>OY843766.1:0-3720766 GCA_963693065.1 uncultured Granulicella sp. | reverse complement strand
GTCTACGCCTACTTCAACAGCAGCACCGCCGCCCTCTCCGGCGGCTCCCCCGCCGTCAATATCCCCTCCTCCGCCGTCTACGCCGTCTTCGGAACCACCTCCGCTTACTTCACCGGCACCAGTCCCTTCAGCTCCGGCAACTCCGCCGTCACCCTGCTCAGCAACCTGAGTCTCAGCGGCAACAGCACCGGTGCTGGCACCCTCACCCTCTACATCGATTGCACCAACCAGACCCAGCTCCCCGCCGCCACCTACACCGGCGTCGTCTTTATCCAGGCCCAGGCCATCTAGCCCACCCGCCCCCCAAGGCTTTGTTAAGTACACGACGGATTACCCATTTTCGCCATTGCCATCCCACCACCCCGCCATGCAGAGTGTAACTACCAAAGTCGCAGCAGAGTTCTTTACGCGATTTGGAGGAGGTGACTCCATGAGTCACGCATTACGCCCCGGTTTTCTTCTTCGCCTTCCTGTTACCCTCCGTGAGCAAGCGACAGACCTTGCCAAAGCCGAGGGCACCAGCCTCAACCACCTCATCTCGCTTGCCTTGACAGAGAAAGTCGCCCGCATGCAAACGACCCACCTTCCGCCCATACCCGTGTCCAGACCCGCACCCAGGCCAGACCCCAATCATCCCTACTATCCCGTGTCCCGGCACCTTGCACCTCCGATGGCAGCTTTGCGTTCGCGTTAGTTCGTAAGACGGGCCAGAGACGCCCACGTTTCTGGTCCTGCTTCTACGCAGCAGGGTTTGGTGGCGGTGGACAGAATCGAACTGTCGACCTACGGGTTATGAGTCCGTCGCTCTAACCATCTGAGCTACACCGCCATGGTGTCAACGAGAAGCCGCTCCGGATCACACCCACCCAGGCCGCTCTTTCGATGATAACCCGCCCTATCGGTTACCGTAAAGACATGCCCCGCGTCCTTGCCGTCATTCCCGCCCGCCTCGCCAGCACACGACTCCCCGGCAAAGTCCTCCGCCTCATCGCAGGCCGCCCCATGCTCGCCTGGGTCTACGACGCCGCCCGCGCCTGCCCCGAGCTCGACCAGATCCTCATCGCCGCCGATTCACCCGAAGTCCTCGACCTTTGCCGCCAAAACCACTGGCCCGCCGTCATGACAGACCCCGCCCTGCCCTCCGGCTCAGACCGCGTCCACGCCGTAGCCCGCCTTCACCCCGCTGAAATCTACGTAAACCTCCAGGCCGACGAACCCACCCTCCTCCCCACTCACCTCTCCGCCCTCCTCGCCCCCTTTACCTCAACCGCCACCCAGGTCACCACCCTCAAAGTCCCCTGCACGCCAGAAAACCTCCACAACCCCAACGCCGTAAAAGTAGTCACCGACACCCAAAACCGAGCCCTCTACTTCTCCCGCGCCACCATCCCATATGACCGGGACCAAACCAACCCCCAAATCTGGAAACACATCGGCCTCTACGCCTACACCGCCGCCGCCCTCAACCACTTTCACACCCTTGCCCCCACACCCCTCGAACTCACCGAGCGCCTTGAGCAACTCCGCTTCCTCGAGCACGGCATCCCCATCCACGTAGCCCCCGTCACCCAGGACACCATAGGCGTAGACACCGAGTCCGACCTCCTCCAGGCCGAAGCCTTCCTCACCCGCTACTGACCCTCCTCCGCGCCCCACGGAGCCCCGCCCCACTCATCCGCCCCCTTGCCGCCGATCTGCTGCAGCAATCCCGCAATCACCGGGTCGGGAAACCGCCGCTCATACAACGACGCCCACCCAATCTCCCACGGCTCCAGCGTCCCCGGCAGTATCTGCCGCGCATTCTTGTTCGCCTGCTCATAAGGCGTCGGGTCCACGATCCCCCGCGTCACGCTCCGGATCAACAAATGAATCTTCCCATGGTCGAACCCATACAACGGCTCGCCGTTATCCTCCCCAAACTCCGCAATCTGCACCAGCGCCGCCGCAGCCTCCAGGTGGAATTTCAGCGCATACCGCCCCTTCGTGTCATAAGGCAGCATCCCCCGCGTGTCAATCTCGCCGATCGCCGTCCGGTACTGGCTCAACCCCCCATAAAACAGCCCATGATCGTTTGCCACAATCCCCACCGAAACCGCCGCATCCGCCTCCTCCAACCCGCGATGCCCGCGCTTGTCGCACGTCTTCTCCCCACACTTCTCGCTCTCGTAGTAAGCCCGCTCATGCCGCACGATATCCAGCATCCACGCCGCAATCAACGCCTGCTTGTCCGGGGTGATCAGCCCCACCGGCCGCACCTTGAGGTAAGCAATCGACGCCGCCCGCAAAGCCTTGTTCTGCTCCTTCACCGCATCGGCCGAGGCCATCCACCCATCCATCGCATGTTCCTGCGCCGCCACCAGCTCCATCTGCACCACGCATGCCGCCGCCTCGTCGCTCCCCGTGCTCTGGTACGTATCCGCCGCCCGCGCCACCCGGTCGCTGAACTCCTTCAGCGCCGTCGAGCTTTCCGCATACACCGCCTGCTTCACACTTTCGCTCGCCGGCCCGTTCTTGTTCACAAACGCACCAGTTACCGCGATATCCGCACTCACATGCAGCATCGGCCCACAGTCATAAGCCACAGCCGTCGGCTGCCGCGGCGTCCCGTCCCACGGCGACCGCAGCCCAACCGTAGGCGTAACCCCAGGCGCCGGAGCCGCCGCCGTCTTGCACCCCGCCAGACCAAGACTCATCCCGAAGCCCAAAGCACCAGCCAGACAGACAACGCGCATTCAAACCACCTCGTACATAATGCGCAAATCCTACCACGCTACCGCCCGCCGCCCGGACCTAAATCTCCTCAAACTCCAGTTCCAAACCACCCTCAACCCGCGCCAATCCCACCCCAGCCAGCGACGTCACCACAAAATCCGCCCCCGCCGCTTTCAGCTCCTCCGCCGCATGCGTCCCCAGCACGCCCAGCACCTTGCTCCCTGCCGCCAGCCCAGCCCCCACACCACTCGGCGCATCCTCCACCACCACGCATTCGCTCGACGCGAAACCCAGCAGCTCCGCACCCTTCCGGTAAGGCTCCGGATCAGGCTTCCCCTTCACCACATCGTCCGCCGTGACAATCCGGTCCGGAAACGGCAACCCCGCCGCCGCCAGCCGCCCCTCCAGCAACCGCCGCGAGGCCGAAGTCACAATCGTCCACTCCTCCGGACGCAGCGCACCCAGCAATTCCCGCACTCCCGGCAGCACCTTCAGCTCCGCCGCATCACCAATCTCCAGGTCCTCGATCCGTCGCAACCCGTCCCGGATCTCCGGCGCGTCCACCCCCAGCTCCGCCCACCCCGGCACCCACATCCGCATGATATCCACCGCCCGTACGCCATGCGGCAGATTCCGTTCCGCAGCCCCTTCCAACCCATACTCCGCCGCCCAGACCCGCCAGCACCGCGTCCCGCTATTCGCAGAATTGATCAGCACGCCATCCATATCGAACAACAAACCCTTGCAAACAACCTTCATCCCATACCCGCCTGTCTCTTTTCTAACCGGTGGAAGCGTGGGGCTTCAGCCCCACGAATTACATCCCAAGGCCAAGATGGGCTTTAGCCCCGGCCTCCGCCACAGATCCATAGGATGCACCCAACCCTCACCCCGCCAGCACAAACGCCTTCGCAACCCCCAAAACCTTCTCCACACTACCCACCGAGCAGCTCTCACAATAGACCCGCAGCAGCGGCTCCGTCCCACTAGCTCTTAGCAACAACCACGTCTCCGCCGCCTTCTCCCCCGTACACTGCCCATTATCCAGAAAGAACTTGATCCCATCCAAAGTCTCCACCCGCAGCACCTTCATCCCCGCAAACTCGTCCCCCGCCCGCACCGCACCCGCCCGCGCAATCGCACTAGCCTTCAACTTGTCATCGATATGCATATCGATCCGCCCATACTGATGCTCCCCATACTCCGCCTGCAACGCCGCCACCAATTCTCCCAGCGTCTTCTTCTCATCCGCCATCACATTCGCCAGCAGCAGCGAATTCAGCAGCCCATCCCGCTCCGGCAGATGCCTTGAGATCCCCACTCCCCCACTCTCTTCCCCGCCAATCAAAATATTCTCCGTCAGCATCAGGTCGCAAACATACTTGAACCCGATCCCGTGCTCATGCAGCCGCCGCCCATACTTCGCCGCGATCCGGTCCAGCATCTTCGTCGTATTGAACGCCCGCGTGACATCCCCTTCCCAGCCCTTGCGCTTCAGCAGCCACTCCAGCAGAATCGAAAAAATCTTGTGCGCGTCCACCACGTTCCCATGCTCATCTACTGCGCCAATCCGGTCCGCATCCCCATCCGTGACCAGTCCCGCATCGCACTTCTCCGCAACCACCCGCACCTGCGTCTCGCGGATATGCGGCAAAATCGGCTCCGGATTGATCCCCGGAAACGCCGGGTTCATCTCCGCCCGCATCTCCACAAACGGCACCCCCGCCCGTTCCAGCACACCCGCCAACACCCCGCTGCCCGCCCCGTACATCACGTCGATCAGCAGCTTGTACCCGCTAGCCTTGATCGCCGCCAGATCCGCAAACTTCTCAATCGCCGCCACGTAAGTCGGCAGAAAGTCCACCTCCGTAATCGACCCACCCGGAATCGCCGGCAGCGGCTTATCCAGATAACCCTCGATCGCCGCAATGATCGACGGCTTCCCCGACCCCCCATAGCTCGCCTTGTACTTCACCCCGTTCCACTCCGCTGGGTTATGGCTGCTCGTGATCATCACCCCACCCGCCGCCCCCCGTTCCCGCACCGCGTAGCTCAGCGCCGGTGTTGGCGTCACCCGGTCCGCCAGCCACACCGGAATCCCCGCATCGCACAGCACATCCGCCACCACCCGCGCAAACACCGCAGACTTGAACCGTGTATCCCACCCGATACAAACCCCTTTATCCGCGCCCTCATGCCCAATCACATAATGCCCAATCGCCCGCGCCGCCACCCGCACATTCTCATGCGTAAAGTCATCCGCAATAATCCCGCGCCACCCATCCGTCCCAAACTTCACAGCACTCATAAACCTGACTCCTCATATCGCATCTACCAGATAGTAAGTTCACCAGCCACCATTACAGTCACGGTCAACGGTCAACGGTCAACGGTCAACGGAAAACGTAAAACAGTTCAACAGCTCCTTCAAATCAACTCTTCCCGCCCCAACCCTACATGCACCTGCCGAACCACCTTACTCACATCCTGGCTCCGCTCCCGCGTAGTAATCAAAATCGCATCGTCCGTCTCCACCACCACCAGGTGATCCACCCCTAACAAAGCAACCATCTTCCCCGGCGCATAAACATAGTTCCCTTCGCTTTCGATAGCCACCAATCCATCCGCCATCCCATCCACCACATTGTCCTCGTCGCATGAACCTAAATGCTCATGCAGCGAAGCCCACGACCCCAGATCGTTCCACCCAAAGTCCGCCGGCAAACAATAAATATTCGACCGCATCTCCCCCTTCGCCGACCGCCGTTCCAGCACCGCATAGTCGATCGAAATACTCTCCACCTCCGGATAAACCTCCGCAAACACCCGCTCGAAATCCTCCGTCCCCCACGCCGCCACAATCTTCTCAATCAGCGGAGCCATATCCGGCGCATGTTCCCGAATCGCCTTGCAAAGCGTCCCCGCACTCCACAAAAAAATCCCCCCATTCCACGCAAAGTTCCCCGCATTGATAAAGCCTTCAGCCGTATGCCGGTCCGGCTTCTCCCGAAATCGCTTCACCCGCCGCGACGAAATCTCCCCCGCCACACTGGCCCCCTGCTCGATATACCCATACCCCGTCTCCACCCGCGTCGGCGGCACGCCCAGCACCACGATATTCTCCCCCGCGGCCGCCAGCTTGATCCCCGCCCGGATCACCTCCGCAAACCGCGCCCCATCCGCCACCACGTGGTCGCTCGGAAAAATCCCGATCACCGTCTCCGGTTCATCCTTCTCCAGCAAAAACGCCGTCAACGCACAAGCCGGTGCAGTATTGCGTGCCACCGGCTCCTTCACGATATGTTTCGCCTGCAACGTCGGCATCTGTTCCGCAATCGTCTTGTCCAGCCACCCATTCGTCACCACCCAGACGTCCTCGGCCGCAGCCACCGGCAGCAGTCGCGCCAGCGTCTGCTGAATCATC
The DNA here is from genome assembly GCA_963693065.1 of uncultured Granulicella sp. Classification (GTDB taxonomy): domain Bacteria; phylum Acidobacteriota; class Terriglobia; order Terriglobales; family Acidobacteriaceae; genus Edaphobacter. The sequence continues at coordinate 3,714,630 of OY843766.1, read as the reverse complement.
GTCTGCTCCCCATCGAGCGCCAGTACCTGCTTCGCCCGAGCCCTGCGGCTCCGCGGCCAGAATCGCGTCCCACTCCCGCCCGCCAGAATCACCGGCGCAAAACGTACCGTCTCACTCATAGACCTCCATCCTAGAACACCACCGCCCAAACCAAAGCACCACACCCCTACCTCAAAAGTCCCACTACATTTTTTGCCATTCCCACTTTGTCATTCCCACTTTTGTCATTCCCGAAGGCAATCTGCTTTTGCCTTTGCCGTTGCCCTTTTGTTTGTCATCCCGTAGGGATCTGCGTTTGCCCTTGCCCTTCAGCTCGAACCACCCACAACCCTACAACCCCGCAAAGAACCCCTTCATCCTCGCCACCCCTTCATCGATCACCCCCGCACTCACCGCATAGCTCAACCGGATATGCTCCCCCGTCCCAAAAGCCTCCCCCGGCACCACCACCACATGCGCCTCACTCAGCAGCCTCGCCGCAATCTCCCCCGCCGTAAGCCCCCCCTTCATAAACGCACTCACATTCGGATAAACATAGAACGCCCCCTGCGGCACCGTACAAGTCAACCCCGGAATCCCCGCAAAACCCGCCAGCACCCGATCCCGCAGCTTCACATAATCCGCCCGCATCTCCTTCACACAATCCTGCGAGGCACTCACCGCCACCGCGCTAGCCACCTGCACAAACGCAGCCGCGCTGCTCGTACTCTGCGATTGCAACTTCCCCATCGCCCCAATAATCGCCTTCGGCCCCAGCGCAAAGCCCGCCCGCCAGCCCGTCATCGCATACGTCTTGCTCAAGCTTCCCAGCACCACCACATGCTCCTTGCACTCGGTCTGCGAAGCCCCGCTATAAGGCTCCCCCTCAAACGTCAGGTACACATAGCACTCATCCAGCAGCACATACACACCCTTCTCATGCGCCAGCTTCACAATCGCCGCAATATCCTCCTTCGCCATCACCGCCCCTGACGGGTTACTCGGCGAACACAAAATAATCGCCTTCGTCTTCCCCGTCATCGCCGCCTCGATCATCCCCGCCGTCACCCGGAAATTCTCACTCTCGGCAGACTCCACCAGCTTCACCACACCCCCCGCATACTGAATGATGTCTTTATACGAAACCCAATAAGGCACCGGCAAAATCACCTCATCGCCATGCTCACACAGCACCTGCAGTGCATTGAACAGTGCCAGCTTCCCACCCGTCGTAAACACACATTCCTCAGCCGTATAGTTCGTGCCGAAATCCTCCGCATGCCGCGCACAAATCGCCTTTCGCACATCCGGCGTCCCCGCCACCGCCGTATATCGCGTCTTGCCCGCGTTGATCGCCGCAATCGCCGCATCCTTGATGTGTCGCGGCGTCTCAAAGTGCGGCTCACCCGCTCCAAAATCGCTCAGGTCAATCCCCGTTGCCTTCAACCGCAGCGCCTCGGCCGTGATCGCCATCGTCGCTGAAACCTCTATCCGCCCAATCCGTTCCGTCAACATCGCCATCCCTTTATCCTAAACCGAACCCCCTTCCACAACCCTCCCCAAAACTTTCCCCCAACTTTCCCCTAGACACCTCCACCCCCCTCCCCTGACACTGTCATAGACACCCCAAAGGTTTTCGGCAACCCTAACCCACAACCCCAAAAAGGGGATACATGACACGAAATCACCTCGCCACCCTCCTCCTCCTCCTCACCGCAGCCCCCTTCGCCGCTTCGCAGGACACCCAATCCGGGTTAGTCGACCGCGCCATCGCCAACGAGCGCAAGGTCATCCAGGTCGTCCGCCAGCGCGCGCCCGTCGTCGAAACCTACATCCAGAACATGCGCCCCGACCCCGTCATGCGTGAGGTCCCCGCCTCTGACCAGCATTTCCTTGGTCGCGTCGAGTTCGGCAAAGTCATCGACGTCAACGGCTACAAAACCCCCGAAAAGAAAAAATCCCTCCTCGGCCATTTCAAGTCCTCCGGCGACTCCTTCCTCGGCACCACCTCCTCCGGCCTCCACCTCGAGTTCTCCGAGCAGGGCTTCGTCCAGATGCTCCTCATGGACTCCAACTCCTTCGACCGCAACACCTACCAGTTCACCTTCGTCCGCCAGGACTTCCTCGGCACCGTCCCCACCGCCGTCTTTGACGTCCGCCCCGTGCACAAAAACGCCCGCGGCCGCTTCCTGGGCCGCATCTGGATTGAAACCACCGGTGGCTCTGTCGTCCGCTTCAACGGCGACTTCGCCGGCGGCGAGAAAAACTTCGCCGAGTACTACCACTTCGACTCCTGGCGCACCGCCGTCCAGCCCGGCCTCTGGCTCCCCACCTCCTTCTACGTCGATCAGGTCGACCCCAAGTCCCCTACCTCCACCCTCAAATTCAAATCCACCTCGGACATCTGGGGCTACGTCCTCAACCTCCCCAAAGCCGCCGCCGAGCAAACAGAGCTAACCGTCGTTGGCGCCACCGACGTCTCCAACGACGCCGCCGACCTGACCCCCCTCCAGGAACAGAAAAACTTCACCAAACAGGCGGAAGACAACGTCATCGAGCGCCTCTTCTCCGTCGGCCTCCTAGACGCCCCCTCCGATTTCGACAAAACCCTTGAAGCCCTCGTCAACAACATCCTCGCCTACAACCAGATCGCTATCACCGCCCCCATCCGCGTCCGCACCCTCCTCACCCAGCCGCTCGAGTCCTTTTCCGTCGGAAACACCATCGTCCTCTCCAAGTCCCTCATCGACACCGCTTCCGTCACCTCCGCCTCCGGTGAAAACCAGCTCGGCAACCTCAACGTCCTGCTCGCCTTCCAGCTTGCCCACATCCTCTCCGGCCACCATCTCGACACCCGTTTCGCCTTCACCGACACCCTCCTCTTTGCCGACAACCTCGCCTTCCGCCGCCTCCCCATGCATCATTCCGACGAAGAAAACCAGCAGGCCGCCAAGCGCGCTGTCGAGCTCCTCGCCGCACCCCAGCTCGTCGATTCCCAACGCTTCTTCGGCCTCTACCTCCAGCAGCTCCTCGCCCGCGAGTCCGGCCTCAAAGCCCTCAACCAGCCCCTCCTCGGCGACTCCCTGCTCGACCCCGCCGGCCAGCCCTACCTGGCCGCCCTCCTCAATCGCGGCGACCACCTCGACCCCAAAAATCTCGACCAGCAAGCCGCCGAACCCCTCGCTAGCTTCCTCCGCTTCGACCCCTGGACCGACCAGGTCATCACCCTCAAAAAGGTCTACGAGCCCACCCTCTCCCCCTCCGACAAAATGCCCTTTGAAGTCAAACCCATCTTCATCAAACTAGCCCCCTACACCGACCCCGACGCCCCCACCAACTAACCCCACCGGACCTTTTGTCATCCCGTAGGGCTCTGCGTTTGCCGTTGCCTCCCTTCACAGCGCATGGGGTGTCCCAGGCCACGCGGCCTCATCGCGTGACCTGGGGTCGTCACGCGCCCAATCACATCCCACAAAAGCCTTCATCGACTTCACCCGCCCCGACCCAGCAGCGCATTGGGTGCCCCATGATCACGAGCCGCAGGCGAGTCATCGTGGGGATTCTCCCCGAAATATCCATCCATCATGAGGGCTTTCCCCACCAATCACGCAATATCCCTCAGAGACCCTCATGACCACCCAAACCCTCAAACCCCTCCACATCGCCCTCCTCACCCTCTGCGCCGCCACCCTCGCCTGCAACGCCGCCGGCCAGAAAGCCTACTCCCCCACCCAGACCCCGCAAGGCCCCACCCCGCACCCAACTCAGGCCCACAGCCAACCAACCTCCTTCACCCCCACCCAGCCCCACGACATCGAAGACCCCGCCTTCGGCATGCCCTACGCCACCCTCACCATCCCCGCCGGCTGGTCCTGGGGTGGCGGCGTCATCCACGGCTCTTCCTGTGCCCTCGCCGGCCTCAGCCCCGTCTTCGCCCTCCAGTCTCCCTCCGGCGATTACGGCATGCTTTCCCTCCCGCACCTCATGACCATGGCCACCTCAGACCGCAGCATGGCCGCCCGCAACCAGCAGCAGGGCTGCCAGCAAAGCTCCCCCGCCGGTGCCGTCGAGTTCGTCCGCACCATGGTCCTCCCTCATCTGGACCTCCAGAACATGCACATCACAGGCGAAGGACCCTTCCAGGCACTCGAGACGGAAGCACAGCAGTTCCGCCGGCAGCAGCAACAGTTCGCCGCCATGTCCCCTGACAGCCAGTTCCACCAGCACCGCTTCAACGTCGACACCGCCCAGGTCAAAGTCGCCTTTGAAGCCCACGGCCGCCCCATGGAAGGCCTCGTCGGTGCCATCGTCCTCTGCGAGCAGGACCGCATGGTCTTCGCCGGCGGTGCCGGCAACCAATCCCACCAATGCTCCTCCCAGGAGCTCGTCTTCCTCTACGCCCCCGCCGGCGAACTCGACAAACTCGCCTCAACCCAGATCTTCAACCTCAAGGAAAATCCCCTCTGGATCCAACGCCTCAAGCGACAGGGCGATCAGCAACTGGCCCAGAACGCCCAGATCATCGATCAGAATCGCAACGCCCAAATCCAACGCGGCAATGACCTCATGGCCGCCCAGAAAGCCCGCTACGATTCCGGCATGGCAGCAGCCCACGCCAGCGCCGAAGCCACCCACCAATCCGCCCAGGCCGCCGCAGCCCACAACGGCGACTACAACGACTTCACCAACACCGCCACCGGCCAGACCGTCCGCGCCAGCAACCAGTACGACAACACCTACGTCAACCCCAACGGCACCGTCATGCTCCAAACCAACCAGGCCGGCACCCCCGGCGTAGACTGGTCCCTCATGGTCCCCCGCTTCAAATAAAAGTCCAGCAGTCTGCTCGATCCAACGAAACCCCGGTCATCCCAAAAACAAAACGCCGTCATTCTGAGCGGAGCGAAGAATCTCCGTATTGGCTTTTGTTGTTGCTTATTCTTGCCGTTGCTTGTTCTTCGTTCGTCAGCCCCCCACGCCTCTACGTTGTCGCCCGTCCCCCGCCCAATCGCCCTATCCGCCATCATCCCGCCTTGATCCGCCCTTATCCGCGTTCCTGTTTCTAATTCTCAATTATCCTCACCAAATGCCCCCCGTAGCAACCGCATGACAAACCGCCGCCTCTTCCTCCTCACCCACCGCATCAACGGCCTACTCCTCGCCACCTTCCTCACCATCGTCGGCCTCACCGGCTCTCTCCTCGCCTTCAACCCCCAACTAGAACGCCTACTAGCCCCCACCCTCTTCACCCTCCCCCCCCACACCACCCTCCGCGCCGACCCCATCCAGGTCCTCGAAGCCGTCCAGCAAGCCTACCCCTGGGCCAACGTCGACACCCTCGACCTCTCCACCAAACCCGACTCCCCCCTCGTCTACTTTCTAGACCCCAAACCCCACGCTCCCAACCCACACGACGGCCAGGTCTACGCCGATCCCTACACCGCCCGCGTCCTCGGCTCCCGCCGCTACACCGGCCTCCACCAGGGCGCCCGCTCCATCATGCCCTTCATCTACGAGCTTCACCAGGACCTCGCCCTCGACACCGTCGGCGCCCTCCTCCTCGGCCTGGCTTCCCTCCTCTGGACCATCGACTGTTTCATCGGCCTCTACCTCACCTCCCCCCCCACTCACCGCACCGTCGAAACCATCTCCACCCGCATCCGCCGCTTCCCCGCCCGCTGGCTTCCCTCCTGGCTTATCCGCCTCACCCGCGGCCCCTTCAAGCGCCTCTACGACCTCCACCGAGCCCCCGCCCTCTACCTCTGGCTCATGCTGCTCCTCTTCGCCTGGACCGGTGTCCTCTTCAATCTCCCCGCCGTAGCCCGCCCCATCCTCCACGCCCTCGGCGCTTCCGCCCCAACCCCACTCCCCTCGAGACCCTGCCCCGCACCCGACCAGCAATCAGACCAGCCTCTCCCCTGGCATCAGGCCCTCGCCGAAGCCCGCACCCGCATGGCCGCCGAAGCCACCCGCCATGCCTTCACCGTCAAAGAAGAGCGCCTCCTAAGCTACAACCGTTACCAATGCCAATGGCTCTACCGCGTCCGCTCCACCCGCGACGCCGACCGCCTCGGCAACACCCAGATCCTCTGGTCCCCCGGCTTCCCCGCCCAAACCCTCACCCTCCCCACCGGCACCACCCCCGCCGACACCACCACCACCTGGCTCAAAGCCATCCACGAGTCCCGCACCGCCGACTCCGCCCTCGCCGACCTCTCGCTCCGCCTCCTCGTCTGCGCCTCCGGCCTCCTCACCGCCTTCCTCTCCCTCACCGGCATCCTCCTCTTCCTCCGCAAACTCCGCCGCTAAGCTCGCCTTGTCCGGATTAGCGTGGGGCTTCAGCCCCACGAAACTGCTCTCAAAGTAGTCCGGGCTTTAGCCCCGGGCCCTTCGTCCAAGATCCTCAGAACTCAAGATGATGCGCCGCCCGCCCCTACCCTCGCTTCCGCAACACCCACGTCGTCATGCACCGATGATCCTGCACCACCGTAGTCTTCAACGCATCCACCATCACCCCATTCATCTGCTCCGTCATCCGCAGCAGCACCCCCTCATCCACCAGGAACCACTCCGACCCATCCCCAATCCGGTAAATATGTTTCCGCACCATCGGGAAATCCATCCCGATCCGCGACCCCAGCCTTACAAACAACAGCCCACCCACCCGCAGCACCCGCCAAAGCTCCGTCACCATTGCCAGAAAATGCGCCTCATCCCGCGCAAAATGCAGCACCGAGTTGCAAATCACCGCATCCGCAAACCCATCCCCAAACGGCATATCCTCCACCGCCGCCACTGTAAAATTCTCCGCTGGCAACTCCGGCCGTAGCTCCCTCGACACCCACCGCACATGCTCCACCGCCTCCGCCTGCAGGTCCACCCCAAACATCTCGGCCCCATTCCGCAGCAGCCACACTAGATTCCGCCCATACCCACACCCGGCGTCCACCACCCGCATGTCACCCCGCAGATTCCCCCGCAAAATCTGGTCGAAAACATAAATATCGATCTGCCCAAACTCTTCTTCTAAAGTCACTCCACAGGCCCCTTCGCCTTCAGCCGTTCGATCACAAGCGCCGGCACCAGCGCCGTCACATCCCCCCCCAGCCGAAACACGCCCTTGATCAGCCGCGAGCTCACATAGGTATATTTCTCCGCCGGCATCATGAAAAGCGTCTCCAGCTCCGGATCCAGCTTCCGATTCATCATTGCCATTTGAAATTCATACTCATAGTCGGAAATCGCTCGAATCCCTCGCAGCACCGCCCGCGCACCCTGCTCCCGCGCAAAGTCCACCAGCAGCCCGTTGAACGTCGTCACCGTCACATTCGGCAGATCGCTCACCGCTTCGGTAATCATCTCCACCCGTTCCGGCACGCTAAACAGCGGCGTCCCTTTCTCGGAATTCCGCAGAATCGCCACCACCAGTTCATCCACAATCTTCGCGCCGCGCGCAATCAAATCCAGATGACCATTGGTCAGCGGATCGAACGTCCCTGGATAAATTGCCTTCACCGTATGCATCAAGAAAAGCATACCCGCTTAGCCCAACAAAAATCCCCACCCGCAAAACAAAACACGCGGAGCGTCCAAAACCCCACGAAGTGCTGCCCGTCCGGCATGAGGACGCCTTTGCCTCTAAGCCTTACCCTTCCCCTTCACAGCAGCCACAGCCTGTTCCGCCCCATCTTCCCCCACCGCCGGCAACGGCACATTCACCGCAACAATTCCCATCTTCGCCCGCAGCTCCGTATCGATCCGCCCAAACACATCCTTGTTGGCCTTCAGGAAGTTCCGCACATTCTCACGCCCCTGCCCAATCCGTTCCCCCTGAAAGCTGTACCACGCCCCGCTCTTATCGACGATATTGTGCAGCACCGCCAGGTCCAGCGTATCGCCTTCCCGCGAAATCCCTTCACCATACAAAATGTCGAACTCCGCATCCCGAAACGGAGCCGCCACCTTGTTCTTCACAATCTTCACCTTGGTCCGCGACCCCACAATCACGTCCCCTTCCTTCACCGCTCCAATCCGCCGGATATCGATCCGGACCGAAGAATAAAACTTCAGCGCCCGCCCACCCGTCGTCGTCTCCGGATTACCGAACATCACCCCAATCTTGTCCCGAATCTGGTTGATAAAAATCAACGATGTCCGAGACTTCGCAACCGTCCCCGTCAGCTTCCGCAGCGCCTGCGACATCAGCCGCGCCTGCAGTCCCATATGCGAGTCCCCCATCTCGCCATCCAGTTCCGCCTTCGGCACCAGCGCCGCCACCGAGTCCACCACCAGCACGTCGATCGCCCCCGACCGCACCAGCGCCTCCACAATCTCCAGCGCCTGCTCCCCATAATCCGGCTGCGAAACCAGCAGGTTGTCCACATCCACACCCAGCTTCTTCGCATACCCCGGGTCCAGCGCATGCTCTGCATCCACAAACGCCGCCAGCCCCCCGTGCTTCTGCGCCTCGGCAATAATCTGCAACGTAATCGTCGTCTTACCTGAGCTCTCAGGCCCAAAAATCTCAATCACCCGTCCCCGCGGAACCCCACCCACCCCCAGCGCCGCGTCAAACGAAATCGACCCCGTAGAAATCACCGAAATCGGCACAATCGCTTCCTTCGATCCCAACCGCATGATCGAACCCTTGCCAAACTGCTTCTCCAGCTGCGACAACGCCGCATCAATCGCCTTCCACGCTCCGCCAACATATCTGCCAAGTGATCTCTCCATAGGCCGAAACAGCTCGACATCGGCTCAAACCAAATACTAGCACCGCAAATCCAAAAAGCAAACAAAAAGCGAAGTTATTTCTCCGCAGCCTAAACTTCCCATCCCCTACCTCCGCAACAGATCCACAGCCCCCCCCACATCCTCCACCCGAAACAAGCCCGCAACCCCCGGCACCACCCGCTTCACCGCCTCACACATCTCCCACGCTACCCGCCGATAGCTATAGTGCCCCCCCACCCCACTCCGCAGCTCAGAAATATAAACCGCCTCCGCCAGATCCATCTTGAACATAGCCCGGCACTTCGTCCCCAGCGGCAACAAATACTGCGCCGCCGCCCCCGCCTCCACCACCCCCGAATCCCTAACCCTCCTGTAATCCCTGAATGCCCCCTCCATCGCCTCTCGATAAATCCCCGCCAGACCAGCCGCCTCCAGCGTCGGCACTCCCGGAGCCTCCGGCACCTCATACCCGTGCACATCCGTAAACCCCTGCACCAGCTGCGTACAGCGCCGGTGCCGATGCATATCCCTGAACCCCCCCACATCCATCAGCACATCGAACTTCAACGCTGCCCCCACATGGAACGCCCGCAGCAGCTCATCATGCCGCCCCCTGTCCCGAGCCCCCAGCGCGATCACCTCCGCCCGCCGCGCCCCACCCATCGCCTCCACCGCCTCCCTTACCTGCCGATACGAATAATCACACCCCCCATAAAGCAGCGAGGTCGCCAGCTCCACCTCCAGGCTCTCCGGCCCTTCCACCAGGTCCACCACCGGCGCCGCCGCAATCGCCGCGCCCTGCATCAACTCCGCCGCAGCCTGCCTGAGTTCCCGCCGCGACGCCGCCTGATACTCATTCGCCACAGCATACTTCACCAGCGTAGGCGCATACCGCACCTCCCGCAGCAGCATCTCCCGCAGCAGCGGATGCGGCCCACCCTCCGCCGCATCCATCCCATCGATCACCCCCTGCGCCTGCACCCCCTGCACATTCCACGCCGGCTCCGTCGCCGCCGCCCGCATCTTTTCCCCCAGCGCCCGTATCTCGCCGAACTCACTCGTCAGCAGCCGCGAAACCTGCGTCTCCAGTGTCCGCGCATTCACAATCTGCCCCAGGGAAGTGTTCGTCGCCAGCGGCAAACAATACCGCGCCACATCGAAAGCCCTCGCCTTCAACGTCCGCTCATAAGCATCCGCCTTCATCGTTTCCGGCTGCGCCACCACACCCTTCAGCGCCTCCAGCATCCCCGCCCCAACTGCCTCATAGGCCCCAAACAGCGCCGTCACCGCCGCGCCGTAGTCCTCCCCCACCCCCTCCGGCGTATACCACCCACTCTTGCGAAAGTCCTGGTACCGCGTAGACCGTTCCTGCCCATCCCACCGCTGTTCATCCACTACCGCGATAGCCGCCAGCAGACTCAGCCGTTCCACCGCCATCGGGATATGCGCCAGATCCGCAATCGACCGATGCCCATAAGCAAAATAAAACGTATTCAAAAACTGTTCCGCCCGCTGCGCACTAATCTCCGCCAACGATTCCTTCAGCGTCAAAGCACTCCGCGAATACTTCGCCATCGCATACGCCAGCACCTCCGGGTCAGCCCCGTGGATCGCATAAACATCCGTCTTCTTTCCCTCGTCGCTCATCGAACCCTCGCATCTACTCTACAGACGAACCGAATTGGTTTGTCATTCCCGAAGGGAATCCGCGTCTAGCTCTGCCAAAGCCGTCCACCCTCAGCCCCAAATCCCATGACCGAAACCCCCTACGACCACGACCTCCTCCAAACCGCCCACCGCCCCTACCCCCACCCCACCACTCCCTGGCGACTCCGCCAATCCTGGCACAATCTCCTCTTCGCCCACTGGCCCATCCCCCCCGCCCAGCTAGCCCCTCTACTTCCCCCCACCCTCACACCCGACCTCCACGCCGGACAGGCCTGGCTAGGCGTAGTCCCCTTCACCATGCGCGACGTCCGCACCCGCCTCCCCATCCTCCAGGCCAACGGCCCCACCCTCTCCATCCCCACCACCACCCATTTCCTCGAGCTCAACCTCCGCACCTACGTCCGCTCCCGCCGCACCGGCCTCCCCGGCGTTTTCTTCTTCGCCCTCGATTGCAACTCACTCCTCTCCGTCCTCGGCGCCCGCACCCTCTTCCACCTCCCCTACTTCCCAGCCCGCATGACCTCCACCCAAACCCCCACCGGCATCCACTACACCTCCCGCCGCCAACTCACCCGCTTATCCGTCCTCTTCGACGCCACCTATGAACCCACCGGCCCCGCCACCCCACCCGATCCCCTCACCATCTTCCTCACCGAGCGTTACTGCCTCTTCACCACCTCCGGCAGCAAGCTCCTCATCGGCCACATCCACCACCTCCCCTGGACCCTCCAACCCGCCCAAGCCGAAATCCGCACCAACGACCTCCCCCAAGCCCACGGCTTCACCCTCCCCCAAACCCCACCCCTCCTCCACTACTCAGAATCCCTCCGCGTAACCCTCTGGCCCCTCACCACGGAGTAGCTCAGACCCGCTTTGGGTGCCCCAGGCCATCTCGCAGTTGCATCGCGAGTGACCTGGGGTTACTCACCTCCTGTCTTCCCTTTCAGGATCGTCTTCGACCCCAGGTCCAAAGTGCCCCGTAATCTTTTGCCTTCGCCTGTTTCCCCTCAAGTCTCCACTAAACTAAAAGGAATGAACCCCGAACATCCCCCCCGCATCGCCCTAGTCACCGGAGCCTCCCAGGGCATCGGCCGCGCCATCGCCCTCCGCCTCGCCGCCGCCGGCCACCACGTAGCCCTGGCCGCCCGCAACCAACAAGCCCTTACCGAGCTAGCCCAGGAAATCCAGCAACTCGGCGGCACCGCCGCACCCTTCCCCCTCGACATCGCCTCTGAAGAATCCATCAAAGCCTGCGCCAAAGCCGTCCTCACCCACTTCGGCCGCATTGAAATCCTCGTCAACAACGCCGGCATCACCCGAGACATCCTCGCCCTCCGCATGAAGCGCCATGACTGGGACGACGTCCTCACCACCAACCTCACCGGCGCCTTCCTCCTCACCCAGGCCTGCATGCAATCCATGCTCAAAGCCCGCTGGGGCCGCGTCATCAACATCACCTCCGTCGTCGGCCAGACCGGCCAGGCGGGCCAGGCGAACTACGCCGCCTCCAAGGCCGGCCTCATCGGACTCACCAAATCCCTCGCCCGCGAGCTCGCCTCCCGCACCATCACCGTCAACGCCATCGCCCCAGGCTTCATCGAAACCTCCATGACCCACATCCTCACCGACGAGCAAAAACTCGCCATGACCTCCCAAATCCCCCTCGCCCGCCCCGGCACCCCCGCCGACATCGCCGCCGCCGTCGCCTTCCTCGCCTCAGACGACGCCGCCTACATCACCGGCCACACCCTCGACGTCAACGGCGGCATGCACATGGCCTAGCCTTTCGGTGGAAGCGTCGGGCTTCAGCGCCACAAAAATACGCTTGGCCACAAGATGGGCTTCAGCCCCGGTCCGGCCGCCCAAACCCAACCCCCTGTACCCCAACCCGCTACACTGTTGACAGGTTGTGCAATACTCACCCAGGTCCCACCCCGCCCAACTCTTAATGCCCTACTTCAACCTTTTCCCACGAACCAGCATCGGTACTCGCATTCCTTGATTCCCCCCAACTTAGCTCTTGCCTGTCCCGCATCAACCCAGTACTTTCAGGCTAATGGCAGACATGCAAATAGTCCTTCCTGCGCAGGCGGTCGCCCCCCCAGTGAAGTCCATCTCGAGAAATATCGGAACCACCATCCGCGACTTCCGCTTGCAAAAGCAGATGTCCCAGGGTGACATCGAAAAACGCACCGGCCTCCTCCGCTGCTACCTCTCCCGCGTAGAAAACGGCCACACCGTCCCCTCGCTCGAGACCCTGCAAAAGATCGCCGGAGCCCTCGACCTCCAGCTCTCCGAGTTCTTCGCAGAAGACAACGCCATCCGCGAGGTCTCCACCCTCAACCTCTCGGAAGAAGAAATCAAGTTCCTCACCCAGGTCCAGAAATACTCAGCCCACCTCTCAGAGTCGGACCGCCGCCTTCTCCTCGCCATGGTCCGCAAGTTCGCCAGCACCAGCATCTCCTAGCTTGTCTTCACTTTGCGATCTTCGCGCAACTTAGCGACCTTTGCGTTCCGTCGTGTCTTAGGCCACTACTTCAAATTCACCACCCACCACCCCGCCAGCGACAACACAAAAGCCGCCCCCACAAACACCCATTTCTGCCTCCCCAGGTACTTCACCCGCCCCGCCGTCATCATCGGCACCAGCCCCGGCCCCAGCAGCATCCCACTCACAAATCCCCCAATATGCGCCGAGTTGCTGATCCGCACAAAGCTCCCCAGCTGCGGCGTCAGCGTCGCCAGACCGATCGCCAGATTGATCCCCGCAAACCGCACCACCGCGCTCCGCAGCCGTTTTAGCTCGGTCCACGGTATCGGCAGCCGCTTATTGGATAGCAGGATAATCAAGATCCCCGCAATCCCGAACACCGCCCCTGAAGCGCCCGCCTCGAAGCCCAGCTTGTAAGGGAGATCCTCGCCCAGGTGCAGATAGAAGATATCGATCGCCAGCGAAAGCAGGTTCCCCGCCACCCCCGTCAACACATAAACCGCCACCAGGCCGAACGGACCGATCAGCGGCTCACCCAGCAGTCCCAGGTTCCACAGGCACCACATGTTGCTGGCCACATGAAACAGCCCAATATGCACAAAAATCGCAGTCAACAGCCGAAACCACTGCCCGTGATCGATCACCAGCGAAGCATTGTTCGCCCCAAAAACCATCAATTGGCCCGACGTAGGCGAACCCCACCCCACCCCATGCACCACCATCCACAGGTACACGGCAACATTGATAGCCAGCAAAAAGTAAGTCCCCGGCGCTGACCGGGGATCCCACTCACTGTATTCCCGCACCGGCTTCTTCTCGCCCGGCGCATAAACCGTAGTCTCTATCGGCGGTAATATCTCACTGGCAGGATCGTGCGCCATCTACGCAGCGCGCCGCAGAATCCGCTCGCGCAGCACCGGGATTCGCTCCTGCATCAGCCCGCTCAAAAAGCCCGGCAACGGCGTCGCAATTGCAACCAGCAAGCTCAGCACGGCAGAAATCAACAACCCCGCAATCGCCACCACCTCCAGCGAAATCGTGACTGCCGTCCGATGCAGTTGCAGATGCACGCTCGAGATATGCGTCACCTGTTCCACCCGGTGCAACACCACCGCCGCCAGCAGAAACGCAATCATCGACATCGTCGTTACCGAAATCACCAGCACATCCATCGTCCGCGCCATCGTCTGCCGACGCCGGCAACCCGCGCATTCGTCCAGGTGCTGCTCATAGTCCGTACGCATCTCAGCCGAGATGTTCGAAATGTCATACCGCCACCCAGACAAAATCGCCCCCACAATTGGGTCCGTACACGTCCGCGTCGGGTCAGCTGATAAACCGGGATGGGATGCTCGAATGTCCATGGGCTCCTTCCATTCTACCGCGTTTGATTCACTGGACGTACACAAAGACTCACACGCGTAAACGTTTATCCCACCTCAATCGTTCCCAGCGGTTCCGCCTGCTGCGCCAGCAACACCCTATTCCCCAGCAGCGTCATCCGGTCCCCAATCGCGCGCTCCGCCGTAATCCGCGCCAGCTCCGGCGCATTGTTCGATTCCGACAAATGACCCAGCACGATATACATCGCACCCCCGTCATAATCCTTCGTCAAAAACTCCGCCGTCGCATCGTTCGACAAGTGCCCCACTCGCGACATCACCCGCTGCTTCACACTCCACGGATAAGGCCCATCCCGCAGCATCTCCAAATCATGGTTCGATTCCAGCAGCAGCACATCGATCCGCTTCAACGCAGCCTTCACATTCGGCGGCACATACCCCAGGTCCGTCGCCACCGCCATCCGCACCCCGTCCGCCTCAAACACAAATCCGCAAGGGTCCGCCGCATCATGCGGAATCGTGAACGGCGAAATCTCCAGATCCCCAATCGTAAAAGCCCGCCCAGCCTGGAAGTACTCCACCGCCGGCAAAAACGTAGGGTCCAGCCGCGCCCGCTCGGCCGTAGCCGGCGACTCACACTCCTCCGCCTCCACCGGCAGCTCCGCCACAGCATTTGGATCATCCGACCGCAGCCCCTCCTCCAACCCAGCCACCTCCGCCGATACCGCCGCCACCGCCTCCAGCAACGCCCCGTCATTTTGGTTGTCATCCCGTAGGGATCTGCTTTTTTCGCCGCTTGAAGTCGCCCCACCCCCATACACCGGCACCCCATTGGCCACCAGCGCCGCTTCCGCCCTGGCGATCTTCTCCGCCTGCACATGATCCAGCCATTTCGCGTAAGTCATCGTCGTCCGCGGCGTCAACATCCTCACCCACGCCCGGTGCGTCGGCTCAGAAAACCACACCGGAATCCCCAGCCGCCGCGCCAGCACCGCCAGCCCCGCCACATGATCCTGATGCTCATGCGTCACCAGAATCGCATCCAGCCTCGCCGGATCTTCCCCCACCATCGCCATCCGCCGCAGCAGCTCCCGGCAGCTTAACCCCGCATCCACCAGCACCCGGCTTCGCCCACTCGATATCACCGTCGAGTTACCCTTCGAACCCGAAGCCAGCACCGTCATTCTCACATTCTCAATATACGCATTCTCTTCGCCCACACCAATCCGCGCGGTGGAAAACCCACCTCAATACTCCACCCCCGGCACCCCCGCCACCCGCCGTATCTCACTCAGCAAAAACGATTCCCCCGCCGTCCCCACCGCCACGAAAGCCCCATCCGCCTCCCGCAGGCACCGCAGCACAAACACATCCGGCGTCGGCGGCTTGTCCACCACCATCACCACCTCCGCAAACAGCATCTCGCCGGTCTCTAGCTCCAGCGCCACCACCCGGTCCGTAGCCGCCTCCAAAAATGCCACATCGTCCGCGCTCAGGCTCATACCGACCCCTTCAGCGGCGCCAGAAAGTTCACCGTACTCCGCAGCACCACCTGCTGCCGCTGGTTGATCGCCAGCGTCCGCGTCCGCACAATCCCATATTCCTTCCGCGCATTCGAGTGCCTCACCCCCACCACCTCGATCTCCGTCCGAATCGTATCCCCCGGCCGCACCGGCTCCGTCCACCGCATCTCCTCCACCCCCGCCCCAATCATCCCCCCAAACACCTTCAGCGATTCCACCCGCAGCCGCATCACAATCGCCGCCGTCAGCCATCCACTCGCCGCCAGCCCCTTGAAAAACGACCCCTCCCCCGCCGCCTCATCCAGGTGAAACGGCTGCGGATCGTACTTCTGCCCAAACTCCTTGATCTCCTCCGCCGTCACCTTCGCCGTACCCACCGAGTGAAACTTCTGCCCGATATAAAAATCCTCAAAATACAGCTCATCCGCCATCACACTCTCCCTTAGTAGTTATAAAATCCACGCCCGGACTTCCGGCCCAGCCACCCCGCACTCACCATCCGCACCAGCAGCGGACAAGGCCTGTACTTCGGATCGCCCAGCCCTTCCACCAGCACCCGCATAATATCCACGCACACATCCAGCCCGATAAAATCCGCCAGCGTCAGCGGCCCCATCGGGTGCGCCATCCCCTCGCGAAAAATCGTATCCACCGCCTCCGCCGTCGCCACCCCTTCCATCACCGCAAAGCAAGCCTCGTTGATCAGCGGCATCAGCACCCGGTTACTCACAAAACCCGCCGCATCGTTTACTTCCACCGGAATCTTCCCCAGCCCCTCCGCCATCGCCTTCACCCGGTCGAACGTCTCCTGCGAAGTCTGCAACCCGCGAATCACTTCCACCAGCTTCATCACCGGCACCGGATTGAAAAAATGCATCCCGATCACCCGTTCCGGACGCTGAATCACCGCCGCCAGCCGCGTAATCGAGATCGAACTCGTATTCGACGCCAGCACCGCCCCCTCCGGCAAAACCGCATCCAGCCGCCTGAACAGCTCCGCCTTCACCTCGAACCGTTCCGTAGCCGCCTCCACCGCCAACCGGCACCCCGCCATCTCGCCCACATCGGTAGCCCGCCGCACCCTTGCCTCGGCCGCCTGCGCCTCTTCCGCCGTCAGCTTGCCTTTGCTCACCTCCCGCGCCAGGTTCTTGACGATCGTCCCAAAACCCCGCTCCACCGCGGCCTCGGACACATCCACCAGCACCACCTCATACCCACCCCGCGCGAACACATGCGCAATCCCATTGCCCATCGTCCCCGCACCCAGCACGCCAATCATCTCGATCTCCCGCATAGCCACCCACTATACGAGACCGCCGCCCCCACTGCCCACCCCGCCAACCGATCACCGCACAATACAGTCTCAGCGCCCCTTATTCCGCCTCTAGACAGCATAAGTACTAAATCCAGGAACACCCACCACCATCAAGCCATGCACACTCAAAGCTCCTGTCCGCTTCCTGTTCCATCCACCGAAGCCCCAATCCGCCTTTATCCCGTCGTGATCCCGCCCTTATCCGCGTTCCTGTTGTTGCCGTTTCCCGCTTCTTCCCGCCTTGTCCCGCCCAATCCCCGTTCCTGTTCTTCAACCCACCTTCACCAGCAAAACCGTAATATTATCCCCACCCCCCGCATCGTTCGCCTGGTCGATCAGTGTCTGGCAAACACTAGCCAGAAACACAGTCTCCGGCCGCGTCCTGATCTTCTCCCGGGTCATCGCCCGCTGCAGCGTCTGGGCAATCTCTTCATCCCTCAGCTCCCGCGTCAAACCATCGCTCGCCAGCAGATAAATATCCCCAGCCCGCGCTTCCACATGCTGAATTTCAGCCTCTACGCTCGCCTGGCTCCCCACCGCCCGCGTAATGATATTCCGCATCGGATGCACCTCCGCCTCCGCCGCCGTGATCTCCCCGCTCCTCACCTGTTCCTCTACCAGCGAGTGATCCTGCGTCAGCAGCACCAGCCGCCCATCTCGAAACAAATAGCATCGGCTATCCCCCACATGCGCCAGCGTCAGGCTTGGCGGACCCTTCACCGCCGCCTCTTCCACCAGCAGCGCCACCAGCGTCGTCCCCATCCCCCTCAGCTCGCTCGAGCGCCGCGAGTGCTGATACACCGCCTGGTTCGCCTCGTGGATCGCCCGGTCCAGCCGAAAATCCGGCGTAGCCTGCCGCGGCGTCCCCCGGCTCGGCACCAGCGCCTTCAGAAACGCTTCCGTCGCCATCCGGCTAGCCACTTCCCCCGCCGCCGCTCCGCCCATCCCGTCGCAAACCACAAACGCCCCCGCCGCCGGCACCGCCGCACACGTATCTTCATTGCCCTTGCGGACACGGCCCGGGTGCGAGAGCATGGCGAAGTGGAAAGGTTTGGATGACATCGAAGTCGGAAAAATGCGCTGGCCGAAACGATACACCGTCCTCCAGCCTTCGCGAAAGATTCCCATTCCCTTCATCCTAAAGGCCTAACCCCCTGAAACCGAAAATTCCCTCCACCACCGGCACCATCCTCCAAGGCGAAAACCTCCCCCTCCTCCGTCAGCTCCCCGACGCCTCCGCCCACCTCATCTACATCGATCCCCCCTTTAACACCGGCACCATCCAGCGCCGCACCCGCGTCAAATCCAAACGTGACCCCGCCGCCACACGCCTCGGCTTCGGCGGCCACACCTACAGCGAGCAGCCCGATCCTCAAGCCCCCACCTACCCAGACCACTTCCCCGACTACCTCGCCTTCCTCCGCCCCCGCCTCCTCGAAGCCCATCGCCTCCTCACCCCTCACGGCTCCCTCTTCTTCCACATCGACCCCCGCGAAGTCCACTACTGCAAAATCCTCCTCGACGAAATCTTCTCCCGCCCCTGCTTCCAGAACGAAATCATCTGGGCCTACGACTACGGCGCTCGCACCGCCACCCGCTGGCCCGCCAAGCACGACAACATCCTCTGGTACACCCGCCACCCCACCCGCTACACCTTCAACCTCCACGCCACCGACCGCATCCCCTACATGGCCCCCCGCCTCGTCGGCCCCGCCAAAGCCGCCCGCGGCAAAACCCCCACCGACGTCTGGTGGCACACCATCGTCAGCCCCACCGGCCGCGAAAAAACCGGCTACCCCACCCAGAAGCCCCTCGGCATCCTCGAGCGCATCGTCCGCGTCCATTCCAACCCCGGCGACCACATCCTCGACTTCTTCGCCGGCTCCGGCACCACCGGCCTAGCCGCCCAGCGCAACCACCGCAACTTCACCCTCATCGACCAGAACCCCCAAGCCATAGCCATCATGCACCAACGCCTAAACCTGGAACCCACATCCAAACCCTCCAAAAAAGTTTCGGGTGCCCCATCTCAGTCGGGCCTCATCGACTGAGGTGGGGTTTCTCCTCACCCAACCACGACGCTTGGGGTGCCCCAGGCCACTGACAGTCCCATCGTCAGTGACCTGGGGTTGTTCACTCTCCACAACGCACCGGGTGCCCCATGATCACGAGCCGCAGGCGAGTTATCGTGGGGTTACTCCCTTTGCAAATCCCACCGCACCTGCAAGTTACAATCCGCCCATGCGCCCCGCACTCGTCATCCTCCTCCTGACCCCCACCCTCATCGCCCAGACCAACCCCACCTGGACCACCCCCCAACCCCCCTTCCGCATAGCCCCCAACCTCTACTACGTAGGCTCTCAGGACCTCGCCGCCTACCTCATCACCACCCCCGCCGGCAACATCCTCATCAACGCCAACCTCGCATCCTCCCCACCCCAGATCAAGCATTCCATTGAGCAACTAGGCTTCCGCTACGCCGACACCAAAATCCTCCTCAACTCCCAGGCCCACTACGACCACGTAGCCGGCCTCGCCCAGATCGCCCACGAAACCCAGGCCCAGGTCGAAGTCATGGACGGCGACGCCCAATCCATCGAAACCGGCGACAAAAATGACTTCGGCGGCCCCGACCTCCTCCCCTACCCACCCGTCCACGTAGACCGCATCCTCCATGACCGCGACACAGTCACCCTCGGCGGCATCACCCTCACCGCCATCAAAACTCCCGGCCACACCCGCGGCTGCACCACCTGGACCATGCAGGCCACTGAAGCCGGCCGCCAACTCAACGTAGTCATCCTCGGCGCCGTCTCCGCCCTCTCCTCCTACCACCTCACCCCACCCGAGTCCTACCCCCACATCACCGCCGACTTCCAGCAAACCTTCCGCACCCTCCAGTCCCTCCCCGTAGACATCTTCCTGGGTGCCCACGGCCAATTTTTCGACATGCAGCAAAAACTCCGCCGCCTCCCCAAAAAAGGCCCCGCAGTCTGGATCGACCCCACCGGCTACCACCGCCTCATCACCGAATCCCAACAAGCCTTCACCCAGCAACTAGCCGCCCAGAAACACTAGGGCCCTTCCGGTGGAAGCGTGGGGCTTCAGCCCCACGAAATAGCGCCCGCAAAGTAGAAGGGCTTCAGCCCCGGGCGCTCGTCAGGATCACCACCAGACTCAAGGATCAATTACCCGACCGCTTGGGGTGCCCCAGGCCACACGGGCTTCATCGTGTGACCTGGGGTTACTCCACCCGCCAAACTCCTGCTATCCTCCCAAAACGATGCCCAACTCCCACCTGACCATCGCCCTCCTCCTCCTCGCCGCTTCCGCCGCCGCCCAATCCAAATCCTGCACCCCCGTCCCCTACACCCCACCCCCCACCGCCGAAGCCCTCGCCGCCGCCCCCCCATCCCCCGCCACCACCGCCGCCACCGTCCGCGCCCTCCTCGCCCAGCGCAAGCTCGACGACGCCCTTACCACCATCAAGTCCGCCACCGCCGCCGCCCCCAACGATCCCCTCCTCCAGGACGTCCTCGGCGAAGTCCGCTTCCGCCGCGGTGAAGTCGCCGAAGCCGGCGCCGCCTACAACCGTTCCGCCGACCTCGACCCCTGCGCCCCCACCACCCACTACGACGCCTACCGTTTCCTCCTCCTCGAAGGTCTCTACGCCTCCGCCCAGTCCGAGCTCGATCTCGCCCACAAGCTGGGCCCCGGCGACCCCATCATCAACCGTGTATGGTCCAACTCCCAACGCGTCCCCCCCACCCCCGCCCAGCAACTCGAGCAACTCCAAAAAGCCGCCGCCCGCCCAGACCTCACACCCGAACGCAAAACCGCCCTCGACAATTCCATCGCCGCCCTCCAGGCCCGCCAGCGCGGCGACTGCCAGCTCGTCAACCACCTCGAATCCGCCCGCATCCCTCTCACCCCTCTCGGCAACGCCACCGTCCAGACCACCCACGGCTCCGGCGTCGACATCCTCTTCAACGGCAAGCGCCGCCGCCTCAAGCTCGATACCGGCGCCGGCGGCATCCTCCTCTCCCAGGACGCCGCCAAAGCCCTCGGCCTCATCCAGGAAGCCCAGGTAGAAACCCGCGGCTTCGGCGACGAAGGCGCCGCCCCCACCTATCTCTCCCACGTCGACTCCATCAAAATAGGCCCCATGGAGTTCCACAACTGCCTCGTCCGCGTCCTCGAAAACAACAACCTCCACAATGAAGACGGCCTCCTCGGCGGCGACGTCTTCTCCTCCTTCCTCCTCACCCTCGACTTTCCCTCCTTCGAAATGCGTATCGACCCTCTCCCCAAGCGCCCCGGCGAAGACCAACAAACCGCCACCCTCACCGCCAACGAGTCCGATACCCCCAATCGCGAAAACACTAAAACCCTCGCTCAGCTCAGGCGAGACCGCTACATCGCCCCCCAGATGCAATCCTGGACCCGCGTCTTCCGTTCCAGCCATTTCCTCATCTTACCCACCTCCATTGGCAACGCCCCCGTCAAGCTCTTCGCCATGGACACCGGCTCCTCCGCCGACCTCATCTCCATCGCCGCCGCCGCGGAAGTCTCCCGCATCTCCTACAACGGCGGCCAGTCCCTCCACGGCCTCTCCGGCGCCGCCAAAACCACCCACACCACCGGCCAGATCAACCTCGCCTTCGGCGGCATCCGCGCACCCAACATGGGCCTCACCTCCGTCGACATGGCCTCTTTCACACGCAACGCCGGCTTCGAGCTCTCCGGCTTCCTCGGCTACGCCACCCTCCGCGAGCTAACCATCCAGATCGACTACCGCGACAACCTCGTCCACCTCACCTACATCCCCCACATCGACCACCCCCTCCCCCCCACCTAATCCCACACCGAAGAAGCACCACCCACACAAACGCTTGGGGTGCCCCAGGCCACACGGGCTTCATCGTGTGACCTGGGGTTGTTCCTTACATCCGATCACCCGGAAACCGCCCTCCAGAAGCAACGACCATCGAACACCGGCCGTCATTCTGAGCGAAGCGAAGAATCTCCGTATTTCGCTTTTGCTGTTGCTTGTTCTCGCCGTTGCCGTTGCTTGTTCTCAAGTTGTCATCCCGCAGGGATCCGCGTTTGCTCTTGCCGTTGCTTGTTCTTCCCCTGCGATCTTCGCGGAACTTAGCGAACTTTGCGTCCGTCTTGACAACTTCTACCCCATCTCCGGCGCCACCGACACCCACCCACTCCCCAAATACCGCGTACTCAACTTCCCCCCCAAAACCGAAACCACCGTAAACCCCTCCACAGTCCCCATCCTCGCCCCATGCCACCAGTTCCCACTCACCGCCCCCCCGGTAATATAGGGAACCCCCCGCCACTCCACCCGTTCATTCACATGCGTATGCCCCTGCAACACTGCCAGCACGTTGTACTTCCCCAGCAGCGCCACCACCGCCGGCCCCCCATGAAACTGCTCCCACCCAAACCCTTTACCACCCTCCGCCACATAACTCGGAACCGCAGTCACCAGCGGAATATGCGTCGTCACAATCACCGGCATCCCCACCCGCAATTTGCCTAGATCCCCCGCCAGCCAGTCGTACTGTTCCTGCCCAATCCGCGCCTCGTAATGATGATCTGCCGTAATCCCAATCGAATCCAGCACCACAAAATGCACCCCCTTGTGATCGAAAGAGTAGTAAGTAGGCCCAAACCGCCCCTCGAACAACTTCTTCCCATAAAGCGGATCACTCTCCCCCGTCCCGCTAGCCGAATAAATCCCAAACACATCATGATTCCCCAGCGTGTGATGCACCTTCATCCCCAGGTCCTGCTCCGTCTTCCCATACAGATCGAAGTTCCTGACCGCCACCTCCTTCGTCACCCCCAGCGCATCCATGATGTGGTCCCCACCCTGAATCGCAAAGTCCACCCCCCTTACCTCCCGCGCCCGCTTCATCGCCAGCGCCGTCCCGTCCACCGCACCCAGCTCCGGCTGCAAATGGCTATCCGTCAAGAACAAAAACGAGAAATCCCCACTAGCCGCCTCACCCCAGGTAGGCACAGCCACAGCCGCCGCCGCCAACCCCAAAAACCCTCGCCGATTCATCCCATGAACGCCCATACCAAATCATAGCCGCGCCCCGTCTAAAATCAACCTATGCGCCACCTCGTCATGCGAGTCCTCATCGCCGCCCTCTGCCTCGCCGGCCTCACCGTCAGTGTTCTCGCCCTCCGCGTCCACCTCATGGACCCCAACGCCGCCCCCCCCTGCGCCGTCACTGAAAAATGGGATTGCGGCACCGTCAACCACTCCCGCTTCGCCGTCTTCCCCGCCCGCACCTTCGATGAAGCCCCCGACAGCAAAAAACCCCACATCCCCGTTGCCATCATCGGCATCGCCGGCTACGCGTTGATGTTCCTCCTCGCCATCCTCGGCCGCTGGTGGGCCGTCCTCCAGCTAGCCGAAATTGGCTTCGCCGCCGCCTGCTTCCTCTCCTACCTCGAGGCCTACGTCATAGAAAAGTGGTGTATCTACTGCGTCTGGTCGCAAGCCATCGTCACCGCGATCGTCCTCACCACCATCGTCGCCCTCATCCTCCGCCACCGACCCGGCCACCGCCTCGAAATCCCTCCACCCGCCGCCACCCAACTCACCTAGCCTTTCGCTGCGGTCGCCGCGCATCGCCGCGTCGCCGCGTTCGCCTTAGGGTTTTCACCGGGCCAACACCGCCCTAGAAGAACAGGCGTAAACTAACCACATGGGCATCACACGCCAGCAAGCTCTAGACGCCTTCGCCTCCGACGACCTCATCGGCATCGGCATGGAAGCCGACGCCATCCGCCGCCGCCTCCACCCCGAAGGCGTCGTCTCCTACATCATCGATCGCAACATCAACTACACCAACTTCTGCACCGAGTACTGTACCTTCTGCGCCTTCTACCGCCCTCTCAAAGGCCCCGCCAGCAAAGAAGGCTACATCCTCGATTTCGACACCATCTTCGAAAAAATCCGCGAAACCGAAGAGATGGGCGGCACCGGCGTCCTCATGCAGGGCGGCATCCACCCTGACCTAAAAATCGATTGGTTCGAGCGCCTCTTCACCGGCATCCGCACCCGCTTCCCCAACATCTGGCTCCATTGCCTCTCCGCGTCTGAAATCCTCGCCATCGCCGAGTATTCCGAGCTATCCCTCCGCGACACCATCATGCGTCTCCGCGACGCCGGCCTCCAGTCCATCCCCGGCGGCGGCGCTGAAATCCTCGACGACGAAGTCCGCCACAAAATCGCCCGCCTCAAATGCAAAACCGAGGACTGGGTCTCCGTCCACCGCATCGCCCATTCCCTCGGCATGCGCACCACCGCCACCATGATGTTCGGCGTAGGCGAGCGCATCGAGCACCGCGTCAACCACTTTGAAGTCGTCCGCCGCCTCCAGGAAGAAACCGGTGGCTTCACCGCCTTCATCCCGTGGTCCTTCCAGCCCAACAACACCGCCCTCGGTGGCCGCGGCTGGGAAGAAGCCACCTCCGTCGAGTACCTAAAAACCCTCGCCATCTCCCGCATGTACCTCGACAACATCGAAAACGTCCAGGCCTCCTGGGTCACGCAAGGCCTCAAAGTCCTGCAAATGGGCCTGAGATTTGGCGGCAATGACGTAGGCTCCGTCATGCTCGAAGAAAACGTAGTCCGCGCCGCCGGCACCAGCAACTGCACCACAGAAGAAGAGCTCCGCCGCCTCATCCGCGACGCCGGCTTCAAACCCGTCCAGCGCGACACCCTCTACACCACTAACTTCCTCAATTAGAATGGGTCCAGCAGTTCACCACCGAGAGGTGTCCCCATGCAGACCATCAAGCTAGGCCCCGGCTATACCCTCACCATCCCTGAAGAAATCCGCGTCCAGCTGCGCATGGAGGTAGGCGATCCCTTTGCGCTCATCGTTGAAGACGGGGGCATCCGCATCGAATCCCTCCTCGAAAGCTACACTCCTGAACGCATCGCGGAGTTCCTCCTGAACAACTCCTGTAATGAGCAGGATTACAGAGAAAACCTTTCAGAAGTTCTAAAGCTCGGCGTCGATCCCTTGAACATCAATCCCGACTATCTCTCCCGCGAAGAGCCGTGGCAAAGAGCCGAAGCTCATCAGGATCTTCTCAGAGTCCGTCGCACTTCATGAGCGCTAGCCCACGAGTTTTCGTAGACTCAAACATCTTCGTCTCAGCTGCCCGCAAAGCCAACAGTGATTTTCTCAAGCTTTGGGATTTGCCTGCCGCTGAATTCCTTTTCTCCTCATACGTCAGGCATGAGGCTTCCGCTCACCTGCTCGAGCCGGATCAGCGCGCTCGACTTTGGCAGCTCATCTACAAAAGTCACCTCGTCCCGGATGGTGAACCCGTCCAACTTCCTGCCACCGTGCAGCTTCCAGAAAAGGACTTGCCCATCCTCTTCGCGGCGATCGCCGCACGCGCAGACTTCCTCATCACCGGCGACCTCCGTCATTTTTCCCACCTGTTTGGACTGGTCATTTTCGGCGTTCGCATAGAATCATCTACGATGTTCAAGCAACGCTATCCGACTCACTTTACGCGCGGGGGCCAGTAATGCACCTCGCTCTGGCCCTCCTCGCCCCCACCGGCCCCGCCCACTACTGGCGCACCCATTACGCCGACCACACCTTCGAGCATCTCTACCGCCTCACCGGCTGGGATCTCGCCCTCCTCATCCCCTATTTCATCGTCATGATCATCCTGGCGTTCTACGGCATCCACCGTTACCAGCTCGTCTGGCTCTACTACCGCAACAAAAAAAACGCCGCCAAATCCGCCGAGCCTGTCTTCACCTTTACAGACCTCCCGTTCGTCACCATCCAGCTCCCCATCTTCAACGAGCAGTTCGTCATCCACCGCCTCATCGACGCCATCTGCAAGCTCGACTACCCCCGCGACCGCTTCGAAATCCAGGTCCTCGACGATTCCACCGACGAAACCACCACAGTCGCCCAGGAAATCGTAGCCCGTTACGCCGCCGGCACCGCCGGCCTCCCCCCCCAGCCCATCGTCTATCTCCACCGCACCAACCGCTACGGCTACAAAGCCGGAGCCCTCGACGCCGGCCTCTCGACCGCCCGCGGCGAGTTCGTCGCCATCTTCGACGCCGACTTCGTCCCCCCCCGCGACTGGGTCATGAAGGTGATCCACCACTTCGCCCAGCCCACCGTCGGCATGGTCCAGACCCGCTGGACCCACCTCAACCGCAACTACAGCTTCCTCACCCAGGTAGAAGCCATCCTGCTCGATGGCCATTTCGTCCTCGAGCACGGAGGCCGCAGCCGCGCCGGCGTCTTCTTCAACTTCAACGGAACCGCCGGCATGTGGCGCACCAAGGTCATCGCTGAGGCCGGCGGCTGGCAGCACGACACCCTCACCGAAGACACAGACCTCTCCTACCGGGCCCAGCTCATCGGCTGGAAATTCAAATACCTGCAAGACGTCGAGTGCCCCGCCGAGCTCCCCATCGAAATGACCGCCTTCAAAACCCAGCAAGCCCGCTGGGCCAAGGGCCTCGTCCAGACCGGCAAAAAAATCCTCCCCCGCATCCTGCGCTCGGACATCGGCTGGCATGAAAAGCTGGAGGCCTTCTATCACCTCTCCGCCAACCTCTCCTACCCCCTCATGATCGTCCTCAGCGTCCTGCTCTTGCCCGCCATGATCATCCGCAGCTACCAGGGCTGGTTCCAGATGCTCCTCATCGATCTCCCCCTCTTCATGGCCTCCACCATGTCCGTCTCCAGCTTCTACCTCGTCAGCCAGAAAGAGCTCTTCCCCGGCCGCTGGCACCGCACCTTCCTCTATCTCCCCTGCCTCATGGCCCTCGGCGTAGGCCTCACCATCACCAACACCAAGGCCGTCATGGAAGCCCTCTTCGGCATCCAGTCCGCCTTCGCCCGCACCCCCAAGTTCGCCGTAGCCAAAAAGGGCCAGCGCTCCCAGGCCCAGAAGTACCGCAAGCGCCTCGGCATCATTCCCTGGATCGAGCTCGCCATCGGCTGTTACTTCGCCTTCACCGTCTGGTACGCCTTCACCAGCGAGAACTACTTCACCCTACCCTTCCTCCTCCTCTTCGTCTTCGGCTACTGGTACACCGGGCTGTTGAGCCTCCTGCAAGGCCGCTTCGAACGCAACCCCAAACCCCAATCCACCCACGAAAAACCCTACCCCGCCGCCATCTAAAGATCCCCACCAAACCCATCGTTTTGTTCATCCACGAAACGTTTCGGGTGCCCCATCTCACGCGCGCCTCATCGCGTGAGGTGGGGTTACTCCAGGCCTTCCACCCAGAAGCCTGGGGTGCCCCAGGCCCCGCGGTCTCATCGCGTGACCTGGGGTCGTCACCGCTAGCCACACCCACTACCGGCACTCCACCCGCTACCGGCACTCCACGCACCACCGTCACTCCAGCACCACCGTCCAGCACCACCGTCACTCCACCCACCACTGTCATCCCACCCACCACCGTCATTCCACCCACCGCCGTCATTCTGGCGAAGCCAGAATCTCCGTATTGGCTTTTGCTGTTGCTTGTTCTTTTTTTGTCATTCCCAAAGGGAATCTGCTGTTGCTCTTGCCGCTGCTCAATCAAGCCCTTCCATTTGCCATCCCCACAGATCCGCACTTACCACTGAACACTAACCCCCACTCCCACCCCCGTTATACTGACCCCATGCCCCCCGCCCAAAAACCCATCCGGCGAGAAATCGAGCTCGACTTCATCCGCGGCATAGCCATCCTCCTCGTAGTCGATTTCCACTCTCCAAAATCCTGGCTCTTCACCCCCTTCCGCCTCCTCGGCTTCCAACCCTTCGGCTGGGCCGGCGTCGACCTCTTCTTCATCCTCTCCGGCTTCCTCGTCGGCGGCCTCCTCGTCAAGGAGTGGCGGCTCAAAGGCCGTATCGCCTCCGGCTCCTTCCTCATCCGACGCGGCCTCAAAATCTGGCCCCCCTACTACGTCTTCCTGGCCGTCTCACTGGCTACCCGCCACCGCACCTTCCATGAGCTCCGCGGCAACCTCCTCAACATCCAGAACTACACCGGCGGCATCCCCTTCACCTGGTCCCTCGCCGTCGAAGAGCACGCCTACCTCTTCCTCACCCTCTTCCTCGCCATCGCGGCCGTTTTCACCCTCCGCATGCGCACCCTCTTTTTCACCCTCGCCGGCCTGTCCGCCGCCGTCGTCGCCCTCCGCACCTGGGTCTCCACCCGCGGCGCCTCGGACATCTACGACCCCACCCACCTCCGCATTGAAGGCATCTTCTACGGCGTCCTCCTCGCCATGCTCTACCACTACCGCCCCCAAACCTTCCGCAAGCTGCAAACCCTCTACTGGCTCTGGCTCCCCGTCCTCGCCCTCGGTCTGCTCTTCCTCCGCTTCCACAGCGCCTCCGTCCTCACCGGCTCCCTACTCATCGACACCTCCAACTTCATGGCCGTCGCCCTCCTCCTCCTCCTCTACCGCCACAAACCCGCCTCTCCCCAGCAGGCCTCCCAGCGCAATCCGCTCTACCGTTTCATCGCCTGGGTTGGCCTTTATTCCTACGGCATCTACCTCTGGCACGTCTCCGTCGATGGCCCTATCGTGTCCCTCGCCGCCCATCTCCCCCACCCCGCTGCCGTCCTTTGGCTCGGCCTCGCCCCCATCGCCGTCGGCCTCGTCATCGGCATCCTCGCCACCAAACTCATCGAGTTCCCCACCCTAAAGCTCCGCGACCGCCTCTTCCCCCGCCGCGTCGACTCAGCCGTAGGCGTCCCCGCCGAAACAGAAGCCGCCTCGGACGTCGACCCAACCCAATCCGTAATCCTCCTCGAAACCGAACCCGGCACCTAACCCCACCGAGGCCCACATCCTCGCATGCCTTTCGCCGCGTTCACCGCGCCTCGCCGCGTCGCCGCGTTCGCCTTTGGGTTTTGTTCAGGCAGCCTCACAAACCACTCGAAAACACGGGGGAGGGGACCACCTGAAAAGCAAAAGACCCAGCCGAAGCTGAGTCTCTACTCACAACTTACCACTAGCCTTTAGAAACGAATACCAAACTTGATCGGAATATAAGTCGTCCGATTGCTGTTCGCCGGATAAAGATTTGAACCGTTGTAAGCATTGAGCGTAGCCGCCGACTGACCATAGCGAACGCCAAAACGCTGCGAATTGTCCACAAACACATAGCGAGCCTCAGCATAAAGCCTCTGGCTGGAGAACCGCGAAGGCTTGAACGTCAACCCAAAACCACCGTTGAACCCAGGAGCATTCGACGTGTAGTGATCAAAAGTTGCATTCGCCTCGTACTCATCGATTCCGCCAGTGTAAGGGTCATACTCTTCC
Source organism: uncultured Granulicella sp. (assembly GCA_963693065.1). GTDB lineage: Bacteria > Acidobacteriota > Terriglobia > Terriglobales > Acidobacteriaceae > Edaphobacter. The sequence goes on along the minus strand of OY843766.1, from coordinate 3,685,229 downwards.
CCAACTTCCGGCGTCGTAAAGTTCGCAACCTTGTGGTAGAAACCAACACCGCCAACGATGTACGCACCCAAGCCCTCACGAGTGTAAATGTTATAAACCGGGTTCAGTGAGAACGACCAGATGTGGCTGTTGCCGTCCACAGCCGTCAACGGTCCATTCGCGCAGGCAGCGTTCCCAGGGTTCGCGTTGCAAAACTCGTAGAAGTAAAAGTTATTCAGATTCTGTTCACTTACGAGCGTCCGGCCATTAAACCCGAAATTGTCCCAGTCAAACTGAAACATCAACGAAAAGTTCTTATTGAAGTTCCGCCCCGCACCTACCTGGTAGTCATAGCTCGTATCCAGATAGTGGTAGGTATTGCCAACTGCGGTCGTGAACCCCACGCCTGCAACAAACGCATATTTATTCGATCCATCAGGATTATGCGAGCTGTCGTTATAACGTGGCCGCCCATAACGACGCCGCGGTGGTGGCTGCGTAGCATCCGCATCCAATCCTGACAGATTCAACCGCTCCGCCGCAGCCGGATCGACACCTTCGAGCTCCGGTGACGACGAGCTATAAGTAATCCCAGCCGCATGCGCAAGGTTCAAATTCAGCGGCCCATCCGTATTCACCGCCACCACGTTCGCAGTATCTGCAACGTGCGCGGTCTCCGCAGAAACAGCCTGCTGCGCCTGCAAACCTGCAACCGTGCAAGCAAAAGCCGCCACCGCAAGCACACGAGTCAACATCCCGGCACCGCCCTTCAACATTGGTTCCATTCCCATCTTTAGTTACTCCTATCAGCAAGTGGAACTGCACCTACAAAAGCTTGTCCTCTCGAACCCCGACTTCTCCCATATGTTGCGCATCGCTCCTTGCCGTCAGCTCTTAGCGATTTCGTTTCAGGCTTCGTTTCAAGGTTCGTTCTCAGAGTCGTATCCGTATAGACGCGCAAATCGCCGCATACGTCTACACCGCATCATTTAGCATCGTTTCATGCGTCTTTTCACCGCCCCATCGCTCCTTCTGCTCGCCGCCCTCGCCCCTGTCCTGGCGCAAGCCCAGCAGTCTCCCCTCGCCACGCCCGAGCCCCAGCTCAACCCTGACTCCTCCGTCACCTTCCGCCTCCAGGCGCCTGCAGCCACCAAGGTCGCCCTCGCCCTCGAAGGCACACCAGACCCCATCCCCATGCTCCCCGGCACCGCACCCGCCACCTGGACCCTCACCACCAAATCCCTCACCCCCGCCTATTACAGCTACCACTTCCTCGTAGACGGCCAGAACACCCTCGACCCCCGCAACCCCCTCATCAAGTCCAGCTACCTCGCCGCCGGCAACTCCCTCCTCATCCAGGGCCACCCCGCCCGCCCCTGGGAAACCACCGCCGTCCCCCACGGCACCCTCCACCACCACACCTTCACCACAAAAATCGTCCTCGGCCTCCCAGCCAACCAGGACGAGTTCTACGTCTACACTCCGCCCAGCTACGACCCCAAATCTCCCACCAAATACCCCGTCCTCTACCTCCTCCACGGCTGGTCCGACACCGCCTCCGGCTGGTCCACCATCGGCCACGCCAACGACATCCTCGACAACCTCATCGCCGCCGGCAAAGCCAAACCGATGATCGTCGTCATGCCCCTCGGCTACGGCGACATGGCTTTCCTCAAAAGCTTCAGCGTCTGGAACCACAAGGACGTCGTAGACCACAACACCGCCCTCTTCACCGACTCCCTCCTCACCGAAATCCTCCCCCAGGTCGAGCACCTCTACAACACCGCCACCGACCCCAACAACCGCGCCATCGCCGGCCTCTCCATGGGCGGCCTCGAGTCCCTCACCATCGGCCTCACCCACCCTGACAAGTTCGCGTACGTCGGAGGCTTCAGCTCCGCCGTCCACCTCCTCGACCCCACCATCCTGACAAACCCCACCCAACCCAAGCTACTCTGGATCGCCTGCGGCACCTCCGACAACCTCATCGAATCCAACCGCCGCCTCATCACCGCCCTGACCGCCGCCGGCGACCACCCCATCCCCATCGAAACCCCCGGCGCACACACCTGGCTGGTCTGGCGCGAAAATCTCGTATCCTTCGCCCCCCTCCTCTTCCAGAACTAGCTCTCTTCGTCATCCGCTAACATCAATCATAAAGAGCCAGTCAGGGAGTCTTTCATGCGCGTGGCTGCCATCTTGTTAGCACTCATCACAATGCGCACCTTCGCCCAGACCGCTACCGTTCCGTCCACTGCCACATACACAAACCCCACATTTGCAGTCGCCACTATCAAGCCAAGCGATGCAAACGCCGACGGCAAAGGCACCTTCATCCAGGGCCGCCATTACGCAACCCTGAACACGACCCTCAGTTACCTCATCCAATACGCCTACGGCTTCCACGCCCGGCAAATAGTCGGCGGCCCGGAGTGGCTCGATCGCAACAAGTTCGACCTCGCCGCAATTCCCGAAGGCGAAGGTCAACCAACCGATGCCCAATGGCGCATCATGGTCCAGAAGCTCTTGGCGGACCGCTTCGCACTCACATTCCATCACAGCACACGAGAGCTTCCCGTCTATCGGCTCATCGTCGCAAATGGTGGATCCAGACTCACCGAGCGCAGCGCCGATCCAAACGCCATCGCCGATCTCACCTTTGGTCGCGCACAAGGCATCCTTCGCTTACCGGCAAAGAATGCAACCGTGGACGACTTAATTCATGTCCTGCAACGCAACATGGTCGACCGCCCTATCGTCGATCAAACCAATCTCACCGGCAAATTCAACTTTACCCTGACCTTCACCCCCAACGACTACCAAATCGGCATGGTGGGCGGCGGCCTGCCCCCGCCAGGCGAAAATGCACCCCCGGAACTCTTCGCCGCCATCCAGCAGCAACTCGGTCTCAAACTGGAACCAGCCAAAATGCAGACAGAAGTTTTTGTTATCGACCACGTTGAGACCCCATCCGCGAATTGAATCGGCTCATGAGAGCAGCCTACCCTGCTCCCACATTCTCCCTCAAACCCGCTCCACCCCCACCCTAACCACCCCCCGCGGCCGAATCGTAAACTTAGGCGTAATCTCCACCTCCCCCACCCCGTCCGGCACCGCCAGCCGCCACCCCTGAACCACCGCCGCCAGCATCAGCACCCCTTCCATCCAGGCAAACCCCTCCCCGATACAAAACCTCCCCCCACCCCCAAACGGAAAATAAGCAAACCGCGCCCGCCCAGCCTTATTCGCCTCCGTAAACCTCTCCGGATCAAACACCTCAGGCTCAGGCCACCACCGCGCATCATGATGCACCACCATCTGCGACACAATCAGATGCGCCCCTTCCGGCACCCATTCCCCCGTCCGCATCCGATACCCCTCCTTCGCCGTCCTCGCCACCACCCACGCCGGCGGATACAGCCGCATCGATTCCGCAAACACCATCCCGCAGTAAACCAGCCGCCCATAATCCGCCGCCTCCGGCACCCGCCCCCCACAAACCGCCGCAACCTCCGCCCGCATCCTCTCCTGCACCTCCACATGCTTCGCTACACACCACGTAGCAAACGTCAACGCATTTGCCGTAGTCTCATGCCCCGCCATCAAAATCGTCAATGCTTCATCCCGAACCTGCCTGACATCCATCCGCCCCTCATCATCCTCCGCCTCCATCAGCATCCCCAGCAGATCGTCCCCGGCCTCCCCCCGTGCCCGCCGCTCCGCAATCATCCCGTAGATCAGCGTGTCCAGCGCCGCCAGCGCCCGTTTCATCCCCGGCATCGGCCCAATCGGCAGCTTCTCCAGGTACTCCGCCCCCGGCAGCAACGCAAACGGCAGGTAATCATTGAACGTCCCCATCGAATCCACAAACGTCTGCACGCTCTCCACCACATCGCTTCCCAGCAGGCATTTGCTCGTAATCCGCAACGTCAGCCGCACCATCTCGCGATGCACCTCGATCTCCCCGCCACTCTCCCATCCCGCTGTCATCTCCCCCACCAGCCGCACGATCTCCGCCCCATACCCCGCCAGCCTTGCCTTATGGAATGCCGGCTGCGCCAGCCGCCTCTGCCGCAAATGCAGCGGCTCCTCGCTCGTCAGCAGCCCATCCCCCAGGATTCCCCTCGCCCGCCGCAGCATCACGCCCCGCACATGATGCGGCGCATCCCGCACCAGCACATCCGCAATCGTTTCCGGATGATTAAACTGGAACTGCCGAAACCCATTCGGCGTCCGAAAACTCAAAACATCCCCATACCGCGCCGCGTTCGCCTTATAAAACTCAGGCGAGTCCACCGCAAACAGTGTCCCATCCCAGATACGACCCACCACCGTAGGTCCCGCCGGCCAGTTCTCCATTCCCACCCCTCCAGCATTCATAATAGAAGTCAGCACGCACGTCTCATGGAATCCTTTTTCTCCCGCTTCAAAAACGCGCTCGTCCTCATCGCGATCCTCCTCGTGCAGACCCTCGCGCTCGCCACCCAGATCCACCGCCCTGAAGACACCGCCCACCCCGATGGTAAGCACGTCCGCCTCATCCGCCTCTGGGCCTTCGCCCTCGTCACCCCCTTCGAGCGCCTTTCCACCGGCTCCGGCCACGGCATCCGCAGCGCCTGGTCCAACTACATCGCCCTCCGCAGCGTCCGCCGCCAGAACCTCGACCTCCAGCACCAGATCGCCGATCTCCGCCTCGAGCAGGCCGCCCTCGCCCAGGACGCACTCCAGGGCCAGCGCCTCCAGCGCCTCCTCGATTTCCAACAGACCTACATCGCCAAAACCATCGTCGCCCAGGTCATCGCCGCCTCCGCCTCTGACGCCGGCCGCCTCCTCACCCTCAACAAGGGTGCCCGCGACGGCCTCACCCCCGACATGGCCGTCATCACCCCCGACGGCATCGTCGGCAAGCTCCGCGACGTCTTCCCCTCCACCTCCCAGCTCCTCCTCCTCTCCGACCCCACCTCCGGCGCCGGCGTCATCCTCCAGTCCACCCGCACCCGCGCCGTCCTCCGCGGCACCCCCTCCGGCCGCATCGTCATCGATAACCTCACCGCCGACGCCCGCATCCACCCCGGCGACCTCGTCCTCACCTCTGGCGGCGACCAGGTCTTCCCCCGCGGCCTACCCGTCGGCACCATCGAGTCCATCGCCCCCGACCCCGACCACCAGCCCTACACCACCATCCGCATCCATCCCGCCGCCGACCTCAACCGCCTCGACGAGGTCCTCATCGTCACCGCCCTCGGACCCCTCCCCCCCCAGCTCCAGGCCGACCTCACTACCGAAGCCACCACCCACGCCGCCGATTCCCGAGCCGATCGCCTACCAACCCTCCACGACCCCACAATCAATCCAGAGGCCACTCTCGCACCACCCACCGAACCCCAAAATCCCGACAAACAAAACGCCACACCCAAACCCAAACCAACCCTCCACCCCGACAAATACACCCCCGCCGACGTCCCCCCCGCCACCGCCCTGACCCCCGGAGCCCCCCACTAGCAACTCACGCACGTATCACTTACCACTAAGAAAATGCCAGACCGTTCCTACACATCCCGCCGCGAGCTAGAGCAATACCACTTCAGCCCCCTCGTCACTATTTTCGTCCCGCTTCTGCTCCTCCTCCTCCAGCACTACCTCCCCAAAATCTTCCCCCACTTCCTCATCCTCGACCTACCCCTGCTAGCCGTCATCTTCTTCGCCGTAGCCCGCCGCAACCCCATCCTCGGCGCCGTCACCGGTGCCCTCATCGGCCTCTTCCAGGACGCTCTCACCGGCCAGCCCATCGGCATCAACGGCATCGCCAAAACCATCATCGGCTACGGCGCCTCCTCCATCGGCGTCCGCCTCGACGTTGAAAACCTCACCACCCGCATCCTCATCACCTTCGGCTTTTCTCTCACCCAATCCGCCATCCTCTACCTCATCAGCCGAACCCTCCTCGGCCTCCAGACCCCTCACCCCCTCTACCTCCACGAGCTCCTCCGCGCCGCCATCAACACCGCCGTCGCCATCCCCCTCTTCCTCCTGCTAGACCGCTTCAAACACCGCGAATAGCAGCAGAGCAACAGTCACATAGCTATACCTCCAGCATCAGCCCAAAAGGCGACAACCGCGTTTCACGGGATCTAGGTTGCGGGGGGAGGCGGCTCAAACCAAGTTCAATGAATGCATTGGCCTGAAGTCCTCATCTGAGAATCCTCAGTGGATAGCGACCGCACGTAGACGGACTGTACTGACCATGGTCAGATGTACTCTTTGTATACCTCAAGAGCGCACGCCGAATTCCCAAAGATCTGCTCGTGAGCATGCTCTGCGATGAGTTTGTTGTATCTCTCGATTTCGGCAGAGTCAGTGATCGTGGGCGGGTGTTCATCGTTGGTGGATTTGACGTAAAACATGGCTCTCGTCGGTGATAACGGGTAGTACAACTCCATGTCCGGAGGAACGTCATTCGTGTAAGGATTTCCATGCAGATTGAGGATTGGCTGGTCGCCCGTTATGAATGGAACAGATGTCTGATTCTCGACGGGAACAATCTTGAACTCGTGGCGTTGCGCGAAAAAGCTCCTGCCGACATTGATTGCGTAGATGTGGCTGAATAAAACCCACAGCCGAGTCACATCCAACGGCGATGACTTGAAGGCATCCGCGACGGACTCGCGAATATTTTTGGTCCTCAGGTATTGCACGCTGATGTATCTGACAAATTCGGCTGCCTTCGCGGGATCTTGGTAAAAGGACGTGTTTCCCTCGACCAATGACCGCAAGTGGGGCTGAAATTCCGTCTCGATGTCTGAAAGATAATCTTCTTCATCGTTTGCAATTGCTTCGTTGGCCTGAGTCAACGCTTTTCGATAGAGCGTGGCATGATCGAGGTCTTCTCCCTCAAATCCCAATCCGGTCAACTCAAGCGCTTTGAATCCATCCGGCCCAAGGTCCTCCAAGTAACGCTTCACCAGCCAAGGCTTCCGGCACTCAATCAGATATTTGCGGTGCGAATTCTGAAGGCCTTCGGGAGACTGAGCAACCGCAAACAGTTCAAGAAAAGGAACGTCTTCGTCCTTAATCTCAGGTATCGAATAAAACAGATCCTCGCTCGCCACCCGACGCGTACTTCGTAAGCGAGTACTACCGTTGCGATGGCAATAGACTTGTCCGTTGACCCCCCATGGTTTGAGGTAGGCGCGCCACACGTAGTGTTGGTTGATCTTTTCCACATGGATTCCAACGTTCAGTAAACCAAAGATTTCGTGGCGATACCAGTTGATGCCCTCAACCGACTTGAAGCTCAGAGACCAGGTAAATAACGTCAGAAGCTCCGTTCCTTTATCGCTTGGCGCGAAATCGACGATGCGCTCATCGAGGCCGAATTGGTACCGGGATGTCGCATTCTGGGAGCAACGATTCCTGACAAGACCAGGCAGCGAAATGAGACGCAAGCGGAAGGATCACCGGCTAGTTGATACGCGCTCGCCTACCGCCACCTCCCCGCCTTCATGAAATAAAGTAGCGGTTTTTACCTGCGATTTTAGACCTAACCCAAATCGAATCAATATTTTGCCCCAAACATAGGGGGGGGAGGGGGTCCCACCCCGTCCACAACCGTCTACACTAAACCCAGCATGGCCACCCTCCCCTCCACCCTCGACCGCGAAGACAAGCTCTCCCCCGCCAAGCTCCACGCCACTCAGTACATCATCGTCGCCATCCTCGCCGTCCTCGTCCTCGGCCTCTGGCGCCTCCAGGTCCTCGACACCGACAACTACCGCTCCCTCGCCGAGCAAAACCGCATCCGCAAAGTCCCCGTCCTCGCCCCCCGCGGCCGCATCTTCGACCGCGAAGGCCGCCTCCTCGTCGACAACTACCCCTCCACCTCCTGCTACCTCATCCGCGACCAGATCAAAGACGCCGCCACCGAAATTCCCCTCATCGCCCGCGGCCTCAACCTTACCCCCGAAGCCATCGAACTCACCCTCAAGCACTACGCCACCGCCCCCAAATATCAATCCATCCCCCTCAAACAAGACATCACCGCCGACGAACAAGCCTTCATCGAAGCTCACCGCAACGAGCTCCCCGAGCTCGAAACCCGCGACGAACAGCGCCGCCTCTACCCCAAAGAAGGCTTCGCCGCCCACCTCATCGGCTACGTCGGTGAGGTCTCCGAGCAGATGCTCGCCAACGACGATCGCTACTCCCTCTACTCCCCCGGCGACGTCGTAGGACGTTCCGGCGTCGAGTCCACCTACGACACTCTCCTCCGCGGCACCGACGGCTCCCGCGACGTCCTCGTCAACTCCCACGGCAAGGAAGTCGGCCTCCACGGCCAGACCCTCGCCATCCCCGGCCAGGACCTCAAGCTCACCATCGACCTCGACATCCAGCGCGCCGCCGAGCAGGCCCTCGATGGCAAAAACGGCGCCATCGTCGCCCTCGACCCCCACACCGGCGAGATCCTCGCCATGGTCTCCCGCCCCACCTTCGACCCCAACCAGTTCTCCGTCCGCCTCAGCCAGTCCTACTGGCAATCCATCCTGTCGAACCCAGACCACCCTCTCCTCAACAAAGCCATCCAGGCCCAGCTCGCCCCCGGCAGCACCTTCAAGCTCGTCATGTCCGTCGCCGGCCTCCAGGAGCAGGTCGCCCAGGACCTCCACGTCCAATGCAACGGCGGCGCCTCCTTCTACGGCCACTTCTTCGCCTGCGACGCCCACCACGGCGGCGTCGACATCCACAACGCCATCCCCTATTCCTGCGACACCTTCTTCTACACCCTCGCCAACAAGCTCGGCATCGACACCATCGCCAAATACGCCACCGCCCTCGGCCTCGGCCAGCGTACCGGCGTAGACCTCCCCGACGAAGCCGCCGGTACCGTCCCCTCCACCGAGTGGGCCCTCAAACAGTTCCACCGCAAGTGGTACGCTGGCGAAACCATCTCCGTCGGCATCGGCCAGGGCGCCACTACCGTCACCCCCCTTCAGCTCGCCCGCACCATCGCCGGCATCGCCTCCGGCGGCGTCCTGTTCCGCCCTCACCTCGTCGCCCCCGCTGAAGTCCCCAGTGCCTTCGAGCAGGCCCTCCACGAAACTTACCCCGGCTCCGGCGACAAAACCGTCCCCATTGACCCCGCCACCTGGCAAACCGTCACCGACGGCATGGCCCAGGTCACCCTCACCGGCACCGCCGCCTCCGCCCACCTGGAAGGTATCGACTTCGCCGGCAAAACCGGCACCGCCCAGGTCATCGGCCACGACACCCTTGCCAAAACCTCCCACGGCCACGACACCGTCCCCAACGCCTGGTTCGTCGGCGGAGCCCCCCGCCGCAACCCCGACATCATCGTCGCCGTCCTCTGGGAGCACGGCAACGGAGGCTTCAACTCCGCCCGCCTAGCCGCCCAGGTCGTCGACGCCTACGTCACCAAGCAACGCAAACAAGCCAACAACCTCCGCCTCGCCGAACTCCCCAAGCCCCACACCCCCACCACCTAGCCCTGCGCTGCCTTCGCTGCGGACCGCCGCGCCGCCGCGTTCGCCTTGGTCCTCCCTTCCCCGCCACGTAAACTAAAACGGTGCCCAGCTTCTACCGCGATTTCGACTGGCCTCTCCTCTCCCTCATCGGCCTGCTCTCCCTCTTCTCCGTCCTCGAAATCAAATCCGCCACTCTCCACACCAAGTTCCACGGCTTCGACCACAAGCAGATCCTCTTCCTCCTCGCCGGTCTAGCCCTCATGTTCGTCGTCTCCCTCATCGACTACCACCGCCTCCTCGACCTCGCCCCCTGGGCCTACGGCATCGGCGTCGCCTCCCTCGTCATCGTCAAACTCGCCGGCCAAAAGGTTCTCGGCGCCCGCCGCTGGATCAACCTCGGCGGCGGCATCCATTTCCAGCCCTCCGAGTGGGTCAAGCTCATCCTCATCCTCGCCGTAGCCCGCTACTTCTACAACCTCGCCAATCGCGACCTCACTTGGCCCGACATCCTCAAAGCCTTCGCCCTCGTCGGCATTCCCATGGCTCTCGTCCTCATCCAGCCCGATCTCGGCACCGCCCTCACCTACTTCCCCATCCTCCTCATCGGACTCTTCCTCGGCGGCATCCGTCTACGCCAGGTCGCCGTCATCATCCTCGTCCTCGCCGCCGTCGGCAGCATCGCCTTCCTTTCCGGCAAGCGCCTCAAACCCTACCAGCAGGCCCGCATCAACGCCTTCCTCAACCCTGATTCCGACCCTAAGGGCTCCGGCTACCAGATCCGCCAATCCCTCATCGCCGTCGGCTCCGGCGGCGTCTGGGGCAAGGGCACCAACAACGGCACCCAGACCCAGGGCGACTTCCTCCCCATCCCCTACACCGACTTCATCTTCGCCGCCCTCGCTGAAGAGCATGGCTTCATCGGCGCCATCATCGTCCTCCTCCTCTATTTCCTTATCCTCATGCGCCTCATCCAGAACGCCCAGACCGCCAAGGATGTCCCCGGCGCCTTCATCGTCATGGGCGTCGTCGCCGTCCTCATCTTCCAGATCGCCGTCAACGTCGGCATGGTCGTAGGACTCATGCCCGTCACCGGAATCCCCCTACCCCTCCTCAGCTACGGCGGCTCCTCCGTCCTCTTCACCTTCCTCTCTCTCGGCATTGTCATGAACATCCGCATGCGCCGCTTCGTCAACTAACCCCTTAAAAAACAGTCTTGCTTAAGGGCACGGCTTCAGCCGTGCCACAAGCTATCAGGAAGACAGTGCGGCTTCAGCGCTGAGGAACGCTACGAGTCAGCAAGCATTTCAGCAACCTCGTCACCCCGCGTCTCGTAGCTCGAACCCACCCACCTCCCGATGTACCTCACACACAAACCGCCCTCGCGAAAGAAAATCTGAACCCGCCACCCCTCCCCAAGCCCCCAATACATGTTGCAACATAGAAAGGCCACCATGAACCCCATCGCCGGTCTTCACCACGTCACCGTCATCGCCTCAGACCCCCAGCGCAACCTCGACTTCTACACCGGCCCCCTCGGCCTCCGCTTCGTCAAAAAAACCGTCAACTTCGACGACCCCGGCACCTACCACCTCTACTTCGGTGACGACACCGGCGCTCCCGGCACCATCCTCACCTTCTTCCCCTGGCCCAACGCCCGCCGCGGCCGGCTCGGCGTCGGAGAAGTCGCCGCTACCGCCTTCTCCATCCCACCCGGCTCCCTCGCCTTCTGGGCAGACCGCCTCAAAACCCTCGCCATCCCCACCCACCACACCACTCGTTTCAACACCCCCGTCCTCGCCTTCGACGACCCCGACGGCCTCCGCCTGGAGCTCATCGAGCACCCCGAAACTCACCCCGGCACCGCCCCCCGCTACGCCGACGTCCCTCCCCAACACGCCATCCAGGGCTTCTTCGGCACCACCCTCCTCGAGCGCCGCCTCGAACCCACCGCCGACTTCCTGGCCATAATGGGCCTCAAAAAAACCGCCACCGACGGCCCCTACACCCGCTTCACTCCCGCCGGCGACGCCCTCGGCCGCCACATCGACATCCTCATCGACCCCACCGCCCAGCCCGGCCAGCTCGGCGCCGGCACCGTCCACCACATCGCCTTCCGCAACACAGACGACGCCGACCAGCTAGCCTGGCACGACGAGCTCGACCCCCACATCGACGTAACCCCCGTCCAGGAGCGCACCTACTTCCGCTCCATCTATTTTCGCGAGCCCGGCGGCGTCCTCTTTGAAATGGCCACCGACACCCCCGGCTTCCTCATCGACGAAGACCCCGCCCACCTCGGCGAAGCCCTCCGCATCCCACCCTGGTTCGAGTCCAACCGCCCCGCCATCGAAGCCCGCGTAACCCCCCTCACCCTCCACCACCACCACCCCTCCACCTAACCGCTTGGGGTGCCCCAGGCCACGGGCTGTATCGTGGACCTGGAGTTGCTCACTTACTCCCTTACTGAGGCCGCACATGACCGACCCCCACGCCACCCAGCCCATCTACCAATCCGGCGCTCCCCTCCAAACCGCCACCGCCGCCCTCATCCTCCTGCACGGCCGCGGCGCTTCAGCAGCCGACATCCTCTCCCTCGGCACCGCCCTCGCACCCCCCGGCTTCGCTCTCCTCGCCCCAGAAGCCGCCAACAACACCTGGTACCCTAACTCCTTTCTCGCCCCCCGCGCCCAGAACGAGCCATTCCTCTCCTCCGCCCTGTCTCGCATCGAGACCACCATCCAGCTCGCCCTCGCAGCCGGCATCCCCGCCGATCGCATCGCCCTCTGCGGCTTCTCGCAAGGCGCCTGCCTCTCCACCGAGTTCGTCGCCCGCAACCCCCGCCGCTACCTCGCCCTGCTGGCCTACACCGGCGCCCTCATCGGCCCGCTCGACCAGCCGATCACCCTCGCCGGCTCGCTCCTGGGCACCCCCGTCCTCCTCAGTTCCGGCGACCCCGACCCCCACATCCCCTGGCAGCACGTCCAGCAGTCCGCCGATCTCCTCACCGCCATCGGCGCCCACGTCACCACCCGCCGCTACCCCGGCCGCCCCCACACCGTCCTCCAGCAGGAAATCGAAGACGGCCGCGCCCTCCTCCAGCCCGCCCATATCGGCTAAACTCAACCTCAACCGCCATGCCTTCCCCAGCCTTCCAACTCAAGCTCCGCGCCCCCCGCCAGCACTCCCAGCAGGAAGAGATCGATCTCGCCCGCCAGACCCTCATCGCCAGCCCCACGCAGGACGACCTCCGCCTCCACCTCGCCACCCTCCTCATCAAATTCGATTCCCCCGCCGCCCTCGCTGAAGCCATCGACCACCTCCGCGCCGCCACCACCCACCCCCTCCTCACTCTCCTCGCCTCTGCCCTTCTCCTCCGCAACCATCCCGGCGACGCCGCCGAAGCCCTCACCGCCGCCACCCAGGCCCTCGAACTCTCTTCCGATTCACCCGAAAAATCCCAAGCCCTCACCCATCTCGGCCGCGCCCACATCCGCCTCGGCCGCTCTGCTGAAGGCCGCTCCACCCTCGAGCAGGCCCTCCAGCTCGACCCCGCCAATCCCGAACCTTTCCAAACCCTCAACAGCCTCGGCCTGCAAAGCGTCCGCCCTGACGTCGCCCTCGCCGCCGGCCGCCAGGCCGCCACCCGCGGTGCCACCTACGCCCACGTCGTCTCAGCCGAGCAGATCGCCCTCGCCCGCCTCGGCCTCATTGAAAAAGCCCACCACATCCAGGGCCTCGACCGCTTCCTCTACCAGGCCGATCCACTCACCCCGCCCGGCTGGCCCACCCCCCAGGCCTTCCACCAGGCCCTCGCCCAGGAAATCCTCACCCACCCAGACCTCCGCGACGAGCGCCGCGACAACACCACCAACCAGACCTGCATGGTCAATCACCCCACCCTCGTCCGCACCCCCGCCCTCCGTGCTCTCGACGCCATCCTCCAGCGCGAAATTACCGCCTACGCCACCCGGCTTGAGACCACCGCACCAGACCCCTTCGTCAAAAGCCGCCCCACCACCGCCCGCCTCCGTTCCTGGTGCGTCATCGTCGGCTCCGTCGGCCATGAGGAATGGCACGTCCATCGCAATGGCTGGCTCAGCGGCGTCTATTACATTCACGTCCCGGACGCCGTCGCCCACGGCACCACCTCCGCCGGCTGCCTCACCTTCGGCATCCCGGATCACCTCGCTGGCCTTCCCGCCGCCAACGCCTTCGGCCAGCGACTCATCCGCCCCCACACCGGCCTCATGGTCCTTTTTCCCTCCCACGCCTGGCACCGCACCTTCCCCCACGGCGTAGACGAGAACCGCCTCTGTTACTCCTTCGACGTCAACCCCATCCTCACTCCTGCGTAATTTTTTCCACCTCACTTCAGAATCCATTTACAATCGCGACAGGTCGGTCCTGCTCCAAGCGGACGCTTTCCGCAAAGCCGGAGCACCCCGTCCACAGATGTCCCTAAACTGTGCGGCCAGATGCCGCCCAGAGTTCTACCCGCTTCCAGGGCCCTTCGCTCATGGACCAGGCGGTAACCAAGACTTTAGAAAAAGGCCGGCCAGGCCAGAGTTCGCTCCGTCGGCCGGACAAGGTTCAGGGATTTCATGAACGCACCCCGAAGGCTAACGGCCCCGCCTGATACACAGGCTGACTTCGCCACCTTCCCCCGCGTCCTCTCGCTTGAAGCATCGTTCCTCGGTTCTGACCTCGCTCCTCGCAGGTCCGCAGTGTCCCAACACGCAACCGCAGCTTCCGCATCCCAGCTCCTGTCCGCAACGGTGGGTTGCGTCTAGCCGTTCGCTAGCGTCCCCATGAACTTTCGCCGCGCCTGCTAGCCCCTCAGGGCAGAAAGCAGTCCACGCATGTCGAAAGAAATTTACATCTCTTCCACCCCCCATGAAACCCGTCTCGCCATCGTCGAGCACGACGCCCTCACCGAGATCTACTACGAGCGCGAAAACGAATACACCCTCGCCGGCTCCATCTATAACGGCCGCGTCACCCGCGTCCTCCCCGGCATGCAGTCCTCCTTCGTCGATATCGGCCTCGAGCGCGACGCCTTCCTCTACATCACAGATTTCATGGAAGAAGCCGGCGACGCCGCCGACTTCGAAGGCAACGCCAACGCCGGCGACGCCCCCCGCCGCTCCAGCCCAGACAGACAATCAGAAGCCCCCCGCCTCGAAGCCCGCGCCGAAGGCAACCGCGACAATTCCCGCCGCGATTCCGGCCGCGACCGCCACCGTGACGGCAACCGCGACCGCAACGGCAACCGTTCCGACAGCGGCAACCGTTCCGACCTCCCCCCCGCCGAGCCCACCGACGCCGACCTCTTCTCAGAAGCCGTAGCCAGTCTCGACCCCTCACATCCCGCCCCACCCCGCGACTCCGACCGCAACCGCGAAGGCAATCGCCGCGGCGGACGCAACCGCTCCGGTCGCGACCGCGCCTTCAACTCCGACGGCACACCCCGCCGCCCCCGCGAAACCAGCCAGCCCACTGCCGCCCCCTACCCGGAATCCACCCAGCACCAGGAAGAGCCCCACATCCTCACCTCCCCCACCCCGGCCGAATCTTCAGACGAGCTAGGCGAAGGCGCACCCGGTGCCGATGGCAGCCGCCGCTGGCGCGGTCGCCGTGGCCGTCGCAGCCCCGGCCGCAATCCCCAGGAATCTACCAGCCAGGAATTTACCAGGCAGGAAACCACCAACCAGGAAGCCAACGCACCATCCTCCGCCCCCATCCCTGCGCAGGACACCCAGGATTTCGCCACCGAGCCCAACACCCCCCAGAGCAATTACCAGCCCGGTGTCCAGCCAAGCGCCCAGACCGCACCCCTCGCCAACGCCTACGACAACGAAACCCCCAGCCCCAGCCCCAGCGACGACCGCGGCAACCGCAGCGATCGCAACGAAAGAAACGAAAGAAACGACCGCGGCAATCGTAACGACCGCAGCCGCAACCAGCGCCCAGACCGCGAACCCCGCAACGAGGCCCGCCCGGAAGCCCCCCGCCGCATCCCGCGCGGCTTCGCCCCCTCCACCAGCCTCTATAAGGTAGAGGGCGCCCACGAAACCCCAGCCGAAACCCAGCCGGCCTCACAGCAACCCGCCGCCCCGGCTTTCGAGCCCCTCATCCTCCCCGGCGAGACCCTCCGCAAGTACCGCCCCTCCGAGGCCTCCGAAACCTCCACCCCCCAGCCCGCCGCCTCGGCGTCTCCCTCCGACTTCACCGTCTCCGGATGGGACGGCTCCGGCGTCCTCCCCGGCGAAACTATCCGCCCCCGCACCCCCGCACCAGCCTCCCGCCCCTCCGAAACCCGCAATGATCGCAACGATCGCGGCGGCAGAAACGACCGCAACGACAGAAACGACCGCGGCAACCGCGACACCCGTGGCCGTAACGAAAGAAACGACAGAACCGACCGTCCCGCCCGCGAAGCCCGCCCCCAAACCGAGATCCCTCAGGCACCCACCCCCGAATCCACCCCCGAAACCCCCACCTACCTCACCAGCCCGGAGACCATCCCCGCCAGCCATCTCGTCACCCCCATCAACAGCACCTTCGTAGCTCCCCCGCCCATGCCCGAGCCCACACCGGCCCCCGCTGAGCCGGCCGACTACGAGCCCACCGAGGCCTCCGCCTCCTTCCGCATCGACCCCGTAGCCCCCCGCGAGTTCCGCCAGGCCGCCCCGGTCCCCGAACCGATGCCGGCCCCCGCCCTGGAAGAGGAAATCGTCCCCGAAACCGCAGCCTTCGCCGAACCGGAACCCGAGCCGACCCCCGAACCCGTCGCCGAGCCGATCCTGGCCCACGAGTCCGACCCCGCCGACCTCCACACCGTTTCCCCGGAACTCGCCCACGCCCTCGAGCAGCCCGACATCACCAGCATCTCCGACACCGGCAACATGCACTCCGAGCCCGTCGAAACCCTCGCCGTGCCGCACGACCTCCCCGCCGTCGAACCCACCCCCTACACCCCCGGCGAAGGGGCCTTCGAAGAAGAAATCTTCGAGGACGAAGAACTCGAAGCCCAACCTTACCCCGTAGCCCTCCAAGCCCACTCCGCCGAAGACTATGAGCAGGAAACCCTCGAGGGAGCCGCCGACCTCGGCACCATGCTCCGCGAGATGTCCATCGACCACATCACCCGCACCGAACCCGCCGAAATCGATACCGACGCCGACCTCAGCGACGAAGAAGACGACGAAGACTTCCTCGAGGAAGACCAGGACTTCGACCTCGAAGAAACCTCCTCCGACGACGACCAAGACGACCAGGAAGATCAGGAAGACCAGAACGACCAGAACGACCACGACCACTCCAACTCAGAACACGCCGGCTCCCACTCCGACGAATCCGAAAACTCCGAGTACACCTCAGGCTTCGAAGGCGACCACGCCGATCACTCAGGCCCTGCCCCCACCCCCCAGTCCACCACCGCCACCGACCGACCCCGCGAGCCTCGCCGCGATGGCCGCGAAGGGCGCGACTCGAGAGACTCGTCAGCCCGCAGCCGTTCCGGCAACCGCGACCGCAGCTCTTCCTCACGCGACTCCCGAGACCGCAACCGCTCCGGCAACCGCGACTCCCGCGGCCGTTCTTCCCCCGATTCCCGCGACTCCAGAGACTCCGACGACCGCGGCTTCACCTCACCCGGCGCCGACCGCATCATCTCCGACCGTCCCCGCAACGACTCCCGTTCCGGCTCCCGCGATTCCCGCGGCATGCGTTCCTCCATGCAGACCACCGATCTCCCAGCCATCTCTGATCTCCTCAAGCCCGGCCAAGAGATCCTCTGCCAAATCGCCAAGGAACCCATCGCCAAAAAGGGCGCTCGCATCACCTCGCACATCGCCCTGCCCGGCCGTTTCCTCGTCTTCATGCCCACCGTCTCGCACACCGGCGTCTCCCGTAAAATCGAGTCCGACGGCGAACGCCGCCGCCTCAAAGAAATCCTCATGAGTGAAAAAGGCGAGGCCGCCGGCGGCTTCATCGTCCGCACCGCCGCCGCCGGTGCCAGCGAAGAAGAGCTCCGCTCCGACCTCCGCTTCCTCCTCAACCTCTGGACCGACATCAAAACCCGTTCCGAGTCCTCCAAATCCCCCGCCCTCATCTACCACGACCTCAACCTCGTCGAGCGCGTCCTCCGCGACCAGGTCACTGACAACTTCTCCGCCATCTGGGTCGATACCGAGTCGCAATACGAGCAGGTTCTGCGCTTCCTCCAGCGCTTCCAGCCCTCCCTCATCCGCCGCGTCAAGCTCTACACCAAAGAGACGCCACTCTTCGAGCAGTTCGGCATCACCGAAGAAATCAACAAGGCCCTGCGCTCCAAGGTCTGGCTCAAATCCGGCGGCTCCATCGTCATCAACCAGACTGAAGCCCTCGTCGCCATCGACATCAACACCGGCAAGTTCGTCGGCAAAACCGCTCGCCTTGAAGACACCATCGTCAAGACCAACCTCGACGCCATCCCTGAAATCGTCCGCCAGATCCGTCTCCGCGACCTCGGCGGCATCATCATCATCGACTTCATCGACATGGACGAGCGCAAAAACCGCAACAAGGTCATGGCCGCCCTCGAAGAAGAATTGAAGTCCGACCGCGCCCCCTCCAAGGTCCTCCAGTTCAACGACTTCGGCCTCGTCGCCATCACCCGCAAGCGCGTCAAGCAGTCCCTCGAGCGCACCCTTTCCACCACCTGCGGCGTCTGCGCCGGCACCGGCATGACCAAGTCCCCCGTCACCGTCTGCAACGACATCTACGTAGAAATGCGCAAGATGCACAAGCACCTCGACCGCGGCGACGTCATGCTCCGCGTCCACCCCGAGGTCGTCAAACAGCTCAAAGCCCCCCAGACCAACTGGCTCCACGAGATGGAAGAAATGTGCGGCAAAACCATCCTCGTCAAGTCAGACCCCAGCCTCCACCCCGAGCAGTTCGACATCCACTAAACTTCATAGCAATCCCGTTTAGGTGCCCCAGGCCACGCAGCCTCACCGCGTGACCTGGGGTTTTTCATTTCCCAACCCACTCCGATCATTTGTCATTCCCGAAGGGAATCTGCGTTCGTCCGCTAAGCCTTGGGTGCCTCAGGCCAGACAGTCTCATTGTCTGAGCTGGGGTTGCTCTTTGACGTCGCCACCCATGAGACACTACCCAAGTCTTCCTTTCGGCTGCCGCGCACACGGGCACAAACCCGGACGTCCAGATCTTCGCCCCGTGCGAAGAAGAGAACGCCCCGGAGTTAGAGCTCTGGGGCGTTCCGTAAAAAAGGAGGACTTAGAACATGGTGAAACTTGGTACAGCCAAGGTTCAGGGTTCTGTGTCGATACCGGGTAATCTATTACTCGCTATCGTCACCGTGACGCTGACAGCTTTGGTAGTTCTCGTGAAACTACTGGTCTGATCAACAAACCTCCGGGATTGGTTTGGACAGCCTCCCGGAGACCTAATCTCAGTTAAGTCCCGCCACTTACTTCTGTCAAGCACTAATCAATCGAAATCTTTCGCAACAACTTGAAATTCGACAACATCTGCCCAGTCCCCAACACCACACTAGCCAGCGGATCATCGGCCACCGACACCGGCAAACCAGTCTCCTCCCGAATCCGTTTATCCAGGTTCTTGATCAGCGCCCCCCCACCCGTAAGCACAATCCCCCGATCCGAAATATCCGCGGACAGCTCCGGCGGCGTCCGTTCCAGCGCCACCCGAATCCCATTGATGATCGTAGCGATGCACTCCCCCAGTGCCTCCCGTATTTCCGAGTCGTTGATCGTAATCGTCTTCGGCACACCCTCGATCAGGTTCCTGCCCGTAATCGCCTTCGTGATCGGCTTATCCAGCGGAAACGCGCTGCCCAGCTCCATCTTGATCTGTTCCGCCGTCCGCTCGCCAATCAGCAGGTTGTACTTGCGCTTGATGTACGTGATGATCGCCTCATCCATCTGGTTCCCGGCCATCCGCACACTCCGCGAGTACACAATCCCCGCCAGCGAAATCACCGCAATATCCGTAGTCCCGCCGCCAATATCGACCACCATATTCCCGCCCGGCTCGGTAATCGGCAGCCCCGCTCCAATCGCCGCCACCATGGCCTGCTCCACCAGATGCACCTCACTCGCCTTCGCCCGGTAAGCCGAATCCATCACGGCCCGTTTCTCCACCTGCGTAATCTCGCTTGGCACCCCAATCACGATCCGCGGATGCACCATCATCTTGCGGTTATGCGCCTTCTGGATAAAGTAGTTCAGCATCTTTTCCGTCTGCTTGAAGTCAGCGATCACCCCATCCTTCATCGGCTTGATCGCCACGATGTTCCCCGGCGTCCGCCCCAGCATCTCCTTCGCTTCTTTCCCGACAGCCTCCACCTCACCCGTCACCTGGTTCACCGCAATAATCGAGGGCTCATTGACGATAATCCCTTTGTTATGTGCAAAAACCAGCGTGTTCGCCGTCCCCAGGTCAATCGCCAGATCTGAAGAAAACAAGCTGAAGAGCGAGCGCATATTATGCACCCGCGAGTACCGCATCTGAAAATTATTCGATGACATCGAGACCTATCGATCCTTAAAAATTCAAGCTTTGCCGGAAAAACCGTTAGCTGCAATTGTAAGCCCTTCCCCCAGCCCACCCCGAACCCCCGCAAAAACCTCCATCGCCTGCAAAGCCTGCATCCCCGCCCGGCTGCTCGCCACCTCACTCCCGTCCGACATCCGCAGCACCATCCGCCGCTCACTCTGCCTGCCCCACCGCACATGCGCCAGGTTCACCACATCGCAGCGATGCACCCGCACAAACATCTTCGCATCCAGCCGCGCCGCCATCTCCCTCAGCGGCACATGCACCAGCAGCCGCCTGCCCTTCGCATGCACCGCCGTGTAGTCGTCATCCGCCTCCAGCCGTACGATGTCTCCCACCTCCACCGGAACCAGCGCTCCCCCATGCCGCACAAAAAATCGCCGCAGATGCCCCTCCTCGAGCGCACTCTCCAACCGTTCGCGCAGCAGCTCCTGCCCCGCCCCACCGGCCCGCCGCTCCCGCACCCGTTCCATTGCCACCCTCAATCGATCCGCCGTCACCGGCTTCAGCAGGTAGTCGAACGCGCCTAGCTCGAACGCCGTCATCGCATGCTGATCGTGCGCCGTAATAAATACCACCGCGGCACCCGGCCGCATCTGCCGCGCCACCGCCAGCCCGTCCAGGCCCGGCATCTGGATATCCAGCAACACCACATCCGGCGACGTTTCGTTCACCAGCGCCAGCCCGCTCCTGCCGTCACTTGCCTCCCCCACCAGCTCCAGATCGTCATACATCGCCAGGTAGCGCCGCAGCAGATCACGCGCCAGCGGCTCGTCTTCCACCATCACCACGCGCATCAAACCGCCACCAGCCAGCCGCTTTCCGCAGGCGTTTCCTCATCGTCATCCACATCCTGCGGCACGCTGATCGTGATCCGGCACCCGCCCCCCGGCGAGCACCCCACCACAAACCCGGCCCGCCCTCTGCTGAACAGATCCAGCCGCTGTCGCACCGCCCGCACGCCCAGCCCGCTTGCCCCTTCCACCATCTCAACCTCCGCTCCCAACCCGTCGTCCTCGATCCCAAGCCTAAGTTCCCCGCCCACCACACCCGCCCGCAGCCTTAGAGTGCCTCCCTCGATCTTCGGGCTGATCCCATGCCGTATCGCATTCTCCACCAGAGGCTGCAGCGTAAAGGGCGGCAGCCGGCACCCCAGCGCTCCTGCCTCCACATCCCGCTCAATTCGCAGCCGAGACCCCAGCCGCAGACCCTCCAGCGCCAGGTACTGCTCCGTAAAGTCCAGCTCCTGCCGCAGCGTCACCCCTTCGCTTTCCGCACTTTGCTGCAGCGTATACCGCAGCATCGCAGAAAGTTGTGCAATCGCCTGCATCGTCTCCGGCTGCTCCGGCCCCGCCAGTGCCATCATTGAGTTCAGCGCATTGAACAGAAAATGCGGGTTCAGCTGCGCCCGCAGCGCCGCCAGCTCCGCCCCCGTCCGCAACGATTCCGCCAGCTCCCGCCGCCGCCGTTCCTGCTCCAGCCGTTCATTCACCCGCAGCACATACGCAATCCCCGCCACGTTCCCGTAGATCATCAACCCGCTGAAAAACTGCCATTGCAGCGCATAAGAGCTGAAATACCCCACCCGAAACACATGCGTCTCCAGCGCCTGCCCCACGCTGCTCGTCAGCAAAACCCCCACATACCAGCCCAGCGAGTACACCACCGCCGACCCCAGCTGCGCCGGATAAAACCACCACCGCCTGTGCATCCGCCACGACAGCACCCGCGACCACGGCACAATCAAAATCCCCAGTACCGCCGCCGGCAAAAGGTTATAACCCGTCTGCCGCAGCGCCGGCACCGCAAACGGCAGTGACCGAAACAGCACGTAATAGCTCAGCCCATACGGGATCCACGCCGCCGCATAGAACCACCAGAACCGCCCTCGCATCATCCCGTCACCCCGCCCCCATCTTCATCCACGCCGCCAACGCCGCGCAACCCACTCGGCCAACCAGCCCAAACCATCGGCCAACCGCCTTCCCGCGTCCATTCACCGCCCCACCCGCCCCCTTCGCCGACTTTCCTCCCCCACCCCGACGCCACTCGCTAACTTCACCATCATGACCCGCCTTCTCCTCATCTTTCTCACCCTACCCCTCACTCTCCAGGCCCAGCTCACCATCCGCCCCACCGCCGGCCCCAACATCCTTGACGGCGACCCACCCCACCTCCTCGTCACCGGCCTCCAACCCGGCCAGCCCGCCACCGTCCACGCCCTCCGCCTTGCCGACGCCTACAGCCCCACACCCAGCGCCCCCACCTCCGTCCTCGCCCACGCCCAGGCAACCTTCTTCGCAGACCCCACCGGGCGCATCGACCTCGACACCGCCGCCCCCATCCGCGGAACCTACCTCTCTCCAGACCCCCAGGGCCTCCTCTGGTCCGGCACCCGCCTTCCTCTCGAAGGCGACCCCACCCAGCCCTTCACCCGCAACCTCCACCTCCAGCCCAACGACATCCTCCTCCACATAGAAGTACCATCATCCCAGTCCGCCGACACCACCATCCACCTAACCGACGCCGCCGAAACCCTCGACCTCCAGCCGGTCGCCCTCCCCCACCTCAACGGCTTCTTCGCCCGCCCCAAAGCCAACCCCAAAGCCAACCCGACCCCCACCATCATCCTCCTCCACGGCAGTGAAGGCGGCAATCCCGCCTCCGCCCGCGCCGCATTGCGGCTTTAGCCCCGGGCATCCGCACGAGCGCTCCGAACTCGTCCTCCAGCAACCTCTCCTGCCCGCCCTCCGCTCCCTTTTCCCCGTTCTCTGCCTTCGCCGTTGCATTTAGAATCACCACATGATCATCGGCGTCCCCAAGGAAGTCAAAGACCACGAGTCCCGCGTAGCCCTCACCCCCGCCGGCGTCCACGCCCTCGCTCAAGCCGGCCACAAAGTCCTCGTCGAGCACGACGCCGGTGCCCTCTCCGCCTTCACCGACGACGAATACCAGTCCGCCGGCGCAGAAATCGTAGGCTCGGCCTACGACACCTGGCGCCTCGCCGACATGGTCGTCAAAGTCAAAGAGCCCACTGAGAAAGAGTACAAACACTTCCGCGAAGGCCTCGTCCTCTTCACCTACCTACACCTCGCGCCCCTCCAGGACCTCACCCAGGCCCTCCTCGATAAAAAAGTCACCGGCATCGCCTATGAAACCGTGCGCGACCGCGCCAACACCTTGCCCCTGTTGACCCCCATGTCCGAGGTCGCCGGCCGTCTATCCGTCCAGATCGGCGCCGAATACCTCACCAAGGCCCACGGCGGCCGCGGCGTCCTTCTCGGCGGCGTACCCGGCACCCCGCCCGGCTCCGTATGCATCATCGGCGGCGGCATCGTCGGGACCAACGCCGCTAAAATCGCCCTCGGCATGGGTGCCCGCGTCACCCTGGTCGACCTGAACCTCAACCGCCTCCGCGAGCTCGACGACATCTTCGCCGGCCGCGTCCACACCCTCGCCTCCAACCCCTACAATATCGCCCGCGCCGTCTGCGAGGCCGACCTCGTCATTGGCGGCGTCCTCATCCCCGGTGCCGCCGCCCCCAAAATCGTCACCGCCGGCATGGTCGCCAAAATGAAAAAAGGCGCTGTCATCGTAGACGTCGCGATCGATCAGGGCGGCTGCATCGAAACCGCCCGCCCCACCACCCACACCAATCCCTCGTACGAGGTCGACGGCGTAGTCCACTACTGCGTCACCAACATGCCCGCCGCCGTCCCCAACACCAGCACACTCGCCCTCACCAACGCCACCCAGCCCTACGTCCTCAAGCTGGCCGCCAATCCCCACGCCGCCCTCAAACAAGACCCCGGCACAGCCGAAGGCGTCAACACCTACCAGGGCCACCTCACCTACAAAGCCGTAGCCGACGCCCAATCCCGCCCCTACACCCCCATCTCCACCCTCCTCTAACCAACCAAAACGCTTGGGGTGCCCCAGGCCACGCAGCCTCATCGCGTGACCTGGGGTTACGCATTTACAGCCCCCTACCGAACCCGTCGCCCCCCAGACGCCGCATACTCCCCCACACTCCCCACAAACTCCTTCACCACAACCCCCTCAAAATGATCCGCAATCCGCCCCGCAGCCCCTCCATCCCCATAAGGATTCGCCTCGATCCGCATCTCCCCCCGCTCCAGCTTCCGCGTCATCCGTTCCACCGCCGCCACAATCAACGTCGGCTCGCATCCCACCAGCCACGCCATCCCTTCATCCACACCTTCCGGCCGCTCCGTCGTCTCCCGCAATATCAGCACCGGCTTCCCAAACGACGGCGCCTCCTCCTGGATCCCCCCAGAATCCGTCACCACCATATCGCATTGGCTCAGCATCTCCAGCAGCCGATCGTAAGTAGCCGGCCCAGTCAAAAACACACCCGCCGTCTCTCCCAGCATCCGCCGCGCACACTCCCCCACCGCCGGGTTCGGGTGCAGCGGCCAGATGAACTCATACCGCCCCGGATGATGCGCCGCCAGGTCACTGATCGCCCGGCAAACATTCTCGATCCCATGCTCCAGGTTCTCCCGCCGGTGCGCCGTCACCAGCACACGATAAGGCCGAGCCCCCGTCACCGCTCCAGCGTCCGACCCCCCGCCAGCCAGCCCCAGCCGCGCCGCCGCCTGGTGCAGCGCGTCGATCCCCGTATTCCCCGTCACCACAATCTGCCGCTCCGCCACGCCCTCCCGCAGCAGGTTCCGCTTCGCACTCGGCGTAGCCGCAAAATGCACCTCTGCAAATAGCGCCACCATCCTCCGGTTCATCTCTTCCGGAAACGGCTGCTGCATATCTCCCGTCCGCAGCCCTGCCTCCACATGCGCCACCTTCACCCCCGCATAAAACGCCGCCAGCCCAGCCATCGCGGTCGTCGCCGTATCCCCCTGCACCACCACCCATTCCGGCCTCAACTCCGCCAGCACCGCCGCAAAACCGCTCAGCACCCGCGCACTCATCACCGCCAGCGATTGTCCCGCCGCCATCACTCCCAGGTCCCGCTCTACCGTCACCCCATAGGCCGCCAGCGCCTCCTTCACCATCGCAGCATGCTGCCCCGTCGCGCACACATACACCGGGTCTCCCGCACCCGCATTGGCCGCCCGCCCCCGCAGTTCACGAATCACAGGAGCAAGCTTGATCGCTTCCGGCCGGGTTCCTATCGCAATCACAAAGCGGTACATATGCATCGTCTTCTCCATTTGTGCCGCGACCATCCGCAACACCGTAAATCTTCCCCGCGCGTTCGCCGCCGGCACCATCCGCGTAATCGCCGTCCGCGGATTCACCAGATCCCGATCCCGCACCTTCGCCGCCGTAATCGGCAGCACGTTAGCCACCGGCGCCGCCGCGGCAATCGGCGCCTCGGCAACCGGCACCACCATCATCTCTTCCGCAATCGGCCTCAGCTCCACGCCCACCGCCCTCACCGCTGTCCGCCAGTCCTCAGGCAGCCGCCGTGGCCGAATGAAAATATTGTTCGGGTCGCTCGCAATCTCCCGTTCTACCGCCGCAGCCTGCGCCACCCCGGCCAATTCGCTCGCCGCACTTACCGGCAACGCAGCCACCAACCCTACCGGCAGGTCCGGCGTAAGGTCTACCTCCGCCAGATGCATCACCTCCGGCAACACCGCGTCCGTCTCGCCACGCGCACCCCGCAGCAGCACCCGCGATTCCTGCTGCATCGCCAGCACCCGCAGCAACTGCTCCCCCGTAATCGCCCCCAGCGACAGCAGAATCTGCCCCAGCGGCGTCTCCCGATCCTCCGCCCGGCTCTGAATCCCCAGCGCCTTCCTCAGCTCCACCGGCGACACAAACCGATGCTCCAGCAGCAGATCCCCCAGCGGCCTGTGCCTCTGCAGTAGCGCCTCCACGTTGGGAAACTCATGCGCCGTCTTCAGCCATTTCAGCGGCTTACCTGTAAAGCTCGCATGCGTAAACCGGCGTATCGCATGGAACGTGCAATAAAAATCGATCACGTTCGACCACACTATCCGCACCGGCGCCAGCAGCATCTGCCGCCGGTTCGCCACCTGCCCAACGCACCGCGCCCGCTGAAACACCCGGTTCACCAGCAGCACCAGGTTCGCATCGATCAACAGCGTAAGTGCATGGCTCGGATAGTACCGCTGCAAACTCTGCTGCCACGTCAGGTGATGCGCAAGCCCCAGCCCGATATCCACATAAATCCGAAAAAAGATAAACAGCGCCGCCAGGTTCAGCACACTGCTCAACACCCCAACCCGATCCCGCAGCAGCATATACCGTTCCCGCCACCCCGTCCCCCAGCCCAGTTTCTGCGCCCCCTGGAACGCGATCCCCAGCATCCACCGCTGCTTCTGCCGCACCGCATCGCCAAACTTCGCCGGAAAGAATTCCCGGATCGCCACCAGCTCCTTCACCGTCCGCCCGGCTGCATCGTCGCGGTCCACCCAAACTTCCGCGATCCCCGATTTCCGCCCATTGCGATACAGCCGAAACGAAAAATCGTAATCCTCCGTCAATGACACCGGAGGAAACAAGACATGGTTCGTCTGCCCCGCCAGCTCATCGCAAGCCGCCCGTGAAAACGCCGTCCCCACCCCAGCCGAGGGCACCATCCCACCCACCGCAAGCCGCGACGTCAACCCCTTCAGATGCACCTCCGCAAACTCATCCAGGTACGTCCCGCCCGTCAGCTTGTGCAGCCCCCGCTCATAAGGAATCACCGGCAACTGCACCAGGTCATACTCCGGCACAAACCGGTTGAACACCTTCAACGTCAGCGGATGCACCACATCCTCCGCATCCTGCAGGCAGAAAATCTCGTACCGTTCCCCCGTCTCCGCTTCCCGCAGCTTGATCGTCTCCACCACCCAGTTCAGGCAGTCCGCCTTGCTCGTCGGCCCCGCATTCGGACACACCACCCGGTGTACATTCGGCCGGTCGAACGCCGCCCGCGCCACCTCCATCTGCGTCGCTTCATCGTTCGGATAAGTCCCCACAAAAATGTCGTAGTTCCTGTACTCCAGCCGGTCGCACGTCGACTCCAGCATCGCCCCAATCACCGCTGCCTCATCCCACGCCGGCACCATGATCGCGATCCGTTTCTCCGGCAGCTCGTAAAGCTCACTCTCCTCACAAGTAGGATTAGCCCGCCCCTGTGCCAGCCATCTCCGCAGCGGAGCCACATAAAACACCAGGTCCAGAAAGGCGTCGTTCAACCCTCCAAACAAAAACAAAACTGCCAGCACCCACTCAAGCCCTATCAATGCGGAGCCCCCGCCGCCGGCTCCTCGGGTTGCGACCCGCCGCGCAGAAAGAAGCTCTTGTCGAACGTAAGCCGCACCCGGAAGTCGTTATAGCTCCCCCCATAAGGATTCACCGACGTCGTAGCGAACGGCAGGTAATACCCCCGCACATACTCCGCCCGCAGCGCCGCCCCCGGATAACGCGCCAGCGCCATCTGCAAGCCCGGTATCAACTCCACCGTGTTGTTGAAAAACTCCTGCTTCGTATCGAACGCAAAACTCTGCTGAAAGAACGGTGAAACCCGCAGCGCCCCGCGGTTAAGGTCAACCGTTTCCTGCGGCTGCAGGTAAGCAATCGCATCATGCTCATACCGCGAGTAAAACCCAAACGACCCATTCGCCTGAAATGAAAACCGTTCAAACGCGGAATCCTTCCCCGGCCGAAACACGTTGTAATACCCAACCACCGCCCGGTAATCCGGCCGCAAAGCCGAGCTATCGTTCCGCCCCCCATAAAACACGTAAGCCATATTCGCTTCGGCCGATACAAAGTAATGCGCCGCATGCGGCTGAAACGCCAGCCCCACTCCAGCCATAAACGCATTGTCTGAAAAAATCTGCGGCAGCGTCCCACCCTGCGAAGCCGTATCCCGCAGCAACCTCACCCCCCCATAAACCCTCACCGGCGACCGCCGCCCCAGCCGCTGAAAGTACCGCGCATAAGCATCCACCACGCCATCGTCGAACCGGTTCAAATACTGCGCATCCACCGCGATCTCAAGCGAGTGGCTCGGAAACTCTGCATCGATCACCCCAATCGCCTTCCGCGCATCGAACCGCACCGCCGCATCCCCGCCACCCGTCTCCGGCATGGTGAGCGCCCGCACAAACGCCGCCCGTGCCTCCTCATACTTCCGCTCGTTGAAGTAGATGTACCCTTCCTGCGCCTCAAACCGCGGCTCGCTCGCATGCAAAGCCCGCAGCGAGTCCACATCCTCAATCGCCGCCGCCTCCTCCCCCGCCTGCAAATCCAGATAAACCAGCTGCTTCAGCGCCACCACATCGCCCGGCCTCGCCCGCACCGCACACCGCATTAACTGCCGCGCCGTAGCCAGATCCCCCCGGCCCTGTGCATCGAACGCCGCCTTGCGCACAGGATAGGTCGTATCATCCGCAGCCCCATCGCTCGCCGGGCACACCGCCACCGCCCCGGCCGGAAGCGTACTCCGTTGTAACTCACCCGGAGCCTGCCCTGCCACCAACATCGAAAGCCCCGCACTAACGACCTGAAAAAGTAGAACAAACATGACCCATCACAATCCGCACAGGCGACGTCATGGTCGCCTTATAAGTCTGCTTTCTCATTATCGGCCTTTCAGCCTCCCTCCTGAAACAATTCCCGGCCACGCGCCTGCCCAATCACCCCTCAAATCAACCAAAAGTTGTACGCCGGAATAGGTTCCGGCGAACCCCGGTGCTAAAGTTGCCACAGTCGCCCCCGCAGGCCGCCCACCCATGACCCTCCACGAGCAAAAGCGCAAAGGCCTCATCATCGCCCTCGCCACCGGCGCCCTCGTCTTCTTCCTCATCTTCGCCGCCCTCAACGCCTTCAACTGGAAATTCCTCAATCCCGCCACCATCCAGCAAACCATCCTCTTCACCGCTCTCGCTGCCGTCGCCTTCGTCCTCTTCCTCGTCGTCCTCATCCTCCTCGCCCGCAACCTCCTCAAGCTCTACGCCGACCAGCGTTCCCACGTCATGGGTTCCCGTCTCCGCACCCGCATGCTCGTCGGCGCCATCCTCGTCTCGCTCGTCCCTCTCATCTTCATGTTCTTCTTCTCCTATGGCCTCATGAACCGCGCCGTAGACCGCTGGTTCACCCAGCCCGTCACCCGCATGCGTGACGACTCCAACCGCATGGCCCTCGAGCTCTCCCAGTACGCCACCGCCAACGCCCACGTCGAAGCTGAATCCATCGCCGCCACCCTTCCTCCCACCCTCACCCGTCCCGCCATCCAGCATCTTCTCCGCGCCCACCAGATCACCCTGCAGGGCGGCTTCGTCGTCGTCTTCCAACAGACCAGCGCCATCGCCGCCTTCAACCTCCCCCAGCAATCCGGCACTCCCGCCAACATCAAACCCGGCGTCCCCCAGTCCCCCGTCTCAGACGACGAAGACCCCACGCCTCAATCCCCCGGCGAAGCGATCGACCCGACCGACCCCAGCCAATCCGCCATCCTCGCCGCCGCCCAGCGCGGTGACAATCCCGTCCTCACCCTCGCCGGTGCCGACTACGCCCTCGCCTCCTCCCCCGTCGCCAAATCCCCCGGCGCCACCGTCGTCGTCGCCCTCCCCCTCCCCCGCGACATGTCCGCTACCATGACCCGCCTCCGCGCTGAAACCGACGACTACTGGGCTCTCCTCCGCCAGCGCCGCTCCGTCCGCAGCACCTACATCCTGCTCCTGCTCATGATGACCTCGCTCGCCCTCTTCGTCTCCATCTGGCTCGCCCTCTATCTCTCCCGCCAGGTCACCAAACCCGTGGAAGCGCTCGCCGACGCCATGGCCCTCATCGCCGCCGGCAACTACTCCCACCGCATTGGCGAAACCGCCAGCTCAGAGCTCGGCGAGCTAGTCCGTTCCTTCAACCACATGGCCCAGGATCTGGAAGGCTCCCGCGCCCAGGTCGAAGCCTCCACCCACGCCCTCTCCCAAGTCAATGAGGCCCTGAGCGCCCGCGGCCTTGAGTTGGAAGCCCGCCGCTCCGAACTCGAAACCATGCTCGAAACCATCCCCAACGGCGTCGCCACCCTCGACACCAACGGCCGTATCCTCCTCACCAACCGCGCCCTCTCTGAAATGCTCGACCCCGGCGGCCAGCAGCCCTTCCTCAATCGCACCCTCCCCGACCTCTTCCCGCCCGACACCCCCGCATCCGCCGAAGCCCTTGAAGCCATCGACCGCCTCATCCGCCGCTCCCACCGCATGGGTTCCGCCTCCGGTGAAATGGAAATGTCCGTCAACGGCGCCACCCTCAACCTCCTCGCCACCGTAGCCCTGCTTGAAACCACCGGCAAAGGCCTCCCCCGCACCCACCTCGGCTACGTCCTCGTCCTTGAAAACGCCACCGAGCTCCTCCGCGCCCAGAAGCAATCCGCCTGGAAAGAAGTAGCCCGCCGCGTAGCCCACGAAATCAAAAACCCCCTCACCCCCATCTCCCTCTCGGCAGAACAGATCCACCGCCACATCGACCGCCTCGAACCCTCCGTCCAGTCCCCATCCATCGCCGTCATCCGCCGCTGCTCTGAAGTCATCTCGTCCTCGGTAGAATCCATGCGCCAGCTGGTAGACCAGTTCGCCTCCCTCGCCCAGTTCCCCACCGCCCAGCCCCGCCCCGCCGATCTCAACACCCTCATTGAAAACTCCCTCGCCCTCTTCGCCGGCCGCACTGAATCCATCCACCTCACCCGCTCCCTGGCCCCCGCACTCCCCCTCGTCCTCGCCGACCCCGAAGCCATGAAGCGCGCCCTCGGCAACCTTATCGACAACGCCGTCGAAGCCATGGCCCACTCCCTCCTCCGCGAGCTCCGCCTCACCACCTCCCTCCTTCCTTCCGGCCTCGTCGAGCTCACCGTCTCAGACACCGGCACCGGCCTCACCGACGAAATGCGCGAGCGCCTCTTCCTCCCTTACTTCTCCACCAAGCAACGCGGCACCGGCCTCGGCCTCGCCATCGCCGCGAAGATCATCCAGGAGCACGGCGGCACCATCCGCGCAGAAAAAAACGAACCCGCCGGCGCCAAATTCATCCTCGAACTCCGCCCCGCCCCCCAACTCGAACCCATCCCCGAAGCCCTCCTCGAAACCACTGGCTAACCCCCATCACCGCCTGCTACCCTAACCCCATGAAGATCACCGTAGAAATCCCGGACGACTTCGCTCCATTCCTCTTCGACGAAGGCGAAGATCCCACCCGTTCCCTCTTCGAAAACGCCGTCTCCGAAGCCTACCGCCACCGCCGCATCAACAAGGAGACCGTCGGCGAACTCCTCGGCCTCACGGACCCCCACGCCATCAACGCCGTTATCGGCAAACGCGAAGTCTACGACCTCACCCTGGAAGAATTTCAGGAAGATCTTGCCGCACTTGAGGAGTACAAAGCACTCCAGGCGCGAAAGGCTGCGGCGTGATCGTCGTTGCCGATACAGGCCCGATCAACTATCTTCTCCAACTCAACCTTATTGACCTTCTGCCAAGCACCTACAAGCGCGTGGTCATCCCGGCAGCAGTCCGAAACGAGCTCTCTGATCCAAGTGCTCCACTCGCTGTGCGCCATTGGATTGAAAATCCGCCTGATTGGGTAGAGGTCGCTTACGGTATTCCTCTTGACCATACGTTGCCGGGCCACTTGGGCGCGGGTGAGCGCGAGGCCTTGACCTACGCCCTCAGCACTGGCATTGACATTGCCTTGGATGACCAGCAAGCAAGAATTGTAGCCAGGCGCCGCGGCCTCAAACCCACTGGCACACTCCGCATCCTCACCCAGGCGGCTATTGACTACAATATCGACCTTCGCGAAACTCTCACGCAGCTTGCCAGGCTGGGCTTCTATATAACGCCCGCCCTGATCGAAGAAGTCTTAACGCTCGCCAACTCACCAACCCCATGAACCACATCCTCATCGTCGACGACGAACCAGAAATCCGCCAATCCCTCACCTCCATCCTCCAGGAGGAAGACTACCTCGTCACCGCCACCGGCACCGCCGCCGAGGCCCTCGCCCTCCTCCGCGACGCCACCTACGATGTCGTCCTGCTCGACATCTGGCTCCCCGACCGCGACGGCCTCGACACCCTCGCCGAAATCCGCCAGCTCGACCCCGCCTCCGTCCCCGAGGTCGTCATCATCTCCGGCCACGGCACCATCGAGTCCGCCGTCCGCGCCACCAAACTGGGCGCCTACGACTTCCTCGAAAAACCCCTCACCATTGCCCGAACCCTCATCGTCCTCCAGAACGCCATGCGCGCCCGCCAGATGCGTGAGGACAACGCCGAGCTCCAGCGACAGCTCGCCGCCAAGGGCACCGTCACCGGCACCTCCGTCCCCATGAAGGCCCTCCGCCAGCAGATCAAGCTCATGGCCCCCACCAACGGCCGCGTTCTCATCTTCGGCGAATCCGGCACCGGCAAGGAGCTCATCGCCCGCACCATGCACGCTGAATCCCTCCGCCGCGACCGCGTCTTCGTCGAGCTCAACTGCGCCGCCATCCCTGAAGACCACATCGAAACCGAGCTCTTCGGCTACCGTCACGGCGCAGCACCCGGCGCATCATCATCGACCCCCACAGAGAAACGCGGCACCTTCGAGCGCGCCGACGGCGGCACCCTCTTCCTCGATGAAGTCGGCGACATGAGCCTCAAAACCCAGGCCAAAGTCCTCCGCGCCCTCGACGAACAGCGCTTCCTCCCCGTCGGCGCCTCCCATCCCGTCCACGTCGACGTCCGCGTCATCGCCGCCACCAACAAAGACCTTGAAGACCAGATCGCCCGCGGTAACTTCCGTGAAGACCTCTTCTACCGCCTCAACGTCATCCCCTTCTTCGTCCCGCCCCTCCGCGACCGCAAGGAAGACATCCCTCTCCTCGTCAAGGAATTCCTCGCCGAGTTCGGCCAGCAATACGGCCGCCCCCGCATCGAAATGGCCACCGACGCCCTCGAAACCCTCAAGCAATACCACTGGCCCGGCAACGTCCGCGAGCTCCGCAACCTCGTCGAGCGCCTCCTCATCCTCAACCCCAAGGCCCCCCGCCTCGACCGCAAGCACCTCCCCATGCTCGTCTATCGAGAAGCCCGAGAAAGCACCACCCGCACACAAAATAAACCCGAAGAAACCCCCACCCTCCTCCAGGCTCGCGAGGCCTACGAGCGCGACTTCATCCTCAAAACCATTGACCACCACCACGGCAACATCACCCGCGCCGCAGAAGCCCTCGGCCTCGAACGCTCCCACCTCTACCGCAAGATGAAAGCCCTCAACGTAACCCCCACCGAGTAACCTGAGAGCTTCCGCTGTCAACATTTGCTCCTCGTCTCCGAAGAAAATCGGCGTTTACTTTTGCCGTCGCCTGTTCTCAATCACCAGCCCTGCATTATCCTCTCCACTAGAGGCCGACCGATGTCCACTCCAACACAGCCGACCGCCGTGTTCCGCAAAAACGCCGAGCCGTAGAAGCCAGCCGTCAGCTCTCCAGGATCCATCAAGCTAACCCCATGACCGATTCCAAACCCATCCAATCCGTAGCCATCCTCGGCGGCGGCACCGCCGGCTACATCGCCGCGCTCTACCTCAAAAAATCCTTCCCCGACCTCGCAGTCACCCTCATCGAAAGCTCCCGCATCCCCGTCATCGGCGTAGGCGAAGCCACCACCCCGCCCATGCTCGATTTCCTCCACACCCTCATGGGCTTCCCCATCGACGAGTTCGTCACCCAGGCCCGTCCCACCCTCAAGCTCGGCATCCAGTTCCTCTGGGGAACACCCCAGGCCCATCACTTCAACAGCCCTTTCGGCGTCGGCGACGTCACCGCCGCCGTCCGCCACACCGGCGACCACAACAACATTTCCCTCCTCTCCATGCTCATGGAGCAGCATAAGACCCCCTTCCTCAACCGCCACCAGAACCTCGACGAAATCAAGCTCCAGAAGCCCATCGCCTATCACGTCGATAACAAGTATTTCCTCCGATATCTTCGCGAGAAACTAAGCCTTCTCCAGTGCATCTACATCGACACACAGATAAAACACGCCGCCCTGGCTCCCGATGGAAAGTCCATCACCCACTTACTTTCCACCGACGGCACCACCTATAAGTTCGACCTGTATCTCGACTGCTCCGGCTTCATTTCGTTCCTCCTCGGCAAAGCTCTCCAGACCCCCTGGGTCGACTATTCCGCCAGCCTCTTCACCAATCGCGCCATCCTTGGCCGCCGCGAAAACCCCGGCGAAATCCTCCCCCACACCACCGCCGCCACTCTCAACCACGGCTGGCTTTGGAACACTCCCATGCAGCATGAAGATCACCTCGGCTACGTCTTCTCCAGCCAGCACGTCTCTGACGATGAAGCCTTCGCCGAGCTCAAGCAGCATTGCCAATCCATCAACCACGAGCGCATCGTCACCTTCAAACCTGGCCGTCATCAAAACAGCTGGGTCGGCAATGTCATCGCCCTCGGCAACGCCTTTGCTTTCATTGAGCCGCTTGAATCCACCGGCATCCACATGATCCTCCACCAGCTCGCCAGCCTCACCCGCCGCCTCGCCCGCGGCCCCATCACCCCGCAAGCCATCGACACCTACAACCACAACACCAACAGCCGCTGGGACTCCCTTAAATTCTTCATCGCGCTTCACTTCCGTTTCAACCACAAGCTTGATACCCCCTTCTGGCAGCGCTGCAGAAATGAAGCCGACGTCTCCGGCCTCCAACCCTACATCGACCACTTCCAGACCCACGGCCCTCTGTCCAACGACCCCGAGAATCCCCTCCACCAAACCGTCGACAGTGACCAGCTCTTCTCCGTCTTCGCCCATGACGCCATCATGGCCGGCTGCGGCGTCAACCACACCTTCTTCAGCCCACGCCCTGCCGGCCCCGCCTGGTCCCGTCGCTTCGCCATGCGCCAGGCCCTCGTCGCCCAGGCCGTCGGTCATCGCCGCGCCCTTGCGCACATCGCCACCCACGGCATGGCTTTCCGCCCGGATGTCCCGCCTATTTAACCCCACCCTCAATCGAATAAATCGACCGATCCTCCAACCCTCGCCCCACCACCGTCGCCAGCACCACCGCCACCAGCAGCGGCACCATGAGCGAGTCCGCCGTATGCGTCAGCTCCAACAAGAACACCAGCGCACTCACCGGCCCCTGCGTCGCCGCCGCCAGCACCGCCGCACTCCCAATCAGCGCGCAGCTCGATAGCTCCGCCCGGCCCATCGGCATCACCACCCCCCACCCACGCCCCAGCAGCAACCCCACCACTGCCCCCAGGCTCATCGTCGGCGTGAACAACCCACCCGGCACCCCCGCCCGCAGAATCATCGCCGTAGCCAACGGCCTCACCACCAGCAGCCCCACCAGCAACCCCACTGGCACCACCCCGCCCAGCGTCAACTGCACCACATCCTTCCCATTCCCCAGCGCCTCCGGCAGCCACAACGACACCACCCCCAGCGCCCCCAAACTCCCCACCGCCAGCCACCCAGAAGCCTTGCCCCCCTTCGCCCACCCCATCAACCGCACAAACGGCCCACTCACCAACCCACACACCGGCCCCGCCACAAACGCCCACGCCATTAGAGACCCCGTCACCGGCGCCGGCACAAACGCATACGTCGCCACATTCGGCAGCATCAGCCAACTCACCCAGCAAGCCAGCAGCGAGCACCCAAACGCCGGCAGCGCCATCCGCAAACTGAAACTCCCCAGCAGCACCTCCAGCGCAAACAACGCCCCACCCAGCGGCACGTTATAAGCCGCCGCCATCCCCGCCCCACCCCCGCAAGCCACCAGTAGACGACGCT
This sequence comes from uncultured Granulicella sp., assembly GCA_963693065.1. Classification (GTDB taxonomy): domain Bacteria; phylum Acidobacteriota; class Terriglobia; order Terriglobales; family Acidobacteriaceae; genus Edaphobacter. Next base: position 3,649,391 of record OY843766.1, on the reverse strand, counting down.
CCTGATCCCCCAGCCCCCGCCAAGCCGCGCTGACATTTGCGATTACCCCACCCGCCTGCTTCAGCGCATTCTCCCTTCCCACCGCCGCCCCCATCCCCACCACCACAATCGAGTACACCGCCCGCACCGTGCTCTTCCCCACCGGCATCCGCCCCCACCGCTTCCAGATCGCCCCATCCAGGTCCGTATCGCCCTTCATCTTCCCCGCCACCCAGCCCCCCACCGCCGCAATCACTCCCGCCCCCATCAGCACCGTCAACTTCCGGCCCGCGCTGGCCGCCCTCACCCCCTCCGCAAACCCGCCCGCCGTATACCCAAACGAGTGCGCCTCGATCCAGTACAGCATCCGCATCAGCGCCCCACCCACCAGCCCCGCCGCCACCCCCGTCACCAACAGCATCGCCCAGAATGCCCCCGACAGCCGAGCCTCCCCACTCCGCACATTAGGCTGCATCGAATCCGAAAACCCCATGCCCCTATCCTAGAGCTTATGGCCGAGTCCCCAGCGTCCCATTCTTCACCCCCAGGCTCAGCGGCGTCACAGTCGGCGCCGCAATCCCAATAAACTCATACACCGCATTTTGAGGCAGCACAAAGTTATTCACCTGCCCCTCCGTCTCTGAAGTCCACACATCGCCTGAGCCATCCACCTGGATCCCGAACCCACCAGAAATCCCATAGCTGATCGTGTTGTTATATAGAATTCCACCACCCGTAAACCCATACATCCCTGACACCGCCGTCCCGCTATTGTTCAACTCCGTCAACCCGCCCGGCCCCGCATTGTTCACAAACACATTCCCGTCCCCATCGATCGCCACCTGCGCCGGGCTCGCCATCCCCGGCGCGCTATACCCGGCAGCCGGCGACAGCACAATCGAGTTGCTCCCCACCTTCACCACGCTGTTCCCAAAGCTGCTCACCACCCAAACATTATTGTTATGATCGATCGCCAGCCCCGCGCTATCGATCAGCCCCAGCGCACCGCCCGTCAGCCCGTTCGGCCCCGTCAGCGCCACACCCTGGTTGTTGATCTCGCTCAACGCGTTATAGCTCGCAATCCAAATATTCCCATTCATATCGCTCGCCAGGTGATACGGACTGTTGCTCCCGCCCGGCAGATACCCCGGCAGACCCACCGGCCCCACCAGCGCTGAAGGCGAAAGCGTCGTCCCATTCGGCGCCAACTCCACCACCGTGCTCCCGTCCAGGTCCGCCATCCACAAATTGCCGGATGGATCGATCGTCAAATCGTCCGGGCTGATCAACCCAGTCTGAAAGCCTGAAGCCGTCGAAAGCAAAGTCCCCGTATTCGAAAACTTGAACACCAGCGCAGAAGGCTGACTCGACGTCGAAGGCCGAGCATCCGCCCACAGGTTGTCGTTCTGGTCGATCGTCACCCCATACCCGCACGATTCCAGCGCACCCGCGCTATACCCGCTCGGCGGCGAAAGCAACACACCCGCATTCGATAGCTTGATCACCGATGACCCCGTATTCGTGCAGAAATTGTTATAAAAAATCGACCCCTGCGAATCGATCCCGATCTGATTCGGATTCCCCGCAACCCCATAAACCACATACAGCGCGAGGTCCGTCAACCCGCTTTGCGTCGGTTGAAACGGAGCCGAAGCCGTCACCAGCCCAGCCAGCGTCGCCGTATGCAGCCCCGGATGGTGCGCAATGTTGATCGCCGCCGTAGCCGTCTCCTTCGGCGACGTCCCATCGTCGCCCCCGCTCAGCGCCGTCCCCAGCAAAGTCATGCATGGCGCCGAGTAAATAATCCCACCCGTCACGTTGTAAGTCTGCACCGTATTCACACAAGCCGAAAGAATATCCGCCAGCGTATTGATCAGCGCCTGCGGCAAAATCCCAATTCCAATCGGCGAAGCCTTTGTCGCGCTTTGCCCATGCGCCCCGGAAACATCGTAAATCTTGCCCGCATTCACAAACGCATTCTGCAAACCCAGCAGACCCTGCGTCGTATTCGAGCTGCCCACATGCGTCGCATCCACCGCAAACGGTGCCAGCGCATAAGCCGCCGCAATCGTACTCACCTCACTGATCTGCAGATAGGGCAACTGCGTCGCAAACGTCCCTGAAGCCGGGCAAGTCCCCAGCACCCCCATCAAACCGCTAGCCGGATTATTCGGCAAAGGGTTCGCCACCGAGGGCGTAACCCCCGGATTCCCACCCGTAGCCAGCAGATACACCTGCTGCCCCGCCGTGCAAACATAGTCGCCCGTCACACTGAAAGACCCATTCACATCCGTCAACGATGCCACCGGCGTCAGCAGCGTCGAAGCCGCCCCATACCCCGCCGTACTAGCCGCATACAAATTCACACTAGCCCCCACAATCGGCTGCTGCCCCCCATGCACCGACCCCTGCATCGTCCCCAACGAAGTCTTCTCCGTACCAGCCGCCTGCTTGCCAAAATCCATCGCACACCCGGCCAGCCCCACGCACATCGCCGCCGCCATCCCAACCACCCCAACCCGCCGCATCCCGATCATCAGTCCCATAAGCCCTCGCAGAAAAGTCCGTTCTACCCCCAAACGCGCAATCCCCACCCAGAACCCCTCACGCCCTTCGCGGGTTAGGTGGTGGTTGACCAATCGCTGGTGCCGTTGTTCTTGCTTCTGAGATAGGTCCGGGCTTTAGCCCGGACATCCTGATTCACCGCTTGGGTGGGCTTCAGCCCCTGGGATTTGCTGTTTTTTGGGCCCCATCGGGCACCAAAGGATTCCTCAGACACTATCCCGCCCCACAATCCGCTATCCTCAAACCCATGCTCAAGCCCACTCTCCTCCTGGCCGCCCTCACCCTCCCCGCCGCCGCCCAGGCCCCCCAGCAACTAGACCCCACCCTCCTCACCATGTACAAGCAAATCCACGCCCACCCCGAGCTCTCCCACCATGAAGAGGCCACCTCAGCCCTCCTCGCCCAAGGTCTCCGCGCCGCCGGCTACACCGTCACCGACCACATCGGCCTCTACCCCGACGGCTCCCACGCCTTCGGTGTCATAGGCATCCTCCACAACGGCCCCGGCCCCCAGGTACTCATCCGCGGCGACATGGACGCCCTCCCCATCGTCGAAGAAACCGGCGCACCCTACGCCTCGCACGTCCTCACCCAGAACGCCACCGGCCAGCAGGTCGGCGTCATGCATGCCTGCGGCCACGACATCCACACCACCGTCCTCCTCGGCACCGCCCAGCAACTCGCCGCCCATAAATCCGCCTGGCACGGCACCGCCATGATCGTAGGCCAACCCTCTGAAGAAACCATCGACGGCGCCAAAGCCATGCTCGCCGACAACCTCTACGCCCGATTCGGCACACCAGACAAAATCATCGGCCTCCACGACACCAATCTCCACGCCGCCGGCACCGTAGGCCTCACCGCCGGCCCCGCCATGGCCTCCAGCACCTCCATCGACGTCACCATCTTCGGCATCGGCGGCCACGGCTCCGCCCCCAATCTCGGCCGCGATCCCATCGCCATGGCCGCCTACTTCATCACCCAGCTTCAAACCATCGTCAGCCGTGAAGAAGACCCCCGCGACCCCTCTGTCGTCACCGTCGGCGACATCCACGGCGGCACCAAGCGCAACATCATCCCAGACTCCGTCAAGCTGGAGCTCACCACCCGCGCCTTCTCGGACAAGTCCCGCAAAATCGTCATCCAGGCCCTGCAAAACATGGCCGCCGGCCTCGCCACCAGCTACAACCTCCCCCCCACCAAAACCCCCCGCGTCGACGTCCTTGAAGCCGAATCCACCCCCGTCACCTTCAACAACCCCGCCATGGCCGCCCAGGTCCGAGCCACCCTCGCCGCCGTCATTGGCGAAGCCAATGTCTATTCAGACCAGCAAGTCATGGGCTCAGAAGACGTAGGCATCTTCTCCCTCAACAACAAGATCCCCCTCGTCTACTACTGGCTAGGAGCCATGTACCCCGACCGCTTCGCCGCCGCCCAGGCCTCCGGCACTCCCCTCCCCGGCCCCCACACCAGCCACTTCGAACCCGACCCCGAACCCACCCTCCTCACCGGCATCCGCACCCTCTCCGCCGCCGCCACCGCCCTCCTCCAATAAGGTCTTTCGGATCAGCGTAGGACTTGAGCCTTTCGGATCAGCGTAGGACTTGAGCCTTTCGGATTAGCGTGGGGCTTTAGCCCCACGAAAAGGGCCGGGGGAAAGGACGGGGCTTTAGCCCCGGGCCGTTCGTTCATGATCCCCATGTGGCTCGAGGCCCCCCACTAACCCTTCCGAATATCCAGCGACCCCATCCCCACGTTCACCTCCACGCTCCCATCCCCGCCACCCGTATATTCCCGGCTCACCACAAAGTGCCCATCCTTCTCGCCCGCCCGGTGATCGTGCAACGTCCCCAGCCCGATATTCAACTCCATATTGGCATACGTCTTCTCCCCCACCACCAGCTTCATCGACCCCATCCCCACATTGATCTGCCGGCTCCCCGCACTCCCCGCCGCCATAAAATCCAGATTGCCCTTCCCCAAATTGAACTCAAAATCCAGGTTCTTCCTCATCGGCAAACCCAGCGTCACCTGCGCCTTACTCCCCTTGGGAAACTTCAGCTGCACCGTTCCGCCATCGCCCCGCACCTCAAAAGCCTGCACATACTCCGCCACCCCCCGCGACCCCTCCAAATTCACCGTCAGTTCCAGCTGCGTCGCCTCCGGCCGGCTCAACACCCGCACATCCGCGTTGCAGATGCTCACCATCAGCTTGCCTGACCCAGCAAACGCCCGCATCGCTTCCAGGTGCTTCCCCTGCACCACATCCCCCGCCTGCTGCTGAAATCCATGCCCCGTCACAGGCCGATTATCACAATCACCCGAGTCCGCCCGCGCCACCCCAACCCCCAACCCAACCATCACCACCAACCCAAGCAGTCCACGCATAAACACCTCCTGCCACCCCCATACGCACCACCCCACCAATCCGTTCCCACTCCTTTGTCATTCCCCTGCTTGTCATTCCCGAAGGGAACCTGCGTCTGCCGTTGCCGTTGCTTGTTCTTTTTGTTGTCATCCCGCAGGGATCTGCGTTTGCCCTTAACAAAGCCACCCCTACTCCGGCGTCTCCTCGGAAGCATCCCCCGCCTGCTTCTCCGCCAGCGCTTCCATCTGCCGCCGCCAATCCAGATCCTCCACAAATCCCGCCTTACTCCGCCAATCCTCCTGCACCTTCACAAACAATTCCAAAAACACTCGCGTCCCCAACAACGACTCGATATCCTTCCGCGCCTGCGACCCAATCTCCTTCAGCATCGCCCCCTGTTTCCCAATCAGGATCGCCTTCTGCCCCGTCCGTTCGCAGAATATCGCCGCCGCAATCTTCGTCACCGGCAGCCGCCCATCCCGCAGCGGCTTCATCGATTTCGGCTCCTCGTACGTCTCGATCACTACCGCCGTCGAATAAGGAACCTCCTCCCCCGTCAGCATGAGGATCTTCTCCCGAATCAACTCCGCCACCAGAAATCTCTCGGGCTGATCCGTTACCTGGTCCTTGGGAAAATACCGTTTCCCCTCCGGCAGCAAGCCCACAACCTTCTCCAGCACCAGCTCCAGGTTGATTTTCTTCCGCGCAGAAATCGGAATAATATCCGCAAACTTGTACAGCGCCGACCAATGCGAAATCAGCGGCATCACCTCTGCCTGCGAGATCTGATCCACTTTATTCAGCAGCAAAATCACGGGACACTCCAGCTTCTGAATCAGCTGCAATGAAAACTTATCCTCCGCCGCCGACAACTCCATCCGCCCCGTCACCTTCCCCTCCCCTTGCGCCAGACGATGCGTCACATCCACAATAAACAGCACCACATCCCGCTGCTCCAGCGCGTCATGCACTTCCTGCATCATCCGCTTATCCAACTGCGTATCCGGCTTATGAATCCCCGGCGTATCCACCAGCACCACCTGTGCGCCCGGCGTCTCCAGCACCCCCAGCACCCGCGTCCTGGTCGTCTGCGGCTTATGCGTCACAATCGCCAGCTTCTGCCCAAGCAGCGCATTCAGCAGCGTACTTTTGCCCGCATTCGGCCGCCCCACAATACTCACAAATCCCGATCGAAATCCCATCCCTCCATTATCAACGTAAACTCATACCAGGAGCACCCGTGGCCTCATCAACCGACATCCTCACCACCATCGCCGTCATCTTCTCCTTCGGCATCGTCCTCGCTGTCCTCGCCCACCGTTTCCTCGGCCGCTACCTCCCCATGCCCCATCGCCTCAACGTCCCCCCCTTCAAAACCGGTGTCATCCTTCTCCGCGACAAGCCCGTCCGCACCGTCCCCACCGGCACCTACTGGCTCTCCCCCCACAGCACCATCCTCACCTGCGACACCCGCTCCACCCCCCTCAAGCTAGCCCCGGAAGAGTTCCTCACCGCCGACAACTTCGGCCTCCGCATCTCCCTCACCGGCCACTACCGCATCACCGACCCCACCGCTTTCGTCACCACCAGTTCCAACGCCACCGGCGCCTTCTTCCTCGAGCTCACCCAATCCCTCCGCGAGTCCACCCAGGAGTTCTCCGGCCACAATCCCGCCTTCGCCCGCACCGCCCTCCCTGACCGCATCCAGCAGCTCGTCGCACCCCGCGCCGCCCGCCTCGGCATCACAGTAGACTCGCTCGAAATCGCCGAGTACGTCCCCCTCGGCTGGCTCAAATCCGCCACCCCCCAAACCCCCGTCCCACCCCCCACCACCCAGGGCTTCGGCCCAAATTAGAACCAGGCCTTCAGCTCGAACATCACGCCTCAGCGCGAATATCACGCCCTCAGCGCAAAGACCACGCCATAAGCGCAAGTACGCCGTCATTCTGGCGCAGCCAGAATCTCCGTATTGCGCTTTTGCCGTTGCTTGTTCTTGCCGCCGCATAGGATTCCATCGTCCTTCTGAGCCAAGCAAAGGAACCCGCACCAGCACACCGGCCACCAAACACCCTCCAAACAACTCCAATCCCATTTCCAACCTCTCAATCTCAGGAGGTGGACACTATGTTCCACTTGAAGGCCTTAGTACTAGCTTCCGCAATCTTCACCGCCGCAGCCGTAGTCCCCGCCGCACCCGCCCAAATCTCGGTCGGCATCAACCTCGGTGGCGGCCCCGCGCCCGTCTGCCCCTACGGCTACTACGATTACGCCCCCTACAACTGCTCCCCCTACGGCTACTACGGTCCGGACTGGTTCAACAGCGGAGTCTTCATCGGTGCCGGCCCCTGGTTCCACGGCCCCGCCGGCTTTTACGGCCACGTAGACAACCGCTATGACCCCCGCAACGGCTACCACGGCCCCATGCCCGAGCGCGGCGCCCAGCCCTTCCAGCACTTCAACGGCAATGAGGCCCGCGACGGCAACGGCCATGTCGGCAACGCCGGCCACGCCCCCGGCGGCGAACGTGAAGGCGGCTTCAGCGGCGGCGGACATCCCCGCTAACCAGCGCTGGTAATTCAAGAAGACCCGCCCCCAAAGCGGGTCTTTTTTCGTCTCCGTACACCCGCAACCAATCCAGCACTGGTCCGATTCGGCCGACCCCGCATTGCCCCCCGCCCCATCCCCCTCTAGGCTGATTGCAGCGTAGCCACGCAATCCAAACAGAGGTCATCTCCCATGGCACCCTTTTCCCCACTCGTCTATCGTTTCGGCCCCCAAACCGTAGATGGTGATGGTTCCATGCGCGACCTCCTAGGTAAAGGTAGGTCAGACACAAACGCATAGGGTGCCCCAAGCCACGCAGCCTCATCGCGTGACCTGGGGTTGAGCACTGTCCAAAAACCCAACGTCTTCCGCCCTCAACTTCCCCCCCCCCGTCGCCCTACGGCTTCGGCGAAAAATCCCGCAACTCATCCACCGTCCTCTGATCCAGATGCACCAGCATCTGCACTACCAGCTCCACCGTCTGGTCGAAATCCCGTCGATTCACAATCCCGTTGTGCGCATGCGTATAACGCACCGGCACAATCAAATTGATCGCCGGCGTCCCGCCATTCGTCATCTGGATTTCCGCCGAATCATCCCCATATCCCTGCACCAGGTCCGCCTGCAACGGCAGCGAAGCCCCCGCGGCAACCCGCCGTGTAAAAGCCACCAGCTTCCGGTTCGGAATCGCCGAAGAGTCATACAAAAACATCCCCGGCCCCCCACCCAACTTCACCTGCGACTCCTCCGGCCGCGCCCCCGCCGTGTCCCCCGTAATCCCCCCTTCGATCGCAATCCCAATATCCGGATGAATCGTCTGCGCCGCCGACCGCCCGCCCCGCAGCCCAATTTCTTCCTGCACCGTAGCCGCATAAATCAACGTATTCGGGTGCGCCATCCCCGCCGTCCTGCGCATCGCCTCCAGCAGCACCGCGCAGCCGATCCGGTCGTCCCAAGCCTTGCCCAGGTAATTGTCTGAACCGTTCAGCACCATGAACGGCGCATCCGGCACCACCGGATCACCCACGGAAACCCCCATCGCAGCCGCTTCCGCCGCATTCTTAGCCCCAATATCCAGGTACAACGCATCCCGTGAAAACACCTGCGTCCGCTCAGTCGCACTCACGATATGGATATCCCGTATCCCCGTCACCGCATGCACCGGCCCCTTGCTCCCGATAATGATCCACCGCTGATCCACCAGCGCCTGGTCCAGCCACCCACCCAGCATCTGCATGGTCAAAAACCCATTCGGCGTCACCCGCCGCACCATCCCACCCAGCTCATCCATATGCGCATCGATCATGATGCGCGGCCCCGACTTGCCCTGCGTCCCAATCACGCTGCCCAGCCCGTCATACTTCAGCGGCTCGGTCGCAAATTGTTTCATCTCCGGCACCATGATCGCGCGCACCGGCTCCTCCGCCCCCGGGGGCCCCGCCGCATCCGCCAACCGCTGCATCAACGTCTGGGTACGATCCTGACAAACCGCCGGAACAGCAAGCAAAAGGGCCACCAACAGAGCTGTCTTCATCCGCCTACTCTACCGCACACCGCACCAAACCCGAAGCAAAATCACCGCACCGGCCACTCCACAAAGGCTCATCGAAGGTCCCAGCCTCACTGAGGATCGATACTCCCGCCTCAGGGCCAAAGGCCCGACAGATAACAGCCTAGGCCGAAGGCCTAGGTAAACACCCCGCAACACCTCGAGGGCCAAAGGCCCGACCCATAACAGCTCATCACCGCCTGGTGCTCAACCGGGATCCCGAACTACGCCCAAAATCATTCCCCCACCAAACTAACCCTCACCCGATCGATCCGCCGGTCCGTACTAGCCAGCACCTCCATCCGCAGCCCCTCATCCTCCACCACCTCCCCCGGCAGCGGAATATGCCCGGCAATCTCACTGACCAGCCCACCCATCGTCGTAGCCTCATAATCCTCCGGCAGCCGCAGCCCCGTGACCCCATCCTCATCGGCTGAAAGCTCTTCCCCCTCTTCCTTGAACTGGTCCGCAAACAAATCCCGCAGCCGCGACACCTCAAACGACCCACTCACAATGTAAGCCCCATCCGCATGCCGCACCGGCTCATCGTCCGCCTCGCCCTCATCATGCTCATCCGCGATGTTCCCCACAATCGCCTCCAGCAAATCCTCGATCGTCACAATCCCCGCCACCCCGCCATATTCGTCGATCACGATCCGCATATGCTGCTTCTCGCTCTGCATCTCCCGCAGCAGTTCCGCCACCATCTTCGTTTCCGGCACAAACGCCGCCGGCCGCTGAATCTGCGCAATCGTCATCGTCACCGCGTCCGCATCCGTCACCTGCAGCAGGTCATGCGCAAACGCTATCCCCGTCACCTCATCCAGCGTTTCCCGGTACACCGGCACCCGCGAGTACACATGCTCCCCAATCTCCGCCGTAAAATCCTGCAAAGTCATCGTCGCGGGCACCGCAAAAATCTCCGGCCTTGGCGTCATCACCTCCCGCACCACCTTATCGCCGAACTCCACCACACTCCGTACCAGCTCCCGGTCGCTCTCCTCCAGAATCCCTTCTTCTTCCCCCGCTTCCAGCAGCGCATCCATCGCCTCATCCGGATGGTCCTCCTCGATCTTGTCCTCCGGCTCCGCCAGCGCCGCAATCGAAAGCATCAGCTGCAGCAGCAGCGTCACCGGCAATATCACATAGAACAAAACCTGCAGCGGCCAGCGCACCTTCAGCGTCCAACCCCCGTCCGTCCGCGCAAACAACACCTGCGGCACCAGCCGGTCGAACACCAGGATCAAGAGCACCAGCTCGAACGCCGTAGCCGCCCCCGCCTCCCACCCCCGCCCGATAAACCTTACCCCCAGCAAAAACGCCACACCCGCCAGCGACATCTGCCGCAGCACACTCGCACTCAGCGCAATCGATTCCCGCCCCAACTTCAGCCTTGGCTCGACCGTCTCTTCCCACGTATCCACATTGTCCTGGTATTCCCGCGCCAGAAACTTCCCCATCTCGCTATAAACCCGATCCACATAAGCCGCCAGCGCAAGCACCATCAGCAGTACCGCCAGCACCACCATCGTCACCCAGCTCATGCGCCCGCCCGTTCGATCAACCCACCCGGCAGCCGCAGCTTCTTGCGCAGCACCAACTCCCGCGCCGCCATCTCCCCCGCATCCGTTTCGTGATCTTCGCCCGCCAGATGCAGCAACCCATGCAACAGCAGCACCCTCACCTCATCCCGCAGCGTATGCCCATGTTCTTCGGCCTGTCGCAGCGCGGTCTCGAGCGATACCGCCAGATCCCCCGCCACCCCCTCAGCCTCCTCCGCAGCCGGAAAGCTCAAAACATCCGTAGCCTTGTTCTTCCCCCGAAACGCCTTGTTCAGCCGCTTGATCTCAGCATCCCCACACAGCAGCACATCCACATCCCCCACCAGCCCCACAGCCGCACGCGCACGATTCACAAACCGCGCCAGCCCACTCCTGCTCAGCGCCGACAGATCAAACGAACTACTCGGAGGTTCGATGTTTATCATCGGAACACCATCATAAACCACCGCCCCTCATTCAAAGACAATCCTGAAGCTGACGATATGGTTCGATTGCGCTTACACGGTCACTGTCGCTTTCCTGTGAAGCATGCGCTTGTTGTGCGTCGAACACAAGCTCTACGCCGTTTTCTATAAAGCCGCAGTACCAAACCGGGGATGGATCTCGCTCCCAGAGCACATAGATTTGATAGGGCCCCGGGCGCGAACCGTCTGTATGGAACTGACACGAGGCAGCCGGGCTGCAGAGGCGTTCCTTCACCTGATCGCGCCTCATCCCAATCGGAACTTCCTGCCTTGCGTGTTCTATCGCAAGGGCAAGGCGTGCTTCTCTCCTCCTCTGCTCGATGCGTTCGCGGTGCGCAGACCAAGCCGAGTAGCCGCTCGCAAGCAGGATGGCCACTACGAGCAGCCATCCAAACCTGCGAAGATAGCTCACTGCGTCTTCGGCACCACCACCGCCCCATCCAGCCCAGGCACCATCGGCGCTTCTACAAGCGACAACGGCATCTGCGCCCGCCCAAACGTATCGTAGGCCCGCACAATCCGCTGCACCAGGTGATGCCGCACCACATCCACATCCTCGAAATGCACGAACTTGATCCCCTCCACCCCATCCAGCACTTTGAGCGCCTCCAGCAAGCCGGACTTCTTCGGGTTCGGCAAATCCGTCTGCGTCAAATCTCCCGTAATCACAGCCTTCGAGTTCCCCCCCAGCCGCGTCACAAACATCTTCATCTGTTCCTGCGTCGTATTCTGCGCCTCATCCATAATGATGAAGGCATCGCTCAACGTGCGCCCACGCATAAACGCCAGCGGAGCCACCTCGATCACGTTCCGCTCCAGCAGCTTATCCACCTTCTCCTGGTCCAGCAGGTCGTACAAAGCGTCGTACAGAGGCCGCAGATAAGGATCCACCTTCTCCTGCAAGCTACCCGGCAAAAACCCCAGCCGTTCCCCAGCCTCCACCGCAGGCCGCACCAGGATAATCCGCGAAACCTTCTTCGCCATCAGCGCACTCACCGCCATCGCCACCGCCAGGTACGTCTTGCCGGTTCCCGCAGGCCCCAGCCCAAACGTCATATCGTGCGCCTCGATCGCCTCCACATATTTCTTCTGGTTCGGACTCCGCGGCTGCACCATCCGCTTCACTCCCGCGCTCCGTTGCTTACCCGCCTCCATCAACTGCTTCAACGTACAGTTCGGCTCTGCCACCAGCAGTTTCAGCAGCGCATGCAGCTCGCCATTATGCAGGTTAACCCCACCCTTGCGCAGCGCGTCGAAATCCGCAAACACCTGCACCACCCGGCTCACGCCCGGCTCTTCCCCCGTCACGTGGATCGCGTCCGACCGAAGGTCGATCTGCACCTTCAACCCGTCTTCCAGCAATCTAAGGTTTTCATCGCGAGTCCCATAAAGCGGCTCAATCCCAGGCGTAATTTCAATGGCTTTTTTGATCAAGCGATTATCTGACCTCCGTCAGGGCATTGCAGGTTGAAAGCTGGGGAATCCCTCCAACAGAAGGATTCACATAAAACAAGGAGGTTACGTTGCGTAAGAAGGACTCCACCAGAACGGGGGTCCATCGCTGCCACCGGGTTGGATCGTACAGATCGGGTCCCAATAATGGTTGCAGACTAGTACCTCCCCCCCACCCAAGTCAACAGTGGATTTCGCGGCACCAAACTCCCAGGGCCACACGTTTCAATCCCTGCATCGGATGTTATCCCTTTCTGACACTTTTGAGGCAAAGACCCAAAACGATATCGCCCGTAACATCACCTCAAAGGATCCACATGCCGGCGATCTTCAAACAACCCGCAGCCACTCCCCAGCACGTCAACGTCTCCGGCCTTCTTGAAGCGCTTTCCTTCGCCCTCGATCTCACCGAAGGTGCTCGCCCCGGCCACGCCGTCCGCACCTGCGTCATCGGCATGCGCATCGGCATCGCCCTCAACCTCCCCGAGCCGCTCCTCCACGACCTCTATTACGCCCTCCTCCTCAAAGACGTCGGCTGCTCCTCAAACGCCGCCCGCCTCTGCCAGATCGTCGGCAATGACGAAATCGAAGCCAAGCGCCTCACCAAAACCACGGACTGGACCCGCTTCGACTGGAACCAGGTCAAGTACCTCCTCCGCAACGCCCACTCCCGCAAAAACATTTCCCGCCGGGTCCGCGGCCTTGCCTCCATGGTCCGCGCCAGCAAGGATAACGCCGAGCAGCTCATCCGCCTCCGTTGCAACAAAGGTGCCAGCGTCGTCCGCGATCTCGGCCTCTCGCAAGGCACCGCCGGCGCCATCTTCTGCCTCGACGAGCATTGGGACGGCCTCGGCTACCCCGACCGCCTCGCCGGCCACGACATCCCTCTCCTCGCCCGCATCGTCGCCCTCGCCCAGGTCTTTGAGGTCTTCCACCAGCAGTTCGGCCCGCTCTCCGCCATCGACGTCATCCAGCGCCGCTCCGGCCGCTGGTTCGACCCCACTGTCGTCCGCGTCGCCGTCTCCCTCGCCCGCCAGGGACAACTCTCCACCGGTCTTACCCCGGAAGCCGTAGACCGCTCCATCGCTGAAGTCCAGCCCGAGCACCACCTCATCCTCAACGACGCCTATACCGTAGACAACATCTGTCTCGCCTTCGCCGGCGTCGTCGACGCAAAATCCCCCTACACCTACGCCCACTCCTCCGGCGTCGCAGACACCGCACGCCGCATCGGCGAGTGCCTCAACCTCACCCCCCGCGAGCTCGTCACCCTCCGCCGCGCCGGCCTCCTCCACGACATCGGCAAGCTCTCCGTCCCCAACTCCATCCTCGACAAGCCCGGCGCCCTCACCCCCCTTGAGTGGAAATGCATCCACCAGCATCCCCGCTACACCTTTGAAATCCTCAACCGCATCGGCGGCTTCGACCAGATCGCCGCCATCGCCGCCTCCCACCATGAAAAGCTCGATGGCACCGGCTACCACCTCGGCCACATCGCTGAAGAAATCCCCATCCTCACCCGCATCCTCACCGTCGCCGACATGTACGACGCCCTCTCCGCCGACCGCCCCTACCGCCGCCCCCTCACCCACACCCAGGTCATCCAGCGCCTCCACGCCCAGGCCCCCCAGGCCATCGACCTTACCTGCCTCCAGGCCCTCGAGTCCTTCGCCCAACCCACTCCCTCCACCTACCTCAATTAGAGAGTTCGCACAAGAATCGGTCTGTCTTCCGCCGTCACCCTTCCTTCCGTCCTTAGCTCTCAGCCCATAACCGTCCTTCGCCCCTGGCTGTCAACCCTCAACTTTTGGTCATCCTGAGCCTGGCCGAAGCGTGAACACCCCCGCACGGTCGCGGCAACGCATCTCACGGATTACCCATGGCTCCGCTATCCCGCAGCCATCTGCGTTTGCACTCGCCCCCGCCCTTACCTCCTCAACAAAATCCCCATTCTGATATCACTTCCGCTGCCAAAACCCCCTCATAACACCTTCGTGGGATGCACACCCCTCCTCCTCCATTTCATATGAAGAAAGCCTTCGCACCAACCAGCGGCGAAGGCGCAGGAGCCTCATGCCGTCTTCACCAAACGACCGCCGCCAATACCCCAGAGAGTCCCGGCAAACCAGCGTCTCCGGCCTCATTGAGGCCCTCTCCTTCGCACTCGATCTCACCGAAGGCGCACGCCCCGGCCACGCCGTCAGAACCTGCATCATCGGCATGCGCATCGGCCGCGCTATCGGCCTCGCGGAAGATCTCCTCCACGATCTCTATTACGCCCTCCTCCTCAAGGACGTAGGCTGCAGTTCCAACTCCGCCCGTCTCTACCAGATCGTCGGCAATGACGAAATTGAAGCCAAGCGCCTCACCAAGACCACTGACTGGACCCGCTTCGAGTGGAAGCAGATGCAGTATCTCCTCAAGCACGCCCACTCCCGCGCCACCGGCACCCGTCGCATCCGCGGCATTGCCTCCATGATTCGTGAAAGCAGCACCAACGCCGAGCAGCTCATCCGCCTCCGCTGCGATAAAGGCGCCAAGGTCGTCCGCGACCTCGGCCTCGGCCTCGCCACCGCCGGCGCCATCTATTGTCTGGACGAGCACTGGGACGGCCGCGGCTACCCCGATAAACTCGTCGGCGAAGACATCCCCCTGCTCGCCCGCATCGCCTCCCTCGCCCAGACCTTTGAGGTCTTCCACTTCCATTACGGCGTCCCTTCCGCCATCGACGTCCTCCAACGCCGCGCCGGACACTGGTTTGACCCAGACATCGTCCGCGTCGCCGTAGGCCTCGAGCGCCGCGGCCTCCTCTCCTACGGCCTCGACGACAGCGACTTCTTCGCCACCATCGCGGCCCTCCAGCCCGAAACCCGCCGCGTCCTCACAGACTCCTACACCATCGACAACATCTGCCTCGCCTTCGCCGGCGTCGTCGACGCCAAATCCCCCTATACCTACCAGCATTCCTCAGGCGTCGCCAACGTCGCCCAGCGCATCGGCCAGACGCTCAACCTCCCCCAGAGCGACCTCGTCGTCCTCCGCCGCGCCGGCCTCCTTCATGACATCGGCAAGGTCAGCATTCCCAACTGCATCTTGGACAAGCAGGGCAAGCTCACCCCGCAGGAGTGGGAAGCCATCCGCCTCCACCCCCACTACACCTTTGAAATCCTCCGCCGCATCGATGGCTTTGGCCAAATCGCCGACATCGCCGCATCCCACCATGAAAAGCTCGACGGCTCCGGCTACCACCTCGGCCGCACCGCCGAGCAGCTCCCCCTCCTCCACCGCATCCTCACCGTAGCTGACATGTACGACGCCCTCTCCGGTGACCGCCCCTACCGTCCCCGCCTGGCCCCCGACCAGGTCTTCGCTATCCTCCACCAGGACGCCCCCCACGCCATCGACGCCACCTGCCTCGAAGCCCTGGAAAGCTTCGCCGGCACCGGCCAGATCCTCGCCTGCCTCTAGGATTAGCGTGGGGCTTTAGCCCCACGAAAATGCTTCAGGGAAAGGTGGGGCTTTAGCCCCGGGTCTTCGCTTCAGACACCCTCCCTCTTGACCCCAACCCCCAAATCCCCTAAACTCAAACATTGCAGGGTGTGCTTAAGGGCTGTGTGTGCCTGCCAGCCGAATCCCGCACCCAAAAATCCGCCCACACCCGGGCCATAAAGAAAAGAGCATCATGGCAAATCACGTATCCTCCCTCAAGCGCGCCCGCCAGACCATCGTCAAAACCGCCAACAACCGCGCCAACAAGTCCAAGCTCCGCGGCACCCTCCGCACCCTCCGTGAGGCCATCCTCAAGGGCACGTCGGAAGACCTCATGAAGGTCTACAGCCACACCGCCTCCGTCCTCGACAAATCCGTCCAGAAGGGCGTCCTGCATAAGAACACCGCCAGCCGCTACAAGTCCCGCCTCAACGCCCGCGTAAAAATCGCCATGGCCACCAAAAAAGCCGCCTAACCCAACAAAGATTCCCCCCCCAAAGTTTGGGGTGCCCCAGGCCACGCAGCCTCACCGCGTGACCTGGGGCTTCTCACTTTGCATCGAAACCATCTCGGGTGCCCCATCTCACGCGGGCCGTATTGCGTGAGGTGGGATTACTCACTCACTAACCCAACCAAAACTCAACCAAGGCCGTCGCCATAGCTAGTTCTTACCGTTCCAAGTTCTAGCCGTTACCACTACGTCCTATCCGCTCTTATCCCGCCGTGATCCGCCCTTATCCGCGTTAAGCCCCGCGCAGCGGAGGACCACCGCCAAACCCTCACTGCGGTTTAGGATGATCCGCATCATACAAACTAGGCACCTTCCGCTTCCCCACCGGCACATCCCCAACCACATTCCCCTCTTCGCCCACGACCTCACCCGCCGACTTCTGCATCACCTCCGCCCCCACCTTCACCCCTTCCGCCTTGGCCTCCGCCTTCCGCACCACCGGCATGGAATCCAGCGCAATCTCCGCCGTATTCTTAGCCGGCTCCGCCTCCGTAGCCCGCGCAATCTCGTTCTTGTCCTTAGCCGTCAAATCCCCCAGCTTGTAAACCTCCAGGTTCCCCGCCCGCACCGTCACCATCTCCAGCCCATCCTCGGACAGGTCGAAATTCTGCCCCGTCCTCTGCGCCGGGCTCACCATCAGCTTCATCACGCTGCGTCCATCATGCGTCTGCAGCACGTTCACTTCTTCCCCCGTCACCATGTCCGCCGTCAAATTATCCGGATCCACAAACTGTCCGCTCAGCACAACCCTGCCCAGCGCAAACCTCCCCCCCGCCGGCGCCGTCACAATCTGCGGCGCCAGAGCATTATCCCCATACGTCGCAATCCAGGGCTCCTCCCCCCGCAAATTAAATCCACTCAACGACGACTTCCCCCCCGCCCCCAGGCACCCAAACGCCACAAACTCACTCCGGCTCACAAAATAAGGCCGCGGCGCACAGCTCGTATCGAACGCCGACAACTCCTGCACCTTCCCCGCATGGCTTCTGAAATCAAAATCCCACGTAGGCCCAGCCTCTTTCTTCACATCCAAAAAACCCTCCGCCGTAGCCGGCACATTCACCAGTGCCGGCGAGTACACCACCCCCGCATATGCCGGGTCCATCTCCTTCCCCGCCCCCAGCCGATAAAAATGGATCTGCACCGGCACCTTCCGCTCGATCGCAGCCGCCTCTTCACTCAGGTCGTCCTCCCCCCCCAGCGTCACATCCCCTTCCTTCCGCTTCGCCCGAGGCACCGTCTCCACCGTCAGCAAATCCCCGCCCGCACTCACTGAAATAAACCCGATCGGCCGTTTCAAATCCAGAAAAAGCCGTTCCTTGAAAGCATTGCCTTCTTCCAACCCCTTCATCGGGTCGATCAGCGTCAGCTTCGTCCGCACCCGCAGCAAAAACCGCCCATGCCCCAGCGACCACAAATACCGTTCCCGGTCCCGCGTCCGCCAGATCGTCTTCGCCAGCACCTTCCCCGTCGGCAGCTCCATCAGCACCGCCGCGACGGTCCTGTCCTGATCTTCAGCCGTAGCATCCGGCAACCGCGCCATCAGCGTCTTCGCATTGAACGTAAACAGAACATGCGTCGCGTCGACGAAATGCACCGTATACATCGTCCACCCGCTCATCAAATACTGAATCGGAAACCCCGTAAAACCCAGCGGCTCGAGCGGCACCGTCACCACCGGCGCACCCGGTTTCGCCCCCAGCGCCATCCCCCACGCCAGCAGACACCCCAACCCCGCCGATCCAGCCCGTAGCCTCACCTCACGTATGACGCACAAAACCCTCATTCAGACTCTCCACACCAAACCATGCGACCCTGTAACTTCATGCGCCAGCAAAGTAAACCATTAGGCTTCCTCGCCTGCGCCCTCGCCTCCACCCTCTGGGGCACCGGCTTCTTCTTCGGCAAAATCGCCCTGGCAGAGATGAACGTAGGCGCCATGGTCTTCTACCGTTTCGCCTTCGCCATCCTCGCTCTTACCCCGCTCCTCTTCACCCATCGCCCCACCTTCTCCCCCCGCGACTGGCGCCTCCTCACCATCGCCTCCTTCCTCGGCGTCCCTCTCCAGTTCCTCATCCAGTTCTACGGCCTCTCCCTCACCACCGTCTCCCACGCCTCCCTCATGGTCGGCACCATGCCAGTCATCCTCGCCGTCGGCGCCGCCCTCTTCGCCCACGAGCGCATGGACACCCTCGGCTGGCTCGCCACCCTCACCTCCACCGCCGGCGCCGCCCTCATCGCCCTCGGCCACACCCCAGGCCCCCATCCCCCCACCCTCCGCGGCGATACCCTCATCATCTTCTCCCTCTCCATCGCCCTCTTCTGGATCCTCCTCAACCAGCGTCTCCTCAAGCATCACAACCCCATCACCGTCACCGCCTACGGACTCCTCCTAGGCACCCTCATGCTCATCCCCATCGTCCCCGCCCTCTGGGGCCTGCCCCCCATCCACGGCATCAGCCTGAAGGCGTGGCTAGCCCTGGCCGCCTCCGGAATCCTCTGCACCGCCACCACCACCCTGCTCTGGAACTGGGGCCTCACCCAGGTCCCCGCCTCGCAAGCCGGCATCCTCCTCAACATGGAACCCCTCATAGGCTCCCTCCTGGGCATCTGTCTCCTCGCCGAGCACCTCGGCCCCACAGCCTACATCGGCGGCACCCTCATCCTCGCCGCCGCCATCACCCTCACCACCCAAAGCAAGACCACCATCAACGCCGAGCCTTAACGCCGCGTTCGCCGCGCACCCGCCGCGCCGCCGCGTTCGCCTTTGGGTTTCCCTAAACCGGCGTAATAATCCCCCCCACCGGCAGACTCTTCGGCAACCCACCCGGCCGCCTAAGCTTCATCGCCTGCCCCACCACATCCGCATACTTCAACCCCGCCCCCGTATCGAACAGCACTACCCGGTCGTCACTCTTCAACTCCCCACAAGCAACCAGCCGCTCATAAGCCGCCGTAGCCGCCGCCCCTTCCGGCGACAAAAACACCCCCTCTTCCTTCGCATAATCCAAAATCGAAGCCAATATCTCCTCATCCGTCGAGCTGACAGCCTTCCCCCCACTAGCCTCCAGAATCGATAAAATAATCGCATCCCCATAAGGCTTGGGCACCCGCAAACCCGCAGCAAAAGTAGCCGCCCCCTCAAAAAATCTGCTAGCCTGAGCCCCTTCCTCAAACGCCCGAACCATCGGCGCACACCCCGCACTTTGCAGCGCATACATCTTCGGCCGTTTCCCCGACACCCACCCCAGCGCCTCCATCTCCTCAAAAGCCTTCCACATCCCGATCAACCCCACCCCACCACCAGTAGGATAAAAAACCGCCTCCGGATACTCCCACCCCAGCTGTTCACAAAGCTCATACCCCATCGTCTTCTTCCCTTCCACCCGAAAAGGTTCCTTCAACGTAGAAATATCGAACCACACATCTTCAGCCGCCACCCCCGCCGCCTTCTGCCGTGCAATCTCTTCCCCCACCATCCGCGCACAGTCGCTGATCAACCCATCGACCATATGCACATCCGCCCCATAAACCACACCCTCCAGGTAGTTCGCATAGGGCACATCGAGCGGCATATACAAATGAGCGGATAAACCCGCAGCCGCACAATAAGCCGCCAACGCCCCCGCCGCATTGCCTGCACTCGGCACCGCCAGGTGCCGCAACCCATAATGCCGAGCCATCGTCACCGCCATCGCCAGACCCCGAGCCTTAAAGCTCCCCGTAGGATTATCCCCCTCGCACTTGATGTAAAGCCCCCCATGCCGCTTCGACCGCACCATCGGCGTCCACCCCTCCCCCAGCGTTACCGGCGCAACATGGGGCAGCACATCCTTATACCGCCACATCCCCAGACTCGCCGACGATTCCGCAGCATACTTCGCCGCATTCTCTCGCCGCGCCGTCTTCTTCAGCGCCTCCATGTCATACCGCACATACAGCGATTCCTTCGTCTCCGGATCCACCGTCTGCGGCACTCCCGCACTCACCCTGTTCCCACTCCGCCACGCTTCCAGATACGCAATCTCAGCCATCCCCCTATCCTACCGCTCCATTGATTCGGATCACCTGATTCGGATCACCTCAGCCTCGCCCTTCGGATGAGCGTGGCGCTTTAGCCCCACGAATAGGGCCGGGAGATAGATGGGGCTTTAGCCCCGGGCTCTTCGCTTCGAAGCCGCACAAATGCCTCCTCAATCACGCGTCCCATCCTCTTGACAATGCCCGCAAAACCCACTACCATAAGGTTGTGAATCAGCTCGACACCACCTTCGCGGCCCTCTCCGACCCAACCCGCCGCGCCATGATCGACCAACTCACCCACGGCCCGGCCACCGTTCACCGCCTTACTGAACCCTTCCCCCTCTCGCAGCAAATGATCTCCAAGCACATCGCCGTCCTGGTCCGGGCACGCCTCGTCACCAAAACCAGACAAGGCCGCGAAAGCCTCTGCACCCTCAACCCCCAGGCCATAAAAACCATCAGCGACTGGACCAGAAACTACCGCCGCTTCTGGGAAGAAAGCCTGGAAAAACTAGACGCCGTCATCACCCAAATCCAACAAGAGGAGAACCAAAAATGACACACGAAGCAGACCGCATGATCGTCTCCCGCATCTACAACGCCCCACCCGCCGTCGTTTGGAAAGCCTGGACCACCCCCAAATACTTCATGCAATGGTGGGGCCCCAAAGGCTTCACCTGCCCCATCTGCCGCATCGACCTCCGCCCCGGCGGCAAGTTCTTCTACGCCATGCAATCCCCTGACGGCCAGCTCTTCTACAACGCCGGCGAATACCACGAAATCGTCCTCCACCAGAAAATCGTCCTCTCCATGTACTTCGCCGACGCCGAAGGCAACAAAATCGACCCCGCCACCCTCGGCATCGAACACGAATCCATCGAAAACGCCCACGACACCGTCCTCTTTGAAGACCTCGGCAACGGTCACACCCGCCTCACCTTCATCGGCAACGAAACCATGCAAAGCGCCGCCGAATCCGGCCAGCTCGAAGGCATGAACCAGATCCTCGAAAAGTTCGCCACCGTCCTCGCCGCCCTCACCCAATCCGAATAGCCCAATCCGAAGAATCACCCTCCAAAGCGACGGGCTCCCAACCCGCCGCCAACTCCTTCGTTCACCTGAGGGCCCGGCTCCAGCCGAGCCATCAACTGTTTCACTTAAGGGCACGGCTCCAGCCGTGCCCTTAACTGTTTTGCTTAAGGGCACGGCTTCAGCCGTGCCATCAACAATCCGCACGCAATGCGGCTTCAGCCGCTGAGGTACGCTCCGCTACCACATTCGCGAGTGATCCAGCATCCTACTCCGCCCGAACCCCAACCCCGCCGAAACCCTTTGTCATTCCCGAAGAGAACCCTCGTTTGCTTTTGCCCCTCTGCCGCCAGATGCCCCAAGCCCGGTCAGTTCAACTCTCCGTTATGGCAGGGCCAGCAGCCGCTTCGCCTCACCGGTCATAGTCCCCGGAGCATTTTCAGGAAGCATCTTGGTAGGCAGTGTCTCCCACGTCTGCGCAATCAGATCGTCAGGTGCGAAGTTGGGGTCTGCGGTCAGCGTCGCACAACGCTGTACCGCGTTATTGACCCATGCATTGCTGTCTTTGATGTTGGGTCCGCCACCATCGCAAATCACACCAACGCGGATGCCGAGCGCATGCATCCGCCGGCCCAGCCGGTCGGCCTGCGCTATCACGCCAACGTCGTTCCATTGCATGTCCGCGTGGACAAACGCGGGTGCGAATCCGTGAGTACGTTGATGCAGCTGCGTTTCAAACGCCAGGATGTCTTCCATCCCGCGCGCCCCCGAGGCACCACCGCCAATCGCTTCAATGTCGCCTACGCGAATGTTCGGGAACGCTTCACGCAATTGCTCGATCTTAGGCGCAACCTGATCCACCAGCGTGGCGACCGGATACTGGCAGCCAGGTGTGTTGTCGCGCTCACCCTTCAGTTTCAGGCGGCCAAAGATCACCGGCTCGTCCATGGCCACCGCGTCGATCGTCCCACCCAGTGCTTTCATGCGCTTGATGACGTTATCCGGCTCATGCAGGGCTCCCATACCTTCCAGGCCGTGGCCGCAACCATTGGGTCCGTCCAGCAGCAGGCCCATCTCGATCGCCAGGCCGATGTGCCGGTGCCGCAGACCATCGATAATCGTGTGCATCTCCTCATCCGTACTACCCTCGATCGCCTGCGAAGGCATCTTGAAGTAAGCCATGTGGGCGCTTGCCACCGGCCAGGCAGCATTTGGCTCAAACATCGCCATCCAGTCCGACGGGTTATCGATCTTGCGATGGCGTTGCATGAAGGGCGAGATACCGCCGATCCAGAGATGACGTTCAGAAGAACGCGCTTGCGAGAAGGATTCCTTGCCAGCGTCAGGCCGTGTCGTCTGGGTTTGTGCTCCGCTCACGCCCACAATCAGAGACAAGCAAAACAGCGCAATGGTCAGCGACTTCGACGATACGTTCGTTGCCATATTCAATCTCCTGAATTGACCCTTCAAACACGATTCGTGCTGCAAGCAGACGCAGTCGCCAACGAGCGCACTCATCTCACACTTTCACAAAGCGCCATGGCGCTCATCCCAGGACTGCAGCCGCATGTAGATACCTTCTGCTTGGACTACATTCAGAAAGCGAACACCAGCCTCTTCAGACTGGCATTCGCTGCTGTGAATACGGCTGCAGTTTAGCGGCGATTCGCGGTTTCAGCCGCGAGCTTGATCTCCGCGTCCGCCTGGTCGAGAAGGGACTTGGCCTTGGCCGCGTGTCCGTTCATATCGAACTCATTGGCACCCTGCGCAGTGCTCACGCGGCTGATAGCCTGCTCGATAAGGCGCTGGGCTGCATTCAGGTTGGGGTGGCGGCGACCCACATCGACGCCCGGGTTCTGTGCCACAAGGGTCGCGCCGAGAGTGAGAACAGCCGTGGTGGCTACAGTGGTAAACAGAGCTTTCATTTTCATTTGTTTCCTCCAAAGTTATTGCTGGTGAGGTCTTTTCAAGTCGCAACTGCACGACACATCAACCTCTAACCCAGAGGACTTTAGAAGGACGCGCTGCGAATCGTCAAATGACAGAATTTAGAGACGGCTCAGGCGAGGTCGGCCTTGACGCGTCCGGGGTAAGCGCGAAGGATCGAAGGCATCAGTCGTTGGCCCTTTTTGTCGTATGTTCGGTTTCGTACTTTGCACCTCGACTTGCCGGCATCAAACGGTATGAGGAAGCCGATGAACGATATCGCGCAAAAAGCTCCAAAGTTTGCTAACACCCTTCTCAAGACCTTCGATAGCGAATTGATCGGAAGACTGCAGCTAAAACCTGTTGTTTTCGCGACCGGACAGATGATCGAAGACCCAGGCACGCCCATCCGCTACTTGTATTTTCTCGATAGCGGAATGGCTTCGATGACGAACGTCTTTTCCGAAGGAAAAGAAGTCGAGGTAGGCATGTTCGGCTATGAGTCGGTCATCGGCGTCTCTGCACTCATGGGGACGATGCAAAGCCTGAATCACATCTACACGCAAGTCGCCGGAACAGGGTACCGGTGTAGCTTTGAAAATGCCCTGAAAGAGTTCAACCGCTTTGGGGTTTTCGCCAAACTCTGCCTGCGGTATGTTCAGGCTCAACTCGTCCAGTCATCCCAGTCTGCAGGTTGCGCTGCAACCCACAACTATGAGCAAAGGCTCGCGCGTTGGCTCCTGATCTCTGCGGATCGAACCCACGTCGAAACCTTCAAAATGTCGCAGGAGTTTCTTTCTCACATGCTTGGCAGCTCAAGACCCACCGTATCGATAATCGCCGGGACGCTGAAAAAGGAAGGCTTGATTGACTATAAGCGAGAGTTCATCACCATCCTGGATCGCAAGGGACTCGAAGCCCGCTCCTGCGAGTGCTACCAGATCATCAGAGATTATCTGGCAAACTACGAGAAGTTCGACACCGGGCATACCGCTTGAAGGGGAAATCTCGCATCGACCCACTTCAAAACCCAAGCCCCCGAAAACCTGTCAAGCCCCCCAGCCTGTGCATTTCCGGCTAAGCCCAACAAAACAAACCACATAAAGCCTCAAAATAGTTGGCATGTTCACCCCGCCCAGATTGCTATACTTGAAATAGAGATCAAGACAGACCGAACCCCGGCCACCCAGCCGGGGTTCTCCCTTTAGAATCAATAATCTACCCGTAAGTCCTTCGCATTGAAGAATTTACCCCAAACACCCGGGGGGCACCCCAGAAAGGAAGCCAATGCCAATCCAGCTCATCGCACTCGACCTCGATGGAACCCTCCTCGACCAGCAAGCCAAAGTCTCTCCACGCAACCTCGCCATCCTCCTCGCCGCCCAGTCCACAGGCATCACCATCGTCATCGCCACCGGCCGACGCCACTTCTACGCTCTCCGCGTCCTCCGCCAGCTCCCTCTCGACCCCGAAACCCTCCTCATCTCCTCGAACGGTGCCATCGTCCGCACCTTCGCCTCCACGCTCCTCGAGCGCACCGTCATGGACCCGACCGCCGCCCGCTGGCTCCTCACCAGAATCCCAGACCGCCGCTCCCTTGTCCTCACTTTCGACCGTACCGGACCAGACGGTGAAGACACCCGCGGCTCCCTCGTCGTAGAAAACTTCCTCCACCTCCAGCAGACCCTCGGCAAGTGGATCGACGCCAACGAACCCTACATCCTCGAAGTCGACCCCCTCGACCTCTGCCTGCAAGACGATCTCGATCCACCCATCCAGATGATGCTCTGCGGCCCCATCCAAGCCATGCGCACCGCCGAAATCAGCCTCCTCGAAGACCCCCAGGTAGCTCCCGTAGGCTCAGAATCCCGTCCACACACCACCATCCAGCTCAACCGCACCGACTACCCTGCACGCGACCTCTCCATCCTCGACATCCTCCCCGCCGGCTGCTCCAAGGGTGCTGCCATCCTCCGCATCGCCGCCGCCCGCAACATCCCACCGGCAGACATCATGTGCCTCGGCGACAACTGGAACGACCTCTCCATGCTCGAGATCGCCGGCCATCCCGTCCTCATGGGCAACGCACCCGAAGACCTCCAGTCCATCGCCCGCACCCGCCAATGGCACATCACCTTACCCCACGACCAGGACGGCGTAGCCGAAGCCATCGAACAAGCCTGTCCCCAACTCCTCCTAACCAACGTCCAACCCTAAGCTGTTACCGTACTAGAGAGGAGATCCCACGATGCGCCGCCGCAACCTGACCATCGCCATCCTCCTCGCCGCCACACCTCTCGCCCACGCCGCCGAGCACATCACCCTCCGCAACGGCTTCGAGCTCGACTGCCTACGCCGCGAGCCCATCGGCGACAAGCTCCGCCTCTTCCTCGACCCCGCCGGCAACAACTACATGGACGTCCTCGCCTCCAGCGTCCTCCGGATCGAGACCATTCCAGACCCACCCGCACCGCCACCCACCATCGTCACCGCCCTTACCCCCACAACCCTCGCACCCTCCAAAGAAGAACTCTCCGAGCTCCTCGCCAAGTCAGGTCTCGCCCACAACGTAGACGCTGACCTCCTCGCTTCCGTAGTCCACGCCGAATCCGGCGGCCGCCCCCGTGCCGTCTCCCGCACCGGCGCACAGGGCCTCATGCAGCTCATGCCCGGCACCGCCGCCCAGCTCGGCGTAGTCGACTCCTTCATCCCCGCCCAGAACGTCGAAGGCGGCACCCGCTACCTCGACCAGCTCCTCACCCGCTACAAGGACAACATCGCCCTCGCCCTCGCCGCCTACAACGCCGGCCCCGGCGCCGTTGACCGATACCACGGCATCCCACCCTTCCGCGAAACCCGCGCCTACGTAGCCCGCGTCATCCGCGAGTTCAACCGCCGCAAGCTAACCCTCATCGCCTCCAGCAAGAAATAGCGTCATGCGCAAAGTTCTACCCTGGCTCCTGCTCATAACCCTCGTAGCCTGGCTAGCCTACAAGCTCCACACCACCCCCTTCGACTACAAAACCTTCCTCCAGGCCCTCCGCCAGGCCAACCCCCTCTGGCTCCTCCTCGCAACAGCCGCCATCTACTCCGGCAACTTCATCCGAGCCCTTCGCTGGCGCATCTTCCTCCCACCCACCAACCAGACGCCTTGGCAAAAGCTCATCGCCCCCCAGTTCATCGGCTTCGCCGCCCTCGCCCTCTTCGGCCGCCTCGGCGAGCTTGTCCGCCCCATCCTCCTTGCCCGC
The DNA here is from genome assembly GCA_963693065.1 of uncultured Granulicella sp. Lineage (GTDB taxonomy): Bacteria > Acidobacteriota > Terriglobia > Terriglobales > Acidobacteriaceae > Edaphobacter. The sequence goes on along the minus strand of OY843766.1, from coordinate 3,622,682 downwards.
CGCACAGCCCTCTCGCCCGAATCCCAGTTCGCCACCCTCACCGTAGAACGCATCTGCGATCTAGCTGCCTTCGCCACCCTCTTCGCCCTCGACCTCCTGCTCTCCCCCCGCATGCGCACCCTTCCCTACCTTCACCGCGCCGGCATCACCATCGCCGTCCTCCTGCTTGCCATCGCCGCCTTCGTCCTCACCGTCCGCCTCGCCGCCGCGCCTCTCGCCCGTCTCATCCCCTCACTCGCTTCCCACATCCTGTCCTTCCACCAGGGCCTCCTCGTCCTCCGCTCCCCAGCCGACGCTCTCCGCACCGCCGCCCTCTCCCTAACCCTCTGGCTCACCATCGCGGCGGCCTACTTCTGCACGCTCCACGCCTTCCCCCCACCCGTCCACGCCCTCACCCTCGCCCCGACCATCATCCTCATGGCCTTCTCCATCGCCGGCTCCGCTCTCCCCATCCCCGGCGGCAGCGGCGCCTGGGCCGGCAACGTCTTCGCCCTCACCCACCTCCTCGCCATCCCCCCCGAGCAAGCCGCCGCCGCCGGCCTCACCGTCTACCTCATCACCAACCTGGCCATCATCCCCGCCGGCCTCCTCGCTGCCCGCGCCACCAACACCTCCCTCACGCAACCCACCAGCGCCTAAGCCCTCACTGCTTCAAGTCCACCGTCCCCATCCGCCCATTCACCGCATCCCTCACCACAAACCGCAGCCTCGCCACTCCCTCCGGCACAGCCACCGGCAGCACAAATGCCGCCGACCCCGCATCCACTCCCACCCCCCGCATCGCCGTCAGCTCTTTCCCCGCATGCCCCAGTAGCTTATCCTTCCCGTCATACCAGGCCGCAATCACCGTGACCTCCGTCCTCTCCTGCGTCGCACTCACTCCCGTCCAGTCCAGCCCGGCGGATTTCACCCGCAGCACATAGTTCCCACCCACCTTATCCGCCTTCACCTCCAGCCCGTTGTAGCTCATCACGCTATTCACCGCGTTTGAGATATCCAGTTGCAGCTGCGCCTTCGCCTGCTTCGGCGGCTCCACACTGGTCACATTCCCCACCATCGGCGGATAGTATCCATCCCGCGTCACCGCCCGCAGATCCGGGTCTTTCATCACAATCCGGATCGCCCGGTACTTTGCCAGATCGTCACTCCGATTCGTAGGCACATAGCTCAGCGTGTAATAGGTAGCCCCACTCGCAATCCCCTCCCCTACCTCATTGCCAAGATCGTTCCGCGACCGAAAAGCCTTCCCCCCCGTACTGGGCGCAAATGTCTCGAATTGCACCGCCCCCGAAGCGAACTCCGGCCCATTCGTCTCCGCCCCTGCCAGATCTTCCGCACTCTGCGCATCAACCGTGGTCGTCACGTTTGCCACCGGATTGATCGTATACATCGTCACCCGCGCCGCCAGCAGCATATTCGTGCATTGCTTCACCGCCGCTTCAATGGTCGCCGCCGTCTTCGGGTCCACACCTACCAGGTCAGCTGAAGGAAACCCTTCCCCCACCCACACCAGGTTCTTCTTCCCCGTCGTCCCGCTACTCGCCTGCGCAATCTGCTCTACCGCCGCCAGCGATTGCGCCATCCTCTCCACCGCCGCCGGCCCACCCCGCCCCGCCATCTTCTTATTCGGATACTCTGCCGGCGCCGCCTTCACCGCCGCCACCAGTTCCGCCCGGCTCTGCGTATAGTCATGCAGCTGCCGGAACCGTGTATCGGTCGTCATCAGCAACACCATCGGCTGCGGCAAAACCTCCGGCTGCCCCATCAAAAACTTCACCATCGCCTGCCGCACGAACGCTGTATCTTCAAAGCGCGTATTCAAAGCATCCAGCACCAGCACCGTCACTGGCGCATCCCCAATCCGCTTCAAATCCGCCGCCGAGCTCACAACCACCCCTGCCGGCATCGCATGCGCCTCCGGGCCCTCAAAGCTCCGGACTGTCTGCACCTGCCGATCCTCCGTGATCGTGAAATCTTCCTTCCCCAGCCCCCGCACCAGCCGCCCCTGTTTATCCGTCACCACCACATCCAGCACCACAATCCGCGTAGAAACCTTCAGCGTCGTGACCCCGAGACCCTGACCCTGCGTAGCCCCCTGCACCGGCGCAGCCGGACCCTCACTTACCGCAGTCCCCGCCGGCGGAGCCGGAAACTTGCTCGGCGGCGGCACATCCTGCCCCCTCCCCACCCCACCCAAAACCAGAATCCCCAGCACGCCCCACCCAACCAGACCAAGCATTCGCATCCCAAGATCCTCGCCACCCCATTCTAGTCACAAGGTCCACCCACCCCGCCTATTCCTCATCTAGTTCCAGTAATAAGTCACCATCCCTGACGCAGTACCCAGTCCGTCCTCTCCCGCCTCTTCCCGCCCTTCCCCGCCTTATCCCCGTTCCTGTTCCGCAGCCCAGAGCCCAACGCCCTATCCGCCCTGATCCTGAACTGATCCCGCCTTGATCCCGCCGTTATTCGCGTTCCTGTTGTGCCTTCATCAAGCGACCAACCCCCTAGCTGATAAACTAACCCTTGCCCATGAAATGCCCTTATTGCGCCTTCACCCAGGATCGTGTCGTCGACTCTCGCGAAAGCAAGGACGCCGATTCCATCCGCCGCCGCCGCGAGTGCGAGCGCTGTGAAAAGCGTTTCACCACCTACGAGCGCATCGACGAAATCCCCTACATGGTCATCAAAAAGGACAATCGCCGCGAGAAATTCGACCGCCAGAAAGTCCTCGCCGGCATCTCCCAGGCCTGCCAGAAACGCAACATCTCCACCCAGCAAGTCCAGGCCATCGTCGATGAAACCGAGGCCTTCGTCGTCGAATCCATCGAGCGCGAAGTCCCCACCACCGCCCTCGGCGAGCTCATCATGCGCCGCCTCAAAGACCTCGACACCGTAGCCTACATCCGCTTCGCCTCCGTCTACCGCGACTTCAAGGACGTCAACGAGTTCAAAGCCGAGCTCGAACAACTCCTCAACCGTCCCGCCTCCCTGAATCCAGAAAAAAGAAAGCTCCCCAAACCATGAGCCGCACCCATCAAGTCACCCTCATCCCCGGCGACGGCATCGGCCCCGAAGTCACCGCCGCCACCGTCCAGATCCTTGAAGCCGCAGGAAAGCTCACCGGCTGCACCTTTGACTGGCACCAACACAACGCCGGTGCCGACGCCTACCAGCAAACCGGCGAGTACATCCCCAAAGCCCTCTACCGGTCCCTCGAGCAAACCCGCATCGGCCTCAAGGGCCCCGTCGCCACCCCCATCGGCGGCGGCTTCTCTTCCATCAATGTAGCCCTGCGCAAGCATTTCGAGCTCTTCGCCAACTTCCGCCCCATCAAAAACCTCCCCGGCCTCGTCACCAAGTACCCCGACATCGACCTCGTCATCGTCCGTGAAAACACTGAAGATCTCTACGCCGGCTTTGAAATGCTTGTCGCCCCCGGCATCGCCCAGAGCTTCAAAATCATCACGGAAAAAGGCTCCACCCGCATCGCAAAATTTGCCTTCGAGTACGCCCGCAAACACGCCCGCCACCACATCCACGCCATCCACAAAGCCAACATCATGAAAATCACCGACGGGCTGTTCCTGGACTGCGCCAGAAAAATCGCACAATCCTTTCCCGAGGTCGAATACAAAGAGCACATCGTCGACAACACCTGCATGCAGCTCGTCCTCAACCCCTACCAGTACGACATCATCCTCACAGAGAACCTCTACGGCGACATCCTCTCCGACCTCTGCAGCGCCTTCGTAGGCGGCCTCGGCCTCGTTCCCGGCGCCAACCTCGGCCATGAATGCGCCATCTTTGAAGCCGTACATGGCTCAGCCCCGGACATCGCCGGACAGGATAAAGCCAACCCCACCGCCCTCCTCCAATCCGCCATCCTCATGCTCCACCACATCGACGAACCCGCCACCGCCGCCCTCACCCAGCGCGCCCTCGAGTCCGTCTACACCCGCGGCAATACCCTCACCCGCGACGTAGGCGGCCAATCCGGCACCCGCGCCTTCGCCGACGCCGTCACCCAAGCCCTTTAGTTTGTCATTCCGAAAGGGAATCTGCGTTTGTCGTTGCACTTGCCGTTGCTTGTTCTTCGCCGCGCCGCCGCGCACCGCTGCGTCGCCGCGTTCGCCTTTGGGTTTCGCAGCCGACATTCCCAGCATCCAACCCAACATGAGCCCGCGCATCCTCCTACTCACCGCCCTCCTCCTCCCCCTCACCGCCTGCAAACCCGACGCTGCCCTCCAGAAAGCCGAAGTCATCGACCGCGGCACCCTCCCCCCCACCCAGCGCCAACCCGCACCCTCGCCGGTCCCATCTCCCAACACCCCCACGGGCACCCTCACCGGCACCATCCTCTTCTCCGGCAAGCCCCCCGCCCCCGTCCGCATCGACACCACCATGGACCCTGCCTGCAATCTCTCCAACAAGCCCGTCTTCTCTGAGCAGTACGCCGTCACCGCCAACAAGCTCGCCAACGTCTTCCTTTACATCGCCAACGCCCCCGGCGCCCCCACCTCCACCACCCCCGTCGTACTAGACCAGCGCAACTGCCAGTACACCCCCCACGTCATCGCCCTCGCCCCCGGCGGCTTCGTCGAGTTCCGCAACTCCGACCCCACCATGCACAACATCCACACCATGCCCACCGACGTCGGCAACCAGACCATCGACATATCCCAATCCCCTCACGGCGCCCCCATCACCAAGCGCTTCGACAAGCCCGAACTCATGATCCCCGTCCGCTGCAACAACCACCCCTGGATGAACGCCTTCATCAACGTCTCCCCCAGCCCCTACTTCGCCGTCTCCGCCACCGACGGCACCTTCACCATCCCCAACCTCCCCCCCGGCACCTACACCCTCACCGCGGTCCACGAAAAACTAGGCACCAAAACCACCCAGATCACCATCACCCCCAACCACACGACCAAATCCGAACTAGCCTTCGCCCTCCAGAAGTAGTTGCCTTCACGCTGCGTTCGCCGCGCATCCGCCGCGCCGCCGCGTTCGCCTTGGCGTCTTGTTATCCTATCCACATGGAACGACGCAAAGTAGGCATCCTCGGCGCCACCGGCATGGTCGGCCAGCGCTTCATCCAGCTTCTCGCCCAGCACCCCTGGTTTGAAATCTCCTGGCTAGCCGCCAGTGACCGCTCCGCCGGCAAGCGTTACGACGAAGCCTGCCGCTGGAAGCTCGACACGCCCCTCCCACCCGCAATCGCCGCCATGACCCTCCAGCCCAACACCCCCACCGGCGACTACCCCCGCATCATTTTCGCCGCCCTCGACGCCGCCATCGCCCACGAGCTCGAACCCGCCTTCGCCGCCGCCGGGTGCGCCGTCATCTCCAACTCCTCCGCCTTCCGCATGGTCGCCGACGTACCCCTCGTAGTCCCCGAAGTCAACCCCGACCACCTCGACCTCATCCACCAGCAAAGTTGGAGAAAATCCTCCGGCGGCTACATCGTCACCAACCCCAACTGTTCCGCCATCGGCCTCGTCCTCGCCCTCAAGCCCCTGCATCAAGCTTTCGGCATCGAAAGCCTCTTCGTCACCACCCTCCAGGCTGTCAGCGGAGCCGGCTACCCCGGCGTCCCCTCGCTCGACATCCTCGGCAACGTAGTCCCCTTCATCAAAAACGAAGAAGAAAAACTCCAGGAAGAACTAGCCAAACTCCTCGGAACCCTAGCCGGACCGCACATCGAAATGGCCCCCATCAAAGTCTCCGCCACCTGCAACCGCGTCCCCGTCATCGACGGCCACACCGAGTGCGTCTCCCTCAAGCTGAAAACCCCCGCCACCCACGCCCAGATCCTCGCCGCCTGGCAAGACTTCCATCCCCTCCACGCCATCCATGAAGGCCTCGACCTCCCCTCAGCGCCCGCCCAGCCCGTCGAATACGAAGAAGCCATCGACCGCCCCCAGCCCCGCCTCGACCTCATGCGCGGCCGCGGCATGGCCACCACCATCGGCCGCCTCCGCCCCTGCAACCTCCTCGATTGGAAATTCACCCTACTCTCCCACAACACCATCCGCGGCGCCGCCGGCGCAGCCCTCCTCAACGCAGAAATCCTCGCCCTCCAGGGCCACCTCGACTGGAAGCACTGGCCCGGCACAAAATAACTCCTCTCAGTCTCGACAATAAAACTCGTCATCCTGAGCGGAGCGTAGCGCAGTCGAAGGACCCCGACACTCTCCACCGCGCCACCACCGTCAACCCTTTTTAACCGGAACGTTCGGACCACGTACTTCCGCCTGTCCAGGCAATGCTCCTGACCTGGCTCTCAGAGGCTCCATCGCATGCCAAGCACCGCAAACCCCCATCTCGTCATCATGAAGTTCGGCGGCACCTCGGTCGAGGACCCCGCCGCCATCCGCCGCACCGCCGCCATCGTTGCCGGCCGCCAGGCCAAATCCCTCCAGCCAGTAGTCGTAGTCTCCGCCATGGCCAAAGTCACCGACCAGCTCCTCGCCGCCGCAGCCGCCGCAGGCCGGGACAACCGCCAGGAAGCCATCGCCATCTCCCAGCAACTCCGCCAACGCCACCTGGCCACCGCGGAAGACCTCTCCCCCGCCAACGCTCCCCTTACCGCCGCCCTCAACCATGATTTCGACGCCCTCGACGACCTCCTCCGCGGCATCGCAGCCGTAGGCGAGCTAACCCCCCGCACCAACGATCTCGTCCTCTCCTTCGGCGAACGCACCTCCTCCCACATCGTCACCGCCGCCTTCCAGAGCCTCCACCTGCAAGCCGTCCACATCGACGCCCGCACCTGCATCCTCACCGACTCCCACTACGGCAAAGCCGTCCCCAACGAACCACTCATCGAGCAAGCCCTGGAAACCCACGTTCTCCCCATCATCCAGTCCGGCCAAATCCCCGTCCTCGGCGGCTTCATCGGTGCCGATTCCCACGGCATCACCACCACCCTCGGCCGCGGCGGCTCAGACTACACCGCGGCCCTCATCGGCGGCGGCCTCCACGCCGGCGCCATCGAAATCTGGACCGACGTCGACGGCATCATGACCACCGACCCCCGCATCGTCCCCGAGGCCCTCCGCGTCAAAACCATCTCCTTTGAAGAAGCCGCCGAGCTCGCCTACTTCGGCGCCAAAGTCCTCCACCCCGCCACTATCCTCCCCGCCGTGCAGAAGTCCATCCCCGTCTTCGTCCTCAACTCCCGCAACCCCACCAACGAAGGCACCCGCATCACCGCCATCACCGCCCCCTGCGCCTCCCCCTTCAAATCCATCGCCGCCAAAAAGCGCCTCACTATCATCGACATCGTCGCCTCCCGCATGCTCATGGCCCACGGCTTCCTCAAGGCTGTCTTCGACGTCTTCGACAAGTACGCCTGCCCCATCGACATGGTCTCCACCAGCGAGGTCTCCATCTCTCTAACGGTAGACAGCAAGGAACGCCTTCCCGAAATCTGCGCCGATCTCTCCCGCCTCGCCGACGTAAAACTCGAAGGCCGCAAAGCCCTCATCTGCCTCGTCGGCGAAGACATCCGCGGCCACAACGGCATCGCCGGCCGCGTCTTCTCCGCCATTTCCCACATCAACGTCCGCATGATCTCGCAAGGCGCCAGCGAGATCAACATGTCCTTCATGATCGAAGAAGAAGACGTCGAAGAAACCATCCGCTCCCTCCACCGCACCTTCTTCACCCAACCCGACCCCACCGTCTTCGACACCACCACATAATCCGACGTCGATCAATCGAGATGTCTGGGGTGCCCCGGGCCACGCAGCTTCATCGCGTGACCTGGGGTTACTCACGCCCTGCACCCCATTTACACTATCTTCAGAAAGCAAAAGAGAAAACGATCATGCGCATCCTCATCCTGGGCCACGGCAAAACAGGAAAACTCGTAGCCGAAGTCGCCACACAACGCGGCCATTCCGTCCACGTCCTCGACGCCAAAGAAAACCCCAACGCCCAGGCCCTCACCCACCCCTTCGTCGCCGGCTTTGACACCGTCATCGACTTCACCACCCCCGAAGCCGCCGTCCAGAACATGCGCGCCTGCCTCGCCACCGGCGCCAAGATGGTCATCGGCACCACCGGCTGGTACGCCAAGCTGCCTGACATGCGCTCCCTCGCCGAGCGCAAGCAGGCCGGCCTCCTCTACGGCACCAACTTCTCCATCGGCGTCCAGGTCATGCTCCAGCTCGCCGCTCAGATGGGCACCGCTCTCAAAGACGCCGGCTACACCTTCGCCATTGAAGAAGTCCACCACGCCTCCAAGCTAGACAGCCCCTCCGGCACCGCCCTCACCCTGGCCGACACCCTCAAAACTGCCGCCGCCGTCGACACTCCCATCACAGCCTCCCGCGAGGGCGGCGAAATCGGCGTCCATCTCCTCACCGCCACCTCCGACGCCGACCGCCTCACCCTCAAGCACGAGTCCTTCACCCGCCGCGGCTACGCCGAAGGTGCCGTCCGCGCCGCCGAGTGGCTCTCCACCCGCCACGGCTGTTTCGATTTCCGCGAAGTCTTCGCCAAACTCTAACGACGGTTTGTCATTCCCGAAGGGAATCTGCGTTTGCACTCTCTTCCATAAGCCCCAAAGCATCAGGAGTAACCATGTCCTTCGATTTCGCCGCCCTCACCTTCCCTCAGAAGCTCGACCGCTTCGCCCAGCTAGCCGTCAACGTAGGCCTCAACCTCCAGCCCGGCCAGGAGCTCCTCCTCTCCGCCACCACCGACATGCTGCCCCTCGCACGCCTCATCACCGCCCACGCCTACAAGGCCGGCTGCCTCCTCGTCACCCCCTTCTACAGCGACGATCAATCCACCCTCGCCCGTTACCAGAACGCCTCAGACGCCTCCTTCGACCACGCCGCCCAGTGGATGGCCGATGCCACCGCCAACGCCTTCCGCTCCGGGGCCGCACGCCTCGCCCTCGCCGGCGCCAACCCCGCCCTGCTAGCCGGCCAGGACCCAGCCAAAGTCTCCCGCGCCAACATCGCCGCCAGCAAAGCCAACAAGCCCGCTATGGAGCTTATCACCCGCCACGCCATCAACTGGTCTATCCTGGCCGCCGCCACCCCCGCCTGGGCCGCCCTCGTCTTCCCCGGCGAACCCGAAGAAACCGCCGTCGCTAAACTCTGGGAAGCCATCTTCACAGCCTCCCGCGCAACCGGCGAGGACCCCGTAGCCGATTGGAAAGCCCACTCCGCCCACCTCCACGAGCGCGTAGCCTATCTCAACGCCAAGCGCTTCCACTCCCTACGCTTTCACTCCAATGACGGCGAAACCGACCTCACCGTAGGCCTCGCCGACGACCACCTCTGGGCCGGCGGCGGCGGCGCAGGCGGCAACGGCATCTTCTGCAACGCCAACATCCCCACCGAAGAGTGCTTCACTACCCCCCACAAAGACCGCGTCAACGGCCGCGTCAAAGCCTCCAAGCCCCTCTCCCACCAAGGCACCCTGATTGAAAACATAGCCTGCACCTTCGAGGCTGGCAAAATCACCAAAGCCACCGCAACCAACGGCGAAGACGTCCTCAACCGCCTCATCTCCACCGACCCAGGCGCCCGTTCCCTCGGCGAAGTCGCCCTCGTCCCCCACTCCTCCCCCATCGCCCAGTCCGGCATCCTTTTCTGGAACACCCTCTTCGACGAGAACGCCGCCAGCCACATAGCCCTCGGTCAGGCCTATGCCACCTGCCTCATCGGCGGCGAGCACATGGACGAGCCAACCCTCGCCGCCAAAGGCGCCAACTCCTCCCTCATCCACGTCGACTGGATGATCGGCTCCGCCCAGATGAACGTTGACGGCCTCGCACCAGACGGAACAGCCCAACCCCTCATGCGCGCCGGAGAGTGGGCATAAGCTTCGCCGGCGCACCAGCCCCCAAGCCCAGGCGACCGCACCCGTTCGCCTGGCTCCCGCGCCTCCTTCTCGCCGCCATCATCGCGTCCATCCTCGTAGCCCTCGCCGTCTTCGGTCTCTACCTCACCACCTACCCCGCCCTCGTCACCTACATCCTCCAGCCCTTCAGCCTGCTCCTCCTTCCCGGCGTCCTGCTTGAAGGCATTGGCCACACCGAGTTCACCTTCTCCAAGCCCACCGCCATCGTCCTCAGCTTTCTCATCTACTTCCTCCTCGCCGCCTACCTCCTCCGCCCCACAAATCGCCCTTCACGATAAACTCATCTCTGCTATGGAACTCTTCGGCTGCGGCACCGCCCTCCTCACCCCTTTCCTCTCCTCCGGCGCCATCGACGACGCAGCCCTCACCGCGCTCGTCAACCACCAGGTCGAGTCAGGCATTGAGCTCCTCATCCCCTGCGGCACCACCGGCGAGGCCTCCACCCTCTCAGACACCGAGTGGCTCCGCGTCATCGAGCTCACCATCACCGCCGCCGCCGGCCGCGTCGCCATCTTCGCCGGCTGCACCCACAACGCCACCGCCGTCGCCATCGCCCGCCTCCAGCGCCTCAACCAGCTCCCCGGCCTCACCGGCATCCTCACCGCCAACCCCTACTACAATCGCCCCGGGCAAGAAGGCCAGTACCAGCATTTCCGCGCCATCGCGGAGGCCACTGACCTCCCCGTCATGCTTTACAACATCCCCGGCCGCACCGGTGCCAACCTCGAACCCGCCACCGTCCTCCGCCTCGCCGAAATCGAAAACATCGTCGCCATCAAAGAGTCCTCCGGCAACATGATCCAGATCACCGAGCTCCTTACCCAGGCCCCGCGCGATTTCCGCGTCTTCGCCGGTGACGACGCTCTCGCCCTCCCCATCCTCGCCCTCGGCGGCGCCGGCCTCATCTCCGTCGCCTCCAACGTCATCCCCCGCCAGATGGCCGACCTCGTCCGCGCCGCCATCCGTGGCGACTGGTCCACCGCGCGCCGCCTCAACCGCACCTTCTACCCCCTCATGCAGGCCCTCTTCACCGAGCCCAGCCCAGCCCCCGTCAAAGCCGCCCACGCCCTCCTCACCGGCACACCCGAGCACCTCCGTCTCCCCATGATCCCCGTCTCCGCCGCCACTCGCGACCGCCTCCGCACCCTCCTCCAAGCCCTCGATCTCCTCCCCTGAACCCACGTCACACGCAAAGCATCCAATCCTCTATGCCCCAGACCATCCACGACGTCCTCGTCATCGGTGCCGGCCCCACCGGCCTCGCCTGCGCCATCGACGCCCAGCTCGCCGGCTTCTCCACCGTCGTCATCGACAAGGGCTGCCTCACCAACTCGCTCTTCCATTACCCCGCCGGCATGACCTTCTTCACCACCCCTGAGCTCCTCGAAATCGGCTCCATCCCCTTCACCTCCCCCAACACCAAGCCCACCCGCGGCGAGGCCCTCGAGTACTACCGCAAGACCGCCCAGCACTATAACCTCGACGTCCGCCAGTACCACACCGTCACCACCGTCTCCGGATCTGACGGCGAGTTCCTCGTCCACACCCGCGACCGCTTCGACCGCCCCCAGGACTTCCGCGCCCGCAAACTTATCGTAGCCACCGGCTACTACGACCTCCCCAACTACCTCAGCATCCCCGGCGAAGATCTCTCCAAAGTCCATCACTATTACAACGAGCCCCACCCCTTCGCCGGCCTCGAGGTCCTAGTCATCGGCGGCAAAAACTCCGCCGCCATCGCCGCCCTCGACCTCTGGCGCCACGGAGCCAAGGTAACCCTCGTCCACCGCGGCGCAGAGCTCCACCGCCACATCAAGTACTGGATCAAGCCCGACATCGAAAACCGCATAAAAAACGGCGAAGTCACCGCTTACTTCTCCTCCACCGTCACCTGCATCGCAGAAGACACCGTCACCCTGGCCACTCCACAGGGTCCCGTCACCATCCCCAACGACTTCGTCTTCGCCCTAACCGGCTACCATCCCGACTTCGCCTTCATCCAGGCCCTCGGCGTCCACCTCGACGCCGACGACGACCTCGTCCCCCACCACGACCCCCGCACCCTGGAGTCCAACGTCCCCGGCATTTACCTCGCCGGCGTCATCGTGGCCGGCGAGCGCACCAACGAGGTCTTCATCGAAAACGGCCGCTTCCACGGCAAACAAATCGCCGATTCCCTCCGCTCCACCCTCTCCCTCTAACCCACGCATAACGCGTCTGCTTCGGGATTAGCGTGGGGCTTTGGTGCCAAAAGCAGTTTTGCTTAAGGGCACGGCTTTAGCCGTGCCGCAACTGCTCTGGATGCAATATGGCTTCAGCCGCTGAGGTACCCTTCTCTGCGAGTCCGCGAGTTCTCTGCAGCCCTTTTGCCCGCACGTCAAACGCAGGCCCCCAAGGCATTCTCTTTCTAGCTCAACTTCCACCCACGACGCGGCTCAACACTTCCTCGCTCCCGCGAAAGATCCACCCTACAAATGCACCGTCCACCCCAACTGCGTCAACTCTTCCTCAATCGCCAGCAACGCATTCTCCAGCGCCGACCGCCGATGCGGACTAGCCGTCCGCTCTGAAAGCACCCGTTCCCGCTGCAACTCCAACGCCTGTCGCCGTCGCTTCTGCTCGGCATCCACAGGGCTGTTCCCACGCAACGCAGGTTTCGGGCTAGGGTCGAGCGGCTCGGCCTGCTGAGACTCCACGGACTTACTTTCCCATCCTTGTGCCATACCCAGCATTCTACGCCTGCAAGCCCAGTCCCTACTTCAACCGCCCAAACCGATAAACCACCCCAGCGTTCAAACCCTTGCTATGCTGCACCGTCCCGCCAAAGTCCGTAAACAGATAATTCGGCGTAAGCCGCAGCGCAATATTCGGATACACGTTGTAATCCACGTTCACCCCCACCTCGCCCGCCGGCGCATAAACCCCCGTCCACACCCCAATCTCCGCCGCGCTCAAACCCTTTGAGTCGCCATCGAATTTCCCCAGCCCAACCCCGGCTTCCACGAACCCCGTCACCGCGTACTTCTCCTTCTTCCGCAGCCGATACGTCGGCCCCGCCATAAAGCTGTACTCGGAAATCTGCGGATTGAACGACAAAAACTGTCCCTGCGGCAAATTCCCCACCTTCGCGAACCCATATCCGCCCCGCACCTCACCCATCACGCCCAGCTTCGGGTTCAGCGCGTACATCGTGGAAGCCCAGAACGTCACCTGGTTATCCTGCTGCTGATACTTGCCACTCCTGAAGCGTTCATACCCGCCGCCGCCCGCCACTTCCCACCGATGGCTGTACGTCTCTGCAGTCGTCTTCGCAATGCGCGCCCTGCGGTTCGCCGTCGATTCACGCCGCGTCCGATGCGCACTCTGTCCCGCAGCCGACCCAATCATCACCACGCCAAACATCGCCGCAACAGCAATCCCCAGAACCTTCTTGACCATCGAACCTGAAATCAACGTATTCACTCCTGCCACAACCCGGCGCATGCACCGGTCCGGCTATCATCTGTTGGCCGGTCTGTTTTCACCGCGCCTCATCTATTAGAACATCCATCTCGTCAGGAGAACGACTCCGTGCCAACCCGTCCCAGCGCCTCTTCCTCCTCCAATCGACGTTCCGCCAGCCCTTTCGGCACCTTCCTCCTCGGAATTCTCTTCACCCTCCTCGCCCTCACCCTCGCCCTCTACCTCTATTTCCGCTTTGGCCACCCCCCCGTCGCCACCGCTGACCACCCCTTCCCCCTCGAGTCCCAGATCGTCCACGTGCCCCTCGACGCCCGCATCGCCCGCGAGCTTGAGCAGCCACCCATCGGCACCAGTGAAGATGCCTTCGAGTCCGGCGCCCGCCTCTACACTACCTCCTGCGCCTCCTGCCACGGCACCCCCGGCCATGATTCCCCCTACGCAAAATACATGTTCCCCAGCGCACCCCAGCTTTGGAAAAAGCACACCCACGGCCCCGTCGTAGGCGTCTCAGACGACCAGCCCGGCGAAACCTACTGGAAAATCAAAAACGGCATCCGCCTCTCCGGCATGCCCGCCTACCAGCACCTCTACTCCGACACCCAGATGTGGCAGATCGCCCTCCTGCTCAAAAACGCCGACCAGCCCCTGCCCGACCCAGTCCTCAAGCTCCTCCACCCATAACGAAGTCAACTGCCCATAAATTTGTTCACTTGCAGACACGCTTCCCACACATTCCATTGCACTTAACCCAGGGCAGCACCCACCACGACGTCCGCCAAAGGAAAAGGTTGCCAACCGTCTCACAATAGGCTTACTATCCGTTTCGCAGTCGGATTAGTTCGTTTATCGAATAGGCCAGACGCACTCAAGGGGGTTTTGCCCCATAGGTCCAGAACGCAATAACCAACGCATGATTGGGCTCCAAGACCCATCAGCGTGCTTTGGAGAGGTCTTCATGTCGTGGTATGCCTATTGCATCGCGGAACGTAAATCGTTTCCGGAACTCGCCCGCCACCGTCGTCCCATGCCCCTTACCGGCATTTCCGGGCTCTTCGGCAATCAAACCTTCCTCTTTCCCGCCGGCGATCTCACCGTCGTCGTCACCGAGCACACCGCGCAGGACACAGCCCGCCTCGCAGCCGAAGCCCAGCAAGCCGCCCGCGACCATGCCCGTGTCATCGCAGACTGCTTCAAGCTTTCAACCGTCCTCCCCTTCCGTTTCGCCACCACCTTCGCTGACGACGATTCCCTCCGCCGCTCCGTCCGCTCCAACCAGCGCCACTTCCTCGCCAACGTAGAGCGTCTCCGCGGCAAGGCGGAAATGCACCTCAAGGTCCTCGTAGACGACACCTGCCCCGGCAACTTCACCCAGGACCAGCTCACCCGCGAAGCCCGCGTCGGCCAGGAGTACCTCGCCAGCCTCCGTGACTCCGCATCCCGCCAGCGCGAGCGCCAGTCCAAAGCCCGCGCCCTCTCCGTCCAGATGCATCGCATGTTTCTTCCGCTTGCGGAGGAAATCACCTGCAAACGCATGGATTCCGGCAAAATGCTCCTCGATATCGCCCACCTCATCGACCACAAAACCGTAGAGCGCTACCAGAACAAGTACTCCTCCGCCACCACCGAGCTCAAGGACTGCCGCATGCAGCTCTCCGGCCCCTGGCCCCCCTACCACTTCGTCCATCGCAACAGCACCCCCCACCACGCCTAGTCAGAACCAATCGAAATGAAAGGTATGGGGTGCCCCAGGCCACTCAGCTTCATCGCGTGACCTGGGGTTTTCTTTGGTTCCCCCCATCCCCCAAAAGTATCCTCAAATCACCACCCTTCAGGACCACCCCCACCCCCGCCCCCGCATCCCTTTAAGTATGAAAATGTTTACACGCACCATCCTTCCCGCAATCCTCCTCTCCGCCATCCCCGCCCTCGCCCAGGAAGCCAACCCCACTTCCGTCCCCGCCCCCCAGGGCGCCGTCGTCACCCAATCCGGCGACATCTTCTTCTATAAAGTCAAGGTAGTCCGCCGTGACATCGACGCCATCAATTACCTCCACCGCTCCGGCTCCACCCGCATCGATTTCCAGGGCACCGAGCTCCTCCCCGGCGCTTCCGGCAAAGCCGACGTCAAGTCCGAGCGCGGCAAAATTACCGTCGACGCCAACTTCAAAGGCCTCACCCCCGCCAACAGCTTCGGCCCCGACTTCCTCACCTACGTCCTCTGGGCCATCTCGCCCGACGGCAATCCCAAGAACCTCGGTGAAGTCCTCCCCGCCGGCACCAAAAACAACATCAGCGTCTCCGTCCCCATCCAGGCGTTCGGCCTCATCGTCACCGCCGAGCCTTACTACGCCGTCTCCACCCCCTCGGACGTCGTAGTCCTCAAGAACGTCTTCACTGACAGTACCAACGGCGTCCTCGAGCACGTCAACGCCAAGGCTAACCTCCTCCCCCGCGGTATCTATTCCGCTGAAACGGACGGCTCCCACACCAACCTCAACCCCATCACCCGCAACGAGCACAGTCCCCTCGAGCTTTATGAGGCGTACAACGCCGTCCGCATCGCCCAGGCCGCCGGCTCGGAAAAGTATTCGCCTGAAATCTACGCCAAGGCCAAGCTTGATCTCACCAACGCCGCGGACATGGACAACAACAAGCACCGTGACGAGAAGCTCGAAATCACTGAAGCCCGCGAAGCCGTAGAGCGCGCCGAAGACGCCCGCGTAGATACCCTCCGCAAGCGTGCCGCTGAGCGCACCCAGCAAGCCCAGGACGCCGCCCTCGCCGCCAACGCCAACGCCGCCCAGTCCCAGGCCGATGCTGCCGCCGCTCAGGCTCAGGCAGAGCGCGCCCGCCTCGCCCAGCAGCAGGCCCAGCTCCAGACCCAGCAGGCTGAACTCGCCAAGTCTCAGGCTGATGCCGCCGCAGAACGCGCCCGCGCCGCCGAGGCCTCCGCCAACGCCCGCGCCAACTCCGCCGAAGCCACCCGCGAAAAACTTCGCGCCCAACTCAACGCCGTCCTCCAGACCGTAGAAACCCCCCGCGGCCTCGTCGTCAACCTCTCCGACGTCCTCTTCGACACCGGCAAATCCAACCTCAAGTCCGGCACCCAGGTCTCGCTCGCCCGCGTCGCCGGCATCCTCCAGGCCTACCCCTCGCTCACCGTCCAGGTGGAAGGCTACACCGACTCCACCGGCTCCGACGAGCTCAACCAGAAGCTCTCTGAATCCCGCGCCTCCACCACCGCCGCCTTCCTCGTCTCACAGGGCGTCGCACAGGACAACGTAACCAGCGCCGGCTATGGCAAATCCGACCCCGTCGCCGACAACACCACCGCCGCCGGCCGCGCCCAGAACCGCCGCGTAAACCTAGTAGTAGCCGGCGACGCCATCGGCATCACCAAATCCAACCCCAACCAGTAACCAAAACGCATCGGGTGCCCCATCTCACGCGGGTAGTATCGCGTGAGGTGGGGTTACTCACTACTAAAGACAATAGAAAAATAAAAAGTCTGGGGGTGCCCCAGGCCACTGACAGCTTCATCGTCAGTGACCTGGGGTTTCTCATTGACTCCCAACCCGCATCCAACCCCAAATGCACTCCCTCCAAAACAAAACCGTCTTCATCACCGGAGCCTCCTCCGGCATCGGCCGCGCCTGCGCCCACGCCTTCGCCGCCGCCGGTGCCCGTCTCCTCCTCTGCGCTCGCCGCACAGACCGCCTCGCAGACCTCGCCCGCGAGCTCGCCGCCACCCCCGCCGACCCCGACGTCTTCACCTTCCGCCTCGACGTCCGCGACCGCGCCGCCGTCACCGAATCCCTCGCCTCCCTCCCCCAGGAGTGGTCCGCTCCCGACATCCTCATCAACAACGCCGGCCTCTCCCGCGGCCTCGACCCCCTCTACGCCGACGACCCCGAAAACTGGGAAGAAATGCTCGACACCAACGTCAAGGGCCTCCTCTACGTCACCCACGAAATCGTCCCCGGCATGATTGCCCGCGGCGCCGGCCACGTCATCTCCCTCGGCTCCATCGCCGGCCACATCACCTACCCCAACGGCGCCGTCTACTGCGCCAGCAAGGCCGCCGAACTCGCCATCATGGACGGCCTCCGCCTCGACCTCATCGGTAAAAACGTCCGCGTCACCTCCATCGACCCCGGCATGGTAGAAACCGAATTCTCAGAAGTCCGTTTCCGCGGCGACAAAGCCCGCGCCGAAAAGGTCTACCAGACCATCACTCCCCTCCAACCCGAAGACATCGCCGACACCATCCTCTGGGCCGCCACCCGCCCCCCCCACATGCAAATCCAAACCATCCTCCTCACCCCCACCCAACAAGCCAACCCCTTCGTCATCGCCAAACCCTAACCCGCCGCCACGCCCACCAGCATCGACCACACAACCGCCACTTCCGTAGGCATAACTCATCCCTTTTTTCATTCCCGAAGGGAATCTGCGTTCCTGGGCCCTCCAACGCTCACCGATCAATCCCGATACGACTAAGCCTTACCACCAGCGATAACGGCGTTTATCAGGATGTTTGTTATTGGTCACTTAGCCGAATGCTCCTGCTCACGCCAGCATTGTTGGCTGACGCCATGACTTCGTTGCCGTTAGGTCTTCCCTTCTGTATCGAAGGCCGATATAACCCAGCCCCGCGATCATTGCGCCTATAGGGATCGCCAGCCACACTCCGAACGGACGCGCATCGAGGGAATCACGCCACCCAACGTTCTCCCCACTCACAATCTCAATCTCGATTGCCTCGTTGCTCACGCTGCGCGCAGGGTCATCGAGGTATGTGACCCGTAGAGTGCGCCGCTGAAAGACCTCTGCATTACCCCAATGGGGCACAATGATGCGGGTCTGCAGATTGACGGGCTGCCCGTTCGAAGGAATAAACGCAAATACGAATTTGCTATCCCCACCAACTTTCTGTTCCACGAGAGCTGACGCCGTGCCGACGCTCGAGACTCGGCGACCAAAGGACGGTGACGTCGAGTGCGACAACCCATACATGCAGATTGTGGCACCTGATACCAAGAGAACCCACCAAACGTACTTTTGAATGCGAGATCGGCGAACGGCACCAAGTGGCATAACGATTCCAAACGCTATACCGAAGCCAAGCAGGCCCCACAGGATGAAAATAGGTTTGTCCACATCGCTCCTGAGCAGTCAACTACCACTCTATCTACATAGCTAGCATTGTCGGTGCCAAGAAGAACTCGTCCGACGGCAGGCGTGATCTCCAGTTCAGTACCGAGAAGTCGCATTGTCATCAGGAGCCCCTGAATCCTCAGAACGCTTCCAATCGCAAATTCCTTCACCCCACCAACGGCAACCACACAGAAAACACAGTCCCACTCCCCACCCCATCCTCCGCCCACCGGCTCTTCATCTGAATCCGCCCCCCATGCTTCTCCACGATCCCCTTAGAAATCCAAAGTCCCAACCCCGTCCCCGTCACCTCCTTCGACGTATGAAACGGCTCGAACATCGTCTTCCGCATCTTCGGCAGAATCCCCGTCCCCGTATCCGCCACCATGATCCTCACTCCATCCTGCCCCGTCTTCATACACCGCGCCGCCCTCAGCCTCATATATAGCTTCCCACCCACCGGCATAGCGTCATAGGCGTTACGCACCAGATTATTCAGCACTTGCCGTATATCTCCCTCGAGTAACATCGGCGTCGGGGAAGGCAGCAGCTTCAGCTTCACCTCAACCCGCCGCGCCACAAACCGCGCCGTATAAAGCCGCAGCACTGCCGGGATCACCTCGTTCAAATCCACCGCCACCGCCGCCGTCTGCTGCCTGTGGAACCGCAGCGTCTGCACCGTTATATCCGCCACCCGCGCCAGTTCCGTCTCCGCCAGCAGCGCATAAGTCCTCACCTCGTCCAGCGACGTCGAAGTCTTCACCAGATACAGCAGGTTGATCACCGCCTCCAGCGGATTATTGATCTCATGCGCGATACTCGAAGCCAGCTGCCCCACCGCCGCCAGTTTCTCACTCCGCCGCAACGCCTCCTCCGCCAGCCGCGCCTGCGTAATGTCCCTGAACGTCACCACCGCGCCCCGAACCTCACCCTCATGCACAATCGGCTGCGCGCTCATCTCCGCATAAAACAGGCTGCCATCTTTCCGAATCACATGATCGACCTGGTTATTGAACGGCTGGCTCCTGCGAAACACGTTATAAACCGAGCACTCTTCCGCCGGATAAAACCGCCCATCTGGATAGTGATGATGCACCATCGCATGCATGTTCTCACCCACTAGCTCCCCCAGCTCATACCCCAGCATCCCCAGCGCCGCACGATTCACAAACGTACATCGCCCTTCCAGGTCCACCCCCCAGATCCCTTCCCCGGCAGAATCCAGCAGCGCCTGCCACGGCTGTTCCTCGTTCAAAATCCTGCTCGGCAAAGTTCCCGCTCCTCCATACTCTGATGCACACTTTCCCAACCCCGCCCGCAAAGCCTAAAATCATCCCCAGTCCACCATGACCAACATTTCCCAGACCGACATCATCCAGTCCATCGCCGACGCCCTGCAGTTCATCAGCTTCTATCACCCCGTCGATTACATCACCAACCTCGCCCAGGCCTACGACCTCGAGCAATCCCCCGCCGCCAAGGACGCCATTCGCCAGATCCTCATCAACTCCCGCATGTGCGCCGAGGGCCACCGCCCCATCTGCCAGGACACCGGCATCGTCACCATCTTCCTCAAAGTCGGCCTCGACGTCCGCATCACCGGCCAGAACGACGCCCCCGCCGACCTTTCCCTCCAGCAAATCTGCGACGAAGGCGTCCGCCGCGCCTGGCTCGACCCCGACAACAAGCTCCGCGGCTCCATCCTCGCCGACCCCGCCTTCGCCCGCAAAAACACCATTGACAACACCCCCTCCGTCGTCGAAGTCTCCCTCGTCCCAAGCAACACCATCGACATCACCGTAGCAGCCAAGGGCGGCGGCTCCGAAGCCAAATCCAAGTTCGTCATGCTCAACCCCTCTGACTCCATCGTCGATTGGGTCCTCAAAACCGTGCCCACCATGGGCGCCGGCTGGTGCCCTCCCGGCATGCTCGGCATCGGCATCGGCGGCACCGCTGAAAAAGCCATGCTCCTCGCCAAGCAGTCCCTCATGGACCCCATCGACATGCAGGAACTCAAAGCCCGCGGCCCCGCCAATAACATCGAAAAACTCCGCATCGAGCTCTACGACAAGGTCAACGCCCTCGGCATCGGCGCCCAGGGTCTCGGCGGCCTCACCACCGTCCTCGACGTCAAAATCCTCGACTGGCCCACCCACGCAGCCAACCTCCCCGTCGCCATGATCCCCAACTGCGCCGCCACTCGCCACGCCCACTTCATCCTCAATGGGACGGGCCCCGCCGAGCTCACCCCACCCTCCCTCGATGCCTGGCCCAGGCTCGTCATGGACACGCACAACGCCCGCCGCGTCAACCTTGAAACCGTCACCCGCGCCGACATCCAGACCTGGCAACCCGGCGAAGTCGTCCTCCTCTCCGGCAAGCTCCTCACCGGCCGTGACGCCGCCCACAAGCGCATGTGCGACATGCTCGACCGCGGCGAACCCCTCCCCGTCGACTTCACCAATCGTTTCATCTACTACGTAGGCCCCGTAGACGCCGTCCGCGACGAAGCCGTAGGCCCCGCCGGCCCCACCACCGCCACCCGCATGGACAAGTTCACCCGCCAGCTCCTCGAGTCAACCCATCTCCTCGGCATGATTGGCAAAGCCGAGCGCGGCGACGCCGCCATTGAAGCCATCCGCGACAACCACGCCGTCTACCTCATGGCCGTAGGCGGCGCCGCCTACCTGGTCTCCAAGGCCATCAAGCACAGCCAGGTCCTCGCCTTCGCCGACCTCGGCATGGAAGCCATCTACGAGTTCGAAGTAGTAGACATGCCAGTAACCGTAGCCGTAAGCGCAGACGGCACCAGCGTCCACAAAACCGGCCCCGCCGAATGGCAAAAACGCATAGCCGCCAGCCAACAACTAGCCGGCACCCCCATCCTAGGCCAATAGCTCCGCTGGGAGAATCACGCATGAGCAAATGTCTATGGTGTATCAAAGAAGCGGAGGGAGGCAAGCCTCTCGTACCCGATCAGAAGAGAGAATGCCCCGAGTGCGGCCTCATTTTTAAAGGAAATGGTTGGGATGGCATCGACTCACATTGGAAGTCGAAGCATGAGCACCGGGTGCCATACAAGCAGTTCTGGCAAGGATTATTGTCTTGTAAAGCAGAGCATCACAAGACCTTCAAGCAGGCGATGCTCAGCAGGACACCTCAGAGTTGATACGGCACTCTCACCCCGGGCGTACCCTCTGGAAAATCCTTCGTATTTCGCGACACTAGCACCCGCCCACTAACCCGCGCCGTCGCCAAAATGATCGCGTCCATTAGTTTCAACTTTAGACCGCGCCTCAACTGCATACCCACTTCCTGAACCTCATCACTGAGTCCAAGAATTAGAAACTTCTCTAGGAACGCTCGTGCTGCCTGATCTTCACCATTAACCTCCCCTGCCAAAACTTCCATCCAGGTGATCACACTAATAGCCCGTTTTGAACTCTGCTTGAGAGTGTTCGCGGCCTCTGGGTGTCCCCTCAACGCATCGATCAGGATGTTTGAATCGAAAAGCTCAGCTTCAAACATCACTCGCCTCGAATCCTTCTAAGGTATGCGAACGTGTCTTCCTCACGATCCTTCCAGGTTCCAAATACTGCATCAAGCTCTGGAAACGGCCGGAGCACTTCATCACCTGCAGAAACATCATGCCGTTCAGATTTTGCCGGAGAGAACACAACAGCCTCCTCCCCATCCGGATTCCGCCAGGCCCCCAGCACATTCTCCAGCTCCGGCCAAGGCCCCGGCTCCCGCGCCGCCTTCGCCTCAAACGAAGGCAGCCGCATCCCCAGATACGACTCCAAAGCCCTGCGGATCACCTCTTCGCTCGTCACCTGCTCTTCGCGGCTACGCTCATCCAACGATTTCGCCATTGCGTCCGAAAGCTCGATCACAGTCGACATAATCACCTCCGCCCCTCAATCATAACCCCACACCCCTCACCTTTTGCCGATACCCACTACCCTATCCCCCGCACCACCCCATGCACCATCCCCGCAACAAATTCTCACTCCATTCTCCGTCCCCTCACACCCCATTCAGCATTCGCGTCCACCATCGTCCTGTACCGAAAGGAGACGCAGCCATGCACCCCCTCTCGAAAATCTCGCACCTTTCCCGCGATCCCCACGCCGCCCTCCCCTACGCCACCGGCGTTTCGCTCCACAGCCACACCAGCAACTCCATTGAAACCCTCAACTTCGTCCAGGCCATGTGTTCCGGCTTCCCCTTCGCCAACCGTATCCTCCGCCTCTATGACAAGCGCAACCAGCGCGCCGGCAACCAGCCCCTCGACCTCGACACCGCCCACTGGCGCCCCCCGCTCGTCCCCCGCATGGCCTTTGATCTCGAAGCCTCCCAGATCCTCAACCTAGGCCTACACCCCCTCGTCTCCATCACAGACCACGACGACATCCAGGCCCCCCTCCACCTCCGCACCCTCCCCTCCGCCCGTTCCATCCCCGCTTCCGTCGAGTGGACCGTCCCCTTCGGCCGCACCGCCTTCCACCTCGGCATCCACAACCTCCCCTCCGCCGAAGCCCCCCACTGGATGACCCGCTTCGCCGCCTTCACCGCCGCCCCCTCCGCCCCCGCCCTCGCCACTCTCCTCCGCCAGCTCTCCGACATCCCCCAGGTCCTCGTCATCCTCAACCACCCCGTCTGGGACCTCTACACCATCGGCGCCGCCGCCCACATGGCGGAGCTCGACCGCTTCCTCACCGGGCACAATCACCTCCTCCACGCCTTCGAGCTCAACGGCCTCCGCCACGCCACCGAGAACCGCCGCGTCGAGCGCCTCGCCGGCCACTGGCGCCAGCTCCTCATCTCCGGCGGCGACCGTCACGGCCTCGAGCCCAACGCCTGCCTCAACCTCACCGACGCCCTCACCTTCACCGCCTTCGTCACAGAAATCCGCGTCCACCGCCACAGCCACATCCTCTACATGCCCCAGTACGATCGCCCCTGGGAGCACCGCATCCTTGAGTCCACCCTCGACGCCATCACCGATCACCCCCACTTCAGCCCCGGCTGGCAACGCTGGGATGAGCGCGCCTTCCACCGCGACAACGCCGGCACCATGCGCCCTCTCGCCGAGCTCTGGACCAACGGCCGCCCGCCCCTGCCCTTCCGCCTCGTCCTTCCCTGCGCCCGCCTCCTCCGCCGCCGCCGCCTCGGCAGCCTCGCCGCCGCCGGCTTCGCCCTCCTCTCCACCACCCCCACCGAAACCCCATCCCCCCAGGACCTCCGCTAAGCAAACTGACGAATCGTTCGTGCCGTTGTTCTTGCTTCTGAGATAGGTCCGGGCTTTAGCCCGGACATTCACATTCACCGGCAAGGCGGGCTTCAGCCCCTGGGATTTGCTCTCTCTTGCTGAGTCATCAGGCTCAAAAGCATTCCTCAGACACTACCTAACCCAACACGCTACCAAACCCCTGTAAGCGCAACTCATACCCCACATCACCCCAAAGGCACTTCCCGCACATCCAGATGCTCTTCCGTAAACGGCTTCTTCCTGAAAGTAGTCCAGAAGTAGTTCACCGTATACCGCACCGCCGTCCGCAACATCCCTTCCTTCCTCAGCCGCCGCGCAGAAGACAGCATCGTCAACCCAAACGTAAACCGCACTTCTCCCACCTCGTTCAATCGCCGCGCCAGATCCGTATCTTCCCCATAAAACGTAATCCCCAGATTGAACCCGCCAATCTGCTCCAGTCCCCGCCGCGTCAGCACAAAATTCCCACCCTGCACCATAGACCCCGCCCGCAGCACATAACGATTCACCACATAAGTCAGCCACGCCAACCCATAAAACACCTTCACATACTCGCGCTCCAGCCCCGTCAAATCGTAATAGACCAGCGGTCCGCTCAACGCCACCATCGCCGGCCGCCGCGCAAACTCTTCCTCCACCCGCCGCAGCCAGCCCACCGGCAGCCGCGAATCCGCATCCACATTCGCAATCCAGTCTCCCGTGCATGCGTCGAACCCCGCCTGCCGCGCCTGCGGAAGCCCTTTCCGCGGCTCATCCACTACCTTCACCCCGGCAAAACCCGCCGCCACCGCCCGCGTCCCATCCGTGCTGGCATTGTTCACCACGATAATCTCCGTAGCCACTCCCGCCCCACGCGTCTCCCGCAAAATCGATTCCAGACACGCTGCCAGATAGTGCTCTTCATTGAAAGCCGGGACCACGAAGCTCAGGCGCATGCCGCCATCCTCCACCGCCCCTGTTGCTGCACCATCAACAAGCCATCATCATCCGGTAAATCACTCACACCCTCACCTCCCATGCCCACCAACCGCGCGCTCCATTCGCACCCCAACGGCTCCCGAGTGGCAATTCTGATCCGGGGCTGCACCACACACTTCCGCGCCAACGACGTAGGCTTCGACCCAACATAGCCGGCCACTACATCCAGAACACCGGCCAGGAAGACCTCATCTTCTCGAGCTCTTCGTCGCCCCCGAGTACCAGCAGGTCTCCCTCAATAACACGCTCCGCTCCCTCCCCACCCAGCTAGCCCGGATCCCCCAAAGCCGAAACCCTCCTCCAACCTTGCGATGGCAGAACGTACGGCACTCGTACACCTGCCATCGTTTCAGGAAAGTCTTTGGTATTCCGAGTCACAAGGAGGAGCCCACTTACCCGTGCGGTGGCAAGAATGATGGCATCCAGTAGTTTCATCCGCGTCTCGCGCCTGATTTGAGCAGCCTGCGCTGCTATTTCGTCTGTCAATGGCAACACCACGAAGCTCATCAGTAACAAACGGGCGCGTCCATCGTCAGCAAACGGGCCTGCAAGGACTTCCATCCACGTCACTATGCTGATCCGCCGGTCAGCTTCGCTGCTTAACTCCACTTCAGCGATATGGAATCCCCGCAGGTAGTCGATGAGAATGTTCGTGTCGAATAAGCTTCCGGGCAAGCTATTCTCCGCGTATCCGGCGCTGATAGTCCACAGAGTCTTCTGTCATGTCTTTCCAGATCCCAAACGCATCGCCTTTCAGCGGATACCGTTTCGGCGTTGCATACTGCCGAATCGCCCGCGTTAGAATCTCATCTTTCGACAAGTGGCTAGTTTCTCCCAACTTCTCCACCAGCGCCATATCTTCATCCGCAATCTCAAAAGTAGCCTGCATAGTACCCTCCCATCCTTCCCTTCAGTATAGCCAATCGCTCACGGCCGAGCTTCCCCCGCCGCCTTGTTCCGACTCAACAAAATATTCTTCCGGCTAGTCCGAGCCCGCTCACTTACATGGTCGATCTGCCGCCAGAACCCCACAAAATAATCCACCGCCGAAATCACACTCACACAAGTCATCCAATAAATCGCCGTCACCGCAATCAGGTGAACTCCCACCACAAAGCTCCCGCCAAACCACAACCAGTAATCCCACCGGTGCGCCAGGATCGCCGCCACCACGCTCACAATCTGGATCACCGTCTTCAGCTTCCCAATCTCACTCGCATCGATCGTGAACCCCTCGCTCGCCGCAATGGACCGCAGCCCACTTACCAGGAATTCCCGCCCAATAATCAGCACCGCAATCCACGGCGGCACAATCCGCGGGTTATACGCCACCAGGATAATGTAAGCCGCCGTCACCATCAGCTTATCCGCCAACGGATCCAGCAGCATCCCGATCGTCGTAATCTGCTCCCGCTTCCGCGCCAGATACCCATCCAGCCCATCCGTAATACTCGCCGCGATAAACAGCGCGGAAGCCGCCAGCTCCTGTTCCCCATTCCCCGCATGAAACGGAGAGTGCGACGACAGAAACCAGATCAGCACCGGCACACTTGCAATCCGGCTCATCGTAATGGAGTTAGGCAGATTCATTCGCACACTTCAAAACAAAATCCCGTTTCGATATTCAAACACTAGCATTCTGCCACATATCCCGCTATACCCCGCCCCCGCCGCACCCAACATGCTAAAGTTCCTCCAAGCGCTCTACCGGTCCAGGCATGCCAATCCTCCCTCGTTTCCTCCTCGCCGCGCTCCTCCTCCTCGCCATCGCTTGCCCTGTGCAAGCCCAGACCGGCCTCTTCGCCAACCCACCCGTCATCCCCACCGTCAACGGCTGGCCCTCCGCCATCTACGCCGCCGACGTCAACAACGACGGCTACCCCGACCTCATCTACATCGAGCACGGCGCCACCCCCGGCCAGCCCTCCACCACCCACATCCTCCTCAACGACGGCCACGCCAACTTCACCCCATCCGCCACCATCGCCACCTTCGGCAACTCCCTCGCCATCGGCACCATCTCCCCGAGCGGTCACGTCGATCTCGCCTGGGTCACCGTCACTCCCACCAACGGCCTGCCCGGGGCCGCCGTCTACAACTACTTCGTCAACATCGCCGCCGGCAAAGGCGACGGCACCTTCACTGCCCCCGTCGCCACCCAATACCAGCCCCGCAACTTCGCCGGCGGCGGCTACACCGGCGGCACTCCCGCCTTCGGCTACCTCATCGCCGCCCACACCCACCCCACCGGCCCCATGGACGTCCTTGCTGAAGACCTCCCCAACAAAACATTCCTCGATTTCAGCACCCAGAACTTTGGCGGCACCGCCACCTTCCTCGGCGGACGCCTCACCTCCTTCCCCAACTCCAACACCGGCGAGTTCCTCGCGGACCCCGGCCCCATCACCGTAGCCGACCTCAACAACGACGGCTACCCAGACATCCTCATCAACGACCAGACCTCCTTCACCGCCAACGTCTACCTCAACACCCCATCCGTCAACGGCCGTTACCTGCAGAACGATAGCGGCACCACCCCAAACGTCCGCTCCCTCCTCATCGCCCCCTACGCCAACAACCCCTACCCCAGCCTCATCGCAGAAGGCACTGACGGCAACCTCACCATCTACTCAGGCAACGGCGACGGCACCTTCGCCACCCCCGGCCTCACCGCGTCTGGAGCCAACGTCGGAGCCGGCGGCCATCTCATCGCCCAGACCCTCTCCAACACCAACGGCCAGCAAATCTTCACGGCCACTCCCATTGGCATCTCGACTCTCCTCTCCAGCGGCTCAGCCGGCACCCTCGCCTTCGGCATCAACGGCATCTACAACGCAGGCCCCGGCCGCACCTCCTACGCCTTCGCCGACTTCAACAACGACGGCCACCCAGACATCGCCGTCGACTCCCCAGAAGGCATAGCCCTCCTCTTCGGCTCAACCGATGGCTCCCTCTACACCTCACCCACCGGTGGTTCCTCGCTCCTCAACAAATCCCGAGCCGCCGCCGCCGGCCAACCCGCTCTCTCCGTCGCCCTCGCCCCCTTCACCCAGCCCCCCTACCTCGACGCCGTCGTCTCCACCGCCGCCACCCAGGGCCAGCTCCTCCCCAACCAGCCCGGCCAGCAGCAGGTCTTCCAATATCAAGGCTTTGGCACCTCCCAAACCCCCAACCCCACCACCACCCAAACCGGCACCCCCAACCTCTGGTCCACCGTCCAGGCCGGCGACTTCAACGGAGACGGCAACCCCGATCTCATCCTCACCGCCGACGGCGCCAACGCCAACCTCCCCGCCACCGGCTCCGGCCTCGCCGTCCAGCTTGGCCGTGGCGACGGCACCTTCCTCGACCCCCAGCCCATCACAGTCGCCAACCAGTTCACCACTCCAAATCCGCAAACCTGCACCCCGCCCTTTGATCATTACCCCGGCATGTTCTTCGGCACCACCGCCATCGCAGACTTCACCGGAGACGGCATCCCGGA
Organism: uncultured Granulicella sp.; assembly: GCA_963693065.1. Classification (GTDB taxonomy): domain Bacteria; phylum Acidobacteriota; class Terriglobia; order Terriglobales; family Acidobacteriaceae; genus Edaphobacter. The sequence goes on along the minus strand of OY843766.1, from coordinate 3,594,441 downwards.
CATCGCCTCCCGTGACGCCTCCGCCTACCGCATCCTCCGCGGCAACACCGGCACCCCCGGGGCCGTAGCCACCCAGTACCCCACCCTCTTCTTCTCCGGCGTCGACGGCACCGGCACCACAGTCGAATGCGAGCCCCACGCCCACGACCGCGTCCTCGCCGCAGACTTCAACGCCGACGGCCGCCCCGACATCATCTTCCAACACAACGGCGACCTACTCCTCTACCTCACCGACGCCACCGGCACCCCCCAGCCCACCGGCAACCTCGCAGTCAACGGCTCCTTAACTACCCCCGGCCAGGCCACCGCCCCAGTCCTCTCCACCACCTTCGGCGGCATCTCTCCCACCTTCGGCTTTCCCGCCTTCATCGGCTCCCTCGCCGCCGCCGACCTCGACCGCGACGGCAACCAGGACCTCCTGGTCCTCTACCACAACATGGCCTCAGACCCGACAGCCCCCGCCGCCGCCACCCCCAACTACCTCTACATATGGTTCGGCTCCGGCAGCGGAAAATTCCTCACCACCCCCGCCCACCCCGTCAACCCCATCATCACCCAGCTCTCCCGCAACTACTACCAGCTCGCCGTAGCCGACCTCAACGGCGACGGCATCCCCGACCTCATCCTCTCCGACGGTTACATCCTCTCCATCCAGTATGGCCTCCCCACCGGCGGCTTGGGCCCTGAGGTCCACTTCCTCGCCGGCCAGGGCATCAACGGCATCGCCGTCGGCGACACCCGCAACACCCACCACCAGGACCTCGTCATCGCCAACGGCGGCCTCACCCTGTCCAACCCCGTCGTCAACCATGAAACCCTCACCCCCAACCCGGGCGCCAACACCGGCGGCATCACCTTCCTCCTCAACACCATCACCGCCAAAACCACCCCCACCCTCAACCTCACCGCCACCCCCGAGCCCTCCTACCTCGGCGAGCCCTTCACCCTCACCGCCAACCTCCCCCCCGCCGCCACCGGCAACATCATCTTCACCATCGATGCCACCTCCATAGACGTCCCCATCACCCCCGGCACTCCCACCACCCTCACCGCCCCACCACCCACCCTCGCCCTCGGCCCCCACACCATCACCGCTTTCTACTCCGGCGATACCATCTACGCCTCCACCACCATCACCATCACCCACACCATCGTCCTCTCCCCCACCACCGTCACCCTCACCCCCACCACCCCTCTCGCCAGCTTCTACGGCCAGCCCGCCGACGGCACCTTCGAAGTCGACGTCCTCGACGGCAACCATCCCGCCAACGGCACCTACACCCTGCTCGACAACGGCATCCCCGCCGCCATCTGCACCGCCCTCCCCATCACCCAGTCCTGCCCCTACGGCAACCCCGTCTTCCTCGACTCCGGCCGCCATACCTTCACCATCCAGTACCTCGGCGACCAGTTCAATGCCCCCTCCCTCTCCAGTCCCGTCACCTACGTCATCTCTCCCGACCTCACCACCGCAACCCTCACCCTCGCCACCCCCATCGCCCCGGCCAACACCGCCGTCTCTTTCATCGCCACCATCACCGGCAACTACGCCGTCCCCAACGGCCAGGTCAACTTCTTCGATGGCCTCAACCCTATCGGCTCCGCCACCCTCGCCCCGTCCGGCCCCAACACCGCCTCCGCCACCTTCTCCACCAGCACCCTCTTCGTCGGCACCCACGCCATCAACGGCACCTACCCCGGCAACATCGACTTCAACCCCGTCATCACCGGCCCCCACACCCAGACCATAACCCCCGTCTCCACCGCCCTCCCCAGCGTCCTCACCCTCACCGCCAGCCTCGATCCCTCCGCCCCCGGCCAGGCCGTCGTCTACACCGCCTTCGTCACCGTTCCCGGCCCTTTCCCCATCATCGCCACCGGCACCATCACCTTCGCCGTCGACGGCACAACCATCGGCGCCCCACTCCCCCTCGACACCCACGCCAGCGTCATCCTCCCCGTCCCCACCCTCGCCTCCGGCAACCACACCATCACCGCCGCCTACTCCGGCCAGACCGGCACCCCCACCCCCATCCACCCCGGCGACACCCCCAAAGCCGCCGCCACCCAGGGCACCCCCACCATCGCCCCCTCCACCGCCACCTTGGCCCACACCATCACCTACCCCCTCTCCAGCGGCCCCGACCAGTTCACCATGACCATCACCCCCAACCCCATCACCGTAGGCGCCGGCCGCACCATCCCTATCCTCGTCTCGATCCTTGAAACCGGCGGCTTCAACCAGCCCGTAGCCCTCTCCTGCTCCGGCCTCCCCAACGGATCCACCTGCACCTTCTTCGGCCCCATCGTCCCCCCCGGCGGCGCCTCCATCGACCTACAGCTCGCCACCGCCGCCCCCCACGATTGCGGCGACCCCGCCAACCCCTACTTCGTCGGCGCCAGCCCCACCCGCACCCCCGTCGCCTTCGCCTCCCTGGCCACCCTGCTCCTCCTCACCCTCAGCCGAAAAACCCGTCGCCACCTCCGCAAGCTCACCGCCCCCCTCTTCCTCCTCACCCTCGCCGCCCTCCTCACCACCCTCTCCGGCTGCGGCCACTGCACCGACCTCGGCACCCGCCCCGGCACCTACACCTTCACCGTAACCGCCGTAGCCCAGGGCGCCCCCATCACAGAAACCCGCACCCAAACCATTAAACTCAACGTAAGCATCCCTTAACTCAACCCAGAACCAGCACGAAGTGTGGGGTGCCCCAGGCCACGCAGTCTCACCGCGTGACCTGGGCTTAGGCCACTGCTGTCAATAAAGCACCAGCCCTCTCCCGCTCCTTCCCGCCTTTTCCCGCTTTATCCCCGTTCCTGTTTTCTTTCCGATCCCAACAGAAAAGGCGGAACAAAGGCTGTATCCGCCCTGATCCCGCCTTGATCCGCCCTTATCCGCGTTCCTGTTGTTACGCGTACATCCCCCGCTGCTTCGTCGTATAAGCCACTCGGTCGATAGCCAGCATATAAGCCGCAATCCGCCCATTCACCTCATGCGACTCCGCATACTTCATCACGTCCCCAAACGATTCCGTCATAATCGCATCCAGCCGCGTGTTCACCTCCGCCTCCGTCCAGAAGTACCCCATCCGGTCCTGCACCCACTCAAAATAACTCGCCGTCACCCCACCCGCATTCGCCAGAATATCCGGAACCACAAACACTTTGTTCGCCTCCAGCACCTCGTCAGCTAGCACAGTCGTAGGCCCGTTCGCGCCTTCACAAAGAATCTTGCAGCGCAGCAGCCCGGCATTTTCTGAAGTGATCACATTCTCCGTAGCCGCCGGAATCAGAATCTCGCATTCCCGCGTAATCAACTCCGCCTTATCGCACGCAGTCCCCTTCTCGAACCCATTGATCGTTCCCGCCTTGGCCCGGTGCGCGATCAGCGCCGGAATATCCAGCCCATCCTCGTTCACCAGCGCCCCATCATATTCCGCAATCCCAATAATCGTGTAGCCCTTTTTGTAAAGCAGGTCCGCCGCATTCGACCCCACATTCCCGAACCCCTGCACGATCACCCTGCACCCTTCCACCGTCATCCCCAGGTACTTCAGCGCCTCATCACAGCACACAGAAATCCCCCGCCCCGTAGCTTCCCGCCGCCCACGCGATCCCCCCAGATTCACCGGCTTCCCCGTCACCACCGCCGTCACCGTCTGCCCCATGTGCATCGAGTACGTATCCATGATCCACGCCATCGTCTGCTCATTCGTATTCATATCCGGCGCCGGCACGTCCTTCTCAGGCCCAATAAAAGGGATCAACTCCGCCGTATACCGCCGCGTCATCCGCTCCAGCTCCCCCTGACTCATATTCTTCGGATCGCAGATCACCCCACCCTTCGCCCCGCCGAAAGGAATATTCACCACCGCACATTTCCACGTCATCCAGCTCGCCAGCGCCCGTACCTCATCCAGCGACACATCCGGCGCATACCGTATCCCACCCTTCGCCGGCCCCCGCGCCATCGAGTGCTGCACCCGATACCCCGTAAACACCTCGATCGTCCCGTTATCCATCTGCACCGGGATATGCACAATAATTTCCCGCGTCGGATACCGCAGCACCTTCCAGATCCCATCATCCAGCTTCAACAACCGCGCCGCCAGGTCGAACCGGTAAGCCTGCGCCTCCCACGGATTCCTCTCCTGCTCCAAACTCAAGTCCTTCAATTCAGCCGTAACACTCATAGTCCTACCCTTCTCCAATGCTGGTACCAGCGATTCTCCGGCCATCTCATTGCCCTCACGTCACAATTTCATTAGACGCACATAAGCAACACAACGAAGCACCAGCCAGACCGTTCAGCAGCCAGCACCCAAAACCAAACAAGACCCCCCAAATGCCAAGCCAGACCCTACACCCCCAACCCCACCCCCCGCAATCCCCACCCCCCCCAGACCTCCGCCGTACAATAAACCCAAGCCATGCCCCCCACCACCCCCACTCCCCAGGCCTTCGCCACCCTCGCCCGCACCCACACCCTCATCCCCCTAACCCGCACCCTCACCGCAGACCTGGAAACCCCTGTCTCCGCCTTCCTCCGCATCGCCCACGACGCCCCCGAATCCTTCCTCTTCGAGTCCGTGGAAGGTGGCGAACACGTCGCCCGCTGGACCTTCCTCGGCCTCGCCCCCTACCGCACCCTCACCGCCCACGGCACCACCCTCACCACCACCGAACAAGGCCAAACCACCACCACCCACGGCGACATCTTCGACACACTCAAGCTCGCCCTTGCCGACCACACCCCCGCCCGCCTCCCCGGCCTCCCCCCCTTCACCGCCGGCGCCGTAGGCTTCTTCGCCTATGACGTCGTCCGCCTCCTCGAGCACATCCCCCCCCGCGCCGCCGACGAGCTAAACGTCCCCGACGCCCACCTCATGTTCTTCGACCAGGTCCTAGCCATGGACAACGTCCGCAACGAGATCATCCTCATCTGCACCGCCGACCTCACCCGCGGTCACACCCACGCCTCCACCCTCGCCCGCCTCGACGCCCTTGAAGCACTCCTCGCCCGCCCCCTCCCCACCACCGCCTACCCCACCCCCGCCCCCTCGCCCCAACCCCTCCAACTCATCCCCCGCACCACCCAGCAAGCATTCCTCGCCTCCATCGAAACCGCCAAAAACTACATCACCGCCGGCGACGTCTTCCAATGCGTCCTCTCCCAGCGTTTCGACTGCACCCCCGCCGTCCCCCCTTTCGACATCTACCGCGCCCTCCGCGTCGTCAACCCCAGCCCCTACATGTTCTACCTCCGCCTGAACCTCAGCGGCCAGCCCGCCCACATCATCGGCGCCTCCCCCGAGCTCCTCGTCCGCGTCACCGGCCCTAAAGTCGAGTACCGCCCCATCGCCGGCACCCGCCAGCGCGCCGCCGACGAAGCCGAAGACCGCGCCCTAGAAGCCGACCTCCGCGCCGACCAGAAAGAAGTAGCCGAGCACATCATGCTCGTCGACCTCGGCCGCAACGACGTAGGCCGCGTCTCAACTTTCGGCTCCGTCCACGTCAAAAACCTCATGTTCGTCGAGCGTTATTCCCACGTCATGCACCTCGTCTCCTCCATCGAAGGCACTCTCAAGCCCGGCCTCAACCCCATCGACGCCTTCAAAGCCTGCTTCCCCGCCGGCACCCTTTCCGGCGCCCCCAAAATCCGCGCCATGCAAATCATTGAAGAGCTCGAACCCGCCCGCCGCGGCATCTACGGCGGCAGCATCTTCTACGCCGATTTCTCCGGCAACCTCGACTCCTGCATCGCCATTCGCACCCTCTACATGCAAGGCCCCGAAGGCCACGAAACCGGCCACATCCAGGCCGGCGCCGGCATCGTAGCCGACTCCATCCCCCAATCCGAATACCAGGAATGCCGCAACAAAGCCCAGGCCCTCGTCCGCGCCATAGAACGCGCCCGCGGTCTATAGCTGTACCGGGTGCCCCATCTCACGCGGGCCTCAGGCCACGACTACTTCGTCACCACCCGCCCCGTCCTCCTCGACCTCCGAAGCGTGCTCGGCACCGACCCCTCATCACCGCCGCGCACCAACCTGATCCCCATCGACCAGGACGGCTAGCAGTACTACCAGATGACCCCCCACTGACATCCACCGTGCATCCAACCCTTCAGCACCTTCACGAGGCCCCCATTGGAAATCAAAAAATCCGGCACCCAACCCTCCACCCCCGGCCCAGCCGACTGGTTCACCGGCACCGTCCGCATTGACCCTCTCCACACCGCGCCCGATCCCGCCCTGCTCTCCGCCGCCTCCGTCACCTTTGAGCCCGGCGCACGCACCGCCTGGCACACCCACCCCCTTGGCCAGACCCTCATCGTCACCGCCGGCGCCGGCTGGGCCCAAAGACTCGGCGGCCCCATCGAACCCCTCCACCCCGGCGACGTAGTCTGGTTCCCCCCGCTGGAAAAGCACTGGCACGGCGCCACCCCCACCACCGCCCTCACCCACATCGCCATCCAGGAGCGCCTCGACGGCAAGTACGTAGACTGGCTGGAACAAGTCACCGACTCCGAATACCACGCCCCCACCGCCGAATAACCCGTCGAGATGAGCGTGGTGCGGTAGGTGGTGTCTGACGAATCGCTGGTGCGTCGTTTTGCTTCTCAGGTAGCTCCGGGCTCTAGAGCTTCCTTGAAAGCCGTTCTGCTTAAGGGCACGGCTTCAGCCGTGCCATAAGTTCTCTGGTAGTAATACGGCTTCAGCCGCTGAGGTACGTTTCCGCCGCAAGTCCGCGACTTCAAAAAGCGTCCTCTCTAACCCCGAAGTTCTAGAAATACCCAAAGCGCGTTCAGCCCTTAGGTCGGTCTCCTCGCCCGCCCATAACCCACCGAAAGCCTTCGTCAGACCTTCCCGAACCCGGAGGATTTGTTCTCATCGCCATTCTCATCGAACCCGCGACGACAACTCTCCCCCAGATCAATGCGGGTTCACCCCAATCGCCAGCGGCCCCGTCGCCCCCGCCGGCGTATAGTTCGTCAACGTCGTCCCAGCATTGTTGATCACCGTCACGCTCGTATTCCCCACGTTCGCAACCCACGCGTTCCCCAGTGAATCGATCGCCACCGACCGCGGCTGGCTCAACCCCCCACCCGTCAGCGGAGCACCATAAGCCGCACCCGCCGCCGTCAGCCGGCTCACGCTGGCATTGCCCTGGTTCGTCACCCACAGAATCCCGCCCGCATCGATCGCAATCGAGGACGGCGCATTGAAGCCATTCGTATACCCCGCCCCCGAAAGCACCGCACCGCCATGCCCATATTCCGTCACGCTGTTGCTACCGGAGTTCGTAACAAAAATATTCCCAGACAAATCCGCCGCCAGCGCACTCGGCGCAGCCACGCCCCCCGTCATCGTCAACGCCAAAGTAAAGTCATTCGGCGTTGCTGCCAACGTCGGCTGAAACGGCGGCGTCTGCAGCGCCAGCCCGTACAGCGCAGAAACATTGCTCGCAGAACTTGCCGGATGCTGTGCAATATTCATCAGCGCCGTAATCGTATCGGTCGGCGCCGTCCCTGCAGTTCCCCCCGGGTTCGCGTTATAGAACAGCGTCCCGCAGTTCGACCCATCGTTATAACTTCCCCCCGCCGTATTCACGCACGACGCCACAATATCCGCCAGCGTATTGATCTCCGTCGTCGGCACCGTCAGCCCCGCCGGCAGCACGCCCGGCGTCGTTCCATTCCCCACATTCGACAGCAGATTCACATCCGCAAACGCATTGTTCAACCCCGTCACATTCGCCGCGCTCGTGCTGATATTCGTGATCCCCGTCATAAACGATGCCAGCGAGTACACCGAAGCCACCGTCGTAATCTCGTTGATATTCACCGACGCGTTCGCCAGGTTCCCGCAAGCCCCCAGCGCCGCCATCAGCGCAATCCGGTTATTCGTCGTGTACCCCGAGTTCCCCCCCGTAGCCACCAGGTACACCGGCGTCGCGGCTGAAGGACACGTATAGTCCCCCGTCACATCGAACATCCCACCCGCGCCCGACGTCACCGTCGCCGTCAGCAGATTCCCCGTCCCTGTCGTATAGGTTGGCGCCACCCCATACCCGCCGGTCCCGGCCATATAGAACTTGATAGCCGCCCCCACCACCGGTTGCTGCCCGCCAAACACCGTCCCATGGATCGCCGTCCCATGAATCTCGGTCGGCACCGTCAACCCGCTGCCCGCGCCCATCCCGCAACCCACCAGCATCGAACTCGCCGCCAGTCCCATCATTGCCGCCACAACTCGCATCGTTTTGATCCTCTGCATTGCTATCTCCCTTTACGGCCGTGTTCCCAGCGTTTTGTTGATCGTCCCTGTCACCGTCGGCGTCACCACCGGCGCAGCCGCACCCACCAGCCGCGTCACCGTGCTGCTTCCTTCGTTCGTAATCCATACCGAACCCGCACTATCCACGATGATCCCCGTCGGCACAGAAAGCGCACCCGGCTGGTAACCCGCCGAAGGCGACAGCGCACTCCCCGCCGCACTCAGGTTCGTCACCGAGTTGTTCCCCGCATTCACAAACCAGGCCGTCCCCAGCCCATCGATAAACACCGCCGTAGGCTCGTTCAACCCGCCAATAGAGCTCGCCGCCGCAACCTGCGTCCCCGTAGCCGAGTACTTCACAAACCCGTTGTTGTTGTAGTTCGTAGCCCAGACATTGCCCGCGTTATCGAACGCCACGCCCCCAATCGGAGCCGTCCCGGTCGCCGTCCCATCCGTCCCCGTTTGCACCCCGGCATCGGTCAACCGCGCCAGCGTACCGGACGTGTTCAGAATCCAAATCGCATCCTCCACCACGATCCCGGTCTCAGACCCTGAAACCGCGCCCGTAGTCGCCGTCACCGTCTGCGTACCCGCCACGTCGAACGTCACCGTAAACCGATGCGACCCCGAATCGGCAAACCCATACGTATAGCTCGCCGGGCTGAACGTCGCCGTCGTATCCGTCGTACTGCTCAGAGTCACCGTCCCCGTAAAGCCCGTCACCACGTTCCCGTAACTATCGCTTACCGTCACCGTCGCCATGCCAGACATCTGCGGAGCCGTAAACGTCGGCAGCCCCGTCACCGTCACCGTCGCCACGGCTCCAGCGTTCACCACCTCGGTCGCGACCGCGCTCGTAAACCCGCTCGCACTCGCCGTGTACGTGTAGCTTCCGGCAATCGTCGGCGTCAAAGCCGTGAACGTCGCCACGCCATTCACCACCGTAGCCATCGGCGCCGTGCCCTGCGTATACCCCGCAGGCCCCGTCACCGTCAGCGTCACCACTGCCGTCGAGTTAGTCGTAGCCACGTTCCCCGCCGCATCCTCGAGCGCCACCGTAATCGCCCCCGAGCTCCCACCCGCCGCAATCGGCGTAGCCGGCCCCGCCGTATAAGCCAGCTTCGTCGGCGTCACCCCAATCGTCAATGTCGCAGAAGCCGTCCCCCCGTTATTGCTCGTCGTCGAGGTCACCGCATTGCTCGTATCCGTCGTCGTCCCCAGCGTCGACCCCGCCGTCACCATCACAATGAACGTGCAGGAGCTCGAAGCCGCCAGAGTAGCCCCGCTGAAGCTTTCCTGCGACGCCCCCGCACTGCCCGTGCCCCCGCAAGTCCCACCAGCCGAACCATAGTTCGTCAGCGTCCCCGGCAGATTATTCACCAGCCCCAGCCCCGCCAGCGCCGTCGTCGTATTCGGGTTCACAATCGTAAACGTCAGCGTCGAGTGCGCCCCCGGTGCCACCGTCGTCGGCGAGAAAGCCGCCGTAATCGTCGGTGCCCCAATCACCAGCGTCGCATCCGTGTACGTGTCGTTATTCGTATTCGTCTCACCCCCGCCGCTCACCGTAAGCTGGTTGTTATAGTTCCCGATATCCCCCACAGGCACCCCAACCGTTACCGTAATTGCCGGGAACGTCACGCTCGACGCAATCGTCTGCGAGCTCGTACAAGTCACCGTCGTCGTCCCCGCATTCACCGTCGGGTTACATGTCCAGTTCATCCCCGTCGCCGAAACCTCCGTAAACATCCCCGGCAGCACATCCGTCACCGTCACCGTACCCGAAGTCGTCGCATTTCCCACGTTCGAAACCGTGATCGTGTACGTATCCGCCGTATCCCCCGCCTTGAAGTTCGCCGGGCTGTGCGTGCTAGAGACCGACAGATCCGCCGCGGAAATCGTGAAATTGGACGGCAGAGCCGCCCCGCAGGCACCAAAAGACGTACTGCTCGTCGTCGCGCTCGGCGTCGTGATCACGCACCCATCCACCGTCACCGTCGCCAGGCCCGTCCCAGCTTGCGTCGCCGTCGCCGTCGCCTGGATCCCCGCATACGTCTGCGGAAACCCAATCGACGTCAACGTCGCACCCGGCGTGTTCGTCAACGTCGAATACCCGCCATTCTGCACAATCGACACTGTCGCCGGCACCCCCACATAAGCCGCATCGTTCGCCTGCGAATACACCGTCCCCACGTTGTCCTGCGCTAGGCTCCCCGTCGCACTGAAGCTCGTCCCCGCAGTAGGCGTCGTGCTGCTCAGCACCAGCGTCAGCGTCGTAAACGGCGTCAGCACCGGCGCGGAACTATCCGTCGACCCCGCCTGCACCCCCGCCGTATCGCAGTTCGGTCCCGTCGCCGCCGCATTGCAACCCCACCAGTTGTCGGTCGCATTCACAGACTCCGCCGCCGTCCCACCCGTACTCCCCACCGCCAGCCCCGTATGCGTCGCATACTCCGTCCCTGTCGGCGTGTTCCCGTAAATCCGCGAGTAGTGCAGCGTGAACGGATACACGCTCCCACCGTTCTCTATCAGGATCGCGTTGCCATCCCCCGCCGCCTTAATGTAGTTGCCCGTAAACGTACTCGTCGTCACGGTGCTCGCCACATTAGCCGGCGCAATCACCAGCGCGCCGCCCTCCACCTTCGCCCCGCTCGTCCCCGTCGTATTGCCCGTAAAAGTCGAACCGCTCATCGTAACTCCGCTCGGCTCATATAGTCCGCCCGCCCGCGCATAAGAGCTGTTGCCCGTAAACGTCACCCCCGTAAAGCTGTCCGCAATCCCGCCCGTGTCCTGGTAGGCCGCAACGCCACCCCCATACCCGACATTTTGTGCAAAGGAATTCAAATAGTTCGGATTCTGCGTGCTGTTCGCTACATTGCCCGAAACGGTCACTGTACTCAAAATCAACCGCATGTAGCTACCCAGGTCGATGCCGCCGCCGCTCGAAACCGATCGGTTGTTTGAAACCGTCGACGTATCCAGCTCCACCACGCACAAGACGTTGGCGAGCGAGATCGCTTCCACACCCCCGCCGCCCTCCCACAGGTCGAAACCATTGTTCAGCACCACATTGACCAGCGTCAGATAGTCCGACCCGCCACCGGCCCAATCGATCAGCCCACCCTCATAGTTGACGCTGTTTCCGTTGACGACTGGGTTATTCAAATTCGTCCCGTTCTTTAGCGTCAAACCGGACATATACGTATCGAACGATGGCGAACTCGTATTCACCACTCCCGAGTTGATATCGAACAAATTGTCCTCATTCGTACTCGACGTGTTCGTCGTCTGAATGAACGTCGACCCACTCCCCGCCCCCACAATGCTCGCCGACCCATCCAGATCCAGGTGAATGTTGACATCGCCATCCACGTCCGTCGCACTCCCGCCGTTATAGGCCGTCAACGTAATCGTCCCCGCCGGCAAATTGATCGTATCCGCCTTGCTCGTCCCAATCGTCGTCCCACCGCTGTTGCCCTGGTCGTTATTCACTACAAGAATCGCAGACCGCAACGTCGTGACCGAACAGGGCGTCGCCGTCCCCGTGCAGCTGCCCAAACTTGTCGTCGCGGAATCCGTCGTACCCGTCACATTGATCGTCCGGTAAGCCGGCAGTTGCGCAATCATCGGCCGCGTCCCGCCCAAACTCACCACCCCAAGCTGCGAGCTCGCCGCCACCCGCGTCAGCGTCGCCGCCGTCACCGGGTCGCTGGTCGAATCCACCATCACATAAGCCGTCGTCTTCACCACATCGCCAACCGTCGTCGCCTGGTGCGTCCACTGGTAATACTGCCCCGCCGCCAGCAGCACCACATCGTCATATCCATTGCCGGAGATATGCCCATGCATCATCACCGGCGCAGCCGCACCCGCACTCGTACCCGGCCCAAAGTTCGCCGACGTCTCCACCTCCGTCCACGCCACACCCGTCGTCTTCACCGCCGCAACCGGCGTATGCGACGCCCGCCGCGCCGCCCGAATCTCCTCCACGCTCATCTGGTGTACATTCAGCGCACCCCGCGTAAACAGGTGCATCGTCGCATCCGACCCCAGCACCGCAAGCTGCATCCCGCCGTGCAGGTTGTACGTAAAGTGCCCCGCCTCCACCGCCACCGCCCCGCTCATGATCGTCTGCACATTCGCCGCGCCCCCCAGCAGCGACTCCCCATCCACCACCACCGCCTTACCCCCCACCACCGCAACCACGTCCTGCACCCCTCCGCCGTTCACCGGCGCAATCTCCATCGAGCTCACCGCCCCCGGCAACCCCGCGAACCCCAGCGTCTTGCCCGCCGCATCCATCACCTGCAACCCGCAACCCGCACTCCCGCACACTGAACCCACCAGCAGGTTCGCGCCTTCCGGCCCACGCCACATCGTCAGCGCTGAAACCGGCCCGCTGAACGCCAGCGCCTGCGCAGCCAGAAACGTCCCATCGCCCTTGCCCGCCAGCAGATAAACGACACTCCCGCCCTTCGCCGCCACCAGCAGATCCTGGTGCCCATACCCGCTCACATCCGCCGTCTGCAACAGGTCCGGACGCACCGGCACCGCAATCGTCTCCGCCTTCGCCACATACGGAGCCACAAATTGCCCCGCCGCCAACATCGCCTGCTCTCTCACCCCGGGCGCTGTCGCCACAGCCACGCCCCGCTGCAACACCACCGCCCCCGACCCATCCCCCAGCCCATACCCCGTCATCAGGTCGCGCACACCGTCGCCGTCAAAGTCAGCCACTACCAGCGAGATCCCCGTCCGTGCCGCCGCCACCTTCGCCTGCAAGGCCTTGCTTCCACCCGTCATCGTCTGCGGCAACACCCGTTCACTGTTCCGGTGCGCCGAGCTGTACACCACGCCCCCAGCGCCCTGCTGACCAGCCTGCGACCAGCCTGATCCCAAACCCACGCAGCAGAAAACCAACAGTGACGAGGAGGACAAACGGCTCAACCGGTACATAGACAGCTCCATTCAAGAAAACCAAAGTACCGCGGGCCTTCGCAACTCGCAGATGCCCGCCGGCTCACCCGCATCGCGTTCAGACCACAGGGATAGCTCTTCAAAACTTGCGTATGGGTGCATACTACGGCACGCGGCAAGACACAAACAAGAAAATTACACTCGAAAGTAATCCAAAGTGTCCGACCCCACGTCAGTGTCATCCCGTCTGGCAATCTCGGCTCGCCTCCGCTACATTCACTCCAATGCACCTCCATCTGGAACCCGCCACCCCCGCCGACGCCTCCTTCCTCGAGCTCCTCTACCGCGAAGTCCACGCCCCTGAGTTCGCCCCCCTCCAGCTCCCCCCGCCCGCCCTCGACCAGCTCCTCGCCATGCAATACCGCGCCCAGTCCTCCGGCTACGCCACCCAGTTTCCCCACGCCCACGACCACATCATCCACCTGGACCACGTCCCCGCCGGCCGCCTCCTCCTCAACCGCACCCCCACCGAGCTCCTCCTCGTCGACATCGCCCTCCTCACCCCCTTCCGCAACCACGGCGCCGGCACCCGCGTCCTCCAGCAACTCATCGATGAAGCCACCCAGGCCAGCCTCCCCCTCCGCCTCACCGTCCGTTTCGACAACCCCGCCCTCCACCTCTACCAGCGCCTCGGCTTCCTCCCCACCGGCGGCGACGGCCTCAACCTGGCCATGCAATGGCACCCCCAGACCCAACCCATCCCAACCCCAAACCCCACCGAACCCATCCAACCCCCCGCCCCCGTCGACCAGGACTACACCGCCCCCTACTTCCGCTCCATCCTCCACCAGACCTGCACCGCCCAGCATCCCTCCGGCCCCACCGTCCCCCTCCTCCTCACCGCCGTCGACACCCTCCCCGGTCAGGCCAGCCTGTCCGACAGCTTCGTCCTCACCTTCACCGGCCCCCTCACCCCCCTCCTCCCCGACCAGACCCTCCTGCTCACCCCACCAACAGCTCAGCCCATGGCCATCTTCCTCGTCCCCACCGGCCCCGAGCACGGCCTCATGCACTACCAGGCCATCTTCAACCGCGAGCTCCCGAAATAAATCCAACTTTATGCTTGCCACCTAGCCAAACCACCTTTACATTTACGTCTGTCCCCCGGCCAGCAGTTTTTAGGTACAGAAACGGTTACAGAAGTAACGCTCGGCGAAAATTCACTCAAGAGGAACACTATGTCCGAGGCTTACGTCGGCGAAATCCGCTCCTTCGGCTTCAACTTCCCCCCATCCGGCTGGATGTTGTGCCAGGGCCAGATCCTCAGCATCGCTGCATACGAGACCCTCTTCACCCTCCTCGGCACCACCTACGGCGGCGATGGTTCCTCCACCTTCGCCATCCCTGACCTCCGCGGACGCGCCATCCTCCACCAGGGCACAGCCCCTAGCGGCACCTACCCCATCGGCCAGGCTCTGGGTCAGGAAAGCGTCACCCTCGTAGCAGCCCAGGTCGCCACCCATTCCCATAACATCTCCGGCCAGGCCGCCGCAGGCGGGCTGGAGTCCCCCGCCAACGCGTACATCGGCGGAGCCGTCGCCAACTATTACAGTCCCAATGCCGGCGGCGTCACCGCACCTATCCTTCTGCCCGCCGCCGCCCCCGCCCAGCCGCACGCCAATCTGCAACCCTATCTGTGCATCAACTATTCCATCTCGCTCTACGGCGTCTACCCCAGCCGCAACTAGCGCATCGCTCCCGCAACTCCATAACCCCAAGGAGTCAGCAATCCCATGAGTACACCCTTCCTCGGTCAAGTCTCCGTTTTCGGCTTCAACTTCGCCCCCAAGGGCTTCGCCTTCTGCAACGGCCAGACCCTGTCCATCAGCCAGAACCAGGCCCTCTTCGCACTCCTCGGCACCACCTACGGAGGCAACGGCGTCACCACCTTCGCCTTGCCCAACCTCCAGGGCGCCAACGCCATCAACTTCGGGGTCTCCCTCAGCGGCACCACCTACAACCTCGGCCAGACAGGCGGCGAAGCCACCCATACCCTCCTCGCCGCCGAGCTCCCCGCCCACACCCACGCCGCCGCCGCCAGCGCCGCCGCACCCACCGCCCTCTCGCCCGTCAACACCTACCCCACCCTCGATTCCACCGCCCAGCCCTTCACCGCCACCGTCACCTCGCCTTTCGCCCAGCCCTCCAGTCTCAACGCCGGCGGCCAGGCCCATCCCAATCAATCGCCCGTGCTCGTCCTCAATTACTGCATCGCACTCACCGGCATCTTCCCCTCGCGAAACTAGTCCTCTCTCAGATCTCAGGAGCCCGATCATGTCTCAACCTTTTGTCGGAGAAGTCCGCCTCTTCGGTTTCAACTTCGCCCCCCGCGGCTGGGCCCTCTGCAGAGGCCAGCTCCTCAGCATCTCCCAGAACACCGCCCTCTTCTCCCTCATCGGCACCTACTATGGCGGCAACGGCACTTCCACCTTCGCCCTGCCCAACCTCCAGGGAAACATCGCCGTTGGCCAGGGTCAGGGTATCGGCCTCTCTAACTACACCGTCGGCCAGATCGCCGGCTCCGCCACCGTCACCCTCCTCGCCAACCAGCTCCCCCCGCACAGCCACACCCTCGTCGCGGGCACCGCAGCCACCACCCCCACGCCCGCCGCCAACGCCTACTTCGGCTCGGCCCCCCGCGGTAGAAACGCCTACGCCACCTCCTCGGATGGAACCCGCATGGCCGCCGCCAGCGTAGCCACCAGCGGCAGCTCAACCCCCCACAACAACATGATGCCCTACCTCGCCATGAACTATTGCATCTCCCTCCAAGGCATCTTCCCCTCCCGCAACTAACCAAAACGCACGCGGATTAGCGTGGGGCTTTAGCCCCACGAATAACTTCATGGAAAGGATGGGGCTTTAGCCCCGGGCCTTCGCTCGCAGCGGCGAAGACCCCTTTTCACTCGCCTTCAGCCCCGACACCGTAATGACAACGCGCTTCTTCAGCCCCTGGGCCGGGGCTCTTCGACTGACCCCAGAAAGCCCACCAAACCTCACAGCCCTCCCGCCACCTGCCCCACCCGCTCCCTCTCCAACTCCCCATAAATCCCCCGCAAATACTCCTCCGCCGCACCCCGCACCTCCACGCTCGCCTCCTCCCGCTTCTCCGCCGAATCCCCCACAAACACCTCCCCCGGGCTCTTCGCATCCCGTTGCGATTTCTCCATCATCCCCCCAATCACCTCCAGACCCAGCCCCAGCTTCCGCAAAACCCGCCCGAACATCGCCAACGGCAGCTCCTCATAATTCAGCAGCATCGCCCCCTGCTTTCGCGCCGCTCTCAACCCGCCTTCGCATATCTTTTGCAAAGCCCTCGCGCAATACACCTCCCGCCGTTGCGGATCCCAATCCCTCCGTTCCAGCAGCAACGCCAGCGGGTTCAGCATCCCCGGCACCGTCCACGCCGCCGGCATCTGTGCATGCGAAACCATCACCTCAACTGGCTCCCGATACAAAAACACAAAAGGAACCTCCGGAAACGCCTCCCGCAGCAACCCCGCCTGGTGTACATCCCAGCAATCCAGCTTGATAAAAAACTTCTCCTCCCCACCCATCCTCGCCTGCCCCAGCGCCGCCACCATCCCCCGCACCCACCGCACCTGCGTCGCCCTCTCCAGCTTCGTATGCAGATGCGCCCTGAGCACCCCATCGAGCGGCGCCGGCTCCGAAGCCACAATATGCTTCTCACTTGCCCCCAGCATCTGCCCCATCAACGTAGACCCACACCGCGACATATGGAAAATCAACCCCGCCAACGGCACCGTCGGAGCCCCCTCCATCCAGTCCACCATCGTCTCCACCCCACACTCCAGCCGAAAAAGCTGGTGAAACGGCTGCATCATCACCCGCTGCATCGTCTGCTCATAAAACGGATCCAGCAGCCGCGTCTCGCCCAGCCGCACCCACCGCACCACCGCCCTCCCCTCAACCCACGCAAACTGCGATGGAATCCACCCAGCCGTATCAAACCTCGCATCCTTCAAAGCGAAGCCCCCCGCATCATCCACTCTTCCCGATTTCTCTTATAGATACTCTCCACATCTCCCGCCGCAAACCCGAACCCCCGCTCCCGCCCCGCCTTCACCGCAGCCTCCAGCAACTTGCCCGCATCGGTCATGTGCATCAAATGCTCCCGCAGCCCCGCATCCTCATACACCACCGCACAAAACCGCCGGAACTCCCCCACCCCCACCGGCTCCACACTCTCCGCCTCCACGCACTGCCGCAGCATCCCCGCCATCCAGTCATTCAGCCGCCCATCCACAATCAAATGCACCCGCCCCTCATCGCCCCTGTTCTCAATCCGGTGCGCCTGCGAGAAATCCACATACCAGGCCTCGCCTTCGCCCAGCCGCAACTGCCGTCCCCCCACAATAAACTCGACGCCATCATTGGTAGCCACCGGCACATGCACTCTCACTTCCCCATCCGCCAGCCCCAGGTCCCGGTCCCTGTGCTCCTTCACCCTTGACCCCGCATGCAACCGCAGCAGCCGCACACTTTTCAGCGGCATCTGAAACGCTCCCACCACCTCCCGCAGATACCCACACCGCTCCATCAACTCCGTATCCTGAAACTCCCCCACCTCACCCGTAGCCCCGATATCGTTCACCGCCCCACTCTTAGACCGCAGCGCCACCCCACTCCACGTCCCTTCAAAGTCCGCCTGATTGAAATGCATCCGCCATTCCTCCTCCCCAATCCGCGCCAGGTCCGCCCGCAACCGCGCCCCATCGAACCGCATCGGAAGCCGAACCCACCGCACACTTCCCATCACCGCATCGCCCGTCGTCATCACGCAACCAGTCTACCCGCAAGCCCAGCAGCACACCCCCAAAACGTCTCGGGGCAGGCACTGTAAGTTACGCACCTATTCCCACCGCGTGACCTGGGGTTACGCAATGGCCGTCAAGCGAACCAAATCACCGCCATCCTCCCGCTCTATCCCGTTCCTGTTCTCCATCCCCGCCCTATCCGCCCTTATCCCCCCTATATCCCGCCATTATCGGCGTTCCTGTTTTCCCTAAACCCACCACAACCTTTCAAAACCCAACGTGTTCCTATAACTGAAGATGCACCACATAAGCTAAATAGAATGAACAAGATACCCCATCACCAAAGAAAAGGACCAGACCCCATGAAGATCAAATTCCTCCTCCTCACCGCCGCCACCGCGCTCCTCGCCCTGGCCCCTGCCTTCACCTCCGCGAGCGCCCAAACCACCTACAAACAGCGCCACACCATCGCCAAGCGTTCCGCCAACCAGCAGGCGCGCATCCAGCACGGCGTAGCCGACGGCCAGATCACCCCCCGTGGTGCCGCCGCCGCCGAACACAACCAGTCCCGCATCACCAACCAGGACGCCCGCATGCGCTCGCGCGACGACGGCCACCTCACCTCCGCCGACCGCCACAAACTCGCCTCCGAGCAGAACGCCACCTCCCGCGGCATCTACGACCGCAACCACAACCAGTACGCCGACCCCGGCGTAACCCCCAACACCCCCCGCTAACCTTCATCAACCGCGGAGTGACCGTAGAGCGATAGCCGTCATTCTGAGCGCAGCGCAGAATCTCCGTATTGGCTTCTGCCGTTGATTGTTCTTGCCGTTTTCTCCAACGCGACCTCCGCACCCCCACCCAATAAGAGGCCGCTGAAAAGCCGTTCGGTTATGCGTGGGGCTTCAGCCCCGGGTCCTCGCTCCAAACGCCAAGAATTCGCTTTTCAGCACCCTCAAGCCCCCACTGTTCAAAACGACACACTTTCAACACTCATCCATGCGTACACTCCCCTCATGACCCAATCGCCGGAACAGCTCGCTGACGCCGGCCTTGAGGTCCTCGACCTTTCCGACGAATCCCTCTTCGCCGCCCGCCCCATCCACCCCCGCAGCCGCGCCGCTCAGATGGAAAGCCTTCGCCGCCTCGCCGTAGCCTTCGTCGATCAGCCCGCCACCATCCTCCAGGAGCTCGTCGACGCAGCCAAGCACCTCCTCGAATTCCCCAAATCCACCGCCGACCGCCACTAAGCTTCTGTGCAAGCACGAACGGGGTGCCCCAGGCACGGACGGCCTCATCGTCAGTGACCCGATTCCTCCACCCAACGCATCGGGTGCCCCATCTCACGCGGGCCATATCGCGTGAGGTGGGGTGACTCACTCTCCAAACACCCCACCACCGCCCGCCGCCTTTTTTGTCATTCCCGAAGGAAATCTGCGTCTCGCGCGCCGATAAATCCTGTGTAATAGACACTGGGTTCTGTCTGACGAATCGTTCGTGCCGTTATTCTTGCTTCTGAGATAGGTCCGGGCTTTAGCCCGGACATTTAAACTCACCGGCTAGGTGGGCTTCAGCCCCTGGGATTTGCTCTCTTTGGGTGAGTCATCGGGCTCGAAAGTCTCGCTTAAGGGCACGCCTTCAGCCCTGCCATCCCCACACACCAGAAAACGGAACCCAACTGAATACCAAAAAAAGCAGCCTCGCTTAAGGGCACGGCTTCAGCCGTGCCATCCCCGCACCCGAAGCGGGGCTTCAGCCCCTGAGGTACGCTCTCTCCACTCCAAACGTCCCCGCCCCAGGCACCCCGCTGTACTGTCTAACCAACCACGGCACCCGCACAACCCCGCCTTCCGGTGGAAGCGGGGGGCTTCAGCCCCCCGAATAACACCCCCTACGAAATCGGGCTTCAGCCCCGGCCCGTCCGCCAACCAACCCACAAATTGCCCCCATCACGCCAAATACCATATACCGTCGCTTCTAGAGCCATTCTCGCATTGGTGTAGAGGCTCAACCTTCAAACGCCGTCATTCTGGCGAAGCCAGAATCTCTGTATTGGAGGTTGTGGCGGCTGCCGTCCGGGCGTTGTCTGCTTTACACCTTCACGCAAACTGCTTTAAGGGATGCCAAGGCTTCAGCCTTGGCATCCCCACCCAAACGGAGTTCGAGAGATTACCGAAAAAGCAGTCTTGCTTAAAGGCACGGCTTCAGCCGTGCCATCCCCACCGCCAAAACGGGGCTTCAGCCCCTGAGGTACGCTCTCCTCAGCCCGGCACCCAATCCGTCGGAGCATCAACAACTGCCGCGAACGGCGTTTATCAGGAGTGATCCGATTCCGTTTCCGAGACCATGACTACGACGGGACGACGGTGATGTATGAGCGCTCTGTCGTGTGCAAGCCCACATTAGACCTTCGGCCCACGTCCTCTGGACTATGGGTTCCGCTGCTTCATTGCCCCGACGCAGAAACGAACTGTAAAGTGTTCTACAGAAGCTCACTGCGGTACGCTTTAGCCAAAAGCTGCGAGGGTATCGACGTATGGAAGATCAAGAGTTCCGGGAAATAGCTCACTCGGGCGGACGAGTGACGATCCAGGTTGTGACTCGCGAGGATGGCCAGCGGGCCTACAGCAACGGTTGGTCACATAGTCGTCCGACGGGCGCGGCCATCTACGCTGTGCACGTTATACAGCCCGGAATCCCCGTGGGCACTGCGGTCCTTGGAGGAATGGGTTCCCCGATCGACCGTGGTCCGATTCCAGGCTGCTTCATGGTTTTTGTCGCAAGCGATAGCGAGATGCTGTTCGGTCAACAATGTCCCCGCTGTGACGGGTACTGGCGTAGTAGAGCGCCGTCACGCTTCTGTCCTTACTGTGACCTGCATGGAGACAATCACAATTTCCTGACCAACGCGCAGGGAGCTTACATTCAGCAGTATTCAGCCCTCATGGCGCAAGCGTTGGATGCACCCGATGGCGAACATGTCATCGACCTCGACGCAGTTGCCGATGCCGTCAGCAGTCTTGAGAAGCCGCCCTTTTACTACTCAGAGGAGCGGCAACAGAATAGGTTCACGTGCGAAGAATGCGGAAATATCGCTGATATTCTCGGACGATTTGGGTACTGCTCCCTCTGTGGGACGCGGAACGACATTCAGGAGCTTGAGAAAAAGACACTCGCAGCAATTCGAGAGCGCATCAATACGTCGGGGCAGTATGAGTCCTGTGTCCGGGATGCTGTAGCGGCCTTCGACTCTCTTGCGGGCGTCTACGTAAGAGAGCTGCTTCGCATAGTGCCTGTGACTAAGGCTCGTAAAAACCGGCTATCAAACTCACGGTTTCATAATCTCGCGCAAGTTCAAACCGAACTCGCAAACACATTTGATATAGATATCTTCTCCAATCTTGAAAGAAACGATCAAATTTTCTCGATACTGATGTTTCACAGGAGGCACGTCTACGAACACAATGGCGGTGAGGTCGATCAGCAGTACATTGATCAGAGTGGGGATAGTTCAGTGCGGATCAAGCAATCTCTGCGAGAGACGCAGGACACAGCGCATAAAATCGTGAGCGCCGTCGCGAAAATGGCTAAAAACTTACATGCCGGTTTTCATGAACTTTGTCCCGTTGAGGACCGCTTCATCAAACTCCACAAACGACGGTGAACGTCAAAAGGCCTTGTGGGAACCTCTTGGGTCGTCACAATCCCGCGTGTTATTGCGCACTCAGGCAGCTAGATGACGACCCGCCTCCTAGTCATGGCTAACCATCTTGACTGGATAGGTCCACATAAGTCGCATTCTCGCCAGCAACCATTTCCTCATCCCTCACTCCCCAGGCCGCGAATAAACCAGCCTCCGATGCCGCCGCAGCAGCAACACCAACCCCCGCCTCAGATAAAGCGCCAGCACCGGCAACAACAGCGCCGAGAGCACCCCCCACACCACCAGCGCATGCCACTCCCACTGCCAGATCGCATGCACCAGCCGCACCGGATGATGCCCCAGATGCTCCAACTGTTTCCGGTCCATCGGCAGCTTGTGCGTATGGAACAGGTGCACCCCCAGCTCGATAAACGGCAAAAACAGCAACAGGTGCAACGGCGCCACCGAGTGCGCCCCCACCTGCGAAGCCACCTGGTTCAACCCGAACGTCCACGCCAGCAGGATCACCGCCAGCGTAGTAAACCCAACTGAAGGATTGATCCCGAGTATCACCCCCAGCGCCAGACTCCACGCCAGCCGCCGCGTCGTCACCCCACCCCGAAGCTGTCGCAGCAGCGGCCGCAAAATCCTGCACCGAAACATCTCCCGCAAAGACTCAGGCACCAGCATCCGAATTTTGATGCCGAACCCGCCGCCGCACAACCCACCCGCAGTCATTTTCCAACCAGACATTTAGGTTGTCGTCACGAAGAGGGACGAACAGTCTCGGGTGCCCCACCTCACGCGGGCCGTATCGCGTGAGGTGGGGTTACTCATCCGTTATCCTCCCGACGTCCGGGGTGGCCCAGGCCACGCGAGCCTCACCGCGTGACCTGGGGTTTAATCACCTGCGACTCTCGCCTCACCCTTTCCCGTTCCCTGTTTTTCGTCTTATCCGTTCTTATCCGTCTTTCATCCGCCCTGATCCGCGTTCCTGTTTTTTCCCCCTCAAAAACCCCAGCAAAATCACATGTCAACCCCCCAGGCCTCCTCCAAAACCCGCAACCCCAACAAACCAAACCACTTACACCCCAAAAATAGTTGGCATGTTCACCCCCGCCAACTTGATAAACTGGATACATAGATCAAATCCAAACCCAACTCCCACCCACCCCTCAACCCCCAAACCCGTAACCCCAATCGAATGAAGATTTTGCCCCAAACCACCGGGGGGAGCCACCCTCCTGAAAGGAGTAAACTCACTCATGGTCTTCGTCCTCGACAACTACGACTCCTTCACCTACAACCTCGTCCAGTACATGGGTGAGCTTGGTGCCGAAATCGTCATCCGACGCAACGACCAGATCACTCCTCAGCAGGTCGAAGACCTCCATCCCGACCGCATTCTCATTTCGCCCGGTCCCTGCACTCCACAGCAAGCAGGCATCAGCATTCCACTGCTCCAGCACTTCGCGCGCCTCGGCCTCGCCGGTGGTCCCAGAACGCCAATCCTCGGTGTCTGCCTCGGCCACCAGGCTCTCGGTGCCGCCTTCGGTGGCAACGTCGTCCGTGCCGAGAAGCTCATGCACGGCAAGACCAGTGAAGTCACTCACGACGGCCAGACCATCTTCGCCAACATCCCCAACACCATGACTTGCACCCGTTACCATTCCCTTATCGTCCAGGACGAGAGCCTCCCCGAAGACCTCACCGTCTCCGCCCGCTCTGAAGACCACACCATCATGGCTCTCCGCCACCGCTCCCTCCCCATCGAGGGCGTCCAGTTCCACCCCGAATCCGTCCTCACCACGCACGGCAAGACCCTCATCCACAACTTCCTCAACCTCTAGCCACATGCGAGCCCTCCTCCTACTCCTCGCAGCCACCGCATCAGCCATCGGCCAGTCCACGCCTATCGCCACCATCCCCACAGCCGACGCCGACATCACCACCACCGTCATCCCGCAGCCCATCGCCAACCTCACCACCCTCTCCGGACCCACCTCCCTCACCGCCCACAACCACACCGCCAACCTCACCCTCACCCGCGGCGGCGACCTCCACCTCTGCCAGACCACCACCCTCCATCTCACACCCCTCCCAGCCAACGCCCTCCTCCTAGCCCTCGACCGCGGAGCCCTCGAGCTCCACACCCAGGTCACCCCAGCCGATACCCTACTCACCCCCGACCTCCGCCTAACCCCAGCCACCCCTGGCAATCTGGAACTCGAAATCCACGTAGCACGCAACGGTGACACCTGCATCGAGAACCACGGCCGCCACGCACCCATCCTCAACCTCACCGACGCCTTCGGCCAGGCCAACTACCAGCTTCACCCCAACCAACACGTCCTCTTCGAGCACGGCAGCCTCCGCGAGGTCGTGGACCACGAGACCACACCCTGCGGCTGCCCACCTCCTGACCCGCCAGTCATCCCACTCGCCGAAGCCCTCCTCCGCGGAGGCGCCACCGTCACTCCCGCACAGGCCGCCGCAGCCCACCCCTTTCCCACCGCCGTCAGCGAGGGCCTCGCCCCACCCACACCCCTTCCACCTCAAACCCCCGGCCTCACCCACATCCAGGTATCCACCACCCTCACCTACGACCCCACCCTACCCACCCCACCACCCGCGCCCCCGAGAAAAACCATCAAACCCTTCCATGCTATCGGCCAGTTTTTCAAACGACTCTTCGTCCGCTAAGCTGAGCTACAATCGAATGGTCGCCGCCTCGCTTAGCAAACATCTTCATTCATAGAATTATGAGGTTCCAATGTCCATCCCTGCCACGCAAATGCGTCCCGGCATGATCATTAAATTTAAAGACGATCTTCACCTGGTTTTCTCGATTGAACACCGCACACCCGGAAATCTCCGTGCATTTATCCAGGCCAAGTTGAAAAATGTCCGCACCGGAGCAGCCTTTACGGAGCGCTTCCGTTCACCAGACCCGATCGACCGCGTCTATGTCGACGAGATCAAGATGGAGTTTCTCTACAACGATGGCGACGACTACTTCTTCATGGATGAGGCCTTCGAGCAGACGATGCTCAAGCGTGACATCCTGGGCGACGCTGTAGATTACCTCACGCCGAACCTCTCCATCGGCGTTAGCTTCCATGACGGAAAAGCCGTCGGCATTGAACTCCCCACAGCCGTTGTTATGGTGGTCGTGGAAACGGAACCCGGCATCAAGTCAGCGACAGCATCATCGGTCACAAAACCCGCAAAAACTGAAACAGGTCTGATTGTTCAGGTGCCACCCTTCATCAACGAAGGCGAGCGCATCCGTGTAGACACAGCAGAGGGTGCGTATATGTCGAGAGCGTAAACTATGCCTGTCAGACATTTTCTTATAAAAGGACGAGTACAAGGAGTCGGTTTCCGTTGGTTTGCTCATCGTGTTGCGGCAGAAATCGGGCTGTATGGCTGGGTTAAAAATACCGACTCTGGCCATGTGGAGCTTATAGCAAGTGGTGATGCGGAACAGATTGCTGAACTTGCTGTTGAGCTTCGTAGAGGGTCTCGGGGCAGTCGAGTTGATTTCGTAATCGAGCATGAACTCGATCCTACTGAGGCTTTAGGTCTCAAAGAATTTCGCATAGAAGGAGCTTGGTGAAGTGTCTAATACAGTCGACTGCGACTCTCTAAAACAGCTAATTCGGACCGTGCCCGACTTCCCAAAACCCGGCATACTCTTCTACGACATCACGACCCTGCTCAGAGATCCTGCTGGTATGGCTCACCTTATCGATGCTTTTGCCGCTCATTTTATCGGCAAGGACGTAGATCTCGTAGTAGGCATTGAAGCTCGAGGCTTTATCTTTGCTCCTGCTCTGGCCTACAGGTTGAACGCCGGCTTCGTGCCCATTCGAAAGCCAAAGAAGTTACCCGCGCCTGCAGCAAAGGTAAACTACGACCTCGAGTACGGCACTGATTCGCTAGAGATACATCTGGATGCCATAGAGCCAGGACAGAAAGTCGTCTTGGTTGACGACCTGCTCGCTACTGGTGGCACCATGCAAGCAGCGACCAGCCTGGTGCGACAGCTTGGTGGCGAAATTGTCGGCATAGCATTCGCGATCGAACTTGATTTTCTTAAAGGACGTGAGAAATTTCAAGGGTACGAAATAGTTAGCCTTTTACGCTACGACGATTAGCTTCTAACTAGTTGCCGCGACCGGATCGTAGTCGTTTCCCGTTATGACCTGGATTCCAGGTACAGTGACCAGTTGCTGATCGATAAGTATTAAAGTTTTAGCAGCTCCAGGAACATAGGTCACCGCGGCACCGGTGTAGTATGTCGACCCTGCGGCCGTGAGCGTAGCTCCTGCCGGGAGAGCCACAAGGGTGTAAGTACCAGCAGGAACGTTCAGGTAACCGCTGTTCTCACCAAGGGAAACTGCGCTCAACAGAGCTCTCACAGAAGTCAGACTAGATCCAGCAGGTATGAGATAAATATCAAGGGCGCCTGCCCGCGTCGATGCATCTATCACTCGGAGCGATACTTGACCACTGGGAGCAGCATGGCTTTGATCCTCCAGAATCGTCTCCTGAAGTCCAGCAAGGTAGTTCGATATCAAAACTGTGTACTGTTGCCCCGTTAAAAATGTGCCGCCTTGGGTTGCAAGCTGTTGGCGTGTACCTGCACCATCTACATTGATACTGAAATTACCGGGTGTCAACGGCACATAGGAAGTGATGGTACCAAGGCCAAGATTGTAAGCCAGCGCTCCGGCGCCTTGATATACGTCCACCCCGGTCGCAGTCGTCGACGCATCAACGATTCGCACCTGAGAAAGATTCGGACTCCCTGTGATACTTTGGCAGCCAGAAAGTGTACCCAAAAGCGCTACCGCTCCGAGTGCGCTATTTAAACGGCGACGAGTTGTGGGGTGACCGGAAGTCTGCATCTTAGTCCTGAACGTACCTGGAGGATGATTTGCGTCACAATTGAGTGTACGACGCTATTTTGGTTAGTATGCGGAAAAGAGGTGGCTTAATCAAAATGCACCCGGTAAGTCACAACGCCTCACTTTACCCGTTGCTTGGCGATGATGAACAGCCTAATTTTGAGATACGTCACTTGGGGTATTATGCCGTCCTGTGCGAGTTGGTTCTTCGCTCGGTAGGGTCGATACCTTAGGATGCGTTCGGCATAGCCCGCCCCAATGCCAGGTAGAGCTTCCAACTGCTCCAACGTGGCAGTGTTGATGTCTAACAGAGTTCCATTTTCATACGTCTTAGCGTGGGTCGGCGCTTGCGTAAAAGCAAATTGACTCGGTATGTCTAGGAAAAGCGCTATGAAGACCAGCAGACGCAGCAGCTTCCGTAGGAGTGATCCTGACATATCGAAATTTTATAGCAAGACGCCTTCTGATGCATCATCAGGGATGTTTCGTACGAAGCGGAAGTGTGTCGGAGCAGGATTCGCTGCTAGGTTCATTAATTCTGTCTGCATGTGGCTCATTGACAAGGACAAACGAAAAACGTAGCGTAGTCTTGTGATAAGTCGGTTTCAGTGCTCGCATCAACCGCCATACTACTTGCTGTAGGGGCTAATTCCATTACTATTTTTTGATGAAACCAAGATCTAGAAATTGGCCCGCCAACGCGAAACTTGCGAGCGGGCCATTCTCACGTGTGGAGGACCAATGAAGATAAACTTTGAGAAGTCCGACGGGCTCGTAGCGGGGATCGTACAGGATGCGAAAAGTGGAGAGATGCTAATGCTTGGCTTTCTAAGCGAAGAGAGTTATCAAATGACGCTCGAAAGCGGTTACGTTACTTTCTGGTCGCGGAGCCGCCAAAAGCTTTGGAGAAAAGGCGAGAGCAGCGGTAACCGCCTGCGTATAGTTACCGCTGCAACGGATTGCGATAGCGATGCCCTCCTGTTTAAGGTGGAAGTCGAAGGCGACGGTCTGGTGTGCCATGAAGGCACAGTAAGTTGCTTTACAAAGGAGATTAAGGTGCAGCATGTATAAGCTAAAGCTTGGAATTCCTAAGGGCAGTTTGCAGGATGCGACTATTGCGCTTTTTGAAAGAGCGGGTTGGCGTATCTTTGCAAATGGGCGCAGCTACTTCCCTCAGATTGACGATGTTCAAATCGAGTGCATGCTGGTGCGAGCGCAGGAAATGGCGCGTTACGTCCAACACGGCGCGCTCGACGCAGGACTTACTGGCAACGACTGGGTTTTGGAGAACGAAAGTGATGTGCAACGGGTCACCGCACTTACATACTCAAAAGTAAGCCGTGGTACCGTGAAGTGGGTGTTAGCAGTTCCAGAAGATTCCCCTTTCCAGAAGCCAGAAGACTTAGCCGGGAAGATTATTGCCACGGAATTGGTTGAATTTACCAAGCGCTACTTCGCGGCGAAAAAGATTCCAGTGACTGTTGAATTTAGTTGGGGAGCGACCGAGGTCAAACCCCCGACCCTTGCCGATGCCATCGTCGAGGTCACGGAAACAGGAACAAGCTTGCGCGCCAACCGTCTTCGTATTATTGAGACTCTTATGGAGAGTGAAACCCAACTGATTGCGAATAGGTCGGCGTGGGCTGATGACTGGAAGCGCGAGAAAATCTCGAATGTTGCGCTGATGCTTAACGCTGCGATCGCTGCTCAAGGGCGCGTCGGTCTGATGATGAATGTAAGCCAGGAGTCATTAACTTCAGTAACCAAGCAACTGCCGGCTTTGAACTCACCCACAGTCTCTCAGTTGATCGGCGGAAATGGTTTTGCGCTGAACACGATCCTCGATGAAACCATGGTGCGAGATGTAATCCCGCGGCTGAAAGCGGCGGGCGCGACGGGTATCGTTGAATACGCATTGAGCAAAGTTGTGCTTTAGTCTAAGCGGCAAGGAGCAGGGGTGGCGTCGTGAAGTTATTGAAGACTTATGGACATTCAGGCAAGCTGGCACACGAAGCGATCAAAGCGATCGAACGACGTGGTGCAGTCAACACTGCAAAGGTGGAGGCTGTTGTATCAACCATTTTGACCGACGTACGAAATGGGGGAAACTCTGCAGTAGAGGAATATGCGGGCCGCTTCGATGGATTGAGGCAGGATGACGGCACACTCCTCCCGCTGCTGGTTACAAAGGAAGAGATGGAAGAGGCATGGGCTGAAACAGCGCCAGCATTACGCAAAGCAATGAAGATTGCCCAAACGAACATACGAGTATTTGCCGAAGCACAAAGGCCCCTTGAATGGGCAATGAAGCCGACGCACGGCCTGCAGACGGGCCAGATAGTGCGTGGTCTGCACAGCGTGGGGTGCTATGTTCCGGGAGGCCGCTATCCACTCCCGAGCACGCTGCTCATGACTACTACTCCAGCCCGGGTTGGTGGGGTAAAGCGTATCGTGGTGTGTTCACCGAAGCCGGCGCGTGAAACGCTTGCAGCTGCATGGTTAGCCGGGGTTGAGGAGTTCTACAGAATAGGTGGGGCGCAAGCGGTCGCGGTAATGGCTTACGGAACCGAGACTATTCGCAAAGTAGATAAGATTGTGGGGCCTGGAAATCTTTATGTCACAGCAGCAAAGTTGGCTGTCGCGCACGAGTGTGGGATAGACATGCAGGCAGGACCGACTGAGATTGGCGTAATGAGTGAATTGGGTGATGCAGCTGGCATTGCGGCCGATTTAATAGCACAAGCTGAGCATGACCCTGAATCGCTTGCCGTTTTGATAACGCCGGATGAGACCTTAGCAGGCAACGTTTTAGTTGAAGTGAGATCGCAGGTGAAGGAAAATGCGAGCGCTTCAGGCGCTTTGTCGAAAGGCGGTTTCATCTTTATCACCGAAACGAGAAAAGAAGCACAGGACTTGACCAATAGACTTGCATTTGAACATCTATCGGTAGACAGTAAGCAAGATCTCGACTGGGTAGAGAATGCCGGGTCAGTCTTTGTAGGTGCTTACACTCCGCAGAGCATGGGTGACTACATCAGTGGGCCGAACCATGTACTTCCGACGGGTCGAGGCGGGAGGACGCGGGGTGGACTCAGCGTTTTCGACTTCGTCAAAGTAATTACCGTTCAGGAGTACACCAAGGAAGGCCTTGAAGAACTTGGGCCGCATGTTGTGACTATGGCTGAGGCTGAAGGTCTGCTGGGACATGCAGAAAGTGTGAGAGTAAAGCTAGCTATCGGAGGTGCTGCTTGACTACCACGGCGTTGCTAGAAACTGTGCTGCCTCGTAAGGCTATCCTTGCCATGCCGGAATACCATCCGCCACTTGCAGGTCGGCATGCCCTGAGACTCGACTTCAATGAAAATACGTTTGCTCCTTCGCCAAAAGTGATGGAGCGTCTGGCCTCGATAAGGCCGGAGGATCTCACTAAATATCCGGAACGCGCGCCGGTTGAGGCTTTTGTCGCCTCTTATCTCGGCTTAGACGCTAGTCAGGTTCTCTTGACCAACGGTGTTGACGAAGCGATCCATCTGATTTGCACCACATTTCTTGAAGCAAATGATGAAGCTCTAGTCTGGGTTCCGAGCTTCTTTATGTATGACGTCTCCATCGCGCTCATGGCTCCAGGAGGGTTGCGGAAGGTGCAGTCGGATGCATCGATGGAATTTCCCTATGATCGGTTCATCGCATCCATCACAGAGAAGACGAAGCTGATTATTGTGGCTTCACCGAATAATCCGACCGGCGCAACTGTGAGCCGGAAGGAGCTTCTTGCTATTGCTGAGAGAGCTCCGCATGCGCTACTTATGGTCGATGAAGCTTACTTTCACTTTCATGGAGATACGACTATTGGCGATGTTGGACGAGTGCCCAATTTACTCGTGACTCGAACATTCTCGAAGGCTTATGGTCTGGCTAATCTTCGGGTTGGGTTGGTGGCTGGCGATGCTCGGCTCATTAGCTACCTGAAGAAAGCGAGTTCACCTTACAACGTGAACGGTGTCGCACTGGAATGCCTGCCCGCGGCGCTTGCGGATGAGAGCTACACAGCGTGGTATGTGGAGCAGATACGTGAGGGCAGAGAACGCATGATGGAGGCGCTCGATGCTTTGGGAGTGCCGTACTTTCCCAGTGCGGCTAACTTCATCCTCATGCAAATTGGGAGTAAACATACGGAGTTGGTTGAGGCGGCCAGAGAACGCGGCGTGCTCCTGAGGGATCGATCGGCTGATCCTGGATGTGAAGGGTTCGTACGGATCACGATTGGGATTGAGGAACATGTCACGCGTGGAATTGCTGTGTTGAGCGAAGCGCTTGCGGCGATCGGATGGACGCCTTGAACGAATCGCGTGTTGGGATTGTTGAACGAAAGACGACGGAAACCGAAATTTCCTTGCAGCTTGGCGTCGACGGCAAGGGAACTTACCAAGTCGAAACGGGTATTCGCTTCTTCGATCACATGCTTGAATTGTTTGCTCGTCATGGAGGTTTTGACCTGACGCTCAAGGTTCGTGGCGATTTGGATGTGGATCAGCACCATACTGTTGAGGACACGGGAATTGCCTTGGGTGAGGCGTTTGAGAGAGCGCTGGGTGACAAAAAGGGCATTCTGCGTGCTGGTTATTTTGTCATGGCGATGGATGAGACGCTTGCAGTGGCTGCGGTGGATCTTAGCGGCAGGACCGCTTATGCGGTGGACGACCAGGTGAGCGTGCCGATCGTAGGAGACTTTCAAACGGAACTGGTGACCGACTTCTTTGAAGGCTTCAGTCGTGGTGCTAAATGCAATGTTCATATCAAGGTGATGTATGGACGAAGCAATCACCACAAGATCGAAGCAAGTTTCAAGGCGTTTGCCAGGGCGATGCGAGGAGCTTGCAGCCGTGATATGCAGATGCGGGATTTGCTGCCGAGCACGAAGGGTTTGCTTTAGATGGTTGTGGTGATCGATTACAAGGCTGGCAATCTGACCAGTGTTGTGAAGACCTTGAACTATCTTGGTGCGACGACGCATGTGACGCAGGATCCTGAGATTGTCAGGAATGCGAGTCGGGTTGTGCTTCCTGGAGTTGGCCATTTTCGTTCAACGGCTTTGTTGGAGGAACTAGGAGTGACACAAGCTGTACGTGAGTGCATTCAAAAAGGTGCGTTGTTTCTGGGTGTTTGTGTTGGATTGCAATGGCTTTTTGAAGGTTCTACGGAAGCGGATGAGTCTGCTGGACTTGGTCATTTTCAGGGGCGATGTGAGAGATTTCCAACGAGCTATGAAGGAGCGGAGTTGAAGGTTCCTCATGTTGGCTGGAATTCTCTGGACGGTTTGCGTGAGGACTCGCGGCTGCTCGAGGGAGTGAAAGCTGGGGAATTTGTTTATTACACGCATTCGTGGAGAGCTCCTGTGGTTGCGGCGACGGCTGCTACTACGAATTTTGGTGGAGCTTTTACGGCTGTCGTTGAAAGCGACAACGTCATGGGTGTGCAATTCCATCCGGAGAAGAGTGCAGGTGTAGGGTTACAGATATTGAAGAATTTTTTGGAGATGTGACCTTGCCTTTTCTTTATGAGTTGAAGCTTCAGGATGCGACGAAGGAATTTACGTTTGTGCAGCAGTTGGTGCCGGTTGGGTCGCTGGTTGGTACTGGGCAGGCGGTGGGTACGGTGACCGATGGCTCCATGGAGTTCCATGTGCAGGCCCCGGCGCAAGGGTTGCTGGTAGAGTGGTTTGTGCATGCTGGTACCGAGGTGCAGGGTGGCGATGTGCTGGCACGTGTGGTGTGTGAGGGTGAGCGTGTGGAGGTGGATGATGTTGTCCCGATGCGGCTGGGTTAGGAGTCTGCCATGCTGACCAAGCGTGTGATTGCGTGCCTGGATGTGCGTGGCGGTCGTGTGGTAAAGGGTGTGCAGTTTGTGGACATTGTGGATGCAGGCGATCCGGCTGAACTGGCTCATCGTCATGCTGCTGGTGGTGCAGACGAGATAGTGCTGCTGGACATTACAGCGACGCATGAAGGACGTGGGACGCTGCTCGATACGGTGAAGCGGACGGCGGAGAAGCTGTTTGTTCCTTTTACGGTTGGTGGTGGGATTCGCAGTGCGGAGGATGCGAGTGCAGTGTTCGATGCGGGCGCGGACAAGGTAAGCATCAACTCGGCTGCGATTGCGAGGCCTGAGCTGATTGGTGAGATTGGTGGCAGCTTTGGTGCGCAGGCTGTGATCGTGGCGATCGACGCTCGGCGTGGTGTGAAGGGTGTGGAAGACGCTGAGGTTTATGTGAATGGTGGACGGAAGAGTGCGGGTTTGAGGGTGCTGGATTGGGCTCGCGAAGCTGAAGCTCGTGGTGCTGGGGAGATTCTCCTGACCAGCATGAATACGGATGGGATGAGGAATGGATTCGATTGCGAGCTGACTGCGATGGTGAGTGCTGCGGTGCAGATTCCTGTGATTGCTAGTGGTGGTGCTGGGACGGCGAGGCACTTTGTAGAGGTGTTCGGTGCTGGGCGCGCCGATGCTGCGCTGGCTGCGAGTATCTTTCATTTTGGTGTGACAGACTCGCGTGCGTTGAAGAGTGAGCTGGCTGCCGCTGGTGTAAGTGTCAGGCTGCCTTGTTAGATTGGAGATGATTTCATGTTGATTCCTTCGATTGATTTGCTGGGTGGTCGGATTGTGCAGTTGGTGCAGGGTGAGAAGCTGAAGCTTGCGTTCGATGATTTTGACTATTGGATCGAGCGATTTGCCAAGTATCCTCTGGTGCAGTTGATCGACCTGGATGCTGCGATGCGGCAGGGCGAGAATACGAAGCTGATCGAGATGATCTGTGGCCGGCTGACTTGCCAGGTCGGTGGTGGATTGCGCACGGCTGCGGATGGACAGAGGCTGCTGGATGCTGGTGCGAAACGAGTGATCTTTGGTTCTTCCTTGTTTGGTGTGAATGAGGAGAAGCGTCGTCACAAGGTGATTCGGCTGGAGTTTGCTGAGGAGCTGAAGCAGAGTCTGGGTGAAGAGAAACTTTGCTTTTCTGTGGATACGAAGGGTGGCAGGGTTGCGGTGAAGGGTTGGAAGGACTCGGTGGATCTGACACCTGAGGAGGCTGTGACGTGGCTCGAGGATAGCTGTGCTGCGTTTCTGTATACGCATGTGGATACGGAGGGAACCATGCAAGGGTTTCCGATGGAGGTGGCAGCGATTCTGCGTGCGTGCACGGCGAAGCAGTTGATTGTGGCTGGTGGGATCAAGGAGGCTCGGGAGGTGGAGGAGCTGGATGCGATGGGGGTGGATGCGGTGGCTGGGATGGCTGTGTACTCTGGTGTGATGGATGCTTAGCTGATTGTGCATGGTACCCTCCCCCCCCTGTTTTGGGGCAAAATCTTGATTGCAAATGAGTTAGGCCTGCTTTCCCGGTTGAGTGGGTTGGCAGGCCTGCTTTGTTTATTTCTGTAAGTCTAGTTTATCAAAGTGAGCTGGGTGAACACGCCAACTATTTTTGGTGTTTTTGGTGTTTGGAATGAGGGAGTTGCGGGGTTTTGCACAGCGGTTGGGGGTTGACAGGTTTTAGGTGGGCGCCTGAACGAAGGCCCGGGGCTAAAGCCCCATTTGCTGCTGTGTCTTATTCGTGGGGCTAAAGCCCCACGCTAATCCCAAAGGCCACAACGAAGCGGAGTGTACCTCAGCGGCTGAAGCCGCGTTCTATTCGGATCGTTATGGCACGGCTGAAGCCGTGCCCGTAAGCAAAACTGTTTTTGGGGCAGCCTCTGAAGCACTACGCTTCGAGCGAAAGAGACTGGGTTTTGAGCGGGGGTGTAACTTCTCGATGCGGTTTAGTCGCGGTTGTCGCCTTCGGGGATGGCGTAGTAGCCTTTGCGGGTTTGGATCTTGTAGCCTTTGCCGCAGTCCAGGTTGATGGTGCGGAATTTGCTGTCGAAGTTCAGGTTTTTGGGGGAGTAGGTGAGGAGGTACTGGGTGCGGAGTTCGTCCTGGATCTGGTCGAAGGCTTCCTGGAGTTTTTTGCCGTCGTTGCCTACGTTGATGACGCGGCCGCCGGTGTCGCGGGCTAGCTGATCCATTTGGCCGGAGCCGGTGTAGATGGCGCCCTGCTGGGCGTAAAAGCCGCGGTCGGCGATGAGGATGACGTAGACGATGGCGTTGGCTTTCTGGGCGGCCTCGGTGGCGGTTTTGAGGGTTTCTTCAGAGCCTTCTTCGCCGCCATCGGTGAGCATGACGATGACTTTGCGGCCGGCTTCGGCGCGGAGCTTGTCGTGGGCGGCGAGGTAGACGGCGTCGTAGAGGTGGGTGCCGCCGGATTTGGCGTTGCCGGTGACGCCGCCGGAGGAGACGCCGGTGTTGATCTTGGCTTTGTCGAGGGCGCGGGAGAGCTCGCGGGGGGAGTTGGTGTAGTCGGCGAGGAGGTCTACGTTGATGTCGAAGGAGATGAGGAAGGCTTCATCCTTGGGGGTGAGGACGTCTTTGAGGAACTCGGCGCCGGAGGTTTGTTCGAGGGGGAGGACGTTGATCTGGGAGCCGGAGGTATCGAGGAGGATGCCGATGGTGAGGGGGAGTTTTTTCTCCTGGGTGAAGTTCTTGATGACCTGGAGGTCCTTGTTTTCGTAGACGTCGCAGTCATCTTTTTTGAGGTTGGTGATGAAGCCGGATTTGTCATGGACGGAGAAGTAGACGGTGACGAGGTTGGTGCCGATTTTGAGGGTCTGGAGGGGCTCGTTGGTTTCTTCCTGGGGGGCGGGGGCGTTCGAGGCGGGGGGTGGGCCGTTGGGGCTGGGGGCTTCCTGTGCGTGGAGGAGCGAGGGGGCGAGGAGGAAGGCGGCGGCGAGGGGAAGGGCGGCGAAACGCATGATTGGTTAGACGCGGAATCGGGCGGGGCGTACGCAAAAGGTGGGTGTGGGGCAAACAGGTGGGGGTTGGGGTGCGTCCAATGGGAATCGGGTCTGGCTGATAGTCTTAGGTTTGAGCTGTTGGAATCCGGTTTCTATGTGGGCGGGAGAGTTACGTGAAAGAGATTTTGTTGGGGAGTGCGCTGGCTGTGATGATGGTGGCACCGCTTGTTGGGCAGCAGCAGATACCGGATGCTCCGAAGCCGCAGACGACGGGCCTTGGGCCGGCCGGGCTGGGACCGGTCACTCCGGGTAAGGGGACGACGACGGGATCGAACGGTGATTTGGCGCCGGTGACGGACCCGAATGCGCCGCCGGGTGCGCTTCCCTCTTCTCCATCAGCCGGGCTGTCTGATGCTACGGCGGATGCAGGGCCGGCGCCGGATCTGCCGGGTGCGGGGCAGGGGCCGGTGTATACGCTAGGGGCGCGGGTGAATTTTGTCGACGTGCCGTTTACGGTGAAGGACAAGAAGGGACAGCTAGTGCCGGGCCTGGACTGGCGGGATATCCGGATTTATGAGAATGACGTGCGGCAGAAGCTGGCGGTGTTTACGGTGGATCCGTTTCCGCTTTCGGTCGCGCTGGTGATCGACCAGAGTTTGGATTTCAAGACGATGGAACGGGTGAATAACTCGCTGGGGGCGCTGCAGGGAGCGTTTGCGCCTTATGACGAGGTGGCGGTGTTTACGTATAACCATGGGGTGCGGAAGCAGACGGACTTTACGGCAGGGCAAAGCCCGCGGCTGGCGGCGGTGGTGGAGCGGTCAAAGAGCGTGGGGACGGATGTGTTTTACTCGGACGCGGGGACGGGGCTGGGCGGCGGGATCAATATCAATAACGGTGCGCAGGCGAACCTGACGCCGCTGGGGCAGGGGCCGGGACGGCAGGGTGGGATTACGCCGCAGGTGCCACGGGAATCGCATACGCTGAATGACGCCATTTTAGAGGCGGCGAAGGCTACGACGAAGGCTGGGAAAGACCGGCGGCGGGTGGTTTATGTGATCAGCGATGGCAAGGAATATGGCAGCATCGCGAAGACGAAGGAGGTGCTGCGGTACCTGGCTTCCAACAATGTGACGGTGTATGCGACGCTGGTAGGCGACTCTGCGGTGGAGGGTTTGGGCTTTCTGGATAGCGTGCATTTGCCGCTGTTTATGCGGGATAACATTCTGCCGGTTTACACGAATGCAACGGGTGGGGAGACGTATGCGGAGTTCCGGACGAAGGGGATCGAGCAGAGCTTCCAGAAGATTACCGAGGAAGTGCGGACGCAGTATACGGTGGGGTACTATCCCGCGGGTGGGGGGTCTGTGCTGGATGACCGGTACCGGAAGATCGACGTGCGTGTGCTGCGGCCCAACCTGAATGTGATTGCGAAGAAGGGGTACTATCCGCAGGCGGTGGCGTTGCAGGCGCCGGGGGTCAGGACGCCGGCTCCGGCTGCTCCTCCTAACGTTCCTCAGTAATGGGCGGGTGGCTGGGGTTGTTGTCTGCCGCCTGCTGGGGGGTGGGGGACTTTTGCGGTGGAATGGGAGTGAAGGCGGGGGGTGGGTCCGCCAAGGCGGCGCTGCGGCTGGTGGTGATGAGCCATGTGACCAGCTTCTGCGTGTTGCTGGGGCTGGGGTTGGCGTTTGGGGGGGCGTTTCCGCGGGGGGCGGTG
The DNA here is from genome assembly GCA_963693065.1 of uncultured Granulicella sp. Taxonomy (GTDB): domain Bacteria; phylum Acidobacteriota; class Terriglobia; order Terriglobales; family Acidobacteriaceae; genus Edaphobacter. The sequence goes on along the minus strand of OY843766.1, from coordinate 3,557,312 downwards.
CTGGGGTGGGGGTTGGGGGCGGGTGTGTTTGCGGGGCTTTCGTTGAGTGCGTTTTATGTGGCTTTGTCGCGGGGGGCGATGGGGGCTTCGGCGGCGGTGAGTGGGTTGCTGGCGGCGGCGATTCCGGCGGTGATAGCCAGTTTTGTGGATGGGGGTGCGGGGGGGCGGCGGTATGCAGGGTTTGCGGTGGCGGCGGTGGCGATCTGGCTGGTGGCGGGGAGCTCGGCTAAGGAATCGCGGTCTACGCTTTGGCTGGCGGTGGGGGCGGGGGCGGGGTTCGGGCTTTATTTTGTGGCGTTGAAATATGCGGGGGCGGGTGGGGTGGTGTGGGCGATGGGGACGGCGAGGATGGGGTCGATTGCGGTGTGTGGGGTGATGCTGGTGGGGCTGCGGGGTGGGGTTTCTGTGGTGACGCGGCAGGTGGTGGGGTGGGTGCTGGGGACGGCACTGTTCGATACGAGCGGGAACCTTTTGTTTGTGGCGGCTACGCGGGCGGGGCGGCTGGATGTGGCGGCGGTGCTGGCTTCACTTTATCCGGCTAGTACGATTTTGCTGGCGGGGTGGGTGCTGAAGGAGAGGCTGACGCGGCGGCAGGTCTGGGGGATGGGGGTGGCGGTGGGGGCGGTGGTTTTGATTGTGGCTTGAGGGGGGCGGAGATCCAAGAGCGGAGTTCGGGGCTGGGTAGTGTTTATTCCAGATGTGCTCGTTGCGAGTCTTGCAGGAGAGCCCGGGGCTAAAGCCCCTATTTTCTATGGACCTCATTCGTGGGGCTAAAGCCCCACGCTAATCCCAAAACGTCGAGTTACGGGTGGGGGTTAGAGGTGGATGGTGGTGGGGTCTACGGTGGGTTTGGGGTATTTGAGGTGGAGGGATTCCAGGGCTTCTACGAGGATGGCGGAGATGGCCAGGTTGCGGAACCACTTTTTGTTGGCCGGGATGACAAACCAAGGGGCGTGTTTCTGGCTGGTTTTGGAGAGGATGTGCTGGTAGGCGGTCTGGTACTGGGGCCAGAACTGGCGCTCGTGGAGGTCGCCCTCTTCAAATTTCCAGGTTTTGTCGGGGTCGTCGAGGCGGGACTGGAGGCGGGATTTTTGCTCGTCGCGGGAGATGTGGAGGAAGAACTTGAGGATGAGCGTGCCGTTCTGGTGGAGGAGACGCTCGAAGTCGTTGATGGCGTCTAGGTCGCGGTCGACTTCTTTGGCGGAGATTTTTTTGTGGACGCGGGGGGAGAGGACCTGCTCGTAATGGGAGCGGTTGAAGATGGTGATCATGCCGCGGGCAGGGGTGCGGGCGTGGCAGCGCCAGAGGAAGTCGTGGCGGGACTCGAGGGGGGTGGGGACTTTGAAGCTGGCGACGTCGCAGCCCTGGGGGTTGATGCCGGAGAAGATGTGACGGATGGTGCCGTCCTTGCCGGCGGTGTCCATGCCCTGGAGGACGATGAGGACGGAGTTTGTCTGGGCGGCGTAGAGGACTTGCTGGAGTTTTTCGAGGTGGTCGCGGTGCTTGACGAGCTTGAGGGCGGCGGATTGCTCGGCGTGACCGCTGTCGGAGGAGGGGTCGAAGTGGTTGAGGTTGACTTTTGTGTCGGGCTTGATGAGCCAGGGGGACTTTAGCTTCATGGGGCCTCAGTGGGATTCGGGACGAAATACGGCTGAGACGAAAGCCCGGGGCTAAAGCCCACTTGTTTTCTGAGATTATTTCGTGGGGCTAAAGCCCCACGCTCATCCCGATAGCTATTTGGGGACTACTTCGTCGGCTTTGGGGGTTACGATGTGGGCGGTTTCGCCGGGCTTGGTGGTTGTGGTGGGCTCGTCGGTGATGCCCTTCATGCCTTCTTTGAACGAGCGCAGGCCTTCGCCGAGACCCTTGCCGAGCTCGGGGAGCTTGCGTCCGCCGAAGAGGAAGATGACGATGACGGCGATGATGATGAGGTGCATTGGTTGGAAGAGTTCGCCCATGGTTGTTCTCCGGTGGGCAGCGTGGGCTGCCGGTGTTGATTATCTCACTTTAGTGACTACGATGTTGGATGCACGGCTGGATGTAAAAGTGCAGTGGGGCGTGACGAATGGGCGTGCGGGGCGTCAACCATCCTATATCCTAGGGATGTGCAGGGCGTGAGACAGGCAACGAGAAGGTAGACCGAGTGATCGAGCGATTTGGAATGACGGTGGGCGTTGGCCTGCTGGGAGTGATGGTTGCGGCCGGGATGGCGCAGGGTACGGATGCTGGGACGAGTTCGAGCTCGCAGGCGGTTACGGGGCAGGCTACAGCTCCGGGTACGGCACCGCTTTCTGTGAAGCTGGGGGCTGCGGCTCCGGTGACGTATCTGAACAAGTATGAGATTTATGGCGGGATCAACCTGCAGAATTTTCAGGGTGGGCAGAATATTCCCAAGCGGATGAACCTGGGGGGCGTGGAGTTGGCCGGGACGTACTGGGCTACGCGGCACCTGGGAGCGGTGGCGGAGTTTCGCGGCGAGGCGGGGACTGGGCCGGTATTTCCTAACCCGTATACGACGAGGCCGCTGGTGGTGCTTTATACGTTTATGGGTGGGGTGCAGTATCGCGGACCGCGGAACCAGCGGTTTGCGCTGAACTATCACGCTTATGCGGGTGGGTCTTATGGGGACTTTACGGAGACTCCGCTGCCGGCGGGGTATAGCGTGGGGCTTTATAACAACCACACGGCGCCGATGGGGGTGGCGGGTGGGTCGCTTGACTACAACCGGTCGAAGAATGTGGCGCTGCGGATTTCACCGGATATGGTGTTTGAGCATTTTGGGACGGAGACGCGGGAGTTCTTTGCGATTTCTGGGGGGATTGTTTATCGGATTGGGAAGAAGTAAGGGTTGACAGGGGGTTTGGGTGGTCGGATGATTAAGACTCCTGAGTGGCGGGAACCGCTCAGGAGTGTTGTGAACGACCTACACGTTGTGGTGCAGGAGTGAGGAAGCTAGTTTGATGAGCAGGAAGATGAACATTTCTTCCGGCAACTCAATTCTGAGCTTCCCCCACTTGACTATGATTCGTCGCATGGGCAGTCGTACCTTTCTCAAAGGATCGCCTCGGGGATGCACCCCCGAGGCGTTTCGCTTTTCAGGGCGAAACTTTAGATCCCCGGATGTGCCCTTTCGAGCGTCCCGCCTTTGAGTGGCTTGGGTAGTATGCCTTAGGTTTGGGTGGATTTGGGTAGGTAAAGCCGCTGTAGTCGATAGTGGTAAAAAGGCGCGGGCTCTTTCAGCTGAAAAGGTATGGACGGTCGTGGCGGATTGAGGTCTTCGGGGTCCTTCGACTGCGTCGGACGCAAACGCGCGTCAGACTTCGCTCAGGATGACGGGATTTGGGTTATCCGTTTGACGGATCGTGGATGACAGTTAGAAGCTGCCGTTGGTTTGCATGAAGTCGGCGGAGACTGGGTTTTCGTAGACGCTGAGGTCGCGGGTGACTACGGTGAGGCCGGAGGGGCTGACGAAGTAGTTTTTGCGGTCTTCGTTGGGGTCGTAGCCGATGACGGTGCCGTCCGGGATGCTGACGTTGCGGTCAATGATGGCGTGGCGGATGCGGCAGTGGCGGCCTATGTTGACGTGCGAGAAGACGATGGAGCTGTCGACGTCGGCGTAGGAGTTTACGCGGACATCATGCGAGACGACGGAATTGCGGACGACGGCTCCGGAGACGATGGTGCCGGAGGCGACGATGGAGTTGATGGCCATGCCGGTGCGGCCGATTTCCCCAAAGACGAACTTGGCGGGCGGGTACTGGTAGGCGCGGGTGCGCATGGGCCAGGACTTGTCGTAAAGGTTGAAGACGGGGGTGACGCCGGCGACGTCCATGTTGGCTTCGTAGTAGGCGTCGAGGGTACCGACGTCGCGCCAATAGAGGGCGGTCTGCTTGTTTTCGTCGACGAAGTTGAAGGCCATCATTTTGCAACGGCCGAGGAGGGCGGGGAGGATGTCGTGGCCGAAGTCGTGCTTGGAGTCAGGGAGCTCGGCGTCGCGAACGAGCTCGGGGAGGAGGATGTCGGTGTTGAAGATGTAGATGCCCATGGAGGCGTCGACCATATCCGGCATGAAGGGGGAGCGGGCCTTGGTTTCCTTGGGCTTTTCTTCAAAGCAGGTGACTTCGCCGTTGCGTGCGACCTCGACGACGCCGAACTGGGAGACCTCTTCCGGGCGGATGGGGAGGGTGGCGAGGGTGACTTCGGCTCCGGACTCGATGTGCTGCTGGAGCATGCGGGCGTAATTCATTTTGTAGATGTGGTCGCCGGAAAGGATGATGACGTATTTGGGTTCTTCAGAGCCGATGGAGTAGATGTTCTGGTAGACGGCGTCCGCGGTGCCCTGGTACCAGGATTTGGAGACGCGCTGCATGGGCGGGAGGATTTCAATGAACTCGCCGAGCTCTGAGGCGACGACGCCGCCCCAGCCCTCACGGATGTGGCGATTGAGCGAGAGAGCCTTGTATTGGGTGAGGATGTAGACCTTGCGGAGGTCCGAGTTGATGCAGTTGGAGAGAGTGATATCGATGATGCGGTACTGGCCGGCGAAAGGGACGGCAGGCTTGGCGCGGTCGCGGGTGAGAGGGAAAAGACGTTCACCGGCACCACCGGCGAGGAGCACACCAAGCGTATCTCTCATGGGTAACCTTCTTCTGGAGCTTACAGCCTCTTCCTAGGATGCATGGAAATACGGAAAGAGGCCGGGCAAGAAGATTAGCATGGGGCGGTTATCGGGCGGGGTGGTGGGTAAGCGGCCGGTGGTTTGTAAAACAGGAACGCGGATAAGGGCGGATCAAGGCAGGATAAGAACGGATAACGGCAAGAACAGGAACGGGGACAGGATAGTGATCGACGCGGGTATCTCTTCGCACGGGACGGAGGGCCAGATGATTTCTGACAATGCTGTAGAGTCTCGCGCAACTCAACAGACAGCAAATCCCAAGGGCTAAAGCCCGTCTGAAGGGCTAAATAAAATGTCCGGGCTAAAGCCCGGACCTATCTCAGAAAGCAAAAGCAAAGACACAAGCGATACGTCAGGCGAAAATTATTCCGGTAGGGGTTCGGGGGCTTCTTCGGTGGAGGTGAATTCTTCCGGGAGGCTGATGCGGAGGCTCTTGAGGAAGTTGAGGTCGGTGGAAGTGAAAGGGCCGCTTACTGGATTGCCGTCGGTGAGGGCGAGCTGGGCGGGCTCCTCGGGGGATTCGTCGACTTCATTGAGGCCGATGGTGGCTTCGAGCATGAGGAGGACGTCGAAGCCCTGTTCACGGATGGTCTTGACGACGCCGGCGATGCTTTCCGATTCGGAGACGGACTCGTGGATGGCTTCGCCGAGCTTCTTGATGAGGTTCTGGACTTTTTGATTCAATGACACCTCCATAGACCTAGATTTAGATTACGCCGGAGGGGGTTGGGGTGCAATCGGGGGTGGCTGTGGGAATGAGGGCCGGAAGCCGTAGCGGCTAGGCTACGGTGTGGTGGTCTGCCCAAGCGTCCTGGAGCTTGTGGGCGAGGTCGACGACGGGAGCGGGGACGGCGGGGGCGGGGACGGTGGCGGCCTGCTTGACGATCATGTATGCGATGGCTCCGGTAATGCCGGCGATGAGAAAGAGGAAGCTCTTCATGGGTTTGGTGATTCTCCTTTGGGGCTTGGATGCAGGATTTAGACTGTTGGTTATGGATGCGGAGCGGTTTGGACGGGCGCTGGGAGTGGGGGTCCGAGAGACGGCGAAGGCGGTGGTGCGGGCGGTGGATGCGGCGAGCAGTCCGAACCCGCGGGCGGGGAGCGGGCGGGCGGTGCAGGTTACGCCGGATTGGAGTGCGGGGCGGCGGGCGGGCAGCGTGGCGGCGGGGGTGAAGCGGGGGGGGCGGCGGTTTGGAGAGGCGGTCTGGAAACCGGCGGCGCGGGCGGGTGGGGTGCTTTGGTTCGAGCTGACGGGAGTGTTCTTCGGGCTGTTTGCGATGGCGGCCGGGGTGGAGGTGTGGCGGCATCGCATGGAGTTTGGCGGACGGGGCGGAGGACGGGTTTGGGTGGCGCTGGGGATGCTGCTGCTGTTTGGATGGTTTACTGTTACGAGCTTTATGAAGGCAAGGGAGCGGGGTCGGCGATGAAAGACGAGAAGACGAGTTCAGGGATTCCGGTGGCGGTGACGTATGGCGAGGAGCGGGCGGGGGAGTATCCGTATACGCGGGGGATCCAGGGGAATATGTATCGCGGACGGCTGTGGACGATGCGGCAATACGCGGGGATGGGGGATGCGGAGGAATCGAACAAACGGTACAAGTTTCTGCTGGCGAACGGGACGGCTGGGCTGAGTGTGGCGTTCGATCTGCCGACGCAGATTGGGTATGACAGCGATGATGCGATGTCGCTGGGAGAGGTGGGGAAGGTTGGGGTGGCGATCGACTCGATTGAGGATATGACGCGGCTGTTTGAGGGGATTCGGCTGGACGAGATTTCGACTTCGATGACGATCAATGCTACGGCTTCTATCCTGCTGGCGCTTTATGTTGCGGTGGCGAAGCGGAGCGGGGCGGAGGCGAAGAAGCTGACGGGGACGATCCAGAACGATGTGCTGAAGGAATATATTGCACGCGGGACGTATATCTATCCGGTGAAAGATGCGATGCGGATTGTGACGGATATTTTTGGGTGGGCGGCGGAGGCGGTGCCGGAGTGGAATACGATTTCGATTTCGGGATATCACATGCGGGAGGCGGGGTCGACGGCGGTGCAGGAGGTGGCGTTTACGCTGGCGGATGGGATGACGTATGTGCAGGCGGCTATCGATACGGGACTGGAGGTGGATGCGTTTGCGCCGCGGCTGAGCTTTTTTTTCAATGCGCATAGCAATCTTTTTGAAGAGGTGGCGAAGTTCAGGGCGGCGCGAAGGATGTGGGCGCGGATCATGCGGGAACACTTTGGAGCGAAGAATCCGCGGAGCTGGATGATGCGGTTTCATACGCAGACGGCGGGGAGTACGCTGACAGCGCTGCAGCCGGAGAACAATATCGTGCGGACGACGCTGCAGGGTCTGGCGGGGGTGCTGGGGGGGACGCAGAGTCTGCATACGAACGGGTTCGACGAGGCGCTGGCGCTGCCTACGGAGGCGGCGGCGAGGCTGGCGCTGAGGACGCAGCAGGTGATCGCGTTTGAGAGTGGGGCGGCGCAGACGGTGGATCCGCTGGCGGGCTCTTACTATGTGGAGGCGCTGACGGATGAGGTGGAACGGCTGGCGGGAGAGTATATGGCGGAGATTGCGGGGTTCGACCGGACGGGTGGAGGGATGGGAATGCTGCGGGCTATCGAGCAGGGGTATGTGCAGCGGGAGATACAGAATGCCGCGTATTCGTACCAGAGGGAGGTGGAGGCGGGCGAGGCTGTGGTGGTGGGGGTGAACCGGTTTGCCGGGGATGGCGGTGGGGTGGAGGTGCCGATTCAGCGGATCGACCCGGAGCTGGAACGGCGGCAGGTGGAACGGGTGAGGGCGCTGCGGGTTCGTCGCGAGAAAGCCCGGTGGGGGGCGGCGGTGCAGGGTGTGGAGGATGCGGCGCGTGGGGGGGAGAACCTGATGCCGCGGATCATGGAGGCGGTGGAGAGCGAGGCTACGGTGGGGGAGATTGCGAACGCGATGCGGCGGGTGTTTGGGGAGTTTCGGGAGACGGTGGTGGTTTAGGATTGGCGCCGTTGCGAATGTGCAAGCATCTCGTCCCAGCTGACCGTTTCACTCGGGCGCTCTTCCAATTGCAGGAGCCGCGTCTCGAGAAGGGTACGATGTTCGTCAGAGAGGGTGATGGCTTCGACTTCCTCTGGCAACGTGTCCCAAACATCGCCGATGAGGCGCAAACGCTGCTCCGGCGAGAGTTGCTCGATGTCCGTGCGGCTGGGGTAAGTCATGGTCGGAGTATACGTCCGGGAGGCTTTCGGTAAAAGCGCTCGGCTAATTTGCGATGGTGTAAACAAGTGAGTGCGGACCTTACAGAAGCACTGCCGGTGAAGCCTTAGCATGAGGTCCATGCGGTTGGCTGAGCTTAGGACGGGTAAGGTTGCGATGGTGCTTGTGGCGTTGCTCCTTGGGGTGGTGCCGGGAGTTGGGCAGAGCCGGAGAGTTCCGGCGGTGCGGGGGACGCTGCTGAATGGGACGGCGGTGGAGCTGCCGGGGGCGCTGCGGGGGAAGGTGGGGGTGCTGGTGATTGGGTTCTCGCAGGGGTCGCGGGAGCAGGTGAGCGGGTGGGGGAAACGGTTGAGTGCGGAGTACGCGGGGGTGGCGGGGGTGGGGTGGTTCGAGGTGGCGGAGCTGGAGAGTGTGCCGAGACTGCTCAGGGGATGGGTGACGAAGAAGGTGAAGGAATCGGTATCGGCAAAGGGGCAGGAGACGTTTGTGGTGGTGACGGAGCAGGAGAAGGCGTGGAAAGAGGCGGTGGGTTTTGGCGGGGCGGACGATGCCTACGTGCTGGTGTTGGATGGCGCGGGGGTGGTGCGGGCACGGGTGGAGGGCGCGCTGAGCGATGCTGGGCTGGCTGAGGTGAAGCAGGTGGTGGAGGGGCTGCGGCGTTAGGCTACCAGTTGCGGGTGCCGGGTGCGCCTTTGAAAGGGCCGCGGAGGTTTTGAGTGATCCAGCCGCCGTAGAAGTCGCCGGGTTGGGGTAGGACTAGTTCATCGTCTACGAAGCACTGGTCTACGCGGGAGGCGTAGAAGGCGAGGTGGCCGGCGAGGGCGGCGTAGGGGGCGGTGGGTTGCGCGTAGGACCAGGCGGCGTCTGGGGAGGTGGGGAGGGACCAATAGGTGGCTAGGCCTTTAAACTCGCAGAAGCTCTGGCGGGTGGGGGAGCGGGTGAGTTGGGTGAGGTCGAGATCGGCGGGGGGGATGTAGTAGACGGGAGGGTGGCTGGTTTCGAGGATGCGAAGGGCGGCGTGGGTGTCGGCGAGGGTGCGGCCGGCGTGGAGGATGCGGATGCGCTGGGAGACGGGCTCGAGGCGGGGTGGGCGGGGGTAGTCCCAGACGGATTCGGTGTTCATTGGATATTGGACGCTAGACTGGAGGTGTGAGGTTTCGTGATGGAAAAGCGGTTGGATGAGATGAACAGGCTGGCGGATATGGGTCAGTTCCCTGCCTTGGTGAATGCGGGTGCGACGCTGAACGTGATGGTGACGATGGCGGTGACGTGGTGGGTGGAGCCTCGGTGGCCGGGTTGGGTGGGGGTTTGGGTGGGGCTGGTGATTGCGGCGAACCTTACGCCGGTGGTGCTGCTGCGGCTTTTGGACGATGGGTCGCGGCCAATGAACACGGTGCGGGGGATGGATTTTGTGAAGGATCAGCACCGGTTTTCAGACTGGGTGTATGTGGCGGCGAGCGCGAACATGATGGTGTGGGTGCTGATGAGCTGGACGGCGGCGGCGCTGCACAGGACGACGGGATTGCTGGTGGCGCTGGAGGTGGTGGCGGCGGTGGTGACGTTTTCTCCGGTGCTGGTGCGGGGACTCAGACGGGGTTGAGGTGCTAGGCTTAAGGGGTTGGGGAGCGTGCGATGGCGGATGAGATTTCGAAGTTGCGGATGACGGCGTTGAACCAGACGCATCGGACGCACAAGGCGAAGATGGTCGACTTTGGCGGGTGGGATATGCCGGTCGAGTATGGCGGGTTGATCAGCGAGCATATGGCGGTGCGGACGGGTGTGGGGCTGTTCGATGTGTCGCATATGGGGGATATTCAGCTGCGTGGGCCTGGGAGCCTGGCGGCGGTGCAGAAGCTGCTGATGAACGATGCGAGTAAGTTGCAGGTGGGGCAGGCGCATTACTCGGCGATGCTTTATGAGGACGGGACTTTTGTGGATGATGTGGTTCTGCATAAGTTGTCAGACAATGATTATTTGATTGTGATCAATGCGGGGACCCGAGAGAAGGATGTGCAGTGGGTGCGGCAGCAGATCGGTAGTATGCCGGGGGTGCATATCAATGATTTTTCCGACTACTATACGCAGCTTGCTATCCAGGGACCGAAGGCTGAAGCTACTTTGCAGAAGCTGACGGATACGGATCTAAGTGGAATCAAGAATTACTGGTTTACCTGGGGCAAGGTTTGCGGGTGCTACAACGTGATGATTGCGCGGACGGGTTATACGGGGGAGGATGGGTTCGAGATTTATATTCCCAGTGATGAACCTACGAGTAGCCGGGTGTGGGGTGAGGTGCTGGCGGCGGGGGCGGAGTTCGGGATTGTGCCTTGTGGGCTGGGGAGCCGGAATACGCTGCGGCTGGAAAGTGCGATGGCGCTTTATGGGCATGAGATTTCAGACGTGATCGACGTATTTGAGGCCGGGCTGGGACGGTATTGCAAGCTCGATAAAGGCACGGATTTCGTGGGTTCGGCGGCGTTGCGTGCGATTGAAGCGGCGGGTGGGCCAAAGCGGAAGCTGGTGGGGCTGGAGATGTTGGCGCGTGGGATTGGGCGCGATGGTTATGCTGTCTTGAATGCGGCGGGTGAGCGGATTGGGGAGGTGACCAGCGGGTCGCCGGCACCGTTTTTGAAGAAGAATATTGCGCTCGCCTTTGTGCCGGTGGAGTACTCGGCTGTGGGGAGTGAAGTAGCTGTGGAGATACGCGGTCAGGGTGTAAAGGCGGTTGTAGTAACTACACCTTTTTATAAGAAGCCAAAGAAAATAAAGGAGCAGGCATGAGTTATCCAGCGGGGTTGCGGTTTGCGAAGACGCATGAATGGTTGAAGGTTGAAGGTAAGTCGGCTTCGGTAGGAATTACGGATCATGCGCAGCACTCGCTGGGCGATATTGTGTTTGTAGAACTGCCGAAAGTTGGGGATGTTGTAACTGCCGGTGGGTTGTTTGGGACGGTGGAAAGTGTGAAGGCGGTGAGTGACCTTTATGCGCCGGTGGGTGGTACGGTGACGGCGATCAATGATGGTTTGACCTCGCAGCCGGAGTTGATCAACAGCGATGCGAATGAGACGTGGATCTTCAAGATGGATGTTGGGGATCTGAACGAGGTGGAGTCCGCGGGGTTGCTGGACAGCTCTGCTTACGAGGCTTTTGTAGAAGAAGAGACAGGACACTAGGATGCGCTACTTACCGAAGAGCCCGACGGACAGGACGGAGATGCTGGCGGAGATCGGCGTGGAGTCGATCGACGATTTGTTTTCTACTATCCCGGTTGAATTTCAGCTGAAGGCGGATATGAAGGTGCCGCGGCAGCATGGTGAGTCGGAGATCATCGACCGGTTCAGGAGTTATGCGGAAAATAATGCGAATGGTTATGCGAGCTTTCTAGGTGCGGGTGTTTATAAACACTATAAGCCGGTGATTATCGATAGCCTGGTGCAGCGTGGGGAGTTTCTGACGAGTTACACGCCGTATCAGCCGGAGATCGCGCAGGGGACGTTGCAGGCCATGTTCGAGTTCCAGACGATGATCTGTGAGCTGACGGGGATGGAGATCGCGAACGCGAGTATGTATGACGGCTCGACCGGCGCGGCCGAGGCGATCATGATGGCGGTGCGGGTGACGGGGCGCAACGCGGCGGTGATTGCGCGGACGGTGCATCCGGAGTATCGCGAGGTGATTGCTACCTACGCGACTTACCAGGAGATACCGACCAGCGAGGTTGGCTATGCGTCGAATGGACGTGTGGATATGGCCGCGCTGGATGCGGCGATTACCGATGATACGGCTTGTGTGCTGATTCAATCGCCTAATTTTTTTGGGACGATTGAGGATGTTGCGGCGATTGCGGAGGTGGCGCACAGGAAGGGCGCGCTGCTGATTGTATCGATTGCTGAGGCGGTGTCGCTGGGGATTGTGAAGCCGCCGGTGGAAGCGGATATCGTGTCGCTGGAGGCGCAGAGTTATGGGGTTGCGGTGGGGTATGGAGGGCCTTACTGCGGGGTGATTGCCTGCAAGGAAAAGTTTCTGCGGCAGATGCCTGGACGGTTGATTGGCGAGACGAAGGATGTGAATGGGAAGCGTGGATTTGTACTTACTTTGTCGACGCGGGAACAACATATCCGGCGGGAGAAAGCTACATCGAATATTTGTACGAACCAGGCGCTGGTGGCTTTGATGACTACTATTTTCCTGACTGTTTATGGCAAGGAAGGGATGAAGGAGTTAGCCGAGCACAACCTGGCCAAGGCGGATTATCTGCGCGGCGTGCTGAGTGAGACCGGTAAGGTGTTGTTCGATGGGGCACCGCGGTTTCATGAGTTTGTGCTGGATTTGAAGCAGGGGGCAGAGGCTGCCAATGCGGGGTTGCTGGAGAAGAAGATCATCGGCGGGCTGGGGCTGGAGCAGTGGTACCCGGAGTTAGGGCCGGGGGCTTCGCTTTGGTGTGCGACGGAGGTGACGAAGCGCGTGGATATGGATGCGGCTGCGGCGGTGCTGGCCGGGGCGCGTGAGATGGCGGGAGCGAAGGCTTAGGTATGGATGTATCGGGGTTGGTTGGCGAGGAGTTGAAGTCGGTTGCGTTTGTGGAGGACTTTCTCGAACTGCGGTTTGGGGATGCGCTGGTTAGTTTGTATGCGTGGCCTTACGTGTTGCTGACGGACTTTTCTGTGGCTTATGGTGAGCCGGAGTATCGTAATGCGATATGTGCGCAGATTGGGGAGGAAGTGGTTGAGGCTTCACTGGAAGAAGGCTCGGCGTTGACGATCGAGTTACAGAATGGCGTGGTGCTGGGAGTTAGTTTGCGGGAAGAAGATATCGATGTACCGGTTTCCGGGAGTTACTCGGAGACCGGCAATTTGGCGGATGCGGAAGAGTTTTAGGAGTAATAAAAGATGAGTGTTGTGAGCGGGATTGGCATTGAAGTGGGTGAGATGAAGGTAGTAGGAGCATTGCTGGGATTGCTTGTGCCGGCTTACCTGTGGGTTAGCAGGGCCAAGGATCAGCGGGCGATGATAGAGCGGGGTGCGGTGGCGGGGTCTGCTGTGCTGGTGGCGACGTTGGCTTATGGCTTGAGCAAAAGGTAAGAGGAGGGTTCGATGGCTACGATGACGCAGGTTCCGGAATTGGCTTTGACGAGCGAGACGAAGTTTGTGGGGACGCCGAAGAAGGTGACCACGCATGTCAACCAGAATGAAGGGTTGATGTTTGAGAAGAGCTCGCCGGGTAAGAAGGCTTACCGGCTGGCGGAGCTGGATGTGCCGGCGGTGGATGCAAAGAAGCTGCTGGGGCCGGCACTGCGGACCGACCTGGGGGTGATGCCGGAGCTGAGCGAGATCGAGATTATCCGGCACTTTACGCGGCTTTCTACGTGGAATTATGCGATCGACCTGGGGATGTACCCGCTGGGAAGCTGCACGATGAAGTACAACGGGCGGGTGAATGAGGCGGTGGCGCGGCTGGAAGGAATTGCGGAGGCGCATCCGTATCAGCCGGAATCGCTGAGCCAGGGATGCCTGGAAATTATGGCGACGCTGGAGGAAGCGTTGATTGAGATTACCGGGATGGATGCGATTACGCTGCAGCCGGCGGCGGGAGCGCATGGGGAATTTACCGGGATTTTGATGGTTCGCAAGTATCACGAGAGCCGGGGGAACGCGCGGAAGAAGGTGATTGTGCCGGACAGTGCGCATGGGACCAACCCGGCTACGGCGGCGATGATGGGGTACGAGGTGGCGAACCTGAAGTCGAATGCGCTGGGGATGGTGGACCTGGCGGAGCTTGAACGGATGGTGGATGAGGATACGGCGGCGTTGATGCTGACGAATCCATCGACGATTGGAGTGTTTGAATCTGATATTGCGAAGATTGCGGAGATTCTGCATGCGAAGGGTGCGCTGCTCTACATGGATGGGGCGAATATGAATGCGCTGGTGGGGAAGGCGCGGCCGGGGGATTTCGGCGTGGACGTGATGCATTTGAATTTGCATAAGACGTTTTCTACGCCGCATGGGGGCGGTGGGCCGGGGAGTGGGCCAGTGGCTTGCAAGGCGATTCTGGAGCCGTTTCTGCCGAAGCCGGTGGTGGTAAGGGGTGAGGGCGGGAAGCTGGCACTGAACTTCGACCGGCCGCAGAGTGTGGGGCGGGTGCGTATGTTTTATGGGAATTTTGGAATGTTTGTACGGGCGCTGGCGTACATTCTGGCGAATGGGCCGGATGGATTGCGGCAGACGACCGAAGACGCGGTGCTGAATGCCAACTACATCAGGGCGAAGCTGGTGGATACGTTTGAGCTGCCGTTCAAGACGGCTTCACTGCATGAGGTGGTGTTCAGCGATAAGCTGCAGGCGAAGAACGGGGTGAAGACGGGGGACATGGGCAAGCGGCTGATCGACTATGGGTTTCATGCGTATACGGTCAGTTTTCCGCTGGTGGTGAGTGGGGCGATGATGATCGAGCCGACCGAGAGTGAGAGCCGGGAGGAGCTGGATCTGCTCATCGACGCGTTGAAGCAGATTGCGCGCGAGGCGGCGGAGAATCCGGAGCTGGTGAAGACGGCGCCGCATACGACGCGGTTGCAGAGGCTGGATGAGACGGCGGCGGCAAGGAAGCCGGTGCTGCGGTGGAAGGCTCCGGTGGCGAGTGTGCCGGTGCAGACGGATACGGCTGCGAAGGAGTGGTGAAAGTTCGGTGGTGATCCCAGGTCACACGATGGTGCTGTGTGGCCTGGGGCACCCCAAGCTCTACTTTCCCGGTTAGGGGGTGGAGATTTTGATGGATTCGTCGGTGGTTTCCCAGCGGATGTGGAGCTCGGCGGAATCCTTTTTGAGGTCGTCGAAGGAGATGGACATCACTTCTTGCGGCGACGCGAGGGTGTGGTTTTTCATTTCGACGCGGCCGAGGTCGCGGTCCATGTTGTAGACGGTGCCCCACTGGCCGGTTTGCTTGTTGACGATGAGCATCCACTTGCCGGGGTGAGGCAGGGTGTAAAGGGTGTAGGTGCCGGCGGGGACGAGCAGGGTGCCGATGTGGAGGGGAACGGGGGTGACGAGGGTGGTGGCGGGGTTTGCGCCGGTGCGCCAGACCCGGTCATAGGGGACGATTTCCGGGCCGCCGAGGTGGCGTCCGCGGAGAGATGGCTGGTTGTAGGAGATGGTGAGGGTCTGGCCGGCGAGGGTGACGCTGGCGGTGGCGGGGGGGCTGGGGAGGGGCTTGTTGTCGCCTGGCATGTTCATGCTGCCCATCTGGGCTGAGGCTGCGGTGAGGAGGAGGCCTGTGCAGGCGATGGCGGAGAGGGTGCGGAGGAACATTGTGGCTCGCTTTCAGTAGTGCGGGAATGTGTCAGTCGATTGGACGCTGCTTTGGGGTTAGACGCAAGCTGACGTTGGGCGGGGTGCGGTGCTACGATAAAGGAGCGCGCCCGTAGCTCAGCTGGATAGAGCGGCAGCCTCCGAAGCTGTAGGTCAGAAGTTCGAATCTTCTCGGGCGCACCACTTCCCTTCTTACAGTTTTGATGTTTGCTGGTACCGGACAAAGAGCCCGGGGCTAAAGCCCTTTTGTTTCCAGGGGATTTTCGTGGGGCTGAAGCCCCACGCTAATCCCTATACGTTTGCGGGCGGGTGAACTGTTTTTTTGACTGGCTAACTCTGGGCCGTTGGGTGCATCCAATACGGCAAGAACGGTGGGTTGAACCCCAGGAGAAGACCATGGCTTTTAAGAATGATGCGGAGTTTGAGGATGATTTTCGCAAGGTGGGTCCGGATGCTACGGCTGGGCTGGAGCCGGCGGGTACGGTGAGCAATCCGACCGAGCATGCGAGCAGCGAAAATGTGGAGGTGGCGGGGGCCGAGGACGAGGACGACGACCTGGAAGACGATGAGGACGTCGACGCGGACGAGGATGAGGATGAAGACGAGGATGATCTGGAGGACGACGACGAGGAGGATGAGGAAGATGAGGAGGACGGCGAGGTTGACGCTGATGAGGACGACGAGGAGGACGATGAGGAAGATGAGTACGACGAGGATGACGATGAGGACGACGACGAGGATGAGGACGAGGAAGATTCCGACGGCGCTGTGATGGCGCGGCTGAAGGATGCGGAGAAGACGGCTCGGACGAAGTAAGGCTTGGCGGTGTATTTGCTTTCGAGATCGTTTTAGAAAAGCAAAAGCAGATTCCCTTTGGGAGTGACAAACATTGAAGATGGTTCGCCATGTGGATCTGGCGGGCCATTTTTGTTTGTGGGTGGGTGTCCCTCCAAAGTTGTAGAGGGAGGGCGTGGCAAAAGGGCGGTCTGAGTTAGTCTGGGATTCTCACCTGCACTTATGCTTGTCTGCTGGAATGTAGCGATGCTCTGCCTGGGTCCCAACCATGCCTGAGGTTCGCTATGAAGTTTTTGATTTGGGTGTGTTTGCTGTGGTGTGGTGTGGCGGGTATGGCCCAGACGGTGACGCCGGATGAGACGTCGATCCTGGTGGCGCGGCCGAAGAAGATTGGCATGAACCTGAACGGGCCGACGTACTACCAGGGTGGGGAAATTTACAAGAACCTGCTGTGGCGGAACCCGGGGTTCGAACCGGACCTTTACCGGGACAAGTTTGTGGCGTTTCGGGCGGGGACGACGACGACGTTTCCCTCTCCGAACCAATATGACCCGGTGATTGCGAACTTCTGGGCGGGAGCTTCGTTCAAGCTTTATCGCGGGGCTGCGGCGGCGGCGATTTGCAGTGGGACGATTGCGGGCAACAGCGTGGCGGCGAATGGGTTGGGGCCTGTCTATACGTTCAGTGCGCCTTGTGCGACCGCGGTCGAGGAAGCAGATGTGATTCTGCTGCGGCAGGCGATTGTGTGTACGGCTGAGAATGTTTGGGAAGGTCAGGGCGGTGGGTGGTGGGGTGAAGTTGCGGGCGGGGGCAGGCTGGTGTCAGAGTGCGTGGCGCCTTATGACGGGGTGCAATCGCTGCGGATGGATGCGAGTGTGGGCGGTTCTGCGGCGCGCGTGAAGGGTTATGTGGATACGAATGCTACGGATGTGGGAATACTGCTCAATGGGCAATATGCGGTTACCGGCATGTACCGGACGGTTGGTAATGCGCAGTTGCAGGTTTCAGGGCAGAGGCTGGTGAGTGGGGCTACGGGCAATCCATTCAACTGCGCGGTGCAGGCGTTTGCGGCGGCGACGAGTTGGACGCGGTTTACAGCGAACTGTCCGGGGAGTGAGACGGCGGCGGTGGGGTTTGGGCCGATCGTGCTGACGCTTGAGGCGGTGGGTGGTGTGGTGGTGCTGGATAATGTTTCGTTTCAGAAAACGGCGGGGGCCGATCCTACGAATACAACGGTGTTTCGGGATGAGTTGCTGGCGACGTTGCGGGCGCATTGTGCGGGGGCGAATCTGGCCTATGTGCCTTGTGAGCTGAGGGACTGGGCGTTCCAGAATGCGGATGAGATCGACAATACGGTGAAGCCGATTTTTGAGCGGCGGCCGACGCTGGCGGGGCTGAGCTATGACTATCCGCCGAACGGTGCGGTGGGCAGCATGAGTGTGGGGCTGGAAGAGTTTCTGGAGCTTTGCGAGGCGATACAGGCGGAGCCTTATTACGTGATGCCGGAGACGACGAACCCGGAAGAGGCTGGAGGGTGGATCGAGTATCTGAATGGTGCGGCGAGTACACCGTATGGGGCGCGGCGGGTGGCGAACGGTCAGGCGGCGAGTTGGCTGAGCGTGTTTCCTACGGTGCATTTGCCGATGGGCAATGAGAACTGGAATGAAGGGGCGACGGGGCAGGGGCTGGGGTTTCGGGCGGATGCGCCGGATTATTATTTCGACTACTCGCAGGATGCGGCGCGGGTCTGGAGTATGCTGCGGGGCGATGCTTCATGGCCGGCGGGTGGTGCGGGCGTGGACCTGGTGCTGGGATTTCAGGATGGTGCAGTGAACTATGGGGTGGCGGAGGCGATGGAGAGGGCGCAGCCGGATAGCGCGGAGCTGGCGCCGTATACGCAGGCTTATGTGGGCGATGTGGCTCCGCTGACGGCGCTGTGGGATCCGCTGCTTTATGAAGTCGTAGCGAACACTACGAATCCTGCGACGGTGTTTTATCAGCAAGGCAATGCGGTGAAGGCGCATGGCAAGTTGAACGTGTATGAATTCGACAATGGTACGAGCGGGGGTGGCGCGGGGCTGACGCAACAGGTGCTGGACAGCTTTACCGATGCGGCGGGTTATGGGACGGCGACAGCGTTGCAAGCGCTGCAGATGCTGGCGTTTGGGGTGGTGGATCAGAATTTCTTCTCGCTGGATCAGTATGCGTTTTACATTCCGAATGTGGGGTATGTACACAACTGGGGCGCGGTGATCGACATGGGCGGCGCTACGAATGCGGTGCGGCCGCAGGAGTTGGGGATGCGCATGGCGAATGCGGCGATCATTGGGCCGATGTATAGCTGCCCGGTGACGAACCCGACGACGTATGACCTGGCACCGAATCATAATGGACCGGACAGTGGCGGGATTGTGGCGACGAAGGGGATTGCACAGGAGTATGCGTTCTGCTTTCGCAGCGGGTTGGGGCGGTCGATGATTGCGATCAATACGGATGTGACGACGGCGCATGGGTTGGCGTTTGGGGGCGCGCAGGCTCCGGCGGGAGAGGTGACTGTGACGCGGTTTGCGCCGGCGAGTATCAGCGCGACGAACGAGGCGACGGCGAATAATCCGACGATGGGGGCGGTGCAGCATGTGAGTATCAGTGCGCCTTTTACCTTGCAGGATCCTTTGGGGGACTTGCTGCCGCCTTACTCGATTACGCGGTATGACTGGGTGACAGCTGACCGGCCGCTCATTTCGACGGATATCGAAGTGAGTGGATCGAGCGCGGACCCGGTGGCGGGGTTGCCGTTCACGGTGAGGGTTTCGTTGTCATCCGTGATTGCGAATGGGACGGTGGTTTTTGCAGATAGGGGTACGGTGCTGGCTACGCTGCGGAGCGTGGATGGGTTGGCGGCTATTGTGATTCCGGCGCTGGCGGCGGGGACGCACTCGTTTACGGTGAGGTATGGAGGGAACAAGCTTTATGCCGCGGGGATTTCCGCGGCGCTGGTGGTGGATGCCCGGGTTGCGACGCAACTGGGGCTGGTGGTTTCAGACGTGGCGCCGGTGGGTGGGACAAGTGTGACGCTTACGGCTACGCTGAGCAAGGCGTCCAGCAGCGCGGTGACGTTTATGGATGGAGCGGCGGTGCTGGGTGCGGTGAACATGGTTGGGGGTTCGGCGACGTTTACGGTGAGTGCGATTGCGCCGGGTGCGCATGCGTTTACGGCGGTGTTTGGCGGGGACGCGATGCTGCAGGGTAGTACTTCAGGGGTGGTGGCGGTGGTGGCTTCTGATGTGCCGGTTGCGGTGAGCCTGGTGGCTTCGGGTACGAGTGCGTCTGTGGGCTCGATTGTGGAACTGACAGCTTCGCTAACGGCTGCGGAGGCTGGGGGCTCGATCACGTTTCTGGATGGCGGGGTGAGCCTGGCGACGATGCCGGTGCAGGCGGGTGGCGCGAGCTACCTGG
Organism: uncultured Granulicella sp.; assembly: GCA_963693065.1. GTDB lineage: Bacteria > Acidobacteriota > Terriglobia > Terriglobales > Acidobacteriaceae > Edaphobacter. Next base: position 3,537,868 of record OY843766.1, on the reverse strand, counting down.
TGGCGGGAATCACGGCTGGGGTGCATCGCTACACGGCGAGCTATAGCGGGGCGGCAGGGTATACGGGCGGCAGCTCGGCGGTGATGATGGTGACTGGTCTGGCGAGTGTGCCGTATCTGCAGACGAGCTTTACGGAGAGGGCGGCGGGCACGGCGCTGGCAGGGACGCGGCCGGCGCAGGATCGTGTTGGCGCGGTGTGGGAGGACCGCAATGGGGACTGGACATTTGCGAGCGGGGGCGGGGTCGTTGCGGATACGGCGGACTTGAGCAATCCGCTGCTGATCGACACGGGGCAGACGGATTACACGGCGATCTTCGCGCTGCCGGCGACGGGTGCGCGGCTGCTGTTTCGGGTGACGGATCTTGCGAACAACCTGATGGTGGTGACGTATGACGCGGAGATCGATCTGTACGCGATGGTCGGGGGCGTGGCGACGAAGCTGGCGGTGCTGTATGCGGCGTCCGCGGCGGGACAGGTGACGATTACGCTGCGGGGGACGATGGCGGGGATCGCGTTTGGCGGGCAGGCGGCGGCGGGGGTGATCCCGCAGAGCCTGGCGGGAGGGACGATGGTGGGGGTGCTGCCGGGGTCGGCGGGGTTCAAGATCCTGGGGCTGGGGGTGGTGCCTTGATGGGGTCTCGCGATGGAGGTTTTATTGGTGACGTGGAGGCAGCTTGCCGCTATGCTGTCGGGCGATGAGTAGCCACCGGTCTGGCCTGACCTGCCGGCTACGCGGTGGGTGTGGGGCTCGGCGACATGCTCTGTGGACTTGATTTCATCCTGGGAGTGTTCGGTGGGCTTCGCGGGCTTTTCTTTGGGGCTGGGTGGAGGTGCGGGGCTGTCGGTCATGGTGGGTCCTTTAGGTGCCACTGCCGCCGGAGCGGCCGGCTACGCGGTGGGTGTGGGTTTTGGCGGCGGGTTCTGTGGTCTTGATCTCGTCGTGAGATGAATCATTGGGTTTGGGTTCGCGGTCTTCTTCGGGCTTGGATTGCGGCGGTGTGGTGTTGTCGGTCATGGTGGCTCCTTTATCTGCCAGCACTGCCGGAGCGGCCGGCTGTGCGGTGAGTGTGGGTTTTGGCGGCGGGTTCTGTGGTCTTGATCTCGTCCTGTGCCTGTTCAGTGGTTTTCGCGGGCTGTGGTTTGGGAGTATTTTTATCGGCTGGGGCTGGAGGTGCGGATTCGTTTTTCATGTGGCGCCTCGTTTTGCGTTCGATGTGATGGTTCCCTGCCAGATGGTTTAGCCGCCAACGCCGCCGGAGCGGCCAGCTACGCGGTGGGTGTGGGTTTCTGGGGCGTGCTCTGTGCTCTTGATTTCGTCCTGTGCCTGTTCCGCAGGCTTGTGTTCCGGCTTGGCTGGCGGGATTTGGAGTGGAGGTGCGGGCTTTTCGCTCATGGTGGTGGCTCTCCTCAGAGCGTAAGTCTTAGTGCGGATGCCGATGCTTGAACCGTTATAGCAGGATTGCTGATCGCCAGGGGGACATGATGGACGGCGCCGCATGCGCCCATTTCGCGTAGCAGGGCGAGGATGGCGGCGGGGCGGGATTCGGGCTCGTTCTGCAACAAGATACGTGGAGTGGAGGAGGAAAGGCCAAGGAAGCTTTGCAGGATGCGGAGCTTCGCTGGTTGCATGCCGGTTTCGATGCGATGTCCGCGACAGAAGATGAGGAGGCGGCTGCCCTGGACGATGACCTGGGTTGGGAAGTCGGGGTCGGGGGCGATGGTGTCGTCCAGCTCAAGAGCGAACGGGCGGCGCATGACGGCGCGGGTGAAGCAGGCTTTGCTGGTCTGGACGGCGGTGAGTTCGTCGAGAGCCGTATGCATCCATTGCGTGCAGGTGGTGATGTCGGGCTGGGTTTGGTCGAGCCAGGCGGGAGGCGTGTGGAGGGCGTCGCGCATGGCCTGCAGGGCGGCGTGCGTGGGGGAGAAGCGGCTGATGGCCACGGCGGCGCCAAGAGAAAAGCCGGTGTTGGCGCCGACGTGATACCAGCCTGTGGGAAGCAGGAAGACACTGCCGGGTGGCATGGGGTACGTGGTGCCGCCGGAGGGGAGATCGTCCTGTGCGGGAAAGTAGCGTTGGGCGCCGTGGGCGAACTGCTGGTAGGCGTCCGGGGTGTAGAGGGTCATGCTTTTGCCGGCGCCGCTGAGCTGGAAATGGACGGTCTGGGTGTACGGGTCGTCGATGTGGATGCCGAAGGGGGTGTAGCCGTAATTGCCGGCGAAGAGGATGAGCTCGAAGGCGGTTTCAGCGCCTCCCCACTGCTGGGATAGAGGGGCGAAAAGTTTGACGGCACGTCTGGTGACCGCGTCGGCCCAACGCTCTGCGTGGTTGAGGACGATGCCGCACTGTCTGGCCTCGAGGATGCGGGTTATCCATTGCTGCGTGCTTTCGCCGGGCGCCGGGGTGGAGCGTGCGAGACGGTCGGCGTGTTCCAGGCTGAGCATGCCGTCGATGTAGACGCGGTAGGGGGAGTCGGTGCCTTGCGCGGCGATCTCAGCCTGGATGCCGGTGAATATGGTGTGGAGGTCGGGCTCCGAGCAGAACGGGTCTGGGACGGCGTTGGGTAAGAGGATGGGGTTGAGCGGGTCGGACGGGCTGAGGAGATGCGCACAGATGGGGTGCATGATTATGGCAAGGGTACGGCATGTAGGCCGGTGCTTGCTCCCCGGCCGGTTAGGAGGGCTCGACCGAGCAGCCACCGAAGACGACGTTCTTTCGCATGGCGGGTGTGAAGAGACTGTAGAGCATGCGGGGGTCGGCGAATTGGCTGACTTGATCGAGGGCTTGCCGGTGCTCCGGTGAGAGCGCGATGTTCAGGGCGCCGGCGTTGTCTGTCACCTGCTCTGGACGGCTGACGCCCATGAGGGTAGAGGTGATGCCGGGACGGCCGCACACCCAGGCCAGGGCGACGCGTGCGGGGCTCTCGCCGGCATCTGCCGCGACCCGCTTGAGCTCGTCCACGATCTTCCAGTTGCGCGGGGTGAAGAGCGTGTCGCCGAAGGGGTTGGCGCCGTCGAGACGCTTGTCGCCTTCAGGCCGCTTTGCGTCTTTGCCTGCGGCATCGCGGGGCAGGCCGCCGGCTCGCGATGGGGCAGCTTCTACGGTGGCGCGATCATATTTTCCGGTGAGCAGGCCGTACGCCAGGGGACTCCAGGGCACGATGCCCATGCCGAACTCTTTGGCCAGGGGAACATGCTCGTCCTCGATATCGCGCCCGACGAGGGAGTAGAAATACTGCAGCGCGATGGGTCCGGCGACGCCGCGGACCGCGGCCAGGGTCGCGATTTTGGCGACGTACCAGGCGGGTGCATTGGACATGCCCCAGTAACGGATTTTTCCTACGCGCACGAGGGCCGTCATGGTTTCCAGCAATTCTTCAGCGGGCGTGACTGAATCCCAGACGTGGATCCAGAAGAGGTCGATGTAGTCCGTGCGCAGGCGCCTGAGGGAGCCTTCCAGCGCCGCATGGATGTGCTTTGCGCCGTTGCCGCCAACGTGGACGCCGCGGCCGGCGGCAAAACCGGCCTTGGTCGCGAGGACGATCTGATCGCGAAGCTTGCGTTGCGCGATGAAGTCGCCCAGCATCTCTTCACTGCGGCCGCCCGCGTACACATCGGCCGTATCGACGAAATTGCCTCCTGCTTCCACGTAGGTGTTGAAGACGGCGGAGGAACCCGCTTCATCGGAACCCCAGCGGGCGGTGCCGAAGGTCATGGTGCCAAGAGCGAGAGGGCTGACGACAAGGCCGGAACGGCCCAGGGTGCGATAGTTCGAGAGAGTCATGGGATTCCTTAGTGACCACTATGTAACTACAGTAGATACTCCTTGCCTTCAGGCGTCAAGATGCTCATAGTTGGGCGATAGAGACCCGCCTGTGCAACAAGATTCGTGGAACCGGCCCGTGGGTAAAGGGAGGTGGACCGTCGATGCCGAAGCAATGGCGGCGTATGTGATGGCGGTGATTCGAGGGATGTCTAGGTTGGCGCGTGACGGGGCGACGATAGAGAAGGTGCTTTCGGTGGCCGCGGCGGCGATGCTGGCGTGGCCTTTGGCGTGACCGGTGGCCCGCTGGTTGGTGTATACCGGTGGAACGGTGGTCGGACACATCGAGTGGAGGATTCGTGGCAGACAGGCAGACAGTGATCTCTGAGGCTTACGCGGCGTTCAACAGGCGGGACATCGATGGGGCTTTGGCGCTGATGAGCGATAACGTGAGCTGGCCGAAAGCGTCTGAGGGTGGGCGGGTGGTTGGCAAGGAAGAAATTCGTGCGTACTGGACGAGGCAATGGCAGGCGTTTGACCCTCATGTGGAGCCGGTCGAGATGATCGGCCGTGAGGATGGCAGGACGGAGGTACGGGTGCACCAGCTGGTGAAGAGTCTGGGCGGCGAGGTGCTTTCGGACTCAGAGGTGTGGCACGTGCATTCGATTGTGGATGGCTTGATTGAACGGATGGATTTGAAGGATGAGGGCGGGGACGGGAGTGCGACCGTCTCGGCGGCGTTTGCGAAGCACTCGTCCTGACTGGGCGCGGCTAGGGCTGGAGGCGACGCGGTGCGGCCAGACCTTGCGGGTCGAGTCTTTTGTTGCATGTCAGTTTGGGGGTTGGTTGGTGGACCTGATCGGGATCGAACCGATGACCTCTTCCATGCCATGGAAGCGCGCTCCCAGCTGCGCCACAGGCCCACTACACTTCATTCTCAGGGAAGTTGGGGTTTGAGTCAAACTTGCGGGGGGCTTGGAGTCAAACTTGCGGGAACAATGGGGCCAACGGTGGTGTCCAAGGCTGTAGAGTGAGCGAGCACTCGGTCGCCGGCGACGTTGTTTTGTTAGGCATTTACAGATGGGCGCAGGGAACGTAGGCTAAAGGACACCTGACATGCAGGCAGGGCTATCGATGGGTAATCTGGCGAGCGCGATTGGACTGAGGACGGAGGATGCGGCGCTGGTGGCTGCGTTGAAGGCCGGGTCTGAGGAAGCGTTTGGGGTGCTGATTGCGCAGTATTCGCAGCCGCTGTACTCGCTGATTGCGCGGAGTTTGCGTGATCCGGCGGATGCTTCCGACGTTACGCAGGAAGTGTTTATCAAGGTATTTCGCAGCATCAAGAGCTTTCATGGCGATTCCAGCCTGCGGACCTGGCTGTACCGGATTGCGCTGCATGAGGCTAGTAATCAGCGGCGGTGGTGGGGCAGGCATAAGCGGCAGGAAGTGACGATCGATACGCCGATGGGCGATGGCGATGAGGGCGATGAAGGGCTTTGCCTGAGTGCGATGCTGGTGGATAGTGGGGCCTCGCCGTATCAGCAGACGGTGAGTGGTGAGCTGCGGGCGCGGGTGGAGGATGCGCTGCGGAAACTGCCGGAGGCGTTCAGGACGGTGGTGGTGCTGCGCGAGATGGAAGGGTTCGCGTACGAGGAGATTGCGGAGATTTTGAATGTGCCGGCGGGTACGGTGAAGAGCCGGTTGACGCGGGGAAGGGCGGCTCTGAAGGCGATCCTGGTGCAGGATGGTTTGGGAACGCTGCTGGCGGGAGGTTCGCGATGAACTGTGCGAGCGCCAGGAAGCTGTTTTCAGGGTATCTGGATGGCGGGATCAGTGGGGTGGAGATGCAGGCGGTGGCTGGGCATCTGGAGAGTTGTGCGGGTTGTGCGACAGAGTTTGGGGGTTGGCGTGGCGTGCAGCGCGTACTGGCCGCGGTAGGGCCGGTGAAGGTTCCGGCGGATCTGGGATTGAAGCTGCGGCTGGCGATGTCGCATGAAAAGGCGCGGCGTGACGGGCATTGGTGGGATGGGCTGAGTGTGCGATGGGATAATTTGTTGCGGCCGGCGTTATTGCGGACTTCGGCCGGGCTGGCCGGGGCGGTGCTGCTGCTGGGGACGATGGCTTTGCTGGTGGGCGTGGTGGGTGCGCCGGGTGCGGTGCTGGCGAATGACGAGCCCCTGGGGGCTTTGACGGCGCCGCATTATTTGTACTCGGCTGCGCAGCCGCAACCGGTGGTGACGACGGAAGATACGACGATTGTGGTCCAGGCGAAGCTGAATGCGGAGGGTCGCGTGTATGACTATGCGATTGTGAGCGGGCCTACGGATGCTGCGACGGACGCGCAGGTGAGGGATCAATTGATGCTGCTGGTGTACCAGCCGGCTATGGCGTTTGGGGTGGCGGTGCGGGGTCAGGTGTTGATTACATTCTCGGGTGTTTCGGTTCACGGATAAGCGGCGGTTTGCGAGTGGGGCTCGGCTCTCTTATGCTTGTTGGGGAGCGTCGAACGTCTTGATGGTCTCCTTCAGGGTTGCGATGCGTGGATTGGTGTTGGGTTGCGTGATATTCGTTGGGCTGACTGGGCTGGCTTTGGCTGGGGCGCAGGAATCTTCTTCTTCAAGTAATGGCACGGCGCGGCGGCCGGATGCTGTGAACAGCCAGATTGGGTTGAAGCGGGCGGATGCTGCGGGGTCGGCAGTGACGCTCGAGACGAATGAAGCGCTGTTCGACGTGGCGACGGGTCTGAACGCTTGTGGGTATGACGCGGATCTGGAGCACTCGGCGCCGGTGCGGGGTGAGGTGCGGGCGGATGTGGAGGCGGTGATTGCGGTCGTGCCGGGGGCGGCGAAGGCGCGGCAGGCAATGTGCGCTTATATGACGGAACATGAGCTGAATGACAAGGGCCGGAGCCTGGCGCAGTATGTATCGCTGGCGATTTACCTGGGGCCGGCGCCGGCGCTGGAGCCAAGCGCGGAGCAGACGGATATGCCGCCGGACGCGCTGGCGGTGGTGAACGTGCTGCCGCTGCTGCGGACGTTTGCGGCGGCGACGCAGTTGCATGCGATCTGGCTAAAGCATCATGCAGAGTACCAGGCGATTACGGACAAGGCGCACGATCCGGTGACGCAGGTTGTGCTGGGAACGAACATTTATTTGAAGGCTCCGGTGAGCAGCTACGATGGGCGCCGGTTGCTGATCCTGGTGGAGCCGATGCTGGCGCCGAATGCGCCGAATGCACGCATTTACGCGACGGATTATGTGGTGGTGACTTCTCCGAACCAGGCGGGGACGATTCGGATGGACCAGATTCGCCACCTGTATCTGCATTATGAGATCGAGCCGCTGGTGTATGCGCGGGCGCAATCGATGGCCAGGCTGGAGCCGCTGCTGAAGAATGTGGTGGATGCGCCGGTGGATTACGTATACAAGACGGATGTGGTAGCGCTAGTGACGGAATGCCTGATCAAGGCGATCGAGGCGCGGACGATGGAGACGGGGCTGGCTGTGCCGGTGAAGCCTGCGGGGTCGAAGGCGCGGGTGGATCTGGCGCGGTATGACGAGGAAATGAGCTCGTACGACAGGCAGGCGGAGGCGTTGCGACGCAAACAGTTGACGCTGGATATGCGGCAGGGCTGGGTGCTGACGAATTATTTTTATGGGCAGATGATCGAGATGGAGCATACTCCTGAATCGCTGAGCGCGATGATGGGGCAGATGGTTTATGGCATGGATGTTGGGCGGGAAGAGCATGCGGCGCGGGAGATTCAGTTTCTGCCGGAGGGATCTGGCGAGTACGTGAAGCGCAGTGCGCCGGCGGCGACCGGGCTGGTGCTGGCGGAGAAGAAGATGATGGAAGGCGACCTGGGTGGGGCGGAGGAGATCGCGGAAAAGACGCTGGCGGACCCGAAGGGCGACCATGGGGAGGCGCTGTATTTGAAGGCGCGGGTGGAGCTGCTGGAGGGTGATCCGGAGAGCTCGTCGGCTACGTTTGGCGAGGTGGTGAAGCACGCTGAGAATCCCAGGACGGTGGCGTGGGCGCATGTGTATCTGGGCAGGCTGTACGACACGAAGGAGCCTGCGGAGCGGACGGAGGCGGTGAGTGAGTACAAGGCGGCGCTGGCGGTAGCGGGTGCGACCCCGGATGCGAAGGCGGCGGCGGAGAGTGGGATGAAGAAGGCTTTCGCGGTGCCGAGGACCGCGGTGCGGCATGAGGAGGAAGAGCCGGACCCGAGTGGGAAGAAGGAGAAAGAGGCTTATAAGCCGGAGTAGGGTGGCGGCTGAGTCTCCTGCTGGGTCTTCCGGTAGAGTAGAGGGATGGATCTTGGGGAGCTGGAGGGGGTGCTGGGGTATCGGTTTGGCAGGGGGGAGCTGCTGAGGCTGGCGATGACGCACCGATCTTACGTGTATGACGGGGCGGGCAATACGGGGACAGGCCAGGCGGGGGAGGATAACGAGCAACTGGAGTTTGTGGGGGATGCGGTGCTCGGTCTGCTGGTGGCGGAGGCGCTGTATCGGCGGTTCCCGGAGATGCGGGAAGGCGAGCTGACGCGGCTGCGGGCGAGCGTGGTGAGCCGGAAGTTTCTGGGGACGGTGGGGGCGAGGCTGGGGCTGGGGAAATGGCTGCGGCTGGGGCATACGGCGGAGAAGAATGATGGACGGCGGAATGAGACGCTGTTCGCCAATGCGATGGAGGCGCTGATTGCGGCGGTTTATCTGGACGGGGGGTTGGAGGTGGCGCGGGGTTTTGTCGAGCGGGAGGTGTTGCCTGGGCTGACAGCGGCGGGCGGCGGGACGGGTGAGGATTACAAGACGGCGCTGCAGGAACGGCTGCAGGCAACGGGTGCCAGGCGGCCGGAATACAGGGTGGTGGAGGAGAGCGGGCCGGCGCACAAAAAGGTCTTTCGGGTGGAGGTTTGGCTGGAGGGTGGGGTGAAGGCTGTGGCCGAGGCGGCGGCGGGGACGAAGAAGCAGGCGCAGCAGGAGGCGGCTCGGCTGGCGTTAGAAGGGCTGAAGGATGCGTAAGGGCGAGGCGCCGGTGCATGGGTTTTTGCCGGCGATGCAGTCGCTGGTGCTGATGCTGGTGGTGGCGGTGTTTGTGATGACGTTTACGGTGCAGCCGATACGGATTCCTTCAGGGAGTATGGAGAAAACGCTGGAGATTGGCGATTTTCTGCTGCTGGACAAGGAGGCTACGGTGCGGCGGGCGGGGTGGGCGCTGCCTGCGGGGAACGTTGCGCGGGGAGATGTGGTGGTGTTTCATGATCCGGTGGAGGATCCTGCGGTGCACCTGGTGAAGCGGGTGATCGGGGTGCCGGGGGACAGGATTCGGCTGCGGGGAGGGATGGTTTATCGCAATGGCGTGCTGCTGAAGGAGCCTTACGCGATGTACCGGACGAGCCAGCGGAATGTGTTTCGGGATGAGTTTCCGAACCTTTCCATGATGGACCCGGGGGTGAATGCGGCGTGGTGGGTGAAGCTGCGCGGGCTGGTGCGGGATGGGGAGATTACGGTTCCGGCGGGGGACTATTTTGTGATGGGAGATAACCGGAACGATAGCGAGGACAGCCGGTTCTGGGGGTTTGTGCCGCGGGATATGGTGGTGGGGGTACCGGTGGGGATTTATTTCAGCTGGGATGGACGGAAGGTGCGGTGGGAGAGGGTGGGGACGGTGGTGCGGTGAGGGGGCAATGGCAAGAGCAGAAGCAAAACGCAGATCCCTACGGGATGACAAACAAAAGGGCAACGCAGGGTAGCTCGTAGAGGAGGGACTAACTCCACCTTACGCGATGAGGCGCGTGTGAGATGGGGCACCCGAAACGTCGCCGTTGAGAAAGGAAAGGCACTACACTGGTTAGGCTATGGATAAGTTAGTGGTGGATGAGCGGACGGGTGAGACGACGGTGGTGAGTGAGCCGGAGGCTGAGAAGAAGGCAGAGCAGGAGACGCTGCTGGAATCGTTGAGCTCGATCTGCACGGTGCTGGCGATCGGGCTGTTTTTGATGGGGTTTGTGTTTCAGAATTTTGTGATTCCATCGGGGTCGATGGAGAACACGCTGCTGGTGGGAGATCACGTGTTTGTGGACCGGATCACGCTGGCGCCGCCTACGAAATGGGCTCCGTTTGTGCATTATCGGGATGTGCGGCGGGGCGATGTGATCGTATTCATGAAGCCGAACCCGGAGACGCCGGACCTGGTGCTGGTGAAACGGGCGATTGGGATTCCGGGAGACCGGATCCATTTGAAGCATGGGATTGTGTACCTGAACGGGGTGGCGCAGAACGAGCCGCAGGCGCATCCGGTGATGGATGATGACGATCCGAGCGATGCGTATGAGCCGGCGCGGGATGATTTTCCGGCGAATGGGGTTCCGGGCGGGTCGACCGAGCTGTGGGCGCAGGATGAGCCGAGTCATGTGGTGGATGGCGACCTGGTCGTGCCAGCGGGTAAGGTTTTTGCCATGGGGGACAACCGGACGCATAGCCTGGACGGGCGGTTCTGGGGCTTTGTGCCGCGGGAAAATATCCTGGGTCGGCCACTGTTTAACTACTGGAGCTATCAGACGACGGCAGCTGAGATGGAAGAGCAGGCGAGTACGTTTGGCGGGAAGATGGCGTCGTTTGCGACGACGGCAATTCATATACCGACCAGGACGCGGTGGGCGCGGACGTTCCACCTGATCAAGTGATGGAGGAGCCGGAGTTCGAGGGGTTTGACGCGGACGATTTAGAGCCGCGTCCGCTGCGGTGGCCTTCGCGGGGGCGGGTCCTGGGGGTGGGCGGGGTGGCGCTGGCGCTGGTGGTGCTGGCGGTGGTGCCGCCGCTGATCAGCATGAATCGGTTCAGGAAGCAGATTGCCAGTAGCGTGAGTTTGAGCCTGGGACGGCCGGTGCGGATCGACAATGTGGCGCTGAACGTGCTGCCGATGCCGGGCTTTACGTTGACGACGTTTGTGGTGGGGGAAGACCCGGCGTTTGGGGCGGAGCCGGTGATGCGGGCGAATACGGTACGGTTGACGCTACGGGTGAGCTCGCTGTGGCGGCGCAGGGTGGAGTTCAGCAAGATTACGCTGGAGGAGCCGAGCGTGAATGTCGTCCACCTGGCGGATGGGCGATGGAATGTGGAGAGCATTCTGCTGCAGGCGGCCAGGATGCCGGCGGCGCCGACGGGGCAGAAGGGGCGGGGGGATGCGCCGCGGATTCCTTATATCGAGGCGACGGGGGCGCGGGTGAACCTGAAAATGGGGCTGGAAAAGATGCCGATTTCGCTGACGGAAGCCAAGTTTTCCTTGTGGCTTTCAGAGCCGGAGAAATGGCAATTGCGCTTTGTCGGGAAGCCGACGCGGACGGATGGCGCGCCGATGGATACGGGGAGTTTGCAGGTGGAAGGGTCGCTGGGCAAGGCGTCTACGCTGCAGGGGGTGCCGGTGGACCTGGCTGGAGAGTGGAGCAAGGCGCCGCTGGGAGCGGTGAGCTGGGTGACGATGGGTCGGGACGCTGGATTGCGGGGGGAGATGCGTGCTACGGCGAGAGTGAAGGGTACGGTGGGTGACAATGCGGTGCGGCTGGGAGTGGCGCTTACTCGTTTGCGGCGGGCGGAGTTTGTGCCGGAGCGGGAGCTGGAGGGAGCGGTCGCTTGCGAGGGAGAGGCGGTGGAGGTGTTTCACCGGGTGCTGGGGGTGACGTGTGGGGGGCTGGACGGGGTGTCGGCTGAGGGAGAGGTGCCGGACGTGTTTCGGCCGGGGTCCGCGCGGGGTGAGTTGCGCTTGAAGAATGTGGCGTTGGCGGGAGTGCTGGAGGGTTTGCGGGTGGCGAGCTCGAGGATTTCGCCGGACGTGACCGTGGGGGGGACGGTTTCAGGGGTGGTTGCGTGCTGCGAGGCGGTGAGTGGGGCGTTGGCGTTGACGGGAACGCGGGTGAATGTCGGAAAGGCGACGGTGGTTGCTGGTGAATTGGCGGGTGCGGTGGGGGATGGAGCTTTGACGATTGCGGGGATGCCGTTGATGCTGGGGGGAGGAGTGCCGGCGGTGGGTGCGGTGTCGGTAGGTAGGGATGGGTTGGGGATGGAGCTGGTCGGGGCGGTGGAACGGACGCGGGTGTTGGAAGTTGGAGGGGCGTTTGGGCCGGTGGGGGATGGGTTAAGGACTGTGTTGCCGGCGGGGGATGAAGTTTTGCGGGTGGATCTGGTGGGGAAACGGCCTTGGGGGGGCGAGCAGGTTTGGGCGGTGGGGGAGGAGAAAGTGGTGCCGGTGGTGCGGGGTAGGAAGCGGCGGCGGTAGGGGTTGGGGCGGAAACCGGAGGGAGAACAAGCGGCGGCAAAGGCAAACGCAGATTCCCTTCGGGAATGACAAAGGTTCTCTGGAATGAGATACAAAGGGCAGTTTAGAGGTTGAAGAGGTCGCGGAGGCGTTTGGTCTGGGTGCGGGAAACGGGGATTTCGGTTTTTTTGGGGTCGTCCATGCGGAGCTGGTAGGAGGATTTGAACCAGGGGACGACCTCGCGGATGTGTTGGATGTTGACGACGTGGGAGCGGTGGGCGCGCCAGAAGGCTTCGGGGTCGAGCTGGTCGAGGAGCTCTTCGAGGGTGCGGACGTTGGCTGTGCCTTCGACGGTGGGGGTGGTGACGCGGATGGTGCCTTCGTCGATGGTGGCGAAGCAGATGTCTTTCTGGTCGACGAGGAGGAGACGGGTGCCGGCGCGGAGGACGACCTTGCCGGTGGAGGCGGGGCGCGGGGGGGGTGGGGGCTCGGCGGTTTGGGAGGCTACGAGTTTGAGGAGGGCGTCGAGCTTGTTGAGGGTGTCGGGGTCGGGGGCGGCGGGGGCGAGGCGGGTGCGGGCCTTGGCGACGGTCTGGGCTACGCGGTTGCGGTCGAAGGGCTTAAGGAGGTAGTCGACGGCGTTGACCTCGAAGGCGCGGACGGCGTAGTGGTCGTAGGCCGTGGCAAAGACGACCTGGGGTAGGGGGATGTGTTTTTCGAGGAGTTTTTTGAGGACGCCGAAGCCGTCGAGGCCGGGCATCTGGACATCGAGGAAGACGACGTCCGGGGTGTGGAGGCGGATGAGGTCGACGGCCTGGATGCCGTTGGCGCCGGTGGCGAGGACTTCGACCTGGGCGGTGGAGTCGAGGAGGTACTGGAGCTCCTGGCGGGCGAGAGGTTCGTCGTCGACGATGAGGGCGCGGAGCATGGGGTAAGGATAGCGGAGATGTAATGGGATGAAAGCAAACAACCGCAAAAGCAAATACAGATCCCTACGGGATGACAAACAAGAAGAGCGGAAACTTATTGGTCGTGGAAGGCGCGGAGGCGGGCGGGGGTGTGGTCTTCTTCGAGGTCGTGGCCGCAGAGTTTGCAGTAGATGTCGGTGATCTGTACGCCGCGGTAGCAGCGGCCGCATACGGGGGCGAGCTGGAACTGGCACTGGGGACAGAAATGGAAGCTGCTGGCGATTTCTGTGGAGCAGTGCGGGCAGCGGGACAGGATGGGCTGGCGCAGGAGGAAGTAAACGATGGCGCCGATGCCGCCGGGCATGAGCAGGACGATGAGCATCCAGAGGCCGGCGGACATGTTGCGGCGCTTGACGTCGCGGCTAACGTAGCCGACGAGCAAGACGTAGCTGGCGAAGAGAGTTCCCCAGGAGTAGCCCATGAGGATGCGCATGGGGAACATGCCGGGGCGGTGATGGGCGTCGCCGGCTGCCGTGCCGCCGGTGCCGTGGACGAGGTACTGCATGCCGATGAAGACCAAGATGGCGAGGATGATGGACCACCAGGGGATCATGGAGAGGTCATCCGCGCTGGCGTTTAGGGCGCTTCCCTGCCCCGGGGTTTGATCGCGCTGCTGGGCGTCGCGGGACCAGTTCATCGGGCGCCCTCGTTTTCAGAGCGGTTGCGGCGGAAGAGGATGACGGCGAGGACGGCGAAGGTGATGGGCAGGCACCACATGAGGAGGACGAAGATGTGGGGGGTGGCGTCGGGGGCGTCGGCGGAGATGCCCGCGGCCTGAAGGTCGAACTCATCGAGCGCGGACCAGATGGCGAAGACGATGGCGACGAGGAAGCCGGCGGAGACGACGAGCGGGATGGCCAGGGTGCGCAGGGTTTTGCGGCGGGCCTGCAGGTTGAGGGCGCGCTCACGGATGACGCGGTGAGTGCGATTGACCAGGGCGGCGGGGGCGACGGCGCGGGAAGATTCGCGGCGTACCGTGGCTACGGATTCGATTGGCAGACGCTCGCTCATCGTGCGGGGTCTCCGGCGGGGGTCTGGCGGATCTGCTCAATCTGGGGGCGGAGGGCGGCTAGGCCGCGGTAGAGACGGGACTTTACGGTGGAGAGCGGGGCCTGGGTGACGGAAGCGATTTCGTCCAGCGACATTTCCTCATGGAAGCGGAGGACGAGGACTTCGCGGTAGTTGGGTTCGAGCTTGAGCAGGACGGCGGCGACTTCAGCTCGGTCTTCCCGGATGGCGAACTGCTCGAGCGGGCCGGGGCCTTCCATGGCTACTTCAAAGGGGCGCTCATCTTCACCGGTTTCGGACATTTCGTCGAGCGAAGCCATCTGGCGCTTGCGCGAGAGATCGATGACGAGGTTGCGGGCGATGGTGAAGAGCCAGGTGTCGAAACGGGCTTTGCCGTTGTACTGGGCGCCGCGGAGGAGGACGCGCATCCAGGTCTCCTGGAAGAGGTCTTCGGCAACCTCGCGTTTGCCGGTGAGGAAGAGCAGATAGCGGAGGAGGCGGTGCTGGTAGGTTTCGATAAGCTGGTCGAGGAGCTCGGGGTCATTGCGCTTGAGGCCCCGGGCGATGACCTGGTTTTCACGCTGGGTGCTTTCCAGCAGCGCTGCCGAGATGGACTGGGCCATAGCCATACCTTTGTGGAGACGTTCGTTCCGGTGGAAAGTTGCAGGTTTCGCTATAGAGAGGGTACAGCTTTTTGGGGGGATGGCGGCCATCAGTAAGATAGAGGGATGGAAGTTTTGTTTGGGGTGCATGCGGTGGAGGAGGCGGTGCGGGCCGGGGGGCGGCGCGTGGAGGCGGTGCTGATCGGGCGGGAACGGGGGCCGAGGCTGGAGAAGCTGGTGGCGCTTTGCCAGGCGGAGGGGATTCGTTTTGCGGTGAGCGACAAGGCGCAACTGACGCGGATTGCGGGGACCGACGCGCACCAGGGAGCGGTGGCGACGATGCGGGAACGCAAATTTCTGGCGATCGAAGACCTGCTGGCGTTGAAGGCCAAGACGGGTGGGCGGCGGTTTTTTCTGGCTTTGGACGGGGTGGAAGACCCGCATAACCTGGGGGCTCTGCTGCGCAGTGCCGACGGGTCGGGCGTGGATGGGGTGATTCTGCCGGAGCGGCGGAGTGCGCCGATGACGGGGGTCGTCGCCAAGGTGAGCGCGGGGGCGAGTGAGCATGTGGCGGTGGCGCGGGTGACGAATATGACGAGGGCGCTCGACCAGATGAAGAAGGCGAATGTGTGGGTGATTGGGCTGGATGAACGGGGGTCGGCGGACTATACGGATTTTGGGTTCGACCGGGATTGCTGCCTGGTGCTGGGGGCGGAGGGCGCGGGGCTGCATGAGCTGGTGAAGAAGACTTGCGATTATTTGCTGCGGATCCCGATGGTGGGGAGTGTGGCTTCGCTGAATGTGAGCGTGGCGGGGGCGGTGGTGATGTATGAGGCGCTGCGGCAGAGGCGCGGGCCGGGCGTGGCGGCAGTACCAATGGAGGGGAAGGCCGTCAAACCGCGGAAGGGTTTGGGGTCTTGAAAGGTCTTTGGATTTTGTTGCTGGCGGTTGTGGGGGCCGGGGCGCAGGAAGTGCCGGCGAAGGGGCAGGTGCTTGCTTCAGATGAGCGTTTGGCGAGCGCGTCCAATGATCATGCGGGGCCGGGGGATGAGGCTCCGAAGGTGGCGGTGACCGATGCGGACAGAGCCGCGGTGATGGTGACGCGGTATGACCTGGACGTGCATTTGACGCCGGGGATGGCGGGTCTGGAGGCAAGGGCGGGGCTGGTGGTGAAGAACGTGAGTGCGGCGCCGGTGGAGCGGGTGGTGCTCGATGTCTCAAGTACGCTGCGGTGGGAAAGCGTGACGGGACACGGGTTTACGCAGAGCCCGGTGCAGACCGACGCGGACCATACGGGGTATGCGCAGGAGGTGGTGATTGGACTGGGCAGGCCGCTGGGGGCGGGGGAATCTGTGTCGCTGACAGTTTTTTATGGCGGGAAGGTCGAGCAGAGTGGGGCTCGGCTGGAGCTGATTGGCGCGAACGCTACGGCGGCCCGACAAGCGGATTGGGATGCGGTGCAGGCTACGACGGATGATGCGGCGACGAGCCTGCGGGGGTTTGGCAATGTGATGTGGTATCCGGTGGCTGCGCCGGTGGCGTTGCTGGGTGAGGAGAAGAAGCTGCCGGACCTGGTGGCGCGGATGGCTTATCAGAACCAGGGTGCGCGGCTCAAGGCAAGGGTGACGGTGGAGTATGCGGGGGATCCGCCGGATGGTGTGGTGCTGGATGGCGAGGTGGCGGAGCTGGCGAAGACGCCGGACGATACGGGGACGTTGATCGGC
This sequence comes from uncultured Granulicella sp., assembly GCA_963693065.1. GTDB lineage: Bacteria > Acidobacteriota > Terriglobia > Terriglobales > Acidobacteriaceae > Edaphobacter. Next base: position 3,521,551 of record OY843766.1, on the reverse strand, counting down.
GATAGCGAGGGCGTGGCTACGGCGGAATTTGCGGAACGGGCGATCGGGTATAGAAACGTGAGCTTGTTTTTGACGGCGGCGCACCCGGTGACGACCGAGGATGAGGTGGTGGAATCGATTGCACCGCATGCCGAGGCGGCGGAGCCATGGGTGCAGGGGGCGGAGAAGGTGAAGCCAATGCTTGCGGAGTGGTTTGGGCCGGCGCCGCTGAAGCCGATGCTGCTGCTGGAGCACGACGGTCAGGTGTATGAGGACGGCGCGATGGTGGTCGCTCCGCTGCGCGATGTGACCGACCCGGACGTGCTGGCGGCGGGGCTGGTGCGGGCGATGACGCATGCGTGGTTTCAGATTGGCGGGGCGCAGAATGCTTGGCTGGATCAGGGCTTGCCGGAGTTTATGCGGCTGCTGTACCTGGAACGGACGGCGGGGCGCGGGGCGGTGGTCGAGCAGCTGACGCATGCGGGGGTTTTGCTGGCGCTGGTCGAGCCGGGGACGGCGCTGGTGAAGACCGAGGACCAGGCTTTTCTGCGGCTGAAGAGTGCGGCGGTGCTTTGGCAGTTGCGCGATATCGTGGGGGAGGATGTGCTGCGGACGGCGGTGGCGGGATTTCGCCATAGCTTGTTTGTGAATGCGGGGCTGGCCGACGATGTGCGGGCGTTCGAGCGGGCTGTCGAGAAGGCCAGTGGCAAGGACCTGGGGTGGTTTTTTGCGGATTGGGTGTATGCGGATAAGGGGTTGCCGGATTTGTCGATTGGGCTGGTATCGCCCAGAGCGCTGCCGGTGAAGGGTGGCAAGGATGGCGGGTACCTGGTGGCTATCGAGGTGAAAAATGCGGGCGATGCGGCGGCGGAGGTGCCGGTGACGGTGAAGGCAAACGGGGTGAGCGCGACCGAACGGCTGCGGGTGCCGGCGCATGGCGCGGCCAGTACGCGGGTGGTGTTTGAGACGACGCCGGAACGGGTGGAGGTGAACGATGGGACGGTGCCGGAGATGCGATCGTCGACCCATGCGGTGGACGTGCGGGTGACCGAGAAGCCGTAAAATGGTGGCATGGGATTTCCGGTGAAGGTGTGCGTGAAGTGTGAAGAAGAGTTTGAGCTGCGGCCGGGGAAGCCGGGCTTTGCAAATCAGTGTCCGGAGTGCAGCGCGCCGGAGGGTGATGGAAATGATAAGCAGAAGGCGGACGCGGGGTTGAATGAGGCGCGGCGGGATGCTATGCGGAATTTGTTGTACCGGAAGGATAGCTAGTCAACTGAGGACCCTTGAGGCTAAAGCGTGATCACTGCTGCCGATTATCTTAAGTGCTCGTCATTTGAACCGGATGCGGAGTTTGTCGACGATCATGTGGAAGCTAGAGCCGCTGGCGAGCGGGATCATAACGACATTCAGAAGAAGTTGATACTCATGCTGTGTAGTGTCGAGTGCGAAGATTATTTCGATTGCGTGCCGGAGCAACGGGTGCGGACCACTAGTCTTCGTTTTCGCATCCCGGACCTGTGTCTGCTACGGGCCGACGCGCCAGTTGAACAAGTTGTGGTGACGCCGCCGCTGCTTTGCATCGAGGTACTTTCGCCTGAGGACACGATGCGTCGGATGCTTGTGCGCGTGGGTGATTTTCTTGGGATGGGTGTGCCAGAGGTTTGGATCTTCGATCCGGTCGAGCGGCTGGTTCATGTTTGTGGCAATGGCCGCTTGACCGAGCAGCGAGACGGTTCGCTGGCTGTTCCCGAAGTGCCGATTCGGGTGTCGATCGCTGAAGTGTTCAGCATTTTGGACAGAAAGCGCAGGACGGTCTAGACGCGGCCTTCGCGCTTCTGGGCGAGAACAAGGCCGCGGGGCGTGGGGAGGAAGATGCAGGAGACGAGGTCTTCGCGCTCGAGGTCTTTGGCGGCTTCCCGGACGATGTGGAGGTGGGAGCTGGCGTCGTGCAGGAGGATGAGGCCGGTGGGGCGGATCTGGGGTAGGAAGCGCTTGACCTCGGCGGCGCGGATGGGCATGTCGGAGTCTGAGAAAAGGATGTCGATAGTGCCTTCGACGTGCATTTCAAGCGATGACTCGTTGCGGAGTTCGATGTAATCACCCAGGCCGGAGGCGGCGATTTTTTCCTGCGCTTTGGCGAAGACGATGGGGTCGAACTCGCAGGAGATGATGCGGCCGAAGCCGTTGGCGCGGAGGCCTTCCGCCATCCAGAGGGTGGAAACGCCAAGGAAAGAGCCGGTTTCTACGATGAGTGCGGGCTTGAGCGTGGTGACGAGGGTGCGAAGGAATTCCAGGACTTCGGCCTCGGCGGTCATGGAATCGTACATGCGCCAACGCTCGGGGTGGGGGCACTCCGGGGTGGCGCGGTGGTACTCGGGGAGCAGGGTGCCGGCGGCGCGTGCGGCCTGCAGCATGACCTTGTGCTCCTGTTTTATTTTTTTGCGGAAGAGGCCCATGGTGTCTTCGTTTAGCGCGGCTTGATGGTGTAGGTGAGGTTGGTGATGTATTGGACGGAGTTCTTGTTGGCGCCTACGGGGGCGTTGTTGAGGTAGTCGTCAATGGCGCCGATGTTGAAGCCGAGGCCTTTGTAGACGGGGAAACCGAGGGTGGCGTTGACGTGGGCGGAGTAGTCGGCGGGGGTGTTCCAGGCGGGGGAAAAGCTGCCGAATTCGTTGAGGACCAGGCCTTTGGCGAGGTAAACCAAGTACTTTTCAGAGAAGGTTGAGCCGAAGAGGGTGTCGTTGGGACTGGCAGCGGTGGCGCCGGGGGGGAGGAAGAAGGCCTGCTTTTCGTAGTGAGCGTCGCCTTTGAAGTCGAGCGTACGGTGGGCGTTTTTGAGCAGCGTGATGCCGATGCCGCCGCCGTAGGCCTGCTGGAGATCGAGACCGAGCGAGAAATTGTGGTCGAAGGCGACGTCTGCGAAGACGTAGGCCCGGGGGGAGAAATATTCATCGCGCTCAGCGTCTGCGTGGAAGATGTTGGTTTTGACCGGGGCGATAAACGGCACGGCGCCGGGTTGCGAGACCATGCCGTAGGACTGGTTGTAGTCGATGGTGGAGCGGGAGCGGGCGGGCAGCCAGTCGACGCCGGGCGTGGCGCGGACGAGGTTTACGCCGACATTGAAGGTGGTGGAATTCTGGGTGGAGCGGACGAGCGAGAAGCCGCCCGAGGCGGTGCCGCCCCAGTCCTGGAGGAGCGAGGGATGGTGGTTGACGGCTTTATCAAAGGCTGCGGCGTCTACGATGAGGTCGGCTTTGTCGGTCGAGATGGTGACGGGGGCCTGGGCGGTTGCGATGGTGATGTTCTGGTTCTTGCCATCGCCAATGACGGTGATCTTGCCCTGGGGGACGATGGCTTCGGCGTCCTTGCGGGTGAGCTTTTGCTGGGTAGTGAGGAGGGCGAACCGCTTGTCGGACCGGAGCTCTTTGATGTTGGCCCACTTGATGGTGAGCTCGCCGGCCATGGGGGACTTGAAGGTGATGCCGGCCTTATCGGCTTTTTCAAGGGCGCCGGAAAGTTGCTCGCCGTTGGTGAAGATGAGGGTGTCGGGGGCCGGGTTGGGCTTGGCGGCGGGCTTGGCTGCCGGCTTGTCTGCCGGATTCTGCGCGAAGGCGGCGGTGGCGAGCGGGAGGATGAGGATGAAGGTGCGGATAGGAATCGGTCTCCTGAGGGTTTCAGGATAAACGATGTTGCGTGCGATGATGCGGGAATGAAGATGCTTTGGCGAGTGGCGGGGTGGGTTCTGGCAGGGGTGGCGCTGGCGTGGCCGGCGGACTGGGCGGTGTGGCGGCTGCGCGGTGCGCCGATGGGGACGGTGGTGGTGTCGCGGATTGTGGTGGCTCCGCTGAAAGGGGGCAAGGAGGAGTACTACCCGGATGGGACGGAGACGGTGGATTGTAGTGTTTCGGGGTTCGGGGAGGCGGGGGTGGGGGCTTGCTGGTGGGTGCGGCGGGGGCGGGTGGTGATGGATCGGGGGGCGGGTGATTAGGCTGTCTTGCGGCGGGATGGGGTGGCGACTGTGCGGCTGGCAATGCGCTTGAGGTAGCGCAAGGCTTCGTTGACGGATTTGGAATCGGAGAAGGTGTCGAGGAGGTCGGGATCGATGAGGGCTACGTTGGTTCCCTGCTCCTGGATGCGCGCGGCGTATTTGCCGCGTACGCCTTTGCTGAAGTCGAGGTTCGGGCGTTCGGCGAGGGGGTCGAGTTCAGGAGACTTCTTCATAGTTTGAGGCGGAGAGTATGTATTGGTGATCTTACCTTTTCATCGGGCAGCCGTGGCGGACCCACTCATCGCATGAGACAAAGGCGCGATGAATGGGGCACGGAGTTGTGACGGCTTGGACAGGTACCTGGAGTGAAGACGGGACTGTGCCCCATTCATCGCGGTGGTTTGCGATGAACGGGTTCGGGGCGAGGGCTTATCTGGACAGGCGGTCGCGTTTCTGGGCGGTCCATTCGGACTCGATCTCTACTGGGCCAGGGTCGCCGGTGGCGTAGTGGCGAAAACTGTCCAGGGGTAGTCTTCGGGTTTGGTGACGAGTTCCCTTTTGACCGGGTTGCGGTGGATGTAGCGGATGACGCCGGTTCGCTCGTCTTCGCCGGAAATATTGGCGTCGTAGTCGCGGGTTTGCCAGAACTGGTCTCGTTCTCCCTTGAGGTGGCGGGATGTGTTTTGTTTGAGGACCTTCAGCAATTGAGCTACGAGGATTCGGGGTGGTTCGTTCATGAGCAGATGGACGTGCTCCGGCATGAGGACGTAGGCGTAGATTCGGGCCTGGTGGCGGGCGCGGGTTTGTTCAAGGACTGCCTGAACGAGATTCTTCGCAGCCGGGGCCGCAAGATAGGGCAGGCGGTGAAAGCAACTGAAGGTGATGAAGTGGAGGGTCTCGGCTTGCTGATAACGATGGAGACCATAAGGCATGGCAACATCGTACCCCGGATAGACCGTGCCCCATTCATCGGGGTAGTTTCCCGATGAGTGGGTGGAGCGGTGAGGGTTCTTCCCTACCCTGCACGAAATCTGTGGCGGAGACCCACTCATCGCGTGAAACAAAGACGCGATGAATGGGGCACGGATTTGTGGCTGGAGGTGAGTGGGCCACCTGCCGTAGGCACCCTTGGCGGGACCCACTCATCGCGTGAGGCAAAGGCACGATGAATGGGGCACGGAGTTGTGGTGGCGATGAGTGGGCCACCTGCCTATTCGTTCTCTTTTTCCAGAAGACTACTGACCCTCTCTGAAATAAGTCTTGGCCAGAGCTCTCTGGGGTGGCTTGTCTCAAAAGTAAAGCTGACCATCGGGACACCAGGGATTTCAACAAGCACTTTATACACCCCCGGAGAAACAGGACGAACCGATATTTCGGCTCCTCTGAATGCGCGACTCTCTATTTCGGCTTCAACCAACCGGCGCACTACCTCTCTCATCGGCAATCCAGCAGTAAATCTTGTTTCGCTCGCACCTCGCGAGATTGCCTTCGACTGTGCACGGACACTCTCAAGGATTTCTTCAAGAAGCGATCTTTCGTCACGCAGGCTTGCACTTGGCTTCTTTCGTTGGTCAGACGGAGCCACTTGGCCTACGATTCTGGTGAACTCGGCTTCCATAAAGGCCCAATTTGTTTCAAAGGCGTGTTGAAGCAGTTCATCAGTGAGGCGACTTTCTCCGGATTCGTTTATGCTCCTGACAAGAGACAGCACATCCGCTTTTGTCGCCAGGGTGTGATTGAACTGTGCAAGAGGTTGCTCAACTTCAGCGTAGGTAAGTCCGATCAAAAGTGTGAAAGTTCTTGAGGCATCTGTCTTAGAGAGAGCACCTGCTTCATAGTTTAACCACGGACTCTCTCGATTTTCTGGTGTAACACAGATGATTCCATAGATGTGTTGTCCGAGTTCCTTCGCGAGAACACTCTCCCATCTAGTTCCCTTTGCTAGATCATGTGTCGATATCCACGGTCTAACTGACTGAATTACCCGAGGAAGCCACTGTTTTAGGGCATCGGCACACTCTCGACTGCGATCTCCAGACCAACTTATAAAGATGTCCATGTCTCTATCCTTCTTAATTACTCTACAGTCACGGATTTTGCTAGGTTGCGGGGTTGGTCTACGTCGCAGCCGCGGCGGACGGCTATGTGGTAGGCGAGGAGTTGGAGGGGGACTACTTCCAGGATGGGGAGCAGGAGCTCGGGGGCGGCGGGGATGTGGATGACGTGCTCGACTAGTTGGCCTATGTGCTGGTCGCCTTCTATGGCTATGGCGATGACGCGGCCGGAGCGGGCGGTTACTTCTTGTATGTTTGACAGGGTTTTTTCGTATTTGAGGACGGAGCTGGGGTCGGCGGGGTCCTGGGTGGCGATGCAGACGCAGGGGAGGGTTTCGTCGATGAGGGCGTTGGGGCCGTGCTTCATTTCGCCGGCGGGGTAGCCTTCGGCGTGGATGTAGGAGATTTCCTTGAGCTTCAAGGCGCCTTCCAGCGCGATGGGGTAATGGATGCCGCGGCCGAGGAAGAGGAAGTCGTGGGCGGTGCTGAACGACTTAGCCAATGTGCAACATTGGTCATCGACGCTGCGGAGGATTTCTTCTACCTTGCCGGGGATCTTTGAGAGCTCGGTGACGTAGTGGAGGCTCTCGGCGGGGGTGACGGTGGCGCGCTGCTGGGCGAGGTAGAGGGCGAAGACGAAGAGGGCAGTGAGCTGGGCGGTGAAGGCCTTGGTGGAGGCTACGCCGATTTCCGGGCCGGCGTTGGTGGTGATGGTGCCCTGGGCGGCGCGGGTGATGGCGGCGCCGACGACGTTGCAGATGGCGAGGGTCTTGCTTCCCTTGCGGATGAGCTCCTGCTGGGCGGCGATGGTGTCGGCGGTTTCACCGGACTGGGTGATGAGGAGGCCGAGCATGGTGGCGTCGGGGATGGGGTCGCGGTAACGGTATTCGCTGGCGTAATCGACGTCTACTGGGAGACGGGAGAGGCGCTCGATCATGAACTTGCCGGCGAGCCCGGCGTGCCAGCTGGTGCCGCAGGCGGCGATGGTGATGCCGGTTGCCTGGCGGAATTCTTCCTGAGACACGCTCATTTCCGGGAGGAAGACTTCGCCGGTATCGAGCGAGACGCGGCCCAGGGTGGTGTCGCGGATGGCGCGGGGCTGCTCGTTGATTTCCTTGAGCATGAAGTGCTTGTAGCCGGCTTTTTCAGCCTGGATGGGGTCCCAGGCGATGCGCTGGATTTTTAGGGGGAGTTCATTGTTGGCGAAGTCGGTGAGCCGGACGCCGGTTTTGGTGAGGGTGGCGACTTCGCCGTCCTGGAGGAAGTGGATGTTGCGGGTGTGGTGGAGGATGCCGGGAACGTCGGAGGCGAGGAAGAATTCACCCTCGCCGATGCCGATGACGGCGGGCGGGCCCATGCGGGCGGCTACGAGAGTGTCGGGCGCGTGGGCGGAGAGGACGCCGATGGCGAAGGCGCCGGTGAGCCGCTTGACGGCGCGGCGGACGGCCTCGTCGAGAGGGATCGAGGGGATGGTTGGATCAGTAAGGACCGTTTGAGAATCGTTGGAGTCCTCGAGATCGAGGGTAGCCTGGGATTTCGAAACCCAGGTCTCAGGTGCGAGACCTGGGGCACCCGGTGTGGCGAGTTGGGCGAGTTCGATTTCATCCTGGATGAGGTGGGCGATGATTTCGGTGTCGGTTTCTGACTGGAACTTGTGGCCCTTGGCGATGAGGGCCTGCTTGAGCTGGAGATAGTTTTCAACGATGCCGTTGTGCACGACGACGAGGGTGCCGGTGCCGTCGCGGTGGGGGTGGGCGTTTTCTTCAGTGGGGCGGCCGTGGGTGGCCCAGCGGGTGTGGCCGATGCCGTAAGTGCCGGCGATGGGGGACTTTTCAATGACGGCTTCAAGGTTGCGGAGCTTGCCGGGGGCGCGGCGGAGCTCGAGAGCGTTGGGCGATTCGGGACTGCCGCCGACGGCGATGCCGGCTGAATCGTAGCCGCGGTACTCGAGGCGGCGTAGGCCTTCAATGATGACGGGGACGACTGACTTAGGACCGATGTAACCGACGATTCCGCACATGAGAAGAGTGTATGCGATTAGTTGATGGTGAGGCTTACCGGGGTGGCGTGGGTGAGGGTGCCCGAAGTAGACGTGACGGTGATGGTGTAGGTGCCGGCGGGTGTGGCGGTGGATGCAGGAGTGAGAGCTGCCGGGGTGGGGGTGCAGCCGGCGAGGGTGAGGAAGAGGAGGCAGGAGAGGAGGGTCGCGAGGCGGCGGCGGCGGAGGAACGGGATGAGCAGGAGGGTGGCGAGGGCGATGAGCGGGGTTGTGCGCCGGGTGCGCGGGGCGGGCGTGTTGGCGGCGGCGGCTACGCTGGTGGCGAGGGTGAGGGTGGTGGAGACGGGGGCTCCGGCGGGGGTGAGGGTGGACGGGGCGAAGGTGCAGGTGGTGTGGGCGGGGAGCGGCGAGCAGGCGAAGGTGATGGGGGCATTGAAGCCGTAGACGGGCGTGGCGGTGAAGGTGAAGGTGGCGGTCTGGCCGGCGGCTATGGCGGCGGTGGAGGGGGTGGGTGGGGTGAGGGTATAGTCGGGGAGACCGTTGATGATGATGGGGGTGGAGGGGGCGGTGGTGGGGGTGAAGTTGGTGTCACCGGAGGAGGCGGCGGTTAGGGTGAAGGTTCCGATGGGGAGGGTGGTGGCGAGGGTGGCGATGCCGGCGTTGAAGGTGGCGGTGCCGAGGTAGCTTTGGCCGGCGTAGAAGAGGGCGGAGCCGGTGGGTACGCCGGTGGTCGTGCTGGCGGTGGTGGCGGTGAGGGTGACGGGGGTGCCGGTGAGGCCTGTGGCAGGCGCGGTGAGGGTGAGAGTGGAGGCGGCGCGGGTGATGGTGAGGGTGGCGGGGGTGTTGGTTAGGGTGTAGTTGGGGAGGCGGTTGGCTGGGTCGGCGAGTGTAACGGCGATGGGGTAGGCGCCGGCTGGGCTGGACGGGAGCGCGGCGGAGGTGAAGGCGGCGGTGATGGGGTCGGCGTTGACCAGGCCGGAGAGGGTGCCGGTGAAGACCGGGTTAGGGGTGCCGTAGATGCGGGTGGCGGCGTTGGCGGTGGCGGCGAGGGGGGCGGCGGTGACGGTGAGGGCGTTGGTCGTGGTGGCGGTGGCGTAGGTGGTGAGGTCGGTGGGGGTGAAGGTGGTGGTGAGCGTGTTGGTGCCGGCGGGCGGGATGGTGCCGAGCACGGGCGAGTAGGTGAAGGTGCCGGGGACGGTGGTGGTGGCATTGAGTTGGGTGGCGGTGAGGGCGGTGCCGTAGGGGATGGCGGCGGGTGTGGGCCAGGTGATGACCGGGGTCGTGATGGGGATGACGACTGGGGCGGTGACGGTCCAATAGCCGAAGGGGATGAGGGAGCCGTAGCCGGCGGAGGTGACGGCGGAGGCGGAGAGGGTGTGGGCGCCGAGGAAGTTGGAGGCAAACGAAACGCCCACCGTGAGGGTGGCGGAGGTTCCGGTGGCGGTGTACTTGCTGGTGGCTCCGTCTATGGTGCAGACGGGGGAGGCAATCTGGCCGGTGGTGCCGGCGGGGATGCCGGAGGAGTAGGTGCTGCCGGAGAGGACGTAGAGGTAGGCGTTGGAGCCGGCGAGGACGGCGGCGACCTGGCAGTCGGGGTTGCCGACGAAGTCGAGGTTGAGCTGGGTGGTGTCGGAGAGGCCGAGGGTGTCGGTGAAGGCGAGGGTGAAGGGCTGGATGGCGCCGGTGACGGAGGTGCCGGCGTGCGGGGTGACAGCGGTGATGGTGATGGACGATCCGGACTGGATGAGGGGCAGGCTCTGGCGCTGGGCGGTGAGGTAGGTCAGGCGCTGGGTGGAGGCGGTGTTGGCCGCGGCGGTGTAGGGGATGGACGAGTTCCCGGTGCCTGCGGTGACGCCGGGGAAGGTGAGCCAGGAGGCGTTGGAGCTGACGGTCCAGGAGCAGGAGTTGGGGGCGGTGATCTGGACGGAGCCCGAGCCGCCGGCGGCGGGGATGGTGGGGGCGGAGAGGGAGACGGTGGCGCAGGGGGTGTCGTAGGAGACGGTGATGGGGAGGGTGCTGCTGGTTTGGGTGCCGGCGGTGAGGGTGAGGAGGGAGTAGGGGTCGGACCAGGAAGTGCCGGGGGCGAGGGTGCCGTCGTAGAAATTGTTGGGGGTGGCGGTGGGGGTCATGTCGAGCAGGTAGGTGTAGAGGGAGTTGGCAAAGGCGTTTTCATAGTGAATCTGGGCGCCGGTGGTAAGGGTGTTGCCGGGGAAGGCGGCGATGTTGGCGGGGGTGTAGAAGCCCTGGGGCTGATGAAATTCGAGCCAGAGCCAGGAGCCGGAGGCGGGGTCGCGGAGGACGTGGAGGGCGCGGAGGCCGGAGGAGTTTTCGGCCGGGGTGAGGGTGTACTGGCCGGAGGCGGTGATGTCGCGGGAGTCAGCCTGGGGGATCCAGCCGAGGAGCTTGACGCGATGCTGGGCGGAGTATGGACCGCCGGAGGTCCAGGGATAGCCGATGAGGGCGAAGTGGTCGCCGTACTCGGTATTGACGGCGGTGAGGGGGGTGGTGGTGGCGTTGGGAGTGGGAGCGCCGACGGTGCCGGGGTTGGTGGCGGAGAAGTCGAGCGGGCCGAGTGAGAGGGCGCCGAAGTCGAGAGTGTTGGCGTGGTTGAGGCCGAGGTTGTGGCCGAGCTCATGCGAGACGCCGCCCCACATCTGCGGGTAGCCGGAGGTGTTGTAGGTGGGGGTGACGGGAATCCAGGTGGTGCTGTACTGGTGGCCGATGGTGGTGGTGGCGGAGCTGCAGCCGATGCTGCCGAGGCCGCCGAACGTGCAGGAGGTGACGGGGAAAACAATGAGGACGCGGTTGTACTGGGTGAAGTCGACAGTGCCGGCGGCGGCGGCGATGGCGGCGGTCTGGAGCGCGGAGGTCTGGGTGCAATCGTAGGCCTGGGTGAGGGTGATGTTGTTGTAGATGTCGGCGGAGGCGGCGGTCTGGCCGTAGGAGACCTCGTTCCAGAAGGTGTTGACCGACGGGGTGGAACCGTTGATGACGGATTGCCAGTAGGCGACGGAATCGAGGCCGGTGGGATAGGCGGGGGAGTTGTTGGGGTAATGGACGATGAGGACGGCGATCTTCTGGGTGCCGAAGGTGGAGCAGGTGGCGGGGGCGGTTTCAGGGTGGACTGTAGCGGCGGGGGTTGCGGCGCATTCGGCGGGGGTGGCTTCACGGAGCGTTTCAGCCGCTAGGATACCGGGTAGCGAGAGGCCGGTGACGGTGATTGGGCGGTGGAGGAGGGCTTCGGGGTTGGTTGGGGTGGTGAAGGTGAGGTCGACGTCGGCGGTGGGGGTGTGGAGGGTGTAGAGGGTTTGGGCGGCGTCGTGTTGCCAGTCGTCGGCTACAGCGGCGGTGAGCTCACCGGTGAGGGGGACGTCCTGCTCGAGGTAGGGGGCGGCGGCGGGGTCGGCGCGGAGAATGGCGGCGCGGGTGGCGGCGGGGAGCGCGGCGGCGCGGGCCTGCGCGGGTTGGGTGCGGAGGAGCGTGGCGAAGAGCGTGGCGCGTGCGGCGAGGGTCTGGCGGAGCTGGTCGGGCGGGGCGGCGAGCTGGGTAATGACACGGTCGTTGAGGGTGGCGAGGCTGGGAGCTTGCCCGAGGGCGGGTGCGAATGCGGGTGCGGCGAGCAGCAGGGCGATCAGGAGGGCGCGGGGTAGGCGGCAGCGGTTCAGCATGGGGTGAGTCTCCGGTGGACGAGACTGAGGATACGACGGCACGGAGACACCGAAACTGGAGAGTTCTAAAATGTTTCTAATTTGCTGGGGGAAAGGCCATCTTGCCTGCACCCCCTTGCCGCGGAAGAGGGCTGCAGGCTACGCCTGGGGCGGTTTTCAGGGCCGGGTGCCGAGCTGGTTATTCTTGACTGCGAGGCTGAGCGGGGTGACGACCGGCGCGGCGATGCCGACCATTTTAAAAAGGTAGTAGATTCCGCTGCTGTAGAGGACGCCACCGGTCCAGATGTTGCCTGCGTTATCGATGACCAGGTCGCCGAGGGGCTCGGAGTTGCCGTTGTTTTCTCCGGCGTTTGCGTCTGGGAGCCAGAGCTGAAAAGCGAGGGTGAGGTCTGCGCCCGAGTTTGCGGTGTGGGTAAAGCCGCAGCCGGTGCAGCCGCTTTTCGCCTGCCAGATGGTGTTGTCGCCGTCGATATAGATCGCGGTGGCGGCATCAATGGAGCTGGGGTAACCAGCAGCGGGGGAGATCGCGACACCGGTTGGGCCGAACTCTACAAGCACGCTGGGGTTGCCGCTGGCGGACTGCTGGCTGATCCAGATATTGTTGTTCCGGTCGATGGCGAGGGAGGGTCCGTTGGTGCCATACATCTTCAGGCCGCCGCCGGTGTAGCCGGTTGAGGGAGACAAGGCGACCCCGGCGGAGGAGAACTTAGAGAGAATGCGAACGGCGCTGGAGTTGATCGAGTCGACCCAGGCGTTGCCGGCGGGGTCAATGGCAAAGCCCTCGATGGCACTGTACGGGGCGAACCCGCCACCGCTGGCGCCGCCGATGATGGTGGGGGCATTGGTGACGGTGACGCCATTTGGCGTCACGGCCGCGCCGCCGCCGGTAAGCTCCGCGAGCGTTTTGGTGGGAAACCAGACCTCACTGGATGGGCCGACGGCGGTCAGGGTGCTGCCGGCGCTGATGCCGCCGGGGTATGTGGAGGTGGCGATGCCATTGGTCGAGGTCGTTGTGGGGCACGGCACGTCGTAGAGGTCAAAGCCTACGGCGTTGATCTTGGTGCCGCAGTAGGAGAGGGTGTTCTGGCCGGAGAGTACCGTCTTGTCTTCCCCGATCCATAGGAAGCCGCCCGGGTCGATGGCGATGCTGAAAGGGCTGAGGGACGCGGGTTTGTAGACCGAGGTTAGGGTGGAACCGTCGTTGGAGATGTAGGCGATGCCGGAATTGGTGATGAACCAGACGTTCTGTGCGTTGTCGACAGCCAGATGCCTGGCGTTGTAGGTGGGGCTGAGTCCCGGGTAGGCAATGCCCAGGGTGAGGTCGTTGGGGGCCGTGGCGTAGGCGGGCAGGAACGCCGGGGACGCGGAGGAGAGGGCGAAGAGCTTGGCCACGTTGAGGCCGGGGTGCTGGGCAAGATTGACGGCGGCCGTGACGGTGTTGGTCGGGGCCGTGGCACCGGCGGGTGTGGCGTAGCTGAGGAGCTTGCCGCAGTTGGTGGTGTCGCCCGCGGTGCCGCCGGAGGAGTTGACGCAGGCTGACAGGATGTTGGCGAGCGTGTTGGTGGCGTAGACCGGACCTATAGCGTTGACGGGCAAGGCGCCGGGGGCGGTGCCGTGGGAGATGTCGGCGAGTTGGGCGGCGGAGACGAAGGCGTTTTGCAGGCCGATGACGTTGGTGGCGCTGGTGCCGACGTGCGTGATGTCGGTCATGAAGGGAGCGAGGGCCCAGACGGCGGCAACGGTCGTGACCTCATTGATGACGATGAACGTGGAAGCGGAGAGATTGCCGCAGGAGCCGAGGGCGGCGATCAGGGCAGATTGCGGGTTGAGGACGCCGGTGCCGAGGCCGGGGTTGCCACCGGTGGCGGTGAGGTAGACCTGCGTGGTGGAGGAGGGGCAGGTGTAATCGTTGGTGATGGAGAAGTTGCCGCCGAAAGTGGTGACGACAGGGACGGTGAGGAGCGGGGTGGCGGCGGCGGAGTAGCCGGCGGTGCTGGCGGCATAGAGCTGGATGACGGCCCCGGTGATGGGTTGCTGGCCGCCGTGGACCGAGCCGGTGATGGGCGTGGCGGCGGCGGGCGCAGGAACCAGAGCGCTCTGCTGGAAGCTGGCGGTGCAGCCGGTGAGGGTGAAAGCGACGATGCCGGCGGCAAGAGCTTTGAGCTGGATCATGGACATCCTCGGGAAGTCTGGGGCGGGGTGCGCGGGGGCTCAACGGGTTGTTCGAGGAGCCCCGCGGGTAGGGTTAGTTGTTGACGGTGACCGAGAGGTTGGCGGCGTGCGAACCGGTGGCGCCGCCGGCGGTGACCACGATGGTGTACGTGCCGTCAGGAGTTTTGGGGCCGGTGCTGCCGGAGCCGCCGCAGCCGGACAACGCCGTCAGGGTTCCGCCCATGGCGAGCAAGACCAGGAGCGTCAAGAGCCGCGGGTGCAGCTTGCGGCGGGCTTTGCCGCTGAAGAGCGGGGCGAGCAGGAAGAGGGTGGCGAAGGCGATGGCGGTGCCGGAGCGCGTCGCAAGGGGCATGGGGTTGAGGGTGCCGGTAGTGACGTTAGTGGCGATGGTGAGGGTAGAGGTGACCGGCGCACCGTTCGGTGTGACGGACGAGGGCGAGAAGGTGCAGGTGGTATTGGCCGGGAGACCGGAGCAGGCGAACGGGATGGTGGTCGAGTAGCCGAAGACCGGGGTGACGCTGAATTGGAACGTCGCGGTCTGGCCGGCGTTGAGGGTGGCTGAGGCCGGGGTTGCGGTGAGCGAGAAGTCCGGCGTGCCGATGATGAGGGTGGAGGTGACCGGGGGGGCGGCGATGAAGTTGCTATCGCCCAGGTAAGAGACCGTGATGGGGTAGGTGCCGAGCGCCAGGGTGGAGATGGGGAAGGCGGCGGTGCCGGCGGCGTTGAGTGTGGCGGTGCCGAGCGTCGTCTGGCCGGTGGTGAAGGTGACCATGCCGGAGGGAACGCCGGAGGTGCTGGACGCGGCGGTCGCGGTCAGGGTGACGGTGGAGCCTACACCGGCGGTGGGCGGGATGACGGCGGTGAGGGTGTCGGCGGCCTTGGTGATGGTGAGGGTGGAGGGTGTGTTGGTGACGGTGTAGTTGGCCAGTTTGCTGGACGGATCGACCAGCGTGGCAGTGATGGGGTATGCGCCTGGGGCGCTGGTGGCGGTCGCTGTCGTGGCCGTGGTGGCGGTGATGGGGTCCGCGTAGACCAGGCCGGTGATGGGTGCGGTGAAGGTTGGATTGGCGCCTCCGTAGGCGCGGGTGGCGGGGGCTACGGTGACGGTGAGCGGCGCGGGCGTGACGGTGAAGGTGGTGGTGGCGGGGGTGGTGGCGGCGGTGTAGGTGGTGTCGCCGGAGTAGAGGTAAGCGAGCTTGTGGGTGCCGGCGGCGAGGCCGGTAAGCGAGAGGGCGGCGGTACCGGTGGAGGCGATCGTGGCGGTCTGGCTGGTGCCTGCATCGACCGTGTAGGTGATGGTGCCGGTGGGGGTGACGCTGTTGCCGGTGACGCCGATGGTGTAGCCGACGGGCTGGCCGTAGACGAAGCTGGAGGCGGCGGGGATGGGGGTTACGGTCGCGGGCAGGGTGATGCCGAGCGAGGCGGCGACGGAGGTCGAGGTGAGGAAGTTGGTATCGCCCAGGTAAGCCACGGTGAAGCTGTGCGGGCCGGCGGCGAGGGTGGAGGTCATATAGACGGCGTTGTTAAGAGTGGTGAGCGGGACGGTGGCGATGACCTTGCCGGCGTCTGAGAAGACGAGCGAGCCGGTGGGTGTGCCGCCCTGTTGGGTGGTGAGGGTACCGGTGAGCGTTACGGCGGTGCCGATGGGCGCGGAGGTGACGGGCGAGACGGCGAGCGTGGTGGTGGTGGTCGCCTTGGTGACGGGCAGGACGACGGGGGCGGAGGTTGCGCCCATGAAGTTGGGATCGCCGATGTAGTTGGCGGTGAGAGTGTGCGAGCCGGCGAGGAGAGCGTTGGTGGTGAGGGTGGCGGTGCCGGTGGAGTCGATGCTGGCGGTGCCGAGCAAGGTGGCCGAATCGTAGAAGCTGACGGTGCCGCCGGCTGTGACCGCGGGCTTGGTGGCCGTGGCGGCTACGGTGTTGGGCGTGACCTTGCTGGTGAGGGTGATGGAGCCGGCGTACGCGGAGGTGGCGGGCGTGACGGCGAGCGAGGCGGCGGTGACCTGCTGGGCGAGATAGACCGAATAAACGATAGTGCTGGCCGGGTAGCCGGCGGTATCGAAGGTTGGGATGGAGCCGAGGAGCAGGTGGCCGTCCGCGGACAGAACGCCGGGAGTGACAGCCCAGGTGGAGCCAGTGGGCCCGAGGTAGGCAGGGTCGCCGGCGACGAGGACGGTGTTGGCGGGTGCGGCGATGTTGAAGGTCTTTGCGGTGAGGTCATACCATAGATAGCCGCCGGTCGTGGTGTAGGCCTGGGTGCTGCAGTTCTGGGTTTCGCCTTCAGCGTAGAAGACGAGGTACTTGCCGGCGACGAGAGGGGTTTCAAAGAACGGATAGTCCACCGCGCCATTGCAAAGAGTTGCATAGGTGGGGAGGACGCCGCTGTAGGAATTACGATTATTGAGGAAGACGGATAGAACGCCGTTCGTATACGAGTAAATGGCGGTGAAGTAAGTACCGTCCGTCTCATAGCGGTAGGCGCTGAAGTAAACCGTGTTGTTATAAACGGTGGGAAAGCCGACTAACTGCGCATTGGCGAGCGTAGTGGTGGCGTACTGGGCGGGTTCGCCGGGCAGAAGTGTATTCACGCCGTTGGGGGCAGGATCGAAGATGAGATCGCTGCAGGAAAGTGCGCTGGGGTTGGTGGTGGCGGAGATGACGGTACGGCTGGGTTTGCCGCTCGCGAACGCGGAGGTGAAGGCGGCGTAAAGTCCATTGCCGTCAGTAGCGGCACTGCCAATGGCAGGAGAGGCGAGGTTGAAACCATTGCAGGAGACGGCATTCAGGATGTTTGAGGTGGTCGTAGCGCCGGCGGCGGTTGTGCTGACAACAGAGGCGCCGGTGGTGGGTGTGAAGTACTCGGCCTGCACGACGGCATTGGCCAGGTTGCTGATATCGAGCGGGTAATTGTAAACGTAGCCGTTGCTTGTGTAAGAGGCTCCGTTGTACACGATGTTGGCAGTGCCGGTAGAGGTGGTGTCGCCGGTCGCGACGAAGTCTGTGCTGGTGCCGCCGGCGAGTGGAACGTGGAAGTAGCCGGACCGCGTCGGGTTGACGGCGGGATAGTTGGCGCCATAGTAGGCTGTGCCGTTGAACAGGGCGATGGCGTCGCACGGATTGACGGTCGTGCCGGAGGGCTGGGCGACCTCGACCTTACTGTTGGTGGTGACTAGCGGAACGGGGGCGCCGCCGGTGACGGTGGACTTATAGAGGATGCGGTCGGCGGAGCAGTAGACGTAGGGGTAGTCGGCTCCGCCGTTGTAGGAGGAGAACAGGACGTTGGTGCCGTCGGTCTTGAAGTTGCGGCTGCCGTTGGGGGAGCCGGTGAGGGTGGCGCCGGTGGAGTCGACCGTGGTGGGGCCGGCGATGCGGTAATAGGTGTAACCGCTGGAAGACTGGGCGGCGGCGATGTGGGTGCAGAGTGCCAGGATGAGCGCGGCGAGAATGCTGAAGCCGAGGCAGGTGAAAATGGTGGCGAAAAGGCGGCGCAAGTTCGACATGGGACTCCTGGGGGGCTCGCCTGGCTCGAACGCCGGGGTGCCCTGGGGTTTGGTATGAGCCCATGTTGCGGATTTGTGGGGAGAAAAAGCTTACGAAAAGTTTACGGTTTCTTGATTTGTTGGGAATTAGCGGCCAGTTCACGAGTTTTGATCACGATGAAGTACTCGTAAATGGATTGCAGCGTGGCGTAGGTGAGGCCGGCGCGGCCATCAAGGAACGCGCGGCGCAGCACGACCATGTACAGCCATTTGATAACCGGGCGGCCGGGCAGTTTATAGAAGAGCGCCTTCTGATGCAGACGGCGGGTGTGGAAGTCGGGGGCTTTGGCACCCAGACCGAGGGCGGTGCGGAGGCTGGGCCGGGTGAGACCGGCGGCGGTGTGGATGAGCTGCGCTTCCATGGTGGAGTAGGTGTTGTGCTTGGCCAGCCAATGGGCGATGCCCTTGGAAAATGGGAAGTGGTCCAGGGGATGCTGAAGGTCGGCGAGGGGGCCGGTGACTTCAAGAACCTCGTTGATCTCGCGGGTGTAGCGGGCATGCGCCGGACGGACGAGGCGGATGTAGAAGGGACTGATCTGGGCGTGCCGTAGCCAGGTGTTGAAGAGGAAATCGCGACGGCGTAGACGGTAGCCGGAGATCTGTTCCGGAGCCGATTGCGAGACTTGCTGGAGCTCGGAGGCGAGGGCGGGCGGGACGATTTCGTCGGCGTCCAGGATAAGCAGCCAGGGATGCTTGAAGGGGAGCTGGAGGCCGAAGTTGCGTTGGGCGGCGTAGCCCGCAAAGGGCTGGGTGGTGACATGGGCGCCGAAGGCCTTGGCAATCGCCGGCGTGTCGTCGGTGGAGACAGAGTCAAGGACGTGAATGTCGTCAGAAAAGGCGACCGAGGCAAGGCAGGCAGGCAGGTCGGCCGCTTCGTTCCGGGTAAGGATGAGGATGGAGATCATGCTGGGTCGATGGTACAAGAGCGGTGGGGTGACGGGCACCCCACCGTTGCGACTCAGGCGTTGTAGGTGGAGGACGAGACTCTGCCGCCGCGGCCGGTCCAGTTGGTGTGGAAGAACTCGCCACGCGGCTTGTCGATGCGCTCATAGGTGTGGGCGCCGAAGAAGTCACGCTGGGCCTGGAGCAGGTTGGCTGGGAGCCGCTCGGTGCGGTAGCCATCGTAAAAGGCGAGCGCGGTGGAGAAGGCAGGCGTGGGGACGCCGAGCTCGATGGCGTGGATGAGGGCCTTGCGCCAGCTTTCCTGGTACTTGTTGAGGGCGCTCGAGAAGAACTCGTCCAGCAGCAGGTTGGTGAGCTTGGGGTCCTTGTCGAAAGCCTTCTTGATGTCGCCCAGGAAGGCTGAGCGGATGATGCAGCCGCCGCGCCACATCAGCGCGACGCCGCCCATGTTGAGGTTCCAGTTGTTTTCTTTCTCAGCCGCGCGCAGCAGCATGTAGCCCTGGGCGTAGCTGATCATCTTGGAGCAATAGAGAGCGCGGCGAACTTCCTCGATGAAGACTTCCTTGTGGTCGGGCTCGATGTGGCGCTGACCCTTGGGGCCTTCGAGCACCTTGGCGGCGGCAAGACGCTCATCCTTGAGCGCGCTGAGGCAGCGGGCGAAGACGCTTTCGCCGATCAGCGTGACCGGCTGGCCGAGATCGAGCGCGGAGATGGCGGTCCATTTGCCGGTTCCCTTCTGGCCCGCGGTGTCCAGGATCTTGTCGATGATGGGCTTGCCGTCTTCATCTTTCTTGCCGAAGATGATCTCGGTGATTTCGATGAGGAAGCTGTCGAGCTCGCCCTTGTTCCACTCGCCGAAGATTTTGGCGAACTCGTCGGCGTCGAGGCCGAGACCATCCTTGAGCAGCTGGTAGGCTTCGCCGATGAGCTGCATGTCGCCGTACTCGATGCCGTTGTGGACCATCTTGACGTAGTGGCCGGCGCCGCCTTCGCCTACCCAGTCGCAGCAGGGTGTGCCGTCTTCTACCTTGGCGCTGATGGCCTGGAAGATTTCCTTGACGGCGGGCCATGCGGCGGGGTCGCCGCCGGGCATGATGGAGGGGCCGAAGCGTGCGCCTTCTTCGCCGCCGGAGACGCCGGTGCCGATGTAGAGCAGGCCCTTTGCGGCGAGGTCCTTGGTGCGGCGGTTGCTGTCTGTGAAGAGGCTGTTGCCGCCGTCGATGATGATGTCGCCCTTCTCCAGGTGCGGGACGATCTGCGCGATGGTCTGGTCGACGACGTCGCCAGCTTTGACCATGATCATGACGCGGCGCGGAGTCTTGAGCAGGCTGCAAAGCTCTTCGATGGAGTGCGAGCCGACGACCTGCGTGCCTTTGGCCTCGTCGGCCAGAAATTCATCCACCTTGCTGGTGGTGCGGTTGAAAACGGCGACTTTGTAGCCGTGGTCGTTCATGTTTAGAACCAGGTTCTGCCCCATCACCGCCAGGCCAATCAAGCCAATATCGCAAGTTCCCGCTGCCATCACAACTCCTATACCAAAGTATGGTTTCAACATCCTACGCTACCGTCAGGACGATTGGTTGTACCACGCGGCCGAACGGCTTGCTTGTGCGGTAAGCGGCGCAAAAGCGGCTGATGTAGACTGAAGGCGAGCGAAAGTGGCGAAATTGGCAGACGCACCAGACTTAGGATCTGGCGAGGCAACTCGTAGGGGTTCAAGTCCCCTCTTTCGCACCAAAATCTGTCAGGACGCAGGCGGCCCGAGCATGAGCAGTCACGAGAAAGAAACCGAAGTCCGCTTTGCGAAATCGCCGGATTATCGCGAGTCCTACGCGAATTCCGTGCAGGTGCGCATGTCCATCTGGGATTTTCAGCTCACGTTCGGGACCATGCAGCAGGATAGCCCGGACGAGGTGACGCTCAATAATTTTCAGGGCATCTACCTGAGCCCGCAGCAGGCCAAGGCGCTGGCCGGGATCCTGACGCACAACATTACGCAGTATGAGTCGACGTTCGGCAAGATCGCGCTCGAGCCGAGTGCGCATCCCGGGCCGCAGGTGGTTCCCTTCCCCCAGGGTCCCGGGCCGGTCAACTAGCGTCAGCCCGTGCCTGAGCCGACTCGATTCTCCGCGATCGCCGCACCTGCCGCACGGCCCATTCCGCTCTGGATTCTTTACCCACTGTTCTTTGTCGCCATCTACATCCCGCATTGGCGATTGCTGCCGCTGCCCTGGTTCTGGGATGAGGCGGGCTACTATATTCCGGCCGCGCTGGACTTTTTTCATACCGGCAGCCTGATCCCCACCAGTACGATGACCAACGCGCACCCGCCGCTACCCTCCATCCTGCTGGGCGAGTGGTGGCGGTTGGGCGGGTACCATATTGCCGCGACGCGGTCGTTCCTGTGCATGATCGCGGCTGCGGCGCTGCTGGGTGTGTTCCGGCTGGCGCGCACGCTGGGGGGCGATGCGGTGGCGGTTGGCGTGACCGTGCTGACGGCGATTTATCCGGTGTGGTTTGTGCAGTCGACGATGGCCCATGCGGATTTGTTTTCGGCTGCGTTTACGATATGGGCGATCTCGCTGGTGTTCGATAGGCCCGCCGCGGACAAGCCTGTGGTGGCGGCAACGCTTTTCACGTTGGCGGCTCTGTCCAAGGAAACCGCGATCGTGACGCCGATCGCGCTGGCGCTGTGGGAATTGACCCGGCTGCTGACGGAGCGGCCTGACTCGCTGAAGGCCGCAAACGCGCCACGCTGGCGATGGCTGTGCGCGTACCTGTTTCCCGTTATTCCGCTAGCGCTCTGGTATGCATACCACCATCATGTGACGGGCTTTACGTTCGGCAATCCTGAGTTTCTGCGCTACAACGCGACCGCCAACCTGACGCCGGTGCGCATCCTCACCAGCCTGCTGCACCGGGTGTCGCACCTGACGCTGCACATGGGGCTATGGGTGCCGACGCTGCTGAGCCTGAGCGTGCTTTGGCCGCTGCGGCAAAAACCTTTGCCGACCCAGACGCACCTGACCCTGACCGTGATTCTGCTTGCCAACACGCTGGCGTTTTCCGTGCTGGGTGGTGCGCTGCTGACGCGTTATCTGCTGCCGCTTTATCCGCTGCTGCTGATTCTGCACCTCACGCTTTGGCGTGCGCGCACGCGGTTGTGGCCAGCGTTTGCGGCGTTGACGGCTGCGGCTTTCGTGGCGGCGCTGTTCTTCAATCCGCCGTATGCGATTGCGCCTGAGGATAACCTGACCTATCGCGACTTTATCCTGCTGCACCAGCAGGCGGCGCGTGTGCTGACCAGCCGTTATCCCGCTGCGACCGTGCTGACCGCGTGGCCCGCGACGACCGAGCTCGCCAACCCGATTCTGGGCTATGTGCCGCGTCCGCTGAAGACGACAACTATCGACAACTTTTCAGCCGAGCAGGTGCAGCGTGCGGCCGCCGACCCCGGTGGATATGACACGGCGCTGGTGTTTTCCACCAAGTGGGTGCCGCCGGTGGGAGCGTTGTCTTTCCTGCACCTGACGGAGCGGTCGGATGCGAAGTACTATGATTTTCACCGCGACCTGAGCCCGCGGGAGATCGCCACGCTGCTGCATGGGGAGGTGGTGTGGCAGCAGTATCGCAATGGCGAATGGGCGGCGATTTTGCACTTCAACCGGGTGGTGGAAGCGCGGCTGATGAGTGGCGCCGCAAGGTAAACTCTTTGCATGCGCTCCGCCTTGCTGCTGCTTGTTCTCACTGGATTTGCGATGGGTCAGTCGACTGCTACCACCTCGACGACCAACCCCGCGCCGAATGCGCAAAACACTGTTGCTCCCGCGCCTGCCACGCCGACGCGGGCCGAGGTGCTGCGCGGTGCGTACGGGCCGGATCGCGCCAATAACGATCTGCTCTCTTACTATCTGACACTACGCGTCGACCCTGTTGCCAAGTCGATTGCCGGGACCAATGTGGTGCGCTTCAGGATGCTGGCTGACGGCAACCGCATCCAGCTCGACCTGACCGACACGCTCGCCATCGACAGCGTCACGCAAGGCGCGGATACCCTGCATGCCACGCGGGACTCCGGGGCCGTGTTTATCGATTTCCCGCACGTGCTGAAGAAGGGTATCGTCTATGAGATTGCGGTTACTTATCACGGAAACCCTGTGGCGAAAGGGCGCTTTGGCGGGATGAGCTTCGAGACCGACCCCGCCGGCCGCCCCTGGATCTTCACCGCCGACGAAGACGACGGCTGCTCCATCTGGTTTCCCTGCAAGGACCAGTGGCAGGATGAGCCGCAGGAGGGCGTGACGCTTTCCATCTCCGTGCCGAATGCGTTGAAGGACATTTCGAACGGCCGGCTGGTGTCTACGATTCCGCAAGCCGACGGCTATACGCAATGGAACTGGCATGTGTCCTACCCGATCAATTCCTACGATATTGCCCTGAATATCGGTGCTTACGAGCATTTCTCGGACACGTACACGTCCAAACTTTTCCCGCCTTTGACGCTGGACTACTACGCTCTGCCGGAGGATCTGGCCAAGGCCAAGGTGACGTTTCCGCAGGCGCGCGGCATGCTGGACGCGTTCGAGCATTACTTTGGCGAATATCCATTTGCGCGCGACGGGTACAAGCTGATCCAGGTGCCGTATGCGGGCATGGAACACCAGTCGGCGGTGGCGTATGGGAACCACTTTGCCAATGGCTATCTGAACCGCGACTGGACGGGCGTGGGGATTTCACCGCGGTTCGACTTCATCATCATTCATGAGTCGGGCCATGAGTGGTTCGGCAATGCGGTTTCAGCCGCCGACCGGGCCGACATGTGGATTCATGAGGGCTGGACGACGTACCTGGAAACGCTGTTCGTCGAATTTCAGTATGGGCGCGCGGACGCGATCAAGTACACCAACGGGCTAATCCCGAAGGTGCGCAACCGTACGCCGATCGTGGGCGAGAGCGGCGTGTATGCCGACCCGCCGCAGGATCAGTATTTTAAAGGCGCGCTGATGCTGGCGACGCTGCGCAGTGCGCTGGCGCTCGGGGTTCAGGGCGATACGGGGCAAGGCGATGCGGCGTGGTTCGCTGACATCAAGGCGTTCTACCAGCACTTCAAGTACCAGAACATTACGACGGAGCAGGCGGTGGCGTGGTGGAACACGACGACGCACCAGAACCTGACGCCGTTCTTCAACCAGTACCTGCGCCACACGTCGATCCCCGCGCTCGAGCTCTGCTGGCTGCCCGATGCGCCCGGCGCCACGACCCACAGTGTGCTTTACAAGTGGCAGGCGGATGAACCCGGCTTCAGCCTGCCCATTCAGGCCGGCGATCCGGCAAAGTATCAGACCCTGCGGCCTACGCAGCAGTGGCAGACCTTGCAGACACCGCTGACCAAAGAGCAGTTCCAGGTGACGACGGAGTTGTTTTATGTGAACGTGAGCAAGACCTAGTCGAGATCGGAGAACACTTCAGCCAGGTCGAGATAAATGGGGGAGTTCGGGATGGTGATCCGGTTGGACTCGACCAACTGCAGCCCGTTGCCGGTGTAGGTGTAGGCAGCGCGTTTTTGCGGGTCGAAGAGCCATACGTTTTCGACGCCCATGGCGAGGAACTCCGCGAGCCGAACGGTGACGCGGGACATGCGGTCTTCGGGCGAGAGCACCTCAATGCAAATGAGCGCGGGGGAGGTGCGGACGGGCTCGCGGAGATTATCGTTCCTTACAACGGCCACGTCAGGAATGCGTATGCGCGATGGGGACGTGCGGGTGCGGTACTCGACGGTCGCGCGGATGTTCCACTCTTTGCGGTGCGCGTGGAACCACGCGCCGATGGCCAGTTGCAGGGTGCCATGATCCAGTTCGCCCAGGTTACGCTCCTCGATGTGGTCGTCGACAAAGTCGACATCCGGGTGATAGCTGGTACGGAGGTACTCTTCCAGCGTGAGGGTGGCGGAAGCGACTTGGGGGAGCGTAGCCATCACGGGAAGTCCTCTGCGTGTGATTGTAATGCACGTGCGGCGCGGCTTACGGGGTGTTAGGGATGGTGAGGCGCCAGGCTTTGGCGTATTTCCAGCTGATGTAGGCGGAGTGGTAGAGGTGCAGCAGAAGGCCTTCACGGCCATCGAGAAAACCGAGCCGGAAGACGTAGTTCCAAACGAAGGTAAGGTTTGGCACCAGCAGAACGTTCCACCAGAAGGCGAGCGTGGAGCGGCTGGTGCGGCCCTGGCTCAGCAGCAGCTCGGCGCCCAGGTCGCTGTAGCGGTCCATGTGTTCCAGGTAGTCATGCAGGGTGGGGTAGGCGTGGTGGATGAGGTCGAAGTCCAGGGTGTCGGAGGCGCCGTCGAAGACGATGGTTTCATGCACGGGGCGGGCTTCAAACTCCACTTCAGCCTGCCCGGTAAAGTTGGCAGTGGCACGGCGGAACAGGCGCAGCTTGGGATCCGGATAGTAGCCGCCGTACTTGATCCAGCGGCCGAGGAAGAGATTGCGGCGGTTGAGAAAGTAGGCGTCGGCGGGTGGATTGGTGGGCAGCAACGTGCGAATCTGGGTGCGGAGCTCAGGCGATAGCTCTTCATCGGCATCGAGCGAAAGGACCCAGGTGCCGGTGCATTGCTTGAGAGCAAAGTTCTTCTGGGCGGCGAAGCCGGGCCAGGCGCGGGAGATGACCTGGGCGCCGAACGACTCGGCAATCTCTACAGTGCGGTCGGTCGATTGCGAGTCGACGACGATGATTTCATCTGCGAACGACACGCTGGCCAGCGTCCGGGGCAGGTTGCGCTCTTCATTGCACGTGATGATGGCGACGGAAAGTAGAGGCATGGCTCAGGCCAGGTGAATCGAAGGATCGTCGAGCTGTTCGCGGAGCAGGCGCTCGGTGAGGGTTTTCAGGGTTTCGCCGGTTTTCGCAAGCGTGAAGGCTTGCTCGCCATCCGCCCAGTCCAGCTTGAAACTGGTGGTGCGGGCGGAGATCCAGATCTGGCGCACGGGCGTCTGCGGGGTAAAGACGAACTTGGTGCCGCCATCCTCAAAGAGCACGTTGAGCACGCCGTTTTTCTCTTCGGCTTCAAAGCCGCCTTCTTCCTCGGCGTCGATGAGCGATTGCTTCAGAGTTTCGAGGGCGGCATCAGAAAGTCGGCGAAATTGCGATTCATCGAGCATGCTAGGTACAGTGTAAGCCAGTATTTGCATCTCACGCGGGATGATTGCTACGCCCCTTTTCGGCGACTGGGTTGGACCCACCGCCAGCATTGTCCGCGTGGAAGCATGCGGCGATGCGATCTGCCTGCGCGTCGTGCGCCTGCCGCCCCACCCGCCCGCTACCGTCGATGTGCACAACCCGGATCCCGCACTGCGGACCAGGCCGCTCTGCGGTGCCATGATCGGCTCGAACTTCAAGGAAAGCGAGCCGGGCAAGCTCGAAGGCGGACGCATCTACGACCCGACGTCCGGCAAAACGTACAAGGGTTCGGTGACCGTCAGCGGCGACTTACTGAAGCTGCGGGGCTATGTCGGCATCAGCGCTTTTGGGCGCAGCGAGACCTGGACCCGGGTGGCTCCGGTAAAGGCTTGCGCTGCCGAGCCGCAGCGTTAGAAGGGGATGTCGTCGTCGGTGATGCCGTCGTCGCCATAGTTTGGCGTGGAGGCGGGCTGCGCCTGGCTGTACCCGCCAGAGTTGCTTGAAGCACGCGAGCTGCTGCCGGCGTAGGAGCTGGAGCCGCCGGAGGATTCGCCGCCGCCCTTGCCGCCGAGCAGGGTCAGTTCGTTGCAGAGAATTTCAGTCTTGTACTTCTTTTCACCGGAGGTTTTGTCATCCCAGGAGCGGGTCTGGATCTTGCCTTCGACCAGGATCTGCGAACCCTTCTTGACGTAGTCGCGGACGACTTCTGCGGTGCGCTGGAAGCAGACAATGTTGTGCCACTCGGTCTTGTCGGTCCACTGGCCGTCGGCGCCCTTTGCGCGCTCGGCGGTGGCGAGCGAGAAGCTTGCGACCTGCATGCCGCCCGCGGTGGAACGGATTTCGGGATCCTTGCCCACGTTGCCGAGAAGGAAGACTTTGTTGACGCCTTTTGCCATGGAAATGCTCCTGAACCTAGAGGTTGCAGCATACCAGATCGCGGTTGTGGAAGGCAGGATTCAGTCGGTGCGGGTGCGGTCGCCCAGCAGCTTGGCACACCCGAGCAGAAGGGTGAGGAAGCCGGTCGGCAGGCAGCCCATGGCGAACATCAGGAAGAGCCAGCCGAGATTGGTCCTGGGGCCCTGCGGGCCGATGCCGCCGAGCACGAGGATGGTAATGAGCGCGGAAACCACGCCGATGGTGAAGATGATGGAGCCGGTAATCAGGATTTTTCTGGTGTCAGGACGCATGGGTTTACCGGTAGAGCGCCAGCATCGCATACACCACGACGCCGGATAGAGAGACATAAAGCCAAAGCGGAAAGGTGTAACGCGCGATCTTGCGATGGAACTCGAAGCGTCCGGTGAGCGAGAAATAGAACGTGATCAGAATCATGGGCAGCGCCAGCACCGACGCCAGAATGTGCGGTGTGAGCAGGACCCAAAGGTAGAGCAAACGCGCGACGGGATGGGTATGGGGGAACAGTGCATCGCCGTGCAGAGCGTGATTGGTGATGTAGCTGACCAGAAAAAGCGAGGAGAAGATGAAGGCCGTGAACATGCTGTTGCGGTGCTGCGTGATCTGTTCCCGGCGGATGTAGTGAATGCCGAACAGCAGGGCGACGGTGCAGCAGGCGTTGAGCAGGGCGTTCAGGCCGGGGAGGAAGGCCAGGGTGTTGCCCGCGGCGTCGACGGGCTGGTGCTTGTACACCAGCCAGACCAGGAACAGCGACGCCAGGACGCTGATGCCGATGATGGCGACGATGATATTGAGCGGCGTCCTGTAGGCTGGGATGCGGGGTCGGGTTGGAATCTGGGTTTGCATAAGGATCTCGGTAGGGCTAAAACAGCAGCCGGCCCTGCGCGTTGAGGATCATGGCGGCCAGGAGCAAGGGCAGGTAGATGACGGAGGCTTTGAGCAGATTGCGCGCGGCGATGCGTGTGACGGGGTTGGCGGGATCGCGCAAAATGCCTGCGAAGCGAACGGTGTAGAGAAAGTAGCCGCTGGTGAGCACGATGGCCGCAATGGTATACGGCAGGCCGGTGATGCCGAGCCAAGAGGGCCACAGTGCGGCGGGAAACATGAGCGTCGCGTAAAACAGCGCCTGGATGACGGTGGACCGGGCGGCCCAGGCAATCGGCTGCTGGGTGGCGGCGAGGCGGATGCCGCCATGGCGGTAGTCTTCACGGTAGAGCCAGCCGATGGCCATGAAATGAGGGAATTGCCACACGAAGAGTACGGCGAACAGCGCGATGGCGGGCCACTCGATGAGCCCGCGTGCGGCCGTCCAGCCGATGAGCGGAGGCAGCGCGCCGGGGAACGCGCCGATGAACGTGTTCAGGCTGGTGATGCGCTTGAGCGGCGTATAAATGGCGACGTAGCTGGTGGCCGTCAGCAGGGTAAGGGTCGCGGTGAGCAGGTTGGTCGTGACAGCCAGAAAGTACGACCCGCCAAAGACCGCCACGAACCCGATGAGCAATCCCTGCGCCAAGCCAATGCGCGGGACAGACCCGTGCGCGGTGACCATGGGGCGTCCGGCGGTGCGCGGCATCCGTGCGTCCGACCGCCGCTCCAGCGCCTGGTTGAGCACCGACGAGCCCGCGGTGACCAGCGCGATGCCGCCCAGGGCGTACAGGGTTTCTATATGGAAGGGCGAGATGTTCGAGCGCAGGCACCCGAGGTAGAACCCGGCGGCGGCGGTGATGAGCACCATCAGCGAGACACGCGGCTTGAACAGCGTGAGGTAATCGCCCAGCAGGGTAGGCGCGGCGGCGTGAGCAGCGGCGGGGATAGTCTCGGCGATGGCAGTCTGCGCCATACCCTAGTTTAGCGCGTACCGGTCATGTGAGCGCCCTCGCAGCCGATAAGACAGTCAGGTGAGCTTCACCCGTGCGGAAGGACAACCCAAGATGATGGATGCGGTACTCCGCTTATGCGGCATCAAGCTGGAAGAAGAGCGGGCACTGCGCCGCATGCGGGCCAAGGCTGACCGTGTCATGGTCGTAGTGTGCTGGGCGCTGTGGCTGTGTGGGTTGGCGTTCGCCTCCTGGCACGCGGAATGGGCGGTAGCGCTGGGTCTGGGTACGGCGCTGGTGGGGCTGGGCACAGCGGTCGCGGTGCTGATGCCAGGCCGCCTGATAACCCGCATGGTCATGGCGACGGTCTTCATGGCCTTCAGCGGCATGCTGATCCATGAGGCGCATGGCCTGGTCGAAACTCACTTTTCCATTTTCGCGCTGCTTGCGTTTCTGCTGTATTACCGCGACTGGCGGCCGATCCTGCTGGGTGCCGGAACCATCGCCGTGCATCACTACGTGGCGTGCCGCCTGCAGATGAGCGGCGTGGGCGTTTACGTGTTTCCCGCAGGCCAGACCTGCACGATGGTCTGGGTGCATGCGGCGTACGTGGTCGTCGAAACGGTCGGTTTGATCTACCTTGCCACCGCGGTGCGCGGGGAAGCGCTGGAAACGGCGGCAATCGCACGCTTCGGCGAGCGGGTGCTCACGACCGGCGTGGTCGATCTACGCGCGGCCGAAGACGGCGAACTGCGGTCGGCCGCGCTCGAGCGTCTGCTGAGCGCGATCGACCGTGTGGTGACGCAGGGGTTGAGCGTGGCCGCGAATATCAGTACCGTCTCCGGCGACGTGACGATGTCTGCGGGGCAGAGCCTTCACGCCGGCGAAGAGCAGCAGATGTCCAGCGAAAGCGCCGCCGAGGCCGTGCGCCGGATGGCCGGAACCGCCGAGGATGTAACCAGGCATTGCAATGAAATCGCAAGCATGACGCGGGCGTCGCTGGATGTGGTGGAGCAGGGCCGGCACTCCATGGGGGTGACGGCGCGGACAATCGATGGCATGGTGCGTTCGGTCGTGCAGGTATCGCAGGCGATGCAGGCTTTGCATACGGAAACGATGCGTATTGAAGGCATTATCCGGATGATGAGCGACTTTGCGCGCCAGACCGATCTGCTGGCGCTGAACGCGACGATTGAAGCCGCGGGCGCGGGCGAGGCAGGCCGCGGGTTCCACGTGGTGGCACAGGAGATTCGCGATCTCGCCACGCGCACGCACCTCTCGCTGGGCGAAGCGCAGGGCATGGTGGACCATGTTCGTGAACAGACCAGCCGGGTGGGTCTGCTGACCGAAAGCTGCAGAAAGGAAGCGCAGGAGAGCGGGCGGCAGGTGGATCAGACCAACGCACGGCTGGAGGAAGTGGTGCTACAGCTTCCGCAGATTGCGCGGCGCTCGTCTGAGATGGTGGAGCAGGCGAAACGCTATAGCGGCATGAGCGATGACGCGGTGACTGAAATTACAGGGATAGGGCGGGCGATCGCAATCAACTCGGCGAACCTGCGCCGGATCGACACGCTAGGCCAGTCGCTGAGCAAAATGTCCAGCGAAATGAAAGAAAGTGTGCAGGGATTCACGGTGCGTGCGGCTTGATGCCGCTAGAAAGCTCCGCGTGCTGGGGCCCGGGGGCGGGGTAAAGATGGTAGAAAAGACGCATGCCCAAAGTTCTGTTTTTTGCCGCTGCAGCCCTGACCCTTACGGCCGTGCGGGTGCCGGCCCAGAAGGAACCTGACGCGCCGAAGCCGCTGCCGACCATCGCCGCGAAGACCGCCGCCATGACCAACATGCCGGGCCTGCTGCCGCTGCATTGGGACGCGCAGGCGGGCAAGCTGTATCTGGAAATCCCGCAGCTGAAGCAGGATCTGCTCTATACCAATTCCCTGCCCTACGGCACGGGCTCGAACGACCTCGGGTTGGATCGCGGGCAGACGTCTGAAGGCAAGATCGTGCGGTTTGAGCGCACCGGCCCGAAGGTGCTGCTGATCGAGCCGAACCAGGCGTTTCGCGGCTCGACGACCGACCCGGCCGAGCAGCTGGCCATCCGGCAATCGTTCCCGGTGAGCGTGCTTGCGGGCTTCAAGGTGGAAGCCGCGGACGCGGGCGGCGGCGTGCTGGTGGATGCGACGGAGTTCTTTCTGCGCGATGTGCATGGCGTGCAGGAGACGCTGACGCGGCTGCAACAGGGCACGTACAAGCTCGATGCCGCGCGCTCGACCATCGACCTGGACAGCACGAAGGCTTTTCCCAAGAACACGGAGGTCGACGCGCTGCTGACCTTTACCACCGACTCGATCGGCGGGCGGCGCGGGTCCAGCTATGTCGCCGACGTCACGCCCGACCCGCATGCACTGACGCTGCATGAGCACCAGTCATTCCTGGCGCTGCCGGGGCCGGGCTTTGTGCCGCGCCGCTATGACCCGCGCGCGGGCTACTTCCCCACCAGCTACCGCGATTACTCCGCGCCGCTGGGGGCCAATCTCGACCAGCAATTCATCATCCGCCATCGCCTGAACAAGAAAGACCCCGCCTGCCGCCAGGCCTGCGAGGCGGAAGCCCCGATCCAGTACTACGTTGACCCCGGCGCACCCGAGCCCATCCGCACCGCGCTGCTGGAAGGCCTGCGCTGGTGGGACGATGCGTTCCAGGCCGCGGGCTGGGCCAAAGGCACCTTCCGCGCTGACATTCTGCCCGCGGGCGCGGACCCCATGGACGTCCGCTACAACATCATCCAATGGGTGCACCGGTACACGCGCGGCTGGTCTTACGGGGCGGCGATTACGGACCCGCGCACCGGCGAAATCATCAAGGGCAATGTCACACTGGGTTCGCTGCGCGGACGCCAGGACTACCTCATCGCTGAAGCGCTGCTGAGCCCCTACGTGACCGGCGCCAAGCCGATGAAGCCTGAAAACGATCCCATGCTGGCCATGGTGCTGCAGCGGATCCGTCAACTGTCCGCGCACGAAACCGGCCACACGCTGGGTCTCGCGCACAACTTCGCTGCGTCCGCGTTTCCGCATAACGATGTGGACCAGACGATCTCCGTCATGGACTATCCGCACCCCTACATCACGCTCAAGGGCGGCATTCCGGACCTCTCGCATGCATACCCGGTGGGCATCGGCGTCTGGGATAAGGTTGCCATCGACTATGGCTACCGGCAGTTCCCCGCGCGGTCGAACGAGCGCGTCGAGCTGGACAAGATCCTTGCCAAATCCGAGCAAACCGGCCTGCTCTTCATCACCGATGAAGATGCCCGCCCGCTCGGCTCCGCGCACCCGCACGCGCACCTGTGGGACAACGGGGCTGATCCAGCGGATGAGCTGACGCGCATCCTGGGCATCCGTGCAGCCGCGCTGGCCCGCTTCGGCGAGAACGCCATCCGCCCGGGCGAACCCATCGCCCAGCTGGAGGACACGCTGGTGCCGCTCTACCTGCTGCATCGCTACCAGACCGAAGCCGCCATCAAGGAAATCGGCGGACTGGACTACGTGTATGAAGTGCGCGGGCAGCTGCAGACGCCGCCGCAGATCGTCGCGCCGGAAGCACAGCGCAAAGCCCTTGCCGCCGTCCTCCAGACGCTCACGCCCCAGACGTTGACGCTGCCTGAATCGCTGCTCGCAGTGCTGCCCCCGCGGCCGCCCGCGCTGCGCCGCACCAGCGAGTCCTTCGCCACGCAGACCGGCCTCACGTTCGATCCCATCGCCGCGGCGGAATCTGCCGCCGACCTGACGCTCACGGTGCTGTTCAGCCCTGAACGCGCAAGCCGCCTGGTCCAGTACCACGCCCGCGACGCCCAGGCCCCGAGCCTGAACGACGTGCTCACCCAGACGTTCACCGCGCTGCACCAGCGGCCTAGCGGCACCGGGCTCGAGGTAACCGTCAGCCGCGCCGTCGAAGCCCGCGCGGTGGAAGCGCTGCTGGCGCTGGCCATGAACCCGGCCGCGTCATCGGAAGCCCGCGCGACCGCCCGCAGCTTCGCGCTTGGTCTGAAGACGCTCGCTCCCGCCACCCCGGAGGACAATGCCACCCAGCAAGCCATCGACGCCCGCATCGACCAGTTCCTCACAGACCCCGCCAAATTCACCCCGGCAAAGCCCATGGAGGCGCCGCCGGGCATGCCCATCGGCGACGATGAAGATTTCTAATAGATAAACAAATCGCACGTCTTCAATTTCATTTACTCTGGGTGGACAATCCTGCGGTACCTCAGAGCTTCCCGGCGGGTTTGCTGAACGCGTTGGACCTGCCGCGCCAGCCACGCGACATATGGGTCCAGCGACACTTTGTTCCACCGGACAAACCACCATGCTTACAAGACGCACTTTCGTTGCCGTCGGAGCAGCAGCCACCCTGGTCCGCCTGTCAGTCAAGCCCTTGCGCGCGAGCACACGGGACAACGACGTTTTCTCCAATGCCACCCTCGGCGCCTACACCCAGGGCATCCTCACCCAGGCTCATTTTGAGACGCTGCGGGGCGATCTTTTCATGATCCTGAAAGACGGGGGCAAGGCCGAATACGTGCGCCTGGCCAAGGTCACTGCCCTGCCCGACAAAACCCCGCCCGCCAAACGCGGCAAGGTTCCAGCCCCACAGTTCGACGCCTTTTTCCTGACCTTTACCGGCGTCAGCCCAGATTTTCAGCAGGGCAGCTACGTACTGGACAACGGACACCTGGGCCGATTCGCCTGCCTGCTCGTCCCCGGCCGTTCCGAGCAAGGCGAAGCCACGGTTGGCGCCACATTTGTCACCGCCCATCAGCCCGGCCGCTGAGCCTCCGGCACGAGCCACGCGCTTCGCTCTATACTGTCAGCCATGACTCAACCGCCCATCCGCGTTCTCGTAGCCAAGCCCGGGCTGGACGGCCATGACCGCGGCGCCAAGATCATTGCCCGCGCCCTGCGCGACGCCGGCATGGAGGTCATCTACACCGGCCTGCGCCAGACGCCGGAGATGATCGTTTCGGCCGCCATCCAGGAGGACGTGGATTGCATCGGGCTATCGATTCTTTCAGGCGCCCACACCGTTATCGTCCCGCGCATTCACCAGTTGCTCCTGGACCAGCACGCGGAAGATATTCTGCTGGTGCTGGGCGGCACCATTCCCGCCCAGGATGCGGAGGCGATGCGCGCCGCAGGAGTCGCCGCGATTTTCGGTCCGGGCACTCCGCTGGAGACGACGGTGACCTTCATCCGCGACAACGTGAAGCCCCGTACCGCACTCACCAGCTAAGCAAACCCTAGGCCGGATAGCTCACGCCACGCGCCCGGTCGTAGTCGAAGTAGCGTTTCAGCCCGAGCATCCGCTTTTCCAAGCCCCAGAAGCTTGCCATCGCCAGCACGATGGTCAGCGCCACTGCCAGCGCCATCGTCGCGAGGTGTAACAGGAGCTTGGAGTGGATGTGCGCCCTGACCGAAGGCGTCACCCAGCGGTCAAGCGCAGCGGCCACCGGCATGTGCAGCACGTAGATTCCGAAACTGTACCTGCCCAGAAAGCGCAGCCAGCGCCACGTCATCACCCGTGCCAAGGGGCCGGGCCGCAGCGCCATCGCCACCCAGCTCATGGCGGCCAGCGCGACCAAGCTGAAGCCGGCCAGGTCCACCGTTCGGTTGGCTTCGAAATCGAAGTTCCCCGTGTGGAACGCGACCGCAAGGCATGCCGCCAGACCCACACCGAAGCCCAGCGGCGCCCACCGCAGGATGCGATCGCGTGCCGGCCCGCGTACCGCCAGCGCGAGCCACGCACCGCCCAGCAGGCTATCCGCCCGGCAAAGAGTCAGCTTGTACGTTTCCTCAAAGGACGCGCCGTGCGCCAGCAGAATAGCCCGGCTAAGCGGCGACACCAGCGCCAGCCCGGCCACCACCCACATTAGCCGCCGCCGCTCGCGTACCGCGTAGATGACAAACGGCCACACCAGGTAAAACTGCTCCTCCACCGCCAGCGACCAGAGGTGATTGGTCAGCTCCACCAGGCGCTGCACGCCTGCCGCGCGATTGGCTTCCAGCGCAAACCAGAGCGGCGTGTTGTTAAGATACCCGGCGAGTAAAGCCAGCGGCCGGCCCAGCCCGGACAGGTGCGCATGGAAGCGCAGCCACGCCCCAAGCCCCAGCACGACCACGTAATACAAAGGCAGAATGCGCAGCACACGGCGCATATAAAAGTTTCTGAAGTAGCCGCGTCCGCCAAGCGATTCGAACAAAATGCCCGTGATCAAAAACCCGGACAGCGCATAGAAAAGATCCACACCCACCCAGGCCGATTCACGCAGCCGGATGAAAAGACGCAGCCACCGGCTGGTGCTTTCACTGTTCGACCAGAGCAGGTGGAAAACCAGCACGAGCCCAATCGCCGTGCCGCGCACCCCATCCAACGCCGTAATGTGCCGGAGCACATCCGTTCCCCGCTCTTGCCGTCCCGGCCCACGCTCTTGCCGCCCCATACGCTACAAACCTATCATGCAGCCATGCCTACTGTTCTCATTGCCGATGCCGGCCCCGTCCGCACCCTGACCCTGAACCGCCCGGACCGGCGCAACGCTCTCACGCCGCAGATGCAGGACGAGCTCATCGCCGCGCTGGACGACGCCGCCGCCTCCCCCACCACGCGCGTACTCATTCTCACCGGTGCGGGCGACGCCTTCTGTGCCGGCCTGGACCTTTCTGCCCTGCAGTCCATGCTGGCCAAAACGGCCGCCGAAATCGAAGCCGATGCCGCGCGCATCGACCGCATGTTCCGCACGCTGTACGACCATCCGCTGCCAACCATCGCCGCCGTCAACGGCCATGCCATCGCCGGTGGCACCGGCCTCGCCACCCTGTGCGACTTCACCCTGGCCGTGCCCGCCGCGCGCTTCGCCTACACCGAAGTCAAAATCGGCTTTATCCCCGCGCTCGTCTCCGCCTACCTTACCTTGCAGGTGGGCGAAAAACGCGCCCGCGACCTCTGCCTCACGGGACGCGCCTTCCTGGCCGACGAAGCCTGCCGCATGGGCCTGGTGACCGAAGTCGTGGCGCCTGAGCTGCTGGCCGGCGCTACCCAGGCGCTGGCCGAGAGCTTACTGGGCAACTCCGCCAACTCCATCACGGCGACCAAGCGCCTGGTCGCCGCGCAGAACCAGCCGTGGCTGGACGCCGCCCTGACCATCGCGCGCCAGGCCAACGCGCAAATCCGCCAGTCGCCGGACTTCCGCGAAGGCATCACCGCGTTCCTCGAAAAGCGCAAGCCCGTCTGGCAGTAGTCTGACCCCACGTAAACTATCCCCTATGACTCACGATGCACACCTCCGCGTCCGCTACGCTGAAACCGACCAGATGGGCGTGGTGTACCACTCCAATTACCTGATTTATTTTGAAGTCGGCCGCACCACGCTGCTGCGCCATCTCGGCCTGGACTACAAGATTCTTGAGAAAGAACAGGGCTGCTATCTGGCCGTTGTCGACGTGCAATGCCGCTATAAAGCGCCCGCCCGTTTTGACGATGAGCTCATCATCCGCACCACCATCACACGTCTGCGTGGCTCGCTCATTCGCTTCGACTACAGGATCCTGCGCACGGCCGACCAGGTCGTCCTGACCGAAGGCAACACGACTCACCTCATCGTGGGCCTCGACCTCAAACGTGCACCGATGCCTGCGTACTTCGCCCAGACGCTCGAGCTCGCGCACGTCGCCAAAGCACTGTAAACCCTACTGCACTCTGCCCCCGAACCGCCGGCCAATCTCGCCACTTGCCTTCACCAGTTCGTCCAGGCCAGCGATCTCCGGCACTTCCGCGCCCAGCTCCCGCAGCACACGCAGCAACACCTCGGTAGGCAGGTTGCCGACCAGCGCATCCGCCGCCATGGGACACCCGCCGAGCCCACCCATCGCCCCATCGAAGCGTCTGCAACCCGCCGCGTAAGCCGCCTTTACCAGGCCCTCCGCACCCTCATACGTCGAGTGCAGATGCACCCCAATCTCGATGTTATCCATCACTGCCAGCACGTCACTGACGACATCGCCTACCAGCTTCGGGGTCGCCAGGCCCACGGTATCCGCCAGTGAAATTTGGGTCACGCCGCAATCGACCAGCAGGTCGCACGCATCCACCACCTCTTCAATCGACCAGGCGTCGCCATAGGGATTGCCGAACGCCATCGAGATATACGCCACCACATCGAGGCCTCCTTTGAACCCCACCGTGCCCACCGCCTCCAGCGCTTCGAGCGCTTCCTCCGGGGTCTGGTTCTGATTGCGTTTCAAGAACGTCGGCGACACGGAGTAAGGAAAGCCCACCGTGCTTACCGATCCCGCCGCCACCGCGCGCTCAGCCCCCTTTTCATTGACGCAGATGCCGATGATCTCCACCTCGCCCGGCGCGCCGAGGTACTCGAGCACCAGCTCGGAGTCCGCCATCTGCGGCACGGCGGCCTTGCTCACAAAGCTCACAGCGTCGATATGTTTGAAGCCGGCCGCCACCAGCACGCGCAGGTAGTCCGCCTTGACCTCAGCCGGCATCGTTACCGGCAAACCCTGCCACGCATCGCGCGGACACTCTACGATCTTGACCATCAAAGCCTCCTCCTCTCTAGATGCAGCGCCGCCCTCCCGCGCACCACGTCGGCCGCCAGGCTCAGGCCAAAGACTGCGACGAGGCTCAGCTCCACTAGGCACCAGGCCTGCACCGCACGCGGCTGGCGGGGCAGCCAGTTGGAACACGGCACCACCTGCTGCTCGCGCTTCCGGCCCGTCGTGCCCACCGGCACCGTCATGGAAGCGCCCGCACTGCCCGCGCGATCGCAATCATCCACCTTCAACTGATCCCACGCCAGAATGCCCAGCCCGACCAGCGCCGCCAGCAGGAAGGAAAGCACCGTCCGCCGCGCCATCAAGTCTGGATCACCCCGACGTTGAAGCGCTCCACCTCCCCATTCAACGCACACGTTTCCAGCGACATCATCAACACGTCCCGCGTCTTGACCGGGTCGATGATCGCGTCGATCCATAGCCGCGCCGCGCCGTAGCGGGGGTCCGCCGCACGATCGAAGCCACTCTTGATTTCCTCCCAGATCGCCTTCTTGCGCGCCTCGTCGACCACCTCGCCGGATCGC
This sequence comes from uncultured Granulicella sp., assembly GCA_963693065.1. GTDB lineage: Bacteria > Acidobacteriota > Terriglobia > Terriglobales > Acidobacteriaceae > Edaphobacter. Next base: position 3,484,203 of record OY843766.1, on the reverse strand, counting down.
TCCATCTGTTTCGCCTTCACCTCCGCCAGCGTGTTCGCCGCCGCCGCGCCGCCCATCACGGCGTACCGCGCCGTGGGCCATGCGAACAGAAACCGCGGGTCGAAAGCCTTGCCGCACATCGCATAATGCCCTGCGCCAAAGCTGCCGCCCAGGATCACCGTGATCTTCGGCACGACGCTTGTACTCACCGCTGAAACCATCTTGGCACCGGCACGGATGATGCCGCTCCACTCCGCGTCCTTGCCCACCATGAAGCCGTTGACATCATGCAGAAAGATCAGCGGAATCAGGTTCTGGTTGCAATCCATGATGAAGCGCGCCGCCTTCTGCGCACCTTCGGTATAGATGACGCCGCCCACCTCGATCCGCTTGGTCCCCGCCGCCGGTCCCATCGCCACCGTCTGCATCTGGTTCACCTTCTGGTTGGCCACGAAGCCCACTGCCCGCCCGCCGATGCGTCCATACCCGCAGACCAGCGTGCGCCCGAACTCCGCCTTGTATTCTTCAAACTCGCTACGGTCCACCAGCCGCGCAATCACCTCACGCACGTCGTACACATTGCTCGCCCCGGGGGCCGGATCGATCAGCCCGTACAGATCCTCAGCCGCATAAAGCGGAGCATCCACAGCCACGTCATAATGTGTAACAGAAAAAGGAGCATTCTTCCCAGCACCCATCAACCCCACCAGAGAACGTAACCGTCGCAGGCACGATTCATCGTCAACCTCTCTAAAATCAACCGTTCCGCTTACCTCCGCATGCATTGCCGCGCCACCCAGTTCTTCGGCCGGCGTCTTCTGCCCGATGGCCGCCTGCACCAGGGCCGGCCCTGCCAGGAATAAACCGCTGCCTTCCGTCATCAACACCGTATCCGTCATCACGGGCAGATACGCGCCGCCCGCCACACACATGCCCATGATCGCGGTCATCTGCGGAATGCCACGCGCACTCATCACCGCGTTGTTACGAAACACTCTGCCGAAGTCATCCTGATCTGGAAAAACCTCCTCTTGCAGCGGCAGAAAAGCACCGCTCGAATCCACCAGGTACAACGTCGGGATACGATTCTCAAGCGCGATATGCTGCGCCCGCAAAACCTTCTTGCAGGTCATAGGAAAGAACGCCCCCGCCTTCACCGTAGCGTCATTCGCCACGATCATGCACAACCGTCCGCTTACCCGGCCGATGCCCGCCACCGTCCCCGCGCCCGGCGCGCCGCCGAATTCCTCATACATCCCATCCGCCGCCCAAAGCCCCACTTCGAGCCACGCCGAACCTTCATCCAGCAACAAGCCGATGCGCTCCCGCGCCGTCAGCCGGCCCTTTGCATGCTGCGCCGCCACGGCCTTCGCACCGCCGCCGAGCCTGATCCTCGTCTCGCCTGCCTCAATCTCACCCAGCAACGCACGCGCCGCGGCCGCATTGGCCTCGGCCTTCGCGCCGCCCTTCAGTTCGCTACGTAGAACACTCGCCATTACAACCCCTCGCACACCCTAGTAAGATACCTCTCAACACGCTCCCATGCCCATCAACCAAAGAATCGACCAGAAGACCGACGCTCTGCTCCTCATCGATCTACAGCCGGACTTCATGCCCGGCGGCCCGCTTGCCGTGACGGGCGGCGACACGATCCTGCCCGCCATCAACGCGCTCGCCCGCCGCTTCCACCACGTCCTGCTCACCCAGGACTGGCACCCCGCCGGCCACATCTCGTTCGCCGCCACGCACGGCAAAGCACCCTACGCGCAGATCACCGCACCCTACGGCCCGCAGACGCTCTGGCCCGATCACTGCCTGCAACAAACCGCGGGCGCCGCACTCCATCCCGCACTCGACATCCCCCATACCGAGCTCATCCTGCGCAAAGGTGTCCGCCCGCACATTGACAGCTACTCCGCCTTTCTGGAAAACGATCACACCACCTCAACCGGCCTGGCCGGCTACCTGCGTGACCGCGGGCTGCGCCGCCTCTATCTCGCCGGCCTGGCCTACGATTACTGCGTCCGCTTCTCCGCGCTGGACGGCAAACAGCTCGGCTTCGAAACCATCGTGCTCGAAGACCTCACCCGCGCCGTCAACCTCGCGGACTCCGTCGCCGAGACCAACCAGGCGCTCGCCCACGCAAACATCCCCCGCCTGTCTTCGGAGTCCATCTAGCCATGCCGCCCTCACCCCCCGACTGGATTACCACGCAAGCCACCGTGACCACCTGCCGCTTCCAATCGTCCGCGCTCAGCGCCATGGCGTTCGGTGTGCCACTCGAGCAGAAATTCCTCATCACGTTCGACTACTACGCCCACGCCCGCCTCTACTCCGGCCACATCGGATCACCCGTCGCCATCCCGCAGGACAGCCAGATCCCAGTGGCCTACAACCCGCTCGCCTGCGAGTCCTTCATGGTTCTACTCGCCGGGCAGGACGGCATCAAGCTGACGGCAGACGGGTACAACAAATAAATCAGTCTCTCTCCAAAGCCATCGCCACCGAGTTCCCGCCTCCCAGACATAACGCCACCACACCCTTCTTCGCATCGCGCCGGTTCATCTCATACACCAGCGTCACCAGGCAACGCGCACCGCTCGCCCCAATGGGATGCCCAATCGCCACCGCGCCGCCGTTTACATTCACCTTCGCCAGGTCGAGTCCTAATTCCTTGGTAACACCCAGCGCCTGCACGCTAAAAGCCTCATTCAGCTCAAACAAATCGACCTCATCACTCGACCACCCGGCCTTCTCCAGCACCTTCTTCACGCCCAGCACCGGCGCCAGCATCACCCACTTCGGCGCGACCCCACTCATCGCCTGCGCTCTCACCCGAGCCAGCACCTTCAGCCCCAGCACCGCGGCCTTCTCAGCCGACATCAACACCACCGCCGCCCCCGCATCGTTCACACCCGGCGCATTGCCCGCCGTCACCGTCCCGTCTTTCTTGAACGCCGGCTTCAAGCGCGCCAGCCCGGCGAGCGCCGCCGTCGGGTCGGTCACCGCCTCTTCCCGCACACTCTCATCCTTGTCGAACACTCCCGCCTTCACGGCAACGCCCACAATCTCCGCCGCAAAGCGCCCTTCCTTCTGCGCCATCACGGCCCGCCTGTGGCTCTCGAGCGCATAAGCATCCTGCGCCTCCCGGGTAAAGCCATGCTTGTCCGCAACCAGCTCGCCCGTCATGCCCATGTGCTGGTCGTCGCACGCACACCACAACCCATCGCGCACCATGCTGTCGACCACCTTTCCATCGCCCATGCGATATCCCTTGCGGCCCTGCGGCAGCAGGTACGGCGCATTGCTCATGCTCTCCATCCCGCCCGCGACTACGATCTCCGCATCGCCCAGCAGGATGGCCTGCACACCCAGCGCCACCGCCTTCAAACCACTGCCGCACACCATGTTGATCGTCATTGCGGCAGTCGTCTCGGCCAGCCCGCCACCCAGCGCCGCCTGCCGTGCCGGGTTCTGTCCCAGGCCCGCCGGCAGCACGCAACCCATCAGGCACTCATCCACGCTGGCCGCGTCGATCCCCGCCCGCAGTACGGCTTCCCGCACCACCGCCGCCCCCAGTTGAGTCGCCGTCAGCTCACTCAACCCACCCTGAAACTTGCCCACCGCCGTCCGTACCGCCGCCACAATCACAACCTCGCGCATCGCTTCTCTCCAGTCACGCCGTAGTATACGTTTCATGCCTTACGACACGACAGCACCTCCTCCACCGCTCCCAACACGGCCTCGGGCCATCGCCCCCTGGCTCCACACCGCGGCCCTGTTCTTCGTCCTCGCCATCACCACCTTCGCCGGCCACACCCGCGCCGCCAGCTCCGCGTTTCTCGGCGCTCCACGCATCCCCCGTTACACCTCCTCCATCGTCGCCGAATGGCTCCTGCTCGGCTCCGTCATCGCTGGCATCTACGTGCGTCGCGATTTCTTCCTCACCACCCTCAAGCAACGCACTCACACCCTCGTGCAAACCCTCGGCTTCGGCGCCGTCATCTATCTCTTCAGCGTCTTCGCCCTCGGCCTGGTGCGCGGCATCATCCAGTTCACGTCCATCCCGCACAGCGTCAATCTCGATGTCATCCTGGGTATGGCGCCACGCACACCCGCCGAGTTCACCCTCTGGTTCTTCCTTTCGCTCTCAGCCGGCGTTTGCGAAGAGCTCATCTTCCGCGGCTATCTCATGCAACAGCTCACCGCATGGACCACCAGCCCCGTCGCCGCCATCCTCATCACCGGCATTCTCTTCGGCTGCGTGCACCTGTATGAAGGTCTCGGCGCCATCCTCCCGCTGGCCACGCTCGGCATCGTCTACGGCTTCGCAACCCGCTATTTCAAAGGCGATTTACGTCCCGTCATCGTCGCCCACTTCCTGCAGGACTTCCTCGTAGCCTTCATCGCGCAAGCCGCCCGCCACCTGCCGCACCCACCAACCCTTTAGCTCACTCACAACATTTTCATTCCAACATCCACTTTCCGCTTGACACTCTCACGCCCCGAATCTATACCTTCGTTAGCTGCTAAGAACACCATGCAGCGTCGAGAACAACCGACAGGGAGAATAGACACTCAAGGCAAAGCATCACAAGGCAAACAGCAAGGGGGACGCCACAAGCGTCCCCCTTCTGCATGCCCGTTAACACTGGCGATTTCTAGGTTCCCGGTACACCCTTCGGCGTGGAGAGATAACCCGAGATCTGGTTCTTCGCGATGTTATTCACCACGATCTCATACAGCACCGGGTCCTTGCCCGTATAGAACTGCACCGGCTCGTCCAGGCTCTTGTCCTTCTTCTCGATGTTGCGATCATCCGCGCTCACCATCATGGTGTACTTCGAGTGCTTGTCGTCCACCTTCTTGGCCTGCAGCTTCACGCTCGCCAGCAGCGTGGGCTCCTTACCCTTCTGCAGAGTGAACTCATAGTAGTTGCGGTCGCCCTTGTGCTTCAGCACCTCCAGGTCGTCATGCGTGCGTGCAATCAAGCCGCTCATTACGCCCGCATCGCCCATCGTCCTTTGCAGCTGGGCCTTGGTCGCCGCCAGGTCGGTCTGTGTATCCACAATGCTCGCCTTGGCGCCGGTCACATCCGTATTCAATGAGGTGACGTTGGTCTGTACCGCGCCCACCTTCTGCTCCGTGGCGGCCTGCTCCTGCGTTAGCTTGCTGGTCTCCGCGCGAAGGCTCGCCGCCTGTGCGGCTTGGCTGGCCATCAGGGTCTGTGTTCGCGTCTCGATCTGTTTCTGCGTCATGCCCACGCTTTGTCCCAATGTCTCGGTGGTCGCACGCAGCCGTGCACTCAGCGCATCCTGCTTCTCAGCCATCTCCGTGTTGGTTTTCTGCGCCGCCGCCAGTTGCTGGTTGGCCGCCGTGAGGTGGTTCTGCAGCCCCAGGCACCACACCAGCGCGATCAACGCCAGCAGCACCGCGCCGCCAATGCCATACATGACCCAGCTCGGCAATTGATACTCGTATTCTTCCGCCATATCGTAAAGCCTCCGTTTCAGCATTCTATCTATTGGACGCTGCATTCTATCTACCTGCACACCGAATAAACTAGACCTCGTGTCGCAACCTGACTTCCTCATCGCCGGCGCCGGCATCATCGGCCTCTCGCTCGCACTTGAGCTCCACGCCCACGGAGCCGCCGTGACCATCCTTGAAGCCGGCCGCGCCATGCAGCAAACCAGCTCCGCCGCCGCCGGTATGCTCGCGGTAGACGACCCCCTCAACCCCCCGGCCCTCAAGCCGCTCGCCCAGCTCAGCACCCAGCTATACCCCGCGTACCTCGACCGCATCGCCGACCTCGCGCAAACCCGCGTCCCCTTCCAGACCACCAGCACCCTGCAGTCCTCCACCCACAACATCCTGCCCAACCCGCAAGCCCTCGTCCCCCAGCTCACTCCCGGCGCCTACGAGCTGCTTCCCGAGCGTTCCATCGACCCCCGCCAGCTCGCCCCCGCGCTGCTTGCCGCCGTCCGCGCCACCTCCATCACACTGCTCGAGCACACACCCCTGAAACGCCTGCACGCTGGCCCCAATAACATCCGCATCAACGACCAATACGAAGCCCCCTACCTCATCGACTGCATGGCCGCCTGGTCCCCCGCACCCGTCACCCCGCGCAAAGGCCAGATGCTCGCCGTCGAGCTTCCTCCCAGCCTGCGCGATCTCGAAACCACCATCCGCACCGAAGGCCCAGCCGCCGTCTACATCGTGCCCCGCACCCTGGGCCCCAACGCCGGCCGTGCCATCATCGGCGCAACCATTGAGGACGCCGGCTTCGACCTCACCGTCCATCCGCCCGACATCCTTGCACTCAACCTGCGCGCCACCGCTTTACTCCCCGCCCTCGCCGGCGCCACCTTTCTCGAGTCCTGGTCCGGCCTTCGTCCCTCCACGCCGGACGGCCTGCCCTTCCTCGGCCCTACCTTCCGCCAGCCACGCTACATCCTCGCCAACGGCCATTACCGCAATGGAATCCTCCTCGCCCCCGTGACCGCGCACCTCATCGCGCAGCTTCTCCTGCAGCGCCCCACCGCCATCGACATCACCCCCTACTCTCCAAATCGCACACTCTAGCCGATTACCGCCCCCTCACCGTGACAACCCTTCCTTCCCGGCGTTATAACCGTATGTACTTTGCAAGCGGTACTGCATTCCGCTAAGAAAACCTCGGAGATCGTCATGTCCACAGCACCCGCCGCAGTCAAAGGCCTTGAAGGTATCGTCGCCTGCACCTCTTCCATCTGCTGGATCGACGGTGACGCCGGCGTCCTCTCTTACCGCGGCATCGACATCCACGAGCTCGCCTCCCACTCAACGTTTGAAGAGATCACCTACCTGCTCTGGTATGCCAAGCTCCCCAGCAAAGCGGAGCTCGAAGCCTTCAACAAAGAGCTCGCCGAAGCCCGCCATCTCGACCCCAGAATCATCGACTTCCTGAAGTCCGTGCCCACCACCGCTACCCCCATGGAAGTGCTGCGCACCGCGGTCTCGCTCGCCTCCATTTACGACGCCGATGAAAAGGATTCCTCGCACCCGGCCAACCTGCGCAAGAGCTTCCGCCTTACCGCCCAGATCGCCATGATCGTCGCCGTCTTCGATCGCATCCGCAAGGGCAAGACCATCATCGAAGCCGACAAATCGCTCACCCACGCCGGCAACTTCCTCTGGATGCTCAACGGCGAAAAGCCCTCTGAAACCGCCACCAAGGCGTTCGACATCGCGCTCATCCTGCATGCCGATCACGAGCTCAACGCCAGCACCTTTGCCGCGCGCGTCATCGCCGCCACCTTGTCGGACATGCACTCCGCCATCACCGGGGCCATCGGCGCACTCAAGGGACCGCTCCATGGCGGCGCCAATGAAGCCACCATGAAGCTGCTCTTCGCCATCGAGAAAGCCGGCGCCGACCCGGCCCAGTACGTCAAGGACATGTTCGCCCGCAAGGAGAAAATCTCCGGCTTCGGCCACCGCGTCTACACCACCGAAGATCCTCGCGCCACCCACCTTCGCCGCATGTCCGGCGAGCTCGGCAAGGCCGCCGGCGATACCAAGTGGTTCGACATGAGCCAGCAGATCGAAGCCTTCGTCAAAGCCGAAAAGAAGCTCAACGCCAACGTCGACTTCTACTCTGCCTCCACCTATACCACGCTCGGCATCGACATCGATCTCTTCACCCCCATCTTCGCCATCTCCCGCGTCTCCGGCTGGGCCGCCCACGTCATCGAGCAGCATGACAACAACCGCCTCATCCGCCCCCGCGCCGACTACACCGGCCCGACCTACCCGGCACCCTACATCCCCATCGAACAACGATAACCAGCCGCGCATTGGGGTGCCCCAGGCCACGCAGTCTCATCGCGTGACCTGGGGTTTCTCTTTGCGCCTGGACAATCCCAAACCCCTCGCCAACCGTCCACACAAAGTGCCATCCGAAGCACTTGTCTTTCATGCTCTTCCCTCCTCAATCCGCCACCCCCCACTCCTCTTCCTAACTACCGCCCTCGCTGCCCAGGACAAGCCCCAAACCGAACCCCCCGCCGCCGCCCCATCCTCCACTGAGACGTCCGAGGTCCCCGCGTTCCCGGCCTCTCCGGCCTTCTCTGCGGCCTCAATAATCCCAGGTAGCCCACGCAGACACTTCTGTACCCGCACCAAACAAATACCGCAACATCCCATCCACAATCCCGTCCCAACAGATACCTTTATCCAAGCACGAACATCGGAGTCCCGCCTTGCACGTCACTCGCCTCACTTTTCTTTTCTGCCTTCTCCCGCTGCCCGCCCTCGCCCAGGTCCAGACCCAGGCCGACGCCGGCGGCACCACCGCCTCCGCCACCACTAACGACGCCGGTCCCGCCGGCATCGTCCCCTACAACAAGGGCTTCAACCTCTCGCTCGGCACCACCTCCCAGCACGATTCCTCCAACGGCTGGTCCTCCGTCCTCACCCCCGATGTCGCCTACCGCCTCAACCGTCACTTCTCCGCCGACTTCACCATCCCCCTCTACGATTACATCAACGTCATCCAGACCACCGGCACCAAAGCCAGGCCCATCTACACCACCATCACCCGCCGCTTCGCACCCGCAGACGCCGCCCTCAACGGCCACTATGAAACCACTTTCGGCCACTTCCTCGACTACAACACCACCCTCACCGCCGGCTTCCCCACCGGCGACGACAAGGACGGCCTGGGCGCCGGCAAGTTCACCTACAACTTCAACAACCACTTTGAAAAATCCATCTCCTTCATCACACCGGACATAGAAATCGGCATCGGCGACAGCTCCCAGCTAGAAGATGCCCGCATCCGCCGCGCCTACACCACCGTCGGCGAGCTCGCTCACTTCCAGGCCGGCGCCGCTTTCGACCTCCCATACAACCTCACCTTCAATACAGAGGCCTACGAAGAACTACCCGTCGGCGGCCAGACCGTGTTCTCCACCACCGGCAAGGGCAAGAAGAAAGTCACCACCGCCACCAACACCGGTGCCGCGGAAGACAACGGCTTCCTCAACACTCTCGACATCCCCTTATCCGGCCACGTCACCCTCTCTGGCTTTTACAACCGCTCCCTCCGCAACCACATCGATACCGCCGGCTTCTCCTTCACCTTCCTCCTCAAAGCGCCGCCAAAGGACATCTCCCGCTGATTTGGCCTGCCACGCCGCGACTGTGTCCAAGCGCTAGCGTCCGCCCAGAAATAGAACGGCCCCAGGTCTCTTGCGAGACCCAGGGCCACTTACACTCAACGGCGGCTACTTCGCGCTGGACGGTGGCACAATTCCATTCATCCGCAGGTATTCCACCATCTGTCCGTAGTGGTCATACCCATGCGCCACGGCGAACGCCGCCACCGTAGCCCGCGTCATCTGCCCATCCACCGGCTTGATCGTGTCCAGCCCGCTCGCCGTTGAGATCGAAGCAATCGCCTTATGCGCGAACGCAAACGAAGCTGCCAGCGCCGCCACAATCTGATCCTTGTTCTTCATCGCCCCAATCGCCTTCATATCCGCGTCCGGCTTCAACCCGCTGGCCTGCGAGTAGAAGTAGTAGTTCGCGCTCACCAGGTGCGTCACCTGACCAGCAAACGTGCGCACGCCGTCAAACTTGGCGCCGGGAATCTTCAGGTCCGCCGGTGAAAAGCCATACTTCTCCGCCGGCATCGCCTTCGCCGCGCCCATGCATTCCCCTTCGAACTGCGTCAGCATCGCATCGAGCGCCGGTGCTACTTCGGTCTGCCCACTCTGCGCCCGCGCACCCTGCACGCTACTCATCAAACCCATCGCCAGCACAGCCGCAATCAGCACCTTCCGCATCGCAAAATCTCCTTTGTCGTTTTGACAGTCCCACCAGCCTAGCATCCCGCCGCCCAACCATTCCGTACAATCGACCCAGCACCATGCCGCAGCCCCGCATCTATCTCGACGCCAACGCCACCACCCCGCTGCTCCCGGAGGTGTTCGACGCCATGCGCCCTTACCTTCTCGAGTCCTTCGGCAACCCATCCTCCACCCATCAGCAGGGCCAGCAGGCCCGCGCCGCCATTGACCACGCACGCGACCAGCTCGCCGCGCTCCTCCACTGCCGCCCTGCCGAAATCGTCTTCACCTCCGGCGGCACCGAATCCGACAACCTAGCGCTCTTCGGCACTCTTACGTCCGGCCAACATCTCATCACGACCACCACTGAACACCACGCCATTCTCCACGCCGCCCAGGCTCTTGAAAAACAAGGCGTCGCAGTCACCTACCTCCCCTGCGACGTCGACGGCCTCATCTCTCCCACAGACCTCGCGGCCGCCTTCCGCCCCAACACCCGCCTCGTCTCCATCCTTTTCGCCAACAACGAAACCGGCGTCATCCAGGACATCCCCACGCTGGCCCGCATCACCAAACAACACGGAGCCCTCTTCCACACTGACGCCGTTCAGGCGGTCGGCAAGCTCCCCATCGACCTCACCACCACCCTGCACGACGTCGACCTCCTCAGCCTCTCCGGCCACAAACTCTACGCGCCCCAGGGCACCGGAGCCCTCTTCCTTCGCCGCAAAACCCAGCTCAAGCCCCTCTTCCACGGCGGAGCCCACGAGCGCCAACGCCGCGCCGGCACGGAGAACGTCCCCGGCATCGTAGCCCTCGGCACCGCCGCCGCACTCGCCGCTTCTTACCCGGAATCCCTGAGAGATCACCTCGAAACCCACGTCACCGCCCTCATCCCCCAGGCCACCATCAACGGCCGCACCGCACCTCGCACCAACAACACTACCAACGTCACCTTCCCCGGCCTCGAAGCCGAATCCCTCCTCATCGCCCTCGATCTCGCCGGCATCTCCGTTTCCGCCGGCAGCGCCTGCCAGTCCGGCGCCACCGAGCCCTCGCACGTCCTCACGGCCATGGGGCTGTCCCCCGCGCTCGCCCGCGCCACCATCCGCATCTCGCTTTCCCGCGTCACCACCCTCGCGGAAATCGACCGCTTCCTCGCGGTCCTCGTCCCCACCGTGGCCCGGCTTCGCGCCCTCAGTCCTTCTCGAGCGTCCTCGCCACATACCCCACCGGCCGGATAAACACATTCCCATCTACCTCCGGCATTCGGGACGCCTGAATCAACAGCACCTCCCGCTGCCGCAGCCGGCGTTCCTTCTTCGCCCTCCGCGCCCCCGACCCAAGCCCCCGCAGCAAGCCATATAGCACCACCACCACCAGCATCGCCCCCAGCATTGGCAAAACCGCCAGAAAGCCCTTCTCCACCGCCGCATCATGCAGATGGATGTTCGCATCCAGGTTGCGAAAGAAGTCATCCAGCCCCACCTGCAGCCCGCCTACATTCAGCACGTACGCCACAAACACGATGCCCCCAACCCCCATCGCCAGCGTGCCCGGATGCGCCAGCCCGGCGGGCCGCGTCGACACCGGATCCTCCTGCCCCGCCCCCAAGCGACGCACCCCCTGCGTATTTTTATCCTTTGTGAAACGAGCCATCACCAACACCTCAGCGGAGAGTCCCCGTACCTGCAAGCCAAGCAACACGAGCAATGCGCAGACTCTACCCACCCCGCCTCCGTCCGTCAATCCCCCGTCTGCGTCCAACCCACCCGCACCCACATCCAATCCCTGTGAGCAACCTCCGCCTTTCGGTCCTCGACCAGTCCCCCGTACCCTCCGGTGCCACCCCTGCTGACGCCCTCGCCAACACCATCTCCCTCGCCCGCCACGTCGATGCCCTCGGCTACCATCGCCTCTGGCTCTCCGAGCACCACGCCATGGACACCCTCGCCATCTCCGCCCCCGAGGTCGTCCTCGCCCGTCTCGGCGCCGAAACCTCCCGCATCCGCCTCGGCTCCGGCGGCATCATGCTCCCGCACTACACGCCGCTCAAGATCGCCGAAACCTTCTCCACCCTGGAAGCCCTTTACCCCAACCGCATCGACCTCGGCATCGGCCGCGCACCCGGTGGCGGCCCCATTGAATCCGCCGCCCTCCGCCGCACCCGCACCGGCCCCCAGCAGGACGACTTCCCCGGCCAGCTCTCCGAGCTCATCGCCTTCCTCCACCACGGCTTTCCCGCCGACCACCCCTTCGCCCGCATCAAGCTCTCACCCGCCACACCCGCCGCCCCGGCCCTCTGGCTCCTCGGATCTTCTCTCTGGTCGGCGTCCGCGGCCGCCGCCTACGGCCTGCCCTACGCCTTCGCCCATTTCTTCGCCGGCGACTCCACCCGCCAGGCCATCGAGCACTACCGCGACACCTTCGTCCCCAACCCCGCTCTCGGCCCCCAACACCTTACTCAACCTGAAGCGACCGCCGCCATCGGCGTCATCTGCGCGGAAACCCAACCCGAAGCCGACCGCCTCGCCCAGTCCGTCCGCCTGCTCCAGCTCCGCATCCGCCAGAACGATCGCCGCCCCATCGCCACCCCGGAAGAAGCCGCCCGCGAGCTCCCGCAATTTGGCCCCGCGCGTCCAGATGGCGGCGAGTTCCCCCGCTACTTCGTCGGCACTCCCACCACGCTCCACCCGCAGCTCACCGCCATGGCCACCCAGCTCCACTTGGACGAGCTCATCATCAACACCATCACCCACGACCACCAGGCCCGCCTGCGCAGCTACACACTGCTGGCCGAAGCCTTCGCCTAAGTAACTACAAATACCAGGGAATATTCACCACCACAATCCGCTGGTTCCCCCGCACTAACAAAAGAAACTTCAATAACTGCACCCGCTGGTTATGCAAAGCGTTTTCCCACCAGTGACGAACTACCATTTCAGGCAGCAAAACCGCCACTTTCCTGCCAGGGTTCTCTTCCTCGAGCTTCAAAATATAATCCATCAGCGGAGAAATAATGAACCGGTAGCTGGACGGAAGCGACACTAACTCCGGCAAGGTCATTCTCTGGTCGCGACAAGGTGCAAGAATCTTTTCTTCCCATTCTTCTTCTATCCCATGCGCCTCTTCTTCCGAATGCACATGCACCACCTTGATATCCTTTGAAAGCAAAACCCCGAACCGCAGCGCCTTCTCGGAAATCCGGTTCCATTGCGCCATCGGAATTACCACCAGCGGCTGTTCCAGATTCGCCAGGTTCAGCGGGGTCATATCCTTCATCTCGCCGTGGACCCGTGTGTAGTGCTTCTTCACCAGGTGCATCACCAGGATCAGCGACGGAATCAGCAGCGCCGTCACCCACGCCCCATCCCTGAACTTCGAGATCAGCACGATGCACGTCGTTAGCCCCGTCGCCAGCGCCCCCAGCCCGTTGACGAACATATGCCACGTCCGCCCCTTATGGTCGCCCTCCTGGTTCTTCCAATGCATCACCATCCCGGCCTGCGAGAGCGTAAATGCCATGAAGGCGCCAATCGCATACAGTGGGATCAACGCGTCGGTCACACCGCGAAACGCAATGAGGATCAGCGCCGTAAAGCCCGTCAACGCATACACGCCATGCGAAAACAGCAGCCGCCGCCCACGCAGGATAAACACATGCGGCAGATAGTCCTGCATCGCAATCGCACGCGTCAGCCGCGGAAAGTCAGCGAATGCCGTGTTCGCGCTTAGCGCCAGTGCCAGGAACACACTGCCCATCGTGAGGAAATAGAACCAGTTCCGCCCGAACACCGCCGCCACCAGCAAACTCAGCAGCGTCTGGTAATGCGGATCGTCCGGGCGCATCGCCATGATCCCGTAGGTCTTGGCCAGCCACGCCGTGCCAAACAGCAGCACGATCAGGATCATGATGATGACCGTCAGCGTCACCTGCGCATTCCGTGCGCGCGGCTCGCGGAAAGCCATCACGCCGTTCGAAACGGCCTCCACGCCCGTCATGGCCGCGCAGCCGCTCGAAAACGCCTTCATCAACATCCAGATACCCAGAAACTTCACCGTAGCCGGAATCACAGGAGGCAACGCCGCTACCGGGATCGGATGCCAGCCCGCCTGCCACGAGTGCAGCACACCCACACCCACCAGCGTCACCAGCGTGCCGATAAACAGGAACGTCGGAATCATGAACGCCGCGCCCGTGTCCTTCACGCCGCGCAGGTTGACGATCGCCAGAATGCCCAGCACGATCAGGCACAGAATCAGCGTGTGCGGTGCCAGCCGCCCGCTCGAATCAGCCGAGGTCACCGCCGTCACACCGGCCGAGACGCCCACCGCCGCCGTCAGAATGTAGTCGATCATCAGCGCCGCCGCTGCCAGCAGCCCGGCCCCATCGCCCAGATTTTCGCTCGCCACCGTGTAGCTGCCGCCGCCCGTAGGGTACGCGGCAATCGTCTGCCGATAGCTGAAGAAGACAATCACCAGCAACGTCAGAATCGAAAGAATGATCGGGACCAGATAATGAACCCCCATCAGACCCAGCGGAATCAGATACAGCAAAGCCTGCTCCGGCCCGTAGGCCGCACTGGTCAGCGCATCGAGCCCAAAAATCGGGATGCCGGCTGAAACGCCTATCTGTTCCCCACGCTCTTCGCTCGTCGCGAGCGGCTTGCCAAATAATCTGTCCTGAACCCGAATACCCATCTCGAATACAAACTATACGCCTGTCAAGCGCAACCTCAACCAGAATCTCTGCGCCCGCTTCACCTCACAGGAACCCCGCCCCGGAACGCCACATCTCAGCGGCCACGAAACTGCTCCTCGCCGCCCTCATCTGTAGCCTCCCCCGATCAGCCCAATCCCGTCCCACGCCCCTCAGGCCAGCCTCCGCCGATACCCCCTTCGGCACCCTCGAGCTCGTCGCACCTTTCCCTGCCCCATGCCCGAAGGCGTCACCGTCTCCCGTGATAACCGCATACTATTTTCACCTGGCCGTTTTTTTCTACTTCTCCCCGGAGCCGAATCTCTTCTATGATCCGCATCTTGTCCTAAACTGTCTCTATGCCAAGCCTATTCGATATCCCTGTCAACACCCTCGCCGGCGAGCCCACCACCCTAGAACCCTACAAGGGCCACGTCCTCCTCATTGTCAACACCGCCTCCAAGTGCGGCCTCACCCCCCAGTACGAAGGCCTAGAAAAGCTCTACAGCACCTACAAACATTGCGGCTTTGAAGTCCTCGGCTTCCCCGCCAACGACTTCGCAGGCCAGGAACCCGGGACCTCCGCCGACATCAAAACCTTCTGCGACACTAAATTCAACATCACCTTTCCCATGTTTGAAAAAGTAGTCGCCACCGGCCCCGACAAGGCCGAAATCTACAAGGTCCTCACCACCGCCCAGCCGGTAGCCAAAATCGCCGACCCCGGCTTCAAGGACAAGCTCCGCGGTTACGGCCTCACCGTCGCCGACGCTCCCGAACTCACCTGGAATTTCGAAAAATTCCTCATCAACCGCTCAGGCCAGGTCGTAGCCCGCTTCGCTCCAGACACCACCCCAGAGGACCCCGCCCTCATCGCGGCAATAGAGCAAGCCCTCCCACCGCTCGCCGGCCCCACCCCCCAACATGGCTGAAACTTTCATTGACGACACATCCTTTGAAAGAGATTACCCAACTCCGCTAGGGCCCATTACGGTCATGGCGGACGTTCACATCTTCAGTAAGCACCTTGTTCTCGACGAGCTTTGTTTCTACCCCGTCGATTCCACAGAGCCAATAAACATAGGCGTAAAACGCACCTTCGAGATCCTTCGCGGCCTTCAGGTACTTGCCAACGAACAGGGTTTCGACGAGGATCACCGTCTCGTTCCACCGTACCGGCGCCAGACGCCACGGGCGTACAATGGTCTACACCAGGAGGGCTATGATGACCGATCAGGATGTGGAATTATCCTTCCGACCTTCACGAAAGATGGACCCCGCCGTCGTAACCGAAATGGCAAATCTTCTGCGGAGCGGTATCAAATACGATGACGCCATCTTCCGCATGCGCTCACTCGGCTTCAACAAAATAGAGTGCATCAAGCTTCTTCGTGACTACACAGGTCTTAAAACGGGTCAGGCAAAAGACATCGTGCATCTCAGCCCCGCTTGGGAAGACCACTACGACTCCGACGAGGCCCTCCACGATGCTGCCGAGCAGGCCCTCGCCATGTCCGACGAAGAAGCCGCGGCAGCGCTGGACGCACCAGAGTGGCACGCCGCCTAAAAGCCTGAAACTTTCCCCTTCTCCCAACACGTCTCTCACACATTCCCGCAACACAAAGGCACTTACTCACGATGCGCAAGCTCCTCCTTACCATGGCCGCCGCCACCCTCTGCCTCACCCCCGCCTTCGCCCAGAAGACCCCCATCCGCATCACAGCCGACCTCTCTGACGGGGCCCGCAAGCTCTACCACGCAGAAATCGACATCCCCGTAAAACCCGGCGAGCACGCCTCCTTCATCACCCCCCAGTGGATCCCCGGCAATCACGCGCCCAACGGCCCCATTGCCAACATCGTCGGCATCGTCTTCTACGCCAACGGCCAGCCCATCCCCTGGCGCCGTGACGACGTCAACCTCTACGAGTTCCACGTCGACGTCCCCGCCGGCGTCACCAACATTCACGTTCACTTGGACAACATCGTCAACGGCCGCGTCACCCGGGAAATGTCCGTCCTCGAGTGGGAAAAGCTCATGCTTTACCCCGCCCACGTCCCCGTCAAAGACATCGCCATCGAGCCTTCCGTCACCGTGCCAGCCGGCTGGGGCATCGGCACCGCGCTCGTCCCCACCGGCACCCCCACCGCCCCGCCCCCCACCACCGGCCTGCTCGAGCAATACCACCAGCCCGCCGCCTCCGCCACCACCCAGCACTTCGCCGTCACCACCGTCGAGCAGCTTGAAGATTCGCCCGTCATCACTGGCAAGTACTTCCACGAGTTCCCCCTCGCTCCCGACGTCACCCCAAAGCATTACATTGACGTCGTCAGCGACCTCCCCGGCGACTCCAACCTCCGCCCGGAAGTCCTCGCCGAAATCTCAAATCTCGTCCGCGAAGCCGGCGCCGCCTACGCCTCGCACCACTACAACAACTACCACTTCCTCCTCACCCTCTCTGACATCGCAGGCGGGGAAGGCCTTGAGCACGAGCAATCCTCAGACAACGGCGTAGGTGAAAAAGGTTTCGCTGACGACGTCCACCAGCTCGGCGAAGCCGACCTCCTCTCGCACGAATTCACCCACTCCTGGAACGGCAAATACCGCCGTCCCGCCCTGCTCTTCGAGCCCGATTTCGCCACCCCTCAGCAAGGCCAGCTCCTCTGGGTTTACGAGGGCATGACCCAGTACATGGGCAACGTCCTCGCCGCCCGCTCCGGCCTCAAATCGCAGGCGCAATACCGCGATCTCCTCGCCCTCTCCGCCGCCTCGCTCGATAACGAAGCCGGCCGCCAGTGGCGCTCGACAGAAGACACCGCCATCTCCTCCTCCATCGCGCGCCGCCCCACCCTCTGGGCCGGCTGGGAACGCGGTCAGTCCTACTACCAGGAAGGAGAGCTCATGTGGCTCGACGCCGACACCCTCATCCGCCAGCAGACCGGCGGCAAAAAATCCCTCACCGACTTCCAGCACATCTTCCTCGGCAAGGGCGGCGACACCGGCCCTATCATCGTCCCCTATGACCGCAAGGAGCTCATCCGCGACCTCAACGAAGTCATGCCCTATGACTGGGCCGGCTTCCTCCACCAGCGCATCGATCTCCCCAGCACCCACGCCGATCTCGCCGGCATCGAGCGTGGCGGCTACAAGCTCGTCTACACCGACAAGCCCAGCCGTTCCGAGCGCACCCTCTCTGCCGCAGGCTCCCGGCGCGGCGGCGGCATCAACGTCTGGTACTCACTCGGCCTCCGCGTCACCGCGGACGGCACCGTAGGCGACGTCCGCATGGCCGGCCCCGCCGACAAGGCCATGCTCTACCCCGGCGCCAAAATCCTCGCCGTCAACGGCCAGGCCTTCTCCTCAGACGCCCTCACCACCGCCATCGACGACGCCAAGGGCAACACCAACCCCATCACCCTCACCGTCCAGCTCGAATCCGAAGTCACCACCACCACCCTCGACTACCACGACGGCCAACGCTACCCCAGCCTGCAGCGCATCGACGGCACCCCCGCCCTGCTCGACGACATCACCACCTCCCTCAGCCCCGCCACCGTCCTCCCCAAACCCAAACCAACCCCAACCATGTAATCCATACCGTGACGCATCGGGTGCCCCAGGCCACGCAGCTTCATCGCGTGACCTGGGGTTGCTATTTACCCCGGGCCATTCCCGTCACAACCACTCCTCCGCACAGTCCCACCGTGTAGGTTTCATCGCAATATACTGCGCCACCCGCGGCCTTACACTCCGGTTCGCACTACTCCCATGCGGCAGCAGATGATTCCAGATCACCATGTCCCCCGCCCCCGCCGGAATCGGCACCAACCCCGCTTCTTCGAGCACAGCCACCCGCGGATCGACCCCCTCGCCCAGCACCGCCAGCCACCCTTTCAGCCGCTTATGAAATCCCGGCACACAGGTGAACGCGCCCTGATCCGCAGCGCAATCGGCTAGATACAAAATCCCCTGCACCCCAAAATTTTCCGCATCCTTCAACGACGTATCCCAATGCGTAAACGGCCCGGGAAACCGCCAACCTTCGCGTTCCGGCGGATTCAACCCACCCTGATCCACCGTTACCCACAGATCCTCCCGCCCCCATAGCTGCGCAAACGCCTTCACCATGCGGGGCGATCGACGCGTCGCCTGGAACGCCGGATGCCGCAGCAGCCGCACCCAGATCGTGTGGCCCTCCGGGTTGCCGTACCAGCTCGCCGCATCCTGCGGATCCATCCCCAGGTACTCATAGATCGCAGCCTCCGCCGCCCCCGCCTGCTCCACCGATACCGCACCCCGAAGCACCACATACCCATGCTCATCCCAATGCGCCAGCTCCTCCGCGGTCAACCCTTCCACGCCCTCCAGGCTCACCTCCGCCTCCACCGTTTCGCCCGCCAGCGCCCGCCTTAACCGACCCACATCCAACCCTTCGTTCGTCGTCCTGATCCAGGCTTCAAACTCTGCAAACGACGGCCGTTCCCCATGCAGAAACCGCAACGTCTCGAGCAAATTGAGCCCCAGACCGCAAAGCAGCGTGTGATCCAGATCCGGCGCTCCTATCGCTGCGCCCGGCACCCCCAGCGACCGCTCCCAGTATCCCTGCAAATAAGGCAACGCAAGCTCGCTCAAGCACCCTCCCCAGCATGACCCTTAGACTAAGCTCTCCCCCCTGGTGGACCGCCACTCCCCTGTTGATTCCACATTCGGCGAATCCTCTCTCGCTCTAAATCTTCACCTTGCCCCGTCCCTTCTCCGGCTCATTCAACACCGACTTGATCTTCTCCCCACCCTTGTACTTCTTCACGACACTCCCCACATACTCCGCCGTCCCCTGCAGAGTGATATCCGTCATCCCCGCCACGTGCGGCGTCAAAAACATCCCCGCCAGCCCCAGCAACTCGCTCCCCTTATCCACCGGCTCCTTCTCCAGCACGTCGATCCCTGCCAGAAGCCGCCCACTCTTCACCGCCTCCAACAGCGCCGTCTCGTCGACGATCGTTCCTCGCGCGATATTTACCAGCACCGCCCCGGGCCTCATCGCCGCCAGCATCTTCGCATCGAACAAGTGCGTATTCTCCTTGCTGCCGCGCAGGCAGATCACCACTGCATCCGCCTCGCCCAGCGCGTCCTTCAACTCTTCGAGCGGCCTGGTCGGCACATCCATCGGTCCCTTGCCCGCCGTCCGGTCGACCCCCAGCAGCTTCACCTCGAACCCCCGCAGCCGCTGCACCACCTTGTTGCCGATATCCCCCAGCCCCACCACCAGCACGGTCTTGCCCGCCAGTGAAGCGCTCACCGTCTTCGCCGAATCGCCATGCCGCATCTGTGCGATCGCCCCATTCAGTTGACGGCTCGCCGCCATCAACAGCATCACCGCGTACTCTGCCACACTGTCTGAGTTCCCCGTCTCCTCCCCCGGCGCATACGACACGTAGATCCCCAGCTCCGTCGCCGCTTCCACGTCCACCGCGTCATACCCATCGCTCAGCGTCTGGATCAGCACCAGCTTCGGCATCGCAACCATCTGCTCTCGCGATACCTTGCCCATCGCCAGCAGCACCTCTACCTCGGCCGCTTCGCCATCCTCCACCCAAACCAGCCGCTCACCCTTCACTTCCTCCTCGATCGCCGTAAACAAAGCTTCCGTAAACTCACTCCGCGTCGCGCTATACCCAATCGTCATCGCCATCTCCTCACCGTTAGGATGCCTCCTTCAATCTAGGCGGTCCCCATGCCAAACCGGCCGCGATATACTCCCACCATGCGTCTGCTCCCTCTCCTCCTCCTCACCGCCGCCCTGGCTGCCCAATCCCCGCAAGCCCACTCCCCCTGGCCCACCCAGTCCCACACCTACGACATCCCCAACTTCCGTTTCGGCACCGGCGAAACCCTCCCCATCCTCCACCTCCACTACCTCACTCTCGGCACCCCCCACACCAACGCCGCCGGCCACACTGACAACGCCGTCCTCCTCCTCCACGGCACCGGCGGCAACGCCTC
The DNA here is from genome assembly GCA_963693065.1 of uncultured Granulicella sp. Taxonomy (GTDB): domain Bacteria; phylum Acidobacteriota; class Terriglobia; order Terriglobales; family Acidobacteriaceae; genus Edaphobacter. The sequence goes on along the minus strand of OY843766.1, from coordinate 3,463,686 downwards.
CTCGCTCCTCAACCCCATCTTCGCCGATCCCCTCTTCGGCCCCGGCGAGCCCCTCGACATCACCAAATACTTCATCATCCTCCCTGACGACATCGGCCACGGCGAATCCTCCAAACCCTCTGACGGCCTTCACGCCCACTTCCCCGCCTACGACTACGACGACATGGTCCGCTCCCAGCAAATCATGCTCTCCAAAGGCATGCATATCGATCACCTCCGCCTCATCCTCGGCACCTCCATGGGCTGCATGCAATCCTTCGTCTGGGGTGAAACCTACCCGTCCTACATGGACGCCCTTGCCCCGTTCGCCTGCCTCCCCGTCCCCCTCGCCGGCCGCAATCGCGAGTGGCGCTACATGGCCATCCGCGCCATCCAGCAAGACCCCCTCTACCACGGCGGCGACTACACCACACCCCCCATCCAGGGCCTCACCACCGCTACCGACCTCCTCCTCATCGCCGGCGGAGCCCCACTTCAACTCCAGAAAAACTACCCAACCCGCGCCGCCATCGAGCAGTACGTCGACAAGGCCACCGCCCACCTCGCCGACACAGACGCCAACAACGAAATCTTCTACCTCAACGCCAGCCGCAACTACAACCCCGAGCCCGCCTTGGAAAAAATCACCGCCCCCGTCCTTTGGATCAACTCCGCCGACGACTTCATCAACCCACCCGAACTCGGCATCGCCCAGCGCCTCGCACCCCGCATCCCCCACGCCACCTTCATCCTCATCCCCATCTCCGACGCTACAAGAGGCCACGGCTCCCACACCGTAGCCGCCCTCTGGAAAGACGACCTCCTCCACCTCCTCCAGGCCACCGCCCACTAGGTAAAGTTTGACGAATCGTTGTTGCCGTTATGTTGCTTCTGAGATAGGTGCAGGCGCTAGCCCAGACTTCCAAATCCATTGACAAGGGCACAAAGCCGAGGATTTTTTGTCTTTTTAGGCTGACGGGACTTCAAAAGATGAGTCAGACACAGCCTGGCCCAACTCATCTGACCATGCTGCCGGCAATCACGGGTTACCACAGTCGTCCTCCGAACAACGCAAGTAACGTTTACAACGCCCGCCTAGCCAAGTATCCTGCAACCAAACAGAAAATGATCCTGTAGCCACATCGTTGCAAGGCTTTGCCACGAAACCCCACCCAGGCCCATCCCCGGAGACCGCCATGTTCAAGGACCCCCGCCCCTACGCTCTGCTCGCCCTCAGCGCCGCACTCACCGGCTGTGCCCTCAGCCCCACCGCCTCCAAGGACCCAGTCAAGATCATCCCGGGCACGTCCTACTCCGGCAGCGTCCACGGCGGCCAGCAGCCCATCGCCGGAGCCCACGTCTACCTCCTCGCCGCCGGCACCACCGGCTATGCCAGCGCCTCCACCTCGCTGCTCACCGCCGCCAAAACCGGCCAGTCCGATAGCATCGGCGCCTACGTCCTCACCGACGCAAACGGCAACTTCTCCGTCACCGGCGACTACACCTGCACCCAGAACACCCAGGTCTACCTCTACGCCCTCGGCGGCAACCCCGGCTCCGGCACCAACTCCGCCGCCGGCCTCATGGCCATCCTCGGCAACTGCCCCGCCACCGGCACCCTCGCCACCCAGACCCCCTTTGTCGTCATCAATGAGGCCTCCACCGTAGCCGCCGCCTACGCCATCGCCAGCTACGCCACGGACGTCCTGCACATCGGCTCCTCCGCCACCACCCAGGGCCTGGTCGGTATCGCCAACGCCTTCGCAAACGCCGCCAGCATGGACAACATCGCCACACCCGGCGGCGCGCTCGCCGTCACCCCCACCTCCGGCGGCACCGTCCCCCAGGCAAAAATCAACACTATCGCCGATATCCTTGCCTCCTGCATCAACTCCACCGGCTCCACCTCCACCGCCTGCAACACCCTCTTCACCAACACTGCCGGGGGCGCCGTCAACGCTGGCCGCAACACTGCCAACGCCGCTCTCGCCATCGCCGAAACTCCGTCCCAGAACGTCGCCGCCCTCTACGCCCTCGTCCCCGCCGCCCCACCCTTCGTCCCCACCCTCACCGCCGCCCCGCATGATTTCACCATCACCCTCACCTACCCGCTCTCCACCAACATCGTCAATGCCACCGGCCTCGCCGTCGACGCCACCGGCAACGTCTGGGTCACCAGCTTCGGCAACAATTACATCAACCAGATCAACCCCCAGGGTCTCACCGTCTACTACTACTCCTTCGGCCACCTCCTCAACCCCTACAGTATCGCCATCGATACCTCCAACAACCTCTGGATGAACGCCGTCGACACCGCCAACCCCGGCGCACCTTACATCTACAACGTCAACCAGACCGCCGGCACAGGCAGCTACTACGGCGCCGGCCAGCTCACCTTGCCCAACAAAACCAAGCTCGCCATCGATGCCGCCGGCGACATCTTCTCGCCCTCCACCTCCGGCACCACCTCCCAGCTCGACATCGTCAGCGCCTCCGGAAGCAGCAACAACGACGTCAGCCCCTACATCACCTACCCCTACGCCACCGCCGTCGATTCCAACGGCGTCGCCTGGGTCACCAGCTACGGCAGCGGCGTCCCCAGCGGAGCCCCTCTGCTCAAGGCCGGCCTGCTCGTCACCTCCACCACCAACGCCCTCTCGCTTTCCACCTGCACCGGCACCAACTACGCCGGCGGCACCGGCATCGCCGTCGATCACGCCAACAACATCTGGGTCGCCGACAACACCACCAGCTACATCGTCGAGTTCTCGAACGCCTGCGCCTACACCGCCAGCTATAACGCCGGCGGCATCGCCGGCAGCAAGCCCGTAGGCCTCGCCATCGATGGCAACGGCAGCCTCTGGTCGCTCGGCTCCAACAATATCCTCGCAGGCATCACCGGAGCCGGACAGGTCACCAGCGGCACCACCGGCTATGCCACCGGCCTCACCGGCACCCTCGCCGGCCCCGTCATCGACCCCTCCGGCAACGTCTGGTTCACCAACACCACCAACAACACCATCAGCCAGATGCTCAGCGTAGCCGCCCAGGTGGTCACCCCCATCGCCGCCGGAGTAGCCAACAACACGCTCGGCACCCGCCCCTAACCCCTGAACCGCTTCGGGTGCCCCATCTCAATCCGGCTTCATGGATTGAGGTGGGGTTACTCCCTTTCCCGCGCAAGCGAAACCTGCTTTCGCCTTTGCCGGTTCGACCCCTGAAAATGATCTTGCTCTTACCTGCCACCCTGCCTGATACTTGCCTCACCCCGCAAGACAACAATCTCAGGAGTTCCATGAAAAAGTTCTGCGTCGCCGCCACCCTCCTCATCTCCGCCGTACCCGCCTTTGCCAAAACCCACAGCTACATCTATCCCATGCCCTGCTCAGCCCTCTGGCCCGCCGTCAAAGACACCCTCCGCAACTCCGGCAAGTACGGCATTCTCGGCATCGACTCCACAGAAATGACCGCCTCCTACAACATCGGCGGCTCCCTCGGCGGCAAGCGCACCAACTCCCTCGTCCTCAACACAAAGGACGCCGCCAGCTGCGAACTCCAGGTCCAAACCTCCTACAGCGGCTTCACCAATGACGATGCCGGCGATCTCAAGAAGCGCGTAGACGCTTCCCTCACCAAGCTCGGCCCAGCCACGATTCCACTGTCCACACCAGACGCTAAGCCCACCACAGTCCCGCCCTCCAGCTAGCGTCACCCCGCCGCAAACCGCAGCGCCGCTGAATTCATACAATACCTGAGCCCCGTAGGCTCCGGCCCATCGCTGAATACGTGCCCAAGGTGCCCCTCACACCGCGCACACCGCACCTCCGTGCGCCCCATCCCCATGGAATTGTCAGACACCTCCAGCACATTCTCTTTGGCCACCGCAGCATAGAAGCTCGGCCAGCCCGTCCCCGAATCGAACTTCGTCCCCGAAGCAAACAGCGCCGTCCCACACCCCAGGCACCGAAACATCCCTTTCCGGTGTTCGTTTAAAGTCCCGCCGAACCCCGGCATTTCCGTATCCGCCTCCCGCAAAATCCCATAGCTGTTCGCCCCCAGCAGCTTGTACCACGCCCCATCCGTCATCACCACTCGAGGCACCTCCCGCACCCCTTCCGCCGTCCCATCGTCCTTGAACTCCGCGATCCATACCATCCCCGCCGTCCCGTGTACCGCCGTACTCGCGTCCACACCCGGCAACCGCCGCCACCGCGACACCCCAAACGTCGCCACCACCCCCACGGCCCCCGCCACAAACACCCGTCGCGTCACTTTCCGCGACCCCTCATCCGCGCCCACGTTCTCGCTAAACATACCCTTTAGATGACGCCCGCAAGATAAAGTCACACCTCCGCCCGCCGATAACCTCCCTGAGGCCCAGCGACCCCCATGTCCCTATCCACCACCGCCACCACCGCCCTCCCCCTTGATACCGCACGAGCAAGCACGAAACCCTTCGCCATCCCCCGCCGCCCCCTCAAGCTCTTCACCGCCGCCTCTCTCCTCTGCGCCGGCGCCTACGGCATCCTCTCCGAGCAGCAATACGTCTCCAGCTCCAACGCTGTCATCTCCGCCTACGTGCTTGACGTCCGCACCCCCATCGAAGGCACCGTCACCCAGCTCCCCCGCACCCCCGGCACCCTCATCGCCCAGGACCAGCTCCTCGCCCACATTGAAAACCCGCTCGCCGACCACGAACACCTCGACAACCTCCGCACCCTTGAAGACGTAGCCCAATCCACCGCCGCCGCCGACCAGGTCGAAGCCCAATCCCTCGCCGCCCAGCGCGACGCCCTCCTCGCCCGCGCCGCCGCCCACGGCACCGCCGTCACCTCCCGCCTCACCCTCTCCGTCGTGGAATCCGAGTCCACCCAATACGCCGCTGAAGCCGCCTGGCACCAGGCCCAGACCGAGCTCTTCCGCGCCCGCCAGCTCCACACCGCCGGCATCCTCTCCAACGCCGATTACGACCGCACCTCCGCCACCGAATCCATCGCCCGCCGCACCCTCGAAGCCCAGCACGCCGCCCTCCGCTCGCTCGAATCCCAACGCCTCGCCGCCCAGCACGGCCTCCTCGCCGAGCCCGGCACCAACAACGACGTAGCCTACTCCCGCCAGCGCGCCGACGAGATCGAGTTCAAGCTCACCGAAACCCGCCGTTCCCTTGCCGCCTCCCTCGCCCAGGCCCGCCAGGCCCACGCCGCCGTCCTCGCCGAGACCACCCGCACCGCCTCCCTCCGCACCGTAGACCTCCGCTCCCCCGTCACCGGCCAGATCTTTGAAGTCCACGCCATGGACGGCGAGACCGCCCCCCTCCAATCCCCCATCCTCTCCCTCGTCGACTGCAGTCGCCAGTTCCTCCTGGTCGAGATCCCTCAGGACCGCATGCCAGACATCGCCCTCGGCGGCACCGTCCACTTTAAGCTCACTGGCGAATCCACCGAGCACCTCGGCCAAGTCCAATCCATCACTGGCGACCCCCAGAAAGAAACCAATCACAAATACGCCGCCTTCCCCCTCGAAGACACCACCGAGCAACTGGCCACAGTCCGCGTAGCCCTCACCGACTCCTCCCCAACCCCCACCTGCACCATAGGCCGCACCGCCCGCGTCCTCCTCCCCACTAACCCCACCAACCGCCTCACCCGCACCCTTCGCCAATACTTCTAGTCACCCAGACGCTTGGGGTTACTCTCTACCCGCCCACCAGTCCTTCGCCGCGTTCGCCGCGGGCCGCCGCGCCGCCGCGTTCGCCTTTGGGGTTTCGGCCTACACCCCCACCTAGGAGCCACCACACATGCCCGACCTCCAACCCCTGGCCCCCGCCGCCCTCACCGTCGGCACCCTCCTCCTCCTCTTCCTGATAGCCCCAAAATCCCCCATCTCCCGCGCCTTCGCCGCCATCCTCTGCATAGCCCTCACCCTCCGTTACATGCTCTGGCGCATCCTCCACACCGCCCCCACCCACCAGAACCTGCTGCAACACGCCTATTCACGCCTTTTCCTCACGGTCGAGCTAGCCACACTCACCAGCTCCATCCTGGTGTACTTCTTCATGTCCCGCACCATCACCCGCACCCCCGCCGCCACCGCGTCGGCCGCTTCCCCGCACCACCAGGCCCCCACTGACGTCTTCATCGCCTCCTACAACGAGTCCCCCGACATCCTCGAGCGCACCATCGTCGGCGCCCTCGCCCTCAACCACCCCGACCTCCGCGTCTGGCTCCTCGACGACGGCGCCCGCCCCTGGGCAAAGTCCCTCGCAGAAGACCTCGGAGCCCACTACGTCTCCCGCGTCAAAGGCAAGCACGCCAAAGCCGGCAACATCAACAACGCCATGCAGCAAGCCTTACAAACTGGCCGCAAGCCAGAATTCCTCCTCCTCCTCGACGCCGACTTCATCCCCCACCGCACCCTGCTCAACCGCGTCCTCGGCCTCTTTGACGACCCCACCATCGGCATCGTCCAGACCCCGCAGCATTTCTTCAATCCAGACCCCGTCCAGTCCAATCTCCTCTGCACCGCCGTCTGGCCGGACGAGCAGCGTTTCTTCTTCAACTGCCTCCTCCCCTCCAAAGACGCCTGGGGCGCCGCCTTCTGCTGCGGCACCTCCGCCGTCTTCCGCGTGCAGGCCTTCGTCACAGCCGGCGGCATGGCAACCGAGACCGTCACTGAAGACATGCTCACCACCTTCAAGTTTGAAGAGTTCGGCTACAAAACCATCTTCCTCAACGAGCGCCTGTCTCTAGGCCTGGCCCCAGAATCGCTCGTCGATTTCATCGGCCAGCGCGGCCGCTGGTGCCTCGGCGCCATCCAGCAGATCTTCACCCGCTGGTCCTTTTTCGGCCCGTCAAAGATGTCGCTGATCAATCGCCTCGCCTTCTTCGATACCGTCCTCTACTGGGTCTCCGGCGCCGCCTTCAAGCTCCTCCTCCTCTCCGCCCCCATGCTCTACTGGTTCACCGGCACCGCCGCCCTCCACGCCACCGGTACCGACCTCCTCCTCTTCGCCGCCCCCATGGTCTTCGCCAATCTCCTCTTCATGGCCTACCTCGCCGGCAACCGCGTCCTGCCCATCATGACCGATGTCACCCAGCTCCTCACCGCCTTCGTCATCGTCCGCACCGTCGTCACCGGCCTCATCCGACCCTTCGGCAGACCCTTCAAAGTCACCGCCAAAGGCCTCTCCACCACCAGCGTCACCATCCAGTGGGGCATCCTCTGGAAGTTCGCCGCCCTCTCCTTCCTCACTCTGCTCGGCGTCATCCTGCACGTCGCCCACTTCTCCCCCGCCCACGGCTCCCAGGGCTACGCCGCCAACATCTTCTGGTCGCTCGTCAACGCCATGATCCTCGCGCTCGCCGCCGCCGCCTGCGTCGAGCTCCCCCACCGCCGCCGCGACGAGCGCTTCCAGGTCACCGAACAAGCCACCATCCGCCTCGGCTCCTACACCGCAATCGCTGGATCAGAAAACACTCGTCCTTCTGAGCGAAGTTCGCCGGCTTCATCGGCGAACGCAGTCGAAGAACCCCGACACTCTCCACACCCCCACCAGAGCCCAACCCTTCTCACCACCGAACGCTCGGGCGACCCGCCACAACCTCAAACAGAAATCCCCTGCCTCCTCCGCGACATCTCTCTCGGCGGCGCCGCCCTCACCCGCCTCCCCTCAGCCCCCCAGCACTGGCGCGACCTCTCCGGCCCCGCCCACCTCATCCTCCATGACGACCACGGCAATGAGCTAGCCCTTCCCTTCACCGTAGTGGCCCGCCGCGACCAAACCCTCACCCTCCAGTTCCACCCCGACCCCTGGATCCGCCACGCCCTCATTCGCCGCCTCTTCACCGGCACCTACCACCAGGATGTAGAGCAAATCGCCACCTCCCAGGTCTTCGCCTCCCTCGCCCACGCCCTCTTCCACTGATCGCCCACCATGAGGGCTTTCCGGCGGGCACCACGCAGTATCTCCCAGAAGCATCCAGCTTCCCAAGAGCCCAAGCCCATGCGCCTACCAATCGTCCTCCTTCTAGCCTTCACCCTCACCGCCGCCGCCGCTCCAGCCCAATACGGCGCCCAGCCCCAGCAGCAGACCCACTCCGGCCCCACCCAGTGGCACGAACCCAACGGCCGCTACACCATCCAGATCCCCGCAGGCTGGCAGATCGACGACTCCCAGGGCAACCTCAAAATCACCAGCGGCGACGCCTGGGCCATCTTCGACACCACCTCCATGCCCGGCGGAGCCCTCGCCGTAGCCCAGCGCAACGCCAACCAGATGAAGCCCATGGTCTCCGACTGAAAGGTCTTCGGCCAGGGTCCGTACACCGCCGCGGGCCATCCCGCCGCCGGCGTTACCGTCTCCTGCTCGGTCCCCACCCGCTCCGGTCCCACCCAGCGCGTCCTCCTCTTCACCGCCATGGCCGCGGGCAACGACAACTACGTCACCATGACCGCAAGCACCGACATGGCCACCGGCAAGCAGACCAACGCCACCCTGTCCACCGCCTTCGAATCCATCAAATTCTAACGAGGATAATCCGGCGCATGCGGTGTCAGGTGTTTCAGCAGAAACTCCTGCACCACATTGCCGATTCCATCCGACCCTGCCGCAATCAGGCCATTATAAAAAGCCACATCCCAGCCGCTCTTATTGCTGGCCGGATAGTACAAATTTGAGATCGCCCCCGATCCCACATCGCCCAGCACGCTCGAATAATTCGGCTGCCATTTGCCATTGTCCCCACGGCAAATCACCGCCGAAGACAGGGCATAAAAAAACCGCCGCTTCTTCGATCGCGAAGGCCCCATATAGAAATACCGCGGATCCTGCCGCAACAGCACCGGAAACACCGCACCACCCAGAAACGACCCAACCCCAAAGTCGCCCGTGTCCGCGCCAAACCGCTTGAAATACCCACCCACGCCAAGTCCATATCCTGACAGCTGGTTGGTCCCATACTGCAATCCGGCAATCCCGAAATCGATCCCCTGGTTTACCGGGTTGATAAAATTCTTCCACGCCAGGCTGAACTTCTGGTGCGCGTCGAGCGGCGCCGCATGCCAGTCGTACACCACGTAAAAGTTCGGCAGCACGCCCAGCAGCTTCTGCGTCTCTTCCACCTTGATTTGTTCGTCCGCCATCTCCTTGCGAGACGTCGTCACCTCCACCACCGCGCTCGCCACAACCGGCATCGCAATCCCGTAAAGCTCATAAGACTGATTCGCCGCCAGCTTCCCACCCGCTTGACGGTCCGCAAATCCCTCCGCCTTGACCGTCAAGGTGAACGGCCCGGCCGGAACGCCCGCAAACGCAAACCGTCCACCCTCATCCGTAAGCACCTTCAACGTCGTAGCCCCAGCCCCGCTGGTCAGCGTCACCAACGCCCCTGCCAGCGCATCTCCATCCGTATCGTGAACTGTCCCCTGCACGCTCCCCAAAGCGTGCCCCTGCGACACCACCGGACCCACATCCTGGGCCACCGCCACCGCACTCAGGCACGCAACACACAGCAACGCCACGCGACACAACCGTCTGCCACGCGCTCCTGACCTGTCTACCCCACCGTACGCCATTCCTTCCAGCATAGCGTCCTTCGCGTCCGATGCCCAACTTATCGACACCAAACCGTTATCATGTAGCTAGCATGTCCACACAAGAAACCATCGCCGTCGCCATGAGTGGAGGAGTCGATTCCTCAGCCGTCGCCGCCCTGCTCAAGCAGCAGGGCCACACCCTCGTCGGCCTGACCCTCCAGCTCTGGAACCAGCGCCGCCTTGCCGGCCATGAAGGCATGCCTGAAGCCGTGCAGGGCCGTTGCTGCTCCATCGACGACGTTTATGACGCCCGCCGCGTCGCCACCCGCCTCGACATCCCCTACTACCTCGTCAACCAGGAGGCCCGCTTCGAGCAGGACGTCGTCCGCCCCTTCGTCGACGAGTACCTCGCCGGCCGCACCCCCATCCCCTGCACTCTCTGTAACAACCACCTCAAGTTCGACCAGCTTCTCCTCACCGCGCGCCAGATCGGCGCAAGCAAGATCGCCACCGGCCACTACGCCCGCAATCACTTCGACCCCATCCGCAACCGCTGGATCCTCTCCCGCCCCGCCGACCGCAGCAAAGACCAGACCTATTTCCTCTTCGGCCTCACCCAGGACCAGCTCGCCCACACCCTCTTTCCGCTAGGCGAAATGCAAAAGCCCGCCGTCCGCGTCATGGCCACCGACGCCGGCCTCGAGGTCGCCGCCAAGCCCGACTCCCAGGAAATCTGCTTCATCCCCGGCGGCGACTACCAGACCTTCCTTCGCGCCTACCTCGACGAGCAGGACCGCGAAATGCCCGCCTCCGACGGCGAACTCGTAACCACCTCCGGCGAGGTCATCGGCCAGCACACCGGCATCCACAACTTCACCGTCGGCCAGCGCAAAGGTCTAGGCCTCACCAGCAAGGACCCCCTCTACGTCCTCCAGATCCACCCCGACTCCCACCAGGTCACCGTCGGCCCGGCCGATGAGCTCCTCACCCGCGAGCTACACGCCAACCGCCTCAACTGGATTTCCATCCCCACCCTCACCGAACCCATCCGCATCGAAGCCAAGATCCGCCACCGCCACGAGCCCCAGCCCGCCACCCTCTCACCCAACCCCGACGGCACAGCCACCGCGATCTTCGACGAACCCCAGCGCGCCATCACTCCCGGCCAGGCCGCCATCTTCTACCAGCAGGATGAAGTGGTAGGAGGCGGCTGGATCTTCTGACGCAAAAACGGCGGAGCCGAAGCCCCGCCGCCATGCTTACTCTTGCCGGTCGCTACCCAACGATGGGGTCCCCATTACCACCACTGCCTGACGAGACTCCAGGTTCCATCGGCCCCTGTGTCCCAGATCCCGCAGCATTCGCCATCGAGCCAAACGTCTTGATCTCCGGCCTTACCGGCTCGCTCTGATAAGTGCGCGCACGATACGCAGGCGGCACCGGCCTGGTCTTTTTGGCGAATAAATCCGCCAGCTTGCTGGCAAAGATGCTACCCAGGTCCGAGGCCCTTTTGGACGCGACGTTACCAGCCTCCGACGTCTTTTTCATCAACCCATCGATCGTTTCCTTGGCGCCATTCACCAGGCCCGCCAACTCACGCGCCGGTGCCGTCACGCCATGTTCAATCGCCTTGCCCAGACGAACCGTCGCATCCAGCGCACCGGTCACCATCTCGTTCACGCGATCGATCTGCTGCCGCGTCTTCTCATTGGTGTCTACGACCGTCTGGTTTGCGCCATCGAACGTCGTCTGCGCCTTCTCCAGCACAACCTGCGCATGCGCATTCGCCGCGTCAAACGTCACCTTCGCCTTGGCGATCGCGTCGCGAACCATGACATTCGCTTCACTCACCGTCGGCGAAAACTCCTGCGCCTTATCCTTGGCAATCGCAACAATCTCCCCAACATGACCCGTAATCTGGTTCGTCTTCGCCGTGATCTCCTTGATCTGCGGCGTAAGGTCTGTCACCAGCGCGTGCGACTTCTCAATCAAAGGCATCGCCTTCGCCTTGATCTCCGTCACATGCTGCATCAATTCTTTCTGGCCGTTGCGCAACGCGACCAGAATGGCAACCGCCACCACGGCCAGGATCACGAAGCAAAGTGTCGTAATCCCTACGAATACCGTCAACGTCGTCGAGTTCCCGCCGACATTCACGTCAGGCTGCAACATCGCCAGACCGCGACCCACAAATTCAAGCTGTACACCTGTGACTAACCCACTCATCATCAACCCTCGCTCTTACCCACTCTAAACGTTTCGCAACGTACAAACGGCGGACCTGGCATAAAGCAACCGGTCCGCCGCTTTCCATCAACAACCCGCCATTACGTGGTTGGGGCTTCTGCCGTCTTGCTCGTGTAGGCATCCTTGCCGGCATCGATCGCAGCCTGCACTGCATCCTGCTGATTCGCCACCAGGCCCTTGCCCTTTTCAACATAGTCCGTCCACTGCGAACGGCCCTTTTCGTAATACTCCTTGCCCTTGTCTACGTAGTCGCCGGCAACCTGCTTGCCCTGCTCGACATAGTCATTGGCCTTGTCCAGACCCTGCTGGGCATAGTCTGCCGCCTTCTGCTTCGCATCGTTAGCGCCCTGCAACAGGTCCGCACGTGTCTCGGTGCCGGCCTTCGGCGCATAAAGAACGCCAACCAGTGCGCCTACGCCCAGACCAGCCAGAAACCAACCCAATCCGCTTACTCCGCTGTCTTCTGCCATTGTGTCACTCCTCAAACCTTGATTTTCACAGCCCACACCCAGCGCAACGTGCGGGCGTTTCAATATGGAAGATGCCACCGTTATAAGCTGGGTTGCGCGGCGTAACAAAATCACGTCTTTCTTTCTCCTGATCCTTCACAATTTCGTCCAACTACAAACACTCGCTTTCACCGAACCGACGTCTCACTGACTAGCCCCACGCGCCCGAAAGGTCCCCATGTCCCCCAAATTCAATGCCCGCTTCTCTGCCGCACTCACCTGCACGCTGGCCCTCGCACTCCCTCTCGCAGGCTGCAAGGCAAAATCGGGCCCCGATGACGCGACCCTCAACGCAACCGTCCAGGCCCAGCTCAACGCCGACTCCTCCCTCACCGGCCAGTCCGTCCAGGCCTCCACCCAGGGCGCCGTCGTCTCGCTCAGCGGCACCGTTCTCAACGAGGCGCAGCGCACCATTGCCGCACGCGACGCCGCCGGTGTGGCCGGCATCAAGCAGGTGAACATCTCCAGCCTGTCCATCCTCCCGCCGCAACCAGCCAGCCAGACCGCCAACGCACCGCTGCCGCCACCTCTCCCGGTCCCCGCCGCGCCCGTCAAGGAAAAGGTCATCTCCCAGCCCGCCCCCGGGCCCCGCTACACGCCGCCACCTCCGGCACCCCACCAGCCCGCTCCCATCGAGCGTCACGACCAATACCCAACCGAAGCCTACAATCCTCCGCCGCCCGTCCCGCAGCCACCTCCGCCGCCATCCCGCCCCGCCTTCCGTGAGGTCACACTACCCGCCGGCGCCGTGCTCAACGTGCGCGTTACCCAGACGCTCGACAGCGCCACCACCCAGCAGGGCGACACCTTCACCGGCGTAGTCTCCGCAGACGTCCTCGCCGATGGCGCCGTAGCCATTCCCGCCGGCTCGCCCATCGCCGGCCAGGTCGACGCCGTTCACGAAGCCGCCCACTTCAAGGGATCGTCCCTGCTCACCGTGTCGCTCTCCAGCGTCACCCGCCGCGGCCAGGCCATCCCACTCGCCACCGAACCGTACTCCATCCAAGGCAAAGGCCGCGGCTCCAATACCGCCGAGCGCACCGGCGGAGGCGCAGCCGTAGGCGCTATCCTGGGCGGCATCTTCGGCGGAGGCAAGGGCGCGGCCATCGGTGCCGGCGCGGGTGCCGGTGTCGGCGCCGGCTCCAGCGCCATCACCCGAGGCCAGCAGGTCCAGATTCCCTCTGAATCCATCGTCCGCTTTCGCACCACCGCACCCATCACCGTCCGCGTCCGCGCAGACGACAACAACGCCAACCCCCGCCAGTAGCCCCTACCTGCCCCCAAACACCGACCGCAGCAGCGGCGTCACCTGCGCTGCCGGGTCGGTGCGAATCTTCGTCTCTTCCTGACCCATCACCACAAACAACCCATCCGTCGCCTTGTCCAGCACATATTGGTTCACATCCACGCTTGGCATCTTGAAGAACGGGATCGAAGGAGCCTGCGCCATCAGTGCCGTAAACTGCTGCGTCACGCCCGTCTTCGCCATCGCCCGCTCGACGATCGGCCGGAACGCCACTTGAATCTGCTCCGTCGTCGTTCGCTTGAAGTATTCCGTGCCCGCCGTCCGCCCACCCATCACAATCCCCTTTGCATCGGTGAATGTCATGCTCTTCAGCGCCTGCAGCAGGATCGCCTTCGCCTCCGGTGCCGCTTCCTCCGCGGCCTCATTCATGCTGTGTACAAATTTATCGACCTGCGGTCCCGCACCCCCGGCACGCAGCGCCTGCTCCACCCGCTGCAGCTTCGGCGGCATCAGGATCTTGATCGCAGGATTCCCAAAATACCCACCCGGCCGCCCCGTGCTCGCCACCGAAGTCGAGATGCCCCGATCAAGCGCCTCTTTCAACCCGCCGGAAGCCTCATCCGTGCTCAAGCCAGACCCGAAACCCGAAGCCGCACTCCCCCGCAACCCCGGCACACTGAACTGAGCACCCGCGCTCAAGCTGCAAATCAACACTCCTGTCAACACAATCGCCACGTTCTTTAGCATGGCGCTACCTTATCATCCGCCTCTTCCGCATCGAACAATTTACCTGATGCCCGTCACCGTTGCCCGCCCAACCCGCCTGGCCGCCCCCACCGGTATCCTCACCGCCTGGCACCTCGTCTCGCTCGATGCTCCCACCGTCGCCGTCCTCTGGACTATGTTTTTCGCCCGCATCCACCACCAAACCATCCCCGCCGCCGAGCTCTTCGCCATGTTCCTCGCCGTCTGGCTCCTCTACGCATCCGACAGACTTCTCGACGCCCGCTCCCAACAAGATCTCGCCCCCCGTCACCATTTCCATCACCGCAACGCCCGTGTCTTCAAGCTCTTCCTGGCCGTCGCCGCCATCATTCTCCTCCCCCTGCTCTTCTTCATTCCCCGCCCAGACCTCACCGCGGAAGCCCTGCTCGCCTTAATCCTCGCCTTCTGGTTCGCCCTCGTCCACCTCACCACACTGCGCCTGCCCAAGGAGCTCATCACCGCCATCTTCTTCGCAGCCGCCACAGCCCTCCCCACCTTCCTCCGCGACCCCCAACCCCGCACCGTCCTCACCGCCGCCTGCTTTTTCGCCGCCCTCTGCCTCGCCAACGGCCTTTTCATCTCAGCCTGGGAGGAACACCCGCAACGCCGGCGACTTCCCACCCTCCTCTGCGGCCTCCTCATCCTCCCCACCCTCATCCACTCCACCCCCATCCACCTCGCCACAGCTCTCGCCGCCGCCACTCTCCTCCTCCTCGACCGCCTCCGCCGCCACCTGCAACCAACCACCCTCCGCGCCGCCGCCGACCTCGCCCTCCTCACCCCCGCCCTCCTCTGGCCTTTCCTCCATTGAAGCCCCCCAACTTCGACCCCATCGCCCGCATCTACCGCCTCGCCGAATACCTCACCCTCGGCCCCAACCTGCAGCGCACCCGCACCCACCACCTCCCCGCCCTCACCCACACCCGCCAAGCCCTCCTCCTCGGCGACGGCGACGGCCGCTTCACCGCCTCCCTCCTGGCCACCAATCCCCACCTCCAGGCCCACGCCGTCGACCTCAGCTCCGCCATGCTCACCCGCCTCCGCCGCAACGCCACCCCCCACCTCGCCCGCCTCACCACCACCCTAGCCGACGCCCTCACCTACCCCGTCCCCGCTCACACCGACCTCATCGTCACCCACTTCTTCCTCGACTGCCTCACCCAGCCCCAGCTCGACACCCTCGTCCCCCGCCTCGCCGCCGCCCTCCCCCCCTCCGGCCTCTGGCTCTTCTCCGATTTCCGCATCCCCCCCGGCCCCCTCGCCCTCCCCGCCCGCCTCTACATCCGCGCCCTCTACCTTGCCTTCCGTCTCCTCACCGGCCTCCGCGTCACCCACCTCCCCGACCACGAAACCCCCTTCCGCGCCGCCGGCCTCACCCCCATCGCAACCCACCGCCGCCTCTTCGGCCTCCTCACCACAGAGCTATGGCAAAACGCCCCCTGACACCAGGCAACAAGTCGACAAGAACGCACAGTATCGTTCAGCCGCGTTCGCATGCAACTAACAGCGAAATTTGCATCCAATTTCGATATGCGCGCCATCACATCCACGCTTATCGCTCTGATCTTCCTCGTCGCCCTTACAGGGTGCTCAGGAAACGGAACGACTCCTGCACGATCACAGCCAGCCGGCACGTTCACTGTCTCGCTCGATGCCGAGACGCCTTTGCTGACAACGGCACAGCGCACATCGTTCGGTTTCGCCTTCGGTCCGCCCGACGGCACGGTAGGAGCGCTGCCCACATCGAACGGCAGCTACATGTTCTTCATGTCTGCCAACAGCGCCGCCACCTGCTCAGGAAGTCCTAAGACGGAAGGCACTTATCGTCTCGGAGGAACTCTTACCAGCATCACCGCACCGTATGGGTGCTCGGTGTCGATGTCCGACAAAGCCGCCGATCCAAACGGCTACACCTTCGATCGGGACTATTCCGGTGGTGGGCCTGTCTTGAAGATTTCGAGCGGCGCGAATACGGCGATCCTGCACATCTATCACGGCGAATATCACGCCGGCACCTGCAAGAACGGCACGTGTTTCTATTCCTCGCTCGGCATGGCTGTCTCCGCCGATGGCGGAGCGACCTTTTCCAAGCTCGGCGAGATTGTGCAACCCTACGTCACCCGGAATTTCATCCTCAACGCACCGACGAACCTCGATGTCGGGGGTGGAACGTTGGTCCTTGCTGATGCAAACGGAAACTATGTAGCCAACGCTGCCTCGGCAGATCCATCCACGCTTTACCTCTACGTCTTCTATCCCGACCTCGATCCAGCACTTCCGGCGCCATGTAACAACGTGCCCTGCCAGGGTGTGGCCCGAGCAAAGTTCTCAGACGTCGTCTCTGCTGCATTCGGTAATAACACCGCCGCCTTCCCCACTCTGTTCAAGAAACTTTATAACGGCTCCTTCACCGAACCTGGAACCAGTGGTGACCCAAACGCCGCAACCAACAGCGGACACTACACGCCCGTAGTCGCGGCAGCGGGCAGCTTTCCCTCCGTGATCTATGACACGGTTACATCTCAGTGGATCATGGTCTATGAACAGGATAATGACTCGGTGCACATGCGCCACGGCTCGTCGCTTGTGAGCTGGTCGAACGCCGATGACGCCGGCGGCTCGTTCACCAACGCACCCAACGGTGAAATCTACACCACGATCATCGGCGAGTCAGGTGATCCTGGTGTCTCGAACGGAAACCCATACCTGATCTATGTCAAAGCTACAGTCCCCTGGCCAAGCTGGCCTAACGCTACGGTCATGGAGCGTGTTGTCCACCTATCCTTGCACTGAGAATCGGCATGAAGCTTCGTCTGGTGGCTGCACCAGCGGCCGATTCGGGATTGCAACTGGGAACGCTAAGACAGCTGACAACTGGCTCCAGGTTCCCTCATAATACGACCTGTTAGTTGGTGCGAAACGCGTTTATCAATATCGGGGCCGAATTCGCTGGAGTGTTCGTAATCAAACGTTGTTCGGAGGAAATCGTATGGGCCTTGGTCGCCGCAACTTTCTTCGGAATGGGTTCTTCTCACTTTCCGCTCTCGGTTTCTCTTCGTCCGGTGTCGCGGAGACAGAGCAACCGCGCTCGTTTGTTGTTCCTGCTGGTAAATGCCGGATCGACGGACCTTGGACGGTCCATGGCGAACCCTCATTCTTCGACAAGATCTCCGGGGCCGATGTCGGCGGAAGAATGTCGGTCATTGAAGTGAAGACGCCGCCGGGACAAGGACCGCCCATGCATATTCACCTGGAACAGAATGAGTGGATGTATCTGCTGGAAGGCTCTTTCGGATTGCAATGCGGGACTGAGAAAACGGTTTTGCAGACCGGCGATAGCTTTATGGCACCCAAAGGAATCCCCCATTCCTACGTCGTACTCGGAGATAAGCCTGCTCGGCACTTGAATATCTACGACCCAGCGGGTGAAATCGAGGCGTTCTTCCGGGACTATGAGAAAAATCACCCGCTAGGTGCAAAACCCGATCCGGCGAAGGCTGCGGATAGCGAGAAAATATACCAGGTTCGAGTCATCGGACCTCCCTTGAAGCCCGCGGCATTTGCCCAGTCCTGACAAGTCGCAGGAGCGGAAGCTGTGCGGCTATGAAGCCGACTCAATCTCCTCTTGGAGGAAACCTCCCGCACTCACCTCCGTCTCGCTTGGAATGCGCCGCCGCTTCCGCGAGCAGGTCCGTAGCGGCACTCAGGTCGATAAAAACAACACCAGGACGCACAAATAAAGAGGGTCTTCACGCTTCGAAATACCATTGTGTCAGAGCGCCGGCCTCCTGCCTCCCATGGTTCTCCGTTTCTCGCCGATTCCGCCTCCACCAAACAAACGGGAACTTCCCCACCCGTCCCGTCGTTTATCATCCTCACCATGCCTCGCAACATCCTCCTCGCCGCCCTCACCCTCTTCATCCCGTCGATCCTGCACGCCCAATCCATCGCCACCAACTCCCCCACCCCCCTCTCCACCCGCATCGTCGACTACACCCTCGCCGCCCGCATCACCCCCGCCGCCCACACCCTCGATGCCACCGAAACCCTCACCTACCGCAACCTCACCGGCCAGCCCCTCACCACCTTCCCCTTCCACCTCTACCTCAACGCCTTCCAGCCCGACAGCTCCTTCACCACCGAAACCCACTTCACCGGCGGCATCCGCGACTCCGAATCCGAAGACGCCTACCCCGCCAAAAAACTCGGCTCCATCACCCTCTCCGCCCTCTCTGCAGACTCTTTCGGCGACCTCCTCCCCACCCTCCGCTACATCGCCCCAGACGACGCCAACCTCAACGATCGCACCGTAGCCCTCATCACCCTTCCCCGCCCCGTCCTCCCCGGCCAAAGCATCACCTTCCACCTCGCCTTCCACGACCTCTTCCCAGAATCCGTAGCCCGCAACGGCTACAAGCGAGACTTCCTCATGGGCGGCCAGTGGTACCCCAAGCTCGGCGTCTTCTGGCACGGCACATGGAACTGCCACCAATACCACGCAGACACTGAATTCTTCTCCGACTTCGCCACCTTCAACGTCTCCCTCACCCTCCCCCGCAACTTCATCGTAGGTGCCACCGGCGTCCCCACCGCAGATCACACCAACCCGGACAACACCCACACCCTGAACTTCTACGCGGAAGACGTTCACGATTTCGCCTTCGCCCTAAGCCCGCATTTCACCGTCCTCAACGCGACCTACCTCTCCGCCCTCGGCCCCGTTCAGCTCCGCGTCCTCACCCTCGCCGCCCACCCCGCCGCCGGCCCGCGCTACCGCGACATCCTGCTCGCCTCCCTGCGCCAGTTTGAAGACCGCTACGGCCCCTATCCCTACAAGATCCTCACCCTCATCGACCCCGAACCGGGCTCCAACATCGGCGGCATGGAATACCCAACCCTCATCACCGGCGACGCCAATCTTCTCGACCCTACCTTATCGCTCGAGGTCACTGCCGAGCACGAATTCGGCCATCAGTACTGGTACGGCATGGTCGCCACCAACGAGTTCGAAGATGCATGGCTCGATGAAGGCATCAACTCCTACACCGAAGTCGCCGTCACCGGCGCCATCCTCGGCCCCCGCACCAGCCTCTTTCGCCGTCCCTGGGCCAGCTTCGGCGACGCCTCCGCCCACTTCTACGAGTACCTCCTCGCCCCCAACTACGACCCCGTCACCCGCCACGCATGGCTGTTCCACAGCGAGTCCTCCTACGGCGGCATCACCTACGGCAAGTCCTCCACGCTCCTCGCCACGCTTGAAGGCATCGTCGGCAAAGACACCATGGACCAGGCCATGCGCACTTACTTCCAACGCTATAAATTCCAGCACCCCACCACAGAGGACTTCCTCCAAACCATCGAAGAAGTAGCCATTCAGCGCGGCCGCACCACCGGCCTCATCGTGCCTTTTCCGCCCGCCCACCTGCCCGCCTCCACCGCTCTCGCCAGCCCCGACGGCTCCCTCGGCTCGCCCTCCATCTCGGCCGCCATCGTCAACTCCGGCCTCCGCCCTTTCTTCAACCAGGCCGTCTACGGCACCGCCATCCTCGACTACGCCGTAGACTCCATCACCTACACCCCCATCCAGTGGTGGCTTCCCGATTCCGACCCCAAACAAGACCCCCGCCTCCGCAACACCGTCACCATCCACCGCCTCGGCGACTTCCTCCTCCCCGCCGACCTGGAGCTCATCTGGTCCGACGGCACCCGCACCCACGAGCACTGGGCCCCCGCAGAAACCGAAAACACCCGCTGGCACACCTACACCTACCTCACCACCGCCCACATCCTCTCCGCCGAGCTGGACCCCCAGCACACCATCCTGCTCGACATCGACAAATTCAACAACTCCCGCACCCTCACCCCCAACCCCATCCCCGCCCGCAAGCTCTCCAACCTCTGGCTCACCACCCAGCAAGCCGCCTCCCAACTAGCAGGCTGGCTCATATGAAAATCATGAAAAAGACCGCCATCCTCCTACCCGGCCTCCGCCTCACCCTCCGCCATCCCGGCGCCCTCCTTTGGACCTACCTCGCCAACTTCACCCTCGCTCTCATCTTCTCCTGGCCCTTCCACGCCCAGCTCTCTGCTATCCTCGACCACTCCCTCGCCGCCCAGTCCCTTTACACCTCCTTCGACCTCGGCACCGCCCTCACCGCCGTCCACCGCATCACCCACGCCGGCGGCTACGACACCCCCACCACCGGCATCGCCCACTGGCTCGGCATTCCCCTCTACCTCATCGTCTATTTCCTCCTCGTCCCCGGCGCCCTCTTCACCTACCGCCTCCAGGCCCCCGCCCAGCTCTCCATTCTCTTCCGCACCGGCGCTCGTTTCTTCTGGCGATTCATCCGCATCGCCCTCATCACCCTCGCCTTCGCCGCCATCATCCTCGCCCCGCTCGCCGCCGCCGCTAACGCCCTCTCCACCTTCATCGACAACCGATTCACAGGCTGGTCCGCCCTCATCCTCCAGCTCCTCTGCTGGCTCGCCGTCCTGCTCGTGGCCGCCCTCCTCCGCCTCTACTTTGACCTCGTCGAGGTCTACACCATCCAGCTTGACGACCACCTCCGCCCCTCCGGCTTCCCTGACCGCCGCGTCCGCCGCACCCTCCTCCCCGCCCTCGGCACCCTGGCCCGCAACCTTCCCCGCGCCTTCACCGTCTTCCTCACCCTCCTCCTCCTCGGCCTGGCCGCCTTCCTCTTCCTCGGCCGCATCGCCACCCACATGCTCGCCCAACCCCGCGTCTGGCCCATGTTCCTCCTCGCCCAGGCCGGCCTCTTTCTCATGCTCCTCACCCGCTACTGGCAGCGCGCCGCTGAAACCATCCTCGCCGCCGCCACCCCCATCCAACCCGAGATCCCCTCCATACCCGACCCACTCCCCGGTCCCGAACCCATCGCCCCATCCCTCCCCGCACCCGACCCCGGCATCTATCACCCGCCCATCCAGTAAACTGAGCAGGCATGAACCTCTACCTCCTCCGCCACGCCTCCGCCGGCACCCGCCGCCCCAATCCTCTCCTCGACCTCAAGCGCCCCCTCGACAAAGAGGGCAAGCAGCATTGCCTCCAGCTCGCCCACGTCCTCAACTCACTCAAAATCACATTCGACCTCGTCATCTCTTCCCCGCTCAAGCGCTCCATCCAGACCGCCCAGCTCGTCGCCACAGAAACCGGCTACGAATCCAAAATCCTCCTCTCCAACGCCCTCGCCCCGGAAGCCACCTTCCCCGATTTCCAGCAGCTCCTCCACCACGCCTCGCCGCATGAAAACCTCCTCGTCGTAGGCCACAATCCAAATCTTCAGGCTTTCCTGGGCGCGCTGCTCGTCCCCACCGGCGCCCCCGGCCCGGCAATCCGCCTGCGCAAAGGCACCCTCGCCCGCCTCAGTTTTACCCGCGGCCCCGCCACCCTCCAGGGCCTCACCGACCCCCGCACCATCCGCGCCCTCTACATCATCTCGAAACCTAAAAAACCCAGGCCCTAACCCACCATCAACTCCCGCTTGAACACCTCCTTGAAGTATCCCGCCTCCTTCTTCACCGCCCATTCCTCCAGCTCCCCGCCACCCCGCACCGCCGCGATTTCCAGCACCACCCGTTTCGGATAAACGATCGTCTTCACCCGCACCGGCCTGGTCGCCTGATCCTGGTTCAGCGCTACGGCCAGCCGCAGCAGCACCACCGCCCGCACCACCCGCCCATGCTCTTCCATCGGCAATCCCCGCAGCGGCCTGTCCATCCCCTCCGGCCGGCTTTTGCCCAAATACCGCGCAATCGCCGCCACAATCAACCTCTGCTCCGGGCTGAACCCAAAAATTTCCGAGTTCGCAATAATGTACTGCGTATGCCGATGATGCCCCTGGTGGTTCATAAACTTGCCCACCTCCTGCATCATCGCCGCCGCCTGCAGCCATCCCCGATACTCCACCGGCAGCCCATGCACCTTCTGCAGCCCATCGAACAGCTGCACCGCATGCGCCCGCACCGGCTCCGCCTTCTTCAGGTCGATCCCGTACCGCCCGCACACCGCCAGCACCCCTTCCCACCGTTCCTGCTCGATCTTCTGGTGTACCTCCGTCCGCAGATCCACCTCACCCAGCATCTGCGCCAGCATCCCATCCCTTAGCCCCAGCGCCGAGTACCGGAACCCACCCAACCCCAGCCGCTCCAGCAGCTCCGCATAAACCTGCGCCCCGCCAATGATGATCTCGCTCCGCTTCGGCCCGATCCCCGGCACCGCTTCCCGCTCCGCGTTCGTCATTTTCAGCAGCCGGTCCGCCAGCATCCGCACGTCCGCCGTCGCCGCCTCCCCCGGCTTCACCAAAACAAAATCCTTCGGCACCGTCTTCCGCACCGGCAGCTTCTTCCCCCCCTTCATCGCCACACTCGCCTCAGCCAGCGCCGCCGCCGTCCCACTCGTAGCGATCACCAGGTCGACTACAGGCTTTCCCAGCTTCCGCTCTCCCCGCCCCAGCTCCCGCCCAATAAACTGCTTCAGCCGAGCCACATCTTCCTTCGCCGGCGGATCATGCTGCAAAAATTCCTGCTGCAACCGCACCGCCCCCAGCGGCATACTTACCATCGCCTTGATGTTCCCGCCGTCAGAAACCGTCACCTCGCAGCTCCCACCCCCCAGGTCGATCAGCAGGCATCTCCCCCGCGCCCCTTCCTCCCGCGTCACAACTCCCAGGTGGATCAGCCGCCCTTCCTCGAGCCCAGAAATCACTTCCAGATCCCACCCCGTAGCGCTCTTCACCCACTCCGCAAACGCCCCCGCGTTCCTCGCATCGCGACTCGCACTCGTAGCCACCACCCTGACCTTATCCACCACATGCAGCTGCACGGCCTTGTAAAACCGTTTCAGCGCCTTGATCGTCACCGCCATCGCCTCAGGCGAGATCACCCCCGTCTGAAACACGCTTTCCCCCAGCCGCGTCACCTCCCGGTCCTCATGCAACGTCTTCAGCCGATGCCCCACCACCTGCGCAATCTTCAACCGGCAACTGTTAGACCCAATATCGATCGCCGCAAAAGTAGCCATGCCCCAATCTATATCGAAAACCAAAACGGGTGCCCCATGATCACGAGCCGCAGGCGAGTTATCGTGGGGTTACTCACTCCAACCGCAGCCCTGACCCGTCACCCTCGACCCCCGACCCTCGACCCCCGACCCCCGACCCCCGACC
The DNA here is from genome assembly GCA_963693065.1 of uncultured Granulicella sp. GTDB lineage: Bacteria > Acidobacteriota > Terriglobia > Terriglobales > Acidobacteriaceae > Edaphobacter. The sequence goes on along the minus strand of OY843766.1, from coordinate 3,440,218 downwards.
CCCGACCCCCGACCCCCGACCCCCGACCCCCGACCCCTGACCCCTGAAGTATCCTATAAACGCACCCGCCCCATGGAAACCAAACCCCACTTCTCCCTCCTCGCCACCTCCTTCGCCGGCGGCCCCCGTCCCCGCAACGCCGCCCTCATCCTCGGCGTCCTGTGGCTCCTCATCTTCTTCGCCTCCCTCTTCGCCCCACCGCTCCTTGACGACGCCGACGCCACCCACGCCCAGGCCGCCCAGCACATCGCCCTCACCGGCCACCTCGTCACCCTCCAGGTCGATGGCATCCGCTACCTCGAAAAAGCCCCTCTCCTCTACTGGCTCGTAGCCCTCTCCTTCAAAATCTTCGGCTTCAACACCTTCGCCGCCCACCTCCCGCAAGCCATCGCCGTAGCTCTCCTGGCCCTCCTCGGCCACCGCTGGGCCAACCACGCCTTCGGCTCCCGCACCGCCTTCTACACCGCCCTCGCGCTGCTCACCTCTTTCGGCGTCTTCCTTTTCACCCGCATCCTCATTCCGGAGGTCTGGCTAAGCCTCTTCCTCGCCACCGCCCTCTACACCTTCCTCCGCACCATCCTCCTACCCGATCAACCCACAAATCCCGTACTGGCAAATCCCGACATCCGCAGTAAAGCCGTCATCCTGAGCGAAGTCCACCAGTCTCATCGGTGGACGCAGTCGAAGGACCCCGAAGGACTCAGCCCCGCCCCAACCTCTTCCCCCTTCCAGCCCCAGAACCCGTCCCTCGAACCCACCATCAATATTCCCGAACACCCCGCCACCATCTACCCCCTGACCCCCTACTACCCCTACCTTATGTGGGCCTCCCTGGCCCTCGCCGTCCTCACCAAAGGCCTCGTAGCCCTCGTCTTCTTCTTCACCACCACCCTCCTCTACCTCCTGCTAACCGCCAACCTCAAACAAATCAAACTCCTGAAACCCCTCACCGGCCCCATCCTCTTCCTCGCGATAGCCGCCCCCTGGCATATCCTCGCCGCCCTCCATAACCCCGCCACCCCCACCCACCAGGGCTTCGTCTGGTTCTACTTCTGGAACGAGCACGTCCTCCGCTTCCTCGGCCGCCGCACCCCCGCCGACTTCAACCGCCTGCCCGGCTACCTCTACTGGCTCCAGCACCTCGCCTGGCTCTTCCCCTGGACCCTCTTCCTCCCCCTCGCCATCACCGCCCTCGTCCGTCGCAGCAATCACCAGCTCCAGGTCCTCACTGCTTCCGCAGCCAACTCCCCTTGGATTGGTTTTGTCATCGCAGCATTCCTCGCCATTGTGCTCCGTTCCGCGTTTCAACCCGGCCGCTTCACCTATGCCGTCCTCTTTGCCATCTTCTTTCTGGCCATCTCAATCGCCGTCCGCCGCCGCCGTGTCGGTCTCTCGCTATCCCCATTCCACCGCATCGACCCCCAGCAACGCCACATCCTCCTCCTCGCCCTCTTCGCCACCACCGTCCTCCTCTTCTTCTCCCTCTCCACCAACCAGGAGTACTACACCTTCCCCGCCTACCTCCCCATCCTCCTGCTCATCTCCGCCACCATCACAAGAGCCGAGCAAACCTACTCCTCCAACCCCTCCGCCCAGCGCTGGATCACCGCCGCCCACGCCACCCTCACCGTCCTCGGCGCAGTCATCGCAATAGCCCTGCTCGCAGGCCTGGTCCTCTCCAGAAACATCCCCTCAACAACCGACATCGGCACCCTCCTCGCCCACCGCGGCCTCGGCAACTACACCCTCTCCACCTCCCACCTCTTCGACCTCACCGCCCCCGCCTTCGCCGCCCTCCGCCTCCCCGCCGTCCTCGCCGCCCTCGCCTTCGCCACCGGCCCCACCCTCGCCTGGATGCTCCGCATGCAGCGCCGCCACCTCGCCGCCACCACGACCATCGCCTTCACCGCCGCCGCCTTCCTCATCGCCGCCCACCTCGCCTTCGCCCGCTTCGCCCCCCTCCTCTCCTCCCGCGACTTCGCCCAAACCATCCAGCGTCTCGAAGCCACCCACCAGATCGATCCCGGAACCCCCGTCCTCCTCTACGGCGACCAGGCCTTCGGCTCCTCCATCGCTTTCTATCTCAGCCGCCCAGTCCTGCTCGTCGACGGCCGTTCCACTTCCATGCAATTTGGCAGCACCTTCCCCGACGCACCCGCGATTTTCCTCACCCCCCAGCAACTCGCCACCACCTGGGGCCAAGGCACCCGCAAGTTCCTCTTCGTCCCTGCCGAACGCCACAACGAAGTTGAGCAACTCCTCGGCGCCCATCCACTCGTCGTAGAAAGCATTAGCGGCAAAGAACTCCTCACCGATCGTCCCATGGATATCGCCTCAAAAATCCCATGATGCCCACCCACTCCCCCATCAACCGAACCCGTTCTATCCGCTCTTATCCCGCCTTGATCCGCCCTTATCCGCGTTCCCGCCGTTGCCCTTAACTTGACAAATCACGCCCCCAGAAAGGCCTCCTCCAAAGCCCCACCCAACATCACCAAACCCGAGCCCCGCCCCTAACCCCAACCGAATGAACATTTTGCCTCAAAGGGGGGAGGGGGCACTCCACCACCTGACCAATGACCACCACCAACAAATCCCGCCCAAAACCCCGCTCCCTGGCCATCATCGTCCTGGCCTGGCTCATCCTCCAGCTAGCCGGCATCTTCTCCCCCCCCCTGCTCGACGACGTAGACTCCGTATACATCGAAGTAGCCCGCGAAATGCTCCATCGCCACGACTACATCACCCCCTACATCGACGGCATCCGCTTCTTCGACAAGCCCCCCCTCATGTACTGGCTGGCTTCCACGTCCATGGCGATCTTCGGTGAATCGGACTGGGCCGCCCGCCTCCCCCTGGCCATCGCCATCCTCGCCCTCTTTCTCGCCATCTACGCCCTGGGTTTACGCTTTTACACCGAACGCGGAGCCCTCTACAGCACCCTCATCTTCGCCACCGCCCTCGGCCCCTATCTCTACACCCGCTTCTTCATCCCCGATCTCCTCATCTGCCTCTGGCTCACCCTCGGCGTCCACACCTTCCTCATAGCCCTCGATCGCGCCGCAGCCCGACAATCCGCCCTCCTCACCACCCTCGCCTTCGCCGCCACCCTCGCCCTCAACCTCCTCACCAAAGGCCTCATCGGCCTAGTCTTCCCCCTCTCCTTCGTCGTCCTCTACCTCCTCATCACCCGCCAGACCCCCCTCCTCCGCCGCCTCCCCCTCGTCCGAGCCCTCGCCACCTTCCTCGCCATCGCTCTCCCCTGGCACATCCTCGCCGCCCTCCGCAACCCCGCCGTCCCCATGCCCCCCGGCCTCGGCCTCCCCGCAAAAGCCGGCTGGGCCTGGTTCTACCTCTACAACGAGCACATCGCCCGCTTCCTCGGCCGCCGCATCCCCCACGATTACGGCAACACCCCCATCTGGCTCTTCTGGCTCTACACCCTCCTCTGGCTCTTCCCCTGGGTCGCCTTCCTCCCCGCCGCCATCGCCCTGACCCGCCGCCACCTCGGCCACCTCTACCCCGTCACCGTCCGCCAGCGCGAGGCCGCCCTCGCCCTCACCATCTGGTCCCTCACCGTCCTCGTCTTCTTCACCCTCTCCAGCCGCCAGGAATACTACTCCCTTCCCGCCCTCCCAGCCCTCGCCCTCCTCCTCGGCGCCACCCTGGCCACCGCCGACGTCACCCGCCTCCACCGCTACCTCCTCCTCCCCCTCACCACTCTCGTAGCCCTCATCTGCCTCTACTTCGCCCTCACTGCCCCCAGACCCGCCCCCAACACCGACCTCTCCACCCTCCTCTCACAGAACCCCGACCTCTACAACCTCTCCCTCGGCCACCTCTTCGACCTCACCGGCGCAGCCATGGGCCTTTTCCGCGGACCGCTGCTCGCAGTAGCCGCCGGCATGCTCACCCTCGGCCTCGCCAGTTACCTCATCCGCTCTCGCAGCCAATACGCCGCCAACCTGACCCTCGCCGCCGGCATGACCATCGTCCTCCTCGCCGCCCACGTAGGCCTCACCCGCTTCAACCCCATCCTGGGCTCAGCCCCCCTGGCGCAAGCCATCAACCAGCAGCTACATCCCGGCGACACCATCCTCCTCGACGGCGAACTCACCTCCGGCTCCACCCTCCTCTTCTACACCCGCCAGTCCGTCCACCTGGTTAATGGCCGCGTAAACGGCCCCTGGTTCGGCTCCTTCTACCCAGACGCCCCCGCGCTCTTTGAAACCGAATCCACTCTCCGCACCCTCTGGGCCGGCCCTCACCGACTCTTCCTCCTCACCTACAACCCCACCCAGCGCACCCGCGACCTCACCCCCTACGCCCCCGTCCACACCCTCGCCACCGCCGGCGGCAAAACCATCCTCACCAATCGCTAAATCCCGGCTTCTACTCCGCCGCCTCCACCTGTCCCCCCGCCTTCATCCTGTAGATCGACCCCCGATAATAAAACCGGCTCCCCCCATAACTACCCACCCAAAGCACCCACCCCAGCAGATCCCGCAGCGGATAAATCGCCACATTCCGCCCTAAGTCCGGATCCCCCATCACCCCCAGAATCGCCCCCGCCTGCACCCACCGGTTCACAACCATCCCCAGCATCCAGACCACTCCCGCCGCCCAATGCCCCGACGCTAAACCCCACCCCAGCCCAAGCAGCCCGAACGGCATCGCAAACGTCAGCCCGCTCCCCAGGTGACCCATCGGTCTCGACCGCCGCGTACTTTGCATCCAGCGCAGCTGATTCCTGAACGACAGCCAGAACGGCGTATCCTGCACCATCAGCTTGATCACATGCGTCGCCATCTTCACGCCTGTCCCCTGCTTCGCCAGCCGGTTCCCGAGCTCGAAGTCATCGGCGTAAAACTGCCCCAGCGCCGCAAACCCGCCCACATCCCGGAAGCTTTTTTTCCGCGTAGCCATCGTCGCGCCCAACGCAAACTTCGTCCCCTCCAGCATCACCGCTACCAACACCCCACTGGTCATCTCGACGCTTTTACCCACCGCGTCCAGCTTCGCCGCAAAGCTTGCTCCGTCCCCGCCGTACGCTGTCCCCAGGTACACGCAGCTCGCCAACCCCAGCTTCGGATCCTTCAGGTTCTGCACCATCCGCAGCGCATAATCCGGCTGCACCCGCACATCCGCATCGCTTGAGATCAGCAGATCATTCTTCGCAACCGAGTCGAGTTTCTCGAGTGAAAACACCTTCGCATTGTGAAACTTCGGTATCGGTTCCCCACACGTAAGGTACCGCGCCTTCACCCCCGGGAACCGCGCCCCCACTCGTCGCGCCAACTGCAGCCCTTCATCGGTCTCATGCCGCGCACAAAACAGCAACTCCCAATCTCCCGGATACTGCTGTCCAAAAAATGTTTCGAAGTTCGCTTCCATCCCCGGCTCGGTCCCATGCAGCGGCTTCAACAAGCTCACCGCCGGCACAAAGTCCGCCACCTCCGCCTCATCCCGCCGCTTGCGCAAGCCAAATTTCGCCGCCGCCGCCACAACCATCAGGCAATAAATCGACGAAGTCGTCGACCCCACCACCGCAATCCAGAACGCAACCCGTAAAACCAGACCCATCGCCCACATCCCTCACCGACAAGTCTACCGAACCTAACCCTTCTTCTTCGCACCCTTCGCCGCAACCGGCTTTACCGCCACCAGCGTCGCACGTCCAAACGGCACCAGTCCCGCCCCCGGGCTCCCGCCATTCTGCTGTTGATTCATCCTGGCCAGCATCTCATCCCGCACATAATCCACAAAACCCTGCATCTGCCGGTTCATTTCTTCCATCCGTTCCCGCATCTGCAGCACAATCGCAATCCCCGCGATATTCACGCCCAGATCCCGCGCCAGATTCAAAATAAACTCCAGCCGTTCCAGGTCCTCATCCGTATAAAGCCGAGTATTCCCATCACTTCGTGACGGCCGCAGCAATCCTTCCCGCTCATACATCCGCAGCGTTTGCGGATGTATCTCGTACATCTCCGCCACCACGGAAATCATGTACCCACCCCGGGATTTACGTTTGGTCGCCATCGCACTAAGCCGCTTCCTTCTTCCGAGCTTCCAGCACCGCACGCAACACTTCATTCACCGCGTCGCTATTCGGAAACACTTTCGCTACCTCCGGTTCAAGAACCACCGCCACACTGGCACGACTCAGCCGACCCACAAAGTGTCCCCGAACTCCCTTGGAGAAGTCGTACTCCTCACGAGGCTCGAAATCCATTTCTTCCTTTTCAGTCATCCTCTCTCCTTGCTGTGAGGGTTAACCTGCTCCTCCTCAGCTAGCCTTTGCCTGCCTCACTGCCTTGGAAGAAACTGCTTTCGCGCTGGCCTTCGCAATCAGCCGCAACGCCTCGTTCACCGCATCGCTACTCGGAAATAAGGCATAAAGCTCAGGCTCGATCAGGACCAGATTACTCCCGTGGTCCCGAATGCGAGCAGCGTACGGGTTTTTGATCGCTTTCGAAAAATCTATGCTGCGACGAACCTCACCCTCAACCTTTTCCTTCTTCTTCATACATCCTCCTTTCTTCTGCGGTCGCCTTCCATGCACTAATAATTCGCATTGTGTACCCCGCGCGACATGCACAATCGTCAGGATCCTGGCCTTGCCGGAAAGCCCGAGCAAATAGAACCGTTCTTCCTCATGCGAGTGACCCTCGTCTTTCTCCAGCAAAGCGTACTCATCTTCAAAGACGGTTGCCGCCTCCAGAAAGCTGATTCCATGCTTGCGTAAATTCGACGCTGCCTTCGCTCGATCCCACTCGAAGTATGTGGTTCCTACCAGATACAGCTCGTGTCTCTTGCGCTTCAAGCCACAACCTCTTTCGCAGTCAGTTTACACGGTCACTTCAAGGGTTTTCACGCAAGCAAGCCTGACCTCATCAAACCCGCATCTCATCCCCTATGCGCCTCACCACCCCTCTCCTAGCCGCCTCCGCCACCGCCGCCCTCGCCTACGCACTTCTCCCCACGCAGAAGCGCATCCAGCCCGGCCAGGTTGCCGTCATCACCGGCGGCTCCCGCGGTCTCGGCCTCGCGCTCGCCCACCGCTTCGCACGCGCCGGCTGCAAACTCGTCCTCGCCTCCCGCAACGCCGACGAGCTCGAACTAGCCCGCGACGGCATCCTCCGCGCACGCCACATCCAGAACGAAGACGACATCCTCCTCGTAGCCGCCGACCTCACCGACCCTGCCCAGTGCGCCGGCCTCATCGAAAATGCCATCCGCACCTTCGGCCGCCTCGACATCCTCATCAATAACGCCGGCATCATTGAGGTCGGCCCCGTGGAAAATCAGGCCCTCACCACCTACGAGCGCACCATGCAAACCAACTTCTTCGCCGCCCTCTACTGCATCCAGGCCGCCATGCCCACGCTCCTCGCACAGCGCTCCGGTGCAATCATCAACATCTGCAGCATCGGCGGCAAAATCCCCGTCCCCCACATGCTCCCCTACGTCGCCGCCAAGTTCGCCCTCACCGGCTTTTCTGAAGGCCTCCACGCTGAACTCAAGTACAAGGGGATTCGCGTCACCACCGTCTGCCCCGGCCTCCTGCGCTCCGGCGGAGAGAACCACGCCCAGTTCGTCGGCAACGTCGAAGCCGAAAAGAAATGGTTCGACCTCGGCGCCAAAACGCCCTTCCTCGCCGCCGACGTCCACCACGCCGCCAACCGCATCTTCAACGCCGCCAATCGCGGCCAGGCCGAAATCACCATCACGCCCCAAGCCTGGCTCGGAGCCCGCGCCTTTGGCCTCGCCCCCAACCTCAGCCAGTACGCCGCCGCCTTCGTCAACCAGCACATCCTCCCCGCCCCCACCCCAAAGACCCCACCCGAACCATCCCACTTCCACGATCACACCCCGGCCCCCAACGAGGCCGAAGACCGCTCCCCCAGCTAGCAACAACGGGTGCCCCATGATCACGAGCCGAAGGCGAGTTATCGTGGGGTTACTCCCTTAGTCCCACCAAGCATAACCCGCCCCACTCGCCCTTTCGGACCCACCACAAACGGCAACGAAATCGCATTCCACCCCCCCACATTCTCCCCCGTCAACGCCGTCCAGTTCTTCCCATCATCCCGCGACACATCCGCCCCACCCGGCCCCACCGCCAACCAGCTTTTACTAGTCGCATCCCAAGCCACCGCAGACCGATACCCACCCGGCATCTTTTCAGCCGGAAGCCAATGCGCCCCCCCATCTATCGTGTAGACGGCGCCCGCCATCGCAGGCTTACTGTAATCTCCACCCACCGCCACACCCGTCACCAACGACTGCCCTTGCTTATCCTTCCCCATTCGCCCGGCGATTGAAAACACACCAGCCGCCTCCCCCGCCACCTGCATCGGCACGTTCGCATACGTCCATGCCACCAAGCAGTTCGTCACCACCTTCTCGCACTTCACACCTGTCCTATAAATCCGCGGCCCCGCCGCTCCCACCACACCCGTCCCAAACATCAGATACGGACCAACCGAAACCAGCGCACTATTACTCGCCGCAAACGCCCCGGCGATCCCTTCCGTATCCCGGCCCGCTTCACCCGCCACCAGCCACGTTGCGCCCTTGTCTTCACTCACAAACAGCGCGAACTTCCCACCCACCGGGTCCCCAAGCACGTAGATCTTGCCATCCGCCGCCACCCGTATCGCGTCAAAAAAACCCTCCCCATCCGGATTCGCAAACACCTTCAGCCACGTCTGGCACCCATCCGTAGTCTTCCAGACCCCACTAGCCTCTCCCTTCCCGCTCGCCATCACCACAGCCGTATTCGCATCGAACCCCTGCACCCCGCGAAAATCCAGCTTCTCCGCCCCCGCCGGCACCGCGCACCGCTGCCAGAGATACCCCCCATCCTCCGTCCGAATCACCGTCCCGTCGGTCCCACTCGCCCACGCCACCCCCGCCCCCACCGCATCGATCCCCCGCAGGCTCGCCGTAGTCCCCGAGTTCTGCATCTCGAACTGCCCCCAAGCCATCGTCCCCGCCAACAAAAAAACAGCCGCCAGAATTCGCATAAGCGAAAGTCTAGCGGCTCTTCCGCTCTCCGCCTAGTGCGCCCCCGCCGGCCCCTTGCCCGGCTTCACCTTCTTGAACAGCCACACCGCCGCCACGCACCCCATGCAGAGCAGTGAAAGCCACCGAAACACATCCACAAACGCCCACACCGACGCCTGCCGCCCCAGCTCGCCATACACCTGATTCGCCGCCGGCCCGCCACCAACGCCCCCCGCGTTCGCCGCACCCACCGCTCCCGCAAGTGCCCCACGAGAAGCTTGTATCGCATTCTGAAACTGCTGTCCCGTAATCGGGATCGAGTTGATAATCTCATTCTGGTGGACCGCCGCCCGCCGTGTCAGCAACGTCTGCGCAATCGAAATGCCAATCGATCCGCCCACGTTCCGCATCAGGTTAAACAGCCCGCTCGCATTGCCGATCTGCGTATTGTCCAGCGTCCCATAGCTCGCCGTAGAGATCGGCACAAAGATAAAGCTAAGCCCAAAACCGGTCAGCAAAATCGGCACCAGCAGCGTAGTCGGCGAGATATCCAGCGTCACGTTGCCAAAATAAAGCGTAGTCAACCCGAACAACATAAATCCAAAAGAAAGCAGCCATCGCGGGTCCACCTTGTTCGAAAGATACCCGATGATCGGCATCCCGCAGATCGCACCCATCCCTCGCGGAGCCACCGCAATCCCAGCCGTGAAAGCCGTATACCCCAGCAGCTCTTGATAAAACAGCGGAAGCACCGTGGTCGTCGAATAAATCCCAATCCCAAACAGAAAAATCAGCAGACTCCCCACCGCGAAGTTTCGGTCCTTCAGCACCTTCAAATCCACCAGCGTATCTTTCTTGAACCACGACCGCCACACCCAGTAAACAAACGCCGTCACCAGCGCCGCCACAGCCCACCGGATCCAGACCGCCCCAAACCAGTCGTCCTCCTGCCCCTTGTCCAGCACCACCTGCAGTGCGCCCGTCCACACCACCAGCGCGCCAAACCCAAGCCCGTCAAATGGCTTCGACTTCGCATTCTTGATATAGCTCGGGTCATGCACAAACTTGTTGATCATGAACAGCGCAATCATGCCGATAGGAATATTGATATAGAACGCGTAGCGCCACGAATACGTATCAGTGAGCCAGCCACCCAGCGTAGGCCCGAGCACCGGCGCCACCACCACCCCAAACGCAAACACCGCCATCGCCGCCCCACGCTTCTTCGGCGGAAAACTCTCCAGCAGAATGGCCTGCGAAAGCGGCTGCAGCGCCCCGCCGCCCGCCCCCTGGATTACCCGCGCCGCCAGCATGAAAGCCAGCGTAGGCGCCGCACCGCAAAGAAACGAAGCCACCGTGAAAATACTCACGCAGCTCATCAAAAAACGCTTCCGTCCAAACTTGAGCGAGCACCAGTTCGACGCCGGCAGCACAATGGCATTGCTCACCAGGTAGCTCGTCAGCACCCACGTCGCTTCATCGTTTGAAGCGGAAAGCGACCCCGCGATATAAGGCAGCGCCACCGCCGCAATCGACGTATCCAGCACCTCCATAAACGTCGCGCACATCACCGCAGCCGCAATAAACCAGGGATTCTCTCCCTGCGCCGCTTCCTGTGGAGCGTCAGGAGCCTCCGCCCCTGCCATTTCGTGCGTCGCCGCCGCTGTAGCCATACCACTCTGATGTTCCTAAAGCGCCAGACGGTTCGCTCCACACTCCTTTTACACTAACGGCCCCTCTGAGGCCTCCGCGTCAATCCGCTTGAGCCGTCTGCGACGTACGAAAAAATGACCTTAGAACACCTAGACCCCACCCACCATCTCCGCCCGCGGATCCTCCGGGTTCAGCTTCGCCAGCTCCCGCAAAATCTCCTTCGACCGTTCATCCTGAACCTTCGGCACCACAATCTTCACCTCCACAATCTGGTCTCCGCGCAAGCCATCCCGCGTCGCCGAAGCCACGCCCTTCTCCCGCAGCCGCAGCTTTTGCCCACCCTGCGTCCCCGGCGGAATCTTCATCTGCGTCATCCCCCCGCCCTCGTGCGTATCCACCGTCGGCACCTCAATCTTCGCCCCCAGCGCCGCCTCCGTCACCGTCACCGGCACAACGATCGAAATGTCGTCTCCCACCCGCGTAAACACCGCATGGACGCTCACTTTGATGATCAAAAACAGATCCCCGTTCGCCCCCCCGCCGGTCCCCGCGTTGCCTTTCCCGGCAAGCCTGATCCTCTGCCCATCCCTCGTCCCCGCCTTGATGCGGAACTCGAGCGGCTCCCGCTTCGTAATCACGCCCGCCCCATCGCACGTCACGCAGCTGTTCTGCACCTGCCCACTCCCCCCGCAGCGCGGACATTGGATATTGAACTTCATCCGTCCCCCCATCTGCTGCACCTGCCCACTCCCATGGCACTCCGGGCACTCCATCGCGCCCCCCGTCACACTTTTCCCCTTGCAAGTCGGACACATCTCCTGCCGCTGAATCTCCAGCCGCGTCACCCCACCCTTCACCGCCGTCCAGAAGTCGATCTGCACCTGGTACTCCAGGTCCGTCCCCGCCTGCGGCCCCCGCGCCGCGCTCTTCTGCCCGCCATTGAACATCCCTGAAAACACATCTTTAAACGACCCGCCAAACCCACCCGCCTGCTCCTGCCGTGCATCCCCCGCACCGCGCCCACTCGACGCAAAGTCCGAGAAATCAAACCCCCCAAAGTCAAACGGAACCTCCTGCCCACCCCGCCCTCCACGCGGCGGCGGTGGCGGCGGCCCGCCATACCCACCGCCGTACCCACCCCGCGCCGCAGCTGCCGCAGCCGCCGGGTCGATGTTGTCCGAGTAGAACCCCAACTGGTCGAACACCTTCCGCTTTTTCTCATCCGAAAGCACATCGTTCGCCTCCGAAATCTCCTTGAATTTCGCCTCCGCCTTCTTATCCCCCGGGTTCACATCCGGATGATGCTTCCGCGCCAGCTTCCGAAAAGCCTTCTTGATCTCATCCGGCGTCGCCGTCTTCTTGACCCCCAGTGTCCCGTAGTAATCCTTCTTATCCGTAGCCGCCATTTACGCACTCCGCTTCGCTAGCAACGCCCCTGTTTTCACATCGATCGGTGCCTGCTTGATCGACATCTCCCACTTCTTACCCAGTCCGGTCCTTGCCACTTCCAGTTCATAGTGGCTCTGCAGATTCATCCAGAACTGGGCACTCATCCGGAAATATCGGCCAAGCCGGAGCGCCGTGTCTCCGCTAATACCGCGCCGTTCATTCAGTATCTCGCTGATCCGCGTTGCCGGAACCCCGATCGAGATCGCAAGTCCATTCGCCGACAAGCCCATCGGCTCCATAAACTCTTCGCGTAGCATTTCGCCGGGATGCACTGGCGCGATTTGCTCAGCAGCTGGCCGCCCGCTCTTAGTGGTAATCTGCGATTTCGACGTCATAAGCCTTCCCTTCTTTCCAGACGAAACACAAGCGAAACTGATCGTTGATCCGAATGCTATGTTGTCCCGCTCGATCACCCTTCAAAGCCTCCAGATGATTCCCAGGTGGATTGCGCAAATCGTCCAGTACCGCTGCCGCATGCACCAGAACCAGCTTCTTGTAGATACGTTGCTGGAGACCCGCATATCTGCGACTCTTCACGATCCCAAAGATGCGTTCAGCTTCACGATCCTTAAAGCTGACGATCATACGCCCAGCGTAACACGAACTCCGTTACACGCCCCCCGTTCAATCCGCCTGACACTTCGGACACCAGAACAGATTCCTCCCCCCAAACACCTTCGTTTCCACCTTTGTTCCACAAATAAAACACTCCCGCCCCTGCCGCCGATACACATAATGCGCCTCCTCATTCAGCGCCTCGCCCGTCTTATGCGGTCTATCCTTCGCCTTCGTCGTCACAATCCGCCGGTCCACCATCCCCGTCGGCATCAACGCACACGCATCTTTCCAGATCCCCTTCAACACCGTCGCCGGCACCTCCAAACCCGGCCGAAACGGACTCACCCGCGCCCGAAACAGCAGCTCCGCCCGATAGATATTTCCCACTCCGGACACGATCGATTGATCCATCAACAACGCCCCAATCGCCGTCTTCCGCTTGCTGATCCTCTCGATCATCTTCCCGGGCTTGTCCTTATTCAACGGGTCCGGCCCCAGCCGCGCCAGCAACGAATCCCACTTCGCCCCATCCCAGACCGAGCAGTCCGTAGGCCCCCGCAACTCCAGCCAGTTCTGCTTATCCCAAATCCTCATCCGCAGCGCCCCACGCACCGCCGGCAGCTTCCCCACACCCTCTGTAAAGTCCCCATAAAGCCCCATATGCACATGCACAATCCGCCTCTGGCCCTTCACCATCCCAAAGTCATACCCCAGATGCTTCCCCACCGCCAGCACCCCAACCAGCACCTTCCCATCCACCAACGCCGCCCCGTCAAAACGCCCCTGCGGCGAGTCCACCCGCACCTTCTTCCCCGCAAACATTCCCGCATGCAGCTCAGCCCAACGATGTGTCTCATTCCCTTCAGGCATCTTTCGCTCCCACTTCCATCTCCTTCACCACTTCTCTCGCCATCTCCCGCACCACCGCCCGCCTGCTCCGTCTCGGCCTGCCCCCGCTCTCCAGCTCATACTTGTAGTGGTCGATCATCCGGTCCGGCGTCCACAGCGACCAGTGATTCGCATTCTGCGCATGCATCCGTTTTAACTGGATCTCATCCATCCGCCGCATCATCATCTGCAGGTCCACATAGTGGTCCTGGTACAAGCTCTCCGGCGATTCAATCAACGCCTGCATATCCACATACACCGGCTGGCACCACTCATAAAACGTATGCCACACATCGTAGAGTTCCAGGTGACCCTTCTTCACCAGCAGCGCCAGATGCTCATAAAAGTCCAGCACCTCAAACGCACTCACCGGCGGCGATTGCAGATCCCACGCCACCAGCGCCGGCTCCTCCCCACTCACATCCAGCCTCGCCTGCGCCAGCCTGCGCCTGGAGGCCACAAACTGCTCACTCATAAACACGCCCAACTGCTTTTCCAGATTTGCAACCGATCGATAAGCCCGTTCATTCTTCAACTGGAGAGCCGCATAGCCAATCGCACCCGCACTCGTCAACACCAGAATGCTGGATGAAATCGCCTGCACGGCCCCCCAGTCAACTGACATCAGTTCCAGACCTGCCGCGCCTCGATCGCCTCAATCGAAAACATCTGGTCCGGCTCCATCTGCCGCATCCGCTGCATAAACTGTTCCGCTTCCGCCTGCGTGTCGAACATCATCCGGTTGTACAACTGTCCGGCACGGAGCTGATCGCATTTCCACATGGTCTCGGTCATCGCAAGTCCTCCTTCAGCTCGGTTATGCAGCAACTGGTTCAACGCCTCGGCCGTCAGCCATACGCCTTCGGCCACCACATCGTCGCTCTTCTTCCCGCGGCTCCTCATACCTACTTCAACACCCTTCTGCACCCTTTGACGCGCATTCCACGACAATCGAACCCACTCAACCAACACCAATGGGTTTGTTTGTCGTTCCCGCAGGGAATCTGCGTTTTGCTGTTCAGCCCGTACAACAAAAGGGGAAGCCCGCCAACTGGACTTCCCCTCCCATCAAGCATGAACCGTGGCCTTACTTCTTGTCGACGTCCACGTACTCGGCATCGATCACGCCTTCATCATGCTTCGGCGCTTCTTCCACGTGCTCTGCCGTCGGCTCTCCAGCCTGGCCCGTCGTGGACCCCGCCTTGTACATCGCCTCCGCCAGCTTGTGGCTCGCCGTCTGCAGCTTGTCCTTCGCCGCATTCAGCTCCGTCGCCGTAGGCTGCCCTTGGAGTGTGCCCTTCGCGTCCGCAAGCGCGCCTTCAACCTCGCTCTTGTCGCTCGCTGCAACCTTCTCGCCGCTCTCCTTCAGCATCTTCTCCACGTTGTACACCAGCGAGTCCAGACCATTGCGAGCTTCAACCGCATCCCGCTGCTCCTTGTCCTCCGCCGCATGCGCTTCGGCATCCTTCGCCATCCGTTCCACTTCTTCCTTGCTCAGGCCAGAAGAGCTCGTGATCGTGATCTTCTGATCCTTGCCTGTCGCATTGTCCTTCGCCGTCACATTCAAAATGCCGTTCGCGTCGATATCGAACGTCACCTCGATCTGCGGCACGCCACGCTGCGCGGAGGGAATCCCGGACAGCTTGAACTTGCCAAGCGTACGGTTCTGCGCAGCCATCGGCCGCTCGCCCTGCAACACATGCACCTCAACTTCGGTCTGGTTATCGGCAGCGGTCGAAAACGTCTCCGTCTTCTTCGTCGGAATGGTCGTGTTGCGCTGAATCATGCTCGTCGCCACACCGCCCATCGTCTCAATCGAAAGTGTGAGCGGAGTCACGTCCAGCAGCAACAGATCCTTCACTTCGCCGGCCAAAACACCAGCCTGCACCGCCGCGCCGATTGCCACAACCTCATCAGGATTGACGCCCTTGTTCGGCTCCTTGCCAAACAATTCCTTCACCATCTGCTGAATCTTCGGCATACGCGTTTGCCCGCCGACCAGCACAACCTCATCGATCTTGCTCGCGTCGATCCCGGCATCCTTCAACGCCTGCTTGCAAGGGCCAATCGACTTCTGCAGCAGATCGTCCACCAGCGATTCCAGCTTCGCCCGCGTCAGCTTCCGCACCAGGTGCTTCGGCCCGCTCGCATCCGCCGTCACGAAAGGCAGATTGATCTCCGTCTCCTGCGCCGTCGAAAGCTCGATCTTCGCCCGCTCGGCCGCATCCTTCAGCCGCTGCAGCGCCATCTCGTTGCCCTTCGCGCCCAGGTCCAGACCGGTCTCGTTCTTGAACTCGGAAATCAGCCATTCCACAATCCGCTGGTCTAAGTTATCTCCTCCAAGGTGGGTGTCTCCGTTGGTCGACTTCACCTCGATCACGCCTTCGCCCACTTCAAGAATCGAAACGTCGAACGTACCGCCGCCAAAGTCATACACGGCAATCGTCTCGTCCTTCTTCTTGTCCAGCCCATAGGCCAGCGCGGCCGCCGTCGGCTCGTTCACAATCCGCTTCACATCGAGGCCCGCAATCCGGCCGGCATCCTTGGTCGCCTGCCGCTGCGCGTCATTGAAATAGGCGGGCACGGTAATAACAGCCTCAGTCACCGAGGTCCCAAGATAGTCTTCCGCAGCCTTCTTCAGCTTCTGCAGAATCATCGCGGAAATCTCAGGCGCGGTATAGTCCTTGCCCTGCGCGTTGATCACTACGCCATCGCCCTTGGCCGAAACCTTGTAGGGCACCATCTTCATCTCGTCGCCCACTTCATTCATTCGGCGACCCATGAACCGCTTCACCGAGAAAATCGTGTTCTCCGGATTCGTAATCGCCTGCCGCTTGGCCACCTGCCCAACCAGCCGCTCTCCACTCTTGGTAAACGCAACGATCGATGGCGTAGTCCGCCCACCCTCTTCGTTCGCAATCACCTTCGCCTCGCCGCCTTCCATCACGGCCACGCAGCTATTCGTCGTTCCCAGGTCAATCCCAATAATCTTAGCCATTACGCTCAATCTCCCTATCCAACCAAGTCTCAGGCCATCCACTGACCTGCCAAACGCAAACTCACTTATTCAGTTATACGATGTGAGTGACTTTATGTCAACTTTCATGCGCGACTACACTTCACCCCGCACCTGAGACAAAAGTATCCCGTTTGGGGTGCCCCAGGCCACGCAGCCTCATCGCGTGACCTGGGGTCTCTCCTCTGAAATCCAACCCGCCGCTTCGGGTGTCCCATCTCACGCGGCCCTATCGCGTGAGGTGGGGTTACTCACTGGCAACGCCCACCCCACCCTCTAAAGTCCGGGGTTCACGAACCCAGAGCTCCATCCCGAACGCACCCAGTAACTCGCCCCCACCAAACGAGGCAGGTCATTCCCACGTCCAATCAGTCTCCCGCACTTTCCCGCACTTTCCCGCCTTATCCCCGTTCCTGTTCTCACCCACACCCACACCAGCCATCATCCGCACTGATCCCGCCGTGATCCCGCCTTCATCCGCGTTCCTGTTGTTGCCTTGACTCCCCAAACCTCACTGCTTAGGCTGCTGCGCGTTCGGATCGGAAGTCGGAGTCGTAGTGCCCGTAGGCGTAGGCGGCAACCCCGTCCCAGTCCCCAGCCCCCCACTCGCCGCCCCACCCAGCAGATTTCCCTTCGCATACATCTGCTCGATGTTCGGATCGTACAGAAACTCCCAGTCCTGGTAGTTCGTCTGCTCATTCACCGTGAGCATCGCCTCCCCGGTCTTCGAGCTCCCCACCCCCATAAACGGCCCCCCACTCCCCTTCAAATCATCCACACTCGAGCTCGCCGGCCCAGACCCCGTACCAGTCCCCCCAGCCCCTGTTCCAGTCCCCGGCGTCGGTGTGCCGAACGACGAAGTCCCAACAATGCTCCCGCCCGTGGTTTGCGTCCCCGTTGTCTGCGTCCCTGTAGAGCTCTGCAGCCCACTAGCCGACCCCAGTCCCGCCGTCAGCCCAGGCAAATCCTCCCCAAAAAACCCCTTGACCTTCGTCTTGTTCTCCCCCACGTGAATCAACCGCCAGTCATCTTTCCCCGTCATGGGATCCAGATACTTCTGCCGCAAAAATCGCTGATTGTTCGTCTTCTCCAGCTGATCCACAGACCCCGGATAATGCCCCAGCTTCCGGTAATAAACCCGGATCGCCCTCACATACTGGTCCGCCCGATGCTTCGCCTCCACCTCCCGGTCCCGCTGAATCTCCTTGGCAATCGTAGGCGCCGCAATCGTAAGTGTCAGCAACACCAGAAACACCATGACCAGCGCCGCCGCCAGCACAAACCCCTCGTCCTCTGCACGTTGCCGTCTCAATTGATCACCAGCGGCAAGGTCTGTTTATTCACGTTCGGAATATCCTCCACCACAATCGAGTTCGCCGAAATCGAAACGATCCGGTACTTCCGTTGCACCACATCCCCCGCCGAAGCCAGGTAAACATCATCCCCCTGCAGCAGAAACGCCACCCGAACCCCGCTAGCCGAAGTCGAAGTCCCAAAGAACTTCAACCCGATCGCCGGACAAGTAGGAGGACAAGTAGGCGGCGGCGGTGGCGGCACATACACCGGCGGCAACGGCCGCGCCGGAGCTACCGCCGCTACCAGCTTCACTGGCTTCGGCGGCTCCTGCGCAGCGCCCGCCGCAAAGATATTCCGCCCCGTCCCCGCATACACCAGGCTCTCGGTCACCAGCATCGCCTCTTCATGCAGCGTCGGATCCAGCTGCCCGCTCGTCGTCCCCACCTTCTTCGCCAGCCCACCCGCAGCCACGTTCCCCGGCGGCGTCGCGACCTCCCGCCCCGTCGTCCGCCCCGCCGGCGCCTGCACGATCACAGGCGGAGCCGGCGCCGCCGTACTGCCCCCAAACAGCGCCGAATAAACCTGGTATCCCAGCACAAACACCAGCAACCCGATAAACCCGAACAGCGCAAACTTCTTCGTATCCTCGCTCGACCTCGCCATCAGCGCGCCCCCTTTTCCTGGGCCGCGCCCGCGTCATTCCCAGCGTCGATCACCGCCACCCGCTGCATATCCGCCTCACTCGCCATCCCCCGGATATACGTCGTGATCCTGAGCCGCAGGTTCACCGTCCCCGATTGCTGCCCCGTCAACGTCACCGCATTGATCAAAAAGAAAACCTTATCCCGTTCCAGCCCATTGATAAACAGCACCAGAGCCCGATAGTCCCCGGTCAACCTCGCATCGAGAGTCACCTGCGTCAGCTGCCCCGCCGCATCCCCCGTCACCGCGTTCTGCGTATATTGCGCCCCGGCGAGCCGCACACTCGTCTTCTTCGCCAGATTCCCCAGCTCCTGCGCCACCTCCGAGTAACTCACCGGCAGCCGCGTCACATAAAACGCATCCGCATCCCCGCTCGCCCGCTGCAGCTTCACGTCGAGCCCCTCCAACGGTTGCGCCGCAATCTTCGCCGTCTTCAGCGCCACCTCCTGCCGCGCAATGGCCTCCGCGTCGCTGCCCTTCGACCGCTCATAAAGCACCACCGTACTCACCAGCAGCCCCAGGTTCACCAGCCCCAGCACCGCCGCCCCGGCGATATGCAGGTTCAGCACGCTCAACAAATCCTTCGTCCTCTGCCGCATCGCCACTGAAGACCCCGCCGGCGTCCGCCCAAAGAGCTTCATCGCGCCCCTCCCGCATCGTCCGGCGACGGCTTGTCCTTCTTCTCATCCGCCTTCTTCTCTTCCTTCGCCTCAGCCACCACAGCCGACGGCAGCGGGTTATACCCACTCAAAATCTCGAACTCCACCCCCGAAACCAGCTGATCCCCCACCGCCTGCACCCCCGGCAGCGACCCCGCCGTCTGCCCCAGCGCCTTCGCCTTATCCGCCGTAAGCGCCGTCTCCCCCCTTAGCTGCGCCCGCGCAAACCGCGACGAATGCTCCAGATTCCGCACCAGCTGAATCGTCTTATCCCGATCGCCCGTCACCCGCAGCCGTATCGAAATCTCGCCATCCTTCGCAATCACCGGGTCGATGCTCGTCACCTGCACCCCCGGCGGCAGCACCCGTTCCAGGTCCATCATCACCGCCGTCCAGCTAAAACTCTTGCGTGCAAACAGCGCATTCAGAAACTGACTCCGGTCCAGCACCGCCCGATTCTCCGGCTGCCGCATTCTCGCCTCGTTCCGGCCCCGTTGCGCAATCGCGCTATCCGTCGCCGCCTCCAGCCGGTCCATCCTTGCCGTCGCCACCTTCGCCTTGGCGCTCAGCGAGTGGTTCAGCACCGCCAGCCCAATCGCCAGCAGCACCAGTACACCCATCGCCAGCCGCAACCGCGCAAACAGCGGCCGCAACTCAACAAACGGCCTTGACGCCACATTGACACTAATCCTCATCAGCTTCTCAACGCCCCCCGCACTCCTGCCATCCAGCCCCGCGGCACCCGCGTCGTCGCAGCGCCCCCACTCAACATCGCCGGGTCGACCATCTCCAACACCCGCATCTCTTCCTGCCCAAACCCCGCCTCCCGCAGCAGCGTCCCCAGCAGTTCCGCCCCCATCGTCCCCGCCGATCGTACCAGCCCCGGCGCCATCTCCAGCGTGTCCTCAAAGTAAGCCGCCGCGACGCTCACCGCCTGCGTCACCTCCCTCGCCGCCAGAGTCATCCGCTCATCTTCAGCTTCCGCAGCCGTAGGCAACGCCGGCAGCATCGCCTCCCGCGGCAACGTTCCCTCCGCCTCCAGCTCCGCCGCAATCCGTTCCGCCAGCAGCTTCGCCTGGTAATCCCGCTCGTCCGTTATGTGCGAATCATCCAGCACCCCATACCCCGTCACCGGCTTCTGCATCGCCCACTCTCCCGCCGAGTCCTCCTCATTCACCAGCGGCAAACTCGTCTCATACATCACCGGCGCTCCACCCGCCACCGGCATCGCCAGCAGCTCGGTCGGCACCACCAGCGCCACCGGCTCCGGCAGCGCCGCTTCCACCCGTTCCTCCAGCCCCGCCGCCTGCAGGTCGACAGTCCTGTGCAGCAACACCACCCCATCCCGCACAATCGCCGTCGTCACCCCGGTCTCGCCCGCATTCACCACCAGCGCCGCTTCCTTGTCATGCTCATCCAGCCCGGCAATAGCCGCCAGCGTACTCGGCAGCACCGCTCCCGGCTCGAACCCAGCCTCCCGCACCACGCCCTCATACTCTGCCAGCACTTCCTTCGGCACTGCGACCGCCAACACCCGCACCAACCCCCGCGTCGAACTCATAATCTGGTAGCTCACCACCGCATCATCCGCGTCGAAAGGCAGCAGCTTCTTCAGCCGAAACCGCACCACCGGCAGCGCTTCCGACGTCTTCGTCGGCAGCGTATCGAAATCCAGCAGCAACACCCGCATCGTCGCATCCGGCATCACCAGCGTCGTCTGCCGTTCCTTCAGCGCCACGGCCTCGAGCGCCTTCTTCACCGCCGCCACCGCTTCCCGCCTGGAGATCACATTCCCATGCCGCAACCCCGGCACTACCGTCCCCGCCGCCCACATCCCATAGCTCACGCTGGACACCAGCGCAGCCGCATCCTCACTCCGCGCCGCGACGACGCCTTCCGGCCTCATCTCCACCGCAAGCCGCGGCCTGGTCCCCAAACTGATCGGTAACAAATCCATACGTCTTCTAAGACTACCCTGCCAGCCCAAAGCGAGCACACCCAACCCAAAACATCTCACCAAAGCTGATCGCCAAGGCCTACCTCACCCCGACCTCTAAACCTACACATTCCGTAGCGGAACAGAAACGTTTGGGGTGCCCCAGGCCACTGACGGCTCTATCGTCAGTGACCTGGGGTTACTCTTTTAACGCCACTTCACCCACCCCAACCGTCAAATCTTCTTCGATGAACCTCCTTCACCGGACTCTGAGCTACCTTGCCACCCTACCCGCCCGCCAGGCCCGCCACCCCGTCCATCCCCAAAACCCCAGCATCCCCACCCAGAACACCACCTGCAAATACCGCCACGGACTAACCACCAGCCCCACCGCCCGCACATTCCTTACCTTCCCCACCGCAACATCCAGAAACAGAACAGACGCGACCGTCCAAATAGCCGCCCGCGTCAGCATCGCCTTGTTGCCGCTCATCTTGCCTACCGCCCAGCCTCAATAAACGTAACCTTGTTAATCTCCTTCAGCGTAGTCACACCCTCCCGCACCCGGTCCAGCGCCGAGTCCCGCAAAAACGCCATCCCCTTCTCCTTCGCCTTCTTCCGAATCTCACTCCCCGGCTTCTTCGCCAGCAGCATCTCGCGTATCTCGTCATCCAACTCCAGCAGCTCGTGGATCGCCGAACGCCCCCGAAACCCCGTCCCCCCGCACTCCATGCACCCCGGCCCTTCCTTGAACACCACCCCGCGCCACTCCTCCGGCACCAACCCATTCTCCCGCAGCTCGTCGTCGGTGTAGTGGATCTCCTGCACGCAGAACTCACAAATCTGCCGCACCAGCCGCTGCGCCAGAATGCAGTTCAAAGCCGAAACAAAGTTATAAGGCTCCACCCCCATATTCAGAAACCGCCCCAACACGTCGACCACGTTGTTCGCGTGTACCGTCGTAAACACCAGGTGCCCCGTCAGCGCCGAGTTGATCGCAATCTGCGCCGTCTCCGCATCACGAATCTCCCCCACCAGGATCTTGTCCGGGTCATGCCGCAAAATCGACCGCAGGCCCCGCGCAAACGTAAGCCCCTTCTTCTCATTCACCGGTATCTGCGTGATACCACGAATCTGGTACTCGACCGGATCCTCGATTGTGATGATCTTGTCTTCCTCACTTTTGATCTCGTTCAGCGCCGCGTAAAGTGTCGTCGTTTTCCCCGAGCCCGTAGGTCCGGTCACCAGCACCATCCCGTAAGGCTCCTTGATATACCGCCGAAACCGCACCAGATCCTTCTCCGCAAACCCCACCACATCCAGAGAAAGTTTGGTGAACTTTTCTGACATCGATTCCTTGTCCAACACACGCAGCACAGCATTCTCGCCATGCACGGTAGGCATGATCGACACACGGAAGTCGATCAACCGCCCCTTGTACCGCACCCGAAACCGTCCATCCTGCGGCACCCGCCGCTCCGCAATATCCAGCTCACTCATCACCTTGATTCGCGAAAGAATCGTCTGATGATGTTCCCGCGCAATCGGCGCCATCGCCTGCTGCAGCACGCCGTCGATCCGATACTTGATCAGCAGCGAGTCATCAAACGTCTCCAGGTGAATATCGCTCGCTCTCCGCTCGAGCGCCGTAAAAATCGTCGTATCCACCAGCCGGATAATCGGCGAAATATCGTCATCCGCCGTCAGCTTCTCAATCGAAATATTCTCCTCAGAGTTCTCCTCTGAAGAAAGCACGTCGAACGCCAGCCCCTCGCTCGCCTCATCCAGCACCCGCTGGCTCTGCTCCGTCTTCTTCAGCAGGTCGGTAATCTGCGACATCGTCGCCACCCGCGTAATCAGCCGCGTCCCCAGCAGCCCGCTGATCTCATCCAGCACCATCAGCTTGCTCGGGTCCGACACCGCAATCGCCAGCTTCCCACCAGACTGCTCCAACGGCACAAAGTTATACCGGAACATCATGTCCACCGGCACGCTTTTGAAAAGGTCATGCTGAATCTTGAAGTTCTTCAAGTCCACAAAGTCCGAGTGATACCGCCGCGCCAGCGCCTTCGCGCGCTCCGTCTCATCCATCCCCATGTCGTTGATCGGTATCGGTATCGCTACAGGTGTCGCCATATCCCTAAGACTCCCCTCCGCCTTCTTTAGTCATTCCTACTGGTCATTCCCGATTTGTTTGTCATTCCCGATCTTGTTTGTCATCCCCGATTTGTTTGTCATTCCCGAAGGGAATCTGCGTTTGCTTCTCGTCTGTCGTCCCCACGTCAGTCTGTTATTCCCCACTTCTTTGTCATTCCCGAAGGGAATCTGCTTTTGCTTTTGCCCTTTTGTTTGTCATCCCGTAGGGATCTGCGTTTGCTTTTGACTTTATACCCGAACCACCATTTCGTCCGGCACCCCCTGCACAACTCTCGGTGCAATCAAGCAAATATATCCCCATAACCCCAATCGAATGAAGATTTTGCCTCAAACAGGGGGGGAGGGGGCCACCACCTAGCCAATGCCGCCCCACCACTCACCGCCCACCCATCTCCACCTTCTCCGCCGCTGCCGCCTTCCCCTCACTCACCAGCACAAACCCACTCTTCGTCGTGACCCCCACCCCACTCCAGCCCGCCGGCACCTTCAGCAACCACACAGAATCCGTCACCAGCCCAAACACCCGATACTCCGTCCCCGACACCCCCAATCCCCGCTTCACCTCATCCACCGTCGCGACATGCGGCACCTGCCCATCCTGCTTCCACTCCCCCGTAGTCCGCTCCTCAAACCGATACCCCCCACCCTTAGCCTCACTCACCCGCAGCACCGGTTCTACCACGCCCGCATGCGCCACCCCATAAACCCCCGTCAGCCGATCCTCCGCCACCCGGTCCCGCGTACCCCCACCCCGGCACCCAGCCAGCAAAATCACCGCCATAAAACACCAGCATCGACGCACACTAGCTCCCATTTGAAGCCGTCAGCGAGAAGATAGGCAGATAGAGCGCAATCAGAATCACCACCACCACCACACCCATCACCACCAGAATCAGCGGCTCGATCAAGCTCATCGCCGCCGTAAGATTCGTCTGCACATCCTCCTCGAAAAACTCCGCCACCGAGTTCAGCATCTGCGGCAGCGCCCCCGTGCTCTCCCCCACCTCCACCATCTCAATCGCAAGCTCCGGAAAAATCTTCGTCGCCGCCAGGCTCACACTCAGCCCTTGCCCCTCCCGCACCGTCTCCACAGATTTATAAACCGCAAGCCCAATCTGCCGCGAATCGATCGCCTTCGCCGCTGTCTCGAGCGACGGCACCAGGGGCAGCCCACCAGTCAGCAAAGTAGCCAAAGTCCGAGAAAACAGCCCCACCTGATACTTCAGCCACACATTGCCCAGCACCGGCAGCGCGATCCGTATCCGATCGACCGCAATCGCCCCCGCCTCGGTCTTCACCCAGCGATAAACCAGAAACGCAATAACTCCCGCCACCGCCAGCGCATAAAGCCCATAGCTCTGCGCCTTGTTCCCCAGGTCCAGCAAAAACACTGTCAGCCATGGCAAATGCGTCCCCAGCTGGTCATAAAGCTGCGCAAACCGAGGCACGACAAACGTAATAAGAAAGATAAACAGCCCAAACACCATCACCACCAGCAGCGCCGGATAAATCAAGCTAGCCTTCAGCTTCTTCCTGAACGTCAAAGACACCCGCTGAAAATCCAGAAACCGCTGCAGCACTTCCTCCAGGTTCCCCGATCGTTCCCCCGCCAGCAGCGTCGTCGTATACACCAGCGGAAACCCACCCTGCGCCTCAAACGCCGCAGAAATCGACTCCCCCGTTTTCACGCGAGCCGCCACATCCTCAAGCTGCGCCCTGAACTGCATATCCTTCTGCCGCTTCGCCAGCAGATCGATCGACCCCAAAATCGGCAACCCAGCCTTGATCAACGTGAGGAATTGCTGGTTGAACACCAGAAACGGCTCCAGGTTGACCTTCTTTTTTCCGCTCCGCCCCAGCGCACTCTTCGCCTTCACCGAGTAAACATAGTACCCACCCTGCGTAAACCGAGCCTTCAGCTCATCGGCCGTTGCCGCGGCATGCGTCTGCTCCTGAACCCGGCCCCGTTCATCCGCCAGCCGCACTACATATTCTGTCACTTGTTGCCCCCAGATACTCGTCTCAATTTAGACGGGCCGCGTTTCAGTTTGTTCGCCGGCCATCGCTGGAACGCCACCCAAGCGTTCCAGTGACCCACTCAAAACCTCAAACCGAAAAGCTGGATCCACACCCGCAGGTGCTCTTCACCGTGGGGTTTTCAAACTTGAACCCCGCAGCTTCCAGCGTCTCGACGTAATCGACAACGCAGCCATTCAGATACATCGCTGACGTCGCATCCACAAACACCTTCAAGTCCTCGAACCGCAACACCTTATCCATCATCCCGCTCTGATTCTCAAAGGACATCGAGTACTGAAATCCAGAGCACCCACCACCCACCACGCCAATCCGCAGCCCTGCCGGCAGCGGATCCTGCGTCGCCATAATCTCTTTTACTTTGCCGATTGCCGCATTCGTCAACGTCACCGGCGTACTCGGCGTCACCGCCGGAGCCTCAACTACTTCGGGAACCACAGATGCCGTCGCCATACCAAAGCCTCCAAAGACCATTGCGGTCCGATATCAGTGTAGCCCCGCCGCTCAACCCCTGCAAGACCCACGCCCATAAGATGCCCGCGCCTCGTACCCGATGCATAATCAATCCATGCGGCTTCTCTACTTCCTCGCGGACACCTTTATCAATACCTTCGGCATCACCCAGCCCAATGAGAAAACCCGCCGGCAAGCAGCGTTCTTCATCCTTGCTCTCATCCTCCTCACCTTGGCCGCTGTCACCACAGCTGGTTACGTCATTCACGCTGTGATGCATTAGAAGTTTCCTTGCGAAATAGTTGTGCAACTTACTGGTCATTCTCGTGTCGACAAGAGTATGCTCTAGCAGACCGCCGGAGGCCCCGTCTACCGTTCTTTACGGATGCCCGGCAGGCGGCCCTAGTTTGCCCCTAAAGGGGAGGTACCCATGACCATGAATCCGATTCTCCTCGCCGTGTGGGCTGTACTCGCAGCCTGCTTCGTAGGCCTGCTCATCTATCGCGGCCAGCTCACTCGTTATGAAGATGATCAGCTCTTCCTTAATGAGTCTTTGCATCAGCATGAGCAGCAGCAGCAGTACACGATTGTCCGTCGCATAAAGATGCTGCAGCCCATCGTTCGCGGTCTCGGCGGAGCCGCCGCACTCACCACCGCCCTCGTCGTAGGCCTCTACGTTTGGGACGCTTGGAAAAACATCAACTAACCAAATACACTTCACACAACGACCCCATCCTCCATAAGACGATGGGGTCTTTCTGCGGCATAAATCCTCGACTCAGCGCTCGCTGTCCAAATGTGTCATAGCCACCTTGTCATAGCGAGTCCCCATCACCTCGTCCGGCGGTACCGCCGCTTCCAGCCTCCGCAGATCCTCCTCGCTCAGCTTGACCTCCAGCGCCCCCAGCGCCTCTTCCACCTGCCGCACTGTGCGCATGCCGAGGATGGGCACCATCGCGTCACCCCCTCGCGCCAGCACCCACGCAATCGCCATTTGCACCTGCGTCACACCATACTCCCCTGCCGCTTCTGCCAGTCTGCTTACCAGTCCTTGATTGGCAGCAAGCGCCGCTCCCGTAAACCTTGGCAGAAAACGCCGAAAATCGCTTTTGTCCCTCGGCAGCGATCCACTCAACAAACCCCGTCCCACTACCCCATAGGCTGTCACCCCGATTCCTAATTCCCTGAGCCCGGGCAGCACCCTGGCTTCCATTCCCCTCGTCGACAGCCCATATTCCAGCTGCACATCACTGATCGGCGTAACCGTCTGGGCGCGCCTGGCAGTCTCCACGCCCACCTCACTCAACCCCGCCTGCCGTACGTATCCTTGCCGCACCATCTCAGCCACCGCACCCATGGTCTGCTCGATCTCAATCTTGTCATCGATCCGTGCCGGACGATACACATCCACATAACTGGTCCCTAGCCGCACCAGGCTGTAGGAAAGATAGTTCTTTACTCCCGTCGGTCTGCCGTCGAAGCTTTGCCATGCTCCGCTCGGTGTGCGCTGCGCCCCAAACTTGACGCTCAACACAACCTTCTCACGCGCCGCCGGACCAAGTTCGCGCAGTGCCCGCCCAATGAGCAGCTCGTTATGGCCCATCCCATAAAAGTCGCCCGTATCGATCAACGTCACGCCACCTGCGATGGCGGCATGGATTGCCCGCACGCTCTCGTCATCGTCCGTCACGCCATACATCCCGCTCATCCCCATGCATCCCAGCCCAAGCGGAAATACCGCAGGCCCCGCCGCACTCATCTTCCTCAACTCAGCCATGTCATCCTTTTCTGCAAACCCAGTGCTGTCGGTTTACATCCGTCAGCCGCCTGACCAGCTTACAAAGATTTCAGTTCCTACAGGGCCTCGCAATCGTTGGTTTCGAGCAGACCAACAAATTCGAGCTCAAGGGTACGAGCGAAGAGCAAGAACCGCATTCAGGCCGCCGAAGGCGAGGGAGTTGGTGAGGGCGTGTAGGGTTTTGGTGGAGGGGAGTGCGTGGGGGGTTTGCAGGAGGAGGTTCAGGTTCAGGGCGGGGTCCGGCGTGAGGGTGTTGAGGGTTGGTGGGGCGAGGCGGTGGTGCAGCGTGAGGGCGGTGATGAGGGTCTCGATGGCGGAGGAGGCGCCGAGCGAGTGGCCGGTGTAACCCTTGGTGGACGAGAGCGGGATGTGGGCGGCGCGGTCGCCCAGGGCGAGGTGCAGGGCGGCGGTTTCGGTGGCGTCGTTGGCCTGGGTCGCGGTGCCGTGGGCGTTGATGTAGTCGATGTCGGCCGGTGTGAGATTGGCGTCCTGGAGGGCGGCGGCGATGGCCTGGGCAGGACCTTCGGGTTTGGGCTGGGTGATATGGTGCGCGTCGGTGGACATGCCGAAGCCCACGATCTCGGCGTAGATCGGCGCGTTGCGGGCTATGGCGGAGTCCAGTGTTTCGAGGTGCAGGATGGCCGCGCCTTCAGCCAGGATCATGCCGTCGCGGTTTGCGGCGAAAGGACGGCAGGTGGTGGGGCTGACGACACGCATCGAATCCCAGGCGCGGAGGAAGCCGCGGGTCAAGGGAGCCTCATGTGCGCCGGCGAGAGCCGCGGTGACCAACCCGCTGCGCACCATCTGGAAGGCCAGGCCGATCGCGTGGGCGCCGGAAGCGCAGGCGGTCGAGATGGTCAGCGCGGGACCGGTGATGCCGAGATCGATCGCGACCTGCGAGGTGCCATTCGAAGCCATCGAACGGGCGATGGTCAGCGGGTGGACGCGAGCGTCGCGGGTGTAGAGCTTGGCGGTTTCGGGTTCTTCGGCCTGGCGACCGTTGGTGCTGCAGCCAAGGATGATGGCAGTGCTGGCGGGGGTCAGGGGGATGCCGCTCACGGCCTGGCGGGCGGTGAGGATGGCCAGCTGGCTGCAGCGCTCGGTAGTCTGGAGCTGGGCGGGGGTCAGGGTGCTGGTGTCGAGTGTGGAAAGCTGGGCGGTGGCGGTGAACTTGAGGGTGGGGTCGTTGAGGGGGGTGTGGGCGATGCCTGAGGTGCCGGACATGAGGGACTGCCAGAGGGTCTCGGGGGTGGCGCCGATGGGGGTGAGGCAGCCCAGTCCGGTGATGACTACGCGGTGCGTCGGATTCATCTGGCTCCTCGGGGTCCTTCTACCTGGGGGTGCCCCCCCGCCATGTTGTGGCAAAATCTTCATTCGATTGGACTTAGGTTGATGCTTGAGCCCTAATGCGACGTGAATTGCGATAGAGTCCGGCGCGAATCACGCTCTGCTATTTGTGGTGGAAGAGGGGGAGGATCAGCAAGGTGACGCAGCCCAGGGCAAGCAGGGCGAACCAGATGCGGGTCACGGCGAGCAGCGCGGGGTGCGGCGGCCGCAGGCGGGAGCGGCGGGCGAAGTGGGTGATGGCGGTATGGAAGTAGGCGGCGATGAGCGAGAAGACGATGGCGGTCAGGCCGAGGATCAGGATGAGGTTGGCGTCTTTCATGCGGGGTCGGTCTCGACGCCGGGTGTGGGCTTGTCGGATGCCGGGCTGTCAGATTTGGCGGCCTGCAGGCGGTGGACGCCGGCGATGACGTCGCCTACAGTGCGGAGAGAGTTCAGGCTGTCGTCCGGGATGGCGATCGCAAAGAGCTCTTCGACCTCAAAGGACAGGTTGATCTTGTCCAGAGAGTCGATTTCGAGCGAGTCGAAGGTCGTTTCGGGGGTGATGGTTGCGGGGTCGATCTGCTTGGATTTGGCAATGAGAGCAATGACCTGTTCGGCTACGGGATCCATGGGGTGAGTGTACTCGCTGGGGTTCACCATTGCAGCAGGACGAGTTCGAGGCAGAAGGCTGGGCCCATGGCGGCGAGGATGCTGTAGGTGCCGGGCTGGCCGGGGGTTTTAAGGGCTTCTTCGAGGACGCAGAGGACACTCGCGGCGGAGAGGTTGCCGACTTCGGCGAGGGATTTCCAGCTGAGGGCCAAGGCATCCTTGGGCAGCGCGAGCGCCTGCTCGGTGGCTTCGAGGACCTTGGGGCCGCCGGAGTGGAAGATCCATGATTTGATGTCTGCGAGCGTGAGGGACTGGCTTTCGAGAAACGAGTCAACGTCGCCGCGCAGGTTGACGAGGACGACCTTGGGGACGTCGGGCGAGAGGACGATGCGGAAGCCGGTGTCGCGAATGTCCCAGCCCATGATGTGCTCGGTGTGGCGGTAGAAGGTGCTGCGGGTGGCGAGGATGCGGGGGCCAGGCACGGACGTTTGTGGTAATTCAGACCCAGGTCTCAAAGGCGAGACCTGGGGCACCCGGTCCTGAGGTATGACGGCATTGGCGCCGGCCAGGACGACAGCGGCGCAGCCATCGCCGAAGAGTCCGCAGGAGATGAGGTTGGCGATGGACTGGTCGTCGTCCTGCCAGGTGAGGGAGCAGAGCTCGACCGATAAGAGAAGGGCGAACTGGTCCGGGAAGGCGCGCAGGTAGTCGCTCGCGCGGGCGATGCCGGCGGCCCCCGCCACGCAACCCAGCCCGAAGATGGGCGTGCGCTTGACGGAGGTGGGGAACGGCATGCGGTTGATGAGGCGGGCGTCGATGGTGGGGGACGCGATGCCGGTAACCGTCGCGAAGAAGATGGCGGAGATGTCAGCCGCGGTGAGGCCGAGCGGCGTGAGGGCGCGGGTGATGGCTTGCTCGCCAAGCGCGACGGCCGCTTCAATCCACTGGTCATTGGTCTGCTTGAAGCCGACCAGGGTAGGGTATTGCTCGAGCGGCAGCACAGTGTAGCGGTGCTGGACGCCGCAATTGGCGAAGAGGCGGGTGAGCAGGCGCGGCTCTTCCAGCTTGCCTTCCCAGCGGGCGACCAGGGCCTGGGCGATTTCAGACTGGGTGTAACGGTAGGCGGGAAAGGCTGTGCCTACGGAGGCGATGGTGGGGCTGGAGGGCTGGGTCGAAGGGCTAGGCATTGGGTTGAGTGTATCGGTTTGGAGCGGAAGATGTTTTTTGTGAAATGAAAAGGGCGCGCCCCCGGCTTTCCGAGTCTGTGCGACTCGCACGGACAGTTCCTCGCCATGACCATACATCAGATGCCAGAGTCCGCCGAGCTGCTTTTCAAGGGATGGTGGTGAGGGCAGTATTTGGATAGAAGTGGGCGAGAATCTCACCATAGGACTGGCCATGGGCGGCGAGATCCGCGGCGCCAAGCTGGCACAGACCGATGCCGTGACCGGTGCCGCGGCCATGCATCCAGCCCGCGACGGTGGTGTGGGTGTTGGATGGGATGGCGGCCCAGCCGTGGGTGCGATTGAAGGCCAGGCGAGCGGTTTCGGTCTGGGTAGAGGGTGCAAGGCGAGTCCAGGTTTCGGGGTGGCGGAGGCAGTAGTCGCAGCGGACGGAGTAGAAGGGGTAGGTGGCGGGGCCGGTGGGGTGAGCGCGGGTGCGGCCGCCGCAGCTACGGGAGTACATGGCCAGGACGATGGTGGGGGGCGCGTCCAGCGGGTGGAAGAGGAGCACCTGATGGGAGGTGGCGGCGGTGGCGAGGGCGGCGGGTGAGCCGGGGGGTGGCGCGGCGCGGAGGTATTGGCAGCGCGTGGTATCGCAGGAGAGAGCGGGCTGGGCGGCGAGAAGGTAGGAACGGGCGGCGACGGCCTGGGCTTTCAAGGATTCAATGGGGGCGTGGGGTGGAGACTCGGCGGCGACGATGGAGGCTACGGCCTGCTCGGTGGAGAGGGTAAGGATGATCTGGAGCTCGTCGCGCATGGTGGTGATTTCAAGCGCGCCGGTGTAGCTGCGGGTGAGCTTGCCAGGAACGGTGAGGGTGAAGGTTTTGGGCGGAAGGCTGAGCGTAGCGGGCGCTGTGATGGGGCGGTGGTCGAGCAGGATGGTGCGGGGATGGAAGAGGGAAAGGACCTGGATCCGGATGGTTGGCGGCTCAGGCGGGAGCTGAAACATTACGGGGCGGTCCACTGGTAGGTGACGGTCTGGTGGATGACGGGGCCTTGATGGCGCTCGATGAGCCGCTCGGTCTGGAGGTTGGCGAAGGCGTCTGAGAGGGTGCGGATGTTTTGTGAGAAGAATGCGGGCGTTTCGGTGGGGGTGCCGTCGATGAGGGTGGTGAGGCGGGTGTAGGGGGCGCGCTGGGCGGTATGGTTGAAGCCGGTGACGAGCGTGGCGGGGAGGGCGGGGGCAGTGGATTTGGGGAGTTGGAGGATGGTCTGGAGGAGCGGGACGGAGTCGGCGAGGATGAGGTAGGGGCCCTCGATGGTGAAGACGAGGGGCTTGGGGCCGGTGAGGGTGTAGAGGGGGCCGGTGGCGTGGAAATCGATGCCGAGCGTGCTGGTGGTGAGGGTGCCGCGGAGGGACTGCTGGAGCGCGGCGGCGATGGCCTGCGGGGACCAGGGCGCGGCGGCGTGGAGGATGATGGCGTTGTGGATGGGGACCCAAAGGGCGGTGGCTGGCTGGGCTTCCGAGTAGGTGAGGAGCTGGTCGATTTGCGCTGACTGCAAGGCCTGGGTGAGGGCCTGGGTGCTGAAGGTGGCGGCGATGGGGGCCGGGGTGTCGATACGGGTTTCGAGGTCGGACGTGGTACCGGACTGGGCGGTGGTGAGGGTCGGGTCGGCTGCGCTGGTGGAGGCTACCGTGGCGGGTTGGGCGCGGCCGAGGAGTTTTTCTTCGAGCGCGGTGACGGCCTCAGCGGGGGTGGGGTTGGCGGTGGCGCGGTAGACGCCGGAGGGTGGGGCGAGGGCGGCGATGGGGGCGAGATCCGGGTCAGGGGGCGTGGGGTCGGGCGGGGATTTCAGGAGGAGGGAGCGCTCTTCACGGAAGGCATTTGGGGCGCGGTAAAGATCGGCGGTAGCGGATTTGTAAGCGGCCATCTGGGTGAGGTTTTGCTGGATCCAGTAGGTGCGGAACTGGGGCAGAGGGACGATGCGGTCGAGGTTCAGCACCATGTGGAGGATGGGGGCGGTGGCTTCGGGAGGGAGGGCGGCGGTGGCGTCCTGGTACCAGGGTTCGGCGGTGATGGAGGAGGCCTGGGGCGTGTGCTGGAGGAGGTTGAGGGCGTTGGCGAGGAGGTCCTCACGGGTGGCGAGGAAGAAGAGGCCGCCGGTGGAGGCGAAGGCTACGCTGCGCTTTTCGGTTCCCTGCCCCGCCGTGCGTGTGTAGAAAGGGATGGAGCCGGCCTGGCGCTGGGACCATCTGCCGCGGGATTTGAGCAGGTCGGTCTGGGCGGCCTGGGCGGCGGGGAGGCGGGTGATGTAGAGGAATTCGAGGTTGCCAACGTCATACCAGGCGAAGAGGGACTGGCGGCCGGCGACCTGGGGAAGGAGGGTGGCGGCGGGTATTTGCGAGGCAGCGGCGAACTGGGCCTCGGCGTCGGTGAGGCGGCCAAAGAGGCGGGAGTTGGAGAACACCGCATAGTTTGAGGACGCGAGCCAGGCTTTTTGCTCGGGCGAGGCGTTCCAGGAGTGGAGGAGGGCGGCGAAGTCGGGAGACTCGATGGTGAGCAGGGCGCCGGAGGGGGCGAGGGCGGCGAGCGGTTGGGGCTTGGGCGCGGTGAGCGTGCGGGTGGTCTGCCAGGCCAGGGCGGCCGTGGCGGCGAGGGCCAGGGTGAGCAGGGCTGCGCGGCGGAGGTTCATTGGGCTGCCTCCAGTTTTGCCGCCTGGGTGAGGTTGAGGCGGGAGCGGACGTCGTTTTTCTGGGTGAGGTCCGGGGTGAAGATGGGTCGGCGGTCGTCGTTGAGGGCGTCCAGGGCGATCTGGGTTTGGAGGGCTTTCAAGGCTGTCGGCAGGGTGGGATTTTTGGGGTCGAGGGTGATGGCGAGCTGGAGGTAGGCTACGGCGCTGCCGGGGTCTTGCTGGAGGGTGTAGGCGAGGTGGCTGAGGGTCTGGGCGAGACGGACGCGGGTGGGGAGGTCGAGCGTGGCGGTGACGGGCGGCAGGGTGGCGGTAGCGGTTTGTGCGGGCGATGTGTCGGGGGTGTCGGTGGAATCGGCGGTGTCGGTGTCGGCCGAGGTATCCGGTGTGTCGTCTACTGTGGCGGTGACGGGTGGTGAGGTGTTGTTGAGGAGATTGAGCAGGGCGAGGGTTTCAGGCGGGGACTGGGGAGCTTGGGTTTCGGCGAGGAAGAGGGTGAGGCGGGTCTGGTCGGCGGGGAGACCGAGGGGGGCGATGGCGAGAGCTTCATGCAGCAGGGCTGTGGTGTCGGCCGGCGAGGACTGGGCGGCGGAGAGGCGGGCGGCTGCGAAGTATGGCTGGCGAGCCTCTGTTGGGGTGATGTGAGGATGCGTGAGGAGGCTCAGCTCGGGTGTGCCGAGATCGGATGGTTGCTGCAAGGGGGCGAGTGCCCGGGCCGCGGCGACGCGGGTCGCGTAGGGAGCGAGGGAGTCGCGGGCGATGGCGATCAGCAGGGCTGGGTCATGTTCGCCGGTCGCGAGTTGCGCCTGGGCGAAGCGAAGCTTGTAGGGTGCGGACCAGGGTACGGCGGCGACAAGGGATTGCAGAAAGGGGATGGCTTCCGCGGGATGGCCGGTGGTCTCAAGAAGCTGGGCGGCGGAGTCAGTGTTCTGGTACGGGTTCGGTGGGAGCGTGTCTGACGTGGCGGAGCTGTCTGGCGTGGCGGAGCTGTCCAGCGTGACGGAAAGGCTCTCAGCGGCGGCCGGTGGGAGGAGCGCCAGGCGGTGCAGCAGCGTGAGTGCGGCGGGAAGGTCGTTGGTGGCGATCTGGGACTGGGCCAGGGCGAGGTAATCGGCGGGCAGCAGCGTGTGGGTTTGCTGCTTCTGATCGAAGACGAAGTCGAGCAGCAGGCGGGCGCTGGTGGGGTCGGCCGGGAGGAGGGTGGCGGCGGCACGGGTGAGAGTCGCAGGTGTGGGCGCGGTGTCTGGGGCGGCGGCGTAGTCGGCTAGCAGGGCGCTGAGGGTTTTGCCATGGGCGGTCAGCAGAATGCGCGAGGCGTCGAGCGAGGAGTCATGCGCGCTGCGGGGGATGGTGGCCAGGAGCGACTGGGCTTGGGCATAGTCGGCAGCAGCGATGTAGGCGGCGAGGAGCCGGTCTTCCAGCGAGAGGATCTGGACATCGTGACCGGAAGCGTCCGTGTCGGGCGCGGTGTCGTTTCGGGCCAGCTCGAGGCGGTGGAGGAGGAGGACGTTCTGGTCCTGCGGACTGAGCCAGGGGGCGTTGTTGAGCTCGGCCAGGACGACGTCCGGGATGGTCGAAGCGGACGAGAGGGCGATGATCTCAGCGGCGCCCTGCGAAGGACTCGCGGCCGCTTCATAGACAGATTTCAGAAGCTCGTTGGAGCGGTAATTGCCGTTATGCGCGAGGTAGGGGCGGAGGAGCGAGTCGGTTTCAGGTGTGAGCGCGACGCCGTGCCTGTGCGCGTGGCGCAGGGTGGCGGCAAAGGCGGTGTAGAAGCGTTCCGGATAGCTGCCGCGATCCTGCATGCGTGCGAGCAGGGCCATTCCGGCGCGCCAGGAGGCCGCAGCCGCGGGAACGTTGCCGGTGCGTGCGAACAGAACGGCCTGGTCGTCATAGGCGGCGAGTGCGGACTCGCCTTCGGGGTCGAGCTCGAAGACGTGGGCGAACTGCTGCCGGGCGGCCGGGACGTTGCTGGCTTCGGCGTAGGTGCTGGCCAGATCGAGGTACACCGACGCCGTGGCGGGCGCGGCTTCGAGGTTGCCGGGCAGGTAATCCTCAGGGTCCTGGCTGGGCGCGGGGAGCTGGCTGAGGAAGATACCATAGCGGGAGGCGTAGTCGAAGAAGACGTCGCCAGTGAGAGACTGTTTGGGGTTTGCCGGTGTGGTGAGGAAGTTGGCGATGGTGTCCTGGGCGCGCAGGGCGGTGCTGAACGCGGCCAGGGTGGGGCTGCTGTCTGGCGGCGTGAGGTAGAGGCCGGTGAGGGCGAGCGTCGCGCTGGTCCAGAGGGGTGAGATGTTTTTGCCCCGGGCGGTGGCGACGGCGGCCGCTTGATCGTAGGTGCCGTGGCTCACCGCGTAGTTGAGCGCGGCATCAGCCAGGGTGTGGTTTTTGCCCGCGGCCAGGGTGGCGAGGGCGGCGGGATTGTGGGTGAGGAGCAGATCGAGGTAGCGGTCGCGGAGCGTGGAATCGGCGGCCAGGGCGGCGGTGCGGGTGAGGCGGAGTTCGGCGGGGATGTCGCCGGCGGCGCGGTAGGCCTGGGCGGCCTGCTGGCGGATGGGTGCGCGTTCTGCCGCAGGCACATGAGCGGCATACGCTTCGAGCGTCTCAGCGAGCTCTGCGAAGGCGAGACGATGCTGCTGGAGGCTGGTGTAGGCGCTGAGATTGGCCGGGTCTTCCGGGCCGCTGAGGAGGAGTTGCTTACGCCAGAGGGCTTCGCGGTCTGCCAGGCCGGCGGTGGTGGCGGCCTGGAGGGCGAGGGCGGCGTTTGTGGTGTGGAGGATGTCGAGCGAGCTGGCCAGGCTGCTCAGCTGGTCTGGCGTGTAGTAGGTCTGGACCGTCTGACCGAGGGTTTCGACAGCGGATTTGATGTTGGTCTCAATGGCCTTGTCGCGGGCTTCTAGAGCCGCTTTGCGGATGGCGGCGGGATCGTCCGGAGTGTCGGGAGTGTCGGGAGTGTCGGCGTCAGTGGTGTCGGCGGCGCTGCTTGCGGCGGTAAGGGCAAGGAGGGCGGCGGTGGAGGGGTGGCTGGCGAGGATGCGCGTGCGGGCGGCGGCGAGAGTCTGCAGGGCTTGCGCGGCGGCCCCCTGGCGCGTGAGGATGGTGGCCCAGGTCTTGAGGCCGGGTTGCAGCGTCAGGTCAGCAAGCAGGTTGGGTCCGGCGAGCTGTACGCCCTGATCGGCGAAGCTGCGGGCTTCCGGCAACAGGTTCCACTGGGCGAGCTGGCCGGCGACCTTGAAGGCATTGGCCGCGGCCACGGGACCGGCCGTGGCATGGCCTTCGATATAGGCAAGGCGAAGTGCTTTGACGGCGTCGGCGGGCTGCTGCTGGCGGGCGCGGATCTGGGCGACGCTGACCTGGTACTGGGGGTCGTGGTAGGTGAGGAGGTAGAGGCGTTCGAAATCGGCGGCAGCTTCATCGAGATGGGCCGGCTGCTGGAGGGCAAGGGTCAGCTCGAGCGCGGCGCGGGCCTGGTAGAGATCGGCGCGGTCTTTGCGGATCGCGATGGCTGCGTTGTAGGCGTCGAGCGCGGCGGGCAGGTTGTCGAAGGTGGTCTGAACCTGGGCGAGATCGATGGCGAAGCGGGAGTCCTTGGGAGAGTCGTGGACGGTCTTGTTGAGGAAGTCGAGCAGCTGGGGCTGGCGGTGGTAGCGGAGGGCGTAGAGAGCGGCCTGCTGGGTGGTGGCGGCGTCCTCCGGGAAGGCGCTGAGCAGGGCGATGTACTGGGCTTCGGCGCCTTCGTAGTCGTTGAGCCGGGTCAAGGCGGGGATGAGGCCGCGGCGGAGGAGGGCTATGTTTTGTTTGCGCTCGTCACGGCTGAGGTTGGGGGCTTTGGCGGCCTGGTCGAGCTGGGCGAGGTAGAAGGTTTTGAGGCCGGCGTTATCGTTCTGGCGGGCGTAGCTGGCGGTGATGATGGCCAGGACCTGCGCGTCATAAGGTGTAGCGGGGAGCAGGGTGAGGGCGAGCTGGCGGGCCTGGGCGGGGTTGTTGCTGTCGTTGGCGCGCGTAGCGGCTTCAAGGGTGAAGGAGCGGGCGAGCTCGGGGGTGGCGGCCTGCGCGGCTTGCAGCAGCGTGGCGATGGCCGGCGCGGGCTGCGCGGTGCGGGCATAGAAATCGACCGTGGCGCGCACCACGCCGAGGATGCGGGGATTGGCGGTGTAGACCTGCACGATGACGGCCTGGGCGGCGGGGATCTGGTGGCGGGCTTCGAGCGAGGCCGCCAGCTGGTATTGCAGCTGCAGCTTTTCTACCGGGTCTGGCGTGAGGGCGATCTGGCGCTGGAGGGCGGCTTCATAGATCTCGATGAGCCGGTAGGAGCGGGCGGGCGCGTATTGCTTCGTGGTGGTGGGCGGCGTACTGAGGTAGACGTCGACCTCGTTGAGGTGGGCGTCGTCGGTAGCGGTGTGGGTGCGGGCCAGGTCGCCGATGGCGGCGGCTTCTTCCGCGGTCTGGGCCTTGGCCAGTGCGCCGGCGAGGAGTGGGGCGAGCTCGGCGGGGCGGTGCTGGGCGAGAAGGATATCGGCACGCAGGGTGAGGGAGGTGGGGTTGGCGTCGGCGGCGACGGCCTGGGCGGTGGCGGTGTCGACGAGCTTTGCGGTGGACGGACGGACGGCGAGGATGATAAGCCGGGCACGGGCGGCGGGGGCGTTGAAGAGCGATTGGACGGTGGATTGGAGGTTGCTGTCGGCGGCGTCAGAGGGGGGAGCGAGCAGGGCCGTCACGGCTGCGTCGGTGGACGTAGCGAAGAATCTGGCAGAAGGTGGAGTGGCGACGGCGGCGGTGTATTCAGCGATGGCGGCGGGGAGGTTGTGGCGGTTTTCTTCAATGGCGCCGGCCTCATAGGCGTAGAGGCTGGGCGCTGAGAATTTTGCGCGGGCTTCATGCAGCTGGGCGAGCGCCTGGTCGTATTGGAAGTAGTCCCAGAAGATGGTAGCGGTGGTGAGGTAGCCGGCGGGGGTGCCGGGGTGAAGGGCCGGGATGCGTTGCCAGTAGGGTGAAGCGGCGGCGAGGTTTTCGCCGGCGTCGGCGGTGGCTTCCGCGTAGAGATCGCCCAGGGTGGCGAGGCGGTTGGGGTCGTCCGGGGCGGCGCGGAGGAGGTTGGTCTCGATGGCGACGGCCTGGTCGAGCGAGTGGGCGGTGGGGTCGAGGTAGGAGAGCGAGCGGAAGAGGCTGGCGGCCTGGTCGCCGAGGTCGGGGTCAGCCGGGTAGAGCGTGGTGAGCTGGGCGAGCGGCTGGGCGGCCTGCTCGAAGTGCGATTGCCAGATGTCGATGCCGGCGGCTTCACGCTGGGCGGCGGGGTCCTGCTGGCTGGTGAGGGCGGCAAGCTCGGGCTGGAGCTTGCCGGTGCGGGTGAGGTAGGCGAAGAACTGATCGCGGAGATCGTCTGCGAGGAACCATTGCCGACGCAGCAGAGCTTCATACGCGGCGGGGTCGGCGGTGGGCTGGACCTGATAGGCGGCGAGCAGGTTGCGGGTGAAAACCAGGTCGTGGGGGAAGCGTTTGGCGGCGTAGAGGTTGAGCTGGAGCGCGAGCTGCGGGCCGGCTTCGGTGTCGGTGGCAGTGGGGGTTACGGCGGCGAAGTAGCGGTCGAGATCGGTGCCGGAAAAGATGTCGGCGACCTGGCGGGTGAGGGTGGCGAAGTCGGTGCGTCTTTTCTCGCGGAGGTAGAAGCGGGCGAGTTTGTCATAGTAAGTGGGTTGCTGGAATTTGGCGATGGCGAGCTTGTAGACCTCGTCCTGTTGGGCGGAGAGGTTGTTCTGTTGCAGGAACGTGGCGAGCCGCTCGTAGAGGGCGGGGTCGCTGGGGTTGCGGTCGAGCTGGGCGCGCAGCACGCGGAGGGCCTGCGGGAGGTTTTGGGTGGCGACCAGGCGGCCGAGGTAACGGTCGAGGATCTGGCGGTACTGGGTGGCGGCTGGCAGGGTGGCGCGGGTGGTGGTGGTTGGGTTTGAACCGGTGGCGTCGGGGGTGGTGAGGAGTTCGTTTGAGTCGGCGTCGGCGGTGGCAGACCAGCCGGGGGTTGGTGGATTGGCGGGGTCGGGTGCGGCGGCGGTGAGGGGTTGGCCGTGGGTTTGGGCGGCGAGCTCGGTGAGCAGAGAGTCGTACAGGGCGAACTCGGCGGCGGTGTTTTGCTGGCGGGCGTAGGCGTCTGCCATGAGCGAGGCGACGTCCACCCGCTGAGGTGCGGCGGGGTAGTCGGTGAGGAATTGCTTGCCTTCGGAGATGACGGTTGCGGGCTCGCCGTACTCGGCTTCGGCGGCCAGCAGTTCGGCGTGCAGCGCGGGGCGCTCGGGGGCGTTGGGGTATTTCTGGTCGAGCGTGGCGAGCAGCTCGGCGGCCTTGCTGCGATGGAAGTAGGTCTGGGCTTTGGCGGTTTCAGCGTTGAACTGCGAGGCGGGGTTGGTGCCGTTGAGCCACAGCGACAGGATGCCGTTCCAGTAGCCGGGGCCTTGATCGAGCGTGGCGATATCGCGGTAGAACGTCAGGTTGCTGGCGCCGAGTGCGAGTGGCTGGTCCGGCGCGCTGAGCAGCAGGTGGGTGAGCGCGGCGAGGCCGGCCTGGGCGGCGGGTTCCCCGTTTTCGAGGTAGCCGGGGAGACTACCGGGCAGGCTGGAGAGCGCGAAGTTATAGCGTGCGACCTCAGCGGGGGCCGGGATGAGAGCGCTCAGGGCGGCGAGCGTGTACAGGTCTTCGGGCGTCCAGTTCCCTGCCCGGGCTTCGCGTGCGATGCGGAAAGCTTCGAGGGTCTGCCGGGCCTGGGCGGGGTGATTCTGGA
The DNA here is from genome assembly GCA_963693065.1 of uncultured Granulicella sp. GTDB lineage: Bacteria > Acidobacteriota > Terriglobia > Terriglobales > Acidobacteriaceae > Edaphobacter. The sequence goes on along the minus strand of OY843766.1, from coordinate 3,400,046 downwards.
GCTGGTCATAGTAGAAGAGGCGGGCAAGCGCGTTGAGTGCCGCGGGGTCGTCAGGATGAGCGGCCAACGTGGCGCGGGCGGCGGCGGTGAACGCTCGCTGCTGGTGGGCCTGGGCGAGCAGGGCAAGGTAGGCGTTGGTCAGGTCGGCGGGCCAGAGCGGTTGGAAGCTGCGGTCGTAGAGGGCGAGCGCGGCGGCGGGGCCATCGCGCTGGGTGAGCAGGGAGGCCTGGGCGGGCAGCGGGAAGACCTGGTCGTCGGGAACGGCCGCGCGGTAGCGGGCGATGAGGGCTTCGGCGGCGGCGTAGTCTTTCTGCGCGAGCAGGAAGGTGAGGGCCTGGGTGTAGACGGCGGGCTGTTTGGGGTAGCGTGTGAGGAAGGCGTCGAAGGCGGCGCGGGTGCGGGCGGGCGGGGTGGCCTGGTCGGCGAGCAGCGTGAGCAGGCGGTTGAAGACGCGCCATGAGAGTTGCTTGTCTGGTGCGAGATACTGCTCGGCAGGGTCCGGCGGCAGGGCGGCGAGGCGGGTCAGTGTTTCAGTTTCGTTAGCGGTGTCCAGGCGACGGGCGTAGAAGTCGGCCAGCGTGAGCTGGGCAGCGGGCGTGTTGAGGTGGGCAGCGTATTGGATCCAGTCTTGTTCGGCGGCATGCTCGTCCAGAGCCTGCTCGTCGGCGCGGGCGCGCAGGGCGAAGACGGCGGGGTCGGCGGTGGGGAGCTTTGCGAGTTCGGCCTGGGCCTCGCGGGGCGGGCGCGGGTAGAGGATGTCGGTGGCCGCCGTATGCATCAGGCGGTACAGTGCGGATTCAGCGGACGATGAGCCGACAATGTGCTGCAGCCAGGGCGGCAGGGTGGCGTGGGCGGTGGCGGCTATCGGCAGGATGCCGACGAGCACGGCGGCGAGCAGCAAGGGTTTACGGGAGGACATCGATCTGCACCTCCTGGCTGCCGATGTTGTGGGCAATGTCTTCCGCGGTGATCGTCAGGGTATAGCGGCCGAGCGGGAAGCCGAGCGGCAGAGTCATCGTGCCGGTGTTCGTGCGGGCCTGCGGGTTCCAGCGCAGGGTGGTGGCGTTGAGGCCTTCCATGTGCGCGGTCAACGTGCGGGTGGACTGGCTGGCGGACGCCTTGATCTCGAGCGTCTGGCCGGGATGCAGGGTGGTGCTTGCGAGAGCCAGCCTGACCGTTGGCGTGGTGCTCGCGATGACAAAGGTTTTGGCTTCGTTGTAAGTGTTGCCGGCGGTATCGCGCAGGATGAGCCGGACGTTGTAGGTGCCGTCCTTCATGTCGGGCGGGGCGAGGAAACGGGTCTCCCAGAGGCGGTTGGCGTTGTCGCCCGGTGCTTTCAAATCCTCACCGGCGAGATGGCGCAGCGGCTTGGTGAGGCCGAAGGGAAACAGCGCGATGACGGAGGTGATGGCGGGGTCGGTGCGGACGCGGAGCACGGGGTCGCCGGGGCGGATGACGCGGGGACGCAGCAGCGCGCGCGGCACGGCGAGAAACGAGGTGTACGGAGTGACGAACTTGTAGCGGCGGGAGAGGCGGATGATTTCGTCAATGGCGGCGGTAGTTTCGCCGTCGCGGTCGATCTGGGCGAGCAGAGCGTCGACGCGGGCCTGCGCCCACAGTCTGGGGATTTGCGGATGCGCCGGGTCGAGCGCGGGCAGTGGCACGGTGGTGGTGATGCCGTGCGCGGTGAACGTGGCGGGTGCGCTGCTCGGGGTGTATTGCCCGACCCATTGCGCGATGCTGCCGGGGTAGACGGCGTCATGCAGCGGGTAGACGAGCGAGGTGCTGGACGGCGCGGTGAGGTCAAGGCCGGGGACGGGATCATGGGTGAGTTTGGAGAGCCAGGACTGGAGGTGGAAGTCGAGTGGTTCTGTGGAGAGGACCTGCTCGAGGAAGCCGTTGGCGTGGGCGAGTGCGCGGAGGAATTGCGTGTCGGCGTCATCGCCGATGGCGAACACGGCGGTGTGGGGTGGGTGCGGTGCGGCGTGCCAAGCGGTGAGATAGCGGGCGGCGATCTTGCCGGGGAGGACGGTTTCGCCTTCCGTGGTGCCGCCGTCGGTAAACAGCGCGAGGGTGGTGTTGTCGGTCGATTGGGCGAGGCCGGCTTGCAGCGCCTGCAGGATGTTGGTGCCGCCGCGGAGACGGCTGGCGCGGACGAAGGCTAGGGCCTGGGCGATGGCCGCCGGGTCGGCCGGGATGGGCGCAGGCTTGAACGGGGTGACCTTCGCGTTGAAGAGCAGGACGTTGAAGCGGTCGGTGGGAGTAAGGGCGTGGAGTGTGGCTTCGAGCGCGGCGTAGGATCGCTCGAGCTTTTCAAACTGCATGGAGAGCGAGGTATCGAAGAGGAGGACGATGGTGCGCGGGGTTGCGGTGGGGGCCTTGTTGTCGGCGGGCAGCAGCAGTTCCGCGGCGAAGAAGCCGGGGTTCGGGGTCACGGCTGCGGGCTTGCTACCGGGGGTTGGCAGGGGTTGCGCATCATCGCGATGGGTGAGGACTTCGAGCTTGCCGGCGGATTCCGGCGCCAGCGTCCAGGTGGCGGTGAAGTCGCTGGTGAGGGTCAGGTTTTCGGCGGTCCATGTGCCTTCGGTCGGGCCGCTGAGAGTGAGGTTGGGCGCTAGCAGGTTGGTGATCGGCTGAACGGACACTAGCGAGAAGTGCAGGCTGAAGTGGGCGACGGTTTGGCTCTGGCCGGCGTCAGGTTTGAGGGGAAAGGCGAGGAACTGTTTGAAGTCGGAGGTGGCGAGGCGCTGGTGGTAATCGAGCTCCAGGCGCTTGGTCCCATACGCCGGGATGGGCACAATTTTCGCGGTGAAGATAGCCGCTTCCCTTGGGTTTGAGCCTTCGCGTTCGCCGGCTTCGAGCAGGCCGGGATCGATCGCCTGCGCTTTGGCTTCGGCGTAGACCTGCTCGGCCTGCTTGCGCTCGAGGATCACGGCGGGGATGCGAACCGGGCCGTCCCACACGGCAAAATCGCTGACCGTCGCGCCGCCGGGGAGAGCGAAGCGATAGGTGCCTTCTTCAATCTGCGCGGTGTGGTTCGCGAAGATCTGCACCAGGTGGATGTGCGCGTCGCCATTGTCCACGGTGATCGAAACCTGCATGGTGTCGAGCGAGAGGATGGCGGGGTCGGGAGCTTGCTTGTCCTTTGGCGTGAGCGTGCCGGTATCGGCGTGGGCGCCCGCGGCGAGGACCGACACGAAGAGCAAGAGCAGGAAGCGCTTCACAGTGCGGGCTCCGGAATGCGGACGAGGCCGTTTTCCGTGCCGATGTAAAGCGTACCGGCGTGGGCGGCGAAGGCGGTGACATTGAGCGAAGGCAGCCCGCTGGTGATGGTGCGCCAGCGGCCGGTGGCGACGGTATACACCAGCATGCCGTGGCCCAGCGTGCCGGCGAAGATATGAGTGGGCGTGACGAGCAGCGCGTTGGGGTTGATGACCAGGTCGCGCGGCGTTCCGGCCGGCAGGTCGATGGGCGTGAAGACGCCGTCGCGGGAAAGAGTTTCAAGCGCCGCGCCGTAGGTGCCCACGATGTAGGAGCCGGGAGTGGTCGGGGCAAGAGCGGTGATCCAGTTGTGGCGCAGCGTGGAGTTGGTGACGGTTGCGTTGCGCAGTACACGATCGCCCTGCAGGATGCTGAGTCCGCCGAGTGTGCCGGCCAGCAGCTCGGTGCCGCTGCCGGCCAGGGTGTAGACGTGGTTGTTGACCAGGCCCTGAAAGGCGTAGATGCTTTGTGGTCCGTTGGCCGTGAGGAACGTCAGGCCTGCGGGTGTGGCGATGACGCGGCCGGTGGGCGTGAAGGCGAGATCGGTGACATGATCGGCGAGCAAACCGTCGCGGCGGGTGAGGGTTTGGCGCGGGTTACCCAACGTGTCGAACAGGACGAGGCCGTTGGCGGTGGCGGCGGCGATGGTGTGCTGGACGGGATCGAGCAGCAGGCGGTTGATGCAGAAGAGGTGGTCGTCTTCAAGGTGACGGAGGGTGTTGGCGGTGGGGTCGAGGATGTCGAGGCCGTGATCGAAGAAGCCGATGTAGAGGCTGCCGGATGGGGTGAAGGCGAGGGCGGAAATGTTGGCGTCGGTGAGAGTGTTGGCGGGGTGTATGTCGCGGGGGAGGACGTCGGCCGGGGTGAGGAACGCGTCGATTCTGCGGGTGTCCGGCGTGGCGGGCGCGGTGATGCTGGCGGGGCGCAGGCGCGGCGTGAGCGGCAGGGTGACGACGCCCTGGTCGAGTGTGCCGACCTCGAGGGAGCTGGGGGTGAGCGCCAGGGTGTGCGCAAAGAGATCCGGGCCGAGGATGCGCGCGACCGTGGCCGAGGCCAGGTCCAGCTGGGCGATGCCGCGGGGCGTGCCGATGTAAGCGGTGGAGGCTGTGGTGGCGATCGCTTCGATGTCGGGGTCGGGCAGACTCTGGATGGTGGTGACGGTGCCGGCGTGCGCGTAGAACAGGCCCTGGGTGCGGGTGCCGACCAGCAGTGCGCCGGGCAGCGGGGCGGCCAGTGCGGTGATGTCGGTGGCGGGGATGGGCGTAGCCTCGAGGACGCTGCCATCGAAGGTGAGCAGGCCGTGGTGGCGGGTGCCGAGCAGCAGGTCGCCGGAGGGCAGGGCGAGGAGACTGGTGAGGTCGGCCTGCTCGGCCGCTGCGGGCAGAAGCTGCGTGATGGCGAACGGCTGGGGCGTGAGCAGGAGCAGGCCGGCGCCGGCGGTGGCGAGCAGCAGTTGAGGCTCGAGCGCGTTGCGCAGCCGGGCTGATGTGATGGCGGTGATCGGGGCTGTGGGGAGCTCGAGGCCGGGGCGGAGGGTGCGGGTGAGGGTGCCATCGGGTTCATGAATCGCCAGGCCGGACGGGCCTGCAAGATACAGCGAGCCCCGGAATTGTATGCCGCAGGTGAAGTGCTGTGCAGCGGCCACGGGTTCAAAGCCGCGGTCGGCTGGCGGGTGAAACGCGGCGAGGGTGAAGGGGACCTGGTGTGCACGGGCATCGGTGCGAGAGGCCTGCGTGAGCGTGTGCTGGGTGCGAACGATGAGAATCGTGGCAGCGACAAGAAGGGCAACAGGAAGAGCGATCAGCAGAAGACGGGTCGAGCTGGCGAAGCTTCGCATGGCCGTGTTGGTGAGGATGAATGTAGCACGAGTGTCGCCGGTGGAATAGTGGCTCCTCAGGAGAGGCGGGCGCGGTGGTCGGGAATGAAGGTCCAGAGCGCGGCGGCAAGCAGGAATGCAGCCGCAGAAAGCAGGAAGGCGGCGGCAAATCCATGCGCGTCCGCCAGGCCGCCGACAAGGAAGGGAGCGGCGGCGGAGGCGAGGCGGCCGGTGTTGTACGTCAGTCCCTGGCCCGTCGCGCGGATGGCAGTGGGGTAAACGTCCGCCGTAACGGCGGCGAACCCGCTGAAGTAGCCGGTGGCAAAGAAGGCGACGACGGGCGCCAGCAAGAAGAGGGCTATCGCGCTGTGCAGCATGGCGAAGATGGCTAGCAGCGCGGCGGCAAGCACGAGGAAGGCGATGTAGACGCGCTTGCGTCCGAGCGTATCCGCGATGAACCCGAACGTGAGGTAGCCGAGGAACATGCCGCATTGCATGAAGACGACGATCGCGGTCATGGCATGCGCGCTGAGGCCGATGCCGCCTTTGCCCGGCGGCAAAGAGAGATAGGCAGGAACGAAAAAGTTGAAGCCCCACCAGGCGAAAAGGCATGCCGCGTTCATCGCGGTCAGGGCCAGGGTGAGCGGGAGTAAAGGCCTGCGGAAGAGCGGCCTGAGAGTAAGCGGGCTGCGCGTGCCGGCTGCTTCGGGCTCATGCACCTGGCGGCGAATGTACAGGGTGAGCAGGGCGGGTGCCAGGCCGGTGAAGAAGACCGCGCGCCAGCCGAAGCGCGGCAGGACGATGGCGACGTCCAACGCCGCGGCCGCGAACCCGACGGCCCATGCCGACTGCATGATGGATAAGGCTTTGCCGCGGCTTTCCGGCGAAAAGGATTCCGACACCAGCGCGGCTCCCGAGGCCCACTCGCCACCCATCCCGAAGCCCAGCAGAAGGCGGAACAGGGCGAGCTGCCACAGGTTCTGCGCCAGCCCGCACGCTGCCGTGAATATCGCGTACAGCAGGACCGAGGCGATGAGTGCGCGCGTGCGGCCGAAGCGATCTGCCAGCAGGCCGAAGAGGATGCCGCCGGCCGCCGCCGCCACCAGCGTGAGTGAACCGAGCAGGCCGCCGGTCTGTTTGGTCAGGTGGAACTCGCGCAGCAGCGTGGCCAGCAGCAGCGAGTAGAGCATGACATCGAACGCGTCCAGAGCCCAGCCGAGAGAGGCGGCGAGTAGCGCTCGGCGGGCTTGGCTCGGTGCTTCGAAGTACCAGGACAAAAGCGCCCTCACGCCGGGCGGGCGGTGCTTCGCACTGTCTTGGACGCTGCGCGTGTTCATGCTGGGCCGTAGCCGCCGCCGCCGGGCGTTTCGATGCGCAGGCGGTCGCCGGGTTCGAGCTCGAGACGTGTCTTGGCGGGGAGCGCGACAACCTCGCCGTTGGAGCGGATGAGGGTGTTGCAGCCGGATGCGCCGGGGCCGCCACCCTGCGTGCCGTACGGTTGCGACTTGCGGCGTTCAGTGAGGATGGTGGCGGCGGTGGGGACCAGCACTTCATACTCGCGGATAAGCCCTTCGCCGCCCGGGAATGCGCCCGCGCCGCCGCTTCCCTGCCGCAGCGTATACACGCAAATCCGCAGCGGCAGCGACTGCTCCAGAGCCTCGATGGGCGTGTTGCGGGTGTTGGACATGTGCGTGTGTACGCCGGATAATCCGGGCAGGCCTCCGCCTTTTCCATCCGGCCTGCCGCCCATGCCGCCTCCCATGGTCTCGTAATAGGCGAAAGGGTTCCCGTCTGCATTTGTGCCGCCGAGAGTTACATTATTCATCGTGCCCTGGCTGGCCGCGGGAATTCTCTCCGGCAAGGCCTGGCTGAGTGCGCCTAGAACGACGTCGGTGATGCGCTGCGACGTCTCCACATTGCCGCCGGCTACCGCGGATGGATGGCGGGCGTTGACGACCGTTCCCGCGGGCGCGATCACCGTGATGGGGCGGGCAATGCCGTCGTTGTAGAGGATGTCTTCCGTGACCAGGCAGCGGAAGGCGTAGAGCGTGGCTGACATGGTAATGGCGAGGTTGGCGTTGACGCCGCCAGTGGTCTGCGCGGCAGTGCCGGTGAAGTCTACCGTGGCATGATCGCCGGCGATTGTGATGCTGCAGACGATGGGAACTGGCGTGTCGGTAAAGCCATCGTTGTCCAAGGCGTCGGCGAACGTGTAGCAGCCGTCCGGGATGTTTGCGATAGTGGCACGGAGCACGCGTTCCGCATAGTCCTGGGTGGCGGCGGCGTACAGGTTTACCTTGGCCAGGCCGTGCCTCGCGGTCAAGGCGAGCAGGCGCGTTTCAGCTACGCGATTCGCGGCGATCTGCGCCGTGAGGTCGCCTTCACGTTCAGTGGGCGTACGAACGTTGGCCAGGATGAGCGAGAGGATATCCGGCACGATGTGCCCCGCGACTACTAATTTGATAGGAGGCAGGATGAGGCCTTCAGCAAAGATCTCGCGGGCCAGCGGCATGGACCCGGGGCTCATGCCGCCGACGTCGGAGTGGTGGGCCCGGTTGGCTACGAAAAAGGCTGGCTTGACCTGATCCTCCGGCAGAAAGATTGGAGTGACGAGCGTGATGTCGGGCAGGTGGGTGCCGCCGCGGAATGGGTCGTTCAGGATGACCGTATCGCCGGGTTGCATGGCTACGTGGTCGATGGCGGCGCGGACGCTCATGGGCATGGCGCCCAGATGCACGGGAAGGTGGTCGCCCTGCGCGATGGTGTGGCCTTCGCTGTCGTACAGGGCGCAGGAGTAGTCCAGGCGTTCCTTGATGTTCGGGCTGAAGCCGGTGCGGCAGAGCGTTACGCCCATCTCTTCCGCAATGGAAACGAAGACGGACTTGAAGATTTCGAATTCGATGGGATCGAGAATTTTTGCTCCTTGGGAATACGTCAGGCGCGGTTGGCAATGAGGGTGCCGGGAGCGTCGATGTGCCAGGCCCAGCCGGGCGGGATGACGTTGGTGGACTGGCCGGTGAGAATGATGGCCGGCCCGGCGTCCTGCGTCCCGGGGACGAGGTGCTCGCGCAGGTAGATCGGGGTTGGGTGAGTGATGCTCTCGAAGATGGCCGGCTGGGTGGCGGTGGGTTGGGGTGGGGGTTGGGGGGTGAAGGCGTGGTGCGTTGGGGTGAGGGCTGGCTTGTCGGTGCGGCCGATGGCGTGGAGGCGCAGTTGCACGACCTCCGTACCACGTGCGGGATTGGCGTAGCCGTAGAGCCGCGCGTGCGTGCGGTGGAAGGCCTGCGCGAAGTCCGGCGTGAAGGGAATCGAAAGCTCGTAGGCCTGGCCGGTATAGCGCATGTCGAGCGTGGGCTCGAGCAGGATGTCGGCGAGCGAGAAGCCCTCGAGCGCGAGGGTTTGCTGGGCCTGCGCGAGCAGCGGTTTGAGGCGCTCGTGCAGGGCTTGTTCAGTGAGTAACGCCGTGGGTTGGTGGATGGGCGTGGAGAGGTCCTTGACGACGTCGGCCAGCAGCATGCCGAGCGCGGAGAGAACGCCGGAGTGCTCCGGGATGAGCACGGTCGGGATGTCGAGCGCGGTGGCGAGCGCGCAGGCATGCAGGCCACCCGCGCCGCCGAAGGCCAGCAAAGCGAAGTCGCGGGGGTCATGCCCACGCTGCACGCTGACGACGCGGATGGCGCGCTCCATGTTGGCGTCGGCGATGCGGACGATGCCTTCCGCCAGTCGCTGGACGGAGAGCGAGAGTTTGTCGGCCAGGGTCTGGGCAAGCCGTTCGGTGCGGGCGAGATCGAGGGTCATGCGGCCACCTAAAAAGTGTCCGGGGACCAGGCGGCCTAAGAGAAGATTGGCGTCGGTGACGGTGAGGTTTTCACCTGTGCCGTAGCAGGCGGGGCCGGGGGTTGCGCCGGCTGAGCGGGGGCCCACGCGCAGGCTGCCGCCGGTGTCGATCCATGCGATGGAGCCGCCGCCGGCGCCGACCGTGTGGATGTCGAGCACCGGCAAACGGATGGGCAGGTCGCCGACCAGCGAGTCGCTGGTGCGGGTGATCGTTTGATCTATCAGCGCAACATCCGTGGAAGTGCCGCCCATGTCGAACGTGATGATGCGGGTGTGATTGCTGGCCGCGGCAATGGCCTGGGCGCCGACCACGCCGGCCGCGGGCCCGGAGAGAATGGTTTGCACGGCGGCGGCTTTGGCCTGCGTGGCGGAGATGCTGCCTCCGTTCGACTGCATGATGCGCAACGTGCTGAAGGGTGCGAGCGAGGACGCAAGCCGGGTGAGGTAAGCGGACATCAGCGGTGTCACGTAGGCGTTGACGGCGGTGGTGCTGAAGCGCTCGTACTCGCGGTACTCGGGCAGGATGGCGTGCGAGGCGGAGACCTGAAAGCCTTGTTCCAACAAGGCTTTTTGCAACGCCTGCTCGTGCCGGGGGTGGGCGTAGCTGTGCAGCAGGCAGATGGCTACGGAGGTGACTTCAGCTTGCTTGAGGGCCTGAGTGAGGCGTTCAACTTCGGCTGCGGTGAGTGGCGTGAGGACCTCGCCCGTGTAGGTGAGGCGCTCTTCTACCTCGAACGTGAGGCCGGGTTCGACGAGGGGTCTGGGAGCTTCGACCTGGAAGTTGTAGAGCTCGCGGCGAGTCTGGCGGGCGATGAGCAGCAGGTCGCGGAAGCCGGCGGTGATGAGCACGGCGATGCGAGCGCCCTTCCTCTCGAGCACCGCATTGGTAGCGACAGTAGAACCGTGGGTGAGATCGATGGGGCCTGTAGTCAGCTCGGCGATGCCTACGAGGATGGCCCGGCTGGGATCGTCCGGGGTGCTGCGCAGCTTGTACACGGTGAGGGTGCCGTCCGGGTTCAGGCGAAGGAAGTCGGTGAAGGTGCCGCCGGTATCGATACCTAAACGACATGGACCGAGCCGGGTTGGGATGGGGTCTGGCATGGGTATTGGATAGGATATCGTGGGTGTCCTCCCCCCTCCCTCGTTTTGGGGCAAAATCTTCATTCGGTTGGGGTTAGGCTGCGAGGATGGTGCATTTGCACCAAAAGCTGGCATCTTGCCTCAGGCGAAATGGTGTGGCTATGGATGTTTAGCCGGTGGCGTAAGAGAACAAGCCAACGGCGAAAGCAAACGCAGATCCCTACGGGATGACAAAAAAATGAGCAAGCCCATCGGCTTCAGTCGGGGAAGGTTTTGCGGATGAGGACGGTGCGGTCGAGGTTGTCGGATTGCTCGAGGACCTTGAGGCGGAGGTCGGGGTCGATGTTGGGCTGGGCCAGCCAGGCATGGACGATCTGCTGGGCCTCGGGGGTGGATTGGCCGTCGAGAAACGCGCCGAGCCACGCGCCGAGAAAGAAGATCTTGCGGTTGGCTTTGATCTGCGGGAGCTGGTCGAGCGCCTGCCTGAGGTAGGGCAGGGTGAGGGCTTGCTGGTTGTAGCTGTTGAACGGACGGAGCGACTGGGTGAGCCAGTCTTCCTGTACTTTCGTGCCCTGGTAGTCGGCGAAGTATTGGGCTTTGATGGTGGGCGTTGGAGTGCCGGCCATGGCGGCATAAGCATACTTCTGGGCTTCGCCGTTGTGGTCGCGGTTCAGCTCAGTGGCAAAGAGTTCCTTGGCTTCAGAGTCGCCTTGCTGGATGAGGTGGCCGATGAGGTTCCAGCGGTCGAGCGGCTTGAGCGTGAGGCCGGGGACGGTGAGGGTGCCGGCGAGGAGTTGCTTGACCTGGGCGAGGGCAGCGGGAGTCTGGGCGACGCTCGTGAAGGTGCGGAAATTCGTGATGCGGAGCCCGAGGGTGGGGGCGTTCAGCATCCGATCGGCGAAGAGCTTTTCAGCGCGTGGCAACAGCGCTTCCCTACCCTTGGGGCCAAGATAGAAGTGAAGAGATTGCGCAGCACGCCCGCCCTGAATGCGGTTGAGGGATTCGTCAGTTTCCGTGGGCAGAGTTTGCAGCACCAGGTCGACATACGTCCGCGGGGCCGAGTGGGCGGTGCGAACATTTTCCCAGAGCGCAGTCCAGAGCTGGGTTTTCATCAGTGGGTTCATGCCCTCGGCTGGGGTCGCAGGGCTTTGTGCCACGGTGCTTTGATCGGAAGGTGCAAGGATTCTCACGACCGCTTCTTCGCTTGCGGAATCGAGGAGGAAGCGGCCATAGGCCTGGTCCTGGTCGTTGGCAAAAACGTAATCGGGGCATTCCGTTCCGCGGGCTTCTGGCACCTCGACAACACCGTCACTCCAATCGACGCGCCAGCGCACCCGGCTACTGGTAGCACGCAGGCAACCGGCATCTGTTGCGCAGTGTGAATAGCCAGTGACTGCTACGACTTCGTTCGAGATGGGCCAGGTCATGCTGGTGCCGAGAACATCATGCTGCTTGAGCTTGAGGCTGACGACCCTGCCGGCTCCGCAGGTCAGTTCCGTATCGATTTCCGGCATGCCGCGATGGGTGATCCAGGCGTCGGCCCAGGGCTTCAGGTCTTTGCCGCTGACGCGGGTAAAGGCTTGGACCAGGTCGGGCCACGTGGCATTGGCGTAGGCGTGCTGCTTGAGGTAGAGCCGGAGCCCGTTGCGGAAAGGGTAGTCGCCGAGCTTGTAATCAAGCTGCTTGAGAATGGCAGGTGCCTTCTGGTAGACGATGGCTCCGTAGGCGCTCTTGGCGTCCTTCAGGTTGGGGATGTTCTGGAAGATGGGCGTGGTGCCCTGGGTTTCGTCAATCGCGTAGGCGAGCGGCTTGATGTCTTCGTTGAAGTGTTTCCAGGGCTGGGTTTCGGGCTTCAGCTTCGCCATCGCCTTGTAGGCCATGTATTGCGCGAAGCCTTCCTTGAGCCAGAGGTCGTCGAACCAGCGCATGGTGACCAGGTCGCCGAACCACTGGTGGGTGGTTTCATGCAGGATGAGGACGTCGCGGCGGAAATAGTCGCTGGCCGTGGGCGTGCTGCGGAAAAGGACGCCGTCTTCATTGAGGAACGTGGCGCCGGCGTGCTCCATGCCGCCGAAGGGAAAGCCGGGGATGAGGACCAGGTCATATTTGGGGAAGGGGAAGGGCTGCTGGAAATAGTCGCTGAGGTAGGCGATGCCTTGCCTGGTGATGGCCTGGACTTCAGGCGCTTCGGGCTGGGCTTTGGCAAGCTGCGATTTGCGCACAAAGAGGGTCGGCTCGCCGGGTTTGCCGGGGATCGCGGCGAACGGGCCGGCGGCGAAGGCGAACAGATAGGTCGAGATGGGAAGAGTTTCGGGGAAGGTGATGGTGTCGAACTGGCCCTGGCGGGATGCGTGGCCGGCGCCGGTATTGGCGATGACGGTCCAGGCGGGCGGGGCGGCGATGGTGAGGGTGAAGCGGGCTTTGAGGTCGGGCTGGTCGAAGCAGGGGAAGGCCATGTCGGCGTCGGCGGGGACGAAGAGGGTGTAGAGGTATTCGCTGCCGTCGTCTTTATCCTTATAGCGGGTGATGGCTTTGCCGGCGGGGGCGGAAAGACTGGAGAAGACGAGCTTGAGGGTGTTGGGGCCGTCGAGCAGGGCGGTGGCGGGCAGGGTCAGATGGCCGTTGGTGAGGGTCTGGGGGATGTCGTGGCCGTTGAGGGTGGCGAACTGGAGAGTGCCGTCGCGGTAGTCGAGGAGCAGATCGTTTGCCGGGGAAGCGAGCGGGCCGGTGTAGGTGAAGGTGAGGACCTCGGTGCCGGGGATGGCAGGCGCGGCGGGCGCGGTGGCGTTGAGCTCGAAGGTGAGGTTGTAGCGGATATCCGAGACGCGGGCGGCGCGGGAGGTGGCGAGCGCGCGGGAAATGCCGGCGTCTTGCGCAAACATGGGTGCCAGAGCAGGAGCGGTAAGCAGGGCGAGCAGCAGGTATTTGGCGCGCATGGTTTGGGGTCTATGGTAAGCCAGAAAGCACCGTCCGATGAGGTTGCCGCGCAAACCAATTGACGCGGCGTTGTTGCTTTGGAAGTGGCGTTCAGTGTACTTTGTAGGCTCCACCCGGTGCCCTGATATGCCTTTTGTGCTTGCCATGCGTTTTGTGCCTGCCATGCGTTCTGTGCTTGCCATGTTCTTCGCTCTGCTGCTGTTGGGAGCAGGCGTTTCCGCCTCTGCGCAGACCTGTACAGGGCTCTGCCTGCAGCAGGTAAGCTGCCCGGCGGGCCAGACCACGACCGTTACCGGCACCGTCTACGCGCCGAACAACCTGGATCCTCTGCCCGACATTCTGGTGTATGTGAACAACGCGCCGGTGGATGCGTTCACGGCGGGCGTGGCTTGCCCGGTGGTGGGGACGCCGCCCTCCGGTGCGCCGCTGGTGGGGGCTACGACGAGCTTCGACGGCACCTTCACGTTGTCGAACGTGCCGGTTGGCGCGAATATTCCGCTGGTCATCCAGACCGGCCGGTGGCGGCGGCAGGTGACGATCCCGATGGTTTCAGCCTGCACCAACACGTCGTTCAGCGTTCGCATGCCGCAGAACCAAAGCGAAGGCGATATCCCGCTGTTTGCGATTGCCAGCGGCTCCGCCGACCAGGTGGAATGCGTCCTGCGCAAGGTGGGCATCGCCGATAGTGAATTCACCAATCCCGGCGGCGGTGGGCGAGTCAATTTCTATTCCGGCGCAGGCAGCCCGGGGGCGCTGGTCGACCAGAGCACGCCGAACGAAACGGCGCTGATGGGCAATGCCGCCACCCTCAACAGCTATGACGTGCTGATGCTGCCCTGCCAGGGCGCCGCGTACGCAAAGCCGGGGCCGGAGCTGCAGAACATCATCGCCTTTGCCAATGCGGGCGGGCGGATCTATTCCAGCCACTTCAGCTACGTGTGGATGAACGCGAACCCGCCGTGGGATGGCGTGGCGAACTGGGCGGTGAACCAGGCGACGCTGCAAAACCTTTCGGCGACGGTCGACCAGACCTTCAGCGAGGGCGTCACGCTGGCCCAGTGGCTGCAGGTGGTGGGCGCAACGACCGTGCCGGGACAGATCCCGATGCTGACGACCACCAAGCACGATCAGAACGGGGTCATTGCGCCGAACCAGAGCTGGCTGACCTTGAACGATCCGGCGCACAACAACCCGGTGATGCAGTTCGTGTTCGACGCACCGGTGGGCCAGGTAGGCGGGCAATGTGGACGTGTGCTGTTCAACGAGTATCACGTGGAGGCGCCGCCGAATAACTCGTCGCCAAAGGGTGTGGCGTTCCCGATGGAATGCTCGCCCGGCGCAATGAGTGCGCAGGAAAAACTGCTGGAATACAGCCTTTTCGAGCTGACCAGCGATGGGACCGCGGCCGACCTGGAACCGAAGACCAGGGACTTCGGCACCGAGGCCATCGGGTTCAACAGCGCGGTGCAGACGTTTACCTGGAAGAACAATTCGACGTTTTCAGCGGCGGTGAATCTCATCAAGGCTACCGGGGATTTCGCGGTGGTGGGGCAGAATTGCCTGTCGGTGGCGTCCGGTGCAAGCTGCACGATTCAAGTGGTTTACAACCCGAGCGTGGTGGGCCCGGGGACGGGCACGCTGACGGTCGGGTCGAGCGGGACGACCCTGATTGCGACGCTGTCAGGCACGGGTATCCCGGACCTGAGCTTCTCGCTGGCGGGGTTGAACTTCGGCAGCATCGACGTGGGCGCGGTGCGGACGCAGAGCGTGACGGTGACGAATTCCGCAATCGGCGCGGTGCCGGTGCCTTCGATCGCGGTGACCGGAGACTTTTTCGTGGCGTCGACCTGCGGGCAGAGCCTGGCGGCGGGCGCCAGCTGCACGCTCAACGTAAGCTTCAAGCCGACGGTGTTCGGCATGCGCACCGGGACCATGGTGGTCGGGACCGGGAACGCGACGGTTGGGGTGACGCCAACGGTGCTGACCGGCAACGGGCTCGACTTTACCCTGGGGCTGACACCGGCCAGCGGCAACGTGATCGCGGGCTACACGGTGACGACCGAGTCGCTGACGACGCCGGAAGCCGGCTTTGGCGCGCCGGTGACGCTAAGCTGCACCACGACCGCGCCGGCGACGACCTGCGCACCGCTAAGTAACTCGATTACGCCAAGCGGCGCCGCGGTGGATGTGCGCGTGTCCATCACCACCGGGGCCAAGTACACGGTGATCGGGTATGGCGGGGCCGGCGGCGGGTGGCTGTGGGCGCTGGCCGTGGCAAGCGGCGGCTTGCTGTTCTTCATGCGGCGGCGCGTGGCGCGGTTCGTCCTGGTGCTTGTGCTGCTTGGGCTGGGCGCTGTGGCCGTGACGGGCTGCAGCGGCAAGACGCCGGGGCTCGAACCGGTCTACACGGCGCCGGGGACGTACACGTTTACGGTCTCGGCGACGGACGGCTTCCTGGTGCACTCGACCACGTACGCGCTGACGGTAACGGCAAAATAAGAGCGGTTTGCAGACGGCAAGGGCCTCGGGATTATCCGGGGCTTTTTCTGCGTTTGGCGTGGGCCCGGAGGTGGTGGCCTGCACTTTTCTGTCGATTTTGTGCTTTAAGCCCTGATTTCAGGAATTGGTAAGGATTTCGTCAGGATTTTCAAGCGCAGGAATGGCAGTCTGGGGTCACTCCACGTGCTGGGAGGTCGCAATGCGGTACGTTCTACGCGGCGTTTTTGGTCGTCCTGCTCCTTCCCTTCCCGATCGTCCGGGCGCAGGATTAGCCGGCAAGGTGGCAGCCCGCAGCGACGCTGGGGTGAGTACCGCCAAAAGTTTTTACACAAGGTTTTACCGGAAACGCCTGCGGAGTGATCTTTTCCCGCAGGCGTATTTTTTTGCTATATAGCCAGCTAAAGACCCAGGTCGAGCGGAATCGCGATGGGTTTGTTCCTGTCGCTAAGGGTGAGGTGGGCGGCGGGCACGTGGTGATCATGGGTGAACAGCACCAGCCACTGCTCCGGGATGGCGCGGGCCAGAAACCGCTTGCGCTGCGCGATGCAGGTGAGCGGGTCGAGATCGTAGCCCATCACCCAGGTCGGGTCGAGGTGCGAGGCGGTGGGGATGAGGTCGCCGATGTAGCACGCATGCCGGCCCGCCGATTCAATATGTACGCCGAGCATGCTGGCGGTGTGGCCGGGGAAAAGCTCGACTGAGATGCCAGGCACGATCTCCGGGTTCGCGGCGATGGAGTCATCGGTCAACAGCGTCATCTGGCCGGAGTCAATGAGCGGGTCGTAGTTGGGCGAGAGATAGCTGACCGCATCGCGCTCCAGTTGCAGGTGACCGTGCGCGACCTCGCCCGCATGCGCAAAGTAGCGCGCATTGGCGAACGTCGGGGTCACGGTGCCATCGGGGTGGAGCGTCGTGTTCCAACCGCAATGGTCGAAGTGGAGATGCGTGTTGATGACATGGGTGACTTCTTCCGGCCGCACACCCGCGGCGGCCAGCGAGGCGGGAAGCCGCTCCTGGTTGCCCTGAATCTGCTTCATCTTGGCCGACTGCTTGTTGCCTACGCCGGTCTCGATCAGCACCACCTGCTTGCCGGTGCGAATGACTGTCGTGTTCAACCCCAGCTGCAGCAGGTTGTCCGCGTTGGGAGTCTGGCGTTTTTGCCAAAGCGTTTTCGGTACGACGCCGAACATGGCGCCGCCATCGAGCAGGTAGGTGCCATCCGAGCAGAAACTCAGCTCGAAGTCGCCCAGCGTAGTACGGCCGCGGAGCAGTTGGGAGTCGGTGGGGCGGTCGGCAGGATGCATCTCGCCATTCTACCGGCAGGTTTCGGCTTGGGCTTTGGCCACGTAGCAGGCGCTGTCCAGGTAAGAAACACCGGCGGCGCGCTGGCGCTCGAGCACCGTGCGGAAGCCCTCTTCCGATGGCGCGGAGACCAGCGGTTTGAGCGTTTCGGCTTTGTCGGCTTTCCCACCGGCCTGCGCTGGCCCGGCAAGCGCTTCGGTCAGGACGCGGCCTTTGAGCGTACCCACTGAAGGAAGGGTAAGGCCAAGGATTTTCGCCATCGTGGGCACGATATCCATGTTGCCCATCGGGTCGGGGTCGACGAAGCCTGACTTGAAATCCGGGCCGATGGCGGCCATGTTGTTGAAGGTCTGCGCGCGGCCGAAGCCGCCATGGTTGCCCTGGCCTTCCTGCAGGCTGGTATCGGCAATCTGGATGGCGGATTGCAGGTCGCCGGGATGCAGGTAGAAGGTTTTGAGCGCGATGACGATGGCCGGGCGCGGGACCTTGCTCGAACCGACGAGGTTGATGTCCGACAGGCGCAGCGCACCGGGGCAGGCGGCAGGCGTGGGGCAGTATTTGTCATCGACGAACAGGCCACCGACGTAGTCCAGGCGCGTAAGCATGGCGAGTGTCTGGTGCACGATTTCCGGGTTGCCGGATGGGACGTAGATGAGGTCGGAACCGCCGTTGGCGGCGACGATGAGGCGGGCATCCGACCCGTCGAGGCGCTGCACGTCCTTGTCGCTGAGAAAGGCGCTGCCGGCGGGCGCCTCCGCGGGCGATTCCGTCACGTTCAACTCCTTGAAGGCGGCCCCGCCGGCGAGCGCACGAATTTCAGCGTCAAACAGCCGCATGTGGCCGCGCACCGCGAGATCCACAGCGACGAAGCCGGTCGGAAGAGTGCCCTGAGGCTCAGGCGCTTTCGTGGTTTTGCTGTAGGCCAGCGCGCTCGAAACCTCAGCCGTCTGGGTTCCGTCGGCCGCGACCTCGCGCCGGCTGATGGTGGCGAAGCCGTGGTCGGAGGTGACCAGGATGTCGGTGTTGGCCTTGACGGCGGGGTGCGCGTCCAGCCAGTCGAGGAGCTGCTTCAGCGCGCGGTCGGCGTTGCGCAGCGCTCGTCTGGAGGTCTCGCCGTTGATGCCGGGCGAGAGCTGCTGCAGCGAGTCGCCCTGGTTGTGCTGGGTGCCGTCGGGGTCGCGCGACCAGAACAGCAGCGCGAAGGGTTTGGCGTCGGCGGTAAATTGCGGCAGGATGACCTTGGTGGTGACGTCGGCGAACCAGGATTGCTGCGTAAGGTTGGCCTGCTGGGTGCCGGGGTGGGTGGCGTCGCCGGAGTTGCCGTTGGACCAGATGGACGTGGCGAGGAAGCCGTTGGTGCGCTGCGGCGCCTCGAGCGGCAAGCCGGCCTCCACCATGCTCTGGCGCAGCGCGACCGGGATGGGCAGGCCGACGTTGGTCCCGGTCGCGTCATCCAGAATGATGGCGTTTTCGCTGGTGAGTGCGTCGTCCTGGTCGTAGTGGACCACGTCAATCTGCTGGATGGCGGTGGGGCCGATCTTGCCTATAGACGCTACGTGGAATCCGGCCGCGCGAGCAGTGGAGAGCAGTGTCTTTTCGCCCAGGTAATTGCCGTGGAAGATGGCGTTCATGTCGGCCAGCACGGCGTCGTTTTCAAGGAACGGGATGACATAGCCGGCGGGCTGCTCGTTGAGCGTCAGGTTGACGAACGGAGGGGTAAGCCACACGCCGGGGTAGAGCGCGTTCGAGTAGTCGCCGGTATCGCCCAGGCCGTGGCCGGTCGCGATGACCGATGCGTTGGCCGTGGTGAACGTGGGATAGACCGCGTGCGAGTTGATGAAGTCCACACCGTGGCTGCGCAGCGCGTAGAAGGTGGGCATGTCCTCCGGCGTCACCGAGCCGCGGCGCAGGCCATCGGCAACGAACAGGATGACGTTGCGGCGAGGGGCCTGGGCGTACAGGATGGGGCTGAGGACAAGCGTGGCTGCGAGCAGTTTCAAGCGCATGAGTGATGATAACGGATGGCGTGTGACGGGATGGTGACGGCCATCCCGCCCTGCTTATTTCGCCAGCGTGACGTCGACCGAGTTGTCATCCAGGTTGCGGTCGATGAGCTTGTTGATGGGGTCGATGCCGGCGCGGGTGGGCAGCTTGTCGACCGTGAAGGTGAAGGTCTGACGCCCGCCGTTGATGCGCTCCTTGCGCACCTGGAGTGGCTTGTCGTTTCCCTTTGCGCCGGTCAGCACGCCCACGTCGATGAGGTCGTTGATGGGCGTTTCGGTCTCCACGCCGTTGCCGTCCGCGTACAGCTTGCGGCCCTGCACGGTGAGCGTCACGGTGTACTTGCCGTCCGCAGTTTTCTTCGCGCTGGCTTCGATCGCCTTGTTGTCATAGAGCGTAATCTTCTCAAACGAGTCATCGATGAAGTACTGCAGCTCCGCCGGTGTCTGCGCGCGCAGGGCGGTCTCGAGCAGGCGCGTATCCGGGTACGGTTCGCTGATGTTATCGGTCGCGTTGGCATAGCGGTATTGCATCAGAAAATTGTGCAGGGCAAGGTTGAGCTTGTCTTCGCCAATATAGTCGGACAAGGCGTAAAGGATCATCGAACCCTTCTGGTACCACACGTAGAGCTCACGCTGCACGAGCGCGAGCGGCGGCTCCTTGCGGGTCTCGCCGGAGCGTCCACGCAGGTAGCCGTCCAGCTCATGCGACAGGAACTTGTGCATCTGGTTGTCGCCATATTTCTTCTGGGCGACGCGCAGCGCGGAATACTCGGCCAGCGACTCCGACATCATGTTGGACCCGGCAACCGCGCCGCCGATCAGCTGATGCGCCCACCACTGGTGCGCCAGTTCATGCGCCGTGATGAAGTACGTCTGGTCGATATCCTTGTCGGGATCGAGCACGCGCTGGATGAAAAACGATTCGGTGAACGGGCTGGTGTTCGGGAACGACTGCGCGAAGTTGCGATAGCGCGGATACTCGAGCACGCGGAACTGCTGAAACTGAAACGGGCTGTAGTTGGCCTGGTAATAATCCAGGCCGCCCTTGGTCGCGTCGATGATGTCCGCGGTCACAAAGTTATGGCTGGGATGGTGATAGACCTCGATCTCGACGCCCTTGTAGTTTTCCTTCGCCACGTCATAGCGGCCGGAAACGTAGGAGAAGAAATCCAGGATCTTGACCTGGCCCATGTCATAGGTGAAATAGTGGCGGCCGTTCTGGTGCCACTCGCGCTGCAGGTAGCCCGGGCTCATGGCGATCTGGTCGTCCGGCGTGCTGACGGTGGTCTTGAAGGAGATCCAGTCCGAGTCTGAGGTGAAGAGGTTGGTGCGGCTGCCGAGAGCGTCGCCACGGGCCGGAAGGTCCTCAAGCTGCGCGAGCTTTTCTTCACGGCGGCGGCGCGGATCGTCCAGCTCGACGCCTGTGTTGTAACCGATCCACGGGAAGTAATCGCTATCGAAGAACATGCCGTTGGCGGCCAGTTCGGGACGTTCGCCGCCATCCATAAAGCCATGCGTCTGATAGCCCACGTTGAAGGTCATGGTGATCTTTTCACCGGGGGCCAGCGGCTGTTCCAACTGGTAGATGGTGTAGAGATCGCGGGCCGACGCGCTGACTTTATGGAACGGACGATCGAAGTTCACCTGGCTTACGGAGCGCTTCTGATTGGTGATGTGAATCTGCTGGATGGGGCCGGTGGTCTTGTTCTGCAGCACGAACGTGCCGGAGCCGGAGAAGCCGCGATGGGCCGGATCGAGATCGACGTTGGCCTCGACCGCGATGACCTTGGGCTGCGGCATGTGCTCATACTTTTTGAAGTCGCGCTCATACTGGGCCTGGATATCGCGACGCTGCTGCGTGGTGAGGAACTCGTTGAGCACGTGCGCGTTGTAGTAATACCAGCCGCCGCTCGCAATGGCGACAAGCAGGAAGAACGCTATCGCAGGCGAGAGCGCGGGCAGACGGCGACGCGCCTGGCGAAAGCGCGCCGGCCAGGCATCCTCCGCACCGCGCCGGGCAAAGGCGATCGAGATCACGGCGAGCACCGCGAAGAACGCCAGCCAGTACACATTGGCCCACAGCTGCGCCTGTACAAAGTGGCCGTAGCCGTTCATATCCGAGTAGGTGTAGGGCGGAGTCGACCCGGGGTTGAGCAAAGAGTTTTCCAGCCCATACCGGAACAGGATGGGCTGCAGGATGAAGACGCCCAGCACAATGGCATGGCCCAGAAACTTGTTCGGCACAATGGTCTGGACGAAAAACGCAAGCAGCGTAAACGCGATCAGGGTGGGAAAGGTAAGGAGGTAGAGTTCCTGAAAGTACTGCAGCAGCTCATAGTGGAAGTAGCCGGCGAAAGTCTGCGTGAGGATTCCGCCCAGCGCGATCAGTGCAAGCAGCACGGCCTCGACAAACACGAGAGCGAAGAATTTCGACAGCCAGTCAATGGTTTCGGACGTGGGCAAGGCGTCGTTAATGCCTGCGAAACGCGTGTCTCGCTCGCGCCATACCAGCTCGCCCGCATAGACCGTGATGACCACGTACATGAGGAAGATGGTGTTGTTTTCCACCGCGCCCAGCATGAGGAACGTGACCGGGTAGGTGTTGACCTCGCCACGATGGCCGGCAAAGTGGCCGAAGACGAGGGCGAAGAAAAAGATGAGGATGGCCAGCGCCCAGAACAGCACTTCATGCGTGGTGTTCGAGATGCGCAGCCGGGTCAGCGAGGTGAGCTGTTTGAACTTGAAGCCGGAGCCGAAGTTCTGCGTGGCGCGCGGCATCAGTGCGGGCACGAAGGAGCGCGTGGGCTTCGATTCGGCCGCGTCTTCCTGCCGGGTGCGGGCGGCGCGGCGGCCTTGCGAGCGCGCCGTCAGCGCCTCCACCGACATGGGAAAGAAGCGATAGGTAATGGCCAGGCAGACGAATCCCAGCCCGATCCAAAGCAGGCGATTATAGAGGAATACACCACCTGCAACGTGTGAGGACCAGGAAAAGAGCAGCGTGTTCTTCTCCGCGACGGTCCAGTAACGGGACAGCACATCCTGCAACTGAAGGCCGAGGGGATCGAAGATGGCGGACCAGAAGTGCTCGAGAGAACGGGTTGTGGCGAAGATGGCGTTGAGGATGAAAAAGAGCATCAGCACAGCGACGCCCTGCAGGTACACGATGACGATCTTGCGGGATAACGCGGCGACCATGAAAAACAGAGCGCCGAAGAAGAAGATCTGCGGCACGACGATGGAAAAGAACGGCTGCCAGTACCACCAGGGATGGCCACTAACGATGCGCGTGTGATCCGCCCAGGGCGCAAGTGTTCCGGCAATCTCACCGAACACGATGCCGGAGAAAGCAAAGACTGTCGCCACGAATGAGCCGAGCCAGCGCCCGCCGAGGTAGGCGAATTTGCTGATGGGTTTGGTAAAGATGAGCTGGAACGTATCCCGTTGGAAGTCGCGCAGAACCGACACGCCGAAGATGGCCGCAATCACCAGCACGCCGAACAGGCAGCAATAGAAATCCTGCACGGATGTGGTGTACGGACCATTGAGCAGCTGCTTGCCGTTGCCCGCGAAGCCGAAATCCTCGGCGGCGATATCAAGAAAGGCGAGCGTGAACCACAGCAGAAAATACATGTAGGTGCTGATGGATTTGAGCCGGAACTTGAGCTCGAAGGAGAAGAACTCCCAGAAGAGTGCCATGTGTTTTCTCCTAGTGAGCGGTCTTGTTCTGGTTGGCGAGCTGCAGGAAATAGACGTCTTCCAGCCCGGATTCGACAGGCCTAAAGCCCTCTGCCGGGGAGCTGTCGGCGAACACCCGCACCTCATGCTGGCCGCTCACCAGGTGGCTGGAGATGACGTTGAAGCTGGCTTCAATCTCCTTGAGTTCGGCGTCGGTCGCCACGATCTTCGACCAGATCTTGCCGTGCAGCGCGGCGAGCGTCTCGTTCGGTGAGCCTTCCAGCAGCAGCTGCCCGGCGGCGATGATGGCCATGCGCGGGCAAAGCTCACGCACATCCTCCACAATATGGGTCGAGAGAATGACCGTAACGTCGCGGCCGATGGCGGACAAAAGGTTCAGAAAGCGGTTGCGCTCGGCGGGGTCCAGCCCGGCCGTGGGCTCATCCACAATGATCAGCCGCGGCTTGCCCAGCAGCGCCTGCGCGATGCCGAAGCGCTGCTTCATCCCGCCCGAATACGTGCTCAGCGCCTTCTTGCGAAAGTTCCACAGGTTGGTCTGGTTGAGCAGCGCATCCACCACCTCCCTGCGCTCGCCCGCATTGGTAATCCCCTTCATCACCGCAAGGTGCGAGAGCATATCGAGCGCGGACATCTTGGGATACACGCCGAACTCCTGCGGCAGATACCCCAGCGTACGTCGCACCTCATCCTTCTGGGTCAGCACGTTCAGATTATCGAGCGTGATGCTGCCCGCGTCCGGCTCCTGCAGGGTTGCGATGGTGCGCATCAACGTGCTCTTGCCCGCGCCGTTGGGGCCCAGCAGTCCGAACATATTGTTGCCGATGGTGAGTGAAACGTTCTTAAGCGCGTGAACGCCGTTCGGATAGGTCTTGGAGAGACCTGTGATGGTGAGAGCCATGCGGAAAATCCTCCGGGGAGCGTGCGGAACAATCTCTAAACTGAGGGCCTGGCTGCGGTAACAAAAATGTACCACGGCCCGGTACGGATGGCCTGCGGGTTCGGTTCCCTCAGGCGCGAGCATCCTTCTCAAACAGCGGCGCGGGCCGCCAGGTACTCATCCTTCAGGCGGCTGATCAGCGCGGCCACCGTCGGCACATCATGGATGGAGCCGACGCCCTGACCAGCGCCCCAGATATCCTTCCATGCCTTCGCGCCGGCGGCATTGGGCCCAGGGTCGAGCTGCATATCTGGGCTGGTCTTGCCGCCTGCAATATTGTCCGGGTCCAGCCCCGCGTTGGCGATGCTGTCACGCAGATAATTGCCGTGGATCCCCGTAAACGCCGGCGTGTACACGATGTCGGTCGCGTTCGAATCGACGATCATCTGCTTATACCCGTCCTTGGCGTTGGCCTCTTCGGTCGCGATAAAACGCGTGCCCATGTAGGCCAGGTCCGCGCCCATCACCTGCGCGGCCAGGATGTGCTTGCCCTGCGTAATCGATCCCGAAAGCAGTAGCGGCCCATCGTAAAACGTGCGGATTTCACTGACCAGCGCGAACGGATTCAGCAGCCCC
The DNA here is from genome assembly GCA_963693065.1 of uncultured Granulicella sp. Taxonomy (GTDB): domain Bacteria; phylum Acidobacteriota; class Terriglobia; order Terriglobales; family Acidobacteriaceae; genus Edaphobacter. Next base: position 3,376,102 of record OY843766.1, on the reverse strand, counting down.
GCATGACCTCCCGCACCCGCGCAGACCAGGATCAGTCCATCCACCCCGGCTTCGATCGCCTTCTTCGCATGGCGAATGGAGATGATGTCATGGAACACCAGGCCGCCATAGCTGTGGATTGCCGCGACCACCTGGCTCGGCTCCCCCACGCTCGTGATCACGATCGGAACCTTGTGCCGGACGCAGGTTTGCACATCCTCCACCAGCCGCGTGTTGGTCTTGTGCACGATCAGGTTGACGCCATAAGGTGCAGCCCCCGCGGCAGTCGCAAGCGATGCCTTGATCTCATCCAGCCATTCATCCAGCACGGCCGCCGGGCGCGCATTCAACGCGGGAAACGTGCCGACGATGCCGGCCTTGCATTGCGCGATCACCAGCGTGGGCGTGGAAATGATGAATAACGGCGCACCGATGAGCGGCAGCGTAAGGTTCTGGAGCAGGGCAGGCAACATGGCGGAAGGTTCCTCTTGAGTCAGCTTGGACAGGCACGAGAATTGTATGGGAGCAGGGCCTCCGCTGGCGCGCGTTCTGCAATTACACGATGCGGCAGTCCACCCAGGCTGCAGCAGCGTTGCGTCCGCCTGCCGAAACATCTATACGCGAAATATATCCGCGCAGAATCATTCGAGCGAGGCGGCTTGGGTTACATTGGGATTACTTCTTTGCAAAGGCAACAGTTTTTCAGCCCAAATTAAGTGCGCGGTGGGTGATCCCTACCCTTCGCCATGGCCCCAACCATCACTGTGAGGGAACACTTCTATGAGCTTTAGCAGGCGCGATTTTCTAACGCGCGTGGGCCAGGCCGGTGGCTTCAGCGCCGCGTTCCTGGCCATGCAGGGTATGGGGCTGGTGGAAGCGCGAGCGTCGGCGCCGGAACCGTTGCACGCCGAGCCGGGCTCAGGGAAGGGCACGAAGGTGGTCGTGCTGGGCGGCGGCATTGCCGGCCTGGTCTCGGCCTATGAGCTGCGCGCTCTGGGCTATGAATGCACCGTTCTTGAAGCCCGCGAGCGGCCCGGCGGGCGCAACTACACCGTTCGTGGCGGCGACACCATCACCTTCATGGACGGGTCCACGCAGAAGTCCACCTGGGACCCCGGCCACTACCAGAATTTCGGGCCGGCCCGTCTGCCCTCCATTCACCCCAACATCCTCGGCTATTGCAAAGCACTCGGCGTAGAGCTGCAGGTGGAGGTCAACATGACCAACTCCGCCCATCTGCAGAACGATGCCGCCAACGACGGCAAGCCGGTTGTGATGCGGCAGGCCGTCAACGATACCCGCGGCCACGTCAGCGAGCTGCTCGCCAAAAGCATCCACCAGGGCGCGCTCGATGCCGACCTTTCCGCCGCCGACAAGGACCGCATGATGAGCTTTCTGCGCATCTACGGGCCGCTCGATGAAGCCGGCAAATACAGCGGCAGCGACCGCGCCGGCTATGAAAAAGTGGCCGGCGCGGGTGACGAGACTGGCGTGCTCTCGCAGCCCATCGACATGCACACATTGCTCGACGAAAGCTTCTGGCAAGGCATGCTGTTCGACCAGCAGTTCGACATGCAGGCCACCATGTTCCAGCCGGTGGGCGGCATGGACAAGATCCCCTATGCCTTCGCAAAATCTCTCGGCACTATCGTTCAGTACAACGCGCCTGTCACCGAGATTCGCAAAACCGCCACAGGCGTGCGCGTCGACTACACCCAGGGCGGCGCGAAGAAAACCATCACGGCGGACTACTGCATCTGCGCCCTGCCGCTCACCATCCTGCGCAAAATCCCCAACGACTTCGGTGCGCCGTACAAAAAAGTCATCGACGAATGCACCTACGCCAGCGCCTACAAAGTGGCATGGGAAAGCCGCCGCTTCTGGGAGCAGGACTACAACATCTATGGCGGGCTCGAGTTCGTCAACACCGGTTGCAGCCCCATCTGGTTCCCCTCCGCCGGCATGTTTACCGAGCGCGGCGTGCTGGTCAGCGGCTATACCGATGAGACCAATCTGCCGTTCGGCAAGCTGACCCTGCCTGAAAAATTTGCCGAGTCGCGCAAGTCCATCGAGCGCCTGCACCCGGGCCACGGCAAGGAGCTTGAAAAGCCCATGTACGTCGGCTGGGGCAAAATGCAATACAACGAAGGCTCGTGGATCAGGACCTACGGCCCCGGCCAGGAACGCTCTCCCACGCAGAACCAGGGGCCTGCGGTACCGCTGGCGCCGGGCGCTCCGGGTGGTGCCCCGGGAGTCGCGGTCTCCGGCCAGACCGGCCAGGCACGCAACCCCGGCGCCGCACGCACGCAGACCAATCCCGGCTACCAGACGCTCATCGAACCCGACGGCCGCATCATTTTCGCGGGCGATCATGTGAGCCACATCGTCGCCTGGCAGGAAGGCGCGGCCGTCAGCGCAAAACGCGCCGTGCAGCAGATCGCCGACCAGGTGAAAGCAGCCCGGCTGGTCACCCTTACCGACAGAAATTGGGCATAAGAGATATAGGAGGCAGCATGAAACTGGCTTGTGGATTGGTGTTGATGATGGCAGGCGTGGCAAACGCGACGCACGCCCAGATGGTGGTCAAGCATGTCCAGACTGAGAAAGCCGCCATCGCGACCGGCGTGTGGGCGGGCGACATCTATTACCTCTCCGGCCAGCTTGCCAACCCCATCACCCCGGCCGATACGACCAAGGGCACGCCCGCCGATTACGGCGATACCAAGGCCCAATCCGCCAGCGTCTTCGCCAAGATTCAGGCCGCGCTCAAGGATCAGGGCCTGGACTTGAAGGACGTGGTCAAGATGACCGTCTTCCTCGGCCCGGACCCCAAGACCGGCAAGCTAGATTTCCCCGGCATGCAGAGCGAGTACCTCAAGTATTTCGGCACCAAAGATCAGCCCAACAAGCCCGCCCGTTCCGCCTTCCAGGTAGCCGCGCTCGCCGCACCCTGGGCGCTGGTTGAGATTGAAGTGATCGCAGTGAGAAGCAAGTAAACAGAGGCCTCTGTTCGGTGCTAGGCGAAATGCGCGAAGGTGGCCGGATCCGCCAGATCGTTCATCGGATCGAGCGCGGCCGTCGCGCTGGGCGGCGCATCCATCACCGCCTTGAACGCCGTCTTGAACTGCGCCATTTCAGCCGGCGTCCCCACCGAAATCCGCACGGCATTCGGCCAGATCGGCCAGGTGCGCCCGATGTAAACATTCTTCGCCTGCATCGCCTTGATCACATCGGTTCCCTTGCGCCCGGTGTCGATCATGAAGCAATTCGATTGCGAATCGCCAATCACCTTGTAGTTGTTCTGCCCCAGCCAAGCCAGCGTATCGCGCCGCGTATCGCCGATGATCTTCTTGCGCGCCGGCACCAGCTCCGCATCGAGCAGCGAAACATTCGCCGCGGCGGAGCCCGTGATGGGCATCGGATTCTGCCCGTAGGGTTGCAGCCTTGCCAGCAGATCCGGCCGGCCCACCGCGAGACCGCAGCGAATGCCTGCCATGCCGTAAATCTTTGAGAACGTCCGCAGCACGATCAGATCGCCATCCGCCGCCACCAGGTCGAGCACAGAAGGTGTATCGGCGAGATGAATGTACGCCTCATCCACCAGCAGGATGGACCCCTTGGGCTTGTGCTCGAGCGCCCACGCGATCTCTTCCTTCGCCGTGATCGTACCGGTCGGATTGTTCGGATTGCAGATGTAGATAAGACCGGCAGCAGGATCAGCCGCAACCATCGCCTTCATGTCATGCGCGTACGCGGCCGTCAGCGGCACCCTGCTGATGCGGGCCTTGCTGACCTTGGCTGCGCGCTCGGCTGCCTCATACGTCGGGTCGGCGCTGACAAAACCGCGGACCGGCGAGGTAAACGCCAGCGTGCTATAATGCAGCGGCTCGCTGGATCCCGCATAAACCGCCACGTATTCAGGCTTCAGCCCATTCTGGCTGGCAAACGTATGGGTCAGCTTGTCGGTCTCGCCCAGGATGTCGTAACGGCCCCCCATCGGCGCAATCGACGCAATCACATCGCACGCGGCTTTACACGGCCCAAGTGGATTTTCATTCGCGTTGATCAGCACCGCGTCCGCCGGCATGGTCTGGCGGTTGCGTCGCACTGGCGCGGCAGGCCCCGCGTTCTGTGGCGTGGCAACGCTCTGCTGAGCAGCCAGCGCAAAGTGGGCTTCCGTCAGGATGGGTGCAGCGGCGGCCAGCGAAGCATAACGAAGAAAACTGCGGCGGGAGGTGGACTTGACCTGCTTCATCGCAAAGACTCCTGAAAATCAAAAGTGCAAAAAACGTGCCGCGTGCAGAGGATGTGAGACGACTTTACCTCAAACCACGCGCACTGCGGCAACGAAGTAAGCCCACACGCCTCACTTTCTTCACCGCTACGACATCCCGATAATCTCACCCTCGGCATCCACATCGATCGCAAGCGCACGCGACGTCTTGGGCAGTCCCGGCATCAGCATCATCGCGCCGGACGTGACGACCAGAAAGCCCGCGCCCGCACTAAGCGAAACGTCGGTCACGCGCAGCGTCCAGCCGCTCGGCGCACCCATCCGCTTGGGGTCGTCGGTCAGCGAGTACTGCGTCTTCGCGATGCAGACCGGCAGATTGCCGAACCCCCAGCGTTCAAACCGCGCCAGGTTTTCCTCCGCTCGCTCACTGAACGAAACCCCGTCCGCCCCATAGATCGTCCGCGCCACCTTTGTGATCTTCTCCACGATGCTGTCGCTCGCCGCATACGTCGTCGTCGGCTGCACATCGGGGTTCGCCGCAATGACCTCGACGACCTTCTCCGCCAGCGCCTTCGCCCCTTCCCCGCCCTTGGCAAACGCCTCGGATAAGGCAAACTCCGCGCCGTTCGCCTCGCAGGACCGCTTCAGCTGTTCCAGCTCCGCATCCGTATCGTTGGGAAAGCGGTTGAGCGCCACCACCACCGGCAGGTGAAAGCTGCGCACGATCCCAATGTGCTTCGCCAGGTTCGCAAATCCCCGGTCCAGGTCGCCCTCACCCTGGTTGCGCACGCTCTGCACCGTCGTCACAAGCACGGCAAGCGCAGGCTTGATGCCGCATGAAGGCATCACCAGGTCCATATACTTTTCAAAGCCCAGGTCAGACGCGAAGCCCGTCTCGTTCACCACGTAGTCGGCCAGGCGCAGCCCCATCTGCTGTGAAACCACTGAGCTCGTCCCATGCGCGATATTCGCAAACGGCCCGCAATGCACCATCGCAGGCGTGCCTTCGGTCGTCTGCGCCAGGTTGGGCTCGAGAGCCTCGCTGAGCAGCGCCATCATTGGCCCTACCGCGCCCAGGTCCGCCGCACGCACCGGCTCGCCCGCCCGGTTCGCACCTACAATGATGCGCGCCAGCCGCGCCCGCAGATCCTCACGGTCCTTCGCCAGCGAGAGGATCGCCATGATCTCGCTCGCGGCAGTAATCACAAACGCCGTCTCCCGATTGCTTCCATCACGCTGGCGCTTATCCGGCGGCGTCACACTGACGATGATGCTGCGCAGCGCACGGTCGTTCATATCCAGCGCCCGCGGCCACGTGATCGCTGCCGGGTCCAGGTCCAGCACGTTGCCGTGGAACAGGTGCGAATCCAGCAGCGCTGAAAGCAGGTTGTGCGCCGAGGTCAACGCATGAAAATCGCCATGAAAGTGCAGGTTGATCTTCTCCGCCGGCTCGATCTGGCTCTTGCCGCCGCCCGCCGCGCCGCCCTTCATCCCGAACACCGGCCCCAGCGAGGGCTCGCGCGACGTAATGATCGCCCGCTTGCCAATCTTTTCCAGCCCTTGCACCAGCCCGATCGACGTAACCGTCTTGCCTTCGCCCGAAGCCGTCGGCGTGGTCGCCGTCACCAGAATCAGCTTGCCCGCGGGCTGACCAACATGCAGCAGATCGAGCGACAGCTTCGCGCTCACCGGGCTGCGCTTTTCATATTGATCGTCCGTCAGCTTCAGCTTGCCGGCAATCGCTTCTATCGGGAGCAGATCTTTCAATTCACCCTCACAAACGTCATTTGGTCTCGCACAATGTTACGGCATCGGCCCTAGTGATGGGCAAGCCAATCCCGCAGCTTCGGCTCCTGCGCACTCTTCAACGCGATACACGCGTTGATGCTGTCAACGGCCTTGCTCAACGTGCGCTCGGCAGCCGTCACCTTGTGCTCGGCGAAGAACCGCACCACCTCATCCCGCTGCTGCACCGTGCAGAATGAGCCCGTGGCTGAAACCAGGTTGCCGCCGGACGCCGTCGTAAGCTGCGCCTGCACCTTGGGCCAGTTTTTCTGCACCCACGCCCATGCCAGCTCGCGCGTGTCGGCCTGCGCAATCTCCTGCGCAATCAAAATCCACGAGTCTTGGTTCCGCACCTTGCCCGAGGTCGCGTACTCGAGCGTCCGCACCACCAACAGCGGCTGCACGAACCGCGTCAACACCTCCAGCGCCTCGCTCTGCAGCCCCGGGTCGTCCGAGTTCTCCGCCACTGCCTGCACCTTGTCGTAAAACGCCACATCCCCGTTGCGCGCCGCCAGACCGACCGACGCATCCACCAGCGACGAGTCACCCGGCTTCTTCCCCGCGAACAACTGCTCGGTCAGCTCCCGCGCATGGGCCAGGATCGCCGGGTCGCCAGCGGCGCCAAGCTCTTCATATAACGCCACCCGCCGCTGCTCCGCGTCATAGCTATCCTTGCTCGCATCCGCCGGCAGCGCCGCGTACACCGGCCCAAACTGTGCCCGCATCAGCGTATCCAGCTGCGTCTGCTCTGGCGGCGTCGCAATCCGATTCCGCACCTGGCTTACCGTACTCAGCAACGTATCCAGCACCTGCGAATTAGTATCCAGCTTCAGAGCCAGCGTCAGATCCAGAAAGTCACCCACCGAACCCTGCCCCGCCCGCGTCAACGCCCAGCGATCCCCCACCAGCCCCATCCGTTCCGGCACCGTCAAGCCCGTCTCGGCACCGGCCACAATCGCATGCAGCTGAGCCGGCGAGTACGCCACACGGTAGTACCCCTTGTCGCCTGCATTCGCATAGAAGAACGGCGCCACTCCGGCCGGCACCTCCAGCACGGCGGAGTCCCCATTGATCAGCTTGCAGCTCGACCCGCTCCCCGTCTTCACGCAGATCGGGATCGTCCAGCCGGCCGAAACATCATCCGTCTGCTTATCGTCGTTCGTGCTGCCGGAAAGAAAAAACCGCTTCTGCGCCACCGGATAGCCCGTCGCCTGCTTGTCCGCGAACGTCACCAGCGGCACCCCGGGCTTGTTCACAAAACTCGCCATCATCTTGTCCACAGGCTGCTTCGATTGCGCCGTCTGCGCATTCCAGAAGTCCTCCGCCGTCGCATTCGCATAAAGATGCGCGGCCAGGTAATTGTGTACGCCCTGGCGAAACACCTCCGGCCCCACCCAGTTCTCCACCATGCCGATCACCGCGCCGGCCTTGCCGTAAGCGATGCCGTCGAACATCTCGGAAATCTCCGCCGGCGTCTCGGCCTTCGCGCGAATCGTCCGCGTCGTCCGCACCGCGTCGTAGTTCAGCGTGCCGTTCAGGTCGTCGGCCACGTCCTGCGGAAAGCCCCACGTCGGCTGCCAGTCGTTGGTCGCCTTATTTTCCATCCAAGTGGCGAACCCCTCATTCAGCCACAGATTGTCCCACCACTGCATCGTCACCATATCGCCAAACCACTGGTGCGCCATCTCATGCGCCACCGTCACCGCTACCCGTTTCTTGGCGTTGATCGAATCCTTCTCATCCACCAGCAGCGCCGTTTCACGATACGTAATGGCCCCAAAGTTCTCCATCGCCCCGGCCTCAAAATCCGGGATGCCGATCAGGTCCAGCTTCGGCATCGGATACTTGATGCCAAAATAAGTGTCGTAATACTTCAGAAAATGTTCCGCCGCATCCACCGCGAACTTCGTCAGCTTCACCTTGTCCGGCGTGCTGCACACGCGGATCGGCACACCATCCGCCTTGCCCTTCAAACAGGCAAAATCACCCACCAGAAACGCCACCAGATAAGTCGACATGCGCGGCGTCGTCGCAAACACCACCGTATGCTTGCCTTGGCCCGTCGGCGTATCGGCAATCACGTTCGAGTTCGAAATCGCCATGTCCGTATCCGCAATGGTCAGCGCCACATCGAACGTAGCCTTCAGCGCCGGCTCATCGAAACTCGGAAACGCCCGCCGCGCATCGGTCGATTCAAACTGCGTCACCGCATAGTTCCGCGCCTTGGTTTTTGAAAGATAGAACCCCCGCAGCTTGTCGTTCAGCACCCCGCTGAACGCCAGCTTGAGCGATACCTTGCCCGCCGGCAAAGCCTGCGCAAACCCCAGCGTCATCTGCTCTTTCGCTTCATCGAACGTAATCGTCGCAGCCTGCCCATTGGCCGTCGCGCTCGGCACCTTAAGCTCGATCGCATTGAGCGTAATCTCCTTCGCCGGCGCCAGCAGCGTCACGTCGATCGTCTCTGTCCCGCTAAAGTTCGCCGCCTCGATATCCGGCGCAATCGCCAGCGCATAATGCTCCGGCTTCACATTGCCCGGCAGCCGTTGCGCTTCACACAAACCACTCCCCAATACCGCCAGCAAAATCCAAACCTTCATCAGTCAGTTCCTCATCGCAGCCGCGCCACGCATAGCCGCGCCGGCCTGTATTGCTTGATCAAATATTCATTATCCGGAATCGCGGCCGCACGGCAAAGTGCCAGCCAGTCCTCGCGCCGAAAGCTGCGCAAAATCGATACCGGTCCATCGTGTTTGACGAACGGATGCCACCGAGTAAAGCGGCACAGCACCTTGAACGCATAGTAAGGAAACGGCTCGCGATGCAGATCGTTCACAAACCATCCCAGCCGCGCGTTCGCCTCCATCCAGTCCAGCAGGTCCACCAGCTCGCGGTTCTCCAGGTGATGGGCCACCAGCGAGTTGATCACTACGTCAATGCCTTCCGCCGGCTTGAAGCTATACGCATCGCCCACCAGAAACGTTGCCGTGCCGGGTATCGTGATCTCCCGCGCCGCCCGCACCGCATGCGGGTTCAGGTCGATGCCCGTCAGCTTCACTGGCAAATGACGATCCTCCGCCCAGCGATGTATCCGCCGCAGCATGTCCCCATACCCGCAGCCCACATCCACAATATGCAGCGGCCTGCCCTGCAGCGGCATGCGCCCGTACAGATGATTCAGCCACGTCAGCGTAGGCGCATAAGCACCGGTCAACCCATTCACCTTTGCGATATCGCGCAGGCAGTCGCGCAGCGTTTCATAGCTGCACGGCTGGTCCATCTCTTCAGGATAAGCAGCCAGACTGGCGCGATGAGTAAAGTCGTGTGCGATGGCAAATACTTCCCGGCGAACTATCGCAAGCCTATGTCATGCAAGCCGCGTTGAGCAATGCATCTCTCACGCCCATATTGCTACGACTAAAGTTGAACCGCTACCGAAGCCGCGCGCTCGGAATGACCCGAAACCTCGGAAGCCCGCGCCTCCGCATACGCCGCCGCGCCCAGCAACGCACAGGTATCGTCCAGAATGACCCGCACCGGGATCGATTCCAGAATCGGCGACATCCTGCCCTTATCCAGAAAAGCCTGTGAAAACGTCCCATTCTTCAACGTTTTTAGAATCTTCGGCGCAATCCCGCCGCCCAGATACACCCCGCCGCGCGCCAGCACCGTCAACGCCACATTGCCCGCCTCCGCCCCGTACGACGCGGCAAACATCTGCATCGTCTCAAAGCAAAGTGGGCTCGATCCATCCTCGGCACACCCCCCGATAACCGCATTCGGATCCTCATGCTCCATCCGTTCGCGCAGCCAGGCCGGTTCATCCATGCCCTGATCGTCTTTCAAAAACGCATAAACATTCTTGATCCCTATACCCGACACCACCCGCTCAAACGACACCCGCCCACCCAGCGTCTTCAGCAGGTACCGCAGCAGCGCCATCTCACGCTCATTGCGCGGCGCATAATCACAGTGCCCGCCTTCAGACGGCACCGGCACATGCCTTTGCTTGCCATCCCAGATCAGCAGCGCCTCCCCCAGGCCCGTGCCCGCGGAGATCAGTCCGCGATGCCCCACCGCACTCACATCACCATCATGCAGCGCGAAAATCGCCTCCGGCTTCAGCTCCGGAATGCCGTATCCATTGGCTTCCAGATCGTTGATCAGAAAGATATGTTCGATCCCCAACGCCTTGCGCAGGTCCCGCGCATCCAGCGTCCAGGGCAGGTTGGTCAGCTTCAGATGACCATCCTTCACCGGCCCCGGGCAGCCAAAACATGCCCCCGCCAGGTCTGCCACCTTCTCATCGGCCTCGCCCAGGAAGCGATGCACCACATCCTCGAGCGTGGCAAAGTCCGTAGCGGGATATTTCTGGTCCCGCCGCATGCTCAATCGGCCACCGGCAAACTCATAAATCGCCAGGTGAACCTTCGTCCCACCCACATCGCCGGCCAGGATCATCGCAGCTCCATCACAGTAGTGCCGGCCCCGTGAACGCCCGGCAGATCGGCCGCTGCCGCCGCGTCCATCAGCAGTGTCAGCTTGCCATTTGCCGGGCGAATCAGTTGCGCCGGATAAGTCTCCGGATCATACGCGCCCGCGAACACCGTCTGCACGATCTTCGCTTTCTCCGCGCCTTCAATCAAAAACGCAACCGCCCGCCCCTGCTGGATCACCGGCCACGTCAACGTCAGCCGCCAAACATCCTTCTGCGGCACATGGTTCGCCATCGTGATCCGCGCCATCTCATGCAGACCCGCCGTGTGCGGAAACAACGATGCCGTATGCCCGTCCGGCCCTATCCCCAGCAGGATCAGGTCGAACGTCGGCGTCTCCGCCCCCTCCAGCTTGAACGTATTGCGAATCTCAGCCTCATACCGTGACGCCGCTTCCTCCGGGTCCAGCTCACCTTCCATCCGGTGTATCTGTCCCGCAGGCAGCGGCACATGGTCTAGCATCGCAGCCTTCGTCATCCCGAAATTACTCTCAGGATGCTCCGCCGGCACACACCGCTCGTCCACCCAGAATAACTGCGTCTGCGCCCACGGCACCCGCGCCTTATAGGGCTGCGCATCATCCGCCAGCAGCGCGAACACAGCCTTTGGCGTAGACCCGCCGGAGATCGCTATCCTCGCCCAGCCCCGTGCCGCAACCGCCGCTTCCATCGCCGCCGTCATGTACTCCGCCGCCGCCGCCGTCACTCCGTCCACCCCTGACGACACCTCTACCGATACCTCGACCCTGCGTGGCATAAACAAAATCTCCCGTAAAAACTAGAGCTTACGCCATTTCCGGCCGTCTGCTTTCAACATCACGTCCGATGCCGGAGGACCCCACGTACCCGCCTCATAGTTCGGCAGGTCCTTGATCGGGTTCTTCGCCCAGGCTTCCAGGATCGGCGTAATCAACGCCCAAGTCGCCTCTACACCATCACGATGCGCAAACAGCGTCGCATCCCCAAGCATCGCGTCCAGCAGCAAACGCTCATAGCCATTAGCCGACGAAACGCCAAACGCCTCCGCATACGAGAAGTTCATATTCACCGGGCTGATTCTCATGCTCGGCCCCGGCATCTTCGCCCCAAAGCGCAGCGTAATGCCTTCATCCGGCTGAATCCGCATGGAGATCACATTGCTCTTGATCCCCTCCGCACCCTTGCCCTCGCCATCCTTGAAAATGCTCAAAGGCGGCTGCTTGAACTGGATCGTAATCTCCGTCACGCGCTTGGCCAACCGCTTGCCCGCACGGATATAAAACGGAACTCCCGCCCAGCGCCAGTTCTCGATCTCCAGCCGCAACGCCGCATACGTCTCCGTCTGCGAGCGCGGATGCACGCGATCCTCCTGCCTGTAACCCACCACCTGCTTGCCGTCCACCGTGCCCGGCCCGTACTGCCCGCGCACCGTGTCCGCCGAGTGGATCGGCTGGATCGAACGCCACACCTTCACCTTCTCAGCCCGCACCGCCTCCGCCTCAAACGAGACCGGAGGCTCCATCGCCACAAAGCTCAGCAGCTCCATCACGTGATTCTGCACCACATCCCGCAGCGCGCCGGCCGTTTCATAAAACGGCCCACGGCCTTCAATGCCGATCGATTCCGCCGCCGTAATCTCCACATGGTCAATGTAATTACGGTTCCAGACGTTCTCGAAAATCCCGTTGGCAAAGCGGAACACCAGGATATTCTGCACCGTCTCCTTGCCCAGGTAGTGATCGATGCGAAAAATCTGGTCCTCGGCAAACACCTTGTTCACATCGTCATTCAGCGCCCGCGCACTCTCCAGGTCATGTCCAAACGGCTTCTCGATGATCGTGCGAACCCAGCTGCCCGAGCCTTCTACCGGCTTGTTCATCTCATGCTTGCCCAGCGAATTGATAATATCCGCAAAGTATTCCGGCGCCGTCGCCAGGTAGAACAGCCGGTTCCCCTTCGTCCCGCGCTTCTGGTCGATACTCGACAGCAGCGTCTTCAACGCATCGTACCCACCGTCATCGTCGAAGTTCATCGCGTGATAGCTGATCTTCGCCACAAACGGTGCCAGATTCTCCTCGTCGTCCTTCACCCCGCCGCCTGAGATGATCCCGTCCTTCATATCCGGCGCAAACGTCTCTTCGAGCGGCCGTCTTGCCACGCCCACCACCGCAATCTCCTCCGGCAGCAGCCCCGCCTGCACCAGGTGATACAGCGCCGGCAGCAGCTTGCGTTTGGTCAGATCGCCCGACGCGCCAAAAATCACAACCACGCACGGATCAGGCTTGCGCTCCGTTCCCTGCGATGCCGGTGTCGCAGCCGGCGCTGCCTTCACTTCAATAGCCATCATTCATCCCCAGTCTTTCGTTTTAGGACTTCCCGCTCTTGTCTTTACGACTTCTTAATCGCGTGTCCGCCAAACTCATTGCGCATGATCGAAATCATGCGATCGGTAAAGTTGTTCTGCTCCCGCGACCGCAGCCGGCGGATCAGACTCTCCGTAATCACCGGTGCCGAAACATTCAGATCGATCGCCTCAAACACCGTCCAGCGCCCTTCGCCCGAATCCGCCACATACGCTTCCATGCCCTCGAGCGTCGGGTTCTTCTTCAGCGCATCTGCCGTCAAATCAAGCAGCCATGACCGCACCACTGACCCCTTCTGCCAGATCGTCGCGCATTGCTCCAGGTTCAGATTCAGCTCCGTCTTCGCCTTCAGAATCGCAAACCCTTCCGCATACGCCTCCATCATCCCGTACTCGATACCGTTATGAATCATCTTCACAAAATGTCCCGAGCCGGATGGCCCCACGTGGCCCCAGCCTTCGGTCGCAGAAGGCGCCAGCGCTTCGAAGATCGGCCTCAGCCGCTCCACCGGCTCGTCATCCCCGCCAATCATCAGCGAGTAGCCTTCCTTCAGCCCCCACACCCCGCCGGACGTGCCCGCATCGACAAAATGAAAGCCCTTCCCTGCCGCCGCCTTGTGCCTCGCCTGCGTGTCCTTGTAATTGGAATTGCCACCATCGATGAACGTATCGCCCTCGGTCATCAGCGGCTCCAGCTTCGCAATCGTCTGGTCCACCGGGTCGCCCGCCGGCACCATCATCCAGATCGCACGCGGCGCCTGCAGGTTCTTCACCAGCTCTTCGAGTGAGCTCACACCCAGGCTGCCTGCAGCCGTCAGCTTTGCCACCGCATCCGCGCTGAAGTCGAACCCGACTACCTTGTGGCCGGCCAGCCGCAGCCGCTCCGCCATGTTCGCGCCCATCTTGCCCAGTCCAATAATTCCCAGTTCCATCAAGTCTCCTTCTTGTTTTTAGGCATACTTGTCCAGCCTACTAAACTTGAACGCCAAAATCACTCAGCGCTTTGCACAATTGATCCGGCGACTCAAATTGAATCGTCCGCATCCCCTGGTCCGCCGCCGCCGCGCAGTTCTCCGCCTTGTCGTCGATGAACAACGCCTGTTCCGCGTCGAACCCTGAAATCGCAATCGCCGACTTGTAAATCCCCGCCATCGGCTTCATCTCATGCACGTAGCCGGAGCAGATAAAGTAATCGAACAGCGACCGCAGCTTGAACGCATCCAGCCGATGCTCATTCAATTCGCGCGACTCGTTGTTCAACGTAGCCACCCGCACCTTGCCCTGCGCCTTCAGCTCCGCCAACATATCCAGGCACTCCGGATGCAGCACCTTCGATTCCGCACAAACCTGCGGCCACAGCACATCGAACGTCAACCCGGGGTTCGCACGCAGCACCGTCTGATTGAAAAAATCTTCCGCCGTAATCAGCCCGCGTTCCCAGTAATAATTCGCCCGGTCGTGCACCGCTTCATACGCTTCGAGATCCACACCCAGCCGCCCCAGCACCCGCGTCCGCTGCGTCCTGTCCCACCCATTGGTCAGCACCACGCCGCCCAGATCCCAGAAGATCGTCCGCACTGAACGTAACCCTCGCGTCACTTGGCATTCACCGGGGTATCCGCATCAGAAAAGTCCGCACCCAACGCCGTCTCACGCCCCGCCGCCAGGTCCTTCTGCCATTGCGCGACACGCGCTTCCATGCGCTCCTGCGCGCTCCGCCCCAGCAGCAAATGCTTCGTAGGCTCGCTCGCTTCCACCACCGCGATCATCGCCGCCGCAGCCTTCGCCGGATCACCCAGCTGCTTGCCATCGTTATCCGCAAAGTACTTCCGCGCATTGCCCGCCGTCTTCGCATACGCTTCCATCTGCGCCTCCGCCATCTGCCCCGAGCGGCCCAGAAAATCCGTCCGAAACGGCCCCGGCTCCACCACCGTCACGCGAATCCCCAACGGCGCAAGCTCCCCCGTCAGCGCCTCTGAAATCGCTTCCACCGCAAACTTCGTCGCGTTGTAATAACCCAGCCCCGGCGTCGCAATCAACCCGCCAATCGACGACAAATTCAACACATGCCCCGAACCCTGGCTCCGCATCTGCGGCAACACCGCCTGCGTCACCCTCAGCAGCCCAAACACATTCGTCTCGAACACCGGCCGATACTCCGCCTCGGTCGCCTCTTCAATCGCGCCCACTAACCCATATCCCGCATTGTTCACCAGCACGTCGATCGTCCCGAACTGCGCAATCGCCGCCGCCACCGCCGCACCCACTGACTCCTCGGACGTCACATCCAGCGCCTGCACCAGCACCTGCTTGCCGTACTTCTCCGCCAGCAATTGCAGCTGTTCCGGCTTGCGCGCCGTCGCCACCACAGACCCACCGCCCGCCAGCACCTGCTCGGCCAGTTCCCTGCCCAGCCCAGTAGAGCAACCCGTAATCAACCAGACCTTATTCACGCCAACCTCTTCCTTTTCGCTTGCCATAGGACGCTCTCCCACACCTGTACGATGCAGACCAGCCCCCATGCATCCGCACTAGCTCTGGCGCTCCGTCACACCATCGTCCCCGGCCACCAGCACCACGGACGCCATGCCCAGAAACAACCCATGCTCCACCACGCCCACAATCGCCCTGATCGCCGCCGCCGTCCGCGCCGGGTCCTCGAGCTCGCCGCCAAAACAATCCAGAATATAGTTCCCCTCATCGGTCAGATACGGCCCATCGCCAACCTTCGCCGGACGTTGCTTCGGCTTCAATCCCAGCCCAGCCAGCCGCGGCTCAACCACTTCCAACGCCATCTTCACCACCTCGACCGGCAGCGGAAACTTCCCCAGCCGATCGACCACCTTGCTCTGATCCACCACCACCACAAACTTCTTCGCCGCCGTCGCCACAATCTTCTCTCGCAGCAGCGCCCCGCCGCCACCCTTGATCAACGCCAGCCCCGGCCCCACCTCGTCCGCCCCGTCGATATAAACATCCAGCTCCGGCAGCTCATTCAACGTCACCACGTCCATCCCCAGCGATGTGGCGAGATCATGACTCGCATCCGACGACGCCACACACCGCACCCGCAGCCCATCCTTCACCCGCGCCCCAAGCTCCCGGATAAACATCGTTGCCGTCGTCCCGGTCCCCAGCCCAACCCGCATGCCCGGCTCTACAAACTCCAGCGCCCGCCGCGCCACCGCAAGCTTCGCTTCATCCTGCGTCATGATGCTCCTCGTCCCAGCCATCCACTTCCTCAGGCGCGACACTATCCTCGTACGTCGGCTGCAGCGAGGTAAACCGCTCCTCCACCTTCGCCTTCTCCATCAGCGGCCGCACCATCTCCCGCTCACTTTCCGTCATACGCCTCCACAACAAAACGGGGCCACCACGGCGGCCCCGTCCTATCTACTTCTTCAACAGCTTCTTCGCCGCGGTGACCACAGCCGCAGCCGAAATCCCCAGCTTGTCCTGCACCAGCGGCGCCGGTGCCGAAGCCCCGAACCGGTCCAGCCCGATCGTCACGCCATCCCGCCCGACATACTTCCACCAGCCCATCGTTGCGCCGGCCTCGAGTGAAATCTTCGGCACGCCATGCGGAAACAGCTCCATCTTGTAAGCCTCGTCCTGCTCTTCCAGCACCGCAAAGCTCGGCATCGAGATCACCGTCGCCAGGATGCCCGCATCCTTCAACTCCAGCGCAGCCTTCATGATCATCGCCACTTCAGACCCCGTCGCCACCAGGATCACATCCTTGCCGAACGCCTCCAGCACATACGCACCCTTCCGCGTCCCTTCGCGCACCTTGTACTTCTCCGCGTCCAGCACCGGCAGGTCCTGCCGGCTCAGCGCCATAAAGCAGGCCGAGTGCCGCTCCAGCGCCAGCTCCCAGCACGCTGCCGTCTCATTCGCATCCGCCGGACGAAAATCCGTCAGCTGCGGAATCGCACGCAGCGCCATCAGGTGCTCGATCGGCTGGTGCGTCGGCCCATCTTCGCCCAGCCCAATCGAATCATGCGTAAAGATGTACAGCGAGTGCGAGCTCTGCAGCGCGCCCATCCGCAACGCGCTCCGGCAATAATCGCTGAACGTAAAAAACGTCGACCCGAACGGAATAATCCCGCCATGCGCCGCCATCCCGTTCACCGCCGCCATCATCCCAAATTCACGCACCCCAAAGTAAACATTCCGCCCTTTCGGGTCCACGTGAAAGCTCGGCGAATCCTTGAAAATCGTCTTCGTCGAGCTGGTCAGATCAGCCGCGCCGCCAAACAACTCCGGCACCACCTTTTCGATCGCATTCATCACCGTCTGCCCCGCATTCCGCGTCGCAATCGGCTTGTCCGTCGGGAACACCGGGATCGACTTCGCCCAGCCCTCCTGCAGCTTCATACTCGTCCGGCGGTCATACTCCTTCGCCTGTGCCGGGTAAGCCTCTTTGTACTTCGCATACGTCGCATCCCACGCCGCGTGCTCGTCTTTGCCCTTGCTCTTGCACTTGTCCCAGTTCGCCTGCGCCTCGGCCGGCACGTAGAAGCTCTTGTCCTCTGGCCAGCCCAGATTCTTCTTCGTCGCCTTGGTCGCTTCCGGTCCAAGCGCTTCGCCATGCACCTTCTGCGTCCCGGCCTTCGGGCTTCCATACCCAATCACCGTACGCACCCGGATCAGGCTCGGCCGGGTCGTTTCCGCCTTCGCCGCCTTGATCGCCGTCTCCAGCGCATGCAGGTCGTTGCCGTCGCTCACCATCTGCACATGCCAGTGGTAACCCTCGAACCGCTTCGTCACGTCTTCGGTAAAGCTCAGCTCCGTCGGCCCATCCAGCGAGATCAGGTTGTCGTCATACAGCACAATCAGCTTGCCCAGCCCCAGCGTCCCCGCCAGCGAGCAACTCTCATGCGAAATCCCTTCCATCAAATCGCCGTCCCCACACAGCACGTACGTGAAGTGGTTCACCGGCGTATGGCTCTCATGGCTTTCGCCCGCGCCTTCATGGTTGAACTCCGCCGCCAGGTGCTTCTCCGCAATCGCCAGACCCACAGCCTCGCCCAGCCCCTGGCCCAGCGGCCCGGTCGTCACCTCCACACCCGGCGTCTCACCATATTCCGGGTGGCCCGGCGTATGCGAACCCCATTGCCGAAACAGCTTCAGCTGATCCATCGGCAGGTCAAAGCCAGCCAAATGCAGCGACCCGTAAAGCAGGGCAGAGGCATGCCCATTTGACAGCACAAAACGGTCGCGGTCAGACCACTTCGGGTCCGCCGGGTCGTACTTCATGAACTTCGTATAGAGCAGGTACGCAATCGGCGCACATCCAAGCGGAGCCCCCGGATGACCGCTCTTGGCCGCTTCCACCTGGTCCACGGCCAGAAAACGAAGTGCGTTGATTGATAGCTGATCCAGTTCCTGCTGCGTCATTTCGCTCATGCCGTTTCCAATCCCTCACGTCTCAAAATATTGCGTCTACGCGGCTTCCAT
Source organism: uncultured Granulicella sp. (assembly GCA_963693065.1). Taxonomy (GTDB): domain Bacteria; phylum Acidobacteriota; class Terriglobia; order Terriglobales; family Acidobacteriaceae; genus Edaphobacter. The sequence continues at coordinate 3,357,811 of OY843766.1, read as the reverse complement.
TCCGGGCATCGGCATACTCTGCCGCGATTTTCCTTCACGCCCGTCTCAACAGTGTACAAGCGGTTGGCCGTTTACCGCCTGTTCAAGACACCGGCCGGGTCGTCGCCGGCATTGTCGGCGGCGCGTCCGGCGTCACCTCAACGTAAAAATTCTGTCCCGCCCAGCGTTCGCCCGCACTTTCCGTCGCCGGCCAATGCAGCGTAAACACAATCCGGTTCGTGCCCCCGTCCGTCGTCTCCGGCGCCACAATATCCGCGAATGACCCCGGAAAACCAATGTTCGTCGCCTTCCCATGCTGCACCGTCTGCCAGTCGTCAAACGAATACACCACCTCAAACTGCGCCCGGTCCACTATCCTCAGCGTGAAACCCGATGTCACCGTCGTCAGCGGCCGCGCCACCTGAAAAATCTCCACCATGTTGCGGAACGTCCGCTTCCCCGGCGCCGTCGCATACCGCTCCGCCACCACGCTGATGACGTCGAAAACCTTGCCGTCCTTCGCAGATCGCAGCAGCTTTAGATATTCCGCGTGCGCCCACACCAGCGGCTGCGCCGAGCCCGCCGACTTACCCAGAAACATCCCCTCCTCCGGCAGATCCGCATGATCCCAAACCTGCTCCGGCAACATCCCGCCTTCGGACGAAAACTTCTCATACGTAGCAATACATTCCTTGATATCCGACCCGTTCGCCAGCTCGTAATGCGCCCGCTCGCCACCCAGCAAAGGCCAGCACCGCCCCTGCCCCCAGCCCGTATACGGACCGCCATCTTTGTTCTGCCCATACCCATCGTGGTTGTACCTCCGCCACGCCGGGCCAAACGGCGTCTCGTACTTCAGGCAGTGATCCACCACCTGCAGCGACGCCGCAATCAGCGGATCGTCCGCTCGCCGAATCCCATACCGCACCAGCTCCAAAAACCCCTGGTCGATAATCTCCCTGGCATCGAAATCCGCCGTCTCGCCCGGCCCGCGGTTCGCCAGATGGATAAACCCCGGCTGCACATCGGGATTGTGAAACGGCTCCCCCGGCGCTGGCGGACGAATCCGCATGTAGTGCCGCGGCACCCCCGGCAGCAGCACCCCATCCTCGGTCGTGGTCCACTCATCCAGGTGCGCCTCGATCCAGTCCGCGTAGCTTTCCAGAAAGTCCGCCCGCCCCGCCGCACCGTGCGCCCGCGCGATATCCGCCGCGCACACCAGCCCTGAAATCACCGCCGCCAGCGTACTCGGACTATAGCCCGCGTTCTCCTCCCAACGCTCCTGCTGCGTCACCGGCGCATACCGCACCAGGAAGCCCGCCGCCCGCTCCACAAAAGGAAACACGTCGAACGATCCCAGCCCGCCCATCTTCCAGATCCGCCAGGCCAGGATGATTGGAAACGCCACCTCATCCAACTGAATCCCGCTCCAGTACGGCGACCCATCCACCCAGAAGTTCTGCGCGAAACCCCCATTCGGCTGCTGCGTGCAAGCCAGGTAAATCAACGCCCGCAAGGCATTCTCGGTACGCCCGCAAGCCAGCAGCGCCGTCGCCGTCTGCACCATGTCACGTGTCCAAACCAGGTGGTACCCGCCCAGATCATCGTCACCCTTTGAAGCCCCCCACGGGATCGAAGCCGAAGCAATAAACGCCCCCGGAAACCGTTTGTCCTCATGCGCATACAGCACCGAGTGGCTCACCCGTGAAAGCATCCCGCCATCCTGTGAAGCGTCGTCGAAATTCTGCGGCGCCGTCGCTCGCTTCCACTGCTCCAGGAACCGCCCACGCAGCCACCCATAGGGTGAAACAAGGCTTTGCATCATCGTGGAAATCGCCGCATGGTGCTTCTCCCCCAACCCCACCGCGACCGTGAACTCCCGGTTCCCCGCCACGTCGATCTCCCCCATCACCGCAATATTCCCATTCAGCGCCGACCCGAACTCCCACGTCATCTTCATGTTCTTCGCCAGGTCCTGAAACCCGTCGCTCGTCCCCACATACCCGCACGAGCTCCTTGAAAACCCACACGAAACCCCCATCGCCAGCGAAACCTCCGTCTTCCAGCACATCAGAATCCGTTGCCCCGCCACATCCAATGACCGCCCGTTATTCCCCGCGCCCCCGCCATCCAGGTGCGGTGCCAGCAGCGCATAGCACTTCAGCTTGCTCAGCACCGCCTCGTCACCCGTGATCTTCACGTTCATCAACACCACCGCATGGTGCGGATCGGCAATGAATTCCTTCTCCACCGTGTACCCGCCGCCCGGCGCCGTCGCCTTCATCATGCAGCCCAGCGCGTCCGCTTCCATGTAGTTGAAGTCGTACTTCAGGTCCCGCTTCTCCTCATGAAAAAAACTTTCCTCATCCGTAAACAGCAGTTCCATATCGCGAACCTGCGGCCGGTCGATCGTCGGAAAATAAACCTCGTTCAACGTCCCATGCGACACCGTAAACCACACCCGGCTCGACGCCGAATAAGCCGTCACCACCGCATCTTTCTGGCTCGAAGTCCACCTCGGTTCCACCCCCGGACCACCAAAGGCCGGCCCCTGCCCATCCAGCCAGCGGTACTCGTTCTGCGCCACACTATCGTTTCCCATGTGCCCGATTAGAACCCAAATCCGCCCTCCGCGCCGCCCGGCCTTCGTTCTTTTCCGCAATCGCCGCCGCCGGTGCATCGTCCCCCATCCCCCCGGCATCGAACCCAAAGTAAGCGTCACCCAAGGAGAATCTCCGTGCCCTTTGAAGTCCCAGCACTCACCTACGACTACGCCGCCCTCGAGCCCCACATCGACGAGGCCACCATGAAGCTCCATCACGACAAGCACCACCAGACCTACGTCACCAACCTCAATGCTGCCATCGAGAAGCACCCCGAGCTTGCCTCCAAGTCCCCTGAAGATCTCATCAAGGACATCCCGTCCCTGCCTGAAGATGTCCGCAAAGCCATCCAGAACAACGGTGGCGGCCACGTCAACCACACCATGTTCTGGGAGATCATGAGCCCCAAAGGCGGCGGCGAACCCAACGGCACCCTCGGAGCCCAGATCAAAGAGCAATATGGCGACTTCGAAACCTTCAAGAAGGAGTTCAACACCAAAACCGCAGCCCAGTTCGGCTCCGGCTGGGGCTGGCTCGTCTTCAAAGGCGGCAAGCTCGAAATCATCACCACCCCGAACCAGGACAATCCCATCTCCCAGGGCCTCTACCCCATCCTGGGCAACGACGTCTGGGAGCACGCCTACTACCTCAAGTACCAGAACAAGCGCCCCGACTATCTCGCCGCCTGGTGGAACGTCATCAACTGGGAAGCCGTCAACAAGCGCTTCGAACAAGCCCAGAAATAAGTCTACAAAAAATGTCTGGGGTGCCCCAGGCCACGCAGTTTCATCGCGTGACCTGGGGTTTCTCATTTCCATCACACTTCAACCACCTCACATTCACGCAACCCCACCCAGCGTCTTCCTCCCAACTTCCAGCGTCTATAAACCGTACTGATAGCAGGGCGCGCCCGTTGCCGCCCGCCAGCCTCAAGCATCGGAGACTCGCCTAAGCAATGTGGATCGTAAAACTAGCCCTCCGGCGCCCCTACACCTTCGTCGTCCTCTGCATGCTCATCTTCGCCCTCGGCATCGGCTCGGCCATCGAGACCCCCAAGGACATCTTCCCCTACATCGACATCCCCGTCGTCACCATCGTCTGGACATACTCCGGCCTGCCGCCCGCTGACATGGAAGGCCGCATCGTCACCGTCTGCGAGCGCGCCCTCACCACCACCGTGAATGACATCGAGCACACCGAATCCCAGTCCTACCAGGGTGTCGCCGTCATCAAGGTCTTCTTCCAGCCCCAGGTCAAGGTCGAGCTCGCCTTCTCGCAGGTCACCTCCATCGTCCAGACCGTCCTGCGCGTCATGCCGCCCGGCACCTACCCACCCTTCATCCTCAAGTACGACGCCTCCTCCGTTCCCATCGTGCAACTCGCCCTTTCAGGACAAGGGCTAAGCGAAGCCGACCTCTACGACCTCGGCCTCTCCTTCATCCGCCCCCGCCTCGCCACCGTCAAAGGCGCGGCCGTCCCGCTCCCCTACGGCGGTAAAGTCCGCCAGATCATGGTCGATACCGACCCCAACCTCCTCTCCGCCCACCACCTCTCCGCCACCGACGTCGGCACCGCCGTCGCCCAGCAGAACCTCATCCTCCCCGCCGGCACCGCCCGCATCGGCGACCGCGAATACGTCGTCCGCACCAACTCCTCCCCCGGTGAGGTCTCCGCCCTCAACGACCTCCCCATCCGCGCCGCCAACGGCTCCGTCGTCTTCATCAAGGACGTCGCCAACGTCCGTGAGGGTTACGCCGAGCAGACCAGCATCGTCCGCCAGGACGGCAAGCGCGGCGCCCTCCTCACCGTCCTCAAAAACGGCCAGACCAGCACACTCGATATCGTCGACGGCGTCAAAGCGGCCATTCCCCGCGTCAAAGCCGGCCTCCCCCCCGCGCTCAAAATCACGCCCCTCTTTGACCAGTCCATCTTCGTCCGCGACTCCATCTCTGAAGTCGTCCGCGAGGCCTCCATCGCCGCCGCCCTCACCGGCCTCATGATCTTGCTATTCCTCGGCTCCTGGCGCTCCACCATCATCGTCTGCACCTCCATCCCGCTGTCCATCGCCACGTCGCTTTGCATCCTCACCGCTCTCGGCCAGACCATCAACGTCATGACCCTCGGCGGCCTCGCCCTGGCCGTCGGCATCCTCGTAGACGACGCCACCGTCGAAATCGAAAACACTCACCGCAACATGGCTGAAAAGAAACCCCTCGTCCGTGCCATCCTCGATTCCGCCCAGCAGGTTGCCGCTCCCGCCTTCGTCTCCACCCTTTCCATCTGCATCGTTTTCCTGCCCGTCGTACTCCTCACCGGCGCCGCCAAGTACCTCTTCACCCCGCTCGCCATGGCCGTCGCCTTCGCCATGCTCGCCAGCTATTTCCTCTCCCGCACCCTGCTCCCCACCATGATGCACTTCATGCTCCCCTCTGAAATCAACCTCTACACTGACGAGGAAGCCAGCAAACGCGAGGAAAAAGAAAACTGGGTCTGGCGCTGGCACATGAAGTTCGACCGCCAGTTCGAAAAATTCCGTGAGGACTACAAGCGTCTCCTCGAGTGGTGCCTCGCCAACGCCGCCCTCACCCTCATCCTCTTCTTCGGCTTCGTCGCCCTCTCCATGCCGCTGCTCTTCTTCATCGGCCAGGACTTCTTCCCCTACGTCGATTCCGGCCAGATCTCCCTCCACGTCAACCCACCCTCCGGCCTCCGCCTTGAGGATTCCGAGCAGTACTTCGGCCAGATCGAAAAAGAAATCCGCATCCTCATCCCGCCAGACCAGGTCAAGCTCATCCTGGACAACATCGGCCTCCCGACCGGTGGCATCAACCTCGCCTTCGGTGACGCCAACACCATCTCCAACTCTGACGGCGACATCCTCATCGCGCTCCAGCCAGGCAAGCGCGAAACCGTCAAGTACCAGCGCCTCCTCCGTGAAGACCTGGCCAAAAAATTCCCCGGCGCCACCTTCTACTTCACCCCCGCCAACATCACCAACCAGATCCTGGACTTCGGCCTCCCCGCCCCCATCGACCTCGCCGTCACCGGCCGCGGCAAGGGCAATTACGAGCTTGCCCAGAAGCTCGTCAAGCAGATCGCCGCCATCCCCGGCGCCGTCGACGTACACATCCACCAGCAGGTCGATTACCCCACCCTCCAGGTCAACGTAGACCGCACCAAGGCCCGCCAGATCGGCCTCACCCAGCAGGACGTCGCCCAGGCCACCCTCATCTCGCTCACCGGCTCCGGCCAGACCCAACCCAACGAGTTCCTCAACCCCCTCAACGGCGTCAACTACCAGATCGTCACCCAGACCCCCATCTACCGCATCGATTCCATTCCCGCCCTCGCCCGCACCCCCGTCACCTCCCCCGCCGGCAACGCCTCCCAGCTCCTCGGCAACCTCGCCACCTTCCACCGCGACGAATCCCCCACCATCATCAACCACTACAACATCCAGCCCACCTTTGACATCTACGCCGACGTCGACCGTTCCGACCTCGGCTCCGTCGCCACCGCCATCCGCAAAATCCAGCACGACACAGAAAAGACCCTCCCCACCGGCACCACCCTCGAGCTCCGCGGCGAGGTCGAAACCATGTCCACCTCCTTCACCCGCCTCGGCATCGGCATCGTCTTCGCCATCCTGCTCGTCTATCTCCTCATGGCGGTCAACTTCCAGTCCTGGCTCGACCCCCTCATCATTCTCATGGCCCTGCCCGGAGCCGCTGCCGGCATCCTCTGGCTGCTCTACATCACCCACACCACCTTCAACGTCCCATCGCTCATGGGCGCCATCATGACCATCGGCGTCGCCACTGCAAACTCCATCCTCATGGTCGTCTTCGCGAACGACGAACGCGTCGCCGGCAAGTCCCAGCATGAAGCCGCCCTCAATGCCGGCTTCACCCGTCTGCGCCCCGTCATCATGACCGCTCTCGCCATGATCATCGGCATGCTACCCATGGCCCTCGCCCTCGGCGAAGGCGGCGAGCAGAACGCACCCCTGGGCCGCGCCGTCATCGGCGGCCTCCTCTTCGCCACCGTAGGAACCCTCTTCATCGTCCCCGTCATCTATTCCCTGTTGAAAGAAAAAGCTCCCGTCGACTACGACAAGGAAGTCGACGAGTTCGACCCCGACCTCCACCCCGAAATGGCCGCCTCATGATCCGACTGTCGTTCGGATGAGCGTGGGGCTTCAGCTCCACGAATCACACCACAAAAATCGATGGGGCTTTAGCCCCGGGCCTTCTCTACCACCGCCCCAAAACTCAGGAGCCCACAGCCTAAAATGTCCGACTCCCAAAACCCGATCCCACCCGACCACCTTCTCCCCACCGACTCCGAATCCTCGCGCCACGACCTAGAAGACTCCTTCGCCGACCCCACCTACGCCGATCGCGCCGCCCTCGCCACCTCCTTCGCCGACCCCGACTCCAACGAAGACCTCAAGCTCGGCAAATCCTTCGAAGAAACCAACTCGTCCGCCAAAAAACACCACAAGCCTCTCAAGCAGGTCGTCGAAGAGCCCTTCCAGAAAGCCAGATCGAACGGCATCCTCGCCTGGTCCATCATCATCGTCGTCATCGTCTTCCTCCTCATCCTCTTCCTCGGCTGGATTCCCCGCCACAATGAAAAGAAAGCCGCCGACGAAAAAGCCAAACAGGAGCAGCAGGACCCCGTCGTGGAAGTCAGCAAGGTCACCCGCTCAAAAGACACCGCCGGCCTCACCGTCCCCGGCACCACCACCCCGCTTGAAGAAGCCGACATCTACGCCCGCGCCAATGGCTACCTCAAGGCCCGCTTCGTCGATATCGGCGACCGCGTCCACAAGGGCCAGCTCCTCGCCATCATCGACGCCCCCGACCTCGACCAGCAGGTCGACCAGGCCCGCGAGCAGGTCCGCCAGGCCGAAGCCCAGGTCGCCCAGCAAAACACCCAGCTCGCCCTCACCAAGGTCACCGTAGACCGCTACCGCGCACTCGTCGAACGCGGCGTCTTCTCCCGCCAGGACGGCGACCAGCAGGAAGCCAACTACCAGGCCCAGCGCGCCAACGTCGCCGCCGCCGAGCGCAACCTCGAAGCCTTCCGCGCCAACCTCCGCCGCGTTATCGCCCTCCAGTCCTACGAGCGCGTCACCGCCCCCTTTGACGGCGTCGTCACCCAGCGCAACGTCGATACCGGCGCCCTCATCAACGCCCAGGGCGCCTCCGGCGGCTCAGCTCCCACGCCCTCCAACACCCCCGGCCAATCCACCGGCTCCATCACCCAGAACGCCTCTTCCAACTCCGGCGGCTCCTCTGGCACCAGCTCCAACCTCGCTACCCCGGTCACCGGCGGCGGCACCCAGGGCGGCCCCCTCTTCGCCATCGCCAAGGTAGACCAGCTCCGCATCCTCGTCTCTGTCCCCGAGGGCTACGCCGCCTCCGTCCGCCCCGGCACCCACACCACCCTCTTCTTCCAGGAATTCCCCAACTCGGTCTTCTACGGCGACGTCACCCGCAACGCCGGCTCCATCGACCAGAACACCCGCACCCTGCTCACTGAAATCGTCATCAAGAACACCGGCAACAAGCTCTTGGCCGGCATGTACGCCGTAGCCACCTTCGCCAACGCCGGCGGCCAGGGCCCGCTCGTCATCTCAGGCGACGCCATCGCCATCCGCAACGACCGCCCCACCGTCGCCCTCATCCAGGATGGCAAAGTCAAGCTCGTCCCCGTCTCCATCGGCCGCGATTTCGGCCCCGAGGTCGAGATCATGAGCGGCCTCCATGAAGGCGACACGATCGCCAGCACCTTCACCGACGACGTCATCCAGGGCCGCAAAATCAAAGCCGAACCAAACAAGTCGGACGCCGAAAAGAAGCAGGGCGACACCGCCTCCAAGCCCACCCCGCCCGGCGGCTCCACCCAGTACAGTGACCCCGGCGTCACCGACCAGGACATGCAGGGCCAGAACGCCAAGCCCAGGCAAAAGCAATCCGGCACCAACAAAAAAGCCTCCGGCGCCAAATCAGGTACGCAATAAATGACCACCCTCCCCAGCAACGCGCAGCACAAGCCAAAAGGGTTTCTTCCGACTAAGGAAATCATCGTCATCCTGAGCGAAGCAGGCCGGGCATCATCCGGCCTGCGCAGTCGAAGGACCCCGAAGGTCTCCGCTCACCACGATCGTTTGCACCTTTCGCCCACCGAAGCCGGGTGCCCCACGATCACCGCGGCTTCATCGCGGTTATCGTGGGCATCGCACAAAGTCCGCCCCGTCCACAGCCTCCTCCTGGCCACCGCCCTCCTGGCCACCGCTCACGCGCAGCAGCCCCAGACCACCACCCCCACCGCCGACCCCAACACCCTCACCCTCCCCGACGTCCCCCCCATCTCCCCCTACGTCCCGCCCGTCCCCACCCAGGCCACCGGCACCCCCAACACCCTCCCCACCCGCTCCGCACCCACGGGCCTCGACCCCCACTACCGCGGCCTCATCGGCCCCTACCGCCGCCCCACTACACCCGACCTCTTCCCCGGCAACGGCACCCGCCTCAAGTCCCTCGTCCACGACGGCAAGCTCTACCTCTCCGCTAAAGACGCCATCACTCTCGCCATTGAAAACAATCTCGACGTAGAAATCGAGCGTTACAACCTCCTCCTCGCCGATACCGACCGCCGTCGCGCAGCCGGCGGCGGCAACCTCCGCGGCATCGATTACACCATCGCCGAGCCACCCAACGGCGTCGGCGGCCCCGGCTCCCCGCTCCTCAACGCCGCCGCCACCAACCCCAACCCAACCACTCCCACCGTCACCGATCTCACCAGCCTCAACGCCACCCTCCAGACCACCACCAATCTCTCCGGCACCTCCACCGCCACTGCCCAGTACGCCACCGGCCCCGCCGTCCCCCTCTTCGACCCTAACGTCTTCCTCTCCGCCGGCTACCTCCGCCGCTCCAACACCATCACCCTCACCGGCACCACCGGGACGACCGGCACCACAGGCACCTCCACCGCCACCACCACCCAGCCTCAGCCACTCGATTTCACCGCCTTCAACTTCTCTTACCTCGAAGGCTTCCACTTCGGCGGCCAGCTGGAAGCCACCGTCAACAACGACTCCCAGGTCATCTACGGCTCCAACTCTGAAGCCGACCCTTTCTCCAGCCCCAGCACCTCCGTCACCTTCACTCAGCCGCTCCTGCGCGGCATCGGCAAAGTCAACACCCGCTACATCCGCATCGCCAATGAAAACCGCAAAGTCTCCCGCCTCCTCTTCGAGCAGCAGGTCCTTGAAACCGTCTACGGCGCCTCCCGCATCTATTTCGATCTCGTCGCCCTCGGGGAAAACGTAGCCGTCAAGCTCGAATCCCTCCGCGCCGCCAGGCAGCTTGAAGACGACGACGCCTCCCAGGTCGAGCTCGGCACCCTCGCCCCCATCGAGCTCACCCGCGCCCACGCCCTCGTCGGCTCCTCCCAGTTCGATCTCACCCAGGCCCAGGGCCTTTACCGCAGCCAGGAAGTCATCCTCCGCAACCTCCTCACCCGCGCCGATTCGCCGCTTTTCAACGCCGGCTACACAGAAATCGTCCCCACGGACCGCATCATCGTCCCGCCCGCCCTCGATGAAACCCCCATCGACCAGCTTATCCAACAGGGCCTCGCCCACCGCCCCGATCTCGCCCAGCTCGACCTCCAGATCAAAGCCGGCCAGATCAGCGCCCAGGCCAGCCGCAACCAGGCCCTGCCACAGCTCAACGTCTATGCCAACGTAGAAACGCGGGGAAGTTCAGAGCAAGCCTACGAGCAGCTCGGCACCCCCGGCACCGCCATCCCCACGCTCCCCCAGAACTTCGCCCTCGGCGGCCTCCGCGTCTCCACCATCGTGCAGGGCGGCGTCCAGCTCAACCTCCCCATCCGCAACCGCGTCGCCGCGTCTGACGCCGCCCGCGACGCCATCCAGGTCCGCCAGGTCCAGGCCCGCACCGAAAAACTCGAAAACCAGATCCGTGAGGACATCGAGTCCGCCCAGGTCGCCATCGAAACCTCCTTCGCCGCCTACAACGCCGCCAAAACCAGCCGCGGCTACCAGGAGCAGCTCCTCCAGGCCGAGCGCGACAAGCTCCAGTTCGGCCAATCCACCAATCTCCTCGTAGTCCAGAACGAAGCCTACCTCGCCCAGGCCCGCAGCACAGAAATCGCCGCCCGCAGCAACTACCAAAAGGCTCGCATCGAACTAGACCGCTCCCTCGGCGACCTCCTCGAAAAAAACGGCATATCCCTGGACCAAGCCATCCAGGGCCAACTCAACCCCTGAATTGACAGCTTTCAGCTTTCCTACTATCGTTCTCGCTGTAGCCGCGGTTCTGGGCTGCAACCGGCTTTCCTAATTTCAACCGCAATCTAATTCTTTTAGGAGTAATAGAGATGAACAGCAAAGAACTCTCACCCCTCTTCGTGGGTGCCATCCGCGATGTCGAAGACCGCATCGAGCAAACACTGAATCAACTCAGGACGCTTACCCCGCAATCTCCGCCGGCGGAAGCACTGCGGCTAGCGCTAGCCGTCAAGGCAGCCTTCAGTCCCATCGGATTCTCCACCAGGGTGCAGTTGGAGGAGCAGGGACGGAAAAAACGTAGCACCGCTGACGCTGATAATTTCCGTTTTGCGACCGGCGAGATCGTCGTCATGTTCGAGCCGGACACCACCACTGAGCCCACCGGAAGCATCCTCGTGCAGCCGGAGAATCCGTTGTTCGCCTCAAAGGTCTTGAGCCCCCAGCCACCCCCGGATAACCGAACCCAGCTGGAAATCGAACAGCTCTGTGAAGCGCTCAGGCAGACAGCGCAGGACTTGAATAGCTTCGTTTCCGTCAAACGCTTCCGCGATGAAACCCTCCCAGCCTATCCCTACCCTTGGTGCAAGGAGCCCGGCGGACCCCAGCGTGTCCTCAATGCCTCTCTCGCCGCGGGCCGGGTCGTTGTTTCTAAAATCCCAAACCCCAAAAAGCCCTCTTTCCCTACCGCTTGTCTCACTTTGAGTCCGGCCGCGCTGAACAACGGTAAACCCGTCAGCCGCTTCAACCCTATCCCGATGATGGGTGAGCCGGCCTCAGTCACTTTGCTCAACGATCGAGGCTAAATTGTACTTCTTCGAATCAAGCGCCTTGGTCAAACTGTTTGTACAGGAACCAGGCACACCCACCATGATTCACCTCGCCGAAAGCGTCGAAGACCGTCTTAAAACGGCTTCGGCGCTTGCTCCGGTCGAAGTCCGTTCAGCCCTCCGCAAGCGCGAACGAATGGGTTTGGCTACGGCTGCAGATACCAGCAGCGCAGTGCGTCAAGCCTCTGACGAGCGCCGGCACCTCGTCGAGTATCCAGTCTCACCGCTCGTCCTTGCTCAGGCAGCAACCCTCATCGATAAGCACCAGCTCCGAACACTCGACGCGATCCAGCTAGCGACGGCCATAGCCGTCCGGGACACAAACCAAGTCAGCAAAGAGGTCGTCTTTGTGTGCGCCGATGCCTCACTCATTGAGGCTGCTAGGCGAGAAGGCTTAGCAACGTTGCTTCCGGAGTAACTGCAGTTTTGTTAAAAAGCGCTTGGACAGATTCCGGTACTCGTCGCTCCTGTACTGAAAGTGGAAGGCCGCGAAAGTATCGCGGCCTTCCACTTGTCTGACAATTTCCCAGAAGATAGCGACCTACTCCAGCACACTCCCGCCCCGCGTACCCTTGGGCCGCCGGTTCGCCTGCAGCACCTTCTTCCGCATCCGCAGCGACTTCGGTGTAACCTCCACCAGCTCATCATCCGCAATGAACTCAATCGACTGCTCGAGCGTCAGCACCTTGAACGGCACTAGCCGCAACGCATCGTCAGACCCGGAAGCACGCATATTCGTCAGCTTCTTTTCCCGCACGGCGTTCACATCCAGGTCGTTATCGCGGCTATGCTCACCCACCAGCATCCCCTCGTAAACCTCAACGCCATCGCCGATGAACAGCACGCCACGCTCCTGCACACCATCCATCGCATACGTCGTCGTCACGCCCTGCCGGTCAGAGATCAATGCGCCAGAAGGACGCTGCGGAATCTCCCCCTGGTACGGGATATATTCGCCCGCAATCGAGTTCATCACAATCGTCCCACGTGTCTCGGTCAGCATTTCATTGCGCAGCCCGATCAACCCGCGCGAAGGCACCTTGAACTCCATCCGCACGCGCCCCGAGCCGTGATTGGCCATCTTCACCATCTCGCCTTTTCTCGGTCCCAGGCGCTCGATCACCGTACCCACAAAGTTCTCCGGCACGTCGATCGTCAGGATTTCCGATGGTTCCATCAGCTTGCCATCCACCCGCTTGGTCACAATCGTTGGGCGTGAAACCAGCAGCTCGAAGCCCTCGCGCCGCATCATTTCAATCAGCACGGAAAGCTGCAGCTCGCCACGTCCCAGCACCTTGAAGGTATCGGCTGAATCGGTCGGCTCCATCTTGATGGACACATTGGTAAGCAACTCACGCTCCAACCGGTCCTTGATGTTTCGCGATGTGACGTACTTGCCTTCACGTCCCGCAAAAGGTGAGTTGTTCACCGAGAAATTGATCGCAATCGTAGGCTCGTCGATCTTGATGATTGGCAGCGGCTTCGGGTTCTCCAACGCACAGAAGCTCTCGCCAATCGTGATCGCCGGAATCCCGGCAATCGCCACAATGTCGCCAACCGCGGTCTCGTTCGTATCTTCCCGCTTCAACCCGTTGAACGTAAACAGCTTCGTAATCTTCACCGGCTCCAGCTTGCCGTCCAGCTTCGACAGGTTCACCGTTTCGCCCGTCTTCAGCGTCCCGTTGAACACCCGCGCAATCCCCAGCCGGCCCAGGTAATCCGAGTAGTCCAGGTTCGTCACCAGCACCTGCAGATCGCCGTCGGCCGTGCCCGGTGCCGCCGGAATCGTCTTGAAAATCAGCTCGAACAACGGCTGCAGATCCGTCCCCGGAACCGCCAGGTCCATCGTCGCCGTCCCCGCCTTGCCGTTCGTATAAATCACCGGAAAATCCAGCACAGACTCATCCGCATCCAGGTCGATGAACAGGTCATACACCTCGTTCAGCACTTCCTGCGGCCGCGCGTCGGGCCGATCGATCTTGTTCACCACAACGATCGGCGTCAGCTTCGCTTCCAGCGCCTTGCCCAGTACATAGCGCGTCTGCGGCAGCGGCCCTTCGCTCGCGTCCACCAGCAGCACCACGCCGTCCACCATCTTCAGCGCGCGTTCCACTTCTCCGCCAAAGTCCGCGTGGCCCGGCGTGTCCACAATATTGATCTTCGAATCCTTGTAATGGATCGCGGTATTCTTCGCCAGAATCGTAATCCCGCGCTCTTTTTCCAGGTCGTTCGAGTCCATCACCCGTTCGGCCACAGCCTCATTCGACCGAAACGTCCCGGACTGGCGCAGCATGGCATCCACCAGCGTGGTCTTGCCATGGTCGACGTGCGCAATAATTGCAATATTCCTGATAGCTTCAGCGGTAGCGGTACTCACAGATAACGTCCTATTCTTGTCTCTCAGATAAGTCGTGCGTCAACTTTACGCACTCCTCCTAGTCTATCAGGCCCTCTTTCGGCCGCCCTTCCGCTATGAGATCTTGTCGAACACAACATACAGCACACCCGAAAGCAAAGCCGCTGCCGGCAACGTAAACACCCACGCCATCGCAATATTGATCAGCGTCGATTTCTGCAGCCCGCTCCCGTTCGCCGCCATCGTGCCCGCCACCCCGGAGGAAAGCACATGCGTCGTTGAAACCGGCAGCCCGAACCGGTCCGCACCCAGGATCGTCACCATCGCCACCAGTTCCGCCGCCGCGCCCTGCGCGTACGTCAGGTGCGTCTTGCCAATCTTTTCCCCAACCGTGACCACAATCCGCTTCCACCCCACCATCGTCCCCAGCCCCAGCGCCAAAGCCACCGCCACCTTCACCCAGCTCGGGATATATTTCGTCGACCGGTCCAGAAACCCCTTGTAGTTCTCCAGCGGCTTCACATCCTCCGCGCTCATCTTCGGCCCGAACTTCGGCAGCAGCCGCATCGTTTCGCTCGTCAGGTACATCTGGTTCCGCACGTTCGCCTGCTGGTCCTGCGGCACATTGCCCAGCGACCCATACCCCACAGCCTCATCCCGAATCGTCGTCACCATCGCACCCAGCGAAGCCACCGTCTCCGGTTGAATCTTGTGGCTGGAAACAAACTTCTCCAGGTCCTTGGCCGCATCGCCCGCAGGCTGCACACCCGGCGTCGCATAGTGACTCAGCACCCCTGCCACCTGCGTCGAAACTGCCGCAAACGTCTGCACCGAACCCTTGTCCACCGCATGGTTCAGCGCATACGCCGTCGGTACCGTACCCACCAGGATGAGCATGATCAGCCCCATGCCCTTCTGCCCGTCATTCGATCCATGTGCAAACGACACCCCCGTGCAAGTCAAAATCAGCAACGCCCGAATATAAAACGGCGGCGGCTCCGTCCCTTCCGGCGCCTCGTAAAGCCGCTTATCCTTCAGCAGCAGCTTGAACGCGAAGAACAACAGCGCCGCCAGCACAAACCCGATAATCGGCGAGAAGATCAGCGCTTTCAGCACCTTCGTCACCTGCTCCCAATCCACTCCGCTCGTCCCGCTGTGGCCATGCAGAAACTGGTTCGCCAGCCCCACCCCCAGGATCGACCCAATCATCGTATGCGACGACGAAACCGGCAGCCCCCGCCACCACGTCGCCAGGTTCCAAAGCACCGCCGCCACCAGCAGCGCAAAGACCATCGAGAATCCGGACCCTCTCGACACCCGCAGAATCAACTCCACCGGCAGCAGCGAAACGATCGCAAACGCCACCGCCCCGGAGCTCGTCAGCACCCCCACAAAGTTCCAGATCCCAGACCACACCACCGCCACATGCGGCTCCAGCGAGTGCGTATAGATCACCGTCGCCACCGCATTCGCCGTATCGTGAAACCCGTTCACAAACTCGAACCCCAGCGCGATCAGCAGCGCCACGCCCAGCAGAAAGTAAGGAAACAGGGAAGCCTCATGCACAGGCCCCAGGTCCAGCTTCAGCCGCGTCACAATGTAGATCAACCCACCCACCAGCACCAGCGCGAACGCCGCGACACCCCATTTCGCAGGCGGGTTATCCTTCAGCTTCTGATCCAGAATCGACGTCGATTGAACGGGAGCGGTAGTGGCCACAGATCACCTCACCAGGCATTTACCCAGACAATACCTTCCCCGCGCTTTCCCAAACATGAAACTCAGATGAATCCTGCAAACTCGCCCAACCATTCATTCATCTCAGCCCAGGAACCAAGCCCTCTCCGCTGCTGTTGAAGCTGCTGATCGGCCCCCGCGATACACTACCCAAGCATGCCCGACACCACCATCCCCGCCCTCCCCGACTACTCCGAGCCCACCCTCGCCCAGTCCTTCGCCATCCTCGCCGAAGAAGTCCGCACCTCCGCCGCCACGCTCGACCCCGAAGCCTTCCGCCTCCTCTGGCTAGGCCGCAAAGCCGGCCGCCTCAAGCTCCTCTCCGACTCCTGGCTCAAAGCCGCCCCGCCCGAATCCCGCCGCGCGCTCGGCCAGCATTTCAACCAGCTCAAGCAGCAAATCGAGCAGGCTCTCGAAACCCCCGCCCCCATCGCCACCGCTCCGCCCATCGACATCACCCTCCCCGGCACCGTCCGCGCCCCCGGCATCCCCCATCCGCTCCTTGAAACCATGAACCGCGTCGTCGAGGTCTTCCACCACCTCGGCTACAGCACCCAGCTCGGCCCCCAGGTCGAATCCGACTTCTACAACTTCGAAGCCCTCAACTTCCCCGAAAATCACCCCGCCCGCGACACCCAGGACACCCTCCAGATCGCCCACCAGCAGGCCCGCCCCTCCCGCGATCGCCTCCTCCTCCGCACCCACACCAGCCCCGTCCAGATCCGCACCATGGTCGCCCAGGCCCCACCCCTCCGCATCGTCATTCCCGGCAAGGTCCACCGCAACGACGCCGCCGACGCCACCCATTCCCCCATCTTCCACCAGGTAGAAGGCCTCGCCGTAGGCCCCGACATAACGTTCTCGGATCTAAAAGGAACTTTAGACCACGCCATGCGCGCCCTCTTCGGTTCCGCCGTCAAAACCCGTTTCTTCCCCAGCTTCTTCCCTTTCACCGAACCCTCGGCCGACGTCCAGATCTCCTGCATCTTCTGTGGCGGCAAAGGCTGCCGCAAATGCAAGCACTCCGGCTGGATCGAGCTCCTGGGCTGCGGCATGGTAGACCCCGCCGTCTTCCAGGCCGTCACCGAAGAACGCCGCCGCCTCAACCTCGACCCCACCCCGTACCAAAACGTAACCGGCTTCGCCTTTGGCATGGGCGTAGAGCGCATCGCCATGATCCTCCACGGCGTCTCCGACATAGGCCACTTCTACTCCGGCGACCTCCGCTTCCTCACCCAGTTCGCCTGACCTAAACAGCATCTCACCGAACGCTAACAGAGCGTCATCCTGACCGGAGGTCCTCCCGTAGTTTGGGAGGGCCGTAGTGGAAGGACCCCGAGGGAGCCGGCCCAACCTAAACGGCCAGAACCCTTTTCATCCCGACTTCGCTTCGCTCAACCACGGCAATGCCCTAAACCCCCACCATCCTCCCAATCCTCTTCTTCTGCTCCCGCGCCTCCACCGGCACCACCCCATCCCCTTTCTTCAACCGCCGTTTCACCCCCAGCGCCGCCGTAAACACCCCCGCCTTCACCTTATCCCCCACCTCATTCGTGCCCGGCAACCCCGGCTTCCAACCCGCCCGCCTGAGGTAATAATTCGCCTTGTAAAGATTCGCAATCTCCGCATCGTGAAACTGAAAATTCACGTTCAGCGTGATCGAAACATCGTCCCCATTCTTCAGCCAGTGCGGCGTATTCACCGGGATATGCACCCCCGTCCCCGGCGTCATGTCATACACCAGCGCCCGCTCTTCATATTGCGGCTTGTACTCGCTCGCCCGGTTGTCGACCGTATAAAACCGTTCCAGCTCTTCCTCCGGCACCACATCCTTGTCCGCCCGGTCGAACAAGGGAATCGCCTTGTCCCCCCGTATCTGGAAAATCCAGCTGCACTCCCGGTCGATATGGTATTCCGTCACCCGATGCGGCGACGTAATAAACACAATCGCCTCGAACCACTTGATCTTCGCAAAGAGCGCCTTCCCCTTGTCCCCCGCCAGGGACAGCGCCTCACAAACCACCTGCTCCATCACCTCCCGGTACCCATCTTCCCGTTCGATATGCTTCAGAATCACCCACGCCTGCGCCCCTTCGATCTTCTTCACCAACTCCGCCGCCGCCCCTCGCGCCTCCTCCGTCATATCCGGCGAAGACCCCGTATAGTCCGGCTTCGTTCCCGCCTCAATCGCACCTTCCGTAAAGTAAACATCCCCTCCACTCATATGCGGATTGTTCCGCGTAGCCACCCGCTGCGCCAGCTCCGCCAGCGCCTCCAGCGTAAACAGCTTGTGCCCCGCCAGCGTATGCTCAATCGCATAAGGCAGCACATTCAGCTTCTCCGCAAACACCGCCGCATCGCATTCAATCACTGCACCCATCGCACACCTCGTCCACACCATCCTCCACCCGCCCGCTCCGCGAAGCAAATCCCCCATCCGGGCCACCCAGTGCCTCCACGAACCCTGAACGCTGGTCAGCAATACGACGCAGCACAATCCCCTACTTAACAACAGCGCCACTTTGAAATCCTCGACGGCCTCCGCGTCGCCGCCTTCATGGTCGTCTCTTCCACATGTTTGAGGCCTTCGCCAACGACAACCGCTTCCACCAGATCATGAACCACGTCTACCTCGCCGTGTCCCCGTTCATCTTTTCGCTCTATCCGTTTTTATCCCGCCTTGATCCCGCCTTAATCCGCGTTCCTGTTGTTGCCGTCTCCCGCCTCTTCCCGCTTTTTCCCGCCGTCTCCCGTTCCTGTTCTTCGTCCCACCGAACCCCCAAACTATAATCACCCAAGCCCCCATGAAGATCCTCACCCCCTGGCTCCGCTCCTATCTCCCGCCCCTCCCCGTCGACGACGCCCAGCTCGCCGAAGACCTCACCCTTCGCGGCATCGCCGTAGAAGGCGTCTTCGAGCTCAACGACGCTTCCGCCGATTCCGACGGCGCCCTCTTCGACATGGACATCACCACCAACCGCGTCGACGCCATGAACCACTACGGCATAGCCCGCGAAGCCGCCGCCATCTACAACCTCCCCCTCCACAAGCTCCACCCCCACCTCCCCACGCCGCTCGAAGCCACTCCCTTCCCCATCGAAATCCAGGCCCCCACCCTCTGCCCCCGCTTCACCGCCCAGGTCATCCGCGGCGTCAAAATCGCCCCGTCCCAAGGCCTCATCGCCCATTACTTCCACCACCTCGGCCAGAAGCAAATCTCGAACGCCGTCGACATCTCCAACTTCATCCTCCTCGGCATCGGCCACCCCACCCACGCCTTTGACCTCGACAAAATCCACGGCGGCCTCATCATCCGCCAGGCCCACCCCGGCGAGCAACTCCGCCTCCTTGACGGTTCCACCCGCACCCTCGTCCCCGCCGACCTCGTCATCGCCGACCACACCCGCGCCATCTCCCTCGCCGGCGTCATGGGCGGCTACGACACCATGATCACCCCAGAAACCACAAACATCCTCGTAGAAGCCGCCTGGTTCGACCCCGCCACCATCCGCGCCACCAGCCGCCGCCACCTCCTCCACACCGACGCCTCCCACCGCTACGAGCGCGGCGCCGACATCGCCGCTCCACCCCTCGCCAACGCCCTCGTCACCGAAGCCATCCTCGCAGCCTGCGGCGGCACCCTCGCCGGCCCCATGCAAGACCTCTACCCTGCACCCATCTCCCGCCCCACCATCACCCTATCGGCGGCCCACACCCAACGCCTCCTCGGCACCACCCTCGCCCCCGAAGGCATCACCCCCGCCCTCATCCAGCAATATCTCCAGGCCCTGGGCTGCACCCTCACCGGCGGTCCCGAGCCGTTCACAGTAGAACTCCCCACCTGGCGCCTCGACCTCACCCGCCCCATCGACCTCATCGAAGAAATCGCCCGCCTCTACGGCTACAACCGCTTCGCCAACACCCTCCCCACCCCCGGCGTCACCGTCGCCCACCCCCTCGACCGCCCCCTCACCGCCATCCGTCAGCGCCTCCTCGCCCTCGGCTATTCCGAAGCCCTTTCCAGCACCTTCACCAGCACCCCCGACTCCACCCTCTTCGCCCCCGAAATCCCCACCATCCCCCTCGAAAACCCCCTCTCCGAAGAAGCCGCCAACCTCCGCCCGTCCCTCCTCCCCGGCATGGTCGCCATGCTCGCCCACAACCTCACCCGCGACACCCTTTCCGCCCGCCTCTTCGAGCAAGGCCAAATCTTCACCGGCACCCCAGAAGCAGTCCACGAGCACCAATCCCTGACCCTCGGCCTCACCGGCCCCCTCCCCCCCACCGACCTCCACCTAGCCGCCGACGCCCCCTTCTTCGAGCTCAAAGGCGCCCTCGAATCCCTCTTCTCCCTCTTCGAAATCCCCACCCCCACCCTAACCCCCCAGTCCCCCGCCATCTTCGAGCAAGGCCGCGCCGCCACCTACACCCTCGCCGGCCAGACCCTCGCCCACTTCGGCCAATTCGCCACCACGCACCGCAAACTCCGCCAGCCCATCTACCTCGCCACCGTCTCGCTCGAACTCCTCCTCGCCCACCCCCTCCGCCGCCCCATCGCCCAGGACCTCTCCCGCTTTCAGGCCGTCGACCGCGACTTCTCCTTCCTCTTCCCCGACCACGTCACCTGGGCCCAGATCGAATCCACCATCCGCGCCCTCGCCCTCCCCGAGCTCCAATCCATCACCCCGCTCGAAATCTGGCGCGACCCCAAAAAGCATCCCGGCCTCTTCGCCTCCCTCACCCGCACCACCTTCCAATCCACCCACCGCACCCTCACTGAAGCCGACCTCCTCCACTTCTGGACCGTCATCATCGCCGCCCTCCAGCAACTCGGCGGCACCATCAGAGATCACTAAAGAAGATTCCTGGTACGATCGCCGCCATTCCGGGCAAAGCAGAAACTCTCCATACCTGGAATCTGCTTCATCCGCTCTTGTCCCGCCTTCATCCGCCCTTATCCGCGTTCCTGTTTTGCCCTCCCCCGAGCCCAGCCCGCAGAGAACCACCCCGGATTCCCCCCGCTTTCCCACACCTTTCCCCCCCGTATACTAAGCCCATCGTGAGTCAAGAAACCATCTCCGCCGACGAGTTCCAGGCCCTTGAAGCCAAGGTCCACCGCGCTGTAGAAATCGTCCGCCGCGAACGCGAACTACGCTCCGCCGCCGAAGCCGAAAAAGCTGCCGCCGAGGAAAAAACCGCCGCCGCCGAAGCCGAAACCCAAGCCCTCCGCGATCAGCTCGACCAGCTCACCCAGGCCTCCAACGCCGCCCAGACCCAGATCACCACCCTCCATTCCGAGCGCGACACCGTACGCCAGCGCGTAGAAAAAATGCTCCAGCAAATGGATGAACTCGTCTAAACCTCTCCCCCCATCCCATCCTAAGGAACCCATGAACGGCATCGAAAAAGAGTTCGCCGCCCAGCAGCAAGAGCCCGAGCAGCACGCCATCGCAGTCGATATCTACGACCAGATCTACCGTCTACGCGGCACAGACGCCGCCTACATCGAGCAGCTAGCCACCCTCGTCGACGCCAAAATGCGCGCCGTAGCCGCCCACGGCACCGTCGACTCGCTCCGCGTCGCCGTCCTCGCCTCCCTCAACATCGCCGACGAGCTCGAATGTCTCCGCGAGCGTTACGCCGCCCTCGCCGGCTCCCTCACCCAGTCCCAAACTACCCTCCGCACCCGCTCCGCCTCCCTCTCCGGCCTCCTCGACGAAGTCTTCGACGAAGACGTCCCCATCCGCCGCGCCGGCTAACCCCCCACAAACTGGTGAACGCTTGAACCAGCAGACTACCAAAGAGCCGGTAGTCAAAATGATTGCCGAGGGCTTCCGCGAAGTCGGCGTCCTCATCTTCGTTTTCGCCAACCTCGACGAACTCGTCGCGGGCAAGGCTTCCATCGTTTGGATACTCTCCGCCGCAGCACTTGGTATCCTATTCTTCGTCCTTGGAATCTATCTCGAAAGGAGACGATCGGAATGAGACAATACGCATCGCTTGTCATCACTGCCGCGGTCGGACTCATCACCTTTATCGGAACGATGATTCATATCAAATCTCAGGAAAGAGCTCGTATCCGCGAGCAGCAGAAACCCGCAGGACCCGCCTCCAACTAGTCAAACACCCCTTGACTTGCCATTCCGCACCCTCCCCGTTACTATCCAACCTAGAACCCGGCCTGCAAAGCAGGTGCGCGAACAACGCAGGTTGAACCAATATTCATTGAACAGGGAGAAAGCTCGTAGACATGGTTCGGTGTGCTATGTCCGCCAGTCCGGAAAGCCTAAAGAACCACGGTTTTCTCCCGCCGTCTTAGACGGGTTCACCTGCGCTTCGACGCACGGCCCAGCGGGTCGGCTTCGCCTCTTCCCCCTATACGAAGCGCCGTCATTCTGAGCGCAGCGAAGAATCTCCTTATTAGTTTCTGCTGTTGCCTTTTGTTTGTCATCCCGTAGGGATCTGCGTCTGTTTTTGTTCTCGCCATTGCCCCACGCCCCCCAGTGCACCCCACCCTCCTCCACTTCGGCCACCTCACCCTCCCCACCTTCGGCGCACTCGCCGCCCTCGGCCTCATGCTCGCCCTCACCCTTTCCGAGCGTACCGCCCGCACCCTCCACCTCCCGCCGGAACCCATCTGGAACGCCGGCATCTTCTCCATCCTCGCCGCCTTCCTCTCCTCCCGCCTCCTCCTTCTCGCCGCCCATTTCGCCACCTTCGCACGATTCCCCATCCTCCTCCTCACCGTCCCCTCTCTCACCCCCGCCGGCCTCATCCTCACCCTCGCCGCCACCCTCCTCTGGCTCCGCGCCCACCGCCTCCCCATCCTCCGCACGCTCGACGCCTGGGCCCCCTCCGCCACCCTCCTCTGGTTCTTCCTCGCCCTCGGCCATTACTTCGAAGGCTCCGACCCCGCCCTCTACCCTCACCACCAACCCGCCCTCTACGCCGCCATTTCCGCCGCCATCCTCACCCTCATCCTCCTCCGCCGCCCCTCCGCCCCCCTCGCCCTCGCCGCCACCGGCCTCACCCAGTTCCTCATCACCTTCCTCCGCCAGCCCTACCCAGAAGAGCCCATTCCCGCGCTTCCGCTAGACCCCATCCAATACGCCGCCCTCGCCATGCTCACAGCCGCCCTCATCCTCCACCTCCTCCCCAGCCAACACGAACAAGTTTCGGGTGCCCCATCTCACGCGGGCCCTATCGCGTGAGGTGGGGTTACTCGTTCCACCCCACCCACCACGACCACCTCCCCCAAACCCTCTCCCGCAAAGTCCCGCCTTATCCCCGTTCCTGTTCTAGCCGATCCCCCGCCGTAATCCGCCCTTATCCCGTCTTGATCCGCCCTGATCCGCGTTCCTGTTTTTGCATTCACTCTCCCTGTACCATGTACGCATGCCCTCCAAAAACATGATCCCCAAGGGCCAGCGCCACCACACCGTCCGCCCCGAGTACGTAGCCACCCGCTTCGCCTCACCCGAAGCCCCCGTCATCATCCCCGTCATCGACCTCGAAGACGAAGACCCCGACTCCACCCACACCTTCCTCGCCGCCCCCGAGGCCGCCAACCTCCGCCTCGACCAGTACCTCTCCCAGGCTCTCCCGGAAATCTCCCGCGCCCGCGTCCAGCTCCTCATTGAGTCCGGCCAGGTCCGCGTCGACGGCCTCCACCCCAAAGCCAAAACCAAACTCAAGGGCGGCGAGCAGATCGAAATCGATGGCCAGCCCCACCCCGAGCCCCTCCACGCCACCCCCGAGGACATCCCCCTCGAAATCCTCTTCGAAGACAAGTACCTCGCCGTCGTCAACAAGCCCGCCGGCATGATGGTTCACGCCGGCGCAGGCTCCACTGACGACGACCGCAACACCGGCACCCTCGTCAACGCCCTCCTCTTCCACCTCGCCGGCTCGCTCTCAGACACCGCCGGCGACCTCCGCCCCGGCATCGTCCACCGCCTCGACAAGCAAACCTCCGGCGCCATCGTAGTTGCCAAAGACGACGTAACCCACCGCAAACTAGGCGACATGTTCGCCGCTCGCGAGGTTTCCAAAACCTACATAGCCCTCGCCCACGGCCATCTCCCCCGCGACCTCACGACAGTCAACCTCCCTATCGCCCGCGACCTCTCCCGCCGCATCCGCATGACCACCCGCCGCGCTGACGGCCGCAGCGCCGTCTCCCACTTCGAGGTAAAAGAACGCCTCACGACTCCCTACGGCCCCTTCACCCTCCTCGAAGTCAAAATCGAAACCGGCCGCACCCATCAGATCCGCGTCCACCTCCAGTCCCTCGGCCACCCCGTCGTAGGCGACTTCCTCTACGGCGCCCCCCACCTCATCCGCCCCCTTGCTCAGAAAGGACCAGCCCCAACCCAAACCCCCGACCTCCAACCCCTCGAACTAACCCGCAACTTCCTCCACGCCTACCGCCTCGCCTTCCAGCACCCCCGCACCGACAAACCCCTGGACCTCGAAGCCCCCCTGGCCCCCGAACTAGTAACCTTCCTGACAACCCTCCGCACCTGACCCCTTTGCGACCTTCGCGAGAACTTAGCGAACTTCGCGTTCCGTCGTTCGCCAGATCCGCCACCGGTCCAGAAATCCTGTCAAGCCCCAAATCGTCCCAACTCCCGCTAACTCCCTCATTCCAAAAGGAATAAAGTTGAAAATAGTTGGCATGTTTACCCCTGCCATTTTGCTACACTTGACTCAGAGATCAAAACAAACGAAGCCCCCGAGACTCAACAAGTCGCGGGGGCTTCCTGCATCCGGCCATAATCCAACCTAAACACAACAGAATCAATATTTTGCCCCAGAACACCCGGGGGGGAGGGTACAACCATGAAGAAGAACAGTCTCACCACCAGCGTAGAATCGACAAGTAGTTTCAAGGACAAGATGACACTCCGCAAGACCACCCTCCTCCTGCTGGCCGCCACCCTCCTCGCCACCGCGCCCGCCCTCTGCCAGACTCCCGTCCAGACTCCCGAGCCCACCCAGCAGACCACCCCTCCCCCCCCACCCACCACCACACAAGACCAGCAAACCATCAACGACCAGCCCTTCGTCCTCCCCACCGTCCGCGTTTCCCTCGTCAATCTCGTCTTCACCGTCACCGACAAGCATGGTCACTTCATCACCGGCCTCCGCAGAGAGAACTTCGGTCTCCTCGACGACGGTCGTCCTCCCACCTCTGTAGTCTCCTTCACCCAGCAGACCAACCTTCCGCTCCGCATCGGCGTCATGCTGGACACCTCGTCCTCCATCCGCACCCGCTTCAAATTCGAGCAGGACGCAGCCCTCGACTTCTTCCTCCAGGTCCTCCACACCAAGGACAAAGCCTTCGTAGAAGGCTTCGACATCGACACCGTCGTCACCCAGGACTTCACACCCAACGTCGACAAGCTCAACACCGGCATCCACAAGCTTCGTCCCGGCGGCGGCACCGCACTCTTCGATTCCCTCTACAAAACCTGCCGTGACGAGATGCTCACCCTCAAAGAGGACTCACCCGTCCGCAAAGCCATCGTCCTCGTCTCTGACGGCGACGACAACTACTCTCGCTCGCTCGAGTCCGACGCCATCAAGATGTGCCAGCGCTCCGAAACTATCGTCTACGCCATCTCTACCGACACCAGCCCAACCCGCGGCAAGGGTGGCGACGTCCTCCGCACCATCACCGAAGCCACCGGTGGCCAGGTCTTTTTCCCCACCCGCCTCGAAGACGTCTCAGAAGGCTTCCGCTCCATCGAAGAAGAGCTCCGCAGCCAGTATTCGCTCGAGTATCGTCCAGCCCAGTTCAAGCAGGACGGCTCCTTCCGCACCATCTACCTCCAGGCCACCGACAGCAAATACCACGTACGCGCCAAAAAAGGATACTTCGCCACCAAAGCCACACAATAGCTAGCCCATTTCGTCAAACTTCCCCTCGAAACCCGTGTCTAAGCCTCACAGGAGCCCCGCGCATGAAACTTCTCCGCTTCCTCCCCCTGATGCTCGCTGCCGCCGCAAGCGCACAGCTTCCAGACCTGAACCAGCAACTCGCCACTCTCGCCGATCAGCCAGCACGTCACACCGGCTTCACCTTCGACAAGTCCATGATGCAGGTCGCACAGGGCGTTCTCGAGTCCTCCGGCATGGACGCTCGCCGCGCCGCACTCGCCGTTACCGGCGTCTCCTTCGACCAGTACCACTACCAGCAGCCCGCCTTCTACACCCCTGAAGCCATGGCCGCCCTCATCGAAGGCTACCGCGCCGCCGGCTGGAAGCACCTCGTCAACGGCAACCAGACGCCCGCCAACACCGCCTCACCCCATGGCATGGCCACCGACCTCTGGCTCCATTTCTCCGGCGCCGACATCGATGCCCTCACCGTCCTCACCCGCAGCCAGCGCGACATGAACGTCATCCACCTCACTGGCGACCTCCGCCCCCTCGACCTCGTCCACCTCAGCGGCCACTTCGGCATCCCCAAGGTAGACCCCAACGCCGTCATGATCGACCCTGCCGGCCCACCCCGTTAGGCCTTAGCGATACTGCTCAACAGCAGCCAGCAACTTCAGCTTTCGCACCGGATCGAGGAAACTAGCCTCGAGCGCATTCGCTGCCAGCTCCCGCATCTCGTCCAGCGAAAACGCAAACAGCTCCTGCACCTTCACATATTCGCCCAGCAAATCCGACCCAAACATCGGCGGATCGTCCGAGTTGATCGTCACCATCAACCCACCCTCAAAATATTCACGCAGAGGGTGCGCTTCATAATTCGGACAACATCCTGTACGAATGTTCGAAGTCACATTCATCTCAATCGGCACCTGACGCTCAGCCAGAATCCTAAGCAGGTCCGCATCATGCTGCGCCGCCAGCCCGTGGCCAATCCGCTCCACACCAATATTCAACGCCGCCCAGATCGACTCCGGTCCCACCGACTCCCCCGCATGCGCCGTCAGGTGCAGCCCCGCTGCCTTGGCCTCTGCATACGCCTCCTTGAAAGGACCAGCAGGCCCCCGCGCCTCATCCCCACCAATCCCAATCCCAACAATTGCAGGAAACCTTTCCCGCAGCTTCGCGGCAAGGCGAAAAACCGCCGTTCCCTCCTCCACCCCAAAGTGCCTCACCGCATCCACAATCCAAAGCACACTCACACCAAACTCACGCTCACCCCGTTCACGCGCATCTTCAACCGCCTCCATCACCTGCTCGATGGAAATATGCGGACGAAAATGCAAAATGATCCCCCAGGACATATAGACCTCAGCATGCACCACCCCCTGCGCCGCCAGATCACGAATCATCTCATACGCAATCAAACCATAATCGTCAGGCGTTAATAGCCGTTCACTCACCGCCTTGAATGCCATCAGAAATGCTTGAAAATCCTTGTATTGATAAACCGCCCGAGCCTCCTCAAGCGTCCAAGCAGTCCCACCATTCCGCCCGGAAAGCGTTACCAGCGTTTCCGGCCGCACCGTCCCTTCCAGGTGCAGATGCAACTCCGCCTTCGGCAACCCTCGCAACCAAGTCACCACATCAATGTCTTGCTTCTTCGCCATCACTCCAGTTTACGACCATCCGGCATCCCAACCGCAGGAGCAAGCCGTCCTGCCCATCCTGCGCAAGCAACACTCCGGTACGATCGTCAACTTCTCCTGCATGGCGGACTCGTCAGTTCCTTCCTTGATAAAACTCACTTCGCTTTCTTGAGTAGCCGAAGTAAACCACGAGCCCAATCACCAACCACACAAAGAATCTGACCCACGTTATCGCCGGCAACCCCGCCATCAGCAGCACGCAAAATAATACACTCAGCACCGGCAAAACCGGCCCAGCTGGAACCCGGAATCCCCGATGCCGTTCCGGCTGCCTTTTCCGCAGTACAAGCACACCAATCGACACCAGCACAAACGCAAACAGCGTCCCGATATTCGACATCTCCGCCAGTGATCCCACATCGAACAGCCCCGCCGGAATCGACACCAGCACGCCCGCAACAATGGTTGAAAACGCCGGAGTACGAAAGGTCTTGTGTACCCTCGAAAAGGCGTCCGGCAGCAGTTTGTCCCGCGACATCGCAAACCAGATCCGCGCCTGCCCATACTGCCCAACCAGGATGGAAGAGATCATGCCTAACAACGCCCCAATCAAGACGAAGAGACGCACAAAATGCAGTCGATGTCCGCCAGGCTCCGTCGAGAGCCGTTTCAACGCATTTACCACCGGAGCCCCGTCGTCCGGGGAAATCGTTTGCCAAGGCACAATACCCGTCAGCACCAGCGACACACCGATATACAAAATCGTGCATACGATCAGCGTCGCAATAATTCCGATCGGCACATCCCGCTGCGGATTCTTGCATTCCTCGCTCGCCGTCGATACCGCGTCAAAGCCAATATAGGTAAAGAAAATAATGGAGCCACCCGCCAGCACGCCAGAGAAGCCATTCGGGATAAACGGATGGTAGTTCCCGGGATGGATAAATCCGATCCCGAAAAGCACAAACGCAAGAATCGCCGCAATTTTCACCAAAACCATGGCATTATTGGTCCGCGCCGACTCCCGAATCCCCAGCACCAGCACCACCGTCAGAAAACAAACAATCAGGAACGCCGGAATGTCGAACCCTGCGTGCCACCCAGCCCCGAAAATATCCTTACCGGCAAGGTCCTGCAAACCCAGCGGCAAATACGCTGGACTCAGCCACTTCGGATCCAGGTGAATGCCCAGCCAGTCCAGCAGATCCACTAAATGCGCCGCAAACCCCACAGAAACACTCATATTCGCGAACGCGTATTCCAGGATCAGGTCCCATCCAATGATCCACGCAATCAGCTCCCCCAGCACCGCATAGGTATACGTATAGGCTGAACCCGCAATCGGAATCATGCTCGCCAATTCCGCATAGCACAGCCCAGTAAAGCAACATACAATCGCCACCAGGATCAGCGAAAGCGCGAGCGCCGGCCCTGCTCCCGGCCGTCCCGCCACAGCCCCATGGTGCAGCAGCAGGTCCATGACTGGCGAGTCTGTCCAGCCCGCCACCTTCAGCGGCTTGCCCGCAATCGCCGTCCCGATCACCGTAAAGATACCGGAGCCGATCACGATGCCAATACCAAGCGCCGTCAAACTCACCGGGCCCAGCGTTTTCTTCAACGCATGCTCCGGTCGTTCGCTCTCCACAATCAACTTGTCGATCGACTTCGTAGCAAAAATCTGGCGCGTCGCTCTCGGTTCAGGCAAGGTCGCAGTAACTCCAAAATAGATTGTGCGGTAACTCCTAAAGTATCCCACAAACAGAAACGGAGCCGGCACAGTGGCCGACCCCGTCCTGCACTGCTGACAGCTTACCGTTTCGACTGACCGCGGCTTACCTTCTTCAGCTTCTGCTTGTTCTCACCACGAGCACCTGTACGCTTGCCCTTGGGAGCGGCTTTCTTGCGCGCAGCCCGTTTAATCTTCTTGCGTTCAATCTTGTCCGTAATTGCCGTCGTATTCGCCATCGTAAGTCTCTTTTCCAGTGCCTATTGCAGATGTCTGCGGCGCGGGCTCTAAAGTTTTTCAAGCTGGGCAAACTTCTCCACCAGCTTCTTCACGCCGTGCTGTTGAAATTGTACCGTAATCTTCGCGTCATCCCCGTCTCCTTCGCGTTGAAACACCATTCCTTCTCCATATTTCGGGTGCCGGACCCGCACTCCCTTGGTCAAACCCGTCTTCCCCGTAGGCGCAGGGATATCCAGCTTTGGCCGGGCAAACTTACTCGGTGTTCCCCCACGCCCCGCAAAAAAGCTTGCAATATTATCTAGCGACCCCGAAGCCGTCGGAGTGCGCCCCCCAACCGCTGCTCGCGCCGCAGCCTTCACCCCACTTTCCTGACTCTCGTCCTCGTACGAGTAATGCCTTTCCCCCTCCTCATATCCTGCACCCTTGCGTGGATAAGGCGTCGAGTAAGCATTCCCGCTAAACGCCGGCCGTACTGCCGGACTTCCAAGGTCCTCCACCAGCCGTCCCGGCACCTCTTCCAGGAACCGTGAAGCAATCGAAGCCTCCGGCATATCGCTGCCATATCTGCGCCTGTACCGTGCTCGGGTCATCACCAGCGTATCCATTGCCCGCGTCATTCCGACATAGCAAAGCCGCCGCTCTTCTTCGAGCCCCGTCGGATCGGTCAACGTTCGCGAGTGCGGAAACAACCCCTCCTCCATCCCCGCCAAAAACACCAGCGGAAACTCCAGCCCCTTCGCCGCATGCAACGTCATCAGCGTCACCTTCGCCTCAGCCGAGTACTGATCCGCATCGCTCACCAGCGCCGCATGATCCAGAAACTCATGTAGAGTCTCTCCCCGCAACTGAGCATCCTGCGCGGCATTCGCAAGTTCCTTCAGGTTCTCGATCCGTGAGAACGATTCCGGCGTAGCCTCTTCCTCTAGCGCCTTGATATACCCCGAGCGATCATTCAGAAACTTGATCAGCTCCGGCAACGTAGCCGCATCGCCCGGCTTTCGAAACGGCGGCGGCTCATACCCGGCCGGCACCTGTCTCTCCTCATCCGCCACCGCCCGCCGCGCCGCCGCCGTGGCGTCGTTCGCACCCTTCAGCACCACCGGCGCAAAAGGATTGAATCCCGCATCCATCCCATGAGCCGCATCGCTGTCGGTCGCATTCTCCTCAGCAATCGTCGATATTTCCTCACTAGGACCAAAATCAAATCCAAAATTGAAGCTCGTGTCGAACGAAGTATCCGCCACATCATCCGCCCCGGTCTGCACCGTCTCAGGCTCTCCAAACCCAAAACTCACATCCTCCGCCTCATCCGCAACAACTGCGACATCCTCCGTCAGCTTCTCCGCAAACCCGGGCCCCAGCATAGCCCGCGCATCTTCAATCAGCCGCTTGAAGCCACTCAACGCCTGCAGAGCCCTCGCCGGCAGCAGCCGTTCCTCAATCGCCCGCCCAATCGCATCCCAGGTCGACATCCCTATCGTCAACGCCATCCGTTCCAGCGTCTCCATTGTCGTCTTGCCGATCCCCCTTGGTGGCGAGTTTACGCTCCGCCCCAACGCCACGGAATCATGCGGGTTCGACACCAGCTTCATATAGCTCAGAATGTCCTTGATCTCCGCCCGATCGTAAAAGCTGAAGCCCCCCACCATGTGGTACTTGATCTGGTACCGCCGCAGCGCCTCTTCCACCAGCCGGCTCTGCGAGTTCGTCCGATACAACACCGCGCACCGTGCCGGTTCTTCACTCTCGGTCTCCCCCGCCGCCTTGAAATAGCGATTCACCCGATCCGCGATAAAAAGCGCCTCATTCTCGCCATCCGGAGCCTCATACAGCCCAATCAGCGACCCGCCCTCCCGTGCCGTCCACAGGTTCTTCCCCTTGCGCTGCGTATTCTGCGCGACCACCGCTGAGGCGCCTTCCAGGATCATCTGCGTCGACCGGTAATTCTGCTCCAGCCGAATCGTCCGCGTCTCCGGAAAGTCCTTTTCAAAATCAAGGATGTTCTTGATATCCGCGCCCCGCCAACTATAAATCGACTGGTCCTCATCCCCCACCACGCAGATATTCCCATGGTCCCCGGCCAGCAGTTTCATCAACTCGTACTGCGGCTTGTTCGTGTCCTGGTACTCGTCAATCATCACGTACCGATACCGACGGTTGTACTTCTCCCGCACCTCTTTTGAAGTCTTCAGAAGCCGCACCGTCTCCAGCAGCAGATCGTCGAAGTCCAGCGCGTTCGCCTTCATCAACTCCTTCTTATAGATCTCGAAAATATGTGCGATTTTCTCCTCAAGCGGGTTCGTGCTCGCGAGAAAATACTCTTGCGGATCGATCATGTGGTTCTTAGCCCAGCTAATCCGCCCCAGCGCCACCCGCGGCTTCAGGCTCTTGTCGTCGATTCCCAGCCGCTTCAACGCACTTTTCACCACAGCCTGCTGATCCGTCTCGTCATAGATCGCAAACGTCCGCGTGAGCCCCTTCCCCCCCACCTGCAGCGCCTCGATATCACGCCGCAAAACCCGCACACAAAAGCTGTGAAACGTAGAAAGCGTTGGCTTCGCCAGCGATGAGTGCCCAATAATTTTCTCTACCCGCTCCGCCATCTCCTTCGCGGCCTTGTTGGTAAACGTAACCGCCAGAATCGCGTCCGCGCTTATCCCCCGCTCCTCAATCAGGTACGCAATCCGGTGCGTAATCACCCGCGTCTTCCCACTCCCCGCACCCGCAAGCAGCAACACCGGCCCATCCACCGCTGTGATCCCATCCTGCTGCTGCGAATTCATTTTCTCCAACAAACGTGACGCCATGTCACCATCTTAATCGTTTTGCCTGTGCACGCCATCGGGTGACCGCGCTCCTGGCGACGCTCGATTCCTTGGTGGTCACTCAGCCATTCAGGATAGAGCCCGGCGCATTGCGCTGACCCGAGAGGACAGGAATCCTAACCGAAGGACGCACCCCATTTCGAGATGTTGCACAGGTCTAGCTACTGGTCGACGTACTTCGTAAGCTGGATGCTTTTAAGACTAAAACGCACGTTGGAACACAGTGTGACGCAACACTCTTGGCTCAAACCGTGCGTCAGATAAAGTTTTATTCTGATTCGGCGTCTGCTGGTAAATCTGAGAGAACCTCAAAAGCGTTTCGATTAGGAACCTAGGCCACTCACTTGAGCTCTCAAGCCTTCATCGAATGGAGACGATCTCATATCGAGCCTGCCCGTAAAGGTCCCAATAAGGCTTACAACTTAAGTGCCAAAGCAACCCTATTCTTGTGAAATTGTCCGCCACTGTACGACAGAAAACATATGGGGCTTGTAATCTCCAGCTAGTTTTCGATCGTCTGCGCTGCCATAACGAGTTTCTTGATACGACGATTTAAAATATAGCCGCTGCAAAAGTAGTGCATAAAGAGGAAATATGGAACGGCAAAAAACTCGAGCTTTCCTTCTGCGACTATGCCCCTCCCTGAGAGATGAAGCTATTCAGATGGCCAAATCCGAAGGAATTTCCTTGAATCACTTCATCAGCCTTGCACTAGCCGAACGGATGATTCGGCTCGAAGCTATTCACGCTGCCTCGAGAGAAAAAAAAGCGCTTCTCGCATCTCAGTCAAGTCGCCCCGGCAGCGTGGTACCCAGGGCTCTCGTGGGCGGTCGAAGTTTTTATAATCAGAGCGGCACACATACAAGGTCTGGCATAGAATCAGGCTGAAGGAAAAGTGACACTCTCCCAGTTCCAGTCGCGAACGTTCAACTGGCCAAAGTCTTCGCTTCAACCAAAGCACGCATGCAATGCAGGCCCTGAGAAATGTCTGATCGAGAACCCTTCGATTGAGAAGTATTCAGGAAGCCTCCAGAGAACTGAGGCCAGCATGCACTCGCAGATAGTTAATAACTTGCTTTGCTCTCTCTCCTTCGGGAGTCAAAACGAGCTTCTGCAAGGTAGTCGACTCGTCCGTCTCCCGCGCAACCGTACGGTCTACGAGCAGGGAGAAAGGTCGACCCATGCCTACTTCATGCAAACCGGCCTGGCCTCTCTCGTCGTCGATACCTCCAACGGTGAGCATATTGAGATAGGCATGGTTGGCCATGAGGGAGTGATCGGCATGTCCACACTACTTGGACCAGCTCCCAACATCACGCGCTGCGTTATGCAGCTTGATTCCAGCGCTTTTGAAGTCTCGATGGACACTCTTTGTCGCTGTTTTGAGAACAATCGAGAAATCCGTAGTAAACTGCTCGAATTTACTCAGTCTTATCTGCTGGCGACAGAGCGCGTGGCCGCCTGCAACCGGGTCCACCTTGCACCCGAGCGTCTCGTCCGCTGGCTCTTGATCGCTCAGACCTATTCCCAAGTTAGCCAGCTCCCTTTTACCCATGAGTATTTGGCCCAGATGGTGGCGGTACAACGGACTACCGTCTCACTCGCCCTTAACAGTCTGCAGGCAGAAGGCCTGATCGAGCACGGATGGGGAACAGTCCTAATCAAGGATCGGCCAGGTCTTGAGCTCAAGGCATGCAGCTGCTACCAGATTGTAAAGAAACTCTATATGAACTTATACAAAAGCGATTAGTATCCGTCGTGGAAACAGGTTGCTGCGTCTGCAACACTGCCAGCTTAGGTCGGCCTTCCTTGAGGTGATGTGTCGAATTAAAGTTATAGTTGTTGATCACGACAGCCTTATGCTCGGTTTCAGTGATGGCAGCAGCAGTTTTTTCCCTGACCATTTACTCCAGCAGCCCCTGACACAGATGAAGCATCCGTATGTTCCGGAGGACGGGGGGCATCGATATCCAACTACTTTCTCAACCCATTATGGATACGAGAAACACGTCTGCAGAAACGTGCAGCGTCCCTGTCCCCACCCAGGGGAAAGCGACGCTCACCCACGCTGGGGCCTCTTCTCAGCGGGTAATCCCCGCAAACGCAACTTTGCAGCTATGGCAAGGTGTGGGCTCTTCGCCGGATTCCACACCCCACATGGTAATCGAACACATGATCTGTCGTTGGCCGCACTCATGGAATAGACCGAGTACGCGGACTACGCCTTCGAACCCATAATCTTGTGACGGTTCACTCACTCAGTAGAACTGTCTCTCGACGGCCGCAACGGGTGAATCACGATGTTTGCCTCAGTCCGCTCGGATCCCTTCAATCTCCCTGCTACGAGCGCATCGGTCGCACACTCTGTCTCGTCCTCAAGGCGCTTGTGAAGTGAGTGAGATGAGTGAGCCATCCGCAATGGCTTATGCGGGTAAGCCACAGGCTCCCGCGGCTCTACATGGTTTTGAAATTCCGTTTTGTCGTTCATAGGCTCTCTCCTGACCTGGTTGAATGCATGAAGGGTTGGCCCGCTACAAACCGTGCTCATAGCTGCTAGCCCGACGAAATGCATGTGCGCGTTCCGTCCCATCACCTTCTGGTTTACCAGAGAGGAACACTCTTATCTATCGGTTCCGGACCATCAAGTACCTTCTTAAGTCATCTGATATCACTGGTGATTTCAAAGATAGCTTTCTACTAACTCGACATGTTACAAACATGCTCCCATAATTGATTTCGGTAACTGTGGATTGGTAACTGCCATCAGGAAGTCACTTACTGCTTGAATAACTCAAAAGTTGTATCTCTCGAGGAACAAATAATGGAAAACGAAACGAAACGTAAGCAGAGCTTCCTTCTACGCCTACCCACCTCAATTCGCGAACAGGCCATCCACATGGCGCATGAAGAAGACACTTCGGTCAATCACTTCATTAGCATTGCCGTCGCTGAAAAGATAAGCAGAATGGCCCAGAAATCCATGTCGTCGAAAAACGAGGATGCCACGAAGCCTCCTCAAAACACTTAGGATTTAACCCGTATCAGCTCGAAGACGGACTTGAGCTAAGTACCCGCTCATCTATCTCACTCACTTACTCATCGGCAGACTCGGCTGTGAAAACATGCTCTGTTGTAACTTGTGTCTCTAAGTCGACCATTAGTTTGTTTTGATATCAGAACGATGGCTTATTCACCCAGTCAGGGTTCAAGGGGAACAAATAGAAGTAATACTTGCTCCAGCTTATGGTGATCACCTAAAGGGTGCGTCTATTTTCACCCACCGGTACCACCTCCTGAGCCAAGGAGCCCTGTATGACTATTCTGTCTGGCACACCCTTTTCCGCCTCCACTGTTTACTCGACCCACAGCGGCAAGTTCAGCAGGCTCCTCCGCCGCCCTTTCGCACTAAGCAGCGGCCTTGCCTTCCTCCTAATTCTGTTTACCGCATTGACCGGCTGCGGCACTGGTGGCTACGCAGGCGGTGGCATCGCCGAGCTTTCAGCAAGAACACTGACCCTCGATGCCGGCCAGTCCTTTCCAGTCACGGCAACCGTGGCTCCCAGCTCGCCCACGGTCCAGTGGAGCCTGGCTGGGACATCCTGCAGCGGTTCCGCCTGCGGTACGCTTTCATCGAATACCGGCGCTAACATTACTTACGTTGCGCCTTCAGGCATCACGACATCTTTTCTTGTGACCCTTACCGCGAAAGTTCCTGGCACCCAAAGTGCCAGTTCCGTCGCCATCACGGTCAATCCTGATCCCGTGATCTCAGGCGTCCCGCCCACCGGCTTTGTCGGTCAGGCATACGCAACCACACTCAGTGTTGCCGGCGGAACTGTACCCCTCACCTGGCGGCTCGCTTCGGGTTCCGCCCCGCCCGGACTGACATTCAACCCGGCCACCGGGCTTCTTTCCGGCACCCCCACCACAACCGGGACCTTTTCTTTCACGGTGCAGGCAGTCGATTCAAGTGCCGTTCCTTTCACAGTCTCTGCCGTTGAGACTGTAACCATCTATACGGCCCTTTCGCTCTCCGGCCTAACACCGGCTGGCACCGTAGGCTCGCCTTACGCAGGCCAACTGCTTGCAACCGGCGGCTCCGGCACCTATACCTTCTCGCTTCTTTCCGGAGCCCTACCCAGCGGGCTGTCACTTGTTCCCGCCACCGGCTCTATCACCGGAAATCCTACCGCTGCGGGCACCTACACCTTCACTGCGCAAGCTCAGGATTCAGCCGGCAATCGCAACTCTGCCGTCTTCTCCATCACCGTCAGCAGCGCGCTCACACTCACCGCCGCCTCCTTACCCAACGGCACGGTCGGAGTCCCCTACAGCGCTGTCATAGGCGTCTCCGGCGGCGCAGCGCCTTACGCCTGCGTCTTTACTGCCGGCACCCTGCCCGCAGGCCTCACACTCGGACCCAACTGCCTCGTATCCGGAACCCCCACAGTAGCCGGCACAGTCAACCTCACGGTCCGCGCCACTGATTCCAACGGAGCCACGGTCACTGGCCCAGAAGCCATCACCATCAACCCGGCAGCCCTCGCCATCACCACCGGCACACTCCCCAACGGAACCGTAGGCATCGCCTATAGCTCCACCATCGGAGTCTCCGGCGGCACGGCACCCTACGCCTGCACCATCACCGCAGGAACCCTCCAGGCCGGTCTCATCCTCGGGCCCAACTGCCTCGTCAGCGGAACCCCAACAGTGGCCGGCACAGCCGTCCTCACCGTAAAGGCCACCGACTCCAGCAACCCGACCCTCACCACAACAGGGCAGGTCTCACTCACCATTAACGCGGCGACAACCTTGACCCCCGGCAACCCACCCATTGGCACAATAGGTGTGCCTTACATGGGAACGATCCCCGTTACGGGCGGCTCCGGGCCCTACATGTGCAAGCTGAATTCCGGCACTCTTCCGTCCGGTCTCACCCTCGGCACAAATTGCGTCATCACCGGAACCCCCATCAGCGGTGGCCCCGTCACCGTCACGATCGGCGTCACCGACTCCGGTAACCCTCCTGCAACAGGTAGTGGTCCCGTGACCATCACCATCAACCCGGCAGCCCTCGCCATCACCACCGGCACACTCCCCAACGGAACCGTAGGCATCGCCTACAGCTCCACCATCGGAGTCTCCGGCGGCACGGCACCCTACACCTGCACCATCACCGCAGGGACCCTCCAAGCCGGTCTTACCCTCGGGCCTAACTGCCTCGTCAGCGGAACACCCACAGTAGCCGGCACAGCCGTCTTCACCGTAAAGGCCACCGACTCCAGCAACCCGACCCTCACCACAACAGGCCAGGTCTCGCTCACCATCAACCCGGCAGCCCTCGCCATCACCACCGGCACACTCCCCAACGGAACCGTAGGCATCGCCTACAGCTCCACCATCGGAGTCTCCGGCGGCACGGCACCCTACACCTGCACCATCACCGCAGGGACGCTTCAGGCAGGTCTCATCCTCGGGCCTAACTGCCTGGTCAGCGGAACCCCAACAATAGCCGGCACAGCCGTGCTCACCGTAAAGGCCACCGACTCCAGCAACCCGACCCTCACCACAACAGGTCAGGTCTCGCTCACCATCAACCCGGCAGCCCTCGCCATCACCACCGGCACACTCCCCAACGGAACCGTAGGCATCGCCTACAGCTCCACCATCGGAGTATCCGGCGGCACGGCACCCTACACCTGCACCATCACCGCAGGAACGCTCCAGGCAGGTCTCACCCTCGGGCCCAACTGCCTGGTCAGCGGAACCCCAACAGTAGCCGGCACAGCCGTCCTCACCGTAAAGGCCACCGACTCCAGCAACCCGACCCTCACCACAACAGGTCAGGTCTCGCTCACCATCAACCCGGCAGCCCTCGCCATCACCACCGGCACACTCCCCAACGGAACCGTAGGCATCGCCTATAGCTCCACCATCGGAGTCTCCGGCGGCACGGCACCCTACACCTGCACCATCACCGCAGGAACGCTCCAGGCAGGTCTCACCCTCGGGCCCAACTGCCTGGTCAGCGGAACCCCAACAGTAGCCGGCACAGCCGTCCTCACCGTAAAGGCCACCGACTCCAGCAACCCAACCCTCACCACAACAGGTCAGGTCTCGCTCACCATCAATCCGGCACCGGTTCTGGTCATAGCCAACCCGCCAAGCGGCACCGTCAATGTTCCCTACATGGGCAGCATCCCGGTCACCGGCGGCACCGGTCCTTACACCTGCACCCTCAACGCCGGCACGCTACCCGCCGGCCTCACCCTCAACGCGGACTGCTCCCTCACCGGCACCCCCACCGCCCCTGGTGCCACCACCGTCACAGTTGGAGTCACCGATTCCGGCAAGCCCCCAACTACGACGACCGGCACCGTCACCATCACCATCAACCCCGCACCGGTAACCCTTACCCTCGGCAACCCCCCTCCGGCCACGGTCGGCACACCGTACACCGGGCTCATCCCTGTTACCGGCGGCACCTCACCCTACACCTGCACCCTCAACGCCGGCACCGTGCCGGCCGGGCTCACCCTCACCAACTGCACCCTCACCGGCACGCCCACCGCGCCCGGCACCACCATCCTTAACATCACCGCAGTCGATTCAACCAACCCCCACAACACGGTAACCGGCCCGGTCACCGTCCTCATCAACCCCATCCCCACGCTGACCTTCACCGGTTCGCTGCCCAACGCGATCCTCAACCAGCCCTACACCCAGACCCTTGCCGCCACCGGTGGTGTGGGACCCTACACCTACGCCACCACGGCCGGCGCCTTACCTCCCGGCATAACTCTCTCTACCGGCGGTATCGTAAGCGGCATACCTACAGCAGTCGGAGCCTACAGCTTCACCGTAACCGCCACCGACTCCGAAACCACACCCCAAACTGCCAGTCTTCCACTCGTCCTTCTCGTCACCTACGCCCCCACGGCGACGGACGGCCTGCTGCAAGGTCCGTACGCCTTCCTCTTCCAGGGCTATGACGACGTCGCTCTCGGCCTCGCCGCCTACCAGACCGCCACCGTCGGCAGTTTCACCGCCAGCGGCACCGGCGTCCTCTCCGCCGGCGAGCTCGACGCCAATCACCAATCCTCCAACCCCACCGGCGCAACTATCGCCAGTGCCGCCTTCCTCGGCACCTACACCATCGGCGCCGACTATCGCGGCATGCTCACCATAACCACTCTCAACCCCTCGGGTACCGTAGCCGGCACCCACACCTACGCCATCGCCGTCAAAGCCCCCGTCGCACCCGCAACCACCACCGCCCAGGGAAGCCTCATCGAGTTCGATAGCAATCAACTCGCCGGCACCCGCGGCTCCGGCACCTTCCTCCAGCAAACCTCCACCTCCTTCGCCACCGGACTCACAGGCAGCTACGCCTTCGGCCTTCAGGGCGATACGCCTTGCCTCCCCACCTGCACCGTAGCCCTTACGCCCGGGCCAGTCGCAGCCGTAGGTGAGTTCACCGTAGCTTCCGGCGCCATCACCGGCCAGAGCGACGCCAACATCGCCAACCAGACCATCGTCAACCAACCCCTCACCGGCACTTCTGCCGCGGCCGATACAAACGGACGCGTCCAACTCTCTCTCACCACCGCCGGCACACCCACCGGCTTCTATCCAACCGACTACGCCGTCTACATAGTCAATGCGAACCAGGCGTTCATCCTTTCCACTGACAAGCACTCGGCGGCTGTCCTCCTGGCCGGGTCAGCTCAGTCCCAAACCCTCACCACCTTCGCCAATACCTCGCTCTCCGGCCCGTTCATCGGCTATGAGAACTCCCCCACCAATCCCGGCCTAGTAGGCACCACGCTCAACAATACCCTCAACCTGGCCACCGCCACTATCTTCCGCTCCACGGCCAACGCCGCGGGCACCTGCACCGTTACCAACGTCGATGAAGGCGGCACCACCGCTCTCGTCAACGGGCTCACCGGCCTCGGCAGCGGCGCACCCATCCTCAACGCACTTCTCGGCACTTACCAGAGCCTTGGTAACGCCACCTGTGCCACCGCTCCCAACGGCCGCGTGGTCCTCAACTACCCCGCACCCAGCGGCCTGCTGGCCGGGACCCTCGGCCTGCTCGGTCTGGCCGATGTTCCACCCCCGGCCCGCATCGTTTACCTCTCGGGTATCGATCGCGGTTACTTCCTCGAATCTGGTTACGCCGGTCTCGGCCAGATCGAACCCCAAACCGGCTCACCGTATTCCCTCGGCAGCTTCAATGGCACCTACATCTACCTCGAGGTGCCCGCCAGCTCTGTCGCCACCACCAACACCGCCGGCGTCATCACCGCCAACGGCGCAGGTTCAGCCACCACCACGCAAGACCTCAACACCGGTGTCGGCACCGTCAACATCCTGCAGCTCGGCGTCACCGGCACTTACCCCTATACCGCGCCCGATGCCACAACTGGACGCTTCGTCTTCAATACCACTCTTGTGGTGTATGAAATCTCTCCAGGCCGCTTCGTGCTGGTCGATACGAACCCCCTGACCACATCCCCCTCGGTCGTTCTACTCGACTAACACGCCACCCCAACCCTCCCGGCCTGCCAAAAGCAGGCCGGGAAAAGGAGAGAACTGACCATGCGCACCTTCCCTGCATCCTTCGCCCTGCCTTTAGCCCTCGCTGCCATCACGCTCAGCGGCCATTCCACGCAAGCGCAACAGAGCGCCGCGAACGTAACCCCCAAACTCGACATAGCCCTCGGCTATAACCACACCCAGGCCAATGCACCCCCGGGTGTCTCAAATGACTTCAGTATGAACGGCGCTTTCGCCGGCATCGACTTCCACCTCAAGCCCTGGCTCGCCCTCACCGCTGAAGCCACCGGCGGCCATGCCAACAACATCAGTAACCTTGGCCAGGACCTCACCTTAATCACCTTCGCCGCCGGCCCTCGGCTCCAGTACCATTACCACCGCTTCGTCCCCTTCGGCCAGGCCCTCTTCGGCGCCGCGCACGGCAGCGACTCCTACTTCCCCACCGGCTCCACCTACTCCACCACCGCGACCAGCTTCGCTTACACCGCTGGCGGCGGCCTGGACATCAACCTAACGCACCACATCGCCATCCGTCCTCTCGAAGTCCAGTTCCTCCACACTTCCCTGCCCAATGGCACTACAAATGTACAGCGTCATCTGCTCACTGGCGCCGGCATCGTGATCAAATTCGGCGGCCACGTCCAGGCAGCACCACCACCACCACCGCCGCCTGCAGAAGCAGTACGCACTCGGCCCACAGGAGACATCCACTTCAGCTGCAGTCTCAACGTCCTCCAGCTCGCACCGGGCGCACCCTTGCAGATCATGGGTGAAACAGCCACAGAGCCCGATCACCTCAACGTCATGTACACCTGGATGCCGGACGCCGGCATGATTGAAGGCGATGGACGAGACGTAATTCTCAACACCACCGGCCTCGCTCCCGGCCATCACGTCATTCATGGCCACGCTTCCGTCACCGGCGACTACACGCTCGCCGCAGACTGTGAGCTGCACTTCACCATCGTCCCAGCCCCGACGCCGCCCCCGCCACCACCGCCCCAGACTCCCGCAGCGGTTGAGCGCGAGTTCCACGACAACGTTGCCGATGCCTACTTCGACTACAACAGCTCGAATCTCCGTCCCGATGCCCAGCAAGCCGCCCACCACGCCGCCGAATATCTCAATACGCATCCTCAGATCCGGGTGCGCGTCGAAGGCTTCGCCGACGAACGCGGCTCGGTCGAGTACAACCTCATGCTCGGCCAGCTGCGCGCAGAGGCCGCACGCAACGCTCTCCTCGCGGCCGGTGTCGAGGCCAGCCGTGTCGAGATCGTCTCCTACGGCAAGGCGCAACCCGTCTGCAAGGAGGCAAACGAGAGCTGCTATCACCAGAACCGCCGGGCAGCTTTCTCCCTCCACCCCTGAGTTTTCACTCGCCGGCGGCGTGCAAACGGAAATCGAGGCCGTGCCGCCGGCACTTTTTTTTACTCTCACTTCAGCAAGCAGACAAATGAGCCGTACACCGCAAGGTGCTACGGCTCATTATCTTGACCGATGCACCGCCGCAGCCCGCCTCCGTTGCAGCTCCACCTTCCCCAACGCTTTTCCACGCAACCCCACAATCCGGAATATTCGTAATCTCAGGGTATCCCCAGACCGCTTGCTAAGCCACAGACACGCTATCAGGCGCACTCTTCGCCTCCCACAGCAAGCTCAGGCGCACCCCCGCCATAACACTCAGGTCCTTCAGGCCTAACTCTCCGCACCACCTCGAAGGCCACCCATCCCCGCTACAACGTACTGCCTTCCACGCAAGCTCCAACAATGAACTGGGCTGTTCAAAAATCATCCAGCACCGCGCGATGGCACATGTTGATTCCCATGCCGCCCTTCACCCCGGCAGCCCCTTGGCAATCAAGCTCAGCGCAGCACCAGCAACGACATTGCATAGACGACTTACGAACTACGAGGTCCATAGTGCGCGCCAAAAATCACCGCCTCAATAGCCCCAAAATTCTTGGTCACTGATGCGCTCGAAAGTGCCACACGTTCTACGATCTGCGGCTTGACCCACACCTTCTTCACTTCACTGGGTATCTCGGTCTTATCCACGGTGTTACCTCCTTGAAATGACTCTAGGACAATCCGGCCGCCCGTGCCGACGTGGCTATCACTTGCAATATCGTTTGGTGTTTATTACTCGTTTCGCCTTATCCAAGCCCGTCCGCAAGGCCCGCAACCCTGTCATCCTCAACTTAAGGCTACAGCGCAACTCTAGCCCGCGGGTAAGGAAGGTGAACGGTATGCGTCTGGTCTGCGGCATCGTCTATTTCGATTCAGCGCCCCTTCGGCTCTCGCAGCTGGACCATATGTGCGCCGCCATGGTCTCCCCCGGGCTCACCCCGCATCGCCGGATCTGGCAAAAGCTTTCCGGAGCTATCGCCGTCGTTGACTTCGTCCATCCCCTGCCCGCCCTTGAGCCGCGACCCAGCGGCAGCATCCTCGCCCTGGACGCTCGTCTCGATGAAATCCCAACAGCCCAGGCCACCCCGGAAGCTCATTGCGCAGCCCTCCTGGACCGCCACGGCATCGGCAGCCTCAACAGCTTGCTCGGCGACTTCGCTATCGTTGATTGGCACCCCGGCAAACGGGAACTCCTCCTCGCCCGCGACTCCGCCGGTATCCGTCCGCTCTTCTTCCATCATGTTCCCGGCAAGCTCGTCGCCTTCGCGTCCTTCCCCCGCGCTCTTCACCAGGCTTCGCTCCCGGCCCGTCACTTGGACGCGCCCGCCTTCATTCGCGAAGCCCTCGGCGTCTCCTCACCCGGTGAGACCATTTTTGAAGGCGTACATTCCGTCGAGCCCGGTGAAGCTATCGTATTTACCCGTGCCGGAAGTCGCTCCATCTTCTATGCCGGCAGTTCCTCGCCTGCCAAACCCTTTGGATCCCCGCAGCAAGGCGCGGACGCTCTGCGCGAGGCACTCCTCGCCGCGGTTCAGTCACGCGTAACGGGTTCAGGCCCAGTCGCCACGCATCTCAGCGGCGGTCTCGATTCTTCAGCAATCGCCGTAATTGCCGCACGCACCTTGCAGCCACAGCAACGTCGCCTGCTTGGCTACTCCATGCTGAGCCCCATCCCCGGCATGCCGCAGCCCGGCAGCGACCACCAACATATCCAGAACCTCCTCAATCATCAATCAGGCATCGAGACCTTCAGCTTCGGCCCCGGCGACCCACTCGACCGCCGCATCATGCAGGATCGCCCGCTCTCCGCCGCACTCGGAGATCCTGAAAATGCAATCTGTGCGCATGCCGCCGCCCAGGGCGCATC
This sequence comes from uncultured Granulicella sp., assembly GCA_963693065.1. Lineage (GTDB taxonomy): Bacteria > Acidobacteriota > Terriglobia > Terriglobales > Acidobacteriaceae > Edaphobacter. The sequence goes on along the minus strand of OY843766.1, from coordinate 3,313,825 downwards.
CCTCGTCTTGAGCGGGTGGGGTGGCGACGAGGCAGCCAGCTTCGGTGGCCGCGGCTCACTTGCACACGCCCTCCTCCACGGTAATTTCCTCTACTTGCTAAGTGAAGTAAATTCTCTCCGCAGGCTCCGCGGCTTCTCCACAACAGACATTCTCCGCGGCGAGATCCTCAGCTACCTTCGCGCTGGCCTGCAAGGGCGCGCCCTGCACCAACCCTCCTTCGCCTCGGTCTTCGAACCCAACCTGCTGCGCACCGCACTTGCTTCTGCCACCCTCCCCGCGCCTCTCGTCGGCAACGTCCAGCGCAATTTGCAAAACCTCATCACCGGTCGTCATATCCAGCGCCGCACCTTGGACTGGGCAGAAATTGGCGCCGCCCATGGCATTGCCTTCACCTTCCCCATGCTGGACCGACGCGTCATCCAGTGTGCCCTCAACATGCAGCCCACATGGTTTCTCCGTGACGGCTTCAAGCGTCGGCCCTTCCGGGACGCCATGCATGGCATCCTCCCGGAGTCCATCTGCTGGCGTCACGATAAGCAGACGCCCTTTCCCGACATCCATCTCCGCATGGCGTTCCGGCGTACGGCCCTTCGTGCTGAAATTGAAGCGCTTTGCCATCAGCCCGGTATTGCTGACGTGCTCAACGTCCCCCACATTCATAAACTGTTGGCCACCTTCCCAACGCCCACGGAGTCGATGCGCGGAGATGCCGACGTCTCCTCCATCCTGCCACTTATGCTGATGCTTTCCTCCGCCCGCTTCCTGCAGCAGGACCTGAAGCCAGCCAAAGTTCAAAACCATAACTACAACCTGGGAGAACTCAATGACAGAACAGCATTCCATACGCCGCAACGAACTCTGGATGACCGCATGGGTAGGTCAGGAAATGGTCATGATGAGCAACCACAGCGGTTCCTGCATCAGCCTGTCTGAAACCGGCGGCCGCATCTGGGAGCTGCTCGAGAAACCCGCCACCGTGGCTGATCTATGTCATGCCCTCGAGATCCTTTACCAGATCCATCCTGAGCAAATTCGCCAGGACGTCTTCAACTTCCTGGAGCAGATGCTCCAGGAAAGCGCTGTCCTGCTCACTCATGGCAATGCCTGCTGAACACCAGCGGCCCAGCCGCCCCGCCTTAATATTTGAAGCCGCCTGTACGCTCGTCGCGTCACGCCTCGTTCTGGCGATCCTCCCCTTCCCCCGCATAGGCTCGGCGCTCGGAGAGTTGCGCCCCGCAACACCCTCCACCGATACCACACCGCGCAGCAAACCCGTTCCGGGCCCTGCCGCAAACATCGCTTCCGCCGTCGCCCGCGCTGCTTCACTCGTGCCCATCCGCGCGGTCTGTCTGCCTCGCGCCTTGACCGCCGCCCGCATGCTGCGCAGACGAGGCATCGCCTATCAACTCCACTTTGGCATGGCACTACTTCCCCACCCGTCAGGATCTTCTACAGCCCGCAAACAGGACAGCCGACCTTCGCTTCACGCCTGGCTCACCTCTGCCGGGCAGGAAATCACAGGCTTTCCCGCAGCCAGGACGGCCGTCGAGCTGGGCTCCTACACTTGGGACGGATCGCCTCACCCCGGTCGTTGAAGTTACTCGTCGACAACCAAGGAGCGAATCCCGCCACGCCGCGCGGCACCCGCGTACTCTCGTTCTAACTTGACTTAGCGGCCCGACAATTTTATCTTCGAGCAACACCCATATTGCGCATTTAGCTTTGCTCATCCGTGCCCACGTCCCCACGCGAGCCGGAGGCCATAAGGAATTACAATGCTGCCATTGCGCTCCTTCGCCTTATTTTCCATCACCTTTCTTGCGATCTCGCTTTCCGCACAAACAGCTTCAAGGATCACCGCCAAGATAGATGATTCCGCCTTGGTAACCTTGCCGGGCACCGTGCATCCGCTGGCCCGGGCCGCGAACGACCGCGGTGCGCTGCCGGATGCTACGCCTCTCAAGCGCATGCAGATCGTGCTTAAAAAAAGCGATGCCCAGCAGCAAGCGCTTCACCAGTTGATTGAAGATCTTCACAATCCAGCGTCGCCCAGCTTTCATCGATGGCTCACTCCTGCCAGCTTCAGCAAGCAATTCGCGCCCTCTGATGCAGATCTCGCCGCTCTTTCGGCTTGGCTCGCCGCAAAGGGCTTCAAGGTCACAGGTCTCAATCCGGGCGGCCAAACACTTGAGTTTGAAGGCAACGCCGGACAGTTCCGCAACGCCTTCCACTCTGAAATTCACAGCTACGCCGTAAGCGGCACAACCCGCCACGCCAACAACACCGAGCCGCAAATCCCTGCAGCGCTCGCCCCGATATTCGGCGGCTTCGCCTCGCTCAACAACTTCGCGCCCCACGCTCCCGTTAACGTCCGCGGGAAAGTCACCTACGACCCCAAAACCGGCAAGTCTTTGCCCGATTGGACAACCGGCTCCAGTGCCGATCTCAGCTTTCCTCTCGCACCTGGCGACTTCGCCGTCCAGTATGACACCGCGCCGCTGCTCGCCGCCGGCAACAACGGCACCGGCCAGACCATCGCCGTCATCAGCATCTCCAACGTCGAGCCCTACCTCGTGGCCCAGTACCGCAAGCTTTTCAACCTCCCGGTCAGCCCCCTGCAGGTCATCATCGATGGACCTGATCCAGGCCTCAACGGCATCAACAATGCCGATGGCGTCAACGGCTTTCTCACTGAGGTCTACCTCGACGTCGAAATGACCGGCATGGCAGCGCCCGGCGCCAACATCGACCTCGTCATCGCCGGCGATACCGCCATCGCAAGCGGCTTCCTCCTCGCCTCCGAGCACGCCGTCTACAACAACCTCGCACCCATCATGAGCCTCAGTGTGGAAGAGTGCGAGCTCGGCCTCGGCGCCGGCGGCAATGCGGCTTACAACGCGCTCTGGCAGCAGGCCGCCGCGCAAGGCATTACAGTCGTCGTCGCTGCCAGTGACAGCGGCTCCGCCGGCTGCGATGACTTCGACACACAGGCCTACGCCACCTACGGCCAGCAGGTCAATGGCTTTGCCTCCACCCCCTACAACGTCGCCGTAGGGGGCACCGACTTCTACTACAGCAACTATGCCGCAGGCGGCACCGCCCTCAGCAACCAGGTCGCTACCTACTGGAATGAGACTGTCAACAATCAAAACCCCACCACGACCATCAAGGGCTACATTCCTGAACAACCTTGGAATGATTCCCAGTACGGCCTCAACGCCATCAACTATTACTTAAACTACGGCACCAGCAACATCATCGCCGGCAGCGGTGGCCCCAGCAATTGCGCGACCGGCTCCGGTACATCCTGCACCCCCTACGCCAAGCCCGCATGGCAGGCCGGTACCGGCGTCCCCGCGGACAAGGCGCGCGACCTCCCGGACGTTTCCCTTTTCGCCGCCAACGGTGAAAACTACTCCTACTACCCCATCTGCGATTCGGATGGCCAGTGTCAACCTGTAGGCACCGGTGGCACCGTCCAGTTCTCGGCCGCCGGCGGCACCTCCGCCTCGGCGCCCGCCTTCGCCGGCATCATGGCTCTGGTCACCCAGAAATACGGCCGCCAGGGTCAGGCAAACTACACCCTCTACCCGCTTGCCGCGCAGTACCCGGCCGCCTTCCATGACATCGCCGTCGGCACCATCACCGTCCCCTGCAACATCGCCACCACGCCGTCCGGAACACAGCCCGACAACTGTATTGCCGTATCCAACCCCATCACCGTAGCTGACCAGAACACCGGCACCGGCTCGGTCGTTGAAGGTGAGATAGGCTCCGGAGCCACCCCCTATTACAACGCCGCCGCCGGCTACGATCTCGCCACAGGCCTTGGCTCGGTGGACGCCAATGTCCTGATCGCGGACTGGGCCAAATTAGCCTTCGCCACTTCCACTACCACGCTTACCTCTTCCGCCTCCCGCATCACTCACGGCACCGCTATCACGCTTGCGGGCAAGGTCACCGGCACAGGGACCCCCACCGGCCAGGTGGCTCTCATGACCACCAGCCCCAACCCCGACAGCCTAGGCCTCACTGACTACACACTCGCCGCCGGCGGCTACTCTGCCTTGCTGGCCACCCTCCCCGGTGGCACCTACTCCCTCTACACCCGCTACGGCGGCGACACTGTCAACGCCCCAAGCTCCTCTGCTCCCGTCAACATCACGGTCACGCCGGAGACCAGCGCCACCGCCCTCGAACTCAATTACAACAACGCCTTCTACACCTCTGGTCTCAATGTCAGCTATGGCGCACCCGTGGGCCTTGAGGCCATCTCCGCTCCCACCGCCCAGCTCGCCGCCGTCGTCAACTGCCGCACAGCCGGTACCACCTGCCCCGCTTTCACCCCGCCCACAGGCTCGGTCACCTTCACTGAAAGCGGCCACACCTTCCCAGCGGAGCCCCTCACCGCCGGTGGCGAAGGCTACTACGCTTACTCCGCCACGGCCGGCACCCACACCATTTCCGCAACCTACTCGGGCGACGCAAGTTATGGTCCTTCCCTCTCCTCCACCGCCACCTTCACCGTCGCCCAGAACCTACCCATCCTCTCCGCCGCCAAAAACACTTACGGCAACGGCTTCAAAGACGATGGCGGCGCCAAGAGCTTTTCCTTCATCGTAGCCAACAGCAACAGCGGTTCGGCCAGCGCCCTGCCACCCACCGGCACCATCACCTTCAGCGGCGGTCCCACCGGCATGCCGGCCAGTGCGACTCTAACCTCCGCCATCAGTCCATCCACGGGTGCGATTCAGAGCGTAGCCACCGTACTTCTCCCCGCCACGACCCCCACCGGCACTTTCAGCGTCACCTATAAGTACTCCGGTGACACCAACTACGCCGCTGTCTCCTCCACCTACTCTCTCGTCATCACCGCCCCAGAGAACACCTACCCCACAACCATCACCGCGTCCGCCAGCTCGCCCAACTCCACCCCCGGTGCCGCCGCTACCATCACCGCCACCGTCACCGGTTCTACCGCCGGCGGAACCCCCACGGGCTACATCACCTTGTTCTCGGACGGCTCTTATTCCGGGTTCGCCGCCTTGCCTGCGGGCTCCGGCACCTCCGTCACCACCACCTTCAGCGCCGCCAGCTCCCTCTTCAGTGGAGGCAACGTCCTGACGGTAGAGTATCTGCCAACCGGCAGCTATCAAGCCTCCGAAACCACGGTCAGCATCAACGAGTCCGCAGCCGACTTCACCCTGCAACCTCTCCTCTCAACCCTCAGCGTCCCCGGCACGCAGACCGACGTGCTCACCCTCGCATCCAATCGCGGCTTCACCGGCCCCGTCTCTCTCTCCTGCGCTATTACCGGCGGCCTCACCTGTTCCGTCTCGCCCACGTCTGTCACCCTGGCCTCCGGCGGCACCGGCACCACGACCCTCACCATCACACCACCAGCCGTCCTTACCCCCGGCTTCTACAGCGTCGTCGTCACTGCCGCCGACTCCACCGGCCAGTACCTTCACACCGCCACCATCCCCGTCCTGCTCGCCAATGACAACATCTGGACCATCAATGCCAACGCCACTCTCGACAAGCTCACCAGTGCCGGAGCCTTAACCTCAGTCTCCGGTTCCGCAGGCTCCGTCGGCAACCTCGGCGGCATCGCCTTCGATACCGCCGGTAACGCCTGGGCGGTCAATTCAGGCAACAACGCGCTCCTCGTGACCTCGAGCACCGGCGGCGCCCTCACCACCTTCACCGGCGGCGGCCTCAGCACCCCGGTCTCGATCGCAGTCGATGGCGCAGGCAGCCTCTGGATCGCAAACTCCGGTAACAACTCCGTCTCCAGCTTCGCCTACACCGGCGCAGCCGTTAGCGGTACCGCTGGCTTCGCCACCTCCGCCGGGCTCAGCGCACCCAGTTCTATCTCCATCGACGCTACCGGCGGAGTCTGGGTCACCAACAAATCCGGCAACTCCGTCACCCACATCTTCGGCGCCGCCACTCCCGTCACCACACCCACTGCCTCTGCCGTGACGAACGCCACTCTCGGGGTACGTCCATGACCTTCAACGATTCGACCCCGCACTCTCTGACGTCACCTTCAGGAGCTTCCATGCGCAGCATCGTTCTCACCGCAGTCTCCACATTCGGCGCTATCCTCCTTTCCGGGTGCTCCGGTTTCCACAGCACCCCGCCCGCCCCGGCCGACCTCGTCCTCGCGGGCATTCACGGCAACATCCATGGCGGCCAGCAGCCCGTAGCGGGCGCACTCGTCCAGATTTACCAGGCAGGCACCGGAATTGCCGGCTACGGCGCAGGAGCTACTGGCCTCATCGCATCCGGCGGCGTCACCACCGATGCAAACGGGAATTTCAACATCACCGGCAAATACATATGCACCGCTGGTTCGCAGGTTTACATCCTCGCCACCGGCGGCAACCCCGGCGCAGGCACCAACAGTGCTCTTGCCCTGATCACCGGCCTGGGTCTCTGCGACAACGTCACCGCAAACACCTTCGTCCAGGTCAATGAGGTCACCACGGTAGCCACCGTCTGGGCGCTCTCTCCCTTCATGACCGGCACCGTCATCGGCGCACCCGCCACAAACGCCGCGGGCCTCGCCAGCGCCTTCGCCGACATCCCGACCCTCGTCAACACCACCAGCGGCTATGCCCCCGGCCCCGCACTCCCTGCCACCGCCACCGCCCCAGTCAGCGAGATCTATGCCATCGCCAACAGCCTCGCCGCCTGCGTCAATTCGACCGGGACCGGTGGCGGCGGCACATGCGACCAACTGTTTGCCAACACCACCGTCGCAGCCGTCAAACCCACCAACACCGTCGCCGCCGCCGTCAACATCGCACGCAATCCTGGCGTCAATGTATCCGCCATCCTTGCCCTGGGCGCAGCCACCCCACCCTACCCAACTAACTTCACCACCGCCAACGATCTTACCCTCGCCGTCACCTACAAAGGCAGCGGCATCAGCGCACCCACAGCCGCCGCGCTCGATGCTAACGGCAACGTATGGATCGCAAACTCCGGCACCAATTCCGTCACCGAGCTCTCTCACACCGGCGCACCCTTGTCTGGCACAGCCGGCTACTCGACCGGCGCCGCAAGCCTCCCTTCCGCCATTGCCATCGACGCCTCCGGCAATGCCTGGGTCGCCGATGCTGGCACCGCCAGCCTCACCAGGTTGACAGCATCCGGCACCGCTTCCACTTACACCGGCGGCGGTCTGGCAACACCAAGCTCCCTCGCCTTCGATGGTCTCGGCAATGTATGGGTAGCCAACTCTGGCAACGCCTCGGTTTCGGAATTCTCAGCATCAGGCACCGCTATTTCCCCCGCCGGTTCCGGCTATCCTACCGGTACAAATCTGCCGGTCGGAATCGCCATTAACCCGCACTAGTCCGTATGCGGTATCAGCGTCGCCGTCAACCCTAAAGCGGCACGGCCTTTTTGCGCGCGGGTTTTTTCGTGCCAACACCCATCCTGGTCACCGGGCCGGTTGACTCACGAAGAATCAATTCAGGCTCGATCTGCAGGATCGCCGGCAAGCTCTCTCCAGCAATAATACGCAGCAGAGCATCGGCCCCCGTCGATCCCATCTCCTGCAGTGGTTGCCGCACCGTTGTCAGACTGGGCACGTGAAACGACGCGGATTGTATGTCGTCGAAACCCAGGACTGAAACGTCTTCGGGAACTCTCAAGCCACTATCGTGCAGGGCACGAATACTACCCATTGCCGACACATCGTTAAAGCAGAGAATGGCGGTGAAGTCACGTTGTGTCTGCAGCAGTTGATGTACGGGCGGATAGCTGATCGCAGGGGAGTCTGAGTCTACCGTAAGCTGAACGATCAGGTTCGGTTCAACCACCAGGCCAAGCTGTGCGGCTACCCGCAATGTAGCCTCCCAACGCAATTCAGTGTCCGTACTAAAAGATTGACCTTTCATGAAAACAATCTTGCGATGTCCCAGCCTGTAAAGATGTTCCAGCGCCAGATGCGCGGCCAGTTCATGATCCAGCATCACGTTGCAGACATGGGCCAGCTCCGTATGACCGGCAATCAGCACGGTAGGCATCGGCAGTGGATGCGCCAGATGGGTGTCGATCGCCAGGAGGCCATCCACACCGCGCGCCTGCAGCAAACGCGGATACGTCTCGATTAGTTTCGCATTATGCCGATGCTGCACCGTAAAGTAGAAATAATCCCGCTCGGTAAGCAAATCGCCGATCCCGGAAACCACCCGCGTGTGGTAACCCTCACCCATCTCAGGCAGTAGAATTCCTATCGTCTGCATCCGTTGCCCGCGCAACGTGCGTGCAATGATACTTGGCTGATAGTTCAACTCCGCCGCAACCTTCCGCACACGTTCCCGTGTCGCATCCGGTATCGAGCGCCCAGGCGTGTTGTTCAGCACGAAAGATACGGTAGAAGGACTTAGTCCCAGCCGGTCTCCAATTAGCTTGAGACTTGCTGGGCGCAGGGCCGGCACGGCTGGATTTTGCGCTTTGGGCATGAATTGTCTCGGTGTGGCTGAGGCTCTGCACTATAGATTACTAGCAGCGACCATTTTACGTGCCAGATCAGAGCAGCCAACACGAACTCACCGTAACTTCAGGACATGCTCCTTTAGGCTATGGACAGGAGACAAACGTTTTTCTACACTGAAGGTTCTAAAAATCTCTATCGTGCCGATCCGCCCAATTTCGCCGCCGTTTCGCCACAGTTCGTTCCATCTTTGGAGTTCCGCCATGCACCGTACCTTGTCTCGTTCCTGCTTCGCTCTAGCACGGCGTCGTGTCTCCCATGCGTATCTTGCCTGTCTTTTGTCGATCGCCGCGCCCATGCTCGCGCAGGAGGCAGTCAGCGCGATTCCCTCCCCCCCGCCGGACCCCGTCGCCGAGGCGTTCGTTCAGAGCCTTATCGGCAAGATGACACTCGATGAAAAGCTCGGCCAGATGACACAGGTACCGCTCAATCAGAGCCAGGCCATCTCGCCTGAAACACTCGTCCGCACCGGCAAGGTGGGGTCCTTTCTCTTCGTCACGGACCCTGTCAAAATCAATCAACTCCAGCATCTGGCTGTCGAACAGGGCCGCCTGCACATCCCCCTGCTCTTCGGCTTTGATGTCATCCATGGCTTTCGCACCATCTACCCTGTCCCACTTGCCATGTCCGCAAGCTGGGACCCATCGGTAGCCCAGAAAGCTCAAAGCATGGCCGCGAAAGAGGCCCGGGCCGCCGGCATCCAGTGGACCTTCGCCCCCATGGTCGATATCGCTCGCGACCCCCGTTGGGGCCGCATCCTGGAAGGCGCCGGTGAGGATCCCTACCTCGGCTCACGCATGGCCGAAGCCCAGGTCCGCGGCTTCCAGGGTAAGTCCCTTGCTGATCCCGGGCAGATCATGGCTTGCGTTAAACATTTCGCAGGATATGGCGCCGCACTGGGCGGACGCGACTATGAAGAAGCCAATATCTCCGACGAGCAGTTATGGAACGTCTATTTTCCGCCCTTCCATGCAGCCTTGGCCGCTGGTGCCGGCTCCCTCATGAGCGCCTATACGGACGTCAACGACGTACCCGCCACCGGCAATCGCTTCCTCCTCCATGACGTCTTGCGCACCCTCTGGCATTTCGATGGTTTCGTCGTTAGTGATTGGGATTCTGTCTTGAATCTCACCACACACGGCTTCTCAGCCAGTCCCGCCGATGCTGCAACCCGCGCAGTCAACGCCGGCGTCGACATGGAAATGACCAGCACGACATTCCGCGACAACCTCACCGCCGACCTCCACAAGGGCACCGTCCAGCAGCAAACCATCGATACGGCCGTGCATGACATCCTCATGGCCAAGTATCGTCTTGGCTTATTTCAGCATCCTTACTCTGATCCCTCACTCGCCCTCGCGCAGATGGTCACGCCCACCCAGCGCAGCGCGGCACGTGCGGCCGCCATCCGTTCCGCCGTGCTGCTTCGCAATCAGAACAACCTGCTTCCGCTCAGCGCCTCCACCCATTCCATCGCACTCATTGGCCCCCTGGCCGATAGCAAGATCGATGTGATGGGTTCCTGGAGCCTCGCAGGTCATCCGGACGATTCGGTGTCCGTCCTTGAAGGCATGCGCAAGCGCTTCAGCCCTGCCATCCAGATCTCTTACAGCACTGGCGTTGAGATTGAGCGCAAGCAGCCTTCCATTTTTGACGAACAGTTCGCAAGCGCCAAACCGAAGCTGAAGACAGACGCAGCACGTATCGCTGAATTTGAGCACTCGCTCGACCTGATCAAGAAAGCGGACGTAGCAGTTCTGGTGCTTGGTGAATTGCAGAACATGAGCGGTGAAAACGCATCGCGCAGTTCACTTGACCTGCCCGGAGAGCAGGAGCGACTCCTTGAGGCAGCAGTAGCCACCGGCAAGCCCATCGTGCTCGTCCTTGTCAATGCCCGCCCCCTCAACATCACCTGGGCTTCGGAGCATGTACCAGCCATCCTCGACGCATGGTACGGCGGCACGGAGGCAGGCAATGCTATCGCGGACTTGCTTTCAGGCGATGCCGCGCCCGGTGGCAGGCTCCCTGTCACATGGCCCCGCTCCGTGGGCCAGGTGCCCATGTACTACTCCCACACCTTGTCCCAGATGCCGAACAATCCCGACGGACGCTACTGGGATAGCACCAGCGCGCCCCTCTACCCATTCGGATATGGCCTCACCTATACGAACTTCTCTCTCAGCGCACCGCAGTTGCAAAAAGCGGTCGTTACCGCCGGCGACAATTTCGATGTCTCCATCCAAATTCAGAACAAAGGTTCCCGGGATGGTGACGAGGTCGTCCAACTCTATACACACCAGCGCTCTGGAAGCGCGTCTCGCCCCATACGCGAACTCAAGGCCTTCCGTCGCGTGACCATCAAAGCGGGCGAAAGCCAAACCGTTTCCCTAACCGTTGACACCAAAGACCTAGGCTTCTGGAGCCCACAAACGCATCAGTGGTCCATTGAGCCCGGCGATTTTGATCTATGGACAGGCGACGACTCCACCGCAACCGCGCATACCTCATTTACGATCGTCACAAAATAGCAGCCCTGCCAGGCGTTGCTACTACCAGACGTAAGTCGCAACGTCCCCACCCCCCAGCTTTGCCGCGAACTCCTGCCCGTGAAACGTCACATGAAAATCTTTTGCCACATCGCCGGGATTGGCGACAAGAAGAACCGTATGGTGATCAGGAGTCTGGTAAGCAACGTTCGGCAGCGCGTTCGCGACCGAGCTTTCTGAACCAATTCGTACGGCACCTGGTCGAGCAAACGGAGCAATCTGAGCCACCGTGTAGTAAGCCAGGTTACGCGTCACCTCATTCCCCGTCAGCGTAATAGCGCCTTGGCACACGGGGCATCCTCCGTCTTTGGTGTGGGGCCCATCAGACTGATCAGCAGCCAGATTCCAAAGCAGCACATTGCGGCTCCAGTTGCGCGGTGCACCAATCATCAAGCTCGTCACCGTATTCGCAATGCGCAATGGATGCGTCGTATCCGGCTGAATCACCATTTGCTCAGTGAATTAAACGTCCTTCTCCGGATAGCTGTTGTGAACCTTCGTCAAAGCGTCCACCGAGCCCTCGTAAAGATGGAAGGCTGAGCCCGTCGCATATTGGTTCGCCTTGGCGTCGGCAAGAATGGTCCGCGGATAATCCGGCTTGTTGCAGTTATGGTCATACAAAATCACTTCGGTGGCCAGGTCCGCCTTCTTGAGCGCCGGCCCCAGGTAATCACCCAAAAATCTTGCCTGCTCGTCGGCTGTCATCAACATGCTCGGTGTATTGTTAGCGTTCAGTGGCTCATTTTGCATGGTTATAGCGCGAATCGGGATGCCCTGCGCAGCCATAGCCTTTAGATAACGAACAAAATACTGCGCATACGTCCCATACATGTCAGGCTTCAAACTACCGGCCTTCGGGAGCCCGTTCGTCTTCATCCAGGACGGCGCTGACCAGGGACTGGCAAGGATGGAAATGTGCGGAGCAATCGCAAGTATTTCCTTCAGAACAGGCACCACATCCGCTAGATCCGGACCCAGGCCAAACTTCTTCAAGTCAGGGTCGCTCTCACCCGCCGGCAGATCATCGTAAGTAAACACGCTTTCATTCATATCGGAAGAGCCTAAGCTCACGCGCAAGTAAGACACGCCGATCGAACCTTGCGTAGTGCCAAACACTTCTCTAAGGACAGCCTCTCTCCGCACCGCCGACATACGCATCAACAATTCCGCGCTGCCACCCGTCAGCGCAAATCCAAACCCTTCCATGGATTGAAAACGTTGCGAGTCATCCACCGCAATCACCATCCCTGACGGTTCTGTAGCCTTCGTAAAGTGCGGACGCCCCGCTTGTTTTGCCACAAGAGAAGTACGGTCCGCTGTACTCAGCCACACCTGCGGATCGCCAGCGGAGCTTTGCCCCTGCGCGACCAGTACACCGCTGGTGGTCACGATCAAAGCGATGCAAGCTTTACTGACCATCGACATAAATCCTCTTTCCTGTGCTGCTAGGGTCCCTACGACAGAGTCACTTATAAGATGCCGGCCGGCAATCTACGCCTCGCAAACAGCAAGGCCCTACTTCGTGGAACTTTCCACAATCGTAAGAATCTGGTCGGCCTTCACATGTGTCAAAGTCTGTCGAACTCCCGTCGGCCACTTCAGCTCAATGCTATCGATTACAGCGTCCTCGCCCAGGCCAAAGTGAACCCGCTTATCGCTCGAAGAGTTATACCCAACCGCCGTCGTCGCCTGGTTATATTGCGTCGAGTGTGCCGTTACTATCTTCACCTGTGTCCCCAACCCATCTCGATTATCACGAACGCCGACTAATTTCAGCAAAATCCAGTGATCGTGCGTGGCCGTCCGGTTCATCAAAATCTCCGGTGATCCATTCAGCACCGTGACCACCGCATCGATCTTCCCATCATTGTTCAAATCCCCGAACGCCGCACCGCGATGTGCCGCCGCCACCTTAAAGCTGGCCCCTGCGCTCCCGCTCGCATCGGCAAACTTCATCCCACCCAGATTCCGAAACAGGCTATTCGTCTGCTCATACGGACGATGTTCAATCTCCATGGAGTTATCCAGAATCGCCGCATTGGCCGTAAATAAATCTTTCCGGCCGATGTTGCCAAAGTCATACGCACCCACGCCCCACGCCGTGCTGCGACTCGTCGCCGCAGTCAAACCAGCGGAGCTCGTACTGTCCTCAAACTGGTTGTCGCCAAGATTCCTATAGAGCGGGAACGAATCGCCAAACATCGCCGTGTGAAAAATGTCCGGCCGGCCATCGTTATCCAGATCACGAAAGTCCGCCCCCATACCCGCCACCGTCTTGCCAAACTCGTTGTAAGCGACGCCCACAGTGGTCGCCTCATCGGTAAACGTGCCGTCCCCGTTGTTATGCAGCAGCAGATTCGGAAACGTATCGTTGGACACAAAAACATCCATAAAGCCATCCCCGTCATAGTCTGCAAAAGCCAGCCCCATTCCCTTATTGATGTATTTCCCAACATGCGAAGAAAGAGAAACATCGGTAAACGTTCCGTCACCATTGTTCTTGTAAAGGATGTTGGGCAGCCCATTAAAGTCATCGGGAGAGCAAAAAGTAGTGATCTTATGCTGGCTACAGATAGCAGCCGTCTTGATGTCGTAGTCCAGATAGTTAATCACCAGCAGATCAAGCAGGCCATCGTTGTTATAGTCGAACCAGCCCGCGGTCACAGACCATGCCTTCCCTCGTCCCGCCACCATGCCTTGCACACCCGCCTTCGCCGTAACGTCGGTGAAGGTCCCATTCCCATTGTTATGCAGCAGCTGATTATTGTTCACACCTGTTACATAAAGATCGACAAATCCGTCATTGTCATAGTCACCCGCCGCCACACCCATCGAATAACCCAGCCCAGCAACACCAGCCTTCTCGGTTACATCCGTAAACGTGCCATCCCCGTTATTGTGAAATAGCCGATTCGCGAAACTTCCATCCTTCTTTTCCAGCCCGGGAATCGTCGCTCCATTAGTGAAGAACAGATCAAGAAATCCGTCATTGTCATAATCAAAGACAGCCACACCCCCCGTCATCGTTTCAATCGAGTACCGCTGCGGACTAATGCTGCTCCTAAGCATGAAATCCACCTTCGATTGCTTGATCACGTTATCGAAAATCACAGCAGTAGAGTCCGCAACCTGACCCTTTCCCAACCGGGCCGCAGGCACTTGAGCCCAAAGCGACTGATAGCAACCAAGTAGGATAACCAAGCCCAACACCACCCGCCCATTTCCGCTTCTTCTCATGAAACCCCGCATACTTGGCGTATCCAGAATAACGTTCAAACCCACACACCCACCCATACCGCCCAAAATAACATTGGACGGCGAAGTCTCTCGCCGTCCAGTGTTAGGTTATGCAGCCAGCTTAGAACTCCAAACGAAGACCGGCCTGAAGGACTCGTGGTCCTCCTACAGAGTTGATTTGACTCCCCCCGTTGAAGCCGGCCTGCGTGAACGCGCCACTGGTCTGGCTTCCGTTCAGCGGTAGGATCACAGTATTTCCAAAGTAGAAGTTGGGATGATTGAAGGCATTGAGTGCGTCGAGCCGGAACTGAAGCTTCGTGCTCTCGTAGATATCGAACTTCTTGCCAGCAGAAATATTGACAACTTCAGATCCCGGTCCGGTTAACACATTCCTAGGAACGTTGCCAAACTGGTATGGTAGCGGCACTGAAAACGCTGCAGGGTTGAAGAATTCCGTCTTGTTCTTGTTCGCCAGATAAAGCGGAGCTCCCGTAAAGTTGGGCGAAGGTGTATGTGCCTGACCAGGCTCCGATCCATCGTCGATGGGAGATACGACCGAGAAAGGATTGCCGCTCGATAGTTGAATGGTCGTTGCTACTTGGTATCCTCCGAAGAGTTCGTCAACAATGACGTTATGATTGAAAAAGGCACGTCCTTTACCGACGGGCAATTCATAAACAACCCTGGCTTTGAACTGATTACGGACGTCGAAGTTGGAGCGGCTATAGTTCTGCGCCGCTGACTCATACTGCCTGACTTCGGGACCGCTTCTGCTGCCAAATCCGGAAGAATCCTGGCTATCGAGAAAGTGCGACCACGTGTAATTCATAGCGAAGCTCAAACCATGGACAAGCCGGCGATTGATCTGAGCCTGTAATGAGTTGTAATTCGAGATAGCGTCATTAGTGCTGCCGTTGATCTCTTCGTAATTTTGATTAGGGCGGTACTTCTGATTGTTGAAGACGTTATCCACGGTTGGGACCTGATTGATGTCCGTAGGAAAGTTGAGGTTGAAGCCATGGCTCGCCACATAGGAGAGCTCGAAAACCGTGTTAGTGCCAAAGGCTTGCTGGATACCCAGGTTCCATTGGTAAATTTTTGGATCGGGCGTGTTGTATTGCGTATAACCGGCGTTCTGACCGTTGAAGCGCGCGGGGCTTGTTCCAGGCGTGGCGAAGGGCAGCGGAGCGCCCGTCGCAAAGACCGTTCCTGTGCCAGACAATTTGGTATACGGGAGGGATCCATTTGTTTGATCACTTCCGTTTCCCGATGCCGTACTCACGTTACCAAGGCCTCCGCCGTATGTGTCGAGGCTGAGGTTGTACGCGTAGACGCCAAAGCCGCCACGGATTGTCATGGTTGGATTAGGCAGGTACGCAAAACCGACACGTGGGAGAAAAGTGTTGTACTTGTTTTCTTCCAGGCCAGTGCGGCCATTCGCATGAGTCTGTCCAAACCAATAAGCACCAAGCTGATTATTCGCAGGGTTGATCACTGTTGGATCGTAGGTTCCAACGTCACCGTGGACTTCATCGATGCCAATACGTATCTGGTAACGCAGACCTAAATTCAGAGTTAGGTTAGGACGGATCTTAAAGTCATCCTGGAAGAAGAATTGTGGATTTTTCAGGCGCGCGCCGTATTCGGTTCCATTTTGCGCGCTCCAATTGTTGGCATCTCCAAGAAGAAAGTCAGCGTAATCAGCGCCGGTCGAGAAGTCGCGCTGGGCCACGCCCTGTTTGACCACGTAGTTTGCCGTGTAGTTACCCGCGAAGCCGAATGTCCCGGGATTGATCTGCGCGTAGGGAGTGTTATCGTTCCGATAGATACCGACTTCGCCGCCAAAGTGCATTACGTGCCGGCCTTTGACGAGCGTAACGACATCGGACGGATCAAATACGTTTTCCTTGTAAATAAACTGATTCGATGTGGGTTGGATCCAGGCGTAGGGGTAATTGGTGTAGAACTGAACGCCGGGGATTTCATCGGCCTTGGCGAACTGAAAGCCTAGCTGCTGGGGATAGCCCTTGCCAAGAGTGAGATCACCAAAGAAGTTGCCCTGGTAGGTGAAGCCGAAGCGAGCTTCATTGATGAGGTGAGGGCTGATCGTATAGACATCCGAGATCTGGAGGTTTAGGCGGGTGATGTCTGTACTTCCCAAAGCCGATAGGCGAAGCCGTTACAGTATTTGGAGAAAAGCCCGGCGAATCGCCCTGTGTCATGGAGCCCGTGATGCGGTTTTTGCTGTTGATGTCGTAATCTATACGGCCGAAGTAACGTCGAGACGGGCTCTGCTGTGGCACCTGTGCAAAGAAGTTCTTCTGAGTGACTCCGGGAATTTGCATGACCCCAGGCTCAAACTGGCCACCCGCAATGTGATTGCTTGGTGTTGGATAGAACTTCTGAAAATTAACTGCAACCTTATCCAGCAGAGCGGCAGGGATTGCATTGGCTCCATACTCGCTAAGAAAGGTCTTGCGAATTGGATAGGGGTTTCCGTTCGCGTCCATGCCCATCGTTTGCGTGGTTGGATCGTAAAGTAGCCCCTGCCCTGTGAAGTCACCTGACATTACTGCCGGCGTGGGAATGTCGTTCGTTCCGGAAGCTGTGCCGTTATTGATGATCTGGTCATAATCAAAGTAAAAAAAGGCCTTATGCCGAAGGTTCAGGATGGGGATCGCAATGGGACCACCGATCGAAGCGCCCAGATTGTTATAACGATACCGATTGATTTTCTCGAAATTCGCATTATTGAAGCGGTAGTTTCCGTTGGCGTTGAACTCATCGCTTTGGAAGTAATCGTAGGCCGAGCCGTGGAATTGGCTGGTGCCGCCCTTGCTGATCTGGTTGAAGATGATGCCGCCGATGCCATACTGGGCAGAGAAGGCAGAGGTGGAAATCTGCACTTCTTGCACGGTTTCGAATACATTCACGTCAGAGTTAGAACTTGTGCCTAGCGTTGTTGACGAGCCATCCGACAACACATTGTTATACGGCAGGTTTCCGTTTGCCGAGATGAGCTGACCGGGGTTCGTGTTTCCCGCAAGTCCAGCTGAACCCGGAATTAAAATCGCAAAGTTTTCCCAGTCCTGACCCACGTTCGGCAAGAGCTGCATAGACGGCGCATCCAACGTCGTCTGCTGCGTACCGCTCTCGGTATCCAGAAGCGGCAGGTCGCTGTTCACGACAACCGAATCGGACACGGCACCCACGGTCATGATCGCGTTGACAGTTGAGATACCTACCTGCAGGGAAACCTGTGGCCGGCTGTAAATCTCAAACCCGCTACGTTCAAACTTCAGGCTGTAGTTCCCCACTACGATCGAGGACGTGTCATACAGACCGGCCTTGTTCGTCATCAGAACCTTGGTCACGCCCGTGTTTGTATTCGTTACCGTAACCGTTACGTCGGGGATCACGGCCCCGGAAGGATCGGTCACAATCCCCCGTATATCGCCAGAATTGGTGGCTTGGCCGTGTACTGCCGCAACACTGACCGTGCAAGCCGTAGCTAAAAGTAGCGCCTTGATAGCGGAATTTCTTTTCATACTGCCCCCTGAAGGTTATGCCGTTTCTTGTGACAACGTTGGCTCTCTTTTCGAGACTAACGTTTGTCCTGATAGTGTCTGGAAAGCGAAACCTATTTCACATCAGTCGCGGAACGATTGTCAAGCAGCTAAAAAAGTTAAGAGAAATCACCCCCAAACAAACTCAACGCCGTCCGGTCCCCTGCATTCTTTCCACTTCATTCCGTTACAATCCCAGACGGCGGCACTGAAATGCGTAAATCGAGCTTGTTGCAACGGAGAATCTTGGCCTGGCTTACAGGAGCGCTCAGCGCCGTCCTGCTGACCGGCACCTTGCAGCCGCAGCGCACCACATCCGCAGCCCTTGAGGTCACCACCCAGGAGCGCCTTGAGAGCGAGCCCTGGTGGCCTACGATGACTACCGCGCCGCTCAAAGCCTACGCCGGGTCAGACTCCTGCAAGCAGTGCCACGATGAGGGTTCAAAATCCACCGCCATGCAGCGCGCCGCGACGCCTGGAGATCAAAGCACGTTCCTTTCGAAAGCGATCACCATCCCGCCGCAATCGTCCGGTATCACCTACAAAATAGAGCCCACACCCCACGGCCTCGACTACAGCGTATCCAGCGGCGGCCATGCGCTCACGCAGAAGCTTGCCTGGGTCATCGGCGCCGGTGATCTCGGCCGCACTTTCCTCTACCAGGTAGACGGCCGCTGGCAGCAAAGCGAGGTCAGCTTCTACACACACACTGCGGCGCTTGACATCACCACCGGTCTCGGCCCCGTATCTGGCGACGGCCTTGTCGCTGCCTTAGGACAACAGCTAACCTCCCAGGAGGCCCGCGCCTGCTTCGGCTGCCATACCGTTCACGCCACCACCTCGTCCGGGCTCGAGCCGCTGCACGCCGAACCCGGCATCGGCTGTGAGGCCTGCCACGGCCCTGCCCGCCAGCATGTCACCAACTTGACGTCATCACCTGCACAGCCTTCAGCAGCCGCCGTCTTCAACCCAGCCAATCTGTCTCCTGAGGATTCCATTGATTTTTGCGGCTCCTGCCACCGCAGCAGCGCCGATGCCAAGCTATCCGTCACACAGGATTTCCGCCTCTCTGTCGTACGCTTTCAGCCCTATCGCTTACAGGAAAGCAAGTGCTGGCGAGCCACCAAAGACCAGCGCCTCACCTGCGTCGCCTGCCACAACCCGCACAAGCCTCTCAATCGTGATCCGGTCTCTTACGATAGACAATGTCTCCAATGTCACGCCGCCTCTGCAAGCAGTCCGGCACCCCTCCACGCAACCTTGGTATGTCCCAGGGCGACATCCAACTGCGTCACCTGCCACATGCCCAAGGTAGCCGTCCCCAGCATGCACGGTGAATTCACAGACCACTACATCCGCATCGCCCGGGCCGGCGAACTTATCCCCCGCTAGCTGTTTTACCTGCCTGACAGTTGTTTCGCGAGATCGCTTTGCTGGTTCTGTCTCAGCAGGTCTACCACCCGTGCAACACTATCCCGATCGTCCTTCGCATAGTCGACTGCAAGTTCCGCCGTCAAGTCTGCTTCTTTCACCTTGCCCAAATGAAAATACGCATCGCTCAGCATGTATAGCAGCGCCGGATTGACCGTTCTGGACTTCGCCAGCTGATCCGCTGCGTCGTCCCACCGTTGTTGCCGGTATCGCACCTCGCCCAGCTCCGCCACCGCAAGCTGCGAGTTTGGATTCGTCGCTAGCTCCGACTTGAATTCCGTCTCAGCTTTTTCCAGGTCCCTCTGCTGCAACGCCAGCAAACCCAGGTACGTATGAGCTTCCCTGACATGGGGTTCGATCACCAAAGCCTTCTGTAGCGCTCGTTCCGCATCCTCTGACCGCCCCATGTATAGGTACACTGCACCCACCAGCACATACGGCTGGCCCGTCGTCGCAGTTGGACCCTTCGCCCGGGAGCGAAACAGTTGCAGCGCTTCGGCCTCATGGCCATCCGTCAGCAACTGCCGAGCATCAATCAACGCAGCTTTTTCGATCGCACGTTCATCCTGCGGCACCACTGACGCTGCCTGTTCAACCAGCTTCCCGTGCAGCTCGGCCTCATGCTCTGCCTCAGCCTTCTCGCCAAGTCCCGCGTACGCACGAGCAAGATAGAAGTGGGCCAGAATCGTCGTCGAATCCTGGCGCAGCAGAAGCTGCAACGTTTCAACCGCCGACTGATACTGCTTCAGCGCCAGCTCACAATGACCCAGCCCCAGCAGCGACGCGGCATCTCCGCTCTTCAACGCAAGAATATGCTCAAACACCGGCTTTGCATCCTGCCATCGCGCAAGCTTGACATTCGCTTCCGCCAGCAGCGCCAGGCCTCTCAAATCATCCGGATGCAATTGAACCGCCTTGGCCGCATACAAAACCGCATTGTCCAGATCCTCGTTCCGGTAGCTTGCAAATCCCAGATCGAAGTCGATACGATCCAGCTTTGGATCGGCTCGCTGTGCCTTAGCCAGCCACGTCAGCGCAGCAATATTGTCCCCCGAGCTGCACAACAGTTCACCATACTTTTGCAACACAGGCGGGTCATTCGGATCCAGCTTCACGCTTTTCTCGATTGCCTGCAACGCCAGATCATTCTCACCCCGCAGGTGGTACGCCTGCGCCAGATAGAACAAGGTCTCTCCATCCCGCGGATCGAGCTTGAGCTTGCGTGTAAACAGTGCGATCGCCTGCTCGTTCTCTCCTGCCACCAGACGTGACTCGCCCACTTTGAACAGCAACTCGCCATCGCGAGGATCCAGCTTGAGAGCTTCTTCATAGCAGCTCTCGGCCTCCTGAACATGGCCGGTCTCTTCGAGCATCGCCCCTTTGAACTTGAGCCCCGGCCCGTACTTCGGGTGCGAAGCGACCAGCGTTTGCGCCATGGCGAGCGCACCCGCCGCATCACCGTGCGCAGCCGCTCCCACCGCCTGGTGAAGCTGCGCAGCCGCCGCGGCGTCTCTGGCACTTACCGCCTGGCCCAGCACACTTGCAATCCCCACCAATGCGATTGCCAATCCATAAACCATCAGTCTCACCAACCGCCCGCTAAGCCACTTATTCCTCATCATGAACCCTTCCACTACTTTCGACACGGCCGCCGCTAGCATGCCGCACTTTGGCAAACTTCTCTGAGGCTCAATCTAGCACTGCTCCGTCACCTCACATACTTCCCTGCTCATTCGCAACATGCGAGGAAACGTCTGCAGACAGATTAACGAATGTACCCTGAACGAACCTCTGCTTGACAGCGGGATTTCCAACGCATATCGTTCTCAACGCACGGCAAATTTAGCAATCTCTGTTTGGAGACAAACGCTTGACTCAAGCATTTCCTCTTCAAACAACTTCAGATCGGCGGCCTTCGCAGAACCATGCGGCCCGCAAAACCGCCGGATGGCCTGGCTTGCTCGCGCCCGGTAAGACCACCGCAGTCAAGACTTTTTTTTGGAGGCTTTTTTGAAATCCCATCTCAGGCACCATAAGTTACTAGGCCCCGCTGCCATCCTCGCCGCTGCTGCGCTCCCCCTGCTCTCAGGCTGCGCCGGCTTCACCACCGCCACACCGGATGCAGCCATCACGCAGACGCTCCACATGACCGGCTCCATTCATGGCGGCCAGCAGCCCGTGAGCGGCGCAAAAATCTACCTTTACAGCGTCGGCACCTATAACAATTCGCCATCCACCTCCATGCTCACCGGCACGGGCGTCACCACAGACGGCAATGGAAACGGCTACGTCACCTCGAACGCCAATGGCGGCTTCACCATCACTGGCGACTACACCTGTCCCACCGGCAGCACTGCCATCAGCACCTACCTTCTTGCCCTCGGCGGGAACCCTGGTCTGACCAGTGGCACCTCAAACTCCGCCATCTCGCTCATTGCCGCCCTCGGTCCATGCTCCAGCCTGTCCTCGTCCACCTTCGTCGTCATCAATGAAGTTTCCACCGCCGCCGCCGTGACGGCGCTGCAGCAATTTATGACAGATTCCACCCACATCTTTGATGGCAGCGTCTCCGCCCAGCCCACCTATTCCATGCCCCAGGGCATTCCCAACGCCATGCTGAACGTCAACAACATGGTCAGCCTCAGCCAGGGTCTTGCACTGGCCGCCCCGGCGGGTTCCGCCGGTGTCGCCCCGCAGGCCAAACTCAACACCCTCGGCAACATCTTGGCCAGCTGCATCAACACCTCCGCGCCTACCAGCACGCAGTGCGCGGCCTTGTTCGCCGCCGCAACCCCGACCGGAGGCACCGCTCCTACTGACACCGTCGCCGCCATGCTCAATATCGCAAAAAACCCCGGCCTGAACGTCAGCACGCTCTACGGTCTCAGCACACCCAACGCTCCCTTCCAGCCGGCAGTCACAACCGCCCCCAATGACCTCACCCTTGGCATCACCTACACCGCCGGCCTCAGCTATCCCGGGCCGCTCGCCATTGACAACTCCGGCGACGTCTTCGTCGCCAACTGCCCCACCTGCAACAGTGCCATCGGCACCGACTCCGTCGTAGGCTTCTCTCCCGCCGGCGTCGTCAAAACCGGTACTGCCTTTGCAGCCATCCATAAGCCCACGGCCATTGCAGTCGACCGTTACAACAGCGTCTGGATTACTGAGTCCGCCAGTGCCACCCTGGGCAACCAGGTCACCCGCATCTCGAACGATGGTGGCACAGTACAGTCCGGTTTCCCAGTCACCCTCAGCGGCGTCCCGGGCGGCATGGCTATCGTGGAAAACAGCCCAGCCGCCGCCTGGATCACTGACTCAACCAATGGCCGTATGGCTCTCGTCAACTCCGACGGCACAGGCCTCGGCAGCATGAACACCACCGGCATCGCAAGCCCCACCGCGATCGCAGCGGATGGCATTGAAAACCTCTTCCTCATTGGCGCCGGTTCCTCGAGCATCCTGGAATTTACGCCCATTTATAACCGCACCGGCTCCTTTGCACCCACCACCACCAACACCCTCACCACCTACTCCGGCACGGCTGCAGGCGTCTCCGGGCCCTCGGGCCTCGCCATTGACGGTGCGGATCACCTCTGGACCGTCGACACAGGCACCAAGGCTGTCAGTGAAATCCTCGGCATCACCGGTGCCGCCACCTCACCCGCAGCCGGCTATACCGGCATCAACACCGCCACCAACGTCACCATCGATGGTGCCGGCACCGCATGGATCGCAAACTGCCGCGTAGGCTGCACCGGCAGCGGCAGCACCGCAGCCGACAACATCGTGCATCTCTCCACCGCCGGAGCAAGTCTCACCACATCGTCCGACGGCCTCCAGAATGCATCGCTCTCTCACCCCACAGCCACCGCCATCGATCTCTCCGGCGACCTCTGGATCAGCAACACTTCCGGTGCAAGCGTTACCGAGCTCGTCGGTGTAGCCGTGCCTGTCGTCGCTGAACTTGAGACCGCGTCAAGCCGTCATGCCTTGCCCGCCGTCAACTACCTGAAGAATCCGAGCTTCGAGCTTGGCTCCGGTTCGCCCTCAGGTTGGACCGTCACCAGCACCGCCAGTGGCAGCACCAATGAAGACACCGGCAGCCCCTTCTCCGGCCAACAGAAGCTGACCTATTACAACGGTTCCGCCTTCACCACAACCACCAGCCAGACCATCACCGGCCTCACCAACGGCAACTACCTGGCCACTTGCTACATCGCTTCCGGCCCGGGTTCCACCACCCGCACCACATCTCTCCTAGTCTCAGGCTATGGCGGCACAACTCTCAATAACTCACCCAGTGACCTCACTTACACCTTCCAGCCCTACAGCATTTCCAACATCGCTGTAACGACCGGAACACTCACCCTCGGGCTGTACAACAACGAAACCTACACCGGTGGCGGTTACGCCGGCTGGGATAGTTGCTCCGTCACCCGCCAGTAACCCACCCTTCCTTCCTTGCACCGCAACGCCGGTATCCTTCTTGGATATCGGCGTTCTTTTCGTAACACTAATCCTCACCAACAGCCCACAGAAGGCCAAGATGACCAAACAACAGACTATTTCAGCCGCTTCCCCCCGTATTGCTGCGGTTTTTCGCAGCCTCGCGCCCGCATTCCTTCTGTTAGCCAACGCATTCGCTGCCGCCCAGCAGCCTGCAGACACCAGCATTATCCAGCCTGACGGCACTGACTACGTCACCCGCATCGTCCCCGTCCCCACCACCGTCAGCCCTCAAGCCCAGAAGCGCCTCGCCCGCTTGGTCTCGGACGCAGCCGGCCCGGCACCTACTATCCAGCAGCAGCGCGCAGGTGTCGACGCATGGCAATCCGGGGCAGCCACCGAGGCCCTCAGGCTATACCCAGTAAACATGACCACCTCCACCATCGCCGGCATTCCCGTCCGCATCGTCACCCCGCTCACCACTGCAGCCGACAAGCAGCAAAAGGTCCTCGTTAACGTCCACGGTGGCGGCTTCGTACTCGATTCCGGCTCTCTCGTAGAACCCATCCCCATCGCCAACCTCACCGGCGTCAAGGTCGTCTCTATCCTCTACCGCCTCGCCCCGGAGCACCCCTTCCCGGCCGCCGTGGACGATACAGTCGCCGTCTACCGCGAGCTCCTCAAGCAGTACAAGCCCCAGCACATCGGCATCTACGGCTCCTCCGCCGGTGCCATCCTCACTGCGGAGGTCACCGTCAAGCTCCGCCAGCTTGGCCTTCCCCTCCCCGCCGTTACCGGCATTTTCTCCGGCAGTGGCGACATGAGCCGATCAGGCGATTCCGTCGCACTCTTCGGCCTCAACGGCTTCGCCGGCCACCACGCCACCCCGCCCGCCCAGGACGTCCCCATGAATGCTTACGTCGGTGCCACCAATCCCATGGACCCCGTCCTCTCGCCCCTTTACGCCGATCTCACCGGCTTCCCTCCAACGCTTTTCGTCACCAGCGGCCGCGATTTACTACTCAGCGCAACAACCATTCTGCACCGGGCCTATCTGCGCGCCGGCGTCGACGCTCAACTCGTCGTCTTTGAAGCTTTGCCCCACACCTTCTGGAACGAGTTCAACCTCCCCGAGTCCCGGGAGGCGCTCACCCTCATGGCCTCATTCCTGGGCCGTCATCTATAAATACGCCCTTTATCACGCTCGGCCGGATTCAGAACCGACAGCAACAGCATCGCCACACAGCCGATCGCCGGAACATAAAATCCCGTATGCAGCGATCGGCTGTGAGTAGACACAAAACCCATCAGCCACGGCACAATCGCCGACCCCACCCCGGCCAGAAAAAAGATCATACCGCTTGCATGAAAGCGCAGCGCCTTCGCCAGCAGCAGCGGATAGATTGGCCCCGCACCAAATCCCAGGCACAGCGCAGCAAAAAAGAATCCCCAGCCATGCCGAACGCTCAGCAGCCCGACTGCCGCGACGGCCATCGTCGCCAGGCTCCCTTGGATAACCAGCCGCTCCTTCACCCGAGGCGCCACGGACCACACAAATCTGCTCAGTAACAGCCCGGCCCACAGACACGTCGGCGCCGCTACCATCCCCAGAAACGGGTCCCCTTCCCGCTTTGCATACGTCGCCAGCCATCCCCCACCAGCAGCTTCCACACCGGTCGCAAGCATCACCAGCAGGATAGTGCTCAGCGGAACAGCACGAAAAAAACTTACAAGGCTGCCCCGCTCACGAAACCTCTCGAGAAAATCAGCCTTTGGCTGATTTTCCTCCTGTACTGACTCCCGGGCTTGCCCCAGCGCCCACAGCGCAAGCAGAACAAATGCACCCGCCAGCGGATAAAGCAAGGCGCCGGGTTCCGCCTTGCGCAACGTCTGCAGTGCCAGCACGGGACACAGGCTCGCGCCCAGCGCCCACATCAGGTTCACTCGTACCATCGCCTGGCTTGCACCCTGAGTGCGCCGCTGTACCAGCAGACTCATCGCCGTCATCGTCCCGCCAAGCCCCAGGCCGGAAAGGAACATAAAGCTGAACGCAAGCCCTGCCGGACACACGCTAAGCCCCACACTCGCCAGGGCGATAACGATACTCCCAAATGCAACAGCTCTCAGCAGCGAACCTGAAACCAGCAGCGCCCCTAGTGACGAGCCTGCAAAAGCGAGCAGAAAGAGCGTTCCGCCGCCTTCATCCTGCAGCTTCCAACGCATAAGCAGAACAGGCAGAATCGCACCAGGCAGCGCAACACCTATCCCCGAAGCCACAAACCCCCCATAGAGCGGAACCAGCGAGGAGGAACCGAGCGCGGCCCCAGCCACCTCACCAGGCTGAGCGTCCGTACCGCAGGTCACATCTCGTTCCGTCATCCCGGCTTTCCTATCAAGCGCTGCAAGATCGTAAATGCTCCATCGCTATCCAGCAAGCATACCTTGCCGCGACCCCTTCCACTCATCGCGGACAAAGCGGCCCCCAAAGGAGCCGCCTCTTGTCAGACTTTACTGGAACTGGAAGTAGTTCACATTGCCGATGCTGCCCGTACCGTGCAGGACCATGTACAGATCATGCGTACCCGTGGCGGTTGCAGAGGGCGTCGTGACAGTTTGCCAGGCCTGGTAGCCTCCGGTGTTTGCAATCTTCACCGTACTCAGCAGCGTACCGGTAGGACTATCGAGATGGAATTCAGCCGTACCACCTGCCACAGTGTTGGCCACCCGCACGCTCACCTGGCTGACACCAGTGCCGAAGTTTACATTCTTGTAGTACAGCGTCGCTCCGTCCACGACATAACCAATGTCATAGCTCCCGGTATTGTCTGTAGTTTCCTCCATCTCGAGCCCGGTTGCCGTAATAAAGCTGTCACCCTGGATCTGCTGCGTAGCGCTCTGCGTCGCCGTGCCGGTCTGAGTACCGCTCCACACAAACGTAGCTGCGGCGTACGCGGAAAGCGTATAGCTGAAGTTCTTCGTTCCCCATTGCACTTGGAAAGTGGTGCTGGCAAACGAGTTGTTGAAGGCAACCAGGACGCGTGTGCCATCCGGGTTTATATATGCGGTGCTCACCACGACTGGCGTGTTGCTGGACCACACCCGAACAGCGCCCGGCAGAATAAACTTGCTGAACTGACCCAGCGAATAGTACTCAATCGTCTTGGTCGGCATCCCGGTGTTGGTGTTGATCGTGACGATGCCCTCGCACGTAGCGCAACCCGCATACTGGCTCCCTAGCTGATCGATATTGGGTCCGCGGTTCTGATCCAGCGCAAGATTCCACTTAATGTAGGCCTTGCTTGCACTGCGCATCACCAGGGTAATTTCAGTGAGGTCAGAAATGAACTGCCCAGTGCTCCCGCCCGCGATGAACGTGCCGCCGGAGTGCTCCGTTTCCCAGCCTCCCTTGGTGGGGTATTGGTTCGCAACGCCAAGCTGCGCGCCCGGAGGCCCACCGTACCCGTGCCATGCCGTCCCGGCAATGAGCGGAGAAGCAAGCAGCGTCGGGTCCGCCAGCAGACTGGCAGGATAGCTCGGCGTGTCCCAGTTGTGATCGTAGAGCAGAAGCTTCGTCGAAAGCCCGGAAGCTGCCAGCGCAGGCAACACGTTGTCGCGAATAGCCACCAGCTGTGTCGGCTCATCCATACCCATGCTCGGCAGACCTGCCGCATTGTTCAGCGGCTCATTCTGCAGGCAGATGTAATCCGGCAGAATCCCATACGACTGGTAAGCCTGCAGAAACTTGATGAAGTAGTTGCTGAACGGTCCGTAGTAGTTCGTGTTCAGCGTCCCGCCTTCAATCGACTGACCATTCTTCATCCATGCTGGCGGACTCCACGGGCTGGCAACGTACTTCATGGAAGGATTCAGCTTCTTCGCCGCCTGGATCAGCGGGATGATGTAGCTCGTATCGTGCGCCACACTGAACGAGCTCAAGGACGTGTCCGTGCCCGATACATCGTCATACGTATAGATGCTGCGGGATTCATCCGAAGCCCCCATTGGGCTCAGCATGAATGACATGCCGATCCCGTTGCCGGTACGCGTGAATAGATCGCTCAATGTGCTCGGAAGCTGCGAGGAAAGTTCAACCTCTTCCAGGTTGTAAGCCGATGCATCTGTAAAAGACGCCCCAAAACCATCGATCGTCTGGAACTGTGTATTTTCATCGATGATCACCTGGTCCGTCGTAGCACTGACAGCCGTGGTGCCAAACTGAACGGGAGTCTGCGCCGCCAGCAGTGCGCTCGAGTTATACGTACTCAGCGTGACCGCAACCGTTGGATTATTCACCGCAATCGTATAGGTCGCCGAGCCGACGGCGCTTTGCAGATAGCCTGCCTCGGTTGCAATCGCCTTGACAGTCGTTGTAGCCGATACCGTAATCGGCGTGCTGTAAACATTGGAGCTCGGCGTGGGCGTCGATCCGTCCAGCGTGTAGTAGATCACCACACCGGTCGTCGCATCCGCGATCGTTACGGACTGCGCCGCGGTATAGCTTCCGCCTGCGGGTGTAAACGTAGGCGTGCCCGCGGTCGGCAGATTGATCACGTAAGCCCCGGTTGCAACCGCACTCTGGGTAAATCCGGTAGCGGTCGCAATCGCGTTGATCGTCTCACTCACGCTGACCGTTATCGGCGCCGTGTAGACAGTAGAAGACGTAGTCGGCGTAGAGCCGTCCAGCGTGTAGTAGATCGCAGCGCCTGTCGTTGTATCGGCCAGGGTAACGGTCTGGATGGTTGTATACGTGCCCGCCCCCGGAGCAAACGTCGGGCTTGCCGCAGGCTGCAGATTAATTGTGTATTTGGCGGACGCCACAGCACTTGTGTTGTAACCCGTAGCCGTTGCAATTGCGTTGATCGTCTCGGTCGCCGTCACGTTGATCGGCGCCGTGTACTTGGCGGAAGAAACAGTCGGCGTCGAGCCATCCAGCGTGTAGTAGATCACCGCACCGGTTGTTGTATCGCTGAGCGAAACCGTCTGGAAGGTTGTATAAGTACCTGCCACGGGCGAGAACACAGGCGTAGCCGCCGGCGGCTGGTTGATCGTGTACGTCACCGAAGCAACCGCACTCTGGCTGTACCCGGAAGCGGTAGCAATCGCGTTGAGCGTCTCGGTCGCCGCCACGCTGACAGGAGCCGTGTAGCGCATAGAAGCCGTCGTCGGCATAGAACCATCTACCGTGTAGTAAATCGCCGAGCCTGCCGTTGCATCCGTTATCGTTACCGTCTGCGCGGATGTAAATGTACCCCCCGCGACCGAGAAGGTGGGCGTCGCCGCCGGTGGCAGGTTGATCGTATAAGTCGCGGATCCCACCGCACTCTGCACATTCCCTGTGGCCGTGGCAATCGCGCTGATCGTCTGCGTGCTTCCCACCGTAAGCGGCGCTGTGTAGCGAGCAGAATTCGTCGTCGGAGTTGACCCATCCAGCGTGTAATAGATCGCCGCGCCTGCCGTTGCATCGGCAATCGATACCGTCTGCACTGAACTATAAGTGCCAGCCCCAGGCGAGAAGGTCGGTGTTGCCGCGGGCGGCAGATTGATCGTATACAGACCCACGCCAATCGCACTCGTCGTATAGTTCGTCGCTATCGCCAGGGCCTTGATCGTGGTCGTCGCGCCCACTGTAAGAGGCGTCGCATAACGCGCAGAAGCAGTCGTAGGAGCCGTCCCATCCACCGTGTAGTAGATGGTAGCGCCGGCCGTCGCATCCGTGATGCTGACCGTCTGCGCCGACGTGAACGTGCCCGGCGTCGGAGTGAACACCGGCGTAGCAGCCACCGGCAGGTTGATCGTGAACGTACCGCTGGCTACCGCGCTATTGTTATACCCCGTAGCAGCCGCAATCGCATTGATCGTCGTAGTGTTGTTTACGCTGATAGGCGTCGTGTAACGCATCGAATTTACGCTCGGTGTCGAGCCATCCACCGTGTAATAAATGGCAGCGCCCGTGGTCGCGTCGGAAAGCGCGACGCTTTGCACGGACGTGTAAGTTCCTGCCGCTGGAGAGAAGACAGGTGTTGAAGCCGCCGGCAAAGTGATCGTGAACACGGCAGAGGTCACCGGGCTGTTTGAAAAGCCGCTCGCAACCGCAATGGCGTTGACCGTAGTCGTCGTGGAGATCACCAGCGGGGTCGCGTACTTCGCGGAATTCGTCGTAGGCGTAGACCCGTCAAGTGTGTAGTAAATTGAAGCGCCCGCGGTCGTATCCGCCAGCGATATCGTCTGAGCGCCAACATAAGCCCCCGCTGCCGGAGAAAAGCTTGGTGCAGCCGCCGGCGGAGCCAGAATCGTGTACGTCGCCGTACTTACCCCGCTATTGTTGTAGCTCGCCGCTACCGCAATCGCGCTGATCGTCTCAGTCGCCGTCACGCTGATCGTCGCGCTGTATTGAGTCGAAGCGGTGGTCGGCGTGGTCCCATCCAGCGTGTAGTAAATCGTAGCCCCTGCAGTCGTGTCGCTGATTGAAACCAACTGCGCTGCCGAGAAGCTTCCTCCCGCGGGCGAAAACACCGGGGACGCCGCCGTAGGAGTCGATGGCGACGAAAACGTGCTGCCCCCACCGCAACCCGTCAGCACCAGCGCAAGCCCTGCCAGAAGGGTCAGGCTACGTCGCGGGGTAGCGGCTTTGCAGATCGAGCGAATCACGGAAAGCACACATGGGCCAGAGGCATTGAACATTGAAACTCCCAGACGAACGTTTGTCTACAGTACCAAGCATTCATACGCTCGACCGCTTAAGGTTGTCAAGAGCTCACCCAGCCGCATTCCCGGCCAGCCCGGGCCTTTCGCCTGGCGAGCTTGACAACCTCACGCCGCAAAGTTTAGCTTGCTGTTCTACGCGAATACGTAGTGCCGCCTGCCTTTAGACAAACGCTAGTCTCATCGCGCCCGCCCACACAAGCATTCACGCCCCCGCCGCGCTGCAGACCTCAAGCATCATGCGTCTGTGGGCGGGACACTTCAGGACGCTAACGGAGCTCAGACATCCATGATCAACAAGCAAGGTGTTGCAAAACGTTCCTCCTCAGCTCTCTGGTTTGTGCTGCCCGCCATCGCCCTGCTGAACGGTTGCGCGTCCTCGCCGGCACACGTCACCACGGTTGCATCACCACTCCAGGTGACCGGCAGCGTTCACGGCGGCCAGCAGCCCGTCTCCTCCGCACAGGTCTATCTCTACGCCGTCGCCACCACCCAGGCCGGCGCCGCCACATCCTTGCTCACGGATGCGGGCGGCTACGTCACAACCGACGCCAACGGCAACTTCAGCATCACGTCCGATTACACCTGCCCGTCCGGCAACCCGTCCGTCAGCACCTATCTCCTCGCACTAGGCGGCAATCCCGGCCTCGCTGCCGGCGCGTCCAACTCCGCCATCGCCCTCATGGCGGCTCTCGGACCATGCTCTTCCCTCAGCTCCACCACCAGCGTCAACATCAATGAACTTTCCACCATCGCCGCCGTCACGGCGCTCCAGCAGTTCATGACCGATAGCACTCACATCGGCGCTTTCACTACATCATTGCAGCCTTCCTACTCCGCCATCGTCGGCATCCCAAACGCGATGCTCGTCGTCAACAATCTTGTCGCCCTGTCTACCGGCACCGCCCTCACCGCGCCCGTCACCGGCAATGGCGTTTCACCCCAGGCGAAGCTTAATACGCTCGGCAACATCCTGGCCGCTTGCATCAACACCGCATCTCCCTCTAGTCCAGCCTGCACCGCCTTGTTCGGCGCAGCCACTCCTGCCGGCGGCACGGTCCCCGCGGACACCATCGCCGCCATGCTCAGCATCGCGCAAAATCCCGGCGCCAACGTTGCCACACTCTACAATCAAGCCTCCGCAGCCGGCCCATTCCAGCCCTCTCTCGCAGCCGCACCCAACGATTTCACCCTCGGCATCACCTTCACCGGCGGCGGCCTCACCTATCCCGGCCCCCTCGTGGTCGATAACGCCGGCAACATTTTCATCGCCAACTGCCCGTCCTGCAACGCGAGCACCGCCACAGATTCCATCGTGGGTTTTTCTCCCACCGGCGCCATCACCACCGTGCCCTCAGGCTTCGTCACCAACGTCCACAAGCCCGTAGTCCTCGCCATCGATCGCTACAACGGCATCTGGGTCGGCAACGCCGCCACCAGCACTCAGGGCAATCAACTCACACGATTGAACAACACAGACGGTTCCGTCGAGTACCCCGTCGGCAACAATAGCAGCGCCCCCACAGCAGGTTTCCCTCTCGCTCTCTCCGGTCTCCCCGGTGGAATTGCCCTCGTTGAAGATAGCCCAGCCGATGCTTGGGTCGCCGATAGTACCAACGGCACCATGGCCCGCGTCCGCTATGATGGCACACTGCTCCAGACCCTCACCACCACCGGCCTCGCCAACCCCACCGCTATCGCCGCTGACGGTTTGCTCAATCTTTACCTCGTCGGCATCGGTTCTAACAGCATCCTTCAATACAGTGCCGCAGGCACCTTCTCCACTCTCACCGGCGCAGGCCTTGCTTCCCCCATCAGCCTAGCGCTCGATGGCGGCGACCACGTCTGGACTATCGACTCCACCGCCAAAGCCGTCAGCGAGATCTTCGCCTACACCGGCACGCCAAACTCCGGGTCCGCTGGTTATGGCGGTATCAATATCGCAACCAACGTCACCATCGATGGCGCAGGCACCGCATGGATCGCGAATTGCCGCGCAAGCTGCGCCGCCAGCGGAAGCGCCGCGGCTGACAACATCGTGCATCTCTCCGCCACCGGTGCCAGCCTCTTGCCTTCGGACGGTCTGCAGAACACGCAGCTCGCCAATCCCACCGCAACCGCCATCGATATCTCCGGCAATCTCTGGATCAGCAACACCGGCGGCGCCAGCATGACGGAGCTTGTCGGAGTCGCCGTTCCAGTCGTCATCGAGCTTGAAACAGCATCCAGCCGCCATGCTCTCGGCGCCGTCAACTACCTCCAGAACGGAGGCTTTGAAGCCGGCGCACAAGTCAAAGGCGATTCATCCTCCAATGCCATCCCTTACTGGACCTATAGCTCCTCGACCGGCACCGGCGGAGCCTCCGGCGTGGACAACGGCAGCCCATTCTCCGGAGCACAAAAACTCACGTACTACGAGGGCTCCGCCTACCAGGTCTCTGAAACTCAAACCATCATGGTGCCAAACGGAGCTTACCTCGTCTCCTGCTACGTCGCGGGCGATCCCAACCATTCTTCGCGCACCGCATCCATCAATGCGGTCAGCGGCGGCAACACCTTCACTAACGCACTCGCAAGCCTCAACTACAGCTTCCAGCCCTACAGCATCGCAAACGTAAGCGTAAGCAATGGCAGCCTCACCATCAGCCTCAACGATACTGACACAAACGGCGGTTACGTAGGCTGGGACAGCTGCTCCGTCACCAAACAGTAAGCCGCCACTGTAGTTGAAAAGGCTCTCCCGCGTTCCTTCCCGCTATTGGCTCAGCCGAAAGCGTATGCCTCCCTGCACCACCCGCGGCGAAGCCAGCGTCAAAATGGGTGTGCGCCCTGCGTCGATCTGACGATTGAGCAAATTCTGGCAAGCCCCAAAGACCGTCAGCCCATGGGTGAGCGGCCGCTCGACCGAAACGTCGATCCGCGCAAAAGGATGCAGCAGAAACAAGTTCGCCGAGTCGTCATATTGACGCCCGTTGTAAGTCGCAAAAGCGTGCAGCGTGGCAATATGCCGGATCACGATATTGCCATTTCCACTAACAGCCTGCCGAGGGACTTCCGGCAGCCAGCGCCCGGTAATATCCGGCTGCACGGGCGCCGGTGGCGTAAACCTCGTTACCGTGGCGACTGCCAGCTGGTAGCCAAAGCCCACATCAGCGCCATGCCAGGCTGCACTTTGCCCTTCCAGCGACAAGCCGCGGCTGCGAATCTGGCCCAGGTTTTCCCGCTGCAGGGTCTGGCTGCTCACCGTCTGCGCAATGGACACCGCGGAAACAGGCCGATTGACCTCCGTCCAGAAATAGCTCGCGCGCACCCGCCCCGCCCGCGCGCTTCCCTCCAGGCCGAATTCAAAGCCGGTCGCGCGCTCGGCCAGCAGCGACGCGTTCGCCAGCGTGGTCTGCTGACCCACCTGCGAGGTGCGGTAAAGCTCATTGAGCGTCGGTCCGCGAAACGCCCGGAACACCGTCCCGCTGAGCAGCACGTTGTGCGGCAGCTTACGCACCACGCCGAGCCGCGGCCCGGCAAAAAGCTCCGCAAGCTCAGGCTTCAGCGTTACCGCCTGTGTGGATGAGACGATGCTGCGGCCCGCAAACGTGCGGAACGAATCCACCCGAATCGAACCCGAAAAAGACCAGGCACCCGGCTGCCAGATTGCGTCCGCATACCCGCCCACCGCACGCTGATGGGCGCTGGTGCTGGTCGTCACGCCCGACACGCCATTGCCCATCGCGGTCTCCGCATCCGTCGCCCGAATGTCCCGCACATCCACACCCAGCGCGCCCGTCACCGCGCCGCCAAAACGATGCGTCACCTGCGCAACCAGCCCCACTTCATCGAGCGGCACCTGCTGGATCCGCGTCAGCATTTCCGAATTTCTATTCGCCGCAATCGCTGAGAAGGATTGCCGGTACGTTTCTCGCGCACCGAACACGCGCAGCAGACCGGCGCTGGCGGCACCCGCTATGTCGCCGCCGGCGCCGTACCGCCACAGGTTGGTCCCGTTGGTCTGGAGCGGTGTGCCGTTCTGGCGGCTTTCCGCAAGCACGTTGCCGCGCACAAAAGCAGAACGGCTCGCGTCCGGGGTTGCTGTGCGCAGCTCCAGTCGGCCCACGCGGCTGTTAACGTTCGACGCGACATCGACTGCCCCTCGCAGTGCCGGTGCCGTGGGGATGTACCCGCCCGTCACCAGCGTACTGCCGGCGGCCAGCAAACCCAGCCGAGGCGTTGCCGCGGTCACAACCATGTCAGCTAGTGCCGTATCCTCCGATGCGCCAAACGCATCGCCGCTCACCAGGAACGACCTCGGCCCCGCGGCTGCACGCACCGGCACCACGTCGATTACACCGCCGATCGCGCTTGACCCATACAGATCCGCCGCGCCGCCGCGCAAGACCACCACCGCGCTGGTAGCCGGGATGGGAATCTCACTCCAATGGACCCAACCGCCAAAAGGATCGTTGAACGGCACCTGGTCGCTCACCACCAGTGTCCGGCTGGCAGCCGTAGAGCCGAGCCCCCGCAGACTCACCCCTTGCGACGTCGGATTGGCCGTCCAGGAGCTGGTTCGCCGAAATAGCTGAAAGCCTGCAACCTGGTGCAGCACGTCATCCAGCGCGAACGCAGGGGGGGCGAGCAGGCTGGCCCCCTGCAAGGTGTCCACACTGGAAGCCGCGTCCGTCACATCCGCCAGACCGCGGTCCGCGACAACCGAGACCGACTCCTGGGTCGCCGGGCGCGGCGCTGCGGGCACTGTTGCGGCAACTACCGGCTGCGGGGCCGTTTGCGCGGGGGATGTCACCGTCTGCCCCCTGCAGCAGCCCACTGCCAGCGCTGCTGCGGCCCAGGGGATCCTTTGCTTTCTCATAAGTCGCTACCGTCAGACTGCCGCCAGCCTGGCGTCCCTTTGCGCGGCATCTTTCACAATCGTACGCGACGCGATGAACAGCACCACCGCAAGCGCAATCGAGAGTACAGGCATCACAAGCAACGCACGCTGCAGGCCCACGCCACGGTACAGTTCCATATTCGAAGAGCCAGCCGCCTTCATGGCGTGCTGCGCCATGCGGTCGCTCAGACTGCCTGTAATCAGAGGGCCGAACGAAGCGCCGCACAGATACATCGTCATGAAGTACACCGACATGGTAAAGCCCCGCTGGTCAGGAGCTACAACATCCTGGATAGATGCATACACGCAGCCGAAATAAGTGTTGAAAGCAGCATAGCCAAGCCCGATCGCCACGCACGCGGCCAGCGCGGCACCCGCCGGCTGCCGCACCCCGAACAACAGCGCTGGCGAGCTCAGAAGGGCCATGAGCGCCGCTACCCACAGCCTCGCGTTGCGCGCCTGGAGCTGAAAACGATCACCCAGATATCCGCCCAGCAGGCCCCCGCAGACTCCGCCCGATAGATAGATGATCCCACTCGCAACCCCAGCACGTGCCACCGAGTACCCATGCACCCGCGTCAGGAACGACGGCAGAAACGTAGCCAGCGCATAAAGATTGAAGTTCAGCAAAGCCCCTGACGCAATGATCCAGCCCAGAGTAGGAATGCGCAGGATCGACCACAACGTCGACCGGCCCGCGACGGTTGCTTCAGTGGCCCCGCGCTGCGGCTCCTTCACCCATTGCAACGCCGGGATCAGCAGCAGGGCCGGGGCGGCAGCGCTGACCAGCGCCGCACGCCAGCCCCACCGCTGGGCAATCGGCCCGCACAGCAGAAAGCTGAGCGCTCCGCCCACCGGCACGCCCAGCATGAAAAGCGAGAGAACCCTTGCCCGCCGCTCCGGCGGAAAAAGATCGCCAATCCAGCTGGTACCCACCGGCCCGCAAACGGCTTCTCCCACGCCCACACCCAGACGGGTCACCAGCAGGAACCCATACCCCGTTGCCAGGCCCGCCGCCGCCGTCAACAGAGACCACACACTGATGCCAGCGGTCAACAGTTTCTTGCGGCTCCAAACGTCAGCCGCGCGGCCCAGCGGCAAACCCACCAGCGCATACACCCAGATAAACATGCTGCCCATCAAGCCGATCATGGTGTCCGACAAATGGAATTCCCGCCGCATCGGCTCCAACAGCGCCCCCGGCGCCTGCCTATCGTAAAAATTCAGCAGGTTGATGGCGCAAAGCACGATGACGGCGAGCGTCGTTTCGTTGCGTCGAGACTTGTTCTTCTCAATCAAAGTAACGCAGATGCTAGCACGCGGAGGCACCCCCAGTCAGCAGGCTGCATGAAAACTGTGTAGCTAGGATATACAACATGTCTTCCAAATAGCTATACTGCAGCCTTGAGCAAGCCGACAGCAGCGCCGGGAAGTGACAAGCAGGCCGGGATAAGCATTGGTGCGGTGATGAAGCTTTCCGGCGTTGCCCGCCAGACCATCCACTATTATGTGCGCCTCGGGCTGCTTCCCAGGCCGATGCGAACCAGCCGAACCTACGCTCTTTACTCACGCGAGAGCGTCGACCTGCTGAAAGCCATCAAAGAATGCCAGAACGTCCTACGGCTTTCGCTCGATGAGATTGGCAACCTGGTTCGCCGCGCTCACCACGACCCGCGTCGCGTCTGGAGCGAGCTCGAAGAGCTGAAGAAAGAGCGGCCCTTGCGTATTAGGTCCGCGGAAACAAGGCCGCAGTTCCTGACGGCAGATCAGGTTCTGGCCGGGCTGCATCCCCCTCCGCCGCCCGGCTGGTGGGATGAGCTGCAACGCGCTCGGTTGCTGCACTCAACCGGCCACCATCTTCCCCCCGATGCCGCCGCCCTGATTCAAAGTATCTGGAAGCTCAATCAGCTTGGCGTCCCGCTGGAAGATCTGCGGCCTATCGCTGAGGCCATGCAGCTCGCGGCGACAGCAGAACTGGCCGCTTGCCAACGTGCTACACGACCGGCTCACATGGTCCGCGGCGATTACGCAAAGGCATTGCGCACCCTGAATGCCTTCGACCAGTTCGCCTACCTGTCTCACCGCGACTCCTTCGCAATGCAGTTCAACGCGCACACGCACAGACCGATGGATCTATTCATCGGTCCGAACAAAAAGCACGTTCTACCCAGTGAAACCCTGCTTTCAGAACTCAATCTCAATCGTGAGATCGACCGCCTGCTCAACGGTCTGGACCGCAGCCCTCAGAATCGCAAGGCGCTCGCCGACCTGGCGCACGCCTATCTTCTGCGTTCCGACTGGTTTCATCTCGCCGGGGTCAGCAACAAAATTCTGCAACTCGAACCCGGCAACGTCCGGGCGACCGCCGACCTCAGCCGCTCCCTCATCCACATGGGCGATGTCGATCAGTCAATCCAGTTGTTGGAGAAGCGGTTAAAGGCAGGCAGCGACCCCCTGCTAAAGTTCCGGCTCGGGCAGGCGATCCTGCTCCAGGCGCTGCACGCCGGTCCAACCGACTTGCTGACCGCGGTGCGGCGCAACCAGCAACTGGCTGCAGAGGCCCTCGCCGAGGCGCGACATTTGCCGGCCGTGCGCCGCTGGATCATGCTTGACAGCGCACTTGATAACCTCACCGTCTCTGACCCTTTGCAGTTGAATCAACCCACCTATGAGGAGCTTGACGCGCTCAATACTGAGTACCAGCAGATACCCGACCGGGGTCGCTCCGTGCTCAGCAGGGTAAGCCTCATCACTGGAAGGCTGTTCGCCATGTACGCCCTTTATCTGGTTTGCCGCCGAGACCGCAAACCAAGAGCCAAGGAACTGCTACGCGGCATCATGGCCATCGACCCATACAACGCGCTGGGTCAACGCCCACCAGGGCGCGGTCGTTAGCAGTTACCGCCTGCAGTCACGCATTGAATGAACTTGATAGTTTAACTATGTAGAGAAGGCCTTGCGAGTGGGTTGAGCCGTATTCTAAGCTTTACCTCGCTTGCAATGAGGTCTTTCCATGCGTTCTATACTTATCGCCGCGCCCCTCTCGCTTCTGCTAAGCCTGTTCACGGCATCGGCGCAAAACACCAAGTACCCTCCACTACCGCCATTTCATGTGCCTGACAACGTCATCGTGCGTCACGTGGATATTTACAGCGAAGGCACACGCATGTCCGGCCAGTTCTATTCTGACAAAAAGTTTGCCGGCACTCGCCTGCCCACCATCATCATGGCGCATGGTTGGGGCGGCATTGCGGCTTATCTGGATCGCGAAGCCGTCGCTTTCGCTGAGGCCGGCTACCTGGTGCTTACCTTTGACTATCGCGGTTGGGGTCCGAGCGATTCTAGGCTCGTGCTGACCCAGAAGGCGGAACCCACCGGCATCCAGGGCAATCGTTTCACGGCCGAGGTGCAGGAAGCGCGTGAGGTCGTCGGCCCACTCGATCAGGTCATCGATTGGCAGAATGCGCTCGCTTTTGCCGTCGGCGACCCGCAATGCGACCCCGACCGCATCGGACTGTGGGGCTCCAGCCTTTCTGGCGGTCTGGTCGTTTCGGTGGCGGAGCGTGACGCACGGATCAAGGCTATCCATAGCCAGGTTCCCACGCTCGACGGCCGCTGGACCATCACGTTGCCCTCAATGGGCCGCGCCGCTTACACCGAGTCCACGCTGCGGGCCGAGCAGGATACGCCATACCCCCTGCCCGGCACCAAAACCATCGCCAACTTGATTGGCGCTCCCATCCTCGAGCAGTTCGCTTCCTGGTTCCCGGTCGAAGATATCGGGTCCATCCCAAAAGTCCCCATCGAGTTTGTACTAGCCGGTGCCGATGAACTGGTCGATAACAAAGCGAACGGCTTGCGCGCCTATGAAATGGCCAAAGGTCCAAAAAAACTTACGGTCATCCCCGGCATTCAACACTACGGCATTTACAACCTGTTGCCGGCGCGCGAGCAGGCGCGTGATCTGGCCATCGCGTGGTTTGACAAATACCTCAAGCCCGCAGGAAAGTCCTGACGGGCGCCCGCCGCATTTAGTGTCAAGTCAGAAAAGGGGTATCACACAGCGGCGCGGCAGAGTACCCCTATCACCCTTCGTCCGGGCAAGGTGCCAGCGTGTTCCAGAACCGAGTACGGATCATGGTCGAGTTTGGCGACTGCGACCCAGCAAACATCGTCTATTTCGCCAATTACTTCCGATGGTTTGATCGCTGCACCTCCGCGCTGTTCCAGGCTTCAGGGCTGCCTCTGCACGAACTCAGACGTGCGCAAGGCATCATGATCCCTGTGGGCGCCGTGCGCGCCCGCTATGTCACTCCCTCGTCCTACGGCGACAAACTGAATGCCATTTCCGCGGTTACCGAGTGGGGTCGAAGCAGTTTTGTCATCCATCACCGCTTCCTGCGCAGTCGGGCACTGGTCATGGAAGGTTGGGAAACTCATGTCTGGGCGGGTGCACACCCCACGCAACCCGGCAAAATGAAAGGTATTCCCGTCCCGGCTGACGTGCGAGAAATGCTTTCCGCCAAGCGAAAAAAAAGGCCGTCCGAGCCTCCACACGGAGGATGAAGGGAGCGATAAAAAGCTCTGGTGAATTTTTGCCTTGACTGCTCTTTGAGAATAAGAGTACGTTCCCTTTCGGCACGTGATTAGCTCAATCGATCGCGTCAAAGCTCTGGCCGGCGCACCAGGCAGGCAAAATTACCGGCACGGCAAAGGAAGATGATTATGTATAAAGCGAATCTCAGGATGGCGGGCGTTCTTCTCTTTTCGTTAGCTGCAAGCGGCGTGGCTCTGTCGCAGGTGGACGAATCTACCGGTACCATTCGTGGCACCGTCTTTGATGCCACCGGTGCCGTCCTTCCTGGTGCCGTAGTTACCGCGACCAATCCCGCCACGGGCGTCGTGCGGTCTACCGTCACCGGACCCAACGGCCAGTACCTCCTCCCGCAGCTCAATCCTGCCACTTACCAGCTGCAGGCCAGCGCCCCGGGCTTTGAAAAAGAACGAGCCAATGAGGTCGTCCTCACGGTTGGGCAGGTCGTCACCCTGGACGGCCATCTTGTGGTCGGCTCCAATGGCGAGGTCGTTGAGGTCAACGGCAATGTCGCCCCGCTGATTGACGTTACCCAGAGCCAGCAGGCCAACACGCTCAATGAGAATGCCATTCAGTATCTGCCCAACGCTACGCGCAACCTGCTGAACGAGGTCTTCACACTTCCCGGCGTCGGCAGCACGGCGGGCGCGCAGGCACAGAATCAAGGCTTCTACTTCGGTTCCACCCAGCTCTCTGTCGGCTCAAGCAATGGCCGCGGAAACCTCGTCACGGTCAACAGTGGTGAAGACGATTACGGCACCGGCGCGGTTCGCTTCTTCGTTCCCCTGGACGCCATTCAGGAAGCGCAGGTCAATCGTAACGGCTACCAGGCTGAATTCGGCTTTGCCTCCGGAGCCGCCATCAACTTCATCACAAAAAGCGGCGCCAACCAGATTCACGGCGACCTGTTCGGCGTCTTTGACGACCGCTATACCAACTCGCAGAACTATCTCCAGCGCATCAGCAACGCACCCAACGTTTTCGCGCAGGATTTCTACGGCGGTGGCTCCGTCGGCGGCCCCATCAAGAGAGATAAGCTCTTCGCCTTTGGCAGCTACGAGTTCCAGAAATCAGACAACGCCCTCACCTTCAACCTGCTCAACCAGGCCACCGTCCAGCCCTTCAACGGCACACTCGGTGATACCAGCTGCTTCTCGGCCACCCCCGGCAATCCAAACATCAACCCCTCCCAGGGCTGCTTCTTCAATAAGATTGCCTCACAAACCGCCTACCCGACCGACGCCGCCATCGCCCAGGCGTATATCAACAGCCCCACGACCTCCCCTGAGGTCCCTGGCCAGGCCAATCCCTTCTATCCCCTCAGCGATCCGAATCTGACAACCCTGCTCAACCGCGATAACGGTACTTTCAACAGCCCGTTCCGCAATAGTAAGGCTATCGCCCGGTTCGACTTTCAGCCCACCAATAGCAACACCTACACCACCACCTTCTCCCTCGCGCACGGCTCCAATTATATCGGCAGCAATGCCCCGGACGGAGCCCAGAATCCGAGCCGAGACTACGAGGCGCTCGTCGACTGGGTCCACATCTTCAGTCCGCGCCTGTTCAACAAGCTTCTCTTCCAATATGCCTACAACAGCTACGGTGAGTCCACGCCAAACTCCAACGGCCCGGAGATCAACATCCAGGGGCTGACCGGCCCTTTCGGAACGCTTGGACATAACTTTGCAAGCTCCTATTACGCCATTGAGAATCGTTATGAATTCAGTGACAGCCTTTCGCTCGTCAAGGGCAATCACGACTCCAAGTTCGGCTTCTCTTACAGACCCGCAAACTACTACGTCGACAACCCCAACTACACCCAGGGCGAGTTCGACTTCTACCCAGGGTTCAGCATCTCCGGCTCACCGCTGGAAAAAGGTGTCCTCCACGGAGGCACTCTGATCGGGCCCGGCGACGGTCCCTTCCAGACCCTCACCTATCCCGGCGGGACGTATCAGAACATCGGCCTTATTGCCGCTGCTGCCGGCTTCTGCCCGGTCGGCGTCACCTACTGCATTCCGGCCAGCACTGCGTACAGCGCTCCCCAGACCTTCGCCCTCCAGGTGCCTTACAGTTTTGAAAGCGCAGCCGGAAACGCCAAGTGGTCCGGTTGGGCCAACTACGCCGGTGTTTACGCGCAGGATACCTGGAAGATCAAGCCAAATCTCACGCTCAGCTACGGCGGACGCATCGACTTCGACGCCGAACCCAGCCCGCTCAGCACCTATAAATTCTTCTCGCCCCGCGTAGGCATCGCCTACGCTCCCTTCAACGACCAGAAGACCGTCGTGCGCGTCGGCGGCGGCATCTTCGTAGCACCCACCAACTTTCTGGAGCCGCTTTACACCAACCTCTACGGCCCACTCACCGGGAAGAACAATTACCTCACCACAACCTCGCTGAACATCTCCCAGCCCAGCGGCTCATACGCAGAATACGCCGCGCTTATCGGCCTTTACCAGAACAGTGTCTCAGCCGGCAACGTACCCTTCTCCCCGCCCACAGTCGCTCAACAAACCGCCGCCGGCCTTGCACCAGGTGCTTTCGGCCGTACCGTGCAAACGCTTGGACCCAACTTCACCACACAGAAGACCTATCAAGCCAGCACCAGCGTCGCCCAGCAGATTGGCCGCGATTCTTCCGTCGAGCTCAGCTACATCTTCTACCGCGGCAACCACCTCCCGTCCAACTCGCTCACCGGCTACAGCGCAACCTCCAACATCCCTGACCAGATCACCGGTCCCACCTACACACAGAGTGCCGCCCAGCAGGCTGCCATCCCGCTTGGAGCAGCCTTCCTCTACACCTCTGACGGCAACTCCGTGTATCACGCTGGCACCGTCTCCATCAACAAGCGCTACAGCCAGCACATCCAGGCCTCCGCCAACTACACCTGGAGCCGCGCCATTGACGATGCCACTGACTTCAACGTCGCCTTTGCGTCCTACCGGCCCAACGGCACCGCCCTCAACCAGGAAAAAGGCGTATCCGACTTCAACCGGACCAACGTCTTCGTCGCCACCGCCGTTTACAACACCACCGGCACCCGCTTCCACAGCACCCTGCTGACGGAGGCACTTGGCAATATCACCATCGGTCCGGTCTTCTCGGTTGCGAGTGGCGCGCCCTTTGACATCCTGCTGAGCTCACCCTTCAGCAACGGGACACCCGCGGGTCTCGGCAACCTTCAGGCTCGTCCCTACCACGCTCAGCGCAACTCCGGCCAGGGTCCAGGTTTCAGCTCCGTAGACCTCAAATTCACTAAGGGTTTCGCTCTAACGCGGGACAACACAAAGCGCTTTTCCCTCTCACTGGACAGCACAAATCTCTTCAACGCGGATGATTTCTCTTCCGTCTACAACTTCTTCCCTGCCTCGGTCGTCCCCGCACCCGGCAACCCCGTCGTGCCACAGCGCTTCGGTCCCAACAACCAGCTCATCAATCTTGGCACCGGTCCGTTCAACTTCCACGGCGGCAAGCCCACCAACGTCTCGCAGTTCAACCAACCACTCTTCTTCAACACGGAAGGTGCGGCCCGGCGCATCCAGGTCGGTGCTCGCATCGAGTTCTAAGCAGTTCCATAACTCAGCGCAAGCATAGCCGCTTACGGCTAGGGATTTCGCTCCCTCCGTAAGCGGCTTTCTCTTTCAGCAGTTGTGACAAAGTCGAAACTATAAAGTGGAGGTCTGCAGTTCCTGGGACTTCCACACTCAATCTTTCTCCTAGAATTAGAGGGCGCTGGAGGCCGCGAGAAAACGATGAACCGTAGAAAGTTTTTAGCCGCCGGCTCTGTCTCCGTTGCCAACCTTGCCCTTCCTTCGCTTGCCTTTGGTCCGCTGGCTCTTCCCTCGCTTGCCCACGCTTCAACGCCTCCCCGCGCGACCGCCGATCTCCACCTGCGCATTGAGCCCTGCACACTTACCATCGGGCGCGGCATTGACATAAAAACCGTTGGCTACAACGGACAGGTGCCCGGGCCGGTACTGCGCCTGAAGCGTGACCGTCCCGTCTCGATCGATGTCACCAACGCCACGCGGAATCCTGACATTGTTCACTGGCACGGGCTGCGTACCGATACGCTCAATGACGGCGCCGTGGAAGAGGGCTCGCCAATGATTGCGCCCGGCGCTACCCTGCGCTACAACCTGATCCCGAATCCTTCCGGCACCCGCTGGTACCACTCCCATGCCATGGCCATGGATGATCTTTCGCTTGCCGGCTACACCGGCCAGTTCGGCTTTCTGCTGGTCGATGGAGCGCCCGATCCGGGCCACTACGATCGTGAAGTCAACCTGGCCATCCATCACTGGGATCCACACTTCATTCCCATGGTGCAGACCATGCGTGACAATTCTCAGAACCATCCGCAGACCTCCGGCTCGGACGTGGGCTATCGTTATGCGACCA
This sequence comes from uncultured Granulicella sp., assembly GCA_963693065.1. Classification (GTDB taxonomy): domain Bacteria; phylum Acidobacteriota; class Terriglobia; order Terriglobales; family Acidobacteriaceae; genus Edaphobacter. The sequence goes on along the minus strand of OY843766.1, from coordinate 3,269,495 downwards.
TCAACCAACACATGCTCGGCTTCGGCGCTCCCATCCGCGTCAAGCAAGGCGAGCGTCTCCTGCTGCGTCTGCTCAACGCAAGCGCCACGGAGAACGTCGTGCTTGCGCTCCCCGGCCACAGCTTCCGGGTCGTCGCCATGGATGGCAACCCCGTCCCCGTACAGGCCGCCGTCGAGTCCCTTTCACTCGCGGTGGCTGAGCGCGTCGACGCCATCGTCGAGATGAACGCGCCGGGTGTCTGGGTTCTCGGCTCCACCCTGCAGCAAGCGCGCGACTTAGGTCTCGGCATCGTCGTAGAGTACGCCGGCCACCAGGGCCCGCCGGTATGGCATGATCCCCCCGCAACTCCCTGGGACTACAGCCGCTTCGCCCAAAGCTCCGCCGCGCCCGCACTCCCGATCGAAGAAACCTTTACCCTCACCATCCGCGACGCCGGCGCGCTCAACGGTTCGAAATTCGATACCTGGACCATGAATGGTGATGCCTGGCCCAATGTGAAGCCGCTGCTGGTAAAGGCCGGCAAGCGCTACCGCATGCGCTTTCGCAATGCCAGCGGAGACCAGCATCCCATGCACCTCCACCGCCATAGCTTTGAGGTCGTCAAGATCGGGGACAAGTCGCTCAGCGGTCTTATCAAGGATGTAGTCAACGTCATGCCGCTCCAGACGGTAGATGTCGAGTTCACCGCCGACAATCCCGGCGATTCACTCCTGCATTGCCATCAGCAACTCCACATGGATTACGGATTCATGCAGATCGTTAAATACACGGGGTAGCCATCATGATCAAAGCACACAGAACAATTCGGCGCTGGGCCACCATGCTGAGCGGCCTTCTCCTGACGACCACGCTCCACGTCCCGGCCTCCTCGGCTGCACGGCAGGCCCGTCCGCTTGCCGGCAGTAGCCCTCACGCCTTTCTCCGGGGCACGCCCTTTCAGGCGGAGACGAAGCCTGACGCCGAAGGCCTTGGCGCGACCACCTACAAGAATCAATGCTCTATCTGCCATGGCGCCGATCGCAAAGGCATTGATACCGTTTTCCCTTCGCTCATCGGCGTGTCCAGCCGGCTGACCGACGTGCAGATCGAGGGCATCATTCTCAATGGCCGCGGCCGCATGCCCGCGCAGCCCACACTCGATGCGGCAGCCGTCACCGCCGTCATCGCCTATCTGAAGACCGCGGATCTGGCCGCCCCGCCCGCCGCGCCAGCAACACCACCACCGCCACCTGCTGCAATCAGCGCCGGCGTCGCCCAGGGCGAGCTCGTCTATGACAAGAACTGCGCCCTCTGCCACGGTGAAGATCTCCTTGGCGCCCCCTCCAATTACCCCGCTCTGATCGGCGCCCGCAGCCGCCTGGGTGACGCCGCCATCCTCGCCAACATCCACAACGGCAAAGGCCGCATGCCGGCGTTCCCAGGCCTCGCAGACAAGGACACGGCAGCGCTTTTGCTCTTTCTCGGCAGCGCCCCTGCCGCTCGCAAGTTAGGAAAGTGAGCTAGGCGCATGTCCCTCTCTGAAACGCTCGGGATCAACAAGAAGCAGCAAGCCGCTCCGCTTTCCGCCGCCGAGCGCGTAGCTAAATTACGCAGAGTGGTTACGGCCAATACACCCGGCGGCCGCTCCATCGTCGCGCTGGACGGGGCTCCGCAGCCGGTGCTCGAGTTTCTACCCGGTGCCGGCCTCTTTGAAATCTGGACTGACCCCGGCGGCATCAGCCTGGAAAATCTCCCCGGCCCCGCCAGCCTCCTGCCTCCACACCGCGGCATTAAGTGCCGCTGGTTCACTGTGCTCCCGGTCCCCCCCACCGTCGGTCCCGCCGAGCTTGCAGCCTTTTACGATGGCTCCTTTGCCGCCATGGGTTCAGTCGACGTCCGCCCGGACACCACACGCCACCCCGGCATGCACACCACCCAGACCCTGGACTTCATCATCGTCATTGAAGGCCAGGTCAAGCTTATCCTCGATGACGAAGAGCGTCTGCTCGGACCAGGTGACGTCGTCGTCCAGCGCGCAACCAACCATGCCTGGAGTTGTGTTGGCCCGGTGCCGGCGCTGCTGGTCGCCGTGTTGATTGATAAGTCCTGATCGGCAACCTTCCTGACCAGGCTCGCCTCATCTCCAGGCTAAGGTTCCGTGGTCACAGCCTGCAGCTTGTGCCGCGCAGCCAGCGTCTGCAGGTTCTGCGCGTGGCGTTCCCGAGTAATCGAGTACGTATACGTCGTAACGATAGCGCCTGCGTACAGCAACAGCAGCGCCCCCACGTAATACTCGGACATCAGGTTGATAACCCGCGCATTGATCTCCGTCATCTGGCCGTTGTCCGGAAAATGCGAAAGCGTCAAGATCACCGTGGAAAGAAACACAGCCAGTCCGGTAGCGAACTTCGCTATGAACGTGTTAATCGCATAAATCACACCCTCTTGCCGAAGTCCCGTCTGCACCTCGATATCTTCCACCACATCCACCAGCATGGAAGACAGCAGGATGGGCACTAGCACCAGTAACGCCGTCACCGCCATGTTGTAGATCAAAAGAAATGGAATCATCACGCCGGAGGCCCGCGTCGGAAAGTGTCCCGCCAAGGAAAGTTCCAGCGGGAAAGGCAGCAGAAAGAACAGCAAAACGGCGGCACGCAGCGTGGCTCCGCGCTTGTCAAAGCGGCGGGTCACCCAGGGCGCCACAGCCAGAGCCGCCATGGCGGAAAAGAACAGCCCGCCCGTGAGGATCGCGATCTCCCGCGGCGAAAGCCCCCAAGCATAGATATTGAAATACGTGCCCAGCGCAAAGCTCAAGCCGGTCGCCAGAAGCATCAGCTTGCTGGAAAGAATGGCCGAAAGGGCCGAGCGGTTGCTGAAAATATTGCGCAGCTCCTGCAGGATCTTGATCCTCGGCGTCTCGTAGTAAAGTTGTCCCGGCTCGGGCCGTACCGCCGCCTGTGTGCCGAACGCCGAAACCAGCGTCGAAATAAACATCAGCACAGCCGCCGCGATACCGTACTTGCGAAAGCCAATCGGATCGAGGATCGCAATGGCCTGCCCCGGCTGGTAGTTCAAGAAGACCGAGAACGCCAGCAGCGTCATGGAAAGTCCACCCGTCCATCCAAAAAAATAGCGATACCCCGCGAAGCTCGTGCGCTCGTCATACTGTGAGGTCAGCTCAGGAGCCAGCGCGGAGCTTGGTATTTCGTAAAACGAAATACAGATCCGGGTAAGCACGGACGTGATCAGCAGATAGGTAAACAGCGGCCACTTACTGAGGTGCGCAGGCGGCAAAAACAGCAGCAGGTAAGACAGCGAAGCAGGCAGCGCCGCTGCATACATAAACGGATGCCGCCGCCCAAAGCGCGACCGGATACGATCCGACCAGAAACCGATCTTCGGGTCGATGAACGCGTCCACAATCAGCGCGGCAAGAATGGCCAGGCCCACCAGTGAAGCCTGCAGACCGAGCACCCGGTTGTAGTACAGCAGCAGCAGAATCTGAAAGCCGTTATCCTTCACCCCGAACGCTACTGCCCCAATGCCGTAAAACAGCTTGTTGCGTAACACGCCAGGACGTCCCGTCATGGCGGGCAGGCTTACCGGTTCAACTTCCCTTGAGGCTAGTTCCATAGCTCGTATCTTTCCTGTTCAGGCACTTGCATTTGCAAACATTCCGCGAGAGAGTACGCTAGCCTACGTGCTGTGGCAGTGTCAATCGTTCATAATTGAGAAACAGAGTTTGCAGGAGGATTCGATGAAGCAATGGGCAGGCAAGACGGCCGTCGTAACCGGCGGCGCAAGCGGAATCGGGCTCGCAATCGCCCACGGCCTCGCGCGCCGCGGCGTCCAGGTTGTCCTCGCCGATATTGAAGAATCCGCCCTCGCCTCCGCCGCCGACGCCCTGCGCGCACTCGGCGGCACCGTCGCCACATTCCGCGTCGATGTCGCCGACTTCACCCAGATGCAGGCCCTCCAGCTCTTCTGCCAGCAGACCTTCGGCCATGTGCATCTCTTGTTCAACAATGCCGGCGTACTCGTCATGGGGCCTACCTGGGAGCTCTCCCTGGACGACTGGCGCTGGATTCTCGGCGTCAACGTCCACGGCGTCATACACGGCATCAAGGCTTTTCTGCCCGGCATGCTCACCCACGGCGAGCCCTCCTACGTCGTCAACACCGCCTCGCTCGCCTCCTTCAGCGGCCACGGCGACTACGCCCCCTACAGCGCTTCCAAGGCAGCGGTCCTCTCCATCAGCCAGTCGCTTTACAGTGAAATGCGTGCCATGCAAACCAACATCGGCGTGAGCGTCATCTGTCCCGGAACCGTCAAAACCCAGCTCCATGAGAGCTGGCGCAATCGACCGGAAGAAGATGTCACCTGGAGCCGCCGCGACATCGAAGACGCAGACCGCATCGCACGTGGTGAGGTCTACCGCGCCAAAGGGGCCACTCCGGACGAGGTCGCTGAAAAGGTCTTCGCCGGCATGGAAGAGGACAAGTTCTACCTCTTCACAGACCATTACGCCGGCTCTTTTGTCCGCTCAGTCTATGAGCCCGCCATCACCGGTGCCAATCCTGTCGTCAGTACCTGGGGTGTCGACCGGCGGCCCCGCGATGAGCGCGAGCGCACCGCCTGGTAACTCACACGTACTTCGTAAACCAGTCCACAGCCATTTGCGTCGCCTGCGGAAAGAACTCGTAGTAAATGCCATAGTGCGCGCATGGCAGCACCTGGTATTCCGCCACCGCGTTCTTGCGAATCACTTCATAAGCCGCATGTCCGTGGTCCATCCGGTTCATCAACTCTTCATGCTCCGCGTCCACGATCAGCGTAGGCACTTTCACGTCGCGCGCCGCCCGCAACGGCTCATGCAGAATCATCCGCGCGGAATCCGGCGTACCGTTCAGTCCCGGTGTCTGATCGATCCCTTGTGGCACCGTCGGGTCCAGCTTTCCCATCACCTTGTCCACAAGCCGGCCCTGCGCGTGCTCGCGATGCGGATGCATCAAACCAAACGCGCCCACCTGGCTGAACACCGCCTTGATCAAGCCATGGCTGGCATAGTGCCCAGCTAGAAACACGGCATGGCCGCCGCCAAAACTTGTACCCCAGATGCCAATCCGTTCCCGGTCGATACGTGGATCCGCCGCAAGAGCCATCAGGCAGTTCACCGCGTCCGTCGTCTGGTCGATCGGGTCGGCAATTTCCCGCAGCACGCGCACCTTCATCACCACTTCCTCGGCCTGCATCAGCGGCGGCGCATCTTTCAACGCGATCACCTTTCCATCACTTTCACCCCACCCGCGATAGTCGAAGGTCATGGCGGCAAAGCCTGCACGCGTGAATGCTTTGGCGGTATAAACCAGTTGATGCTTCAGCCCGCCCCAGCCGTGGCAAAGCAGTATGGCCGGAAAGCCGGACGCCGGCTGCGGTGTGTCCGGCAGGTGCAGGTCGACAGAAATCCGCGTCCCCTCGCTGTATAGTGTCATCGTCTCTTTCAACACGTCGCAACCCTCCTCAAACCCGCGCTCACCACGACTCCCACAGTCGCCGAAAGAACATCCTCAGTCTCTCACAAATCTAGTTTGCCATTTGTTTTATAGGTATAGACGAACATAGCTTGTTTCTGACACACTGTACCAGCCGTCGAACCGAACCGAGCACACCCTCGGTAAGCAGCATCCGTTCCAAGGAGTCCTTCTTATGCTTGAAGCAGTCATTGTCGCCACCGCCCGCACCCCCATCGGTAAAGCCTATCGTGGTTCGTTCAACGATACCCAGGGCCAGGCTTTAGCCGGTTCCGCAATCGGCGAAGCCGTCCGCCGCTCCGTTGTGCAACCGGCTGAAGTCGAAGACGTTGTCATGGGTTGCGCCATGCAGCAAGGCGCCACAGGGTTCAACGTCGCGCGCCAGGGAGCCCTCTGGGCCGGCCTCCCGACCAGCGTTCCGGGCATGACGATCGATCGTCAATGCGGCTCCGGACTCATGGCCATCGCGACCGCTGCCAAGGGCATCCTCAACAAGGAACTCACCATCGCCGTCGCAGGCGGCGTGGAGTCCATCTCGCTGGTCCAGAATGAGCATTTCAACTCCTGGCGCGCCGGCGATCCAAAGCTCATCGCGCAGAACCCCGCTCTCTACATGAGCATGATTGAAACAGCCGAGATCGTCGCCGGCCGCTACGGCATCAGCCGCGAGGCGCAGGATGAATACGCCCTGCAATCGCAGCAGCGCACCGCAGAAGCCCAGGCCGCCGGACGCTATGACGCGGAATTGATGTCCGTCACAACCTCCATGAAGGTCCAGGATAAAGCCACCGGCGCCATCTCCTCGCAGGACGTCACCCTGAGCAAGGATGAGGGCAACCGCCCCCAGACAACGCTCGCTGACCTCAGCAAGCTCAACCCCGTCTTCAAGGGCGGCCAGCAAATTCAGGCCGGACAATACATCACCGCCGGCAACGCTTCGCAGCTTTCCGATGGCGCCGCCGCCTTGGTCCTCATGGAACGCGCTGAAGCAGACCGTCGCGGCCTCAAGCCACTCGGCGCGTATCGCGGCCTCGCCGTTGCCGGCTGCAAGCCCGATGAAATGGGCATCGGCCCCATCTACGCCGTGCCCAAACTGCTCGCCGCCCACAACCTGACCGTGGACGATATAGACCTTTGGGAACTCAACGAAGCTTTCGCCAGCCAGGTCCTCTACTGCCGCGACTTCCTCAAAATTCCAAATGAAAAGCTCAACGTATCCGGCGGGGCCATCTCCATCGGTCATCCCTACGGCATGTCCGGCGCACGCATGACCGGCCACATTCTGCATGAGGGTCAACGTCGCGGCGCACGCTGGGGCGTCGTCACCATGTGCATGGGTGGCGGCATGGGCGGCGCAGGCCTCTTTGAAATCTTCTAGTCTGCCATCATGACCACCACCCTCACAGACCTGCTCACGCTCACCCCCGTCGCTCCGGGTGAATGGACCGCGCCCGGCGCCCCGCCCACTCATGAGCGCGTAGTGTTCGGCGGCCTCGTCGTGGCCCAGGCTATCCTGGCCGCATCCGTTGAGACCCGGCGACTGCACGCGCTGCACGCCTTTTTCATCGGCGGTGGTGAAAAGGAACGCGCTTTTGACATCAAGGTAGAGCGCTCTCGCGATGGTGGCAGCTTCAGCACCCGCCACGTTGAAGTCCGCCAGGGCACCCGCCTGCTGCTGGCCGCCTACACCTCGCACCATGAGGGCGATCAAGGCCCCGAGCATCAGGTCGCCATGCCCAAAGTCACCCAGCCTGAAAAGCTTGAGGATTTCTCAGTCTTTCGCAAGCGGCGCGAGCAGCAGGCCGGTCGTCCGCCCCGCAACTACATCGCCGACGACATGCTGGACGTACGCCACGTCGAGCTATCCGGCTTGCTTCCACAGCGTTCTGAAGCCAGCCTTACCGTCTGGTTCCGTTCCCGTGAAACGCTCTCCGCTGACTCTGCCCTGCACCAGGCAGTGCTTGCTTTTGCCTCTGACGTGCCGCTCGTCCATGTCGGCCTGAAGAACCACGCCCGCCCCGGTGGTGCGCCGCTCCAGACCGCCAGCCTCGACCACAGCCTCTGGTTCCACCGCGAAACCCGCGCCGATGAGTGGCTCTTGTACACCCTCAATTCGCCCATCGTGCGCAACGGTCGCGGCCTTTCGCAGGGCTCCATCTTCAATCGCAGCGGAGAGCTCGTCGCCAGCGTCGCACAGGAATTTCTCGCACGCGCCGGCCGCCCCAGTCCCGCAACGCCCCAATAGCTTTTCTAAGGAGACGAACCATCATGGCAATCGACCTATCAGGACGTGTAGCAATCGTAACCGGAGCCGGCGGTGGCATCGGCCGCTCCCACGCGCTGCTGCTCGCCAAACGTGGCGCCAGGGTCGTCGTCAACGATCTCGCCCAGGCCCAGGCCCAGGCCGTCGTCGACGAGATCATCGCCGCCGGCGGTGAAGCCCTCGCCGCCCCCGGTTCAGTCGCCGATCTCGACAAGGTACAAGCCATGGTCGACGCAGCCATGGACCGCTGGAGCCGCATCGACATCCTCGTCAACAACGCCGGCATCCTGCGCGACAAGACCTTCGCCAAAATGGAAATGGCAGACTTCCGCCTCGTCATCGACGTTCACCTCATGGGCTCGGTCTATTGCACCAAGGCCGTCTGGGACATCATGCGCAAGCAGAATTACGGACGCATCGTCATGACAACCTCCTCCACCGGCCTTTACGGCACCTTCGGCCAGACGAACTATGGCGCGGCAAAAATGGCCCTCGTCGGCTTCATGCAGACACTCGCGCTGGAAGGACGTAAAAACAACATCCACGTCAACTGCTTCGCCCCCACCGCCGCCACCAAAATGATGGAAGGTCTGCTCAGCCCTGAAGCCGACGCCTTGCTGCGGCCCGAATACACCAGCCCTGCGGTTCTCGCGCTGGTGGCAGAATCCGCCCCCACCCGCACCATCCTGTGTGCCGGCGCCGGCAGCTTTGAGGTAGCCAACATCACCTTGACCCAGGGCATTCACGTAGGCCAGCCAGACGATGCCGCCGAGCAGATCGTTGCCCGCTGGCCTGACGTCTCCGATACCGCCAACTCCATCATTCCGGAAGGCTCCTGGGCCCAGGGCAAGCTCGAGATGGAAAAGGCTGGCCTCAAGCTCGGCTAGCACACTGAAAGGAAGCCTTCCATGAAGACAAACCTGCTCCAGAAGACGAAGGACCTCATCGGCGCTCGCAACCCCGTGCAGGACATCCAGGCTCAGATCCGCCAATACGTCCAGCAGCCCTTCGGCACCTTTATCCATCTCTTTCAGCTTCACGTACAGCTCCACCCTCAAAAAACAGCCCTCATCTGCAACGACGACTCCATCACCTTCCAGCAGCTGGAAGATCTTTCCGACCGCATCGCCGCCCGCCTGCAAACCGAAGGTGCCCGCCCCGGCACGGTCGTCTCCATCTGCGCCGCCACCTCCATCCCGTACATCGCCGCCTTCCTCGGCATCCTCAAAACCGGAGCCGCCGTCTCTCCCCTTTCGCCCTCCGCCACGTCGGCCCAGCTACTTTCCATGCTGCTCGATAGTGGCGCCACCCACCTATTCCTGGACAGCACCGGCGCCGAAGCCTTCGCCACCACGCTCACCGGACAAACCCTTCCCCGCATCGCTCTCGACAACACTCCTGCAGCCGGCCAACCTCTACTCGCCTGGCTCCCTCCCGCCGGCACCCGCCCCACACCCGTTGACGTTCAGCCCGAAACTCCCTTCAACATCATCTACTCCTCAGGCACCACCGGCACGCCCAAGGGCATTGTGCAGCCGCACTCCATGCGTTGGCCGCAGCTGCATCTGCTGGATCCCCCCGGCTACGGCAAAGACGCCATCGCCATCATCTCTACGCCGCTTTATTCCAACACCACCCTCACCAGCCTGCTGCCTGCGTTTGCCGGCGGTGGCACCGTGGTGCTCATGCCCAAGTTTGAGGCGCGCGCCTTCCTCCAGCTCAGTCAGAAGCACCGCGTCAACGTCGCCATGCTGGTCCCGGTACAGTTCCGTCGCATCCTTGACGTCCCGGACTTTGACAGCTTTGACCTTTCCGCTTACCAGATGAAGTTCACCACCTCCGCCCCCTTTTCCGCTGAAATGAAGCGTGAAGTTCTGAAACGCTGGCCCGGCGGCCTGGTCGAATACTTCGGCATGACAGAGGGTGGCGGAGCCTTCATGCTAGCCGCCCACGCCCGCCCCGACAAGCTCCACACCGTCGGCCAGGCCATCGCCGGCCATGACATGCGCGTCATCGACGAGCATGGCCTCGAGCTCCCTCCCGGCCAGCCCGGCGAAATCGTCGGCCGCTCCACCGTCATGATGATCGGCTACCATAACCAGCCCACCAAGACCAGTGAAGCCGAGTGGTACAGCCCCTCCGGCGAACGCTTCATCCGCACCGGAGACATCGGCCATCTCGACGACGAAGGATTCCTTACCCTCATCGGACGCAAGAAGGACATGATCATCTCCGGTGGCATGAACATCTACCCCAGCGACCTCGAAGCCGTCCTCCGCCAGCACCCCGCCGTCAAAGAAGCAGCCGTCGTCGGCGTCCCTTCCGCGCGCTGGGGAGAAACCCCCGTAGGCTTCGTAACCCTCATGCCGAACCCCGCCATCACCCCTGCTGAACTCAAGGATTGGGCCAACGCCCAGGTGGGCAGAATGCAGCGCCTCGATGAGGTCCGCTTCGTCGACGAAATGCCCCGCAACGCCATCGGCAAAATCCTCAAACGCGAGCTCCAGCAATCTGTCGCCGAACACCAGGTCGCCTGAGCTGGTTCGCAGCGTTTCCCACCCAACCCCTACTCGACTCCCGCATACGCCAGCAGTCCTGTCATCAGCGGCGCCACATAAAGTTCCGCGGCATTTTCCTCCGTCGCCCCATGCACCCACCGTCTCAGCTCTTCTGACGAGTTGATCATCGCGGTCGTCATTTCCGCGGCCACATTCAAGTTGCACGGCCGCACACTCCCGTCGATCAGACCATCGTTCAGCATATTGCTGAAACGCAGCGTCAACCGGCCCATCTCCGCCGCCATCCGCGTCCGCAGCTCCGGATTCAGTGCCGTGAGCGCCGCCGTCCGCAGCAGCGTTCCTTCATCCAGCATTTGCTGCCGCACCAGCGAAACCGCCGCCGCTGTAATCCTTCCGCTGCCCGTCGTTTCGCGCGCCAACGCATCATCCTGCGCCGCGCGGATATTGGCAAAGCTGCACTCAAAAGCCCCTACCACCAGTTCATCCAGCGTTTCGTTATGGTGGTAAAACGCGCCCTTGGTCACATTCAGTTCCGTGGAAATGCGGTCGACTGAAGCTCCCCGGTAGCCGTGCTGATTGATCAGCGAGATCGCCTTCCGCAAAAACGATCCCTGCGACAGCCGGTCTCCCTCTTCCACCGCGGGCCTGCGCACTTCGTCCAGCGGCGGAAAAATGACCCCCTTCGCCGCGATGCCGTACAGCAGAATATCTGCAAAATTCCTGGTGATTTGCTCCACATCCTGCGGAAAATAGTTCGCCGTCCACACCGGCGTCCAAAGCAGCTGAGAAAGAAACATATGCGTCGCCGCGTTCAGTTTCGACCCGTCCCACGTTACGCCCGGAACCTGAAACAACTTGCGAATCGCCTTGAACATCCGCCCATACGCCGGCCACACATCATCGGAGTGCGGCGTCGTCAACGCCCGCAGGTCGCCAAAATAGACGAACTCAGGACGTGTTCCCAGCCTCACCGCAAGCAGCAGCTCAAAGTAGTCCCTGACAAAACGACGAAGCCTGCATTCCAGCCCACGCTCCTCCGCGGCAGCTTCCGCAAGCTTCAGGTGCAGGTCGATCGACCGCATGAACACTGCGGAAACCAGGTCTTCCCGCAGCTTGAAGTAATAACGCAGGCTTTTGAAGTTCAGCCCGATCTCCGCCGCAATGATCGTCAGCGTAGCATCGCGCAGGCCGTGCCGATTGAACAGCGAGCTAGCCGCGTTCAAAATCTTCTCCCTGCGATGATCGAAGCGCGACGATTTCACATCGGGCAGAACTTCAGCGGTGGACAAAGCGGCAGATCCTCACACCAATCTTATGCCGAGTCGGCTCAAGCCTGCACAGGCCGCTCGAAAAACTGCCAGATCCTTCCACCGTCCACCACCAGGTCATGCGAATTTACAAAACCCGCTTCATCGCTCGCCAGATACACCGCCGCCAGCGCAACGTCATCCACGTACCCGTTCTTCAGCAGTGGCGTGGAATACTTCAGCTTGCCTTCCATCTTAGTCTTCTTGCGCAGGTTCTCCGCATCGCTCAACGTCCGGCTGCTGGCAGAGCCACCCCAGAAGATCGGCGTCGCCACCGCTCCCGGCGAGATCGCATTCACCCGGATGCCCAACGGCCCCAGTTCAGACCCCGCCAGCCTGGTCAGGTGGCTCACCGCTGCCTTGGCCGCGGCATAGATAAACCCACCCTGGTTCACGCGGTGCGCCGCAATGCTTGAGTTGTTGATAATGTTGCCGCCGCCTTGCGGCACCATTACCCGCGCCGCATGTTTGATCCCAAACACCACGCTACCCACCAGCAGCCGCATGTCATGGTCAAAGTCCTCTTCGGTCACAGTCTCCAGCGTCCCCCGGCTCGGCGCCCCCGCGTTATTGAAAAGGCAATCCACCCGCCCGAACCGTGCCACGGCAGCATCCATCAGCGCGCCGATCTCCGCATCGCGCAGCACATCCGCCTTGTGAAACGCAGTGCTCTCCCCCAGTTCCGCCGCCAGCGCCTCCCCCGCCTCCACACTGCGGCCTGACAACATCACCGCGGCCCCTTCCGCCACAAACCGCCGTGCCGTCGCCTCGCCAATCCCGCTCGTTGCTCCCGTAATCACCGCCACCTTGCCGCTCAACCGACCTGCCATCGTCTCATCCTCCAGCGGCTCGATCGGGGAGGCCGCACCCTTCTACCGCAGGCTGAAGTGTATCTGATAAGCAGACTTGCGAGAAAGTGAGTAGGTTTCATCCTACCGCTCGTTCACACTGGAAAATAGCTCTTCGCACCTTTGCAAAGGGGATTGAGAATATAATCACGCTCATCATTGTTTACCGCCAAGGCACCGGAGCCCTTCGACACATGACCAAACTCACCGTCAACCTGCATCTGACAGCGTGCTTCCTCACCCTTGCTTCGCTCACCCTGGCCACCCACGCCCCCGCCCAGTCCCCGCTTGAAAACAGCCGCGACATTCGCTTCCAGCTCGACTTCCACGTCCCCGACGCCGCTCTGCGCACCTTGCTCCCGCCCGGTTTCACCTCTAGCGTTGCTTCCCAGGGCCCTGCCAAAGGCGCAAACCTGCGCGTCGTCTTCACCGATCGCCTCACCGTCAAGACCCCGTATGGCAAGCGTCTCGGCACCGGCACCACCCAACTCGTCGAGCTCGTCGCACCCGTCAAAGACTCCTCCGGCACCGAGTCGCAGCTCATCCTCGGCGGCCTCACCGCCGACCCCTCCGCCGTCCCCGGCCCCTTCGCCAACTACCGCCTCGCCACCACCCACACCATGCGCCGCACCGTCTCCAACGACTCCGGCCCCCTCATCGAACAGCAGGACTGGGTCTTCCTCGCCCCAACCGGCGAGCACCTTGAAATGCACATCAAGTTCGAGCGCGGCTTCGGTTTCCACCTCCCCCCCACCCCCGTCCGCTTTTACTCCGCCCAGCTGCCCGCCTTCTACCAAACCATCCAGCAGGATCAGCAGCTCGACATCCTCCGCAACCTCACCACCACCCCCCCTGACCGCGTCAAGGAGTTCTCCATCAAAGCCGGCGGCGGCAGCTACGCCAGGCTCTTTGACGACACCGCACAGGTCTTGAGCTGGGACAACATCCTTTGGCTCGATCGTTCCGTCACATCAAAGCCCGAGTAAAACTCCCTCATCCACCTGCACATTGACAGCGTCAACCCATTTGTAAGAAACTCGGTACGCTCGAGTGGCAGTGCGCACTGGAGGGAGCAACGTATGACTATTCTGCAATCGGCATCATTGCAAAACGTAGCACCGCTCCTTCGCACCCTGGCCCTCATCCTCGCCGCCGTCACTGTCGCCCAGGCCCAGACCCACCCAACCCATGACACCCCCTCCCCCGCCGGTGAAGAGGTTTACAACAAGCAGTGCGCCATGTGCCACGAGCACCCCGACGCCACCCGCGCGCCCGCTAAATCCGCGCTCAACGGCATGACCGGCGCAGCCATCCGTTACGCCCTCACCCAGGGCAACATGAAGGCACAGGGTGCGAACCTGACTGAGGCTGAACGCGCCGAAGTAGTCCATTACCTCACCCTTGGCCGCACCGAACTCCCTCCTCCCGAAGACACCTGGTCGGCGAACATGATGTGCCCCGCGGACCGTCGCGCCGTTGACGTCAGGGCCCCCGCCAACGTCACGGATTTCGGCTTCAACAAAAGCAACACCCGCAATCTGACCGCACAGCAGGCCGGCCTCACCAAAGCCCAGCTCTCCCGGTTGGAGCTTGCCTGGGCCATCGCCATTCCTGGCGGCGCCACCATGCGCACCCAGCCCGCCATCGTCGGCAATACCGTTTTCCTTCCAGTTGCGGACGCTCGTGCCATGTACGCGTTCGACGTCTCGCAGCCACGCAACCCATGCGTCAAATGGGTCTACAAAACCGGGACAGAATCCCCATTGCGCACCAGCGCCACCTTCGGCATCCTCGCCGATGGCCGCGGTGTCGTCGCGTTCTCCGGCTTTGACACAACGGTTTACCTCTTGGACGCCCAGACCGGCAAGCCTCTCTGGACCAAACACGCTGGCACATACCTCTATTCTCAAGAGACCGGGACCCCTATCGTTCTCAAGGACCGCGTACTCGTCCCCATGTCGCAGTATGAAATCGTAGTCGCCGAGCCCAACGCCAGGCGCTGCTGTGAGGAGCACGGTTACGTCCTCTCGCTAGACCCCAAAGACGGTTCCCAGCAATGGCGGTATGACACCATGGAAGCCGCCAAACCCATCCGCGATCGCGGCGACGGCAAGCAGCTTTACGGGCCATCCGGCGCCCCCATCTGGACCTCTCCGGCCGTCGATGAAGCGCGCGGCCTGGTCTACTTCGGCACCGGCGAAAGCAATTCGCCACCCGTCAGCAAAAATACGGACGCCATGATCGCCGTCAATCTTGCAGACGGCAAAGAGCGTTGGAGCCTGCAAGGCACTGACAACGATATTTACCTTTCCGGCTGCGGCCCGCATCCTCGCCCCGACCAGCTCAACTGTGCCAAAGACACCGTCTACCGCGACGTAGACTTCGGCGCATCCATGGTGCTCGACCACGCCGCCGGCAAGGACGTCATGTTCGGCGGCCAGAAGTCCGGTACCGTCTGGGCGGTCGACGCGCCAACCGGCAAGCTGCTCTGGCGCAATGACCTCGGCAGCGGCAGCCCACTCGGCGGCATCCACTGGGGCATCGCCCTTTGGAACGACACCGTCTTCGCCCCCATCACGGCCACCAGCGATTGGTACCTCAACATGTTCAAACCCAAGCCGCTCGCCCCGGATCCTTTCAAATCGGGCATGTATGCGCTCGATGCCAACACCGGCAAGGTCCGCTGGATGTTCCAGGTTGAGCCAGACTGCTCCGCTGACCGCATCAAGCGCGTTCCCACCTGTAAACGCGACTTCGGCATGTCCGCCGCGCCGGCCGTAATCGATGGTGCCGTCGTCGAAGGCGGCCTCGATGGCTACCTCTACGTGCTCGATGGAAACTCCGGCAAGCTCCTCTGGAAGTTCGATACCGCCATTGACTATCAGGGAATCAATGGTGTCCCCGGCAAGGGCGGCGCCATTGACGGTGCCTCCATCTCTGCCGCGGACGGTTTCCTCTTCGTCAACTCGGGCTACAACATGTTCGGCCAGACCGGTGGCAACATGTTCCTCGCCTTCCGCCCGAAAGATGGCAAACCCGCCTCCACCGGGCAGACAGCAGCATCTCACCCCATGCCTCTGGCAACTAAGAAGTAAGTAGCAGCGCCGAGATCCAACGTCCTTTTGGTTCAGTCATTCGGTTCCTCGCGCTGACGTGCGACTACACCTGTCACTCCGACAGTCCCACTAGATGTCCAGAACGCTCAGCGTCAGCGGGTCTTCGACACGCTGCATCAGCCCGGCAGCGAGTAGCAGGAACAGGCCGCCCGCGGCAATGGCGATCATTCGGTTGTTATGCAGCAGATGCAGCATGATCGATCCGAAAAACAGCGACGCCAGGATTTCCGGTATGACGATGAACATATTGAAGATGCCCATGTACACGCCTGTTCGGTGCGGCGGCAGCGACGAAGCGAGCACGGCGTACGGCATCGAAAGCACGCTTGCCCAGGCAATCCCCACCCCAACCATGCTGACGAGCAGTGGACCCTGCCTGTGGATGAACAGGATCGAGATCAGACCGGCGGCACCGCACACCAGGCAAATGCTGTGGGTATGCGTCCGGCCGAGCTTGCGAGCCACCCAGGGAAGTGCAAACGAAAAGCAGAAGCAAACAGCCGAGTAGACGGCAAAGCAGATGCCGCCCCACTCCACACCCGCTTTATAGAGCGGCGAGTTGGGGTCGTCCGCGCCAAATACGTTGTGCGCCACAGCTACAGGAAAGTAGAGCCACATGCAGAACAGGCCGAGCCACGTGAACAGTTGCACGGGTGCCAGCCGGCGCATGGTTTCAGGCATTTGTCTCACCGCGCTGAAGATTTCCTTTGCGTTGGCAGCAAAGCCGCTCTCAGATTGCATGCGCTTGTCAGCAGGATCCGGCGGATACTCGGACGTGGTGAACACCGTCCACAGCACCGCCCCGAGAAAGGCTGCGGCACCGGCGTAAAACGAGAGCCGCACCGTCGTCGGAACAGCCCGGCTGTCGCCCGCCACCTGCTGCATATGGAACACATTGGTGAGCAGCCATGGAAGCGCTGAAGCAATCACGGCGCCCAGTCCGATAAATAAGCTTTGCATGGCGAAGCCGCGTGTGCGCTGCCCTTCTGGCAGCAGGTCGGTGACGAACGCGCGGAACGGCTCCATGCTGACGTTGATGGACGCGTCGAGAATCCAGAGCATTCCCGCGGCCATCAGCAGGCTGCTTGCATTGGGCAACAAGACCAGCATCAGCGTGCTGAGAGCGGCGCCTGCTAGGAAATACGGGCGGCGCCGGCCAAGCCGCGTCCAGGTCTTGTCACTGGCCTGACCGATGATGGGCTGAATGAGCAGGCCGGTAAGCGGCGCGGCCAGCCAGAGTATAGGAATCTGGTCGGCACGCGCGCCCAGGTATTCATAGATCGCACTCATGTTCGCCATCTGCAGCGCCCAGCCGAACTGAATGCCGAGAAAGCCGAAGCTCATATTCCAGATCTGCCAGAAACTGCGTCTCGGCTTCTGCATCGCGCGGTCCTCTTAGCTACTGCGTGATGCCGATCCAGCTTGCATAGGGAGTAAGGCTGATCGTCGCGGCGGGAACAAGCGACGCGTCGTCTGTCAGCAGAGTTTTCACCGGCTTCCCAGTCACCCCTGCTGCGTTCAGGTCCAGCGTCACCGTCTTCGTAGTGGAGCTGAAATTCAGCGCTACAAAGACCGAGGGTTGCCCAGGGACAGTGCGAACGTACGACAGAACATCGGGGTTCTTCTCATCGAGCATAGTGAGCGTGCCGTTATGCAGCGCGGGCATAGCGCGACGCAGAGCGATCAGGCGCTCATACCAGGTCAGCTGTGAGCCCGGCTCATGCGACTCGCTCGCGGCATTGGCCGTTTTATAACTTGCCGGAATCGGGAGCCATGTGTTCGGATCGCTGCTGAAGCCGGCCTGCGGGCCCGCAGTCCACTGCATGGGTGTACGCTCACCATCCCGCCCCTTCTCCTTCGGCCAGCCTGTGATACCGATCGGGTCTTTCACATCCTCACGGCGCGTGGGGATGGAGGTCACCATGCCAAGCTCCTCGCCCTGGTACAGCAGCGCGGTAGATTTCGTCGTCAGCAGCACAGCCGCCAGCAGCTTGCCGATTTTGTCGCGTTCCATCGCCGTTGCTGAAGCAGGAGCGTAGCGGTCGATGGAGCGCGTATTGTCGTGATTATCGAAGACAAACAGTGGCTGCGAGCCATGCAGCTGCGTACCCGCTTCGCTGATAAATTTACGGAAGGTTGCAGCATCGAGCTTATTGGAAAAACCAAGCAGCATGTCCATCGGCAACTGCAGTTCATCATGCGCTGGCCCGCCGTACCACTTGTCCAGTTCCGCCGTATTCGGGAGATAGGTTTCCCCTATCAGCACCCGATCGCCGGGATAGCTTGCCACCATCGCGCGCATGCGGCGAATCACATCGTGCACCTCCGGCAGACTGTTTGTACGCGAGTCGTCCAGGTTGGGATCGCCCTGCGCGTTCACCCCGCCGGTCTCGCCTTCATTGCGCAGTTGCGGGTCTTCAAACAGCGTAGGGATCGCATCCAGGCGAAAGCCCGCCACGCCGCGATCCAGCCAGAAACGCATCGTCGCAAACATCGCGGCTTCGACAGCCGGGTTGCGCCAGTTCAGGTCGGGCTGCTGCTTATAGAACTTGTGGTAGTAGAACTGCTCGCGCACCGGCGACCATTCCCATGCCGACCCGCCAAAGTAGGACTCCCAATTGTTCGGTGGAACGACACTCCCCTTGCCGCCCGTGTGCGCATTCTTGCTTTGGATGGGCCGCAAACCCGGCGTTGAAGCGGGTATCCCGTCGTTCCAGACATACCAGTCGGCTTTCGCATTCATGCGGGAGCCGGCGCTTTCCACAAACCAGCGGTGCTTGTCGGAGGTATGGTTTAGCACCATGTCCAGCACGATCCGAATGTGCTTCTGCCTGGCCGTGGACTCGAGCTTCGCGAAGTCGCCCAGCGTGCCGTACTGTGGGTCCACGTTCTCGTAGTCGGAGATGTCATAGCCGAAGTCGACCTGCGGCGAGGGGTACATCGGAGCGATCCAGATCGCATCCACGCCAAGTTTCTGTAGATAGCCAAGCCGCTCTGCAATCCCGTTCAGATCGCCCACGCCATCGCCGTTCGAGTCCTGGAAGCTGCGAGGATAAATCTCGTAGAGCACTGCGTGCTTCCACCACAGCGAAGCGTCTGCCGTGGGCTGCTGCTGCGCCTGGCCGGCCGTGCAGGCCAGAAGCAGGGCGGTACTGACCAGAATATTGCGGACTGCCTTATACATAGTGCCTTTCCTCTTGCTTGGTCCCGCACGCATACGGATTATCGACCGCGATTATCGTAGTGCAAACACTTCAAAGCCGAAGGCTGGGAGCTTCACCGTAACCACGTCTCCGGCGATGGCTTGCATTGTGGGTTCTTCGTCACCCAGTGTAGGGATGA
The DNA here is from genome assembly GCA_963693065.1 of uncultured Granulicella sp. Classification (GTDB taxonomy): domain Bacteria; phylum Acidobacteriota; class Terriglobia; order Terriglobales; family Acidobacteriaceae; genus Edaphobacter. The sequence goes on along the minus strand of OY843766.1, from coordinate 3,250,587 downwards.
GCGATTTGCAGCCGGCAAGCGCGGTGTTCGCAACAGGCACTTCGATCGACGCAGGCGAAGCATTACGGTTCAGAACGATCAGCATCGAGCCGGCCGTACTGCAGGCGTTCCCAGCTGCGAGCGTGCGCAAGTAAGCGAAGGTGCTTTCGCCCGACACCACCGTCTGCATCCTGCCACTTTGTAGCGCGCCAGACTGGCTCCGCAGCTTGCCGAGCGCGGCGACCCAGTCATGCATACTGTTCTGCTCGGCGGACCGGCCGTCCGTGCTGAAGGCGTTCGCGGCGTCTCCCGGAAAGCCGCCGGGAAAGTCGCGCCGGTTGTCAGGGTCTTCGCCGCCACGCATAGCGATCTCATCGCCCGCGTAGAGCTCCGGCATGCCGCGCAGCGTGAGCAACAGCCCCAGCCCGAGGCGCAACAGAGCGGGCGTCGCGCCGGGCTGCGACAGGAACCGACGCTGGTCATGATTGGATAGAAAGGGCACCAGGGCTTCCGGGTGCGGGTATAGCCAGTCCTTGCGCAGGGTCTCTTCCAGCTGTGACATGGGCTTGCCCTTCACCAGCACATCCAGTAGCGCAAAATACATCGGATAGTCGAAGGGTGTCGTCAGGTGCGTGTCGACCCCGCCCAGGCTGCGGCCCCCCGCGAAAAACGCATTCACCGTAGGGTCGCCGGTGGTGACTTCGCCAATGGAGGTAAGCCGCGGATAAAGCGTGCTGAGGGTGGAAAGGTACGTCTGCCAGAACTCGCGTTGCACATAAGGGAAGGTGTCGATGCGCAGTCCGTCGATGCCTGCCTGCTCAATCCACCAGATCATATTTTCCGTCAGGTATTCGGCCACCACCGCATTCTGCTGATTGAGGTCGGGCAGCAGGTTGACGAACCACCCGTCCTCTGCGTCGAGCGAGGCCGCCACCGATGCGTGTGGATCGGTGACCGGTGGAAAGTCATACCGGTTATCAAGATGGTGCGCGGCGGTCCCGTGGAACCAATCAGGCGTTGGCGGGTCGCTGATCCAGACATTGCCTGGGCCCACGTGATTGGGAACATCGTCGAACACGAGCTTCATGTGGCGCCGGTGCAGTTCGTCGGCCAGGCGTCGATAGTCGGCCAGGCTGCCCAGCCGCGGTTCAGTCGCATACATGTCCGTTGCGCCGTAGCCGTGATAATCGCTGGTCTTCGCATCGTTCTGCAGAACCGGCGTAAGCCACACGGCCGTGACGCCCAACTGCTGCAGATAGTCCAGGTGGTCGATGATGCCTTTCAGATCGCCGCCGTGGAAGGCGTGGGGATCGCGGCGATTGGCCGCCGGTGACCCCGCAATGCGATCGTTGGCAAGGTCCCCATCGGCGAAGCGATCGGGCAGAATGAGGTAGAGAACATCGCTCGAGGAAAAGCCTGACATGCCACTGTCCGCAGCGCGCCGCCGCTCAAAGCGGTAAGCCTGCTCGGCGCGACCAGAACCGCGACGGGCCTGTACCTGAACGGTTTCAGGCACGTCCGGCGACGCACTGAGCCAAAGCTGCGCCCAGTGGCCGTTGTCTGATGTTTGTGTGCGCTCAATCCGCAGCTTGGTGTCCGAGAGAGAAAACTCAGCACCCCGCAACCCCGCACCCCGCACCAGGAGCATCGGCTTTGGCAACGCGGCATACCAGTTTGGCGGATCGATGCGCGTAATCAGTAAGGGCTCGTCATCCCTGGACGGCGAGCCCATCGTCTGCGCGTGAGAAGGCCCACACAGCAACAGGCTCATCGTCGCCACTGCAAGCAGTTCGCTGGCTCGCACTAACCGGCGATGAAATCCATCGAAGAACATCGATCAGCTCCACCGCTGCCGCGGACGGCAAAAAAAGAAGGGGAAGAAACGGCGCTGCAAGTTGCCTCGCAGCGCCGTCGGAGAAATACAGTTGCGCTAGAACTGGATGCGAAGCGCAACTTCAGTCAGTCGCTGGCTGAAGTAGTCGATATAGTTGAGGTTGGAAAACGTGTACGTTGGCGTACCGGCGGCTTGTGCCGGTAGTGCGTTCGGCAGTTGCGTGTTGGAAGGCGGTGCGAATGCTGGCGAGTTCAACAGGTTGTAGAACTGGCCACGAATCTGCGCCTTGATTTCATTATGGATTGGAAAATCCTTGAAGACTGACATGCTCAGGTTAGAGTAGTTCGATCCGCGGAACTGGTTCTTATGGACGTTGCCCGGAGCGATAAAGTAGCCTCCGGCATTCGTCGCAGGAGCCGAGAACGCATAGGGGTTCAGGATGTTGTAATTGTTCGCCGGGGTGGGCTTCACGTACAGGTTGGCAGTGCCCAGAAGGTTAGGGCGTACGCTTGGACCACCACCCGTGCCCGCGATGGTGACGTCAAAAGGCGAACCGCTGGTGAGCTGGAGGAACGGGGAAATCTGAAATCCACCCAGCGCATAGTCCACCAATTTATTCACATTCCCGCCAAACCTCTTGCCGTGGCCGAACGGCACCTCTGCCAGCATCGCAAAGGTCCCTACGTGGCGAATGTCGTTGTCAGAGTCACCGCGATTCAGGTTGAACTGCGGCCCGGCAGCGGTGGTCGGCACCGAACTCGCACCGGTCTCGGAGAATGGCCCGATCGTGTCGTCAGTGGTGTGCGAAAAGGTGTACGCCGCAGTAAACTGCAATCCATTCGCGAGCTTGCGATCCAGCTTTGCTTGCAGGCCGTTATAGCGCGACGTGCCATTCGTCTCATTCAGAGTGATCGTCTGACCCGACGATTGACCGAAATAAACGTTGGTACCAAGCTGCGGCGCCGAGTAATTCACCGAGTTCAGAAGGTGATCGCTCTTGGTGCCTACATAGGCCAGCGTCATGGATGTGCGCGACCCGAATGCCTGCTCCAGGCTCAAGTTATATTCTTGGATCATCGATGTCGGGCTATTGACCGGGTAGGAAAGTAAAGAAGCATTCTGCGGGTTGACAAGAGTGGTCGTGGAGGCGGCGGTGGGCAGCGCACCTGTCGCTAGGGTAGCGTTATTGCCGGCGTAAGGCCCGGGATTTACATTGCTCTTGTTAGCCGCGTTGGCCACCATTGGCGCCTGCCCGCTGAGAGCGATGCGATAGCCGGAATAAGAATTGTAATTCGACGTGCCGTTGAAGTCAGGATTGTTGGACAATTGATTTCCAACACCGCCGCGATCCAGGAAGTAGTAAATGCCGTAACCGCCGCGCAGCGCCGTCTTGCCATCGCCATACAAGTCATACGCGAAGCCGATCCGCGGAGCGAAGTTCTTGAAGTTGGTATTGATCAGCGAGCGCGAATTCCCGTTCTGACCCGCGACGACCAGCGTGTTAGTCGCGATGTTGTAGTTCGACTGCTGATTGTTCGCTTCATACGGATGCGTGAAGAGGTCATAGCGAATCCCAAGGTTGAGAGTCAGGCGATGGCTTACTTTCCAGTCATCCTGGGCAAAGTAACCGGTCTCCCATGAAATGGTACGGAAGAAGCCGGGGCTCGAAATAGCATAGTTGTCGACAAAAGCCCCCGCTAGATCGGAGACCTCGTAGCCCGTGAAGGCTCCCGCCGAGAGGTTGAAGAAACCCTTTGCGGAATATGCCGCCTGAAAGAAATCCACCTCGCGATGAATGATGTCCGCACCGAATTTGAAGTTGTGTGCGCCGTGGGCGAAGCTCACCGCGTCGTTGCCTTCATAGGTGTACTGCGGCACGGAATACTGCCCGCCGTCCCCGGTGTAGGAGATCTGCGTGTTGCCGCCCCCAATGAGGGATATGCCGCCAAGCAACGTGCTGCGGTTGCCGTTCGGAATGCCCAGCAGCGTATCGATGGCCGTGCCATTCTGAGGATTCAGGTAGGCGTAGTAGTCGCGCGTATAGCCGAACCGTGCATCGTTCACAATGGTCGACGAAAAGATGTGCGTTTCACCCGCAGCAAGCTGCCGTGGGTGCGTATCGTTGTTGCCCGCGCCGAAACCCGAGGGTGCCCCGGCCAGGGCGGTGGTCAGGATCGAGTTATAGTTGTCGGTCGATCCCCGTACAAAAAAATTGTCGCTGCTGCGGATATGCCAGTCCAGGCGCGCGTCGAACTCGTCGTCCTTGGTCGTGTTCACCTGCTGGTTCTGATAATTGTTGATCACATGGTTGATGGGCGTCCGGTTCGGCGCGGGCAGAAAGTTCAGGTACTTGAGCCCTACCGCATCCAGCCGGCTGGTTGGAATCACGTTCGGTGCGGCGATTGATCCAAACTGCTGGCACGTCAGCGGGTCGAAAATAGCCCCATTATCGACACTGTTGGCAAGCACACCGGACGGGTTATTTGGGTACTGCGGAGAACCGGCAGGGGTTAGAACGACGCCGTGAACCGTCGTGAAAGACGCGCAGCCCGTTGGGCTATAGTTGCCTGCGCCGGTGTACAGCGCCGGCACACTCGTCTGGCTGGACCCGATCAACTCACCGAAATCACCCGTACGCATCCGCGCCGTTGGAACCGTATTGATCGTCAAGCCGGAGTTTGGAATGGATTGCCGAGAGCCGTGATAATCGCCGAAGAGAAACAGGTGGTCCTTCAGGATCGGTCCCCCAAGCGTAGCCCCAAACTGGTTGCGGTGAAAGCTCGGCTGGGACGTCCCCGGTGCAAAGTAGTTTGGATTCGCGGAACCCAGCGCCGAGTCACGGTAGAACTCCCACAGCGACCCGTGGATCTGGTTGGTGCCGCTCTTCAACGCAGCCTGCACCAGCACGCCGCCCACCCGGCCAAACTCCGCCGGAGCCAGCGAGTTGGTCGCGCGGAACTCTGCCAGCGCCTCGACGTCTGGAAACAGCACAACTGTATTTACAAGGGATTCGTTATTGTCGATACCGTCCAGAATAAAGCTGTTCGCCTGCGGACGCAGGCCATTTGCAGAGAGCGAGGCGCCGCCGGTCTCGGCGAAGCGCAACGTTTCCACCGGCTGCTGACCCTTGTTATAGCCGGAAGCCGAGTTGTTACTTTGACCATGCGACACGCCGGGCTGCAGCAGCGCCAGCTGCGTAAAATTGCGGCCGTTCAACGGAAGATCAGACAACTCGCGACCGGTGATCACCTCGCCTGTATCCGAGTTCGCCAGATCGACGAGCGGAGCGGCGCTGGTCACCTCCACCGTGGTCGACTCTGAGCCCACACTGAGTGAAAATTTCAGCGTCTGCGCCGCCCCTACATCGAGCGTCAGATTTTGCTCCTGGCTGGCAAATCCCTTCACTTCTACCTTGGCGTGATAATTGCCAATCGGCAAACCGTTGAGCGTGAAGTCACCGTTTCCGCTGCTTTTCGCCGCTGATACGGCATTGGTGCCTATATTCGTCAGTGTAATGGATGCCCCGGGAATGGCGGCTCCGGTGGTATCGGTTACTGTGCCCGTGACGCGCGCGTTACCGGACTGTGCCGACATACGCAGGCTCATCAAGCTCAGCAGGAGGACGGCCAGAGTAAACCAGCGTCCAGTTCTCAAAGTGTTCTGCATTGTTACGCCTCCTAAAGAACAGGGTCGAAAAGCGGCTTCTGCCGGTCCGGCCCTGAATCATCGTCGCTACGTTGACCGGATTCGTTGCATCAAGACAATCTCTTCTATGTCCTTCCTTTGTCTTTTCCTCATCACTAGCTAAATGCCCCGTTTGCAATGAGTTAGACAGAGGTATCAACCATTGGCGCTTATCGTGAAGATAATGTTACAGTCAGGACGCGACAATTTAGCGGTATGCAGGCACCTACTTCCAACTCGAAGCTTACCTTTGGACTCTATGAGATGGATCTCCAAACAGGTGAGCTATGGAAAGCCGGTTTCCGCGTCAAGCTGCAAAGCCAGCCCTTCAAAGTTTTGGCTGCCCTCATTGAGCGGCCGGGCCAGGTAGTCACTCGTGAAGAATTGCAGCTTCGTCTCTGGGGCAAGGGCACGGTCGGCGACTTCGACCACTCCCTGGGAACGGCTATCAATAAGATTCGCGAGGCTCTTAGCGACTCGGCCGATAACCCCAGATTCGTAGAAACGCTGGCGCGCCGGGGCTATCGCTTTATCGCGCCGGTCCATGAAGTCCATGACCCATCCGGGCCAGCATACTCACTCCCAGCACCTGAAGTCGCGCAGGGCATCAATCAGCCCACAGTCTTCGCAGAACAAGCCGTCGCGTTTCCCGCCGGTGATGCCCTTGGCCCGGGCCACGCTCCCGCGCCCGGCGATTTCATCAGCCTACCGGCCGCACGGCGCGCGCCTCGGAACTGGCGCGTCCCAGGTATCGCTGCCGCCGCGTTTTTCGCCGCCATCACCGCCGGCTTCCTGCTTGCGCGCAGAATCCCCATAACGGTCAGGCCGCCACATATCGTGCAGGTAACGCACAACGACCATCTGGCCCCCACCATTCAAACCATGGAAGACCTCCATGCCAGCGCCACCGACGGCAATCACCTCTTCGCTTCGATCATCGACGACGGTCAGCAGAAGCTCGCTTCCATCGATCTTCCGTTCGGGTCGGTGCAGCCGCTCAAAATGTCGGATGAGGTTGCAGCCCCCGCGCTCGGCGATATCTCCCCGGACGGCACGCGCCTCCTGCTGCTCAGCCATCTTTCGCCCGAGTCGGAGCAGCCGCTCTGGGTAGTTCCCACGCTCGGCGGCTCGGCCCAGCGTGTAGGCGACGTCCTGGCACACGATGCCACCTGGATGGCGGATGGCACACACATCCTCTATGCCAACGGCAATGACCTATACCTCAGACCAGTAGCGGGCGGGCAAGCTGAACGCTACGCACACCTGCCCGGCCCGGCATTCTGGCTGCGCTGGCAGCCCGATGGCGGACACCTGCTCCGCTTTACACTGCTCGATCCCGTGGCCCACACCACCACACTTTGGCAGCTGAGCGAAACTGACCGGCAGCCCAGACAAATACTCACCGCATCGCCCGATGTGGGCGCTCCCTGCTGCGGCGTTTGGACGGCCGATGGGCAACGCTTTATCTTCCAGGGCGCCCGGCCCGGCAGTAGCGATCTCTGGCAGCTCACCGCCCACGCCACAGAAGCGCCCACCCGGCTCACCGATGGTCCTCTGCAATTTGCAGCGCCGGTCGCCTCGCGCACGGGTCACAGCGTCTACTTCGTTGGCCTCGACGACCGCTCGCGATTGATGCGCCTGAATGCCGATGGCAAGCTGACACCCGAAAACACTTTCCTCTCCGCCGCCGTCCGTGTCGACGTCTCTCATGACGGTCGCTGGGTCGCTTGGACCGACCTGAGCGGCACCCTATGGCGCGCTCACGCCGATGGCTCCAATATCTTGCGGCTCACGCCTGAAAATGTCGATGTCTTCCTCGCCAGATGGTCGCCCGACGACTCCCGCCTGGCTGTCATGGCCAGAGAGCCCGGTCATGCCTGGCGCCTCTATTTAGTCTCCGCCCAGGGTGGCGATCTGCATCCGTTGCTGCAGGACAACCGCAACGCCGGCGACCCGTCCTGGTCGCCCGATGGTCAATCCATCCTCTTCGGCCGCGTCAACGATCGCATGGGCAAGGAAGAGACCCAGCGCAGCCTCGAAATCCTCAATCTCCGTGACTCCACCGTCACACAAGTGCCAGGTTCGGCTGGCCTGTTTAGTCCTCGTTGGTCGCCCAACGGCCGGTTCATCGCCGCGCTCACGCTCGACCAGCGTCGTGTGCAGCTCTTCGATTTCACCACCAGCACCTGGACGACCCTTCCGGTCACCTCCGGGGCAGACCCTGTCTGGACCACAGACGGCCGCTCCCTCGTCGTCCACGCATCCATGGATCCCCGGCAACCTATCGTTCGCATCGACATTCCCGCCATGCACATCGCGCAGTCGTCGCAACTCGCCGCAGCCGAAGGCGCCGACCCGGTCGATTTCGTGTTCGTAGGATTAGCCGCAGACGGCTCTCCGCTCGTGCGCCTCCGCACCTACACCGGCAACATCTATTCCATGGAATTGCCATAATCGCTCGCATGAATGCATGTCTTTGTCTGCATGCGAGTATGTCGACCTCTATAACTTCCCCAAAGGTAGGTTGGGTCTACGCTTGAAGGGACGCGTGCTTCCCTGCGACTCTTCGATAAGGAAGCGGCAGACGCTACTTCTCCTTGCTTGCCAGGCCTGCTTTGAAAGATTGTGACAAGCACTATGCAGTTCCGGTGGAAGTCTGTACATTACTTTGAGAAAGCGTTTTCCCGCTTTTTCTTATAGGGAATTTCAGGAGTCAGATTATGCGTATTGTTGCCGGCGTGGATTTCGGGACACTTAGCGCGCGCGTTACGTTGTTGGACAGCGCGAAGGGACGGCTCGGCACCGCGGCGGCTTCGTATCCGCTGCATCGCAAACGGGATGATCCGGATTTTGCCACGCAATCTCACCAGGATCAGATGAACGCTCTTACAGAAGCAATGCGCGGCGTGTTGCAGCAGACCGGCATTGCGGGCGACGCGATCGAAGCTCTGGCGCTGGATACGACCGGGTCAAGCGTGATTGTGGTAGACGCTCACATGCAGCCGCTCGATGACTATTACCTCTGGTGCGATCATCGTGCGTTGCGAGAGGCACAGCAGATCACCACGCTGGCCCATCAATCGCATCTTGAAGCGATCGACTGGTGCGGGGGCGTGTACTCGCATGAATGGGGTTTTGCGAAGCTGCTGCACTGGCTGCGGCATAACCCGGACAAGCGTGGCCGGTTTGCCTCGGCGTTTGAGAATTGCGACATGGTGGCGGCTACCCTGTGCGGCATGACGGACCCAGCCGCAGTGAAACGCAGCGTCTGCGCCTCAGGCCATAAGTGGCTTTGGAATGATCGTTGGGGGGGCTTTCCGCCTCAGGAATTCCTGTCTAAATTGGATCCCCTCTTTGACGGCGTTCGGGCAAAGCTCAGCGGCGCGGTATTGACGTCGGACAATCTTGCAGGGCATCTCTCAGCGGCGTGGGCCGAGCGACTTGGCCTGCGCCCGGGCATCCCGATTCCTGTCGGCGCCTTTGACGCGCATTGGGATGCGATTGGTGCCGGGTGCAAAGAGGGTGACGTGGTCAATGTGGTGGGCACTTCCACATGCATCATTGCGATGCAGAAGGAGGCGCAACTCATTCCCGGGGTGTGTGGCGTTGTGCCCGGAAGCGTGCATCCTGATTTCGCCGGCGTCGAAGCTGGACTTTCTGCGGTGGGCGATATTTTTGAAGCGATTGCGCGGCGAGCGGCGACCGACGTGCGCACGCTTTCGTCGCAGCTTGACGGCTACAAGCCAGGCCAGACAGGGCTGCTTCGCCTCTCATGGGACAATGGCGATCGCACCATTCTCGTGCGGTCTGAATTGAGCGGAATCACGTTGGGCTGGAACCTTTTGCATACAGCGGCGGATGAATTGTTCGCTGCCATTGAAGGGACAGCGTTCCATACGCGCATCATCCTCGAACGCATGCAGGAGTATGGCGTTCCAATCGACCGGGTGATAAATGCCGGTGGCATTCCGCAACACAACGCTCTGCTGAACCAGGTCTATGCCGATGTGCTGAACAAGACGGTACTGGTGCCGGACGGGATTCCTACAAGTATTGGGGCAGGCATCTTTGCACAGTTGGCCGCAGGGATCTACACGACCATCGAAGAAGCCCAGGAACAGATGTGTCTGCCGTACCAGACCTACACGCCGCGGCCCGAGGGTGTCGCCGTGTATGAGCAGCTGTATGCACTCTACCGCTCTATTTACTTCGCCTTTGGTACCGATGACAACGCGATGCAGCTTGGTCATGTTCTTCGTTCCCTGCGGGAGATTGCAGCGAACGTTCATTCCACTGCCGCTGCACGATCCGACACGCCCACCGAACACGGCGCACCTGTTCTCACTCACTAAGTTACAAATATTTCGCAAAGGAAAGTGCCTTATGTCTTCGACTCACACTGAAACCCACAGCAACGAAATCTGGTTTGTGACTGGCAGCCAACACTTGTACGGAGCGGAAACGCTCGCCCAGGTCGCCACCCATTCGCAGGAAATCGCTGCATCGCTGGGATCCATCGCGGGTCTTCCCTGCCGCATCGTCTTCAAGCCTGTTTTGACCACTGCTGAGGAAGTACGCGCACTTTGCCGCGAAGCCAACAACGGGACGAATTGCATCGGCTTGATCCTATGGATGCATACGTTTTCTCCAGCAAAGATGTGGATTGCGGGGCTTTCGTCTCTTACCAAACCGTTCCTTCACCTGCACACGCAATACAACAATGCGCTCCCGTGGAAGACCATCGACATGGACTTCATGAATCTGAATCAGGCGGCGCATGGCGACCGCGAGTTCGGATTTATTACGGCGCGGATGCGGCTGGCGCGCAAGGTCGTTGTCGGCTTCTGGCAGGATCCTGAAACGCTCTCCGAGATTGTGGCCTGGACGCGCGCCGCGGCCGGCTGGCAGGAGTCACAGAATTTGAAAGTGGCACGCTTCGGCGACAACATGCGTGAAGTCGCGGTGACCGAAGGGGACAAGGTTGAGGCGCAGATGTGCTTTGGTTACAGCGTCAACGGCTATGGCGTGGGCGACCTGGTCGAGCGCATGAACCAGTTCTCGGATGCCGAGGTTGCGCGGCTGGTAGACGAATACCGTCAGGCCTATAGCATCGCGGCCCCGCACGATCGACCGGACTCTCTGGCTGTGGCGGCGCGGCTTGAGCTGGGTCTGCACGCATTCCTCAAGGAAGGCGGCTTCGGTGCATTCACGGACACGTTTCAAGACCTGCATGGCATGGCACAACTACCGGGAATCGCGGTGCAACGTCTGATGGCGTCTGGCTACGGGTTTGCCGGTGAAGGTGACTGGAAGACCGCCGCCCTGGTCAGGATCATGAAGGTGATGGCGCAGGGCACTGAAGGCGGCACATCCTTCATGGAGGACTACACGTACGATTTCAGCGGGACACCCAAGGTTCTGGGTTCGCACATGCTGGAAATTTGCCCGTCGATTGCAAACGCCAGGCCCGCGCTGGAGGTGCATCCTTTGGGTATCGGCGGCAAGGCTGACCCAGTGCGGCTCGTGTTCACAGCCCCCGCCGGTCCGGCCATCAATGCGACGATCATCGACATGGGCGATCGTTTCCGCATGATCGTCAATGAAGTGGACGTGATTGCGCCCGAGCAGGCGCTGCCGAATCTGCCGGTTGCCCGTGCTGTATGGGTGCCGAAGCCGAATCTGAAAGTCGGTGCAGCCGCTTGGATTTACGCGGGCGGTGCGCACCACACCGGCTTCAGCCAGGCGCTCACGACGGAGCATCTGGAAGACTTCGCGGAAATAGCCGGCATCGAGCTCATCGTGATCGACGCCGATACGCGGCTTCGTGAACTGCGCCAACAGCTTCGCACCCCCTATCGCCGCGCCTGATCTGGAGAAAGCTTCATGCTGCTGGAACAACTTCGTAAAGACGTCCTTGAGGCCAATCTGGAATTGGTCCGCCGCGCTCTTGTCCTGTACACGTTTGGCAATGCTTCAGGTGTAGATCGCGAGCGAGGGCTTGTTGTCATTAAACCCTCCGGCGTGGATTACGATGCATTGCGGCCTGAGGATATGGTCGTTACCGATCTTGAGGGGAACACAGTGGAAGGTAACCTGAAGCCTTCCTCCGACCTCGATACCCACACTTTGCTTTATCGTGAGTTCCCCCGGATTGGCGCAGTCGTCCATACGCACTCAGAATTTGCGACCAGTTTCGCGCAGGCCGGCCTGGCGATTCCGCCCCTCGGAACAACGCACGCAGACTACTTCTATGGGCCGGTTCCAGTCACGGAGCCCCTTACGGATGCGGCGATTGCCGGGCGCTATGTACACGAGACTGGCCTGGCGATCGTCCGGCGCTTCCGTGGCGATGCCGATTCCGAGCCGCTCGATCCCCTCGCCACGCCCGCCTGTCTCGTAAATGGCCATGCGCCCTTTGTATGGGGACGCACCGCGCACGACGCAGCGCACAATGCCGTGGTGCTGGAAGCGATCGCGCGAATGGCCTACCGGACCCTGGCGCTGGACGCAAACATTCTGGAAGTGTCCCAGGCGCTGTTGGACCGGCATTACTTCCGCAAGCACGGCAAAGATGCCACCTATGGGCAGAAGCCCGTGTGAGTAGGGGCTGATCGGGAAGGCCTAGGCAAGCGGCGCGTGGCACTTTATTGCCCTCCTGAAGCTGCTCAATTTTAGAGATTGACAGAGCTATGCGGCAGTAGATATAAGTTGGCTCGCTGCAGATCTTTCTTGCCAGGAAGTCTGTTTTGAGAAAACGTTTCCCGACGTTCCACTCTGAGTTAGAAAACGCTTACCGCAACAACGTCATCCCGCGTCCTGTAAGACATACAAGGACTTGAATTCTGAAGGAGTAGCACAAGATGAAGATGTCCCGTTCCGTTCTCGCGACTGTCCCCGCCGCCCTCATGTTGGCGGCCATGTGCCACACGGTGGCTTATGCCCAGACCGACACCGGCTCGCTTGCCGGCACGGTGGCCGATGCGACCGGCGGGGTAATCCCCGGCGCCGACGTGGTGGCGACCGAAAAGGAGACGGGAACCGTTTACCGCACAAAAACGTCTTCCTCGGGCACCTATGTGTTCACCTCCATGCGCCCGGGTTCTTACAACATAACGGTAACGGCGGCTTCGTTTTCAGTTGCGCAAGTCACGGGCCTGTCTATCTTTGTGACCACACGCAGCGCGCATGACTTTCAGCTGGCGGCTGGTGGTACGAGTGAAAAGGTAACGGTGGCGGCGGATAGCCCCGCGCTGGAAAGCGAGACTTCGGACATAGGCACGGTCATTACGCCGGAGCAGGTCGAAGATCTTCCTATCATCGGTGGAACCGCGCTACGGTCCATCTCTCAACTTACCTTTCTCACGCCTGGCGCGGTCGGCCCTGGTACAAACGGCGGTCTGCAGTTTACGAAGATCGGCGGCGGCCAGACCTTTGGCAGCGACAACCTTATCGATGGCATCAGCACCCAGCGCTCAGAAAACGGGACCGAGTTCTTCGATCAGTTGACGCCTTCCGTCGATGCGCTCGAAGAGTTCCGGGTCGAGACCCTGGCACTACCCGCTTACCTGGGACGTACGACCGGTGGCATCGCCAACTTCAAGACGCGTGGCGGCACCAACACTCTGCATGGGACGGTGTACGACTTTTATCGCAACACGATTTTTGACGCGAACAACTTCTTCAACAAAGGCAACGCGAACCTGGCGGGTGGAACGCAGGATTCGCTTTCGCAGTATCGGCGCCCGGCTGACCAGCATGAGGATTATGGCGTGACGTTTGGCGGTCCAGTCCGCATTCCGCATATCTACGATGGACGAGATAAAACGTTCTTCTTCTTCAGTTTTGAAAAGGTCCCAAGTACTGTTGGCCAAACCATCACATCCACTGTTCCAACGGACGCACAGCGTGGCTTACTGAATGGCAGCAATGGAACGATTGGCGACTTCTCGGCGACACTAGGCGCCGCCGTTCCCGGCCTTACCAATCCGTGCACGGGTAATCCCATCCTGGCCGGCCAGATCTTTGATCCAACGACTACCCGCATTGTGAACGGTGTCGAGTGTCGTACGCCTTTCGCGAACAATCAGGTTCCTATCGGCCGCAGCCAGGTTGCGGCTAAAGTGCTTGCCCTCATTCCGCGGCAGAACTTTACCGGCGCCGGCACAGGGAATTTTGTTTATCAGAATAACGAGAAGATCGACCAAACTGATTTCTCCCTGCGTCTCGATGAGAACATCGGAGCGCGCCAGCATCTATTTGCCTTTGGCAACATGCGTGAGAATTTTGACTCTGGCATCGCTGACCTTCCGGGTGCCGTAAACAGCGGATCGCAGCAACAGGACTTTTATGCCAAGCTGTTGCGCATCGGCTACACCTTCACGATCTCTCAGCATCTCGTCAATGAAGCGACGATCGGCGGCAATCGCATCAACAGCTTCAATACCTCGCCTGCATCGGCGCTGGGAGTCAATTATGACCAGCAGCTGGGCATCCCCAACACAGTTTCGGCCGGCACTACCTTTCCATCTTTCAACATCGGCGAGAACCTGCCTGCTCTGGGCAGCGCCAACTTTGATGACAACATCGACAATGCTCTGCTCGCTGACGATAACCTGAGCATCCAGGCAGGCCAGCACAGTATCAAGGTGGGCGGCACCTTCCGGTATCAACAGTTCAGCTATGAGAACAACGGGCCTGCGTCCGGTACTTTCAACTTCGCCCGCACCCAGACCGCCGGCTCTAATACCGGTTCAGCGGAGGTACAAAGCGGCAATGGGATCGCAAGTTTCCTGCTCGGTGCGCCGGCCAGCACCTCACGTTCGCTGCAGCTGCACTTCCCACGCTGGATTCAGCATTACTACGCGGGTTATGTGCAGGATGACTGGAAGGCGCGTCACAACCTGACGTTGAACCTGGGTCTTCGCTACAGCATCGATACACCGCGGCATGAAGCCGATGGAGATATTTCTTCCTTTGATCCAACGCTGCCGAACCCCGCAGCTAACGGGCTGCCGGGCGCGATACGTTTTGGCGGCACGGGGGCTGGACGCGACGGCAACAATAGCGAACAGTTCGCCAGCACCTACTACAAAAACTTTGAGCCGCGGGTAGGCTTCGCATACTCGCCCGGCTGGCTGCATGACACCGTGGTTCTACGGGGGGCGTACACGATCATGTCTGGACCGCTCATCTATGCCGATTACGGTCAGGGTCTAAGCGCGGGCTTTACGACCTTTACGCCGGCACAGACCAACGATCCCTTTACGCCGTCCGGCGCACTCGATGCAGGTCCCCCGCCGCTCTCGCTTACGCCGACGATTACTCCTTCGCTCCTGATCGGCGGCAACGTAGACTACGTTGACAAGAATGATGGCCGCCCAGCGCAGGTGCAGAACTTCAGCCTGGAGACGCAGACACAACTAGCCGACAACTTTACCCTTACGATCGGCTACCTTGGTGAGCGCGGCACGCATCTGCGATCGCTCGTGTACTGGGAAAACTCTCTGAACCCGGCCTACTTTGGCCTGGGCGATACCATCGTGGCGCCTGTGCAGTCGGCGGCCGGACGCGCGGCCAACATTCAGGCTCCCTTTGCCAACTTCTTCAACGTGACCAATGGGCTGGTCGGCCAGGCACTCGAACCATTCCCGCAATATGGCTACATCAACAACGACAGCTATCTGCAGAATCGCGGTCAGTCCACGTACAACGCCCTTGAAGCAAAGCTGGAGCGCCGCTTCCACAACGGCTTCAACGTGCTTGCCTCTTATACCTGGTCCAAGACGTTTACGGATGCGGACAGCATTCAACCCTACTTCCAGGTGGTGCAAAGCCAGGGCGGCACGCAGAACCCTTACAACCTGAAGGCGGAGCGCTCGGTCAGCATCGAAGATGTACCGACCAACTTTGTCATCAGCTATCTGTATGAGCTGCCCTTCGGCAAGGGAAAACAATTCTTTGGCGGGTCCAGCCGTTTTGTCGATCACCTGATCGGTGGCTTCCGCATCGGCGGTATCCAGCGTTACCTCAGCGGCCAGCCTATTGCGTTCTTTGGGGCGCAAGGTGTTCCCTTCTTTGACGGCGGCATCCGCTTCAGCCGCGCTGTGGGGCAGAACCTGCGGACGCCGGCCGGGATGAGCGGGCACTATAACCCATTTGGCTTTCAGCCGAATGCGAATCTGAACAATGTCAACACAACGGGCGTCTTTAACCGCAACGCCTTCATCGACGTCAATGACGCCGCACATCGCGGCACCGGCGCGTTTCACTTTGGCGACATGCCGCGCAATGAGTCTGAGGTTCGTGCGCCGGGCTTTGCGGATGAAGACTTCAACATCAACAAGCACTTCAATATTTACGAGCAGATTGCCGCTGATCTTCGGCTCGAGGTCTTCAACGCCTTCAACCGGCACATCTTCAGCAAACCAGACTCCGGCGTGAACGACACCAACTTCGGTCAGGTTACGGCGCTCAACGGCGCGCCGCGTAGCATGCAGGTTGTGTTGAAGGTTCGCTTCTAAACGCTGCGTTGCCTGGGCACGGCTTGTTTCAAAGGCGCGCCCAGGCAAGCAACAAAGGAATATTGATGAACGGTTTCTTGATTACAGGATTGAGTATTGCGGCAGTAATTACTGCCGGTGCGGTGCGGGTTTCGCCGGCACAGCAGGGCTCGGTACAGGTGCCGCGAGCGCTGGCATTGACTGGCGATGTCGCCTTTACGCATGACCCTTCCATTGCAGAGGATCATGGCACCTACTATGTGTTTGCAACGGGAGCTGCCTACCCGCCACCGCCGGCGGGCGCACCGGAGCCTGCACCGGGTACACCGCGCCCGCAGCCCATCGGGCAATTCCCGATTCGCTGCTCGACGGATTTACTTGCGTGGAAGCGCTGCGGCGAGGTGTTCCCAGCGATTCCGGCATGGATTCGTGAGATGAGCCCGAAGACACCCGAACTTTGGGCTCCGGATATTTCCTACTTTGACGGCCTGTATCACCTGTACTACGCGTTCTCGGTCTTCGGCAAGAACACCTCCGGGATTGCGCTGGCGACCAACGTAACGCTGGACCGGACCGACCCAAAGTACAAGTGGGAAGATCACGGGCTGGTGCTGCGCTCCTATGAGACGGATGACTTTAACGCGATCGATCCGAACCTGGTTCTGGACGCGAAGGGTGAAGCCTGGCTTTCGTTTGGCAGCTTCTGGACCGGCATCAAGATGCGCCACCTGAACCGCCAGACCGGCCTGCTTTCGAAAACCGATACGAAGACCTACTCGCTGGCTTCTCGTTTGGCCGGGCCAAGCACCGGTCCGCGTAACCCGGATCTTCCGCCGGATGCCGAAGCGGTTGAAGCGCCTTTCATCATCAACCATGGCGGATACTACTACCTCTTTACGTCATGGGATCTGTGCTGCCGTGGCTTGAAGAGCACGTACCGCACGATGGTGGGGCGTTCCACGTCGGTGACCGGTCCTTATTTCGATAAACAGGGCAAGGCCCTCGCAACCGGTGGAGGATCCCCGCTGCTTTCCGCAAACGGCACGTGGCTCGGCCCGGGTGGAGAGTCTTTGCTGCACCTCAGTTCAGGCCCCATGAAGGGCACGGACCTGATTGTGTTTCACGCTTACAGCGCCACCAATGGCCGGCCGGCGATGCACCTATCCACCATCGCCTGGAATCATGGCTGGCCGGAGGCTGCGCTGGATGGAGATGCTCATCAAGCTTCCCCCACCCTGCCAGGAAAATAAAGTACGAATTTACAGGAGCAATATGCAGATCACTATTTCGACATCTATTTTCTCTCGCCGCGCGGGTCTCGGGTTCGCACTGGCATTGGGCTCGATTGCTTTAGGGCTTACCGGATGCACAAGCACGACATCGCCTTCGACAACCACGGTGGCCGCCCAGACCGATCCACTTGCCGTGTATGACTTGAAGGGCGACGTGAGCCTGAAGCATGATCCAACGATCATTCGCCAGGGAACGAAGTACTACGTCCTTTCGACCGACCCGGGAAATCAGGCAGGCCAGCCGCAGGTCGGGCTGCTTCCGCTCGATTGCTCCGCGGACAAGGTGACGTGGACGCGCTGCGGACAGGTTTTCAATACGCCGCCGGCGTCCGTGCTGGCCGTGTTTCCAACCGAAGCAACGCTGTGGGCACCGGATATCAGCTATTTCAATGGGCTATACCACGTGTACTACACGGCTTCGACGTTTGGCTCGAATCGCTCCCTGATTGGCTTGGCCACCAGCCCCAGCATGGAGCCGACCGACCCGAATTACAAATGGACCGATCAGGGTATTGTGCTGCAATCGCAGACGAGCGACTTCTTCAACGCAATCGACGCAAATATCCTGGTCGACACAGACACAACCGGCGCCGTATCGCATGTCTGGATGACCTACGGAAGTTTCTACGCCGGCATCTTTCAGCGTGAGCTGAGTCCCACTACCGGCATGCTTTCCACCACCAACACGGCCAATGTAAAGCTTGCGACGCGGCCGGCAGTTACGGGCAATCCTATCGAGGGCGCATCGCTGGTCAAGCATGACGGGTACTACTTCCTGTTTGTCTCTTTTGGCGCCTGCTGCAACACGCCCTTTACCACTGATACCTACCAGATTGCGGTCGGGCGGGGCTCTTCACCGCAGGGTCCGTTTCTCGATCAGGCCGGAGTTTCCATGCTGCAGGGTGGCGGGACGATCCTGCTTTCCAGTTCCGGCATCTTTACCGCGCCGGGCGGCGAGCAGGTGTATACCGATGCGACCGGAGGCGACCTGATCACGTTCCATGCTCTCTCAAACGTGCAGAATGGACTTGATTATCTTTTCGTCAAGTCGCTTACCTGGCCGAACGATTGGCCGTCCATCACACCTTAGTCTCCAGATGGAAACGCGGAAAGGCAGGGCTTCGGCTCTGCCTTTTGTCGTGTAGCGAACTTCAGGAGGGAGTGATGCGCGGCTTGGACGCGGCCTTCATGCGTTTTCGCGTCACCTTGAGGTCAGTGAGTGCGTCTTTGGGCAGGCCGGTAGTTTGCCGCACAATCAGTCGCGTGTTGATGCGAGCCTGCTTCGCAGGTTTGAGCGCAGGCGACGCAAGACCCGCGAGCAGATTGGCCACAGCCGCCTGAGCGATCTCACGGCAGGACATGCGGACCGTGGTGAGGGGCGGGATAGTGTAAGCGGCCAGCCGGACATCATCAAAGCCGATCAGTGAGAAATCACCAGGCACCTGCAGTTTTGCTTCAAAGAGCGCATGCTGCACCCCGATGGCTGTCATATCGTTGGAGCACATAATGGCAGTCGGCAGGTTCGGCAGTGCCAGCAACCGGATCATCGCATCGCGCCCGCCCTCCAGCGTGTGATCGCCTTCAATCAGCCACTCGGGGTGAGGTGTAAGGCCGGTAGATCGCATCGATTCCATGAACGCCACCCGGCGCGCGCTCGCCGAGCCAAGCTGCAAAGGTCCGCTGATGAACGCGATGCGACGATGCCCAAGCACGGCCAGGTGCTGGACGCCTTCGTAAATGCCGGCATGGTAATCCACTACGAGCGTGCTCCCGCGCTGCTGGCGGGGCGGCAGGTCGATGAACACCACGGGAATGTCTTCATCGGCAAATCGGTCGAGCATCGTTTCTTCAAAGCCGAAGGTCATCATGGCGATGCCGTCGACTTTGCGCTCAAGCATGCGGCGAGCGCAAAGCTCCATGCGGGCCGGCTCGTAATTAGTAGAGCCTATGAGAATCTCATAATTGTGCTCAACGGCAATGCGCTCGAACTCTTGGATGAGCTCAGGGAAAAACGGGTTTGTAATCTCGGAGATGATCAGGCCGAGCATGCGGCTCTTGCCGGAAACCAGGGCCCGCGCTTGCGTATTGGGGAAATAGTTGAGCTGGCTTACTGCTTTCCAGACCCGTGCCGCCAGGGCCGGGTCAACCGTAGGAACGCGGTTGATGGTACGGGAAACCGTTGCTATCGAAACACGGGCATGCGCCGCAACGGCACGTATGTCGATCTTTGCAGCGCCGGTGGCGGGTGTCGTGCGTTTCATCTCCCTCATTAGAGCAAATCTTCCTGACACTTGGAGATGCAGTGCTGAAAAACCGCAAAACAACGACGAGCGGCCACCCTCGAAGGTGTAGCCGCTCGTCCCAGGTGATACCGTCCGCCCTTCCTAGGGCAGGACGGTTGTGAAGTGGATGTAGTCGAAGCTGGCGGTGTAGCCGGCGGTGTGTCCGGCAAACAAGCCAACCTTGACTCCAGCGGGGTATGTCACCGTCCACGTGGGCCCGGTGAGATAGGTCACGCCATCGGTGCTGCTGTAGGAGGTGTAGGTGGCTGCGCCGCTTGCGAGAATGCGCTTGGCGATGCGGAAGTAGGTGCTGGCGCGGAAGTTCGGCGTCCCTCCAGGTGCAAAGCTGAAGTTGTTGGGCGCGGTGGGAATGCCGGGACCGTACTGATTGAGGTATTCGATCTGCTCGGTATCGAAGTAGGGGAATTCATCCAGCCGGAGGTAGACGCTGTCTGAACTATAGATAAAGATGCCGGCCTGGTTGTTATCCGTGTTGAAGACTCCCGGCGCATCGCTGACGGCGACCTTGACTTCCATCAGGTAGTTGCCGGATGGCTCCGGTTCGGCGAGGATCGGCAGATTCGGCATGGAGGAGGTGACGACCGACTCCTGGCTTACCGATTGCACCACATACGCTGAACCGTTGAGGACATAGCTGGCAGGCGTGTGCAGGAATGTCCATTGTGGACTGAGAGTTGTCGAGTTGAAGTCGTCCGACGAGGCGGCGATGGCCGTGCCGGGCGCATCCTGGACGTAGAACGGTGGAACGTAGCCATTGGTTGCGCCAGGCTGGGCTGCGGGTACGGGTTGCGGTGTAGTGAAGTCAGAAGGACCGGCACCATAACGCGCTACGGGGAAGCCGTTAGGGTAATCAAGCGCGTCCATCATCAGCTGACGAGCGGTATACCCGTTGACGTTCGGCAGGTACGGCTGCTTTTTGCTGACGCCGGAATAGAAGATGTAATCCTGTCCACTCTCGTCAGTAAAAACGGTATTGCTCCCGGCTCCGACGATGTCGTTGCCGTTCATAATCAGGGTAGAATCGCCGCCGGGCGCACCCTGCGATGAGGGTGTCGAGAAAGCGTTGAGATCGTTGCCTTCTGCATCGTCATAAGGACCGGTGATGGAAAGCGAACGCCCAACGTGGACAAGGTAGGTGGAGTACGGCCCGGAACAGCAGGCGCCGGCCGTGAGCATCTCGTAAAAGTAGCCGTTGTGGAAGTAGATATAGGGATTGGTGTAGTAATTGTCGACGCCAATGCTGATCTCGTTGGTGGTCGCCAGCGCCGTACCGTTCGCCGTGAGCTGGCGAATGGTGATGCCACCATAAACGCCGCCATACACGAGCCAAAGCTGGCCGGTACCATCCGCGACCACTTCCGGGCTGTTCTTGGTGCGGCTTGGACCACCGCTGAACAGTAGCGACTGATCGACCAGAGGTTGACCGCTATCGATGAAAGGACCAACCGGTGTGAGCGCCGTGGCGACCGCAACCGCAGGGCCGTTGGGCGCGGTGTTGGACGGCGTCTCATAATAGAGAACGTAATTGGCGCCGATCTTCTTGATGGCAGGCGTCTGGGGCTCCTGGCCCGGCTGCGCCCAGGTGGGCAGCGCGGTAAGCGCATCCTTGACGTAGGTCCAGTTCACCAGGTCCGACGAGCTGAAGATCGAGATCAGGTGGACCTTCAACGCCCCCCCGGCTACCGTATCCGCTGAGTTGAACGCGTCGCCCGTGCAGTAGGCATACCAGGTGTTGACCGTGCCTGCCGTGGTCTTCAGGATCGCCGGATCGGGGCAGTTATAGGCCTTGCCGCTGACGGGGTCCGTGGTGTTGAGGGGGTTCGTGTAGGTGGCGCCGGCATAGGCAGTCATCGTCAACGGGACGGCGGCGGAAGCCGACCCGCCGTAGACGGCAT
Organism: uncultured Granulicella sp.; assembly: GCA_963693065.1. GTDB lineage: Bacteria > Acidobacteriota > Terriglobia > Terriglobales > Acidobacteriaceae > Edaphobacter. Next base: position 3,229,101 of record OY843766.1, on the reverse strand, counting down.
CGCCCGTATAGACCGCCGTAAGCGAGTTGGAACCGACGTTGAATTGCTTGGTCTGAATGGTGCCGCTGTTGGTGGCGCTGATGGCGACCGAACCCAGAACGCGTGATCCGTCCAGGAAGCTGATGGTGCCGGTAAGCGGCGCACTGCCGGAGACGGGCTTGATGGAGGCAGTCAGCGTGGTGAGCGTCCCGGACGCAATTGTGCCGGAGGGGCTGACCGTCAATGTGTCGCTTGTGTTGATGAGCGCAGAATGGATCTGAACCCCTACGGCCGCAGACGCCGAGCCGATACCGAAGCTGGAGGCGCCGAACGTGGCGACGATCTGGTCCGTGCCCAGCGGCAGGCTGGTCGTGACGAGTTGAGCGGTCTGGACGCCCATCACAGCGTTCAACGCGACTGTGCCGAGGTTCGTACCATTACTGGTAAACGTGACGCTCCCGGTCGGCGTGTAGCCGTTGGCGGAAACTGTGGCAGTCAGGGTCACTGGGTCGCCGACCGCAGCGATCAGCGGATTTGCGGTGAGGGTAGTGGTGGTGGGTGTGGTGCTGACAATGGTCATGGGCGCGGAGGTCGCGGCGGCGTGGGTCTGGTCGCCACCGTAAGCAGCCGTGATGGAGTGGCTCCCCGCAGCAAAGCCGGAGATGGAAGCCGTCACAGAGGTTCCGCCGGCCAGCGATACGGCCTGGAGTGCCGTCGTCCCGTCAAAGAAGGTGATGACGCCGATAGGCGCGGATGAGCCAGAGGTCGTGAGCGCCGCAGACAGGGTGACGCCTGTGCCGGTCACCACGGCAGTGGATGAGACAGTAAGCGCAACCTGGCTGGCGGCGGGGGCAGCGGGCGACCCACTGCCGGAACACGCAGAGAGCGCAAGCGCGAAGCAGGTGGCGCAAAGCAGGCAGAAAAACCTGGGGCTTGAAAGGATGATGCGGCGGATGTTCGTCATTATTTCTCCATGCAGCAATCTGAGTAAACGTATTCTCAGAAAGAGCGAAAATTGCCTGTCGTGCGTCGCGGGCCAATATACCTGCCAGAGCGTGCAAAAGGCAAGCCCGGAAAACTTCACCCGATTTCACAGGATCAAGGATGCTAAGAAGTCCTCAGCACCAGGACAGTCGCCACGGCATTCAGAGGATGAGAGGGTAATTGAACGTCAAGGTGATCTTCTGACTGAATGAAGTGAAGTTGCGTGTGCTTCGGATCGCCCAGGATAGTGGCTGACTGTACTTTGCGTGGAAGGCCACTCAGGTGAAAACCATCAGCGGGCCACTCAAAGAGTTCGATATAAATTGCATGCGCGGCCGTTGTAGATCGCCATTGCCATGCCGGCACAAACTCCGGTTTGCCATTCGAATCCTTGAGTGTGGTGCTGAAACTTCCGGCTTCCGCGCCAAAGAGCGTGGGCTTTGTTCCATAAATGGCTTCCCCATTGACGGCAAGCCATTGACCGATCGCATGAAGCCTGTCCACCTCTTCCGGCGGCACATTCCCCAATGCGTCCGGCCCGATGTTGAGCAGATAATTACCACCTTTACTGGCAATATCGATCAAGTTCCGAATCAGCAGATCGGCCGGCTTGAAGTTCTTATCCGAGCTCTTATAACCCCAGGTATCGTTGATCGTCATATTCGCTTCCCAATCCCGACCCGGATAGCCCTGCGCGGGAATGTACTGCTCCGGCGTTTCCGTGTCGCCGCGGTAGGTGCCACCCAGGCGATTGTTCCAGATCAGGTTGGGGTGCTGGTTCAGCAGTGTGACAATCTCCGCCGCGCGCGCGGGCGTCATGCGTGCTGTGGGTGTGTCGAACCATACCGTGACGGGTGCATCTCCATAGTTCTCCAGCAGCTCTTTGAGTTGGGGAATGGCTTTCTTATGGAGGTAGGCGTCGAAGCTGCCTTCCTGCGCCTTATCCCATTGGCCTGTGATTGCATCATGCTTGCCAGAGGGTACCGTCGCTCCGCCCGGCGCCGTCCAATCCTGCGCCTGCGAGTAGTAAAAACCAAGCTTTATGCCTTGCTGCCTGCAGGCTTCTGCAAGCTCACGCAAGGGGTCTCTATGGAAGGGCGTCGCATCCACGATGTTGAAGGGATCGGCCTTTGACTCGAACATGGCAAATCCATCATGGTGCTTGGCCGTAATGATGATGTACTTCATGCCAGCAGCTTTGGCCAGAGCGACAATGTCATGCGCATTGAACGCGGTTGGATTGAAGCGCGGAGCCAGGGCTTTGTAATCGGCCACGGAGATGGAGGCGTAGTTCATGATCCACTCGCCGATGCCCTCCACCGGCTTTCCATGCCAGGTCCCCGCGGGCACGGCGTAGAGCCCCCAATGGATGAACATGCCGAAGCGGGCATCACGCCACCAACGCATGCGTGCGTCGCGCTGAGCCACCGTTTCGCTGTCCTGAATTGCGGCTACCGGGTGGTCGACGGGACCGGCTTCAAAGGTACTTCCCTTCAACTGGGCATGCGCTGCCGGAAGCAACGACAGCCATACCGCGGCGGCAAGACAAGGAACGGATGTTCTCAAACAAGTCCTGCCCTTCTATTTCTGCTTTACGGCGTCCAGTTCGATGACTTCAATGCTGTACGGAGGCACGACATGAGCGAAACTTTTGCCGGTCTGCTTGATGACCCTGCGTACCGGCACGATGCGCGTGGGCGCCGTGATGGTGTTCGTCGCTTCAGGATTCGAAGCATTAAGCGAGACGAGCGTCGCGGACCCGGCAACCCGTTGGGCCTGATCAAGAACGATCTGCATAGGCTGGGCGTCAGAGGAAGCGTTTACCAGTTTCACTTGCACCGTACCCCGTGCAGGGTTGGTGGTGACCGAGTAGAACAAGCGAGCGCCGCCACCACTGAGGCTGGAGGCCGGCACCTCGGTACCCAGGAACTCCGCAAACATGGACTGAGCGTAGAAGCTGGGCGAACCGTAACTGCTTGCCGCGTCGTAGCCGATGAGATCGGACTCCCACTGCATACCGCCCGGATTGACGTTGACGAAAAGCGGCGCGTAGGACGCCATGACGATAAGATCGCTGTTGCGTTCCATGCCGGTCATCCAGGCGGCGTCCCCCAGTGCGGCGCCAAAGTTGGAAGTGGGGGAGCCTTCACGCGTGGCCCACTCGCCCACAAAGATCTTCGGACCGTTGCGGTCTGTCTTGTCGTAGTGCGTAGCCTCATGGAAAATATCGCCCGCGCGCAGGTAGTAGTGATCATCCTGCACATCCGGCTTCATGCGTTTGAGCACGTCCGTGGCGATCAGTTGAAGCTGCGGATAGCGTGCCTTAATGGCTTTTGAGAACTGCGCGTAACGCCCCTCATAGCTGCCTGATCGATCGAACCAGTCCTCGTTGCCGATCTCCACGTAAGTCAGGGGAAACGGCGCAGGATGGCCAAGTTGCGCACGGATCCCACCCCAGTGGGTGGAAGCGTCGCCCATAACGAATTCGATTTCATCGAGCGCGTCATCGACATAGGGCGTAAGCGCGGGTCCGGGCTCAATGTGATCGCCTTTGAGCGAGTAACCCGCATACACGGCCAGCAGGGGCTCGATCTTCAGGTCTTCAGTCCAGTTCAAAAATTCCAGCAGACCAAGACCATCGGAAGACTGATAATTCCACGGGCTGCGATGTGTGGGGCGGTCAACCAGCGGGCCGATGGTGGTCTTCCAGTTGAAGCGTTCATCGATCTGATCACCCTCGAGGTAGTTGCCCCCCGGCAGACGCAGGAAGCTGGGATGCATCTCCGCCAGCTTCTCCATGAGGTCGGGCCGGTTGCCGTTGGCGCGATCGTGATACGTCGGCGGCATCAGTGACACCAGGCTGAGCCACAGCTTGCCCGTATGCGCTACGGTGAGCTCGAGATTGTTTTCAATGGAAGGAGCAATCGCACCCGTCACCAGGGTGAAATCATATTTCTTCCATGCCGTGGAAGGCTCGGCGGACTGCGTCGTCGCAACGACCTGCCCGGTGTTGCTGTTCTTCAGCGCAATGGTCACGGCGCCCATGCCGGCGGCATCGGCCCGCGCGTAAAAGGAGCCGTGATAGCTCGTCTTTGGCCGCAGGGCCATACCCCAGTAGCCCTCGTTGAGTACGCCCACGGGGTCCTTTGGGTCGGCCTTGTCGATGTCCACACGCAGGCTCGATTGCAAGGCATTGCTTGGTCCTTCCGTTCGATCGAGCTGCATGCTGCCGCTTCCCTGGCCGCCCTGCACCAGGTACCAGTGCGCGGGATGAGACAGGTCACGTTCGCGAAATACTCGATTGCGGACCATCTCGGCATACAGGCCACCATCGTAGGAGTAGTTGATCTCTTCGGTCATCAGACCGTACAGTTTTGGGCTCACCGCATGCAGCGTCTTACCCAGATCGATCTCGAGCGTGGCCTGCGGTTGCTGGGCCGACGCACAGGTTGCGATGGCGGCCACCAGCAGAAGACAAAGAGCTTTGACGGAGTACAGAAACATGAATTTCCCCTGATGAAAGGCAGCAGCGTTGGTTTATTTCTGAATGCCGAAGGTAAACACGGTACTGGAGTGCAGCGTCTCGCCCGGCTTCAGGATGGTAGAGGGAAAGCTTGGCTCGTTCGGAGAATCCGGGAAGTGCTGCGTTTCCAGGCAGAGGCCCGCATAGCGTGCGTACGCAATGCCGCCCTTGCCGTGCTTGGTGCCGTCAAGAAAATTTCCGGAATAGAACTGTATGCCCGGCTCGGTTGTGGTGACGACGAGCGTGCGGCCGCTAACTCGGTCGTAGACTTTGGCGGCGGTATGCAAACCCTTGCTGGAAGCCGTGTTGAGAACGAAATTGTGGTCGTAGCCGCCGGCGAGTTTCAGCTGTTCGTTATCCTGGTGAATCCGCGCGCCGATCGCCGTCGATTTACGGAAATCAAAGGGGGTGCCGGCGACAGGGTCCAGGCTGCCGGTAGGAATCAAGCCCGCATCCACAGGCGTGTAACGGTCTGCATCGAGCATCAGGTCTTCGTCGAGGATGGTCCCCGCTGGATTGCCGGAAAGATTGAAGTAGCTATGGTTGGTGAGATTGACCGGTGTCGGCCGCGTCGTTGTGGCCGTGTAGTCGATATGCAGCGCAGAGCCCTTGAGGGTATACCGAACGTGAGCGGTGAGCTCGCCGGGAAACCCCATTTCTCCATCAGGGCTGACCAATGTCATCTCGACACCATCCGCGATCGGCACGGCTGTCCAGACTTTGTGGTCGAAGCCGACCGTGCCGCCATGTAGGGCGTTCGCATTGTTATTGAGCGGAACATGGAACGTTTCGCCGCCGACCACGAACGTTCCCTTGGCGATGCGGTTGCCGTAGCGACCGACGATGGCGCCAAAGTAGGTGCTCTTATCGGCTTCATAGTCAGCGACTGCATCGTACCCGAGAACTACATCTCCCATTTTGCCGGTGCGATCGTGCGTTTTGAGGCTGACAACACGTGCGCCGAAGGTGGTAATGCTGACCGACGCTTCTTTATTCTGCATGGTGTACAGCTCGACAGGCGTACCCGCGGAGGTCGCGCCCCACGCTTGCTTGGTGGTCTGTCCCATGAGCGATTGGGCGATGGTCAACATGACGACTCCGGTGATGTATTTAAGGTTCATTGTGTCTCCAAAACTTTAAGAGCCGTTGACGAGCATCGTGCGGCGTGTGACTCATCATCCCGACCCTTCGGGAAAACGTATACCGCAGGGCACCGATGCGCCATGCATGAGCCGCGATCGTAGCGGACTGGGCTATACACACAGGGCTCGGTCCAATGCAAAACTCTCGCGGCTTGAACTATAACCTTCTCGAACGCGAGAGGGCAAGCGACAGGAGAGGTTCGCTCCAAACTGGTACTCAGGGCCGCGCTGCACGTTGCGTTGACAACGGGAACTTTCATAGATAGCTTTACGAGGCGTGATGAAAACGTTTACCAGCAGATCTCTTGCTTCCAGCGTTGCACGTACTTATACCAAGGCAATCCGTCACCGCGGAACAGTCTGACGCCTGCCTGGATGAGTGCCGGAAGATCATGCAACCCTACTCAGGGAAAGGTTTCATCACTATGGCAATGGCCACCGTTGGTACTACGACGACTGCTTCACCCCACCAAACCACCAATTACAGTGCCATGGCAATGGTCACTACGCTCTTCTTCATGTGGGGCTTCTGCACGGTGCTGAACGATGTCTTGATCCCGCACCTGCAGGGCATCTTCTCGCTCAGCTATCTGCAGGCTTCCCTCATCCAGCTTGCGTTCTTCAGCTCCTACTTTGTCTTTGCCCAGCCAGCCGGCAAGCTTGTCGAATGGATCGGCTACCAGCGCACCATGGTTGTCGGCCTGCTCACCATGGGAGTCGGCGCTCTCTTGTTTATCCCCGCCGCCACCACCGTAACCTACGGACTATTCCTCGCCGCACAGGTCGTACTCGCCGCCGGTGTCACCGTGCTGCAGGTGGCGGCAAACCCCTATGTCACCATCCTGGGGCCGCCGGAAACCGCTTCAAGCCGGCTCAACCTGACCCAGGCCTTCAACACCCTCGGCGATACGGTTGCACCTTACTTCGGCAGCATTCTCATCCTGGGCGGCACGGCGCTCGCGGTCAAAAACGCTGCGTTACAGCATCGTGCTGCCCTCACTCAGGCCGAGCAGGCGGCATCCGTCAAGCTTCCCTATTACGTTTTGGCCGGTATCCTGGTGATTCTTGCCGTGGCGATTGCCCTCTATAAATTCCCACGTCTCGAGCAGACCCAGGATTTTCGGCCCGGCCAATTCGGTCCAGGCCAGGATAGCGTCTGGAAGCATCCTCACCTGTACCTGGGCGCGATTGCGATCTTCATTTATGTGGGCGCTGAAGTTTCCATCGGCAGCTTTCTCGTGAAGTACCTGAACGATCCAACCATCGCAGGACTACCGCTCGAGCGTGGCGCCAAGATGGTGGCCTTCTACTGGGGAGGCATGATGGTCGGCCGCTTCATCGGCTCGTTCCTCATGCGAAAGATTTCAGCTTCCAATCTGCTGATCCTGAGTGGTGTCGGCGCGGCATGCATGGTGCTCTTCTCGCTGCTCGGCACGGGGCGCTTTGCCGAAATCACAATTCTCGCGGTAGGCCTGTTCAATTCCATCATGTTTCCCACCATCTTTACGCTGGCCGTGGCGGAACTCGGTCCGCTCACCGGTCGCGGTTCCGGCCTGCTGGTGCAAGGCATTGCGGGCGGAGCGATCATTCCAGTCCTCATGGGATTCCTTGCCGATCATTTCGGCATCCATCGCTCGCTTGTTCTTCCGCTCATTTGTTACTTCTTCATCATCTATTACGGCTGGCGAGGCTATCGCATCGCACCCACGGAACCCCATGGTCACATCGAGATGGCCAGTTGAGGCAGGTATGAAATAAGTGGGGGTGAGGGAATGTCTGACGAATCCTATCGCCTGTGTTTTTAATTCTAAGATAGGTCCGGGCTTTAGCCCGGACATCCCAACTTACCCACTAGGCGGGCTTCAGCCCCTGGGATTTGCTGTTTTTTGGGCTCCATCAGGCTTCAAAGGATTGATCAGACTCTACCTGGCCCCCGTGATTCGCTCTCTTTCGCGCTACCCAAATTTTCGGCGGATTCATCAGACACCGCCTGATGCTCCTTGCGCACACCAGGGTCAACGGCAAATCCCGGTCCCCTAAGATCAATACTTTGAACGGAGGGTGCTTACGATGACGCCTGTATCCGCTGACCGGCTTACGGTGGATTGCCTCAGGTCAGGACGTTCGAGCATAAGCCCATCCTGGCAACTTCTTTCCGCAACGTCACAGAATGAACTTCTAAGCTATTCATTTTGAAGTGGTGGCCAGAGACGGGATCGAACCGCCGACGCCGGCCTTTTCAGGGCCGCGCTCTACCACTGAGCTATCTGGCCTTGGCATACAACATTCATCAGCCGGGCTGCCAAGATACCTCGCCCAGGCTCACATCGCTTGTCGTCTCAGGGATCGAAACCAGAATCACCCAACACATCTTCACAGACTCGCCGCCACATCCTTCCGGCCGCGCACAAACGCATCCTTAGTATAGCAACCCAAACCCATCCCGCCAAACTCCCGCCAAACATTCCGATACCATAGCCTATGCTCCGACTCGCCACCCTCCTCCTCCTCACCACTGCCCTCGCCGCCCAGCCCCCCCGCTCCCCCGTCAGCACCATCGCCAGCACCACCGCCCCGCACAGCTCCACCCCCGCCACCACCCCCGCCGAGCGCCGCGCCGCCGTCGCCTTCACCGCCGCCGCCAAGGCAGGCCCCTTGCCCCTCCACGCCTTCCTCGCCCGCATGCCCAAGGGCGCCGACCTCCACATGCATCTCTCCGGCGCCGTCTACGCCGAAACCTTCCTCCGCGAGGCCGCCGAAGACAATCTCTGCATCGACCCCGTCAAGCTAGCCTTCTTCAAACCCGCCGACACCACCCCCTGCCCCACCCCAGCCAGCCAGGCCTTCAAAGACCAGCACCTCTATGACGCCATGGTCGACTCCATCTCCATGCGCGCCTTCGTCCCCACCCCCGGCACCAACGGCCATGACCAGTTCTTCGCCACCTTCGACCGTCTCCACGGCATCGACAAGTCCCACTTCGGAGAGCAGCTCGACGAAGTTGCCACCCGCGCCGCCGCCCAAAACGAGCAGTACCTCGAAATCATGAACACCCCGTCCTTCACCCGCACCGTCACGCTCGCCTACCAGCTCGGCTGGCCAGGCACTCCCCGCCGCATCACCACCGCCGCCACCAGCGCCCCGGACGATATCACCGGCACCACTCCCGCCGAGCTCGCCGCCCTCCGCACCAAACTTCTCCCCGCCATCCAGCAGGACGCCGCCGCCGACCAGGCCGAGTTCGCCAAGGGCCTCGCTGACCGCAACGCAATCGAGCATTGCAACACTCCCGCAGCCCTCCCCGCCTGCGCCGTCCAGGTCAAATTCCTCTATCAGGTCCTCCGCGCCTTTCCCCCCCAGCAAGTCTTCGCCCAGACCCTGCTAGCCTTCGAAGTCGCTTCCACAGATCCCGACGTAGTCGGAATCAATTACGTCCAGCCAGAAGACGCCTACATGGCCATGGCCGAGTACCACCGCCAGATGCTCATGCTCGACTACCTCCACACCGTCTACCCCCGCGTCCACATCTCTCTCCACGCCGGCGAGCTCGCCCCCGCCATGGTCCCCCCCGCCGGCCTCCGCTTCCACATCCGCCAGGCCATCGATCTCGGCCACGCCGAGCGCATCGGCCACGGCGTCGACGTCATGGAAGAAACCGACCCCCAGCTCCTCCTCAAAGAGCTCGCCGACCGCCACATCATGATCGAGGTCAACCTCACCTCCAACGACGTCATCCTCGGCATCTCCGGCAACCAGCACTCCCTCCCCGACTACCGCGCCGCCCACGTCCCCATCGCCCTCTCCACCGACGACGAAGGCGTCTCCCGCATCGACCTAACCCACGAGTACGTCCGCGCCGTCCGCGACTTCTCCCTCACCTACCTCGACCTAAAACAGATGGCCCGCACCTCCCTCGAGCACACCTTCCTCCCCGGCCCCAGCCTCTGGCCCACCCCCGACACCTTCACCCGCCCCGCCGCCCCCTGCACCGCCCAACCCCTGGGCGCCGACACCCCCACCCCCGCCTGCCAGGATTTCCTCAAAAACAGCCCCCACGCCGCCCAGCAATGGCAGCTCGAACACCGCTTCCAAATCTTCGAATCCACCCTCTAATAAAGCACTCTAACTCCCAGCAATACCAAACCATAAAGGACCACCATGCCCACCCTCCTCCACATCGACGCCAGCCCTCGCCCCGACTCCAACTCCTCCGCTCTCGCCGCAAAGTTCGTAGCCACTTACCAGCAGCACAACCCCTCCGCCACCGTAGTCCACCACAACACCTCCGCGGAAAAATTCCCCTACCTCGACATGGCCATCATCGGCGCCAGCGGAACCCCTGCCGACAAGCGCACCCCCGAGCACACCCAGGCCCTCGCCCTGTCTGACAAACTCACCCAAGAGCTCCTCGACGCCGATGTCCTCGTCATCGGCACCCCTATGTGGAACTTCGGCATCCCCGCCTCCCTCAAAGCCTGGATCGATCTCATCGTCCGCGCCGGCCTTACCTTCGCCTATGGCCCCGCCGGTCCCAGCGGCCTCGTCCCCCAGGGCAAAAAGGTCTACATCTTCGGCTCCTTCGGCGGCGACTACACCGCAGAATCCCCAGCCCACGCCTACAATTTCAACGAGCCCTACCTCCGCGGCATTTTCGGCTTCCTCGGCCTCCACGACGTCACCTACCTCACCGCCGTCAACCAGGCCGCCACCCCGGAAATGGCCGCCGCCGGCCGCAAACAGGTAGAAGACGCCATCGCCAAAATCTTCACCACCTAACCATCGCTGAAACACGACAAAACCCCAGGGCGAACCTGGGGTTTTCCCGTCACAGCAGCACTACTTCCCGGCGCAGCTTTTCCCCCGGTCCCCACGCGCCCCGGCAGCCTTCGCCGCATCCTCCGTCATGTACTTCCCAGCCTTCGTCTTCCCGTAGAACACATCGCCATTGCAGTGGTAAACATTGCTGGAAGTATTCACCCAGACCAGTCCCGGCCCACCACCCGGCGCCGCCGTCTTCGCCGCTGCCGCAGCCTCCGGACTCATCTTCTTCCCAGCCGGAGCCGCCGCCGGAGCCGCAGCAGGCATAGCCGGCGCAGGCGCAGCAGCCGGTGTAGCCGCCGGCTTCGATGGCACACTGGCAGCCGGTGTAGGCGCCGGCATCGCCGGTGCAGCAGCCGCCGGAGCGCTCGCCACATACCAGGTCTGCACTCCCTTATGCCCGCGGCAAGCCCCATCCTTCTTCGCTGCCGTCGAGTAAGTCCCATCCTTGCAAATCCCATTGGACCCAGCCGGAGCACCCGCCGGTGCCTGTCCCATCGCCACGCCCGCCAACCCACACATCGCCAATCCCAGAATCATCGCCCGCATCGTAGTCTCCTTGTCCACTTGCCCAGCCATCCTAACTCAGCCGCGCACCAATTACCATCGAAACCAGATGCTCCCCACACCCCTCAGCCACTGGATCGCCTTCCACCTCGTCCTTCTGGCCCTGCTCGCCTTCGAGCTCCTCTTCTCCCGCTGGCGCCTCCCGCCCAACCCATCCCCCGAACGCGCCGCCCGCCAGCACCGCAACGCCATCGCCGCCACCATCATGTGGATCGCCGCCGCCCTCCTTTTCGCCGCATGGCTCTTCCACGCCTACGGCACACCGCCCGCCACCCAGTTCCTCGCCGGCTACGCGCTTGAAGAGTCCCTCTCCATCGACAACCTCTTCGTCTTCCTCCTCCTTTTCCGCATCTTCAAAATCCCCGCCGCCTACCAGCCCCGCGTCCTGTTCTGGGGCGTCCTCGGTGCCATCCTCATGCGCGGCTCCTTCATCGCCGCCGGCCTCAGCCTCCTCGCCCGCTTCCATTGGGTCGATTACATTTTCGGCGTCATCCTCCTCATCGCCGCCATCCGCCTCATCCTCCCAGAGGACAACGACGACAGCCCCCACGCCATCCCCCGTCAGCCCCTCTGGATCCGCTGGATCTCCCGCATCCACCCCGTCTCCCTCCGCACCGACATCTTCTGGACCCATGAAGACGGCACCTTCATGATCACCATGCTCTTCCTCTCTCTCCTCGCCATTGAGGTCACCGACGTAGTCTTCGCCCTCGACTCCATCCCCGCCGTCCTCTCCATCACCCGTCAACCCTTCATCGCCTACACCTCCAACATCCTCGCCGTCATGGGTCTCCGCTCGCTCTTCTTCCTCCTCGCCCGCATGCTCAAGCAGCTGCAATACCTGCATTTCGGCCTCGCCGCCATCCTCGCCTTCGCCGCCGCCAAAATGCTCATCTCCCGCTGGTACGACATCGCCCCCCTACCCTCATTAGCCGTAATCCTCACCATCCTGGCCATCACCATCACCATCTCCCTCCTAAAAAAACCCACCCCCCACCCGGCACTCTGATCGGACAGGCGAGAGGGCGGCAGGTGGGATTAGCGTGGGGCTTCAGCCCCACGAAAGGTCTCAGGGAAAGGGTGGGGCTTCAGCCCCGGGCCCTTCGCTCCAGGGACACGTAGACCGAAGGATGGCTCCGCGCTCCCACCAACACGTTTCGGGTGCCCCATCTCACGCGGGCCTCATCGCGTGAGGTGGGATTACTCCCTCACATCCCGCCCCCCGTCACCCCACCTGCATCACCCCCACTTCATTCCCCGCCGGATCCCGAAAATGAAACCGCCTACCCCCCGGATAAGCAAACACCCCCAGCGTAATCACCCCACCAGCCGCCCGCACCTTCGCCTCCGCCCCCTCTAAATCATCCGTCTCCAAAATCACCAGCGGCCCCGCCGTCCGATGCTCCGCCTCCCCATTGAATCCACCCGGCACCCCCGCCTCAAAAGCAGCGTACGTAGGCCCCCAATCCTCAAACGACCAACCAGCCGCAGCCCCATAGAACTTCTTCAACTTCTCTACCGCCTCCGCATCCGCCGCCGGAAGTTCAACATACCCAATCCGCATCATGGCACTCTCCTTTCCCGCAAATAATAACTGACATAATAAGACGTGCTCCTCAAAACCATCCAGGTCGCCACCCCCTCGGCACAATACCCCGTCCTCATCGGCCCTGGCATCCTCCCCACCCTCTACCCCCGCCTCCGCAAACTAAGCAAAGCAAAACTCGTAGTCATCACCTCCCCCAACATCTGGACCCTCTGGTCCAAAGAATTCCTCGCCTCTTTCCCCCCACAAGACCAACCGGCAATCCTCACCCTCCCCCCCGGCGAAAAACACAAACGCCTCCCCGCCATCGAGTCCCTCGCCGAGCAGCTAGCCCAGCAGGGCGCCGACCGCGACACCCTCCTCATCGCTTTCGGCGGCGGCGTCCTCGGCGACATCACCGGCTTCCTCGCCGCCATCTACATGCGCGGCATCCCCTTCGTCCAGGTTCCCACCACCCTCCTCGCCCAGGTCGATTCCTCCGTCGGCGGTAAAACCGGCGTCAACCTCGCCGCCGGCAAAAACCTCCTCGGCTCCTTCCACCAGCCCCGCGCCGTCTTCGCCGACACCGACCTCCTCCGCACCCTCCCCCGCCCCGAGCTCTTCGCCGGCCTCCAGGAATCCATCAAAGCCGCCATCATCCGCGACCCCAGATTCTTCACCTTCCTCGAGCGCAACCGCGAAAAAATCCAGGCCGCCAGTGGAGAACCAGACCCCGCCACCCTCGCCCGCATCGTAGCCACCTCCGTCCAGATCAAGGCCGACGTAGTAGCCGCCGACGAGCACGAACAAAACCTCCGCATGATCCTCAACTTCGGCCACACCATCGGCCACGCCATTGAAGCCGCCACCAACTACAAGCAGCTACTCCATGGCGAAGCCATCGCCTGGGGCATGATCGCCGCCCTCCACGTAGCCCTCGCCCGCCAGACCATCACCCCGGACCAGTTCGCCCGCATGGCCAACCTCATCCTCGCCTTCGCCCCCCTACCAACCTTCAAGGCCAAAGCCCAGCAGCTAGTAGCCCTAACCGCCGCCGACAAAAAAAACCGCAGCGGCCGCCGCGCCTTCATCCTCCCCACCGCCATAGGCAAAGCAGAAGTAGTCCACACCATAACCGACGAAGAACTCCTAACCGCCACCCAACGTATGCTCGACGACATGCAATCCAGCAAACCCTAGCGAACCAAAAGACCCAACTCAGTTACCTAACACCCAACCGATTACGTTCTATCCGCCTTTATCCCGCTCTTATCCCGCCTTTATCCGCGTTCCTGTTTTTGCCGTTGCCTGTTCTTAGAGAGCCCACCATGCCACAAGAAACCACCGGAGCCATCCAACCCGCAGCCGGAGCCATCCAGCCCGCAGATCAGGTCCAATCCATGTTCGACCGCATCGCAGGCAACTACGACCTCCTAAACCATCTCCTCACCGCCGGCATCGACCGCACCTGGTGGTGGCGTACCGCCCGCACCCTCCGCCCCATCCTCGCCCGCCCGGAAGCCCGCATCCTCGACCTCTGCTGCGGCACCGGCGACATGGCCCTCGCCCTCGCCAAACATCGCCTTTCCACAGCATCCACAGCCCCCATCCTCGCTGTGGATTTCTCCCACCAGATGTTATCCCTCGGCCAGAAGAAGTTTAGATTCAACATCATCCCCATAGAAGCTGATGCGCTACATCTCCCCATAGCCGATTCCTCCCTGGACCTGATTTCCTCCGCCTTCGGTTTCCGTAACCTCATCTCCTATGAAGCCGGCCTCGCCGAACTCTTCCGCACCCTCCGCCCCGGCGGCCAGATCGCCATCCTCGAGTGCAACCAACCCGCCGGCCTCGTCGGCACCCTCTACAACCTCTATTTCAAGCAGATCCTCCCCCGTATCGGCGCCCTCGTCTCCGACGCCTCCGCCTACAAATACCTCCCAGCCTCCGTCGAACGTTTCCCCCGCCCCCCCCGCATGTTCGAGCTCATCCGCCAGGCCGGCTTCACCAACCCCACCTGGACCAGCTACACCCTGGGCGTAACCGGCCTCTACCGCGCCACCAAACCCTGACCTGCCCTATTTGCCATCCAGTAAATTTGTCATTCCCGAAGGGAATCTGCTGTTGTCTTTGCCGTTGTTTGATCTTGCCGTTGCATGTTCCTTTTGTTCCTTGTTTGTATCCCGTAGGGATCTGAGTTTGTTCTTGCCGTTGCTTGTCCTTGCACTTGCTTGTTCCTTTGTTTGTCATCCCGTAGGGATCTACATTTGCTTTTGCCGTTCATGTCTTGCACGAGCCCTCCGACTCAAACGCCCCACCCACCAAAAAAGTGACCCCCTAACCCCCACAAAAACCCACCTAACCCCAACCAATTCAAGATTTTGCAAATAACAAGGGGGGGATGGGGGGTACCCCAAGCCCCCAAGCCACTACAATCACCCCATGGCGACCACCCCCCAATCCCCCACAGCCGCCAAGCACCGCGCCGCCCTCACCTCCCTCCTCGCCGCCGCCTGCATCACCACCCTCAAGCTCCTCACCGGCATCCTCACCGGCTCGCTAGGCATGCTGTCTGAGGCCGCCCACTCCACCATCGATCTCATCGCCGCCGCCATCACCCTCTTCTCCGTCCGCGTAGCCGACCTCCCCCCCGACGAAGACCACAACTACGGCCACGCCAAGGTCGAATCCGTCTCCGCCGGCGCCGAAACCGCCCTCATGCTCCTCTCCTCCGCCTTCATCATCTACGAGGCCATCCACCGCATCCTCTTCCGCAACCATCTGACGATCCCCATCTCGCCCTGGCCCTTCCTCGTCCTCCTCCTTTCCATCACCGTCGACATCACCCGCTCCCGCGCCCTCCGCAAAACCGCCCTCGCAACCCACTCCGAAGCCCTCGCCGCCGACGCCACCCACTTCTCCACCGACATATGGTCCTCCGTCGCCGTCCTTCTCGGCCTCACCGCCACAGCCCTCGGCGAGCGCCTCCACCTCCCCCAGCTTGAGCTCGCCGACCCCATCGCCGCCCTCGCCGTCTCCGCCATCATCCTCACCATCTCCTGGCGCCTCGCCCGCCACACCCTCGACACCCTCCTCGACGCAACCCCCTCACAAGACGGTCAATCCCCCACCCAGACCCGCCGCAAGCTCATCGCAGACCTCCGTGAAATCCCCGGCGTCCTCGCCGTCACCCGCCTCCGCACCCGCCGCGCCGGCGCCGGCTACTTCGCCGATCTCACCCTCGCCATGCCCCGCAACCTCACCTTCCAGCGCGCCGAGCAGATCACCATGGCCGCCACCGCCGCCGTCCAGCGCGTCTTACCGCAGGCTGACGTGGTCGTCCATTCAGTCCCCACCGCCACCCTCGCAGAATCCGTCCACGACCGCGTCCGCGCCGTAGCCGCCCGCGCCAACCTCTCCGTCCACGACGTAGCCGTCAAGCAATTCGACCACCGCCTCCATCTCGAGCTCCACCTCGAAGTCGACGAAACCCTCCCCCTCCGCGCCGCCCACGACCTCGTCACCCGCCTCGAATCCAACATCCGCGCCGAAATCCCCGCCGTCGCCACCATCCTCACCCACATCGAATCCGAGCCCGCCACCATCGAACAGCCCGAGCAGCTAGCCCTCGACCAGGCCGAAACCCGCCACCTCAACCAGCTCCTCCGCCGCACCATCACCCTCTTCCCCCAGATCCTCGACACCCACGACATCCAGGTAACCCGCCACCACGACCGCCTCGCCGTCAACTGCCACTGCACCCTCCCCGACGACCTCCCCATGGCCGAGGTCCACACCCTCCTCACCGCCCTCGAAAACGCCTTCAAGCTCGAGGCCCCCGAGGTAACCCGCCTCCTCATCCACCCCGAACCCGCCACCGACAACCGCCGCTAGCCCCTTTTTTGTCACTCCCTCTTTTTGTCATTCCCGAAGGGAATCTGCTTCTGCTGTTGTCGTTCGCCGCTAGTACTTCCAGCTCATATCCGCCCCCGCCGGCGCCGTAGCCGCTATCCGCGCCATGATCTTCGGCAGATACATCGTGTTGTAGTGCAGCCGCGAGTAAGCATTAGGCAAAGTCGGATCCCCATTCCAGCAATGCTCCGCCCGCGGCCCATACTGCACCTCACCCTCGTAAGGAACCCCATGCCCCGGCGTCCCCGTGGTCTTCAAAAAGTCCTCCATCAGGTACACCGCATTGTTCAAAAAGTAAGTGTCGTCAGACCCTACATAAATATGCAGCTTACCCCTCAGCTTCGGCCCCAGCGTGTTCCAATCACGCTGCAAGATCGCATTCAAATCGTAGTGCTCCCGCCAGTAAGCCGCCGTCTCATGGTCGATAGCGCCCGTCCCCTTATCAAAAATCGCTCGCGGATATCCATCCGCACCCACCGGCCCATACACCGCCTGCCAGATATCGAACTGATCCCCCGAACGCCCATGATCTCCCAGCGCCGCCTCATATTGAATGTTGTCCCGCATGCTGATCAGCGTCTGTCCCAGGTAGTTCCGCATCGCCGGCTGCTCCACCCGTTTGTTCGCGCCCTGTGCCCAGAACATGTTCTCGTCGTTATATAAATCCCGCGTCGAGTAAGCATGAAAATCCACCGGATCCGGGCAAGCCACAAACGCCCCATTATAGTCATCCGGATAAAACATCTGCACCGCCAGCGACTCCCACCCGCCCGTACTCCCTCCATATAAAAACCGCGCCCACCCCTGCCCGATCCCCCTGAACTCCTGCTCCACCGCCGGCAGCAATTCATGCTCCAGCGCATCCCCGTAAGGCCCCAGGTTCGCAGAATTCACCGCATAACTATCGTCATAAAAAGGATTCGCATGCTGCAGCTTTACCACCAGCACCCGCGGAAACCCCGCCGAAGTCCACTGCTTATACTCCGCATAAGCCTGCTCCTGCTGAATCCGGTTATACCCCGCAAGGTGAAACCGTTCCGAGTAATCCGGCTTCAAGCCCGCATCCGGCGGCGTCTCCCGGAAGTCCCCGATCCCATCCACAAAGTGGTCCTGAAACACCGCCACCGGGTAATGCGCCTTCGGGTGCTCATCAAACCCATAAGGCACCAGCACCACCGCCGACACAAACATCGGCCGCCCCCAGAACTTCGTCAGCAACTCACTCTGTATCCGAATATGCCGCACATACTTCGTATCCGCCGGCGTCACAATCGGCTCAATCACCCTATCCATCACCACCTCAATCGGCGCCGCCCCCGCCCCAACCCTTACCTTCCGCGGCTCAGAATACAAATTCCCCGGCGACACATTCCAGTGCTGCCCTTCCCCCATATCCGGGTGCAGCTTCACCGTCTTCCCATCCGCCCGATGAAACGTCTCATAAACATTCAGCACCGCCTGCACCGTGTACTCACCCGCCGGTACCTCGCTCAATTTCCGCACCGGATACCCCGTAGCCCCATCATCCACCGTCACCGCCTGCCCCGGCCGCAGCCCATCCACCGTCACCCCAAACACCATCTGCGACTTCGGCGTGTCATCGATCAACATCCGCGGCTCCGCCGAGTCATCCTTAGAAAGCAAAAACAAAACCCGACCATCCAGCGCCTTCCCACTCACCGCCGCCGGAAACTTCACCGTCACAGCCTGCCCCAAAGCAGACCCCATTCCAACCATCATCCCCAAAGCAAAAAGAAGGCAGCGCATACACCGAAGTATAAGCACCGCCTCCCCTTTTCACACTTACAACACGCTGTCATTCCCCTTTTTTGTCATTCCCGAAGGGAATCTGCGTTTGTCTTTGCTCTTGCTTCTGCCCTTGCCTTTTGGTTGTCATCCCGCAGGGATCTGCGTCTGCTTTTGCCGTTGCCTGTTCTCCCGTTCCGCAACTACTTCCCAATCAACCTCGCCATAGCTTCCCCAATATCCGCCGGACTCGTCACCACCGTAATCCCCGCCTCTTCCATAGCCTTCATCTTCTCCGCGGCAGTCCCTTCGCCGCCGGAAATAATCGCCCCCGCATGCCCCATCCGCCGACCCGGAGGCGCCGTCTGCCCAGCAATGAACCCAACCACCGGCTTCTTCACATGCTCCTTGATATAGCGCGCCGCAGCCTCCTCAGCCGATCCGCCAATCTCCCCAATCATGATGATTGCTTCCGTCTCCGGGTCTTCATTCAGCAGCTTCAGCGCGTCGATATGCGTCGTCCCGATAATCGGGTCGCCCCCAATCCCAATCGCCGTCGACTGCCCAATCCCCCGCGTCGTCAACTGGTACACCGCCTCATAAGTCAGCGTCCCCGACTTACTCACGATCCCCACGCTCCCTTCCTTATGAATCCGCCCCGGCATAATCCCCACCTTCGCCTTCCCCGGAGATATCACGCCCGGGCAGTTAGGCCCCACCAGCCGCGACTTGGAATTCTTCACCACCTCCCAGGTCTTCACCATATCCAGCACAGGAATTCCTTCGGTAATACAAATCACCAGCGGCATCCCTGCCCCGGCCGCTTCCAGAATCCCGTCGGAAGCAAAAGGTGGCGGCACAAAAATCACACTCACATTCGCCCCCGTCTCCTTCATCGCCTCTTCCACGGTATTGAACACCGGGAACCCATCGACAGTAGTCCCCCCCTTACCCGGAGTAACTCCTCCAACTACTTTCGTCCCATAATCCCGGCAACCCTGAGCATGAAACAAACCCTCACGCCCCGTAATCCCCTGCACAATCAACCGCGTATCCTTACCAACTAAGACTGCCATTTTGTAACTCCGTAGAAAACTAGCTTTGAAGTAAGTTGCGAAGAGTTTTCGCCGCTACATCGGTATCACTCGACTGCGGATTAGACAATCCTGGAACTACCAACTTCTCGATGAAGACTCGATTGCTCTTGTTAATGAGCGCGCTGTTTTTTCGATGAGCTTCTCGCAAAACGTTGTATTCAAGTTTAACAATTGTCGAAACAGCTTTTGTCTTTGTAAGAGCATTTGCCTTGCGTGCCTTCTTTAGCTTTCCACCATTGGTATGACGGGCAAGAAAAACAACGAATAAATCGTCCTCAGGAACGAGTGAAGCTAAGTGCTGGAAAACGTGCTTCCCACGAAGATGTTCATCAAACCGTTTCTTGAAGCCCTTATCAGTCTTTCCAACATACCAAGGAAGTAACTGCTTTCCATGTTTGCTTGCGATGATGTACACACCAATAGCTGCTACAAGCTGAGGTGCCTCAGCCCACAGGGCACCTAAAGAATCCCTCGTAACATCGCTAGCTTGTCGAGGAAGTTTATAAGGCGCGTAGGTCCCGAACCGGATTGGTTTGATCGTCGCCACTTACCCTCTCGCCGCATTCACAGCCAGTTCAGCCGCTTCCTTCATCGTAGTACCCACCAAAAACTTCAAACCACTATCAGCCAATATCTTCCGGCCTTCCTCAACATTGGTACCTTCGACCCGAAGAATAATCGGCAAGGTAACACTAAGCTTCTTAGCCGCCGCAACAACAGCAGTAGCCAAAACATCCACTCTCAGAATCCCCCCAAAGATATTAATAAAAATAGCCTTAACGTTCGGGTCCGAAAGCAAAATCCCAAAAGCATTCTCAATCTGCTCCTGGTTAGCCCCACCCCCCACATCCAGGAAATTAGCCGCCTGCCCACCCGAATACTGAATAATATCCATCGTAGCCATCGCCAGTCCGGCGCCATTGACCATGCAGGCAATATTCCCATCCAGCTTGATATAGTTCAGCGCGAACTTACTAGCTTCTACCTCCAGCGGATCTTCCTCCGCCATATCCCTAAGCTCTTTCAAGTCCTTATGACGAAACATCGCATTATCGTCAAAATTGATCTTGCAATCGAGCGCCACTAACTTGTCATCCTTCGTAGTAATAAAAGGATTGATCTCCATCAAAGTAGAATCCGTATCCACAAACGCCTTATACAACCCAGTCATAAACCCGACCGCCGCGTTGATCTGCGTCGGCTTCAACCCCAGCTTGAACGCCAGCTTCCGCGCCTGGTAAGGCTGAAACCCAACCGCCGGATCCACATACTCCTTGTAGATCAATTCCGGCGTAGCATGCGCCACTTCCTCGATCTCCATCCCGCCACTCTGCGAAGCCATAAACACAATCTTCGCGCTAGCCCGGTCCAGCACCAGCCCAAGATAAAGTTCACGCTCGATCGCCGATCCTTCCTCGATCAGCAGCCTCTGAACTTTTTGTCCGGCGGGGCCCGTTTGGTGGGTAATCAACTGCATCCCCAGAATCGCCTTCGACGCCGCATCCGCCTCTTCGAGCGTCCGCGCCAGCTTCACCCCACCACCCTTGCCGCGCCCACCCGCGTGGATCTGCGCCTTCACCACCACAACCTTGTTCCCCGCCGCAAACAGCGCCTTGGCCGCCGTATCCGCCTGTTCCAGCGTCGTCGCCATCTCCCCGTTCGGCACGGGCACATTGTATTTCCGCAGGATTTCCTTCGCCTGGTACTCATGAATCTTCATGGCAGCTCTTTCCTCGAACCCCGTCATCGTAGCGAACTCGCCCTACCCCACGCAATCCGCGCGTCCTATTACCGCACACACAATCCGATAAACAATCTCATGCTACCCTCAACCCCGTATGCTCCCCACCCTCCAGCCCGCCCTCGAGCACCTCCTCCAGGCCCGCCTCCAGCTCTCCCGCGCCGACGCCGCCACCCTCCTCGACGACCTCCTCACCGCAGCCCCAGACCCCGCCCAACATCTCCGCATCGCCGCCATCCTAGGCGCCCTCACCGTCCGCGGCGAGACCGAGGACGAGCTAGCCGGCTTCGTCGACACCCTCCGCACCCGCGCCTTACCCATCCCCCTGACGCTTGAGGAGCGCAACTCTGTTGTAGACACCTGCGGCACCGGCGGCGACCTCTCCGGCACCTTCAACATCTCCACCGCCGCCGCCCTCCTCGCCGCCGCCGCCGGCGCTACCGTCGCCAAGCACGGCAACCGCGCCGTCACCTCCCGCGCCGGCTCGGCCGATGTCCTCGAAGCCCTCGGCATCCCCGTCGACCACACCCCCGCCTCCGCCGCCCACGCCCTCCGCACCCACCGCTTCGCCTTCCTCGCCGCCCCTCTCTTCCAACCCTCCCTCGCCCCCATCATGCCCATCCGCCGCGCCCTCGGCGTCCGCACCTTCTTCAACCTCATCGGCCCCCTCGCCAACCCTGCCGGAGCCCCCGCCCAGGTCGTCGGCGTCTACTCCCCCCGCCTCGTGCCCATCGTCGCCGCAGCCTTGGCCAAACTCGGCACCCGCCACGCCTTCGTGGTCCACGGCGGAGGAATGGACGAGTTCACCACCACCGCCCCAACCCTCGTAGCCGAGGTCCTCGAAGACAAGTTCCAGGTAGGCAACCTCACCCCCGAAGCCTTCGGCCTCCCTCTCGCCTCCCTCGCAGATCTCGCCGGCGGCGACGCCCACGCCAACGCCCAGATCCTCTGTGAAATTTTCTCTGGCAAACCAGGCCCCCCTCGCGATATCGTCGTCATGAATGCCGCCGCCCTCCTCGTCACCGCCAACCTCGCTGACGACTTCCTCTCCGCCGCCCAGCTCGCCCAGCAAACCATCGACTCCGGCGCCGTCACCCAACTCATCCACAACTTGAAGGAGAAATAACATGGCCCGCGTCACCGGAATCGGCGGAGTCTTCCTCCGCGCCAAAGACCCCAAAGCTCTCTCCGCCTGGTACGCCAAGCACCTCAACCTCACCGCCAGCCCCTGGGGCGTCAAGTTTCCCTGGTCCGACGAGGTCCCCGCCGGCACCGGCGCCACCGCCTGGTCCACCTTCCCCGAAGCCGCCAAGGACCGCGGCCCACTCACCCAGCAAGCCATGATCAACTACCGCGTCGACGACCTCGACGCCCTCCTCGCCCAGCTCATCAAAGACGGCGTCAAAACCGAACCCAAGCTGGAAGACGAAACCTTCGGCAAATTTGCCCACGCCTACGACCTCGAAGGCAACAAATTCGAGCTCTGGCAACCCGTTGCTAAATCGTGATCTGCGTCCGCCTGTGTCATGCTCAAGCACTATGAAGCTCCTCACAATGCTGTTGATTGTTGCCGCCACAAGCCTTGCCCAATCCACCACGCCGACCCTCCGTGGCCTCTACGTCCAGGACCAGCGCGACCGTGGCGTAGCCCTTGCAGACGACGGCGTCAATATCCTGCCTAAGGCGCAAGCGGACGCACTCCCCGCCTACGATTGGCAGAAGGAAATCCCTAAGCGCGATGAGGATCGCCGCAAGCAGGCTCGCCTCCTCCTCGCAAAGCCCGGCCTCACGGGCGAAGATTACTTCTATGCCTCATACCTCTTCCAGCACGGTCAGCAAGCCGACGACTACCTCTTCGCCCATGTCCTCGCCACCGAATCCATTGCCCTCGGCTACAGCCGCGCCAAGTGGATCTCAGCCGCGACGCTCGACCGTTACCTGCAGCAAATAGGCCAGAAACAGATCTTCGGCACGCAGTACCAGGGAGAAAACCTGGCCTATTACCTCGAGCACCAGCACGACCCTGACGTCACCGAAAAATATAAAGCACTCAGCGACCAGCAAACCCTCTTCCCCTACGCACCACAACTCATTCCAGACGCCATTCGTCTGCAGTTCTGCGTGCCACCGCTCGCTGCACAGCAGCAACACATCGCAGACGTCAAGGCAGGCAAAGCAAAGCCCGGCGATCTACCCAGACTCAAAGACTGCCTAAGGTAATAGCTAGGCAAGTAGCCGAATGTCGCACAGCCTGGCCCGCCAAAACAACAAGACTTGTCACCCTGCGATTTGTACCCCGTCTTCCACGCCCACATCCCGTACCATCACCCAATGCAAGCCCCCCATCCCGGCCGCATCGAAATCATCGTCGGCCCCATGTTCTCCGGCAAATCCGAAGAGCTCATCCGCCGCCTCAAGCGCGCCCGCATCGCACGCCAGCGCGTCGCCTGCTTCAAGCCGGACATCGACCTCCGCTACCACCGCACCTCCATCGCCTCGCACTCCTCCCAGACCCATGAGGCCTCCACCGTGGCCAACGTCGACCGCCTCCGCGAAGCCATCCTCCCCCAACTCTCTGAAGTCGAAGTCATCGGCATCGACGAAGCCCAGTTCTTCGACCCCGCCATCATCCCCTTCGCCATGGACCTCGTCCATCACGGCAAACGCGTCCTCATCGCCGGCCTCGATACTACCTTCACCGCCGAGCCCTTCGGCCCCATCCCTGCCCTCATGGCCATCGCCGACGAGGTCACCAAGCTCTCCGCCGTCTGCATGGTCTGCGGCGCGCCCGCCATCCACACCCAGCGCCTTGGCCACTCCCAGCAGCTCGTCATGGTAGGCGCCGCCGGCATGTATGAGGCACGCTGCCGCACCTGCTTCCGCCCCTACGTGGAAGACCCCGCCCCCGGCCAGCTCCAACTTCCCACCACCCACTCCGCCTGATGCGATTCCGTGTCAAAAGCTCAGTAGGTCGTGGCTTCTGTTGTGGTGCGCACGCGTCGTGAAAATGGGCTCCCGTCGTTTTCTACAATCACAAACTCGGCGGGCGCAAGACGCAGGTAGCGCACGGTGAACTTGTCACCTTCCCCGGGATAAAGTGTTCTATTGTGCGAGGGATACACAATGAAATCGTCATCGTGGAAACGGCTCGTGATCAACCTGTCCGAGGGCGTCCTTATTGCAATGTCATAGGCGACGATGAATCGGTTGTTGTAGACGCTGGATGTCGTGTGCGCACCCGAGATCGTTCCGCTCCCCGCCTCCCCTGTCCAGTAAATTAGCGCGTTTGCAAGGGTGGTCCCCAACAGGAGGTTGGCGACGGAGAAGGTGATCATGATCCCGGTGATGATCCGCCTGAGCCGATTAGCCTGGGTGGCATCATGGGTCAGGCTTGGGAACAGCTTTCCCAACCCAATCACAATGGGAATCATGGAAATCCCGACGATAAAAGGATGATGCGCCAAAAGCGCGACGAGCAGCACGACAGGGTCTGAAAGCCGCGCCCACGCAGGTGCAAGGTGCTGCGGCGGCGACCAGTCCCCCGTTTGCGGAGCCGGTACCGGTAGGGTCGTTGACGCCTGTCGTAAAGCGCAGGAAAGCAACACCTTACAGCTCACAGTCATTGCATTCACCTCTCTCAGCGCGACATGGTACAAAGCAAGCAGGGCACTCAGCAACCCCCTAGTGCTTCGCCACCAGCTCCATCACATCCTTCCGCAGCGCCATCGAGCTCCCCAGCCGAGCATAGTACATATGCCCACCCGCATACATATGAACCTGCACCCGGCTCGCATCCCCATACGTAGGAATTTGCTCCACCGTCAGCACCGACCCCATAAACGGGCACGATAAATCCGCCCACCCATGCGCAATCAGCACATGCATCTTCGGGTCCGTAGCCACCGCCACCCGCAGATCAGACTCACTTGCATTCCCCCCAAACGCCCCGCGCCCGCCTGACCGATCCCATGCCCGGCCCACTTCCTCGCTCAAGGCGTTGTACCGTGCATCGGTCTTCCACCCCACCACCCGGGTCACAAAGTCCACCATCGCCGTCGTCGTCGGCGCAATGATGCTCAGCAAAATCGGGTCGTTCGTCTCCTGCGTCGGCGCATAAGGAAACGGATCATATGCCGTCACATTCGGGTCATACCGGCTCCCCAGCTTACCCGTCTCCCTGAACTCCTCGCGCAGAAACGCCTGCGTCTCCAGCCGTCCGCCGGCTTGCCGCACAAATGTCGGGTCCAGCCCCGTCAACTCGGTCACCTTTTTCACCAGCCGCGGCGTCGCGCTCGGGTCGCTGTTGCCCTTGATCAGGTCCGTCGCATATTCCCCCCGCGTATAGTCGATCACCGCCTGCATATTCGCATCCGTCAGCTTCCCCTGCCGCTCATAGTTCGCCGCGACAATCGACGGCAGCGTAGTCATCCAAGGTATCGGCGAAATATCCGGCGACCCGCCCTGCGGCGCCAGCGCCGGCGACACCAGCACCAGCCCATTGATCCCCACCCCAATCTGCGATTGCAGATAAGCCGTCAGCCGCGGCCCCCGGTACCCCCCATAGCTCTCGCCCACAATGTACTTCCGCGACTGCAGCCGCCCATTCTTCACCAGCCAGTCATACACAATCTTGCTCAGGTAAGCGATATCCTGGTCCGGCCCATAAAACAGCTTCTTGCTCTCCTCCGGGCTCACCAGCGACCGCGAAAACCCCGTCCCAATCGGATCGATAAACACGATATCCGTAAAATCCAGCCAAGTCCCCGGGTTATCCGTCAGCGTAGCCGGATCACTCGGGCTTTGCCCCTCCGCCCCAAAGTTCACACGCTTCGGCCCAATTGCCCCCAGGTTCAAATAAACAGAAGCCGCCCCCGGCCCACCATTGAACGCAAACGTAACTGGCCGATTCGCTCCGTCCACAACATATGACGTAAACACCACCTCCCCCGTCGACTTCCCATCCGCACCCTTCACCGGCAGCGTACCCACTGTCGCCGTGTACTTCAGCGGAGCCCCATTCATCTCAATCTGCTGCGCCACATGCGCATCCGCCGGCAGCGGATTCCCCATCGGCCCCTTCGCATCATCCTTCTTCTCATCCGCCGCCGCAGCAGCCGGACGATCCCCCCGGCCACCCTGCGCCACTATCATCCCAGGCAAACAAACCAGCACCCCAGCACAAACCGCCAGACGTAATCTCATGAACAGAAGAATACACGGTGAAAGCCCATCCGCTTCCCCTAAAAAGTCTGTGTCGCCGGCACAGCAGGCGTAGCAGGAGCCACCGGCTTCTTCGTCAACTTCCCACCCTTCCCCTTCACCGCCGGCACCACAGGAGCCGCCGGTGCCGCAGGAGGCGCAATCATCGCCATCTTATGCAGGCTTATATCTGCATGACTGGTCCGCACACTTACCCGCGTCCCACCATCCCCCACCGTCCCCGTCACCGAATTCCGGTCGTTACCCCCCACCGTCGTCAGCCCAAACTCATTCTCCACCTCACCATCCCGCGTCTCCGCGCTCAGTGAAATCCCAACCCGATCCGGCAGCGTCACATTCACCGCCCCGTTCGAGTTATCGATCGTCACCGCTCCCAGCGGCAGCGCATCGGTCAAATCCACCGTCCCATTCGAGTTCGTCACATTCACCGGCCCCGCCACGTGCTGCAGGTTGATATTCCGCGACCGCGTCCGCAGCTCCGTAGGCCCCGCAATATTGTCTCCACTCAGCTCCGAGTCCGGGCTGATATCCACCTCGCCGTTCAATCTCCCCAGCGTAAACTGCGTCCGATTCGTCTGGAACGTTAGCCCCCCCAGCCGCTCCAAATGCGTATCCCCAAAGAACTCCCCTTCCAGGCTCACCATCCCCGTCACATCCGTGACATTCAGGTCATCCGCCCGCCCCTTCACCTGTACATCTCCCGTCACGTTATGCGCCGCAAACGATGCATGCGAGCTGTTCATCCGCGCCATCACCGCCCCGGCTACCGTATTCAGCTCCACATCCCCATTGTTCGAGGTCACATTTACAGGCCCATTCATCCCCGTCACATGCACCTCCCCATGGTCGGCATTCACGCTCGTCCCCGCCCCCGCCGGCAGCGTCACGCTCACATCCGCCGTTACCCCCTCACGACCCGGCACCGTCACATGCAGCGTGTTACCCGTGAGCTGCATCACCGGCTTCAGCGCATCCGCCTTCGCATCCGCATCCTGTTCATTCCGCCCATAAACCCGCTTGTTCAGCGTGATATGGATCTGCCCATCCCCACTTTGTCCGGTAATGGCTACATCGCCATGCGGATTATCCAGCGACAAACTCGTCCCCGCCGCAAATGCCTGGTCGATCTGCTGTTCCCGCTCGTACTTGTCTCCAAAAATCTCCTCAAAATTATCCGGATTGATGCTCAATCCCCGCGCAATCAGGTCATGGTTGTCATGCACACCGCGCGACGTAAACCCGAAAATCACCAGGAAGATGAGCAGTGTCACCGCACCCCCGCCCAACCCGCGCCGCACAAACGGAACGCCCTCCGGCTTCCGAAATTGTTCCAACGCCCACTCCCCCACCATCAGCAAGCCCGCCAGAACAATCAGCAACGGCCACCAGTAGGCATACCAGCCCGCGAACCGCAGCATCGAAAGCCGGCCCGTCGAAATCAGCAATGCCACAATCCCGATCGCCACCAACAGCAGCGGTCCCACAATCGAGGTCCGCCGCGGACCCCACGTCTGCGCACGCTGCCGATCCCGCTCAAACCGAGCCGCATCCTTCTGCGCCCGCGCCTGCGCCTTCATCTGCTCTTTATAGAACTTCCGCTGATCACGAGGATCGAACCCAAACGGCGCACCCGCTGGTGGTGGATAAGGTGGAGGATAGCCGGCCATCTAGTTCCCGCCTTTCTGTGAATCAAACGGTACTGTCGGTACGATCGAGGTCGACACCGGCCCCACAGCTTCTGGCGCACCCGCCGGCGGCGCAGCATACCCAGCCTCATACGGCGGCATCACGCTCGCGCTGCTATGCAGAAGCAGCCGTTCCACCAGCGCCATCACGCCCGCAAGAATAATAAAGATCGGCCACATCCGATGAAAATTCAGGGTGCTGAAGCTTCCCAGCAGAAACCACAACCCGATAAACGCCAGCCAGATCGTCCCCCGGCACGCCCGGTAAAGACGATACCTGTACATCGGCGACCCATCGTCCATCAGGTTCGCGCCCGTCTCCCCCATCCGCCGGATAAACGTCCACACCGCCAGCCCAATCAACCCCACGCCAATCAGCGCATTGATATGGATCGATTCAAACAGCCCCGTCGTCATCAGCAAAAAGAAGCATCCCAGCCCGATCAACCAAACCGCCCCAGCCGGAAAACGTCTCACAGCCGGCACATACCCCGGAGCAACCGGCGGAGGCACAGCCCCATAAGGCGGCACGCCTCCATAAGGCACCCCAGGCCCCGCATTTGCAACCGGGTTATAAGGCGGCGGAGGAACGCCCGCCCCACCATAAGCATCCTGGTAAGCCTGCGCCGTAGCCTGTTCCCGCAGATTCTGCGCATACTGTTCCGCTGAAGCCTGCCAAGCCTGTTGCCGCGGGTCAGCCGCCGGAGCAGTCCATGCCGCACCGCTCGTCGACCCCGCGTTCGGCCCGCCCGTACCCGCCGCCGCATGTCCCCAGCTCTTGCCGAACCCCAGCCGTTCCCCAATATCGTTCAGCCCAAACGGATTCGGCAGCGGCAATCCATCACGCCTCGCCTGCGCCGTCCGCTGCGCCTCAATCGCCATATAGAACTCCCATCCGGCAATGAAGATCCCGAACAGCCCATTCACATCCGACAACGAAACCAGCAGAATGAACGCGATCAGGTGGACAAACCCCTTCGCATATTGCTCGTTGTACATCGCACCCACGCCCGGAATAAACCCCAGCCAGAAAGCCAGCGCAGGATTCGGCGCATCATGCACCGGCACCGGCGCCACCCAGCCCCCATCCGGCATTCCCGCCCCAACGGGCGCATACCCCGGCGCCGGCGGCACGCCACCCCCACCCACCCGAGCCTCCAGGCAGGGTTCGCAGTAAACCGAAGCCCCCACCCTGCGTGCCGTCTCAGCCGTCAATCCTCTACCGCAACTCTGGCAATAAGCCGTCGGTTGATTCGCACTTGTATCCATTGTTTCGCTCATGCCAGACCTCCTGTCTTCTTCATCCCTTGCACTGTCAAATCCACTCGTACCACCCGGGGAGCCCCGGGCAAATCCTGCTGACTGATCCCATGTGGCTTCGATGGAGCCTCCCGCTTCGGCTCATCCTTCGGAACCGTCTCCGCTGGCCTGCCTTGTTCCCGATCCATTCCTTCGCCCCGCCGCGATTCCGGCAGCAAGCTGTCATTGCCATTCCCAATCCGAAGATCATCCACCCGCGACTCCACTACATGCACCACTCGCAGCCCCTCATACCGCCGCGCCACCGATGCCGTAGCCTCGTAGTACGTCCGCTTGATCGCCGCCGGCTTCAGGTCCGCCGCATGCATCTGATCCAGCCGCACCCCGGTCAAGTTCATCGTCAGCGCAATTGAAAAGAACGCCATCGCCGCCGTCATCGCCAGCCTCGGTTCGAACATCATCCGGCCCATCGCCGGCAGCTGCGGCATCCTCGGCCGGAACGGCAGCACATTTGGCCGCACCGGCACCGGGAAGTGGTCCGCCACACGATCCGCAAACCGGTCCGCCGGCATTCCATCCCCCCGCACGTCCGTCTCGGCAAAGATCCGCGCCAGCAGCTGCGCCGAAGGCTCAGGCCGCGGAGCCTTCAGCAGCGTCAGCCACGCCGCACCCCGCTGCGCTTCTTCGAGCGCCTGCTGACAATCCATGCAGCCCGCCACATGCCGTTCAAACCACACCCGGTCCGCATCCTCCAGCACTTCATCCACCGCGTCCGTCAGCAACTCCTCACAGCGGCGGCAATCCGGGTGCTCCGGCATCTTGTACTTGTCGAATTGGATTGGATTTGCCATTACATCACCTGTCCTTCTATACGTTGCAACAACCTTGCCAGTTCCGCGCGACCCCGGGAGATTCGGCTCTTCACCGTTCCCTCAGGGATCTTCAGCACCACCGCAATCTCCTTGTAATCCATGTCTTCGAGGTCCCGCAGAATCACCGCCTCCCGCAGGTCCGGCGATACCTTCGCCAGCGCCTGCTGAATCGCAGCCTTCAGCTCCAGCCCCGCATAGCTTTGTTCCTGGTTCCGCCCCGTCGCCACCAGACGCTCACCCGCCGTCGGCCCATCGTCTTCCCCACCCAGCGGCGCATCCAGGCTTTCACTCGCCCGTTCCAACCGCGTCCGCCGATAATTATCCACCAGCAGGTTCCGTGTCAGCGTAGTAATCCACGTCTGAAACCCACCCTTCGCCGGATCGAACGTCCCCAGGTTGCGATACACCTTCAGAAACACATCCTGCGTAATATCTTCCGCATCCGTCGCATCGTTCGTAAACCGGTAGCAGATCGCATAAACCCTTTTATGCTGCGAGGTCACCAGCTTATGCCAGGCCCCCTGGTCGCCAGACCGGCACTTCCGCACCAGTTCATGCAACGCCTCCTGCTCGGCCACTTGCTCCGGTGTCCGCTCTGTCCGGTCCGACGTTCGGTGTGAACCCTGCTGCACGTGGCCTCCGGGCATCTTCTCCGTTGGCAGCAGCGCTCCAGGCAAAGCCTGCCGCCGAGCCTGCGCTGAAAACGGAATCGCCATGTGCAGAACGCCCATGTTGAATCTCTACGCAAACCCAACCCAAACAGTTCCATCACAAAAGAGGAAGAGGCCTGGGGTGCCCCAGGCCACTGACAGTCTCACCGTCAGTGACCTGGGTCCGGCACCGAAATTAGAGGAACCTTACCGCGCATCCCCGTTCTTCTCCGCCTTCTTCGTCACCGGCGCCGGCGGATTCTCCGTAATCACCCCACAAGCGATCCGGTTCCCCGCGTTCCCCGTCGGATCCGTCTTCATATCGTCGCCCTTGTCGTGAATCATGAACGCCGTCCCGCCATTCGCCAGAATGTCGTTCGGCCCATCCGTCCCCAGCGAAAGATAATCCACCGAGAAGCTCTTATGCACTGTACCTTCCACGCCCACCGAAATATTCAGCGGCAGATCCCCCGCATGATGCCCCATCGGGTTCTGCAGCCCATGCTGCTTCATCTCCGGATTGAAGTGTCCACCCGCCGTCTTGAAGTCCGGCGCATCGCATAGAGCCTTCTGGTGAATATGAATCGCATGATCCCCCTCCGGCAGGTTCTTCAGCTCCAGCGAAATCTTCAGCTTGTCTCCTTCCTGCTTGAACGTAACCGTCCCAGCATCCTTACCGGCCGAAGTCATCACCGGAACCACAATCTTTTCGTGCTTGGCTGCAAACGCAGCACCCGTAAAGCTGAAGGCAAGAAGAGCGAGAGGCATAAAACGCATGAGAAGTTTTCCTTGATCTTTCGATAAATGTGTTCAAACAGTGTGAGTTGACTCTACAGCAACCAAGTTCCTCCCGCCACCACAGTGCCAACGAAGCCTGTGGGATTAGCGTGGGGCTTTAGCCCCACGAACAACTTCAACGACTAAGTGGGGCTTTAGCCCCGGGCCTTCGCTCGTAGCGACGACCCATAAAATATTGACGTGTCAGGGCTGAAGGCCCGTCTCATACCAGCCGGGCCCGCAAGGCCGAGGTTGCCGACCCTGCGTGATGAGCGAGCCCTGCAGGCATGCTTCATAGACTCCGAATAACAGCCAGCTATCACTGAGCGAGAGAACCGTATCGCCTCTCACTTCTCCCTTGCCCGATCCCCTTCGAATCCACCACAACCCCTTCCCGCGCCACCCCGCCCGACACCCAAACGCAAAAACGCCCCACTCCGAAGAGTGGGGCGTTTCGATATTATGCCGGCGATCACCTAATCTCCCACACACTTACGCGTGCAGTACCATCGGCCCAACGAGGCTTAACTTCCGTGTTCGGGATGGGAACGGGTGTGACCCTCGCGGTAAACTCACCGGCAAACTTTAGAAAGACTCGCTCGCGCGATCCTTCACAACTGAATAGATTGGGTGTTCCCAGACGTTACTACTTATTGCGTTGTATCCAAAAGTTATAACTACAAAGCTTGTTATCGAGTCTCCTCAGAACAGTGGATGGTGACTCACTGCGCAGAGTAAATTCTATGGACAAGCCGAACGGGCGATTAGTACTGGTAAGCTACACGTGTTACCACGCTTCAACCTCCAGCCTATCAACCAGGTGGTCTTCCTGGGCCCTTCATTTCCCTTTTGGGTTGGGAGATCTCATCTTAGAGCGTGCTTCCCGCTTATATGCATTCAGCGGTTATCACAACCGAACTTCGCTACCCAGCCGTGCCCTTGGCAGGACAACTGGAACACAAGAGGTTCGTCCATCCCGGTCCTCTCGTACTAAGGACAGCCCTCTTCAAATCTCCTACGCCCACAGCAGATAGAGACCGAACTGTCTCGCGACGTTCTGAACCCAGCTCACGTACCACTTTAATAGGCGAACAGCCTAACCCTTGGAACCTTCTACAGCTCCAGGATGTGATGAGCCGACATCGAGGTGCCAAACCGAAGCGTCGATATGAACTCTTGGCTTCGATCAGCCTGTTATCCCCGGCGTACCTTTTATCCGTTGAGCGATGGCCCTTCCATACAGAACCACCGGATCACTAAGGCCTGCTTTCGCATCTGCTCGACTTGTAGGTCTCGCAGTTAACCACACTTATGCCTTTGCACTCGACGGCCGATTTCCAAACGGCCTGAGTGTAGCTTCGCGCGCCTCCGTTACAATTTAGGAGGCGACCGCCCCAGTCAAACTACCCGTCTTACTATGTCCCTCTCCCAGATAATGGGAGCAGGTTAGATTCACAACAATCGCAGGGTGGTATCTCACCGTTGGCTCCACCAAACCCGAAAGTCTGGCTTCAAAGCCTCCCACCTATCCTGCGCAGCAATGGCCGTAAACCATAGTAAAAGTATAGTAAAGGTGCACGGGGTCTTTTCGTCTAGCTGCGGGTAACCGGCATCTTCACCGGTACTACAAGTTCGCCGAGCAACTCGTTAAGACAGTCGAACGATCGTTACTCCATTCGTGCAGGTCGGAACTTACCCGACAAGGAATTTCGCTACCTTAGGACCGTTATAGTTACGGCCGCCGTTCACCGGGGCTTCAATTCAAAGCTTCGCCTTGCGGCTAACCTCTCCTTTTAACCTTCCGGCACCGGGCAGGAGTCAGCCCCTATACGTCGTTTTTGACTTTGCAGAGACCTGTGTTTTTGTTAAACAGTCGCCGTTCGCGTTTCACTGCGGCCACCAGATGCTTGCACATCGGTGGCGACCCTTCTCCCGAAGTTACGGGTCTAATTTGCCGAGTTCCTTAACAAGCTTTCACTCGAGCGCCTTTGGATATTCTCCTCGTCTACCTGTGTCGGTTTGTGGTACGGTTCCCAATCTCTCTCCTTAGAGGTTTTTCTTG
The DNA here is from genome assembly GCA_963693065.1 of uncultured Granulicella sp. GTDB lineage: Bacteria > Acidobacteriota > Terriglobia > Terriglobales > Acidobacteriaceae > Edaphobacter. The sequence continues at coordinate 3,195,541 of OY843766.1, read as the reverse complement.
GCACCATGAAATCAGCTGCTTTCAGCCATACGGCTTACTGCTTTACGCCTCACTGTTAAGACCTGACGGATTTGCCTATCAGATCCAGCTTCACGCGTATCGAACCCCATAGCCATAGGAGGTCCAGCTTATCCTTATGCGTCACCCCATCGTAATAACGAAAAATCGGGAGTTCTGGAATATTAACCAGACATCCATCGCTTACGCCTTTCGGCCTCAGCTTAGGGACCGACTAACCCTGAGCGGATTAACCTTCCTCAGGAAACCTTAGACTTTCGGCGTGAAGGGTTCTCACCTTCATTATCGCTACTTATGCCGGCAGGGTCTCTTCTCTAATGTCCACGGATCTTCCCAGTTCCGCTTCATCCACGAGAGAATGCTCTCCTACCACGCACACTACGATCAAGTCGTAGGTGCATCCGCAGCTTCGGTATACAGTTTTAGCCCCGTTGTATTGTCGGCACCGGACCCCTTGACCAGTGAGCTATTACGCTTTCTTTAAAGGATGGCTGCTTCTAAGCCAACCTCCTGGCTGTCTGAGGGTTCCGACTTCCTTTCCCACTTAACTGTAATTTTGGGACCTTAGCTGGCGGTCTGGACTGTTTTCCTCTCGACTGTGAAGCTTAGCCCCCACAGTCTGACTGCCGTGCTGGTTGTGATCGGCATTCGAAGTTTGGTTGGATTCAGTAAGCCGGAAAGCCCCCTAGTCCATCCATGTCTCTACCACCGATCCAAATCACACGACGCTAGCCCTAAAGCTATTTCGGAGAGAACGAGCTATCACGGAATTTGATTAGCCTTTCACCCCTACCCTCAGCTCATCCGAGCTTTTTTCAACAAACACCGGTTCGGTCCTCCAGTGAGTGTTACCTCACCTTCAACCTGGCCAAGGGTAGATCATCCCGCTTCGCGTCTATTCCTGCCAACTTAACGCCCTATTCAGACTCGCTTTCGCTGCGGCTCGCTCACGCTTAACCTTGCTGACAAGAATAACTAGCCGGCTCATTATGCAATAGGCACGCGGTCAGACATTCCCTTACGGGCATAGTCCTCCCACTGCTTGTAGGCACACGGTTTCAGGTACTTTTCACTCCCCTCAATGGGGTGCTTTTCGCCTTTCCCTCACGGTACTGGTTCACTATCGGTCAGAAACGAGTATTTAGCCTTACGGGATGGTCCCCGTGGATTCAAACAGGGTTTCTCGTGCCCCGCCTTACTCAGGTACCTGCTTCGAGTCTGGATCACTTTCGCCTACGCGACTGTCACGCTCTTTGGTTCCCCTTTCCAGAGGACTCAGCTAGCGACCAGATTGGTAACTCTACTGTTGCAGGCCCTACAACCCCCGAATTACCGAAATAATACGGGTTTGGGCTGTTCCGATTTCGCTCGCCACTACTCTCGGAATCGAGGTTTCTTTCTTCTCCTGGAGGTACTGAGATGGTTCACTTCCCTCCGTTCGCTTCATCCAACCTATGTATTCAGTTGGTGATACCTAGGTTTTGCCTAGGTGGGTTTCCCCATTCGGAAATCTCCGGATCAACGCGTGTGTGCCGCTCCCCGAAGCTTATCGCAGCTTGCCACGTCCTTCATCGCCTGTTTCTGCCAAGGCATCCACCGTGCGCCCTTAGTAGCTTGACCATAGAATTTACTCTCGCGCAGCTGAGAATCAACCTCAACCACACTGAAAGCTTCTAGATCTCTGTGTGTGTGTATTACGTCCACTATTTCGCCGGTACAGCATAGTTCGCCAGCCCTCTTGCGAGAAACCAACTCACTACCTGTACGAATATTCTAAAGACACTCAATAACTGACAGCTGCCATACTAACCGCCCACCGGATACGACCCGGTAAGCTTGGCGTTGCTGCTCAGCCTTGTAGTTATATTTACCCAATCTATTCAGTTGTCAAAAATCGTCGAGATCATCGCATCGCTGCATCGCAGCTTTGTCTGTCTCTGATACGCGCCCTCGGGCGGCTTGAGCAAGCTCAAGGTTCAATCAGCACTTGCACGCTGACTCAACCTGAAGCAGGCTGGTGACAAAACATTTCAAGAGGATGGTGGAGCTGAACGGGATCGAACCGTTGACCCCCTGCTTGCAAAGCAGGTGCTCTCCCAACTGAGCTACAGCCCCATCGCTCATCAGTGTAACAAATACAAGTGCCTGATGACCTAGGTAAGTGGTGGGCCTGGGTAGATTCGAACTACCGACCTCACCCTTATCAGGGGTGCGCTCTAACCAACTGAGCTACAGGCCCGGCTGCACGTCCGAACAAATCTCCGGGCCGCTTCGCTTGCTCTGTCGTCCTGCTTGAACGCGTCAGCGTTCAAGCAGGACTTTGGAGCTCTCTCGAAAGGTTTCGAGGACACAGTTGAACATGCAGGACAGCTACGCTGTCTTGACCGTCGATCTATATGAATGTGAAGAAGAGAAGGTCTAGTTCAGGCTCATCTGATTCACCCGAAAGTGAAGGTCAGATGGTCGTCGATGCTACCAGAACTCAACAGGATCGTGAAAGCCTGTTGCCTGCCTACGCAGGGGCGTTCGATACATCGACATGTTCTCTCTTAGAAAGGAGGTGATCCAGCCGCAGGTTCTCCTACGGCTACCTTGTTACGACTTCACCCCAATCATGAATTACACCTTGGGCGGCTGCTCCTCTTGCGAGTTAGCTCACCGACTTCTAGTGCAACCCACTTTCGTGATGTGACGGGCGGTGTGTACAAGGCCCGGGAACGTATTCACCGTGGCATGCTGATCCACGATTACTAGCGATTCCAGCTTCATGGAGTCGAGTTGCAGACTCCAATCCGAACTGAGGCCGGCTTTTTCCGATTAGCTCACCCTCGCGGGGTTGCAGCGGTTTGTACCGGCCATTGTAGCACGTGTGTAGCCCTGGACATAAAGGCCATGAGGACTTGACGTCATCCCCACCTTCCTCCCCGTTATCCGAGGCGGTTTCGTCAGAGTGCTCAACTAAATGGTAGCAACTGAAGATAAGGGTTGCGCTCGTTGCGGGACTTAACCCAACATCTCACGACACGAGCTGACGACAGCCATGCAGCACCTATACTAGTGTCTCTTGCGAGACGCCGACGTTTCTGCCGGATTCACTAGCATTTCGAGCCCAGGTAAGGTTCTTCGCGTTGCGTCGAATTAAACCACATGCTCCACCGCTTGTGCGGGCCCCCGTCAATTCCTTTGAGTTTCAGCCTTGCGACCGTACTCCCCAGGCGGATTGTTTATCGCGTTAGCTTCGACACGGCAGGATTGGGTACCTGCCACATCAAACAATCATCGTTTAGGGCTAGGACTACCAGGGTATCTAATCCTGTTTGCTCCCCTAGCTTTCGTGCCTCAGCGTCAGTTATTGTCCAGTGAGCCGCTTTCGCCACAGGTGTTCCTTCCGATATCTACGCATTTCACCGCTACACCGGAAATTCCACTCACCTCTCCAATACTCAAGCCCGACAGTTTCTCATGCAGACTATGGGTTGAGCCCATAGATTTCACATAAGACTTATCAAACCGCCTACGCACCCTTTACGCCCAATAAATCCGAACAACGCTTGCCCCCCTCGTATTACCGCGGCTGCTGGCACGAAGTTAGCCGGGGCTTCTTCTATGGGTACCGTCATTATCTTCCCCATCGAAAGGAGTTTACGTACCAAGATACTTCATCCTCCACGCGGCGTTGCTGCGTCAGGGTTTCCCCCATTGCGCAAAATTCCCCACTGCTGCCTCCCGTAGGAGTCTGGACCGTGTTTCAGTTCCAGTGTGTCCGTGCGCCCTCTCAGGCCGGATACAGATCATCGTCTTGGTGGGCCATTACCCCGCCAACTAACTAATCTGCCGCGAACTCCTCTCCAAGCGCATTGCTGCTTTGACTCGTAAGTGTTATGCGGTATTAGCCAAAATTTCTTTTGGTTATTCCCCACTCGGAGGTAGATTATTCACGTGTTACTCACCCGTGCGCCACTATACTCAGGACCGAAATCCCTTTCTCGTTCGACTTGCATGTGTTAGGCACGCCGCCAGCGTTGATTCTGAGCCAGGATCAAACTCTCGTTTAATCTTGGTTTGCATGCCATCCAGCCACAGGGGTGGGGATGGTTATCATGCGCCCCCGAACTCGAAAGTTCCGGAGGTTTATAACTAGTGAGAATGACTAAACCAAATTCATCATCATCTCACGACTGGCATGTTCAACTATGTTGTCAAAGATCCTGACTCATCTGGCCTAAGCCGTGAGTTTTGGATCAAGGACCAAGTAGGCTGATCGCTAAAAGCGGGCCGTACTCCGTGTCCTCGAACTTGATTGCGCTGCGTCTCTTCCTGGGTGGCCTCTAGCTAAACTTCAGCTATACGAGGACTTTCAGAATCTGCTTACCGGATCCGCTACTCAAGACCGCTCAGCAGTTCGTGACGTTTACCGCGAACTTTCTAAGAGTATCGAACTTTCACTCTCGTGTCAACTTGTTTCTTGCTTTTTTCTTTCCGGCTGCAATCAACCCATGGGATCGGGGCAACCTGGTAAAAGCAAATCAATCTGACGCTCGCACTGCGCAAAAACTAAAACATCGTAACGACGAAAACGTCGCTGAGCTCTAAGCTCATACGCCCCAAAAGGAGCAAACTACCAAACGACTCAACAAGCTCGTTTCCCTTCAACTGCAGTGGCTTGGGTTGGACTTGGGCTGACCGGCTATGCCTGGTGTACGCCTCTATCAAACGCTTGGACTGCGCTTCTCAGCCTTACATCGCTTCTTGACTCCAGAAGCCCGGCTCGAAGCATTCTTTCTTTGCTGCTGTCCCAGCTTAGCGCATCTTCCGGTTACTTGCAAGACTCGCTTGCTAACGCGCTTCCAGACTGCTTGCTGCTCACTGCGACTTCCTGAGATTAGCAGCGCCTCGCCGATCCTGCAACTCCAAGCCATGTGAAAATCATCCCAAACCAGTTGAAAAGCCCTGCATCCCCAATAAAGACGCACCTGCAAGAAAATCAAAGAATCTCAAACTTTCCCTCGGCGCCCCCCCACGCAACCAGTAAACTCCCCCTTATGGAACCCACCGAGATACAGGAATTCTCCAATCAGCTCAAAGAAGCCGGCGAAGGCGGCGGCGAATCCCTCACAAAAATTTCCCTCGCCATCTCCATCCTCGCCGTGCTCGTCGCCATGGTTACCGTGCTCGGACACCGCAGCCACACTGAAGCCGTCCTCTCTCAATCCCGCGCCGGCGACCAGTGGAACCTATACCAGGCCAAGAAAATCCGCGCCGATCAATACAACGTCGCCATCGACCTCCTCGGCCTCCAGCCCAACTCAAACGCCCAGGCAGTAGAAAAACGCCTCGACGACTACCGCCAGCATGAAGAAAAATGGAAAGAAGAACTCAAGCAGGAAGAAGAGAAAGCCCGCGATCTCGAATCCGAAGTCGACCACGCAGAACGCCAGGCCGGTCGCTTCGACCTCGGCGAAGCCCTCCTCCAGATCTCCGTCGTCCTTTGCTCCATCACCCTCTTCACTCGCCGCCGTCTCTACTTCATCGGAGGCCTGAGCCTCGGCATCGCCGGCCTGCTCTTCGCCGCCTCAGCTTTCCTCGTCCACTGAGCAAAAACGGTGCATAGCCCAAGGCTATGCACCGTTCAAAACACGCAAACACTTACCGCGAAGAAAGCGCAGCCATCTCTTCCGGGTGGCTGCTCCACCTGTCAGCCAGCGCCGCACGATCCGCCGCCGGCACCAGCAGTGCACCACCCGTCAGCGGAATCACCGGCTCCGGCACACCCCCCGGCCCCGCTACCCACAAATGTTCCGGATGCGCCGCACTCACATTCAGCTCTCCCCCCGGCAGCGGAGCATCACTTGTAAGCGGCAGAAAATCGCCTTGGTACACCACCAGGCCATCCTTATCGGTTACCCGGCACCAATCCTGCCCCTGATCCTGATCGACCCCGCAAGCGACCCAATCTCCCTGCGCTTCCAGCTTCGTTACGTCATAGCCCGATTGCAAAAACTGTGCCTGCGCCGGCATATCGCTCGGCAACGCCGGCCTCATCGCCGCCTCACCATGCCGCACCACCAATGTCGCAGCAACACACACGACACAAACAGCAAGAACTTTCTCAAACAGATTCATGGGCCCGGTACCTCTAAAGTTGTAGTTGATCAGACGATAAATCGTAGGTAAAGGTTTTCCGCCGTCCATCCCTAATCCAGCGGCCGCGACAGCACTCCAAGGTCCACCATTCCATTCACAAAATACTGCACCGCCAGCGCTACCAGCAGCAGCCCCATGATTCGCACCAGAATCCGAATCCCTGTCTCCCCCAGCACAGACGCCACCCGGTCTGAATTCCCCAGCACCAGGTAGCAAATCACCGCCGTCACAAAAATCGCCCCCAAAATGGCCCCCAGCAGCGACCATCTACCCTGCGCCTGCCCCACCAGCACCATCACGCTCGTAATCGACCCCGGCCCCGCCAGCATCGGGATCCCCAGCGGCACAATTCCAGCGTCTTCCTTCTCCGCCGCCGCCTCGGTCTCCTTACCCGTTTCCTGCGTCGCAGACCGCTTCGCATTCAACATATCCAGCCCGATCAGCAGCAGAATAATCCCCCCCGCAATCTCGAACGCCGGCAACGTAATCCCGAACAGATGAAAAATATATTGTCCCGCCACCGCAAACGCCGAAAGCACCAGCCACGCCGTCACGCTCGCCTTCCACGCCATCCGCCGCCGCCGCGCCTTGTCCACGCCCGCCGTCACCGCCAGAAACGTAGGCAGCGCCGCAAACGGATCCACCAGAAAGAACACCGAACTTAAAGCCAGCACAGAAAACCGCACATAAGCCGAGTGCTGCAAACCCGCCAGGCTCACCAGGTGCGGATCGAAAACCAAACCACTCAACGCATTACTCATTTCAAAAGTCATAAAAGCCACTAAGACGATTATCGCATCTTCTGTCCGATTACCGAGTCTTCAACCCGCCGCAAATCACACCCGCCACCTCTTATAGGCCGCCGCGCCTCCCGCTATAATATGGCCTCAGGAGCCTCATAAAATGCCTCTCCAGACCACCAAGCACATCTGGCACAACGGTTCACTCATCCCTTGGCAAGACGCCAACATCCACGTCATGTCGCACGTCGTGCACTACGGCTCATCCATCTTCGAGGGCATCCGCGCCTACACCCAGGGCTCCAAAGCCTCCATCTTCCGCCTCCCTGAGCACATGCAGCGATTCCGCGATTCCGGCCACATCTACCGCATGCCTCTCGGCTATACCGTAGACCAGCTCTCCCAGGCCGTCATCGATACCGTCGAAGCCAACGGCGTAGCCCCCTGCTACATCCGTCCCGTCGCCTTCCGCGGCTACGGCGAGGCCGGCGTCAACCCCCTCAGATCCCCCGTCGAGGTCTACATCGCCAACTATCCTTGGGGCAAATACGTCCCCGGCAACAACGGCGCAGACGTCTGCGTTTCCTCCTGGAATCGCCACGCGCCCAACACCATGCCCACCATGTCCAAGGCCGGCGGCAACTACCTCAACTCCCAGCTCATCCGCATGGAAGCTGAAGTCAACGGCTACGACGAAGGCATCGCCCTCGACGTCAACGGCCTGCTCTCTGAAGGCTCCGGCGAGAACCTTTTCCTCGTCCGTGGCGGCGTCCTCTACACCACACCTCTCTCGTCCTCGGTCCTCAACGGCATCACCCGCAACGCCATCCTCACCATCGCCAAGGACCTCGGCATCCCCACCCTCGAGCAAACCCTGCCCCGCGAATTCCTTTACCTCTGTGAAGAGGCCTTCTTCACCGGCACCGCCGCCGAGGTCACCCACCTTCGTTCCGTAGACCGCATCCTCGTAGGCGACGGCTCCATGGGTCCCATCACCACCGCCATCCATGACGAGTTCTTTGGCATCGTCAACGGCACGCGCCCTGACAAGTACAACTGGCTAACCCCCGTCAAAGTAACCGTAGAAACCCCCGAACTCACCACCGCCTGATCAAACAGTCGAAAGTTTTGGGTGCCCCAGGCCACGCAGCCTTATCGCGTGACCTGGGGTTTCCTCACTGCTCATCAAAATAGCTAAATCAACCAGGAAACGTTTACCGCCGTCGCTCCATCAATATCGGCTCCGCCACCGCTCTCGGGAATTCCACCTTTTCCCGCCGCGCGCCTCGACGTTTCCGTTCATACATCCGCCGATCCGCCAGCGTATAAAGCTCCGTCGCATCGGCCGCCTCATCCGGAAACAGCGCATACCCCACACTGCCGTTTACCGAACCCACCAGCCGCGGCACCTCCACGCCGTCAAGCGCTTCGGCAAGCGCGTCGGCAATCCGTTCGCAATCCGCGCTCCGCGTCAAATCGTTCACAATCACGCAGAATTCATCGCCCCCCAGCCGTGAAAGCGTATCCGAGCTCCGCACCGTGCCCTGCAAACCTGTCGCCGCGGCCTGCAGCACAAGGTCCCCCATCCGGTGACCTTGCGTGTCGTTGATCGTCTTGAATCCGTTCAGATCCACCACAAACAGCGCCGTACTCAATCCGCTCCGCAGCGCCCGTTCCAGCGATTGCGCCAGCCGGTCCTCAAACAGCCGACGGTTCGGCAGCCCCGTCAGCGCATCGTGCAGTGCCTGCGATTTCCGCAGCTCCGTCTCATCCTCCAGCAGCGTCACCAGCATTCCCACAATCACTACAAACTTTTGCAGACTCCAGATATTCTCCACAGTCGGGTCCCAGTTCGCGTGACTATGCATCAGCGGATGCACCAGGAAGCACAGCGCCCAAACCGTAAAGCCCCCCATGATTACCAGTCCGCCCAGCGCGCCCCGCCGCACACGTGCCCGAAACGAGAACGCCACCAGCAGATAAAGGCACGTCAGCCCCCAGTAAACCACCCAACGCAGCTGTCCCTGCATCGCCAGCAGCAACATCGGCGCCCAGATCGTCAAATGCATTCCCACCAGCGTCAACCGCAGCCGCAGCGTCGTCCCACCCAGCGCCTGGATAAAGATCAGACCCAGCACCAGGCTCACCAAAACCGTAAAAATATACGATTCCGTGTTCTGCACATCCAGCCCGTACAACGTCGTCAGCACAAACAGCGGTACGGCCGGAACCACAAAAAAAGGAACATGCGCTCGCCCCGGCAGCAGATCCTGCCGTGAAGCCCAGCCAAAAGTCACCCCGGCCAGAACATACGTATCCAGTGCCAGCACGTGCATCCAGGTATGCACCGCCGACGACCCTCGATACACGGCCACCGCCATCACCTCAGCCAACACAAACAGCATTCCCAGCAACCATGCATTCACGGTCTTGCTCTGCTGTTTTTGGCGCAGCCATTCCAGAATTCCAATCAAACCGAGGAGACCGACGATATCAGGAAGTGCAATCACACTCATGGATTACAGCTCTTTCACTCTCTAGGCCTTACCGTCCACCGGAGTAGTTGGGTGAATCATACGCCCGCGCCTCTCTCCGGCAGCAGACTATTATTCACATTTTCATAACACTTCCGCGTCAGAAGTTCCAAAACAAAACCGTCCCGTCGACCTCGGCGTTTCGTCATTGCCCATCGCTGGGCTTGTGTGACTGCACCAGCTTCGGTTCCGTCACCGCTCCCAGCGTCTCCGCCTGCCCCACATCCGGCCGCCGGCTCCGGTAATAAGGTTCCAGCTTCTGCACCGTCCCCGTCCTCAGCGCCCGCTCGATCGCCGCCAGCACCCGCACATCCAGCATCCCTTCTTCGCCATCCGGCTCCGGCTGCGTATCCTTGAGTATGCAATCGGAAAAATACTTCAGCTCCCCGCCAAAATGATCCGTCGCCTTGAAGCTCTCTTTGCGCTTCGTCTTCTCCACTGTCAGCACATGCTCAATCGCCGACCCGACCTGGTACGCCGGCTGCACCAACAGATCCCCCTTATTCCCCACCACCCGGTAGTCATCCACATCGCCACCGTTATAGCTCACCGTAAACGACCCCACCCGGTCACCCTCGAACTTCAGCGTCACGCTCACCGTATCTTCAAACGGCGTCCCCGCCTCATCCAGAAACCGCGTCGGGTCCGTACAAACTCCCGTAGCGAACACCTCCACCGGCTCCGCCCCAAACAGGTTCCGCACCGCGTTCAGCGGATACGGCCCCATATCCGGCACCGGCCCCGCCCGGAACCCATGCTTCGCCCGGTGGTTCTGCCCACTCACCTGCTGGGAAAAGCTCGAGTTGAAAAACCGCACCGTCCCAATCTCTCCATCCCTCACTCGTTCGATCGCTTTCAGCGTCCCCGGCTCAAAATGCAGCCGATAAGCCACCATCAGCTTCGCCCCGCTCGCCTTCCCCGCTGCTATGATCCGCTCACATTCCGCCACGCTCACCGCCATCGGCTTTTCCAGCAGCAGGTGGATTCCCGCCTCCAGCGTCTTCACCGCGTACTCCACGTGGTCGAAGTTCGGTGTCGCCAGGTACACCGCATCGATATCCCCTGAGGCCAGCAGCCCATCCAGCTCGTCATAGCTGTAGATCTTCGTCACCCCATACTTCTCCCCCACCGTGGCCGCCTTCTCTTCATGCCCGGTCACAAACGCCACCACCTCGCTGTTCCCCGTATGCTCCACGCCCGGCAGCAGCGCCGCCTGCGAGATCCACCCCACCCCCACCACCGCATACCGAACCTTACCTGTCGCGCTCATCTCACCTCCTTGGAACCAACACGGGAAACCAACACGTCGGACGCCCCCACCACCTTTCGGGATGCCAGCCGCCTCACATTCAGCACACACCCTATTTCCATGCGATACACTTCAATCAAATTCGCAAAATCACAGAAGGGACGTGCCTATCGCTAACCCAATCTGTCCCAAATGCGCCAGCGTCGACACCCGCCGCCTCAAACGTCACGGCTTCCTCCAGGTCAATCTCTTCCCCCACCTCAGCCTCTACCCCTGGGAATGCACCTCCTGCCGCGTAGCCTTCAATCGCCGATACCGCGGCAAACTCAAACGCAAGCGCCGCGAAGCCGGCGAACCCCACCTCCCCCCCATCGCGTAAACTATCCCAGAGCCCACAATGAAAACAGCCCTGGCCGTCATCGGACAACTCCTCCTCTTCGCCCTCTTCCTCGCCATCTTCTTTTCCGGCAGTTTCCTCGCTGCCTTTCACGCCGACCCCTTCCACGCTCAATGGTTCCTCACCCATCCCACCCCCACCTCCGTCCGCTATTTCGTCCCCACCGGTCTCATCTTCATGACCCTCGCCTACCTCATCGTCTTCGCCATTGAAGCCGCCATGAAGCGCCTCCGCACCGCCGGCCTTTGGACCACCATCGCCTTCATCCTCGCCCTCGCCATAGGCTTCGCCTCCAAGTTCGGCTTCATCACCCACGACCTCTACTAACTCCCGCCGCGTTCGCCGCGCACCGCCGCGCCGCCGCGTTCGCCGTTGGGGTTCACCGCCGCCAAAGGACATTATGCCCCTCACCCTCCCCCCCGGCCCCTTCGCCGCTTACCTCTTCGATTGCGACGGCACCATCGCCGACTCCATGCCCCTCCACTACCTCGCCTGGCAGCAAGCCCTCGCCGAGCACAACTGCATCTTCCCTGAAGCCACCTTCTACGCCTGGGGCGGCATGCCCGTCGAGACCATCATCGCCACCCTCAACCAGCAGCAAGCCCTCAACATGCCGGTTCTCGAGCTCGCCCTCCGCAAGGAAGCCATCTTCAACCGCGACCTCTCCACCCTCCAGGCCGTCCCCGAAGTCCTCGAGCACATCCTCGCCACCCACGGCAAAATCCCCTTCGCCGTCGTCTCCGGCGGCGGCCGCGAGGCCGTGACTGCATCGCTTGCAACGCTCGGACTTTTAGACCGCTTCGACACCCTCGTCTGCGCCGAAGACTACACCCACGGCAAGCCCAACCCCGAGCCTTTCCTCCTCGCCGCCCAGCGCCTCAACGTCCCGCCCGAAAAATGCCTCGTCTTTGAAGACACCGACCTCGGCATCCAGGCCGCCACCGCCGCCGGCATGGCCTCCGTCAAAGTCCTCCCCCCCTGGGAACGCTAACCAGAATCGCCTGGCCCTCGCTGTTGTTCCTCAGGTAAGTCCAGCTCTAAAGACCGCTGAAAAAGAGTTTTGCTTAAGGGCACGGCTTCAGCCGTGCCGTAAATTCCAACGATGCAATGCGGCTTCAGCCGCTGAGGTACGCTTCGCTCCAAGTCCACTAGGCACCCTCTTCAGCCCCCCCCGATTCGCGCTCTTTCGACCCCCTTACAGCTTCAATGATTTGACACACAACCCACGCCGCCCCACCCACCACACCAACTTCCCTCAAAAGACGTACAACCCCCACCCCATCCTTTGTTACTCTTAATCCATCACCTCAACCGATAAACGCCCAACCAACAAGGATCCCCAGCAAACCCTCATGAGCACACTCCAGAACAAGCCGTCCTCTAAGTTCGATCTGTCCTCACGCACCATCGCCTACTTCTCCATGGAGATCGCCCTCGCTCCCACCATCCCCACCTACTCCGGTGGCCTCGGCATGCTCGCCGGCGACACCCTCCGTTCCGCCGCCGATACCGGCGCCCCCGTCGTCGCCGTCTCCCTCGCCCATCGCCGCGGCTATTTCCGCCAGCACCTTGACGCCACCGGCCAGCAAACCGAGTCCGACGTCCCCTGGTCCCCCCAGGACCTCCTCCCCTCCGCCGGCGAAACCGTCACCATCACCATGCAGAATCGCCCCGTCAAGGTCTGCGCCTGGCGCTTTGACGCCGTCGGCGTCTCCGGCCACATCATCCCCATCTTCCTCCTCGATACCGACCTCGAAGGCAACGACCCCTACGACCGCCACCTCACCGACCACCTCTACGGTGGCGACACCTACTACCGCCTCTGCCAGGAAACCATCCTCGGCCTCGCCGGCGCCGCCCTCCTCCAGGAGCTCGGCTGCCTCCCCGCCGTCTACCATATGAACGAAGGCCACGCCGCCCTCCTCGCACTAGCCCTCCTCCAGACCCAGGTCGAAGACCGCCTCTCCAGCAAGTCCAGCATCGCCGATGCCACCGAAGAAGACCGCCTCGCCGTCGCCAAACAATGCGTCTTCACCACCCACACCCCCGTCCCCGCCGGCCATGACCAGTTCGGCCCTGACCAGATGTACGCCGTCCTCGGCGACACCCGCGCCAAAGCCCTCGAGCGTTTCGGCTGCATGCACAACGGCCTGCTCAACATGACCTACGTCGCCCTCCGTTTCTCCCGCTGGGTCAACGGCGTCGCCATGCAGCACGGCAAGGTCTCCCAGCACATGTTCCCCGACTACCACGTCGAATCCATCACCAACGGCGTCCACGCCGCCACCTGGATCGCCGAACCCCTCGCCAGACTCCTCGACGAGGAAGTCCCCCGCTGGCGCCATGACAACCAGTATTTCCGTTCCGTCTACGGCATCAAGCCCGCCCGCATCGCCAACGCCCACCGCGCCGGCAAGCGCAAGCTCATCGACCTCATCAAAACCCGCACCGGCGAGGACTGGGACGAGTCCGTCCTCACCCTCGGCTTCGCCCGCCGCGTCGCCACCTACAAGCGGGCCTCGCTCCTCTTGGAAGACCCCAAGCGCCTCGCCAAAATCGCCCACAAAATCGGCGGCCTCCAGATCGTCTACGCCGGCAAGGCCCACCCCGCCGACGTCGCCGGCAAAGGCCTCATCCGCGAGGTCTTCGAGCTCGCTGGCAAGATCGCCGGCAACTCCCTCCGCATCCTCTACCTTGAAAACTACGATTGGGAACTCGGCGCCACCCTCACCTCCGGCGTCGACGTCTGGATTAACACCCCCCGCCGCCCCTACGAGGCCTCCGGTACCTCCGGCATGAAGGCCGCCCTCAACGGCGTCCCGTCCCTCTCCGTCCTCGATGGCTGGTGGATCGAGGGCTGCGCTGAAGACGTCACTGGCTGGGCCATCGACGACGGCGACACCGACGCCGCCGAAGCCACCAGCCTCTATGACAAGCTCGAGCAGCGCATCGCCCCCCTCTACGCCAAACCCAACGCCTGGTCCCGCATCCAGCAGCATTGCATCGCCATGAACGGCAGCTTCTTCAACACAGACCGCATGCTGGGCCAATACTTCGCCAACGCCTACTTCCCCCAGGCCCCCGTAGAAGACGCCACCCCCCAAACCGAAGCCGTCACCGAAGCCGAATCCCAACCCACCGCCCCCGACGCCACCCCCTTCGCCATAGGCCCCACCGTCCCCATCCACATCCCCGCCACCGCCTAACCCCACCCAAAGAAATAAAAGGTATAGGGTGCCCCAGGCCACTGACGGCTTCATCGTCAGTGACCTGGGGTTTCTCACTCCCCAAACCAAACCGGGTGCCCCAGGTCTCGCTTCTGAGACCTGGGTTTCAAAAACTCCACACATTCCAGGCAGCGCCTCTCACCCCCAGTTTTGTCATTCCCGAAGGGAATCTGCTCTGGCTCTTGCTCTTGCCGTTGCCCTTCGCTCGTCATCTCCGCAGAAATCTGCATTTCCTCTCCCGTCCTAATCCGCGCCGTGATCCGCCCTTATCCGCGTTCCCGCTTTCACAGCCGCCCATCATCCCCCCACCCCCCCTGATAAACTCACCCCATATGCTCTACCGCACCGGCTCCCAAATCCGCGAGGACTTCCTCCGCTTCTTCGAAACCAAGGCTCACCGCCGCGTCCACTCCTCCTCCCTCGTCCCCCACAACGACCCCACCCTCCTCTTCACCAACGCCGGCATGAACCAGTTCAAGGACGTCTTCCTCGGCGCCGAACGCCGCGACTACACCCGCGCCACCACCTCCCAGAAATGCGTCCGCGCCGGCGGCAAGCACAACGACCTTGAAAACGTAGGCTTCACCCGCCGCCACCACACCTTCTTTGAAATGCTCGGCAATTTCTCCTTCGGCGACTACTTCAAACCCGAAGCCATCGCCTTCGCCTGGGAGCTCCTCACCTCCAAAGAATGGTTCGCCATCGACCCCACCCGCCTCTACGTCACCATCTTTGAAGGCGACTCCCAGGTCCCCCGCGACACCGAAGCCTACGACCTCTGGCTAGCCGCCGGCGTCCCCCCCGACCGCATCCACGCCCTCTCCGCCAAGGACAATTTCTGGGCCATGGGCGACACCGGCCCCTGCGGCCCCTGCTCCGAAATCTACTTCGACCTCGGCCCCGAAGCCTCCGAAACCGGCCGCGACCTCCCCTTCGGTCAAGACGACCAGCGCTACATGGAAATCTGGAACCTCGTCTTCATGCAATTCGACCGCAGCAGCGAAGGCATCCTCACCCCCCTCCCCAAGCCCTCCATCGACACCGGCATGGGCCTCGAACGCATAGCCTGCGTCCTCCAGGGTGTTCTCTCCAACTATCAGACCGACCTTTTCACGCCCCTGATAGGAAAAGCAATTGAGCTGACAAACCATTACTCCCTCGCGATTGAGAGCGGTGCGTTTAGCAGTGCAAAAGATGCAGCTAGCTTACGCATCATCGCCGACCACGCCCGCGCCGCCACCTTCCTCATCTCGGACGGCGTCCGCCCCATGAACGAGGGCCGCGGCTACGTCCTCCGCAAAATCCTCCGCCGCGCCATCCGCCACGGCCGCCTCCTAGGCCAGGAAAAACCCTTCCTCTTCGAAATGGTCCGCGCCGTCCGCGACCAAATGAGCGTAGCCTACCCCGAACTAATAGAACACTCCGAAAGAGTCTCCGCCACAGTCCTAGCCGAAGAAGAACAATTCGCCCGCGTGTTGGAAGTTGGTTCCCGTGAACTCGACGCTGCTCTTGGCAACCTGACCGGAAAGGCAGCCTTCCGCTTGTACGAGACCTTCGGCATGCCCCTCGACTTCATGGTCGACGCAGCCCGCGACGCCAGCATAGCCTTCGACTTCGAAGGCTTCGAACTCGCCAAATCCGAAGAACAAGCCCGCGCCCGAGCCTCCTGGCGAGGCGGCTCCCAAAAGTCCACCGCTCCCATCTACCGCGACCTCCCCAAAACCGAATTCGAAGGCTATTCCGCCCTCCGCCTCGAAGGCGCCCGCATCCTCGCCCTCATCCAGAACGGCGTCGGCGTCCCATCCCTCGAACCCGGCCAGGAAGCCGAAGCCATCCTCGACGCCACCAGCTTCTACGCCGATTCCGGCGGCCAGGTCGGCGACACCGGCCAGCTCCTTTCCGGCCAGACCATCCTCGCCGAAGTCCACGGCGCCACCAAGCCCATCCAGGGCGTCTTCGCCCACCGCATCACCACCCGCGAGCGCCTCGCCGTCGGCGACCTCGTCACCACCGCCGTCGACCCCGAAACCCGCGCCGCCACCATGCGCAACCACACCGGCACCCATCTCCTCCACGCCGCGCTCCGCCACGTCCTCGGCACCCACGTCAAGCAGGCCGGCTCCCTCGTCAACCCCACCCGCCTCCGTTTCGACTTCTCTCATTTCACCTCCATCGCCGAGCCCGAACTCCGCGAAATCGAATCCATCGTCAACCGCCAGGTCCTCGCCAACACCCCCGTCCAAACCTTCGTCGACGTCCCCATCGACACCGCCATCAACGACTACGGCGCCATGGCCCTCTTCGGCGAAAAATACGGCGACCGCGTCCGCGTAGTCAAGATCGGCGACTTCTCCACCGAGCTTTGCGGCGGCACTCACATCGCCGCCACCGGCGAAATCGGCCTCCTCAAACTAGTCGGCGAGTCCTCCGTAGCCTCCGGCGTCCGCCGCCTCGAAGCCCTCTCCGGCACCGGCGCCCTCGACCAGTTCCGCCGCGACGCCGACGTAGCCCGCATCGTCCCCGGCGGCCCCTCTGCCCTCCGCGACAAACTCACCGCAGACGACGAAGAAATCAAGCGCCTCCGCAAAGAGCTAGACCAACTCCGCCTCAAAGCCGCCTCCGCCTCGGTCGCCAACGCCGCCGCCAGCGCCGTCGAGGTCCAGGGCATCAAGGTCCTCACCCAGCGCGTAGACGGCGTAGAAAAAGCCCAACTCCGCGAGCTCGTCGACAACCTCCGCCACCAACTAGGCTCCGGAATCGTCATCCTCGGCGCCGCCACAGACAACAAAGTCACCTTGATCGTAGGCGTAACCAAAGACCTCACCACCCGCATCCAGGCCGGCAAACTAGTAGCAGCGTTAGCCCCAATGGTAGGTGGCAAAGGCGGCGGCCGCCCAGACCTCGCCGAAGCCGGCGGCACCAACATCGAAGCCCTGAACGCCACCCTGACCCAGGCCCCCGCCCTAATCACCCAACTCCTCGCATAACCGATTCGTCCGAACCAAACGTTTCGGGTGCCCCATCTCACGCGGGCCGTATCGCGTGAGGTGGGCTCGTCATCTCACCCCACCCAGAAGTATCGGGTGCCCCAGGCCACTGACAGCCTCACCGTCAGTGACCTGGGGATACTCCCTTCGCCCCTCCCATAAATCCGTCATCCTGAGCGAAGTCCATCGGCCTCACCGATGGACGCAGTCGAAGGACCCCGAAGCTCTCCACTCACCTATACCGCCAGCACCTTTCCAACCACAAACTCTCGGGCACCACCCACCCACCCCGGGGTACACCACCCGATACCCACCCCCCAAATTCACCCCCACCCACACCAACCCACCCTAGACTTAAACCGATGCCGTTCCTCCCCCCCGCCCTCCTGGGTCTCCTCCTCGCCGCCGCTCCCCAGCCCTCCGCGTACACCCGCGCCGTAGCCGCCCGCGCCTCCACCCCACCCCAAACCCGCCCCCAATTCACCCATCTCCTCGACCTCTTCCGCGCCGTCTACCACGACAACCCCGCCGACCCCCACGCCCCCGACGCCGTCCTCGCCGTAGCCGACCTCCTCGCCGCCCAGGGCCGCACCCTCCACGACCCCCGCAGCCTCCACGCCGCCCTCGGCCAGTACGAGTTCCTCCGCACCCAATACCCCGCCAGCCCCCTCCGCCCAAAAGCCCTCCTCGCCCAAGCCACCATCGAGTCCGACGATCTCCACGACCCCACCGCGGCCCGCGCCGCCTACACCCAGCTCCTCCGCGAATCCCCCCACTCCGAAGCCGCCGCAGAAGCCCGCACCGCCCTCGCAGCCTCAAATCCCGTCCCCAGAAAACCCGCCCAGGGCCTCGCCCTCACTGAAGAAAACGCCCGCACCATCGAGTCCGAACCCACACCCCCACCCCCCACCCAAACCCATAGCACTCCGTTAGCCCAGGTCACCGCCATCCGCCACTGGTCCACCCCCACCTACACCCGCGTAGCCATCGATCTCGGCGACGAAGTCACCTTCCAGGCCGCCCGCGTCCCCCACCCCGACCGCATCTATTTCGACCTCCACGGCGCCCATCTCTCCCCCGAGCTCATCGGCAAATCCTTCGACATCACTGACGACGGCTTCCTCAAAAAAATCCGTGCCGCCCAATCCTCCCCAGACGTCACCCGCGTCGTCCTCGACGTAGCCGACGTCACCGAATACTCCGCCTTCCTCCTCCCCAACCCCTACCGCCTCATCATCGACATCCACGGCGCCAAAACCCCCACCACCACCACCCAGCCCGCACCCGACATAGCCGAGCTCCCCGTCCCCCCCGCCGCCGCCCGCCAGGCCTCCGCCGCCGCCACTCATTCCGGCCTCCCCGCCACCGCCCCCACTGACGGAGGAGATTCCGTCCGCCCAATCCCGCCCCAGACCCAGGTCGCCACCACCGCCCCCCCACCCCGCACTGCCGTACCCAACCACCCCACCCCCACCCGCCCCGTCCCCAACACCATCACCATCAAGGCCCCCGCCACCACCACAGAGGTAGCCGCCGTCAGCGACAACCCCAACAAGATCGAAGCCACCCCCACCCCCACCTCCCGCCCCATCGCCGCCACCATCATCAAATCTCATCGCCCTTCCGAGACCGCCGTCCCCACCAAAGCCGCCGACAAAACCGCCGACGGTGAAACCTCCCTCATCCGCGCCCTCGGCCTCAAAATCGGCCGCATCGTCATTGACGCCGGCCACGGCGGCCACGATTCCGGCACCCTCGGCGTAGACGGCATAGAAGAAAAAGACGTAGTCCTCGACGTAGCCCTCCGCCTCGGCAAGCTCCTCCATGAACGCCTCGGCGCTGAAATCATCTACACCCGCTCTGACGACACCTTCATCCCCCTTGAAACCCGCACCGCCATCGCCAACAAAGCCCAGGCCGACCTCTTCCTCTCCATCCACGCCAACAGCTCGCAAGACCCCACCGCCCGCGGCGTCGAAACCTACTACCTCAACTTCACCTCAGACCCCAACGCCCTTGACGTAGCCGCCCGCGAAAACGCCGTCTCCGGCAGCAGCGTCCACCAGCTCTCCGACCTCGTCAAAAAAATCACCCTCAAAGACAAAATCGCCGAGTCCCGCGAGTTCGCCGCCGACGTCGAATCCTCCCTCTTCACCGGCCTCACCCGCGGCAACGAAGGCCTCAAGAACCGAGGCGTCAAAAAGGCGCCCTTCGTCGTCCTCATCGGCGCCAACATGCCCAGCATCCTCGCTGAAATCTCCTTCGTCACCAACCCCCGCGACGCCACCCAGCTCCGCGAACCCGACTACCGCCAACGCGTTGCCGAAAGCCTCTACAACGGCGTAGCCAAATACGAATCCGGCCTGGCCGGCCCCCACGCCCTCCCCATCCCCACCACCCGCGCCACCACCAAATAACCCGCATCCCCAAAGCAAGCCGCCCGCACAAAGTCCGACCGCACACAACCCGGCGCACACAGCCCAACCCACACACACAGCCCGACCCAAACACACAGCCCGACCCAAACACAAACCCGCCGTCATTCTGAGCGAAGCGAAGAATCTCCGTATTGGCTGTTGCTGTTGCTGTTGCTTGTTCTTGCTGTTGCTTGCACTTGCCGTTGCTTGTTCTTCTTTGTCATTCCCAAAGGGAATCCGCTGTTGCCCTTGTACTCGCCGCTACCCACACCCCCGCTAACCGCCCCCACCAAATGTTAGTCTCATCCTGATGCCCTCCCTAACCCACCTAAGGCTAGCCCTCCTCCTCACAGCCACCATAGCCCAAGCCCAAACCCACCTCGTAGAACCCCCCACCCCCCTACTCCCCACCACCCAAACCCTCGTCCCCCCCACCAACCTCCCCACCCCACCCCCCGAGCAACCCGCCATCCTCAAAGAAGACGGCCTCCAGCGCGAAGAATCCCGCTCCGTCCTCCCCACCGGCTATGTCACCGCCTACCAGTTCTCTGACGCCACCGGCGCCTTCGCCGCCTACACCTACCTGCGCCAGACGGGCCGCCCCGTCCCCGGCCTCAAAGCCCCCTTCGACACCGAGTTCCGCAAGCCCTCCGGCGACATCGTCTACCTCACCGGCACCACCATCATCGTCGCCCGCGCCCCCCAGCCCGTCCTCGAATCCCTCGAGCCCTCCCTCCCCAAGATCTTCGGCCGCCGCGCCCTCGCCCCGCTCCTCCCCACGTTGCTCCCCACCCGCGGCCTGGACCCCGCCACCCTCCGTTACGCTCTCGGCCCCATCGGCTACCAGGCCATGGGCGGCGTCCTCCCCCCCGCCAACCTCGGCTGGGACAAAAGCCTTGAAGTCGCCACCGCCAACTACCACGCCGGCCAGCTCACCGTCCTCATGTACCCCACCCCCCAGCTCGCCGGCGCCAGCGGCCGCCTCATTCAGGACGACATCAACCACACCGGCCCCGCCACCTTCGGCACCATCAAAATGCGCCGCGTCGGCCCCATGATCGGCGTCACCTCCGGCCGCCTCACCGACGCCCAGGCCATCGACCTCGTCACCGCCCTCAAGCTCAACCAGGAAATCACCTTCGACAAAAAAATGCCCCTCGAGTTCCACGCCGAGGTCCGCAAAACCTACACCCTCCTCCAGGAAATCTCCACCTTCTGCGGCATCGCCATCCTCGCCTCCGTCGTCCTCGGCATCTTTTTCGGCGCAGGCCGCGCCGGCATCCGCCTCCTCCAGGGCAAAACCGCTGCCAGCGACCCCGAGTTCCTCACCATCAACCTCCGCGACCAACCCAAAGCCCTCTTCACCAAGCCTCAGGACCCCACCCCCTAATATCGACCAAACTCCGTCCTTCGTTCCACAACACGTTTCGGGTGTCCCATCTCACGCGGGCTGCATCGCGTGAGGTGGGGTTGCTCCTTCCCCCAAACCGCCACTGAATCGGATGCCCCAGGATCACCGGGGTTATCGTGGGGTTGTTCTCCCCGCCACCCCCTCCACGGCCCCTGCACCCAAACCTGTGCATTCCCCAAGCCAACCCTCTCATTCAATTCACTTTCCCTCACATCCAAGCGAACAAAAGGCGAACACCGGACCCGCCCGTACCCTCCTCGCCAACAGGTAACCTCTCTGAAATGAATACTTTGCACTCCCCAAACATAGTCCTTGACTTCACATTTTCCCGAATCTAGTATTTCGCCAGAAAGTTCTGATGGCTTTGCCTCCGTCAGATCTATTCTCCCTTGGGAAAAGGCTGCCCTGTTGCCGGGCGGCCTTTCCTGCTTCTACCCCAAAAATATGCTACCGTGGTCCGACCACATGAAACCCTTCCTCCTCCTCGCCCTCCTCACCACCGCCACCTTAGCTCCAGCACAAGACACCCGCCACGTCGCCGAGCCCGTCATCCCCCCTACCTGCATCAAGCTTCCTGCCGCCCTCCAAAGCGCCGCCGGCCTCCTCGCCCCCTCAGACGAGTCCAAACTCGACACCGCCCGCATCCAGGCCGCCCTCGACACCTGCAAGCCCGGCCAGGCCGTCGAGCTCGCCCCCGCCGGCACCAACCAGGCCTTCCTCACCGGCCCCCTCGACCTCCGCGCCAACGTCACCCTCCTCATTGACCCCGGCGTCACCCTCTTCGGCTCCCGCGACCCCGCTATGTACGAGCAGCACCTCCCCGATTCCGCCCCCGAAGCCCCCCTCAAGTGCGGCACCTCCATCCCCCGCCCCGGCAAGTTCGGCCAGGAGATCCCCGCAGCCCAAATTGCAGCCCTCCGCCGCGGCGGCTGCCGCCCTCTCATCTCCGCCACCAACGTAGCCAACGCCGCCATCATGGGCGATGGCGCCATCGACGGCCGCGGCTACGCCAAACTCCTCAACCGCGACATCACCTGGTGGCAGCTAGCCCGCAGCGCCGAGCCCGCCGACGACCTCTACTTCACCACCCGCCTCCTCGTCGCCAACCACGCCGACGGCCTCATCCTCTACCGCATCCATCTCCTCAACTCCCCCAACTACCACGTCACCCTCGCCAACACCAACGGCTTCACCGCCTGGTCCGTCCACCTCCTCACCCCCGTCGACAAATCCCTCGACGCCCGCAACACCGACGGCATCGACCCCGGCTCCTCCACCAACATCACCATCGCCCATTCCTTCATTGACAATGGTGACGACAACATCGCCATCAAGTCCGGCACCACCCACATGTCCGTCCTTGACAACCACTTCTACACCGGCCACGGCATGTCCATCGGCTCAGAAACCGTCGGCCAGGCCTACCTCCTCGTAGACGGCCTCACTGAAGACCACACCTCCTCCGGCATCCGCATCAAGTCCAACGTCACTCGCGGTGGCTCCATCCATGACCTCGTCTACCGCAACATCTGCATGCGCAACGTCGCCAACCCCATCGCCATCTCCCCCTGGTACACCAACCAGACCACAGAGGGCTTCGTCAACCCCAACTACACCGGCACCAAAATCCCCGACTACAAAAAAATCGTCCTTGAAAACATCCTCGCCACCACTCCCGGCGACGTTCTCATCGCCGGCCTCGACGACCAACACCGCACCCAGATCGCCCTCCGCGGCGTCTTCATCCAGGGCATCCAGCCCACCCAGGTCCACACCGCCTTCGCCGACATCGTCACCATCGCTCCCGGCACCAACGCAGATCTCAAAGGCAATTCCGTCAAAGTCCTCCAGATCGGCAAAGTAGCCGACCTAGACTTCGGCGTAGCCGGAGCAGGCGGCCCCATCACGCCCCTCACCCCCGCCGCCTGCCAGGCCCGCTTCATCCCCATGCGCTAGCCAATCTGCGATAGAATAACCCAGTACGCCGATGTAGCTCAGTTGGTAGAGCAACTGATTCGTAATCAGTAGGTCAGCGGTTCAACTCCGCTCATCGGCTCCACTCCCCCCAAAGAAACCTGCCCGAACCAAGTACCCGTTCGCACGCGGCCCAAAGCAGTTTTGCTTAAGGGCACGGCTTTAGCCGTGCCATAACTGCTTTGGATGGAACGCGGCTTCAGCCGCTAAGGTACGCTGCGCCGCTACGTTCTTCATCCCCCCCTCAATCCCGCTGCAACTCCAACTGCATCCCCAACTCCTCCCACGTCCCCATCAACTCCGCATGCTCCAACCGCAGCCTCTGCAACTCCTCCGACCCCCGCACCTGCTCCTCCGTCGTAGTAAACACTCCCAATTTAGCCTCCACCGCCGCAATCCGTTGCTCCCACTCCCCAATAGCCTCTTCCGCCGCACTCACCTCATCCTCCAGCAACTTAAGCTTGATAGGATTCAGCTTCTTTACCGCAACCTTAGCCACCACGGGCGCAGGCGCAGCAATAACAACCGGAGCCTTCACCTCGGCCGCCAAAGTAGTAGCCACCTTCTCCGGACCACCTTCCTTCCGCCATAAATAATCCTGATAATTCCCCGGATAAATATGCACCCGCTTATCTTCTACTTCAAACACCCGAGTAGCCAACCCATCGATAAAATAACGATCATGACTTACAAATAAAACCGTCCCCGTAAAGTTCCGAATAGCATCCAGCAGCACATCCTTCGCCCGCAAATCAAGATGGTTCGTAGGTTCATCCAGCAGCAACATATTCGCCGGACTCACAAGCATCTTAGCCATGGCATAGCGATTCCGCTCCCCACCGCTCAGCACCCCAAGCTGCTTGAACACATCATCGCCAGAAAACATGAAGCACCCAAGCAGACTCCGCAGCTCTACCACCGGCACCTTCGGCGCTGTCCCGGCAATATCGTCCAGCATCTTGGCGGAACCATCCAGCACCTTGTACTGGTCCTGCGCAAAGTAGTCCGCCAGCACATTATGCCCCAGCTTGATATCCCCGCTCGTAGGCCCTTCAATCCCGCTCAGCATCCGTATCAGCGTCGATTTACCCGCGCCATTCGCGCCCACCAGCGCAATCCGGTCTCCCCGGTCGATCTGGAAACTAACATTCTCCAGGATCTTCTTGATCCCCCCATCTGGCGTCGGATACTCCTTGCACAAGTTCGTCACTTCAATCACCGTCCGCCCACTAGCCGGCGGCTGCGGAATCGTAAAGTGGATCGTAGCTTCCTCATCCGGTATCTGGATCCGCTCGATCTTCTCCAGCTCTTTAATCCGCGACTGCACCTGCTTCGCCTTCGTAGCCTGCGCCCTGAACCGGTTGATAAAAGCCTCCAACGCTTCTATCCGATCCGTCTGGTTCTTATGTGCATTTAGTAACTGCGTCTTACGTTCTTCCTTCTGAACTACAAACTTCTCATAACCCCCATGATAAAAATGCGCCTTCTTATTCCATAGCTCCACCGTCTTCCCCACTGTTACATCCAGGAAATAACGATCATGAGAAATAAGCACAAAAGCATTCTCATAATTCCGTAAATAATCCTCCAGCCAGTTACGAGTCTCTAAGTCCAAATGATTAGTCGGCTCATCCAGCAATAACAACGATGGCTTCTCCAAAAGTAACTTCGCCAGCGCGATCCGCATCTGCCACCCGCCGCTGAACTCCTCCGTCCGCCGTTCCCAGTCATCCTTCGCGAACCCCAGCCCACCCAGCACGCTCCCCACCTGCGCATCCAGCGTGTAGATGTCGTGCGCATGCATCAGCTCCGTAATATGCCCATACCTCGTCGCCACCGCGTCGTACTCGCTTGATCCCGGCGCATACTCCGCCAGCTTCCCGCTCAGCACCTCCGCCTCATCCTCCAGCCCCCGCAGCTCGTCGAACACGCTCAGGCACTCCTCAAACACTGTCTTGCCCCGCATCGCCAGCCCATCCTGCGGCAGATACCCCAGCGTCATCCCCTTCGTCTTCGACACCACCCCATAGTCCAGCGACTCCACCCCGCCCAGTATCTTGAGCAGCGTCGACTTCCCCGTCCCGTTCCCACCCACCAGCCCGGTCCGTTCATCCGGCGTAATCAGCCAGTTCACATCTTCAAACAGCAGTTTTTGCCCGAACCGTTTTCCAGCTCCTGAAAGTTGTAGCATTCAACCATTTTCTCATCCCCCACACTCATACAAAATCATCCGCTCAAGTCGCATACAATCGATTCCACAAGCACCAACCCAACCAGGAGCACCCATGCCGTCCACCACCCGCCGCGCCATCCTCTGCGCCGCCACCCTTTTCACCCTCCCAGCCGTAGCCCAGGTAGACGCCGCCCTCGAAGGCCGCCTCGCCGACCCCACCGGCGCCGCCATCCCCGCCGCCCGCATCACCCTCACCCAGACCGCCACCGGCGTCCAGTTCCACACCATCTCATCCGCCGCCGGCCTTTACAACTTCCGCTCCCTCGTCCCCGGCATCTACTCGGTCATCGTCGAAGCCCCCGGCTTCCAGCGCCTCCTCCGCACCGGCATTACCGCCACCGTCGGCCAGACCATCTCCCTCAATCTCGCCATCCCCCTCGCCGCCACGCAAGACACCATCACCGTCGACGCCGACGCCCCGCTCCTCCAGTCCGCCCAGGCCGACATCGAAACCCACATCCCCGGCCAGACCGTCCGCGACCTCCCCCTCAACTCCCGCAACTTCATCAACCTCACCCAGCTCGCCCCCGGCGTCTCCCTCCCTCCCGGCACCCTCCTTCCCCGCATCAACGGCGGCCGCCCCCGCACCAACGAGTACCTCTTTGACGGCATCTCCGCCCTCCAGCCCGAGCCCGGCCAGGTAGCCTTCTTCCCCATCGTCGACGACATCGCCGAGTTCACCGTCGAAGCCGACAACGTCCCCGCCGAGTTCGGCCGCTTCAACGGCGGCGTCGTCAACGTAGCCACCCGCGCCGGCGGCAACCGCTTCCACGGCAGCCTCTACGAATTCTTCCGCAATCAAGACCTCAACGCCCGCAACTACTTCGCCGTCCCCGCAGCCCGCAAGCCCGAGTACCGCCGCAACCTCTTCGGCGGCACATTAGGCGGCCCGGTCTTACACGATCATCTCTTCTACTTCGCCGACTACCAGGCCATCAAGTCCCTCATCGGCCGACCCATCATCTCCACCATCCCCACCCTGAACGAGCGCCAGGGCATCTTCACCGGCGTCGCCAAAATCTACAATCCCGCCTCCACCGTCACCACCGGCGGCAAGCAGATCCGCACAGAGTTCCCCAACGACACCATCAACACCCCGCTCGACCCCGCAGCCGTAGCCCTCCTCGCACGCTTCCCCACCCCCACCACCTCAGCCGCCGCCAACAACTACACCCGCACCGCCAACGACGCCGACCACCAGAACCAGTTCGACTTCCGCCTCGACGGCGCCTACCATTCCCGCGACCGCGCCTTCGGCCGCTACTCCTATTTCTCTGACGTCGAGCAGCCCATCACCGCCCTCCCCGATGGCTCCGGCACCACCGCCGGCGCCGTCCTCGGCACCGGCAACGTCGCCGGCCTCTCCCACGTCCTCGGCCAGCAAGCCGTCTTCAATGAAACCCATCAGTTCTCCCCCCGCCTCGTCAACGATTACCGCCTCGGCTACACTCGCCGCGGCAACACCATCGCCGGCCCCACCGTCGGCAGCGGCGCCCTCGGCATCCCCGGCATCCCCACCAACGGCGCCTTCTCGAACGCCCTCCCCCTCTTCACCTTCACCGGCTTCCAGCAGCTCGGCCCCGCCGCCGGCACCTTCTCGCAATACCAGACCGGTGTCTGGGAAACCACGGACGCCCTCTCCTACACCATCGGCCGCCACGCCTTCAAAGCCGGCCTCGATTTCCGCTTCTACCAGCTCAACGCCATCGCCCCCCCCAACCCCACCGGCTCCTTCGCCTTCACCACCACCGGCACCGACACCCAGACCGCCGCCTCCACCGCCACCACCGGCGGCAACTCCCTCGCCTCCTTCCTCCTCGGCCAGGTCGATACCTTCTCCATCGACCTCCAGACCACCAAAATCCGCCCCCGAGATCACATCCAGGAGTACTTCCTTGAAGACGACTGGCGCGCCACCGGCAAGCTCACCCTCAACCTCGGCGCCCGTTACACCATCGCCTTCGCCAGCACCGAAAAGAACAACCAGGGCGCCGTCTTCAACCTCCAAACCCAGCTCCTCGATTACGTAGGCCAATCCGGCAACCCAACCACCGCCCGTCCCACCCGCTACGACAACGTAGCCCCCCGCCTAGGCCTCACCTATCTCCTCACCCCCCGCACCGTGGTCCGTTCCGGCTTCGGCATCGTCTTCATCGACCAGTCCGGCATCACCACCCCCTTCACCGTCCCCCAGTTCCCCTACATCCAGAACGTCCAGCAAAAGACTCAGGACAGTATCAACGCCGCCTTCAAACTCTCGAACGGCCCCACCGTCAACCCCATCCCGCTCACCCGGAACGCCGGCCTCGGCCAGTCCGTCTACACCGTCGACCGCCAGGCCAACGCCGGTTACGTCGAGCAGTGGAACCTCGCCTTCCAGCAGACCATCACCAAAAATCTCTCCTTCGATATCGCCTACGTCGGCTCCCACATCGTCCACGTCGGCATCCCCGACTCCAACCTCAACCAGCTCACCGCCGCCCAGCTCGCAGCAGGCACGGCGAACGGCGTCTCCCTCACCACCAAGGTCACCAACCCCTACTACAACCAGCTCCCCACCGGCAGCACGCTCAACACCCCCACCATCGCGGAAGCCCAACTCATCAAGCCCTACCCCCGCTTCCAGAACGTAGCCACCTACCGCAACAACTCCGGCACCGCCAACTACAACGCCATTGAGGCCAAGGTCGAGCAGCGCATGACCCGCGGCGTCTATCTCCTCGTCGCCTACACCCACTCCAAGCTCATCGACGACGCAAGCTCCGTCTTCTCCTCCACCGTCCTCTCCTCCCCCAACACCTCCTCCCTCGTCGCCGCCGACACCTTCCGCCCCTACCTTGAGCGCGACAGCTCCTCCGGCGACACGCCCAACGTCATCTCCGCCGCCATCACCTACCAAATCCCAAACATCCGTGCCCCATTCATGCGCGGCCTTATCGCGCATGAGTGGGTCCACCGATCCCTCGGCGGCTGGTCGCTCAATACCATCGTCACCGCCCAGTCCGGCATGCCCGTCACCGTCACCCAGGCCACCAACAACAACGCCTTCGCCGGCTTCGCCCTCCAGCGCCCCAACCTCCTCCACAACCCCCAGCTCCACGGCGACGCCCGCGCCCCCCAGCACTTCTTCGACACCACCGCCTTCGCTACCGCCGGCACCTACCAGATCGGCAACGCCAGCCGCAACCCCGTCCGCGGCCCCGCCTACCGCGACCTTGATCTCTCCGCCGTAAAAAACACCCGCTTCACGGAGCGCACCGACCTCGAGTTCCGCGCCGAGCTCTTCAACCTCACCAACACCCCCGCCTTCTCCCAACCCAACGGCAGCTTCGGCAGCGCCGCCTTCGGCACCATCACCTCCACCACCACCGAGCAGCGCGTAGTCCAGCTAGCCGCCAAGCTCCACTTCTAACTCCCACCCAAACCCTGAAAGTATGGGGTGCCCCAGGCCCCGAACCCAGGTCGAGACAGCTTCATCGTCAGTGACCTGGGGTTTCTCTTTTTACACCCCCCAAAGACCGTCATCCTGAGCGAAGTCCATCGGCATCATCGATGGACGCAGTCGAAGGACCCCGAAGAACTCCACCCCGCCCAAACCCTCAACCCTTTCCAACCGGAACACCTCCACCACAACATTCCCCCCCACTCCGGGTCTACTCCAACAGGAGTAGTCATGCAAAAGATCCCACAACTCGCACTCTTCCTCACCGTAGCCGCCATCACCGCGGCCAACGCACAATACGCAGACCCCAACACCCAGGGCCCAGCACGCCCGGCCCGCACCCAAATCTACGACGCCCAGCCCGGCCCCGGCGTCTCCGTCCGGTCCGACGTCGCAACCGGCGTCCAAACCGTCACCTCCACCCCCGGCCTCACCGAAATCCGCGTAGTCCAGGGCCGCGCCGACGTCACCATCCACCACCCCGCCGACCACTCCGAGATCCTGGTCGATCTCCCCGGCGGCCAAATCTCCCTCCTCAAAGACGGTCTCTACACCTTCAACGCCGCCACCAACACCGTCCGCGTCCTCCGCGGCGAGGCCCAGGTCTACAACACCACCAACCCCGATTCCAAGGGCGCCAAGGTCAAGGAAACCCAGCAACTCGCCTTCTTCCCCAACGTCAAGCTAAAAGCCGTCGACGCCTACGAATACGAGCTCACCGCAGACCTCCTCCCCCTCGGCAACCAGAACGGTGAAGGCATGCGCGGCGACGGCCCCTACAACGCAGGTCCCTACGGCGACGGCTTCTACGCCGGCGGCTACGGCTACCCCTATGGCTACGGCTATTACCCCTACGCTTACGGCTACCCCTTCGGCTTCGGCCTGGGCTTCGGCTACTACGGAGGCTTCGGCGGCTATCGCGGAGGCTTCGGCGGCTACCGCGGAGGCTTCCGCCGCTAACCCAACCAATTACAGCACTAGAAACCCCAGGCCAAGGACAGCATTATCGTCCGTGACCTGGGGTTTTTCACTACCCCCGCCAACCGAAAAGCTTCGGGTGCCCCATCTCACGCGGTCTTTTGCGTGAGGTGGGGTTTCTCCTTCTCCAGACCCACCCCAAACCCACAAATACCTTCCCAAACCCCACCCCCCCACGTACCACTTCCCTAAGCCCCCATCCTCCGCCAGGACAACCCCACCATGCGCCTGACCCCCGCCCTCCTCCTCCCCATCACTCTCCTCCTCACCGCCTGCGGCATCGCCCCCACCACCCCCGACACCCTCAAATCCTCCACCTTCTCCGGCTCCGTCCACGGCGGCCAGCAACCCGTCGCCGGCGCCACCATCCAGCTCTACACCGTAGGCACCACCGCCGACCAATCCAACGCCACCCCGCTCCTCATCGGCACCGTCACCACAGACGCCAGCGGATACTTCAACATCACCGGCCGCTACACCTGCCTCAACGCCACCCAGGTCTACATCACCGCCACCGGCGGCAATCCCGGTCTCGCCGCCGCCAACAACAACCTCGCCCTCATGACCGCCCTCGGCCCCTGCACCTCCCTCACCCCCACCACCTTCATCTCCATCAACGAGCTCACCACCGTAGCCGCCGTCTACGCCCTCGCCCCCTACACCGCCTCCGCCACCTCCATTGGCTCCAGCCCGTCCGACGCCTCCGCCCTCACCGCCGCCATGACCACCGCCGGCCAGTACGTCTCCACCTCCAACGGCATGGCTCCCGGCAACCCCGCCCCCACCGGCGACACCAACCCCACCACCCTCATCAACACTCTCGGCGACATCATCGCTCCCTGCATCAACTCCCTCGGCGGCACCGCCTCCGACACCTCCACCCCCTGCGGCCAGCTCTTCGCCCTCACCACCATCCCAGGCCAGCCCGCCCCCACCAACACCCTCGCCGCCATCCTCAACCTGGCCCTCAACTCCACCCTCAACACAACCGCGCTCTTCAACCTCGCCACCCCGTCCGCCCCCTTCCAGCCCACCCTCAACACCGCCCCGCCGGACTTCAACGTCCGCTTCGCCGTCCCCGCCAGCCAGCAAGCACTCCAGATCACCCCCGCCACCCTCACCTTCCCCTCCACGGTCGTCAACTACCCCGCCGCCACCCAGCCCGTCACCATCACCAACACCTCGTCAGCCACCATTACCATCAACGCCATTACCCCCACCGGCGTCAACGCCACAGACTTCACCCAAACCAACAACTGCGGCGCATCCCTCATAGCCGCCGCCACCTGCACTGCGCAGGTCACCTACATCCCCACCGCCGCCGGCACCCGCCAGGCCTACCTCGCCATCAACTCCTCCGCCCCCACCACTCCCCAGTACGTAACCCTCACCGGCACAGCCGTAACCGGCACCCCCCACGCCACCTTCACCAGTGGAACAGTCCTCAACATGACCATCAATGGCGCTTACAAAGACGTCAACCTCACCAACACCGGCACCTCTCCCCTCGCCATCAACAGCCTTTCCACCAGCAGCCCCTACTTCCCCTCCACCAACAACTGCGGAGCATCGCTCGCCATCAACGCATCCTGCATCATCTCCATCCTCAACCTGGCCCCCGCCCAGGACCCCCTGCTTGCCCCCGCCTCCGTCGACGCGGATGTCCTCACCCTCATCTCGAATGATCCCACCCCCAACAAGGGCGTACAGATCATCGCCTCCAACACCAGCTCCATCGGCCCCGCCAACATCCTCTTCCCCGGCACCACCGTCGGCACCTCCGCCACCACCCAGCTCACCGCTCTGTTCGGCTCCAGCACAGCGGAAGCCGTTTGCAACACAGTCACTCCCAGCAATCCCGTCTTCAAATTCAGCTCCGCCACCTCCACGGACACAGGCTACTATGGGGCTGTCCTCTATGAAGCCTGCGCCTACACCGTCACCTTCACTCCCACCGCTCTAGGCCTACAGACGGTCAAGCTACCTCTTGAACCCACCACCGCCCAGCCCGACGGCTCTTACATCACCCTCACCGGCACCGGCACCGCCGCCGCACTCACTGCGGTGCAGCTATCGCCTACCGTCCAGACCTTCAGCAACGGCGCCACCCCACCAATCGGCCTGCTCAATCAATCCGCCGCTCCCATCAGCATTCAATCCATCGCCGTCTCCCCCGTTTCACCCAGGTCAATACCTGCGGCACCGCGCTGCCAGCTCAGGGCAATTGCACCATCACCGTCGCCTACACCGGCCCGGGCGTAGGCACCATCCAGGGAGCCCTCACCGTCACCGACGATGCCGGCATCCAAACCGCGCAATTGACCGGTTCCACCAGCCTCACGCTCGATTTCGCCGGCGCCCAACTCCACAGCGCGAGCCAATTGCTGCGTAAGTACACCGTCACCGCAAATGGCGACCGAACCTCCCAGGGCACAGTCTCGTTCACGACGACCGGTGACTTTGCCGGCGTCCCATGCAGCATATTCGAATCCCAGGCCTGCACAGGCTCTGTGACCTTCACCCCCACAGCCCTCGGCCTGCGCACAGGAATCCTAAACATGTCCGCGAGTGCCAACGAGAGCCAGTTCGAACGCGCCAGCGTAACCTACATCGTGCAAGGCATCGGAGCCCCAGCCGGCCCCGGCATGACGTTCTCGCCCACCACCGTGAGCACCTCACCCCTGGGCGCCACCGCCGCAATCGTTCCCGTCACTATCTACAACGTCGGCAGCACCAGC
Organism: uncultured Granulicella sp.; assembly: GCA_963693065.1. Classification (GTDB taxonomy): domain Bacteria; phylum Acidobacteriota; class Terriglobia; order Terriglobales; family Acidobacteriaceae; genus Edaphobacter. Next base: position 3,163,052 of record OY843766.1, on the reverse strand, counting down.
CTCACTTTCAGCGCCGCTACCTTCACCGGCACCAACGCTGCCGAATTCACCACCGCATCCACCACCTGCACCACCGCCATCGCACCCAACTCCTCCTGCATCCTCTACGTAACTGAAACCCCCACCGACTACGGCCTCCGTTCCGCCACACTCTCCATCACCGATACCACCTCCGGTCAGGTCTTCTCAAAACCCCTGTCCTTCCTCGCCACCTACGCCGCGCCCACCGCCAGCACCCCCAGCCCATCCACCTTCTACGCCCACCTCAACACCACCGTCACCCTGGCGGAAACAGTCACCCGCCCCATAACCGATCCGCTCACCATCTCCATCGCAGGTTCGGCAGCCTTTGCCATTGACAACAAAGCCTGCGCCGCCGGTGCCGCATCCTGCTCCTTCAACATCGCCTTCACGCCCCCAACAGTCACCACCTACAGCGCAACCGTAGTCCTCACCGATACCTACACCGGCCTCGCCACCACCATCGCCCTCAGCGGCAGCGGCGGCATTCCCAACGCCACTTTTTTCCCACAGTCCCTTACCTTTCCCAGCACCGCTGTCGGCTCCACCTCAGCCCCTCAGTCCATCTCCATTCAGAACACCGGTGACACCGGCCTCAGCTTCAACGACTATCTCACCAGCAGCAGCTTCGCCAACCTCAATTCATGTCCCACCACACTCGCCGCGGGCGCTTCCTGTTCGGTCAGCGTCAGCTTCAAACCCACAGCCTCCGGCACGGCAACAGGTGGCCTTGTCTTCCAAAACCAAAACAACAATCCGCCAACCAATCTCCCCATCACCATCCCCCTCACCGGCACCGCACCCTAGGCTCCCGTGTCCATCGCAACCCGATCGAGTTCCGCTCAAGGGCACGGCTTCAGCCGTGCCGCAAGCGCCCCTCAGCCATTGCGGCTTTAGTCGCTGAGGTACGCTCCACCGCGAGTCTGCTCCCTCCGCTCAGTTTCCGCGCTCGCTGCGTCGTCTTTCCCGGCCTCCAACAAATCCTGTCAACCCCCCGCACCTGTGCAAAACCCCGTAACCCCAACATTCCAAAGCCAAAAATCCCCAAAAATAGTTGGCGTGTTCACCCCCGCCACTTTAGTAAACTGGAACTGACCATAAAAACAGAAACCAAACACCCTTCGGTCAACCCGAAGCCGCCCCCGTGCGCGCCCAGAAAGGAGCTAACCCCAACAGAATGAATATTTTACCTCTCCACCCCACGCATCTCGTTCATTCCAAAGAATTTACCCCAGCCACCCGGGAGGCCACCCTAGAACCCACCAGCCCGCACCTCAGGAAACAAATAGATCACCAGTCCCAAAGCAAACAGCAGCAGCACATACTGCACCAGAGCCTTCGTACTCGCCTTCTCGGCATGTCCACCTTGCCAGAGTCGCCACGCCATCCCAATCGCCACAAACGCAAAAGGTCCTTCGTGCAGCGCACCGAACAGGATCAACGCTGTCGCCAGCACCAGCCACCGCTGCGTCCTGTCCAGCGCATACGTTGCCTGCGCTCCATCCAACCCAAACACAGGTGTCAGGTTGAACAGATTCACCCACGCACCCACGTTCGCCAGCCCACTGAAAAGTGGACTCTTCGTCCCAATCGCAATCCCACCGCACACCACCGCACAAAGCAACCCAAAGAAAGGACCAGCCAGTGCAATCCCACTCAGATCCTCGAGCGAAATCCCCTGCGAGTACCACCGCACATAAGCACCCAACCCAGGCAGAAACACAGGCAAATCCACTTTCAACCCACGCCTCTTCGCTGCCACATAGTGACCCATCTCGTGGATGAGGATCGCAATCGTGAACCCAAGTCCAAACCTCCAACCCCAAAAAGCCCAGTAGATCCCAAAGAAAGCCACAAAGCTGAGCAGAAACTTCGCTTTCAGCAGCAGAAACAGAAAGCTCTTCGCCTTCGCCAGAAAGAAGAAGATCGGAGCCAGCGGACCAAGCCGTTTACTCCACTTCGTCTTCCAGTCCGCGATCCCACGCAGCTTCCCTTCGATCAGCTCCATCCTCTGCTCGACAGCCAGCGCCTGCTTCGTCCCTGGTTCCACCCACTTCAGCGCCTCCTGCCAGACCTCATGCGCCTCGGTCCAGTGCTCCTCACCCTCGAGTCCTGTAGCCTTGATCGCCAGCTCACGCAGATGCCCCGCATAAGCCATCGCCCCACACTCCGGACAAGCCAGCGACCCCGGCATCAGGTAATGCCCACACTCCGGACAGTTGTACACCGCTGCCGGCTCACCCAACCCCACACCACCCGCATTGGCAACCAATTCACTCACAGCTTGTTAGACGCTCTCCTAAACAGCATTCCCCAGCGACACCGCATCCTTCGCATCCCCAAGCACCACCTTAAACTGCATCCGCTTCTGCCCTCTGAATACAGTCACCGTAACCGTATCGCCAGCACGATGCACATTCAAAGCCGCCGCCAGATCCTGCGGCGACTGGATCTCCTGTCCATCCAACCCAACAATCAGATCCCCACCCAGCATCACCGGCGTATTCCCCTGATAAAGCCGTTGATTGCCCCCATGCAACCCAGCCTTCTCAGAGACCCCACCCGGCAGCACCTTCTCAATCAAAATTCCATAATCAGCCGGCAGCCCAATCTGTTCTGCGATATCCGGCCCAATCGGAATCGTCTGAATATCCAGCGTCGGCCGTCTCACTCGCCCAAACTTGCTGAAGTCGGCGATCACTGCCTTCGCCGTATCCACCGGAATCGCAAACCCAATCCCCGCCGACTGATCCGACCCATTCGAAGCAATCAGCGTAGTAATCCCAATCACCTCGCCCCGCGAGTTCAGCAGCGGCCCACCCGAGTTCCCCGGATTGATCGCCGCATCCGTCTGAATCGCGTCCTCAATCGGCGACCCACCCTGCGTCCCAATCGACCGTATTGCAGAAATCATGCCCCGCGTCATCGTTCCACTCAACCCAAAAGGATTCCCAATCGCATAAACCCTTTGCCCCACCACCAGACCCGCACTATCGCTCAACGTAGCGGGCACCAGATTCGGCGCATTGATCAGCAGCAGCGCCAGGTCATGCGACTTGTCGATCCCCACCACCTGCGCCTTGTACTTATGCTTGTCGCTCAGCGTCACCTCTACGCTCTGCGCATTGTCGATAACATGGTTGTTCGTCAACACATGACCCTGTTTATCCAGCACAAAACCCGAGCCCTGACCCTGCTGCGGCACCGGACGATTGAAAAAATCGAAAGCCACCGCACGCGAAGTAATATTCACCACGCTAGGCAGCGCCTTACGATAAACCGCAATATTCTGTTGTTCTTCCGTATCAAAAGCCGGCGCCGCCTGGGCCGACTCCGTCAGCTCGAAATCACCCATCGGCCCCGTGGCGAAGCTCGCCACCCTGCTTTGCGCCGATCCCGCCACCCGCGGCCACAGCGCATGCGTCGTCACATAGTAGAAGCCCGTCAGCACAATTAGCACCAGCACAACCGGTCGCAATTTCATCCGCACACCCGTATCCCGGCGACAGTCTCGCCTACTTCATTGTAGCCATCCACCCAACCCTTGTCCCCCCGCTCTACAGCTTTTCAAGCGCCCGCGCCAGCACCTTGTTCATCGCTCGCAACTCCGCCATCGCCACACCGTCCCAAACAACCGTCTCCACCTCACTGAACACTGCATCCGCATGCAGCAGCAGCTTATACCCCGCGACCGTCAGTTGCGCCGTCACCAACCGGCTGTTTTCCGCGTCCTTCCCACGCACCACCCACCCGTGCTCCACGGCCCGTTCCAGCATCGCCTGTGCGCTTTGCGGCGTCACCCCGCACGCCCGCGCCATCTGCGCCCCGCTCATCCCCGGCCGCTTCTTCAATTCACCCAGAAACTGCAGCTGCGTTGACGTTATATGTTGCGCCCGCAACTCTTCATCCAGCCGCGCCCGCAGGCCGGTGATCACCGCTCGCATCAGCTTCACGCTGCGACGGCGTTCCCCAGCAAGCGTCCCACGCTTTTCTATCGTAAATCCTGAATCCATATCAGCTACCTGATATCTTATCAGTTAGCTGATGCCGAACCAAGAACATCCTGAAGCCGTCTGGCGTCCAAAGCATAACCCCTGGGCCATCGCCCTCACCGTCACCATCGCCACCTTCATGGAGGTCCTCGACACCTCCATCGCCAACGTCGCGCTCCCTCACATCGCAGGCTCCCTTGGCGCTTCGTCCGATGAAGCCACCTGGGTTCTCACCAGCTATCTCGTCTCCTCCGCCATCGTCCTCCCCATCTCCGGCTGGCTGTCGAATCGGTTCGGGCGCAAGCGCTTCTACATGACCTGCGTCGCCCTCTTCACCGTCTGCTCGCTGCTCTGCGGCCTTGCCCCCACGCTGCCCATCCTCATCATCGCCCGCATCCTGCAAGGCGCCGGCGGCGGCGGCCTCGCTCCTTCAGAGCAGGCAATCCTCGCCGACACCTTCTCGGTAGAAAAGCGCGGCCAGGCCTTCGCCCTCTACGGCATGGCCGTCGTCGTCGCACCAGCCATCGGCCCCACCCTCGGCGGATGGATCACTGACAACTTCAACTGGCACTGGATCTTCTTCATCAATCTCCCCATCGGCCTCCTTTCCCTCTGGCTCTCCAACCGCATGGTAGAAGACCCACCAGAAGTCAAAGCCCGCACCAAGCTCAAGCTTCCCGTCGACTTCACCGGCCTCGCCCTCATCGCATCCGGCGTCGGCCTCCTCGAATTCTTCCTCGATAAAGGACAGGAGAAAGACTGGTTCGGCGACCCCATGATCCGTGTCGTCGCCTTCTCCGCCGCCATCCTCCTCACCGCCTTCGTCTTCTGGGAGTGGAACCACCCGGACCCCATCGTAGACCTGCGCCTGCTCAAAAATCGCAACTTCGGCACTGCCGTCTTCCTCCAGTTCGTCCTTGGCACTGTCCTCTTCAGCACCACCGTCCTCATCCCCCAGTACCTTCAGACTCTCCTCGGCTATTCCGCTGAGCGCGCCGGAGAAGTCCTCTCCCCAGCCGGCTTCGTCATGATGTTTCTCATGCCCATCGCCGGCTATTCCCTTCGAACCAAAATCGATCCACGCCTCACCGTCGCCCTCGGCTACACCGCCATGGCCTTCGGTCTCTACAACTTCACCCGCCTCACCCTTACCACTTCCTTCGCCGACGTCACCATCTGGCGCATGATCCAGGTCGTCGGCCTGCCATTCGTCTTCATCCCCATCTCCACCCTCAACTACGTCGGCGTGCCCCGCTCAAAATCCAACCAGATTTCCTCTCTCTCCAACTTCGCCCGCAACATGGGCGGCTCTGCCGGCACCGCGCTCCTGACCACCTTCCTCGCGCGCACCGCACAGGTCCACCAGCAGCAACTACAATCCAATCTCGTTGCTGGCAGCTATCAATACACCAGCTACATCGCGCAGGTCGCTAGGGCGCTCCAGCAAGGCGGCATAAGCCGGCTCGCCTCCATGCAGGCCGCCGCCGGCTACGCCTACCAGCAGATGATCCGCCAGGCCTCCATGCTCGCCTACAAAAACGCCTTCGCTCTTCTCTCGCTCATCATCATCTGCCTCACCCCGCTGCCCTTCCTCATGCGCCTCCCCAGCAAAGCCGAGCAGCCAAAGCCGGAAGAACTCGCAGCCCACTAAGCATCTTTATGTTTTCTTCGTACATAATGTTGTGCTTTCGCTGACGTAGACTCCTCACATACGGAGCACGTTTTTTCTACCGTATGCTCAGGAGCCGCAACATGGCCTTCGCACCCGACAAACTGCCCAATCAGGATGCATTCCACCAAATCCTCGACATCAACGAACACACTATCCGTGCCGCCGACGACGACTTTCTCGCCACGCATCAGGACAAATCCTGCAAGCTCTGCAACGCCGGCCCGGAGCTTCCCTTCTCAATGGCCTTCCAGCCCATCGTCAACGTACAGGCCGGCACCATCGTCGCCTATGAAGCTCTCGTCCGCGGTCCACAAGGCCAGACCGCCGCCTCCGTCCTCGACCATACCTTGCACAACAATCGCTACTCCATGGACCAGCGCTGCCGCGAAAAAGCCATCGCCCTGACCTCATCCCTCGGCCTCCTCGAGACCGCCGCCGACCTCGCCATCAACTTCTACCCCAACGCCATCTACGAGCCCAAACAGTGCCTCCGCCGCACCTTGAACGCCGCCAACTCAGTCGGCTTTCCACTCGAGCGCATCATCTTCGAGGTCACTGAAGTGGAAAAGGTGCGCGATCCCGACCACCTCAAGAACATCATGACCGAGTACCGCGCCCACGGCCTTCGCGTCGCCATCGACGATTTCGGCGCCGGCCACGCCGGCCTCTCGCTCCTCTCCATCTTCCAGCCCGACATCATCAAAATCGACCGCGCCCTCGTCCAGGGGCTCCACGAGCGGCCCACCAGCCGCGCCATCATCCGCTCCATCGTCGACCTCTGCACTGAGCTCAACATCCACATCATTGCTGAAGGTATCGAGCATAAAGAAGAAATGCAGGCCCTCTGCGACCTCAAAATCTACACCATGCAAGGCTTCTACTTCGCACCTCCCGCCTTCGAGCACCTCCCCGCCTGGCACCCCGCCACCTGATTCCAACCACCGAGAGCGGGTGCCCCATGATCACGAGCCGCAGGCGAGTTATCGTGGGCTTACTCTCTTCACACCCTACACTCAAGTCTCCCTCCCCTGTCCACCCTCGAAAACATCTCTAGCCTAAGACCGCCGAAACCGATTCGCCTTCACAAACTCCTCCCGCAACTCCGGCGTCTTCAGATTCTCCCGCACGTGCGCTAACCGCTGTTCTAGCGCAAACAACGTAGCCGCCACATTCGCCGTATTCGTCATCGCCACATCCCGCCACATGCTATAAGGGCTCGCCCCCAGCCGTGTCATCTCCCGCAAAGCCCTGCCCCCAATTGCTTGAAATTCCGCCGCCATTTCCGGCTCCTGCGCAAACTCATCTGCAAACATCGCCGCCATCGCCGTAGCCACCATCTGCGGCAAATGACTCACCCACGCGCAGATCCGGTCATGCCGCTCCGCATCCACATCCATCGTCCTGCAGCCAAACTTCGCCACCCATCCCCGCCACTCCGCATCCAGACGATCCGCGCCTCCCCGCATCGGCGTAAATAGCCACATTGCATTATCAAACAGTGCCGCCTCCGCCAGCGCCGCTCCCCCGGATTCCTTCCCCGCCATCGGATGCCCCGGCAGGAATCGCGCCTTGCCCACACCCGCAAAACTCCTCCCGGCCAGCGCACAAATTGCCCCCTTCGTACTCCCCGTGTCGGTCACCAGCTGCCCCGGCCCCAGCACCGGACCCAGCCGTTCCAGCCATTGCATAATCGCCAGCACCGGCACTGCCAGCACCACTACGTCTGCTGCCCGGCAAGCCGCCACACCCTCCCCGACACTCGTCACCGCCAGGTCCACCGCCCCCACCCGCACGGCCTCCGCTGCCTCATCCCCGCTGGTATCCACCCCCGTAATCCCCCCCGCAAACCCCGCCCGCCGCAGCGCCAGCCCCACCGACCCCCCAATCAAACCACACCCAACAATCGCCACCCTCTCCATCAGACCGCCCCCTGCTGCACCGCTTCGAACAGGATACCCGCCAACCCGCTAGGATCCCCCTTCGTATGACTCGCAATGGAGGCCTCCACCATCCTCCCCTGCGTAAAGCCCGCCCACGAAATCACATGCCCCGCCTCCAGCCCAAGTTGCCGGATAAACTCCCTTTGCGTCCGCCCATTCCCCTCCCGAAACGGATGGATCGCGTTGATCTCGCCAAGGTAAAAAGCAGCCCTGTCCGCAAAATGCCTCGCGGCCAGGCCCTTCAGCAAACCTTCCTGTCCCAATTTCCAAAGTACATCCGTCAGCGCCCCTTCCAGAAACTGCGCCGGCCCAAACGAGCTGTTGCCTTTGGAAATATCGACAACGCGAAACTGCCCCGCCCAGGGAAAAACATCTTGAAAAATGTATCGATGTAGGGTCTTCAGATGCGCTAGGTCAAACCTGCCAGTAATGCCAAGGTCAAAAAGCTCTCCGACACGTCGCGCAGCCAGCGATCCTTCCACATGCTGGAGTAGCTCATAGTTCTTAAGACTAAACTTGTTCAGTGGACAAAAAGTACCCGGCTCGGAGTGAGGATCCTGTACAAACTTTGAACGCACAGGCTAAGCCGCATTCACAAGCTTGCCCTCTGCGGCCGCACGCACCTTCATACCTTCGAGCAGTGCCGCCACATGCATCTCAATGGCTGATCCCAGCTCCGCTCGCGAGAGCTCTCCACATTCGAACCTCCGCATGAGTGCCAGGGTTGGGGCATCAAGCTCAACACCCTCCATCGCCGAAGTTCCAATCACACTCTCGTTGCTTCTGCGCCGCCGAGCTTGCTCTTCCGCACTGATCGTCTGCATGAACGCCTCCACGCTTCCATTTTACTCCCTCAAGCCACCGTTTTCCCCACCACCGGAGCCAGCAACCGCAGCTGCGCCATCAGCTTCTCCAGCTGCTCCGGATACAGACTCTGTGCTCCATCACTCATCGCCTTATCCGGATTCGGATGCATCTCTATCAGCAGCCCATCAGCCCCCGCCGCCACGCTCGCCAGCGCCATCGGTGGCACAAACTCCCGCTTCCCCACACCATGCGATGGATCCGCAAACACCGGCAGATGCGTCAGCTTCTGCAGCACCGGAATCGCTGAAATATCCATCGTATTTCTCGTGTAAGTCTCAAACGTCCTGATTCCCCGCTCACAAAGAATCAGCTCGTAATTGCCTCCACTAAGAATGTATTCCGCGCTCAGTAGCACCTCTTCGATCGTCGCAGAAATCCCACGTTTCATCAGCACCGGCTTCCGCACATGCCCCAGTTCGCGCAGCAGGTTGAAGTTCTGCATATTTCGCGCCCCCACCTGGAAGCAGTCAATATAAGGCAGCATCAGCTCGATCTGCGAGATCTCCATCACCTCCGTAATCACCAGCAGACCCGTCTCATTTGACACCTCCCGCAGCAGCTTCAAACCTTCCAGCCCAAGCCCCTGAAAGCTATAAGGCGAGCTCCGCGGCTTGAAAGCACCCCCACGCAAAAACTGGCACCCCGCCTTCGCCACCTGCTTCGCACTCAGCAGTATCTGCTCCCGGCTCTCCACCGAGCACGGTCCCGCCATCATCGTCACCTCCGTACCCCCCACCACCACCCCATTTGGAAACGTAATCTTCGTCCCCTCCGGCCTGAAGCTCCTGCCCGCCAGCTTGTATTGCGACGAGATCCGATAAGCCTCATGCACGCCCGGCAAAACTCCAAACTCCGCCACCTCAAAGCTTTCAGGCGTTCCCACCCCCGCCAGAATCGTCTGCGTAGCACCCGTCGTCCGGTGCACATTGAACCCGAGCTCCACCATCCGCTCGATCACTCCCTGAATCTCTTCTGTACTCGCCTCGCCCTGCATCACTACGATCATCGCAATCTCATCTTTCCCAACAGAAGTCACGTACTGTTACACATTCAAATACAGCGATCACGCACTGTTACATATCCCGCCGTTGCAGGCTTCGCATCACATCCATCAGCCGTTCATACACATGAATCATCTCCGCATTCCCCAGCGGTCCAGGGTTGATCGCCCTCACATGATCGAACACTTCCTGCTCCCGTTTCGGCTCGTAAACCGGTATCGCCACCGTCTTCTTCAACTCACCGATAGCCTTCGCCGCCTCCGCCCGCTTGCTGATCAAGCCCACAATCTGCTCGTCCAGGTCATCGATCTTCTTCCGCCAGTCCGCAATATCCATCGTTCTCCCGTCTCCTCTCACTTCGCCTGCAAGTCCCTGATAAACGCTCCGACCGCCTCAGCCGCATCCGCCGGTCCAACCCGCTCAATCAAAGCCACCAGCGCGCTTCCGATAATAGCCGCATCCGCAAACTCCCCAACAGCTTTCACATGCGCCGCATTCGAAATCCCAAAACCCACTGCAATCGGCAGCTCCGTAAACTTCCTCAACCGAGCCACCAACTGCGGCGCATCACTCGCGACAGCATCCCTAGTCCCCGTAATCCCCACCCGCGAAATCGCATACACAAATCCCTTGCTCACCCGCGCAATCGCCTCCAGCCGCGCATCCGGGCTCGTCGGGGCAGCCAGAAACACCGGCGCCAATCCATGCTTCGCCATCGCCGCCAGGTATTCGCCCGCCTCCTCCACAATCATGTCCGTCAGCAAAACCCCATCCGCGCCAGCCTCCGCCGCCGCCGCACAGAACGCCTCCATCCCCATCCGCACCACAGGGTTCAGGTAGCTGAACAACACCAGCACACACGCCGGCCGAGCCGCCCGCAATTCCTTCGCCAGCCCCAGCACATCCTTGAGCGTCGTCCCCCTCTTCACCGCGCGCTCGCTCGCTCGCTGAATCACCGGCCCATCCGCCAGCGGATCGCTGAACGGCACACCCAACTCGATCACATCCGCCCCCGCATCGATCGCCGCCAGCGCAATCGCGCGCGTCACCTCCAGGCTCGGATCACCCGCCGTCAGATAAGCCACAATCCCCGGCCTCTTTGCAAAAGCAATCACTTCGACTCCCCCACATTCTCCGCCGGAGCCCCGCCCAGCGACAGCTCCCGCGCCAGAATCCCCATATCCTTATCCCCGCGACCACTCAGGTTCACCAGCACAATCTCGTCCGCCCGCATCGTAGACGCCATCCGCATCGCCTCCGCCACCGCATGCGCACTCTCGAGCGCCGGCACAATTCCCTCCAGCCGGCTCAGCGACACCGTAGCCTTCAACGCATCTTCATCGTTGCAGCTCACATAAGTCGCTCGCCCGGAATCATGCAGCATCGCATGCTCCGGCCCCACACTCGCATAGTCCAGCCCGGCACTCACACTATGTGTCGCACTTACCTGCCCAGCCTCATCCTGCAGAACATAGCTATAAGTTCCCTGCAACACTCCCGGCACCCCACCTCCCGCCGTCTGAAACCGTGCCGCATGCTCCCCCAGCGCACTCCCTCTACCACCCGCTTCCACCCCAACCAGCTTCACTTGTTGATCCTGAATAAACTCATAAAACGCTCCAATCGCATTCGATCCCCCACCCACGCAAGCCACAATCGCATCCGGCAGCCGGCCCTCGCGCTCCAGCATTTGCGCCCGCGCTTCCCGGCCAATTACCCGATGAAAATTCCGCACCATCGTCGGATAAGGATGCGCCCCCAGCGCACTCCCCAGGATGTAGTACGTGTCCCTCACATTCGTCACCCAGTCCCTCATCGCGTCATTGATCGCATCTTTCAGCGTCGCCGACCCCGAACTCACCCCCCTCACCTCAGCCCCCAGCAGCCTCATCCGATACACGTTCAGCTCCTGGCGCCGCATATCCTCCTCCCCCATGTACACCACGCATTCCATCCCCAGCAGCGCACAAACCGTAGCCGTCGCCACCCCATGCTGCCCCGCCCCCGTCTCCGCAATGATCCTCTTCTTCCCCATCCGCTTCGCCAGCAACCCCTGCCCCAGCGCATTGTTGATCTTGTGCGCCCCCGTATGCAGCAGGTCCTCACGCTTCAGATAAATCTTCGCCCCCCCACAATGCTCCGTCAGCCGCTTGGCCAGATAAAGCGCTGTCGGCCGACCACAATAATGCTCCAGCAGATCATCCAGCTCCGCATGAAACTCCGGGTCGAGCTCCGCCTCATCGTAGGCCCGCTCCAGCTCCTCCAGCGCCGCCATCAGCGTCTCCGGCACATACCGCCCGCCATAAGCCCCAAACCGCCCCTTCACACCCAACGCCGGATTCACCATAGTCGCCAAAGTTCATCTCCTCAAACTGCAAAAGCCGCTTCCCTTAGGGTAGCGGCTCATCTGGTCTACTTTCGATTCCCTCAAACTGATCTACCTGGGGTCTCTACTCCGCCAAAGCCGCGCTTGAACGCATAAAGCGCCAATAGCGGATCGTAAAGGACGGGCTAAAGCAAATCGCCATCCCGTTACTCTACATCCCGCGCCCTACACCTGCAACCCACACGCGTCCTCTTACAAACCGTTCCCTCACACCGCAGTCTCCAAACAGCGTCCGCTATCAAAAGAAAAGCCTCTGCCCAAAATTGGTGCAAATAGCCTCAACTCCAATGGAATGAAGATTTTGCCCAAAAGCGGCGGGGGGAGGGGGACCCCCTAGCCGGGCATTTCTTCCCCATCTCGCACCTCCCCCGGCTTATCCACCTGGCTCTGATAAATCTCCTCCACCCGCGCCACCGTATCGATCTCCTCCAGCGGCTTATCCTTCCGAATCCGCAAGATCCTCGGAAACCGCAACGCAAACCCACTCGCATGCCGATCGCTCCGCATCACGTTATTGAACGCCACCTCCAGAACCACCAGCGGCTCCACTGACCGATGGTGCCCATAATCCTCCAGCGTATGCGCCTTCAGAAACTCCGTAAGCTGCAAAATCTCCGCATCCGTCACACCCGAGTAAGCCTTCCCCACGTTCTTCAACTCCCCCTCCGCATCCCGCACCGCAAAGGTATAGTCACTCAAAAACTGGCTCTTCCGCCCGCTCCCATACTCCGCTCCCGTAATCACCACATCCAGCGTATCCAGCACACGCTTCAGCTTCACCCACGCCAGCCCACGCCGCCCCGGCAGATAAGCGGAACCCGCCGCCTTGATCATCACCCCCTCGTTCGCCCTCGCCCGCGCATCCACATAAGCCCGCTCGATCCCCTCCGCATGCTCCACCTTCACCGCCGGCGAGATCATCAGCCGCGGCACCCTCACCACATCCTCCTCCTCCACAAACATCGCCTGCTGCGCCTTCTTCCGCTTCTCCATCGCCTCGCTCAGCGCCAGCGCAGAAACCGTCTTCCCCTCCCACCGAGCCACAATCTCTTCCAGCTTTTCCCTCCTCTCCACCAGCGTCCGCCCCAGCCACAACTCCCCCTCCGCAAACATCAGGTCGAACGCCATGAACACCACCGGCACCTGCACCCGAATGTCATTTCCCACCTTCTTCCGCCCAATCCTCTGCCCCAGCAAAGCAAACGGCAAAGCCTGCCTACTTTCGTAATCCCAGCCCAGAATCTCCCCATCAAAAATAATCCCGTCACCCGCCCTCACCGCACAGAAAGCCTCCACCAGCTCCGGAAAGCTCTCCGTAATATCCTCCCGGTTCCGCGAGTAAATCGCCACCCTTCCCTCCGCGCTCTCATCCCCACAATGCACCTGCGCCCGCATCCCGTCATATTTATCCTCGATAAACGCCTCCACCCCCGAAGCCCCGGCAGCCCGCGCCCCCATCGCATCAGCCTCCGCCGCAAGCCCCGCGTCATCATCCTTCTCCACCTGTCCCGCCTTCTGCTGCACGACGTGCCAAGCCTCATGCGCCAGGTGCTCCGTCTCACCCGCAGCCAAATGAATCGCACTCCCGCTTGCATAGCCCGCAGCCGCAATCCGCTCCGGCTCCCCACTGTTCAAATGAACCCTCACATCGTCCATATCCATCCCCGATGCAGCCTCGATCCCCTCCCGCACATCCTCCGGCAACGTCGCTTCCACATCGTTCGCCATCGCCTCTCGCATCTCTTCATCGAACGGCGCCCCCGCCTTCTTCCGCCCCTTCTTTCCCTTCGCCACCTTCTCCTTCACCGGCTTAGCCGTAAACCTCTCCACCGCCTCCTCCGGCGACTCCACCGGACTGGCCAACATAAACCCCAGCGGATGAAACAACCGCATCCTCGCATCCCCCAGCGTCCCCGCAAACGCCCTCACCGCCGCATCCCCCAGGTCAGCCTCCAGCATCACCGCATGCCGCACCGCCGCCACATCTGCCCCCGCCGCCACCCCAATCCCCTCCTCTACCAGCGATTCCTTCACCCCAATCCGCATATCCCCCAGCATCAACTTCAGCAGATACTTCCCCTCCAGCGCCGACCCCTTCCGCAGCAATCCCTCCACCAACCCCGCCCGAATCGCCGTAGTCTTAGCCCCCGCCATCCCATCGAAAGCCACCGCCACTTCCCCCAGCGTCAACCCACTCTGTGCCCCATTCATCGTGGTTTCTTCATGATGAGTGGGTCCACCCCGACTCTCCACCAGCAAATCAAAAGCCGCCGCCCCCATATCCCCATGCCGCCGATAAGCCGCCGTCAGCTCCGCATCCCCCGCCCCCGTCACCGCCTTCACCGCCTTACTCAGCAAAGCCCCGCCCGCATTCAGCTTCCGCGCATCACTCTCCGCAGACGGCAACCCCGCCAGGTACAAACAAAACAGCCCTACATCCCCTGCGACACCCTCCGCCTGCACCTTCCCAATCTCCTCCGCAATCCGCGCCCGCTTCTTCAGCCGGCTCCCCGTCCCCGCCATCTCCTCCGCCAACCCCGCCACCTGCCCAAACATCGCCATCGTCAAACTCCTTCAACCGGCTACCATCGACACCATGGAACTCTGGGGCAAAGACGACACCTTCTCCCGCTGGGTCAACGCCATCGTCGCCATCCTTTTGATGCTCTTAGCCCTTTTCGAAATCTACGCCCTTTTCCATTTCACTTACGCCACCTGGCGCCTCGCAAGCTCATTACCCTGCACCTACCTCGCCTACCGCTGCCTCTTCTACGCCATCACCGGCCGCAACAACATCAACCGCGACGACTTCTAGCCCTATCCCGCTTCTTCCCGTCCTTTTCCCGCCGTCCTCCCCGTTCCTGTTTTTGCAATTGTCCATCCCCGCACCCAACCCACTCGGAGTAACATCAAATCAACATGCATCGCTTCGCAATCCCGGTGACCATCCCCAGCGTGACGCCCCCCGCGCACGCCTTTGCCTAGCTACGCCCCACCCGCATTCACCTACTCATTTGCGCTGAACCCACAGGAGTACCCCCATGTTCGACCGCCTCTCCCAAATGGAAGCCCGCTACAACGACCTCTCCGCCCAGATGTCCGACCCCACTCTCGTCAACGACCAGAAAAAATTCCAGGCCATTGCCAAAGAGCACCGCACCATGGAACCCATCATCGAAAAATATCGCCAGCATCGCAAAGTCGCCGATGCCGTAGCCGAAGCCAAACTCATGCTCCGCGAAGCAGAGGAAGCAAAAGACCCCGACATGAAAGAGATGGCCCAGGAAGAGCTCGCCACCCTCGAGCCCCAGCTGGACCCCCTCGCCGAAGAGCTCAAAATCATGCTCCTCCCCAAAGACCCCATGGACGATAAAAACATCGTCATCGAGCTCCGCGCCGGCACCGGCGGCGACGAAGCCGCCCTCTTCGTCGCAGAGATGTTCCGCGTCTACCTCCGCCTCGCCGAGCAGCACAAGTGGAAGGTCCAGGTCATCTCCGAATCTGAATCCGGCATCGGCAACGGCCTTAAGGACGTCTCCGCCATCTTTGAAGGCGAGCACGTCTACCAGCAGATGAAGTATGAGTCCGGCGTCCACCGCGTCCAGCGCGTCCCCGCCACTGAAACCCAGGGCCGCGTCCACACCAGCGCCATCACCGTAGCCGTCCTCCCTGAAGCCGAAGAAGTCGACATCAAGATCGAAGCCAAGGACCTCCGCGTCGACACCTTCTGCTCCTCCGGCCCCGGCGGTCAATCCGTCAACACCACCTACTCCGCCATCCGCATCACCCATCTCCCCACCAACACCGTAGTCTCCTGCCAGGACGAAAAATCCCAGATCAAGAATCGTGAAAAAGCCATGCGCGTCCTCCGCTCTCGCCTCTATGAGGTAGAAGCCGAGCGAGTCCACCAGCTGGAAGCCAAGGCCCGCAAGCAGCAGGTAGGCACCGGCGACCGCTCCGAAAAAATCCGCACCTACAACTTCCCCCAGAACCGCCTCACCGACCACCGCATCGGCCTCACCAACCACAACCTCAACATGGTCATGGAAGGCCAGCTCCAACCCACCATCGACGCCCTCATCGCCCACGACATCGCCGAAAAAATGAAGGGCGAACCAACAAACGCCTGAACCGCGCTCCGCATCAACATCGCCGAAAAAATGAAGGGCGAACCAACAAACGCATGAGTTGGTGCTGAAGCGCCGTTCGGATTAGCGTGGGGCTTTAGCCCCACGAATAAACTCAATCAAAGAAATGGGGCTTCAGCCCCGGGCCTTCGCTCGGAGCGGCCAAGATTCGTTTTCAGCACCCTGTGGAACTCGCTGCGGCTTTCCAGCATGCAGATAAAGATTTCACACGACTTCTAGTCTTCTTTCTCGTCACCCACTCCAAGACAATTACGCCAAATCACTAGCAATAAGCAGCCAATTCCCAAACAAGGCATAATTTCTCTAGCACTCCACGTAAGCGATGAGGAACCCTTGAGCCAAAACCCAGGCAAACTTCAAGCACCCTGGCTCCGCCTCTCCATCCTCTGTTTCCTCACCATCATCACAAGCTGCCGCGCCAAACAAACCGAAGCCGCCCGCGAAGCCAAAGAAGCCCCTCCCGCCGACGCCACCTTCCAGCCCACCTCTACTGACACCGTCAAGGTCGACCACCCCGGCCAGTTCCCGCTCGTCCAGGCCATCACCCGCCAGCTCTACGCCACCCTCGCCGCCACCGGCGCCGTCGCCCCCGACATCTCCCGCGAGCTCCCCGTCCTCTCCCTCGCCAACGGCCGCGTCGTCGCCCTCCGCGTCCGCCTCGGCGACACCGTCCGCAAGGGCCAGCCCATCATGGACGTCCAATCCCCGGACATCTCCGCCGCCTTCGGCAACTACATCAAGTCCGTCAACGACGAGCACCTCGCCAAAATCACCCTCGACCGCGACCAGCTCCTCTACGACAAGGGCGCCATCGCCCAGACCCAGCTCGAAATCGCCCAGAACGCCGAGCAGGACGCCACCGCCCTCCTCCGCGCCAGCGAGCAGCAGCTCCGCATCCTCGGTGTCGACAAATCCAAACCCAGCGACACCGTCACCATCACCGCCCCCACCGCCGGCGTCGTCATCACCCAGAACGCCACCGCCGCGGGCGCAGCCGGCGTCACCTACGCCGGAGCAGCCGGCTCCCTCATCATCGCCGATCTCTCCCACGTCTGGATCATCTGCGACGTCTACGAAAACGACCTCGCCACCATTCGCCTCGGCGAGCAGGCCGACGTCCATCTCGCCGCCTACCCTAATCGCACCCTCCACGGCACCATCAGCGATATCGGCGCCATTCTCGACCCCAGCCTCCGCACCGCCAAGGTCCGCATCCAGGTCCCCAACCCCGACGGCTCCCTCCGCCTCGGCATGTTCGCCACCGTCACCTTCCAGAGCGCCGCCCAATCTACCATCGTCGCCATCCCCGCCAACGCTGTCCTCAACCTCCACGACCGCGCCTTCGTCTACCAGCCCGCCGCCTCCCCCGGCACCTTCCGCACCCATGAAATCCGCACCGGCCGCACCCTCACCGGCGGCCTGATAGAGGTCACCGCCGGCCTCAGCCCGGGCCAGTCCGTCGTCGCCAACGCACTCGAGCTCCAGAACGCGGCGGCGCAGTAGCATGATCCGCCGTGTCGTCGACTTCGCCCTCGCCAACCGTTTCATCGTCCTCGTCGTGGCCGCCGTGCTCTTCGCCTGGGGCGCCGTCTCCTTCCACAACCTCCCCGTGGAGGCCTACCCCGACGTAGCCAACAACTACGTCGAAGTCATCACCCAGTGGCCCGGCCGCGCCGCTGAGGAAGTAGAGCAGCAGGTCACCGTCCCCGTAGAAATCGGCATGGCCGGCATCCCCCACATGTCCAGCCTGCGCTCCTTCTCGCTCGCCGGCCTCTCCGACATCAAGATGACCTTTGACGACGACAGCATCGACGACTGGAACCGCGAAAAAGTCCTCGAGCGCCTCTCCCAGGTCACCCTCCCCACCGGCCTCACCCCCCAGATCGGCACCGACTGGAGCCCCGTCGGACAGATCTTCTGGTACACCCTGGAAAGCTCCAACCCCGCCTACGACCCCATGGCCCTCAAGAGCATCCAGGACTGGACCCTCCAACGCCAGTTCCGGTCCGTCCCCGGCGTCGTCGACGTCTCCAGCTTCGGCGGCCCCACCCGCGAGTACCAGGTCATCCTCGATCCCGACAAGCTCATCCAGTACGGCCTCACCATCGCCCAGGTCCGCCAGCAGCTCATCGCCAACAACATCAACGCCGGCGGCAGCTTCATTGAAGCCGGTCAGCAGCAGATCAACGTCCAGGCCATCGGCCTCTACCACTCCACCCAGGACATCGCTCAGACCGTCCTCAAGTCACAAAACGGCACCGCCCTCCGCGTCTCAGACATCGCCAACGTCATCGAAGGCCCCAAAATCCGCCTCGGCCAGATCGGCAAAACCTACCGCGCCAAAGACGGAAAACTCATCGAAGAACCCGACGCCGTAGAAGGCATCGTAGCCCTGCAAAAGGGCGCCAACTCCGACGAAACCCTCGACGGAATTCACGCCAAAGTAGCCGAACTCAACGACCACACCCTCCCGCCCGGCGTCCGCATCGTTCCATTCCTGGACCGCTCCGACCTCCTCCACCTCACCACCCACACCGTCCTTCACAACCTCACGGAAGGCATCATCCTCGTCATCATCATCCTGTTCCTCTTCCTCGGTAATCTCCGCGGCGCGCTCATCGTCGCCCTCACCATCCCCTTCTCGCTTCTCTTCGCTTCCATCTGCCTCGACCTCCGCCACATCCCCGCCAACCTCCTCTCCCTCGGAGCCCTTGACTTCGGCATGGTCGTCGACGGCACCGTCGTCATGGTCGAAAACATCGTCCGCCACCTCAGCCACAACCGCCGCACAGATCTCACCCCCATGCAGCAAATCCGCGAGGCCGCCTACGAAGTCCAGCGCCCCGTCTTCTACGCCATCGGCATCATCATCACCGCCTACCTCCCCATCTT
The DNA here is from genome assembly GCA_963693065.1 of uncultured Granulicella sp. Taxonomy (GTDB): domain Bacteria; phylum Acidobacteriota; class Terriglobia; order Terriglobales; family Acidobacteriaceae; genus Edaphobacter. Next base: position 3,144,133 of record OY843766.1, on the reverse strand, counting down.
CACCCTCCAGTCCGTAGAAGGCCGCCTCTTCAAACCCATGTCCTGGACCGTCGCCTTCGCCCTCCTCGGGGCCCTCATCTTCTCCATCATCCTCGCCCCGGTCCTTGCCAGCTTCCTCTTCCGCAACGGCGCCTCCGAGTGGGAAAACCCGGTTCTCAAGTGGATCACCCGCGGCTACCGCACCTCTGCCCAGTGGGCCATCGAGCACCGTACCGTCCCCATCACCATTGCCCTCACCGCCTTCGCCGCCACCATCTTCCTCGCCACCTCCGGCGTAGTCGGCTCGGAGTTCCTCCCCCACCTTGACGAGGGCGCCATCTGGGTCCGCGGCACCCTAGCCCCCAGCACCGGCCCGTCTGAAAGCAAGCAGGTCGCCGACCACGCCCGCCGCGTCCTCTCCTCCTTCCCAGAGGTCACCCAGGTCGTCAGCCAGATCGGCCGCCCTGACGACGGCACCGACGCCACCGGCTTCTTCAACACCGAATACTTCGTAGACCTCAAGCCCAAAGCCGACTGGCGCCCCGTCTTCAACCAGAACAAGGAAGACCTCATCGGCGCCATGAACCGCGAGCTCTCCAAATCCCCCGGCGTCGTCTGGAACTTCTCCCAACCCATCTCCGACAACGTCGAAGAGGCCGTCTCCGGCGTCAAAGGCGAGCTCGCCGTTAAACTCTACGGCACAGACCTCAAAACCCTTGAAGCCAAAGGCGACGAGATCGTCTCCGTCATGTCCCATGTCCCCGGCGTAGCCGACCTCGGCCTCTTCCGCGTCATTGGTCAGCCCAATCTCAACTACGTCATAGACCGCACCGCCGCCGCCCGTTACGGCATCAACGTAGCCGACGTCCAGGACGCCATCGAGTCCGCCGTAGGCGGCAACGCCGTCACCCAGGTCCTTGAAGGCGACGCCCGCTACGACCTCACCCCGCGCTACAGCCCCACCTTCCGCGCCACCCCGGAAGCCATCGCCAACATCCGCCTCCTCGCCCCCTCCGGCGAGCGCGTAGCCCTCTCGCAAGTCACCCACCAGCAGATCGAAGACGGTGCTGAAGAAATCTACCGCGAGGGCGGCCTCCGCTACGTCGCCATCAAGTACAGCGTTCGCAACCGAGACCTCGGCTCCACCGTCGAAGAAGCCATCCAGAAAGTCGGCAAGCAAGTCTCCCTTCCCCCCGGCTACAAGCTCAACTGGGCCGGCGAGTACGAGTCCCAAAAGCGTTCCTCCCGCCGCCTCATGGTCGTCCTTCCCCTCACCGTCATGATCATCTTCCTCATCCTCTACACCATGTTCGGCTCCTTCAAGTGGGCGCTGCTCATCCTCGCCAACGTTGCTATGGCGCCCTTCGGCGGCATGCTCGCCCTGCTCCTTTCGCACACCCACTTCAGCGTCTCTTCCGGCGTCGGCTTCCTTGCCCTCTTCGGCGTTTCCGTCCAGACCGGCATCATCATGCTGGAATACATCAACCAGATGCGCGCCGCCGGCCATGACCCCGCCCACGCCGCCATTGAAGGCGCCGTCCTCCGCCTCCGCCCCATCATCATGACCATGCTCGTCGCCACCCTCGGCCTCCTTCCCGCCGCCACCTCCCACGGCATCGGCTCCGATTCCCAACGCCCCTTCGCCATCGTCATCGTCGGCGGCCTCGTCGGCGCTCTCCTCATCAGCGTCTTCCTCCTCCCCACCCTCTACGTCTGGGTCGCCCGCCCCACCGACATCCTCCCCAAACCCGAGCCGGACTTCCAGACATGAAACACCTCCTCCTCCTCGCACTCCTGACCCCCACCCTCCATGCCCAGGCCGCAGGCAGTGCCGCCGCAGGCGCAGCAGCCGGAGCACCCCCCGGAGCACCAGCCGCAGCCGCACACGGCACAGCCCCCGCAACCCAATCCGCAACACCACAATCCCCAGCCACCCCACAATCCCCAGCCGCAAACTACGCCGCCACAGCCACCTCCGGCCCCGATCCCCGCAAGCCCCCCACCGCCCGCCCCGGCGCCTACACCATGCAGCAGATCGTAGACCTCGCCCAGGCCAAAAACCCCACCCTCCTCGCCGCCCAGACCAATCTCCGCGCCGTCCGCGCCCAGGAGCTCCAGGCCGGCGTCCGCGCCAATCCCTACTTCACCGTCTACGGCACAGACGTCACCGAATCCTCCGACGCCGTCTCCCCCTACGCCTACAGCGTCCAGCTCTCACGCCTCTTTGAACGCGGTGAAAAGCGCCGCTGGCGTCTCGACGCAGCCCGCGCCACCACCGCCCAGACCCAGGCTCAACTTGAAGACACCATCCGCCAGACGACCCTCACCATTCGCCTCGCCTTCACCAAAATGCTCGCCGCCAAAGTAGCCCTCGAGCTCTCCAACGCCAGCCTCAAAGACTTCCGCCACGAGGTAGAAATCAATCACGACCGCTACATCGCCGGCGACCTCGGCCGCCTCGACTTCGAACGCCTCGACCTCCAGCTCGGCAGCTTCGAAAGCGACGCCGCCACCAACGAAATAGCACTCCTACAGGCCGCCGCCCAACTCCAAACCCTCATCGGTCTAGACACCCCCTCAAACTCCTTCGACATCACCGGCGACCTCATCCCCCCCACCGTCACCCAGACCCTCTCCCAGCTCCTCGCCCTCGCCCTCGCCGCCCGCCCCGACCTCACCGCCTCCCAGCGCGCCATCGACCTCGCCCAGGCCAACGCCCGCCTCGCCCAGGCCAACGGCACCGCAGACCCCGTCCTTGAAGCAGAATACGACCGCGCCGGCCCCCTCAACACCGCCGGCTTCTCCATCGTCATCCCCCTCCGCTTCTCAGACCGCAACCAGGGCAACAAGCTCACCACCCGCCTCCAGGCAGACGCTTCCCAATTCACCGCCGCCGCCGCCCGCAACCAGGTCGCCTCCGACGTCGACCAGGCCTACATCGCCTACACCCATTCCCTCGGCCTGTCCCAGCGCTTCAGCCAGCATTACCTCGACGAGTCCACCGACATCCTCTCCATCGCCCAGTTCGCCTTCGAGCACGGCGGCATCACCCTCATCGACTACCTCGACGCCCTCCGCGACGCCCGCACCGCCACCTCCGACGCCCTCAACGCCTTCGCCAACACCTGGAACGCAATCCACCAGCTCTCCGCCGCCACCGCCACCAACCTCGCCCCCTAAGCGATACACTCATCCCGCACGCACATCCCCGAAAGGACTCCGAACGCCATGCTCCCTTTCGACCGTCACCCCCGGGCCCCCGCCCTCGCCAGACTCGTCATCACCGCCACCATCCTCGCCGTCGCCGCCTACGCTTGGTTCACCACTCGCCAGCGCCCCCTCGACACCGCCGAATACTTCATCCTCGCCCTCCTCCTCCTCGCCGTCATCCCCCCCAACCTCGTCATCATCCGCCGCAAACCCCACTAACCCCTTTTTTTTGTCATTCCGGAAGGGAATCTGCGTTTCACTCGCCTCGAAAGCCAAGGAGAATCGCTCCAAGTGCCCACCCGCCTGCTCCTCTTCATCCTCCTCCTAACCCCCACCCTCCGAGCCCAGAGCTCAGCCACCACGCCAGACATCGGCGCCCAGATCAACGCCCAACTCGCCACCTGCCCCGCCCAGGGCTGCACCATCCAGCTCCCACCCAACCGCACCTACACCCTCACCACCCCCATCCGCATCCCCGCCAAAGAAGTCCGCCTCGACTGCAACAACTCCACCCTCTTCATCGCCACCCCCGGCGACGCCATCGACATCGTATCCCTCAACGGCGACAGCCCCACCGGCTCCATAGAAAATTGCAAACTCCTCCAGCAACCCGGCAACACCGCCGCCCGCAACGCCATCCACCAGCATTCCCGCATCTGGTTCACCTACCGCAACCTCACCATCGCCAACTTCACCAACCCCCAATCCGCCGCCATCCTCCTCGATAACGACGCCGCCCAGGGCTGGCCCGGCTACAACGAGCGCACCCACTTCGACGCCCTCTCTTTCGTCAACGACACCATCGGCCTCCGTCTCCTCGGCTCGAACGGTGGCACCAACTCCTTCGGCCGCACCGTCTTTGAGGGTCAGTTCGATATGCAGAAAGGCCAGTTCGGCATCTCGCTGGAAGGCGGCCCCCACGGCCAGGCCGACGTCTACGGCGGCACCTGGATCATCCACGGCAACCTCACCGGCCCCGGCGGCCGACTTCTCAACCTCGCCAATGCCCAGTTCCGCAACACCCTCGCCGATCTCGAAGGCGAAGGCACCGGCGGCTTCCTCTACTACGCTGACGCCGCCTCCGGCCTCCACCTCGATGGCGTCGCCGCCAACTCCGGTGGCCTCCAGACCTTCAACGCCGGCGCCTCCGACCAGGTCTCCATGCCCCTCAGCACCTCCGGCTTCGTCCTCCAGGGCCAGCCCTTCCAGAACGGCCAGCTCCAAGCCAACAACCCCAAGCTCCTTTGGAACGGTGCCTCCCTCCGCCTCGGCCTCCCTCGCACCTACATCTACGGCAGCGGCTTCTTCCAAATCTTCACCCGCCACACAGACACCAACCCAGAAATCGATAGCGAAGCCGAAGCCTCCAACCCCCAGGTCAACAAGCTCTACTGCTCCTGGTCCGGCACCGGCTGCGGCTTTGGCCCCGGCTTTGGCCCCGCCCCTGCACTAGGCGGCACCCGCCAACCCCTCGCCACCGTAGACGTAGCCGGCAACATCCTCTCCGACACCGGCACCCAGCTACCCGCCGCCACGGACCTCGACACCATCCACCAATGCGGCGTCTACAACGTCAGCGACCCCCGCAACGGCCCACCCGCCGGCCCCCACGGCATCTACCTCGAAGTCCTCTGCGGCGCCGCCCCCGGCTACTCCATCCAGCACGTCTTCGACGCCTTCGCCAACAACGGCTTCCACTGGACCCGCACCCAGCAGGCCAACCGCTGGACCCCCTGGATCGCCAACGGCGGCCAGGGCCTCACCACCACCCTTCACCTCGGCCCCTGCACCCTCACCCTCACCAACGGCCTCATCACCGCCCAGCAATCCTGTTGACCCAAAGCGAATCCAAAGCGAACCTCGTTTGGTACACGATATCCACCCCTTTCTCCCCGTTGTCCCTGTTTCCCACTTGAATCCAGACACCCACCCAGCCATACTCCGAGAAGCGTTGCGATACGAGTACGCCCTCAGAGACCTGCCGTGACCCGATACACCCGACAAGACGTCCTCCGCATCCTCCACCTGCAGACCCGCCAGTTGGTCGCCTGGGAGCGTGAAGGTCTTATCCCCACCATCCGCCACGGCGAAGCTTATTCCTTCGAGCACCTCTCCCGCCTCCGCGCCCTTCGCGAGTTCCGTTCCAGCGAACTCCGTTCCAAGCGTATCTCCGCCCGTTCCATCAAGACCCAGGTAGAAGCCATGCAGCGCGTTGCCGGCATGCGCAACGCCCTGTCCGAAACCAGCGCCGTCCGCCGTGGCACCAGCCTCTCCTTCCGTCACGGCGGCGCCCTCGTAGACCCTCTCACCCAGCAGCTCGCGTTCGATTTCGCCCTCACCACCGGCGGCGCTCGTCTCCGCATCGTAGGCGGCGGTCAACTCCCGCCAGACCACGCCGATCAAGCCGCCGAAATCCAGCAACTCTTCGTCCAGGCCGTCCAACTGGAAGAGAACGCTTCCACCCTCGATGAAGCCATGCGCCTCTACGAGACCATCCTCCTCCTCAAGCCCGACCACGCCCCCGCCTGCATCAACATGGGCACCATCTTCTACAACCAGCGCGAGTTCGCTCTCGCCGAATCCATGTACCGCCGCGCCACCCAGGCCGACCCCAGCTATGCCCTCGCCTTTTTCGATCTCGGCAACGTCCTCGATGAAATGCAGTCTCTCGCTGAAGCCATCACCGCCTACAAGCGCGCCATCGAGCTCGTCCCCACCTACGCCGACGCCCATTACAACCTAGCCCTCGCCTACGAGCGCCAGGGCGAACGCCGCCGCGCCCTCCGCCACTGGATGGCCTACGTCCGCCTCGATCCCATCGGCCCCTGGGCCCAGCACGCCACCGCCCAGGCCCGCAAAATCCTCGCCCTCGAAAAACTCAGCATCGTCTCCCGCTCCGGCCGCCGCGTCTCCGCCTGAACCGGGGTGTTGGGAAGTTCTGGGGTAAACTCGATCCATGAGGTGTCTCTGATGAGCGTACGCGTCAGCTTCGATATCGACGAACAGCTATACGAGAAGATCAAGACACTCGCCCACGACATGGAACGATCGCTGGACGAAGTTTTTGTCTTCGCTCTGGAAGACTTACACGACGAAGAGCGGCCCATCATGGACGGCATTTTGGAAGGCGAACGTGACTTTGAGGAAGGGCGTACCATACCCCACGAGGATGTCGTTGCCTGGATGAACTCGCTCTACAGCGAGCATCCGCTACCGAATCCATCACTCCGCTTTGAACGGAAGTTAGCGAGCTAGTGCGTATCGATTGGTCCTCGCGTGCTTCCCTGGATTTAGAGGCAATCATCTCGTATATCGGTCAGGATTCAGAGCAGAATGCTTCACTTGTCTTTTCCCGAATCCAAAGAGCTGTTTCGTTGTTGGGCACTGCACCCCTGATCGGCACACCCATAGTGGACGGCAGTGACCGCCGCCGGCTTGCTGTCCCTCGTACCGGCTTTCTCGTCTACTATGCGGTCAAACAGACTTCGATCCGCATCGTCAGCATCCAGCGTGGCACCCGCATCCGAGGATAGGTCATGTGGCGGCAATGCCAGCCGCCCTCTCCCAATGCTAAAGTTACCTAGCGTTCAAGGAGTATTTAGTGACCACCAGCAACCTGCCCCGCGCCCTCACTCAGCTCGACGAAGACGAGCTCCTCCTCCAGCAAACCGTCCGCGACTTCGCCGCCGATAAAATCGCACCCCTCACCTCAGCCATGGACGAGTCCCAAACCATGGACCCCGCCCTCATCCGCCAGCTTTTCGAGCTCGGCCTCATGGGCATCGAAATCCCCGAGCAATACGGCGGAGCCGGCGGCACCTTCTTCCAGTCCATCGTCGCCGTGGAAGCCATCTCCGCAACAGACCCCTCCGTCGGCGTCATGGTAGACGTCCAGAACACCCTCGTCATCAACGCCCTCGTCCGCTGGGCCTCCGACGCCCAGAAACAGCAGTTCCTCCCCCGCCTCGCCAAAGACACCATCGGCTCCTACGCCCTGTCTGAAGCCTCCTCCGGCTCCGACGCCTTCGCCCTCCAGACCCGCGCCACCCCCCACCCCGACGGAGGCTACGTCCTCAACGGCCAGAAGCTCTGGATCACCAACGCCAAGGAGGCCGGCCTCTACCTCGTCTTCGCCACCCTCGACCCCGCCCTCGGCTACAAGGGCATCACCGCCTTCATCGTCGAGCGCGGCACCCCTGGCTTCACCCTCGGCAAAAAAGAGGACAAGCTCGGCATCCGCGCCTCCAGCACCTGCGAGCTCGTCTTCAACGATTGCCACATCCCCGCCGCCAACCTCCTCGGCGAGCCCGGCCGCGGCTACAAGATCGCCATCGAAACTCTCAACGAAGGCCGCATCGGCATCGGTGCCCAGATGCTCGGCCTCGCGCAAGGAGCCTGGAACCACGCCGCCGCCTGGGCCAAGGACCGCAAGCAATTCGGCAAGTCCCTCGTCGAATTCCAGGCCATGCAATTCCAGCTCGCCCAGATGGCCACCGATATCGAGCTCGCCCGCCTCTCCGTCTACAACGCCGCCCGCCTCAAAGACAACGGCTCCGAATTCCTCAAAGAAGCCGCCATGTGCAAGCTCGTCTGCTCCAACGTAGCCGAAAAAACCGCCTCCCTCGCCGTCGAAATCTTCGGCGGCTCCGGCTTCGTCAAGGATTACCCCGTAGAAAAACTCTACCGAGACGCCAAAATCGGCAAAATCTACGAAGGCACCTCCTTCATGCAGCTCGCCATCATCGCCAAGCTAACCCTCGGTCTCCGCTAAGCCCACAACCGTTTACACTGGTGGTCAGGCCATTGCCAGCATGACCACCAGACCAATCCCGATAGGGTCCGACTCCACCACCCAACCCCGCGCTCCCCTGCCATTCCTCGGCCTCGCCTGCGCCGTCGGCGTCTCTTCCATCTACTTCAATCAGCCTCTCCTGCTGGAGATGGCCCGCACTTTCCATTCCCGCCCGGAGCACATCGGCTTCGTCGCCGTCGCCACCCAGGTCGGCTACGCCCTCGGCCTCCTCGGCTTCGTCCCCATGGGCGATATCCTCGAGCGCCGCGCCCTCATGATGCGCATGTACGGCGCCGTCTCCATCGCGCTCCTCCTCGTCGCCGTCTCCCAGTCGCTGCTTTGGCTTATCTTCGCCAGCATCCTCGTCGGCCTCTTCGCCAGCGTCACCCACATCGTTCTCCCCATTGCGCCTGATCTCGTCGACGCCAAGCAACGTGGCCGCGCCATCGGCATCGTCATGACCGGCCTCCTGCTCGGCGTCCTCCTCGCCCGCACCTTCTCCGGATGGGTCAGCAAAATCCACGGCTGGCGCTGGGTCTTCGTCGCCGCCGCCGTCATCAACCTCGCCTTCGTCCCGCTCCTCTATCGCAAGATGCCCCGCCTTCCGCCCGCCCAGAGCCTCCGCTACGCCCAGGCCATGCGCTCCCTTTGGACCCTCTTCCGCACCGAGCCTCTGCTCCGCGAAGCCTCCGTCGTCGGTGCCCTCGTCTTCGCCTCTTTCAGCTGCTTTTGGACCACCCTCGCCTTCATGCTCGAATCCCACTACGGCCTCGGCCCCGGGGTAGCCGGCACCTTCGGCGTAGTCGGCGCCGCCGGTGCCATGATCGCCCCCGTAGCCGGACGCCTCGCAGACCGTCACGGAGCCCGTTGGGTCGCCTCCGCAGGCCTTTCCATCCTCGCCCTGTCCTACCTCCTCATCTGGGTCGTCGTCGGCCTGCACGCCTCCATCCTCATCCACATGGCAGGCCTCGTCCTCGGCGTAGTCGTCCTCGATATCGGCGCTCAAATGACCCAGGTCGCCAACCAGACCCGCATCTTCGGCCTCGTCCCCTCAGCTCGCAGCCGTCTGAACACTGTCTACATGGTCGTCTACTTCGGCGGCGCCGCCCTCGGCTCCTGGCTCTCCACCCTCGCCTGGGCCCACTGGGGCTGGAACGGCGTCTGCGTCCTGGCGCTCGCCTTCATGCTCCTGGCCTTCCTCCGCCACCTCACTGGCATCCGCGACCGCCGCCCGATCGCCACTCAGTCCCAGGCTGACTCCCCCATCCTCCACGCCTGAAGCCCCTTTTGTTTGTCATTCCCGAAGGGAACCTGCTTCTGCTCTTGCTTCTGAGATAAGTTCGGGCTAGCCCAGACATTCAAGCCTGCCCAGGAGACGGGGCTTCAGACCCCAAGGTATGCTTGGGGGCCACAAAATGCCGAAGGACCCCTGAAGAACTGCTTACCCGTTGGCCCCAGAAAGCCCACAGACCAAAACAAATCATGGTGGGCGAGGCAGGACTCGAACCTGCGACCCCGAGCTTAGAAGGCTCGTGCTCTATCCAGTTGAGCTACTCGCCCCACACCCACATTCTACCCCGCCACAAACTCCTTACCCCGCAACATCCCCACAACCCCCGCCAGCGCCTTCCCCCATTCCTCATAAGCATGCGCCGCATCGGTCCCCACCGCCTTCACGTACACGCTCGTAGCGAACCCCTCCTGCGGCCCCGTCAAATCCACCAGCGCCGCCCGCAACACGCACTCCACCATCGCATAAGCCGCATCCACCGGCTCCAGCAGACGCTGCAACCGCATCAGTCGCTGCTCCTGCTGGTGAAACGAAACAAACAAAGCGCGCTCCCGCCAGATCACATCCACATAGCTCACAAATCCCGCCGCAGCCTCCCCGCCAACGACATCCAACTCCCCCGCCACACCCTCCAACTCCTCCGCATCCATCGCCCACGCATCGCACTTCACCGTAAACACCGGCGAGCGCCCCGCATTCAAGCTCCGCAAAGCCTGCATCAACGCCGGATGCATCTCCGCCTCCGCCACCCGATCCATGTCATATGGATTTTCCCGCAGGTCCACAAACGCACACCCCTCCGGATCATCCTCGGAAGCCCACGGCACCACCACCACCGGGTCATCTCCCCCACACTCCACCACCCACTCCATCCTCATCGACCCATTATCGCAGCACCTCATGCGCCTGCAAAAAACGCAGCAAAGTCACCTCCGCCCAATACCCATCCCCACCCTCCGCAGCCTCCCCCAGAAACGCACAATGCCCCCCATGTGCCGTCTCCACCAGCGTGATGCACTCATTGCCCGCAATCTCTGCCCGGCTCTCCGCCGTCAGCATCACAAACGGGTCATCCAGCGCATGCACGATCAGCGTAGGCACCGCGATCCCCCCCAGCACCCTCGCCGCCGCCGCCCGGTAGTAGTAATCATCCGCCCCCGCAAACCCCGCATAAAACGCCGTGATCCGCTCATCAAAATCCCGCAGCGACCGTATCCCCGCCGTCCGGTTCGCATCGAACACGTGCGGAAACAGCGTCGCCTTCCGCCGGAACCGTTTCAGCAAAGCCCGCAGAAACTTGTGCTCATACACCCGGTTCATCGGCTGATGCAGCGCGTCGGCCGATGGCCCAAGATCCAGCGCCGGCGAAACTCCCACCACCGCCCGCAACTCCTTCGGCGCCCCCGTCCCCAACTCCCCCGCCAGCTTCAGCACCAGGTTTCCCCCCATCGAGTAACCCACCAGCGCCACCTGCTTCAACCCAAATCGCCCCACCACAGACTGCATAACCGCCGCCACATCGCTGCTCAGCCCCGAGTGATACAGTGTCGGCGAAAGCGACTCTGTCCCCCCGCAATTCCGCATATTCATCCGCACCACGTTCATCCCCGCCCGCCACATCTTGTTCGCATTTCCCACCACATACTGGCTCTTCGAAGACCCCTCCAACCCATGCAGAATCACCACCGTCAGCCGTTCCGCCCGCACCGCCTCCGGCTGCCAGTGACAATGGCAAAGCACCTGGCTTGCAATCTGGTACTGCGTCGCCGCCGAAACCTCGATCAGCTCCGTCGTATAAGCCGGCAGCTCATCCTTGCGCGGCAGAAAATTCCCTACAATCGTCTGCAAATGCCCATTCCCCAGCCACCAGCGGGGCACAAACTCAGTAGCCACAAACCTACCCAACCCGCACCCCCAGGCTGGCCTTCAGAAAAGCCGTAGCATTCAAAGCCCCCGTAGGTTCATCCTCATGCTTGAAGTACGCATAGACTTCACGATCCTTCGCCAGCCCCACCAGCCGTTCCGCAAACCCCTGCACCTCGGCATCGCCATACCCCCCACCCCGCCTCAGCCGAAAACACGTATGCCCTACCGCCGTATGCTTCTCCGGCGTTACCAGGTCATCCGTCTCCGCAATACAGTAAGCCGCGCCAAACCGCCGCAGCACATTCTCCGCTTCTTCCGTAAACCAGCTCGCATGCCTGAACTCGAACGCCACCCGCGGAGCACCCTTGGCCCGCACGCACTTGATCCCCAGAAACTCCCGCAGCAGTGGCAGATTCGCCTTGAAATTCGGTGGCAACTGATACAGCACAAGCCCCATCTTCCCCGCCTTCACCGCCGGCTTGATCGCCGCATAAAAGTCCTTCACATGCGTTTCGCATTCCTTCAACCGGCTGAAGTGCGTAATCCTCTGCGGCGCCTTGAACGAGAAGCGAAACCCCTCACCCGTCTCCCCCAGCCATCCCTCCACCTGCGCCACCGTCGGCAGCTTGCGAAACGTAAAGTTCACCTCGCAGGAGTTCATCCGCCCCGCGTAGAACCCCAGAAACTTCTTCGCCGCCAGCTTTTCCGGATAGAACCCCGGCCGCCAGCTCGCATAAGCCCAACCCGAAGTCCCCGCATACAAACGTGCCGGTGCATCCGGTGTCACCACAGGCGCCGCAACACTTTTCATCGCGGACTTGGCACCAGGCAAAGCAAACTCTCAGGGAAGAAATCGTAGGAGGGGGGTGATGGGGCGGCTAGTGGGTTTCGAACCCACGACATCCGCTGCCACAGAGCGGCGTTCTGCCACTGAACTATAGCCGCCGTATCTCCTTCACTATACCCCATCCTGCATCCAACGGAAAAGAAAATGCCCATCACCGCCAAACCCGAGATCCTCACCCCCCGCAGCAAGCGCGCCGGCAAGGCTTTTGACGACCACAATCTCGACCTCCTCTCCCACCTCCTCGACGATTTCATCCACATCCCCGGCACCCCCATCCGCTTCGGCCTCGACGGCATCGTAGGCTTCATCCCCGGCATCGGCGACATCCTCGGCGGCCTCGCCTCCACCATCATCATCGTCGCCGCCTGGGGCCGCGGCGTCCCCCCCGCCATCCTCGCCCGCATGGTCCTCAACGTAGCCATTGAAACCGGCGTCGGCACCCTCCCCGTCGTCGGCAATTTCTTTGACATCGCCTGGCGCGCCAACCGCCGGAACTACGCCCTGCTCACCCAGTCCGTAGGCCTGCCACAAACCCCGCAGAAAAAGAACTGGCTCCTCATCGCCGCGATCTGCCTCATTCTCGCCGGCCTCATGCTCATCCCGCTCCTCCTCGGCGCCTGGATCCTCCTCCACCTCAAAACATGGCTCTTCCCGCACCGCTAAAGTATCCTGCAACCCACCGCTGAGGTATCCTGTAAATAGTCGGGGCGTAGCGCAGCCTGGTAGCGCATCTGCTTTGGGAGCAGAGGGTCGGGAGTTCGAATCTCTCCGCCCCGACCAACACTTTCCACACCACGCCTATTGTTGTCATTCTCTTGTTTGTCATTCCCGAAGGGAATCTGCGTCTCTCCCGCCACGTCAGCCCAAGGCCCGCCGTTAACTATAGCGCCTCCCAAAGCTCACCCCCCCAACCCTCCCCTCTCGTAAAATGATCTGAGACAACACCCAGATCGGACACGATGCGTTCCACCCCTCAACCCCAGCCAGCGCCAAACCGCTACGGACCACGGGTCTTTCCGTGCTGACCATCATCTTCCAGACCATCTGGAAGCGTCGTCTCTGGCCTCTCGCCGGCATCCTCCTCGGCCTGTTCTACGGCCTTTGGTTCGCCCATCAGCAGCACAATCTCTATCGTGCCACCGGCCGCATCATCATCACCCGCTCTGTAGACCCCAAGGTAAAATTCGGCGGCCAGACCCGCCGCACCGGCACCCTCCGCTTCGGCAATGAACTCGTCCGCCTGCGTGACGACGCCGTCCTCAATCAGGTCATCCGCGACCTCGATCTCCTCAACGATCCCGAGTACGATCGAGCCCGCAAACTCCACCCCGACCGCGCTTCCCTCCGCCAGGCCCTCATCGCCCAAATTCGTTCCGGCCTCTTCATCGGCTCCGAACCCGAAAACAGCGTCGTCGACATCTCCTACTCCTCCTCCGACCCCGAATACGCCGCCCAGATCGTAAACGCCATCATTCACGCCTTCATCCAAAGCACTTACCAGGAAAACATCGACCGCACCACCCGCGCCATCCAGGGCCCCGCCGCCAAACTCGCCGACCTCCGCCAGGAGGTCCAATCCACCCAGCAGCAACTCATTCAGATCCAGCGTCGCCTCGGCGGCAGCAACGGCTTCGTCGTCGAAGACACCCGCACCCAGAAAAACCTTGAAGCACTCATCCAGAACGCCATCACCGCACAAACCGCCACCGTCGAGGCCCAGGCCACCTACAACCTCATCAACCCTCCAGATCCATCCTCCCGTAACGCCGTAATCGACACCCTCCCAAACCCCTCCCGCCTCAACATCTCCCTCTTTGACGACCTCGACGAAGCCCGCGCCGATCGCGCCGACCTCCTCGCCACCCTGGGTCCCAGCCACCCTCAGGTCCGCGCCCTCGACGCCCGCATCCACTCTCTCGAAACCCTGATCGCCGCAGGCCGCGACCGTCGCCTCCAGGCCGCCCGCATCGCCCTCCTCCAAGCCCAGACCAACCAGCAGCAGAGTGAAGCCGCCCTCGACGCCGAAACCCAGCGCCTCCATCTCAACGCAGCCGACAGCGCACAGTACAGCCAGCTCCTCCGCCAGTTCTCCTTCGCCCGCGCCCTCTACACCACCCTCTACACCCAGCTCCGCACCGCCGCCATCCAGGCCGGTCTCAACTCACTTCAGATCGAAATCCTCGATCCCGCCGAGCCACCTCAGGACGCCATCAACTCCCCCCCTTGGTTCTATGTGACCGAGTTCACCCTCCTCGGTTTTCTCGCCGGCTGCGTCATCGCCTTGGCCTCGCAGAACTTCCGCCGCGGCCTCGCCAGCAGGGAAGAAGTCGAAGCCATCACCCGGCTCCCATCCCTCGCTACTCTCCCTCGCCTGATTTCCCTGTCCGCCGTACGACTCGCCGGCCTCTCCACCGCCACCCGCAACCTTCCCGTCATCGAGCAGCCTCACTCCCGCTTCGCCAACGGCATCGGCAACCTCCAGCTCAACCTCCAGCTCTCCGCCACCGGCGCGGAACCACGCTACATCCTGTTCACCAGCGCCACCCCATCCGAAGGCAAAACCACCGTGGCCGGCAACTACGCCGTCACCCTTGCCCAGACCGGTCCTCCCGGCACCCGCGTCCTCCTCATCGACGCCGACCTCCATCGCCCCAATCTGCATCACCGTTTCGGCCTCCACGGACGCTTCGGCCTGTCCACCGTCCTCAACGGCTCCACCACCTTCAGCAACGCCCTCCAGCGCGTCCCGGAGGCCCCAGCCCTCGACATCCTCGCCGGCGGCCCCGTTCCCCCATCGCCCTACCTTCTCCTCAGTTCTCCTGCCTATCTCTCACTCCTCCGCCGCGCCGGCCTCCTTTACACTCACATCATCATCGATTCCCCTCCCGTCCTCGCCGTCGCCGACGTCATCCTCCTCTGCCGTCTCACCGACGCCGTCGTCTACGTTGTCCGCCAGGGCACCAACACCCGAGCCATCGTCCGCCGCGGCCGTGACCTCCTCGCCGCCGCCGACGCACCCCTCGCCGGCGTAGTCCTCAACGGCCTCCACCACCGCGACGACGAAATCCAAACCGAACCCACCTAATCGATGACACACGTCTCGGGTGCCCCATCTCACGCGCTTCATCGCGTGAGGTGGGGTAGTTCCTTTCGTCCAGACCAGATTGGGTGCCCCATGATCACGCCCGCAGGCGAGTAATCGTGGGGTTACTCCTTCCCACCCTCCCCGCAAACATTCCGCCACCCACCTCCCCCCAACTCTGTCTTACACTGACCACAGTGCCCCTCCCCCACCTCCAACTCCTCGAAGCCGAGTCCATCCACATCTTCCGCGAGGTCGTCGCCGAGTTCGACCGCCCCGTCATGCTCTACAGCATCGGCAAAGATTCCTCCGTCATGCTCCGCCTCGCCCAGAAAGCCTTCTACCCCGCCGCCATCCCGTTCCCTCTCCTCCACATCGATACCGGCTTCAAATTTCCGGAAATGCTGGAGTTCCGCGACCGCACCGCCGCCCAGCTCAACCTCGACCTCCTCGTCTGGCGCAACGAGCCCGCCATCGCCGCCCGCACCAACCCCTTCGCCCTCGGCACCTCACCCTGTTGCGGCCTGCTAAAAACCCAGGCCCTGCTAGACGCTCTAACCCATCACAACTTCACCGCGGCCTTCGGCGGCGCACGCCGCGACGAAGAAAAATCCCGCGCCAAGGAACGCATCTTCTCCTTCCGCGACCGCGCCCACCAGTGGGACCCCAAAAATCAGCGCCCCGAGCTTTGGAACCTCTACAACGCCCGCATCGCCCCCGGCGAATCCATCCGCGTCTTCCCTCTCTCCAACTGGACCGAGCTCGACATCTGGCAATACATCCTTGAAGAACGAATCCCCATCGTCGACCTCTACTTCGCTCGCCCCCGCCCCATGTACGTCCGCGGCTCCACCCTCCTCCCGGCAGAGCCCCACACCCAAATCCAATCCATCACCGCCCAAGCCCCCGCGCAGCCCAATCCCGAGCAGCTCAATCCCGAACAGCCCCAAATCATCCAATCCCGCCTCCGCTCCCTCGGCTGCAGCCCCTGCACCGGCGCCATCCGCTCAGAAGCCGACACCCTCCCCAAAATCATCGCCGAGCTCCAAACCTTCCGCACCTCCGAGCGCGCCAACCGCATCATCGACCACGACCAGGAAGCCTCCATGGAACTAAAAAAACGCGAAGGCTACTTCTAGCTTTCTCAACAAACAACCGCCGTCATTCTGAGCGAAGCGAAGAATCTCCGTATTGGCTTTTGCCGTTGCTTTCTTGCCGTTGCTTGTTCTTGCTCTTGCCGTTGCGTTGTTCTTTGTTTGTCATCCCGCAGGGATCTGCGTTTGCACTTCCCATAGCACCCCGTCCCCCCAAAATCCCCCATAGACTAGAATCCCCCCAGTGCCCCCCCCAACCCACCTCCCGAAAGACACCCTCCGCCTAGCCACCGCAGGCTCCGTAGACGACGGCAAATCCACCCTCATCGGCCGCCTCCTCCACGACACCCAATCCATCCACGAAGACCACCTCGCCGCCATCGCCAACAAAGGTATCACCGGGACCCTCGACCTCGCCCTCCTCACCGACGGCCTCCGCGCCGAGCGTGAACAAGGCATCACCATCGACGTAGCCTACCGTTACTTCTCCACCCCGCACCGCCACTTCATCCTCGCCGACACTCCCGGCCACGACCAGTACACCCGCAACATGGTCACCGGTGCCAGCACCGCGGACGCCGCCATCCTCCTCATCGACGCCACCAAAGGCATCCTCCCCCAGACCCGCCACCACGCCACCATCGCCACCCTCCTCGGCGTCCGCCACCTCATCATCGCCATCAACAAAATGGACCTAGCAGCCTTCGCCGAACCCATCTTCAACACCACCCGCCAAGCCTTCCTCGACTTCTTCCAAACCCTCCCACAAGAACCCACCCTCCACTTCATCCCCCTCAGCGCTCTCACTGGCGACAACATCACCACCCCATCCCCCCACACCCCCTGGTACCCCGGCCCCACCCTCCTCCAGCTCCTCGAGAAACTCCCCGCCCAACCCTCCCTCGCAACCGACCCCCTCCGCCTCCCCATCCAGCTCGTCCTCCGCCCCTGCACCGGCGACACCACCCGCGCCTACGCCGGCCAGCTAGCCGCCGGCACCCTCCGCCCCGGCGACCAGGTCATGGTCCTGCCCTCCCGCCAAACCACCACCATCGACCAGATCCTCACCCCCACCGGGCCCGTCCCCCACGCTGAAGCCCCTCAATCCGTCACCCTTACCCTCAACACCCACCTCGACATCGGCCGCGGCGACCTCCTCGTCCCTCCCACATCCCCCGCCACCATCACCACCCACTTCCTCGCCACCCTCGTCTGGCTCGACGCCCAACCCCTCACTCCTAACCGCCGCTACCTCCTCAAGCACACCACCCGCACCGTCCCCGCCACAGTCATCGGCCCGACCCTCATCCTCAACCAGATCGCCGAAGTCGAAATCCAAACCACCCAACCCCTCTACCTCGACCTCTACACACAAAACCGCCACACCGGCAGCTTCATCCTCATCGACCCCGTCACCAACGCCACCGCCGCCGCCGGCATGGTCCGCAAGACCAACCTTCCAATCCCACCAGCCCCCGAAACCCTAACCTCCGAGGAAGCCCTCGACCACCTAACCCGCCTCATCGACCACTACACCGACCCCCAAATCCACTCCCTCCTCACCCAGGCGCTGAACGCCATCAAGGCCCGCTGAATGCAATACCTCATCGGCTTCCTCATCGCCGTCGTCATCACCCTCACCGGCGTCGGCGCCGGCACCATCACCACCCCCGCCCTCATCCTCTTCCTTCACGTCCCCGCCCCTCTCGCCGTAGCCACTGGCTTGGCTTTCTCCGCCGCCGTCAAGCTCGTGCTGGTCCCCGCCCAAATCCTCCGCCGCCAAGTCGACTGGCGAACCCTCACCCTCATGCTTTTCGGCGGCGTCCCCGGCGTACTCCTCGGCTCCCTCGCCCTTCGCCGCCTCGCCACCCCCGGCTCCCAGCACGTCCTCCAGGCCTCCCTCGGCGCCGTCCTCATCCTCACCGCCCTCTGGCAACTAGCCTTCCATCTCCGCCCGGCCCGCGCCCGCACCAACCGCCCCGGCATCCTGCCCTACCTGATGCTCCCCGTTGGCGCCGAGGTCGGCTTCTCCTCCGCCGGCGCCGGTGCCCTCGGCACAGCCGCACTCCTCTCCCTCACCACCCTCACCCCCACCCAGGTCGTCGGCACCGACATCACCTTCGGCTTCCTCACCTCTCTCATCGGTTCCGCCGCCCACGGCTTCCTCCCTCGCGGCAACTCCACCCTCCTCATCCACCTCGTCCTCGGCGGCCTCGCCGGCGTTGCCACCGGCCTCCTCGCCGCCCCCTACATTCCTCGCCGGCCCCTCCGCCTCGCCCTCTGGCTTTGGCTCCTCCTCATCGGTGCCCAGCTCCTCTACCTCCAGCTGCATCGCTAGACCTGCTAGCCTTGTCCCTCATGCACCTCCGCACCCTCTTCAGCGACGAACCCCGCAACACCCGCCCCCGCATCCTCCTCCTCTACGCCCTCCTCCTCGCCTTCAACGCCGCCGCCTGGCTCTGGGCTCTCCTCGCCTTCCGAAACTTCCCTCTCCTGCTCGGCACCGCCTTCCTCGCCTACAGCTTCGGCCTCCGCCACGCCGTCGACGCAGACCACATCGCCGCCATCGACAACGTCACCCGCAAGCTCATGCAGTCAGGCAAGCGACCCATCGCCACCGGCTTCTTCTTCTCTCTCGGCCACTCCACCGTCGTCGTCCTCGGCTCCATCGCCATCGCCGCCGGCACCCTCACCCTCCAGCACCGCCTCGCCCCTCTCCGCCATGCCGGAGCCCTCATCGGCACCCTCGTCTCCACCCTCTTCCTCTTCGCCATCGCCATCGTCAACGTCTTCATCCTCCGCACCGTCTACCAGGCCTTCCAGCGTGTCCGCCACGGCCTCCCGCACGTGGAAGAGGACTTCAACTTCGGCATCCTCACCCGCCTCTTCCGCCCCGCCTTCTCGCTCATCACCCGTTCCTGGCACATGTATCCCCTCGGCTTCCTCTTCGGCCTCGGCTTCGATACCGCCACCGAAATCGGCCTCCTCGCCCTTTCCGCCGCCGAAGCCTCCCGCGGCCTCCCTCTCACCTCCATCCTCATCTTCCCCACCCTCTTCACCGCCGCCATGGCCCTCGTCGATACCACCGACAACATCCTCATGATCGGCGCCTATGGCTGGGCCTTCGTCCACCCCATCCGCAAGCTCTACTACAACCTCACCATCACCTCCATCTCCGTCCTCGTAGCCTTCGCCGTAGGCGGCCTTGAAGCCCTCGGCCTCCTCGCCCCCCGCATGAACCCCACCCCATTCTGGCTCTTCATCACCCGCCTCGACGACCACTTCGGCCTCATCGGCTACGCCGTCATCGCCCTCTTCGCCATCAGCTGGCTCATCTCCATCGCCATCTACAAATGGCACCATTTCGACCACCTCGAAACCACCCTCTGATCGTCGAGTTGTCTGAATCATGCTTAAAGAGCACGCTTGCAGCATTGCCAAAGCGAACGCGTTGCTTAAGGGCACGGCTTCAGCCGTGCCGTAACTCTCCCCCAATGAGCGCGGCTTCAGCCGTTGAGGTACCCTGCGGCACTACGAGCCGGAATCCCGCCGCTACCTGAACTCCCCGCTTTACTAAAGATCTGTATGTGCCAAACCTACAATCGCGTACTCTAGAACCTCAACCCTCAAGGAGTCTCAACACCAATGAAGAAGCTCGCCCTCTTCCTCCTCACCACCCCCCTCCTCGCCCAGCAGCCCCCCCTCGCCACAACCTACAAGCCCGCCGCCGACAAGCTCATCACCGCCTCCCTCGCCGACACCGAAGGCTACACCAACCTCACCTGGCTCTGCGACCGCATCGGCAAGCGCATCTCCGGCTCTGAACCCCTCGCCCGCGCCATCGTCTGGGCCCAGGACCTTATGACCCGCGAAGGCCTCCAGAACGTCCATATCCAGCCCGCCACCGTCCCTCACTGGGTCCGCGGCGCAGAGTCCGGCGGCATCGTCACCCCCGTCACCAAGCCCTTCCACATGCTCGGCCTCGGCATGTCCGTCGCCACTCCGCCTGAAGGCATCACCGCCCCCGCCATCGTCGTCCCCGATTTCGCCGCACTCGACAAACTAGGCACCGCCGTCAAAGGAAAAATCGTAGTCTTCAACGCCCCCTACAAAGGCTACGGCCAAACCGTCCAGTACCGCGTTAACGGAGCCTCGAAGGCGGCCGCCTACGGCGCAGTCGCAGTCTTGGTCCGCAGCATCACCCCGCTCGCCGCGCAACTCCCCCACACCGGCACCCTCCAGTACGACAAAGCCCAGCCCAAAATTCCCGCCGCCGCCATCTCCATTGAGGACGCCCTCGAGCTAGCCCGCCTCCAGGATGCCGGCACCAACCCAACCGTCCACCTCGCCATGCAGGCCCACCTTGAAGACCCAGTCCCCATGGCCAACGTCATCGGCGAAATCAAGGGCTCCGAGCACCCCGAACAGGTCGTCGTCCTCGGCGGCCACATCGATTCCTGGGACGTAGGCCAGGGCGCCCAGGATGATGGCTCCGGCATCATGGCCACCCTGGCCGCCGTCAACATTATCAAAGACTCCGGCCTCAAACCCAAACGCACCATCCGCATCGTCTTCTGGGTCAACGAAGAGAACGGCGGTGCCGGCGGCAAAGCCTACCGCGCCGCCCTCTCCCCCGCCGAGCTAGCCAACCACGTCGCCGCCATTGAAATGGACGGCGGTGCCGAGCAGCCCACCGGCTACGGCTTCGGAGCCTCCGCCAACCCACGCCACCTCCGCCCCGGCGACGACCCCCACGCCGCACCCCCAACCCTCTCCCCCGGCGAGCTCCACTCCCTCGACATCCTCCGTGACATCGCCTCCCTCCTCACCCCCATCGGTGCCAACACCATCCGAGAGGGCGGCGGCGGCTCTGACATCTCCCCCCTCCAGGCGGACGGCGTCCCAGCCCTCGGCGAATCCACCACCGGCGCCCACTACTTCGACTGGCACCACACCGAAGCCGACACCCTCGACAAGGTAGATCCCCAGGACTTCCGCAAAAACATAGCCTCCCTGGCCGTCATGACCTACATCCTCGCCGACATGCCAGAGACCCTGACCGGCCACAAAGGCCAAGCCGAAGAATAACCAAACTACCAAACCCAACATCCTCATCACGTTTGGGGTGCCCCAAGCCACACGGTTTCATCGTGTGACCTGGGTTTACATACTCTTTAGCCAAGTAACAGTCTTGCTTAGAGGCACGGCTTCAACCGCTGAGGTACGCTCTCTCCTTCGCTAACAACTGCCAAATGATTCGTCAGACACACTGCAACCCAAAACAAAAGCCCCCATCCGAAGATGAAGGCCTCTGTCGAACCAACCAAAAAACTAGTTGATCGTAAGCATATTCCCGCCGAGATCACTATCGACGGTCGCCAGCACAGTACCAGCAGCGTGCATCGGCGTATCGCTCACCGCCACCAACTGCGTCCCAACCGGCACCTTCACCATGCTCGTCGCGCCGGCCTGAACCGTCATCTGCTGATCGCCGGCCTTGAACGTGATCGGCATGCTCGTCGAGTTCTGCAGCTTGAAGCTCACCATCTTGACCTTACCCATCTTCGCCGCAACGGGTACATGCAAACCACTCAGCGGAGCCGCAAACACAGCCTGCGCGCCCAGCAACGAAAGAGACAACACCAACGATCCTGCAATCTTATGTTTCATGCGAATTACCTTCTTTTCTAGGCTACTTGTTCTCTATACATCGTCCTTCGGAACGGACAGCCATAGCGTTATACGCAGCCCGAAACAAAAAGTTCTCTATAAGCACAGCTTATTTGCAGAAAAGTTTGCCTTATTTGCCATCCCCCAGACAGGTTGCCCCAAAAGCTGAAATTTATACCCAAAGTACCCCCGACACCCACCTCTCCATTTTCAGCGCATCCAACACCCATGCCGTCCGATAGCCAATCACCCTGGTGGCAGTCCACCACCATCTACCAGATCTATCCCCGCTCCTTCCAGGACACAACCACCAACGGCATCGGAGACCTCCCCGGCATCCTCGCCCGCCTCGACTACCTCGTCAAACTAGGCATCTCCACAATCTGGATCTCCCCCATCTACCCTTCCCCCATGGCAGACTTCGGCTACGACGTCGCCGACTACACCGCCATTGACCCCCTCTTCGGCACCCTCGCCGACTTCGACCAGCTCCTCGCCGCCGCCCACGACCGCAACCTCCGCCTCATCCTTGACTTCGTCCCCAATCACACCTCCGACCAGCACCCCTGGTTCCTCGAATCCAGATCTTCCCTCACCAACCCCAAGCGCGACTGGTACCTCTGGCGCGATCCCGGCCCCGACGCCACCCCACCCAACAACTGGCCCTCCAACTTCGGCGGCTCCGCCTGGACCTTCGACCCCACCACGAGCCAGTCCTACCTCCATTCCTTCCTCCCCCAGCAGCCCGACCTCAACTGGTGGAACCCTGAAGTCCGCACCGCCATCTTCGCCTGCCTCGAATTCTGGCTCGACCGCGGCATCGACGGCTTCCGCATGGACGTCCTCTGGCTCCTCATCAAGGACCCCCAGTTCCGCGACAACCCACCCAATCCCCAGTACTTCGGCGGCAACACCCTCTGGTCCGTCCTCCCAAAATACACAGCCAATCAACCGGAAACCCACAGCATCGTCCACCAGATGCGCACACTCCTCGACGCCTACCCGCAACGCCCCGTCCTCATCGGCGAAATCTACCTCGACATCCCCGAACTCGTCACCTACTACGGCACACCAGTCCTGCCCGAGGCCCACCTCCCCTTCAACTTCCACCTCATCCAGACCCCCTGGCAAGCCCCCCGCATCGCCCAGCTCATCCGCGATTACGAAGCCGCCCTCCCTCCCGGCGCCTGGCCCAACTACGTCCTCGGCAACCACGACCAGACCCGCCTCGCCACCCGCATCGGCCCCTACCAGGCCCGCGTCGCCGCCGTCCTGCTCCTTACCCTCCGCGGCACCCCCACCCTCTATTACGCTGACGAGCTCGGCCTCCCTGACGCCCTCATCACCCCCTCAGAAATCCGTGACCCCGCCGAACTCCGCCAGCCCGGCATCGGCCAGGGCCGCGACCCCGAGCGCTCCCCCATGCCCTGGTCGAACACCCCCAACGCCGCCTTCACCACGCCCGAAGCCACCACCTGGCTCCCGCTCGTCCAGAACTGGCCTGCCTACACCGTCGAAACCCAGACCCAGCCCGACGCCCTCCACTCCTCCCTCCGCCTCTATCAGGCCCTCCTCCGCCTGCGTCGCGCCCAACCCGAGCTAACCCTCGGCTCCATTGAAAACATCACCAACACCGATCAAACCCTCACCTACACCCGCGCCCAAACCTTCCAGATCCACCTCAACCTCACCGACCAGCCCCAGCAGATTCAGGCCCCCGGCACCCTCCTCCTCACCAGCTACCTGGACCAGCCCGAAACAATCATTACCGGCCCCTACACCCTCCGCCCCAACGAGGCCCTCATCCTCCGCATTCCCCGCACTTGACCACACAGGAGTATCCTTACAAAAGTGGTCAGTCCGGCATGCCCACTCATCAAACTTCGCGGAGGGACCGCCCATGTGGATCGTCAAGCTAGCCCTCAACCGCCCCTACACCTTCATCGTTCTCGCCATCCTCATCCTCATTGCCGCGCCGGTCGTCATCCTCCGCACCCCAACGGACATCTTCCCCTCCATTGACATCCCCGTCGTCTCCATCGCCTGGCAGTACACCGGCCTCGAGCCCGAAGAGCTGGAAGGCCGCCTCACCACCCCCTACGAAAAAACCCTCACCACCCTCGTCGACAACATCCAGCACATCGAGTCCACCACCTACCGCGGCCAGGTCGTCGTCAAGGTCTACCTCCAGCCCGGCGCCTCGCTCGATTCCGCCAACGCCCAGGTCTCCGCCGCCTCCCAGTTCATCCTCCGTTCACTCCCGCCCGGCACGCTGCCCCCGCAGATCATCAACTTCTCCGCCTCCTCCGTCCCCATCATCCAGCTCGGCCTCTCCGGCAAGGGCCTTTCCGAGCAGCAGCTCAATGACCTCGGCCTCAACTTCGTCCGCACCCAGCTCGTCACCATTCCCGGCGCCGTCGTCCCCAACGTCTACGGCGGCAAGCAGCGCTCCATTATGATCAACCTGGACCCCGCCAAGCTCCAAGCCCAGAGCCTCTCACCATCCGACGTTCTTTCCGCCCTCTCCGCCCAGAACATCGTCCAGCCCGGCGGCACCGCTAAAATCGGCGCCGTAGAGTACGACATCCTCGTCAACTCCTCCCCCACCACCATCGAAGGCATCGCCAACATCCCCCTCCGCGCCACCCGCGGCTCCGTCGTCTACCTCCGCGACGTCGCCACCGTAGCCGACGGCTCCACCCCCCAGACCAACATCGTCCGCCAGGACGGCCAGCGCGCCGTCCTCCTCGTCGTCCTCAAATCCGGCTCCGCCTCCACCCTCTCCGTCGTCCAGGGCGTCCTCGATTCTCTTCCCCGCATCAAGACCACTCTCCCCCCCGCCCTCAACATCAAGCCCCTCGCCAATCAGGCCATCTTCGTGCGCGCTTCCGTCAACGGCGTCGTCCGCGAAGCCATCATCGCCGCCGTCCTCACCGGCCTCATGATCCTGCTTTTCCTCGGCTCCTGGCGAGCCACCGTTATCATTGCCATCTCCATTCCGCTCTCCATCCTCACCTCCATCATCATCCTGGGCCTGCTCGGCCAGACCATCAACATCATGACCCTCGGCGGCCTAGCCCTCGCCGTCGGCATCCTGGTAGACGACGCCACCGTCACCATTGAAAACATCGAGCGCTACCTTGAAGAAGGCGCCCCGCTCCATGAAGGCATCCTTGAGGGCGCCGCCCAGATCGCCGTCCCCGCCCTCGTCTCCACCCTTTGCATCTGCATCGTCTTCCTCCCCATGTTCTTCCTCTCCGGCGTAGCCCGATACCTCTTCGTCCCGCTCGCAGAAGCCGTAGTCTTCGCCATGCTCGCCAGCTACGCGCTTTCCCGCACCCTGGTTCCCACGCTGGCCATGTACCTGCTCAAGCCGCACGATCACCACGCCATCCCCTCCAACAACCTGCTCGCCCGCTTCCAGCGCAGCTTTGAGCGCGGCTTCGAGCGCGTCCGCTCCGGCTACCAGAACATCCTCACCGCTCTCATCGGCCTGCGCATCGGCTTCGTGCCGCTCTTCCTTCTCGCCTGCCTGCTCACCTTCGCGCTCGTCCCCTTCCTCGGCCAGAACTTCTTCCCCTCCACCGATAACGGCAGCTTCATCCTGCACATACGCGCCCCCTCCGGCACCCGCATTGAAGAAACCGCCAAGCTCGCCGACGAAGTCGAATCCCGCATCCGCGCCGTCGTCCCCAAAGACGAAATGGACAACATCCTCGATAACATCGGCCTTCCCTATTCCACCCTTAACACCCAGCACGCAACCTCCGGCCTCTTCGGCGCCGGCGACGCCGACATCCTCGTCTCCCTCGACGAAAAACATCACCCCACCGCAGGCTATGTCGCCCAACTCCGCCGCACCCTCCCCAACGCTTTCCCCGGCACCACCTTCTACTTCCTCCCCTCCGACATCGTCACCCAGATCCTCAACTTTGGCCTCCCCGCCCCCATCGACGTCCAGTTCGAAGGCGCCGACATCGAAGGCAATCGCAAGGTCGCCAACCAGGTCCTCGCCGACCTCCAGACCATCCCAGGCCTCGTCGATCTCCGCATCCAGCAGCCTGACGACTACCCCGCCCTCGCCATCGACGTCGACCGCACCAAGGCCGAGCAGGGCGGCTACAATTTCCGCGATATCGGCGGCTCCCTCGTCAACATCCTCTCCGGCAACTCCCAGCAGTCGCCCCTCTTCTATCTCAATCCCAAAAACGGCGTCACCTATTCCATCGTCGCCCAGGCCCCGCAGTACGATGTCGAGTCCATGAGCAACCTCGAAAACATTCCCCTCGCCTCCCCCACCGCCACCCGCCCTGAAATCCTCGCCGACGTCGCCACCATCAAGCGCACAACAGAAATGCCCGTCATCACTCACTACAACGTTCGCCGCACGCTCGATATCTACGGCGCCGTCCAGGGCCGCGACCTCGGCGCCGTCGCACGTGCCATCGACCGCGTCGTCGCTGCCCACCAGAAGGGCCTCGCCCCCGGCACCTTCGTCAAAATCAACAACAAGGTCATCGACCTCCCACGCGGCAACTTCGTCAAAGTCCGCGGCCAGGTTGAAACCATGAACAGCTCCTATATCGGCCTCATCGGCGGCCTCGCCTTCGCCATCGTCCTCGTCTATCTCCTCATCGTCGTCAACTTCCAATCCTGGCTCGACCCCTTCATCATCATCACCGCCTTGCCCGCCGCCCTCGCAGGCATCGTCCTCTTCCTCTTCATCACTGGCACCACGCTCTCCGTCCCGGCCCTCATGGGAGCCATCATGTGCATGGGTGTCGCCACCGCCAACTCCATCCTCGTCATCTCCTTCGCCAAAAGCCGTTATGAAGAGCACCACGACCCCATCCAGGCCGCCATCGAAGCCGGCGCAACCCGTTTCCGTCCCGTCATGATGACCGCCCTCGCCATGATCATCGGCATGATCCCCATGGCCCTCGGCCTCGGTGAAGGCGGCGAGCAAAACGCACCCCTCGGCCGCGCCGTCATCGGCGGCCTCACCGCCGCCACCGTCGCCACTCTCATCTTCGTCCCCGCCGTCTTCGCCCTCCTCCACTCCAAGTCCAAGACCAAAACCAGGACCACAACCCTCACCGAAAACCACCACCTCCAAATGGCCGCCGGTGACTAATCCCCTTCGCTTGGCATCCCATTCCTTTGTCATTCCCGAACGGTATTTGCCCTTGCCTTTGTCGTTGCCCTTGCCCTTGCCCTTTTGTTTGTCATCCCGCAGGGATCTGCGTTTGTCCTTGTAGTTGCCCTAGCCTTTGCCTTTTCTTTGTCATCCCGCAGGCATCTGCGTTTGTCTGATCGTTCTCAACCATCCCCACCCCGTCTCCCCAGCCCCGGCACCACCCCACAACTATGACCCCCACCCATCAGGAAACACCCGAAAGCCTCGACCAGGACCTAAACGGCTCCCCCACCCCCCCGCACACCGGAGCCCTCGGCTCAGGAGGCCACGGCTACAACGAAACCGAAACCATCACCCAGCCGCCCGCCACCACCCGCCTCGGCCGCGGCTTTTACCTCGGCCTCCTCGCCTTCCTCATCGTCCTCGCCATCCTCATCCTCTATGGCCTGCACACCCGCTCCGCCGCCACCACCACCCTCGGCACTGAAACCAAATCCGACGCCATCCCCGAGGTCAAGATCGTCTACCCCACCGGCGCCAGCGCGGCCGGCTCCCTCGTCCTCCCCGGCTCCACCCAGGCCTACGTCGATACCCCCATCTACTCCCGCACCTCCGGCTATCTCCAGCACTGGTACTTTGACATCGGAGCCCACGTCAAAAAGGGCCAGCTCATGGCCACCATCGAAACCCCCGAGCTCGACCAGCAGCTCCAGGTAGCCGAGGCCGACCTCAAGGCCTCCCAGGCCAACCTCGACCTCGCCAACACCACCTCCAAGCGCTACCAGGACCTCCTCAAATCCAACTCCGTCTCCCATCAGGAAACCGACGTAGCCGTCGGCGACGCCCGCGCCAAGCAAGCCGCCGTCGAGGCCTCCATGGCCGCCGTCCGCCGCCTCCAGCAACTCCAGGGCTTTGAAAAGGTCTATGCGCCCTTCTCCGGCGTCGTCACCGCCCGCAACACGGACATCGGCGCCCTCATCACCGGCGGCGTCAACTCCGGCACCTCCGCCAACCAGCTCTTCCACCTCGACGACATCTCCACCCTCCGCGTCTTCGTCTCCGTCCCCGAGGCCTACTCCGGCCTCATCCACGACGGCGCCACCGCCACCCTCACCCTCGACGAGTTCCCCGGCCAGACCTTCACCGGCCGCATCACCCGCAACGCCGGCGCCATCGACCCCGCCTCCCGCACCCTCAACGTTGAGGTCGACGTCCCCAACCCCACCGGCTCGCTCCTCCCCGGCGCCTACGCCAAGGTCCACTTCGACGTCCCCAGCTCCGGCCACAACCTCACCATCCCGTCCAACACCATCATCTTCCGTGCCAATGGCACCCAGGTAGGCATCGTCCGCAACAACAAGGTAGTCCTCACCCCCGTCAAAATCGCCGCCGATCACGGCGCCACCCTTGAAGTCGCCTCCGGCCTCTCCGTCGAAGACGCCCTCATCCTGGACCCCTCCGACTCCCTCACCACCGGCCAGCAAGTCAAAATAGGCCAGGCCAAATGACCAGAACCACCATCCCGTCTTTATCCCGCTTTTATCCCGCCGTCATCCGCGTTCCTGTTGTTGCCTTTGCCTGTTCTCTCCTCCTCGCCACCACCGCCTGCCGCGTAGGCCCCAAATACACCAAACCCATCGTCCCCACTTACCAGGCCCCAGAAAACGGCCAGCCCGGCACCGCCACCGACGCCTATAAGGAAACCGACCCCAACTGGCAACAGGCCCAGCCCGCCGACGCCACCCTCCGCGGCGACTGGTGGACCCTCTTCCAGTCCCCCGAGCTCTCCCTCCTCGAAGTCCGCGCCGCCATCCAGAACCAGGACATTCTCACCTACGCCGCCCGCCTCGACGAAGCCCGCGCCCAGATCGGCATTCAGGCCTCGGCCCGCTACCCCACCCTCGGCACCCAGACCAGCACCCAGGGCCTCCGCGACTCGCAATCCCGCCCATACTTCAGCGCCCAGAACGTCAACAACGGCGTCGCCGACCTCCAGTTCCCCATCTCCCTCTCCTATGAGGTAGACCTCTTCGGCGCCATCCGCCGCCACATCGACGTCGCCAAAGAAGAAACCCAGGCCTCCGCCGCCGACCTCCAGAACGTCCAGCTCACCATCCAGACCGAGCTCGCCATGGACTACTTCGAGCTCCGCGCCGACGACGCCCAGGCCGCCCTCCTCGAAGAAACCATCAAGGATTACCAGGAAGCCCTCCGCATCACCACCAACCGCTTCAACGGCGGCATCGTCAACGAGTCCGACGTCTTCCAGGCCAAAACCCAGCTCCAGGCCGCCATCGTCCAGCTTCAGGACGTCGGCGTCTCCCGCGCCCGCTTCGAGCACGCCATCGCCGTCCTCATCGGCCAGCCACCCAACACCCTCACCATCCCCGTCCAGCCCCTCGCGACAACACCCCCGCAGATCCCCGTCTCCCTCCCCTCCCAGCTCATCGAGCGCCGCCCCGACATCGCCGCCGCCGAGCGCCGCACCGCTGAGGCCAACGAGCAGATCGGCATCGCCCGCGCCGCCTACTTCCCCTCCCTCAACCTAGCCGCTTCCGCCGGCATTGAAGCCAACTCCCTCTCCAACTTCTTCTCCGCCAACAACATCATCTACTCCCTCGGCCCCGTCCTCGGCTACACCTTCCTCGATGGCGGCCTCCGCAAAGCCACCACCCAGGCCACCATCGCCACCTTCCAGGCCCAGGCCGCCACCTACAAATCCACCACCCTCGACGCCTTCCAGCAGGTAGAGGACAACCTCGCCGCCCTCCGCATCCTCGCCGCAGAAGCTGACCAGCAGCGCGCCGCCACCCAGGCCGCCCAGGGCGCCCAAACCATCTTCAACAACCGCTACGTAGGCGGCCTGGACACCTACCTCCAGGTCGTCACCGCCCAGCAAACCTCCCTCACCAACGAGCGCAACGACATCGACATCCTCCGCCGCCGCATGGACGCCTCCGTCCTCCTCATCAAAGCCCTGGGCGGCGGCTGGTCCACCACCAACCTTCCCCAATACGAATCCGTCCCCACCCCGTAACTATCACCCAGGGAACGTTGGGGTGCCCCAGGCCACGCAGCCTCACCGCGTGACCTGGGGTCGTTCCCTTTCCGCGCAACAACCCGCCCAACGCCCGCCGCAATCCCTTGCCCCCAAACCCCACCCGTGTTCTCATCATCCTGTCGCTCTTTCCCTTCCAAGGAGACACACGCATGCATTACCAGGTATCCCGCAACGGCCAGATGTACGGTCCCTACACCCGTGAAGACCTCCAGCGCTACGTCGGTTCCGGCAACGTCCTCCCCACCGACCTCGCCAAATCAGACGACATGCCCGACTGGATTCCCGTCTCCCAGCTCCTCGGCTACACCACCCAGGCCGCCCAGCCCTACCCACCCGCCCCCGCCCAGGACACCGCCGCCAACCCCTACCCACCCTCCGCCTACGCCACCTCGGCAACCACCGCCTACCCCGGCCCACCCAACCTCCACTGGGCCCTCGTCCTCCTCATCACCGTCATCACCTTCGGCCTCTTCATGCCCATCTGGAACGTCGTCGTTTCCATCTGGCTCCAGAAGGTCCAGCCCAACAGCAAAGCCCTGTACCTCTACATCGCCGCGTACGTCTGCATCATCATTTACGGTGGTGCCCTTATCCCCATCATCCATGCCGTCATGCTCAATCCCGGCACCCCACCCGTCATCCCTCCGACCTTTAGCCTCTTCGGCCTCCTCGGCCTCCTCTCGTGGGTACTTCGCCTCCTGGCCCGCTTCATGGAGCGTTCCGCCATCCTCGAGCACTACCACGGCCCAGAGCAGCTTCCCCTCGACATCAACCCCGTCATGGTCTTCTTCTTCGGCGGCCTCTACCTCCAGGCCGTCCTCAACAAGATCAACCGGCTCAAGCACAATCCCCACGCCTACTAAACCAAAGCCCGCTCTTTCGCTCGCATCCTGATCTCTTAGCCCGCGAACCATCGCCATCGCCACCATCCCCGGCGATGGCGTTTCCTTTCCCCAAGAACTTCCCTTCCCCATCCTGCGTACTCTCTTCCAAGGAGTTCCCTTCATGACCTACCAAGTCTCCCGCAATGGCCAGACCTACGGCCCGTACACCCTGGAAGACCTCCGCCGCTACCTCGCCTCCGGCAACGTCCTCCCCACCGACCTCGCCAAATCAGACGACATGCCCGACTACGTCCCCGTCCCCCAGCTCCTCGACGCCGCCCCACCCCCACCGCCGGCTGTCCCATTCCCAGCGTTCTCCGCCGCCCCCACCCCCTACGCCCCCAACCCCTTCGGCGTGAACCCCGCCCTCGCCGCGTCACCATACCCTGACCCGCCAGACCTGCACTGGGGCCTCGTCATCCTCATCACCATCTTCACCAATGGCATCTTCCTCATCGTCTGGGAGTTCGTCGTCGCCGCCTGGCTCAAAAAAGTCCAGCCCCAAACCAAAACCCTCACCCAGTACATCCTCGGCTACAGCTTGCTCGTCGGCGCTTTGGCCGTTCTGCTCATCGGCGCAGGCATAGCCTTTGCCAGCGGACGCGGTGAGCCACCCTCGCCCTCCTCGTTCATTCCCGCCTTCGCCATTGCCTGGCTCGTCTACATGGCAGGATTCATCATTCTCATCGTGGCCCGCTTCACAGAACGCGCCTCGCTCGAAGCCCACTTCAACGGCCCCGACCCCGTCGGCCTCCGCCTCTCCGGCGTCATGACCTTCTTCTTCGGCACCATGTATTTCCAGTACCACCTCAACCGCATCAACGCCCTCAAGCAAGCCGCCCGCTTCGCCACCCTCTACCAACCCCGCTAACGAAAGTTTCGCGCGACACTTTCATCCATGTTTGGCACAGTCGTTGTCTTGGCCTTCAGAGCTGAAGGCCCGTCTCATACCAGCCTAGGCCGCAAGGCCTAGGTCCCAGACGCACCCAAGGAACCAGAGCGCTGTAAGCGCGACTCATAGAGGCTGGTACCGCGAACACTCCTGATCGATCCAATAAATCCTGGCATCGTCCAGAACCCAAAAAGTAAAACCGGCCAATCGAATATTCGACTGGCCGGAAGCTTTGCCTTACCAATACTTCATCGATCAAACTAGCTGATCGCAATCGGCTCATTCACCTTCTCACCAGAACCCGAACCCGCAGCCGGCGCACCCGCCTTCGCGTCCACGCCCGGCTTCCGGATATCGATTCCGCCCTTGAAGAACGCACCATCTTCAATCGAAATCCTCGCCGCAATCACATCCCCGGTCAGCGACCCTTCCGACCGGATATCCACCCGGTCGCTCGCCTGGCAATTCCCACGAACCTTCCCCAGCACCACGATTTCCCGTGCCATGATGTTCGCCGCCACCTGCCCGTTCCGCCCAATCGTCACCCGGTTCCCCGGCAGATTGATCGCGCCCTCCACCTTCCCGTCGATATACAGCGATTCCGACCCGGAAACCTCACCCTTCACAATCAGGCTCTTGCCGATCGTCGCCTGCTCACCGGCCGGCGCCACAGCCGCCGCGGTCGAAGCAGCCGGCCTCACCGGGCTCGCCGCCGTGCTCGTCTCAAAGCTGCTCGTTGGGGTCGTCGGGGTCGGACGCTGCGGCTCCGGCGCCGCGGGGGTGTTGCCTGGCTGATTGGGCTTCCACATATCGGTACTTCCTTTCATCACATCCAAATGGGTTCCGCATATCCTCGCGGTTCACGCCGCCCCAGGGGCTCGCGCGCTTGTTCCACGATACTACTCCGGCACTCCCCCCGCCTCTTGAAAACCTCTGCATCAATCGCCATCCCTTCGCCCCCATCTCACACCCTGAACCAAACCCGCCAACATCCCGCGCCAAAATGCTACCCTGCCCCATGCAGACCTTCCCCTCCGCTCTCGCGCCCCTGCTGCTCGCCGCCACCTGCTTCGCTCCGATCCTCGCTCCAATCCTCGCTCAGGAACCCCCCACCAAACCCCCACCCAAACCCATCAAGATGGCCAGCCCACCCCGCGCCCATGCCGTTACCCTCGGCCCACCGCGCCGCGTCCCCTACACCCCCCCAGACACCACACCCGACGAGCGCAACGAAGACACCACCTCCCTCAAAATTCGCGCCCTCACCGTGGACGAGCGCCAGCGCGAGTGGACCACCGGCGACCTCCACGAAGTCACCGACCGCACCTTCGTCATCCGCCGCGCCATGCGCCTCAACGATGCTCTCCCCCGCGACCCCGAGCCCCGCTGGGTCTGGCAGCCCGGCCCCTGGCTCCTCGTCGACCGCGTCACCGGCCGCATCACCGCCCTCCACCTCCCCGACTTCGACCCCGCCGTCTCCAACGTAGTCTGGTACCGCGATTACGCCGCCTACTGCGGCACCGGCACCACCGCCAAAGGCGGCCTCTACGCCATCGTCACCGCCCTCGGCGCCCGCAAACCCACCGTCGCCAAGCTCCTCGCCCCCTGGCCCCAACCCAACCACTTCATCCCCGTCTGCGCCCCCGCCGACTGGCAACGCCTCCCCATGCGCGTCACCATCAAACCCACCGCCGGCGACCCCCAAACCTTCGACGTAGTAGGCCTAAGCTCCCTCACCGAAGAAGCCGACACCAACGAACCCTAACCCACCTCACGCCCCAACCTCAGCCAGCCAACACAGCCCGACACCAGCTCAACACCAGCCCGGAAGACGCCGTCATTCTGGCGAAGCCAGAATCTCAGTATTGGCCTTTGCCGTTGCACGTTCTCTTTGCCATTCCACAGAGGATCGCGCTCGCCGCTTGCCTGCTCTTCGCCGCGCCGCTGCGGATCACCGCGTCGCTGCGTTCGCCTTAGGGGTCGCCCCGAGCCCAGCGTATCCTCAATCATGGACTTCGATACCCTCCTCCAAGAAGCCGAACTAGCCCACGGCCACCTCTGCGCCGGCCAGATCCTCGGCGTCCGCATGGCCATCCTCGCCCTCACCCGCCTAGGCATCGAGCACCCCAAAACCACCGACCGCAAGCGCCTCGTCACCTTCGTAGAAATCGATCGCTGCGCCACCGACGCCATCGCCGTCGTCACCGGCTGCCGTCTCGGCAAGCGCGCCCTCAAAATCCGCGACTGGGGCAAGATGGCCGCCACCTTCATCGACTTACAAGAAAACAAAGCCATCCGCATAGCAGCCCTTGAGTCCTCCAAGCAACGCGCCCGCGACCTCTACCCCGCAATCGAAAACAAAAACGCCCAGCAAATGCACGCCTACCGCACCATGCCCAACGAAGACCTCTTCACCGAGCAATGGGTCACCGTCGATCTCCACCCAAGAGAAATGCCCGGCTACAAATCCCCCCGCATCGCCTGCGCCCAATGCGGTGAAGGCATCAACTACGACCGCGAAGTCGTCGTCGCCGGCCAAACCCTCTGCCAGGCCTGCGCCAACCCCCAGGCCCGCTACTACCAACCAGCCTAACTAACATGTTGGGGGTGCCCCAGGCCACGCAGCTTCATCGCGTGACCTGGGGTTATTTACTGCAAAGAACAACGAGGAGCCCCGAAGGACTCCTCGCCTGCCACAAAACTACTGGGGAGGGCAGCCTTACCGGCCGTACCGATAGCCGTAACCACGATGAAACCGCTCATACCCGTAGTACCCCGGGCGCCCATAAACACGCGGCCCATAATACCCATAGCCAGGCCCAACATACCGCGGATAAGGCCGCGCATACACCGGTCCGCCATACACCGGCACGCCAATCCCAACCCCGATCCGAACCTGCGCATCGGCCTTCGCGGGTGCCGCAATCGCTACCGCGCCGGCCACTAGTCCAACCATCGCTACCTTCGCCAGAATGCCTTTGAGATTCGTCATAAAGCCTCCTTCGTACATCCACATAGACCCACCCTCCCCTACCGCGTTGCGCACAACCTTTCCCCGCAAATGTGTTGCAACCTCCGCACCTGTGATACATCTAGTACCTAGCGATGCAAAAGTGCCTTCAATCCGAAGCGTTCCCCGTTGAAATCGGAACCACCGGTTGTCCTGGCTGTTGCACGTCCACCTGTTGTTGCTAATCCCCCTCGCATAATTCCATAGCAACCTCCCACACACCCGCACGTGTGCCTTTTCACCCCTCCCAAAGGATTCCTCCATGCCATCTCCAAGGAAATTTGCCTTGTCCCAGGACGTCTGGGCCGTCATCCTCTCCATCGCCCTCGCCCTCCTCGTCCGCACCGGCATCATCGCAAAGGTGACCTGGTAATGGCCACCCAACCCCTCACCACACCTGACTTCGAAACCACCCTCCCCCGCAAGCGTGACCGTGACGACGCCAACCGCCACGGCTTCCTCGGCCTCCTCCCCGGCATCGCTCTCCTCTTCGTCGTCGGTTACGCCGGCAAGTTCATCGAGCAATCCATCGCCCGTTACGGCAAAGCCCACCACCTCATCCTCCCCAACATCGAATACGTCCTCTGGGCCATCCTCCTCGGCGTCCTCATCGCCAACACCATCGGCCTCCCCCGCATCTTCCGCGCCGGCGTCGCCACCTACGATTTCTGGCTCAAAGCCGGCATCATCCTCCTCGGCGCCCGCTTCATCCTCGGCGACGTCCTCCACCTCTCCGGCCTCTCCTTCGTCCTCATCTTCATCGAGCTCCTCCTCGCCCTCACCTTCATGACCTATCTCGGCCGAGCCTTCAACCTCAGCCCCAAGCTCATCTCTCTCCTCGCCGTCGGCTCCTCCGTCTGCGGCGTCTCCGCCATCATCGCCACCCAGGGCGCCATCGACGCCGAAGAAGAAGACTCCTCCATCGCCATCGCCGCCATCCTCGCCCTCGGCGCCATCTCGCTCATCTTCTTCCCTCTCGTCGGCCACACCCTCCACATGAGCGACCACGCCTATGGCCTTTGGACCGGCCTCGCCGTAGACAACACCGCCGAAGCCACCGCCGCCGGAGCCCTCTACTCCGACGCCGCCGGCAAGTTCGCCGTCCTCGCCAAGACCTGCCGCAACGCCTGCATCGGCTTCGTCGTCCTCGGCTACGCGCTCTACTGGGCGCGCAAAGGCCAGGCCGCCGTCATTGAAAACAAGGCTTCCTTCCTCTGGAAGAAGTTTCCCAAATTCATCCTCGGCTTCCTCTTCATCTCCTTCCTCGCCACCCTCGGCACGCTCGACCCCACCCTCCACCCCGCCGCCATCCACTACGGCTTCACCCGCCCCCAGATCGCCTCATTAGGCAATCTCTCCCGCTGGGCCTTCCTCCTCACCTTCGCCGGCGTAGGCCTCCGCACCAGCTTCCGAGACCTCCTCAAGCAAGGCATCCGCCCCTTCCTCGTAGGAGCCATCGGCGAAATCGCCATAGCCGCCATCACCCTTGCACTCGTCCTGGGCGCCGACCACTACTACCACCTCTAACACCGTTCAACAAAAAGGCATGGGGTGCCCCAGGCCACGCAGCCTCATCGCGTGACCTGGGCTTATTCACTTCCGAACCCAACCCACAACCAACAACGTTTCGGGTGCCCCATCTCACGCGCGCCTCATCGCGTGAGGTGGGGTTACTCCCCGTCGCCTTCCCTGAACCGCAGTCATTCCGGCGAAGCCAGAATCTCAGTCTTACTCCCGTCACCCTCCCTGGACGCCGTCGTTCCGGCGAAGCCAGAATCTCAGTATTGGCTCTCGCCGTTCCTTCTTCTTGCCGCCGTCTGTGCTTGCCTTGCTCACCAGTCCGACCTTTAGCCGCCGCAATCCGCCTTTATCCCGCTTTGATCCCGCCTTGATCCGCGTTCCTGTTGTTGCTCTCCCTACTCCACACAAGTAAAGCTCCCCGCCACCCCCACATCCCCCCCCACATACTTAGCCCACCGCGGCCACCCACACAAAGGCCGCGTCTTCCCTGAGTGGTTATCCGTCACCACCAAACCCTCAGGCCCAACCCCCGTCTCCACCCAGGCATCCAGCACCCCCAGCGCATCGAACCCCGCGTCAAAAATCCCTCTTCCATGCCCAAACCCCGGCACCAGGTAGAAACGCGCAAAGTCGTCCACCTTCGCCTGCCCCATCTTCCCCGTCATCATCTTATAAAATTGCACGCTCGCGCCCGTAGGAATCGTCGCATCCGCCGTCCCATGCACCATCAGAAACTTCCCCCCGTGCCCCGCAAACGCGCTCAGGTCAGCATCTGAAGCATCCGATGCCACCGACCCCGGCCGCAGATCCTTCGCATATTTCCCACCCGTAGTCGTATCAAACGTAAACAAATCGAACCCCGGATCCTTCGTCAAAAAGAACCGCAGCACCCCACTCCCAATCTGGTAATAAAACGACCCCAGCGGATAAGCCGGATCATGAAAAGGATGCCGCCAAAGCCCCATCGACCCCGTCAAATCCGTCCCCCGCGTCACATTGAATCCCGCAATCGATTGCACCCCATGCGCCAGCGGCTCAGCCGTCCGCTGCTCCGTAGCAAACACCTCGAACGTCCGCAACTGCCCATCCGTCAAACAATCGTTGCCATCCTTCCCCGCCCCACAGGCCAGCGACTTCAGCTCAAAATGACACCCCGCCGGATCTGAAATGATTCCGTCCTTCAACCCATCCGCCGCATCGCAAGCCTCCATCACACGCCGTCCCACCAGCCGCGTTTTACTCTTCGGCAGCCACCCCCGCGTGTACTTATCCCCCTTCGCATATTCAGCCTGCGAGACCCGAATGAACTGCAGATCCAGCTCCACCTGGTTCCACCCCGCATACGCCCCCAGCACCCCGTCATAATCCAGCGGCCAAAGCTGCGTCACAAAATAAGCTTCCCGCCCACCGGTCGACCCACCCAGAAAAAACATCCTCTTCGGCCCCGTCCCGTAGTACCGCTTCATCACCGCGACTGCCGCATCATGCGTCTTCTTCAACCCATCCTTAGCAAAGTTCATTCGCTCTTCATCATTCAGCGCAAACCGCGCCTTCACCTCGTTATAAACGTCCGGCAACACCAGGTAGTGATGATGGTGCCCGCTATCACCCCCAAACGTCGCATACCCCCGTTCCAGCGGCGTCGGCTGCCCCTTCACCCCCACCTCCGGCACCCCCAGCCCATCCGCCGTCTTCAGCGCGCCATCAAAACCCCCACCCCCAAACTGCACCGCCTTCCCATTCCACCCCGCCGGCAGATTCACCTCGAACCGTATCCCCTGCGCCCCCGCGCTCACCGGCGCAATCTCCCCCAGCACCCGGCAATACTCCTTCCCATGCGACGCCTCCCGCCGCGCCGACCGCACCACCGCCCCACCGGTCGGCAACCCAATCTCTCCCACCCCCACCTTCATCCCCCGCAGCGCCCCACAATCCTGCCCCCACCCCACTCCCGTCATCACCATCAACCCAACAATAAAAATCCGCATCCCCATCCGATGCACAATCAACGCAAACCCGCGTGTCCGTCTCCGCCTTATCCGTTTTTATCCCGCCTTGATCCCGCTCTTATCCGCGTTTCTGTTGTTGCTTTTACGGCAATTCCGCCACCTCAAAGTCCACACCCAGCGCATCCTTCACACTCACAGAAATCTCCAGCCCCTCCACCGGCCACTCGATCCCCAGCGTCCGGTCATCCCACCGAACACACCGTTCCCCCGCCGGATAATACCCATCCGTAGTCTTATAAAGCACCTCAGCGGTCTCCGAAAGCACCACGAACCCATGCGCAAAACCCTCAGGAATCCAAAGCAATTCCAACTCCCCCGCCGCATTCAACGGCCGCAGGTCGAACCCCGCCCACTTGCCAAAGTCCGGCGATCCCCGCCGCAAATCCACCGCCACGTCCCAGATATGGCCCGACAGCACCCGCACCAGCTTCCCTTGCGGCTTGCCCAACTGATAGTGCAGCCCCCGCA
This sequence comes from uncultured Granulicella sp., assembly GCA_963693065.1. Lineage (GTDB taxonomy): Bacteria > Acidobacteriota > Terriglobia > Terriglobales > Acidobacteriaceae > Edaphobacter. The sequence continues at coordinate 3,105,320 of OY843766.1, read as the reverse complement.
GCACCCCCCGCGCTGAAAACGACTGGTTATCCTGCACAAAGTTCACCGGCAGCCCCAGCCCCGCAAACGTCGCCGCATTGAAAACCTCCGTAAACCACCCCCGCGCATCCCCAAACCGTCGCGGAGTAAGAATCTTGACGTCGCGTAACCGAGTGTCCAGAACCTGCATCCAACCATCGTATCTGAACGATCAATTAACCTCACGTTGTCCGTTTCATCTCCCGTCCGCCACCGAAACGGGTAAACTATTGAAAAGAAACTCGAACGCCGGGTTCACTCAAAAGCATTTCCCCTTTCCGAGCACGCAAGCAAAACACGCAGCAGATCGGCCCACCCTTAGAGGCAGACTGCTAGAACGGTTTTATCCAGCCAGGAATTGGTGATGCTCATGTCCCAAAGATTGTCGTCCTCAGTCACATATCCGCCAGGAAACCCAGAAATCAGCAATCAGGCCCCCATCACAAACGTAAGGAGGCCCCAGGATGCAGCATGAATCCCAGGGCAGCGAGCCTCGTCTCGCACAATCTCCCAGCCTTTCTTACGATTTCGAGAACTTCGACACCCCCAGTACCGCCTCAAAGCACAGCGCAGCCGGCAGAACCCCCGCCCGCCCCTTCACCGCCCGCCCACACGACCAGCGCTCTACCCTTCCCGGCACCCTCTTCCGCTACCGCGTCATCAAGCGCCTCGCCGACCTCTTCCTCGTCCTCCTCATCACCCCCATCCTGTTTCCCCTGATGCTCGTCATCGCGGCATTCGTCCATTTCACCTCCGCCGGCCCCATCTTCTTCTCGCACCGCCGTATTTGCAAAAACGGCATCTTCTTCTCCATGTGGAAGTTCCGCACCATGTGCGTCGATTCCGCCGAAGTCCTCGAGCATTACCTCGCCGCCCATCCTGAAGCTCGCGCCGAGTGGAACCAGACCCACAAGCTCCGTTTCGATCCCCGCATCACCTCCGTCGGCCTTTTCCTCCGCCGCTACTCCCTCGACGAGCTCCCCCAGGTCTGGAACGTCGTCACCGGCCGCATGAGCATCGTCGGCCCCCGCCCCATCGTCGCCGCCGAGGTAGAAAAATACGGTGAGTTCTTCTCCTATTACTGCCGCGTCAAACCCGGCGTCACCGGCCTCTGGCAGGTCTCCGGCCGCAGCAAACTCAGCTACCCCTCCCGCGTCAAGCTCGACTGCGACTACGTTGAACGCTGGTCCCTCTTCCGCGACTTCCGCATCCTCATAGCCACCGCCAAATCCGTAGTAAACCAGGACGGCGCCTACTAACCCCTCAAACAGTTGGGGTGCCCCATGATCACGAGCCGCGGGCGAGTTATCGTGGGGTTACTCTCTACCGACCACCCACGTAAACTAAACCCACATGCAACGCGGCAACAAATCGAACCGCCTCCTCGACTTCTACGCAGGCATCCCCCTCCTCAACACCCTCGCAACCCTCCGCCGCCTAACCCCACGCCGCACTCTCCCGCCAAACCTACAAAAAATCGGCGTCCTCTGCTCCCCCGCCCTGGGCGACACCCTCCTCTTCTCCGCCGCCCTCCAGGACCTCCGCACCCAGTACCCCCAGTCAGAAATCATCCATTTCTGCATGCGCCAGAACCTCGCCGCCGCCGAGCTCATCCCCGGCGCCACCCGCCGCATCGTTATCGACCTCACCAAACCCCACCAGACCATCCCCGCCATCCGCGCCCAGCACCTCGACGCCTTCCTCGATTTCTCCTCCTGGCAGCGCCTCACCGCCTTCTACACCCTCTTGAGCGCCGCCCGTTTCACCGCCGGCTTCCGCACCCCCGGCCAGCACCGCTCCCGCGGCTACGACCTCACCGTCCTCCACCGCCCGGACCTCCACGAAACCGGCAACTTCCGCTCCCTCCTCCAAGCCCTAAACATCCCCACAACCCACCAACCAGCCGTAGAAATCCCCCCCGCAACCACTCCCGAGCCACTAGCCGACACCCCCGACCTCATCGCCCTCCACCTCTGGGCCTCCGGCCAGCGTTCCTGGCTCCGCGAATGGCCTGAAGACCGCTGGCTCGCCCTCGCCCACCGCATCGCCCGCCCCGGCACCGTCTTCGCCATCACCGGCGCCCCCTCCGATCTCCCTCGCACCCAGCCCTTCATCGCCCGCATGCAAGCCGAAGGCCTCCACGCCATCTCCTTCACCGGCACCGACGGCTTCCGCTCCCTCGCCCGCATGCTCCAGCGCGCCCGCGTCGTCGTCAGCGTCAACACCGGCGTCATGCACCTCGCCGCGATCCTGGGTGCCCCGACCGTCTCCATCAACGGCCCCAACCGCAACGGCCGCTGGGGCCCCATCGGCCCCCGCGCCATCGGCGTCGAGGCCCCCGGAGAAGGCTGCGGCTACCTCCACCTCGGCTTCAACTTCGACAACCAGCCCACCGACTGCATGGAACGCATCACCGTAAACCAAGTAGCGGCCGCCGTAGCCCAGGTCGAGGCCCTCTAAATGCAACGCATGCGCGACGTCCTCCGCCAATCCCTCGGCCGCTCGCTCGAGCGCCTCAACCCCCTCGACCGCCTCATCGCCGCCTGGCCCGTAGCCGCCGGCAAATCCATCGCCGCCCATGGCACCATCACCGCCCTCACCGGCACCGTCGCCCACATCCACGTGGAAGACCCCGCATGGCTCACCCAGATGCTCTCCATGCGCACCGCCCTCCAGCACGATCTCGCCCGCATAGCAGCCGTCCCCCTCACCGCGATACACTTTGAAAGCGCCCCACCCCGCAAGCGCCCGGAGACCAAAGCACCATGACCCAACCAACCCCCGAGCCCGTCTCTCTAGAACCAGTAACGCCGCAACCCGTAACATTGGAACAAGTCCGCCGCGTAGCCGAGCTTGCCCACCTCCAGCTCACGCCCGATGAAGAGCCCCGCATGCAGCGCGACCTCAACGCCATCCTCGGCCACGTCGCCCAACTAGCCCAGCTCGATACCACCGGCATCGAGCCTATGGCCCAGGTCGCCGACATCCTCCGCACCACCACCGACTTCCACGGCGCCACCCTCCGCCCCGACACCATCCGCCCCTCAATCGACCGCCGCGCCGTCATGGCCTCCGCCCCCGAAACCGACGGCCGCTTCTTCAAAGTCCCCAAAGTCATCGAGCGTTGACGTCCTCCTCTGCATCGGCCCGATGTCTGACCAACCGTCCGCGCCGTTGCTTTTGCTTCTGAGATAGGTCCGGGCTTTAGCCCGGACATTTAGACTTACCGAAAAGGCGGGCTTCAGCCCCTGGGATTTGCTCTCTTTCGGGCCTCACCGGTCTCCAAAGCGTTTCAGACACCACCTCGCCCGGGCCTTCCTCCACCAGCCCCGAACCCGAAAGAACACACCGCATGCTCACCATCACCCAGGCGAAAGAATCCGCAAAGCAAACCACCGCCACCGCCCTCACCGAACACCACTTCAACCTCATCGCCCAACAGGACGGCCCCATCAACAGCGTCCTCGCCCTCGCCCGCGACCGCGCCCTCACCCAGGCCGCCCACGTCGACAACCAGCTCTCCCGCAACGAAAACCCCGGCCCCCTCGCTGGCGTCCCCATCGGCATCAAGGACGTCCTCGCCATGCGCGGCGCACCCGCCACCGCCGGCTCCCGCATCCTCGCCGGCTACCACCCCCCCTACGACGCCACCGTCGTCCAGAAGCTCGAAGCCGCCGGCGCCATCCTCCTCGCCAAGCTCAACTGCGACGAGTTCGCCATGGGTTCCTCCAACGAAAACTCCGCCTACGGACCCGTCCGCAACCCCGTAGCACTAGACAGAGTCCCCGGCGGCTCCTCCGGCGGTTCCGCCGCAGCCGTCGCCGCCGGCTTCTGCGCCGCATCTCTCGGCACCGATACCGGCGGCTCCATCCGCCAGCCCGCCGCCTTTTGCGGTGTCGTCGGCGTCCTCCCCACCTACGGCCGCGTCAGCCGTTTCGGCCTCATCGCCTTCGCTTCCTCGCTCGATCGCGTCGGCCCCTTCACCGCCAACGTCGCCGACGCCGCCACCATGCTCCACGTCCTCGCCGGCCACGACCCCCTTGACACCACCAGCGCCAACCGCCCCGTCCCCGACTACCCCGCCGCCCTCGCCCAGCCCGCAGCCGGCCTCCGCATCGGCGTCCCAGCCGAGTACTTCTCAGAAGGCCTCGACCCTGAAATCCGCACCGCCATCGAACGCGCCATCGCGGGTCTCAAAGCCCAGGACTGCACCATCGTACCCATCTCCCTCCCCCACAACCCCTACGCCATCCCCACCTACTACGTCCTCGCCACCGCCGAGGCCTCCTCCAACCTTTCCCGCTTCGATGGCGTCCGCTTCGGCTTCCGCGCAACCGAATCCGACACCCTCGCCAACATGTACCGCCTCACCCGCGAGCAGGGCTTCGGTCCCGAGGTCAAGCGCCGCATCCTCCTCGGCACCTACGCCCTCTCCGCCGGCTATTACGACGCCTACTACCGCAAAGCCCAGCAGGTCCGCACCCTCGTCACCCGCGACTTCCTCCAGGCCTTCCAGCTCTGCGACGTCATCGTCGGCCCCATGACCCCCACCCCCGCCTTCAAGCTCGGCGAAAAATCCGGCGACCCCATCGCCATGTACCTCGCCGACATCTACTCCGTCGCCGCCTCCCTCGCCGGCATCTGCGGCATGAGCGTCCCCTGCGGCCTCACCGCCGCCGGCCTCCCCATCGGCGTCCAGATCCTCGCCCCCCACTTCGAAGAATCCACCATGCTCCGCGTAGCCCAGGCCATCGAGCAACAACAACCCGCCCCACCACCCGCTTAACCGCTCGTAGTCCGGTGGAAGCGTGGGGCTTCAGCCCCACGAATATCGGAGAAGGTAGAAGGGGGCTTTAGCCCCGGGCTCTCCTCTCCAACCCTCAAACCTCAAACGTAATACTCAACGAGAAACCCGAGGCACTACTTGTCCGACCAGATCCAAACCCCCGACACCCCCACCCTCCCCCCCACCATCCGCGCCTTCGACGAATCCGGCAAAGAAGTCCAGGTCCCCCGCGAAGAATGGGCCGCCAACGTCCTCCCCAACATGTTCCAGCAAGCCTGGGGCACCCCCGACCACCTCTACAACCTCATCATCAACTCCCTCAACGACGGCTTCCTCACCGAAACCGCACCCGCCGCCGAACACCTCTACCAGACCGACACTGTCCCCGCCCGCGGAGCCTGCATGTGGGGCATCGTCCTCATGCAAACCGGCCGCCTCGATCAAGCCGAGCAGGTCCTCACCACCCACAACACCACCCACGGCGAAGACGCCTCCGTCCTCGTCAACTTGGCCAAGCTCCAGGCCACCCGCGGCGACATACCCCAGGCCGAGCAGACCCTCATCCACGCCCTCGAGCTCGAACCCAACCTCGACAACGGCCTCGGCTGGTACATGGCCATGCAAGCCGAAGCAGCCACAGAAAATCCCGATGCCGCCGCCCGCCAGGCCCTAGAGCGCATCGCCGCCGCCCCCACCAGCTGGCGCGCCCAGCTCTGGCTAGCCCGCATGGAGCTCGCCGCCAGCAACCTCGGCAACGCCCGCGCCCTCTACGCCCAGGCCCTCGCCCGCGCCCCCCGCCCGCTGCCGCCAGACTTCCTCATGCAGCTCTCCGGCGATCTCGGCGGCGCCGGCCACCTCCACGACCTCATCCAATACACCGCCCCCGAGTTCAACCCCGAGCTCCACGGCCTCCCCGTCGGCAACAACCTCATCAAGGCCTTCATCGACACCAACCAGCCAGACAACGCCCGCATCGTCGTCGACGCCCTCCAGGCCCTCAACCGCCCTGACTGGCGCGAGCCCCTCACCTTCTGGCAGTCCGAAATCAACCGCCTCCAATCCGCCAACCCAACTCCCGCCACACCTGACCAGCAGCAGGAAATCCAGATCGGCATGCTCCGCATCGACGGCCCCATCTGGCTCCCCACCCAGTCCCCCGCCCGTTCCCTCTTCGCCCCCAAGTCGCCCGACGCACCGTCCGTCACCTTCCTAGGCGGCACCGTCGAGCTCCCTGAAGGCTCCGACGAAACCAAAGCCGCCGCAGCCGACGCCGTCTCCCGCATGAGCCGTTCCCTCCCCCTCTTCCTCGCCGAGCAGGTCGAGCTCCGCACCGCCGCCTTCGGCCGTTCCGTCCTCCCCTGGGCCGTCGCCCGCGCCCCCGGCCAGCCCTCCGGCTTCGTCGTAGGCGGCGCCCGCTGGCCAGACGCTGACGCCGTCCAGATGGTCGCCGACCCCGCCAACCACACCGACTACGTCGTCGCCGTACACCTCGACGCCGAAGTCGAACCCTGGACCCTCGACCTCGCCTTCCTCCGCACTGCCGACGGTTCCCGCATCGGCGAGCTCTCCGCCGAGTTCCCCTCCACAGACCCCGTCCAACCCCTCATCCAGCTCGCCGGCGAGGTCATCGACCTCCTCGCCTCCCTCGGCCCCCAACCCGCCAACCCCGCCTACCAGCTCCCCACCGCCGCCACCTTCCCCCTGTACCTCCTCCGCATGGAACAGCTTCTCGCCCTCCGCTGCGCCGGCCTGCAAGGCGCCAACGCCCCCACCACCGGCCAGGCCGAAATCCTCCAGGGCGACCTCGAACTCAACCAGGCCAATCCCCAAAGCATCCCTCTCCGCCTCCTCCTCATTGAAACCATAGGCGCCGTAGCCGCCACCAACCAAGAAGCCGCCCAGCAATTCCAACCCACCTTCCAGAACCTCATCACCACCCACCCCCTGCCCACCCTGGACGCAGCCGTAGCCCAGGCCACCACCCCAACCACCACCTAGGCTTGATGAATCGCAGCACATCTACCTTTGCTTTTGTTTCTGAGATAGGTCCGGGCTTCAGCCCGGACATTCAATCGCGCAAAAATGCGGGACTTCAGCCCCCGAGGTTTCCTATCGCCCGAACCCAAGACCCTAGGGCCATCACCGCCCTCTTCCCCGACACCACCAAGGGCTCCCCAACTGCCAGACGCTAGCCCAATCCATCCAAGGTATAAAGCCGAAAAAAGACCCAAAAGATCACTCAACCACAGCAAGATCACTCAACCCCAGCCGTCATTCTGGCGAAGCCAGAATCTCAGTATTTCGCTTTTGCCGTTGCTTGTTCTTGCTGTTCCTGGTTCCCGCTCTACCCCCGCAACCTCTCGCGCAAACACCAGCCATAGGCCACCGCCGTCAAAACCCTCACCCCACCCCCACCAACCACTCCTCCACCTCACCCAACCCCGTCACCCCCCGATACCTTCCCCCACACTCCCCCTCTTCCGTCCCCGCAAGCAAGAACACTTCCCGCAACCCAGCCGCATTCGCCGCCCCGACATCGCTGCACCGGTCCCCCACCATCACCGATTTCCCCAGTTCCACCCCAAACTCCCTCGCCCCCCGCCGCAACATCCCCGGTCCCGGCTTCCGATCCTCATGCTCCCGTTTCCATTCCCCCACCCCATGCTCCGGGTGATATGGACAGTGATACACCGCATCGAGCGTAATCCCCTCCGCCAAAAGCCCATCCGCGATAAACGCCATCACCGCCTCAAAATCCGCCGTCGTATAAAACCCCCGCCCAATCCCCGCCTGGTTCGTCACCACGATCAGCCTGTACCCCAGCCTCTGCGCCGTCCGGCAGAGCGAAAAAATCCCCGGCATAAACCGCACCTCCTCCACCCGGTGCAGATACCCCACCTCTTCATTGATCACCCCATCCCGATCCAAAAACAGCGCCCTACCCATTCAACCCTCCCACAACACTCAAAGGCACATCCACCCGCGGCGCCCTCATCACACCCCGCGCCCGCTCCTCCAGCATCTCCATCACCACCCCCGCCACCCTCTCAGCCGAGTACTGCCGAATACAATCATTCCGCTCACACTCCGCAAACCCATGCCCATCGTAGCAAGGCCTGCACGCAAACCCCTCGCCACCCCACAGCGCAACCGTCCCCGGCCTTTGCGGCAGCCGCCCGCGCGGGTCCGTCGGCCCAAACAACCCCACAATTCCGCACCGTGTAATCCCCCCCAGGTGCAGAGGCCCCGTGTCATGCGTCACCAGCACATCGGCCTCATCCAGCAGCGCCAGCGTCTCCACCAGCGCCAGCCGCCCCACCAAATCCACCACCCCCAAACCCTGAAAAAACTCCCTTACCCACCCATCCTCCTGCCCGCCAATCAACACCACCTCCACCCCTCGCGCCAGCAGCAACCCCGCCAAAGCCGCATATTCCTCCGCCGGCCACCGCCGCAGCGCATCATCCGCCATCATGTTCTTCGCCCCCCCCGCCGCCATCACCACCCGCCGCCTCCCATCCCGCGCCAGCGGAGAAGCCGGCAACCCCTCAGCCCTCAGCGGCGCCAATGCCCCCTCGCGCCTCGTATCCGCCCCCCCCAGCAAAACCCGCGCATACTCATCCGTATGGTGCCGCCCCGGCAGCAGCCTCTCCCCCCGCTTCGTCGCCGAAAGCATCACCCTTCGCCCCGCCCTCACCGGCAACCCCAGCACCCTGTATCGCCGATCATAGTAAAGCGTAGCCACCACGTCATATCGAGTCCCCAAAAGCCGCCGCCAAAGCCCCCCAATCGCCCTCGCTCTTACCCCTGCCGACCCCTTCAGAATCGCCCGCTCATCCACCCCGATCACCCGTATCCACGGATAAAGCTCCAGCACCGGCCGCGCCGCAGCCCCACAAACCCAATCCACCCCATACCCCGCCAGATGCAACTGATACGCCCCCGGCACCGCCATCACCACATCCCCAATCGCCCCCATCTTGATGATCAGCGCCCGCTTCAACCCTGCCTCTCCGAACCCGGCCCCAGAAACACACTCTGGTTCCGCAACACCGCGATATGCCCCACATACCGCATCAGCAGTTCATACCGATTCGGCCCCAGCACCCGCAGCGCCGCCTTCAGCATCCGGTGCACCCACTGCACCCGCTTATCCTCCCCCTTGAACTCCCGCCACGTCGCCGCCTTCACCACCTCTTTCCCCGCCGTCAACCCCGCCTTCCGGCAATAAGCCGCCCAAGGCCCCGACGCGTCAAAAGGATCCCCCGCAAACTTCTCCTGCTCCACCGCATAGATCCGTCTTGCCAGCCGCGTCACCGCCGTCCCATCGCTGAAAGCCCCAAACCCATACGCCAGGCCTTCAATCGCAGCATCCTTATTCCCCACCACAGCAGCCTTGTAGTCGGCAAAAATCCCCCGCAAATCCGGCCGATCCGCCAGCGTAAACCGGTTCGTATTCTTCGAAAGCAGCCCCGCATCCGTCACCACAATCCCGCTGAAATGAAAGAACCGCAGCGGCACTCCATTCACCATCAACCCATCTGTCAACCGCCGCTCATGCAGGTTCCAGTAAGCCATATTGCAACCCGCATCCCGCAGAATCCCCACCCCCTCAAACAGCCCCGGCGCCAGGTTCATCCACTTCTGATCCACAAACAGTCCCGTCCGCCCTTCACTGAACCCCAGGTCCAGGCACCGCCGCTCCCACCACCCCAGAATCTTCTGCCCCTGAGCCGTATTCCGCACCCCAAAAAACCCCAGGTTATAAGTCCCGTTGTAGAGCATCTCCTGCTCCCCCGGCTGCAAATCATCGTCGATAGGACTAGTCAAATGCGGCGTCAACACCGCGTCATAGGTATCCAAAGCCTCAAAAACCGGCGTCAACGGCGCATACACAAAAATATCCGGATCCAGATAAACCAGCTTCTCCAACCCATACCGCCCGAGCAGATACCGCATAAACGTAGGCTTCACATTCGTGTTCAGCTCCAGAATGTCGTACTTCATCGCCTCGCCCTGCAGATCCTCCAAGCCAATCTCTCCCAGCAGAACCGCCGTAAACCCCTCACCCGCAAACGCCTCGGCCGTCTTCAGCGCACTCACAATCAGCACATAAAACGTCTGCCCCGGATGCTCGGCCAAATAACTAGCCGCCAACGTCCGCGCAAACGCCACATAATTCGGACTCACAATCGTGCACGCCGCCACCGTCACCGCATCACTCATCCCCCCTAGTTTACAGCCCCACCCATCAAACGTTTCGGGTGCCCCATCTCACGCGGGCTTCATCGCGTGAGGTGGGGAGTCAACCTCACCCATCACTTCCCCCAGCACTTCCTCCCACCCCCGCATCTCCACCCCAAAAACCCTCTTCAACTTCCCACAATCCAGCCGGCTATTCAAAGGCCGCCGCGCCGCCGTAGGATACTCACTCGTCGGAATCCCCACCAGCTCCGCCAGCCTCTCCCCCGGCGCCACCTCCCGCCGCAACCGCAAAGCCTCCGCCGCAAAACCCAACCACGTCGTCTCTCCCGCCGCCGCTGCGTGATAGACCCCACTCTCCCAATCCCGGCCGAGCAGCCCGATCGCCAACCCCGCCAGCTCCCCCGCGCCAGTCGGTGCCCCATGCTGATCCTCCACAATCCGCATCGTCTCCCGCTGCCTGGCCACCCGCAGCACTGTAAGCAGAAAATTCTTCCCCACCGCCCCATAAACCCAGGACGTCCGCAACGTCACATACCGCGCCCCACTCGCCGCCAGCGCCTCCTCCCCCGCCAGCTTCGAAGCCCCATAGACCCCCAGCGGCCCCGTAGCATCCTCCTCCCGATAAGCCCAATCCTTATCCCCTGAAAACACATAATCCGTCGAAAAATGAACCACCCCCGCCCCCACCGCCCGAGCCTCCTCCCCCAACACCCCCGGCGCCACCCCATTCACCTTGAAGGCCGTTTCCCGATCTCCCTCAGCCAGGTCCACCGCCGTATAAGCCCCCGAATTCAACACCCACTCCGGCCGCACCACCCGCACATAATCCCGCACACTCCCCGCATCCGCCAGATCCATCTCCCCGCGCCCTGGCACATGTACCTCCCGCCCCGCCAGCCGCAGCCGCCGCGCAATCTCCCCCCCCACCTGCCCACTCCCGCCCGTAACCAGTACCCCGCCCACTAGTAAACCGGCTCCTGCAAAATCCCCGTCAGGTATTGCCCATACGTACTCTTCCCGATCTTCCCCGCCAACTCCCTGAGCTGCGCCTCATCGATATAACCCAACCGATAAGCAATCTCCTCCGGGCAAGCCACCTTCAATCCCTGCCGACGCTCCAGCGTCTGAATAAAATTACTAGCCTCCAGCAGCGAGTCATGCGTCCCCGTATCCAGCCAAGCAATCCCCCGCCCCAGTAACTCCGTGCGTAACTGCCCCCGCTCCAGATACCACCTATTCACATCCGTAATTTCTAACTCACCCCGCGAACTAGGTTTTAATCCCTCGGCAATTCCCACCACCTGCGCATCGAAAAAATAAATCCCCGTAACCGCATACCGCGACTTAGGCTTCAGCGGCTTTTCTTCCAGACTAATAGCCCGCCGTTCCTTATCGAATTCCACCACTCCATACCGTTCCGGATCGAGTACCGGATAAGCAAAAACAGTAGCTCCCTCCGTCCTGCTGGAAGCCTCCCTCAAAGTCTTGGCAAAGTCATGACCATAAAAAATATTGTCACCTAACACCAGGCAGCAACCTTCCCCCGCCAGAAATTCCTTGCCAATCAAAAACGCCTGCGCCAGCCCATCCGGAGAGGGCTGCACCGCATATTGCAACCTAAGTCCCCACTTAGTGCCATCTCCCAGCAACTGCTCAAATCGCGGCGTATCGTCAGGCGTTGAAATCACCAGGATATCCCTGATCCCAGCCAGCATCAGCGCAGACAGCGGATAATAAATCATCGGCTTGTCATACACCGGCAGCAATTGTTTACTGACAGCCTGCGTCACCGGATGCAACCGCGTCCCAGAACCCCCGGCCAGAATAATCCCCTTCATGCCTTCACCGTCCTGTCAGCATAGTTGGAATCGATCCACTTCTGATAAGCCCCGCTGGTTACATTCTCCACCCAATCCGCATGGCTCAGATACCATTCCACCGTCTTACGCAATCCAGTCTCAAAACTCTCCTTCGCCACCCACCCAATCTCTTTTTCTATCTTCCGCGCATCGATAGCATACCGCCGGTCATGCCCTGGCCTGTCCGTCACAAATCGGATAAGTCCCGCATGCGGCACATAGGCCGACGTAGGACATAACTCATCCAGTAACTCACAAAGCGTCCTGACTACATCGATATTCTTCCGCTGATTCCCACCACCTACATTGTAAGTCTCCCCCGGCCTGCCATCCTTCAGCACAGCCCGTATCGCCGAGCAGTGATCCCGCACATACAACCAGTCCCTTACCTGCCCCCCATCGCCATAAACCGGCAGCGGTTTCCCTTCCAGCGCATGCGTAATCATCAGCGGAATCAGCTTCTCAGGAAAATGCAGCGGCCCATAATTATTACTGCAGTTCGTCACCAAAGTAGGCAGCCCATAAGTATGGTGCCAAGCTCTCACTAAGTGGTCGCTGGCAGCTTTAGAAGCCGCATAAGGACTGTTCGGCGCATAAGCCGTCTCTTCACTGAACGGCGCATCGTCCGGTCCCAGCGTCCCATAAACCTCATCGGTAGATACATGCAAAAACCGAAATCCTTCCCGCTCCTCCCCACTAAGTCCCTTGTAGTAACTCAACGCAGCTTGCAGCAAACTAAACGTCCCATCAATATTAGTTCGCAAAAAAGCCTCCGGCCCCACAATGCTCCGGTCCACATGGCTCTCCGCCGCAAAATGAACGATCGCTCGTGGCTTATATTCCTTCAGCAAACCCGCCACTAACTCCTGGTCGCAAATATCCCCATGCACAAACGTGTAATCGTCGCGCCCACTGAGCGATGCCAGATTTGCAGGATTCCCCGCATAAGTCAGCTTATCCAGGTTCACCACCATGCCGCCCGCATGGCTCTCAAACCAGTCCAGCACAAAATTCGAACCAATAAATCCAGCTCCTCCGGTAATCAATAAACAATCAGACATTCAGTCCTTCCCAATCAGAGGTTGCAGGCGCAATCAAGTAAGTCGTCTGGATATCCTCAGCCTTCACGAAAGGCCGTATACGGAATGCAATCCCTAGAGCCAAAGCACTCACCACCCACGGATAAGTCAGATTGAACTGCCCACCAAACAAATGCACTAGCGGTTGCAGCAACGCTAAATTAATCAAGTAAGCCGGAGCCTTCAAACGACGTAGTAAAAAGAATGGCATCAGTAGGCAGAAAAATGTATACGTCAAAAGTGGCAGCCCCAGGTCAGCCGCATAACTCACAATCCCCAGCCCCGGATCATCCGCCGTCTGCGCCCACACCGCCGCACCCCGGTACTCCGGTGCATTGCGCAACGTCCCATAATTCCCCAGCCCGATGCCCGACCAGGGATGAGCTGCAATCATTCGCGGCACTATAAACGCGCCCGCCACGCGCCCATACACAAAGTTCGGATCCGTCGCCCGTTGATGCGACACCCGCTCAAAAACCTGGCTCCCCGCAAGATAAATCGATACCTCGTAGCGCAACGGCGTCAACGCCGCCAGCCCAAACAAAAACACTCCCGCCGCACTCACCAAACCCACCCGTTGCACCACCGTCCCACCCGTCAGCGCCGTAATCAGGATCAACAGCATCAACGCAAAAATGGCAGCCTTCGATTGCGCGCCCAGAAAGGCCACAAACATCAGCGCCATGCCAACCTTTGCCCACCGCGCAGACTCCCACTCCAGCTTATAAAGTGCATAGCCCACCAGCAAAGCGCTCAGCGCGTAGAGTCCGTAAGGTCCACCCTCGTTATAAAACCCCCTGAAGCGATGCAGGTTCGCATAAGCCCCCCATGAAGCAATCCCAAGCACATCCAGCGGATAGGAAATAATTGAGTAAACCGCACTCGCCACACCAACCCAGAAATAAAGTCTCGCAGCAAAACGTGCCTTCTCCGGCGACTTCCGAAACACATGAACAAAGTAAAACATCGCCGTTAAATTCAGCGCTATCTCAATCAGTCGAGACAACGTAATAAGCACCGGAAAACGCAGCGGCTCCAGGTTAGTCGGAAAATAAAACTCAAACCGCAATGAAGCTACCGCGAGTGACATAGTAGCCACCAGAAAAATAACCCAGAACCCCAGCAACCGCAGCATCGGACGATGCCACGTCATCTGAAATCGACTAAGTGGAAAACGGATACACAGCAGCGCGATCTGCAGCGCATAAACATATTCCAGGTATTGAATCGCCGCATATTTCAGCGTAATGGTAGCCGCCAGCACGGCCGTCAGCAAAAATAAAAGTAACTCCCACCGTGCCCAGGATTCCTCCGCTGTCGGCACATCCAGCCGTACCGCCAGCGTCTCAGACAGGCGAGCCATCGGCTAACTCCGCATCGCCGGCCGCGCATTACGCAGCAGCCGCACAAAGTGACGAACCGGCGTAGTAAACAACAGATACATCAAGCTCAGCGCCAGCCCGATCAACGCACCAGTCAAAGCAAAGCTCTTTTTTGATGGCCCCGCCTTATGCTCGGGCGGTATCGCCAGCTCCACCACCTCGAGCTGCGGCCCCGGGTCGATCGAGGCCAGCCGCGCCCGCTCATATTGCTGCACCAGCGCGTCGTACAGGCCTTCCCGCAGCTTCACCTCGCGCGCCTTCTGCTCGTACTCCAGCTGCAACCCCGGCATCCGGCTATTGGACGCGATACCCCTGTCCTTGCCGCTATCCGCCTCCTGCCGCGCCAGTTGCCCTTGCAGCTGATTCACCAGGCTCCGCGCCTGCACCACTTCCGGGTTCCGGTCCGTCCCGCTGATCTCCGCCGCCGCCAGCTTTGCCTGCGCCTGCCCCAGCGACGCCTGCAGCTCCGCCGTTGCATTCACCGCCGCCTGCGCCTCTCCGCTCGGCAGTACGATCCCAGTGCTCACCTGCGTATTCTTCAGGTCCAACTCCGCCTTCGTCAGCGCGACTTTCTGCTCCTCCAGCTGCTCCTCAAAAAACGTCCGCCGATGCGAAGAAGCCGAAGAAACCATCTTCCCGTTCAATCGGTACAGCGCCTCCAGATAAGCATTCGCAATGTCGGCCGAAAGCTTCGGATCCAGCGTCTTCACCGACACCGTAATCAGCGCATTCTTGCTCACCGAAAATGACGATCCCCCCGCCAGCGCACCTCGCGCCTGCCCCATCTCCTTCGCCTTGAAAACCCTCATCAGGTCTAGCCGGTCGATAATATCGTCCGCCACGTCCCGGCTCGCCAGCAGCCCCAGGTAGATGTCCACCGATTCATCGCCCGCCAGCAGCGAGCCACTCGAAACAGCCGTATTCAGATCCGTATTCTTGGGCGGCAAAAACACCGCCTGCGCCACATAGTAAGGCTTCACCACCGTCAGCGCCGCCAGCCCCGCCCCAAATCCCAGCAACGTCAACAGCGCAATCAACCAGAACCCATGGATCAGCCGCCACGCAATATCCACAAAATTCAGCGTGATCTCGTCACTCCGCGGCCCTTCCTCCACGGCTGCGACACCCTCCAACGGCTTGTTCGGTAGACCAATCGTCGCCACTAAATTCCCTCTTGATCCAAAATCATCGCGCCAGAATCGTAACCGCCGCCGCGCCCAACCCAAACTGACCCACCACCGTCGACAGGTCCACCAGGTCCCGCAGAATCGCCCGCCGTTCCAGCTTCTGCGGCACCACAATCGTATCGCCCGGAAACATATTCGCCTTCTCCACATTCCCATACTGCGTACTAAAAACCGAGCCATCCGCCCGCAGAATAAACACTCGCTTCCGGTCCGCATCCCGGTCCGGACCGCCAGCCTGCCGCAGATAATCATGCTCCCGCCGCCCACGCACGTACACAAAAGAGTTCGCGCTGTAAACCTGCCCTTCCACCGCCACCGTCGATGGCACCCGCGGCACCACAAAACGGTCCCCATCTTCCAGCGGCAGGTCCGGCACGGCAGTAATCCCACGGTCGTCCGGCCGCAGCTCCAGCACAATCCGCCCCAGCGGAACAACCCGCCGCAGCCGCGCAATCGACTCCCTTGCATCCAGGCTAGCCTGCGTCGCCGCCGCCGCATCCCGGTCTGAAATCGCACGCGCATTACTATTCGCAGACAGCACCGCAAGCTGCGCATCCAGCGAGTCCGCATACTCATTCAACCGTTGCTGCTGCACCCGCTTCGTCGATTGCCGCGTAAACTCAGACCCATACAGATAAGCATCCGGCGTAAATCCACCCGCCCGCTCCAGCAAATGCCGAAACGTTTCCCCAGGCTGCACGCTATAAACTCCCGCCGCGACAAACTCGCCTTCCAGGTGTACCAGCCGCGTCTGCTGCGACGTCGGCACCTTGATGTCCGCCGTCGAAAAGAACGTGATCACATCCCCCGGCAGCAACTCCAGGTTCTGGCTCTGATCGCCTGCCATATACAGCAGCCCCGGCTTGAACGGCAGCAGCGACGTCGTCAACGTCACTGGATTCAGCCGTTCGATCACCGCATACGTCAGATCCAGATCCGGCGCCGATAGCACCACATCCGTCGTCGCCGGAAACACCCCATTCGAGCTCGTCAGCGACGACGCCACCGAACTCCCACCCTTACCCGTCGTCGTCTGTCCCGCCTGCGTCGCTGAATCCGCGCCTTGGCTCGCCGTCCCGCTCACATTCAGCGATCCAGCCTGCGCCACCACCCGCTGATCCACCGCCAGATTCCCCAGCGCATTCCGCCGCCGATAATAATCCCGCGTCACCAGCTGATCCAGCGTCGGCACCAGGTCAAGCAGCCGCATCCCCGGGTGCCAAACATACCGCCCCGGAAACGCCACATTCCCACGCAGCGTCACCGCATCCTTGTACCGGTCCAGAATCGTCGCCACCGTCACGATATCGCCGCTCGCCAGCTCCGGGTTCTGCCCCTTCGCCGTATCCACGTCCAGAATGCTGCGCTCCGTATGATCGAAAATCCGGTCCAGCCGAATCTGCGCGCCCAGCGCCGTATTCGTCTTCCCGCCCGCCAGCGCCACCGCGTCGTTCACCGTCGTGCCCGGCAGAATCTCATAGATCGCCGGATTATTCACGCTCCCCGTCACCGCAACCTGCGCCCCCACCTTGTCGATGAAGATCACATCTCCCGGCGCCAGCGGCACGTCCTTGCCCTTATCCCCGCGCAGCAGCAGATCGTACAGGTCGAACCGCGTCCTGACCTCGCCATTCCGAATCAGCTTGATATCCCGCAGCGTCCCCTGCGGCAACACCCCGCCACTTGCAAAAATCGCATTCAGCAGCGTACTCAGCGAGCTCACCGTATAGCTCCCCGGCCGCCGCGCATACCCCGTCACATACACCTGGATCGACCGCAACTGCCCCAGGTTCACCGTCAAATCAAAGTTCCGATACACCCGCCCCAGCTCACTCCGCAAAAACGCCTGCAGCTGCCCATACCGCACCCCCGCCACATGCACGGTCCCCACCTCCGGGTATGCGATATCGCCCGTCCGGTTCACCGCATACGTCCCCTGCTGATTCACCGCCCCAAACACCTGCACCCGCAGCTCATCGCCCGGCCCAATCACATAATCCGGAGCCACCGGGATGTCGTCCACCGGCGCGAACGTACTTGGCACATTATTGAACAGGTCCGCCCCAAAAATCGGCAGCGCCGTCCCCGTCGAGTCCTGCACCAGCTGCTGGAACTCCGTCGGCACATCGTGAATCGTATCCGTCGTCCGTTCCCGATCCCGCTGCTCCGCCGCCTCGCGCTGTTCCCGCGTCCGCGCAGCAGCGTCCGTTTCCGTGCCCGCCTGCGTCCCGTTTTTGTTCCCTGTCTGGCTTGCCGTCCCCTGCGTCGTCGTCTGCCCGCGCGCCCCCGCGCCCGCAACCGGTACTGCCGGAGCACCCTGCACCCCTTGGGCACTCGCCGCTACATTGAGTCCCAAAAATGCCGCAACAATGAACGAGACCACACCCCGGCAACACCGCAACCCTGAGACGACATTCAACACCAGCAAATCCTGTCCTGACAGCATCCAGCCATCATGTGGTTGCGCCGCTCGTTCACGGCACTTTAGCCCACAGCTAGTCTACAGAAGATTCCCCGCTCACTCTATCTTTCAGGCAACTTACCCGCAAACCCCAACCTCACACCAACTAGCAACCCCACGAGGAACCCCCATGCCAGACCCCACCGAAAAACAACCCGTCGAACCCTCCGGCTACACCGGCACCAATCCCTCCACCGCCGGCCCCGGCAAAACCCAGGTCGTCGCCAACACCCCTGAAAACGCCGCAGGCCAGCTCAACCCCTCCGCCCCCGCCAACGCCGGCACCACTCCCGGTTCGACAGCCGGCTCAACCGCAAAGGAATAACCCCGCTACAATAAAACTCGGCAGGGCCTATAGCTCAATTGGTTAGAGCAGCGGACTCATAATCCGTTGGTTCAAGGTTCAAGTCCTTGTGGGCCCACCAACCCCTCACCCCCTCGCGATCCAAAAGGAGCGCCCCCTCATGAATTGGCTAGCCTGGGCCCTCCTTTCCGCCATCTTTGCCGCCGCCACCGCCCTCCTCGCCAAGCTGGGCGTCTCCCACGTCGACCCCAACCTCGCCACCGCCATCCGCACCTCCGTCGTCGTCCTCTTCGCCTGGATGATCGCCATCTCCCTCGGCACCCACGGCGGCCTCATCCACATTCAACGACGCTCCTGGCTCTTCCTCCTCGCATCCGGCATCGCCACCGGCCTCTCCTGGCTCTGCTACTTCCAGGCCCTCGCCCGCGGACCCGCCTCCAAGGTCGCCCCCATTGACAAGCTCAGCGTCATCTTCGTCATCGCGCTCGCCGCCCCCATCCTCGGCGAAGCCATCACCACCCGCAAAGTCATCGGCGGCATCCTCATCGCCGCCGGAGCCATCGTGCTCGCGCTAGCCTAGCCCTTAACGCCCAGCTCCTACCCCAACTTCTTCCCCGACCGCCGCTCCATCTCCGCCCGAAACACCTCCCCCGCCGCATGATTCTGCGTATGCGTAATCACCACCCGGTTATCCCCCATCACCCGCGTACTCCGCCCCGCGCTCACCACCTGCATCGCCATCACTTCCCCATACCCAATCACCTTCTTCTTCATCAGCCAGAACGTCTGCGACATCTCCTGCGCGCCCAGCACAATCGTTCCCGGCAACTGCAGCAGGATGAACCCGATCGCCACCACAAACACCAGGTAAAACCACGCCGGCACCGGCGTCCGCGCCGTATGCACCGTATACCCCAGGAAGCCCGCATACAGCAGCAGCGCCCCAATCCTCGCCACCACCACCATCGGCTTCAGCGCAAACTCCAGCCCTGCCGCCGTCTCTTTCGCCACACCTTTCGTCACCCGGCTCCCATAAAGCAGCACAAACACCACCACCAGCGCCGCAATTCGTATCGTCTGCGAACTCACCTGCATCGTCCACCTCCCTCAGCAGCTTACACCGCCACCGCTGCCACCTCGCAGAGGAACAACCACACTTGCTTTTCTAGATAAGCCCGGGCTCTGGAGATTGCTGAAAGCGGTTTCGCTTAAGGGCACGGCTTCAGCCGTGCCGTAACTTCTCTGCAGGCAACGCGGCTTCAGCCGCTGAGGTACGCTGCGCTAGGAGGCCCGCGAGCTTCTCAGCACCCTCCCCGGCCTAAACCTCAAACTCACCGAAGATGCGGAGCTTCAGTTGTCTTACCTTTGTTTTTGCCTCTGAGATAGGTCCGGGCTTCAGCCCGGACATTCAAATAAGCCGAAACAGCGGGCTTTAGCCCCTGGGATATGCCTTCTTTTCTCCGACAATGAGCTCAGATCGATTCATCAAACATTACCTGGCCCCAAGCCTTCGCCCAAATCGCCGCAGCCTCATCCATCACCCTCACTTCCCCGGCGCCCACCGCCCCACCGTTCAACGCCGCCCGTCCCTCGGATTAGCGTGGGGATTTAGCCCCACGAATACCTTTCACCGAAGAGAGCGGCTTTAGTAGTGTTTGATGAATTGTCTTACCTTTGTTTTTGCTTCTGAGATAGGTCCGGGCTTCAGCCCGGACATTCAAATAAGCCGAAACAGCGGGCTTTAGCCCCTGGGATATGCCTTCTTTTTCCCCGACAATGAGCTCAGATCGATTCATCAAACATTACCTGGCCCCAAGCCTTCGCCCAAATCGCCGCAGCCTCATCCATCACCCTCGCTTCCCCGGCGCCCACCGCCCCACCGTTCAACGCTCCCGTTCCTCGGATTAGCGTGGGGCTTCAGCCCCACGAATACCCTTCAAAGGAGGGGGCTTTAGCCCCGGGCCTTCGCCCGCATCGCCGAAGGCTCATCTCTTACCCGATCACGTCCCCGACGGCCACCCCCCCACCGCCAAACGCTGCCCGTCCCGGCCTACTTCCCCACCCCAGGCGGCCCATAATAAGGCAGTTTCCCCTGCTCTTCCGTAGCCCGCTTCACCCCAATATCCCCAAACAAAAGACTAGGCGCAATCGTAGTCTCCGGCACAGCCCCCAGCGTATTGTTCACATAAGCATCATTCCCCACCGCCAGAATATCCGACCGCAAACTCCGGTTATCCAGCTCATCGAACACCGCCCCCCGCACCAGCGTCCGCCTCCCATCCGCCGCCACCCTGTACAGCAGACGCGGCGTCAGATCCCCACCCAGCGTCTCCACCTCATACACATCCTTGCCCTGTTCCTTCGCCAGCGCCAGCAGCTTCGCACGCATCTCCGCCGGCGATACCGGATTGACCCCCGTAAACACCATCACCCCCGCCCGCGCATGCGCCGCCTGCCCCGGAGCCGCCCTTCCATGCCCATCGCTCACCGGAAAATCCCGTATCGGCGTCCGGTCCGTCAGATAACTCACCAGCTTCCCATGCTCCACCAGGTCCACCTTCTGCGCCGCCACGCCCTCGTCATCCACCTTGTAAGCCCCCACCAGCTCCCGCCCATCGAACGTAGCTTCCAGCGGATCGTCCACCACGTTCAGCAGGTCCGGCAGCACGCGTGCCTTGTAGCTCGATTGATACGCCCCCGTTGTCCGCGCCGTCGTCCCCATATCCGGCCGGTCGCTCTCCACATTCGGCACAAACAGTTTGTTGAACACATCGCTCGCCGCATCGCCGCTAAACAGTACCGGCCCATGAAAATCCTCCGCATCCACCACCGGAGCATCCCGCAGCGCCTCGAAACTCTTCACATCCTCCACCGCCCGCGCGTGGAACGCCGCCGCACTTTCCAGATCCTTCGCCCGCGCCGCCGTCGTCCCGTTATCCCGCCCCAGACGCATCCCATCCTGCGCCTGCCCCCCCACGCTGACATTCCCGTTGTACCCGCTATACCCATGCCGAACCACGGTCCCCTCGCTGTTCACCACCAGCCGGTTCACCGCAAAACCCCGCACATTCGCAGTCGAATACTGCAACGTCCCCACCGCCCCCTTCAACGCCGGGTCGGTCAGAAACACTCCACTCGCATCCACAATCCGGCGCTTCCACTCCGCTTCATCCAGATCCAGTTTCACCATCGGCTCAATCGCAATACTCGGCGCAGCCTTCGAGAAATCCGTCTCCGTCGGCGCCTTCTCAAACCGTTTCAACTGCGCCTGCTTATTCGCATACCCACGCAGCGCCGCCTTGTAAGCCTCATCCGTCGTCGTCCAAAGCGCATACCGCAAAGCCTCGGGATCATTATCCTCCGGCGCCAGCTCCACCGCCCCATCCCCCCGGCTCGAGCTCGAGTCCGACCCATAATCCCCAATCCGCACCGTCACCCTTACCACCCGCTGATGATTGTGCTCCTCCCGCGTCAAAGCCCCATAAGCCGCCGCCGCATCGTACGTAGCAAAATCATCCAGCCGATACTCAATAAAGTAAGGCTTCTGCATCCCCGGCAGCACCAGCAGCTCTCGCTCCCGGTCCAGCTCCATCTGCATCGCCTTCAGCAGAGGATCACCCGCCGCAGCCGTCCGCGCAGCCGCCATTTGCGACGTCGTTTCCTGCGAAAATCCATCTGTAACAGCAACAGTTACAAATCCAGTCGCCAGCAACCCAATCTGTAACCGACGCAGATACAAACCCACAAAACCCCATTCTCTATTCACTAAATCCACTCCCTTGCCCCGGCGTTCCTGACCCCTGACCCCTGTCTCCTGACCCCTCCGCCACCGGCGGCGCCACAATCGGCGGCCGCGCCGACCCCTGCGCCTGCCGCTGCGTCTCGATCTCGCTCACCAGCATCGCCGGAGCTACCGCACTCACCGGAATGCTCCCACTCTCCGCCCCGCAAATCCCGTTGAACACATCCTGCTTGTTCCCCGTTGCCACAATCCTGTTCAGCGCAGCCTGCGGCGTCCCCACAATCGAAACCCCCCGCACCAGTTCATCCGGCCGCCCATCCACAAACACCCGGTACACCACCAGCGGCACCACGCTGAACGCCTGCGGGCTGCGCCGGTTCGTCACCGCAAACCCCGAGCTGATGTCCTCGAAGAACAACCCATAAGCCTTCCCCTGCTTCTTCGCCTCGGCCTTCAGCATCTCCCGCAGCTCCACATCGCTTACCGTCTTCGAAGAAGTGACAATCAAATTCCCTTGCCGCCCCGTAGGCATATGCCCCGCCTCTGCCCGCCCATGCCCATTGCTCGCCCCAAAGCTCGCAATCGGCAGCCGCGACATCAGAAACGTCTCCAGCACCCCATCCTTGATCAACTCCACCCGCCGCGCCTTCTGCCCCTCATCGTCATAAACATAGTGCCCGCTCAGCGCGATCCCGTCGAAATCCTTGATCGTCGGGTCATCCGCCACGCTCAAAAACGTAGGCAGAATCGGCTTGTTCAGCAGCTTCGTAAACGTCTGCCCTTCCTCATCGCCCTTCTGCCGCTGCCCTTCCAGCCGATGCCCCAGCACCTCGTGAAAGAACACCGCGCTCGCCCGCCCGCTCAAAATCGCCGGCCCGTTATACGGTTCCGTCACCGGCGCCACCCGCAGCGCTTCCAGGTTCTTCGCCATCGCCAGCGTCTTCTCAATCAGGATCTTCTGCTCCGGCAGCCGCCCCAGCTCATCGCTTTCAAACGTCTCTACCCGAAACAGATCCATCCCATCCGCCGCCCGCGTCCGCCCCACCACCACCAGCCTTGCCACATGGCTCGGCGTACTCACCCGCGCCCCATCACTCGACACAAAATAATCCGTCTCATTACTGGCTTCCAGATTCACCGTGTTATAAAACACATCCGGAAACTGCTTGAACAGCCCCGAAATCTCCCGGATCCTTCCCTCCCACTCCGCCTTGTTCCCCATCACCGGCACGCTCACGTCGAACTTCGCCTCCACCGGCACCAGCGCCTGCACTGCCTGTTCCTTGCTGAAGTCAGCCGAGCTATCCTCCTCCTTCGCCCGCACCTGCTGCTCCGTCTTCACCTGCAGAAAGCTGTCCAGCGCCCGCCCATACCCCCGGTTCGTAGCGAACCACAAACTCCGCGCAATCGCCTCCTTATCGTCCGTCAGCGGCAACTGCATCGTAGTCAACGCGCTATTTCGATGCGTCCCATGCGTATTGTCCTCCGCCTCGCTCCCCAGCCTCACCTGCACATCCGCGCTCCGCCGCCGGCTCTCATTTTCATTCGACAAAGCCCCAAACTGCGCCGACATCGTCACCTGCTCCACATCGTTCACCGCATAGCTCAAAAAGTAAGGCTTCGGCTGCGCCCCCTTATCCCCCGCCGCCGCTGAATTCCCCAGCGACCCCATCGCCCGCGTCAGTTCCGCCTGCATCACCCCCAGCAGCACCGCATCCGGCTGCTTCGTCGCCGGAGCCGCCGCCACCTTCCCCTTCTCCGCCCCCAACCCAACCACAGCCGACAAACTCAAAAACCCAGCCATCCAAACCGTCTTAACCATCTTCACAGGGAACCCCATGCAGCAAAGTCTACGCCATCCCATTGGACGCACCACCATCCCGTTTGTGCAACCATATCCATATGTTCGTAACCCCCACAGAAGCCCGCGCCCTCGCCGCCGCCGCCGCCGACCACTCCGCCTACACCCTCCCCCCCGCCAAACTCGCCGCCGCCGAATCCCTCGCCCATTCCGCCATCTTCCTCCACCTCGCCAGCGTCCTCTGGCCCATCGCCATCCTCATCTTCCTCCTCCAGTCCGGCGCCATCGCCCGCATGCGCAACGTAGCCAACAACATCAGCAAGCGACGCAACCTCCAGGCCCTCACCTTCACCTTCCAGCTCCTCACTCTCTACACGCTCCTCGACCTCCCCCTCGCCCTCTGCGCCCGCCACCGCGCCCTCGCCTTCGGTCTCTCCATCCAGACCCTCCCCTCTTGGCTCCACGATCAATTCCTCACCTACGCCCTCACCCTCATCCTCGGCACTCTCGCCCTCATCGGCGTCTTCTCCTTCATCCGCAAGTTCCCAAAAACGTGGTGGATCCCCACCTGGCTAGCCTTCTGCCTCTTCACCCTCATCGGTTTCTTCGCCGTCCCCTACCTCATCGACCCCCTCTTCAACCATTTCGACCCCCTCACCCAGACCAACCCCGCCCTCGTGCAAAAATTCGAGCAAGTCATCGCCCGCACCCACGCCGCCCCCATCCCGCCTGAACGCATGTTCCTCATGCACGCCAGCAACAAGACCACCCAGCTCAACGCCTACGTCACCGGCATCGGCGCCTCCAAGCGCATCGTCGTCTGGGACACCTCCATCGCCCGCGGCACCCCTGACCAGATCACCTTCATCTTCGCCCACGAGCTGGGCCATTACGTCCTCGGCCACATCCTCTCCGGCCTCCTCTGGACCTTCGCCATCTCGCTCGCCGCCTTTTTCCTCGCCTTCCATCTCTTCCAATTCCTCCTCATCCGATACGCCAAACCCTGGCGCATCCCTACCCAGCAAAACTGGGCCGCCCTCCCCGTCATCCTCCTCGCCCTCGCCCTCATCGCCATCCCTGAACAACCCATCCAGTCCTACCTTTCTCGCCAGCATGAGCACGCCGCCGACGTCTTCGGCCAGGAAGCCATCCAATCTATCGTGCAAGACCCGCAAACCGCCGCCCAATCCGCCTTCGACCTCCTCGGCACCGCCGGCCTAGCCACCCCCACTCCCAACCCTTTCTACGTCTTCTGGACCTACTCCCACCCCCCCATCCCCGCGCGCGCCGCCTTCGCCGCCCACTACACCCCCTACGCCCCAGGCGACCAACCCAAATACCTCCCCAAACCCTAACCCCTCCGTTTCCGCCCTTGTCTTACCGGATTAGCGTGGGGCTTCAGCCCCACGAACTAGCCACGTAGATAGACAGGGGCTTTAGCCCCGGGCCTTTTTCGGGGAGGCCGAGGGTGCAAAAGCATTTCTCCGACCCCACCCCCACCCACTTCTAAACTCCCCCCGCATCCCCGATAATAGAACTCACCATGCCGAAACAAGAATTCCAAACCGAAGTCTCCCAGCTCCTCCAACTCATCATCCACTCGCTCTACTCCAACCCCGAGATCTTCCTCCGCGAGCTCATCTCCAATTCTTCCGACGCCCTCGACAAGCTCCGCCACCTCACCCTCACCGACGAAGCCTACAAGTCCCTCCCCTTCGACCCCCGCATCGACCTCACCCTCGACGAGCAAGCCAAAACCATCACCCTCGCCGACACCGGCATCGGCATGAATGAAGAAGACCTCATCGCCCATCTCGGCACCATCGCCCGCAGCGGCACCAAAAACTTCCTCTCCCAGCTCTCCGGCGACGCCCGCAAGGATTCCAACCTCATCGGCCAGTTCGGCGTAGGCTTCTACTCCGCCTTCATGGTCGCTGACAAAATAGAAGTAGTCTCTCGCAAAGCCGGTGAAGAACAAGCCTACCGCTGGACCTCCGACGGCAAAACCGGCTTCGACATCGAACCCGCCTCGCGCGACACTGCCGGCACCACCGTCACCTTGCACCTCAACGACGAAGGCGCCACCTTCGCCAACGGCTACCGCCTCCAGGAAGTCGTCAAAAAATACTCCAACCACATCGCCTTCCCCATCTTCCTCACCTACGAGAAATCCCAGTGGAACCCGGAAGAAAAGAAGTCCGACAAAATCCTCACCACCGAGCAGGTCAACGCCGCCTCAGCCCTTTGGCGCCGCTCAAAATCCGAGCTCAAAGACGATGACTACATCGAGCTCTACCACTCCCTCACCGGCGACTCCGCCGACCCGCTCTTCTGGTTCCACACCAAAGCCGAAGGCACCCTCGAGTACACCACCCTCTTCTTCATCCCCGCCAAAGCCCCCCTCGACCTCTACCAGGCAGAGTACAAAGTCGGCGTCAAACTCTACGTCAAACGCGTCTTTATCCTCGACGACGCCAAAGAGCTCCTCCCCGCCTACCTCCGCTTCGTCCGCGGCATCATCGATTCCGAAGACCTACCCCTCAACGTTTCCCGCGAGCTCCTCCAGCAGAACCGCGTCCTCACCAGCATCCGCACCGCCAGCGTCAAAAAGATCCTCTCGGAGTTCAAACTCATCGCCGGCTCGGACCCCGAAAAATACCTCGCCTTCATCCAGCAATACAATCGCCCGCTCAAGGAAGGCATCTACGGCGACTACGCCAACCGCGAAACTCTCCTCGACCTCGTCCGCTTCAAATCCACAAAAGTCGATGGCCTAACCTCCCTCGCCGAAGTCAAGGGCCGCATGGTCCCCGACCAGAAGAGCCTCTACTACATCACAGGAGGCCCAGAGCAGTTGTTACGCACCTCCCCCCTGCTCGAAATCTACAAAAAGAAGGGCATCGAAGTCCTCATCCTTGACGACGACATCGACGAAATCGTCTTCTCCGGCGTAGAAAAATACGGCGACCTCGACCTCAAGTCCGTCAGCAAAACCACCACCGCCGACGATCTCAAATCCGACTCCGAACCCGAGCCCGCCGCGAACGCGGCCCTCGAACCTCTCCTCGCCCGCCTCAAAACCATCCTAGGCGACAAGGTCAAAGACGTCCGCATCTCCGTCCGCCTGGCCGACAGCCCCTCCTGCATCGTCTCCGACGAAGAAGAACCCTCCCAGCAAATGCAGCAGATGCTCCGCGCCATGGGCCAACCCGAAATGCCCATGCCCAAACCCATCCTCGAAATCAACCCAGACCACGAAATCGTCAAAAAACTAGAATCCCACCAGGACGACACCACCCTGACGCAAGACGCCGCCAACCTCCTCCTCGATCAGGCTTTGTTGATGGAAGGAGTTCCCCTAAAAGACCCCGCCGCCTTCGTCCAACGCCTCAACCGCATCCTAACCCTCTCCATCTAACCCAACCACCACCCAAACGCTTGGGGTGCCCCAGGCCACTGACAGCCTCATCGTCAGTGACCTGGGGTTACTCCTTCACACATCCATCCCACAAATTTCGTCATCCTGAGCGAAGTCCATCAGCCTCATCGATGGACGCAGTCGAAGGACCCCGAAACTCTCCACTTACCTCCACCGACCGGACCTTTCCACCACGGAATCGTCCTCAATACGTTTCGGGTGCCCCATCTCACGCGGGCCGTACCGCGTGAGGTGGGGTTACTCCTCAATGGCGTCACCACCTGTGCTCGTCATCCTGAGCGAAGTCCATCAGCCTCATCGATGGACGCAGTCGAAGGACCCCGAAACTCTCCACTCACCGAAGCCGCCCGAACCTTCCCACCAAGAAAACGCTTGGGGTGCCCCAGGCCACTGACAGCCTCATCGTCAGTGACCTGGGGTTTCAATTTTCCGTCCAATGTTGTTTGTCATTCCCGAAGGGAATCCGCTGTTGCACGTGCTATTGCAAACTCCGTGCCGTTGCCCTCTTGTTTGTCATCCCGTAGGGATCTGCATTTGCGTTTGCTCTTTTCCCTCCGGGAGTAAGGCGTCCGCGGTAACTGAAAACGCAGTTCTGCTTAAGGGCACGGCTTCAGCCCTGCCATCAGTCCTCGGGATGCAACGCGGCTTCAGCCGCCGAGGTACGCTCCGCTACAGGTCCGCGAGGCAAGGCCCAGCTTAGCTCGCACCTCAGCCCAGAGCACTGTAAGCGCGACTCATAACCACTGGTACCCAAGTCCGCGTGAAGCACACCACCTCGATCCCAAAATCCCAGTGACAGCCGATCAGCATAGGATCAGATAGAAGCCACAACCACCCAAGTCTTCTCCCGCCTCTTCCCGCCCTTTCCCGCCTTATCCCCGTTCCTGTTCTTGCCCTATCCGTCCTTATCCCGCCCTGATCCCGCCCTTATCCGCGTTCCTGTTTTTTTCAAACCAGCCCCCCAACCGACGTACAATCCCCCCATGCCATCACCCTGCCTCTTCTGCAAAATCGCCGCCCACGAAATCCCCGTAACCCCCCTCTACGAAGACGACCAAAACATAGCCTTCTCCGACCTCCACCCCCAGGCCCCCACCCACATCCTCTTCATCCCCAAACAGCACTTCCCCGACATCACCCAAACCCCCGCGGACGTCCTCGGCCCCCTCTTCGCCGCCGCCGCCGCCTACGCCGCCCAGCACCACCCCACCGGCCACCGCATCCTCACCAACACCGGCCCCGACGCCGGCCAATCGGTCCCCCACCTCCACCTCCATCTCCTCGCCGGCCGCCACCTGGCATGGCCCCCCGGCTAATCAGAGACCCTCGCAAAACCTGTCAAGCCCCCCAGCCTGTGCAAAACCCCACAACCCACCAGAATGAATCACATAGCACCCCAAAATAGTTGGCATGTTTACCCCACCCATTCCGATAAACTAGAACTAGAAGAAAAGCCCCGGAAGATCATCCCGGGGCTTTCGTGTTTCAGACGAAACCATTGCCTTTATTTGTCATTCCGTTTGTTTGTCATTCCCTTTTTTGTCATTCCCGAAGGGAATCCGCTATTGCCTTTGCACCGTGTGAGCCGACACAGACCATAACCCAAACAGAATCAATATTTTGCACAAAACAAGGGGGGGGGGAGGGTACCCACTCCCACGTTCCATTACTGGTTGTAATTCGGTTCCTCAGCCTCTTCCAGCCCATATCGTCGCAGCAGATTCGGTAGATTCTGTGAGAACGCAGCGCGAGGCATCACCGTATCGCATCCAGCCTCCACAGCCTTCGCCTTCAAATCACCTTGCAGATGAGAAAGGAACCCGATAATCGATGTACTCTTCTTCAGCTTCGTCTTCAGCTTCGGAATCAGAGTCAAAGGCTTCGCATTCGCATTGTTCAGGTCGAACACGATCAACCCAGGCTTATTCTCATCCTCTGCTGAAGTCAGCGCCGCAATCTGTTCCTTCTCGTTCTTGATAAATTCAATCTTCACGCCAAGCTTGCGAGCCGTCTCGGAAATCTTCGCCGTAAAGAACAGATCCTCGATAAAGAAGAAAATCTTCGTCGGCGTCCCTTCCTTGATCGGAATCACCCGCCCCTGTGAGTAGTCGATCGGCTGCGAATCACTCTGGTATGAGTTCCGCCCGCCGCCACGATTCTGACCCTGGTAAGCGTCAAACGCCGGCGCTGCCTCAAAGATATTCCCGTTTGGTGGACGATAGCTATGGTCCATCGGTCCCACAAACCCGCCGCGACCGCCGCCGCCGCCGTTCCGCTGCTTGCCGCCAAACCCGCCGCCGCCGCCCTTGCGCTTGAACCCACCGCCATTCCCAGGCTGATGCGTATCCGGCCCGCGGAACCCACCACCACCGCCCTGATACCCACCGCCACCACCCTGAAATCCACCAGGCTGCTGGCCGAACCCACTACTAGGCTGCTGCGCAAACCCACCACCCGCAGCCTGCTGACCGTTTTCCCCCGGCCGCCCTCCACGCTCTGGCCGATCGCGAAACTGCTTCTTCTTCCAGCGTTTCGTGCCTCCCGGCGCATTGCTGTTCTGCCCATTGTTGTTCTGTCCATTGCTCTGCTGCCCGTTCTGCCCCTGCGACCCGGCAAAACTCCGGCCCTGACCACCACCACCCTGCTGCCGAAAACCAGCCGGAGGAGCAGCAGGCACAAAGCCACCAGCACCGTCCGCAGCCACCACAGCATTCCCTTGAATCGATCTCACTTCACCCGGCAGCACATCCGGCATGCTCCCGCCAGTCGCGGGCGCGCCGGCCGTAGCTCCAGCACCTTCTTCGCCTTTGCCCTTACGTTTCCGCCGCCGACGCCGGCTGCTCTTGCTCTGACCCATCCCATGCTGCGTCTCGCCGTCGCCACCTTCGTACTCGTCGGACCCACCAAAATCGCCCGAATCCTGCCCCACGCTCTGCCCAGCCCGCTGTTCCTGCATTTCGCTCAAACCCTGTTCTACACTCATCTGCTTCCTCGTCCTGCCGCTAAATTACTGCGTGCCTCGCCGCTTCTTACGCCGCGAAACGCCGCCCGGAACTCACGCCCGCTCGCACCGCGGCAAGTGTATAACATGCCGAGAGCCACAACCTTAGCGTGAATTGTCTTGTCTGTCGTGTCTGTGTTGTCTTCAACTTTGTTTCCGCATCCAGAGTTTTCGCACACCGAGCCACCGTCCAGCCCTACAGCTCGCCCCGCGAAACTCAATCCTCAGCTTGATCTGGCCCAATAGCCTCCATCAGGCAGTTGGCTTTCGATTCGTCCACTCTCAGTCTTCAAAGCTATTCTTCGCAACAAACTCCGTGCTGCAGTAAATAATGTTGCAGGAAAATAGCAAAGCTGACGTACTCGCAAGGCAGCTTTGCTTTCATCACCCGCACCCAATTAGACTGGCGAAAGGGCTCACGGCTCCCACACCATGAAACCAGTCACACCTCAATCTAACGTAAGATAGGCATCTGCGCAAGAGGTCCGGAACTTTACCTGACCTCAAACCCCCTGCCTGTTCTGCAATGGCCAGCCACTGGCCTCCTAAAACCGAGCTCCGCAAACGCGGCAAGTTCGCAATCCCACTCCGTATGCGCCTGCATTGGGCCCATACTCTCACAACAAAGGATATGCGCGACATCTCGCACTAGAGTTGATGCAATCAAGCTGCCAAAGCCGGAATGTGAACCTGCGCCCATATTCCGCAAAGTAGCCTCGTCACTCCAACCAATACTCACAGACTTAACCCACCCAACCTCCCAATTACAGTATCTAGACCGACGCCCAGCCGTACCTTCGCAATTGACCCTACCCTTACACCAGCCTATAATTAGATAGCATTCCGGCTGGTACGACAGACTACAACTGACGGAGACCCACCTCCGTGGCTCGTCCAAACCCGGCCAATTTGACTCACGCCGAGCTCACGAAAGCAGCAGCTGAAAAAACACTTCTCCACATCATCCGTCTAACCGCTACCGCTTGGCCGTGTCCGCCTTCCAAAGTTTCGCAGCACCAGCACACAAACCCGTTCCACTACTGATCGGTTACCAATTCAAGGAGCAAGACAATCCGCATGAACCGCAACCTCACTCTCCTCGCCGCACTCATCGCCTCCTTTGCCACAGCTTCCCTCGCAGCCGCTCAGGCTCCAGCAGCTGCCACGCCTGCCCCCGCCCCTGCCGCCCTCCCGGCCCCTCAGGCCGTTGACGCCAAGATCGCCCTTATCAACTTCGAGCAGGTCGTCCTCGCCTCCAACGAGGGCCAGACCGTCACGGCCAACACACAGAAAAAGTTTGAGCCTAAGAAGGCCCAGATCGAATCGCAGGCCACCGAGGTCGAAAGCCTGAAGAAAGCTCTCCAGGCCCTTCCCTCCACCGCCAGCGATGAGGACCGCGCCAGCCGCCTCCGCGCCATTGACGCTAAGGAAAAAATCCTCAACCGCGACGCCGAAGACGCGCAGACCGCCTACAACACCGAGTGGCAGGAAGCTCTCGGCAAGGTAGCCTCCAAGCTAAACGCCGTCATGCAGAGCTATGTCCAGCAGAATGGCTACACCCTGCTCCTCGACGTCTCCCAGCAGTCCTCCAACGTCCTCTGGGCTCTCCCCACCACCAACGTCTCCCAGGCCGTGGTCGATGCTTACAACAAGCAGTCCGGCGTCTCCGCACCCCCGCCGCCCTCACCCTCCGCACGCACCGCCCCCAGGACGACACCACGCCCTGCCGGCAAGTAGCACGTTGCCAGCAAAAAATGGCACCCATCTGGGTGCCATTTTTTGCTGACCTAATCGACCGCTCTACTCTTCCCCCACCTTCAGAACGGCCAGGAATGCCTCCTGTGGAATATCCACCTTCCCGATCCGTTTCATCCGCTTCTTCCCTTCCTTCTGCTTATCCAGCAGCTTACGTTTCCGGCTGATATCCCCGCCATAGCATTTCGCAATCACGTTCTTGCGAATCGCCGTCACTGTCTCCCGCGCAATCACCTTGCTACCAATCGCCGCCTGGATCGCCACCTCGAACATCTGCCGCGGAATGAGCTCCCGCATCTTCGATACCAGCGCCCGGCCCCGCTGCTGCGCAAAGTCTTTATGGATGATGATCGAAAGCGCATCTACCGCATCGCCGCCAATCAAAATATCCATCTTCACCATCGGTGAAACCCACATGCCCGCCAGCTGATAGTCCAGCGACGCGTACCCCCGCGACACCGTCTTCAGCCGATCGTAAAAGTCCAGCACAATCTCATTGAGTGGCAGCTCATACGTAATCATCACCCGCGTATCGCTGACGTATTCCATATTCTGCTGCCGTCCGCGTTTGTCTTCCACCAGCTTCAAAATCCCGCCAACGTACTCTTCGTTGGTCAGAATTTTCGCCACAATCACTGGCTCTTCGATCGTCTCGATTTCGGTCGAATCCGGCCACCGCGAAGGATTATCCACCTCCCGCACGCTGCCATCGGTCATCGTGATCTTGTACCGCACACCGGGCGCTGTAGTGATCAGGTCCAGGTCGTATTCGCGCTCCAGCCGCTCCTGAATGATCTCCAGATGCAGCAAACCGAGAAACCCGCAGCGAAACCCAAACCCCAATGCAACAGAACTCTCCGGCTCGAAAGAGAACGAAGCATCGTTCAATCGCAGCTTCTCCAGCGCATCCCGCAGCATGGCATGCTCATGCGAGTCCACCGTATACAGCCCCGCAAACACCATGCTCTTGATATCTTCAAATCCCGGCAAAGCCTCCGCGCACGGCCGCTCGACCTCCGTAATCGTGTCTCCCACCTTCGTATCCACGACGTTCTTGATCGTCGCCACAAAGAATCCCACCTCACCCGCCGACAGCTCATCGAGCGGCATCGGCTTCGGCGTCATCACCCCCATACTGTCCACGTCGAATTGCTTCCCGTTGGACATCACTTTGATCTTCATGCCCTTCTTCAGCCGCCCGTTGATCACCCGCGCCAACACAATCACCCCACGGTAAGCGTCGAACCAGCTATCGAAAATCAAAGCCTGCAGCGGAGCCTCCGGATCACCTTGCGGCGGCGGCAGATGTTGGACCACGGCCTCCAGAATCTTCTCTACGTTCAAGCCCGTCTTCGCACTCACCGCAACAGCATCATCCGCCGGTAGCCCCACGGATTTCTCGATCATCTCTTTCGTCCGCTCGATATCCGCCGAAGGCAGATCGATCTTATTGATGATCGGAATAATCTCCAATCCACCCGCTATTGCGAGATAGGCATTCGCCAGCGTCTGCGCCTCCACTCCCTGGCTAGCGTCCACCACCAGCAGAGCTCCCTCACAGCTAGCCAGCGACCGCGAAACCTCATAACTAAAGTCCACATGCCCCGGCGTATCGATCAGGTTCAACTGGTAAGTATGCCCATCCTCAGCCGAGTACATCATCCGTACCGTGTGCGCCTTGATCGTGATGCCCCGCTCACGCTCGAGGTCCATCGCATCCAGCACCTGTGCCTGCATCTCCCGCTGCGTCAGCGAGCCCGTCAGCTCCAGCAGCCGGTCGCTCAGCGTCGACTTGCCATGATCGATATGCGCAATAATCGCAAAATTCCGTATGTACTTCGGATCCATTTGCAGCCCAGCTCTCCCTATCTAGCCTACCATCCACACGCAGAAAGACCCGCCCAGTCCGTCAAGGCACTGGGCGGGTCTGTTATCTGACAGGCAAGCAAACCAATCGCAGAAAACGATTAGCAGCAACCACAGCAACCGCAGCAACCACCCTCGGTACAGGTGGAGCAGGTGCAGGTACAACCGGTAGTGCATTTCATCGTCATGATTACAATTTACTCCTCTTGCCCGACCCCGCCGCCCCGCACACAACCGCATCTTCATTCCGTCTACAATCGAGAGGTGCCTTTCCTGACCGTACGACCGCGCCTGTCGCTTGCCCTCTGCGCCTTCCTACTTACCGCCGTGGCCGCCCGCCCGCAGCAGACACAGGCCACCACCCCCGCAGCCCAGGCCGCTCTCGCCAATCTCAAAAACCAGCAGCTCATCCAGCAGGCCGAAGCCTCCTACAACTCCGGCGTAGCCAACTACCGCGCCAACCGCCTTGATGCCGCACGTCTCGATTTCGACTTCGCCATCGACACCATGCTCGCCTCCGGCCAGGATCTCAAAGGCGAGGGCGATCTCGCCACCGAGTTCGAGCGTCTCCTCAACGCCATCAACTCGCTTGAAATGGCGGCCCTCAAGCAAGGCAACGGCTTCTCTCCCAAGATCGAAGAAGCCCCCCTCGACCAGGCCCAGGACATCACCTTCGCCCCCAACCCCGAGCTCGTCGCCAAGCTCTCCTCCGAGCTCAACACCACCTCAGACCTGCCTCTCGTCATCAACGACCAGGTCGCCGGCTACATCGGTGTCTTCTCCACCTCCAGCTCCTTCCGCGCCCACATGGCCTCTTCCCTCCAGCGCGTCGGCCGATATCGCGGCCTCATCCAGCAAACCCTCAAGGAAGAAGGCGTCCCGCAGGACATTATCTATCTCGCCGTTGCCGAATCCGGCTTCCAGCCCCAGGCCATGAATCGCCGCTCCGGTGCCGGCGGCATGTGGCAGTTCATGACCTACACCGGTGCCGAGTACGGCCTCACCCGCAACGCCTTCTACGACTACCGGTTCGACCCCGAAAAATCCACCCGCGCCTACGCCAAGTACATCAAGAAACTCTACAACCTCTTCGGCGACTGGTACCTCGCCATGGCCGCCTACGACTGGGGCCCCGGCGCCATGCAGCACGCCATCCAGCGCACCGGCTTCGCGGACTACTGGGAGCTCTACCGCCAGCACGCCATGCCCGCTGAAACCCGTGCCTATGTCCCCCAGATCCTCGCCGCCGTCCTCATGGCCAAGAATCCAGAGCGCTACGGCCTCGACAAGCTAGTCCCCTCCCCACCCGTCATCTACGACACCGTCCCCACCACCTACTCCATCGACCTCCACCTCGTCGCCGACGTCACCGGCTCCACCGTCCCCGAGCTCGTCGCCCTCAATCCCGCCATGCTACGCCTCGCCACCCCCCGCGACGTCTCCTTCGACCTCCACATCCCACCCGGCACCAAAGATCTCTACAACGACCGCCTCAAGGACATCCCGGAAGATCGCCGCACCACCTGGCGCTTCCACATCGTCAAGCA
This sequence comes from uncultured Granulicella sp., assembly GCA_963693065.1. GTDB lineage: Bacteria > Acidobacteriota > Terriglobia > Terriglobales > Acidobacteriaceae > Edaphobacter. Next base: position 3,069,888 of record OY843766.1, on the reverse strand, counting down.
GGGTGAAACCCTCGACACCATCGCCACCGCCCTCCACGCTCACATCACAGACATCGCGGAAACCAACGACATCACCCCCTCAGACCCCATGGCCGCCGGCGATGAGCTCGTCGTCCCCGTAGCCTCCGTCACCGCCGCCGAGCGCCCCCAGCGTTACACCCTCCGCCCCGGCGACACCCTCATCACCGTGGCCGATCGCTTCAACATCACCGTCTCCGACCTCCGCGACTGGAACACCATCAACGCCCGCGCCCTCCGCCCCGGCAAGACCCTTTACGTCGCTGAACCCATCCGCCTCGCCGCCTCCGGCAGCACCCGCAGAGGCAGAGGCCGCCATGGCCGCGCAGAGTCACGCACCTCCAGAGGGCGTGGTCGCAGCAGCCGCGCCGAACGCTCCAGTAGCCGCACCTCCAAAGGCCGCACCTCCAGAGCAAGCTCCAGCCACTCCACCTCCCACAGCACTCGCAGCTCCTCCTCTACAAGAACCAAGGCCAAACGCCGCCGCTAACGACGCGCCACCTCACCACCCTTTGTCATTCCCAAAAGGGATTCTGCGTTTGCGCTTGTCATGGCGATCGCCGCTGTCGCAGCTGCTGCTTCTTTGTCATTCCCCGAAAGGAGAATCTGCTCTTGCTGTGTCGTTGCCTTTGCCGCACGGCCACCATCGTTCATCCTCTCGCCCCTCTTCATCCCGCGCGCATCGGCGTTCGCCAGTCCACTCGCCTATCAACTTGTCGTAATGGGTCTTTCGCCATCATCCTGAGCGCAGCGAAGGACCTCCACAGGCCGCCTTTGTCTCGCTTGTTCTGCACTTGCAACACAACAAATTTTAAGCAGGAGGAAGCTACCTAAGCTCCACTCTAAAAAGAATCCTTGCTATGACTGGCGCACTCGTCTAGCGTGTTGCTAGAATTCGTCGCGAAGACCATACTTGCTGCATCTGACTTCACAACAGGTACGTACAAGATTCAAGCCCAGGGGACAACACATGAAGTACAACGAAGACCTCGATGAAGTGCTCGCCATCAGCGCAAAAAGCCATCACGATGAGGACGACGAAGAAGAAGAAGTCACCCTCGCAGACGACGACGAGGAGGATGATGAGGACGACGAAGACGAAGTCACATCCAACAGCGTAGTCGCAGCCGCCATCGAGGACGACGAGGACGATGAAGACGACGAGGACGATGAAGACGACGAGGACGATGAAGACGACGAGGAAGAGGACGACGAGGAGGATGACGAGGACGAGGACGAGGACGACCTGAAGCCAAACAACACCCACAAGGAAGACGCCGCTCTCCTCGCCCCGCCAAGCAATCCCGTCGACCCCTACGAGCCCGCGTACTCAGAGTCAAAGCTCCCCGAATCCAACGCCGCCGAAACCCCACTCAGTGCCGTCCTGTCAGATCTGAGCGGCAAGGCCACCAAGAAAACAGTTGCCAAGAAAGCCCCGACAAAAGCCGTGCCCGCAAAGAAAACAGTACCGCCCGCGAAGAAAACACCAGCAAAGAAAACAGCACCCGCCAAGAAGACAGCAGCACCGGCAAAGAAGACTCCCCCACCTCCGGCCAAAAAGTCAGTTCCGGCAAAGAAGACCCCACCACCAGCAAAGAAAGCAGTCCCAGCCAAGAAAGCGGTACCAGCGAAAAAAGCGGCCCCGGCGAAGAAGACTCCGCCGCCTCCAGCAAAGAAAGCTGTGCCGGCCAAAAAGTCGGCACCCGCCAAGACTCCCTCTAAAAAGGGTCTGGCCCTCAAAGCATCTGCCGCGAAGTCCATCCGCGGCGATAAGGCAGCCTCTAAAAAGGCTGTCGGCAGCAAAAGCACCACGCAGCAAAAAACCATCACGAGAGGTACTAAAGTGGCAACCAAGAAAGCAGTTCCAGCCAAGAAGACCGCAGCCCCGGCGAAGAAGACCGTCGCCAAGAAGGCAGTTCCCGCTAAGAAGACCGTAGCCAAGAAGGCCGTCCCGGCGAAGAAGACCGTCGCCAAGAAAGCCGTCCCCGCTAAGAAGACCGTAGCCAAGAAAGCCACCCCAGCCAAGAAGACTTCCAAGTAAATCTTCTTCCCAACCACGTAACAGGCAACGTCACAAACGCAAGGCAAGCAGAAAGGCCCGGTCTCCTCAAGAGTCCGGGCCTTTCTGCGTCTGCTCTAGAAAATTATTTCTTCATCTCAGCCAGCGCCGCCAGAACATCGTCGCTATGCGTCTGCACACCCTTCACTTCCCAGAACCTCAGCACCTTGCCATCCGGCCCGATCAGGTACGTCTGCCGCTTTGCCAGCTTACCCATCGGCGTATCCATCGTCGGCACGCCGTACTCGCTCACCACCTTGCCTTCCGGATCGGCCAGCAGCTTGAAATTTAGTGCATCCTTCGTGCAAAACGTCTTATGGCTTTCCACCGTATCCAGGCTCACACCCAGCACCACGGCATTCAGCGCCGCGTACTTTTCCTTGTCCCGCTCAAAGTTATGCGCTTCAATCGTGCAGCCCGTCGTCATATCCTTCGGATAAAAATAGAGCACCACGTACTTGCCCTTGTAGTCCTTCAGGCTCACCATGCTGTCGGTCTGCGATGGCAGCGTAAACGCCGGCGCCACACTCCCCACCGCCAGCGGAGCATCCGCTGCCATGTAAGCCTTCGCCTTCACCGTCAACGTTCCTACGCCGGCCACACCCGCTGCCACCAGAACCGCTGCCAATCCGTTCCTCAGTAACTTCCGCATCGCATCCTCTTTCTGAAATCGTTCAGCTAACCAGGTACGCACGGCGAACCTTTATGGACGCATTCCCAGTTCAAACACCCATAATTCTACGCCCCAATAACCGCGATACCACCTTCATTTGCCGCCGCCACCAATCCTTCCAGATCGAACATCAACGTCCGCCCCGCCTCCACACACAGGCAAGTCGCTCCCGCCGCACGCATCGCCACAATCGTTGGCACCCCCACCACCGGCACGTCAAACCGCATATCCTGCTGCGGTTTCGCCACCTTCACCACCGTCAACCCACGCGCCAGAATGCCGCTGGCACCGTCTCCCTCCATCCGCATCAGCCCACCCGCCCGTGCAATTGTCGCGTCCGTCCCTTCCATCGCCTCTACCGCCACGCAGGCCCCCGCCGCAATCACCACCGTCTGCCCAAGGTCGAACCCCGCAATTCCCCGCGCCACCCCCAGCCCATACGCCACGTCGCGCGCCTCTGACTCCGTAGGCCCTCGATGCGTCATCACCCCGGTCTTCGCCAGCATTGGCTCCAGGTACGTCGTAGACGACACCAGCTCGATCCCCTCATCGCCCAGCACCTTCGCCACCGCCCCCAGCAGCATATCCGTATTCCTCGTCCGCAAGCTAAGCAGCAGTTTCGCCAGCCGCCAGTCCGGCCGGATGCTGGAAAAAATCTGCTTATGTTTCACCTGCCCCGCCATCACCGCTCGCGTCACCCCCTCGGCCTTGAACATCTCAATCAGCCGTGAAAGCTCACCCAGCGACATCCAATGCACCCTCACCCCGGCGTCCACCGCCGCCCGCTCATCCATCGCGCCTTCCGTCTCTTCCCGGATAGCCGCCACCACCACCTCAACCCCCCGCGCCCGCGCCGCCTCCAGCAGCAGAAACGGAAACCGTCCACTGCCCGCAATCAATCCGAGCTTGTCCTCCACTATCGAATCACCCCCCGCTCACTCTCCCCCACAAACTCCACCAGGTACCGCACATGCTCCCCCATCTCCCCCGCCCGCAGGGTCTCCAGCGCCTGCGACACATTCTTCTTGCCACCCGTAAGCACCCGCATCGCACCCCGTAGCTCCTTCAGCTCCTCTACGGAAAACCCCCGCCGTTCAAGCCCAACTTTATTCAAGCCATAAGCATGGTTATCCCGGCTGATACTCGTCAACGAGTAAGGCAGCACGTCTTGCGTAATCGTCGTCCCGCCCCCCACATACGCGTACCGCCCAATCCGGCAATACTGGTGTACCGGGCACAGCGCCCCAACCACCGCATAATCTTCCACCACCACATGCCCCGCCAGCGTAGCCGAATTGGCTAGAATGCACCCGTTCCCAATCACCGAGTCATGACCGATATGCGTATAGGCCATAATCAAACACCCATTCCCCACCCGCGTCTCTCCACCCCCGCCAACAGTTCCCCGCGAAATCGTCACATACTCCCGGATCACGGTCTCTTCCCCCACCGTCACTCGCGTCGGCTCGTCCCTATACTTCAGATCTTGCGGCGAAATCCCCACGCACGCAAAGCTGTAAACCTTCACGCCCCGCCCCAGCGTCGTATGCCCCGCCACCACCACATGCGACACCAGCTCAACTCCCTCGCCCAGCACCACATCCTTCCCCACCGTGCAGTACGGACCCACCGTGCAGCTCGCCGGCACCACCGCTCCCTCTTCTACGATCGCCGTCGCATGAATCACTCCGGCAGCTCCTGCCCGCTCCCCGGTGCCTCTACAGCAGGCGTCTCGACCGCCGCCACCTTCCGCACCCGATCCACCACCTGGCAGCTCACCATCGCATCGCAAACTACCTTCCCCGCCACCGTAATCACGCCGCTCATCTTCACCGCCCGCGGCCTCTGGCTCGTCACCGTCACCTCGATCCGCAGCTGATCGCCCGGCGTCACCATCCTCCTGAACCGCGCCGCCTCGATCCCCGTAAACACCATCAGCTTCTCATCCCTGTCGGCGATGTCTGTCATCAGCAGCAGCCCACCCACCTGCGCAATCGCCTCCACCATCAGCACGCCCGGCATAATCGGAAAGCCCGGAAAATGGCCTTCGAAAAACGGCTCATTGATCGTTACATTTTTGATCCCGACAATCCGTTTGCCCGCCTCGAATTCCACCACCCGGTCCACCATCACAAACGGGTAACGGTGCGGCAAAATCGCCAGGATCTCCTTGATATCCATCACAGTGCTGTCCATCACAGGTTTCGCAGTCTCACTCATCGCTCCCCGAGTATACCCGCCCTACTTCATCGTCGGCCGCGTCGCATCGAACAGCTCCGGCTTCATCGCCCCATTGAACGTCACCTTCTTGTAAAACGTCTGCGAGGCGATATCCCCATTTCGGTAATCCGTAATGTTCATCGGCGTCGCGATCCCATCGAACACCCGCCAATCCCCATACACTTCCTCATCCAGGTCATGATCCTTGAACTGCTCATTCCGCCACTCGAAGCTCCGCTGCAGCGGCAGATGCGTGCCCTGTTCTATCTCGATCGTCACCGCGTCGTTGGTCGTCGTCAGCACACTCACCTTATCCACCGGCCGCCGGTCCCGCTCGCCACTCCCTACATAAAGAATCACGACCCCCGGTGCTTTCACCCATTCCTCCATCACCTTCTCGAGCGAGTGGTCCCGCCGCCTCAGATAATCCGTCACCTGCTTCTCCGGCAGCACCGTCCGCCCTTTGAACGTGTACTCATACCCCTGATCCTTAGTCCACAAATGCGCCACCTGCCGCACCGTGCCCGGCTCAATCATCCCCCGATAGCTCACATACTCATACCGCGAAACCTCCGGCTCGCCCCGCTCTCCAAACCGCCTGAACAGCACAAACCGCGACACGCCCCCACTCGGCTCATTCCTGAAAAACGGCGCCGTCTGCCCCTCGGCATACATCGTCTTCTTATTCAGCCACGCGTCTCCCCCCAACGCGACCAGCATTGCATCCAGCAGCCGTTTCCCATGCTGCTCTTCCGTCTCGCCCGGCCGCTTTTCCGGCTGCGCACTTTGCAGATCCTGCGCACTCTGTGCCACCGCCGCACCACAACCTGCTCCCAAAGCTATTCCCAGAATCCAAGCACGCATCGCAATCCTCTCTCAACCAACCAGCACAGCCCCACCGTTCACATTGAAAACTTCCCCGGACACAAAACCAGCCAGCGGCGTACATAAAAAAACCACCGGCCCGGCAATCTCATCTACATGCCCCACCCGGCCAAGCGGAATCAACGCCGTCGCCTTCTTGGACGTTTCAGGGTCCTGCAAGGCAGCCAGCGACATCTCCGTCCCCACCCACCCCGGCGCCACGCAATTGACATAGATCCCCTTCGGCATCAACTCGCTACTCAAGCTCTTCGTCAACGACACCAAAGCCCCCTTGCTAGCCGCATAATCCGCATGGAAAGCCTCCCCCCGCTGCGCCGCCGTACTAGCCACCAGCACCAAATGCCCCCGCACACAAGAAGTCTGGGGTGCCCCAGGCCACGCGGTAGTATCGCGTGACCTGGGGTCGTCACTACTCTCACCCAGCACCAACCCCACCCAAGCCGACACCAGCCCAAACACACTATCCAGGTTCACCCCCATCGTCCCCCGCCACTGCCCATCACTCATCGTCTCAATCGGCTGCTCATGCGCCGGCCAAATCCCATGATTCACAATCAAGCAATCCACCCGCCCAAAAACCCCCAAAGCCGCCGCCACCAGCGCCCTCCCATCCTCTGGCGTCCGCAGCTCCTGCCGCACCGCCCTGACCCCCTCACCCAGCTCGTCACATAAAGCGACAGCCGCAGCCTCAGCCTGCGTATAAGAGAACACCACCTTCGCCCCCGCCGCCACAAACATCCTCACCGTAGCCGCCCCAATTCCCCGCGACCCACCCGTAATCAAGGCCACCTTCCCCGCCAGCGACAACACTAATCCACTCATCTCTCAAGTTTACGCACCCAATCTCCGGTATGCTCATCCCATCCACACACCCATCAGGAGACCGCCCATGAAATACGTCATCCTAGCCGCCCGCATCCTCCTCGGCCTCGCCTTCCTCATCTTCGGCGCCAACATTCTCCTTCACTTCATACCCATGCCCGCCCAGCCCCCATCGGACGCGACCACCTGGTCCACCATCATGGCCGCCCACAAGTGGATGACCTTCGTAGGCCTGTGTCAAATTATCGGCGGCCTTCTCCTCCTCGTCGGCCGCTTCGTCCCCCTCGGCCTCACCATCCTCGCCCCCGTCATCGTCAACATCCTGCTCTTCCACATCACTCTCGCCGGCGGCCACGGCATCGGCCCCGGCCTCATCACCGCCATCCTGGAAGCCTTCCTCCTCGTCGTCTACCGCCGCAACTTCTACCCCCTCTTCGAACCCAATCCCGAACCCACCAAACCCTGACCTGATGCCATCCCGGGTGCCCCATGATCACCGCAGCCTCACCGCGGTTATCGTGGGGTTACTCCCTGACTGACCCACCCATCCCTCCCAGACTCCTGCGCCATGCATCACAAGCGGAATCAATCCTTACCCCTACCCCTGCTCTCACCCGTCGCCGCTAACACCTTGCGCCGCGCCACCACCGCCTTCTTCAACTCCCCCTTCGGCCCTTCCAGCAACCCCCGCGCCTTCTTCGTCAGCTTCGCAAACGTCAGCGCATGCGAAGCCCGCATCTGCTCCTCCCACTCCCGATCCCGCAGCACATCCCACCTTTCCGCCGCAACCCAGAAAATCCTGGCCAGATAAGGCGCCGGCACCATCCCCTCACATTCCATCAACTCCGCGAACCTCTCCTGCCCCGCCGGAAAGCTGATTCTCTCAGTATGCAGCGCCCCCGAAGGCCCTGCCTCCGGATTCACCAGCGCAAACATCTTCCCACCAATCGCCTTGTCTCCCACCCAATAGATCAACCCACCAAACTGCTCCGCCTCCAGCACATGCAGGAGCCCCAGCAGAAACGTCCTCATACGCTCAGCATCCATCCCAGCAACATACCACCAGCGGCCACGCCTGAACTACCCTTTCCCCTTCTCCCGCTTGCTAGCCGCCGCCGCCTTTGCATCGCCCTTCTTTTCACTCTTGGTCTGCGTCTTCTTCGGCTTGCAGGAGCCCTTCTCCCCCGCATCCTTCCCCGGCACCGGCTCAAACCCCGGCCAGCAATGCTGCTCGCTACTCGGCTTCTTCGCCGCAGCCTTCTTCGCACTCTTCTTAGCCGCACTCTTCTTCGCCGCACTCTTCTTCGCAGGAGACTTCTTCGCTGTAGCCATCCCGACTAAGAAGCCTCAAACCTGAAAAACGTTCCTCCTGCCCTGAACAATTTTTCACTTCAGCTTCAAACGAACCGCACCCTTTGCAGTACTACCATCCACCACCACCCCACCCTGCGTAATCACAATCTTTCCCGCCGCCACCAGCCGCCTCGCCGCCGCCCTTGCCGGCTCCATCAACTCCCGCCAATCTCCACCCACCGCCTTCGCCGCTTCACTCGGACAGATCGTCTTATCCCGCCCCCGCGCCGCCAGCAACTCCAGAATCGCCGCCTCCAGCGCCTGATCCACACCCCCAACCCCACGCCCCCGGCACCCATCCGAGCAGTACTTCACCGCATCCCAATCCCGCTCCCACTTCTTCCGCCACTCGATCGTCCGCCCACAAACCACGCAATCCTTTGTCCGCCCCGCCGCCCCCGCATCCCGTTTCCTCACCTTATCCGGCATAGCTCTTTATACTCAATCCTGACCATGCAAACCTTCCCGCCAGTCGAAGAACAAATAGCCCTCCTCACCAAAGGTGCCGCCGAGATCCTCCCGCTCGAAGACCTGCGCACCCGCCTCGAAGCCTCCATAAAATCCGGCACCCCCCTCCGCATCAAGGCCGGCTTCGACCCCACCGCCCCCGACCTCCACCTCGGCCACACCGTCCTCCTCCGCAAGCTCCGCCACTTCCAGCTTCTCGGCCACACCGTCATCTTCCTCATCGGCGACAGCACCGCCCTCATCGGCGACCCCACCGGCAAATCCGCAACCCGCAAGCAACTCACCCAGTCTGAAATCGACGCCAACGCCGAAACCTACAAACACCAGGTCTTCAAAATCCTAGACCCCGCCCTCACCGAAGTCCGCTACAACTCCGAGTGGCTCGCCAAACTGGATTTCGCCGACATGATCCGCCTCGCCGCCAAGGTCACCGTCTCCCAGATGCTTGAGCGCGAAGACTTCAACGTCCGCTTCGATCGCGAAGATCCCATCAGTCTCCACGAGCTCCTCTACCCCCTCGCCCAGGGCCAGGATTCCGTAGCTCTCCATTGCGACGTAGAGCTCGGCGGCACCGACCAGAAATTCAACCTCCTCATGGGCCGCAAGCTCCAGCGTGAAGCCGGACAGCTCCCCCAGATCGTCCTCATGACCCCCATCATCGAAGGCACCGACGGCATCCAGAAAATGTCCAAGTCCCTCGGCAACGCAATCGGTGTCCTCGACTCCCCCTTCGACATGTTCACCAAACTCATGACCATCCCCGACGCCCTCATCCCCCGCTACTACGAGCTCCTCACCGACCTTCTCCCCACCGAAATCGCAGCCATCCAGTCCCAGATCCACGACGGCCAAGTCCACCCCATCCAGGCCAAGCAGGACCTCTCTCGCCTCATCACCGCCGGCTTCCACAACCCCGAGCTAGCCCTCCACGCCCAACAAAACTGGTCCAAACAATTCCAGCAAGGCGGCGTCTCAGACGACCTCGAAGAAATCGGCATCACCCAATCGGAAATCGCCGGCCCCGAAGCCCCCTCATCAGAAGACGGTAACCCCGGCCTCACCATCAAGGTCCCCGCCCTCCTGGTCCATCTCGGCCTCTCCCCCTCCAACTCTGAAGCCACCCGCAAGCTCCGCGAAAATTCCATCCACATCAACGGCCAAATCCAAACCACCCCCACCTACCCCATCGCGGAACTCCCCACCACCCTCACCGTCCGCCTCGGCAAAAAAGCCAAACGCGCCCTCATCACCTAAGCATTCTCCTACTCTAAGAACACCGTCATTCTGAGCGAAGCGAAAAATCTCCGTATTTCGCTTCTGCTGTTGCTTGTTCTTGCCGTTGCCTTCTTTTTTGTCATCCCGCAGGGATCTGCATTTGTCTTTGCTGTTGCTTGTTCCTCTAAACCACAACACGCCACTGATCCGGAGCCACCTTATCGCCACCCAAACCCGCTACCCCACCATCGACCTCCTCCGCGGCCTCTCCATCCTAGCCGTCATCCTCCTCCACAGCTACATCCGCTTTTACCTCAACGGCTTCGACATCACCGCCGGCCTCTCCAAGCCCCTCGCCCACTTCCTCTTCTTCAACGGCGGCAACGGTGTCACCGTCTTCTTCGCCATCTCCGGCTTCCTCATCACCTGGACCTCCCTCCTACGCTTCGGCAGCCTCTCACAGCTAAGCCCGCGAACCTTCTACCGCATCCGCTTCGCCCGCATCGCCCCTCTACTCCTGCTTTTACTGGCGATCCTTAGCGCCCTCCACCTCCTCCACGCCCAGGGCTACGTCATCGACAAGCCCCATGCCTCCCTTCCCGGCGCCCTCGCCTCCGCCCTCACCTTCACCCTCAATTGGTATGAAGCCGCCCACATGCACTCCTGGCTCCCCGCCTGCTGGACCGTCCTCTGGTCCCTGTCGATTGAAGAAATGTTCTACCTCTTCTTCCCCGCCGCCACCCTCCTCTTCCGCACCCGCCGCGGCCTCCCGGTCTTCTTCACTCTCCTCACCGCCATCATCATCACCGGCTGCTTCGCCCGCACCCTCTGGGATCACGGCAACGGCCTCGCCCAGGAAAACTCTTACTTCGCTGGCATGGCAGACATCGCCGTAGGCGTCCTCGCCGCCCTCATCACCCACAACCTCACCAGGTGCAAACCCATACGTCCGTTCCTTCTACGAAGCCTCCAGACCCTCGGCACCCTCCTCATCGCCATCTTCGCCATCTACCCTCGCTGGCACTGGATCAAACCCTTCATGCGTTTCACCGCCCACTCCGGCACGGACGACCTCCTCCTCTCCCTCGGCACCGCCCTTATCTGCCTCACCGCCGCCCTCCACCCCCGCCCCGCCCTCGCCATCCTCGCCCCCATCCGCTGGCTAGGCCGCCACTCCTACGAGCTCTACCTCTCCCACGAGTTCATCGTCCTCGCCGTCACCAACCACTACCTCAAGCTCCAGGCCATCGCCAACACACCCACCCACAACCCCGGACCCCTCCTCGCCTGGTCCGCCCTCACCGTTCTCCTCACCCTCCCCGTAGCCTGGTTCCTCGCCCGCTTCTTCACCGAACCTCTCAACCGCCGCCTCCGCCCCCACCGCGCTAAACTATCCTCAGCAGAGGTGTAGCCATGACGACCGTCAACATAGAAGACCTCCAGCCCGATCTCGCGAAACTCATCGACCAGGCCGCCGCCGGTGAACCCCTCCTCATCGCTCGTGCCGGCAAACCCCTCGTCACCATCGAGCCAGTCGCACCCGAATCCGAACTCGCGGAGCCCGTCGACACGAGCAAGCGCTTCGGCTTCCTTGCAGGACAATTCACCATCCCAGAAGATTTCGACACCTGGATGCAGGACGAAATCATCGAAATGTTTGTAGGCCGTCCAGATAAATTTGCCTTCTTAGATGATCTCAATGACGAAGAGAAGGCAATCCTCGCAAACCTCGGAAAACAGCCGTGAAGCTGCTGCTCGACACACACGTTCTAGTCTGGATGTTGGTAGGCGGAAGACGTCTCTCCAGACCGGCTTTTCACCTGATCACGGATCCCGGCAATCATGTCTTCGAGACCTCAAATCTTCCTCACATTCATCGCGATCCCTTCGACCGCATCCTCATCACCCAGGCAATCGTTGAGGGCATGACTCTCCTCACCGCCGACGACGCAATCCTCCAATACCCCGGCCCCATCCTAAAAGCCTGACATGCCCAGACCCTCCTCACCCTACCCCCAATCCGACCGCGACCTCATCCACCTCATCCAGCGCAGCCCCGCCCACCGCGCCGGCTACAAGCAACTCATCCGCGAGCTCGGCCTCGGCGGCGGTCGCGAGCGCCGTCTCCTCCTCGAGCAGCTAGCCCGCATCACCCTCTCCGGCGCCCTCATCCGCACCGATGACGGCCTCTGGGCGCTCCCCCACGCCACCCCTGAAAAAACCGCCCGCCAAAAACCGGGTGCCCCAGCGCTCGCTTCTGAGACCTGGGTTTCAAGGACCCGCGACAACCTCGTAGCCGGCAAACTCGACCTCCACCGCGACGGCTTCGGCTTCGTCCGCCCCAACGGCTCCACCCAGCGGGAAGACGACCTCTTCATCCCCCCCAACGAGATCAACGGCGCCATGCAGGGCGACGAGGTCCTCGTCGACGAAGCCCCCCCGGGTCGCCCCGGCCCAAACGGACAAGCCCGCCGCTCCGGCCGCATCGCCCGCATCCTCACCCGCCGCAACCCCACCGTCGTCGGCATCTTCCACTACGCCCGCCCCGGCCGCGACCAGCAAAACTACATCACCCCCCTCGACGACCGCATGACCCAGCCTATCTTCATCCCCACCGCCCCCGACGGCCAGGTTATCCTCCCCCCCCAACAAACCGAGCACCGCACCATCGGCACTGAAGCCGCACTCACCGTACCCACCTCCCTCGAAGGCCTCGCCGTCGACGTAGAAATCACCGACTTCCCCACCCTCTCCCGCCCCGCCCAGGGCCGCCTCCTAGAAATCCTCGGCCACCCCGACGACTTCGGCGTCGACGTAGAAATCGTCATCCGCAAGCACCGCCTCCCCTACCAGTTTCCCCCCAACGTCCTCCTGGAAGCTGAAGACTCCGCCACCCAAACCGTTGCCACCCTCACCCCCGATGACCTCGCCCAACGCGAAGACTTCCGCCACCTCCCCATCGTCACGATCGACGGCGAAACCGCCCGCGACTTCGACGACGCCATCCTCGTCACCCCTCTCCCCGACAACCACTACGAGCTCCAGGTCCACATCGCCGACGTCTCCCACTACGTCCAGCCCGCCACCGCTCTCGACCTCGAAGCCCGTCTCCGCGGCACCTCCGTCTACTTCCCCGACCGCGCCGTCCCCATGCTCCCCCCCGCCCTTTCCTCCAACATCTGTTCCCTCCGCCCCGACGAAGACCGCACCGTCCTCTCCTGCATCGCCCAAATCTCGCCCACCGGTGAAGTCCTCGCCTACCGCCTCACTGAAGGCATCATCCGCTCCCACAAGCGCTTCACCTACACCACCGTCCAGGCCATCATCGACCGCGACGAACCCACCCGCATCGCCGAGATCGACCTCGTCCCCGCCGTCGAGCAAATGCACACCCTCGCCCTCCTCCTCAATCAGAAGCGCGTCCGCCGCGGCTCCATTGACTTCGACCTCCCCGAGCCCGTCATCACCTTCGACCCCCAGGGCAACATGGCCGCCATCACCAAATCCGAGCGTGGCTGGTCCCACCGCCTCATTGAAGAGTTCATGCTCACCGCCAACGAGTGCGTAGCCCACTGGCTGGAAGCCCTCGGCCCCGCCATCTACCGCATTCACGAGCTCCCAGACCCCAAGCGCATCCTCGACTTCGAAGAAACCGCCGCCCTCTACGGCCACTCCCTCGGCTTCGCCAGCCTCCCCATCAAGCAGTTCACCATGAAGCAAGACCGCCGCAGCAACCACGCCAAATCCGAGCGTCACGGCGGCAGAACCCGCCCCGCCCAGACCCACGACGTCCCAGAATCCATCCCCGTAACCCCCCAAATGTACCAGCGCCTGACAAAGAAAATCGCCGGCACCCCGGAAGAACGCATCCTCGCCTTCCTCATGCTCCGCTCCCTCAAGCAGGCCCGTTACAGCGAAAAAAACGAAGGCCACTTCGCCCTCGCCAGCCCCAGCTACACCCACTTCACCAGCCCCATCCGCCGCTACCCCGACCTCATCGTTCACCGCCTCCTCCGCACCGCTCTCCGCGCCGGAGCCAACCCCCACGGCAACCCCATCCTCTCCACCGACCCCCAACCGTGGTCCTCAAAATCAGCGCCCCAACCCAACCGTCATTCCCCCCCCAGCCGTCATTCTGAGCGATGCGAAGAATCTCCGTATTTGCCTTCCTCTCCCAGCCACGAGAGCCCAGGGCCATCCTCGATCCCCGAGCAGGAACTCTCCGCCATAGCCCTCGAGTCCTCCCAGTCCGAGCGCCGCGCCGATGACGCCGAGCGCGAGCTCATGGAAGGCAAAAAAATCCGCTTCATGCAAAACCGTATCGGCGAGGACTTCCACGCAACCATCCTCTCCTGCACCAAATACGGCTTCTTCGTAGAGCTTGACGACCTCTTCATCGAAGGCCTCGTCCCCATCCATTCCCTCGCCCAATCCCTCTCCTTCCGCGACCACGAAGACTTCCAATTTCGCGAAACCGACCGCACTATCGTAGGCCGCACCTCCGGCCGCGTCTTCCGTCTCGGCCAGCGCGTCCACGTCCTGCTTGACCGCATCGACCGCCCCGCCCGCCGCCTCCAGTTCGCCCTCATCCCCTCCGAAACCCCGCAGGGCGAAGCCCCCAAATCCCTCCGCAAACCCAAGCTGCCCAGACCCGAACACCCCAGCCCAACCCGCACCGGTAAACCCACCAAATCCAAAACCCGCCTTCGCGACAAAAAAACCAAAGGCAAACGCCGCTAACCAATGGTTTGTCATTCCCGAAGGGAATCTGCGTTTGCCTTTTCTTTCGCCCCGGCAACATGCTTCAGCAACTCCGCCGCAACCATTTACACTGAACCTTCAGGAGAAATTCCCCAATGCCCCACATGGTCTTTTGCAGCAAATACAAAGAAGAGCTCGAAGGCCTCCCCGAGCCCCCCTTCGATTCCGACTTCGGCCAGAAAATCTACAAAACCGTCTCCCAAAAAGCCTGGGGCGAGTGGGTCGAGCGTCAGAAAATGCTCCTCAACGAGTACCGCCTCCAACCCTGGACCAAAGAAGCCCAGGATTTCCTCGTAGAGCAAATGAACGGATTCTTCTACGGCGAAGGCGAAGGCGGAGCTCTCCCCAAGGAATACGTAGCCCCCACCCACTAGTCCCCACCACTAGCCGCGCCTCGCCACTGCGGGCTGTCGCCTTACCGGTGGAAGCGTGGGGCTTTAGGTTGTGTCTGACGAATCGCGATAATCGAATAAGTCGTGTTTTTCGGTGGAAGCGGGGAGCTTCAGCCCCCCGAAAACAGGCAGAAGAGAGGTGGGGCTTTAGCCCCGGGTCGTTCGTTGGAGGTGTCAAAGGGTGCAAAAGGATTCGTCAGACACTACCTAGCCCCGGGTCGTTGCTTGAAGCGGCAAGGATTTGTTTTTTGAACACCTCTTACCCTTGGCTTTTCTCAGATCCCCACCACACTCAAATCCTTAGACACTTCGTGGCTCCCCACTCATGTACACTGATTACACCCTGTCGTCATGCATCTGCATGAGGACGAAACACAGTCGGGACGTGGCTCAGCCTGGTAGAGCGCACCCTTGGGGTGGGTGAGGTCGCTAGTTCGAATCTAGTCGTCCCGACCAATTAATTTGCAGCGTACCTTAACAGCCCTCGGTACCCGTCAGTCGTCCCGACCAATTAATTCGCAGCGCACCTTCACAGCCATCGGTACCCGTCCGTCGTCCCGATCATTTACTTTTTAGCGGAACGCTCCCCTAGCGGTATGCGTCCGGCGTCCCGATCACTCACTCTCAAACATCTCAAAGCGAATCAAACGAGCGATGCCCTGATGGATCGCTCTTCGTATGTCCGTGACCGCTGCTGCGAGTCATATAACTCCCGTGTAAGCAACCATTTACCCATAAAACCGCACCACCCGCCTCACCCTCGGCACCCCACAGGAACCACAAAAGTAAACACCTAAAGCAGCGTTCAACTTGCACCCGCCGCCTCATCCCAGCAAGGCAGCATCAAGCCGGCTCTCCCTCAACCCTCGCCTTCCGGTATCCTGTCTCCCATGCCCATCCAGCATCTCCTCCTCGCCGCCACCCTCCTCACCGCCACCCTCGCTCCCGCCCAGAACCCGCAGAACGACGGCCCCGCCCAGACCTTCACCGCCCTTACCAATCAGTACTTCGACCAATATTTCCATTTCAACCCCACCGCCGGCACCTCCGCCGGCTTCCACCAGTACGACACCCAGCTTGAAGACTATTCCGCCGCCGCCGTAGCCGCCCAGCAGAAATTCCTCCACACCTTCGACACCCGCCTCGCCGCCATCGATCCCACCGCCCTCGACGAAGCCGACGCCGCCGACCTCCTCATCCTGCGCAACAACATCAAGTCCCAGCTCCTCTCCCTTGAAGTCATCCGCAACTGGGAAAAGAACCCGGACAACTATTCCTCCGGCCCCACCGGCTCCATCTTCACCATCATGGAGCGCAACTACGCCCCCGCCGACACCCGCCTCAAAGCCGTCGTAGCCCGCGAGCGCCTCATCCCCCAGGTCCTCGCCGACGCCCGCAAGAACCTCAAAAACCCACCCCACATCTTCACTGAAATCGCCCTCGAGCAGATCGACGGCACCATCTCCTTCTTCCAGTCCGACGTCCCCGCCGCCTTCACCGACGCACACGATCCCGCTGTAAACGCGGCCTTCACAAAATCCAACGCCGCCGTCATCCAGGCCTTAAAAGACTACGCCGCCTGGATGAAGACCGACCTCCTCCCCCGCTCCAACGGCGACTACAAACTAGGTGCCGACACCTTCCGCAAAAAACTCCTCTATGACGAAATGGTCGACACCCCCTCGACCGTCTCCTCGATGTAGCCTACGCCGACCTCCACAAAAATCAGGCCGAATTCGCCCGCATCGCCGCCCAGATCGACCCCACCAAAACACCTGCCGAAGTACTCGCCCAGCTAGCCACCATTCACCCCGCGCCGGACAAACTCCTCCCCGCCTTCCATGATCAGTTTGACCAGCTCATCGCCTACATCCGCACCCACCACATCGTTACCATCCCGTCAGACGTCCAGCCCACGCTTGAGGAAACACCACCCTTCGAGCGCGCCACCACCCAGGCCTCCATGGATTCTCCCGGCCCCTACGAAACCCACAGCACCAAAGCCTACTTCAACGTCACCCTGCCTGAACCCACCTGGACCCCCGCCCACGTGGCCGAGCACATGGCCGCCTTCAACGTCGGCACCATCGTCTCCACCTCCGTCCATGAGGCGTATCCCGGCCATTACATCCAGTTCCTCTACGTCCCGCAGATCTCCAGCAAAATTCGCAAGCTCACCGGCGCCAGCAGCAACATCGAAGGTTGGGCTCATTACTGCGAGCAGATGATGCTTGATGAAGGCTACGCCGCACCACCCGCCAACGCCACCCCCGACCAGGTCCGCACCGCCCGCCTCATCCGCCTCGGCCAGCTTCAGGACGCTCTTCTACGCGACGCCCGCTTCGTCAATTCCATCAAGCTCCACACCGGCGTCTTCACGTTCGATCAGGCCGTCGACTTCTTCGTCAAAGACGGCTACCAGTCCCCCTCGATCGGCCTCATGGAAACCAAGCGCGGCACCTCGGACGCCACCTACCTCTACTACACGCTCGGCAAGCTCCAGATCATGAAGCTCCGTGAAGACCTGAAAGCAAAACAAGGCTCCGCCTTCAACCTCCAGCACTTCCACGATGAGTTCCTCCGCCAGGGCCCCGTCCCCAACAAAATCATCCGCCGCGCCCTCCTCCACGACGACACTCCAACCCTCTAGGAGCTGTCATGCAATAAAGAAGCCGTCATTGCACGATTCTGTCATTGAGCGACCATCGTCATTTAGCCACTAACCTCGTTGAGCGACTACCGTCGTTGAGCCACTACCGTCATTCTGAGCGAAGCGAAGAATCTCCGTATTCCGCTTTTGCCGTTGCCTGTTTCCAAGTCTGTCATCCCCGAAGGGAATCTGCGTCTAGACCCAGCGACACCCTCAGGGATCGATCTACCCACACCCACCATTCCCGCCGGGAACTACTGCGATTTCTCGCGCAATAGCGACACCATTCACACCTAACCCCAATCGAATGAAGATTTTGCCTCAAAATGACGGGGGGTGGGGGGAGGGTCACCCCCACCTCACATGCACCTGTGATGAAGCCACACAATCCCATCCCCCCAACCCGCTACCGCATCGAATACCCGTAGTTGAACAAGCGTAAACTACTCACAGAGGCAGCAGCTCCTACCGAGCGCTGCACTCCGAGCCGTCTCAGGAGATCCGCAAGTGCCGACCTTGGAAGCCCCTCCCCAGTTGCTACCCAATCAGTTGCTACCCATTTTGGAGCAGACTACGTGCACCGCCACCCTCGCCGATGACCCCTGGCTCTTCGACGCCGCGCCCCCAGGCTACGGCCCCGGCTCCTCCATGCACGACACCATCCCCATGGACACCCCCCGCCAGGGACCCCTACCCCCCCAGTACCGCAACGCATCGCTCGCCGAGCTCGACCAGAGGATCCGCCGCGTCAAATCCGCAATGGGTGACCGTCTCGTCATGCTCGGCCACTTCTACCAACGTGACGAAGTCATCCAATACGCAGATTTCGTAGGCGACTCCTTCCAGCTCGCCCAAGCCGCAAAAACCCGGCCCGCAGCCGAGGCCATCGTCTTCTGCGGTGTCCACTTCATGGCTGAAACAGCCGACATGCTCTCCCGTCCCGATCAGGCCGTCATCCTCCCCAACCTCGCCGCAGGCTGCTCCATGGCTGACATGGCAGACCTCGACTCCGTCACCGACTGCTGGGAGGAGCTCGAGGCTCTCCTCGGAGCATCTCCCGACGAAGCAGGCCGAGTTCCCGTCATTCCAGTCACCTACATGAACTCATCCGCCGCCCTCAAAGCCTTCTGCGGCAAGCACGGTGGCATCGTCTGCACCTCCTCGAACGCAGCCGAGGTACTGAAGTGGGCCTTCGAGCGCGGCCAGCGTGTCCTCTTCTTCCCCGATCAGCACCTCGGCCGCAACACCGCCAAAGCCATGGGCATCCCACTGTCCCAAATGCCCACCTGGAACCCCAACCAGTTGTTGGGAGGCAGCACCGCTGAAAGTCTCTTGACAGCGAAGGTCATCCTTTGGCATGGCTTCTGCTCTGTCCACAAGCGTTTCACCGTCCAGCAGATCGCTTCAGCCCGCGAACGTCATCCAGGCGTCCGCGTCATCGTCCATCCTGAGTGCCCCATGGACGTCGTCGATGCCGCCGACCAGGCCGGCTCCACAGACTACATCCGCAAAGCGATTGAAGCCGCACCCCCAGGCACCACCTTCGCAGTAGGTACAGAAATCAACTTCGTGCAGCGCCTCCAGGCACAACACACTGACAAAACGATCTTCTGCCTCGACTTCATCGTTTGCCCCTGCTCCACCATGTACCGTATCCACCCCAGCTACCTGGCCTGGGTCCTAGAATCACTGGAGCGCGGCGAAGTGTTGAATCGCATCACAGTGCCCGAAGGAACTGCTATCGATGCCCGCGTCGCGCTGGAACGGATGCTCGCTCTTAAACCCGGAGCGTCCACAAAGGTACCCGCAGCATGAAAGAGATTGTCGTCGTCGGAAGTGGAATTGCTGGCTTGATTGCCGCCCTCGAGCTCAGCCGCAAACATCACGTCACGCTGGTCAGCAAAGCCAACCTGGCTGAAAGTAACACGCGCTGGGCGCAGGGTGGTCTTGCCGCCGTGATGTTTGAAGATGACACGGTAGCGGAGCACATCGCTGATACGCTTGCAGCTGGTGCAGGGCTTTGTAAGCTTCTACCTGTCGAGATTCTCTGCTCTGAAGGACCGGAGCGAGTTCGAGACCTCATTCGGCTCGGTGTGGAATTCGATATGCAAGACGGCGCTCTGGCACGTGGCCTCGAAGCAGCTCATTCGCACTCGCGTGTGCTGCACGCCGGCGGCGATGCCACGGGCCTGACGATCGAAATGGCACTTGTCCGCGCAGTCCGCAAAGCTGACGTCAATATCCTCGAACACACCTTTGCACGCGATCTCCGCGTTGAATCAGGGCGAGTCACAGGCCTTGAAGTACTATCGCCCGATGGGAGCGGCTGTACTCTTCCAGCTGACGCCGTGATTCTGGCTAGCGGCGGTGCGGGTCAACTTTATTCACATACAACCAACCCCTCGGTTGCGACTGGCGACGGGCCGGCAATGGCTTTCCGGGCTGGTGCAGAGCTGGCTGATGTTGAGTTCTACCAATTTCATCCCACCGCTCTTGCTTTACCTGGCACATTCCTTATATCGGAAGCTGTCCGCGGCGAGGGTGCTGTGCTTCTTGATAGAAGTGGCCATCGATTTATGCAAAGCATCCACAGGGACGCTGAGCTCGCGCCTCGCGACGTGGTAGCACGTGGCATCGCGTTGCAGATGGCGGCACAGGACGGTGCACCAGTACTGCTGGATGCGACAAGTCTAGGGCCTGCGTTCCTGCAGCAGCGATTTCCATCTATTGATGCGGCGTGTAAGGCGCGCGGATTGGACTGGGCACATCAACCCATCCCGGTGACACCAGCTGCTCACTATTGGATGGGAGGCATTCGCACCGATGTTTGGGGGCGCACCTCTCTCCAAGGCCTCTTCGCAGTCGGAGAAGCTGCCTGTACCGGCGTTCACGGAGCGAACCGTCTTGCCTCGAATTCACTATTAGAGAGTCTTGTATTTGCTTGGCGCTGTGCCGCTCTTTTACTTGACGAGACAGGGGAGAACGCTCTGTGCGAGCCTCCCTGGACTGGCGAACGGCATCTCCTCGAGACGCAGCAGATTGATCGTAAGCAGGTCTCCCGTCCTGAGTTGCAGACACTGATGTGGAACTTCGCAGGTATCGAGCGCAACGGTGCTGGCCTTCTTGCGACGGTTAAGCAACTTGCTGGCTGGGAGTCGCGTGGAGACAGTGTGGAAACACTTGAGACGGCTAATTTACTTACAATTGCAGGAGTGCTGGTCGCGGGTGCGCTCGCTCGACGAGAGTCAAGGGGCGCACATTTTCGTACGGACTTTCCTGGCACTTCTCTTAGTTTGGCTCATTCCCTAATCTTTACGCAGAAAGCTCCTTAGCATGCTCATAAAGCCCGACACACAAGCTGTCGAAGCAATCGTTAACGTAGCGCTTCTCGAAGACGCACCTTGGGGCGACATCACTTCGCAGACGTATATTCCGTCTGGCGCTGTCTTCCGGGCACAGCTGATCGCCCGCGAGGCTGGCATTCTTTGTGGCGAAGATCTGTTTACCGCAGCGATGATGCTCACCGATCCCACGCTCTCAGTTACGTTTCATGTACACGATGGTGACCCTTTTGTACGATCTAGCGTGCTGGCCTCAGTAACAGGATCGGCTCGTGGCATTCTCCAAGCGGAACGGGTCGGACTCAACTTCGTGCAGCGACTCAGTGGCATTGCGACGCTGACCGCAAGCTATGTGTCTGCGGTAACCGGAACCGTTGCACGCATTGTCGACACCCGCAAGACGACACCCGGATTGCGCTTGTTTGAACGCTATGCCGTCCGCTGTGGCGGGGGAAAGAACCACCGCTATTCTCTCTCTGACGCTGTGTTGTTGAAGGACAACCATCTTGCCGCAATGGTCAAGGATGGGAATGCTGATTTAACAGAGAAGCTGCTCACCGCACGCGTGAGCTTGCCGCACACGATTCACGTGGAGGCTGAGGTCGATCGTCTCGATCAAATCGAGGCAGTCCTCGCTGCGCACGTGGATACGATCATGCTGGATAATTTCACCCTAAGCGATCTGCGCATCGGGGTGCTTCAGATCGCAGGACGAGCTATGGTCGAAGCCTCGGGAGGCGTCACGCTTGAGACTGTAGCGGCGATTGCGGCTACCGGAGTCGATCTCATTTCCGTTGGTGCACTCACCCACAGTTTTCGCGCGCTTGATCTTGCCCTCGATATTGAGCCAGGTCGTTAAACCTACCGGCCTTCAGCCAGGCGTGCGGCTAGACGTTCGGGTAGCCCTGCCGCGATGATTTCAGCCTGGCTCCGCTTTATGTCATAAGGTACGCGATGGAAGGTGACTGTAGAGGTCCGGTCCTCCTCAGCGGCGCTATAGATTGCGTAGGCTGCTCGCCAATCGTGGTCGCGTGGTTGACCGACCGAGCCCGGGTTGATGAGGTGGCGGGTGCCCGGATCAAGTACATGACAGTACATCTGCGCATCCTGACGGGCTTCGCCTGTCTTATAAGCGGGGCGGATTTCATGCCACTCGTGATCCCTTTGAGAGAAACCGCCCTGAACGTGCGTGTGACCAAAGAAGGTAATAGGCGTGAGCATATGGCGCAGCGGAGCCCAGGCATCACGCATGTTGACGATGTAATTATCTTCATCAAGCGGCGAGCCGTGTGAAAGTGACACATCGGTGAGCTCTGGCTGTAAAGGACCTTGGGGTATTTGCTTTAGCCATTCAGTATTTTCAGCCGTCAGCTCAGTGCGGGTCCAAAGGACTGCGGCGCGCGCTGTTGGGTTGAATGTGTTTGGTGAGGTCAGGCCGCAGGATACGCGGTCGTGATTGCCGCGCACCACAAGAGTAGATAGCGGCCGAATCAGGTCGCAGACCGCATTTGGGTTGGCACCGTAGCCAACGATGTCACCTAAATTCCAGAGTTGCTCATACTGGCCATCCGCGGCAGCCAGAACGGCTTGCAGGGCCTGAAGGTTTGCGTGAACGTCGGAGAGGATAAGTGCGCGCATTTTGCAGCTTTATTATGGCAGGTTATGCAAGCGTGGCGAGAGGCAGGCTTCGGTCCGTTTGCAGGGTGGGAGCCGAGGCTAAGAGAGTACGGGTGTAGCGATGTCTTGGTTGACGGAAGAGCGTCAAGGTCTCGGCCTCTTCGATGAGAGTGCCGTGCTGCATGACGGCGATGCGATCGCCGGGCTGATTGCAGGCCTGAGCGACGACGGCCAGGTCATGGGTGATGAAGAGCATGGCGAGGTTGTGGCTTCGACGAAGGTCGGCTAGCAGGGTCAGGATCTGGGCCTGGACGGTGACGTCGAGTGCGGTCGTCGGCTCGTCGGCGATCAGGAGCTGGGGCCGGTTGATGAGAGCCATGGCGATCAGGATGCGTTGGCGCTGGCCGCCGGAGAACTGGTGGGGGAAGTCGCCAACTCGGGATTCCGGATCGCTCAGGGCGACCTCTCGCAGGGCGTCGAGAATGCGAGAGGTTACCTCGGTGCGCGGCGTTCGAGGGTGGTGGGCCAAAAGCGCTTCGGCGAGCTGGTTGCCGATGCGCATGACTGGGTTGAGCGCGGTCATAGGCTCTTGAAAGATCATGGCGATGCGTGAGCCGCGGAGCTTGCGTATCGCGGAGTGTGTGAGGTTCGGCAAATTCTGCTGGTCGAAATGGATGGTGCCAGTCAGGGTTGCGCTCGAAGGGAGCAGACCCATGAGAGCAAGAGATGTGGCGGATTTTCCGGATCCTGATTCGCCGACAAGGCCGAGAGTTTGCCCGGCGGAAATTGAGAACGAGAGGTCATGGACAACGGCTTTTCCGTTGAAAGCGATAGTCAGATTTTTTACGGTCAGCAGAGGGGTTGGCATGGGTCTGGATGTGTGTCTGGGTTAGTGTAGCGGTGCGGTGGGATTGTGCGTCTAACTGATTGCTATGGCGATGCGACGGTGGATGGCGGCGGCGGTGGTGACGGGTCTGGTTCCCTGCGTGGGATTGGCGCAGACGCATGTGGTGAAGAAGCCGGATGCGGTGGTGCGTGCGGTTGGGGTTTACGAGTGGACGGGCGAGGAAGGCAAGGCGACGGCGAGCAGGCTGGTTCCGGTGACGGTGTTCATCAATGGGCAGCTCGAAGATGCCGGCGTTTATCTGGCTCGTCCTGTGCCTTTTGCCTTGCAGACGGGGACCATTTTTGAAGTGGAGAAGGGTGGGGTGGATACGGGTTCGGTGGAGCTGGCGTATGCACGGCACCTGGTGACGGGTGGGCCGGGGAGTTATGACGATGGCTGGCTCGCTGTGGGTGCGTACAAGGCGCGGCCGGCGGAGAAGGTGGTGGCGTTCAAGCGGGAGAGCACGGCGAAGCTGGAGGTGAGTGGTGGAAGTGGACCGCACTTTTCGCAAAAGGACGGAGATGCTGAAGCGGCGAAGGCGAAGCCGGTCGATCGGAGCACGGCGGCGAGCGGTGGCGTGATCGCCGGTGACAGCTCGGATAAGGTTGGCGACAGCGACAGCGCCAAGGACGACGTGGAACGGCCTACGTTGAAGCGCAGAGCCACACCAGCCGAGAGCAAGGCTCAGGCCAAGAAGCGGGGTGAAGCTTCCGTGACAGCGGTCGGCGACCTGAACGACGATGAGGACCGGCCGAATCTGCATCGTGGGAAGCCTGTGACGCGGATGGAAGAGGAAGATCTTCCACCGTTGAAAGGGATTCCTGCAGGGATGCAGCAGCGTGTGGCTGTAAGCGATGCGAAGGACCGGTCAGAGCATGACTTCAAGCGAGCGTGGGAAAGCGCGGACGAGAAGGCTGAGGTGATGGCGAAGATGGAAGCTGTCGCCAGGGAAAAACTTTCTGAGTATGGTGGAGCGGTAGCATCGGTTGCACCGGCTCCGGTGAAGGCTGGGACTGCTGCTGCGCGGGCGCGGCGCAAGGCTACTGTGCCTGCTGCTGCTGCGGTTGTCGCGTTGGCGGACGAGCGGCTGGAAGGTTATACGTTGAGCTATGGAGGAGCACCTACTTACTTTTTTTCAGCGAATTCTGCTGGGGTGGGTGGGGTTACTCGGTACGTGAGCGTGGTGGCGCAGCGGGAACCGCTGGGCAGTCTGAAGGTGGCGATGGCGAGCGTGACGGATGACAAGCATCTTGATCGGACACCCTGGTATCGGCTGGTGGATGCTGTAGATGTGGATGCTTCGAACAGGGCTTCGCTGCTGTTTGAGTTGCGTGGGGAGACGACGAGGCAGTTCGCTTTGTATCGTGTGATCGGTGCGCAGGCGGATCAGACGTTTCTGACCTCTCCGGCTGAGTAGGTGGCACCCCTCCCCCCCCTGTTTTCGGGCAAAATATTGATTTGATTCGGGTTAGAGGATTTGAGGCTTTTGGGTGCTTCGTTTGTTTGATCTATGTCTCTAGTTTATCAAGTTGGCGGGGGTGAACATGCCAACTATTTTTGGAGTGTAAGTGGTTTGGTTTGTTGGAGTTGAGGGATTTTGCGGGGGCGCGGGGGGTTGACATGTGATTTTGCTGGGGTTTTTGAATAAATTATTTGAAGGTGGCGGAGCGTACCTCATCGGCTGAAGCCGCGCTACGTCCAGAATACTTATGGCACGGCTGAAGCCGTGCCATAAGCAGGACTGTTATGAAGCGGCCGTAAAGGCGCGGCCCGATTTCGGAAGGAAGCGAAGGCTGAGGGTTGTCTACGTTTGTGAGGGCGGTGTAGTATTTCGGCCATGCTTGGAAACCGGAGTTGGGACGATTGGATTGCGCAATATCAGACGAGCCACCAGCACCCCTGGAATCGGCTGACGCATACGTTTGGGATACCGATGATTATGGTCTCGTTACCGCTGATGCTGGTCGGCATTGTGTGGCGATTGGGGCTTTGGGTGGGGTTGGGATTGTTTGTGCTGGGATGGGCGTTGCAGTTTCTGGGGCACTGGTATGAGGGGAAGCCGCCGGAGTTTTTGAGTGACTGGCGGTTCCTGCTGGTAGGGTCGCGGTGGTGGGCGGCGAAGATGCGGGGGAAGGTTTAGGGGCTTAGGCCAGTGGGCATTAGGCGGCGAGGGCCGAAAAAAGAGCGTGGCCCAGGCGCGAGAACGCAGCGGAGCGTACCTCAGCGGCTGAAGCCGCGTTGCGTCCGGGGATTACGGCACGGCTGAAGCCGTGCCCCTAAGCGAGACTGCTTTTAGCGACCTCTGTAGCCTCACGCTTCCACTCTGAGTGGATGGAGGGAGTAACCCCACGATAACCGCGATGAAGCCCGCGGTGATCATGGGGCACCCGGATGTTCAGGCGGGGAAGGATTTTAGCCAGGCGCGGAAGTCTGGGCCGAGGGTTGGGTGTTTGAGGCCCAGCTCTACGGTGGCGCGGAGGAAGCCTTGCTTGTCGCCGGCGTCATGGCGTTTGCCGGTGTAGCTGTAGCCGTAGACTTTTTCATGCTGGAGAAGGGCTTTGATGGCGTCGGTGAGCTGGAGCTCGCCGCCGGCGCCGGGCGTGATGGTTTCAATCATGGAGAAGATGCGGGGGGTGAGGATGTAGCGGCCGATGATGGCGTTCTGGCTGGGCTGGGTGCCGGGGTTGGGCTTTTCAACCATGTCGCGGACGGCGAGGAGGCGGGGATTGGTGGGGTCGGGGGTGCAGTCGAGGCAGCCGTAGTTGCTGATGGCGTCGCCCTCTACGACCTCTGAGCCGAGGATGGTGGACTGGGTTTCTTCAAAGGCTTCAACCATTTGCTTCATGCAGGGGGTTTCTGCATCGACGATGTCGTCCGGGAGGAGGACGGCGAAGGGCTCGTTGCCTACGAGTTCTTTTGCCATGAGGACGGCGTGGCCGAGACCGAGGGGTTCGGCCTGGCGGGTGAAGGTGATCTTGGCTAGTTTGGAGACGGCGCGGGCTACTTCGAGGAGGGCGGTCTTGTTCTTCTTTTCGAGGGAGGCTTCAAGCTCGGGGTTGGCGTCGAAGTGGTCTTCCATGGTGGATTTGCCGCGTGAGGTAATGATGATGATTTCCGTGCAGCCGGCGGCTACGGCCTCTTCCACGCCGTACTGGATCAGGGGCTTGTCGACGAGGCAAAGCATTTCCTTGGGGGTGGCCTTGGTGGCGGGAAGGAAACGGGTTCCCATGCCTGCGGCGGGGAAAACGGCTTTGCGGATCTTCTGGGTGGGCATTGGGGTGGGTGTTCTCACTTGGATTTGGTTTAGGGGTTAAGAGTAGCAGGGTGGGGGTGGTGCGGGGGTGGGATGGGTGTGGCGAGTTTGGGGGATGGTGTGGGGTGGGATGCGGTGTCCCACCCCGTTGAGCAGGTGGTGGCGAAAAGAGAGCATGTCCCGGGGGCTGAAGCCCGCCTTGTGGTGAGTCAGAGTGTCCGGGCTAAAGCCCGGACCTCTCTCAGGAGCAAGAACGAGCAACCGCAAGGGCAAACGCAGATCCCTACGGGATGACAAACAAAAGGGCGACGGCAAGAACAAGCAACCGCAAGAGCAACGGCAGAAGCAGATTCCCTTGGGGAATGACAAATGAAAGGCAAGAACAAGCAACCGCAAAAGCCAATACGGAGATTCTGGCTTCGCCAGAATGACGGCGGGTCTTTGCGTTGGTTAGTTGGTGGGGGTGGCGTTGGTGGCGTTGGCGGCGTTGGTGGCCTTGGCGGCGTTGGGGGCGTTGATGGGGGTGGCGTTGGTGGCGTTGGCGGGGAGTTGGCCGGCGATCCAGCGGGTGACGCGGGCGTCGAGGAGGGCGAGGGGGAGAGAGCCGCCGGAGAGGATTTCGTCGTGGAAGGTTCGGACGTCGAACTGGGGGCCTAGCTGCTGGGTGGCGCGGGCGCGGAGCTCGCGGATTTTGAGCTGGCCCAGCTTGTAGCTGAGGGCCTGGGCGGGGCCGGAGATGTAACGGTCGGTTTCAGACTGGATGGTGGGCTCGTCGATGGCGTGGGACTTGCGCATGTAGTCGACGACCATGTCGCGGGTCCAGGCCTGGTCGTGGATGCCGGTGTCTACGACGAGGCGGACGGCGCGGAAGAGTTCAGAGCGGAGGCGGCCGTAGTCGCTGCCGGGGTCCTGGTAGAAGCCGACTTCCTTGCCTAGCTGCTCGGCGTAGAGGGCCCAGCCTTCTGTGTAGGCGGAGTTGCCGCCGTGCTTGCGGAACTCGGGGAGGCCGGGGATGGTTTGCTGGATGGAGATCTGGAGATGGTGGCCGGGGATGCCTTCGTGGTAGGCGACTGCCTCATCGTTCAAGAGCGAGCGGTGGGTGGGGTCGGCTACAGCTACGGAGACGCGGCCGGGGCGTTTGCCGTCGGGCGTGCCGCCCTGGTAGTGGGTGGATTCGGCGGCCTGGTAGTCGGGGATGCCTTCCACCGTGACGGGGGCGGCGGGGATGACGGTGAACAGCAGCGGGAGCTTGGGGCGCATCTGCTTGATGTAGTGGTCGAAGTCGTCAATGATCTGCTGCTTGGAGGTGGGGGTGTACCTGGGGTCGGACTCGATGTGGGTGCGGAAGGCTTCAAGGGTTGGGTAGCCGTTGGTCTTGGCGAGGGCGGTCATTTCGCCGATGATGCGGTCGAACTCGCGAAGGCCGATGTTGTGGATGTCGGCGGGTGGCATGTCTGTGGTGGTGAAGCGCTTGATGGCGGCCTGGTAGCGTCGCTTGCCGTCAGGGAGGGATTCGATGGAGAGCTGGGTGCGGCCGTAGGGGAGATAGTCGGCGAGGATGAAGGCGGAGAACTGCTTGTAGGCGGGGATGACTTCTGTGTTGACGGTGGTGGTGATCTGGTCGGTGAGGCGTTTTTTGTCGGCGTCGGAG
This sequence comes from uncultured Granulicella sp., assembly GCA_963693065.1. GTDB lineage: Bacteria > Acidobacteriota > Terriglobia > Terriglobales > Acidobacteriaceae > Edaphobacter. The sequence continues at coordinate 3,041,624 of OY843766.1, read as the reverse complement.
AAGGTGGCGGGGAGCTTTTTGATGGGGTTGAGGAAGGGGTCGGCGGTGATGATGCCGGCGACCTGGGCGGGGACTTTTTCGATGACGAAACGGACGGGCATGAGGTGGTCTTTGACGCCGGCGCGGAGGACGTCCTCAGACTGGAGGAGGGAGCGGGGGATCTGGTGGAGGCGGGCGATGTAGTCCTCGTAATGCTTGACGGAATCGAGGGGGACGGCGTTGGGGAGGTCGGCGAGGCCGGTCTGGGGGCCGCCGCCGGAGGAGATGGGCATTTCATATTCTTTGAGGTCGAAGTTTTCGTCGGACTCCTGGAGGTTGCGGAGGAAGAGATCGTGGGAGGTGCGGTCTTCTTCAGAGAAGCCGGCGGGGGAGATGGCTTTGATGCGGGCGAGGTAGACGGCGTTGAGGGTGTGGCGGGTTTGGATGGCGGCGAGGGAGTTGTCGGCTAGCTGGTCGTTGTAGCGGTAGTCGCCTACGGCGGTGGCGAGGGTGGGGGCGAGCTTGAGGTTGGTTTGCCAGGACTCTGCGAAGAGGGCGTTCTGGGCGGCGAGGCGGGAGGCGACCGAGGGGGCTTGAGCGAAGGCGGGGGTGCAGAGGAGGAGGGCGGCCAGGGGGTGGATGCGCATGAGAGACAGGGTAGCAGATGGGAGCTCGGCGGGAACGATCAGGGGCGGCGGGCGAGGGCTACGCGGGGGATTTGTTGGAGGTCGGAGAGGAACTCGACGTGGTGCCAGGTGGACAGGAGTTGGGTTAGGGCTGGTTGTTGGCCGTGGCCGAGCTCGAGGGCGAGGAGGCCGTTTGGTTTGAGGAGGGCGTGGGCCTGGGGGATGAGGCGGCGGTAGATGTCGAGGCCCTGGGGGCCGGCGAAGAGGGCTTGTGTGGGCTCGTGGGTGGAGACCTGGGGGTGGAGGATTTCGGCGGCGGGGATGTAGGGGGGGTTGGAGATGATGGCGTCGTACAGGGGTTCATTGGCTACGGCGGTGAGGAGGTCGGAGTGGAGGAAGGTGATGTTGGCGCGGTGGGTTTGGGCGTTTTCCTGGGCGAGGGTGAGGGCTTGCTCGGATATGTCGAGGGCGGTGATCTCAGCCTGGGGGAGGTGGTGGGCGAGGGCTATGGCGATGGCTCCGGAGCCGGTGCCTACTTCGAGCATACGGGGATGAACCCACTCATCACGGTGAGGCTGCGATGAATGGGGCACGGCTTTGAAATGGGCGAGGACGGCTTCCACGAGGAGCTCGGTTTCCGGGCGGGGGATGAGGACGGCGGGAGTGACGCGGAGGGCGAGGCCGTAAAACTCCTGGGTGCCGGTGATGTACTGGATGGGTTCGAAGGTGAGGCGGCGCTCGATGAGGCGCTGGTAGGCGGCCTGGGCTTCGCGGTCGAGGGTGCGCTCGGGGTGGGCGATGAGGGTTGATCGTTCAATTTGGAGGAGGTGCATGAGGAGGAGGGCGGCGTCAGGGAGGGCGGTGGGGCGGAGATGGGGGTTGGCGGCTAGCTGGTCGGTGGCGCGCGTGAGGGCTTCGCGGAGGGTTAGCATGTGGTTCTATTGTGGGGTGGGGGAGGATGGAAGGACAAGCAACGGCAAATGCAGATCCCTGCGGGATGACAAACAAAGAAGAAGGGCAAGGGCAGAGGCGGATTCCTTAGGGGAATGACTAAGGGTGCGGGATGGTTAGTCGCCGGCTACGGGCTGGGCGGTGGGGTGTGGGTGCATGGGGATGGGGTCGGGGCGGCCCAGCCAGTGGCGGATGCGGATTTGCAGGCGGTCGAAGAAGAGGTAGACGACCGGGGTGGTGAAGAGGGTGAGGGCCTGCGAGACGATGAGGCCACCGACGATGGTGACGCCGAGAGGGCGGCGGAGCTCGGAGCCGGTGCCGGTGCCGAGGGCGAGGGGGAGGCCGCCAAGGAGGGCGGCCATGGTGGTCATCATGATGGGGCGGAAACGCATGCGGCAGGCTACGAAGATGGCTTCTTCAGGGGTTTTGCCGTGCTCGCGCTCTTCAATGAGGGCGAAATCGATCATCATGATGGCGTTCTTTTTGACGATGCCGATGAGCAGGATGATGCCGATGATGGCGATGACCGAGAGATCGATTTTGAAGATCAGGAGGAAGAGGAGGGCACCGACGCCGGCGGACGGCAGGGTGGAGAGGATGGTGAGGGGGTGGATGTAGCTCTCGTAGAGGATGCCGAGGACGATGTAGACGGCGATGAGGGCGAGCAGGATGAGCATGGGCTCAGTGGACAGGGACTGCTGGTAGCTCTGGGCGGTGCCGGCGAAGCCGCCCTTGACGTCTGAGGGCATGTTGATCTGCTGGCGGGCGTTGTCTACGGCGGCGGTAGCGTCACTGAGGCTGGCGCCGAGGGCGAGGTTGAAGCTGAGGGTGGCGGCGGGGAGCTGGGACTGGTGGTTGACGGCGAGGGGGATGCGCAGCGTTTCCATGTGGGTGACGGCGGTGAGCGGGACCATGGAGCCGGTCGTGCTTTTGACGTAGATGTTTTTGAGGGCGTCGGGGTCCTGCTGGTACTGCTGGGCTACTTCCATGACGACGTGGTACTGGTTGAGCGGCTCGTAGGTGGTGGAGACCTGGGCCTGGCCGAAGGCGTCGGAGAGGGTGGAATCGATGGTGAGGGGAGAGACGCCGAGGCGGGTGGCGGTGGCGCGGTCGATGACGAGCTGGGTGCGGAGGCCCTGGTCGGCCTGGTCGGTGTTGACGTCTTTGAGGACGGGGTTTTTACTCATGGCTGCCATGAGGATGGGGGCCCAGGTGTTGAGCTCGTCGAGGTTTTCGCACGTGAGGGTGTACTGGTACTGGGCGCCGCCGCTGCGGCCGCCGATGTTGAGCTCCTGGGAGGACTGGAGGAGGAGCTGGGCGCCGGGGATGCCGGCGGTTTTCTTGCGGAGGTCGGCGATGATTTCTTCTGCGGACCAGCCGTTCTTTTCGCGTTCAGCGGAGGGGCTGAGCGCGATGAACATGCCGGCGGTGTTGCCGCCGCCGCCGCCGGGACCGCCGCCGATGAAGGTCATGGCGTTCTGGACGCCGGGTTCTTTCTGCACGATTTTGGCGAGGGCGGTGGATTTGGCCTTGAGAGCGTCAAAGCTGACGTCCTGCTGGCCTTTGATCTGGCCGCCGAGCCGGCCGGTGTCCTGCTGGGGGAAAAAGCCTTTGGGCACGATGGTGAAGAGGTAGACGGTGAGGACGATGGTGCCGACGAATACGGCGAGGACGAGGGGCTGACGGCGAAGGACGGCGCGGAGAGCGCGCTCGTATTCGGCGGTCATCCAGGCGAGGGCTTTTTCACCGGTGCGGAAAAACCAGTTCTTTTGTTCTTCCGCATTGTGCGCCTTGAGGAACTTGGCGCTGAGCATGGGAGTGGTAGTGAGGGAGACGACGAGCGATACAAGGATCGCGGCGGAAAGGGTGACGGCGAACTCGCGGAAGAGGCGGCCGACGATGCCGCCCATGAGCAGGATGGGGATGAAGACGGCGATGAGCGAGGTGCTCATGGAGAGGACAGTGAAGCCGATTTCCTTGGAGCCGAGCATGGCGGCGTCATAGGGCTTCATGCCGGCTTCCAGGTGGCGGGAGATGTTTTCAATGACCACGATGGCGTCGTCCACGACGAAGCCGGTGGAGATGGTGAGGGCCATGAGGGAGAGGTTGTCCAGCGTGTAGCCGAGCAGGTACATGATGCCGAAGGTGCCGAGCAGGCTGAGCGGGACCGAGACGCTGGGGATGAGGGTGGAACGGACCTCGCGGAGGAAGACGAAGACGACCAGGATGACGAGGATGATGGAGATGATGAGGGTGCGGGTGACATCCTTGACGGAGGAACGGATGACGGTGGTGCGGTCCAGCACGGGGACGATATTGACGGCGGGGGGGACGGTGGCCTGGAGCTTGGGCAGGAGCGCGAGGACGTTGTCTACGGTGCTGATGACGTTGGCGCCGGGGCTTTTGAAGACGATGATGAGGATGCCGGGCTTGCCGTTGATGAGGCCGCCGGACTGAATGTTTTCTACGCTGTCGGTGACCTGGGCGACGTCTCTGAGGCGCACCACGCCGTGGGCCTGGGCGCCGGCACCGGTGGTGGTGGGGAGCACGCCGCCGGAGGTTGCGCCCGTGGCGAGGGTGGTGGCGGCGGTGTTGTTGACGTTGGGATTGGTGGAGAGCGTGGTGGTTGCGGCGGAGGTGGAGCCGACGGCTGAGGCTACGTTGGATGGCAAGCCGGTGCTGGCGGAAGCGGAGCTGACCGGGCCCTTGTCTGTGGCGATGATGATGGGGGCGTAGGCGGCGGCGCCGAAGAGCTGGTCAGTGGTGGTGACGCTGATGCGGTTGTTGCCGCCGTTGAGGTAGCCGGTGGGCTGGTTGACGTTGATGGATTGCATGGCGGCCTGCAGAGCCTGGAGGCCGATGCCGTAGCTGGCGAGCTGCATGGGATTGGCTTCCACGCGCACGGCGGGCTTGGCGCTGCCGGTGGTGAAGACCTGACCGACGCCCTGGACCTGGGCGATTTTCTGGGCGAGTATGGAGTCCGACAGGTCGTACATGGCGGGCACGGTCATGATGTCGGACGTGAGGCCGAGGATGAGGATGGGGGCGTCAGAGGGGTTGATCTTGCGGTAGCTGGGGTTTTGCGGGAGGTTGGAGGGGAGCTGCGAGCGGGCGGCGTTGATGGCGGCCTGGACGTCGCGGGCGGCGCCGTTGACGTCGCGGGTAAGGTCAAATTGGAGAGTGATGTTGGCGGAGCCGAGGGTGGAGCTGGAGGTGAGCTGGTTGACGCCGGCGATGCGGCTGAACTGGCGCTCGAGCGGGGTGGCGACGGCGGAGGCCATGGTTTCGGGGTCGGCGCCGGGGAGCGAGGCGCTGACGCTGATGACGGGGAACTCGACCTGCGGGAGGCTGGAGACGGGGAGCAGGACGTAGGCGACGCAGCCGGCGAGGATGATGGCGATGGAGAGAAGGAAGGTGGCGACGGGGCGGCGGATGAAGGGGGCGGAAAAGTGGACGCCGCCTACGCCGGAGTTGGGGCCGGAGGAGCCGTCGTCGAGGGGGCCCTGGCCTTCAGAGTAGCCGCGGTCTTCCTGGGCGTGGTCGCCGGGGTGGGCGGCGTCGGTGGGGGTTCGGTCGCCGGCGCGGGCTTGATCGTGGCCGTAAACTTTTTCGCGGTCGCCGGGCTGGGTGCCTGGGCCGGGGGATTGGTCGCCGGGTTGGGAGTATTTGCTCATGATGCTCTTGTTGTCCAGTGGAAGAAAAGGAAGCGATGCCGGATGCTTTCGATTTGGGATGCGGGGTCACATAGACCGAGACCCAACGCGCTGACAGTGATGTGTTGCGGATCAGGTTGCAATTGTCCTTCGGCTTCGTTGTTGGGCAAAGGCTGGCAATCAATCACGAACTGTTCATTCACAAGTTGATAGGTAATGATGATTGGACATTCCCGAGAACCTTCGCTGACTTCTGACTTCGCGGTCTTCAGGAAATTAAGCGCTGATTTCTTGAGCATTTCGGGTCCGTAAAGAAACCTTCGCGGTGGCGACGCTTCCATCTTGATTGAAAGCAGTCATCACGACCACGGTGCCGCTGACGTGCGCGGCCTTGGCGAGCGGAGGGTAAATGACCGATTGTGATGCCGCGAGTTGAACGCCACAGCTTGATGTCTGCGCCGATGCAAGGGCGCAGAAAAGCGTCACTATCGCGGCGGTGAGAGACCGCAAGCCAGTCGGTATTGACCGCTTATGGCAGCCTGGGCCGGGGGCTTGGTTGGCGGGTTGGGAGTGTTGGCTCATGCTGATGGTGGGTTCTCGGGGGAGATCAATCGTAGACGGGTCAGGATTGTTGTTCGAGGCGCAGGATGCGGGTTTCGTGGATGCGGGCGACGCGGACGAGATCGCGAGTGCTTTCCGCGATGATCTCAACATTCCGCCTTTGCGTTTCAAGATCCGCGCCGAGCAGCTCCAGGCTTTGCGCGAGTGCTTCGTGCCGTTCTGTCAGTCTGTCGAGTCGTTCATCGATGGTCATTTCTTACCTCCTACAGCTGTGCTCTGCTTTGTTAAGACTCGTCAGGACTGGTGTTCGATGTGGAGGATGCGCTGATCATGGATGCGATCGACTCGGACGAGATCTTGCACACTTTCTACCAGTGTCCGGACGTCCCCTCCCATTGCCCCGACCGTGTCTCCCAGCGCCCCGACGGTCTCTCCCAGCGCCTCGACCGTGTCTCCCAGCGCCCCGACGGTCTCTCCCAGCGCCTCGATCGTCTCTCCCAGCGCCTCGACCGTCTCTCCCAGCGCCTCGATCTTGAGGCTCATCCTGTCGATGTTTTGCGTGTTGCTTTCTACGTGGTGGCCGATTAGTTCTACTGTCTGGGCGAGGGCTTCGTGCCGCTCTGTTAACTTTTCAATTCGCTCATCAATATTCATTGGGCTTCTCCAGGGGTGGCTTCGGGTTTAGTCGCCGGCGGCATGGACGGCCTCGTTTTCGTGGACGTGTTGGCGGAACTCTTCGTCGGCTTCCTTGGTGTGGAGGTACTTTCGGCCGATGCGGTCGAAGAAGAGATAGACGACGGGGGTGGTGAAGAGGGTGAGGACCTGAGAGACGATGAGGCCGCCGACGATGACGATGCCGAGGGGACGGCGGAGCTCGGAGCCGGTGCCGGTGCCGAGGGCGAGCGGGACGCCGCCGAGCAGGGCGGCCAGGGTGGTCATCATGATGGGTCGGAAGCGGAGGAGGCAGGCCTGGTAGATGGCTTCCTCGGGCTCCATGCCGTGGTCGCGCTCGGCTTCGAGGGCGAAATCGATCATCATGATGGCGTTCTTTTTGACGATGCCGATGAGCAGGATGATGCCGATGAGGGCGATGACCGAGAGATCGACGTGAAAGATGAGCAGGGCGAGGATGGCGCCGACGCCGGCGGAGGGCAGCGTCGAGAGGATGGTAATGGGGTGGATGTAGCTCTCATACAGGACGCCGAGGACGATGTAGACGACGATGAGGGCGGCGAGGATGAGCAGGGGTTCGTTCGAGAGGGAGGCTTCAAAGGCGGCGGCCGAGCCCTGGAATGCGGCGTTGACGCTGGCGGGGAGCTGGAGATCCTTGTTGACCTTGTTGACGACGGCGACGGCATCGCCGATGGACTTGCCGGGGGCGAGGTTGAAGGAGATGGTGGATGACGGGAACTGGCCCTGGTGGTTGATGGCGAGCGATGCGGCGCCGGGGACGAACCTGGTGAAGGTGGAGAGGGGGACCTGGGTGCCGTTGGAGCTTTTGACGTAGATGTTGTCCAGCGAGGAGGGATTGCGCTGGAACTGCGGGGCTACCTCGAGGACGACGTGGTACTGGTTCTGCTGGGTGAAGATGGTGGAGACCTGGCGCTGGCCGAAGGCGTCGTCGAGGGTGTCGTCAATGTTCTGGGGGGTGATGCCGAGGCGGCTGGCGGTGTCGCGGTCGATGACGAGTTCGGCCTGGAGGCCGTTGAGCTGCTGGTCGCTGGCGACGTCGGTGAGGACGTCGCCGTGCTTCTGGAAGGCGGTGACGAGCTTGTCGGTCCAGGTGGCGAGCTCGGTGGAGCTGGCGTCTTCTACGGAGTATTGATATTGGGTGCGGCTTACGCGGTCCTCTACGGTAAGATCTTGCGAGGGCTGCAGGAAGGTCTGCATGCCGTCGACGGAGGAGACCTTGGGCTGGAGGCGGGCGATGACGTCGAGGGCGCTGGATTTGCGGGATTCGCGGTCTTTGAGGTTGATCTGGATGCTGCCGCTGTTAAGGGTGGAGTTGGTGGCGTCGATGCCGATGAAGGAGGAGAGGCTGAGGACGTCGGGGTCTTTGAGGATGATGCGGGCGAGGGTCTGCTGGCGCTCTGCCATGGCGGCGAAGCTGATGGATTGGGGGGCTTCTGTGATGCCGAGAAGGATGCCGGTATCCTGCACGGGGAAGAAGCCCTTGGGCACGATGATGTAGAGGTAGAGCGTGAGGGCGAAGGTGGCGAGGGTGACCAGGAGCGTGATGACCTGGTGGCGCAGGACGAAGCGGACGCCGACGCCGTAGCGTGCGATGACGTACTCGAAGAACTCTTCAGACTTGCGGTAGAAGGTGCTCTGCTGATTTTCAGGGGTGTGGCGGAGGAGCTTGGCGGCCATCATCGGCGTGAGCGTGAGGGAGACGACGGCGGAGACGAGGATGGTGACGGCAAGGGTAACGGCGAACTCGCGGAAGAGGCGGCCGACGATGTCACCCATGAAGAGCAAAGGGATGAGCACGGCGATGAGCGAGACGGTGAGCGAGAGGATGGTGAAGCCGATCTGCTCGGAGCCTTTGAGGGCGGCGTCGAGGGGGGAGTCGCCTTCTTCCAGGTAACGGGTGATGTTTTCGATCATGACGATGGCGTCATCGACCACAAAGCCGGTGGAGATGGTGAGGGCCATGAGTGAAAGGTTATTGAGGCTGTAGCCAAGCATGTACATGACGCCGAAGGTGCCGACGATGGACAGCGGGACGGCGACGGCGGGGATGATGGTGGCGCGGATGGAACGGAGGAAAAGGAAGATGACCATGACGACGAGGCCGATGGTGAGGGCGAGCTCGAACTCGACGTCTTTGACGCTGGCGCGGATGGTGTTGGTGCGGTCTGTGAGGACCTCAAGCTTGACGCTGGAGGGGAGCGAGGTGCGGAGCTGGGGGAGGAGCTTGGTGACCTCATTGACGACGCCGATGATGTTGGCGCCGGGCTGGCGCTGGATGTTGACGATGACGGAGGGGTCGAGGATTTCAGGCGTGGCGTCAGTGGTTTTGGTGGCGGCGACGGCGGCTTTGCCGGTCCAGGCGGCCTGGTAAAGGTTCTCGGCGCTGTCGATGGAGTTGGCTACGTCGGAGAGGCGGACGGGGGAGCCGTTGCGGTAGGCGATGATGACTTTGGCGTAGTCGGCGGAGGAGAGCAGCTGGTCATTGGCGCCGATGGTGAAGCTCTGGCGTGCGCCTGAGAGGGAGCCTTTGGCCTGGTCGACGTTGGCGGTGCCGAGGGCGGTGCGGATGTCCTCGAGCGACAGACCGTAGCCGGCGAGGGCGGTGGGGTTGGCCTGGATGCGGACCGCGGGTTTCTGGCCGCCGGCGATGGAGACGAGGCCGACGCCGGAGAGCTGGGAGATTTTCTGGGCGAGGACGGTATCGGCGAGGTCCTCTACCTTGCTGAGCTCAAGCGAGCTGCTGGTGAGCGACAAGGTCATGATGGGGGCGTCGGCGGGATTGACCTTGCTGTAGGTGGGCGGGTTGGGGAGGTCTTTGGGCAGGTAGCTGAAGGCGGCGTTGATGGCGCTTTGGACGTCCTGCTGGGCGATGTCGATGGATTCCGAGAGGGAGAACTCGAGGGTAATGACGCTGCCGCCGCCGGAGGAGGTGGAGGTCATCTGCTGGAGGCCGGGGATCTGGCCGAACTGGCGCTCGAGGGGCGCGGTGACCGAGCTCACCATGACGGTGGGGCTGGCGCCGGGGTAGAAGGTCTGGACCTGGATGATGGGGTAATCGACCTCTGGGAGGGCGGAGATGGGGAGCTGGGTGTAGGCGACCATGCCGGCGAGCAGGATGGCGACCATGAGGAGGGCGGTGGCGACCGGCCGCAGGATAAACGGCCGTGAGGGACTCACTGGTTGCCCCCGCCGGCGGCGGTTTTGCCCTTGCTGGACGGCTGCCTGGTTTTGGCCGCGGAGGAACCGCTTTCCGGGGTGCCCTGAGTGGGTGAGGAGGACTCGACGGCGGCGCCGGAGCTGGAGCCGTCAGAGCCGATGGCCTGGGTGGAGGGGCCGCCGGCGTTCGAGCGACCGAGCTGGGGTTTGACGCGGCTGTTGGGCTTGAGCTTTTCCTGGCCGTCGATGACGACGAGGTCGCCGGGCGCGACGCCGCCCTTGAGAATGACCTGGGAGCCTTCGGTAAGGTCGACCGTTACGGGTGCGGCTACGACGTAGTAGCTGGGACCCTTGTCCTGCTGGGGTTCGGCTTTGCCGTCTGCCGCGGGCTCGGCCCTGGTGTGGGTTTTGCTGCCGGCGGCGTCGGGAGTGGCGGTGTCCTCCTTGACGGGTGCGGGGGGGTCACCCTTTTTGGCGACGTAGACGAAGGAGCCGCTGGTGCCGGTCTGGAGCGCGGAGGCGGGGATGACGAGGGAATTCTGGCGCTGATCGAGGATGAGGCGGACGTTGACGAACTGGTTGGGGAAGAGGGCGCCGTCCTTGTTGTCGAACACGGCCTTGACCTTGACGGTGCCGGTGGTGGTATCGATCTGGTTGTCCACGGTGAGGAGGGTGCCGCTGGCGAGGTGGTTGACTTCGCTGCGGTCGAAAGCCTCTACGACTAGCTTGTGGCCGGCGCGAACGAGCTTGAGGACCTGCTGGAGCTGATCCTCAGGCAAGGTGAAGATGACGGTGATGGGCTGGAGCTGGGTGACGACGATGAGGCCGGTGGTATCGGCGGCGTGGACGATGTTGCCGGCATCGACCTGGCGCAGGCCGACGACGCCGTTGATGGGCGAGGTGATGCGGGTGTAGGCGACGTTGACCTTGGCGGCCTGGATGGCGGCGCGGTCGGCGGCGAGAGTGCCGACGCTGGAGCCGGCGTTCGAGACCTGGGTCTGCTCGGATTCTTTAGAGACGACGCCGGCTTCAAAAAGGGCGGTGTAGCGGGCGGCCTCGCTTTTGCTGTAGTCGGCGGCGGCCTGGTCTTTGGCGAGCTGGCCTTCGGCCTGGGCCTGTACGGCGAGGTAAGGGCGGGGGTCAATCATGGCGATCACCTGGCCCTGGGCGACCTGCTGGCCTTCACGGACGTTGACGCTGAGGAGCTGGCCATCGACGCGGCTTTTGACGGTGACGGTGTTGTAGGCGGTGACGGTGCCGAGAGCCGTCAGGTAAATGGGCATGGTCTTGCTGGCGACAGCGGAGACGGTGACGGGGATGGGGCGGTTGGCGGCGGCGACGGCCTTGTCGGCGGTGGTGGCGGCTTCCTTCTTGTTACTGGTGATGCGGTAGTAAGCGAAAGCGACGGCGGCGATGAGGATGAGCGCGAGGACGATTTTGCGCCACAGGCCGCCACGATTGCTTTGGACGGGACCGGTGGAGGCAGGCAGCAATTTCTGGGTTTTCCCCGCGGGAAGCGTATGCTGCGTCGTGTCGTTGCTTTCAGTTGCCGGCATAAACGATGTCTTACCTATCCTCGGCTGAAGTGCCGATAACCATGAGACTTACAAAGGGCACACGGACCCCGGGGGATGACGCAGGAGGGACTTGCACCCAGGAAAATGATACATAGAACTGGACGCCTCAAGTTCGGCAAAGGTTTCGTCTCGGCGGCTTTTGCGGGCTAAAGAAAATGATGGGGCGCGTGCTTGGTGGGCCGCGAAGCAAAGTGTAATCTGAAGGTTCGACAAAACAATGGTGGAGCGCCCTTGTCTGAAAGCAATGTAAGACCAGGCAACCTAAAACCCGGCAGCGTGGGACTTCCGCTTTGCGTCGATCTGGATGGGACGCTGGTGAAGTCCGATACGCTGGTGGATTCGGTGCTGGCGCTGGTGCGGCAGAATCCGCGTGCGCTGCTTTCGATTCCGGGCTGGCTGGCGCAGGGGAAAGCGGCGTTCAAGCAACAGGTGACGGCGGCGGTGACGCTGGATGTGGTGCATCTGCCGTATAACCAGGAGCTGTTTGCGTACCTGTTTGCCGAGCATGCGGCGGGGAGGCCGATCTACCTGGCGACGGCGGCGGACGGAGCGCTGGCGGAGCGGATTGCCGCGCATCATCCTATCTTTAGCGGTGTGCTTGCGTCTGATGGCGCACATAATCTGGCGGGCGGGAACAAGCTGGCGGCGTTTCGCGCACGGTTTGGCGAAGAGTTTTCTTATATTGGCAATGCGAGCCCGGATCTGCCGATCCTGACCGTGTGCCGGGAGCCGATGACGGCGAACCCGACAGCCGGGCTGCGGGCGGGGCTGCGGGCGGCGGGCGTGACGCCGGTGCGCACGTTTGTGGATGGAGCGGCGCCGGCGAAGGCGTGGCTGAAGGCGATCCGGCTGCACCAGTGGGCGAAGAATACGCTGATTTTTCTGCCTTTGCTGCTGGCGCATGCGTGGCACTCGGCGGCGGCGGATGGGAGTGCGGTGCTGGCTTTTCTGTCGTTCGGGTTTTGCGCTTCGGCGACGTATATCGTGAACGATCTGCTGGATCTGGATGCGGATCGACGGCATGCGACGAAGCATCGGCGACCGTTTGCGGCAGGTAATCTTTCAGCGATAGCGGGTGTGGGCGCGGTGGTTGCGTTGCTGCTTGCGGCGCTGGCGCTGGCGCTGACGATACCGCATGTGGCGCCGCCGGGGACGCGGCCGGAGGGATTTCTGGCGTGGCTGAGTATTTATGCCGTGGCGACGACGACATACTCTTTTGCGCTGAAACGCGTGGTGCTGGTGGACGTGATCGTGCTGTCAGGGCTTTATACGATTCGGATCATTGCGGGGTCGGCGGCGACGGCGGTGCCGGTTTCAACCTGGCTGGCGGGGTTCAGTATTTTCTTTTTTCTCTCGCTAGCGTTTGTGAAGCGATTTTCAGAGCTTGAAGGTTTGCGGCAGCGGGATACGCAGCCGGCGGCGCATAGCCGTGGGTATCGGCTGAGCGATGTGGAGCAGTTGCGCGCGCTGGGGACTTCGGCAGGGTACGCCTCGGTGGTGGTGCTGACGTTGTATATTTCGGCGTTGGATACGCGGCTTTATCATCATCCGGCGCGGCTTTGGCTGTTGATCCCGGTGCTTCTGCTGTGGGTGTCGCAGCTGTGGCTGCTGGCCTCGCGGGGCGAGCTGCATGACGATCCGATGGTGCATGCGATTACGGATCGGCGGAGCGTGCTGCTGGGTGTGCTGGTGCTGGCGATTATCGTTCTGGCGCTGTAGGCGGGGTAGGTAGTGTCGGACGGTTCCTTTATAGCCTGATAAAGGCTAAAGAGAGCAAATCCCAGGGGCTGAAGCCCGCCTTTTCGGTGAATTTGAATGTCCGGGCTAAAGCCCGGACCTATCTCAGAAGCAAAACAACGGCAAAAGCAATTCTTCAGACACAGCCTAGAGGAAGGCTACGCTCTGGATGCCGGCGACGTCGAAACGCTTGCGGCAGCGGATATTTTTGCAGCCGACGAGGTCGTCCCGGCGGACCATGTAGCTTTGCGCCTTGGCGAAACGGGCACGGTCGCGTTCATCGGCGCCGCGGCCGAGTTGGGCTTTTTTGCGGCGCACGAGCCAACCCAGCTGGTACTCGCCCTGCTGGCCGCAATGCGGGCAGGTCATTGTGTGTGTGCGTGTTTCAGCCCTTTCGTCGAAAAAGTCCCGTTCTTCCATGGCCCATCCCCCCTTGCTGCTCGTGAGAAAGTATTGCATACCGTAAGGGCTCGAGCGCGGTAAGGATGAAGGCAGGCAAAACGGATGAAGAAAGCGGCGAAACGGACGTTCTCGATTGTGAAGGCGGTGAAGGCGAATGCGCGTGCGCGGGTGGGCTCGCCGCCGCCTGAAAAGGTACTGCCGGATCCGAAGGCCAAAGCGCTGCGCAAGCCGAAACATAAACAGACTTTGCAGGACATTTTGAACGAGCCGAACGCCTGAAAGGGAGAAATGACCCATTGGGCGTGTTTTTATGGCCGAGAAGTGGCAGAAGTCTTCCATCCGGAAATGCAATTAGGGCGTCATACTGATATCAGTTCAGGCAAATCAGGCAAAACAAGAGGCACGTTCTGGTTTGCCGTGTTACTGATTGGCGAATTTCTTTTCAGAATCATTGCGTATTGCGGGCTGCAGCATGTAAATTGGTCCGATCACTTGGCGAGGCTTTGGTTGATGGATGCAAAATGTTGTAAACAAAGAGGATAGTTTTCCCTGGCAAGGATGTTTTTGCTTTCTCGCAGGCCCCGGGTTTCCGCATCATGGGGTTTATCGAGACTTTAATCTTCATGCCCGACCCGTGTGGTAGTTTTGAAGAACTGTCAGAGAACCGGCTTATAGCCCTGCGGAGACATGCCGCAGTTTTGAATGCCGGGCAGATGACATTTGGTTTAGCCGACATTTGCAGCAATCAGGAGCTTTCGGCCTCTGCTCCATGCAACAGATTTGCGACTTCTGTGTCTTGAGCTTTCACCCCAAGTCTTACTGGCTCTCAGGTATTTAGATAATTAGAAACGGAGTACTCTCCATGCGTTATGAAATGTGCAACCACATCGCCTCCTCTGCCATGAATGCCTTCAGAATGATGCAAGAGGTCGTGGACGCCCCGAACCTGCACCAGGTGGCGAAAGCCCACGCTGCGGCAGGCAAGATCTCGCCCAACCTGAACGGTTGCGTCGACTCCCCCGAGGCCGCGACGATGGTGCTGATGCTGGTTGGTACGGTCGGGATCTACTTTGGCTCCGCGCTGTTCCTGAAGCTTGCGCGTAAGAGAAATAACGTCGCCGCTCTTTAACGCCCGGCGGGCCGGTGTCCCCGCGGGGAGACCGGTCTGTGGCCTGGCATGGGTTGCCGGCAATCAGGCCCGTTGCGAGTGCGCGAACGCAAGTCCGCAAGGTTTTTTATGATCCCCGCAGGGCAAAGCCACCGTTACAAACTGCTGAAACCGGTTGCCGCTTTTAGTTCTCCTGCGCTTGGTACTTCCCTTCCCCCTCTCAAAATAGTTGGCGTTGCCGTGCTGGTTGCGCTGGCGAGCCTTGCCATGCTGCCGGTGTGGGCGGCGGCGTGGCATACGTGGTCTTCCGATCCGCTGCGCTCGATTGGTGCGTTTTTTCCATTGCTGGCGCTGATGGGTGTGCTGGCGGCGTGGCGGCGGCTGCATTGGCAGGCGGCGGGGACGGACTGGGGGGCGCCGCTGGTGCTGGCCGCGATGCTGGCCGCAAGCCTCTTCAGCGCGGGGCATCTGCTGCTTTTTCTGTTTGGCGAACGAGTGCGGATTCTGCATCCCGGGATGGCGCTGTTTGCGTTTGGGGCGGGCTGCACGCTGTGGTTTGGCGGGACAAGGCTGTTCCGGCTGGCGCTGCCGCCGCTTTGTCTGCTGCTGCTGATCGACCCGGTGCCGCATGCGTTCAACCGGCTGCTGGACCTGCCGCTGCAACATCTTTCCGCCAATACAGCGCGTGCGTTTGCGCACCTGATTGGCCTGCAGCCCACGGGGGAACAGCTGCAGATGATGTTTGCGCCGGATTTCGGCATGTTCATTGTGCCGGGGTGTAACGGGATTCGGGGCGCGGTGACGTTTGGCTATCTGGCACTGATTTTTGGGTATATCCGGCGGCTGCCGCCGAAGGTGCTTGCCGTGGGGACGGTGGCGGCGGTGCTGGTGGGCTACCTGTTCAACCTGCTGCGCCTGTGTACGCTGGTGCTTTACTACAGGACGGGCGTGGCGGTGCCGGCGATCCGGCCGTATGGGACGCAGGTGGATTACGTCATTGGGGTGACGCTGTTTTTGCTGGCGACGCTGGGCGTGGGGGTGGCGATCACGTGGTACCAGATGCGGCATCCGCGGCCGTGGCCGGTCGAGCCGGTTGCGGGTGGGTCGCACAAACGGATTTTGCCGCGGGCGATTATGCTGGCGGTGGTGGCTTTTGGGCTTTTTATTCCGCAGGCGCGGTCAGTGGCGGCGAGCTTTCGGCCACCGCTCGAGGCGGCAGACGTGATTGCGTCGTTTCCGCAGACGGTTGGGCCGTTTGTGCTGACGCATACGTGGGAAGAACGGGAGGCGACGGGGTCGTTGATGTTCGTGTTTGGCGACTACCGGAACCAGGTGACGGGGCAACATCTGGCGTTTTCTGTCTACCTGGCGTCTGAGGATCACTACGTTTTTCTCTCGAAGCTGGCGCAGGGGATCAGGCCGGATTTTCAATCGTCGTTCGACACGCGGACGGCAGATGGGCCGGCTCACCTGATTACCAGCTTTTACCGGACGGCGGATGTGTTGACCGAGGATGCGGAGACGTCGTGCCGGGCGGATTTGTGCGATGAATCGCTGGAGCTGCGGCCGGATTCGGTGGGATTTGTGAAGCCGCACCTGGCGGATTTGCTGGTGGCTCCGGCTACGCGGCAGGTGCCGATTTTGCTCAGGCGGCAATGGGTGGCGACGTCGCCGGAACCGGATGCGGTGCTGCGGGCGCAGTTTGAGGCTTCAGCGCGGGAGTTTCTGGCGGGGTTGGATTTGCGGCCTCTGCTGGCTAAGGCGAATTAGCTAGGGGCGGGGGGTGAGGGTGGGTTTGCGTTTGGGTTCGGGTAGGATGATGTCGCGATTTTCGGGGTCGGTGGGGTGGATGCCGAAGTCCCAGACGCCGAGGTTGATGGTGCGTTCGCCGAGGATTTCGACGAGGGCGTACTCGCCGATGAGGAGGGTTTCGTGGGGGATGATTTTTAGCCAGTGGGCGCCGGGGAGGACGGTGCCCTCGGTTTCGAAGACGTTGTCCTGGCGCTTGCCGGTGCCGAGGAGAGCGTTGTTGAAGCTGGCGACGACGCGGGCGTCCTGGCGAACGTCGACGCGGACGACGACGTAATCGTTGGGCTGTCCGGAGGGCTTGGTGGCGCGGGCGGAAGCGCCGTGGGTATCGACGGTGAGGGCTGAGCCGCCGCCGGGCATCTGGGCGTCGTCGAGGCGGAGGTAGAACTCGGGCTTGTCGACGTGTAGCTGGACGGCGGCTTTTTCACCTTTGAGGACGACGATGCCGTGGGCGATGCTGCGGGGGTCGACGGTGCCCTTGCTGGTGTCATGGCCGGTGGATTTGAGGAGCTGGCCGTCGGTCTGGGTGAGGGGGACGAGCTCGGGGGTGGAGCGGTAGGTGTCTTCGGCGAGGACGCTGTCCTCGGGGACGAGGTGGAGGTCGGGGGCGACTTCCGGGGCGAGGGTGGCGCGTTCGGCTTCTTCTTTGGCTAGCTCGGGGTCGATGACGGGGGTGGGGGCCTCGGCGCGGTTGGTGCCGTGGGTTTGGTCGTAGGTTTTTGTGCGGTCGAGGTCTACGAGGCGGAGGGGGACTTCTTCGGTCTGGTCGCGTTCTGCGCTGACGTAGCGGACGCGGTCGCCGGCGATGCTGTAGCTGGTGACGAGTTGGTAGGAGCCGTCTTTGAGGTAGAGGCGGATGCGTTTTACAGGCTGGGTCTGGGTGGTGGCGGTGCCGTCGCGGGTGGCGAGCTGGGCGGGGGCGGGGACCAGGATAGCCGCGACACAGGCCAGTGCTAAAAGCTTCATGGATGTCCTCGTCTTGGTTAGACGCGGGTTGCCGGGTTGATGTTCGAGGTGCGCGATGTGTACACGTTTGTGTACTATGAACGTGGGCGGTGCGATTGCGTGGAGCGGGTATTCGAATGGGATGAAGCGAAAGCCAGAACGAACCTGGCCAAGCATGGTGTCTCATTCCTGACGGCTGCTGAAATGTTCGCGAACGAGATTGTGGAGCGGATCGACGACCGGGAAGACTACGGAGAGGTTCGCATGGTCGCTCTCGGCAGGGTCGAGACTCAGGTCTATCGGGTTGTGTTTACGCGGCGCAGCCAGGACATTATCCGCGTCATCAGCGTCCAGAAAGCGAGCAGAGATGAACGAGAAATCTACTATCGTCAGACACTCCCTTAGCCAGGTCAAAGCGATGCGGGAACGAGGTGAGGATCGGACGAGGCCGGATGCACCCGAGGCCGAGAGCCTTGGGGCGGATTTCTGGAGTAGCGCCCGGGTCGTGATGCCGGGTGGCAAGACCTCGGTACATCTGCGCCTGGATAGTGACGTGGTGGATTGGTTCAAGGCTCATGGGAAGGGCCATCTGACGCGGATGAACGCTGTGCTCAGAGCCTATGTGGAAGCGCAGAAGCATTAGCAGCGGCCGGCGAGGACTTCGGCGAGGTGGATGGCGCGGCGGGGAGAGTTCTGGGCGATCTGCTCGCGGCAGCTGAAGCCGTTGCCTACGATGAGGGTTTCGGGCGTGGCGGCGCGGATGGCGGGGAGGAGGACGCGCTCGCCGATGGCCTGGGAGACGGCGAATTTTTCTTTCTCGAAGCCGAAGGGGCCGGCCATGCCGCAGCAGCCGGAATCGAGGACGGTGACTTGGGCGCCGGTGGCCTGGAGGAGGCGGACTTCATCCTTCATGGTCATGAGGGCTTTCTGGTGGCAGTGGCCCTGGACTACGATGTTGCGGCCGTGTAACGGGGGCGGGGTGAAGGCGGTTTGGGCGATGATTTCGCTGAGCATCATGGTCTGGCGGGCGAGGCGCTGGGCGATGGGGTTAGTCGGGAAGAACTGGAGGAGCTCGTCTTTGAATACGCTGGCGCAGCTTGGCTCCAGCATGACGACGGGGGTGCCGGCGAGGATTTCGGGTTCGAAGCGGGTGAGGATGTCCTTGAGGTAGTGGCGGGCGGCGGAGAGGAAGCCGAAATCGTAGAGGGGGCGGCCGCAGCAGACGTGGCTGGGGGAGACTTTGACCTGTTTGCCGGCGGTGGTGAGGACTTCGGCGGCAGCGTTGAGGGCCTGGGGGTAGAAATAGTTGTTCCAGGTGTCGGCCCAGAGGAGGACTTGCTGACCTTGCGTACGGGTTGGCTTCCAGGTGGTGCGGAAGGGTTTGACGAAGCTTGGCAGGGTGCGCTGGGGGGCTATGCCGAGGAGGGGCTTGAGGCCGGGGAGGCGGGCGGCGAGGTTGGCGAGGGTTGGGGCGATGGAGGCGAGGCGGGCGCCGCGGTCCATGAAGCCGAAGGCGTAATCGCGCAGGGGGTGGAGGCGGCCCTGGTAATGGTGGGCCAGGAATTCGGCTTTCCAGGTGGCCATGTCGACGTTGACGGGGCACTCGGTTTTGCAGGCCTTGCAGCTGAGGCAGAGGTCGAGGGCTTGCTTGACGCCCTGGTTGCGCCAGTCGATGGATTTCTGTTCGCCGCCGCTGCGCATGAGTTCCCAGAGGAGATGGGCGCGGCCGCGGGTGGAGTGTTGCTCTTCCCGGGTGGCCATGTAGCTGGGGCACATGGTGCCGGAGTCTTCTTTGCGGCAGGCGCCGACGCCGACGCAGCGCTCGGTGGCCTCATGGAAGGAGCCGTTATCGGCGGCGAAGGCGAACCAGTTTTGCGCGGGGGCGGGCTGGTAGCCGGGGCCGATGCGGAGGTTTTCCGTGGGCTCGTAGACACGAATGGGGTCGATGAGCTTGCCGGGGTTCATGGCGTTGGTGGGGTCCCAGAGATGCTTGAAGGTGCGGAAGGCGTGCATGAGCTCG
Source organism: uncultured Granulicella sp. (assembly GCA_963693065.1). GTDB lineage: Bacteria > Acidobacteriota > Terriglobia > Terriglobales > Acidobacteriaceae > Edaphobacter. The sequence goes on along the minus strand of OY843766.1, from coordinate 3,022,407 downwards.
GGGCCGAACATTTTGGGGAGGAGGGCGGCGCGGGCCTGGCCGTCGCCGTGCTCGCCGGAGAGCGAGCCGCCGTAACGGAGGACGCAGTCGGCGGCTTCATCGAGGAAGCGGCGGTAGGCTGCAACGCCTTCGGTGGTTTTGAGCTGGAAGGTGATGCGGAGATGGACGCAGCCCTGGCCGAAATGGCCGTACATGGGCGAGCGGTAGCCGTAACGGGCGATGAGGTCGAAGAGGTCGCGGAGGTAGGGGCCGAGCAGCTCGGGGCGCACGGCGGAATCTTCCCAGCCCTCCCAGCCAGAGTGGGTTTCGCCGGGAACGAAGACGGTGGCGCCGAGGGCGGACTCGCGGACGCGCCAGACGCGGGCTGCCTCGGCGGGGGTGTAACGAGCTACAGAGGCCTGGTTGGCGAAGGCTTGGGCGCAGGCTTCGGCCTGGGCTTCGGCTTCGGCGGGAGTGTCTGCGCCGAACTCGCAAAGGAGGAAGCCGCCGCCGGGGGGGAGGAGGCCGACGTCGTCGGTGGCGAGATTTTTGCGGCGCATGAACTCGACCAGGAGGGCGTCGAAGCCTTCGAGGCCGATGGGTTTGAAGGCGAGGACGGCGGGGACGTGGTCGGCGGCGAGGAAGGCGTCCGGGAAGCCGAGGGCGACGAGGCGGCGATGCTGCGGGCTTTGGGTGAGGCGGCACTCGGCCTGGAGGATGGTGACGCAGGTGCCTTCACTGCCGACGAGGGCGCGGGCGACGTTGAAGCCGTTTTCCGGCAGCAGCTGGTCGAGGTTGTAGCCGCTGACGCGGCGCGGGATGTCAGGGAAACGCTGGCGGACGAGGGTGGCGTAGGTGTCGCGGAGGGTGCGGAGGCCGGCGTAGATTTCGCCCTCGCGGCCGCCGGCGGCGATTTTAGCTTCTAGTTCGGGCTCGGTGGTGGGACCCACCCAGAGGCGGGTGCCATCGTAGAGGAGGATTTCCAGGCGCTCGATGTTGTCTACGGTTTTGCCGCCCATGAGGGCGTGGACCCCGCAGGAGTTGTTGCCGATCATGCCGCCGAGGGTGCAGCGGCTGTGGGTTGCGGGGTCGGGGGCGAAGGTGAGGTCGAAGGCCTCGGCGGCGTCGCGGAGACGGTCGAGGATGACGCCGGGCTGGACCCAGGCTTTGCCGGCAGGGGCGTCGACGCGGAGGACGGCGTTCATGAAGCGGGAGAAATCGAGCACGACGGCTACGTTGCAGGTCTGGCCGGCGAGGCTGGTGCCGGCGCCGCGGCTGAGGACGGGGGCGTTGAAGGCGCGGCAGGCGGCGATGGTGGCGACTACGTCTTCGGTGTCGCGTGGGGTGACGACGGCGATGGGGACCTGGCGGTAGTTGGAGGCGTCGGTGGCGTAGAGGAGGCGGCTGGTGGGGTCGAAGCGGACTTCGCCGCGAACGGTTTGTCGTAGGCGAGCCTCCAGGGCGGCGGCTTGCGCGAAGTGTTCATGCTGCAACTGCGCATTCTGCAACTGCACTAGAGGCATGGGAGAAGTATAGGCGTGTCGCGGAAACCCTAGCGCTCGGGCTAAGGGGGTGCTGCACTACTCGTGGACACGAAGGAGAGCGTACCTTAGCGGCTGAAGCCGCATGGCAAGTAAGTGCTGATGGCACGGCTTAAGCCATGCCCTAAGCAAGACGTTTACTTGTTGGCGTTCCAGCGTTGGACGTTGGGGTCGAGGCGGTTGGAGCCCTGGAAGGGGAGCATCCAGCCGGGGTACTCGGGGGGTAGGGCGCTGGCTTCGTCGAGTTGCTTGAGCTCTTCGGGGCTGAGCTCGAGGTCGATGGCGGCGAGGTTATCGGTGAGCTGGTCGGGGCGTTTGGCGCCGATGATGATGCTGGTGACGACGTCCTGGGCGAGCAGCCAGGCGAGGGCGATGCGGGCCGCGGAACAGCCATGCGCCTGGGCGATGGGCTTCATGGCGTCAAGCACCTTCCAGGTACGTTCCTTGTCGACGAGGGGGAAGTCGAAATCGCTGCGGCGCGAGCCTTCCGGCTTCTGATTCTCCCGGCTGAACTTGCCGCTGAGCAGGCCGCCGGCGAGCGGGCTCCAGACCAGCAGGCCGGTCTTGGTTTCCTTGAACATGGGGACGAACTCGCGTTCGAGATCGCGGCCGGCGATGGAGTAATAGGCCTGCAGGGTGTCGAATTTGGCGAGGCCTTTGAGCTCCGACATGGTGATGGCGCGGGAGAGCTTCCAGGCCTCCCAGTTGGAGGCGCCGATGTAGCGGACCTTGCCCTGCTGGACGAGGGTATCGAGGGCGCGGAGGGTTTCTTCGATGGGGGTGACGGAGTCATTGGCATGGATCTGGTAGAGATCGATATGGTCTGTGCCGAGGCGCTTGAGGCTGGCCTCGACGCCATCCATGATGTGCCCGCGGGAGGCGCCGATGTCGTTGCGGCCGGGGCCCATGCGGCTGTAGACCTTGGTGGCGATGACGATGTCTTTGCGGGCGACGCCGAGGGTTTTGAAGGCCTTGCCGAGGATTTCTTCGCTGCGGCCTTCGGAGTAGACGTCGGCGGTATCGAAGAAGTTGACGCCGGCGTCCAGGCAGCCCTTGACGAGGGCTTCGGCGCCGGTTTGATCGACCTGGCCGATGGCCTTCCACATGCTGCCCTCTGCGCCGCCGAAGGTCATGGCGCCGAAACAAATGCGGGAAACGAGAAGTCCGGTGGGCCCGAGCGTTTTGAATTCCATTGTCTACTCCGTGGGTCGAATGCATCGACCTAGTGCTTTGATGCCGTCAGGAGAGGCAGGTATGGTAGCGTTACATCACTGAACGATGCCTTATCTTGCCGCCAAACTGATGCTGACCGTGCTGGTGGCGGCGGCTGTGCATGCGCAGTCGGCCGCTGGGCCGGGGCCTGTGGTGGTGCAGCCGGGTGCGCCGGGGCAGCCGAGTAAGACGCTGCCGGCCGATACGCGGGGGGTGCCGCCGGTGAGGTCGCAGGCGGACGTGGATTTTATGCAGGGGATGATCATGCATCACACGCAGGCGGTGACGATGACGGCACTAATCCCGACGCATACGACGAACGCGCAGGTAAGGCTGCTGGGGGCGCGCATCAGCGCATCGCAGACCGACGAGATGCAGTTTATGAAGCGGTGGCTGGCGGTGCGGCATGAAGCGACCAGCATGCCGATGCCAGCTGCGATGCCGGGCATGCCGGATATGGATATGGCCGGGAATGCGATGCCTTCTATGCCCGGCATGTTGACGGCGGCGCAGATGACGGCGTTGCGCGAGGCGCATGGGGCCCAGTTCGACCGACTGTTTTTGACCGGGATGATCCAGCATCACCAAGGCGCGCTGACCATGGTGGGCGACCTGTTCAGCACCGCGGGTGCGGGGCAGGATGCGGATCTTTTCGACTTTGCGACGGACGCCGACAACACGCAGCGTGCGGAGATCCGCATTATGCAGAACCTTTTGAAACCAAATCCGTAAGGAGTTTTATGTATATTCAACGACTCGCCACCGTATTGCTGCTTGCCGCAGCACCCATGTTTGCCCAGACCGCCGGGCAGTCGCCTTCAAAGACCGCTCCGGCGGCCCCGATCAACCAGCCGCCGGATGCGAAGGCCGCGGCCAAGCCGACGCCGACCGATGAGCTGGACGAATTTACGCCGCAGCCCGCGCCGCCTTTGCCGGCGGGCATGACCGGGGCAAGCACGAGCGATCCGCGGTACACGCTGAAGGCCGGCATGTATGACGCGGGCGAGGCGGCGATGGGGATGAAGCACCTGGATTTTGTGCGCAAGCCGGCGGCGCTCTCGCTCGATGCGACCAGCCCGGACGACCCGAAGGTGAACGCTACGTTGAAGCTGCTGGGCGTGGGCGACCCAAGCAAGATGCCCAAGGCGCTGAAGCCGGTGCTGGCACAGTTGGCTTATGCGAATTCTGACTTTGCGTTCCAGGGGACGCATCTTTTCCAGGGGAATTTCTCCGGCGTGAGCATTTATGACATTGCCGACCCGACCCATGCCAAGCTGCTGACGACGCTGGTTTGCCCGGGTGGGCAAGGCGATGTTTCAGTGTATGGCAACCTGCTTTTCTTCTCGGTGGAGATGCCGAATGGCCGCGTAGATTGCGGGGCGCAGGGCTTTCCGCCGAACCCTGCTCCGGCTGCGGGCGAGAAGCCTTCGCGGCTGCCGGCGGCGAGCAAGGATCGCTTTCGCGGGGTGAGGATTTTCGATATTTCGGACATCAGGAACCCGAAGCAGGTGGCGGCGGTGCAGACCTGCCGGGGGTCGCATACACATACGCTCGTGATTGACCCGAACGACAAGGCGAATGTGTATCTGTATGTTTCGGGCACTTCGTTTGTGCGGCAGTCAGATGAGCTTGCGGGCTGCTCCGGGGATGCTCCGGACAAGGACCCGAACACGGCGCTGTTCCGTATCGACGTGATCAAGGTGCCGGTGAATGCGCCAGCGCAGGCTGCGGTGGTTTCAAGCCCACGGGTGTTCATCGACCCGCGGTCTGGCGCACTGAACGGCCTGAACAACGGCGGCAGCCATGACAAGGGCGCGGAGAAGCCGGCGGATACCAACCAGTGCCACGACATTACGGTGTATTCGGCGATTGGGCTGGCGGCAGGTGCGTGCTCCGGCAATGGGCTGCTGCTGGATATTCATGACCCCGTGCATCCGAAGCGGGTGGATGCGGTGAACGATCCGAACTATTCTTACTGGCACTCGGCTTCGTTCAACAACGATGGGACGAAGGTGGTGTTTACGGACGAGTGGGGCGGGGGTCTGGGGGCGCGTTGCCGGCCGAACGATCCGATCAAGTGGGGCGCGGATGCGATCTTCTCGTTGAAGGCGGACAAGCTTTCTCTCGACAGCTACTACAAGCTGCCGGCGGCGCAGGGCGATACGGAAAACTGCGTGGCGCATAACGGTTCGCTGGTGCCGATCCCGGGGCGCGATATCGAGGTGCAGGCGTGGTACCAGGGTGGGATTTCCATCATGGACTTTACCGATCCGCACAAGCCGTTTGAGATTGCTTACTTCGATCGCGGGCCTATCGATGCGAAGACGCTGGTGCTGGGCGGGGACTGGTCGGCGTACTGGTACAACGGGCATGTGTATGCTTCGGAGATTGCGCGTGGGCTGGATATTTTTGAGCTGACGCCGACGCAGTTTCTGACGCAGAACGAAATCGACGCGGCCAAGGCGGTGCAGGTGGCGGAGCTGAATGTGCAGAACCAGCAACGCATCGTGTGGCCGAACCAGCTGGTAGTAGCGAAGGCTTATGTGGATCAGCTTTCGCGGTCGAACGCGCTGCCCGGGACGGAGATCGAGGCCTTGCGTGCGGCGCTGAACGGAACCAATCGCAAGAAGCTGAAGGATATGGCGCCGATGCTCGAGAAGACCGCTACGACGGCGGCTCCGGCGGATGCGACACGGCTGACGGCGCTGGCGGCGATCCTGAAGAACCCGGCGGCGTAAGACCAGCCCCGGGCCGCGCGGTGTGGCGTGTGGCCCGGGGTTCTGCTTTCAGGGGATAACCCTTTCGGTGCGGAGTTTTTCGAAGAGGTCGAAGAAGCTGTCCTGGGTGCTTTGGTAGTCGAGGAAGCCGAGCTTGCGGCTTTTGCTCATGTCGGTGAGGACCTCGATGGGACGGCCGAGGTCGGCGTCGGTATGCCATGCGGAGGCGAGCCCGTCGAGCCGTGGCTCAATGAGGCCGTGGCTTTGGGCGAGCTGGGCCCAGGCGGGTGCGGCATCGGCAAGCTGGATGGCGAGCGGGGTTCCCTGTCCGGTGAAGGGTGCGGGCTCGAGGCCGAAGTAGGCTGCGAGCTGCTCCCACATCCAGCTCCAACGGAAGACGTCGCCGTTGACGATGTTGAAAGCCTGATCGCGCGCGGCGGGGGTTTCGGCGGCCCATTGCAGGTGGCGTGCAAACAGGCGGGCGTCTGTCATGTCGGTGAGACCGTTCCATTGCACGGCGGATCCTGGGAAGAGGAACGGCTGGCCCTGTTGCTTGCATAACGACGCGTAGACGGCGAGCGTGACGCCCATGTTCATGGCGTTGCCCAGCGCGTAGCCGATGATGGTGTGGGGGCGGTGGACGCTCCAGCCGAAGCCATCGCGCTGGGCGGCTGCGAAGAGCTCGTCCTCCTGGGCGTAGTAGAAGTTTTCGACGTCGAGACGGCCCTGCTCCTCACGGAAGGGCGTGGGCGGCATCTTGCCTTTGCCGTAGGCTTCGAAGGGGCCGAGGTAGTGCTTGAGGCCGGTGACCAGGGCGACGTGCTGGACGGTGCCTGTGCCGCGGACGGCTTCGAGGAGATTGCGCACCATGGTTCCGTTGACCTGTATATTTTGCGCTTCGGTATCGCGGCGCATCCACGAGGTAAAAAAGACCTGCGTGGGGCGGGCGCCCTCAAGCGCGCGGGCGAGGCCGGTGGGGTCAAGCAGGTCGGCCGCGAGAGGCTGGACGCCGGGTGTCTGGCCGGGTTTGCGTGCCATGCCCAGCACGTCCCAACCCTGAGCCGCGAGATGTTTTGCCAGGTTCAACCCCACGACGCCGGTCGATCCAACTACAAGCGCTGTCTGTTTCAATTTGTTCTCCTGGCGGGCAGATGTCCCAGCCTGCGCCCCCTATGGGATGCACGTGCGTGGTGAAGGGTCCGGTCCTTCAAGGGTTCAGGGCTTGGTACGATAGAGAGACCCGTGACCGAGCGCACCCTTTCTCCTCGAATCCTGATTGCCTTTGCCTGCGTGTACGTGTTCTGGGGGTCGACGTACCTGGCGATGCGGACGGGCGTGGCGGTGCTGCCGCCGCTGGTGCTGATCGCGGTGCGGTTTCTGATTGCCGGGCCGTTGATGCTTTTGCTTTGCAAGCTGCGGGGGTTGGCGGTGGTGCCGACGCGGCGGGATTTTGGGTTGCTGGTGGTGATCGGCGTGCTGATGCTGGGCGTGGGCAATGCGGGGATCGTGTTTGCGGAGCAGTACATTTCTTCCGGGTTTGCGGCGCTGCTGGTGGCGGTAATTCCGATTTACGTGGCGCTGCTGGAGGCGGTGCTGCCGCACGGCGAACGGGTGAATCTGCGGGGGTGGATGGGGATCCTGCTGGGGTTTGCGGGGCTGCTGGTGCTGGTTTCGCCGGGTTTGCAGGAGGGCTTGCATGGGGGGTCGCGGCGGCTGCTGGGGTCGGGCATTGCGGTAGGGTCGGCGTTTGCGTGGGCTTGTGCGTCGGTGCTTTCGCGGCGGGCGAAGGTGGCGTCGCCGGCGTTTGTGGCGGCGGCGTGGGAGATGGTGATTGCGGGGGTTTTCAGCTGGGTGCTGCTGGTGGGGACGGGTGGGTCGCTGATGCATGTGGCGTGGTCGCGGCAGGCGGTTTGGTCGGTGGCTTGGCTGGTGACGTTTGGCTCGCTGGTGGGCTATACGGCTTATATCTACCTGCTAGAGCATGTGCCGGTGGCCAAGGTTTCGACCTATGCGTATATTAATCCGATTGTGGCGGTGCTGCTGGGGGCGGCGCTGCTGGGCGAGCGGCTGCATGCGATTGAATATGCGGGGATGGCGTTTATCCTGGGGGCGGTGTACCTGGTGACGAGCTCGAAGCTGCAGGTTGCGGCGAGACCCAACGTCCGGGACGAAGCTGCCGTCTAAGGTTGCATGTTGCGCCTTGCCCTTGCCGCCCTGATGTTGACCGCTGCCGCTGCGCGTGGGTCTGTGACGGTGCTGGTGGGTGAGCCGTTCGGGTCGTTTGGGACGATGCTGCCTTCAGGCCATACGACGATCTACCTGGACCGCGTGTGCGCGGATACGCCGACTCATCTGCATCTTTGCAGGCCGGGCGAGGCGGCCGGCGTGGCGCTGGCACGGTACGATCATCTGGGCGAGATCGACTGGGTGGCGATTCCGATTCTGCCGTTTCTTTATGGCACGGATGACCCCTCTGCGATGCTGCCGTATGCAACGCCGGCGACGTTAGAGGCTGTAAGGGAGAGTTATCGGCGGGCGCATCTGGAGAGTGTGTTTCCGGATGAAAAGGCACGCAGCAAGCACTATGACGAATGGGTGGAAACGCTGGGCATGGCGTATATCCGCAAGACGTACGGGTATCGGCTGGATACGACGGTGGCTCAGGATGAGGCGGTGATCGAGCGGCTGAATGCGCAGGTGAACCGGCATCGTTACCATATCCACGCGGTGAATTGCGCTGACTTTGCGGCGAATATCGTGGACATGTATTACCCGGGAACGGTGGGGGCGGCGGGGTTTGTGAATTTTTACCTGACAAGCCCGAAGCAGGTGGCGCGGGATGTGTCCGACCTGGGGCGGGCGCGGCCGGAGCTGGAGCCGGCAGTGTTTGTCATCGAGCAGTTGCCGGGGTCATTCAGGCGCAGCCGGCCGGCGCGCTTTGCGGCGGAGACGCTGCTGAAGCAGAAACGCTACGTGTTTACGATTGCGGTGATCCAGCCTGAGGCGCTGATCGCGCTGTATGCGATGTACCGCGATAACGGCGGGGCCTGGCGCCTGGGCAAACGCGCCGAGCCGGTGGGGCCGTGGGCGTTCGTTACGGCTGGGCTTCCACCGCCAGAGGCTTCCGCGCAAAGTAGTACAGACTGAAGGCGAGCAGGCCGAACATGATGATGCTGGTGGTGTCATGCAGCGGCGTGTGGGCGCTGAAGCTGGCTGGGAAACGTGGGATGGACTTCTCCGTGGCTGCCTCATACAGCTTGACGACGACGCCCAGTAAGCCGATGATGCCGCCGGCGGCGATGAGGCCGGAGGCGTAGAGGCTGCCGGGGGAGATTTCGGATTCGGTATCGAGCGGCGGGGTGACGGAGGTGGGGACGGGCCAGCCGTTGGCGGGATCGATGTGTTCGGGATTGGTGGCGTCGAAGGCGGGATGCTTGAGGTAGAAGGCGTCGCGGTCATTGTGCCAGAGGTTGAGCGAGGCCTGGTAGCTGGCGGCGGCGGTCTGGGCGTGGTGGTGGAGCATGGCGCGATCGACCATCCAGCGCATGACGCCGCCGACGAAGATGGCGAGGGTTGTCGCGATGGAGAGGTAGGCGCCGACGGCGAAGGTGAGTGAGCGGATGCCGAGCAGCTCGACGACGATGACGAGCGCGACGCCGAGCAGCACGAGAGCCCAGGGGAGCTTGCGGGTGAGGATGCCGTTGATGACGGTGGCCATGAGTTTGCCCTGGGGGGCGGCGGCTTTTTCACTGCCGATGCCCTGGGTCCACTGGATGACGATCTGGTGGGTGGCGGGGTCCATCAGGTATTTGCCGTCGGCGAGGGTGGAGGAGCCGATGGCGTTGAGCAGGGTGTAGGCGTGGCCGTTGGCGATGGTTTCTTTCGCGCCGGATTTGGGGGAGAGCTGGAAGTGGTCGCGGGCGAAGGGGCCTTTGTCCTGGACGCCATCGGCGTAGAGCTGGGAGGTGACGGCGATGGGTTGGGGGAGGCGCTGGAAGGTTTCAAGGCCGTTGTTCATGGCGTTGAGGGTGGCGCCGATGGAGAAGACGGAGATGATGACGCCGGCCATGACGGCGGCCTGCTGCTTCCACGGGGTGGCGCCGATGAGGTAGCCGGTTTTGAGGTCCTGGCTGGTGTCGCCGGCGTTTGAGGCGGCGATGCAGACGATGCCGCCGATGGTGATGGCGAGTGCGCCGTAGGCGGGGGCGGTCCAGCCGCGGACGAGGAAAATGGCGGTGGTCGCCATGAGGGTGGCGATGGTCATGCCGGAGACGGGGGATGAGGACGAGCCGACGATGCCGACGATGCGGGCCGACACGGCGACGAAGAGGAAGCCGAAGACGACGACCAGCAGGGCTGCGGCGACGTTGGCGAGGAAGCCGACCTGCGCGCCGGGGACCGGGTGGAATTGCAGGAACAGCACCATGAGGACGATGAGCAGGACCGAGCCGCCGAGGACTGCGGACATGGGAAAATCATGCGCGGTGCGGAGGGGTTCTTTCGCGTTGGGGGTGTAAGGAATGTTCGCCATCTGTCGGCGCATCAACTCGGCCTGTGCGGACACGCCGGACTTGAAGATGCCGTGGTCTTCTGCCTGGGCCCGGCGGTTGAGCGCTTGTTCGTCGAGTGGGTCGGCCTTCTTGGTGCGCATGGAGGCGACACCTTCGGTCAGGGCGGAGATGATGGTGGGGGCGGTGCGGAGGAGCGTGATGAGGCCGGCGGCGGCGACGGCACCGGCGCCCATGGGACGGACGTAGGTTTTCCAGAGGGTGGAGGGGTCCATCTGGGCGATGGGCGTGGTGCCGGGATAGAGGGGCGTGGTGAGGTGCGAGCCGAAGAAAGAGATGGCGGGCATCATGACGAGCCAGGAGAAGACGCCGCCGGCGAGCATGACGGCAGCGACGCGGATGCCGATGATGTAGCCGACACCGAGATATTCCGGGGTGCAATCGGCGCGGATGGCGGCGCCTTTGAGCAGGTGCTGGGGGCCGCCGAGGTCGGGCTCGTAGTTGGGGCCGGAGGGCCAGAGGGCGAGCAGATTGTCATTCTGGAAGAGGGTGTAGACGGCGCCGAGACCGAGGCCGAGGAAGACGCGGGAGGCGAAGGAGCCGCCACGCTCGCCGGCCATGAGGACGTCGGCGCAGGCTGTGCCTTCCGGGTAGATGAGGGTTTCGTGCTCGTCGACGATGAGCTGGCGGCGGAGGGGGATCATGAAGAGGACGCCGAGCCAGCCGCCGAAGAGGGCGAGGGCGAAGATTCTGGTCGATTCCAGGTCAAAACCTAAAAAGATGAGCGCGGGAAGGGTGAAGATGACGCCGGACGCGATGGACTGCCCGGCGTTGCCGACGGTCTGGACGATGTTGTTTTCAAGGATGGACGCCTTGCCGAAGGCGCGCAGGATGGAGATGGACAAGACCGAGATGGGGATGGATGCGGCCACGGTGAGGCCCGCGCGCAGGCCGACGTAGACGGTGACGGCGCCGAAGATGACGGCGAAAAAGGCGCCGAGCAGGAGGGCGCGCAGGGTGAATTCGGGGCGTTGCTGGGAGGCGGGGACGAAGGGCTGGAAGTTTGGGGTGGCTGCCATCTGCTTGGGTGGTCTCCAGGTGCTGCGAAAACATATTTGGGCTTGGATGGGAGTGTATCAGCGGGGGGGAATTGTTGGCGGGCGTTGACGGGGGGCGGGGCTGGCGGTATAGACTCGGGCCATCGGCACAATTTTTGGTTGCCGGCGAGTGAGGTGAGCTTTCAGCGATAGCTTGAACGGTCAGACGCTCGGGTTTCACGCAGGGTCTCCGCCTGGTGGGGTGGATGGGAGTCATGTGGTTGCGCCTGGTTTTACGCCGGGGTTCACGCCGGAGGCCCGGCGCTGGCAGGCTGTGGTGAGAGTGCTGCGAAGTCCGGCTTACGCGGCGAAATTGCTTACAAACGATGTGGTGACGACGCTGTTCCCTGCCGAGTGCAGGTGTTGTGACGGGCCGCTGCTGCGGGCCCAGGGTGTGCCGGTTTGTGAGGCGTGTCTGGAGCGCGTGCGGGCGAGCGAACTGTGCGGCTGCGAAAGGTGTGGGGATGCTTTCGATCTGGAGCAGGATATGGAAGATGCGCGGTTTGCGGGCATGGTGTGCCGCGTGTGCCGGATGGCTGCGCCGCCGTTTGCGCGGGCGGTGGCTTATGGAGTGTATGACGATGAACTGCGGGAGCTGATCCACCTGCTGAAGTTTGGCGGGGTGGCGGATGCGGCGAAGCTGCTTGGGCCGCGGCTGGGGCAGGCTGTGATGGGGCTCGAGGGCGCGGCGGCTGGGGACTTGCTGGTCGTGGCGGTGCCGTTGTTCAAGGCGCGGGAACGGCAGCGGGGGTACAACCAGTCGGTGCTGCTGGCGGATGCGGCGGTGGCGTGGCTGAAGCGGGCGCGGCCGGAGTGGAAACTGACGGCGGCGCACCGGACGCTGCGGCGGGTGCGGCGGACGGAGAGCCAGTATGTGCTGTCGCCCAAGGGCCGGCGGCGCAATCTGCTGGGCGCGTTTGCGGTGGCCGGTGAAGTCCGCGGGCGCGAGGTGTTGCTGATCGACGACATCCTGACCAGTGGCGCGACGGCGCGGGAATGTGCGCGTGTGCTGCTGACGGCGGGCGCGGCGAAGGTGTGGGTGGCGACGGTGGCCAGGGCGCAGAAGCGGCATGTGCGGCGGCAGCAGGAACGGCCGGAAGAACTGGTCGCGAATTGGGATTTGAAGCAGGAGACGGCTGTAACTCACTGAACGTTTCTCAATCAACAGGGAGGCAGGAGCAAGCATGCAGACGGCGAAGATGAGGAAGCAGAGGGTCACCGGAGGACGGCACGCAGGGCATGGGGCGAACTCGCGCAGGGTGACGACTGAGCTGGACGTGCGGGTGGGAGTGTTTCGCCAGCCGGCAATGCAGACGCCGGTGCTGGTACTGAATGCGAGCTATGAGCCGATCAACATCTGCGGGGCGCGGCGGGCGCTGGTGCTGGTGCTGAAGGGCGTGGCGCGGACCGAGGAAGAACAGGGCGCGGTGCTGCATGCGGCGCGGGTGAATGTGGCGATGCCGAGTGTGATCCGGCTGCTGGAATACAGGAGAATTCCGCACCAGACGCGGGCGCTGAGCCGGAAGAATATCCTGCTGCGGGATCGCAACTGTTGCCAGTACTGCTCGGTGATTTTGACGGCGAGCGAGCTGACGCTGGACCATGTGCTGCCGCGCAGCCGGGGCGGGCTTTCCACGTGGGAGAACCTGGTGGCTTGCTGTCATGACTGCAACCGTCGCAAGGGCAACCAGCTGCTGCATGAGCTGACCGAGATGAAGCTGCAGCGGGAGCCCAAGCCGTTCAGCCTGCATACGAGCCGGCACATCATGCGGATGATCGGGTCGGCGGACCCTAGCTGGCGGCGTTACCTTTATTTTGAATCCGGCGTGGCGGCTTAGGTGGTTGTACGTGGCTGGTGCCTCACCTGAGTGGGGGAGTGACTTTGACCCCGGGCTGCGTAAGATGAAGGCATACGAGAACAGAAGTGAAAGGGATATGCCTTGCCGAGACGTGAACGCGCCTGCCTGAGCTGGGGACGACTGACAGTGGCGCTGGTGCTGGCGGCGCAGACATTCTGCTGGGGGCAGACGGCGGGTGACTCCTACCTGGAGTTTGGCACGGTGGTGGCGATGAGCCGGCGGGACGTCGCGGTGCAGACGTATGACACGCGGCTGGAGCGCACGGTGCAGCGGACGTTTGTGCTAGGCAAGGACACGCGCGCGGATACGGTGCGGGTGGGCGATACGGTGGAGATCATCTATAGCGCGGGTGGGATGGCGGATGCGTCAGAATATGTGCTGAAACGGCTGATCGCGCTGGGCGGGACGACGCTGCCTAAGATTGGGCCGGCACCCTCAGGAGGTATGGCGACCGGGACTGGCGGGGCGATAGCGATGACAAGTCAGCTCGCCAGGCCGGGTGCGGCGGGAGGGACTTTGGCGACGGTGCCTGCGCGGGCTACCGTGACGACGCCGCTGCCGGGCAAGTCTGGGCCGGCGCCCGCGGTGCCTGCGGCAAACAGCGCGGTGGGTTTGGGGCGCACGGGCAATGCGGCGACGGCGAAGACTGCGGCTACGCCGGCGGGTCGCAGCGCGAAGGTGCCGGCGGCGAACACTGCCGTGAATACGCAGCCGGTGACGTTGCCGCCGACGGTGACCCGCAAGGTGCCGGGTGCGGTGAGTGTCGCGATGGGTGCATCCACCGATGCGGCCAGCCCGAAGACGCCGAAGGTGAAAACCGTGACGCAGGAGACGCCGGGCGAGCAGTGCGGGCGCGAGGCGGACTGGCAGACGCAGCCGATATCGCTGGCCGTGCTGGACTTTCGCTATCCGACCGAGCACGAAGAGGCGAACGATGTGGCGAAGACCGGCGGTGGCTCCGGCACGGCGGTCGCGGACCTGGTGTACAACCGGCTGGACGGGCAGACGGAGTTTACGTTGCGGCGCGGGGATCGTGAAAAGCTTTACCGGATGGACTTTGCCGGAGCGGCGCGGCTGGGGCGGCAGATTGGCGTGGATGTGGTGCTGCTGGGGACGTTCTCGGCGGTGGATGTGGTTTCGCCCGACCCGAATTACCCCGCGCCGACGCAGGCTTATACGCTGCGGGCGGGCGTGGTAGAGACTTGTACGGGGCAGCTGCTGTACAAGCTGAGCTCGATCACGTGCCCGGTAAGCGGGGGCGCGGCGATTTGTCCGGGGTCGCAGGTTACGGTGAAGGATGCTGTGAATCCGCTGGAAAATGCGGCGGCGTTTCGGTTGCCGATCGAGAATCTGCTTGGGCCTCTGCTGCACAATGGCACGCCGGCCGGGCAGATTGGCACGGCGGGCGTGGTGACCGCGTTTGGCGGGGTGAAGATGACGATCCGGCTGCGGGAGCCGGGCGTGGTGAAGGTGGGGGATCAGGTGTCGATCCACGGGTTCAGGCTGGCGAAGAACCCGACGACCAGTACGCTGCAACGGTTTGAAGATACGGAGATGGGACGGATGACGGTGGAGCGGGTGACGGGTGGGTCGGCCGAGGGGACGTACCAGGGGGACGTGCCGGCGAAGGTGGGGGATACGGCTGAGGTGATTACAGAGTAGCCAGGGGCCAGGTTGACCGAGGAGACGAACGATGGCGACGATGGCACGACCGCAGCTTGGACTCCGTAAGGATGACGTTTTCTTTTCCGCAATGAGCCTGATGGTGCTTGGCACGGTGGTGTACGGGTTTGCCGAGAGTTATTTCCTGGCCGGCATGATGCGGGCCAAGCTGCCCAACAAGCTGGTTCACATTCACGGAGCGCTTTTCGTTTCATGGATTCTTTTGCTGCTGGTGCAGACGGCGCTGGTGACTGTGCGCCGGGTGAGGTGGCACATGGCGCTGGGCGTGCTTTGGGTGATTCTGCCGCTGCTGATGATCGTGTTTGGGACCTTGACGGTGTTCGACTCCATGCGGCGGGCCGGGACGCCGGTGCCGCCGGAGATTCTACTGCTGGGTGACCTGGAGCCGCTGCTGCTGTTTGCCGGGTTCATTACGTGGGGGATGCTGGACCGGAGAAAACCAGCCTCGCACAAGCGGCTGATGCTGATGAGTACGCTCGCGATTATTGCGCCGGCGATCGATCGTTGGCCGTTTCTGCATCACCAGATTGCGGGGACGTTTGGGATTTACCTGACGCTGCCGCTGCTGCTGATTGGCTATGACTTGTGGAGCTTGCGGCGGGTGCATCGCTCGACGTGGGTGCCGTACCTTTTGATGGTGGTGATGGTGCTTACGCTGCCGCCGTTGGCGGGGACGCAAATTGTCCACGGTTGGGTCGCCTGGATTATGCGTGGCTGAAGCTATTTGGGGCGGGTGAGGGCGGGGGCGTCGGGGTCGGGTGGGGGTAGGGCGGCGGGCTGCTCCTGGGGGGTGGCGACGGGCTTTCCGGTAACGGGTGTCGGGTCGGCTGCGGGTAAGGTTTCGCCGTTGTAGATGATGCGGGATTTGGCGTGGAAGCGTTTGTAGTCGACGTACTTGACGGTGTAGCGGATGTGCACGTTCATGGGGAGGGCGCCGTCCTGCGCCGGGAAATGCAGGACGCCATCGGCCTTGGTGTAGACGGGGAACCAGTAGCCGCCGTCGACCTCGGAATAGTAGGTGGTGTAGGGCGGAGAGAGGTCCTCATGGCCGCGACGCAGGTTGTCGGGGACGGATTTTCCGTTGATGAGGACGATTTCCAGCTCCTGCTGATCGACCCAGACCTTGCCCTGGAAGTAGCGTTTGCCCTTCTCGAAGGCCTTGGGCTTGCAATCGAAGACGTAGGTCTGGATGTCGTCGACCTTCTGGCGGCCGAGGTAGGTGAGGTTGTAGTCGGGCAGCTCGGGGGTAGTGAGGACGAAGGGCAGGCGGTGGGCGATGTCGTCGAAATCGTTTTCCGTCATGATGATGCGCTCGATGGTGTTCTGGGGCGCGAAGACGACGTGCTCGGAGCGCTTGTCGTGGTCGTCGAAAACGATGTCGGTGACCTGGTGGTATTGGCCGTCGGGCTTGTTGGTGATGTCGGAGATGGTCTGGACGGTGACGTCCTGGCGGAAGGTGTATTGGTCGCGTGCCTTGTTGAAGGCGGATTCGCGCTCGCCGAACTTGGCGACGATTTCCGCAGCGGCCAGGCCGGTGGGCGGGGTGGGGTCGAGCGGGCCGAAACCGGCGGCGGTACTTTGGTTTGTCGTTGGAGGGACAGCGGGCAGGGCGTGGGCGCGGGGGGCCGATAGGGGGAGAAGAAGAAAGGCCGCCAGCAGGATGCGGGCCGGGATGCTGAGTTTTTGGCGACGGCTTTGGGCGGGGAGGTTCATCGTGACGTTAGACGCAGAATTTCGGGGTTCGGTGGTGAGTGGAGCGGTGCGATGACGGGGATGTGGCCGCATATCACGGTGCATTGGCTGTCGTCGCTTACGATTGCGGGGCTGTCTGTGGGGTGCGTGCAGCTGCGGCGGCAAGCCACGCTGCAGGCCGCGGAGAGGTGGCGCGAACGGCGGATGCGCGAAGAGCTGGAGGCGTATGCGCGGCTGGACGCTTCGACCTCGAGCGATGATGGCGACGTGCGGGAGGCGCAGAAATCGCTGGCGCGGCGGGTGTGCCGGCTGGTGGCGGAAAAGAGCGTGTTTCTGCGGGTGGCGATGCTCATGCGGGATGTGGAGGGCCATTTCAAATGCATGGGTAGCGTGGGTGTGGACGACCTGACGCTTGCCGCGCTGCACCAGTGGGCGGCGGAGCTGGAAGGCGAGGAACGCGGCGAAGGCAAAGTGACCCGGATGGTGCCGAGCGCGTGGTACAAGGGCGCGAAGAGCTTTGCGATCAACCTGGGCGAATGGAAGGATTTCGACCCGGAGGTGGGAAGCTGGGCGATGAGCGGGCGCAAGGAACGGCGGCGCTGGCGGCGGGCGCTGGTAGCGCCGATCCGCACCGGGGCGGGCGAGGGCCGCATTGTGGGCGCGCTGGCCGTGTGTGCCGATGGCGCGGGGCTGGATGGCTGGCTGGTGGGGCTCGACAAGGCGATGGGTCCGGTGGAGGCGCTGGCGGCGAAGCTTTCTCGCACAATGGAGAACGAGGCTATGGCGGAGAGGCTGCTGCGGGCGGAAAAGCTGGCCGGGCTGGGTCAGCTTGCCGGCGGAGTGGCGCATGCGTTGAACAATCCGCTCACTGCGGTGCTGGGGTTTGCTGAGTTGATCGCCGAGACGGCGCAGGAAAGCCGCGTACGCAAGGATGCCGGGACGATTGCGATAGAGGCGCTGAAGATGAAAGCGACGGTGGAGCGGCTGGTGGAGTTCTGGCGGCCGGTCACGCTGGTGGATGAGCCGGTGGACCTGGCGGCGGTGCTGCGGGAGCTCGAGACCGGGTGCCGGGGTAAGCTGCAGGAGCGTGGAGTGGCGCTGGAGCTGGTGGGGTGGGACGCTACGGTGCCGGCGGTGCGGGGCAGCCGCGACCGGCTGCGGCAGGTGATGGAGCATCTGCTGAACAACGCCGCGCAGTCGATTGCCGGGGCGCCGCTGATGGAGGATGAGCTGCACGGGATTCGCGTGACGGCGAGCTTCGATGAACGGGCGCTGCATGTGATCGTCAGCGATACCGGGCCAGGGTTTCGCGAGCCTGGACGCGTGTTCGACCCGTTCTACACGACCAAGGGGCCGGAGCAGGGGGCGGGGCTGGGGTTGAGCATCTGCTACGGGATTGTGCGCGAGCATGGCGGGGAGATTTCAGCGTTCAACCTGCATCCGCGGGGGGCGGCGGTGGTGGTGGAGCTGCCGGTGAAGAAGGCGGTGCGGACGGAGAAGGTGGTGGTGATCCGGGAGGGGTTGCGGGCTTGATATACTAATCCTGTCCTGAGGCGAGTGCGGATTCGCCTCAGGATGTACAACGGTTACATACTCAAGTAGTGCGCTATGTGGAAAGCCTTGACCACTAGCAGGATGAAAACTTCTGCCGGTAGTTCAAGTTTGAACTTCCCCCATCTGACGATTACTCGTTGCATGGGCCGTACCTCCTTCAAAAGATCACCCCGGGGCTCGAATCCCCGGGGTGTTTCGCTTGTTAGGGCGAAACTTAGGAGACACCCGGACGAACCCTGTTGAGCGCCGCGCTTTTGAAGGTGGCGGAGTCAGTATCGCATCTGTAAGCTGAGTGGCATGAAGAAGATTCTGGCGTTGCTTTTGCTGGTGTTCGTTGGCTGTGCGTTTGGGCAGAAACGCCCGATGACGTTTGCGGATTTGATGGCGATGAAACGGGTGAGCGATCCGCAGATTTCTGTGAGCGGCAAGTGGGTGATGTTCTCGGTGACGGATGTATCGCTGAGTGCGAATACGAAGGTGAATCATCTTTGGGTGGTGCCGATTGGCGGCGGCGCGGAACGGCAGGTGACGTTTGGCGATGGGGAGGCGAATGGGCGGTTTTCGCCGGATGCGAAGTATGTGTCGATGGAGATGAAGGGGCAGATTTACCTTGCCGGCTGGGACGATGCGCTGGGCAAGCCGGGGCCGGCGCGGCAGTTGACGGATGTGAGTACGGGGGCGGATGGAGCGGTGTGGTCGCCGGATGCGGGGCGGCTGTTGTTTGTTTCGAGCGTGTACCCGGAGTGCTCCGACCTGGGCGACTTCCCTGCCGAGGACGCTTGCGACAAGCGCAGGGATGCGGAGGCGGCGGCGAGCCAGGTGAAGGCGCAGATCTGGACTGGGCTGCTGTATCGGCACTGGAATGCATTTACCGGGGTGAAGCGGAGCCATGTGTTTGCGGTGTCGGTGGGGAATGGGAAAGATGTAAGGGACCTGACGCCGCGCAGTGCGGTGGGGGATGCGGAGACGCCTACTTTTTCACTCGGCGGGCCGCTGGGGTATGCGTGGGCGCCGGATTCGCATGAGGTGGCTTACGTGGCGAACCTGGAGGCGAGTAAAGCTTCGAGCACGAACAATGATGTGTTTACGCTGCGGCTGGATGAGGCCGGGGCTAAGGCTGTGAAGGTGAGTACGTCGCTGGGGAGTGACGATGGGCCGCAGTATTCGCCGGATGGGAAGTGGCTGGCGTTTCGGTCGCAGGCGCGGGCGGGGTATGAGAGTGATCGGTTTCGGCTGATGGTGATGGATCGGAAGAGTGGGAATGCCAAGGAAGTCCTGCCTGACTTCGATGGTTGGGTAGATGAGTACCTATGGTCGGCAGATTCTAATTCCGTCTATATCAATTCCGAGCTGAAGGGCGAATCGCACATTCAGCTTTCCAGTTTAGATGGAGCGCTCCAACCTGTTCTTGCATTGGGAACGCTAGGCGACATGCGGTTGCTACCGCAAGCACAAGGGCTTATCTGTACCTGGAATACAGAATATCGTCCGAATGAGCTCATAAAACTTTCGCAACCTGATGCCAACATGCAGCGCAAGATGGAGGCAAGAGCAAATTCCCTTGGAGCCGAGAAGCTTCACTCCAAGGGTCCTGTCTCGTCAGTTCAATTCAAACAAATCACGAATATAAACGGAAGAACAACATTTGACTTCACGAGTACACCCGAACAATCCTTCAACTTTGTCGGGGCGGAAGGGACGCAAGTGCAAGGCTTTATTGTGAAGCCGCCTAACTTCGATGCTAGCAAGAAATACCCGGTGAAGTTTTTGATTCATGGTGGGCCGCAGGGAGCTTGGGGCGATGCTTGGAGTTACCGCTGGAATCCGGAGCTGATGGCGGCTTCGGGGTATGTGGTGGTGATGGTGAATCCGCGTGGGTCGACGGGGTATGGGCAGGCGTTTATCGATGGGGTGAATGGAGACTGGGGGGGCAAGGCTTATGTGGATTTGATGAAGGGGCTGGATGCGGCGGAGGCGCAGTTCCCTTTCATCGACAAGACGCGCGAATGTGCGCTGGGGGCAAGCTATGGCGGGTACATGGCGGACTGGGTGCTGACCCATACGGACCGGTTCAAGTGCATCGTGACGCATGACGGGATGTATAACCCGGTGAGCGCCTATGGGACGACGGAAGAGCTTTGGTTCAATGAGTGGGAGTTTCGCCGGCACATGCCGGATGGTTCGCTTGACCCTTTGCCGGCGCAGCCCTGGCGGTATGCTTCGTTGCCGGAAGATCAGGACCCGTTCCGCAAGTGGTCGCCGATGCTGCATATTCAGGATGCGAAGACGCCTACGCTGGTGATTCATTCGCAGCGGGATTATCGGCTGGATGTGAGTGAGGGCTTTCAGCTTTATACGGCGTTGCAGCGGCTGGGTGTGGCGAGCGAGTTTCTGTACTTTCCGGATGAAGGGCATTGGGTGCAGAAGCCGCAGAACAGCGAGCTTTGGAACAAGACCGTCAGCGACTGGTGCGACAAGTGGACCCACACGGGCAAGTACGCGGGGCAATAAAAGCCGACCGCGGATTGACGCGGAGGAGCGCGGATTCAAGTCGTGGCTGGGTTTTGATCCGCGTTTCTCCGTGTGATCCGCGGTCCGCTTTGTTTGAAAGGGAGTAGCGATGGCGTTTGCGAGGCCTAAAAAGCGCGATCCGGTGGGCGAGCCGGAGCTGTTCGAGTATGCCGTGGGCAGCCTGAGCCGGCGCATGCGGACGGTGCGCGATCTGCGCAAGCTGATGAAGCCGCGGGCGCACGAAGGCGAGCAGGGTGAACGCGATATGGATCGCGTGGTCGAGCGGTTGATCGAGCTGAAGTATCTGAGCGATACGCGCTTTGCGCAGGACTACACGCGGCTGAGAAAGGAAAATCAGGGGTTCGGGCGGCGGCGCGTGGCGCAGGACCTGGCGGGCAAGGGTGTCAGCAAAGAGCTGGTGGCGGAGACGGTGGGCGCGGCATTCGATGAGAGCGACGAGGTGGCGCTGGCACGGGCATACTGCGAACGCAAGCGGGTGAAGCCGCCGGCGGATCAGAAGGAACAGGTGCGGGTGATGAATCGCCTGCTGCGGGCGGGGTATAGCTCGAACGCGATCTTCAAGCTGTTTCAGGCGTGGCGGGTGGAGGTGGCGGAGAGTGACCTGGAACGCTATGGCGAGCTGCCGTTCTAGATGGCGCGCTAGATTGCACGGAGGGCACGGACGGGCAGGCTGAAGATGGCGGCGATGAGCTCAAACACGCCGCCGATGACGATGCCGAGCAGGCGGAATGGCAGCAGCACGAGCCAGATGAGCGGGTACAACAGCAGCACGATGAGCGCGAGCGGCCAGCAGAGAACGGCGAGGATGCAGAACAGCAGAAGTTTGAGCATGACGTAAATTCCTTCTGGTTGGAATACGCTGAAGAGGCGAGGTTGGTTCCTAGTGGATGTCGTGGATGTCGTGGATGTCGTGGATGCTGTGGCGCTGGACAGGGTGGTGGCGGTGGACTGGTCCGGTGACAAGGGGCCGGGGCAGAAGAAGAAGATCTGGGCCGGGGTGTGGACGCGGCATGCGAAGGGCAAGGTGGCCGGGGGCAAGGTGACGCTGGAGACCGGGCGGACGCGGGCCGAGCTGACGGCGTGGCTGATCGGGATGGCGCGGGAGACGCCGCGGATGGTGGTGGGGATCGATTGCTGCTTCAGCTATCCGGCGTGGTTTTTGCGCGAGCATGGGTGTGCGACGGTGTTCGAGTTCTGGCGGCATGTGGCGTCAGGGCATGGGGAGCGCTGGCTTTGTGAGGCTGTGGACGAGCGGTTCTGGGGCAAGCCGCACAAGCGGCCCGCGCAGTTCAGCGGGACGGGCTACGCGACCATGATGCGGCAGACCGACATGGAAAACAAGGTGGAGTTTGGCGGCGGCGATGAGTTGCGGGCGGCGCTGATGAAGGGCATTCAGCCGAAATCGCCGTTCCAGATTGGCGGCAGCGGCAGCGTGGGGACAGGCACGCTGCGGGCGATGGAATGGCTGGAGCGGTTGCGGGAGGCGGGGTTCCGGGTGTGGCCGTTTGAGGATGCGGAATTGAGTGCTGAGACCGATGCCCAGCCGCTGCTGGTGGAGATGTACACGCGCCTGCTGACGGGGCCGGTGGCGAAGTCGAACGAGACGGCGCGGGCGGCGTATCTGCGGGCGCGGCGGCTGGCGGAGCCGGGCTTGTACGGTGCGTTGCCGCGAGCGGTGGTGGCCGGGGCGCGGGGCAGTGAGGACGGCTTCGACGCGCTGGTTTGCTGCATGGAAATGGTGCGTTGGCAGGCTGAGTTTGCCGGCCTGCGCGCGGCCGCCGACCCGACACTGCGGCTGGAGGGAGTAACGTGGCGGCCGGGAGTCGCGTCCTAACAGGCATGAAGACGATCACGCTGGAAGAACACTTTGTTACCAAGGATTTTCTGCACGCGACGGGCGCGGACAAGAAGAGCGAGCCTGCGCTCGAGCAGGTGAAGGCCAAGCTGCTGGACCTGGGCGCGGGGCGCATTGCGGCGATGGATGCGGCGGGCATCGATCTGCAGGTGCTTTCGCTGGCGGCGATTGGGGTGGATGAGCTGAGCCCGTCGACGGCGGCGAAGCTGGTGCCGGACATCAACGATGAGCTAGCGGCGGCGGTGAAGGCTTATCCGGAACGGCTTGCGGGGTTTGCGCTGCTGCCAATGAAGACGCCGGAGAAAGCCGCCGCGGAGCTGGAACGCTGCGTAAGCAAGCTGGGGTTTCTGGGCGCGATGGTAGACGGCACCACCGACGGACACTTTCTGGATGACAAACGTTTTACGCCGGTGTTTGAAGCTGCCGCCAAGCTGGGCGTGCCGGTGTATGTGCATCCCGCGCCGCCGCCGAAAGCGGTGAAACAGGCTTATTACACGGGGGTTTCGGAAGCGGTGGATTACCTGCTTTCGATCGCCGGCTGGGGCTGGCATGCGGAGACGGGGCTGCATACGCTGCGGATGGTCTGCTCCGGGTTGTTCGACCGGCTGCCTGAGCTGCAGGTCATCATCGGGCATATGGGGGAGGGGCTGCCTTATGCGCTGGCACGGTCAAGCGGCATTCTGAGCGGACCGGCCAAGCTGCGTCAGCCGGTGGCCGACTACTTCAAGACCAACCTGTGGGTGACCACGAGCGGCTACTTTACGCTGCCGCCGTTCCAATGTGCGCGTGAGGTGATTGGGCTGGAGCGGTTGATGTTTTCAGTCGATTACCCTTTCAGCAGCAATGATAAAGGGCGCGAGTTTCTCAAGCTGGCGGAAAGCGTACTGGACCCGGTGGCGATGGCAAACCTGTGCAGTGGGGCCGCGGAGAAGGTGCTGAAGCTGTAAAGTCGCCAGCCCTTGTATCTGGGCTGGCCTACTCGCTAGAGGGGTTGCAGGGTAACCTCGATATCGATGTGGCGGGTGCTGCCGGGGACATCGATGCCGCCGATGTTGAGTGGTTTGCCCGGTGCCAGGTTGGTGACGCCATCGACCTGGGTCTGGCGGACGATTGGGTCGTCCTTGCCCATGGCTGAGGGTACATCGACGATGCTGGACTGTTCGATTTTCGACTTGAGCTGGGCGCCGCCGATCATCTCATACAGGGTCGCGTCCAGGCTAAGGCCGACATCCAGATAGGTGAACTGGGTCTGCACGCTGTTGGCGGCGCTGCCGGCGTTGGATCCGTTGTTGTAGGAACCGGTGGCGACGGGCACCTTGCTGCCGTTCTTCAACGTGCATCGTAGCCCGCTGACGCAGTCGATGGAGACGTGCTGGATGCCGATGCGCTTGCCGTCGTCAGACTCTGTGATGGCGTAGGTGAGGCGGTAGAGACGATGTGGGCGGTCCCACTCGGCGAGGAACTTTTCTACGATGGGCACCTCGGTGGGCAGGATTTGCATGGCGAGCGCGTTCTGGCTGGGGAGGAGATACATCTTGACGCTGGGCTCCAACATGAGGCGGAGGCCGGTGAGGATCTCGTTGCCGTCGTTGGGCTGGGAGACATTCTTGAGGTAGAAGGTGTGGTACTCGTTGTGGGATTGGCGGTAGTCGCTGGCCTGGGTACGGTTGTGGATGAAGGATGGGTATTGCGGTGGGGTGGCGTTGATGTCGGACTGAGGTGCGGGGGCGGGCTTGGCGTCGGGCTTGGCATCGGGCTTGACGTCAGCCTGGGCGTGCAGGGCGCAAGGCGCGGTGAGGGCAAGGGCGAGAAGGGCTAGTTGCGTGCGGCGGGTTGCCATGGGTCGTCTCCGGAATCTGGATTGGGGGTTGGGGTTTGATCGGTTGAAGGCTCGGGGTTTGCGTTGAAGGCCGGCAGCAGAATCTGCTGGAAAAAGGCGTCGAAGGCGGCGAGATCGTGGGCCTGCTGGAGCTCCGCAACCTGCGGGGAGAGCGCGATAACATCCTGCGGGCGACTGCGCTGGGCGAGACGAACGAGGAGGCGCTCCTGATCGGTGAGCGGCATGGGGGCGGCGGGGTGGTTGGGTTCAGAGGCAGGCTGCTCCGTCACGACGGGAACTGACGTGGGCCGGGGCCGCAAGCTGACGGTTTGCGCTGGGTGCGTCGCCGATCCGTGGGTCGTGACGACTGCTGTGGGTGGAAGCTTTTGCGTGGCGACGGTGCTTGTGCTCGCGGGTCTGGGATGAGGCGTAAGCAAGGCAAACGTGAGCAGGCCGGCGGCGGCCGCGCCTGCGAGAACGGGGATCAGCCAGCGGCGCGGTGGAGGCGTGGCCGGATGCGTTTCGAGCGTATGCAGGATGCGGCGCTGCATGCCGGGGGAGGGCTCCGCCGAATGGAGAGCGGCGAGAATGCTGTCTATTCTTAGATCGTCTTGCTCATCAGGCGATGGAGTCATGACTGCCCCTTTCTCTTTGACTGGGCCGCGACGAGACGCTCGCGGAGACGGGTGCGCGCACGGGAAAGCAAGGCCCGCACGGCGGACGGCGATCTACCCAGTACGGCGGCGATCTCCGCGGTGGGAAGCTCGTCGATGGCTGAGAGCAGCAGAACGTGGCGCTCGGCGGCGGGCAGGCGATCGATCTCAAGCAGAACAGCCTGCATGCGGCGCGATTCCTCCAGGGCCAGATCCGCGGGGAGGTTGGCTGCAGTGAGGCGGCCGGCGAACGCGGCATCCAGCTGGTCAGGGCGGATGCGGCGGCGGCGATCGAGCGCCAGATTCCACGTGATGCGGACGAGCCAGACGCGGAGATCGTTGACCTCCGCAAGGCTTCGGCGCTGCTCGAGCACACGCACGAAGGTATCCTGCACAGCATCCTCTGCCTCAGCGGGACTGCGGAGGATGGAGTGGGCGACACGGAAAAGGAGAGGCGACCAGGTCTCGACCAGGGCGGCTACCGCAGCCACGTCACCGGTTGTACGATCCGGTCGCGACTCGGCTCTTCGCGTGAACGGCAACGTCAAACTACGTTCCTCGATGAAGGTCATGGATACCTGCTATCGAGACAGACGGCCGGCGAGCTAAAACGCCCGAGAATATTTACGGGTTGACGGCAAGAGCTCCCTGATGACGCTTGACGATCTTGTCGGTTTCGGCGGCGAAGGTCTTGAAGGCGCCGGAACCATCGCGGCTTTCCTGGGCGAAGAGGGCCTCGTCCTTATCGTGGATGGCCTTCATGTCTTCCAGGTAAACCTGGTCGAAGTTCTGGCCGGCAGCGTCTTTCAGGCGCGCGAAACGGTCAGTAAACTCGCCGGTAGGCTGCGCCGCGACGGGAACGCCGGCGGACGCGCAAATGCTCTTGAGCCTGGCGCCGACGAGGGTGTGATCATGGACTTCAGCGGCAGCCAGGTCCAGCACATCCTGCGCGTGGGCGTGGGTAAGGGCGTACCGGCTGGCAGTCACCTCATACGCTCCGCCCTGGGATACCTTGGCGACGAATGCCTTGTCGGTATCGGTGGCGGTGGGTCCGGCGTAGAGGGTTGCCGTGATGAGCAGCAGAGCGAAGGGC
Organism: uncultured Granulicella sp.; assembly: GCA_963693065.1. GTDB lineage: Bacteria > Acidobacteriota > Terriglobia > Terriglobales > Acidobacteriaceae > Edaphobacter. Next base: position 2,996,613 of record OY843766.1, on the reverse strand, counting down.
GTGGCGCGTGTCATGAGCTTCATGAAACTTTAGATGCGCAAGTGAGGGGCAAGACAAAGCCCCTGCGTCGTAAAACGCAGGGGCAGGCTGGAGCGAAAACTACTACCTGGAACGCTGGTGAGCGGTGCGTCCTGAGGCGCTTGGTTCCATGGGGGTTGGAACCGCCTGCGGCCGTGATGGCGAATAGGCGGTCGTGGTCATGATGGAAAGCGGCGTCAGGGTCGGCGCTGCGGCTCCAATCAGTTCAGAGAGTACGAAGGACCCCGGGGTGCAGGATACGTTCGTTGTGCTGACGCAACCTGCGTTTGAGGTCCAGACGTTGCCGCTGCGGTCGATGGCAATACCGTAAGGAGTCTTGATCGTGTTGCCGTACGTGCTGTTGTGGATGTAGGCGATAGGACTGGTGGTGATGTAGTCCGCATCACTTTTCGCTGCGGAATGCAGGTAATACAACGTGCTGACGGACGCGCTGCCGGCATTGGCGATCCAGACATGATCATCACCATCCACGGCAATGCCCTGCGGATTGCTGAGCGGCACGGTGGGGACGAAGCAGTTGCTGGCGATGTAGGAGCAGATCTCGTTCAGGCTGGCGGCGGTGATTGCGGATTCGCCGTTGACCTGGTTGATCTGCGCCGCGCCGCCGGTGATGCAGGGCGTCGTCCCGCTATTCGCGGAGGAGAAATCCTCATCGGTGTCAGAGTCGACGGGATCGGTGTAGTTTATTTCCAGCAAGCACTGGTTGGAACCGGGCAGGCTGGTTGCCAGCTCTGCCTCGTAGTACTGGCTCTTGTTGCCATCTGAGTAGGGAGCGATGCCTGTGGGCGTCTGGGCAATCGAAGCAATCATGGACTGCTGTCCCGCCTGAAGGACATAGGAATTGCTCGCCGAAGCGCTGGTTGCCGTGTAAACGACGGCGTTCGGTTCACTGGCGTTTGCCTCTACGCCGATAGGCCCGGTTACAGTCCCGGCGGGTGAATTGTAGGTAACGGATGATGTCGGAGCGGTCGTATTGACGCCGACAATTGAATTCGACTGAAGGTCGGTTCCCCACGCGATGCCATTGATATCAATCGCCAGGTACTGAGGATGGGTCAAAGCGCCGTAGGGACCGTTGAAGGAGTTGGAGGTGGGGTCAAAGTAGGCGAGGCCGTGGGCGGAACTCGTCGTGGAGGGGAACCAGACGCGACCGTTGGCGTCGATATCGATGGTGCTGCTGCTGGGCCCGAAGACGTTGGCGGTGGTGGTCTGAATGCCCTCGATCGCGAGGCCGAAGGTCGGCGAAGTATAGGCGACGCCGAGCGTCCAATCGTGCGGTGTGGTGGAAAGACCTACGAAAGGAGAAGTAGCCGGCGGAATGTTGAACAGAGCGCTGACGTTTTGGTAGGGATAAAGCGCCATTTGGACCGCGGCCTGCAGGGTGTCGCTGGGTGCGGTCGTGCTGCCCGGAGGCGTGGTATCTGTCAACAGGTTGCCGCAGTAGGAGCCATCGCCCGCGTTGCCGCCTGCCGAATTGACGCAGGCTGCGATGATGTTGGCGATGGAATTCAGCTTGGCCGACTCGAGCGTAATCGCGGCCGTGCTGGTGTTCGCCGTTCCCTTGGCTACGGAAATGAGCAGCGGGATGGTGTAGGTGTTCGCCATGACCAGGCCGGCGTTATTGCCTTCGGCTGCGGTCGCGGCACCACCGAAATTGTCCGTTGAGCCAAAGCCGATGGCCGTGGTGAAGAAGTGGCTGAGCGCGTAGGCAGTGGCCGCCGTCGTAACCTCATTGAGGCCCACCGAGGCGTTGGCAAGACCGCTGCAGGGGCCAAGGCCAGCTGCCAGTGCAATGCGATTATTGGTGCTGTAGCCTGCATTGCCGCCGGTCGCGATGATGTACGTCGGCACACCAGCGGAAGGGCATGTGAACGGTGCAAACGAAAATCCGCCCGCGGCGCTGGTGGTGCTGGTCGCCGTGGCGATGGAGGTGGCGCCGGAGCCGTAGGCGGTGCCTGCCGCGTACAAGGTGACGGTTGCGCCCACGACTGGCTGCTGGCCGCCGTACACCGTACCCTGAAGCGTTGCGGCGGCGTGAGGCGGGTCGCCGCCGTAAACGTTCGTAGTCTGCTGGGGAGTCGTGGCGCAGCCTGCAAGAGCAAGGACAGCGGGAAACGCTAGAAGAGCGGGGATGTAACGCATGAAAGGCTCCTGAGGGGCCGAGTACCCTGGGAGGATAGCTGTTCGGCAGAATGAGGTTGATTTCGGAAAAGAGTCACAAGTGGGACGAGTGGCGGTCTAAGCGGCCATCTCTCATGGACGATACGTGTCTAGGAAAACAATAGATGTACTCATACTGAAACTTATGTGGAATGTGACGCCGATTCAGGAGAAGAAGTTGTGACAAATTTCTTTGGTGCGGGCTGAATTTCTGTCGATAATCGGAATGTGAGCGTTGTGCTATCAACTTTGTGCATCGCGAGCCGTCCATCAGGTATCTGATAGAAAGCACAGGTCAAGGAGGTTCCACGCATGGCAATCCGGTGGGAGAAATTCACGGTCAAGTCGCAGGAAGCGATGCAGGCAGCGCAACAGATGGCGCAGGAGAACGGCAATCCGGAGGTGCTTTCTGTACACCTGATGGCGGCGCTGCTGGAGGATAAGGACGGCGTCGTGCTGCCGGTGCTGGAGAAGGTAGGCGTGCCGGTGGAGCAGATGCTGACGGGCGTCCAGGGCGCGATTGCGAAGCTGCCAAAGGTGCAGGGCGGCGGCCAGCCGGGCGTTTCCGCCGGGTTGACGCGGGTGCTGGAGCAGGGCTTCAAGGAAGCGGCCAATTTCAAGGATGAGTATTGCTCCACCGAGCACCTGCTGCTGGCGCTGGCGGAGGAGAAGGGCGGCACGGTCGCCGCGGCGCTTAAGGCGTTCGGCGCGACGCATGAGGCGATTCTGAAAGCGCTGACCGCCGTGCGCGGGGCCACGCGGGTGACCGACCAGACGCCCGAAGGCAAGTTCCAGGCGCTGGAAAAATATGCCAAGGACCTGACAGAACTCGCACGGCGCGGCAAGCTGGATCCGGTCATCGGCCGCGATGAAGAGATACGGCGCGTGGTGCAGGTGCTGAGCCGCCGGACCAAGAACAATCCGGTCCTGATCGGCGAGCCGGGCGTGGGCAAGACGGCGATCGTGGAAGGCCTGGCGCGGCGTGTGATTTCGGGCGACGTGCCGGAAAGCCTGAAGGACAAGCGCGTGGTAGCGCTCGACCTGGCAAGCATGGTGGCCGGAGCCAAGTTTCGCGGGGAGTTTGAAGAGCGGCTCAAGGCGGTGCTCAAGGAGATCGAGGATTCGAACGGCGAGATCATCCTGTTCATCGACGAGCTGCACACGCTGGTGGGCGCGGGCGCGGCGGAGGGCAGCATGGACGCGAGCAACATGCTGAAGCCGGCGCTGGCGCGTGGCGGGCTGCGGGCCATCGGCGCGACTACGTTGAACGAATACCGCAAATACATCGAGAAAGATGCGGCGCTCGAGCGGCGTTTCCAGGTGGTCTACGTGGGCGAGCCGAACGTGGAGGATACGATCGCGATCCTGCGCGGGCTGAAGGAACGGTACGAGGCGCACCACAAGATTCGCATCAAGGATTCAGCGATTGTGGCTGCGGCGACCTTGTCGCATCGCTACATCAGCGACCGCTTCCTGCCGGACAAGGCGATCGACCTGGTGGACGAAGCGGCGGCGGCGCTGGCGATCCAGATTGGCTCCGTGCCGGTCGAGATTGATGATCTGGAACGGCGCGCGGTTTCGCTTTCGATCGAGAAGCAGGCGCTGACGCGGGAGCTCGATCCGGGCTCGCAGGAGAGGCTGCATGCGGTCGAGAAGGAGCTTGCGGAGGTGCAGGAGAAGGCGTCCGGGCTCAGGGCGCGCTGGCAGACCGAGCGCGGCGCCATCGGCAAGGTGGCGGAGCTGAAAGCATCGCTTGAAACGCTGCGCTTCAGGGCCGAGGAAGAGACGCGCAAGGGCAATCTGCAACGTGCGGCGGAGTTGACGTATGGTGAAATTCCGGGGCTCGAGGCGCAGCTGAAAGACCTCACCGATGCGGCCGACGACATGGCCTCCGACAGCCGTGGCCGGATGCTGAAGGAAGAGGTGGACGAGGAGGATATCGCGAAGATCGTCTCGCGCTGGACCGGCATCCCGGTGAGCAAAATGCTGGAAGGCGAGATGCAGAAGCTGGTCCAGATGGAAGGCCGTCTGGAAGAGCGCGTGGTCGGCCAGGCGGAGGCGATCACCGCCGTGGCCAATGCAATTCGCCGCTCACGCGCGGGGCTGAGCGATCCGAAGCGTCCGATTGGCAGCTTTATCTTTCTGGGGCCGACGGGCGTCGGCAAAACCGAAACGGCACGTGCGCTGGCGGAGTTCCTGTTCGATGACGAGAACGCCATGGTGCGCATCGACATGAGCGAGTACATGGAAAAGCATGCCGTGGCGCGGCTGATTGGCGCGCCCCCCGGGTACGTAGGCTATGACGAGGGCGGGCAGTTGACCGAGGCGGTGCGGCGCAGGCCTTACTCCGTGGTGCTGTTTGACGAGATCGAAAAGGCGCACCCGGACGTGTTCAACGTGCTGCTGCAGGCGCTGGACGATGGCCGGCTGACCGACTCGAAAGGCCGCACGGTCGACTTCAAGAACACGGTGCTCATCATGACGTCGAACGTCGGCGCGCAAGCCTTGACGACGGCCTGGGCTGAAAATGACGAGGGCTTTGAGGATGCCAAGGTGCGCGTCATGGACAGCCTCAAGCAGCACTTTCGGCCGGAGTTTCTCAACCGTGTGGATGACATCGTCGTGTTTCATCCGCTGGGTGAGGCTGAGTTGACGCACATCGTCGACCTGCGCCTGGCTGACCTGCAGAAGCTGCTGGTGGACCGCAAGATCACGCTCGAGCTGACCGATGCGGCGCGGCAGGCCATTTTTGCCGCGGGTTACGACCGGGCGTATGGGGCACGGCCTTTGAAACGGGCCATCCAGCGCATGGTGCAGGACAAGCTGGCCGTCAGGATCCTGGATGGCAGCGTGGTGCATGGCGACCGGGTGGTGGTCGATAGCGGCGCGGGGGGGCTGACCTTTACGGTCGCCCCGCCGGTCGTTTCAGGGGCGCCTGTATAGTCCGTATACTTCACAGTGGGATGCGAACTGACGGACGGCGTGTGGCAGTGATTATCGGGGCTGGGCCGGCGGGGTTGACGGCGGCGCTTGAACTGCTGCGGCGCACGGATATCGTGCCGGTGGTGCTGGAGGCGAGCGGCGAGATTGGCGGTATCTCGCGGACGATCCGCTACAAGGGCAACCGGATGGACATTGGCGGGCACCGTTTCTTTTCCAAGAGCGACCGTGTCATGCAGTGGTGGATGGACCTGATGCCGCCTGAAGATGCGGCGGAAATTGCTTACCAGGGCAAGACCCGGCGTGTCGCCGTGCCGGCCAGGCTGGAGCAGGTGCCGGTGCTGCGGGGAGCTGGCCCGAAGCAGGTAGACGCCGAAGAAATTGCGGACGAGCCCACGGACACGGTCGTCACGGTAAGCGGTACGGCAGACCCGGATCTGGTGATGTTGATTCGGCCGCGGCAAAGCAGGATTTATTATTTGCGGCGCTTCTTTGATTATCCGATCAAGCTTACCGGGCGCACATTGACTAACCTGGGAGTTACTCGGACGTGGCGCGTTGGGACGAGTTACCTGTGGTCCCGGATGCACCAGATTACGCCGGAGAAAAGCCTCGAGGACTTTCTGATCAACCGCTTTGGCCGGGAGCTTTATCTTACTTTCTTCAAAAGCTATACGGAAAAAGTCTGGGGTACACCCTGTGACCAGATATCGGCCGAGTGGGGCGCGCAGAGGATCAAGGGACTTAGTCTTACGACGGCGTTGAAGCATTTTGTGAGTAAGTTGGTCAGCAGGAAACAAGTAGGTGACCTAGCGCAAAAGGGTACCGATACTAGCTTGATCGAACGCTTCATGTATCCGAAATATGGGCCGGGTCAGCTATGGGAACATGTGGCGGAACAGATCGTCGCTTTGGGTGGGGGGATCCATATGGAGTGGAAGGTGGATCGGGTGCTTACGGACGGCAAGGTCATTACTGGTGTTATCGCTGCGGGAGCTGGTGGAGAGAAGCAAACCTTTACCGGCGACTATTTTTTCTCGACGATGCCGATGCGGGAGTTAGTCCAGGCGATGGATTGCAACGTGCCCGCCAACGTGCGCGAAGTCAGCGATGGGCTGCAGTACCGCGACTTTATTACCGTGGGACTGCTGGCGGACCGGTTGAAAGTGAACGAGCCGGACGGCGGGCTGCTCAAGGATACGTGGATCTACGTGCAGGAGCCGGATGTGCAACTGGGCCGGCTGCAGATCTTCAATAACTGGAGTCCTTACCTGGTGAGCGATCCGGCGAAGGTCTGGATTGGGCTGGAATATTTCTGCTATGAGACGGATGCGATCTGGAAGATGAACGATGACGATCTCAAGGCGTTTGCGATCGCCGAGGTAGAGAAAATCGGCATCCTGGAACCGGGCGTGGTGACGGATGGGCATGTGGTGCGTGTGCCGAAGACTTACCCGGCCTACTTTGGCACCTACGACAGATTTATTGAGTTGCGTGAATTTACGGATTCTTTTGAGAACTTGTTTCTAGTTGGCCGCAATGGCATGCATAAGTACAACAACCAGGACCACTCCATGCTCACCGCCATGACAGTCGTCGACGGGCTGGTAGCGGGCAAGGTCGATAAAGCTTCACTGTGGGAAATAAATACCGAGCAGGAGTATCACGAAGAGAAGTAAGGGGGCTGCGTGAAAAAGTTTATTGCGTTATCGATTATTGCGTTTGTAGTCTTTCTTACTATTTATCGCGAGCGAGTTTACTTACGCGATCCTCTTGCTCATGTAACACGCGATGGCATCGCCGTGGATGGGGTGCGGGTGATGATCAATTATCCCAACGATGTGCTGCTGCTGGATAAGTCCGCGGGCCGCAACAGAATCTACCTGGTGCAGCATTGGAACCTGGCGGTTGGCACCCCGACGGTGATGGTCAAATGCATCCAGGAGGTGGCTTGCATGACGGACGCGAACCAGGCGACCGAAGCGCGCGTGGTCAGCGGCACGCGTGGCAAACGGAGTGCCTTTGAAGGCGTCACGATGACGAACAAGATGGTTGAATTTGTCGACGAAGATGGCGCGCTGGTGCTTGTGACCTTGCGTTAATTGCCCGCGGGAGCGAATTGTCTTGCCAGCGCGATGCGTGGCGAGGGAGGATTCCAGCATGGACGAAGATTTGGAACCGGCGGAACGCGAAGCGGATGCAGCCGTGGAGCATGCCATGGCCGAAAGCTTGCCGATGCCCGGGCTGCCGATCGTAACCGAGGAGCCTGTGGCCACCGAACCCGCAGCCGAGATGGCGACCGACGCCGCATCGCCAGTGGTGTTGGAGCGCAAGCATCCGCTGGCGATCCGCTGGATGCACTGGATCAATTTTCCGGTCCTGTTCACGATGATCTGGAGTGGTTTGCTGATTTATTGGAATGACTCGGATAATGCGTATCTGCATCCACATCGGGTTTATCGGGTAGGAGTGGGAGGAGTTACTTTATTCCGCTTTTTTCCGGACTGGTTTTATAACTGGTTCGCAGTGCCTTACCAGGTGACCAAGGGGTTGGGCTACCACTTCTTTTTCATGTGGATTTTTGCCATCAACGGCATCTTGTACGTGGCTTATCTGCTTTGGTCGCGAGAGTGGAAATTCATGGTGCCGCAGAAGCGTTCGCTGCGTGACGCGGTGCAGGTGACGCTGGTAGATCTGCACCTGCGCAAAGACCTGCCGCCGCAGACCAAGTACAACGGCGGGCAGCGGATCGCTTACTCCTCGGTGATCGTGATGGGCGCTGGTTCCCTGCTGACCGGGCTGGCCATCTACAAACCTACTCAGACGCATTACCTGACAACACTGATGGGCGGCTACGAGATGGCGCGATGGCTGCACTTTTGGCTCACGATCGGCTTCTGCGGCTTCTTCCTGGTGCATGTGGGGCAGGTCATGCTGGCCGGCTGGAATAACTTTCGCTCCATGGTCAGCGGCTACGCATTACGAGGTGCGGATGAGCCTTCGCTCGAGGCGGAACGGAGGCAATTTTGAGCACAGAAGAGGATGTAAAACGGGAATCGGCCAAGCGCACGCGGCGCAGTTTTCTGGTGGCGGGTGCGGCCAGCCTGGGCGGCTACGGGTTCTATCGCTGGATTGAGCATGCACCCGGCGATGAGACGATTCAGCGCCCGTTGCGCAAGGGGCTGGACTTCAACGAGGCGGTATCGCGCGGGGTGTTCGACGAGCGTGGCCTGGCGCCGACCTACGACCAAAGCAAGTCCGTGGATCTGCGGATCAATGGCAACTATGGGCTGAAGCAGGACCTGGTGATGGATAGCTATCGCCTGCAGGTGGTGGGCGTGGCGAATGCTGAAAAGATGCCGCAGTACGTCAAGGATGTGACCGCGTGGAACTACCAGTACGCGGCCGGCGATGCTAAATATACCGGCCACGATACAAAAGTGAATCCCAAGGATGAAGCCAGGCCGGGGCCCAACGCAGGTTCCGCCAAAGACATGAGCGCGGGTGCGGCCACGGGAGCGAAGACGCCGGAGCCGGCCGCGGCGGACGACTCCCAGGTTTCCGGCGACAAGATGGCGCCGGGATTTGCCGCTGCCTTTGCGGCTTCACAGAATGCGAATGACAATGGGCGTCCTCCGCGCGGCAACGAAGAGGCCGGGCCGAGCGACTCCACGCTGGACCCCGGCACGCCGGGCCTGCTGCTGACGATGGCGGAGGTGACCAACCTGCCGCGGCATGAGCTGGTGACGCAGTTCAAATGCATTGAGGGATGGAGCGAGATTGTGCATTGGGGCGGGGTGCGGCTGGCGGATTTCATCGCGGCTTATCCGCCGGCCAGGAACGCCCAGGGCCGCCTGCCCAGGTACGTGTATATGGAAACGCCGAACGGCGATTATTACTGCGGGTTCGACCTGAACGAATGCATGCACCCGCAGAGCCTGCTGACTACCGAAATGGCCGGCCGCCCGCTGACCCAGGCTCACGGCGCCCCGCTGCGCCTGCACATGCCCATCAAGTATGGCTACAAGCAGATCAAGCGGATCGCGCTGATTGCCTATACAGATGACAAGCCGGATGACTACTGGACCAAGCTTGGCTACGACTGGTACGCCGGTCTATAGCATGCGGCCGGAACCGCTGCTCCCGGCGCGCGCCCGTAAATAATCCTGGAAAATGGAACCCAGTGGCTATCGCATGCGTAGCGTCATGCGTCTAGGATGAAACCTCAACTTGATTCACAGGCGCGGCATGCTGCGCTACCTCTATTCCTTTGGGCAGGTTCTGCGATGAAGAAGGTCTGGCTTTACGTACTGGCGGCGATGGTGCTCTGCTGTGGCTTAGCGTGGAGCCAGGGGTCCGATGTGGCGGGCACCTGGCAGGGCATGATGAAGGTGCCGGGCCATGACCTGCGTACGGTGATGAAGATTACCAAGGGAGACGGGGGTGCGCTGAAGACCACGATCTACAGCATCGACCAGGGCGGGCAGCCGATTCCGATCACGACCACGGTCTTGACGGGCACGGTGTTGAAGCTGTCCATCGTGTCGGCCGGCGTGTCGTATGAAGGCAAGCTGAACGCTGAGGGAACAGCGATGACGGGCACCTTTACGCAAGGCGGCCAGGCGATTCCGCTGGACTTTGCCAAGGTGACCGAGGCGGCATCGTGGACGATTCCTGAGGCAAAACCGAAGGTGTTGCCGATGCCGGCTGACGCCAAGCCGGTGTTCGAGGTGGCGACCATCAAGCCCAGCAAACCGGACACGCCTGGTAAGGGTTTTCTTGTGGATGGAAGATCGTTCAAGACGACGAATACGACGCTCGTCGACCTGCTGACATTTGCTTACAGCGTGCAGCAGAAGCAGATTATCGGCGGCCCGGCTTGGACGACCGATGAGAAGTACGACCTGCTGGCGCAACCTGATATCGACGGGCAGCCCAACCAGGAGCAGTTGCGCGGCATGGTCAAAAAGCTGCTGGAAGAACGGTTCGCGTTGAAGATGCACACTGAAAAAAAAGAACTCCCGGCATTCGCGCTGACGGTAGCCAAAGGTGGCGAGAAGATGGCCAAGAGCGATGGCGATCCGAAGGGTCTACCGGGCTTGTTCTTCCAGGGGCTCGGCATTCTCACCGTGAGAAATGCCTCGATGCAGAACTTTGCCAATCTAATGCAGAGCGCAGTGCTGGACCGGCCGGTGGTCGACAAAACCGGCCTGACCGGCAGGTATGACTTCATGTTGAAGTGGGCGCCGGACGACTCGCAGTTCGGCGGCATGGGTATCAAGTATCAGCCGCCAACCGACGCAGCCAACGCCCCGCCGGACCTGTTCAAAGCCGTGCAGGAGCAGATGGGTGTGCGTCTGGACGCGGTCAAGACGCAGGTGGAAGTGCTTGTGCTCGATCACGTCGAAAAGCCTTCCAACAACTAACTACTTAGTAGTAAACTCTCCGTGAGGTGGCGATGCGACTGATTGCTTTAGGGCTCTTGTTTGGCATGGGGACGGTGGGATGGGGGCAGTTGCCGCCGATGCCCATGCCTGAAGAAACGGTCGCGTCTTCTGATAAGCCGACCGTGTACGACGTCGTCTCGATCAAGGTCAACAAGACGGGCGATGGGCGCATGAGCTGGCGCACCACGGCGGATGGCATGCAGATGCTCGGCGTGCCGGTGATGAACCTGCTTGTCACCGCGTACGGGCTGTACGGCTCGCCGGAAAAAGAGATTACGGGTCTGCCGAAGTGGGCGGAGACGACCCGCTTCGACGTGGAGGCGAAGGTGAGCGCGGAGGACGCGGCGCGCTACAAGAAGATCACGGCCAAGGAGTACCAGGCCATGCTGCAGGCCTTGCTGGTCGAGCGGTTCGCCCTGGTGGCGAAGCCCGTTACCAACGACAGGCCGGTATATGCGCTGGTTATCGCCAAGGGTGGACCGAAGCTGACCGCCTCCACCATCAGGATGGGCGAGGATGGCAAGCCGGTCCGGGGCGACAGCACCAGGACGGGGTCCGGCCGCGTGGAGGCGACTGAGGGGACGACGGCTGCGCTGGCCGACATGCTGACCGATGACGTGGGCCGCACGGTCGTCGATAAAACCGGCCTCAAGGGCAAGTATGACTACGCGCTGCGCTGGACACCCGATGAGGTAGCGGATGCGGGTACGGATAACGGCAAGGCACCGGCGCCACCGCTGTTCACAGCCATCCAGGAGCAGCTTGGCCTGCGGCTGGACCCGGACCACGGACCGGTAAAGGGCTTGGTCGTGGAGCGGCTTGAAATGCCGTCGGCGAATTGATGCGGATGCTTATGGCAGTGCTGGCCTTGCTCGTGTGCGGGATGATGGCGCCGGCACAGACCCCCACGTTTGACATCACGGTGGTCAAGGAAAACAAGTCCGGCGCCATGGGCATGAAGAGCATGTATGAGCCTGCCGGAATGACGGCGGTCAACGCGACGATGGTGATGCTGCTACGCCAGGCGTACTCGCTTTATGCCTCGAACGATGACGTGATCACAGGCCTGCCGGGCTGGGCGGAGAAGAAGCATTTCGACCTGGAGGCCAAGGTGGCGCCGGAGCAGATGGAGCGGATGAAGACCCTGACCCAACCCGAGCGTGCGCAGATGCTGCGTGGCTTGCTGGCAGACCGCTTCGGCCTGGTGGCGCACCGTGTCAAGCTGGAGCAGCCGGTGTATGCGCTGGTCGTCGCAAAGGGTGGGCCGAAGCTGACGGTGTTCAAGGAGACCGACGTGATGCCGAATGGATTACCCAAAACCGACGCACGGGCAGGCGGCAGCTTCCAGTTCGCAGACGGGCTGCTGAAGGCTGAAGGCGTCACGCTGGACGATACGCTCAGCGTGTTCACGCAGGAGACCGGCCGCACGGTCATCAATGAGACCGGCCTCACGGGACGATACAGCTTTGAGCTGCATTGGACGCCGGATGAAGAGGGTGACGCCGACAACGGAAAGACCGGGGCTCCGCCGCTGTTTACGGCGCTTGAGCAGCAGCTTGGTCTGCGGCTGGTGGCAAAGCGCGGGACGGTGGATGGGCTGGTAGTAGATCGGCTTGAATTGCCGACGGCGAATTGATTTTGATGATGAGGAACATTGGCATGATGCGATCGGTACGTGCAATGGCGTTGGGCTGGATGCTTGCGGGCTGCATGATGGCCTGTACAGCCGCGTTCGCCAGTGAAAGCAAGGGCGTGGTGACACTGAACGGGCTGCCCGTGCCGGGCGTCACTGTGACCGCAACCCAGGGCACCGAGAAGGTGCAGGTGGTGACCGGACCCGGCGGCGGCTATGTGTTTGCGGACCTGGCCGATGGCAAGTGGACCGTGACGGTCGACATGCTGTGCTTCAAGCCCATGACCCAGGAGGTCACCGTGGGCGCGGGCGCAGCCGATGGCAAGTGGGAGCTGACCATGCTGCCCGTCGCCGAGATCCTGGCCAAAGCCACCGCGGTCAAGGTGGAGGCGGGGCCGGCGGTCGCACTGACGACGCGTCCGGCCGAAGGCGCCGCGGTGAAGAGCGGCAGCGCACCAGAGGCGCCGCGCGTGCAGGATGAAAGCGCCAAGAGCGCGGCGGCGGATGGCTTTCTGATCAACGGCACGAGCAGCAATGCGTCCACCTCGCAGTACTCCATGGCACAGGCGTTCGGCAATACGCGCAGCTCGAAGAGCCTGTACTCCTACGCGCTCGGCGTGGTGTATGACAGCTCGGCGCTGAATGCGCGGCCTTACTCCATCACGGGTTTCGACACCGGCAAGCCGGGCTACAACCGCGTCTCGTTCACGGGATCGTTTGGCGGCCCGTTGAACATTCCGCACTTCATGCCGCATGGGCCCAACCTGTTTATCGGCTATCGCGGCACGCGCAACGAAGACAGCGAAACGCTGCCCGGGCTGGTGCCGACCGATGCCCAGCGGGCGCTTGCGACCAACGTGCAGGCGGCGGCATTGCTTGCGCTTTACCCGCATGCGAACGAGGCCGGCAGCACCCAGTACAACTACCAGACGGCGGTGCTCAACAGCCTGCATCGCGATGCCTTCCAGATCCGCGCGGACAAAAGCGTAACGCCGCGCAACCAGCTCTTCGGCAGCCTGGAGTTCAGCAGCACACGCGAACGCAACGTAAGCCTGTTCGGCTTTGTCGACGATACCGACGTGATTGGCCTCACGACCAACGTGAACTATCAACATCGCTTCAGCCAGCGGCTGTTTGAAAAAGCGGGTTATGTGTTCAGCCGGCAGCGAACGCGGGTGACACCGGAAACCTTTGCGGGCGTGAATAACTTCTCCGCCAACAACGGCATCATGGGTAACGATCAGGAAGTCAGCCAGTGGGGTCCGCCCACGCTGGCGTTCTCCGACGGCATCACCACGCTGACCGATGCGGTGCAGGCGTTCAACCGCAACCGAACGGACTCGGGTAACTACCAGGTCTCGCTCAACAAGCCGCATCACAACGTAACGCTCGGCGGCGACCTGCGCCGGGAGCAGTTCAACGTCAATACGCAAAGCGATCCGCGCGGAACGTTCACCTTCACCGGCGCGGCCACGGGCGAGGCGCTGGGTGACTTCCTGGCAGGCACGCCCGATACCAGCTCCATCGCCTTCGGCAACCCGGACAAGTACCTGCGCCAGACTGCCTACGACCTCTACATCACGGACGACTGGCGTGCGCGTCCGAACCTCACCATCAACGCCGGCCTGCGCTATGAGTACGGCGCGCCGGTCACCGAGCTCAAAGGCCGGCTGGTGAACCTGTCCATCGCACCACAGTTTGGAGCCGTCACGCCGGTGATCGCGTATGCGCTGGGCGGGTCCGGTTTGCCCACCAGCCTGGTGCGCCCGGACCGGCTCGGCATTCAGCCGCGTGTCGGCGTGTCCTTCAGGCCCATCGCCGGCTCCACGCTGGTGCTGAAGGGCGGCTACGGCATCTATGACGACACCAACGTCTACGAGGCCACGGCGCTCGCGCTCGCCCAGCAGTCGCCGCTTTCGAAGAGTCTCGACGTATCGAACGGCACGGGCTGTGCGTTGTCGCTCGCGAACGGCTTTCAAGCTTGTGGCACCACCACGGCAGACACGTTCGCCGTCGACCCAAACTTTCGCGTGGGCTATGCGCAGACCTGGCAGCTCAGTGCGCAGCGCGATCTGCCGGCCTCGCTGGTGGGCACGCTTAGCTATCTCGGCATCAAGGGTACGCGCGGCGTGCAGGAATATCTGCCCAATACGTACCCGGTGGGCGGGGTCAATCCCTGCACGGGCGTGTGTCCAAGCGGCTATGTGTTTCGCACGTCGAACGGCGGCTCCAGCCGGGAGGCAGGCACCGCGCAGCTGCGGCGGCGGCTCAAGAACGGCTTCACCGCCAGCGTGCAATATACGTATTCCAAGTCGATCGACAACGACGCGGTGATCGGCGGCCAGGGCGGCGCGGCGGTGGGGACGGCGGCCACCTCGGCCACCAGCGGCACCGCGACCATTGCGCAGAACTGGCGCAACCTGCGCGGCGAGCGGGGGCTGTCGAACTTCGATCAACGCCACGTGGTTATTGGGTCCGTGCAATACACCTCCGGGCAGGGATTGGGTGGCGGCAGCCTGATGCGTGGCGCTGCCGGCAGGTATCTCAAGGAGTGGACGGTCGTCGCCACCGTCAACGCGGCCAGCGGCATGCCGGAGACGCCTATCTATCTGGCCGCTACGCCCGGCACTGGCGTTACCGGGGCCATTCGCGCCAGCGTGACCGGGGCGAATCTATACGCGGCGCCCATCGGCAAGCACCTGAACGCCGCGGCCTATACCGCACCCACGCTGGGCCAGTATGGCAATGCGGGACGTAACTCGCTGGAAGGTCCGGGACAGTTCACCTTGAATACTTCACTCGCCAGAACCTTCCGGGTCAAGGATAAGTTGAACCTCGATGCCAGGATCGATGCTACGAATATTTTGAACCATGTTACTTTCACCAGCTGGGATGCCATCATCGGCGGACCCTCTGGAGTAAGTGGTGCGCCTTATATTCAGAATCCTACTTTCGGGTCGCCCATAGCGGCTAACTCGATGCGATCTTTGCAGACTACTTTGCGGTTGCGGTACTAGGTGAAGATGCTATGCGCGTACTAAGTCTTACTGGAGTCATGTTTGTGGGCACTGCGTTGGCGGCGGCGCAGGCAGTGGGGGGTAATAAGCTGCCCGGAGCAGGCGAGACCTTTACGCTTTCGGTCAAGTCGCAGCTTGTCATTGAGACCGTGGTCGTGAAAGATAAAAGCGGCAAGCCCATCGATGGACTTACCGCGAAAGACTTCACCGTCACCGAAGATGGCATCCCGCAGACGGTCAAGTTCATGGAGCATGAGGTGCTGCCGGCAGGGCCGGGAGTACCTATCGGCCTGCCGAGCGCGGAAGATATCAAGATTTACAAGAAGCTCTCTCGCACGCAGATCACGCCGGAAAAAGATGGCGCCGCTAAGTATAAGGACAAGCGTCTGCTCGCACTCTATTTCGATATGAGTGCCATGCGTCCAGGCGACCAGATTCGCGCGCTAGCGGCTGCTGAAAAATTCATTCGCACGCAGATGACCGAAGCCGACCTGGTCTCGATCATGCGCTACCAGGGTGGCGCCGTGGACGTCCTGCAGGATTTTTCCGCGGACCGCAACCGCCTGCTTAGTGTGCTGGAAACGCTGACCGTGGGCGAGGGCCAGGGCTCGGCGGAAACGGTCGATGATGCGGGCAGCGCGGATACCGGCGCGGCCTTCGGCCAGGATTCCAGTGAGTTCAATATCTTCAATACGGACAGGCAGTTGAGCGCACTGCAAACCACGGCCAAGATGCTGGGCCAGCTCAGTGAAAAGAAGGCTCTAATCTACTTTGCCAGCGGGTTGCGGCTCAACGGCGTAGACAACCAGGCACAACTGCACGCGACGGTCGATGCCGCCATACGGTCCGGCGTGGCCTTCTGGCCGGTCGATGCGCGCGGGCTGGTGGCGGAGGCTCCGCTGGGCGATGCGACCCAGGGCTCGCCCGGCAATGTGGGCATGTACACGGGTGCCGCGGCCGGTGCCGGACGTGACCGCTTCCAGGCTTCGCAGGACACGCTCTACGCGCTGGCCGGCGATACGGGCGGCAAGGCGCTGTTCGATAATAACGACCTGACCATGGGCATCCGGCAAGCCCAGGAAGCTATCGGCAACTACTACATTCTGGGTTACTACACGACCAACGGCGAACCTAACGGCAAGTTCCGCAAAGTAAAAGTAAGTGTGTCACCGGAGTTATCCGCCAAGCTTGAATATCGCGAAGGCTACTACGGCGCCAAGGTCTTCGGTAAGTTCACGACGGCCGATAAAGAACGCCAGTTGGAAGATGCTCTTATGCTTGGCGATCCAGTGACTGAACTAACCATCGCCATGGAAATTGATTATTTCCAACTCAATCGCGCGGAGTATTTTGTACCCATCGTGGTAAAGATTCCGGGCCGCGAATTAGCCCTGGCAAAGAAGGGCGGCGCGGACCATACTTTGATCGACTTTGTAGAAGAAATCAAGGACGTAGTCGGCGGCAATACCGTAACCAACGTGCGCGACCATGTGAATATCAAACTAAGCGACGCTACCGCGGCCGACCTTGCCAAGCGTCCTATTGAATACGACGCGGGCTTTACGCTGCTGCCCGGCCGCTACACCATCAAGTTTCTCGCACGCGACGATGAGACGGGCAGGATCGGCACCTATCAGACCAACTTCACCATCCCCAACCTGAACAAGGAAGACAAGCGTGTGCCGGTCAGCAGCGTGGTTCTAAGCGGCCAGCGGGTGGAGATGAAAGACGCCATCTATGACGCCATGAAAGGCAAGGAACAGGCCAAGGAAACAGCCGCGAATCCGCTGGTGCAGAATGGCGCCAAGCTCATCCCCAGTGTCACGCGGGTGTTCAATAAAGATCGTCAGCTTTACGTCTACCTGCAGGCTTACCAGCCGGCCGGGCCGGGCGGCACGCTGGTGGGCTACGTCAGCTTTTACAAGGGCGGCGTGAAGGTGCTCGAAACCGACCCTGTCGCCGTGACGGGCCCGGCCGTGACCCGCGGCCTGGGCGTGGTGCCCATGAACTTCAGCGTCGGGCTGGGCAAGCTCGAGGCCGGGGAATACGACTGCCAGGTCACGGTGCTCGACCCCACCGGCGCCAAGGGCACGTTCTGGTCCGCGCCCATTGCGGTCGTCAATTGAGGCCAACTGATCGCGTAGGATTTATGTATGTTGTGGCGTGCCATCTTGGCGATAGTACTGGCTTGCGGGACTGCTAGCGGGCAGGCGCTGGCCCATAAAAACTGGGCCGGCAACGGCATGACCGTGGCCCCCTGGTGGGCGGGCGCAGAGCTCTACGAGATCGACCCCATCGACTTTCAGGACGCCGACGGCAACGGCTTCGGCGACCTGCGCGGCATCGCCGACAGGCTGGATTATCTGCAGGCACTGGGCGTCGACGGCCTCGTCCTGTCCAACATGCCGCTGCGCGTGGGCGGCACCGGCGTGCAGCCGTTTGAAGAGATGTACGGGTCCGAAGAGGACTTTGACCGGCTGGTCCAGGAGGCCACCAGACGCAAGCTGCGCGTGCTGGTCGATGTGGCACTCAGTGCGCGCGAATCCACCACGGAGACGCTGGCCGCGGGCCGCTTCTGGCTGACCCGCGGCGTGGCCGGTCTGCGGCTGGTGCGCGATATGAATGGCGCCGCCCTCACCACCACGCAGCAGGCGGAGCGGGTGCGTGAGCTGAAGCGGCTTTGCGCGGGCTTCGCCGGACAGCGCGTGCTGGTGTCCGATGGCGTCAGCCGTGAGGGTGTCGAGCTGGTAGAAGACAAGCGGCTGGTCGGCCTCAAGGCGCCGCGTGCGTTCGATCTGCGGGCTGCGCTCGCGGCCTCGGGGGACGGCACCGTCGTCATGACGGAGAGCAGTGAACGCATCCATGACGACGCGCTCGCCAAATCCATGGCCGCCGTGCTGTTGCTGGGACGCGGTGCACCGCTGTTGTATTTCGGCCAGGAACTCGGCATGGCCGGTAGCGCCGCACCCGAGCCAATGCAGTGGGGTGCAGAACATGGATTCACAACCGGCACACCCTGGATCGCGATGGGCCCGAACGCCGCCTCCGCCAACGTGCAGGCGGAGGACGCGGACCCCGCTTCCCTGCTCAACTGGTACCGCAAGCTGGGCACTCTGCGCCATGCCAGCGCGGCTTTGCGTACGGGCGTCACGGAAGTGCAGAGCGGCAACAGCGACGCGGTGGTCTGGGTGCGGCGCGACCGGCGAGGCGACGGACCAGCGGTCGTCGTGGTCGTCAACCCGACCGCCCGCGCAGTCTATGTCCCTCTACCCATGGGACCGTTGCGCATGCTGGCGGCGAGCTACGCGTTTGAAGGCGAAGGCGTCGGCCACGGCGTCACCGTGCCGCCCTACGGCGTTTTCATCGGCGAGCAACGACGCAGCGCGGGCCTCGAAACTGGATACCGCTAAGCCCTTGCCCGCAGCCATGCAGCCAGCTCGGCAAGCGGCACGTCCATCTGCTCCCCGGTGCTGAACAGCTTCACCTTCGCCACGCCCTTGGCGACCTCATCCTCGCCCAGGATCGCGACGGCCCGCGACCCCTTATCAGCCGCGTCGAAGCTCTTGCGCAGCTTGAAGCTGCCATCGCCCAGCTCGACGTGCAACCCCGCGCGCCGCAGCTCCCGGGCCAGCGCCAGCCCGGCCGCGTTGCGCTCCGCACCCAACGGCGCGATGTAGAGATCCAGCTTTTCCGCCGCGCCTTCTTCCGCCTGCGCCTGCAGCGTCAGGATCAGCCGATCCTCGCCGATGGCAAAACCGATCCCCGGAGCGCGCGGTCCGCCGAGCATTTCGCTCAGCCCGTCATAGCGCCCGCCGCCCAGCAGCGCGTTCTGCGTGCCCAGCCCGCCGCCATCGGGCACCGTAAATTCAAACGTCGTGCGCGTATAGTAGTCCAGCCCACGCACCAGCCGCGGGTTCACGTGATACGCCACGCCGCATGCATCGAGCGCCGCCAGCACCTGCTGAAAGTGCGCCGCCGAATCCTCACTCAGGTACTCGGCAATCTTCGGCAGCCCATTGATGATCTCCTGATCCTCCGGTGCTTTCGAGTCCAGCACACGCAGCGGATTGGTCTCCGCCCGCCGCCGGTTGTCCTCGCACATCCGGTCCTTCACCGGTGCCAGCGCCTCACGCAGCGCCGCGTTGTAGCGCTTGCGGTCGTCGCTCGAGCCAACCGAATTCAGCTCCAGCCGCCAGCCTTTCACGCCCAGCTCATCCAGCAGCGACGCCAGCATTTCCAGCACCTCCGCGTCCCGCACCGCGCTTTCCGCGCCCGAGCTGACCGGCCCCAGCACCTCCGCGCCAATCTGCCAGAACTGCCTGTACCGCCCCCGCTGCGGCCGCTCGCGCCGGAACTGCGGGCCGATGTAGAACAGCTTCTGCAGCCCGCCGCCGGCCTCCATGCCATGCTCGATATAAGCGCGCACCACGCCCGCCGTATTTTCCGGCCGCAAGGTCAGCGTCTGGGCCTTCTCACTTTGCGCCCGCGCCCGGTCTTCCCAGGTGTACATTTCCTTGGAGACGATATCCGTCTCCTCTCCCACACCGCGCGCGAACAGCTCCGTCGCCTCGAACATTGGCGTGCGAATCTCGCCAAAACCGTATCGCGCAAACAACGCCCGCGCCGTGGCCTCCACCTTGCCCCACAGCGCCGTTTCCGGCGGTAACAGGTCCCTGGTCCCACGCACTGCTTTTACGATTGCCATAGCTCAAGTTTACCCAAGCCCGGGGCCCAAGGTTCAGGTGCATCCGGCGCACACTCCGCCGCATCCCATTTTGTATGAAGATCACGCACGCGTCTCTTGCCGCTCTCGTCCTCGCCGCCGCCACCCTCGCTCCTGCCCAGCAGTCGACTGTCGCGCCCGGCACCAGCCAGGTCAATCAGACCACCACCACCCAAACGACGACCGCGCCAACCACCGCGCCCATGTCCAAATCCGAGATGAAGGCCCAAAAGAAGCAGCAGAAAGCCGCAGAAAAGGCCGCAACGGAGCAGGCCCAGGCCCAGAAGGACCAGGCCAATGCCCTCAAGCATCAGGATAAGGCGACCGACGCGGCCCAGAAGGCCAATACGCCACAGTAACCGGCCCGCTCAGCCGCCCGTCTCGGCCAGGTAGACCTTGGTGTAATCCAGATAGTTGCCCGCATACATCCGGATGAGCTTGAGGTCTTCCTCGCCGACCTCACGGCGGATTTTCCCCGGCACTCCCGCCACCAGGCTGCGCGGCGGAATCACCATGCCTTCCGGGATCACCGCGCCCGCCGCAATGATCGACCCCGCGCCCACCCGCGCATTGTTCAAAATCACCGCGCCGATCCCCACCAGCACTTCGTCCTCCAGCACGCAGCCGTGCACCGTCGCATTGTGGCCGATCGTGCACATCTCGCCCACGATCACCGGGTATTTGTACCGCATGCCGTGCAGCACCGCGCAATCCTGCACGTTGCTGCGCGCACCCACGCGGATGGCATTCACATCGCCTCGCAGCACCGCGTTCATCCATACGCTGGCCTGTTCCCCAAGCTGCACATCGCCCAGGATCTGCGCGCTCGCATCCACGTAGCAGCTTGCCGGCACCACCGGCAGCACACCCCCAAAACTCCGGATCATCCGCTCACCTCACCTGCCCAGCATACAAAAAATCCTCAAAAATGATTCCCGCAACCCTACCGGGCAGGCGTAGTCTAATGAATGTAGCCACCCAGGCCAGATTGCGAGGTGTTTTCCCCATGGCAGAGATTCGAGTACAAGAAGGTGAACCGCTCGAAAATGCCCTCCGCCGGTTCAAGCGTAAAGTGCAGACCGAGGACATTATCAAAGAGGTCAAGCGTCACTCCTTCTATCTCAAACCAGGCGAGAAGAAGCGCGTGAAAGAAGCGCTCGCACGCAAACGCAATCGTAAGAAGGTCCGCAAGGAACAGGACTAGCCTCAGGCTGGACGACTCACACTTCTTCCAACGGGTGCCGGCCTCCATCAGGCCGGCACCTCTTCCCGCCACCGGAAACCCTCCCCCTCGTTCCGTGGCAAGCCTTTGATCGTTTCTAAACGACAGGGAGCTCAACCGCTTCTTTCCGGACATCGAACTGCCTTGTTCACGGGAAGAAGATTCTTCTTTCCGAGACCGTTATCTCCGCAGATGGAGCAGCCAATGGAAACCCTCACAGACGCACCCGGTCCCACCTCCTACGCCGATCGCACCCTTCTCTGTGCCGATTGCCGCGCTGAATTCGTCTTCACAGCCGGCGAACAGCTTTTCTTCATGGAAAAGCAATTCAAGAACGATCCCAAGCGATGCAAGCCCTGCAAAAGCCGCCGCTCCGGCCTGTCCGCTGTTGCCAATGGGCTGAGCCCCGCGCCCGCCGGCCTCACCCGCACCGAAACTCGTACCGAATGTTCTGACTGTGGCGTAGAGACGACGGTCCCGTTCAAGCCCACACAGGGTCGCCCGGTGCTTTGCCGCCAATGCTTCCAGCTGAAATCGCGTGCCGTCGCCAGCGCCCAGGCAGAGCTCGCCGCCGCCGCCACCCCGGCCCTCACCGCATCGGAAACCATCGCGGTCCTCACGGAGCACTCCGTCAACACCTACGGCGCCATCCTTTCACCCGACGCCGCCGTCCTGGCCGCCGCTTCCATGGCCGCCGCACCCGCGCACTCTTCGGTCGCCACCTCTGATGATCTCGCTTCGCTCTCGAGCCTCGGCCTGAACGGCAAAGACGTGCATATCACGCCCGAGCTCATCGCACAGGCCGTGGAAGCACCCTTAGCCTAAGACGCCAGCCCGCGTATCCTGACGACAGGCCATGCGGACGTACCTCTACAAACTCACTTCAGACCGTGGCGGCGCGCCCTGCGCCATCCCGCCTGCGGCCGATGAAGAGCCGCTCCTGACCCTGGCCATCTGCAAGCCGGCCATCCGCCGCACTGCACAGCCCGGCGACCGCATCCTGGGCATCACCAGCCACTCCCTGGCTCATTCCGACGGCTACCCCCTCGGCGCTGTCATCTACGCCGCCATCGTCACCGAGGGCGTAGAAGCCCGCGACTACTTCGCCCCGGCAAGCCCCTTCACCCATCGCCCAGACTGCATCTACGAGTTCCACCAGCAGAACGGCCGCGCCCTCCACGCCGGCCGCTCGCGCCTGCACAGCGCGGAGGCCCATCTGCTCAAGGACCTCGGCACCTACCCCTTCTATCGCAACGGCCGCATCCTGCTCGCGCACGATTTCCGCTACTTCGGCCCCGCCGCCGTTCGCATCCCCGCCCGCCTGCACCTGCTCACGGCCGCGGCAGAATCGCTCGGCCAGGGCCACCGCGTCTTCACCGAGCGCGACCCCGAGCATCGCGAAGCCGACGCCCTCTTCCGCCATCTCTGGAAACTCCCCACCGCCTACACCCCTACCCAAGTCGACGCCGACGCCTACGAGAAGCATGGCTGATGCTTTAGAAATCCTTCAATAACTCTTCCTGCGTGATGTTCTTTGCTGTACAAACCTCATTCAGGATTTTCTTGAAGATGCCTATACCCAAGGGTTCATGCAAAGGAACCGGAAGTCTATGGTGGGACGGTTCATCTGTCACCAGAATGACGTGGCTTCCGACCTGGTTCACCTTACGGTAATCCCAGCGCTTGCAAGGATGATCCACTACGCGCTTGCCGGAAACCTGACGAGCCAATCTCACGCGGAAGCCAGAACTTCCTCTCGAACCATATGGAGGCGAACTGCGTCAGGAGCGGGCATATCGAAGTAGAACGCCTCCACCACCTCACGCACATTGCGCTTCAACTCTTCCCAATCCGCTCCATCTGTGAAGATGGACTCGCCGCGGCCCACCGCCACCAGTCGCCCACCTTCATCCATCTCCACGTCGAAGACCAGTTCTTTCATACCGAAAGCTTACTCCCTTGCATCCTTACAGAAAAGGGCGGGGCGCACAGCACCGGCCTGAGTGAATAGCCCCGCCCTGAGCGAACCCGCGGCATCAAGCCGTAATGACATCCTGCCACGGGTCGATGACGATCTTCGTCACCTGGTCCTGCTTATCCCGCCACGTCTTATACATATCCGGCGCCTGCTCGATGCCGATGCGGTGCGAAATCATGAAGCTCGGATCGATGCGGCCCTGCTCGATCGTTTCCAGCAGCGGCTTCATGTACTTGTGCATGTCCGTCTGGCCCATGCCCATCTTCAGCCCTTTGCCAAACGCCGCGCCGAAATTGATCTTGTCCAGCACGCCGCCGTACACGCCGGGAATCGACAACGTGCCGCCCTTGCGTACGGATTGGATCGCCTGCCGCAGCACGAACGGCCGGTCGGTCTCCATCATCAACGCCTGCTTGACCGAGTCATACGCGCCCAGCGCCGTGCCCGAGTGCGCTTCCATCCCGACTGCGTCGATGCAGCTATCCGGGCCCATGCCGCCGGTCAGATCGCGCAGCGCCTCCACTACCAGCACGTCGTCTTCACTGTAGTCGATGGTGGTCGCACCGCAGTACTCCCGGGCCAGCTTCAACCGCTCCGGGAACCGGTCGATGGCAATCACCTTGCCCGCGCCCAGCATGTTAGCGCTCGCAATCGCGAACAACCCTACCGGCCCGCAACCCCACACCGCCACCGTGTCGCCCGGCTCGATGTGCGCGTTGGCAGCACCCTGATAGCCTGTCGGGTAAATATCAGACAGAAACAGCACCTTCTCATCCGGCAAAGCACTCTCGATCACCAGCGGCCCAACGTCTGCAAACGGCACCCGCACATACTGCGACTGCCCACCCGCATACCCGCCATACATATGCGAGTACCCATACAGCGCAGACCCCGAGTAGCCATACATCTCTTCCGCAATATGCGCATTCGGGTTGCTGTTATCGCACAGCGACCACAGGTTCTTACTGCAGAATGCACAGCTTCCGCAGGCGATCGTAAACGGCACCACCACGCGATCGCCGCGCTTCAGCTTCTTGACCGCCGGCCCAACTTCCTCCACGATCCCCATGAACTCGTGCCCAAGAATATCCCCCGATTCCATCGTAGGAATGTACCCGTCGAACAAGTGCAGGTCGCTTCCACAGATCGCCGTCCGCGTCACCTTGATCACGCAATCATGCGGATTGATGATCTGCGGATCCGGCACCGTATGTACTTCCGCCTTCGACTTTCCCATCCAGCAAACAGCCTTCATAACCGTCTCCAATCTCCTGGTCTTTTGCGACCGCTAAACCTGCTCTGAGCTGCCCACAGGAGTGGCGTTCGTCTCCCCGTACATCCATTCCTTGACGCCGCCCGAGATCCCACGCGGCCCATGCGGCTGGCCCTTCACGCTTGGGATCTCACCCGCTTCGGCCATCTGCTTGAAGTGCCGCAGGTCTTCGATCACCGTCTGCTTCGGGCTGCGCTTGGCCACGCCCGCTGCCATGTTGGCCAGCTTGCCGATCTTGAAGTGCTGGATCAGCGTCACCACGGTCCCACGGCCATCGCGCCGCGCAGCAAAATGTACCTCACCATGCTGCTCCACCTCGCCCGCCGTCGTGGCCCAGGCGATCTTGCTGGCCGGCACATCCTCGGTGATTTCGCTGTCGAACTCCACGCGTGTGCCCTTCTCATCTTCCGGATCGCCCATAACCCAGTGGCTGGTCTTCGCGCCCGTCCTGGTCACGGACACCACCTGTTCCTGCCACAGCGGAAATTTCTCCACGTCGCTCCACATGGCATAGAGCGCCTGCGGCTCGGCCTGGATCGTCTGCCTTGCATGCGCATGGACCCAGCCATCCTCTGACTTGTTCGGCAGCGCCACATAGTGGTCGCCAACCTGCTTCGCTTCCGGCAAAGGCGTGAAACTCGTTCGCGCCGTGTTGACCGCTTCCGCTACCTTCTCTGACATCGCTTGAACCTCCCGGGCAAAGCCCGCAATGGGTACACAGATGTCAGCTAGCGCCGCCGTGTCGCCTGACTCCTCGAGACGTAGCAAAGCCCGCCATCGCTGACGGGCTTTGCCTGAAACCAACTGCTCCGCTACTGCGCTTTTTTCGATCCCATCAGCTCACTCGACCGTTGCAGGCTGGCCGCCAGTGCCGCACGCGCTCGCGACGAGACGAACCCGCTTGGACGCGTGCTCGATGAAGCCGGAGGCTGCTGCAGCGTTACAATCAACGCCGTCGCCGACTGCTCGCCCACGCAACTGTAGCTATGGATCGTCGTCGCGTCGAAATACACCGCGTCGCCCGCGCCAATGTGATGCGTCACCTCACCATGCTGTACGTCCATCTGGCCCGTCAGCAGGTACAGGAACTCGCATCCCGGGTGCTGGTGAGCACGCGGCTCGCGGTCCTGCTTGTTCGGCAGAAACTCCGCAAAGTAAGGGTCCAGCTGGCGATCCGGCACCAGGTAACCCAGGCTTTCGAAATAATACGAAGGATCGGCAACGCCCGACTGCGGCAACTTCACACGGTCCTTGGCATGGTGAACGCGAAAGAGGGTCTGAGGTTCCGGGTCAAAAAAGAAGCTCAGATCCTTCGAGAAAACCATGGCGATGCGCGCCAGGTTCCGCAAGGTCGGCACCACGCGGCCGGTTTCCAGTTGTGAAAGAAAGCTGGCGGAAAGACCGGTATGCCGGCCCAGCTCCACCAGACCCATTGATTTTTTCAGCCGCAGGTATTTAATGCGTTCGCCAATACGCTTTTCGGCGATGAAGCTCTCGGCCGCTTCGCCATCGATCTGCACGGTAGCGGTCACGGTTTGCGGCTCCGGCAGAGGGTGAATCGGCTCCGGGCTTTCGCTTGAGGTGAACGATCGTTTAGTAATCATGCTTTTCATACTATCAATAGACGTTGAAGTGGCATCAACGGATGCCTTTTTTGTCTGTTGTCACGCCGATCGAGCGATAACCGCCCGCACGACCCCCGGATGCTAGCCTGTTCAGGATGTTTACGTCGCCATTCCTACGTAATTTCGCATGGCTGCCCCTCCTCGCACTCGCCGGATGCGCCAACCCCGGCAGCCCAAAGGCTCCCTCGCTCCACCTGCCGGAGGTGGTCGCTAACCTGCAGGCCCAGCGCCTGGGCGACCAGGTCATCCTCACCTTCACCACCCCCAGCGGCAGCACCGATGGCGGCACCGTCCACCTCCCCATCACCGCGCTGCTCTGTCGCCGCCAGGGCACCGGCGCCTGCCTGCCCCTGCAACGACAGACCGTTGCCCAGGGTCCCACCCGGCTTGTCGACACCCTTCCCCCTACCCTGCTCGCCACACCCACCACGTTGCTCGCCTACCGGGTAGAGCTGTTCAACCGCGGCAACCGCTCCGCCGGCCCGTCCGACCAGGCCTTCACCGCCTCCGGCCCAGCCCCTGCCCCGGTCGGCACCCTCACCGCCATCTCCCGCCCCGCCGGTGCCCAGCTCACCTGGCAACCCTCCGCAGCCGGCGGCTCCATGGAACTGCACCGCATCCAGAACACGCCAAAAGCCCAGCAAATCACCTTGCAGGCCGCAACCAGCCAGCAAAGCGATCCCGGCGGCTACATCGACCCAACCCCCCTCAGCCCCAAGCTTGACTCTGTGCAGTTTACTTATGTCGCCCAACGTACACTCACGCTCAACCTGAACAGCCGCTCCATCACGCTGCTCGGACTCCCCTCCGCGCCCGTCACCTTTCTATATAGTGACACCTTCCCGCCCCCACCCCCCACCGGCCTGCTCGCCATCCCCACCCTCACACCGCCAGCCCTTGATCTTTCCTGGGAGCCCAGCCCCGCCCCCGACCTCCTCGGCTACAACATCTACCGCCGCGACGCCTCAGTCCCTTCCACCACGTTCACCCGTCTAAACCCCCAGCCACTCCCGGCCGCGGCCTTCCGAGACCTCTCCGCCCGTCCCAACCAACCCTATACCTACCGGGTTACCGCGCTCGACCGCCACCACAACGAGAGCCAGCCCAGCCCGGAAGTCACTGAAAGCATCGTCCCCTAAGTGAAATCAGACCGCAGGAGTACCCATGTACCTGGCAAAAATCCTCACCGCGACCGGCCCCGCCTACGTCAACGCCATTCTGGACGGCGAAACCTTTCTGGCTACCGGCCCTGCTCAATCGCCTTCCTACGATCCTCTCCCACCCTACAGCGGTCCGCATTTCAACCCCGCGCCGCTCGAATCCTTCCATCTTCTCGCGCCCGTCCGACCCACCAAGATCATCTGCGTAGGCCGCAACTATAAAGACCACGCCGCAGAGCTCGGCAACGACGTCCCCAAAGAGCCGCTGCTGTTCTTCAAGCCGCTCTCGAGCCTCCTTGCCCCCGGCGCCACCGTGCTCATGCCGTCCATCTCCAAGCGCGTCGATTTCGAGGGCGAACTCGCCATCGTCATCGGCAACCGCTGCCACAAGCTCGCCCCGGATGACGACGTCGCTCCCTTCATCCACGGCTACACCCTGTGCAACGACGTTACCGCCCGCGACATCCAGAAGTCCGACGGCCAGTGGACCCGCGGCAAGGGCTTCGACACCTTCTGCCCCGTCGGCCCGGTCCTCGCGCTCACCGGCGGCAGCTTCAACCCGCTCACCACGCCCGTCACCCTCACCACCCACCTCACGCCCCTCGGCGGCAAGGCGGAACTACGCCAGACCGGCTCCACCGCTGATTTCATCTTCGACATCCCCTATCTCATCCGCTACATCTCCCAGTTCCTCACGCTCGAGCCCGGCGACCTCATCCCCACCGGCACGCCCGCCGGCGTGGGCCCCGTCGCCTCCGGCGATGTCGTCGCCATCTCCATCCCCGGCCTCGGCACGCTCGGCAATCCCTTCGCGGCAGAGTGAACGTCGGCTTGCTAAACTAGCATCACAATCAAGAGGAGTAAATTCGAATGCCAACCCTGTTGGAGCAGCTCCGCACCATGACCACCGTCGTCGCAGACTCAGGCGACATCAATTCCATCAAAAAATTCCAGCCGCAGGATTCCACCACCAATCCTTCGCTGATCGCCGCCGCCGCCGGCATGCCGGAATACCAGCAGATCGTCGACGACTGCCTCCAGACGGCACGCAAGGAAGCTGGTCAGGGCTCGGACGATAAAGCCATCGCCACCTACGCGTTCAACACGCTGGCCGTCGCCTTCGGCCGCAAGATCCTCGACATCGTTCCCGGCCGCGTTTCCACGGAAGTCGACGCACGCAAGTCCTACGACACCGAAGGCACCCTGGCCATCGCACGCGACATCATCAGCCAATATGACAAGGCCGGCATCTCCCGCGACCGCGTCCTGATCAAGATCGCCTCCACGTGGGAAGGCATCAAGGCCGCCGAAATCCTTGAAAAAGAGGGTATCCACTGCAACCTGACGCTGCTGTTCGGCCTGCACCAGGCCATCGCCTGCGCGGAAGCCAAGGTGACCTTGATCTCGCCGTTCGTCGGCCGCATTCTCGACTGGTACAAGAAGGATACCGGCAAGGACTACACCGGCGCCGAAGACCCCGGCGTAAAGTCCGTCACCGTCATCTACAACTACTACAAAAAGTTCGCCTACAAAACCGTCGTCATGGGCGCCAGCTTCCGCAACATCGGCGAGATTGAAGAGCTTGCCGGCTGCGACCTCCTCACCATCGCCCCCAAGCTGCTGGAAGAGCTCGACACCGAGCAGGGCGACCTGCCCCGCAAGCTCGATCCCCACAACTCCGAGTCCATGGACATCAAGAAAATTCCCATGGACAAGGCCACCTTCGACAAGATGCACGCCGAGGACCGCATGGCCCACGACAAGCTCAAGGAAGGCATCGAAGGCTTCTCGAAAGCCCTTGAAGAACTCGAGCAGCTGCTCGCCAAGCGCCTCACCGAACTCCCCAAGTAAGCAGCAATATATGGGTTCGCTTTGCCTCTAGCGGCAAAGCGAATCCAGCCTGGCTTCCGGCTTATCCAGCTGCGGATTCGTAATATTCCGCTGCTCGTTCACCTGCTCCATAAACGTCCCGCCATCCTTGTCCGCGATATTCGGATTCTGCCGATAGACCGGGTCCGCCTCTGCCTCAGGCAGCGTCACAAAGCTGAACCCTCGCCGCCGAAACAGGCCGATCAGCTCCGGCATCATCTTCGCGTCGAACGCCCCTTCATGCAGCAGCAGGATATAGCGAATGTCGCGCCCATACAGGTCGTGCGCCATCGTGCGAAAGATCGTAATGTACCGGTTCGCTTCAGACAGATACGTATCGTGCAGCTCCTTGACCGCAGCATTGTCCTTCTTCTGCACGCACCGCGCATACGGGTCGTTCCAAAGGTAATCGCCGAAATCGATCGTCACCTGGGCTACGTGATAGCCGTTCGCCGCCAGGTATCGCCGCACCGCATTACGTTTCGCTCCGGTTTCGCCCTCATGCAGAAACGGGTAACGAAACCAGTGGAAGTCCTCCCCATCCATATACTTTTCGAGCAGCGCCGTGTTGCCCGCTAGATCCGCATTGAACGCCCTGGCCGTCACATCGTTCAGGTCAGGATGCGTAAACGTATGATTGCCCAGCAGTTGCCCGCCATCGCGCCACGCCTTGAGCGCCGGCTCCTGCTCCGCATCGCCCGCCACCCCTTTCCCGTTGATAAATCCATATACCGGCGGCAGCCCACCCGCGCTCAGCGAGTGCGCCAGTGAAGTCGCGATCCCCACCCGCGTCATGCCCGGCGGCAGCTCACCGTGCGACGGCAGATCGTCGAACGTGAACGCAATCTTCAACTTCCCGGCACGCGGTACAGCCTGACCCGAAGCCCGCCCTACACCAAAGCACGTTCCCAGCAAAATTCCACAAGACAACAAACCAGCCGCACACAGACCCATGGACGCAAGTCTACCCGCAAATTCTGAACCTGCCATCATGCAATCGCTCCTCGCCACGCATCCAATCGCCATGCAGCTCATTGAACCCAGGAACGGCGTAGTCGGTGCAGCCCCCGTTCGCATTGACGGCTACGCCAAGGTCACCGGCCAGGCCCGCTACGGCGCGGACGAGCCCACACCCCCGTCCACCGCGCACGCCGCCCTCGTCACCGCCGAAATCGCTTCCGGCACCGTCACCTCGATCGACGAAACCCACGCCCGCGCCCTCCCCGGCGTCCTTGAAATCCTCACCTGGCGCAACGTCGGCAAGGCCGTCAAGCCCGGCAAGACACTCCCCGATGGCGGCTACAACTCGCACTCCGTCACCCCGCTGCTCGCCGACAAGATCTATTTTCAGGGCCAGATCGTCGCCGTCGTCATCGCGGAAACACCCGAGCTCGCCCAACAGGCCGCCGCCGCCATCGTCGTCACCTACAAGCCCGAGCCCCCCACCGCCACGCTTTCCAGCCCCGGCGCCAAACAGGTCAAAGCCAAATCGCTCGGCGAGCCCGAGGTCAAAGCCGGCAACCTCGCCAAAGGCTTCGCCGCCGCCACCGCCATCATCGACCAGTGGTACGAGACCCCCGCCCAGCACCACAACCCGCTCGAGCTCTTCCAATGCACCGCCACCTGGCAAGATGACAAACTGCTCATCCACGAGTCCAGCCAGAACGTCCGCGGCTTCCAGTACGGCCTCGCCAAGCAGCTCGGGCTCGAACCCGCCCAGGTCCGCGTCCTCAGCCGCTTCATCGGCGGCGCGTTCGGCTCCCGCGGTGAAATGGGCCCGCACACCCCGCTGATCGCGCTCGCCAGCATGCGCCTCGGCCGTCCGGTCAAGTTCGTCGCCACCCGCGCCCAGGGCTTTACTCTGCGCACCTTCCGCGCGGAAACCCGCCACCACCTCCGTCTCGGCGCCGACAGCCAGGGCCGCCTCACCGCCATCGACCACGAGTCCTGGGAGCTCACCTCTCGCGCCGACCGCTTCGCCACCGCCGGCTCCGATTCCACCGCACGCCTCTACGCCGTCTCGAACGTCCGCACCAAGGTCCACAACGTGACCGCCGACCGCCAGGCCCCCGGCTTCATGCGCGCCCCGCCCGAGGTCCCCTACCTCTTCGCCATGGAATCCGCCATGGACGAGCTCGCCTACAAGCTGCAAATCGACCCTCTCGACCTCCGCCGCCGCAACGACACCATGGTCGAGCTCGCCACCAACAAGCCCTACACCAGCCGCTCGCTCTTCCAGTGCATCGACCACGGCGCCGAACTCTTCCACTGGGCAGACAGAAATCCGCAACCGAGATCCCACGCCACCCCGGATGAACTCATCGGCTACGGTTATGCCACCGCCTTCTACCCCACGCAGGTAGGCCCCGCCGAATGCACCGTGACCCTCTATCCAGACCTCACCGCCAAGGTCGAAGTCGGCTCCCATGAGATCGGCACCGGCATCCGGACCGTCATCGCCCAGACCGCCGCCGACCTCCTCGGCCTCCCCCTCGCCGCCATCACCGTCATGATCGGCGACTCCAGCCTGCCCGCCGCGCCCCTCTCCGCCGGCTCCAACTCGACAGCCACCGTCTGCTCCGTCGTCGCCGTCGCCTGCGAGCGCATCCGCCACCGCCTCGCCCGCTCCGCCGTCGACAACATCGCCGGCAACAGCCCCTTCGCCCCCACCACCCAGAACAAAGCCATCCGGCTCAAAGACACCACCCTCACCGACGGCGCCACCACCGAGCCGCTCGCCCAGGCCCTCCACCGCCTCAGCCCCCGCGGCCCCCTCGTCCAGCCCGCCGACAACACCCCCCACGGCCTCCCGCCCTTCCTCGGCCCCAAGCTCGTCCGCCAGGGCATCCCCATCATCATCGGCGGCGCCAATACCAAGGACCGCATGCAATTCGCCCACGGCGCCCAGTTCGTCGAGGTCCGCATCGACCGCCACACCGGCGCCATCCGCGTCCCCCGCATGGTCGGCGTCTACGCGGCCGGCCGCATCATGAACCGCCGCACCGCCTACGCCCAGCTCAACGGAGGCCAGGTCTGGGGCCTCGCCTCCGCCCTCCATGAGGCCACCGAGCTCGACCTCCCCACCGCCCGCTACGTCAACCAGGACCTCTCCGAGTACCACCTCCCCGTCAACGCCGACATCTGCGACATCCAAACCGTCATGCTCGACGAGATCGACACCCTGGTCAACCCGCTAGGCATCAAGGGCGTAGGCGAACTAGGCGTAACCGGCGTCAACGCCGCCATCGCCAACGCCATCTTCCACGCCAGCGGCGTCCGCCTCCGCCAACTCCCCATCCGCCCCGGCACCCTTCCCCCAGAAGCCCTAATCCGCCCCTGACCTCGGCGACATCACCAAGCCCATCAACTCTCGGTCGGCTAGCATCACTTCCCAAAAGCCGACTTATCGGGAGCGACACGTGCGAGAGACGTCCCCATTTCTACTCTGGGGCTTGCTTAGGCCTTCGGCGCAGGCTGGGCGCCTTCGTTGCGAGCAAAGCTTCGAAA
Source organism: uncultured Granulicella sp. (assembly GCA_963693065.1). Classification (GTDB taxonomy): domain Bacteria; phylum Acidobacteriota; class Terriglobia; order Terriglobales; family Acidobacteriaceae; genus Edaphobacter. The sequence continues at coordinate 2,964,020 of OY843766.1, read as the reverse complement.
CATGGCTACAACACGGTCAGCAGCATCCGGCGCGTAGAACATCTCGGTATTGGCCATCGTGTCCATAGTGATGTGCCGCATCCGATCAAACATTTGCGCCTCGTACTTTGCAATCGCCTCAGAAGAACTTCTTTCACTGAGAAGTAGCTTCGATAGCACCAGCGCATCAAGCATTGCCATGTTCACCCCTTCCCCTGCGTAGGGCGGCATCACGTGCGCGGCATCTCCGATCAATGTGACGTTGGGGTTTGGATCCCAATGCTGATCGGATGGACAGGTAAGTAGCGGACGCCAAACCAGCGATACTGCTTCCCTGAAGAGCGGGTCCCACAGATCACTCCATTGCTGGAAGTTGGCATGGAACCATGCGACCCGCTTCTCCGGGTTGGTCGCCTTTTCAAGGCTTTGTCTGGCTGTATCGTCATGCGTTTTCAGTCCTGCGTAGATCAGCACGCTACCATCAGGCTTGGTTCCCATGCCGATCGTGCTTTCGCCTCCCAGAGCGATCAACGCTGCTCCGCCGAGAAGAGTCCACAACGCCGGAATGGTCTCCTTCGCTGCAGGAACCAGCGCCTCCACGAGCGACACACCTACGTACTCTGGCCGAATCGAAGTGACCAGTCCACGCAGCCGAGAGTTTGCGCCATCGCTTCCGATAGCAATATCCGCGAGCGCTGTCGTTCCGCCGGCGAAACGTAACAGCACCTGCTTGTCCTGCATCTCTGCCGACTCCAGCTTGCAGTCCCAACGCACCGTCCCCGGCTCAAGGGAATCGAGCAGGACATCGCGTAGTGGTCCGCGCTCGATTTCAGGTCGCTTTCCGGCACCGGACATGCGGCGAGCATGATCGTGAAGAACTGTTCCGCTAGCATCGGTAAGGCGAAGGCGATCAAGATCGGTGCGGTGATTGGCCCAGAACGCTTCCATCAACCCGGCAGCCTCTAGTGCCGCCAGCCCGGAGCCTTCGTGGAGGTCTAACGCGCTGCCCTGCACGCGTGCACTGCGGTTTTGATCTCGCTCGTACACCACAACCTTCGCGCCGCTCTGTTGCAGCAGTCGGGCCAGCGTCAGCCCGCCAGGTCCACCTCCAACAATGGCGATGTTCTTTCCGCCAACGGCGCTTGTAGATATGTATTGGGTATTGTCTTGCATAACCGCTCCTTAGGGTGTTCGACCTGAGCGGTTCGTCGGTTGCAGAACCACACGGACGAACAAGATGGACGCATAGCGTCTATTGTTCGTCGTGGGGATCATTTGCAGAAAGCAATCGACCAGAGCTTTCGTTCCCGAAAGGACTTGGGCTTACCAAACCAAGTCTGCCTTTTCCGACTCAAGAAGAATACCATCCGAACGCGCCACCAATAGCAGAACGGGATAAGTACCGATAAACGCCGTTCACGCCAGTTGGCGGGCTCGGGCCGCTCCGGAGCGGGTTGCGCTGGGGGCAGACTTCCGCTATTGCGACTAGTGGATACAAACAGCGGTCACGCGAACAGTCTGGGTTAACGAAACCCTCAACGCTGGTCCCGCTCGCCTTTAGAGTAAGGGATCACCACACAGCCCATATCCGCATCTCAGCCCTTTTTCCTCAGCGTACGAAAGCTTGGGCTGTTCCATGTGGACCATTGATAAGCGCAAGCCTTGCCGATCCGACGATAGATGCGCCCATCAAATCTGTACCAAGCAAAGCCGGTGCTGTCTGAGTTCTGATGACAACCCATTGTGAAGTCGTGAAGGCCATAGCTGACATAGGGCTGGACTCGCTGAACCCAGCAGTACAAACTCCGTGGTGCTGCCAGGTTTGTGAAGTGGGTCCCCTCCCACGAAACAAGCCGGTCCATAGAGTCAGACTGCATGCACTCGCCCGTAACGAAAAATACCACTGGCCGCCCAATGCTTACCTCAGACAACCTCAGATTCTTCTCCCAGCCTTTCGGTTCAAAGCGGCATTCGGGATCCTCTACTGCGCTTAGAACAAACACCTGGAGCGCTTTCTGGCGTGCTGCATCCAGTGCTGACATGGTTTTAGATCGCCATCACCGAGCGATGTGTCAAAGTTCTGCCACAGAGCTTTCTGTGCGTATCCCACGCTGCACCAGAATAGTGAAAGCAGCAAGACGCTCCAACCTGACAGTTTCATAACATCACTTTCGCACAGAGCAGTGAAAGTGATGTTGGCAGGTCCTGAGAAACGCCTTTTGTCATGAATCGAAACAATCGTCCTCAGGCCGCACTCACGGTGCGTGGACGCTCGGATCATAACTGTATGCAAGGTTTCGTCCTCCCGCTGGCAAAACTTTTGCTCGCGAAGCGCCGTGATGCAATCATTGCGGGTTGCTGTAAGCTTTAGGCGAATGACCCAAAGTACCCCGGAGGATGAGTGTGACCGAGCCGTCTAATCCAAGCAAAATTTTACTTCGACTGCTGATCTGCCTGCTGCTGCTGGTCCCGGGAGTGACTGTCCCGGGAGTGGCGTACGGCCAGGGCGGACGGGTTGTGTTTGGCGTCAATCCGGTCGGTGCCGAGAGCCTGACGCCCGCACAGCAGGACACTTTGCTCGAGCAGCTACGGCAGAGCGGCGTTACGACCATTCGCATCGGCCTGGGCCCGAAGTTCAGGTCCTTTATCCTGCGCGCGCAGCAAAAAGGCATCGGGACGATCGCCATTGTTTATCCAAACTCGGGGCCGCAAAAGCACCTGCGCCCGGCCGACAAGGCAGATGGGCTGACGTATGCGCAGGCCGGTCTCACCGACGAGGATCCGGTCGAGTTCAAAAGCTGGCTTGAGGCTGAAGTGGCACCGCTTGAGGCTGCGAACGTCAAGCTGCGTGCGTTCGAACTCGGCAACGAAATTAACGGCCCGTACTTCAACGGCGACTTTCTGCCGGAGCAGGCTTCAGGCCGCGTGCTCGGCATCAACGATCTGAAGAACCCTGCCGACCCCGAGGGTCGTGCGATTGCGGCAAGCTATCGAGCGTATTTGAAGATCGCAGCGGCTTTGAAGGAGGTCCGCGATCAGTCCAGGGTGAACCGGGAGACGCCGATCCTGTCTGCCGGACTGGCGGACGGCGGTATGCCCGGCAAGAGGCCGGGTCAGAAGCTGGACGGAGTCAGCATCCCGGGAACGCTTGAGTTCCTGCGAGAGAACGGGATCGATTCGCTGGTCGATGGCTACGGGGTGCATGTGTACCCGCATGGCGAAACGACGAACGTCCAGGCACAGCTGGGTTCTTTGAACCAGGATGCGTTTTCGAAATGCACCAGCGCAAAACCATGCTGGGTCACGGAGTGGGGCTTCAAGAACGCCGACCAGAGCTGCCCTGCCAAGGATCAGCCTCGCGCAGCGATGTTCAGCGCAGAGCGTAACGCGTTCGAATCCTTCGTCCGGCAGGGACGCGTCGTGGCGCTCATCGTTTACTCGTGGAGCGGAGCGCCGGAGGCTGTCGACAAGACTTACGGCATTTACCGCTGCGGAGGATTGACCGAGGCGGGCAAAGCAGCCCTCACGCCCAGGTAAGGATCGATAAAGCTAAGAAGCCAGCAGAGCGGAGTCATTTGGTCCTGATAAACGCCGTTGTCGTACTTTGGTCAGGAGTCTACTATGATTGATTGGAAAGGGTAGGCGAGGGGTCGCACACGGCCTGCACTAAAGACGTCCACCCCTCACAGCTTTCTCGGATTGATCCTGCGCCGCACGCGCTCTGACCGCGCGCAGCGCCCTTGATCGACCTTACCGAGGCGCAGAAACCACAGGCGGCTCATCCAGATGCGCCACCGGCTTCAACCCGCCAATCTGCTGCAGAATCCCAACCTCATGCGATGCACCCCAGCGCTCCACAATCTTCGCATCCTTGTCGAACTTCGAGATCTGCATGCCACGGACCTTGATCTTTTTGCCGGTAGCCGGAATCCCGTTGAACGGACCATCCTGCGTCCCCGTAATCGTATAAGCAAACGCCACATTATCCGCGTCCGTCACCATATGCTCCACGGCAATCTTGAAGTCCGGAAAAGCCGAGTGAAATTGTGTAAACCAGTGGATGAACCCTTCCGGCCCCGGCCCCTGATCGTCCGCCGGGTCATGGTCCTTCACACCCGGCGCAAAGACCTCGCGCAGCTTCTCAAAATCATGACTGTTGACAATCTCGCCCATCTTCTTCTGCGTCGCTACATTCGCTTCCATGCTCATAAGTAACTCCTGCTCGTAAGATGCATACATGACCGAACCCGCACCCCCCCGTGTTTTGGCATTGGACATTGGCCGCGTCCGCATCGGCGTCGCCCTCACCGATCCCCTCGGCTACACCGCCCAGCCGCTGCTCACCATCGTCCGCAAAAACCGCACAGAAGACCTCCGCACCATCCTCCGCCTCACCCGCAAGCACGACGTCACCCGCATCCTCGTCGGCAACCCGCTCCACCTTTCCGGCGACCCCAGCCCCTGGACCCTCAAGGTCCACGAGTTCACCGCCCAGCTCCGCCTCCGCACGCCAATCCCCATCGACCTCGTCGACGAGCGCCTCACCTCCGTCGCCGCCCACGAAATCCTCGACGCCGCCGGCCACCCCCAGCGCGACCGTAAACAAATCATCGACCAGCTAGCCGCCGTCCTCATCCTCGAGTCCTGGATGCAAACTCACCAGATGCAAGCCCAACAAAATACTGGCGACTAGCCACATCTTTCCGCTATGCTGCCCGCATGCGTCTCCCTTTCGCGGTCCTCACGTTCCTCCTCGCCGCGACCCTGGCCGCCCAGTCCGAGGAACCCCTCTTCCGCGGCAACATCACTCGCATCGACCCCTCCGGCACCTTTGATCTCGGTGGCGTCCCGCTCAAATTTGCGCCTCGCGCCACCTTCAGCAAGCTCACCGGCAAGGATAAAGTCGACCTGCCCGCCATGCCTCCGCTCGCCATCGGCCAATCCTACGATTGCTTCTGCCGCTTCGACCGCAAGAAAAACACCCTCACCGCCACCCACCTCACCCTCATCGCACCGCTTGCCTCGAACATCACCAGCGGCGCCATCATCGAGAAGATCGACAACCCAGACGGCGGCCCTGCCAAGCTCACCGTTCGCGCCGACGGTTACCACCTCCTCCTCCCTGACGGCCCATCTCTCCACTTCGAAGACAATCTCAACCGCCAGCAGTTGGCCCCCAACCAGTGGGTCGCCTACAAAGGCACCCTCGCGCCGGACGGCACAGTCACGGTCGACGAAGCCACCATCTGGCTCAATCAGCCAGGGTCCGGGGAGGCCAAACTCCGCGACCGCCAGGAGATGACGACCGATCCCAACGCCAGCCAAAACGAAATCAGCCGTTTCTTCCTCGGCGTCGACGCCACCAAACTGCCGCTCCACAACGATCCCGCCATGAGCGCCCGCGTCGAGCGCATCGGCCAGCGTCTCATCCCCGCCTGCCAGCGCGATCTCTCCGCCGGCGATCCCTCCAAACTCCCCTTCCGCTTCTTGGTCGTGGAGACCACAAAAATCCGCTATCCCGTCGGCCTCACCAGCGGGATCGTCGTCATCCCGTCAGAAACCGTAGCGCGTCTGCCCAGTGACGACCAGCTCGCCGCCCTGCTCGCGAATGCCGTCGCCTACATCCTGGAAAAGCAGGAGTTTCTCGACCGCGGCAAGCACCAGACCCTGACCACGGCCAGGATGATCGGCACCGCCGCGGAGCTTGTCCCGGGCGTGGGCCTCGGCGTCAGCCTGGCGGCCACTGCAGGCAGTATCACCGCCGGCGGCCTGCAGGAATCGCTTGAAGTCCGAGAAGCCCGCCAGCGCGACCGTGTCAGCCTTTGGCTCCTCCACGACGCCGGCTTTGACCTCGCCCAGGCCCCCATCGCCTGGTGGCAAATGGCCTCCAGGAAGCCGGCGCCTCTTGCCGACATCGTCTTGCCCAGGGACACCGCCGATCTCTACGCATACCTTGCCATGACCTGGAACCTCACCGCGTCTCAGGCACCCTGAGGCCTCACAGAATATACCGGCTCAGGTCCTGGTTCTTCACAATCCCCGCCACCTGCTGCCGCACATATTCCGGGTCTACCACCACCACCTTCTCCGTACTGCCATCCTCCTTCTTCCGTTCGATCACCGGCAACGGCGCCCCCGTCCCCGCCACCCCATCGCGCAGCGGAGCCGAAGAACCAACCTCCCCGACCACACCTTCCTGCGAAGCATTCCCCCGTTTCACCAGGTCCGGCGCCTGAAAGCTGATCTCGTCCAGCACCCGTTCCAGAATCGTATACAGACGCCGCGCGCCAATGTTTTCCGTCGTCTCATTCACCCGGAACGCGAACTCTGCCATCTCGCTCAGCGCCTCCGCCGTAAACTCTAGCTTCAGCCCTTCGGTCTCCAGCAGCGCCACACTTTGCTTGATCAGGCTGTTCTTCGGCTCCGTCAAGATCCTTACAAAATCCTCAACCGTGAGCGACTGCAGCTCCACCCGGATCGGAAACCGCCCCTGCAGTTCCGGGATCAAATCGCTCGGCTTCGACACGTGAAACGCGCCCGCCGCAATGAACAAAATATGGTCCGTCGACACCATCCCATATTTCGTACTCACCGTCGTCCCTTCCACAATCGGTAGAATGTCCCGCTGCACACCCTCGCGGCTCACATCCGGCCCATGCCCGCCTTCCCGCCCGGCAATCTTGTCGATCTCATCCAGAAACACCATCCCCGAGCTCTCCACCCGCTCCACCGCCAGCTTGATCACCTGGTCCATATCGATCAGCCGCCCTTCCTCCTCCTCCACCAGCACGTCGAACGCTTCCACCACCTTCATCCGCCGCTTCTTCATCCGTTGCCCAAACAAGCCCGGCAGCACGTCCTTCAGGCTCATATCGCTTTCATCCTGGCCCGGCGCCGCCACAAATTCAAAGCTCGGCTGGTTCCGGTCCCGCACATCGATCTCCACCATCCGCTCATCCAGCCGACCCTCGCGAAACTGCTGCCGCAGCTTCTCCCGCGCCTTGTCATGCGACCCTTCGACGCCCTCCGCTGGCCCCGTCGCCTCCGTTGCGGACGCCGCCACATACTCCGGCGCCGTCGTATCCATCGTCATCGGCAACTGGATCACGTTGGTTCCCGGCACCTCCACCGCCGCCGCCGCATTGGCCGCGGTCTGCCCTCCCGCGGGCGGCGCCAGCAGCAAATCCAGCAGCCGATCCTCCGCGTTCAGCTCGGCCTTATCCTCCACATCCTCCAGCTTCTCTTCGCGCACCAGGTCAATGGCAATCTCCACCAGGTCCCGCACAATCGACTCCACATCCCGCCCCACATACCCGACCTCGGTAAACTTGCTCGCTTCCACCTTCAGGAAGGGGGAGTTCGTCAGCTTCGCCAGCCGCCGCGCAATCTCCGTCTTCCCCACCCCCGTCGGCCCTATCATGATGATGTTCTTGGGCATGATGTCATCGGCCAGGTCCGGCGCCAGCTTCTGCCGCCGCATTCGATTCCGCAGCGCAATCGCCACGGCCCGCTTGGCCGCATGCTGGCCCACCACATACTTGTCTAATTCAGCCACGATTTCTCGTGGCGTAAGCTCATCCAGCGCCAGCGCCTGATCCTCAGCCGCCCCCGGTAAAAATATCGCCATGCCATCCCTCACTTTTGTCATTCCCGAAGGGAATCCGCGTCTGCTCTTCTAGTTTACCGTCGGGCGCGCAACCGCATCCACCACCACCACCTTCACCGGCCCCTTTCCACTCTCCAGCTTCAATCCAAGCTGTTCCGTCACCGCGCCAAAGATCCCCGGCACCGTCGTATCCTGCGCATCATCGGCCGACCACCGCAAACTCACGTCATACCGCCCGGGGAGCGCGGTCTCATCCTCCACAACACGCCCCGTCACCTTCGCCAGCTCTTCCGCCAGCACGCTCACCGGGATCCCCTGCGCCACGTACTTCGTTCTATATTCATCGATCGTCTGCCCACCTTTCGCCTCCGCCAGCTTGCTCCCACCCTTCGCCACCACCAGCCGATACACCGGCAACTCCCGCGTCTCCTCATGCCACTTCAACCCGAACCGCTCCGCAAACAACGCCTGCAGCATCGTCTGCTTCAGCCCCCGCGCCGCCGCTGAATCCATGCCTTTCAGGCGCTCATCCACCGCCGCATCCGACCGCGCCTCCATGTCATACTTCTCCGCACTCACCCAATCCGGCGCCCCCAAAATCCGCGTCTCCGGCACCCCGAACGCAAACCGCAGCAACACTATCAGTGGCACATTGACAGCCTGAAACCGCCCATCCGCCGGATCACTCACAATATGCGACCGCGCATGCTCATCCGCCAAGCTCCGCCGAGTCGCCGCCACATCAAACCCCGCCACCACCTGCCCCCACCCAGCCACCGCCACCAACAAAACCCACGCACTCTTCATCTACCCTCCCAGCTCCTCCACCATCACACTGTCATTCGTATAAATACAAATCTCCCCCGCAATCTTCATACTCTTCTCCACGATCTCCCGAGCCCCCATCTCCGTATTCTCGAGCAGCGCCCTTGCCGCCGCCAGCGCATACGTCCCGCCGCTCCCGATCGTCATCACCGTCGCCCCGCCAATCGCATCCGGCTCGATCACATCGCCCGTGCCTGAAATCATCAGCATCTGGTGCGGGTCCGCCACGATCAGCAGCGCCTCCAACTGCCGGAGCATCTTGTCCGTCCGCCAGTCCTTGGCCAGCTCCACCGCCGCCCGCCCCAGGTTCCCCGCGTACTGTTCCAGCTTCGCCTCAAACCGCCCGAACAAGCTGAACGCATCGGCCGTACTCCCCGCAAACCCCGCCAGCACCTTGTCGTTATAAAGCCGCCGTATCTTCTTCGCGCCGCTCTTCATCACGGTCGCGCCCAGCGATACCTGCCCATCCGCCGCCATCACCATCCGGTCCCCGCGCTTCACGCAAATCACTGTCGTACTGCGTATCCTGACTCTGCGTATCCTCGCACCGGCCCGTATTCTCATCCCAACATCATACCGTTTACACTCAGCCTTGGCCCCTCATGCACTACCTCCGCCCCATCGCCGCAGCCACCGCCGCCGTCCTCTCCGCCGCCCTCTGGACCACCTGGTACGTGCTCTCCCGCCGCCTCACCCCGGCCCAGCTTGAAGAGCGCCGCCGTCTACAGCTCGCCGCCCACGGCCGCATCGTCGACGGCATCCTCCTCGACGCCCAACCCACCCAGCAAGCCCCCACCATCATCCTCTATACCTACCGCGTCGCCGGCGTCACCTACGAGTGCGCCCAGAATATCGCTCCCCTCCCACCCCGCCCTTTCCATCTCGACGCCCCAATCCAGGTCCGCTACTCCCCCGCCAACCCCGCCAACAGCATCGTGCTCGCCGAAACCTGGAACGGCCTCTGGTAACTCTGGCCGTCCAATCCCTAACGCCAACCCACTACCATTTCCCCAGCGGTACACTATCTCCATGCACATGGTCGCCTCCAACAATAAAACCATGCAGCGAATCCTCAAGATTTCGCTCACGGCCACCCTCGTGTATGTCGCGGCCACCCTCTATTTCGGCATCCGCGCCCACTCCCTCGCGCTCGTCTCAGAGGCCGGCCATAACGCGTCCGACGCCCTCGCCATCCTGCTCTCCTTCGTCGCCGTCTACTTCCAGTCCCGCCCCGCCAACGACCGCAAAACCTTCGGCTACCAGCGCGCCGGCGTCCTCGCCGCCTTCGTCAACGCCATCACCCTCATCGTCCTCTCCGCGTGGATCGCCCTTTCCGCCATCCATCGCCTCTACGCTCCCGTCACCGTCCAGCCGCGACTTATGATGTATGTCGCCGCCGCCGGCGTCCTCATGAACGGCGGCATCGCCCTCATGCTCTGGAAATTCGCCGGCGACGTCAACATCCGGTCCACCTTCCTCCACATGCTCGGCGACACCCTCTCCACCGCCGCCGTCATCCTTGGCGGCGCCGCCATCCTGCTCACCCACCAGCAGTGGATCGACCCCGTCCTGTCCATCGTCATCGCCGGCATGATCCTCTGGTCATCCTTCGGCATCGTCCGCGAAACCCTCAACATCCTGCTCGAAGGCACACCCAAAAATCTCGCCCTGGAAGAAATCCGCGCCTCCATGGTCGCAGTCTCCGGCGTCGCCAACGTCCATGACCTCCACGTCTGGAATCTCGGCTCGTCCTCGGTCGCGCTCGCCAGCCACGTCACCGTCCTCTGCCCCGTAGACCGCGAGGTCAACATGACCGAGTGCGGCCAGATCCTCGAATCCATCCAGAACACCCTCTGGGACCGCTTCCACATCGCCCACACCACCATTCAGTTTGAAACCCGCGGCTGCGAAACCACCCACGGCTGCGCCGCCCCCCCGGAAATCGACGAAGTCTCAGCCCACAACCACTCCCACGCCGGCCACGACCACAGCCACGCAGGCCACCACCATTAATCCTTTTGTGATGTCCGAGGGATCTGCGTTCGTTACCCTACTGCGCGAATCGGATCGCTCCGTCATTCACCTTGCCATAACGCAGCGCCAGAATATCTTTCGGGTAATTCTGCTGTAGCGTCCAGGGTTTCTTCAGTCCCTGCTTCGGCAAGTGCGCCAGCTCCCGTTGCACATAGCCTGCCTGCAGATTCATCAACGGCTGCTCGCCCACGTCGTCTGTCAGGGAAGGCACCGCGCTGCGGTAGCCATGGCTTTCCATATAGTTGATCAGCCTGCAGAAATACATGCTGGTAAGCTCGGCTTTCAATGTCCATGAAGCGTTCGTATAGCCAATCGTGATTGCAAGGTTGGGCACCCCGCTGAACATCGTGCCTTTGTAGTTGAAGGTTTTTGAAAGCTCCACCTTCTTGCCATCTACAAACATCGTAACGCCGCTGATCAGCTGCATCTTCAAGCCCGTCGCCGTCACAATGACGTCGGCCTCGAGCTCCCGCCCTGATTGCAGCTTGATGCCATGCTCCGTGAAGCGTTCGATCTTGTCCGTAACAATCGTCGCGTCGCCCTTGCGAATCGCGCCGAACAAGTCTCCGTCCGGCACCAGGCACATGCGCTGGTCCCATGGCTTGTAGCTCGGCGTAAAGTGGGTCCCCACGTCGTACTCCGGCCCAAGATGCAACTGCGCCCCGCCAATGATGGCCGCAGCCACCTTCTCCGGCTTGGTGCGCGAAAGATGATAAAAATACATCCCCATCGCAATATTCTTCCATCGCGTGACCCGTGACGCCCACTGCGCGGACATAAAGCGACGCAGCTTCGGCACCAGGGGATCCACATCCGGCCGAGCCACAATATAGGTCGGCGAGCGCTGCAGCATTGTCACGTGCGCCGCCGTCTTCGCCATCGCAGGCACCAGCGTCACCGCCGTCGCCCCGCTGCCGATAATCACCACCTGCTTGCCCGCATAATCCAGCCCTTCCGGCCACAGCTGCGGATGCACAATCGTGCCGCGAAAACTATCCGACCCCGCAAACTCCGGCGTGTAACCCTTGTCATAGTTGTAGTAACCCGTACACATAAACAGGAACGAACAGGTGTATGACATCCGTTCCTTCTGCGCCCCGGTCTCCATCAGCACCGTCCACTGTGCATCCGCAGAGGACCAATGCACTTCCAGCACCCGCTGGCTGTAGCGGATGAAGCGATCGATGCCATACTCTGCGGCCGTCTCCTTCAGGTAGTTCAGAATTGAAGCCCCCGACGCGATCACCTTCTCTTCCGTCCACGGCCGAAACGAAAAGCCCATCGTCTGCATGTCCGAGTCGGAACGAATGCCCGGATACTTGAACAGATCCCACGTGCCACCCAGCGCCTCGCGTCCCTCCACAATCAGAAAAGACTTTTTCGGACACTTCATCTGCAGCTGCCGCGCAGCACCGATCCCCGACAGCCCCGCACCCACAATCAACACATCCACATGTTCTGACATTTGCCCAACCTCACCGTTGCTTCCCTGTTATTATCGCTCGCGGTCATAAAGCCCAAGCACAAACCTGTCTTGCCGGCAGTGCGACCCGAACATTGTCCGCGTCTCCCGTGCTACTGCCCGCCTGAGGCCACAGGTTCTTCCTGCAGGGCACGCTGGATCGCCAGAAAACTGGCCATCGCACCAAAGACTGCTCCATAGACGGTCTTGAACAGCACTTCGGTATGCATGGTCACCGACGTTCCAAAGATCCTGGGCAGCAATACCGCGTTCAGCCCCGTCAGCACCAGGGTAAAAAGCACTGCAACACCCAGCGCCCGCAGGTACACATTGCCCGGCGTTTTACCCCCCACGCCCGACACCGGCAAAGTGCCCGCCTTGCGCCGGCTCCGCCCAATCAGCGCAGGCACCAGGTAGCTCAGGAAGGTAACGATCAGGGTCTCTCCGATCGAATCCTGAAACATGCCGCCCTTCCCCTGAATCTGCACGACCGGGTGGTTGCGAAAAATCGCGTACGCCGGCAGGAAATTCAAAATCCCGTTGACCACAAAGCTGCTCACGGTCTCGACAATCAAATACTTCCTGGCTTCCGCTCGCATGGCCACCTGCCCTCTGGCTGCCCCGCTTTCGCAGAGCAGCCAGTTGTTTGTTTGACGGATCGTGTAGTTAGAACGCCAACTCCAGCCCAAAGCTGATCTGCCGCGGAGGAGCCGCCGTCTTGAACGCCAGCGTGTTCGATACGTCCGCAGCACCCACTGGACGATAACCCCTGAAGTTGTAAGGTCCGTTCAGCAGGTCGATGTTGCCCTCGGCTGTGCTCTGAATTGCCGAAGTCGTTATGTTGGCGGCATTCATGGTCACTGTGGGATTGGTAGCGATATTCTGCACACTGGTGAAGTTTGTATGGTTCAGCAGGTTGGAGGATTGGGCAATCAAATCGATGCGCAGAGGCGAATCCCTCTTCAGCACAATGCCGCGCGAAATCCGCATGTCAAAAGTAGAGTAACTTGGTCCGATCCCCAGATTGCGGCCTTCGTGGAAAGGACGCGCCTCGGTCACGTGGGACGAATTGCCGGACTGCTGTGCGGTTGTCGCCGTCATCGGTGTCCCATTTGACAACGTACCGCCGATGCCCGGGAACAATAACGTAAACGGCACGCCATCCCGCACCTGCACAATCGGAGCAACCACAAAGTCCGAATACAGGTTGCGGAGCAGGCTGTCTCCACCATGGTGCGAAGGGCTGGTGTAAACCGCATTGGCAACGAAACTGTTCTTGACGTTGAAGTCAGAAACGCCACGGTCCAGATTCAGCAGGCCAGGACGGAACGGAGTGCTTTGCGAGCTGAAGTCGCTCACATTGTCGATTGCCTTGCTCCAGGTATAGTTCGCCTGAAACTGCAGCCCATGACCATACTTCTTCGTCAGCGAGGCTGTCAGGCCGTTATAGGTCGAGTGACCCGCGGAGGTGGTTTCGTCATTCTGCACAATGGTGTTGTTTGGCTCACCACCTGTCGAACCCGGCCGCGGACCGTAGTAAGGTCCAATGAATGGATCTCCACCGCCTGTCTGAACGAAGTTCGCCTCCTGGATCTGCTGAATGTGTACCCCGGCGTAGTAAATATATCCGAGTTCGAACGAGAGGTTAGGCGCCAGTTGCTGAGCGACGCTCGCACTGCCCTGGATGGAATACTGCTGCTTGAAGTTAGGGTCAACCGAGAAGAAGGCTCCGCCCAGCTTCGTCGGCCCCGTCGGAATGACACCGATGCCGACCGTCGCCAGTTGCGCCGGCGTGACAGCGGGATTCGGGTTCGCTGCCGTCGCCATACTCTTCTCGATGCCAAGCGCACCTTCAAGCTGCAGTGGAGAGTCGGCGGCCGTACGCACGGTCGCGAAGATGTGGTTTGCGGTCCCATCCAAAACAGTGGACGTGAAAGGAACGATGAAGAGCACAGGCGCGGTAAACAGGCCGCCGCCGGCGCGTACCACCGTCTTCCCGTCGCCGAACGCGTCGTAAGCCAAACCTGCGCGAGGCGAACCGAAGAAAGTATGTGGGTAGTTGTTTGGGGTCGGATCGTAATCAAACCGGCCACCATAATTCAAGGTCAACTTGCGCGTCGCCTTCCAGGAATCCTGCAGGTAAAACCCGAACGGCTTTTCCGTAGCCTGGTAACTACCATTGCCGGCTCCCTGCTCCAGAACAACCGGTAGGCCGATATTGTAGTCTTGCGCACCACTCAGGTTTGTGCTGGAAGGCCCGAGATTGACTGCTTGCGCACTCGGATAATTCAGCTGGTTGAAGGCTACAAACGCGCCCTGGTACGCGGCCGGTACGAGATCGATGAGAGGAACGTCACCATCCGGGAACTGGTAGTCCCCCCCGAACAAAAACGCCTGGAAAATGTTGAACTGCACTGGCCGAAAGGAGCCGCCGATTTTGATGTTGTGGTTGCCCTTGGTGAAGGAAAGATCGTCGTCGAACTGGTATTGATTCTGGGCCTGGTTATAAGGAAAGTCGAAGAGCGTTCCGACCGGTCCGCCAATGCTGCCGAAATCAAATTCCGCCCCGCCATGTGGCGGCACATTGGTCGAGGAATTATGAGGCACCACCTGCACCCGCACCGTGTTTACCAAATTTGGGCTGAAAATGTGATTCCAATTGGCGGTGAACGTCTGGTCACGCAGCTGCTGAATGTAAGACGTATACCTCGCTGTACCGCCCGCACCGGTTACCTCGTTCTGCTCGCGTGAGTACGAGAGCCGCAAGGAGTAGGTGTTCTTCTCGTTCGGCGTGTAATCCAGCCGAGTTACAAAATTGTTATAACGCCCATTCTGTCCGGGAGCCGATTGCGCCGCGCTCAGAGCGTTGCCATCGAAGGTGCCCGTGTCCGGCGCAACCAGGTTGACAAACTGCGGGTTCAGACTCGGCGTCAAGGCACCAGAGCTTATGATGCCCGAGGCTACCGCCCCAACTGCGCCGCCTGCGGCTTGAGCCTGCGCCAGGTAGCACGCCTGCGTCACAGGTGCCGGACAAGTCTTGCCGTTGAAGCCGTTTGTCTGCGTCAGCAAACCCTGGGCCTCCGCGGTTCCGAGGAAATTTGTCGTGATGTTGTTGTCCAGCTTCTGTCGCTCGTAAGACGCGAAGAAGAACAGCTTGTCTTTCTTCAGGAAGCCGCCCACCGATCCGCCAAAAATCGCACTCTGCTCGAAGGGCCGCTGACCAGCGGTCGGACCGAAGCTGTTGAAGTAGTTCACGGCATCCGTGGTCTCGTCATGAAAATATCCGAACGCGCTGCCATGAAATTTGTTTGTGCCGCTCTTGGTGATCACGTTGATGGCTGAACCCGTCGTGAAGCCGAACTCCGCATTGAATGCATTGCGGTTGACCTCAAATTCCTGCACGGAATCCTGTGGCACATGCGCTTCGCGCGGCGCGCCTGAGCCCGCATCGTTCTGGCCGCCGTCGATCGTAAACAGGTTGCCGCGGCCGTTGCCGCCGCCAAACGACGCACCAGAGGACTGGTAGCCAGTCCCCACGTTCGGATCCTGCACCGAAGCAGCATTCGAATCCACCGCACCCGGCAGCGTAAACAGCTGCTGTGCGAAGTTGCGCGAAAGGTTGGGAAGATTGACTTGCTGACGCTGGTCGATCGTATTCGCCTGCTGCGTTTGTGTCTGGTCGATCAGCAGCGCGGCCGTCGAAACCTCGACCACCGTGTTTGACCCGCCAACCGTCAGGTGAGCGTCATACGTCACCGTCTGGCCGACGGTAAGCACCACATCCTTCGCCGTCAGCTTATCGAAGCCCGTCACGTTGACGTCGATCCGGTACGTCCCGGGATTCAATTGCGGGACCTGGTAGGTGCCATCCGCGTTCGAGGTCACGGTGCGCACCGTGCCGGTCGCCGGATTGGTGACCACCACGCTTGCGTTAGGAACTACCGCCCCCTGCGAGTCCAGAACCACGCCGCGCACGGTGCCCGTCGTGCTGCTCGCCTGGCCCAGGCATTGCGGCGCAAGGCATACGCTCGCCAGCAAAACCAGGCACAGCCAGCGGAAGAAGCCGTTGTTCGCCCGGCTGTGTACATCGCTCTTGTTTCCGTTCCCAGTCTTGCTCACGGCGACCCTCACCTTGTTCATTTGTGTCCCATCCTCATCCCAAACTCATTCCAGAATCCTGCGCGAAACCCTGCCCAGCGTGCAGGACAGACTCGCGTTCAGCGCAGCAGAACCGGGCATGTCACTACGGTTCGAGACTCTAAGCCAAACTTGGTACTCTAGTCAAGATTAGTTTTTCTAGTCTGTACTAAATTGTGGCAGAATCATTAGGCGCAGAAAACGGACCAAAACGGATACCCTTGACGCTTATGGCGAACACACTGAAGAAAACTCCGAAAAACGTTTCCAGCAGCCGCAAATCGGACCAGCGCCGTGCCGAAATTATGCGCGTCGCCATCGAAACCATCAACGCCAAAAGCTACGCCCAGGCCACCATGGTCGCCATCGCCGCCGCGCTGAACCTGCGCGACGCCACCCTCTACCACTACTTCCACGACAAGCGCACCCTCGCCTACGCCTGTCATCGCGCGTCCTTGAAGCGCGCCCAGAAGATGCTGGAAGAGGCGGACCGTGCCGGCGGCAAGGGCGCTGACAAGCTGCGGCGTTTCGTGCGCACGCTTCTCATTGACTCGCGCGAAAATGGCTCCCTGCTGTATCTCGGCGATATCTCATACCTCGAAACCGCGCAGCGCCGCGCCGTCACCAACTGGGTCGATCGCCTCCGCGCCATCCTCGTCAAGTTCCTCACCGAAGGCATGGCCGATGGTTCCATCGTGCAATGCGAGCCCGAACTTGTCGTTCAACTTTTCCTCGGTATGCTCATCTGGCTCGGTAAATGGGTGCCCACCGTCGAAGACCTTACCCTCGAACGCCTGACCAGTGCCATTGAAGCCTTCAGCTTCCAGGGCATGGCCCATTGATCATTGGATCACCACGTCACCACGCAGCATGCAGCAGGAGAAACGATCATGAAGGTATTGCAATTTATGGAACCCGGCCAGCCTCTCCAGGTTGGTGAAATGGAAAAACCCACCGCATCGCCCGGCGGATTGGTCTTCAAAGTTCTCGCCTGCGGCATCTGCGGCTCTGACCTCCACGCGGTGGAAGTGCCCGGCCTGCTACACCCCGGCAGCGTCCTCGGTCATGAGTATGCGGGCGAAGTCGTCGAAATCGGCCCCGGCGTCACCGGCTGGAGCATCGGCGATCGCCTCACCGCCGTGCCCGCCCGCCCCTGCGGCGTCTGCCCGGAGTGCAGCGCCGGCCTCTACGCCCAGTGCAGCCAGATCATCGCGCAGGGATTCGACCCCCGCATGCCCGGCGCCTACGCCGAATACAGCACCTGCATGGCCGGCCTCGCCGTCAAAATCGCCGACAACATCAGCGATCAGGAAGCCGCCACCATTGAGCCGCTTGCCGTCGGCCTCAACGCCTGGCGCACAGCTCACGTTGAAACCGGCGCCAGCGTCCTCATTATCGGAGCCGGTGTCATCGGCATCGCGGTCGCCAAGTGGGCAAAATTCTTCGGCGTCGGCGATCTCGCCATCAGTGAAATGGTGCCCGCCCGCATGGAGCGCGCACGCTCCCTCGGCCCCGAAGTCATCCTCATCGACGCCGCGCAGCATGACGATCCCGTCAAGGCGTTCGAGCAACAAACCGGCCGCAAGCCCACTGTCATCTTCGAGTGTGTCGGCCGTCCCATGATCGCGAAACTCATCGCCATCGCCCCTTCCTACGCGCATCTGGTCCTGGTCGGCACCAGTTTCCAGCCGGAAAACTTTACCGTCGTCTCAGCCGCGCTCAAGCGTCTGCGCATGAGCTTTCCCTTCGCCTACGTGCCCGCCGACTTTCACTTCGTACAGCGCATGATGACCGCCGGCCGCTTCAGCGCCCACGGCCTCGTGACAGACACCGTCTCGCTCGATGAAGCTTCCGCCATGTTCGAAACCCTGCGCAAACCCAACGGCTTCGGCAAGGTGCTCATCACGCCCTAGCTGCCTCGACTTCCTGCACACGCCACTCGCTCCGAAAGGTTTCATCTCCAATGCCCAACACACCCACCGCCCTTCGCCCTCCTCAACGCTTCGCCCAGGCCCTCAAGCGGCACGGCGTCGAATACCTCTTCGGCCAGTCCAACCCGCCCGGCCTCACCCTGGCCGCCAACGACCTGGGCATCCAGCAGATTGGCTACCGCACTGAGAACGCCGGCACCTACATGGCCGATGGCTACGCACGCGTCACCGGCAAGGTGCCCGTCGTGACCGCGCAGAACGGGCCCGCCGCAACCCTCCTGGTCCCCGGCCTTGCCGAGTGCCTTTCAGCCTCCACGCCCATCGTGGCGCTGGTGCAGGATGTCGGCCCCAACGCGCTCGATCGCAACGCCTTCCAGGAACTCGACCAGCTCGAGCTCTTCAAAGGCGTCTCCAAGTGGACGCGCCGCGTCACCACCGCGGACCGCATTGAGGACTACGTCGACATGGCCTTCACGCTCGCGGCCAGCGGACGCCCCGGCCCGGTCGTCCTGCTCGTTTCCATGGAGCTTCTCGCCGAACCAGAGGCCAAAACTCCGCTCGGCCCGCGCAACGCTGCCATTGGCATGTACCCGCTTGACCGCACGCGCCCCGCCGACGCTGCCGTGGCGCAAGCCGCCAGGCTCCTCGCCCAGGCCAAAGCGCCCATCGTGTACGCCGGCGGCGGTGTCATCGGTTCCGGCGCGCAAGCTGCCCTGCGCCAGTTGCAACAACTCGCTCATCTCCCTGTCGCGACCACGACCATGGGCAAGGGCAGCGTCGATGAAACGCATCCGCTTTCCATGGGCATTATCGGCTACTACATGGCCACGCGCGGCATGGCAAAATTCCTCAAGCCCCTGGTCACCGAAGCCGATGTCATTCTGCTCATCGGCAACCGCACCAACCAGAACGGCACCGACTCCTGGAAGCTTCTGCCGCGCAACGCGCAGTACATCCATATCGATATCGACCCCCTTGAAATCGGCCGCAACTACGAGTCGCTGCGTCTCGCTGGCGACGCCATGCTGACCCTGGAAGCACTGAACCAGGCCATGTCGCAGCAGGACCTCACCGGGCGCGAGGCCGCACGCCCCGCGCTCGAAACCACCATCGCCGAGGCCAAGGCAAAGCACCGCGAAGAGATCGTTCCCGTCACCACTTCCACCAAGGCTCCCATCCGTCCCGAGCGCTTCATGGCGGAGCTCGAAAAGCAGTTGGCCGACGATCACATCATCGTCGCCGATGCCAGCTTTTCTTCCATCTGGATCAGCAACTATCTCACCGCCAAAGCCGATCGCCGCTTCATCACGCCACGCGGTCAAGCCGGCTTGGGCTGGGGTTTTCCTCTGGCCATGGGAGCGCGCCTCGGCCGGCCCCAACGCCCCGTCTTCGCCGTGGTCGGCGATGGTGGATTCGCACACGTCTGGTCTGAACTTGAGACCTGCCGTCGCCACGGCATCAAGGTCGTCGTCGCCGTCATGAACAACGCCATCCTCGGCTACCAACTTCACGCGGAAGATGCCGGCCTCGGCCGCCATACCAACGTGTGTGAGTTCGCCCCGGTCGACCACGCCGCCATCGCCCAGGCCTGCGGCATCACCGGCATCCGGGTTGAGCATCCTGACCAGATCGCCGCCGCCATCACCCAGGCCCTGGCAGCCGATGGCGCCGTCGTCATCGATGTGATCGCCGACCCCAACGCCATGCCGCCCGTCGCCGCGTTCGCCGGCCTGCCCAACTACTAAGCCCAGCACCGATAGAGGACACCCATGGAAACCACATTCTTCAACCTCCGCGACAAAGTCATCTTCATTACCGGCGGCGCGTCCGGCATCGGCCTGGGCACCGCCCAGCGCTGCCTCGCCGCCGGCGCTCGCGTTTTCATCGCCGACCTCAACCCGCCCCCGCAGGCTGTGCTTGATGCCGGCGCCCTTTTCGCCCACATCGATGTCAGCGACCGTGAGCAGGTCCGCAAAGGCTTCGCCGACGCCGAAGCCGCATTCGGCAAGCTCCACGTCATCATCCACAACGCCGGCAAGCCCGGCAAGGGCTTGCACATAGTCGACTCCGACGAAGACGTGCTCGACGGCGTCGTCGATCTCAACCTCTACGGCACGTATTACATCCTCAAATACGGCCCGGCTTACATGCATGACTTCGGCTCCATCGTCACCACCGCCTCCGTCGCCGGCCTGCAGCAGAATGAAGGCTTCTTCGATTACAGCGCCACCAAGGCCGCCACCATCAGCCTCACCAGAACGTCCGCCGTCGAGCTCGGCCCGCGCGGCATTCGCTGCAACGCCGTCGCGCCCGGCCCCGTCCGCACCCCCATGCTGCCTCCCGGCCACATCCTCAACGCCCTGGCGAAGAACCTCTCCTCGCTTGGCCGCATCGCGGAAATCGACGACCTCGTCGGCGTCTACCATTTCCTCGCCAGTGACGAAAGCCGCTACATCACCGGCCAGACCATTGTCGTCGACGGCGGCCGCCTGACCGGCTTCCGCACTGAAACCCTGGGCAAACTAGCCGGCTAGCCTTCGCTCTGAACCACCTTGCCGCCACGGCGCACACCGCATTGCCGACCCTTGCTGCAATCTGCTAGCATCGTCCCGCGTTCAAAGAATTCTAGCTTGTACTTGAAAACCTAACGCACACTCAGGAGAAACACCATGGCACTGTTGGAAGCCGAAAAAACGTCCTCGCCCGCATCCGGCGCCGACGATGCGCAAGCGATACACAGCATGCAAGCAGCCTTTGAGGCCCAGCGCAGCGCCTTTGCCGCCGACCGTTCCCCGACCCTCGCCGTCCGTCGCGAGCGGCTCGAACGCATCATCACCATGATGGAAGCCGGCAAGGAGCGCATCTATGCCGCACTCGCCGCAGACTTCGGCGCCCACTCCGCGCCCGCTGCCGACGCCTTTGAAATCCAGCCCGTCATCGCCCGCGCCCAATTCGCCATCGCCCACCTGGAAGAGTGGATGCGCCCCACACCGCGCGACATGGACCCCGCCTACCAGGGCGTCATGCGTGCCTTTCTCAAAAGCCAGCCCAAGGGCGTCGTCGGCAACATCGCCCCGTGGAACTTCCCCTTTGAAATCGGCCTCGGGCCCATGGTCGATATCATCGCCGCTGGCAATCGCTTCATGCTCAAGCCCTCTGAGCTCACGCCCGCTTGCTCCGCACTCATGCAGCAGCTCGTCGCCGAGCACTTCGCCCCGGACCTCGCCACCGTCGCCGTCGGCGGCCTCGAGCTCGCCCAGGCCTTCAGCGCCTTGCCGTTTGACCACCTGCTTTACACCGGCAGCTCCAACGTCGGCAAGCAGATCATGGCCGCCGCCGCCAAAAACCTCACGCCCGTCACGCTCGAGCTCGGCGGCAAATGCCCGGCCGTCTTCCTCCCCGGCAGCGTCACCATGGATCTCGTCGGAACGGTCATCGGCGTCAAAAGCATCAAGAACGGACAGATGTGCGTCTCGGTCGATCATTGCTTTGTGCCCCGCGCGGAGCTCGACAACTTCACCGCCCTCGCCTCGCAGTTCATGACCGCCGCCATGCCCGGTTACGCGCGCACCGCCGCCTGCACCGGCATCATCTCAGACCGCCACCTCCAGCGCATCTCAGACATGCTGGCCGAAGCATCCGCCAGTAACGCACGCATCGTCACCCTCGAGCCCGAAGCCGAAACCAACTCGCAAAGCCGCCAGATGCCTCTCTCCCTCGTCATCGATCCCCCCGCCGGCCTGCGCATCATGCAGGAAGAAATCTTCGGGCCCATCATCCCCGTCCTCCCCTATGACAACGTAGACGAGGTCATCGAGCGCATCAACGCCGGCGATCGGCCCCTCGGCGTTTACGTCATGGGCGACGATGTCCCCACCATCGATCACGTCCTCAGTGAGACCGTCTCCGGCGGCGCCGCGGTCAACGCAGCGGCCATCCAGGCCGGCCTCAAAGCCCTCGGCTTCGGCGGCGTCGGCATGAGCGGCATGGGCCGGCACCACGGCCTTGACGGCTTCCATGAGTTCTCCAACCAGCGCGGCATCGTCGTCCGCGGCGAAGGTCCTCACTTCGACGCTTTCGTCTCCCCCGCCCAAAGCGCAGCAGAGCTCGTCGGCCAGGTCCCCGCCGGCTAGGTATTCTTTGACGTATCGCTTTTGCCTTTTGCTCTTGCTTCTGAGATAGGTCCGGGCTTTAGCCCGGACATTCAAACCTAAGCGAAAGTGGGCTTCAGCCCCGGGGATTCGCTCTCTTTCCGCCCTCACCAGACCTCGAGGGATCCCACGTATTGCACCGCAGCGCTCGCCGCTACACCTGGCCGCTTCCCCGCCAAACCTCGCGATACAGATCCCCGATCTCGTCCGCCGTGGGCACCCGCGGATTGTTCTGCGGAGACCCTGACGCCAGTGCCTGCGCCGTCATCGTCGGGATAGCTTCAACATAGTCTGCCTCCACAATCCCAAACTCTCGCGGCGAAGGAACCCCCAGTTCCCGGTTCCGTTCAAACAAGCTGCCAAGCAGCGCGGCCACCGCTTCCTCATCACTGCTTCCCTCGCCAGCCACACCCATCGTGCGCGCACATACCGCATAGCGTTGCGGCGCGCTTGCCGCTGAAAACGCCGTAACCGCAGGCAGCAACATGGCGTTTGAAAGCCCATGCGGCACGTGAAAATGCACGCCCAGCGGACGGCTCATGCCATGCACCAGGGCCACGCTCGCATTGGAAAACGCAATGCCCGCCTGCGTCGCCGCCAGCATCATCGCCTCGCGTGCCCCCGCATGGTTCGGCTCATGGTAAGCCGTCGGCAGTTCCCGCCAGATCGTCCTCATCGCCGTCAGCGCAAACGCATCCGCAAACGCATTGCTCCTG
The DNA here is from genome assembly GCA_963693065.1 of uncultured Granulicella sp. Taxonomy (GTDB): domain Bacteria; phylum Acidobacteriota; class Terriglobia; order Terriglobales; family Acidobacteriaceae; genus Edaphobacter. The sequence goes on along the minus strand of OY843766.1, from coordinate 2,941,179 downwards.
CGGCTGACATACGCTTCAATCGCGTGCGTCAGCGAGTCGATGCCCGTATCGGCCGTCAGCCGCGCCGGCATCGTAAACGTCAGCTCGTAGTCCACCACAGCCGCATTGGGCAAAAGGCTATCCCCCGCGATCAGCATTTTCTCGCCCGTACCCACATCCGTGATCACCGTAAAGCGCGTCACCTCAGACCCCGTGCCCGCCGTCGTCGGGATCGCAAGATGCACCGGCCCGGCCAGCTTCGGGCCATGTGGCGATTTGTAGTCGCGCACCGTCCCGCCGTTCGTCGCCAGCATCCCGATTGCCTTCGCCGTATCGATCGGGCTCCCGCCGCCAAGGCTCACCAGGCTATCGTGCCGGCCCGCCATAAACACGCTCACGCCCTGCTCCACGATGTCCGAAGTAGGGTCCGCCAGCGTGTCGGAAAAGACGCCGCACACCAACCCAGCCGCCTCGATCGCCGTCTGCACTTTCGCCGCCAGCCCCGTCTTCATCAGAAACGGATCGGTCACCAGCAGCGGACGTCGACACCCAAGCTGCGCCAGCATCGCGGGCACTTCCGCCAGGGACCCACCGCCAATTTTCAGCAACGAAGGAATGCGTATATCGGCGATCATCAAGTTCTCCAAAGTGGCCGTAAGCTCGTCCTGCAACGCGTGGTCGTCATGCGCTACGCCGTGGACAGACATCGCCTCGGGCGAGTATCTTACTGCTTGGTAAGTACAGTCAAGCCCATCCGTTCTACACGGCAAAATCACATCGCCACACGCAAAAGGCAGCACCCAACCATGGCTCACTTCGGCGACTTTCAAAACGAAATCTATCGCGACGGTCTGCGCGGCGTCCTCCCCACTCTCCCCGTCGATTTCGCGTCGCTCGAACAACGTGCGCACGCCGCCATGCCCCCTTCCGTGCTTGCCTACGTGCAGGGTGGATGCGGCGATGAATCCACCCAGCGCCGCAACGCCCAAGCCTTCCAGCACTGGGGCCTCGTCCCCCGCATGATGGTCGATTGCTCCGCTCGCGATCTCTCCATCGACCTCTTCGGCATGCATCTCGCCGCGCCCATCTTCCTCAGCCCCATCGGCGTGCTCGGCATCTGCACACCGGACGGCCATGGCGACCTGCACACCGCGCGCGCCGCCGCCCAAACCGGCATCCCCATGATCGCGTCCACCCTGTCCAACGACCCCCTCGAGCAAGTCGCAGAAGCTCTCCAGCAAACCCCGGGCTTTTTCCAGCTCTACACCCCCAAGGACAAGGCCCTGGCGGAAAGCCTGGTCCATCGTGCCGAAGCCGCGGGCTTCAAAGCCCTGGTCGTTACGCTCGATACCTGGGTCACCGGCTGGCGCCCCCGCGACCTCAACACCGGCAACTTCCCCCAGCTCCGCGGCCACGCCCTGGCAAACTACTTTGCCGACCCACGCTTCCGCGCCATGCTGCCCGCACCTCCCGAGCAGGATCCCGCAGCGGCCGTCGGCATGTGGGCCCAGACCTTCGGCAAGGTGCTCACCTGGGCTGACATGCCCTGGCTCCGTTCCCTCACCAGCCTGCCGCTCATCCTCAAAGGCATCTGCCACCCGGACGATGCCCGCCGCGCCATCGACGCCGGCGCCGACGGCATCTTCTGCTCCAACCACGGCGGCCGCCAGGCCAACGCCGGCGTCGCCGCCATCGACATGCTGCCCGCCGTAGTCGCCGCCTCCGGTAGCACGCCCGTCCTCTTCGATTCCGGCATACGTTCCGGCAGCGACATCGTCAAGGCCCTCGCCATGGGTGCCGCCGCCGTCGGCATCGGCCGCCCCTACGCTTATGGCCTTGCGCTTGAAGGCACAGCCGGCGTAGTCCACGTCCTCAGAAGTCTGCTTGCTGAAGCCGACCTGCTCATGGCCGTCGACGGCTTCCCCAACCTCAACGCGTTACGCCAGGCAGGCATGCAACGCCTCTGACATGCCGCCGGTCGCTCCCTAAACCGGCACAATCAGCAGTCGAGTTTCGGTCATCTCGCCAATCGTCGACCGCACGCCTTCCCTGCCCACCCCGGAATTCTTCACGCCGCCATAAGGCAGATGGTCCGCGCGCCACGCGGTCGATTCATCGACCAGCACCGCCCCCACTTCCAGCTCGTTCCAGGCCATCGTCATCTTTCGCCAGTCCCTGGTAAAGATCGCCGCCTGCAACCCATATTTCGAGCGGTTCACCGTCTCCAGCACCTCGGCAAAGTCGTCGTAAGCTTCCACAATCACGACCGGCGCAAAGACTTCTTCGCAGCTCAACTGCGCACTCGCCGCCACGCCGCTCAGCAGTGCAGGTTCCAGCAGCGTGCCGCGCCGCGCACCGCCGCAATGCAACACCGCGCCCATCGCCACAGCCTCCGCAATCCAGCTCTCCGCCCGCTGCGCCGCCGCTTCGTTGATCATCGGACCCACCCGCGTCGAAGCATCGGCAGGGTCGCCCGCCTGCAAACGGCCCAGGCCCTCCACAATCCCGTCGATCAGCCGCGACTCATGCGCCCGATGCACAAACACCCGCTGCACCGAGATGCAGCTCTGGCCCGCATAAGTAAATCCGCCCGCCAGAATCTTTGCCACGGCCAGATCCACATCCGCATCGTCGCACACAATGACCGCCGCATTCCCGCCAAGCTCCAGGGTCACCCGCGGCGTGGCAGCCATGCGCCGCAGCATCCAGCCAATGTGCGCGCTGCCGGTAAAGCTCAGCATCGCAATCCGCGCATCGGCCACCAGCTGCGCCGTCACTTCATTCGAGCATGGCAGCACACTGATCGCACCCTTCGGCCAGCCCGCCTCGCACACCGCGCGCCCCAGCCACAGCGAGCACAGCGGCGTCTGCGGCGCAGGCTTCAAGATCATCGGATTGCCCGAAGCAATCGCCGGCGCCAGCTTATGCGCCACCAGGTTCAGCGGAAAGTTGAACGGCGTAATCCCCAGAATCGGCCCAATCGGGAACCGCCGCGACATCGCCACCCGGCCTTCACTCCCCGGGGTCCAGTCCGCCGGCGTCACGTCCCCGCCCATGCGCTTGGCTTCCTCCGCCGCCACGCGAAACGTCTGCACCGCCCGCCCTACTTCAAAACGGGCGTCTGTCACAGGCTTCCCCGCCTCCCGCACAATCAGCCCGGCCACCTCGTCGGTCTGCTCCACCAGCCTCTCAGCCACGCCATTCAGAATCGCCGCCCGTTGCCACGAGCTCATCTGCCTCGTCTCCCGAAACGCCGCCATCGCCAGCGCACACGCACGCTCCGCATCGGCAGCATCGGCCTGGCACACCGTGGCCACCAGGGATCCGTCATACGGGTTCCGGATCGCCACACTCTCCGAGCGCACACCCTCTTCCCCACCCAGCAAAATCGGTTCCACTGTACGCAACAGGCACTCCCGCCGGGACGAATCCATTCTTCAAGCCCAGACTAGAAATTATACCGCCGCATAAAGCAGTATGCTTCGCACCCACATCAGACTTGAAGCCATCACCAGCGGCTCCAAGTCTCCGCATGCCAAGCCGACCGTCCCGCCTAGATCAACTCCGCATCCAGCGTAATCTCCGCCGCCTTCAGCAGCCGCGAGATCGGGCAAGTCTCCTTCGCCTTCTTCGCCAGCTCCTCAAACTTCTCCTTCTCGATGGCCGGTACCTTCGCCTTGGTAATCAGATGAATCTTCGTCACCGTGGGCCCATCGTCGGTCTTCTCCATCGTCACCACGGCGGTCGTATCCAGTGACTCCGGCGCAAATTCAGCCGAGGTCAACTGACCACTCAGCGCCATCGTGAAGCACCCCGCATGCGCCGCCGCAATCAGCTCTTCCGGGTTCGTCCCCACCCCATTCTCGAACCTGGTCCCAAAGCTGTATTGCGCATCGTTCAACGCCCCGCTCTGCGTGCTGATCGATCCCTTGCCATCCTTCAACCCACCATGCCAAACCGCCCGCGCACTACGATCCATAATGTTTCTCCTCAACCCTTAGGATGCATCCGACCGCACCGGCGTCTCCGGCCCAGTCACCCCCAGCAGGTTCACCCGCTTCAAAATCTTCCGCGCCAGCCCCGTCAACGCCAGCTCCCCCAGCCGCCCCACCGGATACCAAACCAGCACCTCATCCCTCGCCGGCACCGCCCGCCTCAGCGTCTCGTCCCCCATCCGCAGCGCATACACCTCCACGTAATAGTTCGTATTCGTAATCGAGTGCCTCACCCGCAGAATCGGCTCCCGTTCCTCCACCGCATCCATCGGCAGCGGCGGCAGCTCCAGCATCCCGGCCATCAGGCTCGCCTCCGCCGGCCGCCGTTCCAGCAGCACCTCCGTCCCCGTCCCGGCCGTAGCCTTTCGGGTCGAAAGCAGATAAGCCGCCGGTCGGCTCCGCTGCACCCCCCGCCCTACCGTCACGTGCTCCCCTCGCGTCCGGCACAGCTCGAACACTGGGCATTGCAAACAGAGCGGAGCTTTCGGCAAACAGATCGTCGCCCCCAGCTCCATCATCGCCTGGTTATGGTCTCCCGCCGCGTTCACCGTGTGCCCCATGCGCTTCTTCGGCACCAGCGCCCCGGCCTGCCCGCGCACAAACGCCCGGCCCGCCGCCGACGCATCCTCCGCCCGTCCCGTCACCCGCAGCAGCACCCGTTCCACGTTCCCATCCACCACCGCGATGCTCTCTCCAAACGCGATACTCGCAATCGCCGCACACGTATATTCCCCCACTCCCGGCAGCGTCCGCAGCTCAACAGAAGTGGCCGGAATCACCCCACCCCGCTCCGCCACCAGGAACTGCGTCGCCTTGTGCAGCATCCTCGCCCGCCGGTAATACCCCAGCCCACTCCACGCCGCCAGCACCTCCTCCTCGCTTGCCAGCGCCAGCGCAAACACCGTAGGGAACAGCCGCAGAAACCGCTCATAATGCTCCATCACCGCGCCCACCCGCGTCTGCTGCAGCATCACCTCGCTCACCCATGTCCGGTAAGGGTCCGCAATCCCCCGCCACGGCAGCACCCTTGCAAACTCCCGATACCAGTGCCCCAGTTTTCGCCGGAACACCACGACCTGTTCCGTACCAAGAGCTCCCGGCTCCACCTCCCCCTGTCGCTCCCGCTTCATACCCTTCATTTTACTGGCCTGCTCAAGTAGTCATATCTGACCAATCTAGTCATCCATGCTTATAATCGAGACTGGAGGGTATCCATGGCCACCTGGGGTATTGCACAAGCCAAAGCACAACTGAGTGAAGTCGTGCACGACGCCGAAAAGCAAGGTCCGCAAATTCTTTCCAGAAGCGGACGGCTGGTAGCCGTCGTTCTTTCCATGGAAGAATGGCAAGGCCTTCGAGCCAAGGCTGAGTCACCCCAGCCTCAAAAAGAGCAATCTATGGCAGAGTTTCTCACGAACTCGCCCCTGTACCGTTCAGGCCTCAAAATCCCGAAGCTCAAATGGCGTCCCAGAAAGGTGGATCTGTGAGCTTCCTCCTTGACACGGATGTCATCTCACAGGTCACCAAAAGTGTTCCAGATCCCGCAACCATGACCTGGCTCGCGGCACATCCAGTCTCCCGCATGCACTTGAGCGTGATGAGTCTTTTGGAAATCCGTTCCGGCATCGGCACCATGCCCGCAGGCAAAAAGAGCCAGCTACTCTCTGCCTGGCTGGATCTTGAATTGCCCGCCCTGTATGCCAATCGTATCCTTCCCGTCACGGCAGAAATCGCGTTGGATGCCGGCAGGCTCATTGCACAGACACATATAGCGGGTCATACCGCAGATCCCAACGACGCCATCATTGCGGCGACCGCCCGAATCCATGGCTATACCCTAGTCACCCGTAATCGCAGGCACTTCGAGCGGCTTGACGTGCCTATCATCTGCCCCTAGTCCGTATCCCCCGGCGTCGACACCGCGTTCGGGTTCACCTTCGTCTGCTGTGCCGGATACGGCATCCCCTTCGCCAGCACGTCGTCCAGCTGCTTGTCATACCCATAAATATCGTCGAAGAAGCGCACCGTCCCATCCTCCGCCACGTTCGCCGTCACATAAAAAATCACGATCGGAATCTGCTGCGCCAGGTTCACCTGGTGATTGTTCTGAGCCTCATCGTTAAACGCCGCATGCACCTTGTCCAGCGTCCAGTCCCCCGGCGTATTCCGCAGCACCCACACCGCCAGCTGGTCCGGATACTGCACCCGCACGCACCCATGGCTGAAGTCCCGCCGCGTCCGGTTGAACAGCTCCGGAGCCGGCGTCGAATGCAGGTAAATGTCGTACTCATTCGGGAACATGAACTTGATCAAACCCAGCGAGTTCTTCGGCCCCGGCTTCTCCCGCACCATCACGCCGCCGCGCTCCACCTCGGCCGCACTCGCATTCACAATCTGCCCCTTCGAATCCACCGTCTCGAAGTTCTTTGAAGCCAGATACCCCACACCGCTCTTCTCGATATGCGATGCCAGCTCCTTCTTCACAATCGAGATCGGCACATTCCAGAACGGCCTGAAAATCACATACTTCATCTTGTTCACGAACACCGGCGTCTGGTGCTCGCCCACCACCTTGCCATCCACCACCTTCATCGTGAAATCCAGCTTGTGCCCCACCGTCGCCGAGTCATAACCCCGCACCACAAACTCCGGCAGGTTCACCATCAACGGCGCATTCACGTAATCATTCGGCAACCACCGCCACCGCTCCAGCGCGTCCGCCATCTGGTTCACCCGCGCACTCAGCGGCACATTCAAACTAGCCACCGTCTGCGAGTTCAACTTCCCGTCATCGGTAATCCCATGCCGCGCCTGGTAGTGCTTCACCGCGTCCGCCAGCTCACTCGTATAAGCAGTCGAAGAAGCAGCAACGGGCGCAGCCGCCGGAGCCGGAGCAGCAGCAGCAGCAGCCGGCGTCTTCCGCTTCCCCTCGATCTTGTCCTTACCACTCGCGATAGCCGCCGACAACTTCGCCTTCGCCCCCACCGGCTTGCTTGCCGGCGCCGTCTTCACCTCCACCGGTGCCGTAGCCACAGCACTCCCACCCGCCAGATCGCCCTCCAGCTGCAGTCGCGCCCGCAGCGCATCCGCAGCCACATAGCTCCCCCCCGCCGCGACCCCAACCTTGTTCGTATCCGGCAACGGCACCGCAGCCCCCTGCTGCTTCGCCAGCACCAGGTATTTCCCCAGCGCCGCCTCGGTCCGCCGGTAGTCGTCATTATCCGGCTCGACTGACGCGATCAGCTTCGGCACATCCGCCGCATCCACTGCGTTGTCGCTCACAAATTCCGGCAGATTGTACTTCTTATCCTGCGTGTTGATGTCGAAATTGAAGTGCGTCGGATTCACCCGTCCCAGCCGCAAATCGCTGATATACCGCATCACGCACACCGTCATCGCCGCGTCGAACTGCGCAACATCATCGTCATTCTTGCCCGCCAGCTTGCCCGTCAACCCGTCCCATTTGGACGCGTCGAAATCCTCCGGATTCAGACCCTTCTCCTGCGCATGCTGAAACGCCGTAATAAACGCCTGCCCCTGCGGCGATGGCTTCCCATCATCCACCCAGGCCACTTCATAGTTCCGATCCTCATAAAACGTCTGCACCAGCGCCGAATAATCCCCAAAATCCGGAACATGCAGCACCTGCACCTTGTGCGCTGCGACAATTGGCTTCAGCTTGTCCGCATAATCCGCACTCTTGGCCTGCGACCGCGTCTTGCGAAACTTCTTGCACCCACCCGCCAGCACCACACACCCCATCACCAAAGCCAGACCAGCCCTACGCAGTTTCATAAACGCCCCCAATACCTATCCAGCAGTTCTATCTCCAGCATACGATGCAAAAAGCGCCACCCCGCAAACCCCCGTACCAACCCAATCAAGCCCTCTCCCGCATCTTCCCGCTCTTTCCCGCCTTGTCCCCGTTCCTGTTCTCGCACGATCAACGCCGCGCCAGACTCCCCAGCACCCCCAGGCAAACCAGCGCCTGCGTCCCCACCACCAGCCCCGCCGTAGCCAGAAACATCTTCCGCTGTTTCGTCTCCAGCGCATCCGCAAACACGCCACCCACAAACGTAAACAGAAACGGCAAAGCCCAAAGCCAAGCCGCCGTAAACACCTGCGTAGCCTGCAAACAGGCCAGCCCCGCCACCATCAGCAGAGGAGCCGTGTTGCCAAAATACCGGCTCCGCTTCACCCCCACATAAAGCGCCGCCGCAATCGCAACCGCCACCAGCGCCGGCCAGTTCCGCTCATCATGTACAAAGGCGACCACGCCTGCGGTCCCAAACCAGAACCGCCCCGCTCCCCCGGTAAACACGTAGCTGAACGGTGCCAGCCTGAAGCTGAAAAACGCCAGCTCGATCACCCCCGCACCGACCGCCGCCCACGTAATGATCAGCGGCACCACGCTCCGCCGCCACTCCGCCAGGTAGAACATGAACACGATGCTCGCCACAAACCCAACCATCGCCGCCAGCAGGTGCGCCGCCGCCGTCAACCCCAGCGATACCGTCAGCAGCACGATCCGCGGCCGCCACTTCCGCCGCGGCCCCTGCAGCGCATGCGCCACCCCCATCGCCGTATACACCAGCCCATACAGCCCCCACATCGCCAGCACTTCATTATTCGGCCGCACAGAAAACCGGATCACCGTAGGCGAAAATACATAAAGCGCCAACGCCAGCGCCCCACCTTCATTGCCAAAAAGCCTGCGCGAAACCCACCACAACCCACCCCCCAGCCACGCCGCAAACAGCGCGAAGGGCACATGCATCAGCCACTTCGTATACCCCACCTCATGACGCATTTCCCAGCTCGACCCACTCAGCGCCCCCCCGCTATAAAGCCGATTCTCCGGCTTGCGAAACTTGTCCCCCGCCAGCATCACCACCCGCTGCACCGTCAGCGGAAACGCCGCCACCCGGTAAGCAAACGTCCCGTCGCCATTCAGATTCCCACAAGTCGTAAAATATCCCGCCAGCGGGCTCGGCCGCTCCCACATCTCGCGCCCGCACCGCGCATAGCGATAATCCTCGCCATCCACCGTCTGTTTCCCGATCACCCAGAAGCATTCCAGCAGAAACACCAGCAGCAACAACCCAGCCAGCCTCTGCGGCCCCCCCATCACAAACGTAAAACCCTTCGGAAGCTTCATCTCATCCAGTGTATCCGCCCTGCCTGTCCTAAACTGTATCTAATGAAATCGCTTAACTTCCGTCCCGGCCGCGCCTTCCTCTCAGTCAACTCCCCCACTCCACCCTGGACCGTCGTGTTCGAGGACGAAGGCGTCGCCGCCTACTTCTACGCCTGTGACCGCTCCCAGGAAACCCAGGACCACGCCATCCTGGACGCCATGCTTATCTACAACGTAAGCGCACTCACCCCATCCGATGAAGACCGCATCGCCGCCATCGAGTGGTCCAAAGACGGCTTCCAGGCCGTCCTCTACCTCGACGGCACCCCCCAGGCCCTGTTCGACTTCAACCTCCACCAAGGCTATAGCCGCATGAACTTCCCCAACTTCATCCCAGAGCAGGGCGACCCCTGGAACAAAGCCGACCATGCCTGGAGCGAACCCGTCTTTCAACGGTTTGAGTCCGCACTCTATGCATGATCGGCCTGTACTGCAACAAACTACAAACTAAAAACTACAGAGGCTGGATGTTCGAAGCCTGCATGCCCTTCTGGCCACGCGTTACTTCAAACGAAACTTTTTGCCCTTCCTGCAGGCTCTTGAATCCCGACGAGTTGATCGCCGAGTAGTGCGCGAACAGATCCTCACCACCGCCATCCGGCGTGATAAACCCAAAACCCTTAGCGTCGTTAAACCATTTTACTGTTCCAGTTGCCATTTTAATTCCCTTCGCGTAGCCATACATTCCGCCAGCTCTACATAGAGCATACGTCAATCTAGCCTCACAACCAACCTTACGCGTGTATTTATTACCACTTTTCCACGCGCGAAGCATGTCCCCCCCCTTCGCGCTCCCTCCCACCCCAAACCAGCCAAACGATCAGCGTTCCGCTGGCGGCGAACAACTCTCTATTGCACAGCCAAAGCCGGCGGATGCACCACCCGCAACCCAAGATGCTTCTCAAAAGCATCGAAATCCCTATCTCGATGCAGCAGCTCGTACTGCCGCTCCATGCAGAAGGTCGCAATCAGGCAGTCGATGGTGCCTCGGACAGAAACCCCTTTCCCCTTCAGAAAACGATAGTTCTGCGCCGCTCTGATCGCGAGTGCCTCCCCGCCCGTAGAAAACACCTGAAATCGCGCAAGGCTTTGTCGAACCCGGCTGAAAACTCTCTCGTCCTGGTAGCCCTGCAACACCTCGCAAAGGTTCAAATCGGTAAGAACCACCCTACGTCGCTCCAGATTTCCATCCAGCCATACCGTCTGCGCAGTCTCCGCACCCTTCAGGTAATCAATCCACACCGACGAATCCACCACCACAAATCCCGGCCTAGCTCGCCAGGCGGTCTCTACGAGACTCATTCAGATCTCCCTCCCAATGCACCTTTCCGCGAAGCTTCCGGATCAAAGTCTGTCCCTTCAACTCCACCATCATCGCCAGCGCTTCTTCCACCGCGGCCTTCTTCGTCTTCGCCCCGCTAGCCTTCATCGCCTTCTTCATCAAGACATCGTCAATCTCGATATTCGTCCGCATCGCAACACCTCACATGTGTACCAATCTACCACCTCATACACATACCCCTCAGAGCACCCGGCTATGCCGATACCCCTCCCGCGTCAGCGCCCCCAGCAGCTCCGCCACCTGCTCCCGCCCCCGCGTTTCCATCGTGATATCGATCACCGTATCCCCCAGGTTCACCCCGTAATACGCCCGGTTATGCAGCGTATCCACAATATTTGCCCGGTGATCCGCAATCAGCCGTGTCAGCTCCGCCAGCGCCCCCGGCTTGTCCAGCAGATGAATCCGCAGCCGAATCAACCGCCCATCCTGCACCAGCCCGCGTTCGATAATCCGCGCCAGCAGCGTCACATCGATATTCCCCCCACACACCAGCACCCCCACCCGCACTCCTTTACGCAGCGACAGCGACGTCTTCCCCTGCAGCAACGCCGCCAGCGCCGCCGCCCCCGCGCCCTCGGCCAGCGTCTTTTCTCGCTCCAGCAGCACCAGGATCGCCGACGCTATCTCATCCTCCTCCACCGTCACCACCTCATCCACAAACCGCGCCACCACCGGGAAAGTCACATCCCCCGCCCGCCTGACCGCGATACCATCCGCAATCGTCATCCCTGCCTCAACCGTCACCGGCCCACCCGCCGCCACCGCCGCCACCATCGAGGCCAGCCTCGCCGTCTGCACCCCAATCACCCGCACCTCCGGCTTCAACGCCTTCAACGCACACGCGATCCCTCCAATCAGCCCGCCCCCGCCAATCGGCACAATCACCGCCTCCAGCCCCTGGATCTGCTCCATCATCTCGAGCCCAATCGTGCCTTGCCCCGCCATTACCGCCGCATCGTCAAACGGATGCACAAACACCATCCCCTCGCTCTCGCACAGCCGCGTCGCCTCCGCACAGGCCTCGTCATAGTTGGCGCCATGCAGCACCACCTCCGCGCCAAATTCCTTCGTCGCCGTCACCTTCACCAGCGGCGTAGCCAGCGGCATCACAATAATCGACCGCATCCCCAGCCGTGTCGCATGGTAAGCCACCCCCTGCGCATGGTTGCCCGCGCTCGCCGCCACCACGCCCCGCGCCCGTTCCTCCGCCGTCAGCAGCAACAATTTGTTCAGCGCGCCCCGCTCCTTGAAGCTCCCTGTCATCTGCAGGTTTTCGAGCTTCAGCCAAACCTCCTGCCCGGTTAGCTTGGAAAGCATTTCACTCCGCGCACAAGGCGTCTCATACACCTGCCCCCGCACTCGTTCCCGCGCCGCCACCACATCTGCAATCCCAATCGCCAGGCCATCCGTCATCCCAACAGACTAACGCGACGGCATCGGTTACACTCCAACTCAAGCCACACAAATCAGCCCTCAAGCCTCAACCCGGGCCCCCGGAAGTCGCTTCTCATGAAGAACCTGCTCCTCTTCTCTGCCTCCGTCGTCCTCGCCGCCAGCTTTACCATCTCTCACGCCCAGCAATCCCAGCCACCAGTCCAGCCACCAGCCCAGCAAAACCTCCCGCAAGCCCCCTCCACCCTCAAATCCCGCCCCACCCAAACCCCGGCAGACGCCGCCGAAGCCCTCCGCATCTCCAAACTCGCCCTCATCAACGGCGTCCCCTACGACCAGCCCTCCCACACCGACATCTTCCACGACTACCTCCGCGACACCTACGGCCTCCCTGCCCTCGTCCGCACCGTCATCCGCGCCTCCTACGCCCAGGCCCGCGGCAAACCCACCGGCTGGGGAGATGACGCCGCCGGCTTCGGCCAGCGCATCGGCGCCAACGCCTTCTCCAACCTCATCTCCGGCAACGTCCGCTACGGCTTTGAAGAGCTTTTCAAAGAAGACCTCCGCTACCTCCCCTGCCATCGCTGCACCATCAAGCACAAAATCGAAAACGCCCTCCTTTCAGAAATCACCGCGCGTCACGACCAGGACGGCCACCGCTTCTTCACCCTCACCCCCACCATCGCCGATTTCTCCGGCCCCATCGTCTCCCACGTCGTCCTCTACCCCGGCAGCGCCGCCGGCCCCATCCCCGGCACCGTCTCCGCCCGCACCGCCTTCGCCACCCGCATCGGCGCCCACCTCTTCCGCGAGTTCGTCCTGGACCGCCACGCCGAAGACCCCCACCACGAAGACCACTAGACCACTAGCCCGCTAGACCGCTAGCCCCTTTTCTTTGTCATTCCCGAAGGGAACCCGCGTCTGCCTTTGCGTTTGCTTCTGCTCTGCCTTTGCCCCTTTGCCCCTTTGACCTTTTGCCCTTTCGTTTGTCATCCCGTAGGGATCTGCGTCTGTTTTGTCTCTACTCCACCCCTCCCCCCACCAACGCCCGCCAAACCTTCGCCACCTCCCCCCGCAGCTCCTCCACGGTCCCCCCATTCTCGATCACAAAATCACACTCTCCCCGCTTCACCGTATCCGGAATCATCCTCCCCAACCGCCGCCGCGCCTCCGCCCGCAACCCCTCCCCATCCCCCCCGCCACTCCGCGTCACAAACCGTTCCACCTTCACCGCATCCGGCGCCGCCACCAGCACCATCCGGTCGAACCGCCCCCGCCAGTCCCCCCCATGCAGCGTCTCAAAAATCAACGCCGATTCCACCACCACCACCGCCGCGCCCGACTCCCTTACCAACTCCTCCTGCCGGGCAATCGTCGCCGGATGCACAATCGCATTCAGCTCCTCCACCCGCCCGTCCTCGAATGCCAGCCGAGCCAGCTCCTTACGGTCCAGCCGCCCATCCGCCCCCAAAACTCCAGCCCCAAACACCTGCACAATCGCAGCAAACACCGCCGTCCTCGGCTCCATCAATTCCCGCCCAATCTCATCGGCGGAAAACACCGCCGCCCCCAGTTCCTGAAACATCCCTGCCACGGTCGACTTCCCACTCCCCAGCCCGCCCGTCAGCCCCACCCGCAGCACGTTACCACCCCCGCCGCAGCGTCGCAGCCTTCACCGTATTGCTCATCAGCATCGCGATCGTCAACGCCCCCACCCCGCCCGGTACCGGCGTATAAGCGCTGGCCCGCGCAAAAGCCGCCGGAGCCACATCCCCCACCACCACGCTCCCCCGCTTTTCAAACGTAGCCCACCGCGCAGCATCCTCCCCAAAAAACCTCCGCACCTCGTCCTCTGAAGTCACCCGATTGATCCCCACATCTACCACCACCGCTCCCTCCTTCACCATCTCCAGAGTCACAAACCCCGCCCGCCCAATCGCCGCCACCAGCACATCCGCCCGCCGCGTATAGTCCTCGAGCCCCACTGTCTTCGAGTGGCAAACCGTCACCGTCGCACTCGCATTTAGCAGCAGCATCGCCATCGGCTTGCCCACGATATCGCTCCGCCCAATCACCACCGCATCCTTGCCCGCCACGCTGATCCCCGCCCGCCGGAGCACCTCCATCACCCCCGCCGGCGTACAAGGCTGCAGCCCCGCCTGCCCGCTCTGCAGCCTGCCCACGTTCACCGGATGGAACCCATCCACATCCTTCGCCGGGTCTACCGCCTCCAGCAGCCGCTTTGTATCCACATGCGCCGGCAGCGGCAGCTGGATCAGGATCCCATCCACATCCTCCCGCCCGTTCAACTCCGCCACCATCGCCAGCAGCTCGTCCGTCGTTACGCTCTCGGGCGGCGTCAACATCTCGCTATAGATCCCCAGCTCCCCACAGGTCTTCACCTTGCTCCGCACATAAATCTCACTCGCCGCCACCGACCCCACCAGAATCACCGCCAGCCCCGGCACCACACCCTTCTCCTTTAAAGCCCGCACCGCGACCGCCACTTCCGCCTTGATTTCCCCCGCCGCCTTCACCCCATCCAGCACCATAGCCATGCCAACATCCTAACCCCACACGCTCTGGGGTTGCTTCAAATCAACACCAGGCGCGTTTCGGGTGCCCCATCTCACGCGCGCCTCATCGCGTGAGGTGGGGTTACACTCAGTTCAACATCTGAAACCCATGCCCCTCACCCAATCCTCCCTCGACCTCCTAGTCTGCCCCGTCTGCCACGCCCCCCTGCTCCTCACCCCCCCCGACATCACCTGCACCGCCTGCCACCGCCAATACCCCATCCACGACGACCTACCCATCCTCATCGCCACCCGCGCCACCCTCCCCCTCAAAAATTAGTTACCCTGTAACAATGCATTCGTTCCAGAAACTAATTACCGCCACGTCGCTCCTCTGCCTCACCCTCGCCGCCAGTCCCCAAACTCCCTCTCAAACTCAAATCCAGCCCGGCACCACCCAATCCCTCCCCGGTGCCAAGGGTGCAGAAGGCGCGACCAAGCCCTCCACCCAGCAGGGCAATACCAAATCCACCGCCACCCATGACTCCGCGACAGGCACCCGCACCCCCATCGACCCCCTCGCCCCCTCCGTCCCGCCCGCCCGCACCTCCGCCCGCCCCCGTATCGGCCTCGCCCTCGGCGGCGGCGGAGCCCTCGGCCTTTCTGAAATCGGCACCCTCCAGTGGTTTGAAGAGCACCACATCCCCGTCGACGTCATCGCCGGCACCTCCATGGGCTGCATGATCTCCGCCCTCTACTCAACCGGCCGCTCCCCCGAGCAGCTCAAGTCCGTCATGAACGACAAGATCTTCGCCTCCGTCTTCTCCTTCTCCAGCACCTACCAGTCCAAATCCTTCCGCCGCCGTGAAGATTCCCGCGCCCTCCCTAACGCCGTCAACATCGGCCTCAAGCATGGCGTCTCCTTCCGCAACGCCGTCCTGACCGACCAGGGCCTGAACGCATTCCTCGACCGCCAGTTCCTCCGCTACGACGACCGCACCGACTTCAACCAGCTCCCCATCCCCCTCCGCTGCCTCTCCACAGACCTCAACGACGCCGACACCGTTACCTTTGCCCGCGGCTCCATCCCCGACGCCATCCGCGCCTCCGTCTCCCTCCCCGGCGTCTTCCAGCCCTTTGAAATGAACGGCCACACCTACGTCGATGGCGGCGTCCTCGAAAACCTCCCCACCCAGACCGTCCATGACATGCAGGCCGACGTCGTCCTCGCCGTCTCCCTCCCCCTCACCGCCACCGCCCAGGGCGATCTCGGCTCCATCCTCGGCGTCCTCAGCCGCTCCTTCTCCGTCGCCATTGAAGGCGCCGAGCGCCGCCAGCGCAAGCTCGCCGACGTCGTCATCATGCCAGACCTCAAAGGCTTCACCGCCACCGACTACCTCAAAACCCAGGACCTCGCCCAGCGCGGTTACGACGCCGCCCAGCAGCAGTCCGCCAAACTCCTCCCCTACGCCCTCTCCGACACCGCCTGGGCCGACTACCTCGCCCAGCGCAAATCCCTCGTCCGCGGTCCCGCCGGCCCCGTCCTCCGCGTCCGCATCGCCGCCCCCAATGATTCCGTCACCCTCGCCGCCCAGCGCCTCTTCGCCCCCCTCGTCAACCAGCCCGTCGACACCCGCAAAATCGAAGCCCTCCTCGACCAGCTCCGCGCCGACGGACGCTACGACGCCGACTACACCGTAGGCTACGAGTCCGCCGCCCAATTCGAAGCTCAGCGCACCGGCCAGCTCACCAAAGGCAAAGGCGCCGTCGACATCAAAGTAGCCACCACCACCACCGAAACCAGCACCCCAGACACTTCCCAGTCCAACCCCGCCCATGAAGGCGAGGCCGGCGGAGCCATCCCCAAGGCCGACACCGCCGCAACCTCGCATCAACCCGGAATCGACGCCGCCACCAACCCCAACGTCCTCGCCACCCTAGCCGACGACCCCAACGCCCCGGGTCTCGCACGTACCAAATCCGTCTCCGACGCCTCACTCCAGGACATCCCCGACCGCCCCATCCTCCTCGTCACCATCGCCGACAAAAAAACCGGCCCACCCTTCCTCCTCCTCGGCGCCAACGTCCAGGCCCAGGCCGGCGGTATCACCCGCGCCACCATTGAAGGCACCCTCCTCGACCAGGACCTCGGCGGCTACGGCAACGAGCTCCGCACCCACGTCAAACTCGGTTACCTCACAGACCTCGACACCGAATACTTCCGCCCCGTCCAGCGCCTCTCCACCACCAACCGCGTCTTCTTCCTCGCCCCCCGCGCCGGCCTCCTCCGCGAGCCCTTCCCCATCTTCGTCAACCGCACCCGCGTCGCCGAACGCCAATACCAGTCCCTCGGCACCGGCGCCGACCTCGGCTTCACCAACACCCGCACCCAGCAGCTCCGTGCCGGCTACGACTTCGCCCAGATCCGCTGGGACGAGCAGATCGGTCAGGACAATCTCTCGAACGTTGAAGGCCGCCTCAACCGCGCCCGCCTCCAATATTCCTTCGACACCCAGGACCGCGGCCTCGTCCCCACCTTCGGCATTCATCTCGTCACCGAGTTCGCCTACCTCTTCTCCACCGTCCAGACCGCCGCCACCCCCGAGTTCACCCTCAGCGCCTCGTTCGCGCACCGCATCGGCCAGGCCCCTGACACCGCGCACCCCAAAACCGGCCGCAATCTCTTCATCATCGACACCGAAGGCGGCTCCTACTTCGGCAACGCCGTCGCCCAGCCCTTCCGCTTCACCCTCGGCGGCCCCGTCCGCCTCTCCGCCTCCGCGCTCGACCAGTACCGCGGCACCGACTACTTCCTCCTCGAGCCCGGCTTCCTCCGCCGCCTCGCCAGCCTACCCGCCCCACTCGGCCAAAGCATCTACGCCGCCGCCGCCCTCGAGTTCGGCACCATCGGCGCCCCCGGCCAGCTCACCATCCACCGCGAAGACATCTTCCTCGGCCTCGTCGCCGAAACCCCCCTCGGCGTCATCACCGCCGGCCCCGCCATCGGTACCAACGGCGAACGAAAATTCGTCTTCACCCTGGGCCGCCTCTTCTAACCAAACGTTTCGGGTGCCCCATCTCACGCGCGCCACATCGCGTGAGGTGGGGTTACTCCCTCCCTCCCAAACGGCACGGGGTGCCCCAGGCCACTGACGGTCTCATCGTCAGTGACCTGGGGTTACTCACTCACCCCCCCACCCCCAGTTGACCCCACCCCCCCGAAAGCCTACGCTTAAACCGTGCTAATCACCCCGCTCCAACTCCAGGACGAACCCCTCGAATTCAACGAGCAAATCGCTCCCCAAACCATCGACTACGCTCCCGACACCCGCCAGCTCGGCCCGCTCCCCGTCCAGGGCAAAGCCGACCTCATCGTCGAGCATCGCGGACCCCAGGAAATCGTCGAGGACATCCGCATCCGCGCCCACTATCAAGGCACCTTCGAGGTCCTCTGCGCACGTTGCGTCGAGCCCGTCCAGGTCCCGCTCACCGGCCGCTTCGACCTCCTCTTCCGCCCTGAGGCCGCCGACGCCGAAACCGGCGAGCGCGCCATCACAGAAGACGAGACCGAAATAGGGTATTATGGAACCACCGGCTTGCTGCTGGAGGATGTCGTGCGGGAGCAGGTGCTCCTTACCCTGCCCGGACGGACGCTCTGCAGCGAACATTGCAAAGGCCTCTGCACCACCTGCGGAGAAAACCTGAACAACGGAACCTGCAACTGCACCCACGCGGAACCAAAAGACCCACGTTGGAGCGCTCTGCAAGGCCTCGCGCTCAAGCAATAAGCAAGCCAACAGCATCCGCCCACACGGGCATATACGATTTGTCGAAGGGAACACCGCAATGCCTAATCCAAAACGGCGCCACTCCAAACGCCGCACCGCTCTCCGTCGCAGCCATGACTTCCTCACCCCCGTCAACTCCAACGCATGCCCCAACTGCGGCGAGCGCAAGCAGTCTCACCGCGCATGCCCCAAGTGCGGCGAGTACAAAGGCCGCGCCGTCATCGCCGTCCAGACCGCAAGCTAACACCAACACACCAAACGAGCGCGAACCGCACGAATGCCAGTCGAGATCGTCGTCGATGCCATGGGTTCAGATAAGGCCCCCGAGCCGGAAATTCGCGGGGCCATTCTCGCGTGCCGGTCACTCGATATCCGCGTCACCCTGGTAGGTCCGGAAGAAGTCCTCAAGCCCGCCCTCGCCGCCGCCCTCCGCGCCCCCCAGTCCGGTAATCCGCTCGGCAATCCACTCAGTGCCGGCCTCGCCGCCGCCAAGGCCGCAGGCAACACCCGCATGCAACGCGCGGGTAAGTTCGCCGCCCGACCCGTCGACCGCCAGATCACCATCGTCAATGCCACCGAGTGGATCACCATGGACGACAAAGCCGCCCAGGCCGTCCGTGCCAAGCGCGATTCCTCCATGCGCGTCGGCCTCAAGCGCGTCCGCGAAGGCCTCTCCCAGGGCTTCTTCACCGCAGGCAACACCGGCGCCGCCATGGCAACCGCCAAGATGGTCCTCGGCGGCCTCTCCGGCGTCGACCGCCCCGCCCTCGCCACCATCGTCCCCTCCATCGGTCGCCCCACCCTGCTGCTGGACGTAGGCGCCAACGTCGATTCCGACCCCGAAAATCTCCTCCAGTTCGCCGTCATGGGCTCCATGTATTCCCGCAACGTCCTCAAGGTCCCCAACCCCCGCGTCGGCCTTCTGTCCATCGGTGAAGAAGACTCCAAAGGCAACGCCCTCACCCGCGACACCCTCCCCATGCTCCGCGCCCTCAAGGGCATCAACTTCATCGGCAACGTCGAAGGCCGCGACCTCTTCAACTCCTCCGCCGACGTCGTCATCTGCGACGGCTTCGTCGGCAACGTAGCCCTCAAAACCATGGAAGGCGTTGCCAAACTCGTCAGCGTCTCCCTGCGCGAAAGCCTCAAATCCACCGTCACCTCCCAGGTCGGCGCCCTGCTCTCCCGCACCGCTTTCAACGCCTTCAAAAAGCGCCTCGATTACAGCGAATACGGCGGAGCCCCCATGCTCGGCGTACGCGGCGTCTGCATCGTAGGCCACGGCTCCTCTAACGACAAGGCGATCATGAACGGCATCCGCGTAGCCGCAGAATTCGCCTCCGCCGAAGTCAACGCCGGCATCGAAGCCGCCCTCCTCAACCTCTAGCCGTCACCACCGAACCGCATCGGGTGCCCCATGATCACCGCGGGCCTCATCGCGGTTATCGTGGGGATACTCCCTCCCCCCGCCCAAACGCATCGGGTGCCCCATCTCACGCGGGCCGTATCGTGTGAGGTGGGGTTACTCACTCCTTCAGCACCAAACAAGAGCACCAGACAAAGGCATATCATCCCCTCATGCCCCCATCCTGGACCATCGCCCAAATCCCCTCCCAGATCGGCAAGCGTTACCTCATCACCGGCGCCAACAGCGGCATCGGCTACCAGGCGGCCCTCGAGCTCGCCCGCCGCGGAGCCACCATCCTGCTCGCCTGCCGCGACCGCGCCAAAGGCGAGCAAGCCCTCAACCGCCTCCACTCAGAAGCCGACGCCCCCGGCTCCATGGCCGCCGCCGCCGAGCTCATCCTCCTCGACCTCGCCTCCCTCGCCTCCATCCGCACCGTCGCCGACGACCTCCTCGCCCGCCACCTCGCCCTCGATGGCCTCATCAACAACGCCGGCGTCATGGCCCCTACGCACCGCCTCGAAACCGCCGACGGCTTCGAACTTCAGTTCGGCACCAACGTCCTCGGCCATTTCGCCCTCACCTGCCGCCTCCTGCCCGCGCTCGAGCTCGCCCCCTCCGCCCGCGTAGTCACCGTATCGTCGGTCGCCCACAAGCGCGGCAAGCTCAATTTCGCCGACATCGAATCCCGCCAAAGCTATTCCCCCATGGGCGCCTACCAGCAGTCCAAGCTCGCCGACCTCATGTTCGCCTTCGAGCTCGAACGCCGCCTCCGCACACTCGGCACGAACGTCACCAGCATCGCCGTCCACCCCGGCGTAGCCCAATCCGCGCTCTTCAAGATCGGTTCCAGCCAAGGCCTGGCCGCCATCGCTGAAAAGTTCGTCGCCGCCACCATCGGCCTCACCATGAATTCCGACGTCGAAGGCGCCCTCCCCACCCTCTTCGCCGCCACCGCGACAGAAGCCCAGGGCGGCGGTTATTATGGACCTCAAGGCTTCCAGGAGCTGCGCGGCGGCGACGTAGGCCCCGCAAAAATAGCAAAACCGGCATTGGATCAACGGGCCCAGCAGCAGCTTTGGAATATCTGCGAGGAGTCCACAGGATGCACGTTGCCCTGATCGTCATCACACTCTTGGCGCAAGCCACCACCACCCCCACACCTCTACCCCCGGGCATCACCCGCCTCGACGGCAAGGACGCCCCATCCGGCATCCAGTACGCCCTCATCTCCGTCGAAGGCAAGCTAACCGGCCCCGCCGCACAGGTCCCGTCAGTCCCACCAACCTTAACCGCCCAATGCACCCAGACCCCGGACGGCAAGCAGAAATTCGAGCTCCTCGCCAACCTCGGCGGCGTCACCGACCTGGCCTTCTACCCACCCTGGCACCAGACCCGCGAAGACCTCTACCCCCCCATCCTCCAGCGCGCCACCGTCACCATGGAGTTCCTCGGCTACACCAGGGTCAAGCCCGTCAAGCGCCAATGGGAATACCTCGCCCAGTCCCCCAATGAAATGCGTTACGCCACCCCCGGCATGGCCTCCGCCAACATGGAATCCATCTCCTTCTACATGCAATACCTCAAGGCTCTCCCCCTACTTCGCCTCACCGTCCCCGGCAAGGGCACCGTAGAGTTCGAAACCAGCAAGTGGCAAACCCTCATCCGCGCCGAACCCCTTTGCCGCCAAAGCGCCCTCTAATCCTTTGTCACTCCCGAAGGAAATCTGCGTTTGCCTTTGCCATTCGGTAGAGCGTATGGCTTCAGAGTTTGCCGCAGAAGCAGTCTTGCTTAAGGGCACGGCTTCAGCCGTGCCATCACAGCTCCAATGCAACGCGGCTTCAGCCGCTGAGGCACGATCCTCAGCCCCGAGTTACGCCTCTAGTCTCCCGTTCGACCCATCCAACGAAGCACCGCCGCTCGCAACTTCCGCCCACTCATCACCACCCCCAAACTGATACTCTGTTTCACAAGTGAAACGTTCCACCCAAGTCGCCGCCCCGCTCCTCGCCGCCGCCGCCCTGGCCATCACCACCGGCTGCCGCCATCCAGAAATGCAGCGTTGCGTCGACGAGCAAAACCACGTCGTCGCCCAATCCTTCTGCCAGGCCAACGGCATCCAGCAAACCCCCACCGCCGGCATGGGCTACTTCCCCCGCTACCGCTATTACTATGGCGGAGGCGGTGGCTGGAACCTCGGCTCCACCGTCTACGGCGGTGGCTACACGTCCATGGGCGGCCACGCCTACACCACCTCCAGCGGCACCCCCCACGCTGAAAGCTTCGGCGGACACATCGGCTCCGGCTCCACCACCCGCGGCGGCTTCGGCAGCTCCTTCGGCGGCGGTTCAGGCTCCAGCACCGGCACCTCAGGAGGCGCCTGAAATGCAACGCCTGACCCTCAAACCACGCGACAACTGGCAGCAAAAAGTAGAGTCCCAGGGCCTCATCTTCCACTCCCCCACCGCCATGGCCCCTCGCCCTTATTGGGATGAATCCGCCGCCTACCGCTTCACCGCCGCCGAGATCGACACCCTCGAAGCCGCCGCCAACGAGCTGCAAACCATGTGCCTCGCCGCCGCGCAAAACATCATCGACAACCAGCGATACCCCGAGCTGGCCATCCCTCCCGCCGCCATCCCCCTCATCGAGTGGGCCTGGAACCAGGAACCGCCCGCCCTCTACGGCCGCTTCGACATCTCCTGGGCCGGCGCCCAAAGCAACCAACCCCCCAAGCTCCTCGAGTACAACGCCGACACCCCCACCTCCCTCGTCGAAGCCGCCGTCGTGCAATGGTCCTGGCTTGAAGACATGGCAGCCCTCCTCCCCGGCGGCAAGCTAGACCAGTTCAACTCCATCCACGAGCGCCTCATCGCCAAGTGGCAGGACGTCAAGCCCTACCTCACCGAACCCGTTTACTTCTCCGCCCTGGAATTCGACGAACCTGACCCCCAACAAGCCAAAGAAGCCGCCGAAGACCACCTCACCGTCACCTACCTCCGCGACACCGCCCAGCAGGCCGGCCTCGACACCCGCCAGCTGGCCCTGCAGGACATCGGCTGGAATGAAGACCGCCAATGCTTCGTCGACACCGACTTCGACGAAAACCAGATCCTCTCCCTCTTCAAGCTCTACCCCTGGGAAACCATGCTCCAGGAGGAGTTCGGCCCCCACGCCCTCGCCACCTACCAGTCCATGACCTGGATCGAGCCCATCTGGAAAATGCTCCTCTCCAACAAGGGCATCCTCCCCATCCTCTGGCAGCTTTACCCCAACCACCCCTTGCTCCTCCCCGCCTTCTTTGAAGATCACGGCGACCGCGGCAACCTTACCGCCTACGTCCGCAAGCCCCTCCTCTCCCGCGAGGGCGCCAACATCCAGATCGTCCACCCCAACGCCCAATCCATAAGCACTGAAGGCCCCTATAACGAGGGCCCTTTCATCCGCCAGGCCATAGCCCCCGAAACCAACTTCACCGACGCCACCAACGCCCGCCGCTACCCCATCCTCGGTCTCTGGATGATCGACCAGGAGTGCGGCGGCCTCGGCATCCGCGAAAGCCCCGGCCCCATCACCGACAACCTAAGCTCCTTCATCCCCCACTTCTTCGAATAATCGCTTGGTCGGTGGAAGCGTGGGGCTTCAGCCCCACGAATAAAGTCAAGAAATGGGTGGGGCTTTAGCCCCGGGCCGTTCGCCAGACCACCCCCCAAGGCAGATTCCATGCAACGCAGACAATTTCTCACCCGCGCCGCCGCCTCGCTCGCAACTCCCACCGCCCGCACCGCTGGCGAACGCCTCGCCGCCGCCGCCAAACAACAACTAGGCGTCACCACCGGCTACGACCCCCAATACCGCAAGCTCCCCTACCCCAACGGCGACGTCCCACCCACCACCGGCGTCTGTGCCGACGTCATCATCCGCGCCGCCCGCGTCGCTCTCAACCTCGACCTCCAACGCCTCGTCCACGAGGATATGCTCAAGGATTTCGCCGCCTACCCTAAAACCTGGAACATGCACGCCCCGGACGTCAACATCGATCACCGCCGCGTGCTCAATCTGGAAGTCTACTGGCGTCGCCAGGGAGCCCAGCTTTGGGCGGCCACAGGCAAGGTCCCCGGCAACTTCCCCACCCAGACCGTCCAGGTAGGCGACGAACTCACCTGGCTGCTTGGCGGCAAACTACCCCACGTCGGCATCGTCGTCTCCACCGGCATCCTCGGCGCACGCGTCGTCCACAATATCGGCGGCGGCGTTGAAGAAAGCGCCCTGTTCGGCTTCATGAGCCAGAACGCAAAAGGACACTTCCGCTGGCCCGTCGCCTAGCCACCCACACCAGAGCGCCACCACCCCAAAGCCTCTCCCGCCTTATCCCCGTTCCTGTTCCTGCCGTTGCCTGTTCTTATCCCGCCCTGATCCGCCCTGATCCGCGTTCCTGTTTTTCAAGCCGATCCCCCCCGGTACAATAGAAACATCGTGACTTTAGACTTCCTAGGCACCCTCCAACGAACCCAAATGTGCGGAGACCTCCGCGCCTCCGACGCCCAGAAAAACGTAGTCGTCATGGGCTGGGTCAACCGCCGCCGCGACCACGGCGACCTCATCTTCCTCGACATCCGCGACCGCACCGGCATCACCCAGGTCGTCTTCGATAAAACACTCGCCCCCGCCGCCCTCGCCCGCGCCGAATCCGTCCGCAGCGAGTTCGTCGTAGCCGCCACCGGCACGGTCCGCCTGCGCGACCAGGGCCTCGCCAACCCCAACATGAAGACCGGCGAAATCGAAGTCGCCGCCACCCAACTCCTCATCCTCAACGACGCCCGCACCCCGCCCTTCTCGCCCGCTGAAGGCCCCATCGCCAACGAGGAAGTTCGTCTCAAGTACCGCTACCTCGACCTCCGCCGCGAAGAAATGCAGAAGAACTTCCTCCTCCGTCACAACGTAGCCCGCGCCATCCGCAACTACCTTTCAGACGCCGGCTTCCTTGAAATCGAAACCCCCTTCATGACCCGTTCCACCCCTGAAGGCGCCCGCGACTACCTCGTACCCAGCCGCGTCCACCCCGGCGAGTTCTACGCCCTCCCCCAAAGCCCCCAGATCTTCAAACAGATCCTCATGGTAAGTGGCTTCGATAAGTACTTCCAGATAGCCCGCTGCTTCCGCGATGAAGACCTCCGCGCCGACCGCCAGCCCGAGTTCACCCAGATCGATCTGGAAATGACATTTCCCCAGCAGGAGTTAGTCTTCCAGACAGTAGAAGGCTTCCTCACCGCAGCCTTCAAAGCAGCCGGTGTAGAAATAAAATCACCCTTCGTCCAGATGACCTACGACGAAGCCATCCGTAACTACGGCATCGACAAACCCGACATGCGTCTACCCGCCATGGTAGACCTCACCACCACGCTAACTCCTCAACTTCGCGAGTCCCTCAAGATAGAAAATGCCCTGCCAGTCCTGGCTTTCGTCATACCTTCCTCCGCCAACATGAGCGGCACAGAAAAGCGCAAACTAGTCGATGAAATCAGAAAATACTTCGGCGACTGCGGCCTGGACTACCTGGACACAGCCCGCCTCAAAACCAACGAAACCTTCGCCCCGCTAGCCACCGAAATAGAATCCAAACTAGCCGCCGCCACCGACGACTTACAAATAGTAGTAACTCCTAAACTAGGCACACCCACCCTCTGGAACTACGACCCCCAGTGGATCTACAAAAAAGTAGGTGGTCTCCGCCTCGAGTTAGCCAGAAAATACGCCGACAAACACGGCCTCTTCACCCAGACCAACACCGCCGCCGACTACAAATTCTGCTGGGTCACTGACTTCCCCATGTATGAGTGGGACGAAGAAAAAAAGACCTGGCAAGCCGCCCACCATCCCTTCACCTCACCTCATGAAGAAGACATCAAAGCCGGTCGCCTCACCAGCGACAAAGGTGCCGTCCGCGCCCTCGCCTATGACATCGTCCTCAACGGCACCGAGCTCGGCTCCGGCTCCATCCGTATCCATCGCAAGGACGTCCAGGCAGAAATCTTCCGCTCCCTCGGCATGGAGGAAGCCGAGCAAAAAGAACGCTTCGGCTTCTTCCTCGACGCCCTCGAATACGGCACTCCACCCCACGGCGGCATCGCCCTCGGCCTCGACCGCATCGTCATGATCCTGGCCGGCGCCAGCAGTCTCCGTGAGGTCATCGCTTTCCCCAAAACCGCCAAGGCCATCGACCTCATGGTCGACGCCCCTACTCCCGTCAGCGACCAGCAGCTCCGCGACCTGAGTCTCCGTACTGTAACCCGCGCCTAAAGCCCCAGGCCGCTCGGACGATAAGGATCAGGAACCCTAACGTCCGCTGGCGGTGTCGCATGCATCAGGCTTTTTCAGGGCGAGCAAAAAACTGGCTGCGCAACCCCCGGCTTCCGGAGGACGCGCCCTCACCCATCCCCCACGCCGGCGCCACCGGCCTTACCCGCATCCGCGCCCTCGGCATTGAGATTGCGGAACACGCCCGCCGCGTCCTCGCCTCCAGCCGGCAGATCGCCCACCAGACAGCAATCCAAAGCGACCACGTGCAGGGTTCCGGCAGCGTCATCGAAGACATCGCCCACATCGCAGGCGAGAGCGCCCGCCTTTACGGCATCGCCCAGAGCCGCGTCGCCCAGGCCAGGTTTCAGCTCGAGCATTGCGGCCAGCTCAGCAGAAACCGCAACGTCACCCTCGACGCCATTGTCCAGCGCGTCACCGACGCCCAGGGCAACCTCACACGCCTCAATGCCACCGTCGACGAGGTCGACATGCTCCTCCGCCAGGTCGCCGATATCGGCCGCCAGACCGATCTCCTCGCCCTCAACGCCGCCATTGAAGCCGCTCGCGCCGGCCAGCAGGGCGAAGGCTTCCAGGTCGTCGCCAGGGAAATGCGTGACCTCGCCGACCGCACCGCCCACGCCACCACCCAGATCCAGCAACTGACCGAAGGCATGCGCCGCTCCATGAATGGAAGCTCAACCTCCTTACGAGAGGCCTGCCTCAACGACCGCGAATCCGCCAACCAGGCCATCCTCGCCAAGCAGGCCTACACCCTGTCTCTGGAAGCCATGACTGACGCCGAACAAACCGCCGGCCAGGTGGTCGCCTCAGCCGAACGCCAGCAGAAAAGCGCTGAAACCCTCAGCCAACGCTGGGCCCCCGTCCTTGAAACCGCCATCGACTGCGGCTTCGACGCAGATGCCTGCGCCGAGCGAACCCAGCAAACCCTTGAGCTCGCCGCCCGCCTAGGCCACGAGCTCGCAACCATCGAGTCCGCCGGCCGCCGCCTGC
Source organism: uncultured Granulicella sp. (assembly GCA_963693065.1). Lineage (GTDB taxonomy): Bacteria > Acidobacteriota > Terriglobia > Terriglobales > Acidobacteriaceae > Edaphobacter. Next base: position 2,914,254 of record OY843766.1, on the reverse strand, counting down.
CACCGCAACGCACTCCAGCCGACTCCGACCAACTCCAGGAAACCATCGCCGCCGCCATGCACGCTCTGGAAGCCATGATCGGCGGCCTGGGAGCCCCCTCCCGGCGCCGCGACCAGGACCCCATCCCCGACCTTTACTTCGGCACCAGCCGCATGAACGATCGCTTCGACGAAGTCGACGCCCTCCATCGTCGAACCGGCTTCACCACCACCCTCTTCGTCCTCGGCCAGCGCGCCGGAAGCCCCGTCTTCTTCCGCATCACCACCAACGTCAAGCGCCGCAACGGCGACCGCGTCACCCTCACCCCACTCAACCCCAAAGGCGACGTAGCCCGCAGCCTCCTCGCCGGCCAACCCACCTACGGCCACGTCTTCATCCTCGGAGCCCCCTACGTCGCCGCCTACAGCCCCATCAAAGACCCCGCAGGCCACGTCATCGGCGCCACCTACGTGGGCCGCGCCATAGACTCAGCATAGTTTGTCATTCCCAAACGGAATCTGCGTTTGCTCTTCGCTCAGAGCCACCATCAAAGTCAAACCGCGCACCCCCGCTAGTGCGCGTCCGACTTGAAAATCTGCTCCGCGTAATAATTCTCCACCTTCGCCTGGTCCCGCAGCATTTCAAAGTAAGCGCCCTTCAGCAACTGGCTCCGCGCATCGCGCAACCCCTGCCGTATCCTCTGCTGCACCTGCGGCTCCGACACATCATGCTGCCCTGCCGGATCCTTCGCAATCAGCTGAAAAATCGCATACCCCGCCACCTTCTTGCCCGTCGGATCGGTCGGGTCCGGGAACGGAATGATATCCGTCGTCTGCCCCGGCTTCAGGTTCGCCATAAAATGCAGCAGCACCGGCGGCAGGTCAGACTCCGCAATCGACCCCATATCCCCGCCATTCGTTGAAGTCGTCGGATTCTCTGAAAAGTTCATCGCCAGCGTGCCAAAATCCTCGCCCGTATCCACCCGGTTCTTCAACGCCAGAATTTTCTTCCGCGCCTCTTCATCCGTCGTCGCCTTGCTGCCCTGCAGGTTGCCCGGCCGCGTACTCGGCGCGTTCGTCACCAGGATCTGCGCAATGTGGTACTGCGTCTTGATATTGTTGAACTCCGCCTTGTGCGCATTGAAGTAAGTCGTTATATCGCTATCCGATACATTGATCTTGCTATTGATTTCCTTGTTCAGCAGCTTGTTCGTCGTCAGCGCCCGCCGCAGATCGTGCTTGATCTCTTCCACCGTCGTATGCCGGTCCGCCAGCCGCGCCTGAAACTGCTCCTCAGAGTAAGGCGCCTTCATCTCCGCAAACTTCGCATCCACTTCCTCAGGCGTCGCCGTCAGGTTCATCTTCGCCGCCCGCTGCTGCACCACCTCATCCAGAATCAACTGCTGCAGCAACTGCAGCCTGAGCGACGAAGCCTGCTCCGCCGAAGGCTTCTCCTGCTGCTGCGCCTGGTCGCCCAGCTGGTCGTTATAAGCCCGGTCCAGCTCCGACGCCGAAATCGGATGTGCGTTTACGGTCGCCATCACATCCGCGGCGGGTGTTCGGTGGCAGCCCGCCAGCGTGATCACGCTCAGGGCAAGCAAGGCGGTAGTGCGGGTTACTGCGGTAGCACAAATCACTTTAGACACTTGCGGTCGACCCTCGAATGCTGCTCTTCTGCTGCTCCTCCTATTGTCCGATATTTTTCGCTTTCGCGTAGCCCCACCACCCCACCCGCCACCCACCCACGTAGGATAGCTACGTGCCCACCGCCGTCCGCTCCTACGCAAAAATCAATCTCGGCCTCGCCATCGGCCCCCCGCGCCCCGACGGCTTCCACTCCCTCCGCACCCTCTACCAGACCCTCGCCCTCCACGATTTCGTCACCGTCTCCGCCCGCCTCGCGCCCGCCACCCGCATCACCCTCACCACCGGCGACCCCCGCGTCCCCACCGACCAGCGCAACACCGTCTGGAAGATGGTCGAAAAAATGCTCGCCGCCCTCCACCTCACCGCAGAAGTCGAGGTCCGCATCGAAAAGCGTCTCCCCATCCAGGGTGGCATGGGTGCCGGCAGCGCCAACGCCGCCGCCGCCCTGCTCGGTCTCGAGCGCGAGCTCACCCTCGCCATCCCCCCCGCCCTCCGCCTCAGCGTAGCCGCGGAGGTCGGCTCGGACGTCCCCCTCTTCCTCGTCGGCGGCGCCGTCCTTGGCTCCAACCGCGGCGAGCTCGTCCAGCCCGCCCCCGAACTCACCCCCTCACCCACCGGCGTCCCCTGCGTCGTCGCCCTCCCCCGCATCGGCGTCTCTACCCCCGCCGCCTTCCGCGCCTGGGACCGCCAGTTGCAGGAATCGCCCACTCGCGATACCATTGAGATGTTGAGCCGCACCTACGCTTCCGTCTTCGGAGTTGAAATATCCGAAGAGAAAGACAGCGGGTCCGGCGCCTCCGGTATCACACCTGATTCGGGTCAAGCTTCTAAGCTGAACCAGCCTGAGAACCTGCAGGCATTCGTACATGGGCAACATCATGGTGTCTCTTCAAAAACTGCATACGCAGTGGATGATCCAGACGCGAGCGAACAAAAGGATGATCTGGCCGGGAATACCCTTCTCGCGCTTGTCCGCACCGGGATCGAAAACGACTTTGAATCCGTCGTGTTTCCTCAGTATCCCTCCCTGCGTGAAATCAAGCGACATCTGATGGGTGACCCAGGAACTTCGAACGCCGCCATCCACGCGGCGCTCTCCGGTTCGGGCTCCGCGCTGTTTGGACTTTACCCGTCCATCCCGGCAGCCGATGCCGCTCAACAAAGACTCCAGCAGCACGGCGTCGAAGCTATCGTCACCAGAACCGTAGCGCGCCCTCTCTACTGGAGTGAAATGTTTCAGCAGTCGTGAAACGTTTCAGAAGAAGTGATATGTTCGCAGAGTGATTCGCCCGCGCAAAGCAACACCTGCACGGGCAATACACTGGGCGATCGACTAACGGTAGGTCAGGTGCCTTTGGAGCATCTAGTCCAGGTTCGAATCCTGGTCGCCCAACCAAAACGTCGGTCAGGGACCCCGGGCCAAAGCCCGATAAGTCCAACCCAGACCAGCATGACCAGGGTTATTGATGCGGAGCAAAAAGCCCCGCGGAAGTAAAGCATTTGCACTTCTCCGCCACTGCCCTCAAGCAGCCAGGCGCGCAGTACAAGCCGCACCCGGGAGAACCAGGCATCTTTCTCCTTTCAAAAGAAGGCCGGTCAAATGGGCCGGAGATGTAAGGCCAAGCAGCAGGAACCACCCGGGTAAAACAGCCTGAGGAGTTTCAGAGACCAACGTGAATAAACCAGACACGACTGCGGTTCTTCCCCCTGATTTAGCGCGCGATGACCAGATCGCACAGATTGCTCAGTCTGCACAATCTGCTCCTCGCGACGGTGAGCCAAACCTCTCACCCGACAACGCGCAAGCAACGCAACAGTCGCAGGCAGCCTCGCCCAAGGCCGGCCCGGAGCGGAAACGCACCGGCCGCCTCAGCGAGGCGAAACGTTTCAAGATCTTCTCCGGCGAGGCCAACAAGGCTCTCGCCGAAGAGGTTTGCGCGTACGTCGGTGTGCCTCTTGGCCAGACCAAAATGCAGAGATTCTCCGACGGCGAAATTTACTTCCAACTCCTTGAAAACGTACGCGGCGCGGACGTTTTCGTCGTGCAGCCGACCAGCTTTCCCGTCGACCAGCACCTCATGGAGCTGCTCATCATGATCGACGCGCTCAAACGGGCTTCCGCCCAGCGCATCACCGTCGTGATTCCCTATTACGGCTACGCCCGGCAGGATCGCAAAGACCGCCCGCGCGTCGCCATCAGCGCCAAGCTCGTAGCCGACCTGCTTTCCACCGCCGGCGCCAACCGCGCCTTGCTCGTCGACCTCCACGCCGCGCAGATCCAGGGCTTCTTTGACATCCCGGTAGATCATCTATTCGCCAGCCCCGTGCTGGTTGGCTACTTCCGCGATCTCAAACTACCCAACCTCACCGTCGTTTCCCCGGATGCGGGCGGTGTTGAAAGGGCAAGATTCTTTGCCAAAAAACTCGAGGTCCCGCTCGCCATCGTAGACAAGCGCCGCACCGAGATGAACGTAACCGAAGTCATGAACGTCATCGGCGATGTCAAAGGCAGAACCTGCCTCATCCTCGATGACATCGTCGACACGGCCGGAACGCTCGTCAAAACGGTCGAAGCTCTTCTCGACCAGGGCGCCATCAAGGTTTACGCCTGCGCCAGCCACGCCGTACTGTCCGGCCCCGCGGTAGAACGCATCCGGGCATCGCGGCTCGAGGAATTAGTCGTAGCCAACACCATCCCCCTTCGCGAAGATGCAAAGGCATTGGCTAAAATCAAAGTACTTTCCATCGCCGGTCTACTCGGCCGAGCCATCGAAAGTATCCACATGGAGACGAGCGTTTCCACTCTCTTCAACTAACGCATCACTAACCCAGCGGAGTCCCTCCGCAAACGGAGCGAGCCTCAACCCTCGTGCCCGAAAGGAATCAATCATGGCCCAGAAATTCGATGCAGTCGTAGCCACCCCGCGCACCGGCAAGTTCAACAAGAACCACGCCCGTCGCGTCCGCGTTGAAGGCAAAATCCCCGCCGTCGTCTATGGCGCCGGTGAATCGGTCGCCGTCACAGTAGACCCCCGCGTCGTCACCAAGATCCTCCACTCCGAATCCGGCCACAACACCATCTTCGACCTCAACGTCGAAGGCGCCACCCTCGTCAAGGCCATGATCGTTGACTGGCAGCACGAGCCCATCAAGGGCAAGCTCCTCCACATCGATTTCAAGCGCATCGCCATGGACAAAGCCATGCGCGTCTCCGTGCCCGTGCAGCTCACCGGCACCCCCATCGGCGTCAAAACCGCCGGCGGCGTGCTCGACCAGATCCTCCGCGAGGTAGAAATCGAGTGCCTCCCCGCCGACATCCCCGACCACATCGACGTCGACGTCTCGAACCTCGAAATGTACGGCGCCATCCACATCTCCGACCTCCCGCACTCCGGCTCCATCAAGTTCCTCGGTGAAGAAACCTCGCTCGTAGCCCACGTCACCGAAATCAAGGAAGAAGCCGCCGCCGCCGATGTCGCCGCACCCGCCGGCACCGAGCCCGAAGTAGCCAAGAAGGGTAAGGGCGATGCCGCCGCTCCCGCAGCCGCACCCGCCGCCGATGCCAAGGCTGCTCCCAAAAAGAAGTAACCCATGAAGTTGATCGTCGGTCTTGGGAACCCGGGCTTGGAGTATCAATTCACTCCACACAATGCCGGGTTCCTGGCCATCGACCGCCTCGCCCAGGTCGCCAACGTCTCCGTCACCAACCGCCGCGGCAAAGCCCTGACCGCCAAAGCCAGACTAGCCGGACACGATGTGCTCCTGGCCAAACCTGAAACCTTCATGAACCTGAGCGGCCTCAGCGTAGCCGCCTTGCTCAAGGACTTAGAGCTGGATAAACCAGCCGAAGATTTAATCGTCCTCTACGACGACCTGGCCATCCCCCTCGGGCAATTGCGTGTACGTGAACGCGGCTCAGCCGGAGGCCATAACGGGATAAAATCAATCCTGGCGTCGCTGGGCACACAAGATTGGCTTCGCATCCGCATCGGCGTCGGCAAACAGCCCACCCAGACCGGTCGCGAAGTGAACATGGGCGGCACGGATTACCTCCTTTCCCCCATGCGTCGCATGCAGTTGCAGGAGCTGGATCTGGCACTGGACGAAGTAACCAAAGCCGTCGAAATGCTGATCCAGAATGATGTTGCAAAAACCATGAACGTCTTCAACAAGACGGTCAAACCCAATGAGTTGTAGATTCAGCCGAGTAGTACACGAACCACGCAGTAGATTCCAGACCGTTGCAAGCGACTTACCCTCGACTTACACGGTGCGAAGCAGAACTTCGCGGAAAGTAGAAAAGAATGAATAATCGTACCTACGAAATCATGTTCATCGTCCGTCCCGACGTTGAAGAAGCAGACCTCGACAAGCTCGTCGAAGGCTTCAGCAAGAACGTCACCGATGGCAACGGCGAAGTAAAATCCGTCGAGAAAATGGGCCGCCGCCGCCTCGCCTACACCGTCCGCAAGTTCAACGATGGCTTCTACGTTCTGCTCAACATCGCCGCGGAAGGCAAGCTCATCACTGAAATCGAGCGCCGCCTCCGCGTCTCCGAGCCGGTCATCAAGTTCATCACCGTCCGCATGGATGAAGAAGAAAAGCGTCTCGCCAAGGTCAAGGCCCACCGCGATTCGCACGTCAAGCGCAGCGCCATCCCAGTCCCCCAGACCGCCTTCCCGTCCGCCCCGCCGGCCGCTGAAGACAATCAGGACGCCCCTGCGACCGACGCACCCGCAGCGGAAGCCCATTCAGAAACCCAGCCAACTGAAGCTCCCGCAGCCCTCGAAAACTCCGACACCGCAGAAGCCGTCACGGCCGAGCAGCCCGCCGACGTTGTAACTGCCTAGGAATTTATTTGTAACTCATCAACCAACGTCCCAAAGCGCACTTCTGCTAACTACCAGGCTAGCAACCATAGACTTCCCAGTAAGTCTGGAGCGCGCCCAAGGCCAGTAACAAAGTAAGGCATGAGAGGAAATACCATGGCTGACGAAACCAACACTCCCGAGCCGCAGGCAGCGCCTGCCGCTTCGGCACCCTCCACCTATAACTCCGCACCCCGCGGACCCCGTCCCGCGGGCGGCCCCGGCGGTCCCGGCGGACGTCCCCCCGGCGGTCCCGGCGGCGCAGGCGGCCCCGGCGGTCGCAAGTTCTTCCGTCGCAAGAAGGTCTGCAAGTTCTGCACGGAAAAAATCGACGCCATCAGCTACCGCGACGTCCGTCTCCTTCAGGGCTTCGTTGCCGAGCGCGGCAAGATCGTTCCGCGCCGTCTTACCGGCGTCTGCACCCGCCACCAGCGCAAGTTGTCGCTCGCCATCAAGCAGTCCCGCAACATCGCGCTGCTTGCCTTCGCCGCCCGCTTCTAACTACGCGCAATCTAACTAGCTCGACTTATTTCTGGAGACTGTTATGGAAGTTATTTTGAAAGAAGATGTAACCAAGCTGGGCCACCGCGGCGACGTGGTGAAGGTAGCCGACGGCTACGGCCGCAACTACCTGCTGCCCGGCAAGCTCGCCATTGAAGCCACTCCCGCCAACAAGGCCGTCATCGAGCAGATGAAGGGTTCCGCCATTCGCAAGTCTGCCAAAGAGAAGGCTCAGTCTGAAGAGCTCTCCAGGCAGATGGGAGAAGTCGAACTCGTCTTCGAGCGCAAGGTCGGCGAAAACGATCAGCTCTTCGGCTCCGTCACCTCCGGCGACATCGCCCAGCAGCTTGAAGCCAAGGGCTTCGAAGTCGATCGCCGCAAGATCTCCCTCGAAGAGCCTCTCCGCACCCTCGGCGAGTTCCACGTGCCCATCAAGCTGCACCGCGAAGTCACCACCCACATCAAGGTAACCATCAAGAGCGACGCTCCCGACGAAGTACCCGCCGCCGCCTAACTCGTAACTACCCACTTCCTAGTTGTAACTAGCTCCGTAGAAACTACGGACTAGTTACAACTTTTTTTGTGACTAGAACCGTTCCTACTCACTCAACATATTCAGCTTGTCCTCTCTAATTCCAAGTTGGTTGAACTAACCAGAATCTCGTCATCCTGAGCGGAGTCTGACGCGCCTTTGCGTCAGACGCAGTCGAAGGACCCCGACTCACTCCAATGCGCCACAGACGTCCGTGCCTTTTCACCAGAAGGCTCGCGGTCTTTCGAACGCGCCACGGCTCCTCTGGGATTGCTACCCAAACCCCACCGATCGTCTCGCCTTTTCCATCCCCCCCGCGTTATCCTCCTCACATGCTCAATCTTCTCCGCAAGGCCGCCGCCGTGACCCTCCTCACCACCGCCGCCGCCGCAACCGAACCCCACGCCATGGTCGTCACCATCCAGCACAACGCCTCTGACGCCGGCCTCGAAATCCTCAAGCAGGGCGGCAACGCCGTCGACGCCGCCGTAGCCACCGGCTTCGCCCTCGCCGTCACCCTCCCCCAGGCCGGCAACCTCGGCGGCGGCGGCTTCCTGCTCATCCGCCTCGCAAAAGACTCCGGTCCCGGCCACTTCCTCGACTTCCGCGAAAAAGCCCCCGCCGCCGCCACCGCCGACATGTATCTCGATGCCACCGGCAAAGTCATCCCCAACCTCTCCACCCTCGGCTACAAAGCCATCGGCGTCCCCGGTAGTGTCGCCGGCCTCGCCTACGCGCAAAAGCATTTCGGCAAACTCACCCTCGCCCAGGACATGGCCCCCGCCATCCGTCTGGCCACAGAGGGCTACGTCCTCAGCGCCGAAGAAGCAAAGTATTTCCACGCCAAACCTCTCACTCAATTTCCCGAGTCCCACAAAATCTTCCAGCGCAACGGCAACTACTACGCCGCCGGCGACACCTTCAAGCAGCCCGAGTTAGCCGCAACCCTGCGCACACTAGCCGCTAACCCAGACGATTTCTACCACGGCACCATAGCCAAAAAACTAGCCGCCGATATTCAATCTCACGGCGGCTTAATTACTGAAGCCGACTTATCCACTTACAACGTAGTAGACCGCCAGCCACTTACCGGCACTTACTCAGCCAAAGGCGTGACTTACTCCATAGTGACTTCCCCACCACCATCATCAGGCGGAATAGTCTTACTAGAAACCCTGAATATTCTCTCCGGCTATAACTTACCCGACTTAGGCCCCGACCGCTCTCCCGCCCAGGTCAACCTCATCACAGAAGCCTTCCGCCGCGCCTACATGGATCGCGCAGACTACCTCGGCGACCCAGACTACAACACCATGCCGCTCCAGCAGATGGCAGACCCCGCCTACGCCGCCGCATGGCGCAAATCTATCGTCCCCGGCCACGCCACACCCAGCGCCACCCTCGTCCGCCCCGCCGGCTTCCTCCCCCCACCCCCCGCCGCCACACCAGACCACCATGAATCCACCCAGACCACCCACTTCTCCATCGTCGACTCCGACGGCAACGCCGTAGCCATGACCTACACCCTCAACGGTCTCTTCGGCTGCGGCGCCACCGCCACCGGCCTCGGCTTCGTCCTCAACAATGAAATGGACGACTTCTCCTCCAAACCCGGCACTCCCAACATGTTCGGCCTCATCCAGGGCCCCGCCAACGCCATCGCCCCCGGCCACCGCCCCCTGAGCTCCATGACCCCCACCATCATCCTGCGCTCGGGCAAAGTCGCCATGGTCCTCGGCTCCCCCGGCGGCTCAACCATCATCACCACCGTCGCCAACGACTTCCTCAGCACCGTCCTCAACGGCCTCACCATCCAGCAGGCCGCAGACGCCCCCCGCTTCCACCACCAGTACCTCCCCGATCGCCTCGAGGTCGAAAAAGCCTTCCCACTCGCCACCGTAGAAGCCCTCAAACTCATGGGCTACAAAGTAAGCCGCGCCAATGAAGCCGACGACACCAACCCCGGCGTCTGGGGCGACAGCGAACTCATCGCCGTAGACCCCATCACCGGAAAACTCACCGGCGGCCAGGACAGCCGCCACACCTTCGGCAAGGCCGCCTCCTACTAGCTGGAAGGCCGTCGAATGAGTGTAAGGCTTAGCCCCACGAATATGTCTTGCTTAAGGGCACGGCTTCAGCCGTGCCGTAATGCCCTGGACTCAATGCGGCTTCAGCCGCTGAGGTACGCCTGTTGCGAGTCCGCAAGTCTTCATCCCATCTTTCACCCTGATTCCCTCCCTCCGCATCTATAACGATTCGTTTTGATCGCCCTCTTCCACCCGGCGCAAACATAGACCACCACGACCCCGAAAGTAAAATGACTCAATGTTCCACATAGGCACCGCCGGCTGGACCATCCCCAGACTAAGCCCACCAGAGTTCAGTGGAGACGCCAGCCACCTGACCCGCTACGCCACTCACCTCAACGCGGTCGAAATCAACAGCACCTTCTACCGCCCCCACCGCCCCGCCACCTTCGCCCGCTGGGCCGCCACCGTCCCGTCCAACTTCCGCTTCAGTGTCAAAGCCCCCCGCGCCATCACGCATGAGGGCAAGCTCCACCGCACCGGCGCCCCCCTCCAGGCCTTCATCGACATGGTCAGCCACCTCGGCGACAACCTCGGCCCCCTTCTCTTCCAGCTCCCCCCCAAGCTCGCCTTTGACGACGGCCTCGCCGAAGACTTCCTCACCACCCTCCGCGAGCTCCACCCCGGCCCCGTCGTCCTCGAGCCCCGCCACCCCACCTGGTTCACCCCCGCCGCCGCCGCTCTCCTCCGCCGCCATGAAATCGCCCGCGTAGCCGCCGACCCAGCCCGCGTCCCCGAGGCCGCCCACCCCGGCGCCTGGCCCGGTCTACGCTACTTCCGCCTCCACGGCTCCCCCCGCACCTACTGGACCCGCTACGAGCCCCCCTTCCTCGAACGCATCGCCCAGTCCATGCAATCCCACCCCACCCCCTCCTGGTGCATCTTCGACAACACCGCCAGCGGCGCCGCCATCTTCAACGCCACCGAGCTACGCAATCTGATCAAGCACCCATCAGCTAAGCTGGAGCCATCAGCTAACCTAGAGCCATGATCCCCGGCATCTCCACCCAGATCTTCCTCCCCCAGCTCCTCACCACCGCCCTCCTCGACACTCTCCGCAACGGCGGCGCCCACGCCATCGAGCTCTTCGCCGCCCGCTGGCACATCGACTACACCGGCCGCCCCCAAACCCGCGAGCTCGCCGCCTGGTTCCGCGCCAATCCCGTCCTCGCCACCCTCCACGCCCCCCTCACCACCGACACCCATTTCAGCCGCCACGCCGCCCCCAACCTCAACCTCCTCGACCCCGACCGCGGCCGCCGCATCGCCGCCATGGATGAGATCAAGCGTGCCATGGAGCTCGCCGAATCCTTCCCCATCCGCTCCTGCGTCCTCCACCTCGGCACCCCCGCCGACACCTGGTCCGAGCGCGCCTTGGAGCACTCCCTCACCGCCGTCGAGCACCTCCAGGCCTTCGCCGCCCCCCTAGGCATGAAGCTCCTCCTCGAAAACCTCCGCAACGAAGTAGCCACCCCCGCCCACCTCCTCGAAATCCTCCGCGTAGGCCATTTCACCACCTGCGGCATCTGCCTCGACGTCGCCCACGCCCACCTCGCCGAAGGCATCCCCCAAGCCCTGACAACCCTCGAAGGCAGAATCCAGGAGTTCCACCTAAGCGACAACACCGGCCACACCGACGACCACTACTGGCCCCCCAGCGGCACCGAACGCCCCCCCTACGCCCTTCAGGGCACCATCGACTGGCCCGCCACCTACGCCCTCTTAGAACCCCTCGACACCATAGCCATCCTCGAGATCGCCGACACCCAGGCAAGCTCACCCCAGCAAGTCACCCAACTCCTCACCGAAGTCCTCTCCCACCGCCGCCGCCTCCTCGAGCAACCACCAACCCCAACCCAGCCTGATTAAACCCGCCGTCATTCCTTTCCTTTGTCATTCCCGAAGGGAATCTGCGTCTACTTTCCCCAGCCGCGCCCCAGAAGTCAAACTGGAGCAACCCCCTATTCCTCCAGCAAAGCAACCGCCGCCGCCACCGTCATCCCATCCGGAATCTTCCTGAACTCCGTATGCTTCATCTCGCTCGACCGCGCAATCTTCAAAAACAATGCCTTCCCCCGAATATCTGTATGCACCGTCCCCACCTTCCAGTCCGACCCCTCCGCATGCACCCGTTCCGTCAAAAAATTACTTCCGCTCTTGATCGATACCAGCCCCATACTCAAGCTCAAATCCTGTGACGTATGCCCGTCCACCTCCCGCATCCTTACCTGCTTCTCGTCGATCACCACCGTCCCGCTCATCATATGCAGCACCTTCTCTTCCATCGTGTCCGGCTGGTAATCCGGGTTCGGCCTGTAGTCGATCTTCACCACATCCCCCTCCACCCTCGGCTCACCAAAAAGAAACGCCTTCGGCAGCAGCGACAGCATCTGCCGCGCATGCGCCTCCGTATCCGCCTTGCTCTGTTCCGCCGCCTTGAAAGCCTCTGGCCGCGCCGCCTCGTCCGCCACCCGCGCCTTCTCCGCCGCCAGCCTGTCCCCCGTCAGCGGTTTCCCATCCTCCGCCAGCAGATAATGCACCTTCCCCCAATCGGTCTCTGCCACCCGCTCCCGCCACAGATGGCCACCCGTCCTCTCCGACCGTTCTTCATTGGTATACATGTACCGCCCCCGTTCGTTCGTCGCGGCATTTTCATGTTCCAGCATGGTCCCCATCCACTGCTGCGCACTTTGCCCCGAACACATCCCGGAGCCAGCCCCAAATCCCAGCAACATCCCGGCCACCAGTCCCATCACTCTCATCCGGCCCACACCCTCCGCACCATAGGATGCAAACTTCGCCAGAACTCAGCAACCGTATCAACGTAGGCTGCTTTACCGAATCAGCGTGAAGCTTAGGTTCAGTCTGACGAATCGTTCATGCTGTTGTTTTTGCCTCTGAGATAGGTCCGGGCTTTAGGTAGTGTCTGACGATCGCTGGTGCCCTTGTTTTTGCTTCTGAGATAGGTCCGGGCTTTAGCCCGGACATTCCAACTCACCGGCTAGGCGGGCTTCAGCCCCCGGGATTTGCTGTTTTTTGGGCTCCGTCGGGCTCCAAAGGATTCGTCCGATACTACCTAGCCCCACGAATAAAACCTCCGAAATGATGAGCCCTCATCGTCAACACCGCCGGACCCTCACCTCCACCCTCCCCCGCCCCCCACCTCGCTCTATCCGTCCTTATCCCGCCTTGATCCCGCCGTCATCCCCGTTCCTGTTGTTGCTTTTCCCAATCACACCCCCACCAAAAGGTAAAATGAATTCATGATCGCCGCCCCAACCCTAAACGCCGCCCTCCCGTCCCAGATCGCCTCCGCCGCCCACTCCGCCGGCCTCCACGTCCTCGCCACCGCCCACCGCACCAGCCACGACGGCACCCCCACCACCCAGTTCACCCTCGCCCTAACCGGACAAGAATCCCCCACCGCCCCCCTCGAACTCTCCTCCCCCTTCGACCCCACCCTCCACACCAAAGAGCTAGCCACCTTTCTCGCCGAAACCGCCGCCCGCCTCCGCACCCCCCGCCCCGACGTCATCCTCACCCTCACCGGCATCCCCCTCGCCTACGCCCCCTTCGAGTGGCCCTTCCACCACTCCTCCGCCGGCGCCGACACCGCCGTAGTCCACGGCCTGGTAACCCTCGCCGACGCGACCGACTCCCCCCTCCACGCCAAGCTCGCCGCCGCCATGACCGTCACCTTCCGTGAGGTCGTCCTCGCCCCCGAGCAGCCTTTCGCCGAGTCCTTCATCCTCAACGCCATTCGCAAAACTTTCGACCAGGGCCAGCTCGAGCTCGTCCGTTCCGGCAACCGCCAGCCCGTCCCCGTCACCACCCGTTTCTACAGCCCACGCCACAACAAGTTCGTCTTCAACGACACCACCGAGCCCCAGCGCAAGCAATTCCTCCTCGACAAAACCTTCTGGCTCTCCGGCATCCTCGGCACCCAGGCCCCCTCTGGCTCCGCCGTTTGGTTATTAGACCCACGCGACGCCCAATACCTCAACACCACTGTAGAAGACCTGGCCACCCAGGCCCAATCCCTCGCCGCCGAATCCCTCATCACCCTCGGCAAAGACGGCTACGCCACTCCAACTCCAGCCCTCATGTCCCGCGAACCCCAATACCGCACCCACCTCGCCGAAGCCCTCGCCTTCATCAAGCCCTCCTTCAACGAAGACATGCGCGCCGGCAACACCAACATGTAACCCCCAAACAGAACCGTTTCGGGTGCCCCATCTCACGCGGGCCGTATCGCGTGAGGTGGGGTTACTCACTTTCACTACACCCAAAACCCCAAATTTCAGCAAACCGTAAACTTTCCGTAAGCTCTTTCCCCACCCCATTCTCCTATCTTCAGGGAACCCCCGCAAAGGTTCGCCCCGGGACAGACTCCCATCTCTCCGGCCGCGGCCCTGCGCACTCACCCGGATAGGAGACCACCACATGCCCATCACCCGCCCCCTCGCCCTCGCCAGCCTCCTCACCCTCGTCCTCGCTCTCACCGGCTGCGGCATCGCCCCGCAGTCCACCGCCTCTGCCGCCGGCGCCGCTCTCCAGGGACGCGTCCAGGGCGGACAGCAACCCGTCATCGGTGCCCAGGTCTACCTCTTCGCTGCCAATACCACCGGCTACGGCGCCCCCTCCGTCTCCCTCCTGGCCCCCACCGGCCTCAACACCCACCTCGACACCGCCGGCAACTACTACGTCCTCACCGACACCACCGGCTCGTTCTCCATCACCGGCGACTACACCTGCAGCCCTGGCGCCCAGGTCTACCTCTACGCCCTCGGCGGTAACCCCGGCTCCGGCACCAACACCGCCGCCTCCCTTATGGCCGTCCTCGGCCAGTGCCCCACCACCGGCACCTTCCTCGCCACCACCCCCTACATCTGGATCAACGAGGTCTCCACCGTAGCCGCCGCCTACTCCTTCGCCGGCTTCGCAACCGATTCCACCCACGTCTCCTCCTCTGGCACCGCCGCGGCCAAAATCGGCGTCGCCAACGCCTTCGCCAACGCTGCCAACCTCGTCTCCCTCTCCACCGGCGTCGCCCTCGCTCTCACCCCCGCCGGCAACGGCACCGTCCAGCAACTCAACATCAACGCTCTCGCCAACGTCCTCGTCTCCTGCGTCAACTCCACCGGCCCCACCTCCACCACCTGTTCCACCCTCTTCACCAACACCCTGTCCGGCGGCCTCACCGGCACCAGGCCCACGGAAACCGCCACCGCCGCCATCAACATCGCCCACAATCCCGGCGTCAACGTCTCCCAGATCTACACTCTTGCCAGCCCCAAGGTCGCCTTCGCCCCCACCCTCACCGCCGCCCCCCAGGACTGGCACCTCTCCATCAACTACTTCACCGCCGGTGCCATCGGTTTCGAAGACATCGCCATCGACTCCTACGGCAACGTCTGGATCCCCGCCTATGCCGGCAACAGCCTCGTCGAATTCTCCCCCCAGGGCGTCCTGCTTTCCGCCTCTGCCTCAGGCATAGGCTACGTCGGCGGCGGCCTCTCCCAGCCCCACCACATCGCCATCGACACCTCCAACAACGTCTGGGTCTCTAACGACGGCAAAAATACTGTCGGCTACTACGCCCTCTCCGAATTCAACAACGCCGGCGCCGTCCTCTCGAATTCAGGCTACGTCTGCGGCTCCAGCAGCTGCTCCAACCTCACCATCGACCCCTCAGGCGACATCTGGGCCCCCAGTTCAAACTCTTCCGGCTACACCCTCTTCGAGGTCCTCCCCTCCGGCGCCACCCGCACCTACGGCGGCGTCGGCTCGACCCTCGCCATCGCAGCCGACGCCCAGAATCACATCTGGGTCCCATACGACTACAACACCAACGCACTCGCGGAATTCACCACCGCCGGCGTCGTCGTCCCCGGATCCCCCTTCTCCGGCGGTGGCATCAACATCCCCCGCAACACCGTCTTCGACGCCAACGGAACCTCCTGGCACGCCAATGCTTCGAGCGGCAACCTCTCCGCTTTTTCGAGCACCGGAGTCCCCCTGTCCGGCTCACCCTTCACCATCTCCTATAGCGGCTCGTCCCTTCCCCTCCAGCTCGCCGTCGACGGAGCCAACAGCATCTGGATTTCCAACGGGGGAACCTACGCCGTCTCCCGCATCGACGCCAATGGCAACCTCTACCCCGGCATGCCCTTCAACAACGGAGTCCCCGTCTACACCGAAGGCGTTGCCGTAGACCCCTCCGGTAACCTCTGGGTCAGCGCCTCCGGCAACACCTCCTCCGGGCAGCACGACACCATCTCCCAGTTCATCGGTGCCGCCGCCCCCACCATCACTCCCGTCTCCCTCGCCGTGAAAAACAACACCATCGGCACCCGCCCCTGACCCCACCCGCAAACCCTTGAGTGCCTCATGATCACTGCGGTTCATCGCGGTGATCGTGGGGTTACTTCTCGAGCCATTGTCGCCCACTCCCTTCCCCGCAAAATCCGGAATCCCCAAAAACCTGTCAACCCCCCAAGCTTGTGCAAAACCCCCTAACCCCAACATTCCAAACACCAAACTCGGCAAAGATAGTTGGCGTGTTTACCCCCACCAACTTGATAAACTAGAACTACAAGATCAAACCAAAGCAAAAAAGCCAGGCTCCCCACCGGGACCGCGTGGCCACTTTGCGTTCCCAACCAAAAAAGGACACCCATGCCCACAGAACTCATCACCGAGCTCGAAGCCCGTTTCCAATGCCGCCACATCCTCACCGACGGTCGCCGCTGCGGCTCTCCAGCCCTCCGCGCCGAGCACTTCTGCTACTTCCACGCCACCACCCGCGTCCCCACCCCCCGGCTCTCCCGCGCCCGCTCCCAAGTCACCCTCGAGCTCCCGCCCCCAGAGGACCGCACCGCCATCCAGTTCTCCATCGGCGAGGTCCTCCGCCACATCGCCTCCGGCCACATCGAGCCCCGCCGCGCCGGCCTCCTCCTCTACGGCCTCCAGATCGCAAGCAACAACCTCCCGCGCGAGGCCGCGCCCAAACCCAACACCCCCCAGGCTCCCGTCATCGAAATCCTCACCGACGACCCCGACCTTGGCCCCCTCGCCCCCCGCACCCCCGTCTTAGAGCCCGAATCCGAAAAGCCCATCACCGAGCGCTTCCTCAAGGAACTAGCGCTCCTCCACCTCCAGGAAAACAACCGCCAACCGCCCACTCAGCAGCCGCCTCTCGCTGAAGACCAGCTGCCTCTCGCTGAAGCAAGCAGTCGTGCTTACGGGCACGGCTTCAGCCGTGCCATAACCGCCCCTACAGACACGCGGCTTCAGCCGCTGAGGTACGCTCCTAAGCAAACTCGACCATCACAAGCAATCCAACCCAACCTAAACCCAAACAAATGAATATTTTGCCCTAAAACGCCGGGGGGAGGGTATGAACCCTATGAACTTACCAAGCACCTCTGCTCACTCACCGATTCAGCATCACACCATCCAGCAACCCAGAAAGCAGGAGCAACCCCATGAGCCAGCCCGAAGGCATTACCAATCATCCAGCCAGCACTGAAACTGCTGAAGACGCCAAGCTGCAAGACCCCAAGCCACCCGCCGAGCCAGAAATAAGCCTCAAAGACGAAGACAAGCACCTACCCACCGGCATGGCTGAAAAAGTTGAAACCGTCAACCCCAACACCATGACCACACACAAATAACCCTATTCAAAAACTGAAAAAGGCTGCCATCACTGGCAGCCTTTTTCCTTTTCAGACAACAGCATTTAGTCGCCTGAAACCGTCTCTTCAATCCGATCGACAACCTCGACGTTAGAAGCCACAGGAGCCTTCGGAGCAGGTGTAATTCCACCCAGTCCACCGATTGCACCGAGCGGCACAAAGCCACCGTCAGGAGCCTTTTCGCCCAGCACTTCCTTACGATAAAGCGCAGCCATCTTCGAGTTCTCGGCATCCTGCTTCATCTTTGCGTCGCGTGCCCGAATCTTCTCTTCCCGTGAGTTCTTCGCAATCCCGCTCTTGTCGAACGTATCGTTCGCAGCCGAGTTCACGTGAGAGTCGTTCAGCACCAGGTCGTACTTCGATTCTTTCTCGAGCCCAACCTTCTTGCCGCCCGCGAAAATCTCGTGACGTCCATGCTCCTCATACCACTTGGTCAGCGTAGAGGTCATGTGCATCTTCTCGATAATGTTCCGCCAGCCGACGCCCGTGTTGTAAGCGCAGAAACTGATCTCACCTTCCTGCGTCGCGTACGGAATGATGCACTGTTCCGTCCGCCGGAAGTCATAGTTGAACAAGTCCTGGAACCACATGCCCGCGATGAACAGGAAGTTCCACCGGTCCGCACGACGAAGATTGATATCTTCCATCGTCCGGTCAGCCGAAACCTTGCCGTAGCTCTTGCCCGTCGCGCCAAAGCTCTTGTCGAACTTCTGCAGCAGGTCCTTGATCTTGAAGTGAGTCGGCGCATTCTGCGGAATGTAATTCCGCAACAGCGCCAGCGAAGCACCGATGATCGTCAGGTTCTTGCCGCGCGCCGCATCGTTTACCCGCGCAATGTCCTTCGCCAACCTGTCCGCATTGATAAACGCTGTCACCGGAGCCGCTTCCTTCGTCTCCTTGTCGATCATCAGCGCCATTGAAATGCCGCAGTTCGGATGGCAGCCGCAGGACAACTGGCCCCAATCCCTGTCCGGCCCATGAACCAGGTCAGCCCAATCGCTGAACGTCGACATGAACGAAATCGGAAACCAGTCCCGCGTCGGCTCGCCGAGTCCGGTCTGGTTCTTCACATCGTGCGCCAGGTGCGAAAGCGTGTAGCGCTGCGCAATCCTCCGCTCGTCAGAAATATCTTCGTCGCGCCCGGTAAAGCTCACCGGCTGGAAGGAGAGGAAGTTGATCTTCTTCGGGTTCTCCAGCGCAAACTCGATAATGCGCCCAACCTGCTCGTTATTGATCCCGTTCACAATGCACGTCACCGGCACAATATCCACGCCGGCCTCATGCAGATTATGGATCGCCTGCAGCTTCACGTCGAACGCATTGCCAACCTTGCGGTGCGAGTTCGCCGCATTGCCAATCCCGTCAAACTGGAGGTACGCATAGCGCAAACCAGCTTCAGCCGCCGCCTTGGCAAACTCCTTGCTCTTGGCAAATTCAATCCCGTTCGTCGCCGCCTGCACGCTGGTGTAACCCACCTTACGCGCATAGGCCACAGCATCCAGAAAGTAAGGAGACAACGTCGGCTCACCACCTGAGAACTGCACGCTCATCTGCCGCTTCGGCTTGATGGTCACGGCATTGTCCAGCATGGTCTTGATCTCGTCCCACGTCAATTCATGCACAAACCCAACCTGGTTCGCGTCCATGAAGCAGGGATCGCACATCATGTTGCAGCGGTTCGTCAGGTCGATCGTCAGCACAGACCCACGGCCGTGCGTCACGGTCGAAGTCCCATGGTTATGCAGCTTCTCGTCATTATGCGCACGAATATCGCGCCCCGGAAACACATCTTCCAGGTGCTTGAAGAACGCCGTATCGATCGACATCAGGTCTTCAAAATGACCGTGGATCGGGCAATCCTTCACCATCAAAATCTGTCCATCACGCTCGATGATCTGCGCCTTGATCTCACCAACCTTTTCGTTCAGCAAAATCTCATGCGGCAGCTTGCCGTCGATGATCTGCTGCCGAATCGCCGGCACGCACTTCGGGCAAAGAGAGTCAGTCGTCCGCGGCCAACCGAGGGGAGGCTTTTCTTTCTGGTAGCTCTTCAGAAGAGGCTTATCGCTCCAACGCGGTGTAAAGCTCTCGTTCGGGCTGATGTTGTTCAAACGGCTGAAAACTTCCCAGCCCAGCTTTGCTGCCTGCACCAAACCACGTTCAACCAATTTCGCTGGCTTTTTCGCCATGAATATATCTCTCCTGAAGGTCCATCCCGCTCGGATAGTGACTGCAAAGCGGACCCGTTTGCTCCACCCTACAACGCCGCATAAGACAGCGAAAGTAAGAAGGCTGGTTCATTTTCCCAAGCACCAACGCCATGCGAAAACGCAAAAGCATCAGCCACGCTCAAAGCTATGCCCCGCATCCGTCTATGACTACAGCGTTACAGCGAACGGTAGCCAGCAAACAGTGAACGGCGCTCAAGCCTACTTCAACGCTTGGAACTCGATCCCACTCGGCATCTCCGCCGTGTGATAAATCCGCTCCGTCGCCGCCTTGAAATCTTCCGGCCGCGCCTTGGAAATATCCACAAACGTCTGCGGATTCAGATCCACCAGCGGAAACCACGAGCTCTGCACCTGCACCATAATCCGGTGCCCTTTCAAAAACGTGTGGTTCACCTGCACCAGCGAGAATTCCACCGCCTCCGCCTTCCCCGGCACAAACGGCTCAGGCTGCGCATAGCTCTTGCGATACTTCCCCCGCATCGGCTCCCCGCGCACCAGTTGCTCATACCCGCCCAGCAGAACCGGCGGAGCCAACACATCCTTTGGCCGCTCCCGCTTCTCCGGCGCCGCCGCCTCACCCTTATAGTCCATCGGATACACATCGATCAGCTTCACCACAAAGTCGCTGTCGGTCCCCGACGTCGAAGCCCGCAGCTTCGCCTTCAACGGTCCGGCCATCGTGACATCCTCTGTCAGCACATCGGTCTGGTACACCAGCACGTCCGGCCGCGTTGCCGCAAACCGCTGATCCGCATCCATATAGTCCCGCGGAGGCCCACCCGCCGCCGCATAGCTCACCTCCGGCACCGGATGCGCCGGATCGCTCACATACTCGTCATAACCCTTATCCACCTTGCCTGTCGGAGCCGTAAACGAAAGTTTCCCGCCCGCGCCAAAGTAAAGCATCTTCGCCGCAGACCCCGGCGGCGGCCACGCCGCATAGCTCCGCCAGACATTGCTGCCCGTCTCGAACATCGTAGCCGTAGCCAACTGGGGATCGGCCGCCCCCTTCAGATAATGTTCAAAGAAAGGAAACTGAATCTTAGCCCGGAAATACTCGCCCGTCTTGGCCCCAAACGTCACATCCCCCAGCCGTGCGCCATCGGTCCCGGCCCACCCGCCATGCACCCACGGCCCAATTACAATCTTGTTACTCGCCTCTGGACTCTGCGCCGCAATCGCCCGAAACGTCTTATGCGGCCCTTTCAAATCCTCCGCATCGAACCACCCACCCACCGTCAGCACCGCCGCATGGATCCCATGCAGATGACGTGAAATATCCCGCACATCCCAGTACTGGTCATAGTTCGGATGATCCATCTGGTCGGAAAAATACTCGTTCTGCACAAATGCTTTTGCCTTCGAAAGCGGCTCCCACTGCTGCAGATATTCGTTGTACCCATCGGCCGCCGCCCGCGCCGGTTCCACCTCCCGCTCGTTCGTCGTCACGGGCGTTTTCTGCGGCCTGAAGTTCAGATAGAAGTCATTCGCCTCCAGCATGAACGCCCCGTTATGGTAAGCGTCATCATTGTCGCGCAGGTCCGTCACCGGGGCCTGCGGGCTGGCCGCCACAATCGCCGGATGCCCATCGATGATCGAAGCCGAAGTATAAAACCCCGGATAAGAAATCCCCAGGATCCCCACCTTCCCGTTGTTCCGCGGAATGTTCTTCAGCAGCCATTCCGTCGTGTCGTACATATCGGTCGATTCATCATGCTGCTTACCCGTCGGCTTATCGATATGCGGCGTCATCTCCTGCCACACACCCTCACTCCCATACCGCCCACGCACATCCTGAAAAACAAAAATGTACCCCGCTTCCATAAATTCCCGCGACGGCCCCACCATCGCCTTATACTTGTCCGCCCCATAAGGCGCCACCGAATAGCACGTCCGTGTCACCAGGAACGGATAGCTCTTGCTCTCATCCTTCGGCGCGTAAACACTCGTAAACAACGTGACGCCATCCCGCATCTTCACGTGGTATTCCGTCTTCACGTAGTGATCCTTCATATAGGTATCCGGAGCCGCCGGACCCTGCGCCAAAGAAACACTCACCCCAACCACCATCGCCAGCACCACATTCGCAATCCGCATCCCCGTAGTCTACCGGCACCTCCGCTCAAAAGAAAACGGATGACCTCATTAAGGTCATCCGCCACCACGCGCTTGGGAAACTGGCACTATTCCTTCTTCTTCAGGTGCACAGCCTCCAGCAGCCCTGGCAGAAACTCACTCGCCAGGTCGCCCAACGCGCTCCCGCCAACCGAGCCGCCAAACGTCTTTAGTACTTCATCGAACCCACGGTTGATGCCCGGATAGTAAGCCTGCGTCAGAGCCGAACCCGCAAGGTTACCGCCCAGTTGTGAAATATTCAGCGTCGTCCGTCCACCGTCGGTCCGGGTAAAGATCGGCCGTGTCCCCGCATAAGCTACGCGATAAAAGAAGTTCCGCCCCGACCCCTGCTTGTAATACCGCGGGTCCTCACGCAAAATCGGCGCCAGAATCGACTCTGCAAAAACAGTTTCCGACGTATCCCGAGCCGCCGCCGCACCCAGCCGTTGCGCAAAACTCTTCCCCGTCTGCGTGTTGCCGAGCTGCCCATAGTTCGGGCTGCCATCCGTCACCTGTTCATACCCTGCAGACAAACCCCAGCCGATAATCGAAAATGGCGAAACCGAATCCAGAACCCCGTACACCACCTTGTCATGTACCGTCAGGCGAGGCGCCGTCTGCCCCGGAAGGATGACCGTGTCATGCCTCCCTGCCGTCGTCGGATAGTGCCCATTCTTGCCACCCTGCGCCGGCTGCTCGAGCACCAGTTCCGTCGCACTCGAAGAGCTCACGCCCGCCGAAACCGTACTGGGCGCATCGGGCAACGTCCCAACTATCGTTCCGGCAACCGGCTCCGCACTCGCGACCAGTTCCTGCGCTCCAGCCACGCCGCTCGTCAACACCGCCGCCGCACCAATCAAAACCTTGCAGACTAAAACCTTCATTGATTCCGTACCACTCTTCCCGGCAGTCGTTCCAAGCAGCTCTGCCTCAGATAAGACTTAGCCGCCGGCCAACAAGCGTCAAAACCTTACGTTATCTTTCATCCGACGCCCCCCAGCCTCCCTTAGTTGTACCTACCCCGCCCGGCACCCGCGTTACCACCCTGACACTGCGCACCAGTTTCCCCTTCCCAATCCCCCGCGCCCCTCTCCATACTCAACCTAGCTGGAGGCCTACCCATGTCCGAGTCAACTCCCCAACAGCCCTGGGACGCACGCCTCCGCGCCGCCGCCACTAAGGTCGAAGCCGCAGCCACCAATGCCGCAACCAACGTGGAAGAGGACCTCCGCCGCCTCATTAACTACGTCAACGATGAAGTCGTCCCCGAAGTCCGCCGCAACGGCTCCTCCGCCCTCCGCACCGCCGCCACCGAGCTCCAGCAACTAGCCCAGCGCATGGAAGACCACAACCGCAAGCCATGATCCCTCTGGAAAAAATCGGCGGCGCTCACCCCCTGGCATCGCCAGGCCACAGCAGACCATTCCTCCAGCCCCACCACCTTACCCTCGCCGCCTTCCTCCTACTTCTCCTCTTCGCCACCGGCTGCCACAAAAACTCCCACCCCCAGGTCGATACCTACGCCACCGCCCCCACCCTCCCTCCACCGCCCTCACACCACGCCGCCACCACCCACACCCCAGCCCCCATCACCCGCCCCGAACCCTCACCAATCCCTGACTCACTCCACGGCAAACCCATCTCCACCGAAATCGGTCTAGCCTCCTGGTACGGCCCCCCCTACCACCACCGCCAGGCCGCCGACGGCAGCATCTTTGACGAGAACGCCCTCACCGCCGCCCACCGCACCCTCCCCATCGGCACCATGGTCCGTGTCACCGACATCGCCACCGGCCAGTCCGTCGTCGCCAAAATCACAGACCGCGGTCCCTTCGTCCAGGGCCGCGTCCTCGATCTCTCCCTCGCCGCCGCCAAGGCCATCGGCCTTTACCGCGCCGGCGTCGACAAAGTCAAAGTAGAAGCCTTCTCTTCCTCCCAGGGCACAGCCGACCCCGAAGGCCGCTGGTGCGTCCAGATTGGCGTCTTCATCGATCCCGCTGACGCCATCCAGCTCAAAAATGACCTCAAATCCCGCTTCACCACCGCCAAAGTCATCGAGTTCGCAGGACCCACCGGCCATTGGGTCCGCATCAACCCCGCCTCCCCAGACCACGCCACCGCAGAGCGCATCTCCAATTCCATCCACCTCCCAGACGCCGACTCCTACCTCATCCGCCTCAACTAACCCCCGAAACGCAGTGGGGTGACCCAGGCCACGGACAGCTTCATCGTCCGTGGCCTGGGGTCGTCACCATCACCGCCCCTTCCACCGCCCCGCCAGCGCCGCCACCCCCTCCTCCATCCCCCTCGCCACCACCGCCACCTTCACCCGCTCCCCTCCCATCAAAGCCTTCATCGAAAGCGCAATCCGTTTCGTCTTCACATCCGCGCTCAGCACCTTCACCTTCACAATCTGCCCCGCTTTCACCGCCTCGTTCGGGTCCTTGATAAACCGGTTCGACAATTCAGAAATATGCACCAGTCCATCCTGATGCACCCCCACATCCACAAACGCCCCAAACTTCGTCACATTCGTCACCACCCCTTCCAGCACCATCCCCACCTGCACATCTCCAATCTCATGCACACCCTCCGCAAAGCTCGGAGCCACAAACTTGTCTCGCGGATCCCGCCCCGGCTTCTTCAACTCTTCCAAAATATCGTTGACCGTAAAGCTCCCCGCCCCCAGCTCCCGCTTGTCCACCTTATCCAGCAGTTCCGGCGCTGCGATCATCGCCGCCATCTTCACCCCCGCCTTCGCCGCCATCGCCTCCACCACCGCATAGCTCTCCGGATGCACCGCCGTCGCATCCAGCGGCTGCGACCCCCCGCGTATCCGCAAAAAGCCCGCCGCCTGCTCAAACGTCTTCGCCCCGATCCCCGGCACCTTCTTCAGCTGCGCCCGGGACCCAAACCGCCCATGCTCATCGCGAAACTGCACGATATTCAACGCCGTCCGCTCCGTAATCCCCGCCACATACCGCAGCAGCGTCCAGCTCGACGTATTCAGATCCACCCCTACCTTATTGACGCAACTCTCGATCGTCGCCTCCAGCGTCTGCTGCAACTGCCGCTGGTCCACATCGTGCTGATACTGCCCCACCCCAATCGCCTTCGGGTCTACCTTCACCAACTCGCTCAGCGGATCCTGCAACCGCCGCGCAATCGATATCGCCCCCCGCACCGTCAGGTCCAGGTCCGGAAATTCCTGCCGCGCCACATCCGAAGCCGAGTAAACACTAGCCCCCGCCTCCGACACCATCACCTTAAACACTTCTGAAAGCCCTTGCTCCTGCAGAAAATCCCGCACAAACCCGTCCGTCTCCCGCGATGCCGTCCCATTCCCAATCGCAATCGCCCGCACGTGATGCTCCCGCACCAGCCGCGCCATCACCTGCCCCGCCTTGGCCACCTGGCCAGTGTGCGGATAAATGACCTCCTGCGCCAGAAACTTCCCCGTCTCATCCACCACCGCCACCTTGCACCCCGTGCGCAGCCCCGGGTCCAGCCCCAGCACAGAGATTGGCCCCGCCGGCGCCGCCAGCAGCAGGTTCTTCAGATTATCCTGAAACACCTGGATCGCCTCCAGATCCGACCGCTTCTTCAACTCCACCCGCAGCTCCCCCTGGATACTCGCAGAAAGCAGCCGCCCCCAGGCATCCTCGATCGCCATCTCCAGCTGCGCCGTCCAGTCGCCCTCCCCCTTGAGCACTAGCCGCCGCACAATCCCCCCCGCACGAGCCGCATCATTCTCGATCAAAAAGTAGAGCACCCCCTCCGTCTCGCCACGCCGAATCGCCAGCATACGGTGTGAAGGAATCGTCTTCACCGCCTCACGAAACTCGTAATACATCTTGAACTTCTCCTGCGCGTCCACCCCATCCACCGTCCGCCGGCTCACAATCACCCCATCCGCAAACAGCCATTCCCGCAGCGCCTTCCGCACCTCCGCCGTCTCGGCCACACGCTCGGCCACAATGTGCCGCGCCCCCTCCAGCGCCTCCCCCACACTGCCAACCTCCGCCGTGACGAACCCGGCCGCCAGCTCCATCAGCGTCTTCTCCCCCCTTACCTGCCCCCACAGGTAGTCCGCCAGCGGCTCCAACCCCTTCTCCCGCGCAATCGTTGCCTTCGTCCGCCGCTTCGGCTTGTAAGGCAAATACAAATCCTCCAGCTCACCCTTATCCATCACCCCTTCGATCTTCGCCCGCAGCTCCGCCGTCAGCTTCCCCTGCTCTTCCACAGACTTCAGCACCACCGCCCGCCGCGCCAGCAGGTCCCGAAAATACTCCACCTGCTCCGCAATCTCGCGGATCTTCACCTCATCCAGCCCACCCGTCGCTTCCTTCCGATACCGCGCCACAAACGGCACCGTTCCGCCTTCATCCAGCAGCCCTACCGTAGCCCTCAGCGCCCCCACCTGTACTCCCAGCACCTTCGCCACATGCAACACAATCTCTTCCGGCAATCCGTTCAGTTCAGTCTTCACCTTCCAATCCTAACCGCTCACCCCTGGGAAATCTCGCCAGCCATATCCCCCATCGCCACTTCCTCGCAAGGCAGAAACAGCGTAAACACCGTACCCTTCCCCACCTTCGACCGCACCGTCATCGTCCCCTGGTGCCGCTCCACAATCCCCGCCGAAATCCACAGCCCCAACCCCGTTCCATTCAGATCTTTGGTTGTAAAAAACGGCTCGTAGACCCGCCGCAGCGTCTCCGGACTCATCCCGTGGCCCGTATCGGCAATCGTAAGCCGCACCCCACGCCGGTCGTCCCGCACCCGCGTCCCATCATGCGCCCGCACCACAATCCGCCCGCCCTTCCGCATCGCATCGATCGCATTCGCAATAAGGTTATTCAATACCTGCCGAATATCATTCTCAAAGCAAAGAATCTCCGTCCCCGTCGCATAATCCTCCTCCACCCGTATCCCCGAGTTCGCCAGCCGCCCCGTATAAAGTTGCACCACCGCCCCCACCAGCTGCTTCGCCGTCACCTTCGTCGGAGCCACCGCCTGCCGGTGAAAACGCAGCGTCTGCGTAGCAATCTGCGACACCCGCGACACCTCCGACTGCGCCATATGCACATAAACCTTCAGCCCTTCCGGCAGCGTCTCATCCACCGCAATCAAATACAGCAGGTTCGTAATCGCCTCCAGCGGATTATTGATCTCATGCGAGATCGAGCTCGCCAGCCGTCCCACCGCCGCCAGCTTCTCACTCTGGATGAGCGCCGCCTCAGACCTCCTCTGTTGCGTCAACTCCGTCACCGCCGCCGCGATCGCCCGCACCTCGCCATCATGGTTGAACACTGGTGAAAGGTTCGCCGAAAAAACCCGCCCATCCACTTCCTGCACCACATCCCGATGCGCATGACCCGCCGCCACATCCTTCAGCAGCGGCATCAGCTTCTTACCCAGCGAGATCCCATCCAGCCCCAAACCCAATATTTCTTCCTTCGCCACGCCCAATATCTCTGCCGTCTTGTCGTTCGCATTCAAAAACCGCAGCGTCTCCCGGTCCAGCAGCGCCAGCGCCACCGGCGTGCTCTTGTAGACCGCCTCCACCAGCGCCTGCTCGTCTTCGAGCCGCGCCTCCCGCTCCTTCCGTTCCGTCACATCCCGGAAGAAAACCACCAAACCTTCCGGCCCCGGCTGCAGCTGCACCTCGAACCACATATTCAGCGGCTGCGGATAGAATTCCACAAAGCCCCCCGCCACCCCTTCCTCCATCGCCAGCCGATAAAACTCTTTCACTCGCGCCGTCATCAACGGAAACTCATCCCAAAGCACCTTCCCCAGCAGCTGGCCAGCCGGATCGATCAGCTCCGAAGCGCGACGGTTCAGCAACAGGAAACGCCAATCTCGATCCACTGAAAAGATCGCATCCGACGTCACATCCATCACCTGCGAAAGCCGCGCCGCCACCATTTGTTCCCGAATCTCCGCTTCCTTCCGCGTCGTAATATCCGAGAAATAGATCAGAATCCCATCCACATCCGGTTCCGCCCGCACCTTGAACCAGCAACTCAGCGGAGCCGCGTAATAGGCCTCGAACGCCCCCGCTTTCTTCTCATCCATCGCAGTCCGGTACGTCGAAACAAATGGCTCCTCCAGATTCCCCGGAAAATACTCAAACAGGTCCTTCCCCAGGAACGCCGGCCCGCCCAGCAACGCCACCGCACGTTGATTCGCATAGCGGAACCGCCAGTCCCGCCCCACCGTCACAATGCAGTCCGGACAAGCCTCCAGCAGGCGCTCCAGCAACCCCACCTCTCCCGTCCCTGCCATCCCCTCGGTCATTCCGCCGTACACCCCGCCTTCCAATCCTCTAGGATGCAAACCAGTACTTTTTGCCTCTTCTCAACTTTCATCCAGCTTTGATCCGCTTTCATCGCCCGCAAGCGCCCCGCCCCCCACGCCGGCACCCCCCTCGAGCGCCGCCACCCGCCGCGCCAACGCCTCAATCATCTCCCGCAGCTCGCCCAGCTCATCCACCCGCACTGGCAACTCAGCCACCGACACCGCAGCCACTTCCCCACCAAGCAAGTGCCCATACCTTACTTCCCTCGACCCCGGTGCCCGCGCCAGCGCCGCCACCAGCGCCACCTCCCGCCCAGCCAGCCGATCCAGCGTACCCTGCACCGCCGCCAGATCGTCGAACGAAAACATCCGTTCCGCCCGGCTCCTCAGTTCACCCGGCGTCTGTGCCCCGCGCAGCAGCAACAGGCAAAGCACCGCCGTCTCATCCCGCCGCAACGTCAGCACCGTCCGTATCCGGTGCTCAAACCGAGCCACCCGGCCCCCATCCCGCGCAGCCGCCACCAACTCAAGATCCTGCAGCTCATGCAACGCCGTCCGCACTTCATCCTCGCTCAGCTCCATCACCGGATCCCGGCTCGACCGCTGATTCGAAGCCGCAATCAACGCATTCACACTCAGCGGATACAGATCCGGCGTCGTCATCTCCTTCTCCATCAAAGCCCCCAACACCCGCACACCCGCCGCACTCAAAACAAATCCCACGCTCATTCCCTCATCCTAACCCGGCCAGCAGCGCACACCCATCCATCTTTTGTCCCCGGCTCCACATCTTTCCCTCAAACTTCGGGTATCATTGAAAGGAATCGACGTTTGCGAATCCCATTAGCTAAACTACATTCCCACAACCACCACCAGACCCACCTAGAGGACACTGCATGCGGGCCCTGTCTCTGAAACACTTCACTGTCGCCATCGCCGCCACCACCCTGGCCCTCTCTGCCACCGGAACCTCCAAAGCCACCGAAAACAGTTCAGCCGCCGAGCGTTTCACCCTCCATCTCCACCACCTCCACACCGGCGAAACCCTCGACGTCGTCTACCGCGTCGGCAACAACTACGTCCCCGGCGCCCTCGACAAGCTCAACTACTTCCTCCGCGATCACCGCACCAACGACGTCTCCCACTACGACGTCAAGGAGTTCGATCTTCTCCATTCCGTCATGGGCAAGCTCGGCAAACCTGACGGCGTCATCGATATCGTCTGCGGCTACCGCACCCCCTGGAGCAACAATTTCCTCCGCTCCCGCGCCGCCGTCACCGGTGTCGCCAAAAACAGCCAGCACACCCAGGCCAAGGCCATCGACATCCGCGTCCCCGGCGTCGCCACCGCCAAACTCCGTGACATCGCCCTGTCCCTGCATGGCGGCGGCGTCGGCTATTACCCCATCTCCCAGTTCGTCCACGTAGACGTAGGCCCGGTCCGCACCTGGACCTTCGCCGGCGCCGGCGACTAGCCAAACCCACCACTTACAAAAACAAAAGAGCCACCCGAAAGGGTGGCTCCTGTCTTTCAAAGTGAACTAAGCCGTCTGCGAATCCTGCATCATCACTGCGGCACGGCGCATGATCTCCACTTCCGCCGGAGCGAACATCTCTTCCGTCACCGGACCCAGCGCGACATACCCCGGCTCATCGCCCAGCACCTGAGAAATCTGATTCCAGCGCAAAAACGGAGAAGTCGTAGGCAGCACAATCAACCGCCGCTTCGGCTCCGGGACTGCAAAGTACCCAATCCAAACAGCCATCGCCAGACACGTCGCAATCCCTTCCAGGGTATTCGCAACGACGTGCAATCTCGCTATCGTCGAAATCCACGCCGAAAAAACGAGTTGCGTGGTTGCCAGCATTCCTAGCCCAAGGCAAACGCCAAATAACCGACTCCTCGGAGGCAAGCCCATTGGGCGGATAGCAATGGCCACAAACAACAGCAGGCAGAGCGTTAAGACGCTTTGTGTCTGCTGCAATTGGCTCATAGCGCGGATGACGAACCGCAGGCCGGTCATGTGTGGTCCAAACGCCATACCAAGCGCGATCGCCCCTGAAATGCCTGCAGCCCATCGAAACATGATTTTGCCTAGGTGCTGCAAACCGGGCAAAGGCTCCATTGCGAGATTGAAGACGCTATAAACAACCAAAAACCCGAGTACTGCTTCCACCGCGTAAAACGTCCAATAAGCGTAAAAATATAGGTGATACGCAAGATGGACCTCTATATGGTTCTTCGCCAACTTGAGAAGTGGAACACAGAGAATAAATGAAATCACTCTCATGACAAGTAACGCCATGAGGTAACCGAGCTTATGAAATATTGCCCTGCGCATCGCAAAAATTAGAACAGCAATCGTCATGACAGGCTCGGCATAAAGTACCAAAGAACTGAAACTAAGATTGCCCATGACGAACACCTCTCCTGCGCAGATGATAGCTCAGTCGAGAGGTGTGTCGCCAACATAAAATTATTTAGATTCTTTTAGTACCCATCGCCAATGTGGCAAGCCGCCGGATCGTCGGGCGGGCAGCAGGGGACCGGAATCGCACTCGACGTCGCAACCGTAACACCCTGAGCCGCATGCCGGGAAAGCTCAGCAGAGGCAAAAGCACCGGTAACAACGAGGGAAAGGGCGAAAGCGCGGATGAGGTTTTTCATAAGAGGGGAGAACCTTTCTTTATACTTCTAAAGTGGTAGAACAATGTCTTTCCAGTCGTGACCAGATGAGCTAACATTAGGTTGACTTCCCCCCTAAGTCCAATCAAATCATAGATATAGATAGATAATTACTGGCTTAAGTTACTGAAGTAACGTAAGGCGTGCCGTGAAAGCTCTTTTGGCACCCGCCACCCACCGCATCCAAGCCAGCATGGCTGACTACCTCCACTACACCCCCGACCTGGAAGTCGTCCCGCAGGACGAGTCCATCACCATCGACGAGATTTCCCGCACCATGCAGCACATCACCCGCAAAATGGCGTCGCACTACCGCCACGCCTACCGCCCCGTCCACGCAAAATCCCACGGAGTCCTCGTCGGCACCTTTGAAGTCCTGCCCAACCTCCCGCCAGAACTCGCCCAGGGTCTCTTCGCCGCCCCGGCCACCTACCCCGTCATCTTTCGCTTCTCCACCAATCCCGGCGACCTCCTCGCCGACAACGTCTCCAGCCCCCGCGGCCTCGCACTCAAGGTTCTCAACGTCCCCGGCGACCAGCTTCCCTCAAACCTCGGCGGCACCACCCAGGACTTCGTCTGCGTCAACGCCAACGCCTTCAGCGCCCCCGACCCCGCCGGCTTCCTTAAAGGCCTCAAGCTCCTCGACAAAACCCTCGACATCCCCGAACCCGTCAAGCACGCAGTCTCCGTCACCGCCCAGGCCGCCAACGCCGTCCTCAAAGCCGTCCACATTCCGTCCGCCACGCTTGAAGGCTTCGGCGCCTCCGCCACCCACATCCTCGGCGAAAGTTTCTCCACCGTAGCTCCTCTCCGCTACGGCGCTTACGTCGCCAAGATCGGCTTCGCCCCTGCCAGCGATAACCTCAAAGCCCTCACCGGCAAGCACGTCGATCTAGGCGCCGGCTACAACGCCCTCGAAGACCTCATTAAGCATTTCTTCCGTCATGAAACCGCCGTCTGGGACGTCAAAGTCCAGCTCGCCCTCGCCGAACCAGGCATCGCTGAAGACGCAAAGAAATCCTTCCCCATTGAAAAAGCCGACACCGTCTGGCCCGAAGAAGAAAGCCCCTGGCAGACAGTTGCCCGCATCACCGTCCTCCCACAGGACAGCTACTCAGATCCCCGCCAGCTCGTCGTTGACGAGCAGCTTTCCTTCACCCCCTGGCACGCCCTCGCCGCCCACCAGCCTCTCGGCGGCATCATGCGCAGCCGTCTCAAGGCCTACCAGGAAGCCGCCAAATACCGCGCCCAGCGCAACAACCGCGTCATCGCCGAACCCAAATCGATCGACGAAGTCCCTGCCTGACTAGCACACTACTTCGTCTCATTCCAAAGAAAAGCCATCTCATCGGCATAGTCTTCCACCAGCTGCGTCTGCGAAACTCCAGCACTATGCCCGCCCTTCAGCGAGTAGTGCAGCAGCACCGGCCTATGGCTCCCCGTAGACGTCTGCATCAACGGCGTCATCTTCCGCGCATTCATCGGATCCACACGCGTATCCCCATCGCCCGTAAAGAAAAGGATCGCCGGATACTTCGTCCCCGCCACCACATGCTGATACGGCGAATACTGATAGATATACGAAAAATCCTTCGCATTCTCAGCATTTCCATATTCCGTCGTCCACGTCCGGCCCATCAAAAAATTCTGGTACCGCAGCATATCCAGCAGCGGATACCCGCACCAGATCGCACCCCAGAGTTCCGGCCGTTGCGTCATACTCGCACCCATCAGCAACCCGCCGTTTGAGCGTCCACGAATCGCAAAATGATCCGGCGACGTGTACTTTTCCCGATCCAGATATTCCGCCGCCGCATACCAGTCGTCGAAAACATTCTGCTTCTTTTCAAACATCGCCGCCTTGTGCCAGGCCTCGCCATACTCATTGCCACCCCGCAGATCCGGCAGCGCGAAGTATCCGCCGTTCTGCATCCACCACGCATATTCCGGGTTCCACACCGGCGTCTCACTGACAGCAAATCCCCCATACCCCGTCATCAAAAGACGCGCCGACCCATCCCGCGGCAGTCCCTTCTTCCCCGCGATAAACATCGGAATTCGCGTGCCATCCTTCGAGCTATAAAACACTTCCTTCAAGTCATACTGAGTAGAATCAAAAGGCACAGTGGACTTATAAAACACCTCGCTCTTCCCTGTAGTCGTGTCATAAAAGTAAGTCGTAGGCGGCATAATAATCGATTGAAACGTGTAGAACCCATCCTTCTCCTGCGCCCTCCCAGCTAACCCTGAACCCGCACCCACACCCGGGAAATCGATCTTCCCATCCATCTTCCCATCCAGTGAATAAATTGTCAGATCACTCTTCACATCCTTCAGCCGCAGCACATAAAACTTCTTGTCGACCAGGCTAACTCCCTCAATCACATCCTTGCCTTCAGGAATAATCGTCGCCCACTCGTCCGGCGACTTACCCACTTCGGCCTTCAGGATCCTATGGTTCGGCGCCTTGTAATCCGTATCGACATAAAAAGTATCACCCAGGTTGAACTCCCTGAACCGCCCTTCCACTCCATAAACCAGCGGAACAATCGGCGCATCCGCAACCCGCAAATCCTTGATCAAAATATCTTCCCTCTTCGCCGGCACACCCCGCCCAATCGATAGCACAAGGTAGTGACCGTTAGCCGTCACCCGAACGCCAACACCATCGATTTCCCCAATCTTTTCACCCTTGTACTCTCCGCCGAACAACATCTTGTCATCGGCAACGGCAGTCCCAAACGCATGGTAGAAAACTCGCGTCCCTTCATGAGGAAAGAACTTGGAGTAGTAAACTCCCGCATTCCCCGGCCCAACCTGCACCCCGTAGTAGCGCGCACTAGGCAGCACATCACTAAGATCCTTCTTCGTTTTCAAATCAAGAAAATGTACTTCCTGTTCATCCGCCCCACCCACCCGCACCCCATAACCGAGCAACGATCCATCTTCAGTAAGATCCACCATACCCACAGAAGTATTCTGGTCCGCACTCATCGCAGTAGCATCAATCAACTTCACATCATCGCCATGCAATCCATTTCGCATATAGATAGAAGCCTGGTTTTCGCTAGCCAGTCTCTTAGAAAAAAAGTAACTCGTCCCCCGCCGCTGCGGCGTACTTACTGACTCCACCTTCAGCAGCGCACCCATTTCCGTCCGTACCTGCGGCAATATCTTTACCTGGTTCAGATATAAGTCTGTATAACTATTTTCCGCCGCAATAAACGCCCGTGTATCCGGCGACTTAGCATCTTCCAGCCAACGATAATTATCCGTAAGCCGCACCGGCGAACTACTCGCCGCACTCACATAACTATCCACCACCGGAACAGTCTTCACCGCAGGCGGCGGCGGCAACGTGATCCCATCCTTGCCATGCACCATTGCGTTCTGCTGCGCTCCTGCCCAACCGCACGCCCACCCACTTGCCAGCACCAGCACACAGATCATCCGCATCGCATTCTCCTTGCAGTCGTATCTGCCCATACTAAGGCCAATCCCGTACCATACATTCAACAATTCCATGCCCACCACCGCCTACATCTCGCGCCGCGTCGTCCTCCCCACCGGTCTCGAGCCTGCCGCCATCCTCGTCGACCAGACCTCCGGCCTCATCACCCAAATCACCCCAGCCGACACCCCACCGCCAGCCGACACCACCATCGACCTCGGCACCCTCGCTCTCCTCCCCGGCTTCATCGATCCCCACGTCCACATCAACGCCCCCGGCCGCACCACCTGGGAAACCTTCCCCACCGCCACCCGTGCCGCCGCCGCCGCCGGCATCACCACCCTCATCGACATGCCCCTCAACTGCCTCCCCGAAACCACCACCGTCGAGGCCCTCACTCTCAAACGCCACCACGCCGCCGCCCAGACCTACGTAGACTGGCGCCCCTGGGGCGGAGCCACCGTTGACAATCTCGGCCACCTCCTCCCCCTCGCCGAAGCCGGCGTCCCCGGCTTCAAATGCTTCCTCCTTTACCCCGGCTGCGAAGGCCTCTCCCAGATCGACGAACCCACCCTCCGCCGCGCCATGCCCCTCATCACCCGCACCGGCCTCCCCCTCCTCGTCCACGCCGAGCTAGCCCCCTTCCTTGCCTCCCCACTCGGCGACCCCACCCACTACGCCACCTACCTCGCCACCCGGCCCGACCTCGCCGAGCTTGAAGCCGTAGCCCTCATGATCGGCCTCTGCCGCGAGTTCCGCACCCGCGTCCACATCGTCCACGTCTCGAGCGCCCAGTGCCTTCCCCTCATCGCCGCCGCCAAAGCCGAAGGCCTCCCCCTCACCGCCGAAACCTGCCCTCACTACCTCTACTTCGCCGCCGAGCGCATCCCAAACGGCGCCACCCTCCTCAAATGCGCCCCGCCCATCCGCGCCGAGGCCAACCGCCACCTCCTCTGGCAAGCCCTGCAGGACGGCACTCTCGACCTCATCGCCAGCGACCACAGCCCCTGCCCCCCAGAAATGAAAGGCCTGACCGACGGCAACTTCCTCACCGCCTGGGGCGGCATCGCCAGCCTCTCCCTCGGCCCGTCCATCACCTGGACCGCCATGCCCACCCGCAGCCTTGCCGACCTCGCCCTCCCCGATTTAGCCCGCTGGCTCTCCACCGCCCCCGCCACCCTGGCCGGCCTCGCCCACACCAAGGGCCAGATCACCCCCGGCCACCAAGCCGACCTCGTCGTCTTCGACCCCGAAGCCACCTTCAAAGTCACTCCCACCCATCTCCCCTACCTCCACCCCATCAGCCCCTACCTGGGCGAAACCCTCACCGGCATAGTCCGCCAAACCATCCTCCGCGCCCACACCATCTACCGCGACGGCCTCATCCTCGACCCACCCATCGGACAAGAAGCATCATGACCCCCACCCAACGCACCCTCCAACTCTGCGACCACATCGCCACCTTCACCGACATCCCCGGCCAGATCCACCGTCTCTTCCTCACCCCCGCCACCCGCCGCCTTCACACCTACCTCACACAAGAAATGCGGCAGGCAGGCCTTCAAGTCCGCACCGATGCCCTCGGTAATCTCCGTGCCACCCTCCCGTGCCCCAACCCCCAAGCCCCCACCCTCCTCATCGGCTCCCACATCGACACCGTCCCCAACGCCGGTCGCTACGACGGCATCCTCGGCGTAGCCCTCCCTCTCGCCCTCATCCCCACCCTCCCCCCGCTCCCCTACCACCTCGAACTCATAGCCTTTTCTGAAGAAGAAGGCGTTCGCTTCCGCACCCCCTTCCTCGGCAGCCGCGCCCTCACCAACACCCTCCCCAGCCTCACCATAGAAGACCCCCAAGGCATCAACATCCAGCAAGCCCTGCAAGCCTTCCCCACAGATCCCAACCAACCCGCCACCCTCACCCCCAACACCTTCGCCTTCCTCGAGCTCCACATCGAGCAAGGCCCCATTCTCGAATCCCTCAATCTACCCTTGGGGATAGTCGAATCCATCGTCGGCCAGACTCGTCTCTCCCTCACCTTCGTCGGCCAGGCCAACCACGCCGGCACCACCCCCATGCCGCTCCGCCGCGATGCCCTCACCGCCGCCGCATCCTTCATCACCCACGTCGAAACCCTCGCCCAGGGCACACCCGGCCTCGTAGCCACCGTAGGCACCATCACCGCCGCCCCCGGCGCCCCCAACATCATCCCCGGCCAGGTCACCCTCTCGCTGGACATCCGCCACCCCGACGACTGCACCCGCCTCCGCACCCGCCGCACCCTCACCACCGCCGCCCGCGCCATAGCCACCCAGCGCAACATAGAAGTCCACATCCGCCAGGCCAGCCAGCAATCCACCGTCCTTATGCACTCCACCCTCACCAACCTTTTAGCCCGGTCCGCCGCCGCCACCGCCAACCCAGCCCACACGATGCACTCCGGCGCCGGCCACGACGCCATGATCCTCGCAGAAAGCCTCCCCAGCACCATGCTCTTCCTCCGCACCCCCCACGGCCTAAGCCACCACCCAGACGAATCCGTCCTACCAGAAGACATCACCGCCGCCCACCAAACCCTCACCCACTTCCTCACCCACCTGGACCCCACCCAAATCCAGCCCCGGACACACCTCACAAGCACCTGACAAACATTCGTCGTTCTAAACGAAACGCATCGGCTGTTACGTTGCTGTATCCATCTCGACCTTGCCTGTCCTTATCCGGCCTTGATCCGCCCTTATCCGCGTTCCTGTTTCAAGTCCTCTCCCGCACTTTCCCGCCCTGTCCCGC
This sequence comes from uncultured Granulicella sp., assembly GCA_963693065.1. Classification (GTDB taxonomy): domain Bacteria; phylum Acidobacteriota; class Terriglobia; order Terriglobales; family Acidobacteriaceae; genus Edaphobacter. Next base: position 2,877,368 of record OY843766.1, on the reverse strand, counting down.
CTTCTCCCCGTTCCTGTTCTCCTCCCCCGACCCAAGCGGCCGTATCCGTGCTTATCCCGCCTTGATCCCGCCTTCATCCCCGTTCCTGTTGTTGCAGTATCCTGACCACACACCATGCCCCCCCTCACCCAAACCGCCGCCACCCGTTCCATCCTCACCCCCACCCACCTCCTCCACACCCCCGAGTCCTTCGTCCGCACCCCGCTCCCCGGCCTCACCGGCGGCCTCGCCATCGTCCACGCCTGCCCCGCCCTCGGCGCCCGCTTCCTCATGTACACCGCTGAGCTCGAACCCTCCGCCACCCTCGCTCCCTGCCCCAACCAGCGATTCCTCTACGTCCTCTCCGGCACCGCCCAGCTCACGCTGGAAGATGAAAACTACGCCGACCGCGAGCCCCCCACCCACCAGCTCCGCCCCGGCTCCTACGCCTACCTCCCCCCCGCCGCAAACGCCCGCATCGAATCCCAGGACGCCTCCCGCCTCCTCCTCCTCGAAAAACCCTACGAATCCCTCCCCTACACCGACCCGCCGTCCCTCCTCATAACCCACGAAGACGAAGCCCCCCAATCTCCCCTCGAGGGCGCCGAAGCCCTCCAGGTCCGCACCCTCCTCCCCCCCGGCCCCGCCCACGATTTCGCCCTCAATACCCTCACTTACGCCCCCGGCGCCGCCCTCCCCCAGGTTGAGGTCCACTACATGGAGCACGGCCTCCTCATGCTCCACGGCGAAGCCCTCTACCTTCTCAACCAGACCTGGTACCCCACCCAGCAGGGCGACTTCATCTGGATGGCCCCCTTCTGCCCCCAGCAATGCATCGCCACCGCTCAGGGCTGCAAATACCTGATATACAAAAACTTCAACCGCACCCCCTGACCCCATCCGCACACCCCACGAGTTCCGTCATCCTGAGCGAAGGCCCTCACAGTCTTATCGTGAGGGCCGCAGTCGAAGGACCCCGAAGCTCTCTACCCCGCCCCAAGCGCTCGAAACCTTTCTCCCACGACTTGGAGCACCCCGGACCTCAAGGCATACCCGTACTAAAATAATCCATGCTCCCACACGTCCACATCGACGAGGCCCGCCTCCACCAAGAGCTAACCCACCTCGCCACCTTCACCGCCCCCAATCCCCCCACAGACCACACCGCCGTAACCCGCATCGTCTTCACCCCAGAAGACATAGCCGCAAGAACCTACCTCAAGCAACTAGCCCAATCCGCCAACCTCGAAATCCGCGAAGACCCCATCGGCAATACCTTCTACCGCTGGCAAGGCACCCATCCCGATCTCCCCCCAGTAGCCACCGGCTCCCACATCGACGCCATCCCCAACGCCGGCATGTACGACGGCACAGTAGGCGTCCTCGGCGGCCTGGAAGCCATCAGAGCCCTCCAAACACAGGGCTTCCAGCCAAAGCGAAGCATCGACCTCATCCTCTTCACCTCCGAAGAACCCACCCGTTTCGGCATCGGCTGCCTGGGCTCCCGCATGCTTTCCGGCTCCCTCACCCCACAGCAAGCCAACCAGCTCACCGACCCGGAAGGCAACACCCTCGACCAGGCCCGCACACCCTTCACCGGCTCCCTCGACCAGGTCGCACTCCAACCCGGCACCTACGCAGCCTTCATAGAGCTCCACATCGAGCAAGGCCCCGACCTCGAACGCAAACATCTCGACATCGGCATCGTCACCGGCATAGCCGCCCCCGCCTCCGCCACCATCACCATCGAGGGCCAGGGCGGCCACGCCGGCGCCCTCCTCATGCCCCTCCGCCACGACGCCCTCACCGCCGCCGCCGAGCTCATCCTCGCCATAGAATCCGCCGCCCTCGCCACCCAGGCCGAAGACACCGTAGCCACCGTAGGCATCTGCACCGTCTTCCCCGGCGCCGTCAACTCCGTCCCCTCCCGCGTCCAGCTCTCGCTCGACGTCCGCGACATCGACCTCCCCCGCCGCGACCACGTCCTCACCGCCATTGCAAGCGCAGCGCAAGCCATCGCAACAAAGCGCGGCGTAACCATCACCACCCAAACCCTCAACGCCGATGCCCCCACCCTCTGCGCCCCTGAAATCATCCAGGCCATCCACACTGCCTGCCGCCAACCCACCACCACCAGCCCCAACGATCCCCTTACCCCATACCAGCTCATGCCCTCCCGCGCCTACCATGACAGCCTCTTCATGGCCCGCATCTGCCCCGTAGGCATGATCTTCATCCCATCCCGCGCCGGCATATCCCATCGCCCGGACGAGTACTCCACCCCAACCCAGATCGCCACCGGCACCCGCATCCTCGCCCAAACCCTGGCCACCCTAAGCCTTCAATGACCCCCAAACCCAAGCCCGCCGTCATTCTGAGCGAAGCGAAGAATCTCAGTATTGGCTTTTGTCGTTGCTTGTTCTTGTCGTTGCCTGTTTTGTCGTTACCTGTTCTTCATCCGCGCTGATCCGCGCCATCCGCGGTCGGCCTGCCCCAAGGAGCCAGCAAAATGCGCATCATCGGCACCAACGTCCCCCGCAAGGAAGCCCCCGCCAAGCTCCGCGGCCAGGCCCTCTACACCGACGACCTCACCCTCCCCAACCTCCTCCACGGCATCACCGTCCGCAGCACCATCCCCCGCGGCACCATCGACTCCATCACCTTCCCCCCCGAAATCCCCTGGCATGAATACACCATCGTCACCGCAGCCGACATCCCCGGCCGCAACATGGTCCCCATGTTCCTCGAGGACCAGCCCCTCCTCGCCGAACACAAGATCAACCACCCCGAAGAACCCATCCTCCTCCTCGCCCACCCCGACCGCCACGCCCTCCACCGCGCCGCCGCCGCCGTCCGCATCACCTACACCGAACTCCCCCCCCTCTTCACCCTCGAAGACTCCCTCGCCCAGAGACAGATCATCTGGGGTCAGGACAACATCTTCAAATCCTTCCTCCTAGAAACCGGCAACCTCGAAGAAGCCTTCGCCCACGCCGATCACATCGTAGAAGCCGAATACCACACCGGCGCCCAGGAGCAACTCTACATCGAAACCAACGGCATGATCGCCGAAGCCACACCCACACAAGTAACCGTCACCGGCTCCATCCAGTGCCCCTTCTACGTCCACCGCGCCCTCAAAATCGCCTTCAACCTCCCTGACGAGCAGGTCCGCGTCATCCAGGCAGAAACCGGCGGAGCCTTCGGCGGCAAGGAAGATTACCCCAGCATCCTCGCCGGCCACGCCGCCTTACTCTCGCTCAAGTCCGGCGGCCGCCCCGTGAAAATCATCTACGACCGCGCCGAAGACATGGCCGCCACCACCAAGCGCCACCCCTCCCGCACCCGCCACCGCACCGCCGTCACCCGCGACGGCCTCCTCCTCGCCGCCGACATCGAGTTCATCATCGATGGCGGCGCCTACGCCACCCTCTCCGCCACCGTCTGCTCCCGCGGCACCATCCACGCCGCCGGCCCCTACCAGTGGCCCGCCCTCCGCGTCACCTCGAAAGCCGTCGCCACCAACACCCCACCCTCCGGCGCCTTCCGCGGCTTCGGCGCCCCCCAGGCCCTCTTCGCCCTCGAGCGCCACATGGACCTCATCGCGCGCACCGTAGGCCTGACGCCCGAAGAGCTCCGCCGCCGCAACTTCCTCCGCCCCGGCGGCACCACCGCCACCGGCCAGCTCATCGGCCCCGACGTAGACCTCGACGCCCTCCTAACCCGCGCCCTCGAAGCCAGCGATTACCACCCCAAAACAGCACGTTTCGCCCGCGAAAACCCACAAAGCCCCATCAAGCGCGGCATAGGCTTCGCCACCTTCATGCACGGCGCCGGCTTCACCGGTTCCGGCGAGCGCTATCTCAACTCCCTCGTAGGCCTCGAAGGCACCGCCGAAGGCCGCATCCGCGTGCTGGTTTCCTCCTCAGAATTCGGCCAAGGGACGAACACCATCCTCGCCCAGGTAGCCGCCGAATCCCTCAACGCCCACTATGACCTCGTCGACGTAGCCCAGCCCGACACCGCCATCGTCCCCAACTCCGGCCCCACCGTAGCCTCCCGCACCGCCATGATCGTCGGCGGCCTCATCCAAAAGGCCGCCGAATCCCTCCTCGAGACCCTCCGTCTTACCGCCTTCTTGCCCGCCAACCACACCCCCCAGGACCTCCACGCCGCCGTAGCCGCCTACGTCGCCCAACTCGGCGAACTCAAGGCCTACCAACGCTACGAAGCCCCAGAAAACATCTTCTGGGACGACGCCCATTACAAGGGCGAAGCCTACGGCACCTACGCCTGGGCCGTCTACGTCGCCGAAGTTGCCGTCGACACCCTCACCTACACCCCCACCGTCACTCGTTTCGACGCCCTCCAGGAAGTAGGCCGCGTCCTCCACCCCATCCTCGCGGCCGGCCAGATCGAAGGCGGCGTCGCACAGGGCATCGGCTACGCCCTCTACGAAAAAGTAGTCACCCGAAACGGCCGCATGATCAACAACCAGATGACCAACTACATCATGCCCACCGCCGCCGACCTCCCACCCATCCACGTCCACTTCGCCGAGCACCCCTACCAGCACGGTGCCTACGGCGCCAAGGGCATCGGCGAGCTCCCCATGGACGGCCCCGCCCCCGCCATCCTCAACGCCATAGAAAACGCCCTGTCCTCCCTCAAGCCAGCCCATCCTTTCAACACCATCCCCCTCCTGCCAGAAGACATCTTCGAAGCCCTCACCCTGCTACCCTCTTGACCGAGGCCAAAACCACCATGCCCTTCCACCCAGAAGTCTCCGCCTTCCTCACCCTCCTCAAATCCATCGCAGCCCCGCCCCTCCACACCCTCCCCGTCGATCAGGCCCGCCAATCCTACGACCGCGGCACCCAGGCCTTCGGCGGCCCCACGCTCGAAATGGACTCCGTAGAAGACCTCACCATCGCCGGCATCCCCTGCCGCCTCTACCGCCCCCACGGCCTCCCTCCCGGCCCGGCCCCCACCGTCATCTTCTTCCACGGCGGCGGCTGGACCATCGGCTCGCTCGCCTCCCACGACAAAGTGTGCCGCAACCTCGCCGCCGCCACCCCCTCCGCCGTCCTCGCCGTAGACTACCGCCTCGGTCCCGAGCACCCCATCCCCGCCGCCCAGATCGACGCCATCGCCGTCACCCTCTGGCTCGCCACCCACGCCGCCTCCCTCAACCTCGACCCCACCCGCCTCGCCGTAGCCGGAGACTCCGCCGGCGGAGGCTGTGCCGCCGCCGCCGCCGTAGCTGCCCGCGACGCCGCCCACACCCTCCGCGCCCAGCTCCTCATCTACCCCTCCATCGACGCCCGCGCCACCGCCGAGCTCTACCCCTCCCGCATCGCCAACGCCGAAATGCCTCTCCTCGACACCGCCACCAAGCACTATTTCGGCCGCCATTCCCGCGACCAGCACTTCGACGAATCCGACCCCCGCCTCACCCTCCTCCTCACCCCATCGCTCGCCGCCCTGCCGCCCGCCCTCATCGTCACCGCCGGCCTGGACATCCTCCACGACGAAGCCGTCCTCTACGGCACCCAGCTCGAACAAGCCGGCGTCGAAGTCCTCCACCGCAACTTCCCCGGCCTCGTCCACGGCTTCCTCACCCTCGGCGGCGTCCTCTCCGCCTCCCGCGACACCATCGAAACCGCCGCCCTCTTTCTCCGCCAGCGCCTGCTCCCCATCACCAGTTAGCCGGCATTTCTTCTTCAATTCTTCCGGCACCCTTTCATAAGAGTTATCATCAAAAGTAAGAGACTCACCCGGAGCACACACACCATGGCATACAGCGATAAGGTAGTCGATCACTACAGCAACCCCCGCAACGTCGGTCAGCTTGACAAGACCTCTGACACCGTCGGCACCGGCCTCGTCGGCGCCCCTGAGTGCGGCGACGTCATGCGCCTCCAGATCCGCGTCAATCCTGAAACCCAGGTCATTGAAGAGGCCAAGTTCAAAACCTTCGGCTGCGGCTCGGCCATCGCCTCCAGCTCGCTCGCCACCGAGTGGGTCAAAGGCAAAACCATCGCCGAAGCCCTCACCATCTCCAACACCGACATCGTCAAGGAGCTAGCCCTCCCGCCCGTCAAAATCCACTGCTCCGTCCTCGCAGAGGACGCCATCCGCGCAGCCATCGGCGACTGGAAAAAGAAGAACCACCTCGAAGAAGGCGCCGCCGACATCACCCAGGGCTACACCGCCCCCGCCACCGCCCAACCTGTCACGGTCTAACCTGGCGCCAAACTGTCTTGGGTGCCCCAGGCCACGCAGCCTCATCGCGTGACCTGGGGTTACTCCCTTAAGCCCCAATCAGGAGCCCTCATGGTCACCCTCACCACCCCCAGCACCTCTGTCCCCCCCAAGCCCTCCCAGACCGACCCCCTCGCCGGCATGACCCTCCTCACCGCCGAAGGCCTCGAACCCCGCGCCAAACAAGCCATCGAAATCACCAAAAACGCCCTCAAGCGCATCCGTGTAGCCATGGCGAAAGAAGGCATTTCCCCCTCTGCCGGCGGCCTCCGCGTAGGCATCACCGGCGGCGGCTGCTCCGGTCTCTCCTACAACATTCGCTTCGACACCGAACCCCGTCTCAAAGATCGCACCTTCACCTTCGGCGCCGGCCTCGAAACTCCCAACGATCCCTCCGGAGCCCAGCCCATCCGCCTATTCGTAGACCCAAAATCCTTCCTCTACCTGGCCGGCATGGTCCTCGACTTCGAAGAAACCCTCATGCGCCAGGGCTTCAACTTCATCAACCCCAACAGCACCAAATCCTGCGGTTGCGGCAGCTCCTTCTCGGCCTAACACACTACGCCCCTAAGGTTTGGGGTGCCCCAGGCCACGCCGGCAGTATCGCGTGACCTGGGGTTACAACCACTAAGCCACCAATTTCAAAACGCTAATCCGCAAATCCTCCCGCAACAAAGCCTTCGCCTTATCCAGCGCCCCCTTGTTCACCCGCAAATGCGTATCCAGCGCCTCTTCACTCTCCCACTCCTCCACCGTAAAAAAGCTCCCCGTATAGTGCTTATCCTCAAACAGGTGATAGCTGATGCACCCAGCCTCTTTCTGCGAGGGCCCCACCACCGCCGTAAACGCCTTGCGCACCTCATCCTCATGCCCACTCTTAGCACGAATCTGCGCCACCACCGTAATCTTCTCGCTACCGCCCAATAAACTCATGTCGCCTCCAACCATCTGATGCCCAAACCCCGCATCACACCACCATGGCACCGAAAGCGAAATCCAAACCCGACCCCGCCCAGCAAGCCCGCACCGCTCAGGTCGTCTACCGCATCAACACCCTACTCCACACCATGCGAGCCATTGAGCGCCATGAAGAAAAACTCTGCGCCCTCATGAACGAGCTTAAATCCACCGGCCAGGTCACCGACACCACTGACGAAGAACTCCGCGACCTCCTCGAGCAAATGCCCGCCCACGAGTACAACGACGACATCGAAGCCATCCGCACCGCCCTGAACCCTAGCTAATCATGCAAAATTACTTCGAACTCTTCGCCCTCCCCCGCCACCTCCATCTCGACCCCGCCGCACTCGAGAAGTCCTTCTACGCCGCCAGCCGCCGCCTCCACCCCGACCGCTTCGCCGCCAAACCCCAGCCCGAGCAGGACGCCGCCCTCGCCGCCTCCTCCCAACTCAACGACGCCTACCGCATCCTTAGAGACCCCATCGCCCGCACCCAGTACCTCCTCACGCTCGAAGGCGTGGAGCTCGAAGAGCAATCCAAAGCCGCCACCGAAGCCGCCCGCACCTCCGGCACGCAGAAAAAGCAGCTCATCCCCCCCGACCTCCTCGAAGAGGTCTTCGACCTCAACATGCAGCTCATGGAGCTCAAAGCCGCCAAAGAGTTCGGCGACGAAGCCGATCCCGACGTCCTCCGCGACCTGCAGGCAGCCTCCGTCACCTTCAACACAAAGCTCGCCGATACCCAGACCGAACTCGAACTCCTTTGGACCCAATGGGACACCGCCGAGTCCAACGCCAACCAACCCGCCAGGCTAGCCGCCCGCGACCAGATGGTCACCCTCCTCAACAAACGCAGCTACCTCCGCAACCTCGTCCGCGACGTAACCACCGCCCTCGAACCCTGACCATCCTGTTTGTCATTCGCTTCTTTGTCATTCCCGAAGGGAATCCGCGTTCGTCTTTCTTCAACACAGCCCCCGCACTCACTTGAGCGGAGCCAACATCCGCGGCCGCTCCCCATCCGCTACCGTCTCCACCAGCCTGTAAAAGAACAAATCAAACTCCCGAGCCGCCTCAAAATCCACCGGCTGCGTCAGATCATCCTGCGGCCGGTGATACCGCACCTGGTACCACTCCCGGTACCGCCTCTCCGCATCCGTACCCGGATCGTACCCGAAAATAAACCCAATCGCCGGCACCCCCGCCTTCAGAAATGGATAGTGATCCGCCCGCCGCAGCAAACCCCGTTCCGGCTCCCGGTCCGCCCGAATCTCCACCCCCATGCCCTCCCCCACCTGCCGCGCCGTAGCCCCCAGCGTCGTGTCGTCAACCGCCAGCGCGGTCAGTATCTTCATAGGAAACAAAGGCCGTAGCTGATCCAGGTTCACATCCGCCACGGTCTGCGCAAGCGGCTTTGTCGGATGGCCCACATACCAGTTCGACCCCAGCAACCCTTTCTCCTCACCCGTAAACGCGCAGAACAAAACTGACCGCTTCAGCACCGTATGCTGCGCCTTCAAATCCTCCGCAAACTGAATCAGCAGAGCAACATACGCCGCATCGTCCAGCGTCCCGTTATACAGATTGTCTCCACCCACAGCCGTCCCAAACCCATACCCATCCAGGTGCGCCGCCACCACCACATACTCATCCTTCAGCTTCGCATCACTCCCCGGCAGCACCGCCAGCACATTCGGCGAGCTCAAATCCTTCTCCTCCACCGCCACCGTAACACGCAGCTTCGCCGGCACCTCAAACGACGCCAGCGCCATCTTCGCCCCACCCGCCTGCTCGATCGCCGCCGCATCCTGCCCACTCCCCGCAATCACCTTCGTAAACGCCTCTACACTCATCCGCATCACCGGAAAATTACCAGCCCCCTTGTCACCCGCCAATGTCACCGACCGCGCATAAGCATACGGCCAGCGCGGCGGCTCAATCGTAAACCCTGCATCATCAACATTCATCACCCCCACCGCACCTGCCGCCCGGGCATTCGCCACCCGTTCCCCGCCCGTCGGCAGCCCCGCCCGCTGCGTCCCGAAGCACACCACAACCTCGCCCGCCACCCCCCTCATCGCGTCCTTCCCGCAATACCCCCGAAAGGTCAGCCCCGCATCGATCGCAGGCAGCCCCGCCGCCGCCCCAATCGTCACCTCCTCTAAGAACCGCAGCGGCACCACGACCCCGCCTTCCCGGACCACCGCAAAGCTCGTCCCCTTCGCCTCCACCTCCACCTGGTGCATCGGCACCCGCTGAAAATACGTCCCTCCGTCCCCCGCAGCCTGCAACCCCGCTGCGCGAAACCGCCCCGCCACATAAGCCGCCGCGCGCTCATAAGCCGCGGACCCCGTATCCCGGCCCTGCATCGCATCCCCGCTCAGCGCCTCGGTCGTGTGCCACCACGCCTTCGTATCCGCGTCATGGATCTCCCCATCCCGCGGATGCCCCTGCCCCCACGCCGCCCCAGCCACCAGCGCCAGCCCCACAACCCACGCCCTCATGCCGAAACCCCCCGCACCTGCGCCAGGTGGTTCAGATCATGCCCCGCCATCGTCTCCACAATCGTCTCGAATGTCATCGTCCCCCGCTCCGGATGCGTCGTCACCCGCGCCAGCTCCGCCTGCCCCAGCCCCCCGATCAGCTTCAAATTCCAGGCCCGCAACCCCTTGAACATCTCGAGCGCCGCAGGCAGATCATATCCCGCATAGTGCCGCGCCCAGGCATCCTGGTCGAACGGCTGAATCACTGCACGATCCTCCGCCAGCGTCTGCCTCAGCCTGAACCCAAACGCAATCTCGCAGTCCGCCAAATGCGCACAAATCTCCCGCGGCGACCACTTCCCCACCGCAATCGGCGCCTCAATCTGTTCCGGAGTCAACGCACAGCAAGCCTGGTGCAGCAACCCCGGCGTCGCCGCCAGCACCGCCCGCGCATCCTGCCCGCCCAAAAACTTCGCATAAGGGTTCAGTTCCATCCCAACAAGCTACCACGGGTCATACTCCCCCACCGACCAGACAAATCCCTCCCCATCCACACACCCAAACGCCTTCCCCCCGTAATCCATCTCCTGCAGCTCATAAATGACCCGAGGCCCCACTGCCTTCACCCGCTCAAAAGCCGCCGTCGCGTCCTCCACCACCAGGTAGATCGTCTGCGTATTCTTCCCACCCAAGTCATCTGGCTCCCCCAGCAACCCCGCCATCTCACCCCCCGCATTGCTTGCCGACCCCAGCATCACCATCCCGCCCCCCAGCGTCAGCTGCGCATGCGCCACCGTCCCCCCCGGCCCGTCGTAGACCGCCTGCACCGTAAACCCCAGCGCCCGCACCAGCCAGTCGATCGCCGCTCGCGCATCCTTATACCGCAAGCATGAAATTACCGCCGCACCCGCCATCCCCTCGTCCTCCACGCCAACATCTTATAGGACAATCAAACCAGCCTCCCCGCGCATCGAACCTCTTGCGCACCAAAAAGGAAACCCGCACCAATGGCAGCTCCCACCAATCCAGTCGTCGGCATCGATCTCGGCACCACCAACTCCCTCATCGCCTACATGCAAGGCGACACCCCCACCATCATCCCCGGCGAGGACGGCGACCGTCTCGTCCCCTCCGTCGTCGCCTGGACCGACGACGGCGTCCGCATCGGCAACGCCGCCCGCGCCACCCTCCTCACCGACCCCTCCGCCGCCATCTACTCCGCCAAGCGCCTCATGGGCCGCGACCTCGCCGACGTCTCCTCCGAGCTCAAACTCTTCCCCTTCCACCTCGCCCCCGATGCCAAACCCGGCGAAGTCCTCCGCCTCAACGTCGGCGGCCTTACCCTCACCCCGCCCGAAATCTCCGCCTACGTCCTCCAGCAGCTCAAGCGCAACGCCGAGCGTTTCTTCGGCACACCCGTCACCCGCGCCGTCATCACCGTCCCCGCCTATTTCAACGACGCCCAGCGCCAGGCCACCAAGGACGCCGGCCGCATCGCCGGCCTTGAAGTCCTCCGTCTCGTCAACGAACCCACCGCCGCCGCCCTCGCCTACGGCCTGGACAAAAAGAAAGACGGCCTCATCGCCGTCTACGACTTCGGCGGCGGCACCTTCGACATCTCCATCCTCAAGCTCCACGAAGGCATCTTCGAGGTCGTAGCCACCGGCGGAGACACCCACCTCGGCGGCGACGACATCGACAACCTCCTCCTCACCGTAGCCCTCGACGACATCTCCGGCGACCTCAAACTCGACCTCCGCACCAACCCCGAACTCATCCAGGCCCTCCGCAAAGCCGTCATCGAAGCCAAAATCACCCTCTCCACCGCCGAGTCCGCCCGCCTCCAGGTCCCTCTCCCCAACGGCCAGACCTACCTCCGTGAAATCACCCGCGACCAGTTCGACCAGCTCATCGCTCCCATCATCGCCCGCACCGCCACCCCCGTCCGCCAGGCCCTCCGCGACGCCGCCCTTGACCCCGCCCACATCGACGAGGTCGTCATGGTCGGCGGTTCCACCCGCATCCCCGCCGTCCGCGAACTCGTAGCTGGCATCTTCGCCACCCCCGGCGGCACTCCCAAAACCCTCCACACAGACCTCAACCCCGATGAAGTCGTAGCCCTCGGCGCCGCCGTCCAGGCCCAGATCCTGTCCGGCACCACCTCCGCCGCGCTCGAAGACCTCCTCCTCCTCGACGTCACCCCTCTCTCCCTCGGCATCGAAGCCCTCGGCGGCGTAGTCGCCAAGGTCATCCAGCGCAACTCCACCATCCCCGCCTCCGCCACCGAGTATTTCACCACCGGCGTCGACGGCCAGACCAACGTAGCCATCCACGTCGTCCAGGGCGAGCGCGAACTAGCCAAAGACTGCCGCTCCTTAGCCCGTTTTGACCTCAAGGGCATCCCACCCATGGTCGCCGGCCTCCCCCGCATCGAAGTCAAATTCCTCATCGACGCCAACGGCATCCTCAAGGTCTCCGCCCGCGAGCAGCGCTCCGGACAAGCCGCTGAAATCGACGTCAAACCAACCTACGGCCTCACCGACGAACAGGTAGAAACCATGATCCTCGATTCATTCGACAACGCCGAGCAGGACATCACCGAGCGCCAGGCCATCGAAGCCACCAACGAAGCCCAGACCATCCTCGCCGCCATGGAAAAGGCCAAATCTGACCCCGCCTACCAGCAACTCTCCTTCGCCGAACTCGACAAAATCGCCTCCGCCACCCTTGAAGTCAAAGCCTCCATCAAGGGCGGCGACTACAAGATCATCCGCCACGCCATCGACTCCCTCGACAAAGCCAGCCGCCGCCTCGCCGAGCTCATGATGGACGGTGCCGTCTCCGGCGCCATGCAGGGCCAGACCATGGCCGCCGCCGCCCAGGCCATCGACCAGAAAGGCACCGCCCCCACCGCCCCCCACGCCTTCGCCCCCGCCCAACTCACCACCGAACCCGAATCTGAACCAGACCCCAGCATCCCCAGCGAATCCACCGAAGACTAAGCCGGTACCACGCACCACGCTCCTCACCAAAGAACGTCGTCATTCTGAGCGAAGCGAAGAATCTCCGTATTGGCTTTTGCTGTTGCTTGTTCTTGCCGTTGCTTGTTCCTTGTTTGTCATCCCGCAGGGATCTGCGTTTGCCTGTTCTTGCCTGCCATCCCAAAGAATCCGTTCCCCCTACCCCAACGCCTCCACCAGCGCCTCAAACTCATAAGACCCCTCATAAATCTTCCCATCCACAAAGAAAGACGGCGTCCCCGCCACCCCCGCCTTCTCACCAGACTGCAAATCCCCCTGCACCTTCGGCGTATAAGTCCCTTCGTCCAGCGCCTGGCTCAGCGCCTCCCCATCCAACCCAATCTTCTCCGCCAGCTTCGGAAACAACCCGTCCGCAAACCGTTTCTGCTCCTTGAACAACAGGTCATGCATCTCCCAGAACTTGCCTTGCGCCGCTGCAAACTCAGCCGTCTCCGCCGCCACCTCGGCATACTCATGCTGCTCCAGCGGAAAATTCCGAAACACAATCCGCAGCCTGTCCCCAAAATGCTTCCCCAGCCTCGCCACAATCGGTGCCGCTTCCGCACAACCTGGGCACTGATAATCCGCATACTCCACCAGCGTATGTTCAGCCGTCTCCGGCCCCAGCACATGATCCTTCTTTGTAATCTTCAATGCCATCGGAACCCTCGCTTCAATCTGTCTGATGCTCCGATTCACCCAGCGTGACGCCTCACCTCCCAACATCGCACTGCTCCTCACCCCCGTCTGCATAGCCCGCACAGCGTGCGGCAAACATGTTCATTCGATAAGAAGCCATCACCCCTCATGCCACGCTTCCAGCTCCGTCCGCACCCGCACCATCAGCTCCCCCAAACCATCCCGCACAAACCTCCAGACTTCCTTGTCCCCCGCCGCACCAAGCCCCATCACCACGTCCCCGCCCAGCCGCGCCCCTAGCTCCGGAGCCGCCACCATCACCCGCCCCAGCCCGCCCGCCATCACCTCCAGCATGCTACGCACCACCGCCCGCAGCATTTCCGACTCCGCAAAATCCTCCCACCCCCGCCCCGCCGTAAACTCCCCAATCTTCCCTCCAGCCGAATGCACCTCCCACAAATCCTCTCCCACCGAAGCCTGCACCGCCGCGGTCTTACCCTCAAATCCCATCTTCGGCTGCGGCGCATCCGACAGATCGACTTCCTCCGCCACCTGCCGGTCCCGCTCCCCCCGCAACTCCCGCGCGTCCCAATCCTCGTCCATCATTCCTCCTCAAACACGAAAGCCCCACCAAGAAGGCAGGGCTCCCGCAAATCTGCAATCCTGTTACGCCGCGACAGGCTCTTCCACAACCGTAGCGATGATCGAAACAAATCGACCCTGCTGGCCACGATCCTGAAACTTCACAACGCCTGAAACCTTCGCGAACAAGGTGTCATCCTTGCCCCGGCCGACATTAAGGCCAGGCTTCAGCGGTGTCCCGCGCTGCCGTACCAGAATCGATCCGCCCGTAACCGTCTCGCCGCCAAACCGCTTCACGCCCAGTCGCTGCGCATTGGAGTCCCGGCCGTTTTTTGAAGAGCCAAGTCCTTTTTTATGTGCCATCTCAAATCCCTCGTCGCATCGGGCCCGCAGCCACGTATACGTTGGTCAGCCTTAGCTGTTGAAAGTCTTCCCGCCCACAGAAATCTCGCCAATCTTGATCTCTGTATACGACTGCCGGTGTCCCTGCATCCGCTTGTACTGCTTCTTGCGCTTGAACTTGAACACCAGGATCTTGTCCCCGCGTCCCGCCCCGATGACCGTCCCGGTAACCTTCGCGCCCTCGAGCGACTGCTCAAAACTACCCGCTTCGCCGCTAACCGCCAGCACATCGGAAAACTCGACATTGCCATTTTCTGACTCGAGCTTTTCCACCTTCAACACGTCGCCCGGGGCAACGCGGTACTGCTTCCCGCCTGTGCGGATCACTGCATACATGGTCAAACCCTCATACGCGGTAACGGCTCAAACCACCCCGTGTCCCAGCGCGTCCTGCTCAAAAGCCCAAAGCTCCCGAACCTGACAAGTATAACCCGCCCAGCAGCCATTCATCAAACTTTTGTTGTCATCCCGTTTGTTGTCATCCCCGCAGCGTTCTGCCTTTTTTTTTGTTGTCATCCCGTAGGGATCTGCGTTTGTCTTTACCTTCTACAACATCCGCACCAAACCTCATTCAGAAACTCACCACCCCCAGCAACACCACCAACCCCACCAGCACCCCATGAAACACCACATGCAGCGCATCCGGCCGGATCCCATGCCGCTCCGGCATAAAACTCAGCGTCCCCGCAAACCTTTGCCGATACCGCTCCCGCCGCCCCTCATCCGACCCAAAAAGATACGGCACCCACCAAGCCCGCAGCGCTCCCGCCAGGCAGATCCCATAGCAAACCCACAAATAAACCAGCACCCCATGCGACCAATGCCCAACTTCCCGCCAACTCCACCAAAGCCCAATCGCGAACGGCGCCGCACTCAAAACCGTAGTCAGCCCCAGCCGCGTCTTCGAGTCCACCGCCAACAACCCCTCCGGGTTACTCAAACGCCCTAGCGGCACCCAGTCATGCAGCAAAATAAACGCCGTCACCAGCCCTTCCAACCCCACTACCCAAGCCTCGACCACCACCGCCCCCTATCCGCACTCTGAAACAGATAAACCCCCAGCACGCAGATCATCGGCTCCAGCGGATGCCGAAACCGCGCATGCACCGTCACCACATAATAGGGCAGCGGCAACAGCACAAACGCCCAGGCCCACATCCCCGCACCCGGCACCCGCCGCCACAACACCAGCCCCAGCCCCAGCAACCCCGCCACGCTGATGAACGCATAATCCACCACCCGCACCCATTCATTCGCCTCATGCTTCTCCTCCGCATGCGGCACGCTCGCCCAGAAAAAATCCACCCGCAGCAGCGTATTCCGCACAAACCGCCCCGGGTCCGCCGCAATCACCGCCTTCGCCCGATCCCCCCGCATCTTCACATAGGCCACCTCCCCCATCTGCCCATAGAGCCGCATCTGCACCGCATCCTGGAACGGGTGAAGATACTCCATCAAAAACCCATCCGCCCCCGGCCCATTCCCCATATAAAGCTCCGCCCCAAAGTTCCCCCTGAGCGGTACAAACTTGTGAAACACCCGCTCATTCCGCACCACCCAAGGCGCCAGCATAGCCACAAAGATCACCCCCGCAAGCCCCGCACCCAGAAGATCCCGCGCCTTGAATCCGCGTTCCTCCGCGCCATCCGCGGTCGCCCTTTGCCCCCAAAGCACCCACACCCCACACACCGGCAAAAACAGCAGTAGCGTCGAGTTCGACAACGCAATCGCCCCCCAAATCACCCCAAACCAGCACCACCTCGCCAGCGAAGCCCGATCCCGCATCCGCATTGCCAGCACCACCACCCACGCAAACAGCGCCGTCGTAAACGTCATCTCCCAAAGCCACTTCACCGCATATTGCATCGCCGCCGGATAAAGCGCCCAAATCCACCCACTCCACCGCGCCACACTCAGCCCAATCAGCCGATAACCCAGCTCCCAGCAAGCCATCGCCGTCCCCGCGCTCGCCGCACAATTCAGCGCCAGCAGCACCCACGCCGACATCCCCGTAAACACCCCGAACACCTCGAAAACCCCCGCCATCACCAGCGGATAAAGCGGCGGCAGCCACGCCGTAGGCCCCGTATGCGCCCGATAAACATTTGCAAACGGGTCCGCATACCCATACCCCGTCACCAGCGCCCTTGCAATCCTCCCCGCCTCGAACCCAAACGCAAAGTGGTCCTCCACCCCCTTCACCCGCCAGGTATGCGCCAGCGTCATATAGACCAGCCGCACCACAAACGCCACCCAGAACACCCGCCACGGCGCCCTCACCCCATCATCGTCACGCGCAAAAAACCCACTCAGCCGCATCACGCCATTCTACGCAGCGTTCCGGCGAACCCGCGCTTCTCCGCGAAACCTGCGTCCGTTACCGCCGCCGCAAAAACTCCCTCGCCGACCTCACCGCCAAAGCCATGATCGTCAACGCCGGATTAGCCGCCAGCGCCGCCGGAAAAGTCGAGTTATCGCTGATCCACAGATTCCCCACATCATGCGACCGCCCAAACGCATCCACCACATTCGCCCCCGCATCCACCCCCATCCGGCAAGTCCCAATCGTGTGCGCACTCCGCTCGAACGTCCAGATATCGTCCGCCCCCGCAGCCTCCCAGCAAGCCGTCATCAGCTTCGCGCCATGCTCACTCATCCGCAGTTCATTCTCCCCATAACTGAAGTGGATCCGCGCCCGCGGTACGCCAAACGCATCCATCTCATCGCTCAACTCCAGAAAATTCCGCTCATAAGGCAGACAATCCCCATTCACTCCCATCCCGGCGATATGGTTGTAATTCTCCAGGTAATCCACCAGCGCCTTCCCCCAAAGCCCCCGCCCCCGCGCCACCTGTTTCGAAAACGTAACCGGCACCACCCCCAGCGGCTGCACCAGGTACCCCCCCACAAAGTCGGCACCTTTCGGACGCAGCGTATCCTCCGTAATCACTGTCGCCGGAAAACCCTTGTTCATCCGGATCTCCTCCGCAAACGTCCCCCACACCTGCGTCGCCACATGCGCCATAAAGTTCTTCCCCACTTGGCCCGACGAGTTCGCAATCCCCGCATGCAGCAGCAGCCGCGGCGTCTCCACCGCCCCCGCGCACAAAAACACCGCCCCACACCCCACCCTCTTCTCCACCCCATCCTGCCGATAAACCACCGCCGTCACCAGCCCCGCCCCATCCCTCTCAAAACCCGTAACCCGAGCCTCCGCCCGAATCTCCACCCCCGCCGCCACAGCCCTTGGCAGATAAGTCACATCCATACTCGCCTTCGCCCCATACACACATCCCTGGTGGCAAAACCCGCACCCCACGCAAGCCGGCCGCTCCCCATACCCCGCCTGCGCGAACCCCCGCGACACCGCCGCAATCGGCGCCGCGCAAGTCGTCACTCCCAGCGCATCCATCCCGCGCTGCATCATGATCCCCGGCCCATTGATCGGCAGCGGCCCCAGCGGATACCTTCGCCCCGCATCCCACGGATAAGGCGTAGGCCCCGCCACTCCAATGAAACCCTCCACCTCCTCATAAAACGGCGTCAGCTCCGCCAGCGAAAACGGAAAGTCCTCCCCCTTCCCAGAGTCCGTCTTCAACTTTAAGTCCCGCTCATCCGCCCTTGGCACATAAGCCCCCCAATGAAGCATGCTCCCACCCACGCCGGTCCCCGAGTTATTCCCCCCAAAAGCCGTCGGCGTCTCGCCCGCGCTGATCCGTTCCTCCAGCCAATAAAGCTCGTTCATCTGGATCTCGTCCGCCGCGTACTCCACCCCCGGGTCCCACCACCGCCCCGCCTCGAGCGCCACCACCCGCAGTCCCGCCTCACCAAGCTCCGCCATCACCGGCGCCGCCCCCGCCCCGGTCCCGATCACCACCACATCCACAGCCTCCGCCTCGCCAAAAGTCCGCATGGCCTGCGCCCAACCCGGCCTCACTGAGCGACTCCAGACGCCACCGGCTCCCAGCTCTCCCGGTTATTCAACCCCACATCCACAAATCCGCGATACTCCGTAAACGCCCCGCCCACTCCAAATCCGCTATACCCCCACCGCGCCAGCGTCGCCGGATGCCCCGCATAAGCCGCCGTCGCATCCCCCCTCACCTCTTCAAACCACCGCGCATCCACGCTCCCCTTCTTCGCCGCCAGCTTCGACAGCACCGTATCCTGGTGCTCCACATCCATCTCCTCGAACCCCTTCTCCACCAGCCGGTCCAGACCCTCACGATAAGCCTGCGCATCCTCCGGCAGCACATCATACCGCCAGCCATCGCCCTTGCCAGAAGCCAGCCGAGCCACCACAAACCCCACCAAATCGATCTCCTCGCCCCTCACCTGCGGCACCACCCGCGCCAGCATCGCCCGCAGCGTCCTCTGCTGCGCCGCGTTCAGCACCCCTTCACTCACCGGCGGCCCATCCATCCGCCGCCGCAGCACCTCCTGCGTCCGCGCCGACACCCGCTCCCCAAACAAGAACCGCTCATACTCCTCCGGCACCTTCGCCACCGGCAGCCCCTCCACAAACTCCCGCAGCATCTCCGCCATCGCCTCCGGCCGCTCCATCGGCACCAGGTGCGAGCACCCCTTGACCACCTTGATCTTCCCCTTGCCCAGGTGCGGCAACGTCACCTCCCGCTGCTGCTTCGGCCCCAGCGACGCATCTTTCTCACCCGCCACCACCAGCGCCGGCACCGTCAGCACCCCCACCCTCTCCGCCCAGTCCTCCTTCGATCCCTTCGTGACCCACGCCACCCACGCCGTCCGGTTCATCCGCAGCACTTCATTCGCCGCCCGCTCCTCCACCAGCGGCCGGATATCCCGTTCCTCATTCCGCGTAATGTACTTCAGCGCCTTTGCGAAATCCCCCTCCGCCGGCGCCCCGCCCAAAGACGCAATCATCCCCGCCCGCTTCTCTTCCGTCATCGGCTCCGGCCCCGGCGGCGAAGGCGCCACCAGCACCAGCCCCTTCAGCCCACTATCCGCCTCCACTGAAAACCCCGCATCCTGCGCCCGCCGCGCCAGCACCATCGACACCTTACCGCTCATACTGTGCCCCACCAGCACATACCGCTCCAGCCCGGCGTCTGCGATCGCCGCATGCACCGCATCCGCCATTTCCTCCACCCCATACCCCGTCTCCTCCGCCGACCCGCCAAACCCCGGCAAGTCCACCCGCAGCGTCCGATACGCCGGCCCCAGCAGCGCCACCACCTCATCCCACTCCCGCCCGCTCCCGCCCAGAAAGTGCATCATCACCAGCGTCGGCCACTTCGAATCCTCATTGCCTGCCATCGTCACGTGCAAAGCCATAGCCATCCCTCGAAAAGCACAACCTGAAATCCACTTTCCTCATCAGATGCAGCCCGCCACGCGAATCCCGCATTAAGATTCACCCATTTCACCTCACCAAAATCCCCCCATACCCCTTCCCGCATCCAACGCGCATGATCAAAGCCATCCTCTGCGACATCGACGGCACCCTCGTCCAATCAAACTGGCTCCACGCCCAGGCCTGGCAAGTCGCCCTCGGCGCCATCGGCACCCACGTCTCCCTTGAAGATTGCCGCCGCCAGATCGGCAAAGGCGGCGACGAGCTCGTCCCCTTCTTCATCCCCTGGTGGAAACAAAAACACATCCAGCACCCCATCGAAGTTTTCCGCAAACACATCTTCCAGCACGACTACCTCTCCCAAGTCGAACCACTCCCTCGCGTCCGCGAATTCCTCCTCAAGCTCAAATCAGCCGGCATCCGCCTCTCTCTCGCCTCGTCCGCCAGCAAGCAGGACCTCGCCACCTACAAAAAAATCGCCAACATCGCAGACCTCATTGAACAAGAATCCTCCGCCGACGACGCCGACCGCTCCAAGCCCCACCCCGACATCTTTGAAGCCACCCTCCACCGCCTCGGTCTCAAGCCCCATGAAGTCCTCGCCCTAGGCGACACCCCCTACGACGCCGAAGCCGCAGGCAAAGCCGGCATCTGGACCATCGGCGTAGAATCCGGCGGCTGGTCCCGTGAAGACCTCCTCCACTACGGCTGCATTGCCGTCTACAAAGACGTAGCCGACCTCCTCGAAAACTTCGACCAATCCCCCCTCTGCCACTAAACACTCCAACACCCGCCATCATTCTGAGCAAAGCTCAGAAGTTCAGAATCTCAGAATCCTGACCGGCGCCACCTGGTGCACACGCACCTACTTCTGTGGTCAACCGACAACGGGCCTCGGCTGGCAGGTCATCCACCTCTCTCACCCCATCACCTGGCTCCCCAACGACGAATTCCTCCCCGCCCGCCAACACTCCCTGACCCAATAATTCACCCCCAGGAATGTCTCGGGTGCCCCATCTCACGCGAGCCGTTCCGCGTGAGGTGGGGTTAATCTTTCCAAGGCAAATGCCAAGTTCCCGCAACCTCGCGATACATTAGCTCATGCTGAAACTCTGGCTCCTCACACTTACCCTCACCGCTGCCACAGCATCGAGCGCCCAATTTCAGCAACCTACCGGCGAGCAAATCTCCGGCCTGGACGCCATCCACCGCGCCCTCAAAGCCTCTTCCCTCACCACCGACAGCAAACCCTTCCACGCTATCCTCCAGATCGGCACCACCGGCACACCCTACTCCGGCAACTTGGAACTCTGGTGGCTCACCCCCACCCAGTACCACTTGGTCCTCACCTCCCCATCCTTCATCCAGATCCGAACCGTAAACGGCACGCAGACCCAGGAAGAAGACCACGGTGAATACTATCCCCGCTGGCTGGAAGACTTCAGCCTCGCCCTCCTCAACCCACTTCCCATGGCCGCTAACTTCCAGGGCGGTGAAGTCACCATCGGCCCGCAAATTGCCCGGGCTTGCCTCCGGCGCGACGACCGCCCCAACGGCATCACCGACGAGCTCACCTGGGGTCAAATCTGCTTCGCCGGTGCCGAACCTCGCATCAGCTCCGTCCTCACTTTTAATCATTCCATGACCTACTCCGACTGGAAATCCTTCGGCAAGAAACAAATCCCTCGCACTTACCAGACCGACGTCCTCGACTACAAACCCATCACCGCCAACCTCACAACCCTCGAAGATCTGAAGCACCCCGACCTGAGCCTTTTCACCATCGCCGGCCCAACCCAGCCGCTCGCCACGACCTTCGTCTCAACCCTAAAAGAAGAAAGCCTCCTCGACCACGCCCCGCAGATCGTCTGGCCCGCCGTCCGCGAGGGCAAAACAGAGGGCTATATGATCCTCTACGCCCGCACTGACCGCACCGGCCAGGTACGCGAGACCGCCAAACACAACTCAGATCAGCCCGGCCTCGAGTCCTTTGGCATGCAGCAGGCCCTCGCCTACAAGTTCAAGCCCCTCTTCAGAGATGGCGTCCCCCAGCAAATGGAGATGCCCCTCGTCCTCCATTTCTCCACCACCCTCGCCGACCCGATCCCTATCCTCTCCATCGCCGAAATGAAAAAGCAAGTCATCTCCTGCGAGGCACGCCTGGCCCCCGGAGTGCCTCACGGCACCATCATCCAGCTCATCGTCAGCGTAGACGAGACCGGCAAAGAGAGCGGTGTAAACCCCCAGGCAATCGCGCCTGGCGCTGGCCCTTACATATTTCCAGCGATGGAATCCATGAGGAGGTGCCGCTTCAAACCCTACCTCCAGAATGGCAAACCCACATACTACAAAGGCCTTGTCGAACTCACCCCATAAGTACCGCCTCCAACCCCCATAACGCTAAAAGTCGCTTTTGGTGTAAGCGTGGGGTTCATCCCCGGGCAGCTTAACGTCAAACTCAAGCCCTAACGAACCCACCCCTACCCCTTCCGCGTAGCCACCCACGCCACCGGCAACCCCACCACGAGCAATCCCGCCGCCACAAAAAACGGCAACCCCGGCAGCTGCACCACCGCCCGCTCCCCCACCGCCTTCGCAAAGATCAGCGTAAACATCGTCGGCCCCACAATCCCCGCCGCTCCCCGTATCCCATGGATCGCCCCTTGCAGTTGTCCCTGCTCATGCGCCCCCGCGTTCTTGCTCATCAGCCCCTGGATCGACGGCCACGCCAGCTGCATCAGGTTCAGCACCGGGATCGACGCCCACACCAGCCATCCCGTCTTCGACCCGCCCATCAGCGTGTACCCCACCGCCCCCGCGGCATAACCAAACAGGATCGCCTTCCGTTCCCCAAACCGCTTCACAGCCGGCCGCACCAGAAACGCCCCATACAGAATCGTAAACACCCCTACCACCCCCAGCGAGAGCCCCACCGTCCGGTTCGTCCAGTGATACCGGTAATCCGCATACAGCACATAAACATTCTGCAGCACCTGCTGCGCCAGATAACCCAGCAGCAGCAGACCGCTCAGCTTCAGCATGCTGCTCGTCCTCGCCAGCATCACCAGGCTCCCCACCGGGTTCGCACGCTTCCAGCTGAACGCGCTCCGGTTCTCCTTCTTCAGCGATTCCGGCAGCACAAACAGCCCATACATCCCGTTCACCAGGCTCAGCCCTCCCGCCGCCAGAAACGGCAGCCGCGGATTCACCTGTCCCAGCAAACCACCCAGCGCCGGCCCCAGCACGAACCCCACCCCAAACGCCGCATTCAGCATCCCGAACGCCGCCGCCCGCTTCTCTGCCGGCGTCACATCCGCCATGTAAGCCATCGCCGTAGGGATCGACGACGCCGTCAACCCTGAAATAATCCGCCCCACCAGCAGCCACGGCAGCGCCGGTGCCCACGCCATCAGCAGGTAATCCGCCCCCATCCCAAAATTAGACAGCAGCACCACCGGCCGCCGCCCAAACCTGTCCGATACCGACCCCAGCACCGGCGAAAACACAAACTGCATCGCCGCAAACGTCGTCCCAAACACTCCCAGCATCGTCGCCGCGCTGCTCGCATCCCCATGCAGAAAGCTTTCGATCAGCCGCGGCAGCACCGGCATGATCATCCCCAACGCCAGCATATCCAGCACTACAGTCATGAAGATGAACGCGACCGCCGGCTTCCTCACCCCTGCCGCCGTAAACTCCGGCTGCGCGACCAGTTCCGGGTCCGTCACATCCAGTTCCGGCTGCTCCGCCGCACTCGTCTCCCGCTCGCTCATACCCGCCAGTCTAGAGCATTTACGCCGCGCCAAAACGAAACAAAGGCCGCCGAAGCGACCTTTGTCCCGAAACAACCAGCCCCGAAACAGCCAGCTATTTCACAACCAGCGTCACATCGTCCAACAGGAAGTCGGTGTACGTCGTGCCCGCCTGCTTGCCCACAAACCCAACAGTCACCGTCTGCCCGATATACGAGCTGACGTCATAGCTGACATACGCCCAGTAGCCGTTCTGCGTCAGGTTGCTCACAGTACCCAGCGTCTGCACCGTTCCAGAGGAATTAGTAATCTGAATCGCCATCGTGTCGACCGCCGTCGTCCCGGTCTGACCGCTCAGCACCCAGTACCACACGCCCAGCGTAGCCACGCTCTTGCCGGCAGGAATGGACACACTCTGCGTCACCGTGCTGGTCTCAGCCGCCGACCCGCCATCCAGCACGACAAAGTAGGTGCCAGTATGCGGCGGGATCCCAGAGGACTGATCCAGGTAGCCCACGCCCGACACAGTCCACGCCGCGCCCGTACCGCCGCCCGACTCAAACCCGCCATCCGCGAGCAGTGAAGCCGGCGTCGTCACCGTGATCGGTACCGTCACCGAGTGCGAGATTCCCGCAACGGACGTCCCCGTCACCGTCACCACATACGTCCCGGCCGGCAACGACCCCGCAGCCGAAATCGACAGCACCGAAGTCGAACTCGGCGTATCGATCGGCGTCTGCGTCACGCTGAACGCACCCGACAACCCAGGCGCATAACCGCTCGCCGTCAACGTAATGTAGCCCACAAGCCCCGAACCCACATTGATCGTGATCGTGCTCCCGCTCGTATTGTTCTGGTCGACCGACACCGCCGTAGAGGTCAGGCTGAAGTCATCGTTCGTCCGCTTCTCTACCGTCACCGGCAGCGTGATCGCGTGGCTCAACGTCCCCGACGTTCCCGTCAGCGTCGCGTTGTACGTCGCCATCGTCGCGCCTGAGGCCGTCAACGTCACCGTCGGCGGCGCAGTCGGCGTCCCGCTGGTGACTGAAGCCGTAACCCCGGTCGGCAGACCCGTAACCGCCAGCGATACCGTACCCGCAAAGCTGTTGTAAACCGAAAGCGGAATCTGCACCATCACCGCCGGTCCGCCATTCTGCACACTCACTGAAGAGGGCGCCAGGCCAAAATCAGCCGCCGGCGCGCCCGCCAGGTAGTTGATCAGCCCCGCCCCATTCGGCGAGCCCCAGCCCGTCACAATGTCATACCCG
Organism: uncultured Granulicella sp.; assembly: GCA_963693065.1. Taxonomy (GTDB): domain Bacteria; phylum Acidobacteriota; class Terriglobia; order Terriglobales; family Acidobacteriaceae; genus Edaphobacter. The sequence goes on along the minus strand of OY843766.1, from coordinate 2,852,691 downwards.
GCCACTGCCGTGTAGGTCGGGGTTCCCGCCGGGTAAGCCGGGTCGGTTCCACCTACAACGTCGTTGTAAATCGTCGCCGTCGAAGCGCTTTCTCCAGCCGCATAAAGCGCAGGGTTCAGGAACCCCATCGTCGTCCCGCCGTTCTCCAGAGACTGCTGATTCGCCAGCGCGATATATCCCGCATAACGTGGCGTCGCGTAGCTCGTACCGCCGTAACCCAACTCGTACACGCCATTGCTGACCGTGCCGTTGTCATAATTCGCTTCCGCCCCAATATCCGGAACGTTCCGGTAAGTCGAGGAAGCGCCGTTCGAACTATTCACCGCAGCCGTCTGCCACGTCGGAATCAAAATCTTCGAAGCCGTCGTCATGCCCGTGATCCAGTACCCGCCGGAAGAACCATCCCACGCGTACTCTGAAACATACGAGCCACCCGGACCGGTCGTCGTCAGGTCCGTCCCGCCAACCTGCGTAATGTACGCATCCAGCGAGGGCGCCGAGTAGTTGCCCTTGTAGAACGCCCCGTCATCTCCCGTCGCGCTCAGGTAGCTCTGCCCCTGCGTCGCCATCTGCTTGAAGTACGTATCGGACGAAGCGGCAAAACCACCGCCACCCCACGAGCTCGAAATCGTCTTCGCCAGGTTATCCGTCACCATCACGTTCAGTTCCGTATTCGCCGTGGTCCCGTTCTCATAGAACCGTATGCTCGTCAGCCCCGGTGCCATCCCCTGCACCTGAACGATATCCAGAATCTGTTCGTCATCCGCGCAGGGTGCCGTGCAAGCTCCGTTGAACGTACCCGTCAACACATTGGTCACAGGCACCGTGCTGGAAAAACCAGTCGACGAATAGTAAAGCGGCAGGTCCGCGGCCAGGTAGCCGTCAAAGCTGAAGATCCCGACCGTCTGTCCCTGACCTGTCAGGTTGCCCGTTCCGTAGTACGCCGCGCGCATATCGCTCGGCAGATAGCTATTGTCCGGCCCGGACCCATTAACCTGCGGCTTGGCAGGCTGCCAGGTAATGCCCTTCGGGCTCGTGATCATCGCGCCAGCCGTATCCAGAGTGGGCGCCGTCACCGTCCCCGGCAGGCTCAGCTTCGGATCCTTCTGCACATGCTTCACCTTCGGCTCGGAATCCTCCAGCCCATCCACGCTCAGCAGCGCGATCTTCATGTCCGTCGTCGGTTCCTTATCCGGAGCATGAAAATCCCGGTTCAGCAACGTGTCGTGGTACGTCTGCACCGTCACATAAAATGCCTTGTTCACCGCGGAAACCGGAGCGTCCACCTCGATAATCCGCCCGTTCGGCGCCGTGTACTTGATCTCGAATCCTTTATCCTTCGCCCACTGGATCATCGTCTGCTTGTCCGCTTCGGTCGGCCCAAACTGCGCCTCGAACTCCGGCTGGCTCAGCCACTTGTGAAACTTCGGGCTCTTCGGGTTATAAAGCTCGGCCAGCAGCGAATCCAGCGCCGCCTCATTGCGGATCGGCAGGTTCAGCGCCAGCCGCAGCGTCTGCGCAGGAGCCATCGCGCCCACCAGCTTCGCACGCCCACTCTGCACAATCGATGGCACATGGCTGGTAATGACAGAACTCACACCCGCATTCGAAACAAAGGGGCTCGAAACAACCGGGCTCGAAACAAGGGAACTGGCGAGAAGAGGGCTCTGTGCCATCGCCGCGGGAGCGGCACAAATCATTGTTACAAGGGACCCAAAGACAAAGCGGCGAGTAGCGACGAGACCATCAAACATGCAAAGCTCCTGAGTGGAGAGTGAGGTGGTGGAGCGTACGACTATTACTGAAACCAGGGAATTAGGGGGAACATAAAAGAAATTACCACCAATTGTTAGTTTTTCCTAACTATTCAACCCAAAACGCCGATAGACTCTTCCGCACTTCCACTAACTCCTACAAAACAAAAGCCCACCCCACAATCCCAAAAAAACCGGCCCCACCGCCATTGCCCCGCCCGGCGTCTTCTACCCCCGCCTCACCGTCCAAGTCGACATGCGCCTCATCCCCCTCACCCTCCTCGCAGCCGCCCTCTACTGCCGCCCCGCCCCATCCCAAACACCCATCCAGACCCCAGCCACCCCACCTACCCCCGTCCTCCTCGGCGACCCCGCACCCAACACCCGCGCCGCCCAGAAAAAACACTACGTCGTCCTCGTCTCCCTCGACGGCTTTCGCTACGACTACCCCACCAAGTGGTCTGCCCCCAACATCGCTGCCCTCCAGCTCGCCGGCGCCACCGCTCCCCAGGGCATGCTCCCCTCCTACCCTTCCCTCACCTTCCCCAACCACATCGCCCTCGTCACCGGCCTCGTCCCCCAGCACTCCGGCATCGTCGCCAACACCTTCTACGACCCCACCCGCAACGCCACCTATTCCTACAAAAATGACCAGACCAACTCCGACGGCACCTGGTACACCGGCACCCCCCTCTGGTCACTCGCCGAGCAGCAGGGCATGCGTGCCGCCTCTTTCTTCTGGCCCGGTTCCGAGGCCTCCATCGCCGGCCACCGCCCCGCCTTCTACACCCATTTCAATGACAAAGCCGACGACGAAGCCCGCATCGCCCAGCTCATCACCTGGCTCCAGCTTCCCCCCGCCCAGCGCCCCCATCTCCTCACCCTCTACTACAGCAACACAGACCACGCCGGCCACGACTTCGGCCCCGATTCCCCCGAAGAACAAGCCGCCGTCGCCCACGTCGACACCCTCATCGGCCACCTCAAAGCCAGGCTCGACGCCACCCATCTCCCCATCGATCTCATCGTCCTCGCCGATCACGGCATGATCCATTCCCAGGGCGATTGGATTACCCTCGACCAGTTCGCCGACCTCTCCGCCTTCAAGTCCGAGGGCACCCTCCTCTACCCACCTGACGACGCCGCCGCCGCCCTCGCCTACGCCGACTTCCTCGCCCACCCCGACCCTCGTTTCTCCGTCTACCGCCGCGCCGACGTCCCCGCGCCCCTCACCTTCAACCAGAACCCCCGCGAAGGCGACCCCGTCATCGTCCCCAACGGCCCCTACCAGTTCCGCGCCCACACGCCCAAACCCTCACCCGATGGCAAAGCCCCCCGCAAGCCCTCGCTCGGCGAGCACGGCTACGACCCCGCCCGCATCCCCGAAATGAAAGCCCTCTTCCTCGCCATAGGCCCCGACATCCGCCCCCACACCCAACTCCCCACCTTCCAGAACGTAGACATCTACGACCTCATCTGCCACCTCCTCCAACTAACCCCCGCCCCCAACGACGGCACCCTGACCCCCCTCCTCCCCGCCCTAAAACACCCCTAGAAGCTCGCCGAAGCATTCCATTGTGCCTGGCTAAACCATTGGTCGTGCTTAAGGGCACGGCTTCAGCCGTGCCGTAGATACCACCGTTGCAACGCGGCTTGAGCCGCTGAGGTACGCCCTCTTACTGCGTTCGGCCCTTCTTGTCTGTCATTCCCGAAGGGAATCTTCGTTTGCTTTTGCCCTTTTCTTTGTCATTCCCAAAGGGAATCTGCGTCTCATCACCCCCAAAAGCCAACAGGGAACGCCACGCCTAGTCCGCCCCAAACTAACTCCTCCCCCAAGCCCGCCCCCGCCGTATCCGCCCTGATCCGCGTTCCTGTTTTCCAGCCACCACTTCATCCCACACAACACCCCGCACAAAAATAACTACCCACCCCCACCCCCACTCCGGTACCCTAACCCCATCACCGGAGACGACACATGACCCAATCCTTCTGGACCCGCCTCGACGCCCGCACCGCCCCCTACGACCTCCTTAAGCACCCCTTCTACCAGGCCTGGACCGCCGGCGAGCTCACCCGTGAAGACCTCGCCCACTACGCCGCCGAGTACTACCACCACGTCTCCGCCTTCCCCACCTACCTCTCCGCCCTCCACAGCAACCTCCCTGACGCCGAGCTCCGCCGCGAGGTCCTCCGCAACCTCGCCGACGAGGAAGGCACCGACGCCCACAACGCCCGCCCCCATTCCGCCCTCTGGATGGACTTCGCCACCGCCATGGGCGCCACGCCCGCCGCCGTCCAGACCCACAAACTCCAGCCTGAAACCGAAGCTCTCATCGCCACCTTCCGCGCTCTCATGCAGGCCCCCGCGCCAGCCGCCATGGCCGCCCTTTACGCCTATGAGGCTCGCGTCCCCGCCATCGCCCGCGAGAAAGCCATCGGCCTCACCAACCTCTACGGTGCAGACGCCGCCGCAACCCGCTACTTCACCCTCCACCAGACCGCCGACGTCCACCACGCCCAGGTCTGGCGCGACCTCGTCGACGCCCAGCTAGCCCTCGACCCCACCGCCGAAGAGCCCGCCCTCGCCGCCGCCGAGCAAGCCGCCCGCGCCCTCTGGCAAACCCTCGACGGCATCGAACGCCACCGCCTCAACTAACCTCCCGGTGGAAGCGTGGGGCTTCATCCCCACGAATAACTTCCATGGAATGAGTGGGGCTTTAGCCCCGGGCCTTCGCTCAGAGCCCCACAAACTCACCCCGAAAGCCACGGGCCCACCCCGTGGCTTTCCCATTTCAAAGGGGAAATCATGCAAATCCTCCAGGCCTTCCTCACCCTCCTCCTCTTCCAACTCGCCGGCGACACCCTCCAATCCCTCCTCCACCTCCCCCTCCCCGGACCCGTCCTCGGCATGGCTCTCCTCGCCCTCTGGCTCCTCTTCAAACCCGCCCAGCTCCACGGCCCCCTGGGCAAAACCGCCGACCAGCTCCTCACCTGGCTCGGTCTCCTCTTCGTCCCTGCAGGCACCGCCGTCGTCGCCAATCTCGCCATGCTCCGCGCCGCCTGGCTTCCCGCCTCCGTCGCCCTAATCGGCTCCACGCTCCTCACCCTCGCCGTCACCGCGTTCGTCATGCAGACCCTCGCCCGCAGGCGGACCGCATGACCCCCCTCGTCGCGGTCGCTCTCACCCTCGCCACCTACCTGGTCGGCGTCGCCATCCAGCGCCGCACCCGCTCGCACCTACTCAATCCCGTCCTCATCGCCATCGTCCTCATCGGCATCACCCTCCGCATCACGCGCGTCCCGTACCCCACCTATTTCGCCTCAGCCCAACTCATCCACTTTCTCCTCGGCCCCGCGACCGTCGCCCTCGCCATCCCGCTCGTCCGCGCCATGCAGCAAATCCGCGCGACGCTCTGGCCCATGCTCCTCGCTCTTCTCGCCGGCTCGCTCACCGCCGCCATCTCCGGCTACGTGCTCACCCGGCTCTGCGGCGGCTCCGTCTCGCTCGCCCTCTCCATGCTCGCCAAATCCACCACCACGCCCATCGCCATGGACGTCGCCCGCACCATTGGCGGCGACCCCTCCCTCACCGCCGTCCTCGCCATCCTTTCCGGCATCCTCGTCGCCGTCCTCCTCCACCCCATCTTCCACCGCCTCCGCATCGACGACCCCGCCGCCACCGGACTCGCCGCCGGCACCGCAGGCAGCGGCATCGGCGCCGCCCGCGTCCTCGACCTCCACCCCCTCGCCGCCGCCTTCGCCGCCGTAGCCATCGGCCTCAACGGACTCCTCACCGCCGCCCTCGCCCCCACCCTCGCCCACCTCCTCAGCCGCTGGAAATAGTCGTTGGTGAAACGGGGAAAATATGTACCCCTTCACGGTGCATCAGGCATTGACAGGGGGTAAAGGCAGGGTGAGACACTAAATGGGCTGAGTCATAGGCTGGACGCTCGACGGGCACCACGGGGCAAAACAAGTTTCGCCTGAAACGGCGAAACGCCTCGGGGTTACAGCCCCGAGGCGATCCTATGATGAGGTAAACGGCCATGCGACGAGTAAACGTCAAATGGGGGAAGTTCAAACTTAAATACCAGGAGAAGTGTTCATACTCCTGGCAATCAAGACCTTCCTACTGCTCCACAACCTAAACGGTTAACCCCGTTTGCAACAACCCTTTCGTGGTTCCAGCCATGAAGGGGCTTTACTGCGTATCGGCTGAATAATGCCCCAACTGTCCAACCCCGTTACCCAACTTCTTCAGTAGATGCGTTCCGAACGGGGTCTGTCAATAGAAAGTACAACAAAACCTGTCAAATCACAGGGAAAACCATGGTTTGAGACACGTATCCTGCAACATTTCCACGCTTGGAGGGGTTGGGCAAACGTAGGGCAAGAGTAGGGCAGATTTGCAATTGATTGCACGAGAAGAACGGGGGCTAGAGAAGCCCCCAGGTGCCAATGGCCAAGAGCAAGCGCGTTACTGGGACAAATCGACCCACCAAAGCGTATAACGATACAACTCACAAAAAACCACCAAACCACCATGCCCAGACCGTCCCGCAAACCCGCTTCACCAGCCCCCGAGCTCCCCTGGCACGACCGCCTGGACACCATGCTTCGCCACCGTCAGATCCTCGCCGGCTTCCAGCTCCTCGACCAGACCGAGCCCCTCTGGCAGACCCTCCGCACTTCCGGCCGCACCCCCGCCGAGCTCCTCCTCACCCTCACCCAGTGGGTCGATGTGGGCTACCGCGACGCCCACTTCCTCCGCACCCTCCTCGACCGACTCACCACCGCCCAGCGCCTCGAGCTCTCCGTCGGCGCCTACCTCCGCGTCCAGCTCGCTGAAGCCTTCTACGCCCTCTCCATCGACGAGCCCGACCGCGCCATCGCCACCCTCGACATCGCTCTCCGCCTCGACCACAACCTCCTCGACCCCACCCTCCGCCTCGTCGCCCACCTCTGGAAAGGCCGCGCCCACCGCAAGCTCGCCGAGTACGTCCACGCCTTCACCCACATTGACGCCGCCCGCACCCTCGCCGCCCAGCTCCCCGACTCCTCCGTCGTCCTCGCCGTCATCCAGGTCCAGCACGGCTGGCTCATTTTCCAGCGCGGCGATACCGCCCAGGCCCTCGCTATCTTCTCTGAAGCCGAGCAGGTCCTCCGCCACACCGACCACTCCATCGCCCTCGGCAACATCGAGTCCGCCCGCGGCCGCATCATCCGCCGCAACGGCGACTACGTCAAAGCCCTTCACCACTTCGACCGCGCCGTCGCCTTCTACAACGTCAACCACCCCAACCACCCCAACCTCGCCCGCACCGTCACCAACCTCGCCTTCGTCAAGCGCCTCCTCGCCCTCCAGCTCCGCAAGCACATCGATTCCGCCGCCGCCCGCCGCTCCTCCTCGGCCGCCCAGAACAACTCCACCGCCGCCCGCATCCGCCCCCTCCACAAGCAGCACCAGGAGCTCTACCGTTCCGCCATCCAGGAGCTCCAACGCGCCAAACAAATCTGCATCCTCCACGAGCAGCACAGCGGCCTCGCCGCCGCCCTCCTCACCGCCGGCCACCTCCACCTCGACGTAGGTGATCTCGACGCCGCCGCCCGAGAAGCCGCCGAGGCCCTCGCCATCGCCGAATCCACTCACAGCGCCGTCTACAAGGCCCGCGCCTCCATCCTCTCCGGCCTGGTTGAAAACGCCCACGTGGAAGAGCTCCTCGGCCACCCTGAAGACGCTCCCGCCTTCGCCCGCCGCGCCCGCCAGTTCTGCACCGACGCCGTAGCCCTCGCGCAAACCACCCAGAACAAGCGCCTCCTGCTCAACGCCAACCTCGCCCTCGGTGAAGTCGCCGCCAACAACTTCTTCCACGACTTCGAACTCGCCCGCCGCTGCGCCGACACCGCCGCCACCCTCATCAGTTCAGACGACGCAGACTACGTCGTCGACGAACTCAACGCCCTCAAATCCAAGCTCCTCCGCAACGTAGGCATTGACGACACCCTCCGCGCCTGGTCCCAGGGAATCGTCGCCGGCAAAACCCTCCAACAGGTCTCCGAGCAGTTCGCCGAGCTCGTCGTCACCCAGGTCTGGCTCCGCGAATCCCGCAAAATCTCCCGCGTCGCCACCCAGCTCTCCATGTCCCCCAAAAAAGTCCGCCGCCTCCTCCGTCACGCCCCCGTCCCCCCCACAACCACCCCCAAGCCAAACTCCCCTCCCAAACCTTAACCAAAACCCGCCGTCATTCTGACCCTGAGCGTAGCCGAAGGGGAAGAATCTCCGTATTGGCCTTTGCTGTTGCTTGTTCTTTTGTTTGTCATTCCCGAAGGGAATCCGCTATTGCTTTTCCCGTCGTTCGTTCTTTTGTTTGTCATCCCGTAGGGATCTGCATTTGCTTTTGCTGTTGTTCGTTCTTCTGTTTGTCATCCCGCAGGGATCTGCGTCTCCTTTTGCCATTGCTCGTTCTTAGCCTTGCTCACCCCCAAACCCCTACCGCCCAACCCCCCGCATCCGCCAGGCAATCAACTCCAGCATAGCCTCCGCCCGCATCCCCACCGGCCGCGTCAACCCCATCTTCTCGCTCATCCGTGCCGCCAACCGTTCCCCCAGTTCTTCCCGCTTCGCCACCGGCAAATCCAGCGCCCGCCCAAAAAACGCCTCGATCACATGCAAATCTTCCGGCCCCAACCGCGCCACCGCATCCGCCGGCATCGCCTCCGCTCCCGCCGCCCACTGTTGCCGAGCCTCCGGCATCAACCCCTGCGCCCCCGCATCCGCCCCAGCCATAAACGGCTGTTCCGCCACCCGCTCATGCACCACAATCGTCCCCGCCACATAGTCCCCCAGCCGTTTATTCTGCTTGTTACAAAGCATCGTAATCAGCCCCACCACGTAAGCATTCGGTAGCGCATCCACAATCCGCAGCAGGTTCCGCGCCATCGCCTCAAAAAGCGTAATCGACCGCCCCGAATCCTTCAGCACCCGCAGCTTCATCACCCGCTTGCCCGGCGTCTGCCCCTTCCAGTACGTCTCGAACAACACAAAATAGCCCCAGAAAAGCACAAAATTCGCCAGCACAAACAGCGCGATCAGCCACTTCTCCGCCCGGCTCCCACCCGCCACCCCATCCAGCGTCTTATAGGCCGAGGTCACATAAATCACCAGCCCCAGCACCACATAGATCCCCACCTGCAGGATCGTATCCAGCAGCACCGCCACAAACCGGCTCCCCACCCCGGCCAGCGGGAACCGCAAATCCACCTGCTCCGGCGTCTCGATGTTAAGCTGGTCTGAAGTAAAGTCCACCTGTCGCTCCCTCTCAAAAACAATATGATCTCAAACTCCTGGATCGCCCGCCGCAAACCCAACTGGTCCCGCCTCGAATCCCTTGCCCAGCAGGCCGAATCCGACGGCCTCAAAACCCTCTCCGCCGCCGACCTCCGTCTCTTCGGCCTCCTCTACCGCCAGGCCGCCGCAGACCTCTCCGCCGTCCGCACCGACCAGGGCGCCTGTACACTCGAAGCCTACCTCAATCGCCTCGTCGCCCGCGCCCACAATTTCGTCTACGCCGGCCGCCGCTTCTCCCCCCGCACCCTCTGGCGCTTCATGGCCTACGAGTACCCCCGCATCTTCCGCCGCCTCCTCCCCTACACCGCCTTCGCCTTCGCCCTCTTCTGCGCCGGCGGCATCCTCGGCGCCATCATCACCATCGTCCGCCCAGACTTCATCCACGCCATGCTAGGCCCCCAGATGATCGACACCATCGAGCACCACCGCATGTGGACCGACTCCATCCTCGGCGCCGAACCCCAGAACTCCAGCAAAATCATGACCAACAACATCGGCGTCTGCTTCTTCACCTTCGCCGGAGGCATCACCGCCGGCCTCCTCACCCTCTACCTCATGCTCATGAACGGCTTCTCCATCGGAGTCATCACCACCACCTGCGTCCAGCACGGCATGGCCCTCTCGCTCACCAGCTTCGTCGCCGCCCACGGCGCCCTCGAACTCCCCAGCATCTTCATCGCCGGCGGCGCCGGTCTCCGCATCGCCACCGGCCTCCTCTTCCCCGGCTACCTCCGCCGCAAGGACTCGCTAGCCCGCGCCGGCTCAGAAGCCATCCGCCTCCTCGCCGGCACCGTCCCTCTCCTCATCATCGCTGGCACCCTTGAAGCCTTCCTCTCCCCCCAGCGAGCCCCCGCCGCCCTCAAGTTCTCCGTCTCCGCCGTCCTCCTCACCGCCCTCACCCTCTGGCTCTCAGAAGGCTGGCGCCGCCCCCTAGCCCCCAAACCTGCCACCACCTAATCGATCCCCAAAAACGTTTCGGGTGCCCCATCTCACGCGGGCCGTATCGCGTGAGGTGGGGTCGTCACGCGCCGCTCACCCCGCCTCACAGATACCAACAACCACATCCCACCTCCCCACCCCGAAACGGTTTGGGGTGCCCCAGGCCACGCGGGCCTCATCGCGTGACCTGGGGTCGTCACGCACCCCACCCCCCCTCACAACAACCCCTTACTCTTCACCTCCAGATACCCATTAATCGTCCTCATCCCCACCTCCCCCACCGTACTCTCCACCACCAGCACTCCCTGCCCCCGCAGCGCAGCGATCGTCTCCCTTCGTCTCCCCAGCATCTCCTTCGCCGCCGCCGACGCATACATCTCTTCCACCGTCCCCACCTTCCGCCCCGCCATCGCTGCCAGCTCCGGATGCTCCAGCACCACCAGCAGCACCAGGTGCCGCCTCACCAGCTCCACCGCAGCCGTCACAATCTCAGGCCGCCCCGCGCTATCGGCAATCTCCGTAATCCAGATCACCAGCCCCCGCCGCCGCTGCAGCTGCTTCAACCGGCTCGCCGCCCCCAGGTGATTCGCCTCCCCCGCCTCCGCCTTCACCTGCGATAGCTGGTCGATCATCACCCGCAGATGCGCCGGCCCCGCCCCCGGCAGCAACTGCTGCTGAATCCTCCGCCCATAGGTCAGCAGCCCGCACTTATCTCCCGACCCCGCCACCGCCTCCGCCAGCATCACCGTCGCCGTCGTCGCCTGGTCCAGCTGCGTTACCACCACCTGCAGCGCATCGCCCGTCTCGTACTCACTTTCCCCCACCGCCTTCACTCCGCGCCGAGTGAGCGTAAACGCCGTCCGCGAAAGCCTCCCCGCATCCAGCACCACCCACACCTGCTGACTCCGTTCCGTCGTATATTGCCGCGTAATCAGCTTCCCCCGCCGCGCCGTAGCGGTCCAGCTCAGGTTGCGCAGCTCATCCCCCTGCACATAATCCCGCATACTTTCGAACTCGCGCCCCATCCCTCGCAGCCGCAGCTTCCTCTTCTGCAGCTCGATCTGCCGAGCTCGCATCAGGTACAGGTCCGTCCCCTGCCCGTTCTCCTCCATCGCCGGAAACACCCGTATCCCCTGGCCCGCCTCCACCTTCGCCCACCGTTCCACCAGCTTCAGCCCTGCCCGATACCTCAGAAAGATATCGCCCAGCCGCACATCCCCCCGCCGCCCCGGCAAACACGTCACCACCACCCGCACCGGGTCTCGCGGATAAGCCTCCACCCGCTTCGTCTCCGGCATCGGAGCCAGCGTAGCCTCCAGCCCATCCGTCACATCCACTTCCAGTCTTCCCCGGCCTTCCTGCAACACCTCCAGCTCCACCCGCGTCCCCACCCCCAGCCTCGGCGAATCCAGAAACGTCCGCGAAACCCGCACCTTCCCCGGCCCCGGCAAACTCACCACATCGAACACCATCAACCCCACCAGCAGCCCATCCCAAACCCACATCACCCACACCCGATGCCCATGAAAGAACGCCGGCAAAGTCCCCAGCAACCCCGCCAGCACCAGCCAAAGCGCCCGCGTCGTCAACCCAAACCCCAGCGCCCGCCCGGCCCTGCTCAAAGGCCGCGCCACCCCACTCACCGCCTCAGGAATCAAAGTCCGCATAAACCGTTGTCCGTTCTACGTTGTCCGTTCTACGTTGTCCGTTCTACGTTGTCCGTTGTACGTTGTAAGTTCCTAGTTTATTCGTGTGCGTTCAAGCCTGCAGATAATGATTTCGCCCCTGTTTACGGAAAACGGTCAACGGTCAACGGAGAACGGTCAACGGACAGCCCGCGCCTCCTCACTTCGGCAACGCCGTAGCCCCCAGCACATCCGCAATCACCCTATCCGGATCAAACCCTTCCAGCTCCGCCTCCGGCCGCAAGCTCACGCGATGCCGCAGCACCGGCAAAGCCGCTTCCTTCACATCATCCGGCACCAGAAAATTCCTTCCCTCCCGCGCCGCATACCCCTTGCTCACCAGCAGCAGCGCCGCCGCCGCCCGTGGCGAAGCCCCCAGCGCAATCGTCGGCCATTCCCGCGTCCTTCGCACCACCGCCAGCAGATAATCGAACAGCGCCGGCTCCACCGCCACCGCCCTCACCTCCGCCCTTGCCGCCGCCAGTTGCCCCCGGTCCACCGGCTCGATAGCCCGCAGCTCCAAATCCTTCGCCCCCACGCTCGCATGGTGCCGTTCCAGCACCGTCCGCTCCTCTGCCAACGTAGGATACCCAACTTTTATCTTCATCAAAAACCGGTCCAGTTGCGCCTCCGGCAAAGGATAAGTCCCTTCAAACTCAATCGGATTCTGCGTAGCGAACACGGAAAAATAGGGGTCCAGCACATGCGTCTCCCCATCCATCGTCACCTGCCGTTCCTCCATCGCTTCGAGCAACCCCGCCTGCGTCCTCGGCGGCATCCGGTTGATCTCATCCGCCAGCAGAAACTGCGTAAACACCGGCCCCTTGTGCAGCCGGAACTCATTCGTCTCGAGCGAAAACACATTCGTCCCCAGGATATCGGCCGGCATCATATCCGGCGTCCCCTGCACCCGTTGAAAGTTCAGCTGCAGATACCGCGCCAGCGTCTTCACCGTCAACGTCTTCGCCACACCCGGCAACCCTTCAATCAGAGCATGCCCCCCACAAAGCAGCGTCAGCAGCGCCTGGTCGATCATCTCTTCCTGCCCCGCAATCACGCGCCCAATCTGCGCCCGCCCCTGCTCAAACAACCCCAGCGTAGCCGTCACTCCAACCTGCTCACTCATCATCTCTCCTCAAAACAACAAAAAAACAAAAACAGGAACACGGATCAGATCAGATAAAAACCGGATAAGGACGGATAAAAAGAACCAGAATCCTGGATCATCTATCTCTCCCACGCGGTTCCCGAATCGCTCCAAACCATCAAACTCCAAACATATAACCCTCGAACCATCCAAGCCCTGTCTTAATCCGGTCTTATCGCCTTTTATCCGCCCTTATCCGCGTTCCTGTTGTTGCCGACTCCCGCCCCCTCACCGTTCCTCTCTCAAACCCTAACCCCCCGCGCCACCCCCCGCAACTCCGCCAGATCCCTCTCCAACGCCTGCACCAACCCCAGCGCACTCTTCGCCCGCACCCCTCCATGCGCCGCCGCCCGGCCCTGTTCCACATGCCCCACCAACCCCGTCCAATCCCCCCCGAACCTCTCCCGCAGCGCCTCCCCGATCCCCGCCGCATCCCCCCGCAACACCTCTGCCGGCACCCCACACTCTTCCCGCAAATACCGCATCAACCCCTCCAGCGCCGCATCCGTAGCCGCACTCGTAGCCCCAGCCTTCTCATACAAGTGCCCCATCGACTCCGCAAACTCCACCGGCGAATTCCTCACCAGCCCCACCGGCACCCGTACCGGCCCATTCCGCCGCCCCCGGCTCAAAACCAGCAGCACCGCGACAGCCAGACACTGCCAAACGATCGCCCACCATGGCAGTCCCCCCAGCATATTCCCCACCGTCTCATGCGCCTCATGCACATACTCATCGAACAGCACCGTCCGCCCCACCTCCCCCACACTCGCCAGCAGCAACGCCACATCCCCATCTTGCTTCAACCCCCCATTCGTCATCGGCATCGGCGAGCTCCACCACACCGCCGTCCCCTTCCCCACCCCATACTCCACCACCACCGCATCCTTCCCACACCGCTGCGCCACCCTGTACTTCGCTCCCGTCCCCGCCCACCGCACCGGCACCGCGATCCTCACCCCATCCATCGCCCCCAGCTTCCCCGTCCCTTCATTCGTCGTCACACAAAGCCGCTGATAAATCGACGTAGGCTCCCCCGTCAGTCCCCCCGGCAGCAGCTCAGCCCCCGTCTTCCCCGTGGCGACCACCCGTCCCCCCCGCCGCAAAAACACTTCCACCTCCTTCTGCATCGCTTCCAGCCCCTTCACCGGCAGCACCGGCTCGGTCAGCACCAGCGTCGTCCGCGCCGCATCCACCCTCCCCAGATCCCCCAGCGGCGACTGCCACCGATCCGCCCCATACCCCAGCTCCGGCAGCAGCAGCAGCGCCGCCTTCACCCCCGCCGTCCCCGTATTGAACGTCGTCGGGCTAGGATCATCCGCATCCGCCCGCGGCCCAAACACGCTGAACAACAAAATCGCAACTACCATCCCCCCCAGCACCCAAAGCACAATCCCCCTATCCGACCGCGCCCCCAACCTCCGGCCCGCCATCACCCCACCCTCAATTCATCCAGCAGCTCTTTCGCCCGCGCATAGTCCTGCTCCCCCGCCGGCCGCAGCCCGTACCATATCCGCTCGAACACCCCCGTCAACCCCGCCAGCACTCCCCGCTTCGCCGACCCCGGCTCCAGCAACCGCACATACTCCCTTGGCGTCCTTGCCCGGTTCTGCCGCCAAAGCTTCTGCCCTTCCAGCATCACGATAGCGCTCCAATACAGGCTATGCACCGCCTCCCGCCACTCTCCCCGCCCAGCCTCCGCCGCCGCCCGCGCCGCCCAGTCGTCACTTTCCTTCTGCCACACCTGCCCGCCACCGGAGCTCTCCGCCACCACCATCAGCCTTTGCTGCTGGCTCACCCGCCACGCCCAAAGCAGCAAACCCGCCGCCGCCAGACCCAACACCCCCCACTCCAGCAGCACCCCAAACCAAGGCGAGTGCGGCACATAAGCCCCCAGCCGATCCAGCGCCGCATTCAAAATCAAGCCCAGCGCCGCCAGCTTTTCCGTCAGGTAGTTATCCCGTTTCACTGCCCGAAACTCCACCCCCGCCAACACCCCATCCACTTTCTTCCGCGCGGCACTTACATCCGGCGCCGCCTCCCCCCGCGCCCCCTCATCCTCTCTCAGCCGAGCCGCCGCATCCTCCAGCATCTCCTCCCGCCCACTCACCTTCGCATCCTTCGCCTCCGCCAGCGTCTCCCGCAGCCAGTCCCACCGCACCGCGAACCCATCCGGCTGCACCCGCACATCCGCCCCCACCGCCCCCGCATCACAAGCCTTCACATCCTTCCGGCAAGCCGCCACCAACCCTTCCGCTCGCCCCACCTCCGCCCGAAACTCCTCCGCCGAAACCGGCTTCAACCCCTGCCCCCACACCGGCGCCACGCAGCAAACCCCCACCAATCCAATCAGCCAACCCCTCATCCGCGCGTCCCCGATCCACCGTCAGCCCCACCCTCAGACACATCTCCCAGCGGCCGGCTAAACGGCGAATCCCCCACCGGCGGAGGAGGCGGAGCAACCCCCCCAAAACCCATAGCCGTACCAAACGGCGAACCCGGCGGCGCACTAAAAGGAGACCCCCCCGCCGCCCCCCCAAACGGAGCCAGCGGCCCGCCCACACCCCCCGCCTCCATCAGCAGCTCCACGTCATACCCTTCCCGCCGCACCCGCTGGTCGATATAAAACACACAAAAAGCAATCGCCCCCACCGGCGCCACCAGCGACCCCACCACAAACGTCGCCAGCAACACCAGCGCCTCGAGCGCCGCCCGCCCGCCGCCATGCGCCATCACCATAAATACCGCCAGCACCCCCTGCACGATACCCCCCGCAAGGTTCAGCACATACATCAGCAGCAGCAGGGCCAGCACACTCCCCTTCCGCCCCGCCACCAGCACCTTGCTCCGTCGCATAGCCCGCGCCACTCCCAGGTCCTCCACCACAGACGCCACAATCCCCAGCGAGTTCCGGATATACGCAATCAGCACATAAATAAAGCTCAAGCCCGCCAGCACCAGCACAATCGCACCCAGCACCTGCAGCCCGAATTTCGGCGCCAGCAGCACCGCCCCCAGAATCGCCAGCACCACCGGCACCCAAACCGCACTACACCCCTGCCAGAACACAATCCCGATATACCGCAGCCAATGCCGCCTAACCGTCGCAAACGACGCCCCAATCGACGTCTCCCTCCCCAAATAAGCCGCATTCACCGCATGCACCGTAGCCGCCTGCGTCAAGCAATAAGCCACCAGGTAAAGCAGCAACGTCCCCAGCGTCGTCGCCAGCGTCACCAGCACCGCCCGCGGCCCATCCGCCGCCGCAATCTTCGACCCGCTCAAGCCCCACGTCAACCGCGCAAATTCCCCCAGCGTCGTAATCGCCGCCGCCACCGCCGCCAGCCCCACATAAAGCCAGAACCGTCGCCGATAAAGCGAAAACGTCCGATCCAGTATCTCTCCCAGGCTCAGCGGCCTCAGCTCATAAGCCATCGCAGCCGGCGCAGCCGCCACGCCCCCAAAACCCCCCGCACCACCGAACCCATCCTCCGGCATACCGTCTCTCCAGGCCAGTCACTGCAATCGTTCGCCAAGAGTAGCACGAACCTCATCCGCCAACCCGCACCCCCCAAAGTGTTACTGACCCCATCCCCACAAACTCCTAAGCTGTGTACAGCGCATAGCAACCACCCCGGCCCACGTCTCTTGAAGGAGCACGCCCGTGTCCCTCACCCGCCTCACCTGTCTCACTTTCTCCACCTGCCTCGCTCTCGCCACTATCAGCCCCGCGCAAGGTCCAGCGCAAGGCCCCGCCGCGTCAGATTCCAACCTCCCACCCGACCCCTCCACCACCCTCACCCAGCCCGCCGACCGCCCCCTCCGCACCCCCGGCTACCGCCCCTTCCGCTCCATCATCATCCAGGCCAAAATCGGCTCCGGCGGCGCCGGCTTCGAGTTCGCCACCCCCCTCAACCGTTTCCTCGCCCTCCGCGCCGGCGCCCAGTTCTTTGACGACATCATCCAGATCAAAGCCAACGGCATCCACATCGACGGCGACATCACCCTCCAGAACGTCTCCACCTCCCTCGACATCTTCCCCTTCCGCCACAGCTCCTTCCGCCTCTCCCCCGGCCTCACCCTCCATAACGACAACCACATCGCCGGCCCCCTCTCCATCCCCGCCAACCAGCCCTTCTCCCTCGGCGACGCCAACTACACCTCAGACCCCAACGCCCCCGTCCTCGGCCAGGCCCGCCTCAAATTCGGCAACTCCATCGCCCCCCGCTTCACCCTCGGCTATGCCAACCTCGCCCCCGTCTCCACCGGTCGCATCTCCTTCCCCTTTGAAGTCGGCTTCGAATACGTCTCCCCCCCCGTCATCAGCCTTTACCTCACCGGCAACGCCTGCGACAACACCGGCTGCGGCCCCATCGACCAGACCGCCGTCCAGAACGAAGTCCAGCAACTCCAATCCGACCTCACCCCCTTCCGCCTCTTTCCCATCCTCTCCCTCGGCATAGCCTACAAATTCGGCCACTAGGCGGTTGGGATTAGCGTGGGGCTTTAGCCCCACGAATAACGTCCATGGAATGGATGGGGCTTCAGCCCCGGGCCTTTCGCTTCAGACCTCGACAGCCACTCGATTCACCAAACACTACCGATCCCTGACCCCCCGGGTGCCCCATGATCACGAGCCGCAGGCGAGTTATCGTGGGGTTACTCACTACCCTCACAACGAAAGCCAAGCGACCACCCACAAACCGCATTGGTTTGAGCCACCCCGTCTCATAGACAACCCCCACCCTTTCCCCCAACCCCACCCACCAATTACAATCACCACAAACCAAAACCCATGCCCCACCTCCCCCGCACCCTCGCGCGCGCCCTCCTCTTCCTCACCCTCACGCCTCTTTTTGCAGCAGACCATCCCCCCCGCCCCGACGCTCCCCCCGACATCGTCCGCTCCCCCACCGGCCTCACCGAAGTCGGCACCCTCGCCGGCGTCCCCTACCGCATCGACATCCCCACCGCCTGGAACCAGTCCCTCGTCGTCTATTTCCACGGCTACGCAGAAGCCCCCTACACCTACCGCGCCGCCGGCCCCCTCAACGAGCAGACCCAGCCCATCTTCGACCGCGGCTACGCCATCATCCAGTCCGGCTTCAGCACCCCCGGCTGGGCCCTCGCCCAGGGCTACCCCGAGTCCGAGCAGCTCCGCCTCTATTTCCTCAAGCACTACGCCCGCCCCGCTGAAGGCAAAGCCGCCGCCAAAGCTACCGAAACCATCGCCGCCGGCGGCAGCATGGGCGGCGCCCTCGTCGTCGCAACCCTGGAGCTCAACCCCAAACCCTACGCCGGGGGCCTCGCCCTTTGCGGCTCCGTCGGCCCCTCTGACCTAGCCTTCCAGCGCCGTTTCGCCTGGCGCGCCGCCTTCGACTTTTACTTCCCCAACCTCCTTCCCCCCCTCGTCCCCGCCCCCATCGCCTTTGAAGAAACCCCCGCCCTTCGCAGCGCCGTCTACCGGGCCCTCCAGGCCAACCCACCCGCCGCCGCCGCCCTCCGCGGCCTCACTGGCCTCCACGGTGACCACGAGCTAGCCGACGACATGGTCTACTTCACCTTCGTCCTGGCAGAAATGGCCCACCGCGCCGGCGCCAACCCCTTCGACAACCGAAACTTCCTCTACACCGGCACCAGCCCCACCGCCACCATCACAGACAACGCCCTCAACGACGGCGTCCGCCGCTACACCGCCGACCCCCGCGCCCGCGCCTACCTCATCGCCCACTACACCCCCTCCGGCCGCCTCACCCACCCCCTCCTCGCCCTCCACACCACCTACGACCCCCGCATCCCCGGCTCCACCCTCGCCTTCTACGCCGAGCAGGTAGCCCTCGCCGGCCAATCCCAAAACCTCGTCCAGCAATACGTCCACCGCGAAGGCCATTGCACCTTCACCCAGGAAGAAGTAGGCCGCACCTTCGACGAGCTCATCGCCTGGATCCGCACCGCCAAACGCCCCACGCCCGGCCAACTCCCCCCCGCCCCCCGCCTAACCACCCCCCACTAGAACGAATCCCCAAATCAAACGGTGGGGGGTGCCCCAGGCCACGTGGGCCTCATCGCGTGACCTGGGGTTACTCTTTCGATCGAATCACCCCAAAGTCATTCCCTTTATCTGCCATTCCCAAAGGCAATCTGCGTCTGCCCTCCGCCCGAACTCCCACGAACCCGTTTCGGGTGCCCCATCTCACGCGGGCCCTATCGCGTGAGGTGGGGTTACTCCTTCGACCGAATCCCCAGGTCGCCCCAGATTGGTCGTTCTCTTCGTTGTCATACCCCTTTTGTTTGTCATTCCCTTTTATTTGTCATTCCCAAGGGAATCTGCTTCTGCTTTCGCTCGAACCCGCAACAAGCCATCCACCACACCCGCAGTCTCCCGCCCCTTCCCGCCCCTTCCCGCCTTATCCCCGTTCCTGTTCTACCAAGCCCAGCCCTATCCGCCCTTATCCCGCCTTGATCCGCCCTGATCCGCGTTCCTGTTTTACCCCACCCCCAAAGCCCGCCACCCAATATCCCGCCGATACACCATCCCCTCAAACGAAATCCCCGCCAACGCCCCATAGACCAGCCCCAACGCCTCCCCCAAATCCTTCCCTACCGCCGAGACCCCCAGCACCCGCCCCCCCGCCGTCACCACCGTCCCCTCCCGCCACCCCGTCCCCGCATGAAACACCTCAACCCCACCCCCCACCGTATCCAAACCCCGCACTTCAAACCCAGTACGATACCCCCCCGGGTACCCCCCACTAGCCGCCACCACACAAACCCCCGCCCCCGCCTTCAACCGAACCGCAAAACCCTCCAGCCGCCCCGAAACCGCAGCCTCCAGAATCTCCACCAGCTCCGTCTCCAGCCGCAGCACAATCGCCTCCGTCTCCGGATCCCCAAACCGCGTATTGAACTCCAGCACCTTCGGCCCCGCCGCCGTCATCATGAACCCCGTAAACAGCACTCCGCTGAACGGAGTCCCCTCCGCCCGCATCCCATCGACCACCCGCTGCGCCACCCCCGTCATCCAAACCTCCATCTCCGCACTCACCAGCCCATCCATCGAATAAGCCCCCATCCCCCCCGTATTCGACCCCGTATCCCCTTCCCCGATCCGTTTGTGGTCCTGCGCCGCCGCCAACCCCACCGCCGTTACCCCATCACAAACCGCAAAGTAAGAAATCTCCGGCCCGTCCAGCATCTCCTCCACCACAACACTCTCGTACGCCCCCAGCATCGCCACCCCCGCCGCCAAAGCCTCCTCCCGCGACTCACACAAAACCACACCCTTGCCCGCCGCCAGCCCATCCGCCTTCACCACCACCCGCGGCCCAAACGCCGCCACCGCCGCCTCCACAGCCGCCGCACTCTCACACACCCTGTACCCCGCCGTTGCGATCCCCCACCTTCCCATAAAGTCCTTCGCAAACCCCTTGCTCGTCTCCAACATCGCCGCCGCCCGCCGCGGCCCGAACACCCTCACCCCCCGCGCCTCCAGCGCATCGACAACACCCGCCGCCAAAGGCACCTCCGGCCCAATCACCACCAGGTCCATCCCCTCCGCCAACCCACAGATGGCCTCGACATCCCCCACATCCACCGCAACCGACCCCGCAATCCCCGCGTTCCCCGGCGCACAAACCACCTCCGTCACCCGAGCACTCTTGCGCAACGCCCACACCAGCGCATGCTCCCGCCCCCCACCCCCCACCACCAGCACCCTCATTCGCTCACCACCCGCACATCCCCCGCCACATCGCGCGAAACCTCCACCGCGCTCTTCCCCCCCACCCGCACCCTGTACCCATCCTTCTCCGCCGCCACCCTCACCCGCGCCCCCGGCGTCAACCCGCAAGCCTCCATCACCCTCAGCCTCGCCGCATCCCGATCGCTCACGCTCTCCACCACAAAAACCCCATCCCCCGTCACCTCTGCCAGCGCCACACTCCGCCGCTCCGCCATCTCCCCCCCCATCGTCGGGATCGCATGCCCATGCGGGTCGAACACCGGATGCCCCAGCTTCGCCGCAATCCGTTCCTCAAACCGTTCCGAAATAAAGTGTTCCAGCCGTTCCGCCTCCTCATGCACCTCTTCAAGCGGATAATCCAGCACTTCATACAAAAAAGTCTCTATCAGCCGATGATGCCTCACCACCTCCAGCGCCCGCCGCTTCCCCGCCTCCGACAGCATCACCCCCCGATGCCGCTCATAAACCACCACCGAGCTATCGGAAGCCCCCGCCCCCGCCAGCTTCTGCAGCATATTCGTCACACTCGCCCCCGCCACCCCCAGCCGTTCCGCCAGCGCACTACTCGTCACCCGCACCCCATCCCCCCCGCCCAGCGCCAGAATCGCCTTCAGGTAGTTATCCACCGACTCCGTATTCCCCCGTCCCTGCCGCCCCAAGCCGAACCTCCCAATCCAACACCACCAGTTTGACACCATCCCTCAAATTTAGGTATACCTAATAACTAGCCAAGCCTAATTCACAAGAGGTACTAGCTGTTCGGTGGAAGCGTGGGGCTTCAGCCCCACGAAAAAAAAGTAAGGGGGGAATAGCCCCGGACTCTCCGTTTGGGCGACCGATAATCCAGTTTCTCCGTACGTATCCGCCCTGATCCCGCTCTTATCCCGCCTTGATCCGCGTTCCTGTTGTACCTAACCCCAGAAGAAAGGAGACCATCACCCTGACCACCCTCCAAACCCCCACCCAGTCACCAGCCCAAACCCAACCAAAAACCCGCCTCTGGACCTATTTCGGCCCCGCCTTCGTAGCCTCCGTCGCCTACATCGACCCCGGCAACTTCGCCACCAACATCCTCGCCGGCTCAGAATTCGGCTACCGTCTCCTTTGGGTTCTCCTCTGGTCGAACGTCATGGCCATCCTCATCCAGTACCTCTCCGCCAAGCTAGGCATCGTCACCGGCCTCACCCTCCCCCAGGCCTGCCGCCGACATTTCACCCGCCCCGTCACCCTAGCCCTCTGGCTCGCCGCCGAAGTCTCCGCCATCTTCACCGACCTCGCCGAATTCCTCGGCGCCGCCATCGGTCTCGACCTCCTCTTCGGCCCCCTCGCCTACGCCCACGGCCTCACGCCCCGCGCCACCCTCTTCATCGCCGCCCTCGTAGCCACCGTTCTCGTCTTCGCCATCCTCGCCCTCGAGCTCCGCGGCCATCTCTGGCTCGAGCGCGCCATCATCGCCATGGTCGCCGTCATCGGCCTCTGCTACGCCTTTGAGGTCCTCCTCGTCCATCCCGACTGGCACCGCGCCTTCCTCGCCACCCTCCTTCCCACCCTCGACCGTTCCACCCCCCACGCCTTCCACGATTCCATCTACACTGCCGTCGGCATGCTCGGCGCCACCGTCATGCCCCACGTCATCTATCTCCATTCCGCCCTCGTCCAGTCAAGACGCAAAGCCCTCGGCACCACCATCCCCGCCATCAAACATTTCCTCCGCAACGAGCTCCTCGACGTCATCGTCGCCATGAACGGCGCCTGGCTCATCAACTCCGCCATGGTCCTCACCGCCGCCGTTGCCTTCGCCCACACCGCCAATCTCCAACCCACCATGCAGGACGCCTTCCACACCCTTGGCCCTCTCTTCGGCCCCTCCGCCGCCATCGTCTTCGCCATCGCCCTCCTCTGCTCCGGCCTGTCCAGCTCCACCGTCGGCGTCATGGCCGGCCAGGTCATCATTGAAGGTTTCCTCGACATCCAGTTCCCCATCTTCCTTCGCCGCCTCATCACCATCGTCCCCGCCCTCGCCGTCATCGCCTGGGGCCTCGACCCCCTCCGCATCCTCGTCCTTTCCCAGGTCGTCCTCAGCTTTACCCTCCCCTTCGCTCTCATCCCCCTCCTCATCCTGACGAACCGCAAGCAAGTCATGTCCACCTTCCGCAGCACCCCCCTCACCCGCTACGCCGGCTGGACCGTAGTAGCCATCATCATCGCCCTCAACGCCATCTACCTAGCCACCACCACCCTCACCTAGATCGACTCATCACGGTTTCGGGTGCCCCATCTCACGCGGGCCCTTTCGCGTAAGGTGGGGTTACTCTTCGCTTCTTCCCCAAAACGTTTGGGGTGCCCCAGGCCACGCGGCCCCATCGCGTGACCTGGGGTCGTCACCCAGCAGTCCCCGCCACGCACAAAAGGGCCGCCGCCCAAAAGGACGACGGCCCACCCACCCAAATCCTACTTCTTGGCAAACGACAAACTAGCCGAATTAATACAATACCGATCCCCCGTAGGCTTCGGCCCATCCGGAAAGATATGCCCCAGGTGCGCCCCACAAGCGCTACAAACGGCTTCTACCCGCCGCATCCCATAAGTCCGATCCTCATGCGTAGTCACCGCCTCCGGCGACACCGGCTGAAAGAAACTAGGCCACCCCGACCCCGATTCAAACTTCGTATCCGAAGTAAACAGCGGCGCATTGCAAGCCCCGCAATGGTAAATCCCATCCTCATGGTTGTTCACCAGCGCCCCGGTAAACGCCCGCTCGGTCCCTTTCTCAAACATCACGTGAAACTGTTCCGGCGTCAATTCCTTCCGCCACTCATCCTGCGTCTTCGTCACCTTCTCAATACCAGCCATCGCAAGTACCCTCTGCCGATTAGATGCAAGCCACCAAGCCCGCGCATCTTCTCCAAGACCAAACAAAAAAGGCTCACGGGATGAGCGTAGGGCTTTAGAGGAATACTGAAAAAGCAGTTCGGATTAGCGTGGGGCTTTAGCCCCACGAACACCTTCAATCTAAGGATTGGGGCTTTAGCCCCGGGCCTTCGCTCAAACCGCCAACAATCACCCCACTAAGCCCGCGCATCTTCCTTCGCCACACATTCGATCTCCACCAGCGCATCCTTCGGCAACCCCGCCACGGCCACCGTCGACCGCGCCGGCGGCACCACCCCCGGCCCCGCAAAGTACTTTGCATACACCTCATTCATCGCCGCAAAGTCCCCCATGCTTTTCAGAAACACAGTAGTCTTCACCACGTGCGTCAGGTCCACCCCCGCCTGCGCCAGTATCGCCCTCAGGTTCTCGATCACCTGCGCCGTCTGCTCCTTGATCCCCCCGGCAACAAAATTCCCCGTAGCCGGGTCCGTCGGGATCTGCCCTGACGTAAATAACATATCCCCCACCCGTATCGCCTGCGAGTAGGGCCCAATTGCCGCCGGTGCCGCCGCCGTACTGATCGCCGTCTTCATCTGCATCGCATCATCCCTCAAGCCGATTTATACAACACATACCGTTCCGTCACGCTGCCATGCCGATCCACAGCCGCCTCTTCCGCGCTCATCCCGAACCGCGTCTCCCAAACCGGCTCCAGAAAAGGAAACCGCGCAAACACCTTCGGATAGCTCGGATTCGCCATCAGCACATACACCTTCTGCCGCCGCGCCTTAACTTGCGTTTCCAGGTTCCGCAGAACCCATTGCAGCACCGGCGCCAGAAACGGATGATACAGAAACACCACCAACGGCCCCTCAGGAAACACCACGCTAGCCGCATCCCCCAGCACCACGCTGATCCGTTCATACGGCGCCGTATTCTTCTTCGCCACCTCATACAGTTCGGGCGCCAACTCCACCCCAATCACCTGCTTGAACGCAAATCCCCCCGCCACCAGCAGCGCCCGTCCCTTCCCGCACCCCAGGTCCACAAACGTAAACTTCTTCGGCGATTCCGGCAAAAACTCAATCGCCTGCCGCAACGTAGTAGCCGTGATCCCGTAATAAGCCGTCGAATAAAAATCCGCCCGTGCCCCCGTAGCCAGCTGCTCCCCCGGAATATAACCCCCCGTCTCCGTGCCGTTGGCATCATCGAACGGATTCGCCGTCCCTTCCACCAGCACCCGCGACTGTTCCGGCTCCCCGCTCGCCGGCGTCAGCCCCCGCTTCATCGCCCCCCAGAACCCATAGTTATCCACCGCATGCACCAGCTTCCGCACCAATCCCATCAGCGCCCCCGAAAGCTATGGATCAGCCGGCGATCCCGTTTCGACGGCCGCCCCAGCGGCGCCGGCTCAAAAAACTGCGGATTTTCTTTCCGCTCCACCAGCGCCCGCGCCCGCAGCTCCTTGCTCGCGTCACTCTCCCGGAATAGCAGCGCCGCCACCGCCGCCGCCCCCCGGTTCTCGCTCAGCCCCAGCACCTCTATCCCAAAAACTCCCGTATCGTTCGTGATTTCGAGCTTGTCCCCCACCTTCACCTCGCGTGCCGGCTTCGCGGCCACCCCGTTCGATAACACCCGGTTCAGGTCGCAAGCCTTGATCGCCAGCGCCCGCGTCTTGAAAAATCGCGCCGCCCACAACCATTTATCGATTCGGATCCCATTCACGCAACCATGCTAACCCTTTGATACAACACCAAGATAGCCCTCAATCAGAACAAATTCACAAGTCTGAAATCTAGCAACGGAATCCAGGCCCTCATGCGCAAGATCAAAATCCCCATCACCGCCCCGTCCCTCACCCCCGGCCGCACCAATCCCAACGGCCAGACCGTCCTCGCCGCCACCGGCTGGCCCTCCACCACCCGCTCCGGTCAGAGCATCTACCGTCTCCGCTGCACCCATTGCCAAACCATCTACGGCGCCAACGGCATCGACGCCGAAAAACGCCTCTGCCCCCACTGCCAGCAAGGCGCACCCGCCGAACCCCTCCGCGACCAACTCCAAGGCCCCACCCTCTTCGATTGAATTTGCAATGAGCGTGGCCTTTATGTCTGCAGCAGAACGCCGTTCGGATTAGCGTGGGGCTTTAGCCCCACGAACAACGTCAACGGAATGAATCGGGCTTTAGCCCCGGGCCTTCGCTTGGAGCGGCAATGACTCGTTCCTCAGCCTTACCTTGCCCTCACTTCTGAGATACGTGCAGACCTCAAGAGTGACCGCGAAAGCCGTCTTGCTTAAGGGCACGGCTTCAGCCGTGCCATCATCGCCCCAAACGCAACGCGGCTTCAGCCGCTGAGGTACGCCGTCTTCCCCCGCCCACCACACCCCCTGAGTCCTTACACCCCCCACAAACGTCTAACCAACTGTGATATTCTGTGATTCGCTGGGGACGTGCGCCTTTGAATGCCCGACTTGCCTAAACCCAGGCACCTAAAGTCAATGGGCTTGCCATCGCGGTCTTTACCGCATCTGGTCCCTTTGCCAACAGTCACAACCCAGGGAGAGCTGCGACTTCACCCCGCAAGCTCACATCCGCCGCACGGACGGCATCCCATCTTCCAGACAACTTTGCAGGAGTGCGCACAATCGTGGCCGACGAACTAGATAAGTATGAAGACGACATCGTAGAAGTAGGCAAGGAAAAGGGTTACCTCACCTTCGGTGAAGTCAACGACCTCCTCCCCGGGGACATCACCTCCCCCGACGACATGGAGGACCTCCTCGCCACCATCAACACCCAGGGCATCGAGCTCGGCGGCGAACCCCGCGACAAGTACGAGCCCGAAGCCGGTGAAGAATCGGAAGACGTCGAACTCGACCTCTCCCCCGGCACCCTCGAAAAAACCAACGACCCCGTCCGCATGTATCTCCGCGAAATGGGCACCGTCCCCCTGCTCACTCGCGAAGGCGAAGTAGAAATCGCCAAGCGCATCGAGCGCGGCCAGCTTCGCGTCATGAAGGCCATCTCCCGCTCCCCCATCGTCATCCGTGAGATCGTCGGCCTCGGCGAAGACCTCCGCCGCGGCGTCCGCAACATCAAGGAAGTCGTCACCTTCGACGAGGAAGAACTTACTGAAGAGATCCTCCAGGCACGCGTCCGCCAGACCGTCGGCCGCATCGACGCCATCCTCAAGCACCAGAAGAAAATCACCGGCCTTGAAGAAAAATGTGAGCAGCTTGAAGGCAAGGACACCAAGGCCAAGGTCAAGGAAACCCGCAAATTCCGCTGGCTCATCGGCCGCGAGCACGTCTTCATCAACCGTGTCATCCGTGAGCTCAAATACACCAACGCCGAGAAAAAACGCCTCCTCGACAAGGTCAACAAGACAGTCGACGCCATGCGCACTCTCGAGCGCCAGGTCAAATCCCTCGACGCCAAGTTCGAGGCCTCCAAGTCCGAAGAGCTCCGCAAGGAATACCGCCGCCAGCAGAAAAATTGCCGCCTCGATCTCGAGCGCGTCGAGCAGGACGCCGGCATCTCGCTGCTCGATCTCAAGCGCACCCAGCGTGAAATGATCCAGGGCGACATGGACGCCGAAAAGGCCAAGCGCGAGCTCATCGAAGCCAACCTCCGCCTCGTCGTCTCCATCGCGAAAAAGTACACCAACCGCGGCCTCCAGTTCCTCGACCTCATCCAGGAGGGCAACATCGGCCTCATGAAGGCCGTCGACAAATTCGAGTACCGCCGCGGCTACAAATTCTCCACCTACGCTACCTGGTGGATCCGTCAGGCCATCACCCGCGCCATCGCCGACCAGGCCCGCACCATACGCATCCCGGT
Organism: uncultured Granulicella sp.; assembly: GCA_963693065.1. Taxonomy (GTDB): domain Bacteria; phylum Acidobacteriota; class Terriglobia; order Terriglobales; family Acidobacteriaceae; genus Edaphobacter. Next base: position 2,825,362 of record OY843766.1, on the reverse strand, counting down.
CCACATGATCGAGACCATCAACAAGCTCATTCGCACCAGCCGCCAGCTGGTCCAGGAGCTTGGTCGCGAAGCCTCGTCCGAAGAAATTGCCCGCCGCATGGACATCCCCGTCGCCAAGGTCCGCAAGGTCCTCAAGATCGCCCAGGAACCCATCTCCCTTGAAACCCCCATCGGCGAAGAGGAAGATTCGCACCTTGGCGATTTCATCGAAGACCGCATGGCCGTCTCCCCCGCCGACGCCGTCATCTCCGTCAACCTCAAGGAGTACACCTCACAAGTCCTCCGCACCTTGACCCCCCGCGAAGAGCGCGTCATCAAGATGCGTTTCGGCCTGGAAGACGGCTCCGAGCACACCCTGGAAGAAGTAGGCCAGTCCTTCCAGGTAACCCGCGAGCGCATCCGCCAGATCGAAGCCAAGGCTCTCCGCAAGCTTCGCCACCCCAGCCGCTCCCGCAAGCTCAAAGCCTTCGTAGACGGCGTGAAAGACGCCTAGAAGCTCGCAGAAAACAACGTTTGGGGTGCCCCAGGCCACGCAGCTCCATCGCGTGACCTGGGGTTTCTCTTTGTTTGTCATTCCCGAAGGGAATCTGCGTCTCCACCGCCACAAAAGCACGAAGCAAAACCACAACCGCTCAACCAGAACCACCCACCCACCCCTCACACCACCCTCCCCCCCAAACCCGCATCCTAAAAATCATTAGGAGTCCCATCTGCTGAACACACCAGCCATCGAGGATGCCCAGCAAGCCCTCACCCGGCACGCCTCTTCCCTGTCGCAAGGCGCAGACCGCGAGGGCGCAGCCATCCTCATCCAAGACCCCCTCTTCGCCCGTGTCGTCGAGGCCGCTTGCATCCATCTCTCCATCTCCCCCGCCCTCCTCACCTTCTCGCCCCAGCTCGATCTCTCCCACTACGAGCTCATCATCCTTGACGAGGCCCTCGGCCCCCAGCTCCGCCAAACCCTCGCCCAGCGTGAAGACCCCAACGAACCCCACACCCCGGCCATCGTTGCCGTCCGCACCCCGGCCGTACTTCGTGCCGCCGCCCTCACCGACCAGGCCTTCGACGGCATCCTCATCCTCCCCATCGCGCCTGACGCCGTCGCCGAGCAGCTTTCGCTCATGCTCTACGCTCACCGCGCCTTCGCCCGCCGCTACCAGAACGCCCTGGAAGAGCTGCAGCTCAATCGCCGCATCTTCCGTTCCGTCACCAGCGGCATCTCGGTCGCCAGCGCCTCCGCGCCCGACCTCCCCCTCGTCTACGTCAACCCAGCCTTCGAGGTCATGACCGGCTATTCGCTTGAAGAAGTCCAGGGCAAAAACTGCCGCTTCCTCCAGGGCTCTGACCCCGACCCCGCCAGCATCACGCTCCTCCGCGAAGCCATCCGCGACCAGCGCGAAGTCGTCGTCATCCTCAAAAACTTCCGCAAGGACGGCACCCCCTTCTGGAACGAGCTCTCCCTCTCTCCCATCCGCAACCGCGACGGCGCACTCACCCACTTCGTCGGCATCCAGACCGACGTCACCGCCCGCGTCGAAATTGAAGCAGCCCTCCGCGAAAGCGAAAAGCTCGCCGCTGTCGGCCGTCTCGCCAGCTCCATCGCCCATGAAATCAACAACCCCCTCGAGTCCGTCATGAACCTCCTCTACCTCGCCCAGACCGAGCCCGACCTCGAAGCCTCCCGCCGCTACGTCGCCCACGCCGACAAGGAGCTCCAGCGCGTAGCCCTCATCACCTCGCAATCGCTCCGCTTCTACAAGCAATCCAGCCGTCCCCAGGCCATCCTCCCCGCCGACCTCCTCACCTCCGTCCTCGACCTCTACGAAAGCAAAGCCGAAAACTCCTCCGTCACCATCCTCCGCGACCCTCGCCACCAGCGCGCCGACCACCCCATCGTCTGCCTCGAAAGCGAAATCCGCCAGGTCCTCAACAACCTCATCCGCAACGCGCTTGACTCCATGCACGCCACCGGCGGCCGCCTCATCCTCCGCACCCGCCCGCAAGCCCATGGCGTCCTCTTCACTATCGCCGACACCGGCTCCGGCATCGCCCCCCACACCCGCGCCCAGCTCTTCAAACCCTTCTTCACCACCAAAGGCATCGCCGGCACCGGCCTCGGCCTTTGGATCTCATCAGAAATCATCACCCGTCATGGCGGTCGCCTCACCTTCCGCTCCAGCCAGACGCCCCCGGCTGCCGGCACCGTCTTCCACCTCTTCTTGCCCACGCAGGCCACCCTCGCCTGACCCGCCGTTTTCATCTCTAGGCACTTCCGCCCTCTTCCCGGTACAATCGGACGCAGCGGAAATCCCACTGCAAAACTCTTCATCGCTTCCAGTTTTCGCATCGAATTCAAATTGCCGTGCTTTGACCAAGGAGAAATACCCCTCATGAGATTGACCGCAAGAGTATCCGTGACAGCCGGCCTTTCGGCCCTTCTTCTCATCTCTGCCACCGGGTGCAAGCGTCTCCGCGCCAATGACGAAATCAACAAGGGTGTCGCCGACTTCAAGAACGGCCGCTATGAATCGGCCACCAATCACTTCCAGGCCGCCGTCAACATCGATCCAGACAATCCCAATCCCCGCCTTTATCTCGCTACCACCTACAGCTCTCAGATCGTCCCCAATCTCGACACACCGGACAACAAGCGCTTCGCCCAGAAGGCCCTCGAAGGCTTCCAGGAAGTCCTCGCCAAGGATCCCAGCGACGTCACCGCCAACAAGCAGGTCGCGTCCATCTACATGAACACCGGCCGCCCCGAGCAGGCCAAGGAATACCAGAAAAAGGTCATCACCCTTTCCCCCAACGACCAGGAAGCCTACTACACCATCGGCGTCGTCGATTGGAAATCCGCCTACAACAACGCAGTAGCCGTCCTCGGCAAAGAAAGCCTTACTGACAAAAGCGATGGCAACTTCAAGCTCTCCAAATCCGGCTGCGCCACCCTCACCGCTGAGAACACACCCCTCGTCACCGAAGGCATGACCTACCTCCAGAAGGCCATCGACATCAACCCCACCTATGAGGAAGCCATGACCTACATGTCCCTCATGGAGCGCCGCAAGGCTGACCTCGAGTGCGGCAACACATCCGCCGTCAAAGCCGACCTCGAAGCCGCCGACATGTGGGCCCAGAAGTCCATCGGAGCCCGCAAGGAAGTAGAACGCCGCAAGGAAGAAAAGTCCAAGGGCGTCCAGATGTAATCGCCCCAAGCCACAAAAAGGGGATGCGCCCAAAGCGCATCCCCTTTTCTTTGTCATTCCTACTTTTGTCATTCCCTTGGTTGTCATTCCCTTGGTTGTTGTCCCCTTGTTTGTCATCCCGTAAAGATCTGCATTGGCTCTTGCCGTCCGCCGTCCGCCATCACCCCTGCACCCCCACCCGCACCAACCCGTCCCACCAAGTAAACTAATCTCATGTCCGCCCACGCATCCAAGCCGCTCCCCCCCATCGACCTCTCCGTCCCGCCCGCCGCCAACATCGTCCGCGTCACCTTCCTCCCAGAAAACGCCACCGTAGAATTCCCCTTCGGCACCCTCCCCTATGAAGGCCACGGCCAGCCCATGAGCTTCCTCGACGTCGCTGAAAACTACGACATCTTCCTCGACCACGCCTGCGGAGGCGTCTGCGCCTGCACCACCTGCCACCTCTGGGTCAAAGAAGGCAAGCAAGGCGTATCAGAAGAAGAAGACAAGGAGCTGGACCGCATGGAAACCGCCGCCGACGTCCAGCTCAGCAGCCGCCTGGGCTGCCAGGCCGTCATCGAGCGCCCCGGCACCTACGTCGTAGAAATCCCCAAGTGGAACCGCAATTACGTCCAGGAAGGCAAGCCCGTAGCCGGCGCCCCCGCCCGCGACTACGGCAACATCACCGAGTAACTTTATTTGTCATTCCCTTTGTTTGTCATTCCCGAAGGGAATCTGCGTTTGTCGTTGTTTTTGCACTTGCTGTTGCCCTTTTGTTTGTCATCCCGTAGGGATCTGCGTCTGCACTTGCACTTGCCGTTGCCCCTTTTGTTTGTCATCCCGTAGGGATCTGCGTTGGCACTTGCCTTTCTTCCCCCGCGCAACCAACCCCACACCCATCCCCACGCCTCTCACAATCGCGCGGCATAAACCACCGCAACTCCTCTACGAGAACCCACCCATGAGCCTCCGTGAAATCCTGATCGACGAACTAAAAGACCTCTACAGCGCAGAAAACCAGCTCATCAAATCCCTCCCCAAGACCGCCAAAGCCACCGAATCCTCCGAGCTCAAGCAGATCTTCCTCACCCACCTCGACCAGACCAAAGACCAGACCGAGCGCCTCCGTCAGATCTTCGGACTCCTCGGCAAAAAGCCCACCGGCAAGCATTGCTCCGGCATGGAAGGCGCCATCGACGAGGTCAAGGAAGCCATGGAAGAGGACGAAGACGATGCCCTCTACGACGCCGGCCTCCTCGGCGCCGCCCTCCGGGTCGAGCACTATGAAATTGCCGGCTACACCTCCGCCATCGCCATCGCCCGCCAGCTCGGCGAAACCGAAATCGTAGGCCTCCTCACCCAGACCCTCTCTGAAGAGTTGACTGCCAGCAAGCTCATCCAGGCCGCAGGCAAAAAGATCCTCAAAGAGGCCTACCTCCAGGAGCCCGACGAGAAAAAGGTCCCCGAAAAGAAGCCCAAAGACGCCAAGGAAAAGCTCTCCGAACAGGAGTCCCAGGACGACGAAAAAGAAGCCGCCAAGGGCATGAAGCAGACTTCCCAGCAGTCCATGCAAGAAGCCGACGACAAGGACGACGAATCAGCCCAGTCCAAAGAAGACATGAAAGACGCCAAAAAAGCTGCAAAAAAAGCCGCAGCCACCAAATCAGCCGCAAAAAAATCCGCAAAAAAATAACCCTCGGATCGACCCGCCGTTTGGGGTGCCCCAGGCCACGCAGCCTCATCGCGTGACCTGGGGTTTCTCACTGAAAACCCAGGTTTCGCGTGCCCCATCTCACGCGGGCCGTATCGCGTGAGGTGGGGTTACTTACGACAACCTACCACCGTCATTCTGAGCGAAGCGAAGAATCTCCGTATTGGCTGTTGTTGTTGCTTGTTCTTGCCTTTGCTTGTTCTTACTCTCTTCGTTTGCCTCTGTCTCCCATCCCCAGGGAATCCGCTTTTCACCTCCATCCCCCCCGCAAGCCAAAGCAAGACACCGCCCCGCTTCCGGTTGAAGCGTGGCTCTTTAGCCCGAACTACCAAGGACCCACCTTGAGCACCCCCGCCCTATCCGCCTTCATCCCGCCCTTATCCCGCCCTTATCCGCGTTCCTGTTTCTCTCGCACAAAGTATCCTCACTCCATGCGCTTCTGGTTCGAGCACTCCAGCGACATCCCTCTCCGCCAGCAGCTCGTCACCCAGGTCACCCTCGGCATCCTCTCCGGCGACCTCGCCCCCAACGAGCGCCTCCCCAGCATTCGCGAACTCGCCCGCCGCTTCGCCCTCCACCCCAACACCATCAGCGCCGGCTACCGCCAGCTTGAAGCCGAGCATTGGGTCATCTCCCGCCGCGGCAGCGGCGTCTACATCCGCCCCACACCCCCCACCCAAGCCACCTCACAAGACCCGTTCGACCGCCAACTCCGCAACCTCTTCGCCGCCGCCCACCGCCTCAACCTCACAGACGACCAGGTCGTCGCCCGCGTCACCGCCTGGCCCACCGCCAACCCCCCAGGCACCTACACGCACCTCCTCCTCGTAGAGCCCGACCTCGAACTAAGCCGCATCATCGTAGCCGAACTAAACGAAGCCGCCCCTGCCATCCCCCTCGCAGCCTGCACCCCCACCGCCCTGCCCCCGCACTCCTCCCAAACCCTCTACCTCTCCCTCCCCAGCAAGACCGATTCCCTCCGCACCACCCTCGCAGCCACAAGCCCAGCCAATACAGGCCAGCCCGCCCGCATCCACACCCTCCCCATCCGCTCCATCCCCGCCTCTCTCGTGCAACACCTACCCCAGGACCTCAAGCAGCTCCGCGAAGGCCTCCTCATCGCCATAGCCTCCCGCTGGCCCCCCTTCCTGCACTTCGCCCAGACCATGCTCGTAGCCACCGGCTTGTCCCCCGACTCCCTCATCCTCCGCGACCCCACCCAACCCAACTGGCATCAAGGCCTCACCCTCACCGCCGCCGTCCTCACCGACCTCCCCACCGCCACCGAGCTAACCGCCCTATCGCCAACCCCAATCCCCATCATCTTCCGCATCCTCGCAGAAGGTGCCTCCACCCGCCTCCTCTCCGAAATCTGTCAACCCCCCCAGCCTGTGCAAAATCCCCTAACCCCAACATTACAGAAGGAATAAAAGCCAAAAATAGTTGGCATGTTCACCCCCCGCCATTTAGTAAACTAGAGACATAGATCAAACCAAGCCACGAAGCATCGGGTGCCCCATCTCACGCGGGCCGTATCGCGTGAGGTGGGGTTATTCGTGGACCCAAGCCACACACAGCCACCGTCCTCCTACTGAGGCGACGCCGTCATCCAGGCCACGCCGTCATCTAGGCCATACCGTCAACCCAGACACCGCCGTCATTCTGGGCGAAGCCCAGAATCTGGGTATTAACTTTTGCCGTTGCTTGTTCTTTTCGTCATTCCTAACGATCGGCATCGGCCAGCACACATGCATCGCAGGCCTACTCGACAACGGACAACGGACAACGAACAACGAACAACGAACAACGGACAACCTACCCCTAACCCCAACCGAATCAAGATTTTGCCCCAACCCCCCCGGGGGGGGCCACCACCTAAACCAGCACCTTCGCAGGCAGAATCTCCGACACATCCACCATCTGCGTCGGATAATCACCCGTGTAACAAGCCGTACAAAAGCTCGCCGGCGAAAGCCCATCCGAAGCTTCGCCCGTCGTGCACGCATGCGTCAAACCGACCAGCGAAAGATAAGCCAGCGAGTCAGCCTCAATGTATTCCCGAATTTCCTCGAGCGTCTTGTTCGCCGCAATCAGGTGTTCTTTGCTCGGCGTATCCACACCATAGAAGCAAGGCGAAATCGTCGGCGGACAGGAGATCCGCAAATGCACTTCCGTCGCACCCGCTGCACGAACCATGCGCACAATCTTCCGCGAAGTCGTCCCACGAATGATGCTGTCGTCGATCAGAATCACCCGCTTGCCTTCGAGCAACGCTCGCGATGGATTCAGCTTCATCCTCACCCCAAAGTCGCGCACCCGCTGCGTAGGCTCGATAAACGTCCGTCCCACATAATGATTCCGTATCAGGCCAAAGTTGAACGGTATCCCTGATTCAGCCGCATACCCAATTGCAGCCGTCACGCCAGAGTCCGGCACCGGAACCACCAGATCCGCCGCCACGCCACTCTCGCGCGCCAGCTGCCTGCCCATCTCTTCCCTCGACCGCTGTACCCAACGCCCAAACACCTTAGAATCCGGCCGCGCAAAGTACACATGCTCAAACACACAGGAACTGGTAGGCACCTCCGACTTTGAAAAATGCCGGCTCGTCAGCCCATCTTCAGAAACCATCACCAGTTCGCCAGGCTCCACATCACGCTCATACCTTGCATGCAGCAGATCCAGCGCACAAGTCTCACTCGCAAAGCAGAACGTATCAGGAGCACCGTCGACTCCCGCAATCCGCCCAATACAAAGCGGTCGAAAACCATGCGGATCGCGTGCCGCAAAAATCCGGTTTCGCGTCATCAGCACAATCGAAAACGCACCATCCACCTGCCGCAAAGCATCCGCCATGCAATCGATCAACGTGTTGCAAGCCGAGTGCGCAATCAGCTGAATAATGATCTCGGAGTCTGAAGTCGTCTGGAAGATGGCGCCATCGCGCTCCAGCCGAGCCTTCGCCGTCCCCAGATTGATCAGGTTGCCGTTATGTGCAATCGCAATCAACCCCATCGTCGACTCCACCGAGATCGGCTGCGCATTCAGCAACGCCGAATCACCCGTAGTCGAATACCGCGTATGCCCAATCGCCAGATGCCCAGGCAACCGAGCCAGCACGTCATCGGTAAAAATCTCGGACACCAGACCCATGCCCTTGATGTCCCGCACCACCTCGCCATCCGCCGCTGCAATCCCACCCGATTCCTGCCCACGATGCTGCAGCGAATATAAACCCCAATACGTCATCCGCGCCGCATCCGGATGGTTATAAACAGCCATCACGCCACATTCTTCACGCAGCTTATCGAAAGGCGTCTCATCTTCCACGTGCTGCGGGTCTTCCCAAACAACGCTCATGCGAGCACCTCATCCACCAGCTCAGCTTCGAGCGCAGCCATGTACGTCTGACCAAGCTCGGATAAACCAGTATCAATGATCGCGGCCCCGTTGACCGTTACTCGCAAATTGCTGCCGCCGACTGTACCGACAGGAGCAGCAAACACTCCAGGCATCTGCTCGAGAAGCATTCGGATCGAGTCAAGTTTCTCAGGTGCACACGTCGCCACCACGGACGAGGCGATCTCAGCAAATAGCACCTCGGAGGTAGAGAAGGACTCGTTATCACGAGCATGCAAAACCAGCGTTGCGCCTCGTTGCGAGGCCATGGAAGCCTTGGCCGCCGCGGTAAGAAAACCTCCGTCGCTGATGTTTACTGCCGAGTGCAACAGGCCTGCGGTCGCAAGCGTTGCAAGTGCCTGGTGCAAGGCAAGTTCCTCTGCCAGATCAAGCGTCACAGGCGTTCCCCACAGAGGCCATCCCTGGCTCTGCGCCCAAGCAGAAGCACCCAGATCACGGTGTGCTTCGCGCCCCTTGCCGCGAATGGCGGAGAGGAAGAGGATTGTGTCGCCGTCATGCTGAAAGGCACTGGGAACGGCCTTCGTCACGTCCTCCAGCACACCGACAACGGCGATAACCGGCGTCGGATAAATTCCCTCGCCAAGAGTCTCGTTGTACAGACTGACGTTGCCACCCGTGATTGGCGTATTCAGCACCGTACAAGCTTCCGCGATGCCGTCGATAGCCTGTGAAAGCTGCGCCATGATCTCCGGCTTTTGCGGATTGCCAAAGTTGAGGCAATTGGTAGCCGCGACCGGAGTAGCACCAGTACATGCAACCTTGCGCGCAGCCTCAGCGACGGCGTGCATCGCGCCCAGTTTGGGATCCAGATAGCACCACCGCCCGTTACCTGCGAGCGCCATCGCCAGACCTCTCTCAGCACTTTGCTGCAATGCTCTAGAGCCAGCTTCAGGCGAGACCAGCGGATTGGTGGCTTCTGGGTTACCGGTCTGTAGGGTGGCTTCCCCTTTTGGCGTCGAGGCTGCGATCAGGTTAACCAGGTGGCCGAGCACGCCCTGGTGATGCGGCGTGGGATGCTCACCGGCTGGGCTTGCCTCGCCATGGGTGCCCTTGATGCGGATCACTCCCGCTTCGCATCCTGGTCCCTGAACGGTGTTGGTCTGCACCATGGAGTCGTATTGCTCATAGATCCAGTGCTTGCTGCAGATGTTTGGGGATGCGAGCAGGAGCTTGAGATCGGCAGTGTAGTCACGCGGCTGCTTGAGCAGCTCGGCGATGTGAGCCGGTGGATCTTTCGCCACTGGCGCGGTCCACGTGCCCACTTCGCGATGGTAGACGGGAGCTTCATCAGTAAGAGCCTTGTTCGGGATTTCAGCCTGGAGAATGCCGGCGTGGAAGACGCGCATGACATCGTCGGCGGTCACAATGCCAACCTCCGCACAGTCCAGACCCCACTTGCGAAAGATATCGAGGACCTCATGTTCGCGGCCTTTTTCAGCTACAAGCAGCATGCGTTCCTGCGATTCCGACAGCATGATCTCGTACGTGCTCATGCCCGTCTCGCGCTGTGGCACCTTGTCGAGTTCGATCGTGACACCCAGGGAACCACGCGCACCCATTTCGCAGGTGCTGCAGGTAAGGCCCGCTGCTCCCATGTCTTGGATGCCGAGGACGGCGCCGGTTTTCATCACTTCGAGGCATGCTTCCAGGAGGAGTTTTTCGAGGAAGGGATCGCCCATCTGCACGTTGGGTCTTTTCTGTTCGGAGCCTTCGGTGAATTCTTCGCTGGCCATGGTGGCACCATGGATTCCGTCGCGGCCGGTCTTGGCGCCGACGTAGAAGACCGGGTTGCCGACGCCTTCCGCCTTGGCGTAGAAGATCTCATCCTTGCGGACGAGGCCGAGGGCAAAGGCATTGAGCAGGGGGTTGCCGGAGTAGCAGGACTCGAAGCGTGTCTCGCCGCCTACGTTGGGCACGCCGAAGCAGTTGCCATACGAGGCGACGCCGGAGACGACGCCGGTCAGGGTCTGGCGGTTGCGTGCGTTTTCACTCAGCGGACCGAAGCGGAGCGAATCCATGACGGCGAGGGGGCGTGCACCCATGGTGAAGATGTCGCGGAGGATGCCTCCAACGCCTGTGGCTGCTCCCTGGTGGGGCTCGATGTAGCTGGGATGGTTGTGGGATTCAATCTTGAACGCGCAGGCCCAGCCGTCGCCTACGTCGATGATGCCGGCATTTTCGCCGGGGCCCTGGAGGACGGCGCCGGGCTCGTCCTTGCGGGTGCCTTTGGTGGGGAGGCGCTTGAGGTGCACACGCGAGGACTTGTAGGAGCAGTGCTCGGACCACATAACCGAGAAGATACCGAGCTCGGTGAGGCTCGGTGTGCGGCCGAGCTTCTGGAGGATGAGGGCATACTCTTCGTCCGTGATGCTGTGGGTTTTGAGCAGGGCAGGCGTGATGGTGACGGGTGTGGGGAGGAGGTGATTTGGCATGGCTTCCACTGGGTTTGATTGTCGCATGCTGGACCCTCCCCCCCCTCCCCCCTCGCTAAATTGTTCAAAACAAACAATTTATAGCTAAATTCCTCAAACAAAAGGACTTATGGGCGGGCGGGGAGCCCTTAGAGACCTGTGGAGCCGAACCCCCCTGTTCCGCGCACTGTTTTGTCAAGTGATGTCACTTGTTTGAAGGTGGCCTGGAGCAGCGGAACGATGCGGAGCTGCGCGATGCGGGCGCCGGCTTCGACGCTTTGCGGGGCGGCGGTGAGGTTGTGGAGCAGGACTTTGATCTCGCCGCGGTAGCCGGGATCGATGACGCCGGCGAGGGTGTGGAGGCCGCGGGAGGCAAGCGACGAGCGGTCTTGAATCAGGGCGCCAAAGCCGGCGGGAAGGCCGAGGGCGATGCCGGTGGGGATGGCGAGGGTTTCGCCGGGCGCGAGGGTGTGGGGTGCGATAGCGTGGAGGTCGGCGGCTAGATCGCCGTGCGGGCAGGGGTGGGCGTAGTGCGGCAGCCGGGCCGCGGGGTGGATCAGCTGGACGGATATTTCTGGAGGCATGTCTGGAGTGTAACGAAGGTGTCCGTGTGCGGAGCGTTGCGGGAGCTATGCTGGAGGCATGGATAGCAATGGGCTCAATGAGGCGTATGGTCTGGCGGGTGTGCTGCAGTTTGAGGACGTGGATGGGCTGGTGCGGGCAAGGGTGACGCTGCCCAGCTGCGAGGCTGCGGTGTACCTGCAGGGAGCGCATGTGACGGCCTGGCAGCCGGCGGGCGAGGCCCCGGTCTTGTTCCTGTCAGAGCGGAGCTCGTTTGCAGCGGGCAAGCCGATTCGGGGTGGGGTGCCGGTTTGCTTCCCCTGGTTTGCCAACCGGAGCGATGGCGGCACGGGGCCGAGCCATGGCTTTGCGCGGATTCAGGATTGGGAGGTCATGTTTGCGGCATTGCTGCCCGGTGAGAGCGACGTGCTGCGGCTTACCTTCGGGTTAGGGCCGAATGCGCTGAGCCGATCGTTCGGCTTCGATGGTTTCCGGGTGGTGTACGAGATGAGCTTTGGCGAAGACGAGGGGCGGACGCTGGGGCTGCGGCTCACGGTGGCGAATACGGCAGACAAGCCGCTGCGTTTTGAAGAGGCTTTGCATAGCTACTTTCACGTGCAGGATGTGCGCAAGGTGAAGGTGGTGGGTCTGGAAGGGGCGGCTTATCTGGACAAGACGGACGGCTTCAAAGAGAAGCATGCGCCTGCGGACGCGATGGTGCTGACGGGGACGACGGACCGGGTGTTTTCGGGCCATCTTGGGGCGGCGGGGATTGCGGATGCGACGCTGGGGCGGAAGATCATGGTGAACAAGGTCGGGTCGCGGACGACGGTGGTCTGGAATCCCTGGGCTGAAGGGTCGGTGGGGGTGGGGGATTTGTCGGCGACGGGGTGGGAGGGGTTCCTTTGCCTCGAGACGGCGAATGCTGGCGCGGATGCGGTGACGTTGCAGCCGGGGGAGGCGCATACGATGGAGGCGAGGGTGACGGTGGGGGTGGATGGGTAGGAGTGGTGCATGACGAACGACAACGGCAAGAACAAACCACGCAAAGGCAAACGCAGATCCCTACGGGATGACAAACAAGAGAACAACGGCAAGTGCAAAAAGCAAACGCAGATTCCCTTCGGGAATGACAAAAGAGGGGAATGACAAAAAAGGGAATGACAAAAAAGGAGACGTGATGTTGATATTGGCTTCGGGGTCGCCGCGGCGGCGGGAGTTGTTGACGCAGGCGGGGTTTGCTTTTCAGGTGGAGGTCGCGGGGGTAGATGAGACGCCGCTGGCCGAGGAAGCGGCGGCGGCTTACGTGGAGCGGCTGGCGCGGGAGAAGGCGCAGGCGGTGTGTGCGCTGCATCGCGGCGAAGACGTGATGGTGCTGGCGGCCGATACGGCGGTGGTGCTGGGTGACGTGATTCTGGGCAAGCCGGAGAATGCGGCCGAGGCGCGACGTATGCTGGGGTTGCTGAGCGGGCGGACCCATGCGGTGCTGACCGGGGTGGCGGCGGTGACGGCCCGGGAAGGCGCCGGAATGATGAGCGATGTGGTGGTCACGCAGGTGACGATGAACCTGCTGTCGGACGAAGAGATTGCGGCCTATGTGGCGACGGGCGAGCCGATGGACAAGGCCGGCGCGTATGCGATCCAAGGGTATGCGGCACGCTGGATTCCGCGGATCGAGGGGGATTATACGAATGTGGTGGGGTTGCCGATTGCGCGGGCAGTGGCGTTGTTGGAGGCGTGCGGGTACACGGGTGGGTGAGGGTTTGTGAGCCAACCTGCTCATTTCGCGAGGGTTAGCTGGCGTCGGGTGAGGAATCAAGGTAGTAAACATGGTGGGTGGGGCACTGTGTCTGGATTGCCACAGTTTTTTGGATTGACTGGACTGTAATCTGGGGTTCGCAACCGAACGGGAGAGTGCCGGGCTTGTACGAATCGCAGAATGGCAATGGGGCGGTGCATCTGGAGCGGACGATCTGCTCGGAGATTGCGTTTTCCGGGGTGGGGTTGCACTCGGGCGCGATGGTGCAGATGCGGCTGGTGCCGGCGGCGGCGGGTTCGGGCATTGTTTTTCGGCGGACGGACCTGGATGGGTTTGAGATTCCGGCGACGGGCAGGAATGTCGCCAAGGTAAGCTATGCGACATCGCTGATGCGCGGGTCGGTGCTGATCCAGACGACCGAGCACCTGCTGAGCGCGTTGATTGGGTACGGCGTGGACAACGTGATCTGCGAAGTGGACAACCTGGAAGTGCCGATTCTGGATGGAAGCGCGCTGCCGTATGTGCAGGCGTTCGAGGCCACGGGGCTGAAGGTGCAGAGGCGGCGGCGGGAATATCTGAAAGTGCTGAAGGATGTCGAGGTGCGAGACGGATCGAAGTTCATCGGGGTGTATCCGGGGCCGGGGTACACGATCGATTATGCGATCGATTTCCCGTCACCGATTGGCTGTGAGACATTTCGCGGGAATCTCGCCACGGGCGATTATGCCCGGATGATTGCTCCGGCGCGGACGTTCGGGTTCAAGGAAGATGAGCCGATGCTGCGGAACATGGGGCTGATTCGCGGGGCGAGCGAGGAGTGCGCGATTGTGCTTTCCCGCGAAAGCAGGACGACGCCGGCGCTGCGGTTTGCGGATGAATTTGTGCGGCATAAGGTGCTGGACCTGATTGGCGACCTGGCGCTGGCGGGGCGGCGGATTCAAGGCCGGGTGGTGGCCGAGCGGGCCGGGCATGCGATGCATACGGCGCTGGTGCAACGGCTGATGCGGGACCGGGGGGCGTGGGAACTGGCGCATGGGTATGATGAGGCTCCGGTGGTGGAAACCGGACGGGTGCTGAGTTTCATGCCGGCTCATGCCTAGGGCCGCGGTGGGGTTGGGGTCGAATCTGGGAGACAGGTTAGGACATCTGCAAGAGGCTTTACGGCGGATGGGGGCCCTGGGGAGGGTGGTGGCGGTGTCTTCGTTTGTTGAGACGGCGCCGGTGGGATATGTGGATCAGCCGGACTTTTTGAATGGAGCGGCGGTGATGGAGACAGAACTGGCGGCGGGGGATTTGATGCAGGGTTTGCTGAAAGTCGAGGCGGCGATGGGGCGGGTGCGGGTGGTGGCGAAGGGGCCGCGGGTGATCGATCTGGATCTGCTGCTTTATGAGGATCTGGTGGTGGAGGTGGATGGGTTGACTGTGCCGCACCCGGCGATGGGCGATCGGGAGTTTGTGCTGGGGCCGCTGGCGGAGATTGCGGGAGATTGGGTGCATCCGGGGTGCGGGTTGACGGTGGCGGTTATGCTGGGGCGGCTGCAACAACAGGAACGCGGATAAAGGCGGGATAAGGGCGATACAACCGGGGTGTAGGCTTCGCGTTAGGATGCAGACATGGTGATTGCTACTTGGAATGTGAATTCGGTGAAGGCTCGGCTGGGGGCTGTTCTGGATTGGTTGAAGGAGCGGGAGCCGGATGTGCTGCTGCTGCAGGAGTTGAAGGGGCTGGAGTTCCCGGAGGGCGTGTTTGCCGACGCGGGGTATCAGAGCGTGGCGGTGACGCAGAAGACTTATAACGGGGTGGCGATCTTGTCGCGGGTGGGGCTCGAGACGGTTTGTACGACGCTGGCCGGCGATGAGGCGGATAGTCATGCGCGGTTTATCGAGGCGAGGATTGGCGGGGTGCGGGTGGTGAACCTTTATCTGCCGAACGGGAACCCAATCGGGACGCCGAAATTCGAGTACAAGCTGGACTGGATGGACAGGCTGGCGGAGCAGATGGCGGTGTGGGCCCACTCTGCGGCCAGCGGAGGGGTGCCGACGGTGATTGGGGGGGATTGGAATGTGATTCCGGCGGATATCGACGCTTATAAGCCGGCGAACTGGGTGCGGGACGCGCTGGCGCAGCCGGAGACGCGGGAGCGGTTCAGGGCGATGCTGGGGCTGGGGTATCGGGATGCGTTCAGGGCGCTTTACCCGGAGGCGCGGGATGTTTATACGTATTGGGATTATTTTCGCGATGCGTGGGCGAAGAACAAGGGGATTCGCATCGATCACTTCTTGTGCTCGGCGGGGGTGGTGATTGAGGAGTGTGCGGTGGATACGGGGCCGCGGGGGGGTGAGCGGCCGAGCGATCATACGCCGGTGGTTTTGCGGATTGGGAACTAGGCTTTGGCGGCGCGGACCATCTCGACCAGGGCGGTGCGGGTGGCGGCGGGGGTGGTGACCTCGGCGGGGAAGGCGATGCGGGTGGCTTTGAGGCCGGTGGGGGTGGTGAGGCGGAGGGTGAAGCCGAGGCGGTCGATGGAGGTCATGAGGGCGGCGGTGGCGGTCTGGTGCCCGGGCAGGGGGCCGTGTTTGTGGGCGAGCAGGAGCATGGAGTCGGTGTGGTCGGCGTTCATATGGGCGATGATCCCGGGGGCGTGCGGGGCGAGCGGGTCGGGGGTGGCGGCGAGGTAGTCGGGCGCGGTGAGCCAGCCCATGACGCCGAAGCCTCCGACGTAGTAAAGGTCGATGGGGTTGAGGCGGAAGAAGGAGAAGTCGGTGAAATCGACCCAGTATTTGGCGTTGGGATGGGCGGCTAGGTAGAGGGCTTTGCTGGCTTCGAGGTCGTCGGGTGGGAGGGGGAGGGCATCGCCGAGGAGGGTGGCGCGGGCGGCGGCGAGGGGGTCGCCATCGATGGCGGACTGGGAGAGGAAGAGGCTGGCGCGGGGGTCGGCGCGAAGGTTTTGGGTGTGCATGGCCATGTTGGAGATGAGGAAGAGGGGGCGGCCGTGGTCGTCGAGCGCGTAGGGCATGAGGGAGCCGAAGGGAAAGCCGGGGTGCTTCAGGGATTGGGTGCAGAGGGTGGCGGTGCTGCCGAGGGAGAACAGGGTGCGGGTGCGCTCGGCGTGGGTGGGCTCGGGGACATAGGGGAGGGCGGGGCCGGTGTAGGCGTGCTGGTTTGCCATGGGTTTATCTTATGCTGATGGAGAACAAGCGGTTCTGGGTGTTGCTGGCGGGGATGATTGTGCTGCTGATGGTGTTGCTGGGTGGGCTCTGGTTTGGGATGCGGCATGCGGCAGGGCGGTGAGGGACCGGATCTTAGACGGCTATGGCGAGCGGGTAGTCGCGGTCCAGCGTGGAGATAGCGAGTGCGAGGGCCTGGGAGCTTATGCCGAAGCGGGAGCCGGGCTGGAGCATGGATTCGGCGAGCAGGTAGGCTCCGCTTTCGATGCATCGCGCGATGGCGGTCATGGAGTCGTGAAAGTCCTGATGGCGTGCGTGCATGTTGGCCAGCGCGGCGGCGGGATGGCGTCTGGTGGTTTCGGGTGCGGCGAGCCAGCGGCCGATGGCGCAATCTTGCGGATTGGCGATCTGGTGCATCTGCTCGGCGGTCAGTTTTTCACGGACAGTGGCGGCGAACTGCAGTGTCATTCTCCACTGCATGTGTCGTTGAATGGCTTGTTTGCCGGTAAGGGTCACTGTACGCCTCTCGAGAGTGCTTATCGGTCGAACGTGGAAGCGACTTGAGCGGCCGGCTCGGTGAGGCGTTTGCCGTGGGGGCAGGTGGGGAGGAGCGGGCAGGCGGGGCAGCGCGGGTCGGCGAAGGTGCAGAGGGTCTGGGCGTGGAGCTTGACGAGGGAATGATGCTGGTCGAGCCGCTCGGCGGTCCAGCTTTCTGGGATGAGGCGCATGAGACGCTGTTCGGTGATTCCGCCATCGGCGCGTGGGGTGAGGGCAAGCCGTTGGACGACGCGAAGGTGGTTGGCGTCGACGCAGAGGGCGCGGCGGCGGAGGGTGGAAAAGTTGACGACGGCGGCAGAGATTTGCGGGCCTACACCTTCGAACGACTCGAGCCACTCGCGGATTTTCTCGGTGCGGTATTTGGCGAGGAAGTCGAGCGTGAGAGAGCCGTAGCGGGCGGTGATGCCGAGCAGGGCTGCCTTGAGGCGAGGGGCTTTGACCTCCGGGAAGGTGACGATCTGGATGGTTTGTTCGATGTCGGCGAGCGGGGCGTCGCGGAGGTCTTCCCAGGTGGGGAAGCGGGCGGCGAGATCGCGCATGACCTGCTGCGATTCCGGAGTTTTGGTGCGGGAGCTGAGCAGCGAATAGATGAACTGGGTGAGGGGGTCCCAGGGGACGCGGGGCGGCGGCGGTCCGTAGTAGTCGAGCAGTGTTTGCTGGAGGGCGAGGATGCGTGGGTCGGGGTGAGGGGGGAAGAGGTCCATCAAGGTTGATTTTACAAGGGTGATTTTTGTGGGCCAGCATAGGTGGGATGGAGGTTCAGGCCGGTTGTGCTGTAGAGTCTAGAAACAAAAATCATGCGAAACGCGATTGTTTTACTTGTGCTGTCGGTTGGTCTTGGTGCCGTCGGGCTGGACCAGCTATTGGGTCAGGATGCGAAGCCTCCTATGGGTGTGCCGGTGTTCGCGGCTGCGGGTGGGTATGGGGGCGAAGCGTTCGTGGTAGAGCGCTCCATCACCCGCAATGTGATGAAGGCGGACGGGACGGGTTACCGGGAGCGGCTGCTGCGGCTGAAGGTGCAGTCGGAGGCGGCGCTGCGCGAGGTGAGCGTGGTGACGCTGCCGTTTGCGAGTGCGTCCGAAAAGGTGGAGATCGAGTATGTGCGGGTTTACCGGGCGGATGGAACGGTGGTGGAGACGCCGCTGACGGACGCGATGGAGCAGCCGGAACCGGTGACCCGGGAGGCTCCGTTCTACAGCGATCTAAAGGACAAGCAGCTGCCGGTAAAGAGCCTGCGGGTGGGCGATACGCTGGAGTGGAAGGCGCGGATTGTGCGGACGAAGGCGGAGGCGCCGGGTCAGTTCTGGGGGCAGGAGACGTTTACGACGAACGCGGTGAGCCTGGAGGAGGTGCTGGAGCTGCGCGTGCCGAAGGGGACGTATGTGAAGGTGTGGACGAATCCCAAGGTGAAGGGCGCGCCCGTAGAGACCGATGACGGCGCAGAGCATGTATACCGCTGGGAAGAGAAGAACCTGACGCCGACGGTGGGCGCCGCGGCCGAGGCCGAGAAGGCGGCGAAGAAGACGCGGGTGCTGACGGCGGAGGAAGAGCAGGAGCAGAGGGCGGGACAGCTGCCGAGTGTGGAGTGGTCGACCTACAAGAGCTGGGCGGATGTGGGGGCGTGGTACAGGGGGCTGGAGACCGGGCGCATGGTGCCGGATGAGGCGGTGCTGGCCAAGGTGAAGGAGGTGACGGCGGGCAAGACGACCGAGGAAGAGAAAGTGCGGGCGGTGTATGGATTTGTGGCGCCGCAGATACGCTATATCGGCGTTGCGTTTGGGGTGGGGCGGTACCAGCCGCATCATGCGGAGGAGGTGCTGGATAACCAGTATGGCGATTGCAAGGACAAGCACACGTTGCTGGCGGCGATGCTGACGGCGCTGGGGCTGAAGCCGGATGCGGTTTTGATTGGGCAAGGCATCCGGTTCAATGAGGCGGTGCCCTCACCGGCAGCGTTCAACCATTTGATTACGCGGGTGGATGTAGGCGGCAAGGCGGTCTGGCTGGACGCTACGGCGGAGGTCGCCCCCTACCGGATGCTGGCTTACGACCTGCGCGATAAGCAGGCGCTGGTGGTGCCGGAGCAGGGCGCGGCCAGGGTGGAACGGACCCCGAAGGATGCGCCGTTTGCGCAGTTTCAGGATATGAAGGCCGTGGGCACGATCGATGAGAAAGGAGTTTCCAACTCGCACCTGACGTTTACGCTGCGGGGAGATGCCGAGCTGCTATACCGCGAGGTGATCCGGCAGATTTCCCCGGCGCAGTATGGCGAGTTCGTACAGCGGATGGCGAATGCGATCGGGTACGCTGGCACGGCGACGAACCCGGCGCTGGGTAAGCCGGAGGATACGGACGGGCCGCTGGTGTTCAGCTTCGACTACAAGCGGGACCGGGGGGATGACTGGGTGAATAAGCGGATTGTCGCGCAGCTGCAGCCGGTGGGCCTGGTGCTGCTGGATGAGAAAGAGCCGCCCGTGGCGGCGACGGACCTGGGCTCCGTGCGCACGGAGACGAGTGCAAGCGAGATGAAGCTGCCGGCGGGTTGGACGGCGGAGCTGCCCGAGGCCGTGCACGAGAAGAGCGCGTGGGCCACGTATGACGAGACCTACCGGTTTGCGAATGGGACGGTATACGGGACGCGCAAAGTAGACGTGCTGCTGGAACGTGTGCCGGTGGCGGACTGGAAGAGCTACAAGAAGTTTACGGATGCGATCCACCTGGGCTCAGAGATGTACGTGGTGCTGCAGCGGCCGGGTGGGGAGACCGATAAACCGGGCAAGCAGAAGGGTGGCAAGGCAAGCAACGAAGCGGCCGCGAAGGCGGTACAGGAAGCGGCGACGGCGCTCGATGCAAGGGATGTGAACGCGGCGACGCAGGCGCTGGCCAGGGCGCGGGAGGCCAACGCGACCGAGAAGGGTCTATGGGGTGAAACGGGGATGCTGGCGGTGCAGCGGGGGGAGATGACGGAGGCGGTGCGGGACTTTCAGAAGGAGCTGGCGCTGCATCCGGATTCGACGTGGGTGTATGGGCCGATGTCCATGATGCAGATGGCGCTGGGCAAGCGGGACGATGGCGAGGTTTCGATGCGGAAATTCGTCGAGGCAAACCCGGATAACAAGCAGGCGCGGCTTACCCTGATGGAAGCGCTGATTGCCGATGAGAAGGCGCCGCAGGCAGTGGATGTAGGCGATCAGTACCTGGATGGCCTGGCCAAGGACGATGCGGGACGAAACGACCCGGCATTTCTGGCGGAGTTCGGCAAGGCGCAGTTGCAGGCGGGCATGGCGGGCGGGGCAGTGACGCTGGTGGGCATGATCAAGGACACGGAGGATTCGCTGCTGCTGAACAATGCGGCGTATGAGCTGGCCGATGCCAACCGTGAGATACCGGCGGCGGAGGGTGCGGTGCGCAAGAGCCTGGCGAAGCTGGGAGCGGAGAGCCAGACCTGGACGCTGGATGAGAATCTGGCGACGCTGCGGTCGAAGAGCGGCCTGATTGTTTCTGCCTGGGACACGCTGGGGTGGGTGCTTTATCGTGAGGGCAAGCTGGCGGAGGCGAAGGATTATGTGCAGGCGGCGTGGATGAATCGGCCGAGCCTGGTGGTGGGAGAGCACCTGGGCGATATTGCCGCGGCGGAAGGCGATCACAACGAGGCGCTGCACTGGTATGGGTTGGCACTGGCGAGTGTGCCGGCGCTGGATGAAAATGGCAGGCGGCGGGAGGAGGGCTCGCCGGCGAAGCGGGTGAAACGGAAGATGGAGGAACAGAAGAAGGCCGGGGGGAAGGCGGATACGAAGAACGCGCTGGAGGAGGTAGGGAAAGTGCGGCGGATTCCGCTGGGCTCGGTAAGCGGGCGTACCGGGATCATGGCGGAGTACCGGGTGCTGCTGGAGCACGGGAAGGTGGTCGGGACGAAGGCGGTGGGGGAAGAAACCTCAGCGGCTGCGCTGGCGCTGGTGACGGGTAAGTCGTTCACGCATCTGGAGCCGAACGCGTCGGATGCGCGGCTGGTGAAGATCATGACTGCGTTCTGTGCGCAGGAGAGTTGCGAGCTGGGGCTGCAGCCCTAGTTTCTGGTCACGCCCTGCGAGATGCCTTGCGGGGTGGCCAGGCCCCAGGCCATGCGTGGGGTATTGTGGGCGAGGCCGATCTGGCCTTGCGGGCCTAGCATGATGATGCCGCCATGGCCGCCGAGTCGGGTGTGGAGGTAGGCGATGGCGTCTTCGGCGGCTTGCTGCGGGCTGGCACCGGCCTGCACGCGGTCGACGGCCCACTTGCCCAGGACGAGCTTCATGATGGGTTCGCCCCAGCCGGTGAGCGAGACGGCGGCGGAGAGGTTGTCAGCATAGCAGCCGCAGCCGATGAGGGAGGAGTCGCCGACGCGGCCGGGGGCCTTGTTGAGGGTGCCGCCGGTGGAGGTGCCGGCGGCGAGATTGCCGTGGAGATCGAGGGCTACGGCGCCAACGGTGTCGTGGGATTGCAGGTTGCCGGAGAAGGTGGTGTCGGGTTCGCCGGCCTGCTCGGCAAGCTGGGCGGCGTAGAGGCGGCGCTGCTCGCGGGGGATGACGAGCTCGGTGTTGTCGCAGAGGCGCATGCCGTGCTGGAGCGCGAACCGCTCGGCGCCGGTGCCGACGAAGTAGATGTGGGGGGATTGCTCGAGCACAAGGCGGGCAGCGCGGATGGGGTTGGGCAGGCGCTCGACGCAGGCGACACCGCCGGCGCGGAGGTCAGCACCGTTCATGAGCAGGGCGTCGAGCTGGACGCGGCCGTCGTTGGTGAGGAAGGAGCCTCGGCCGGCGTCGAAGGTTTCGTCATCTTCCATGACGACGACGGCGGCTTCCACCGCCTCCACCGCCGTGCCGCCGCGGGTGAGGATTTCGTACCCGGCGGCGAGAGCGGCGGCGATGCCGTGCTGGTGGGCTTCGACCTCGGCGTCCGGCATGTCCCAGGCGCCGCCGTGGATGAGAAGTGTGGGGAGTGTGGGCATCGGTCTGGTAATAGTCTACGTGGGAGCGGATTTGCAAACGCATGCGATGCGATTTATGCCGGAGGCGCATCCAATGGCGGATAAAGGGCGGGCCAGGCATGGGAGTGATGGGTTTGATCGCGCAGCACGGATACGCGGTAGTGGGCCTGATCCTGTTCTTCGCGGCGGCGGGGTTGCCGCTGCCGACCTCGATTGTGCTGCTGGCGGCGGGCGCGGCGGCACACAACGGCTTGAATTACTGGGTGGTGGTGCCGGTGGCGGCGGGCGCGGCGATTGCAGGGGACGTGGCGCTCTATACCGGCGGGCGCTACACGGGCTGGTGGTTGCTGGCGGGCATGTGCCGGCTGACGATGAACCCGGAGGGGTGCATTTTTTCTTCGTCGGCTTACTTTTACCGGCGTGGGGCCAAGACGCTGCTGTTTGCGAAATGGGTGCCGGGGCTGGCATCGATGGCGGCGCCGCTGGCGGGCAGCCTCAACATGAAGTTTTTGCGATTTCTGCGCCTGGATGCGCTGGGTGTGACGGGTTATGTGACGGCGTGGGTGACGGTGGGGTATGTGTTCAGCCGCTTTCTCGAGCGCATCATTGCCTGGGTGCAGAACTTCGGGCATGCCGTGGCGATTGGCGTAGGAACGCTGGTGACGATGTACCTGCTGAGCGTGATGTGGTTCTGGTTCAAAGCGCGCAAGTTCAACAATGTGGAGAAGATTTCAGCCGAGGATTTGCGCGAACGGCTGGCGACACTGAGTCCGGACAGGCTGGTGGTCATCGCCGATGTACGGAGCCATAACTACTATGACCCCGGCATGCAGCGGATCAAGAACTCGATTCGCGTGGAACCTACCCGGCTCAAGGAAGAGCTGCAGGCGCTGCGTGAGTTCATGGCTCCGGAGTGCGAAATTTATCTGTACTGCAGCTGCATTCGCGATACGACTAGCCGGCGGGTGGCGCACATGCTGAAGGAAGAGAACTGCAATACGCAGGTGATCGAAGGCGGGCTGCGCGCCTGGGTGAAGGCGGGCGGCGAGCTGGAAGGCGTGCCGGCGGCGGATATTCAGCATCTGCCGCGATTTGAATAGAGCAGCAAAAGTGCTAGTCTGGCGGCACGCTATGAAGAGACTGCCGCTGTATTCCGTTTTGCTGGCTTGTGTTAGTTCGTGTTCTGCGCTGGGGCAGAACGTTACGGTGCAGGAGCATACGACGCCGAACGGGATGAAGGTGCTGGTCAGTGAAGACCCGACCATTCCGAATATCGCGGTGTACACGTGGTTCCGCGTGGGCTCGCGGAACGAGCATGAGGGGATTACCGGGATCAGCCACTTCTTTGAACACATGATGTTCAACGGGGCAAAGAAGTATGGGCACGGCGACTTCGACAAGACGCTGGAGCTGGCGGGTGGCAACAACAATGCCTACACGTCGAACGACGTGACGGTGTACCAGGACTGGACGCCGGCGAGCGCGCTCGAGACCGTGTTCGACCTGGAGGCGGACCGGATTGCGAACCTGGCGTTCGACCCGGCGGTGATCAAGAGCGAGCGACAGGTGGTGTATTCGGAGCGGCGGCTGCGCACCGATAACTCGAACCCCGGGCTGCTGAGCGAGCAGCTCGAAGCGGCGGCTTTTACGGCGGCTCCGTATCACTGGCCGGTGGTGGGTTGGCCGACCGATATCGAAAGCTGGACCATGGAGGATTTGAAGAGCTATTTTGCCATGGGCTACTCGCCCAATAACGCGACCATGGTGGTGGTGGGCGGGGTCAAGGCGGCGGATGTGTTTCGCCTGGCGGACCAGTACATTGGGCCGATTGCGGTGCATGAACCACCGCCGCCGGTGCGAACCAAGGAGCCGGTGCAGCTAGGCGAGCGGCGGGTGTACGTGAACAAGTTTGCGCAGGCGCCGCTGCTGATGATCGGGTGGCATGCGGTGGAGGCGAAGAACGCGGATTACTACGTGTTTCAGCTCATCGACAACCTGCTGACCACCGGGCAAAGCTCGCGGATGTATCGGTCGCTGGTGGACGGGCAGCAGCTTGCGACCAGCGTCGGGGCGGGGTTGGGGCCGACGATCGACCCGAGCCTGTTTGAGATAGAGGCACAGCCGCGCAAGGGTGTACCGGTCGAGAAGCTGGAGGCCGCCATCTATGCCGAGATGGACAAGCTCAGTGCGGAGGGGCCCGGCGCGGAAGAGCTGCAGAAGGCGAAGAATCAGGCCGTGGCAAGCTACTATCGGAGCCTGCGGTCGATTGCCGGCAGGGCGCAGGTGATTGGCAGTGAGGCGGTTATCTTTGGGGATTGGCACAGGATGAACACGGTCGAGGCTTCGATCAATGCGGTCACGGCGGCCGATGTGCAGCGCGTGATGAAGCAGTATTTGGTGGCGACGAATCGTACGGTCGCCACGCTGGTGCCGGACGCTGCGGCACCGGCCACTGCGCCCACGCAACCGACACGGCCGCCCGTGCCGCCCGTGGACACGACCGGACCCGCGCCCGCACCGGGCGTGAAGCCTGCGCCTAAGCCGTATAGCCAGCCTGTTCCGCCTGCGGGGGTGAAGTAATGAAAAAGATTTTTGGAGTGATTGCGGGCTTGTTAGCATGCGGGATGGCGGCGGCGCAAGGTACGTTTGCGACCTATCAACTGCCCGTGGCGAAGCGTGTGGTGCTGGCGAATGGGCTGGTGCTGCTGCTGGTGGAGAAGCATGAACTGCCGTTGACCAGTGTGACGCTGGCTCTGCGAACGGGGTCATTGGAAGAGCCGGTGGCACAGCCGGGCGTGAGTGCGCTGACGGCCGAGCTGCTGCGCAAAGGCACGCAGACGCGGACCGCGGAACAGATCGCAGGGCAGTTGGATTTCGTGGGGATGAACCTTCAGGCGGCCGGTGGCGGAACCGACGATACGACCGTGAACGCGGACTTTCTCAGCAAGGACACGGCGACCGCGCTGGGGCTGATTGCGGACGTGGTGCTGCACCCGGTGTTTCCGGCCGACGAGGTGATGAAGGCCATCGCCCAGCGGCAGGAGCGGCTGAAAACCGATAAGGACAACGTGCAGCTTGCGGTGGCGCAGTACTTTATGGCGACGCTCTATGCGGGACACCCGTACAGCCGCTACCTCACCGCTACCGATGCGAGCCTGGGGTCGATCACGCGGGACGACCTGGCTGGGTTTTACCGGAAGGTTTATAAGCCGGCCAATGCGGTGATCGCGGTGGTGGGAGACTTCAAGACGGACGCCATGGAGGCGCAGCTGAAAGGCCTGTTCGGTGGATGGAAAGGTGCGGCGCCGGCGGCGGTCAGCGTGCCGGTGTTGCAGCCGGTGGTGGGCAAGCATGTACTGCTGGTGGATAAACCGGATGCGACCCAGAGCTACTTCATCCTGGGCAATGTGGGGCTGAGCGAAAGCGACCCGGACCGGGCACCGGTGCATGTGGTGAACACGCTTTACGGCGGACGATTCACTTCCCTTTTCAACGATGAGCTGCGGATCAAGAGCGGCTATAGCTATGGGGCGAGCTCGCGCTTTATGGAAACGAGGACGCCGGGGCCGTTCGAGATGAGTACGTTTACCAAGAATGCGACGACGGGGCCGGCCATCGACAAGACGTTTGAGGTGGTGGGGCGGCTGCACGGGCATCCGTTTACGGCGGCCGAGATCGAGAGCTCGAAGGCATACCTCCGCGGCACGTTTCCGACGACGCTCGAGACCAGTGTCGCCCTGGCGCATACGCTGGCCCTGAATGAGGTGGAAGGGATTAGCCGGGAGAAGTTCAACGGCGAACTGGCGGGCGAGCAGGCGACGACGCTGGGCGAAGCGAACCGGGTGATCGATAAGGACTTTCCCGGGGCAGACAACTACGTGCTGGTAATCGTCGGCAAGGCGAGCGAGATAGCGCCGGTTGCGGCGAAGTATGGGCCGGTAACGGTGAAGAAGATTACGGATATGGGGTACTAGACTCGGCATAAAATGAGTGTGGAGGGAGTGATGGCGACTCTTCAACAAAGCGAGTGGCTGGTGACGCCGGAGAAGGTGGAGGAGGCGGTGCGGCGGATTGTGGAGGCCGCCAATCCGTTGCAGGTGATTGTGTTTGGGTCGCGGGCGCGGGGTGACCACCGGGTGGACAGCGATCTGGATCTGGCGGTGATTTTGGATGGGGATGTGGAGTTTGTTTATCAGCGTGTGCCTTACACGCTGCTGAGCGGGCTGCGAATGGAAGTGGACATGGTTGTGGTGGCGAAGGCCAAATACGACGAGCATCGGATTTGGCGGAACAGCGTGTATCACAACATCTATCGCCAGGGGATAGTGCTCTATGACCGAGACAATCCAGAACGCGCATGCCCGCATGCTTTGCGTAGTAGCGCAGAGGGACATGTCAGCCCTTCAGTTTCCGCTGCCTGATGCCCTTTACGGATTCGAGACGCAGCAGGCCTGCGAGAAGTATATGAAGGCTCTGCTGACAATCCTGGGAGTCGATTACCCGTATACCCATAATCTGGAGAAGCTCCAAGAGTTGCTGGAGCTGGAAGGCGAGGTGCTACCTACGCCTGCCTACGAATATAGAAGACTCACACCCTTCGCGGCGCAGCTTCGCTATACCTATGGGGAGCCGCTTTCCGAGGCAGATCGTGAGGCGATGGTGGAGACTGCACGAATCCTGGGAGCTTACGTGGTGGAACGGATACTTGCGCGCGAACGCGACGGGACAGCGGCGAAACCCGATCTGTAAAATAGTGGTGTGAGCCCAGCGGAACAGTTCGATGTGGTGGTAGTAGGGGCAGGGCATGCCGGATGTGAGGCGGCCATGGCTTCCGCGCGGATGGGCCTGCGGACGGCGCTGTTTACGCTCAATCTGGATTTGATTGCGCAGATGAGTTGCAACCCAGCGGTGGGTGGGATTGCCAAGGGGCATCTGGTCAGGGAGATCGACGCGCTGGGCGGGGTGATGGGTGAGGTGGCGGACGCGGTGGGGATCCAGTTTCGCCTGCTGAATACGAGCCGGGGGCCGGCGGTGTGGAGTCCCCGCGCACAATGCGACAAGGCGCTGTACCGGGTGAAGATGAAGGAGGTGCTGGAAGGCCAGGCGGGCTTGTTCCTCAAGCAGGCAGAGGTGGTGGACGTTCTGCGGGATGGCGGGCGCGTGCTGGGGCTGAAGCTGCACGATGGCCGCGAGGTGCGGGCGCAGGCGACGATTGTGACGACAGGAACCTTTCTTAATGGCCTGATCCATTGCGGCGAGCAGCAGTACGCGGCCGGGCGCAGCGGGGAGCCGGCAAGTGTGCTGCTGGGCGAAAGCCTGAAGCGGCTCGGCCTGCGCGGCACCCGGTTGAAGACTGGCACGCCGCCGCGGCTGGATGGGCGCACGATCGATTGGGACCGGTTTGAAGTGCAACCGGGCGATGCCGAGCCGACGCCGTTCAGCCTGCGGACCAAGTCAATTACGCTGCCGCAGATCGTTTGCCATATCGCGCGGACATCGGACGAGACGATGCGGTTGATCCGCGAGAACGCGCACCGCTCGCCCATGTACACGGGGCAGATTGAGGCGGTCGGGCCACGCTATTGTCCGTCCATCGAAGACAAGATTGTGCGTTTCCCGGACAAGGCCGGGCACCAGTTCTTCCTGGAGCCGGAGGGCTTGAACACGCATGAGGTTTACGTGAACGGGATGTCGACGAGCCTGCCGATGGAGATTCAGGCGGCCATGGTGGCGAGCATCCCGGGGCTGGACCGGGCGGAGATGCTGCGGCCCGGCTATGCGATTGAGTATGACGCCATCGACGCGACGGAGCTGGACCGGACCCTGAAGGTGAAGGCCTATGACGGGCTCTATCTGGCCGGGCAGATCAATGGGACCAGCGGCTACGAGGAGGCGGCGGGCCAGGGCTTGATGGCGGGCATCAATGCGGCGCTTGCGGTGCGGGGTGAAAGCGGCTTTACGCTGGACCGGACGGAGGCTTACCTGGGCATTCTGGTGGATGACCTGATCAGCAAGGGAACCGATGAGCCCTACCGGATGTTTACCTCGCGGGCAGAGTTTAGGCTGCACCTGCGCATCGACAATGCGGACCGCAGGCTGATGCCGCATGGGCGGCGGCTGGGGCTCATCGACGATCAGACGTGGGAGGAATACGAGGCGCGGCAGGGGCGGGCGGTGGCTTTGAAGACGGCGCTCGAGATCACGCGGATGGATGCCAAAAAGGTGCCGGCCGAGGTGATGGCGAAGCTGGATGGCGATGGCGGCAACCTGAACGCGCAGACGGTGGCGGAGTTTCTCAAGCGGCCGGAGGTCGGGGTCGCGGATGTGCTGCCGCTGGTGACGTTAGAGCCGGAAACGTTCGCCGGATGGGCGGGCGCGTTGCCGGCGGCGGTGAGGAACGAGCAGCGGGCAGTCGAGACGGAGATCAAGTATGCCGGGTACCTGGATCAGCAGATGCGATCGATCGGCAAGATGAAACGGGCCGAGGGGATGAAGATTCCGGCGTGGTTCGACTATGCGGCGGTGAGCGGGTTGAGCCGCGAGATGCAGGGCACGTTTGCGCGGGTACGTCCTGCCACGCTGGGCCAGGCGAGCCGTTTGCCGGGTGTGACGCCGGCCGCGGTGAGCCTGTTGCATGTGTACGTGGAAATCCAGAGCCGCAAGCGCAATGAGGCGGCGAGGCTGGTTTCATGAGGCTCGCCCTGCTGGCCTGCACGTTGCTGCTGGCCGGCGTGTGTGCGGCGCAGGACGGAAATCGACAGGAGCCGATCACGACGCTCAAGCTGGAGACGCGTGTGGTGGCCATTTCCGCCAGCGTCAACGATGCCGCCGGCAAGGCCGTGGGAGGGCTCAGCCGTGACGACTTTGACGTCAAACAGGATGGCAAGCCGGTCGAGCTGCGCTACTTCTCGCAAGGTGCGGAAGAGCCGTTGACCTTGACCCTGATGGTGGATACGAGCGGCAGCCAGAAGACGTTCATCCCGGATGAGACCGAGGCCAGCATGGTCTTTTTCCGGGCCATGCTGACCGGCAGGGAGGACCGCGCCGCGCTGGTGCAGTTTGACGATAACGTCATCCCGCTGCAGCCGTTGACCCATGACGTCGACAAGCTGCAACGGCAGCTGGGCTATCTGAGTTATCCGCACAAAAGCCTGTTTGCGCCGGGGCAGACCGGGACGCTGCTCTACAAGGCGATCAAGGTTGCCGCGGAGAGGATGCTGACCGGGCAGCAGGGCCGCCGGGCGATGGTGATCCTGACCGACGGCGAGGATAACGGCAGCCCGGAGAAGCTGGACGATGCCATTGCGGCCGCGCTGAAGAGCGATGTCGTGGTCTACGCGGTGGAATACAGCGCGAACGCTTACATGGGCGGGCTGGGGGCACCGGCGCCGAGTGACGGCGGACGGGTGGTCCTGGAGAAGCTCTCCGGCGCGACCGGGGGCAAGGTCTTTGCGGTCTCAGCAAGGACAGGGCTGCGGGAAATTTTTGCCGAGATTGGCGAGGACCTGCGGCTCCAGTACGAGCTTGGCTATAGGGCTCCGGACGATGCCGCGGGCACGTATCACAAGCTTGAGGTGAAGGTGAAGGCCAGGAAACTGAAGGTGCTGGCACGCAAAGGCTTCTACACGCCGGCCCGGTGAGCTGGAATCTGGCGATGTGGGTTGTGCGTCTAACGGCCAGAGGTTTTTATGACACGGAACAATGTGCTGGCGCTATCGTTTGTGGCTTTGTTGGCGATTTTATTCGTGGGGTATCGGCAGATGGCGATTGCAGCGGCGACGGGAAAGCAGCCGATTCCGGCTCCGGCGATGGATGAGCCGCATCATGGCGGTCTCGAAAAAGCGGTGTTTGCGGGTGGCTGCTTCTGGGGGACCCAGACCGTGTTCTCGCAGGTGAAGGGCGTGACCCAGACGTACGCGGGTTATGCCGGCGGGTCTGCCGCCACCGCGACCTACGACCAGGTGACGACCGAGACGACCGGCCATGCGGAAAGCGTTGAAATCACGTTCGACCCGGCGCGGATCAGCTATGGAACGCTGCTGCGAATCTTCTTTTCCGTCGCGCATGATCCTACGCAGCTTAACCGGCAGGGGCCGGACAGCGGAACGAGCTACCGTTCGGCGATCTTTTACACCAGTGAGGAGCAGCACAAGATAGCCGCCGCGTACATTGCGCAGCTGGATGGCGAGCATGTGTTCAACGGCAAGATCGTAACCGAGGTGACGCCGCTCAAGGGGTTCTACAAGGCGGAGGATTATCACCAGGGCTACTCGTTCAAGAACCCGAACAACCCTTACATTCAAATCTGCGACGTGCCCAAGACGGCTGCGCTGCGAGCCCAGTTTCCTGAGCTCTTTGTGCCGCACAAGGACTAAAGCACTCCGCTAGCCGGCCTCTTCCTCGCCGTCGCCGAACTCGTTCAGGACGGATTCAATCTCGGTGTCGAAGCCTTCCAGGATGGCGGCGAGAAACGCTTCGGTATCCAGGTCTTCGTCGTTTTCAGCGTGCACCTGGACGATGGAACGGGCGAGATCGGCCAGCATGACGCCCCAGGCGGTGGGGTCCTGCCAGATGCCGGGCCGCAGTGTGATCTGCTGGGCCTGGCCGGCGATCCAGACGCGCAACAGCTCGAAAGCGGCCGGGTCTTTGGCAGCGGCGGTGGGGACGGCGAGTTGTTTTTCCTGGGCCATTCCTACATTCTACGAGGTTTGCGACCAGATATCCTCCAGGTCCACAGGGCCATTTTCTGCAGCCGAAATGAGCGGGCTAGACTATCCCTATGGCGACGTTTGCACAGTTACGAGAGATGCCGCGGCCTGAGATGGGTCTGCCGGCCGATGAGCATACCGAACGCACCATCCTGGGTGCGATGCTGCTGGATTCGCTGGCCGTGACCGATGCGACCTCGCGCCTGGAAGCCGACGATTTTTCACTCGACAGCCACCGGCGCGTGTACCGGGCGATCATGGAACTGCTGGCGGTGGGCCATGCGGTCGATTCGATCACCGTGCGCGACGCGCTGCGCAAGAAGAAGGAGATGGAAGCGATCGGCGGTGACGGCTGGTTTGCGTCGCTCACCACGGGCATTCCCGGCAGGGTCAATATTGAGGACTATGTCCGCATTGTGAAGGACAAATCTCTGCTGCGGCAGATGATGAGCATCTTCAATGAAGGCCAGGCGCAGGCGTCGGACGCCGCCGAAAATGCCGAGCACATCCTCAACCAGATCGAGGCGCGGCTGGCGGAGGTTGCGGATAAGGCGATCAAGCGCAGTTTCTCGAACATCGCCGACATCGTAAAGAGCTCGTTCGGGTCCATCGACAAGCTGTACGAGCAGGGCCGCGAGGTGACCGGGCTGCGCACACACTATGACGAGTTCGACAAAATGACCAGCGGTCTGCAGGATTCGGAGCTGATCATCATCGCGGCGCGCCCTTCCATGGGCAAGACCGCCTGGGCGATCAACATTGCGCAGAACAGCGCGGTGAAAGACGGCAAGGTGGTCGCGGTGTTTTCGCTTGAAATGTCCAAGGAAAGCCTGCTGCGACGCATGCTCGCGGGAGAAGCGTCGGTCGGCGCACGTAAGCTGCAGACCGGTTTTCTGGGCCGGGATGACAAGGACAAGCTCAACCGCGGGCTCGAGCGGCTGATGGAATCAAAGCTGTTTGTGGACGACACGCCGGGCATCACGCTGGCGGAAATGCGGGCCAAGGCGCGCCGGCTCAAGCAGCAGGAAGGGCAGCTCGATCTGATCGTCATCGACTACCTGCAGCTGATGACCGGCGGCAGCAGCGGGGGCAAGAAGGGCTTTGAGAACCGTACCCAGGAGGTCTCAGCCGTGAGCCGCGGGCTGAAGGCGCTGGCCAAGGAGATGCAGGTGCCAGTGGTGGCGCTGTCGCAGCTGTCGCGTGGCAGCGAGCAGCGGACGGGTGACAAAAAGCCGCTGCTGAGCGATCTGCGCGAGTCGGGATCGATTGAGCAGGATGCCGACGTGGTCTGCTTCATCCATCGCGAGGAGTACTACGACCGCGAGAATGAGGACCTGAAGGGCAAGGCCGAGATCATCATCGCCAAGCAGAGAAACGGGCCTACGGGCAGCGTGCAGATGGCGTATATCGCGGACTACACGCGGTTTGAAAACCTGGACACCGCGCATGGGGGCGGGGAGTAACCCCCGCCCAGGTAGCCTATTGATCGTCGTTCGATTTACCCATCAGGTCCTTCAGGCGCGCGGCGGACAGCGCCGGCACCACAGGCATGATCTGGGTGTGGATGGGTCCGGGCTCGCTCATGTGGCCGGGGTACGGTGGGAACAGCGGGTCTGCAGCAGCGATGGGAACCAGGTTGACATCCGGAATGCTCTTCTTGAAGGCCGCATTCAAAGTGTCGATGACCGCATTCGCAACCACGGCATAGCCTGTGTTGGTAGGGTGGATGCCGTCAAGTGAGAATACCCCGCCCAGAAAGCTGCTGGTGCCCTTGATGCCGTTGACCGTGATGCCGTTGGCGACCGTGGTGGCGAACAAGCTGTTGATATCGACCAGCGTGGCGCCGGCGGATTGCGCACTGGCCGCGATGACGGTGTTGTAGGACTTGACCATGGCCTGCACGGTGACGGCCTCGGCGGCGGAAAGCACGCCCGCATCCGTGATGGGACCCTTCACGGTGCCCGCGAGGATGGGCGTGATTTGGGCCAGGCCGGACTGGTTGAGGAAGTCGCCCGGATAGATGCCGAGCGCCGCGCTGAGATTGGCGACGGGCACGCCGGTGGCGGCGGAGTACTGCGCGAGAATGCCGGCGGCAGGCTGCAGGTAAGGCACAGCCGTCACGTCAGGGATATTGACGATGACCAGGTGAGCGCCGCTGTTCTGCTGCAGATACGCCATGAGCTGCTGGTACTGGGTGGTGAAGGTGGCGAGCGGCGTCATGGAGGTGGTCATGCCGGTGAGGTCGGCGATGAGGGCGTCGTTATTGCCGATCCAGAGGAAGATGGTGGTGGCGTTGGCCGCGACGGCCTGCTGGGCCTGACTGCGGATATTGCCAAAGCCGAACCCGGGATACCCCAGCACAAGCTGATTGAGCTGTTGCTGGCCGGTGGTGGGGGTAAGCAGCGGCAAGGTGTTGAGGACGTCGTTGACAAAGGCGCCGGGGACCGCGACGTCCGTGGGCTGGAGACCGAAGTTGTCACGGCCGGAGGTGGTGCCGCTCAGCTGGCCGATGACCGGGCCGGCAAGGTGCACGAGCGTGAGCTGGTTGGGCGCGCCAGGCGGGGCGATCAGCGGCAGGGCGATATTGAACCCGGCCTGCTTGGCGACCAGCGGGGCCCAGCCGTTGGGCTGCGAGGTGTCGATGAGCGAGCCGGACTGGTAACCGGCAGTCAGCGAATCGCCCAGAAAGTAGGTGGTAGAGAAGTTGCCGGCGTTGGCGGCTTGCTGCGCGGCCAGATTGGCCGAGGTGTTGGGTGCGTTCGACGAGCAGGCGGCGAGGGCCAGCGTGAGAACGCCGGCGGCGAGGGAGGTAAGGAGGGCACGGGGTGAACGGTGATTCATTTTCATGGCGAAAAACCTCTGGGAAGCTGCGTGCCGTTTATGAATTTACGGGACGACGCTTTGTATCACACTTCCCCTATGCTTTGGAATCGTCAGCTTGAGGCGGCGGTAGGATAGAAGGGTGAATAACTGGGTGGAGATAGACCAGGCGCGATTGGCAGGCAACTACCGCGCGCTGCAGCAGGCCGTGGGTGAGGCCACCGAGGTGCTGGCGGTGGTGAAAGCAAACGCTTACGGCCATGGCGCGGAGCTTTGTGCGCCCATGCTCGAGCGGGCAGGCGCACGTTGGCTGGGTGTTACGTGTGCGTCTGAAGGCGCGCGGGTACGGGGCGTGGTCGGGCCGGGCGTGGAGATTCTGGTCATGTGCGGGTCGTTGCCGCAGGATACAGCCATGCTGCAGAGCTCTCGCCTGACGCCCGTGGTGTGGACCGCGGAGCAGATGGACGACCTGCCGACGGGCATGCGCGTGCATGTGGAGATCGATACGGGCATGGGCCGGCAAGGTGCGAGAGCCGGCGCAGAGTTGACAGCAGTGTTGCAGGCGGCGGCGGCGCGTGGGCTGGTGGTCGATGGGGTATTTACGCATTTCTGCTCGTCGGAGGTGGCAGGGTCCGCGCTGACGCAGAAGCAGGAACGGCATTTCGCCGAGGCCATCGATCAGGTGCTCGACGCGGGATTGCGGCCGGGGTGGGTGCATGCGGGCAACAGCTCTACGGTCGATAATCCGGCACAGCCGTGGCCCTGGCTGGTGGACCTGGCCGCAAGCGTCGGAGCACGTGCCATGGTGCGGCCCGGTCTCGCGGTTTACGGTTATTGCCTGCCGATCGAGGGCAATGCGCCGCCGCAGGTGTGCGCTGGGCTGCGGCCGGTGATGACGTGGAAGGCCCATGTGCTGGCCGTGCGGGAGCTCGCGGCCGGTGAGACCGTGGGCTACAACGCCACGTTTACCGCGGCGCGGCCCATGCGCGTCGCGCTGCTGCCCGTGGGATATGCCGATGGGCTGCGGCGGGAGCTGTCCGGCGCCGGGTGGGTGATGTTGCATGGGCAGCAGGCGCGGATTCTTGGGCGGGTCTCCATGAATCTGACGGTGGTGGACGTGACCGCCGTCGAAGGCGTGCGCATGGGCGACGAGGCGGTGGTGCTGGGCGCAGGCGTAACCGCGGACGATCACGCGCGGCTGGCCGGTACGATTGCCTACGAAATTCTGTGCGGTATCCATCCCTGTGGCTAGCGCGTTTGCGTTGGGGTGCGCGGCCCGGTAGCATCGCAAGATGGAAGCTACAGGGAATACCGCTGCACGCCGTACGGAAGATATCGCGCTCGACCTGCTGAAGTTTGTCGCCGCGCATGCCAATGTTGGGTCGAAGTCGTCAGGCTCTACGACGGGTTTTGTTGCGCCGTCACAGGCCAAGCCTGAGGACCAGGTGGCCAGCCTGCTGGAGCTTTACGGGCGCTGCCGGGAGGCGGTCGAAGCGCCAGTCGAGAAGTAAGTGCGGGTCGCGGTGGTGGGGGCCGGGGCGTTCGGGCGCAACCACCTCAGGGTCTATCGGGAGCTGGAAGAAGCTGCTGCCGGCGTGTCGCTCGTTGCCGTTGTAGACCGCGATGAGGCTGTGCGGGAAGCCGCTCGGACGCGCTACGGCATCGCTGCGTTTGCCGATGTCGGGGAGCTGCTGGCCTCCGGCGTCAAGGTAGACGCGGCCAGTGTCTGCGTACCCACGGTGCATCATGCGCAGTCGGCCGGGGCGCTGCTTGCCGCGGGCCTGGATGTGCTGGTTGAAAAGCCCCTGGCCGCAACGCTCGAGCAGGCCGACGAGCTCATCGCCGTGGCCGAACAGTATGGCCGCGTGCTGCAGGTGGGGCATCTGGAACGGTTCAACCCCGCCGTGGCGGCCGTGCGCAGTCTGCTGCACCGTCCGATGTTTTTTGAGGCGCATCGCCTGAGCGTCTTTACACCGCGCTCGCTTGATGTGGACGTGGTGCTGGACCTGATGATCCATGACCTCGACATCGTGCTTTCGCTCGCCGGCTCTGCTGTGCGCGAGGTGCGGGCCGTCGGCTTGCCGGTACTTTCAAAAACAGTCGATATTGCCAACGTGCGGGTCGAGTTTGAGAGTGGCTGCGTGGCCAACTTTACGGCGTCGCGCGTCTCCACCGAGCGGGTGCGCAAGCTGAGATTCTTTCAGCCCCATCAGTATCTCTCGCTTGATTTCGCCCGGCAGGATCTCCTGCTGATCGACGTCACCGCGGCAGCCGGCCTGTCAAGTGAAGAGTTGGAGGCGCTCATCGTGCGCCAGTCCCGCCCCCCTCAGCCGGGCGAGCCACAACACCCAACCGCCGGGATGGAAATGCGCAAAGTAGCCGTCGCCCCGGGCGAACCACTCCGTTTGGAGCTCGAAGCATTCATCCATGCCGTGCGAGACCATTCGCGACCTGTAGTCACCGGGCACGATGGCCGACGTGCACTGGCGCTGGCGCTCGAAATCAACACCGCTATCGCCGAGCACACACGGCGCAGCGGGCTGGCCCGGTAGCATCCGCTACAGCAACGCCTTGGCCGCAAGAACCCGTTCGACGGCTTCCTCCGCCGTGCTGCCGATAGCGCTGAGATGGCCCATTTTGCGGCCTTTGCGTGGCTTCAGCTTTTCATATAGGTGCAGCCGCACACCCGGCACGGCCAGCGCTTTATCGAAGCAAACCTCCCGCACGGCTCCGTTCTCATCCAGCCACAGGTCGCCCAGCAGGTTGGCGATCGCGGCAGGCTGCACCACGTCTACGTCGCCCAGCGGCAGGTCGCAAACCGCGCGGACTGCCTGCTCGAACTGGCTGGTGACGCATGCGCGTTCGCTTTCGTGATAGCTGTTGTGCGGCCGGGGGGCGAGCTCGTTCACCAGCAGCCGGCCATCGGTCGTGACGAAAAGCTCACACGCCAATAGCCCTTCCAGCGCAAACGTATCCGCAATCTCACCGGCGATGCGCCGTGCCTCCGCCTCAAGCGACGCCGGGATGGGCGCAGGGATTACGCTCCACGTGAGGATCTGATTCTCATGGTGGTTCCACGCCGCGGGGTACACCTTCATCTGGCCGCTGGGGCTGCGCGCCACCATCACACTGATCTCGCGCTCAAGCTCAACAGCCTGCTCGACCACGCCGGGCCCTTCGCCCAGCGCCTCCCACGCGCCGCGAATCTGGGCTTCGGTGACCGGTCCGTCGAAGCCGACCTTGCCTTGGCCGCGTCCATCGTAGCCGCCGGTTGCGCTTTTGCAGAAACACTTGCCGCCCAGTGCGTGAATGGCGTCGCGCACCTCATCCAGCGAGTTGACGGCGCGGAACTCGCCAACCGGAAAGCCATGTTTACGCAGCCACTGTTTCTGCTCCACACGGTTCTGAATGATACGCAGCATGGCGCCGCTGGGACGCACCGGGCAGAACGTCGCCGCGGACGCCATGGAGTGCTCGCCGATCTGTTCGATTTCAAGGGTCACCACGTCACAACCGCGTGCGAGCATGGCGGCGCCGCGGCTGTCGTCCCACGCAGCCTCAATGCAGCCATCGACGATGAAGCGCGCCGGGCAGCCGGGATCGGGGTCCAGCACCAGGATTCGATAGCCCATGCCGCGTGCCGCCATGGCGATCATGCGGCCCAGCTGGCCGCCGCCGAAGATCCCGATGGTCGCGCCCGGCAGCAGCGGGCGGGCCGGCGTGGCGCTCACGCGTTCACCCCGCCCAGCATGCCTTCGCCCTCGTTGACCGTCTCCGCCAAAACCTTGTCGCGCGTGGCGACGCGGCGGGCGACAAGTTGTTCCTGCAGCGCCGCATCGGTCGTGGCCAGCATCGCGACCGCCAGCAGCGCCGCGTTTTCAGCGCCCGCGCTGCCGATCGCCAACGTGCCGACCGGAACGCCTCGCGGCATCTGCACGATGCTCAGCAGCGCGTCCAGCCCTTGCAAGGCCGTGGCCGCCACCGGCACGCCAAGCACCGGCACCACCGTCAGCGCGGCCAGCATCCCGGGCAGATGCGCCGCGCCGCCCGCCCCGGCGATGATGCAGCGCAGCCCGCGCCCGGCCGCCGCCTGGGCGTACTCGTACAGCAGCTCCGGCGTACGGTGCGCGCTCACCACGCGCGTCTCATGGGCAACCCCGAACTCGCGCAGAATCTCCACCGCGGCGCGCATCACGTTGAAGTCGCTCTTGCTTCCCATCACCACCCCCACCAGGGGTTTTTCTGTTCCCGCTACAGCATCCATGGCCCCGATTATAAGCCGGAGCCATGGATTGTTTTCCGCCGCTAGCTATGTTTTCCGCCGCCGAAATAGCTGATGGCCAGATGCACCATCGTCAGCACAATGCCGAACGCGCCCATGAAACCCTTCATGCGCTGTACTCCCTGCTCATTGCAGCTCACGCGACGCTCAATCTCATGCAGCCGTCCCGGTTGCCCAAGACCCATGACCTGATCCATCTGGCTCTTCAGCACACGCAAATCCGCTAATACCTGCCCTTCGAACTCCGTCATTTTTCCTCCTTTCCGTTCACTTATCCAAACGGGATATGGGTCACCACGGCGCTCGACATCCTTGAGTAAAGCGGCGTGGCCGACCCGTCATACATCCTGACAAAAAACTGCTCTTCAAACGCCGCACGCGGGATCGAAAAGCCGCGCACCGGGCTGCGCAGCACCAGGTCGCCATTGCCTCCGCCCGCCAGACCGGTGCCGAAACCGCCATCGCGCCGGCGCACCTCAAAGCCGCCGCCCGCCGGAGCATCCACGCCCATGTCCAGCTGCAACGCCGTCGCGCTCACGCCCGTTACCGTCATCTGCTGCAGGTTCGCAAGCACATGGACGGGCACGGCCGGTGGATCGCCGGCG
Organism: uncultured Granulicella sp.; assembly: GCA_963693065.1. Classification (GTDB taxonomy): domain Bacteria; phylum Acidobacteriota; class Terriglobia; order Terriglobales; family Acidobacteriaceae; genus Edaphobacter. The sequence goes on along the minus strand of OY843766.1, from coordinate 2,787,205 downwards.
TTGACTCCAGCAACCAGGTCGAGCGCGGTGAGTGGCAGTGTGGCATCAGCGGCAATCGCCTCCGAAAGGCTGATGCCGAGCTCTTCCGCCCACTCGTTGGCGAAGCGCACCTGGTAGCGCAGGCTTTCCGGCCCTGTGCCCAGATCCTCCACCGTAACCTGCCGCACGATGACGCTGATACTGCTGCCGTTTGCAGTCAGGGTCAGGGCATCGCCCGGCCAGATATCGCCGCCGATCGGGTTCATTGCCGTGTAGCTGCCGGTGATTGCAGCCGCGCGATTGCTTGCCGCATTCAGCACCGCCAGCGCGGCATTTTCACAATCCTCACTGCTGCGCGCCGCTGGCTGCACCACCTTGCCCAGCCAGCGCGCGGTCCCCACCCCCGCCCCGGCCGCTTCCGCGGCAATGTTCGCCGCATCCGCCATACGCGCAACAGCCCTTTGACGACCCCGATACAGTACTGTTACAAGTTCACCCACGGCCGGAATACGCCCCGCAAAGAATGTAACCGCGCCGGTTACAGAACTCGAAACATCGCAATCCACACCCTCGCCGGATGTCCCGATCAGGCAGGTGCGGGTCACACCGGTCGACTGCACCGTATCCCGCACCCACCCGGAGCCGGTGCGGGTGACGCTGATCGATCCTACCGACCCAACCAGCTGCACACTGTTGACCACGGCCAGCGCAGCCTGCACCGGCGAGCCTGTGATAACGCCGTCATAGAGCACCGTCATGGGCGTATTGGAGCTTTGCCCCAGGTCCCGGGCCTCCAGCGTAACGTAAAGCGGCGCGTCCACCAGTCCGCCGCCAAACAGGACAACCGCCCCCTGCGCATTGCGCCCGTAGTAGGTCTGCTTGACGCGTACCATCTCCGCGCAGTGCAAGCGAACGCGCAGCGTATAACGGTTCCCGTCCAACAGCACAAAAGATGTTCCCGCCTCTAAGCCTTCGATCAACGGCACCGCCAGGGTCTGGCCGCCGGACTGCCGAATGTTGAAGCCGGCGATGCAGTTCGCCTGCGCGGTTGCGCCGCTGTACAGCCCCGCAAGCACGCCCGTACTGCCCGCACGCAGCAACACGTTCTCCAGCTCGACGACGACACTTCCAGCCAGCTCCAGCGCATCGTTGGCGATCAGCGTGGTCTGTCCGTCCAGGCCATTGCCACCGGTCATGGTCAGGCCGTCCGCGCTCAGGCCCAGGTGCGAGCCGGGGTCTGCAACCTGCCAGCGTTGCCGGCTGAACGTCTCGCCGGTAAAGTCGTCCGTCAGCAGCACGGCCTTGCCGCCGTTCACCGACGCCGGCTCCCCGGTGAGCGCGAAGCTGGCCGTCGTGCCATCGCCGCTGAACAGCTCGGTCCAGTATGCGTTCGCTTCCATTGCGCCGCTCACGGTCACATCATTGGCAAGCTCGCGGACGTTCGAGACCTGCAGGCCGGCGACGTCGAGCGTCCCGTCGCCATCGCTCAGCATGTGCGTCGTGCCGCCAAGCGAAGCCAGCGTCAGCACCCCGTTCAGCACGCGGTAGCTGCCGAACGTCGCCCCGGCAATGGCTCCGGCATGCGCACTCCAGGCGTTCCCGGCAGTCACCGGAGCGAACACCCCGAGCGACCGCAGGTCTGTCACCCCGGCGCTTACAAACAGCGACCCGGTGCGGCTCACCAGCGAGGCCAGCACACTGCCGGCCGGTGCAGCCAGGGCAGTCCCGGCGCCGAGCCCCGCGGCCTGCTTGTCCAGTAGCCACTCATCGCTCACCGCATGCAGGGCCAGCCGATACACCGGTCCCGCGCTCGCGACCCCGGCGTAAACCGCCACGGGCTCGGTCGTCAGGTAGCCCGTGAACAGCACCACGTCCGCATCTGACGCGACGACGACGCGGCCCTGACGTAGCGGCGTCTTCAAGGCCGTGCCTACCAGGCACAGCGTGGCCTTCAGCGTCGAGGGCGCGTTGAGCACACGTGTAATGGCCGGCGCCGCCACGTGGTCGAGCGCGGCGCTGTAATCCACCGCACCCAGTCCGTCCAGGTTGTCCAGGGTTAGCTGCAAGCTGCCTCCTCCGCCGGGTCGATCGCCGGCAAACCACGTTGCGCCCGCACCTCCGCAATGCTGAGCACGCCCGCGTTGATCAGCTGAATCTGCATCGTGACCTCCTGCTGTTCGTCGCGCGTCTCCAGCGCGTTGAAGGTGAACTCGAACTCCCGCCAGCCCAGTCGCTTGGCGAAGATGTCCCGCGTGATGTGCTCGGCCAGCAGGCGCGCGACGGGCACGACCGCGGTTTGAAACGCCTCATCGGCCAGCTCCCCGGCGGTCGAGCGATTAACATCGCTGGTGACCCCCAGCAGCATCGGCGGCAGGTCGAATGCATTGGCGATCATGCGGATGAGGAACTCCTGCCAGGCCAGCCGCAGGTCCGCGTCCGTACCGGTGGCGAAGCGCAGCACCTCGGGCTTCTTCTCGCAGCTCAGCACAGGCACCTTGCCCGTCCCTTCCACCTCATCCTGCCACCAGCGGATCAGGCGATCGTGCTGCTCGGGCGTGGCTTCATCCAGCCACAGCGCGTATTGCGCCACGGTGTTTGAGGCCATGCGCCCGGCGTAGCGGTGCGCACTGAGGAACTGTTCGATGCTTTCATACGCAACTTCCAGCCGCCCCAGCCCAAATGCCGTGTGCGTGCGCGGGTTGAGCCGGATGTACATCAGCTCGTCGTCGCGCAGCCTTATCTCGTCTCCGCCCACAAGACCGCGCTGGGCAAAGCCATAGCGCGGCACGTCGGGGTCACCGTTCCATTGCGGATCCACCTGCACCGCGGCGCCATCGACCGCGAACAGTTCGAAAGGCCGCGATGCATCGCCGGTAGGCTTCATCTCCACCGCGCCAAAGCCGCCGACCAGCACATCCTCCAGCACCTGCTCAAAGACCGTGCGAAAGCTGTCCCCGGCGTTGGGCTCTTCAAGCGCATGACGCAGCGCCTGCAACCGTGCGTCGCAGTCCGCTACATCGGCCGGCGTGTAGCCGCGGCGCACCCGCACCTGCCAGTCCATGCTGGCGATGCGGTCCTTGACCACATTGATGGCACGCCGCGCCACCGGCGTCTCGGCAAATTTACGCAGCCTGGCCGCCGTGGGCTTGCTTGCGACCGGCACCGCCCCGATGCCGCGATACGGCGTCAAAATCGATGGCAGCGGTGCCGTCTTCCGTTCCGCCTCCTTCATAAAGCGGCCGCGTTCATCCCGCGCCAGCGCCTCCAGGCTGACCTCGCCGGCCAGCGCCTGCCACGCACCCTTCATTCGTTCACTCAATCCCATAAGCCCCCGTTTGTGTTGCCCAGCTTCGTTTTTGGTGCAAAAAGAAAAGGGCGCAGCCGGATCGGCCACGCCCTGTCGTCAACCTGCTCAGTTGCTGCGGCTACAGTCCCAGTTCGCGTTGCGCGGTCGTGGCTGCCCGGGCCAGATCATTCAACGTAATCACCCGAATCTGCTGCCGTTCCATCGTGTCCACGCCAAAGGCGTAGCGTTCACTCGCTTCATCCTCCAGCGCCGAAACCGCCCGCAGCGGTTCCACCACCGCGGTCAATTCCAGGCTCGCATTTTCCACCCGCGCCACACCCTCCCGCAGCTGCGGTGCCGAGTACGCCAGCACCTTGGCCGCCTCCACATCGCCATCGAGCGACACCGCATGAAACATCTTGATCACGCCGTTCGGCCTATAGCCACAGTCGATCTTCAGCGGATCGCCCGCCCGCGTATACATCGAAGCATCGATCCGTTTGCGCATCAACCCCCACACGCCCACCCGTTCAAAATCCCTGCGCAACGCGGCCTGGATCCCGGCGCGCCCACTGCGCGTCTTCACCCGGGCCACCTTCAACGGCTCGACATAAAGCCGCATCAACTGGTCCATCTCCGCCGCCAGGTTCTCAGCCAGCGTCGCACGCGGTTCGGTCATCTGCACAGAATTCGAAAGCGAATCCTCAAGCACCTCCATGACACCTTTCGGATCGCGCGCCGACACCCCTTGCCGCAGACGCCCGGCGATTTCCTGCTCCAGGCCCTCCAGCAGCGCGACATCCGCGTCCGCATCCATGCACCGCACCCGCGCCCAGTCCCGCGTAAACCGCAGCTGGCTCGCGCGCGAAGGAGCAGGCCCCGCCGCTTCCCGCAGCAGCACCCCGATGTTCACGAACTCGCCCTTCACCACATCCGGCACATACCGGATCAGGAAGAACTCACAGGCCAACCGCTCCGCCACACACTCCTCCTACATCACAAATTTAGACGCAACCAGAGCATCCGCAAACTGTCGCGGCACCACAACCCTTACGCCCTCCGCCCAATTCGGGAAAGGCTCACGGTTCGAATCGCGAAACCCGGCAATCAACTCCCGCACCCGGCCCCGCCGTTGCAACAGCGTCTCCATCAACCGCTCCAGCACGGTCGGGTCGCCACCGTACCACTCCGGCGGCACCACCTCGGCGACCGCCCACAGCTTGCCTTCCTCCAGCGTCTCCACACGGCTCAGCCAGGGCTCAAAGCTGCGCCAGCCCGTCACGCCCGCGTACACGCTGTTGCGCGCATACACGCCGCGCAGGGGGCTGTCGGGAAACGTCCATTCCCCGGCATTGAAGCAGAAGCCCTGGTCGATGAACGTAGCCCGATACTTGCGCTCCCGAGCCTTGCGTTCGAACACCGCCTGCCGTCCGTTGCAGTTGCCCGTCCACTTGTCCACGCACAACATCCCGGCGAACTCCGGCAGGTTGCGCACCTCGTCCAGCTGCGGCTCGGGCAGGTAGTCCACCACCTGCCCGGGCATCAACCCGCCCACAAACTGGCTGCCGAACTGCAGCCCGGCCGCACAGCGCGCCTTCAGCCCGCGACCCGTGTCCACCGTCATGTCCAGCGTGTTGTTCACCAGCCATTCCGTCACCTCGACCACATCGGTCGCCGGCACCGTCAGGCCCACCGCCTCCGCCAGCCGCGTCGCAATCAGCTCATTGGCAAGCACCCGCACATGCTGCGGATTGTTTTGGAACTTGACCACCCACAGCTTGCCGTCCGCGCCCAGCATCAACTGGCTCTGCGCCCCGCCCCGCATGCGTCTGATCCCCTGCACCGCCAACACTGCCAAAGCACTTTCTCCTGCCTGCAGGATACGCCACCTGCCGGCCCTCACCGCCGCACCATCCCCTCCGCCCGCACCGCCTGCGCCACCGCCATCGCCATCAGGCAATCGTCATGCGCCCCGCTCGCCGCGCCGGTTCGACCGTTTTGAAACGCCACAAACGTCCGGCATTCCGCAAGCAGGCGCGCCGAGTGAAACAGCTCCGGCGAGTCCGCCAGCAGCGCCCCCATCCTGCTCACCATCGCCGGTTTCGACCCCGCCGAAGTCAGCCAGCCCGCCACCCCGCCCTGCCCGTACACCCGCGCATACCGCTCCACCGCATCCAGGTACGCCAGCACGGCCGAGCCATGGTTGTTGCGCTCGACCGCCACCTCCGCCCCGCCATACTCCCGCGCCACCGCAGCCGTCACCCGGGCAAGCTCCAGCGGCGCCAGACGCTCACGCAGCTCCGCACATTGCAGCCCGGTCGCCCGGTCGATCACCTGCACCGCGGCAAAGTCGCCATCGCTGCCGCCGCCCGCCGTATCCACCGCCACCAGGTACTCTCTACCCGGCAACGGCGGCAGCCATACCAGCAACGCGCCATCCCGTCGCCGCTCGTTGGCCGGCGGCAACACCAGCATCCGAGCTTCGATCGCCTCCGCCGAAAAGCAGCACTCACCGCTCGCCTTGAAGCAGCTCACCGCGTCCTCGGCAAACTCCTGTCCGCGCAGCCCGCCAAAGCTTTGCTCCAACCCTCGCCGATACCCGATCTGCTCCGCCGTCAAGCCATGCGCCCGCACCAGCCCGGCCTCCTGCGCCGTATAGCCGGTCGCCGCAGCCGCACGATACGCCGGCTCCAGCCACCAGGGGAAAAAATGCCGCGCCAGACCCGTCTCCGCAGCCCGCATCCACTCGGCATAAAACGCCCCGTAAGCCCCGCTCGGCGTACTCTCCAGCGTCATCTCCCCACCCGGCACCAGCGCCGCCCGCAGCCCCGCCAGGATCGCTCCCGCATCCCCCGGCCACCGCGCCACTTCACTCGCATGCAGGTTCTGGATCGTCCTCCCACGGCCCGCATTCTCATCGCCCGCCGACACAACGCAGAATTCGCTGTCCAGCTCCGGAAACACCATCTGCCCCACGTTCGCCCGCGAGCGTCGCAGCGGCCCTTCCCGCAGGTATGCCGGCAGGTTCTCCCACATCCGCTGCACGATGCCGAAGATCCCTTCCGCCGCCTCCCGCGTATGCGCCACCTGCACCGTCAGCACGCCGCGGCCCGTAATCGTCTTTAGAAAGTAGCGTCCAGCCACCCACGTCGTCACCCCCATCTGCCTGGCCTTCAGCACGATATTCCGCTGCCCCCGCCCAAGCTCGAACTGCCGTTGCGCCGCGTTGGCCACCAGCGGCTGCAGCTGCCCGTTCCTGTCCCGCACCCGCAAAAGCTGCCGCGCAAACTCGACCGGCATCCCATCCATCAACTGCCCACAAGCCAACCAGTCATTCAGCCGCATCGTGCCTCCCAGGCCGCGCGACCGGCCCCCTTGCGAGACCGGCCGCTCTACCCGTCACTCCACCCGCTGCCAGTGGCAACCACCCACGGCCGGCGCACCGGGCACCGGCACAAACACGCCGCGCGTCCCGGCGTTGACCGACCCCGGCCCAACCAGTCCGGCAGCCGTTACACCCGCCGCACTTGCGCCCAGGTTCATCACCTCGCGGCGCAGGCTGTAGCCCGTGCAAACCGGCAGCGCAATCGTCTGCGCACTGTTCCCGGTCAGGTCGAGGAAGCGATCCCCCGCCAGCTCCTGGTAACTCCCAGCCGCCGTTTGGTGGCGATTCGTCTCGGTCGCACCCAGAAGCTCATTCACCGCGTTCTGCATGATCGCCGTAATGTAAGGCTCGCAGGTCGAGCTCGGATGAATCGTATCGCTGAAGCAGCTCGTATTCGCGCTCGCGCCATCCGGACCGAGATGCGGATCCGTCGCCAGGTCCGCAAGATTATCCACGCCCCAGCCATACGACTCCGCACGCAGAATAATATCCAGCGCATCCTTGTTCTGATCCACCGCCGGGATCGTCGGGCTATCGGCGCTGATCTCGGTCGCCAGCACAACCCGTGCCCCGGCGGCCTTCGCCTTCACCACCAGGCACCTCAGGGAATTGGCAATCTGCCGCGGCGTTTGCGCCGTCTGCATCAGGTCGTTGATCCCACCCCAAAGCACCGCGATCGTCGGCGCACCCGTAGGCGAAAGGTATTGACCGTACAGCGTTTCGAACTGCGTACAAACGTCCTCGGCCTGCGCACTGATAATGCCCAGATTCACCGTCGTATACGTCGTGTCGGTAAGCTGCATCTGCTCAGGCCACGCAGCGCCGACCGCCAGCGACAGCCCATACGTGCGAGAGTCGATGCCCGCCAGAATCTGCGGCGTCGCACTCACCATCGGGCGGAACTCCGTCTGCACTCCCTTCTGCCGCAGATAGGCCAGCGCACTCTTCGCCGCGGCCACACCGTCCTGCATGCTCAGGTGCGTATTCCAGGCCCACGCCGCGGCCACCTTGCCGTTGAACCAGGACTGGTTGGCATAAAGCGAAGACCCGCCAATCTGGTAATTGCCCGATGTCGGCGTCGCCGGACAGGTGTACACATCGCCCTGCTGCACATAGCTCCCCACCTCCGCACCGTCATACAGGTAACGCGTCTTGGTCACCACGCCGTTGACATTGCTGCCGCACAGCATCGTGAACACATGCCAGCCCGGCATCAACGCTTCCGCGCTTTCGGTCTTGTCCGTGCTCCACGCAACGAACCGTGTCCTCCACCCCGAATCCAGTGTCGAGTTCGCCAGAATGCAAAGATGCGCATTGTCGGTCCCGCACAAAATCGACGGATAATGATCGAAGCTGCCCGGCCCCACAACCCCCGGAGCCTGCGGCGCCACGCCGCCGCCGAACGGTGGCAGGTAAAGCGCAAACTGCCACGCCGTCGCCGCATTCAAGGCGGCAGGAAGCTGCACAAACTGACCGCCACTGAAGCTCAGGTCCGCGGTCCCTTCCCAGGCCGCGCCTGAAATGGTGCCGTCATTGCCATTGCCACTGGTGTCATGGACAATGCTGCCCGTACCTTCCGTCATCAGGTATTCGCCCAGAAGATTACCCCGCTGCGGAAAGTTGATGGGCCCCGTCGTTGAAAAGCTGCCGCCGCCGCTTGAAGCAACGGACGCGCTGCCTCCGCCTGCCACCGCCCATGTACCGTCCTCCCGCAGAAAGCGCGTCGTGCCGCCCGTCGTACCAGGATCCGGCACCGCTCCCGGTGCATGCGCCGTGCCGCTTGCGCCAAATAGCGGCAAGCTGGAAGGAGCCACCGTGCCGATGAATTTGCCGTTCACTGTTCCCGCCGTCAACGTCGTGACATTGATCGTCCCGGCGGTAAAGCTCGTAGGCGTGAATGTATACGGCACACCCCGCAGATACACTGACATCGCACTCGTCGCCGGCGAGTAGCTGAGCCGGTCCACGCCCGCACTCGTCTGCATCTGAAACAGGTCATAGCCTGAGTTCCAGTTGTCGCACCCATGCGAGTTACAACCAACCTGCACCACTGCCTGTTCACCCGCCTCCACTCCAATCGAGTACAGCCACGGCCCGGTCACGTTCATCCCGTACGTCGGGACCACGTGCGTACCGCCATTGCCGAAATATGTGCTCGGCGGGCTCGCGTTCTCAATCAGCCAACCCTGCAAACCGGCCCCGGTCACCCCGCCATACTGGATGCCCGTCGCCGCGGTTTCCGCAGGTCGCGGCAGAAACTGCGTCAGGAATTCCGTATCGCCATGTACGCTCTGCTGAAAGTAGTGCGGCTGTTCCACCGCATCACCCGCCGCCCACGCCACCGTATTCGCCGCCAGCGTAAACTGCCCGTCCACAGCCTTGGTCGTCGCGTTGTAAACGGTCTCCGTCTCTGCCATCGGATACAGCGCATAACCGCCGGTCAACAGCTGCAGGGTGCCGCCTGCACTGGTTGAATCCGGTCCGCTGTTCGCATACGTCAACGTGTTCGGTCCGGTCGTCGTCACCAGGTAACTGCCGTTGTAGCTGGTGTCGCTCACGCCGCTCACAGTCAGCGTCAACGCGTTCACATCCGCCAGCAGATTATTCGCCAGCGTTACCGTCACCACGCCGCCCGTGCGCGTAATTGAAGCCACGATCAGCGACTGATTCGCATACCCGCTGGTCGAAGCGCCAATCCCCACAATCGATGAGATCCCGCCCGCATACAACAGCGACGTTGCCGAGGTCGACCCAATCACCGGAAAAACCTGGCGCAGCCCGGCGTTCGTATCCACCGTCTGCTCCAGCCCATAGCCGCACAGGCCGCCCACCGCAAGCGTCGCACCATTGCCGTGCGGACGGTTCAGCGTCAGCTGCACATGACTTCCATCCACCACCGTGTACGCGGCCGTTTCAAAGTTCAGCGGCCGTTCATCCTGTGCCGTCGTGTCTGAAATACAAGCCACCCCGGTCGTACTCGGCAGCGCGGCCGTATTGGTCGCAAAGCCCGCCGGCACACCCGCCGTGACAATCGGCACCGTCACCGTGCCCGGAGGAATCTCGTTCGCCTGCGAGAGAATGACCTGCGCCGTTTCCAGAAACACACTCACCGGAAAGTTCGTCCCCGCAAACTGGGCCGAAGGCTGCCGCCCAGCCACCACGCCACCAATCAGCGTGCCGGTCGTGATCACCTTCGCCGGGTTCTTGTCGATCAGGTAGCGCCCTTCTCCTTGCGTGGCCGGCCCTGCCATCGTCGTCACCTGCAGCGTCGTCGCGCCCGTCGTGCATCCGCTCGCGCACGTGCCCGTAAACACCTTCGGATCCTCACTGAAGAAAAGATCCGCCGGGTGCGCGCCTTCATCGCCCGCATCACGGAAGCCGCCCGAGCTCAGCATGAAATCGCCACGCATCAGACAATCGCCCACACCGTAACAGTTCTGCGCTTCAGACGACAGCACGTGCTGCCCCGGCGTGTAGTTGTTGCCGGTCATCGCCAGCGCATTATAGGTAGTCTTGAAATAGGGAGTGGTTCCTTCCACCTCCACCGGAAACGTATTGTTCCCGCCCGCCAGCGCCGTCTCGGTCAACGCCATCGCCGCCGCGCCAATCTGCGATGAACCCGCAGCCGCTGCAACCTGCGCCGTCGGCTGCGTCGTGTAAAGGTTCAAGGTGGCGCCCGCCTGCTCCTCACCCGGCGCCGTCGTCAGCGGATTGATAAAGCTCTCCACCCGTGCCCCACCTCGCAGATCCTCCAGGTGTGTCTGGTTGCTCCAGCTCAACGGCACCGGCACCTCGGTCGACGCGTACGTCTGCTCCGCCACCACATTGCATCCGCTCGCACAGTCGGGGCCTGCCGTCGCATTCGCAATCCCGTTGTTGCCCGCGCCGCTCACATATTGACTCGCGTACTCAGCCCCGTTCAGGTTGTTGACCGCAAGCACTGTGCCCACAGGCTGCGCAACCGTCTGCGAATTCTGCGGTAGCGTGCTCACCTTCTGCCCCAGGCCCGCGCTCAGCGCCGTCACCTGCTCGTCCACATATTGCTTGTCGCTGGCCTGCAGCGGCGCTACCGGATCACCCGGCAACCCCAGCGGCCCCGTCATCGTATCGCCCGCCTTCAGCACATAAGGCGAGCTATCCAGCGGATGCCCCGTCAGTGCCGCGGCAATCGATGTATCCACGTAGCTCTTGCTCACCGTCTGCATCGCCACGCTGGTCGGCAGCACCGTACTCCGGATCGCGCTCACCGTCACCGCCGAGCCGCCTGCGACACTCGCCGGCACCACCCAGTACTCGCGCGTCACCGTGCCATCGTCCAGGTGGTAGATCACCGTGTAGTAACTTCCCATCGGGGTCGATCCCGCATTCGCAACCAGCTGCACGCTCAGCACTCCACTCGCGCCGATCGTGACGGACGTCGAGCCCGCAGGCACATTTGACCCACCCGCCGTGCTGAACGCAGGCCAGCTGATCAACACCGTCCCGCCCGCCGCTGTCCCGTCCGCACGGTAAATCGTATCTGTAACAGTAGTGGTTGCAATTGCGGTCGCAGCCGCAAGGGGCGCGCTGTTTATTGCAGCCAGCCCCTCACCCGCACTCAGCAACAGGCACATCCCTACCAGCCAGGCCAGCCCAAATTCGACCAGCCGCCAACTTCCTCGCTCACGCTTCATAGTCCTCCTCTTCAAAAGCTCGTCCCGTCAAACAGTCCGCATCGCCGCCGGCACATACATCCGGTAGCAACTCACCATTTCTCCATCCAACGCATCCTTCACCGGCAAGCCTCTAAACCGACCGGCCTGCCTGACTGTCGTCAACCCCGCCACCAGCGGCGTTTCGGTCTCCGCAGCCCCGGCCATGCTCTGCAGTCGCGGATAAAAGAACCCCACCCGGTCCCCCTGCTCGCCATCCAGCACAAACAAGCCGGACCACTCCTGGAAGAAGCTGCCCCCTTCACGATCGCAAAAACCCGCAACCTTGCTCACCTTCATCCCGTCCACCGGCACGCCGGCCAGCAGCGAAGATCCAAGTCCCACCGCTCCGCTTCCGACTGACGTTACACGCGCCACGTTTAACGAGACACGTCGCACATAGTCCACATCCGTGATCGCATTGGCGCTCTTCACGTAGCCTCCGCTCACGCCGCTGCCCACAAATCCAGCGGCCCCCACGTAGTCCACATCGCACACCACCACATCACCCACGGCAAAGCCACTCACCGCCAGCGAGCTCGCCGTGGATGCGGCGCCAATTGCCACCGCCGCACCGCTCAACACATTGATCTGCTGCACCCCCGCAGCCAGCGCCATCTGCAGCTTGCCCCAGCTCTCAAACTCAAGCTGCACCTCCGCGTCTACGCTCACCCGCACCTGCCCCGCAACCACCCCCGGAGCTCCCGCCACCAGCGCATCCACGCGCGTGCCGCTCTTCCGTGCAAACCCCGCACACCAGCCCAGGTCCATCCACGGCCCCTCCGGCGCATCCACATCGAACCCCGCCAGCGCTGCCGCATCGAACGTCACCGCAACCCCCGCAACGCGATCCACCGGCGCAAGGAAAGCCCGCACCCGCCGCGTCACCGGCGCCGTCGCCAACACCAGTCCGCTACTCATAGCCAAATACCTCCACGCTTGCCGTCCGTTCCAAGCGTTCGCCCCGCATGACCACGCCGCCAAAGCTGACATCACTCCAGAAAACCCGCGTCCCCGTTGGCGAATCCACCGCCGCACCCGCAACAGCCTCGCTGACACTGAAGCCATCCACGCTCTGCGGCGATCCATTCACCGCCGCCCGCAACTCTTCATCCATCGCCGCCAGCCCACGCCCCCGATCCATCCCCGCGCTTCCGCTTGAGCCATCACTCGCATAGCGAATCTCGCACCGCGCCTGCACCAGCCCGGCAGCATTCACATCCAGATCCGTCCAGCGCAGACAGAAGCATTCGACCAGCGAAATACCATCGACCGTCGCACCCGGCAGCTCGTTCTCGACCACCACCACGCCCGGCCGCAGCACACCGCGCACCACCACCGTCCGGCTAGCATTGCCTGCAGCCACACGATCGCGCAACGCCGCATAGAACGTGTCTTTTATTTCCTGTAAACCCATCCGCCCTCCTTTCTAGACAGCAGCCGCATTCGCTCCCATCAACCCCAGCCGATACAGATACACCGCCCCAAACGCTTCCGCCTGGCTCACAGAAACGACCTGCAGCAGCACCCCATCCACCAGCACACCCGCCGCGCTCGCAAACAACACCTCGGCCGATTGATAAGCCAGCGACCCCACGATCGCCGCCACCGCTGAAGCCGACACCAGTAGTTCCGCCTTCGCAGCCTTCGTCGCATCCCCCGTGCCAACCAGCACCCGGCGAAACACCACCGGCCCCAGCGCCACATCCTGAAACCCCGGCGAACCCAGCCCAACCTGCTCACCCAGGTCACCTGGAACAGCAGGCACGGGAATATGTAACAGTACTGTTCTCCCTCCCAGCGATCGAAGCAACGCATCCGCCATCCGTCCCGGCGCGCCCATCAAAGCTTCTCCGCAACGAACGGTTTCAGCATCATGCGCACACCGTCATCGATCAGCGTCGGCGCAAAGTAACGCATCTGCAAAGTGTCCATCTTGCTGCTGCTGACGTTCAAAGCCGGCGTCGCCTGCGCATTCTTCACAATCTGTGCGCACGCCGCCTTAACTGTATCCGGCACTGTTACAAATCCCGCCGTGTACGTGATCTCCGCCTCGTTATACGGCAAACCCAGCACATTCGTCCCAAACCCAACCTCACGAGCCGCCACATAAACGTCCAGAGTCGCCGGGTCGATTACAGTCCAGCTCCCCGCCAGCCCAAACGCCGTCGCCACCTCACCCAGAAACGTCTGCTGCTCCACAGGGCCGTCGCCTCGACGCGCCGCACCATACCGCACTCGCACGCCCGTCACCGCGCCGGCCAGCAGCGGTCCGTAGCTGAGCCTCGCCGTCTGCCGTCCCTGGCTCAGCCGCGCCCGTTCCACGTAGCTTGCGGCCAGTAGCGTCGGCCGTTTGCAATGCCCTTCCATCAGCGCCGAAGCCATCGTCACCAGCTCATCCGCCGTTTCTGCCGCAAGCCCGTAGGCCTCATACTCCGCAGGCAACAAATACCCCATCCCTCACCCTCCTTTCATTGCAGAAAAGCAAGCGGAGCCCGCGTCACGCCGGCCCCGCCTGCATCAACCCTTAGCGGTCGACAAGCACCTGGTAGTGCGCATAGTTCGCACCCTTCACCACCAGCCCGCCAAACTTAACCACCACATACTGGCTCGCCAAAGATCCCGGAACCCCAAGCTGAAACACCCGCGGATTCGGGTCGCTCAACCAGTGGTACTCGATCATGTCCTCAGTCACGATGTAAGCCGGCAACACCGCGCTGCCCGAGCCCGGCGTGCCCGTATAAGGCAGCGTCCACTCAGGAATCAACGGCAGATCCCCCGCCTGCGTGCTCAGCGTCTTCACCTCGAACCCACCCTGCACGGTCTTCGTGTTCAACACCACGTTGAACTCCGTCTTCATTTCGCGATCGATCAAATCCAGCAGGATCGGGTTCGCATAAATCGCCGTCGGACGAACCCCATAGCTGGTGTTCGAAAGCATCTGCGCCACCGCGCTCTTGAAACCATCCACAATCGACTGCGAGGCCCCAATCGTAATCGAGTTCCCACCCGCCGCAATCTGCGCCGCAGCGCCAAAATACTGCGCCGTCGTCGGCGAGCTCAAGCTCGTGTCAGTCCCATTCCAAAGCGCAATATCATGCGTCCGCAGAACCCCGTCGACCGTATCGGCCAGGTCCTTCGCCTGCAGATAGGCGAACTGGCTCTGCTGCCTCCCCAGTTCGATATCGAACAGGTTGTAGTTGATCTGCGAAACCAGCGCCTTCAGCGGCACACTGCGTTCCACACGTGTCGGGCTTACCAGCGGAGCCACAATGTTCCGCGGATCCACAAACCCGCTCGAAGCCGCAGGCGAAGGGATCGACGTCTCTTCAAAGAACCGTGACGGGTGTCCCGTTGCCGGCACCTGCTTGATCCGCTGACCGAACACGCCACGCCGTCTCACCAGGTCGGTGATCTCGGTCTGATACATCGGCACTTCAATCGCACCGGGTCCAATGTAGTCTGCCGCTGCGCTGATTTCCGTAAACTTCGCGTTCATCCTTACTCCTTTTTTCTGTCGTCCATAAAAAGCAAAAGCGTGAAGCAAAAGCTCCACGCAGGCCTCAACCTCAGCAGCCGCTTACCCCAGCAAACCGCTCCGCAGCAGCCCGGCTTTCACCGCAATCCGCTGCTCCAAGCTCAAGCTCACCAGCGCCGCATCCAGAGCCCCAGCCTCAACCGCCACGCCTTCTTTCGCCAGCAAAGCGCCGCCCGTCGGTGCGGTCTTCCGGCCCTGCGCCCGCAGCGTAGCGATCGTCGCCTCAGCCTCAGCCAGCCGCTGCTCCAACCCATGTGAAGCCTGCAGCTCGACACTTGCAAGCCGTTCCGCCGCTGCCTCCAGCACGCTCGCCGCAGCCGCCAGACGATCCATCGCCACCGTCATCTCGTCGTTCACTTCCATCTCCATCTCCATACCTTGTCTCCCTTACTTCGTCGCTTCGGCAACCGTCATCGCAGGCTGCACATTGAGGATCGCCACCACCGCGCTCACCAGCTTGGCGATATACGGCGCACTCGCCGTGATCCCCGCCTTCGCCAGCAGACCGGTCACCGCATCGCCCGCCAGCAAAAGCACGTCGCTCAGCTTCTGGCTGCCCGTACCGCTCTGCACCCCGGCTGCGGCGTACTTCTGCTCCACCAGCAGCACCGCCGTCTGGATCAGCCCTACGGCATCTGCCGCCTCGGCCGCAATCGGTGCCGCTGCCGGAAACAGCAACCCCACCAGCTTGCCAATAGGCAGCGCATACGTCACCGCGAACTTCAAGCCCTTCTCAAAGTCTTTCCCAGCCGCTTCCAAAACCCCTACAAACGTCATCCGCTCTCCTTATTTTTTGTGACTAGTTGGCAGCCGCGGCCCGCTTCCCCACAGGCCGAACATGGAAGCTCGTCCCCCGGTAAGCCGCCTTCTCGCGCAGCAGAATCGCCGCACCCGTAAACGTCGCCCGCGTCAGCGTCCATGTGCTCGCACGCATGTCGGCGACATGCGCATCGGCCAGCTCATAGCTCATCCCCATCTCCTTATGCCCGGCCGTCTCCATCTCAGGAAAGTCCCGCGCAAACAGAAACCCCGCCACCATCAGCTTCCTGTCCTCCAGGTGAGCGCTCGTGATGATGCCGCATTTCTGCCGCGCATCATGCCCGTCCCACCCGGCCTTATAGTCCACCGCCATGCCCAGCAGACTGGGCAGAGCAGCCTCGGCCGCGGCTCGCGTCAGCACCACCCTGTGCCCCCGCGCGCCACTCGGTGCCTTGTCGCTCGCCATATCCACCAGCGTCAGGCAGCCTTCAAACGGCAGCCGGTTCGGATGCCCATGCACCTCGGGAAATTCCACCGCCATCGCCCGCATCGCCAGCGCGCGCGGCGGCGCAACGCACCGGCTCCGCACCGCCCTGCCGGCAGCAGCTCGATGCCCCACCACCACGCCCGCACTATTCCGATGCAGCCCATCCAGATGCCCCTCATACCCCATCCAACCCTCCGCTTCTGCAAGCCTTAAAACAAAACGGGAGCGGCGCCCGCAGGCTCGCTCCCGTTTCATTTCTTACTTACCTTTATAGAATACCAAGTTCCTAGGGGTAAACACGCCAACTATTTTCGTCCCATATCTTCAATCGAAACAATGACTTGGCAGTTTTTCCACAGCCCGCACCCCTTGACAACTTTTCAGCAGGCTCCCTTCTCCAGCTACTCCGGACCCAAAGCCTGCAGCGGTTGCAGTAACCCCCTTTCCAGCAGCACCCGCGTCAACCGGTCCACGGCCTCGCGATACCGCCGGACCACCGTACGCAGGCTCATCCCCAGCATCGCAGCCGTCTCTTCCATCGTGTACTCCTCCAGCGCAATCCGACGCACCAGGTGCCGCTGTCCAGCGTCCAGCGTACCCAGGCAGCGGCTCACGTCATGCACAAAGTTGGAAACATCCTCAAAGCTCTGAACCTGGCAGTTCGTCACGTGCCCGCGAAACATCTCACGGCCCAGCATCGATGGAACCCTGCCGCTCTCCATGCTCATCTTCATGTATCGCCTTAGCATCGCCTCCGTGTACTTGCGATAGAACGCAAACCCGATCCCCTGCACATCCTCCGCCTGCCGCCTGAGCACGATAGGACCGTCCGGCATCATCGTCGGCTCATCCACAACCGCCGCCGCCCGCACCAGGTGCAGGCAGCCGAACCCGACCCGTTGCGGACCCTTCCGTACCGCTGCGTCCACAGCGCCAGTCGCCGGCAGCGTCTCCGCGCAACCCCAGACCTTCGGCAGAACCATCAGTTGTGCGCTCATCGTGCACCTCCCGCACACACCGTCAGTCGTTTCACTTGGGGCATCCGCACGACACGCCGTCCACGCGCGGCAGGAAATTCCGCCAACCGTCGCGCACAGCTCTTGCAATACACGCCGCCTGCCTGGCCCGCGCGGAGCCAAAGCGCCCCGCAACCTTCACATACTTTCAAATCAACGCGCACGTCAGTCATCTTTGTTTCTCCATTAGGCAAGGTTCTCCCCGTCGAGCCTCAGGCATTGCTCAGAGGTCGGATAGAGCCCGATCGGGGTGCTATGGAGTGCTGGCAACCACGCGCGCCACGGCTCTCACTGGCCTTGATCGCGGCAATCCCCGCACTACTTTTATCGTCGTCAGCGGCTGCGTCCCGGGAGGAAGATGGGACCCACAGCCTGCTTTCCTGCCGCAACCACCTCGTCGCCGGGCCTTTAGGGGATCTAGCCTTCCACCTTTGTCCCATCGCCCGGCCGGCGCCTTGCCGCGTACGGAAAGTCTCACTGTTTTAGGCCCACCCATCCCCCCTGTCAAGAACTAATTTTCCACAGCCCCCTCTCACCTCTTTCCCCATTCGAACCAACCACTTACCATCTAAACTGGTAAAGATAAGACAAGTTTTTCCGCCATAGTACACACTCTACTTATATTCACCTTTTCTTCGCCTTTGTCGATTGCACCACCCCTGGGGCAAACCCCTCCTTGGTAAACTCACCCCATGCTCTCCCCCAGCCAGCTCTACGCCAAATGGATGTTCCAGTGGGAGCTGGCACTCACCACACGCGATACCAACCGCCTCGTCCGCCCGCTCGACTGGGGCTTCGACTGGCTCCCCCCCCTCAACACCCCGCCGTCGCCTCAAGGTGAGCCAGACGACCTCGCCCACATGACCGCCCTCAGCCGCCAACTCGCCGCGGACCCCACCTTCTTCCGCTACACCACACCCACCGATTTCCGCCTCGAGCAGCGCCACCCCCAGCTCTTCCCCACCAACGTCCGCCCTGAAACCCTCGCCCAGGACGCCGACATGAAGCGCCGCGCCCTCGCCGGCCATCTCCCCCAGGAAACCTTCCTCCGCTTCACATCAGCCGTCGCCTCGCCCTATCCGGAAAACGACCAGGTCAACGCCCGCTGGTTCCCCGCAAGCCACAAGGACGCAACCAGGCCCAAACAAGCCCTCATCGTCATGCCCCAGTGGAACGCCGACGGCCTCGCCCACAACGCCCTCTGCGAAATCTTCAACCGTTTCGGCATCGCCTGCCTCCGCCTTTCCAAGCCCTACCATGACATCCGCCGCCCCGCCGAGCTCGAGCGTTCCGACTACGCCTGCTCCGCCAACATCGGCCGCACCATCGCCGCCTGCCGCCAGGCTGTAGCCGACATCTCCTCCTGCATCGACTACCTCGAAACCCAGGGCTTCACCCAGTTCGGCGTCCTCGGCACCTCCCTAGGCTCCTGCTACGCCTTCATCGCCGCCGCCCATGACCCCCGCCTGAAGGTCTGCGCCTTCAACCACGCCTCCACCTGGTTCGGCGACGTCGTCTGGACCGGCCAGTCCACCCGCCACATCCGCCAGGCCTTTGAGCAAGCCGGCCTCACCCAGCAGACCGCCCGTGACATCTTCCGCGCCATCAGCCCCATGGCCTACATGGAGCAGTTCGCCGCCAACCCCAAGCAGGTCCTCGTCGTCCACGCCACCTACGACCTCACCTTCCTAGAAGAATTCTCGCAGGACGTCCTCACCAACCTAGCGCAGCACAACGTAGACTTCACCGCCCGCACCCTTCCCTGCGGCCACTACACCACCGGCGAAACCCCCTACAAATTCATCGACGCCTTCTACCTCTCCACCTTCATCCGCAAAGCCTTCAAGCGCCTCGCCACAGCCTGACTCTGTCATTCCCGCAGGGGAATATGCGTTTACCGTTGCCGTTGCTCGTTCTATCCGCTCTTATCCCGCCTTGATCCCGCTCTTATCCGCGTTCCTGTTGTTGCTGTTGCCCATTCTTCTCACCCCATCAAATCGAAACCCAAACCCCAGACGCCCTGGCATAGACTAAAAGGGCCATGTCCCCACAAACCCTAGAAGCTCCCACCTCCGCCGCGACCGACACCACCTTCCAGACCCCCCTCGCCCAGGCCGACCCCGAAATCGCCGCCCAGCTCCACAACGAAGTCGTCCGCCAGCACGACGGCCTGGAAATGATCGCGTCAGAAAACTTCGTCTCCCGCGCCGTCCTTGAGGCAGTAGGCTCCGTCTTCACCAACAAGTACGCTGAAGGCTACCCCGGCAAGCGCTATTACGGTGGCTGCGAGTACGCCGACATCGTCGAAGATCTCGCCCGCGACCGCGCCAAAAAGCTCTTCGGCGCCGAACACGTCAACGTCCAGCCCCACTCCGGCTCGCAAGCCAACGCCGCCGCCTTCATGGCCATCCTCCAGCCCGGCGACACCATCCTCGGCCTGGACCTCGCCCACGGCGGACACCTCACCCACGGCCACAAGCTCAATTTCTCCGGCAAACTCTACAACATCGCTGGCTACCAGGTTCGCCGCGACACGGAAGTCATCGACTACGACCAGCTCGAAGCCCAGGCCATCGAAGTCAAACCCAAGCTCATCATCGGCGGCGGCAGCGCCTACCCCCGCCAGTTCGATTTCGCCCGCATGCGCCAGATCGCCGATAAAGTCGGTGCCTTCTTCCTCGTCGACATGGCCCACTTCGCCGGCCTCGTCGCCGGCCACGCCCACCCCTCGCCCGTCCCTCACGCGCACATCGTCACCACCACCACCCACAAAACTCTGCGCGGCCCCCGCGCCGGCATGATCCTCTGCCAGCAGCAGTTCGCCGCCGCCATCGACCGCTCCGTCTTCCCCGGCCAGCAGGGCGGCCCGCTCATGCACGTCATCGCCGCCAAAGCCGTAGCCTTCCGTGAAGCCCTCGACCCCAGCTTCGCCCTCTACGCCGCGCAGGTCGTCGCCAACGCCAAAGTTCTCGCGGCCGCCATCGCCGAGCACGGCTACCGCATCATCTCCGGCGGCACAGACACTCACGTCATCCTCATCGACGTCTTCGCCAAAGGAATGTTCGGCTCTGAAGCCGAGCACGCCCTCCACGCCGCCGGCATCACCGTCAACAAAAACGCCATCCCCTACGACACCAACCCGCCCATGAAGCCCTCCGGCATCCGCATCGGCACCCCGGCCCTCACCACCCGCGGCATGAAAGAGCCTGAAATGCTCCGCGTTGCCCGCTGGATCGCCGACGCTCTCGACCATCGCGCCGACCCCTCAGCCCTCGCCCGCATCCGCGGTGAAGTCTCCGCCCTCGCCGAGCAGTTCCCCCTCTACCCTTTCCTCCGCGACTAAAGGCATCCCCGCAAGGTAGAAAGACCGTGCCCCATTCATCGCGGTTGTATCGCGATAAGTGGGTCCCGCCACTCAAACTCCACGCCTCCCAACCGCCCCACCGCACGAACCCCAGAGGCTGACTCTCATGTTCCCCATGTTCGCCTGGATCCTCGCCATCCCCGTCCTCGGCTTCCTCACCGGCGCCCGCTCCATGACGCCCATCGCCGTCGTCTGCTTCTTCGCCTGGCGCCACCATCTTCCCTTGCATGACACCTGGGCTTCCTGGGCCCGCCATCCAGTCACCGTCATCGTCTTCGCCGTCCTCGCTTTCGGCGAGTACATCGGCGACAAGCTTCCCAGCACCCCCAACCGCACCGCCCTCTTCCCTCTCCTCGCCCGCATCGCCTTCGGCGGACTCGTCGGCGCCCTCTGCGCCACCGGCCTGCACGGCTCCGCCCCGGAAGGCATAATCTTCGGCGCGTGCGGAGCACTCGTCGGCACCTTCGCCACCTACCAGATCCGCCGCTACTTCACCCAGACCCAAGGTCACCCAGACCTCTACGTAGCTCTCGCAGAAGACGTCATCGTCCTCGCCGGCTCCATCTTCATGCTAGGCATCGTCACCGGCTAAGACAGACCAGGAAAGGTTTGGGGTGCCCCAGGCCACGCGGCTCTATCGCGTGACCTGGGGTTACTCACTTCAGACCCACACAAAGTTTCGGGTGCCCCATCTCACGCGGGCCGTATCGCGTGAGGTGCGGATACTCCCTACCCCACCAACGCCCTCACCGCCTCCCAATCCCCCACCCCCACCACCCGACCCTCCCCCAGCACATAAACCACATCCGCCCCCCGCAGCGCACTCCCCCGGTGCGACACCAGCAGCACCGCCACTCCCGCATCCCTCACCGCCCGCAGCACACCTTCTTCATTCTCCCCATCCAGCGCATTCGTAGCCTCATCCAGGATGAGCAGCGAAGGCTCCAGCAAAAACGCCCGCGCCAGCGCCAGCCGCTGCCTCTGCCCATGCGACAGCATCACCCCCCTGTCCCCCACCACCGTCTCCAACCCATCCTCCAGCTCCCAAACAAACCCCGCCCGCGCCTTTCCAATCGCCTCCCGAATCTCATCCTCCCCCACCCCCGGCCGAGCCCACAAAAGGTTCTCCCGCACACTCGCGTGAAACAGCAAAGTATCCTGGCTCACATAGCCCACCCGCCGCCGCCAGGCCGCCGCATTCTCCCGCGTCAAAGCCACCCCATCCACCGTCACACTTCCAGCATCGGCAAAAATCAGCCCCATCACCAGGTCAGCCACCGTACTCTTCCCCGCACCCGAAACCCCCGCCAGCCCCGTAATCTTCCCCGCCCCAATCGTCAGGTCGACCCCCGCCAGCACTACCCGCTCCCCATACCCAAACCGAACGCCCGCCAGCCGCACCTCCCTCCGCAACTCCGGCGCAGCCGCATGACCCTCCACACTCGACCCACAATCCGCCAGCAGCCCTTCCAACCCCCGCAGCGCCGGCAGATCCACAGCGATAGCATGCGCACTGGTCTGCAACTGGTTCAGCCGCGGCAAAACCCGCATAAACGCCACCAGAAAAACCAGCATCGCCCCCGCCCCCAGGTGCAGCCCTTGCAACCCCACCACCAGCACCCCGCAAAGCAGCCCCAGCGACACCAGCTGAAACCGCCGCACCACCATATTCCGCCGCCACAAGTTCGCCATCGTCGCCGCCGACACCGCCCCATACCGAGCCCCAAACAACCCCGTCTCCGCCGCCCCCGCACCATAAGCCTTGATCGCCTTCAAATGCCCCAGCCGCTCCCCCGCCGCCTCGAACACCGCCCGCGTCCTGGCCGAAAGCTCCTCACCCCCCGCCTGCGTCCGTCGCCGCGCCCGCCGCTGCAACGGCACCAGCGCCCCAAAGCAAACCCCCACCACCAAAGTCAGCCACGGCGAAAGCCACGCCGCCACCCCCAGCACCAGCACCGCGACACATCCATTCGCCAGCACCGCCAGCACATTCGCCGTAAGGATCCCCACCCGCTGTACCTCGTTGGTCAGGGCATGGGTCAGATCGCTCGCCCGTTGCCGCACCAGGAACGCCCAGTCCGCCGCCAGAATCCCCCCATAAACCCGCAACGCCAGCCGTTCCTGCACCAGCAGCATCACCCTGTTCTCCAGCGCTCCCAGCACCCCGTTCAACTGCGCCAGCAGCCCGACCACAATCACCAGCCCCACCAGCACCGTCACCAGCCAAGCCCCCCGCGGCACTCCCATCGCCATCAGCACCCCAAACACCCACGCCGTCCTCGGCCCAGGCGAACCCGTCCCCCCCAGCAGCGCCACCAGCGGAAAAATCGCCGCCAGACTCACCCCTTCCGTCAGCGACAACACCACCGAAAGCCCCACAGCCGCCACCATCTGCCACCGCGCCGCCTCCCAAAGCAAACGCACCAACCCGCGCCAATCCTTCACATCCCACCGCTTTCCCCAAACACCCCCAGCGTAGAAAACCCATCACCTTCCCCCACCACCTGCACCCCTCCACTTTCCAGCCACGTATGCGTCAGCAGCCGCCCATCTTCTCGCCGAACACCATAATGCAGCACGCTCCCAACGCCCCGCCGCCGCAGCATCCAACCCGCCGCCAGGCATTGCGGAAAGCAAACCAGCCCCACCGGCGACCGCCGCGCCACCGCCGCCACCGCCCAACCCACCTCACTCCGCACCCCCCCCACCGCATCCCCACCCGATCCACGCTGCCCCCGCAAGATCCATCGCACCGGCACCACCGCCAGCATCACCCGCGCCACCACCATCGCCACAAAAGCCTCCCCCAGCAGCGCCAGCCGCCGCCACCCCAGCTTCCGCAATCGATCCCCCAGCCAAGCAAAGTTCCCCCGCACATTCCTCCACGCGATACCCTAGCCGTAACGGCATTCTACGTGACCCACCCCTCCCCATTCCCGCTTCCGCTCCGCATCCTGCTCCTCGCCGCCCAGCCCCACCGCGACCCCGCCCTCCTGAAATCCCTCATAGACGCTCAAACCGACTGGCCCGAAATCCTCGACCTTGCCCGCCACCACCGCCTCGAACCCCTCATCTACCTCACCCTCCAGACCCTCGCCCCCCCGGACATCCAGCACCTCCTCAAGCTCGCCGCCACCAGAAACACCTTCGCCGCCCTCCAGGCCGCCGCCGAGCTCCGCCGCCTCACCACCGCCATACCCAACCTCCTCGCCCTCAAAGGCCTCACCCTCTCGCAAACCCTCTACGGCACCCCCAACGCCCGCCACGTCGGCGATCTCGACCTCCTCACCCCGCTCCCCGCCCCCACCGCCCTCATCGAATCCCTCGGCTACACCCGCCTCACCCCCGACGCCCCCCTGACCCCCCGCCGCCTCGCCGCCTACACCCGCACCTGGAAAGACTTCACCTTCGAGAGCCTCAATCATCACTTCGAGCTCGACCTTCACTGGCGCCTCTTCAACAACCCCCATCACCCCGCCAACGCCCTCCTCCTAAGCCCCCCCGTCACCGTCACCCTCTTCAACATCCCCCTCCAGACCTTCCCGCTGCTGGACCAGTTCCTCTACACCTGCGTCCACGCCCTCAACGAGTCCTTCACCTACCTCAAAACCCTCGCCGACATCGCCGCCTTCCTCAACACCCTCACCCAGCAACAGCTCAACGACGCCCTCCTCCGCGCCCGCACCCTCCATCTCCTCCCCCAGATCTCCGCCGCCATCCACCTCAGCAACGCCTGGATGCTCACCACCGCCGCCAGCCCTCATCTCCTCCCGCCCACCCACTCGCTCGCCGTAAAAATCCACCGCCGCACCCTCAAGCTCCTCACTGAAAACAACTTCCAACCCACCCGCGAGCAAACCTCCCCCACCTCCTGGACCCGCCTCGAGCTCCTCCTCACCCCAACCCCCCGCACCTTTGTTGAAGTCGCCCGCCGCTTCCTGGTCCGCCCCCGCCTCTGGCGCACCGTCCCCCTGCCTGACACCCTCTTCTTCCTTTACCCGCTCCTCGCCTTCCTCATCCCGCCCCGCCTTCACGACGGCCAAAGCCACGCCGCCCCTCGCACCCCGCTCGAATCCCCAAACGCCGCCGGCAAGATCGGCGTATCAAAATCCCCCCCAAATACATAGCTCCGCACGATCCCCGGCACATTCTCATAAAGCCGCCCCGCCCGCGACATCCCCCCACCCACCACGATCACATCCGGATCCACCACATCCACCACCATCGCCAGCCCTCGCCCCAGCCGGCTCTCCCACCGCTCCATCGCCGCCACGCAATCCGCCTGACCCGACCCCGCAATCTCCCGCGCCGTCATCCTTTTCCCCGTCACCGCCGCATAATCCCGCTCCACCCCAGACCCCGAAACCCACATCTCCATACACCCCCGCCGCCCGCAATAACAAACCGGCCCCGGCACTTCATCCCCCTCGGCCCACGGCAGCGGCGTATGTCCCCACTCCCCCGCCACCCCGTTCCCCCCCGCATGCACCCCGCCATGAAACGACACCCCACCCCCACATCCCGTCCCCAGGATCACCGCGAACACCACCCCCGCCCCGGCCCCAGCGCCATCGGTCGCCTCACTCACCGCCAGGCAATTCGCATCGTTTGCCACCCGTACCTCCCGGCCCAGCGCCGCGCTCACATCCACCTGCAGCGCCCTCCCATTCAGCCACGTCGAGTTCGCATTCTTCACCCGCCCATCCCGCCGCAGCGTCCCCGGAATCCCCATCCCCACCGTCCCCTGCACGCCCAGTTCTCGCTCCAGCCTCTCCACCAGCCCCACCACCGCGGCGATCGTCCCGTCATAATCCCCCTTCGGCGTATCCACCCGATACCGCGCCAATTCCTCGCCCGCATCCCCCAGCGCCAGTGCCTCCGTCTTCGTCCCGCCCAGGTCCACACCAATTTGCATCCTCACACCATAACCGCCATCCCCCAAACGCGTCACCTCCCCTAACCCGAACTCCCGCCGCTACTACCCCACTGGTTAACCCACGCCGACCCAAAGTGCAATTTCAATCCCCGCCAGCTTGAGAGATTCTCAAGTTGTCGAGAGGCACCAGAGGCCTCCACAAAACAAAAAAGGAGAAACAAACATGCACAACCTCATCATTGCTCTCGCCTTCGTCGCCATGGTTCTCGCCCCCTGCATCCTCTCCTTCCGCGCCTCCGAATCCCAGTAAGTCCCCCATCCTTGCAACAAGCTAAGCCTGGGGCGCATCCTTACCCTCAGCCATGCGAATCCACAACGCTCTACTCGCCCTCCTGCTTCTACTCCTCACGCAGGCTCCCGCACGCCAGGCCCACGCCGCACCAGACCCCCCACCCGACCATTGGGTCGCCACCTGGGCCACCGCCAACACCCCCGCCAACCCGCCCCCCAACACCATCGGCGCAACAGACACCACCTACCGCGAGTTCGTCCGCACCACCCTCGCCGGTCCCCTCGTCCGCCTCGAGCTCTCGAACGAGTTCGGCACCCAGCCCCTCCTCATCGGCGCCGTCCACATCGCTCTCGCCGAAATCGACCCCTCCCACCCCGGCGACATCTCCATCACCTCCGCCAACGCCCTCACCTTCGGCGGCCTCCCCTCCATCACCATCCCGCCCGGCGCCACCGCCATCTCCGATCCCGCCGCCCTCACCCTCCCCCCCAAAGCCGATCTCGCCATCTCCATCTTCCTCCCCGCCCAGCAGATCACCGTAGCCACCATGCACGGCGGTGCCCACACCACCAGCTTCACCGTCCCCGGCAACCTCGTCGGCCAGAAAACCCTCCCCAACCCCACCCCCGTCACCAGTTGGACCTTCATCAAATCCGTCGACGTCAAAACCGTCTACAACGCCGCCGCCATCGTCACCTTCGGCGACAGCATCACCGAAGGCGCCGCCAGCACCCAGGACGCCCACAACACCTGGCCCGACGTCTTCGCTCGCCGCCTCCAGGCCGACAAAAAAACCAGCCAGCTCGCCGTAATCAATGAAGGCATCGGCGGCAACCGCCTCCTCCACGATGGCTCCGGCCCCTCCGCCCTCGCCCGCTTCGATCGCGACGTCCTCGCCAACCCCGCCGTCCGTTCCGTCATCCTCCTTGAGGGCATCAACGACATCGGCCACGCCGAATCCCCCACCAACCCCACCCACGACGCCACCGCTGAAGCCCTCATCCAGGCCCTCACCCAGCTCACCGAGCGCGCCCACACCCACGGCCTCAAGGTATACGCCGCCACCATCCTCCCCTACCTCGGCGCCAAATACTCGAGCCCCGCCGGCGAGCAGATCCGCCTGGCAGTCAACACCTGGATCCGCACCTCCCGCCAGCTAGACGGCGTCATCGACTTCGACGCCACCATGCGCGACAAGTCCACCCTCAACACCCTCAACCCCGCCTACGATTCCGGCGACCACCTCCACCCCAGCCCAGCCGGCTACAAAGCCATGGCCGAAAGCATCGACCTGAACCAATTCACGCTAAACAAAAAAGAAAAATACGACATAACCCACCAGCAATAAACAAAAAAGGCCCTTCCAAAAAAAGCCCCGCCGGAATCCAACCGGCAGGGGCTTTTCTCTGTGTCCTCTGTGAATCTCTGTGCTCTCTGTGTCCCGCACTGGCCCTTACTGCAGCTCAATCCCGGCAAAGAAGTACCCAATCTCAAACGCAGCAGTATCCGCCGCATCCGAGCCATGCACAGCATTCTCCCCAATCGAACTAGCGAACAGCTTCCGCAAAGTCCCCTCAGCAGCCTGCGCCGGATTGGTAGCGCCCATCAAGGTCCGAAAATCCGCAATCGCATTTTCCTTCTCCAGCACCATCGGAAAGATCGGCCCCGAGCTCATGAACTCCGTCAGCTCTCCAAAAAACGGCCGCGCCGCATGCACATGGTAGAACCCCTCGGCCTGAGCCTTGGAAATGCTCATCCGCTTGATCGACACAATCTTGAACCCGGCCTTTTCAATCTCAGCCAAAATCGCCGCCGTATGGCCCTTCTTCACGGCATCCGGCTTCACAATGCTAAAAGTACGCTCCGACACAATAATCTCCTTAGACACCAAACCAGTGTACTATCCCCATCGCCTGTACTTCGCCGCGTTCGCCGCGCGCCCGCCGCGCCGCCGCGTTCGCCTCTGGGGTTCGCCCTCACCGCCCAAACTCAAACCCAACCTTCCAATCCCCTCCCAGCACCAGCATCGCCTCAAAGTTCTTCCCCGCCTTACTCCGGAACCCCTTCACCATCTTCGTCCGCCGCTTACTCGACACCAGATCCTTCACCTGCGCCTCCGTGACCGCCACCCCCGCCACCGTCCCCGGCACTTGGAACCCACACCCCTCCCGTTCCCGCGAGCATGCCCAGTTCCAAGTCCCTTTCACCAGCAACCCAGCCCCACACTTCGGACAAACCATCTCCCCCTTCGCCGCCACAATCCGCGCCGCCTTCGGAGCCTCCATCGTCTTCGCCCGAAACACCATCGGCACATCCCGCCGCAGCGCCGCCGCCACCTCTTCCAGCAACGCCTCCGCCGTCAGCTTCCCTGCCTCCACCAGCCCCAGCTTCGCCTCCATGTCCCCCGTCAGCTCCGCACTCGCAAGATGCGGCAGCACCTGCGCAATCAGCGCGATCCCCTTCCCCGTAGCCTCGAGCGTCTTCCCATCCCGCACCACGTATTCCCTCTGCAGCAGGTTCGTCAAAATCGCCGCCCGCGTAGCCTCCGTCCCCAGTCCCCGCCCCTTCATCGCCTCGCGCAATGCATCATCGTCGATCTCCTTGCCCGCTGTCTCCATCGCCCCCAGCAGCGTAGCGTCGGTGTAGCGCACAGGCGGCTTCCGTTCCTTCGTCACCATCTCCGCATCCAGCACCTGCAGCACCTGCCCCTGGGTCACCGCCGGCAGCTCCTGCCTGTCCTCCACCTCCTCCGCACTCCCCACCTCGGCCACCCGTCCCGTTACCGCCGCCCAACCCGCCGCCTTCAGCACGCTCCCCTTGGCCCTGAACTTATGCCCCGCAATAATCAGGTCGATACGCGTCTCCTCCGTTTCCTTATCCGGCAGAAACATCGTCACAAACCGTTCCGCCAAGATCCCATAAACCTTCGCTTCTTCCCCACTCAAACCCCCACCCCCCTTCGCCGTCGGGATAATCGCATGGTGATCGCTCAGCTTCGACCCATCCACAAACCGCTTGCCCAGCTTCGGCCCCTTCTTCACCCGTTCCAGCGCCTTCTCCACCAGCGGCACCCGCAGCGCCTTCAGCACCCCCGCAAAGCTCCCCACCATGTCTTCCGACAGATACCGCGACGAGCTCCGCGGATAAGTAATCGCCTTCTTCTCATAAAGTCCCTGCGCCACCTCCAGCACCCGGTCCGCCGTCATCCCGAACCGCCGGTTCGCATCCTTCTGCAGCTCCCCCAGATTATGCAGTTGCGGCGGCGGCATCTTCTTCAGCTTCTTCTCGACCCCCGTCACCACCGCCGCCGTCCCCTCCGGCACATCCCCCAGGATCGCCTCCGCCTCTTCCCGCACCTCAAAATCATGCTTGCCGCTCTTAGTCAAAGCCCGCGCAATGAACCCATGCAGATCCGCATGCACCTCATAGAACAAGGTCTTCACCCACCGCGCAATCTCATGATGCCGCTTGACGATCATCGCCAGCGTAGGCGTCTGCACCCTGCCCACACTGCACATCTGCCCATTGTGCAACGTACTCGCCCGCGTATGGTTCATCCCGATCAGCCAGTCCAGCTGCGCCCTGGCCTGCGCCGCCGCGCCTAAATTGTCGTACTCACTCGCCGGCCTCAGCCGCCCAAACGCCTCCGCAATCGCCTCTTCCGTCAGCGACGAAGTCCAGAACCGCCGCACCGGCTTGCGACACCCCGCCAGCTCATAAATCCGCCGAAAGATATTCTCCCCCTCCCGCCCCGCATCCGTCGCGTTCACAATCTCCGTCACTCGCCGGTCGTTCATCAACCGCTTCACCACCTCGAACTGCTCCTCCGTCCGCGGCTCAGCCTTGAACACCCACGCAGCCGGCACCATCGGCAGCGCCTCCTTCCGCCACGGCGACCCCCACGCCCGATCCATCTCCTCCGGCTCCGCCAGCCGCACCAGATGCCCCACAGCATACGTAACTAAATCTTTCCCCCCACTGAAATACCCCCGTTCCCGCTTCGTACACCCCAGCGCCCGCGCCAGTTCCGCCGCCACTGAAGGCTTCTCCGCCACCACAACCCGCATCCCCTGAGTCTACCGCGCCGTCAGTTCTTCAACCCCGCCTGTGCCAGCATCCCCAGGAACTGGTGCTGCGTCCTCTGGTCCAGCGATTGCGCCACCAGCTTTCCTTCCCGGTCATACACAAACGTCTTCGGAATCCCGTCCACGTGATACATCTTCGCCACCTTCCCTCCGCTATCCAGCAGCACCGGCGGACGATACCCCGTCTGCGAGATATACCCTCCCACCTTGGCCATCTCCTCGTCGGAGATCGACAGTACCACCAGCCCCTTCGGCTCGTAATGCGCGTAAATCGCATCCAGATCCGGCATCTCCTTCCGGCATGGCGGGCACCACGTCGCCCAGAAGTTCACCAGCACCACCTTGCCCTTCAGCTCGGACAGCGTCCACTTCTTACCCTTCAAATCCTTCAGCGTCCAGTCCACCTTACCGATCTCTTCATCATTCCCGGCCAGCACCGCATCCGCCTTCGCCAACGGCCCATCCAGCGCCTCGTTCGGCTCCACCTTCATGTGTTCGTACCGCACCAGCCGAGCCAGATCCTTATACGGCGAAGGCACCGGCCCATCCGGACTCTTCGCCGGCAGTGGTGTTTCCGTCAGCGCCTGCGCCAGCGTCGTCGTCACTCCCTGCAGCGCGTCCCGCCCCGGGTCGCCCTCCGTCGCCAGGTGACTTAACCCGTCCGCCAGCTTCACCTTCTGGATCCCCGCCGGCAGTGTGCGAATCTCTTCCGCAATCTTCAGCGTCGCCGCCCCCCTCTGCCCGTCCGGCACCCCCCGCAGTCCCTGCAGTTCTTTGGTAATCGACCCTTCCGTAGCCTGACCATACAGCCCCAGCGGCAGCACCAGCCACACCGCGCAACCCAGCATCCTCTTCCAGATCATCGACAATCCTCCTTCGGAATGCCCCCGATTCTATCCGCCCCACGCACCTCTCGCAATCCCGCCTTAAAGCACCGCCGCCCCCATGCAAGGAGGCGGCAGTGGCAACATCTCGCAGGCGGCCCGTAAGCCGAATTTTGTTTTAGACGATCATTCCTCTAGGCCAGCCATTACTGACAGGCTCCAGCAACCTACCCGCAAGTTCCGGCACCACACTCTTCGCCTTAGCGCATCGGGCCGATGCACGCCGGCCGCTCCGAAGAGGGCAACCGGACTCCCTGCCTATTTGGTCTTGCTCCGTGTGGGGTTTACCATGCGACCCGCATTACTGCGTGCCCGGTGCGCTCTTACCGCACCTTTTCACCCTTACCCCGGCCGCGCTAGCGGTCGAGGCGGTATATTCTCTGTTGCACTGGCCGTCTCCCCGCCTTAACGCGAAGATCCCGGACGTTATCCGGCACACTGCCCTGCGGAGTTCGGACTTTCCTCCCCCGGCAAACACGCTCGCGCATGAAGCCGGCAGCGATCATCCAGCCGCCTGCCCTACCAGTCTACCCCAACGGAACCAAACCCCAACCCCCACCGTACCCCGTCCTGCTATCCTTTGAAGACTACGAAAAGGCCGTAGCCTGTTCTAAATCCGCGCTCATCCGCGCAATCCGCGGTCGTCAACATGGCCTTCAAAGAAGCCCTAAAACTCGCCCTCCAATCCCTCTGGGCCAACAAGCTCCGCAGTGTCCTCACCCTGCTCGGCGTCGTCATCGGCGTCGCCTCCGTCATCGCCGTCGTCACCCTCGTCAACGGCGCCAACATGTTCGTCACCACTAAATTCTCCTCCTACGGCGCCGACACCTTCACCATCACCAAGTCCCCCGCCTTCTCCACCAATCCAGACGACTACGTCAAATACGCCAAGCGCAAAAACCTCCTCTTCGAAGACTACAAATACATCCACGACAACTGCACCCGCTGCCTCTACGGCATGGGTGCCCAGCAAGCCGTCACCGGCAAGCTCGTCCACAACACCGCCTCCATCACCGACGCCCAGATCCGCGGCCTCACCTCCCAGATGCCCGCCATGCAAAACCTCGACGTCACCTCAGGCCGCGACTTCACCGACGCCGACGACGACCACGCCTCCCACGTCGCCCTCATCGGCACCGACGTCCAGGAAAACCTCTTCGCCGGCACCGACCCCATCGGCCAGGAGCTCCGCGCCGACGGCGTCCCCTACACCGTCATCGGCGTCATTGAAAAACAGGGCAGCACCTTCGGCCAGTCTCAGGACAACTTCATCGCCGTCCCCCTCACCACCTACCAGAAAAACTACGGCGCCCAGAAGTCCGTCACCATCTACGTCAAGGCAGGCTCCGCCGGCCCCCAGCTTGAGCGCATCGCCGATGAAGTCCGCGTCCTCATGCGCGCCAGCCGCCACGACACCCCCGGCGCCGAAGACTCCTTCCAGCTCGACACCAACAACACCCTCGTCGAGTTTGCCTCCACCATCACCAAATCCTTCGGCGCCGTCCTCGGAGCCATCGCCCTCATCGCCCTCGTTGTCGGCGGCATCGTCATCATGAACATCATGCTCGTATCCGTCACCGAGCGAACCCGCGAAATCGGCATCCGCAAAGCCCTCGGCGCACGCCGCAACGACATCCTCATGCAGTTCCTCATCGAGTCCGCCGTCATGGCCGGCATCGGCGGCATCTTCGGCGTAGCCCTCGGCGTCGCCGTCGCCACCCTCATCACCTACTTCGCCGGCTTCCCTTCCGCCGTCGCTCTCTGGAGCATCGTCGCCGGCCTCCTCATGGCCACCACCACCGGCATCTTCTTCGGCGTCTACCCCGCCCGCAAAGCCGCCTCCCTCGACCCCATCGTAGCCCTCCGCGCCGACTAAGGCACCCAAAACGCATCGCTCATCACGAAGTTTCGGGTGTCCCATCTCACGCGGGCCGTATCGCGTGAGGTGGGATTACTCCTTTCCCCCACCACCCACAAGCATGGGGTGCCCCAGGCCACGCAAGCTTCATCGCGTGACCTGGGATTGCGTATCCCCCTACCCCGCCACCGACCGCAAAGCCAAACCCACCGCATTCGCCAGCTCCACCCCCCCAAACGGCTTCGGCAGCAGATGAATCGCCTCCCCGTACTGCCCCGCCATCGGTATCGCGTCTTTAAGAAACCCCGACATGAACAGCACCTTCAACCCCGGCACCCGCCCCCGCGCCAACCCCGCAAGCTGCACCCCGCTCATCCCGTGCGGCATCGTAATATCCCTCAGCAGCAGCTCGAACGGCCCCGCCGTCTCCAGCATCTGCATCCCCACGTTCCCATCTTCCGCCTCCATCGGCTCATACCCCATCACCGTCAGCACCTTCATCACAATCTTGCGAATGGTCGCGTCGTCTTCCACCACCAGAATCTTCTCGCCATGCCCACGCTGCGGCGACGTCGTCTCACCCGTCACCACCACCGCCGGCGCCTTCACTTTCGCGGTCCGCGGGAGATACAACCGAATCTCCGTCCCCTCGTTCACCCGGCTCGCCAGCCGGATACACCCACCCGACTGCGTCACGAACCCGTACACCATGCTCAAGCCCAACCCATTGCCCTTGCCCATCGCTTTCGTCGTATAGAACGGCTCAAGTACCCGCTCCAACACCTCCGCCGACATCCCCACCCCGCTGTCCGTCATCGTCAACAGCACATACTCCCCCGGGATAACCTCCAGATCGTTGCCGATCTCCTCCCGCGTCACCACCGCGTTCTTCGCCGCAATCGTCATCCGTCCGCCCGCCGGCATCGCATCCCGTGCATTCACCACCAGGTTCAGCAGCGCGTCTTCCAGCTGCCCCGGGTCGATCCGCGTCATCCACAGTTCACCCGGCATCGTGATCCGCAGCTCGATCGACGCCCCCACAATCCGTTCCAGCAGCTCCGTCATCTCCTCAACCAGCACCCGCACATCCACCGCTTTCGGCGCCAGCGGTTGTTGCTGCGCATACGCCAGCAGCCGATGCGTCAGCCGCGCCCCCCGCGTCACCGAGTGCAATGCATCCCGCACACAGGAAACCGACTCCTCATTGCAATGCTGCAGGTCGATCCCCTCCAGACTCCCCCGGATCACCGTCAGCAGATTGTTGAAATCGTGTGCCACCCCGCCAGTCAACTGCCCCATCGTCTCCAGCTTCTCCGTCCGCCGCAGCCGCGCCTTGGTCGCATTCCGTTCCGTAACATCCAGCGCAAACACCAGGCAGCAAGCCTGCCCCTTGAACTCCATCGCGTGGCTCACGATATCCACCGCCAACACCGTGCCATCCTTGTGCGGCAGGTGCCACGAGGAAGTATGCTGCTACCGCGCCTCCGCCCCATGCCCACTACGCAGCTCCTCCACCAGCCGCACAGGCAGCATATCCGCCAGCCCCATCGCCAGAAATTCCTCGCGCTTATAGCCATACTGCAGCACCGCCGCCTCGTTCACCTCCACAAAGCGCAGATCTTTCCGTTCGTAGATCCACATCGCCAGCGGGTTCTTGTCAAACAGGTAGCTGAAATCTTTTTGCCGCGCCGCCAGGTCCAGTTCCGCCTTCTCGCGGCCTTCCCGTTCCCGCTTCAGCTCCAGCAAAACGTCCGGCATCGTTCGCGAACCAGCAATCATCCCAGGCTCCTCCATCACGCCTCCCCACCCGGCCCAGACCCGTCCCAGACCAACAGCGAACATTCACGCAGGCGTAAAGGCATAGGTCGCAGTTCCTCCTCGTTCCAACTCTGGGAAGAACGCCACCGTGGCGTCTGCATTCGGAGGGAAGCACCCCCGCTGGCCAGTTTGTTTGCTTCAAACGCCTCGCACACACAGCGAAGCCGCACAAATGGACAATCGGCTAATCTGCCCTGAGTGCGGTATCTGGCTTACGTAGGACACGACCCAGGCGGATTCCTTCTGAATCACGATCTCGCTTTTTCCACAGGGCAAATTATGTCGCCTACATTACGCCAGTACGCGGCCAAAATCAACTTTGGTCTATTGCGCCCCTTCAGCCTATACTCCACGCCTTCAGCAAAGCCCCCAACAGCTTCAATCCAGCAAAGTCCCTTGCCAGCCGATCACCTGCCTCCCGCTTCCTGCGTCTTAGCCCCTAGCACTCATCCCAATCCAGAGCCTCCCCATGCCGACCAAAACCTCCAAGCCAAAACCAGCCGCCTTCACCCAGCAACCCCGCATCCCTCTTCCCGGCAGCGACAAAGCGCCCATGCCCCAGGCCCTCCCCGCCACCACCCTCCTCGCCACCCCCGCCCCCTCGCGGAGCCAGATCACCGTCTCCGTCATCGTCCCCCCCATCACGCCCCTCCCCCAGGCCGGCACCACCCGCCTCACGCCCGCCCAGTTCAAAAAACTCCACGGCCCCAACCCAGCCTCCCTCAAGCTCGTCACCTCCTTCGCCGCCGAGTTCGGCCTCAAAGCCACTGCTCCCACCCCCGGCCGCCGCACCGTCCACCTCACCGGCTCGCAAGCCGCCCTCGCCAAAGCCTTCGCCGTCACCTTCACCGCCCATCAGGTCGCGGGCGTCACCTACCGCACCCGCTCCGGCCCTATCCTGCTCCCTGAATCTCTCACCGGCCACGTCCAGGCCGTCCTCGGCCTCGACAACCGCCCCCAGGCCCAGCCTCATTTCCGCATCGCCACCCCCCACGCCACCAACACCTCCTACACTCCCCCACAGGTCGCCGCTTTCTACGGCCTGCCCGCCGGCAGCACCGCCAAAGGCCAGACCATCGCCATCCTCGAGCTGGGCGGCGGCTACCGCCCAGCCGACCTCACCGCCTACTTCAAAACCCTCTCTCTCCCCGCCCCAACCGTCACGCCAATCTCCGTAGACAAAGGCAAAAACACCCCCGGCACAGCCAACGGCGCCGACGGCGAAGTCATGCTCGACATCGAAGTCTGCGCCTCCGTCGCCCCCGGCGCCGCCATCGTCGTCTACTTCGCACCCAACACAGATCAGGGTTTCATCGACGCCATCGCCACCGCCGTCCACGACACCAAAAACAAGCCCTCCGTCCTCTCCATCTCCTGGGGCGGACCCGAATCCACCTGGACCCAGCAGGCCGTCACCGCCCTCGACCAGGCCTGCCAGGCCGCCGCCGCTCTCGGCGTCACCATCACCGTAGCCGCCGGCGACAACGGCTCCACCGACGGCGTTTCCGGCACCGCCAGCCACGTCGATTTCCCCGCCTCCAGCCCCCACGTCCTCGCCTGCGGCGGCACCACCCTCCGCGCCTCCGCCAACGCCATCACCTCAGAAACCGTCTGGAACGAGCAAGCCGCCAACGAAGGAGCCACCGGCGGCGGCGTCAGCACCCTCTTCCCTCTGCCCACCTGGCAGAAATCCGCCAAAGTCCCCGCCACTTCATCCAAAACAGGCGGCCGCGGCGTCCCCGACGTATCCGGCAACGCCGACCCCGCCACCGGCTACACCATCCGCGTCGACGGCCAGACCACTGTCATCGGCGGCACCAGTGCCGTAGCCCCGCTCTGGGCCGCCCTCATCGCCGTAGCCAACAGCCAATCCAAACAATCCGCCGGCTTCCTCAACCCCACCCTCTACACCACACCCAAATCCTTCCGCGACATCACCCAGGGCAACAACGGAGCCTTCAAGGCCGCAACCGGCTGGGACCCTTGCACCGGCCTCGGCACCCCCAACGTACCCCTCCTGTTTGCTGGCCGCATCGGTTCGCGTTCATAGAAGATTTACAGGCAGCAGGACAGCTTGCACAAACAACGGACCTTCATGATCCACCACCAATGTGTCCCAGTCCAACCCCGATAAAGTAGGTCACAAGGCCTTCTACAGCGCCCACAAACGTCATCTCCAAACCACTGCTCCACCAGGACCGAATGGTGATCAGAGACTTTGCTGCACCGACAGCGAAGTGCGCGATCAGCGAGACCAGCGCCGCCACAAGCACCGCTGGAAGTCCGGCCATGAAGAAGAAAGGGATGATCGGCACAAAGGCTCCCACGGCAGTCGAAACCGCGCCGGACAGTGCAGCGGTCAGAGGATTGCGCAGGCCTTCTTCATTCGTGTTCAAGCGCTCCCTGGCCAACGCCTGGACCAGTTGTGTCCGATCCGATGCAAGGTGGTCCACAAAACGATCTGCATCGTCTGCCGGAAAGCCTCTCACTTGATAGGTCAGCGAGAGAATCTCTCGCGCCTCCGGCTCATTCTGCTCTACTGCATCTTTCTCGCGCGCGAACGCGGCCTCATAGATCTCACGTTCACTCTTGGCCGCCAGGTAGGCGCCGGAACCCATCGAAAGAGCGCTCGCGATCATACCGGCAAGCCCCGCGATCAGAACGAAGTGGGAGTTCCCGGTGGTCGCGCCGGCAACGCCGGAGACGATCCCAAAGATCGACCCAAGTCCGTCATTGATACCGTAGATCGCATCGCCCACCCATCCGGAGGCTTCACGCTGTCCCTTGCTGCGTGCGCTGAGCAGTTCCGCAAGTGCCGTCTTTGCATCATTGGGCCGGTTGACAGCGTCGGCCGGTGTGGAGCGCACCAGCGTTCCCAGCGTGCGGTAGTGCTCTTTCTCGTCGGCAATCACTTCTTTCAGGATGGCGAGCGATGGCGCGTCCCCCAGCTCCACCAGTTGTTTGTAATAGCGTGCAATGTCGCGGCTTTCTTCAATCTCCAGCCGGCGCAGCTTGACCGCCGAGCCGGAAAGCAACGATGCCATCGATTCGGCATCCCCTGTTTCTTTGCCACGATAAACAAGGGCAGCCGCATCGAGCTCCTGCAGGCGCTTTGACCAGAGATCGGCGTGATGAAGCTCCGCCGCCGCAAGCCCGCGCAGGGCGTTGCGGCGGCGCGGATCAGCTTCTGCTCCCGCAAGGCTCTGGTAGGTGTAATGCCCCTGCATCTCCGTCTGCCAGTTCTGTTCCAGAACCTTCATCAGCTCTTCGTTCTGCTTGCTGTTCACGATGTCCCCTCATCCTCAGCCTTCGAAATACCGTTCAGTCAGCATAAGTCACATCGCTCTTAGAAAGCCCAAGCTGCCGGAAGTCTCCCGTTCTCTCTTCCCAGAGGAACCGCAATCGGAATCGAGGTGATCGCAACAGCAAACGAGTTTCAGATGCCATTCCAGCCGATCACCGAGTGCCAACACTTGCACGTTCAGAGACGATCAGCGTTGCCAGATCGCGCTTGATCACGGACACCCTTCCCTGCACGTCCCCCAGCATGGCGATCCTGTTCGTCAGGTCCTCAATCGATAGCTTTACCTTTGGGTCTTCACTCACGGTAGCTACTGCCAGCATCTCTTGCGCTTTCGCATCCGAAGTTCCAGCATTCAAACGACTCGCCTCAACCCAGCGCTTTTTCATCTGCTCTAAACGCGTTCCTCGTTGCGGGTCTTCTCCCGCCGGGACGCTTTGCAAATAGGTAAGCACCGGCGCCGGATAGTTTGTGTTCAAAGCCGGTTTGCCCCCCAGCAAGGGTGCAAGCATATTCGGACTTTCCCCACGGGCGCGCTCGGCCCTGACTGCTTCCGGGCGGCTTGAATTGAAAACAGCGTAGACAGAACACCGCTCCCGAGCCCGATCCCGTCCCCTGTATTCTGCACCTTGGTCCCCAGCGTGGAAAATTGAGTAGCGGTCACGGCTGTGCCCAAAGCCGATCCAGTAAGCAAGGCCGCCGTCGTGTATTGGCCCACCGTCTTGTCACGACGAATCTGCAGCGCCGTACGGAGGTCGCCAAGCTCATTGCGCTCATTCGAAATCTCTCCCACAACGTCATCGACCTCCAGCGCGGCTGTCTCGATAGCCTCTAACAGATCGAGCCGTGTCATTCTTTCTTCTAGGGTCGGGGCCGTGCCCGCCCCCCGCTCGGCTCGCATCGTACGCAGCTTTTCCATCAAATCCGAAAGACCGAAGATCGCGGCGGTCTGCGCGGCAGTAGCCGAAGCCACGGCTTGCCCGTCGCCCGGCACGGCAGAGAGCCCGCCAGGAGCCGAGGATCCCTGCCCGCATGCTGCGGCTGTCCAGGCCAATGAGATCAGAGTCAAAGTGAACAGTCGACAAGTTGCTTGCCGCAGACTTTCCATGGAATGCTCTCCTCCTGATCTGAAGTCCTTGTGAAGTTCCGACAAGCACCTGGGACGGGTAATGCTTATCCAGCCCAGGCGCAGTGTCTGCATTCAATAACTAACTGCCTTTTGCGGATCGCCGGCACCTGGGCCGACCGAAAATACCTTCCACTTCATTGATAAAGTGATCATTTCAACCTTTCCGTGCGTGCACCCTTGCGTGAGCCGAACAGCGGCTGATCAGGAGTGCGATCGCCATCGCCAATCTGCTCAATCATCATCTCCAATTGACTACGTGGCGCAGAGGCGCCCGCCATGTCGGGCGTCTCCCAGGCAACTGAGCGAAGAGCTTCTGCTTTTCCGCACTGGTCAGCTGAGTCTCGCTCCGTCCCTCTATCCTTTCAGGACAATCTCCTTGTTCTGTGGGGCCTTGCGAATGGTCGAAACCGCGAGCTTCAGATGGGCCTCCGCCATTTTGTCCGGCATTCTCGCAATCCACTGGTTCAGGGAGACATCCTGATAGTGTGCTGCCTTGAACATTTCCAGAAACACCACATCCTCGGTTCCAGTGTTCTCGATCGAGTGGCCCGCCATCGTCGGTACAAATCCAACATCGTTGGCATTGAAGTCCATCGTACGAGCCTTCGCTCCTGTCGTTACGACAGTCATTCTGCCCGAACCCTTGATCCAATACTGCCACTCGCTCACGTTTGGATGCCAATGCATCTCGCGGATGGCACCCGGCTTCAACGTCACCATAGCCGCGGCGATACCTTGTGAAACAGTGAAATTACTGGAGTCGACGATGCGGACTTCTCCACCCGGTGTAGTTTTCGTCGCAGGCATCGAGCCCATCTTGAAGGTGTATTTATTCTTTGTTTCAAGGTTTGCTCCCAGAAAGCGCCGATCGTCTTCGAGGGGACCAGGTAGCGGAGCCTCGAAGATATACAGTTCCGTCGCGGGAAGCTTATCCCAGGTCTCCCGTGCCCAGCCAGTGTTCTTCTCTACGATTTCCGGCGGCGTATGTGCGAGAAACTCTGAAAGAAGAAACGTATCGTCTTCCGAGAAACTTCCTTCGTTAAACACCAGCAGAAACTCGCATCCGTCTCCTTCCAGCCCCTGAATGGAGTGGGGAAAGCCTGCCGGGAAGTACCAGAGGTCACCGGGACCAATGTCGTCGATGAACATCTTGCCATCAGGCTGCATGATGCTGACCCGCGCTTTTCCAGTCAGCATGATCGCCCACTCATCGGCCGTATGCCAATGAAGCTCGCGAAATGACCCCGCCGTCAGGCGCATGTTCACGCCTGCGATGTCCTTGGAAGACGGTAACTCTCGTTGCGTCACCTGGTGTGTCCAGCCGCCGCCCTGCATCCGCTTCGGCACCAGATCGAAGGAGAACCATATCGGCCCCGGATTTCCATGATCGGTAAAGGGGGGCATGTTCGAGCTTGGGTTTTCCTTCAGAAGCGGTTTATTCTCGGGCCCCGGATCACTGGAGCTGGGCGAGGTTCGGCCGGCCTGTAACTCCGAACGATTTTGCCCCAGGGCAGATGCGCCCAGAAAGCCAGCGCCCGCCAGAGCCGTCGCCCCGACAAACATTCTCCTGGACACGGGAGAGAAAGTCTTTTCCGTGTCGGTTTGTGTTCCTTCTTCCGCAGTAGTCTTATCTGTCTTCATCCGTAGTCTCCTTCGATCATGCGAGCGTCAGGCGTATCCTGCCAGCACTTTCGTCTCTCCCATTAGAGGTCGGATTCGACAGGGACGGTATACGTAACTTTGAAACACCCTGATCGTCTGCGTGCATCACAGCCTGCTAGAACACCAACTTCGACGATCAGCGGGAGCCAAACTGTTTGGCCACCTTGACGAATCGCTGCAGCAGCGGAGCCGCACGACTGGTCTGCACCGCAACCCCAATCTCCGAGATCACGCTCTCCGTTGTAAGCGGCTTCACCTTTACACCGGATCGGCTACGCCTTGCGATCCCTTCAGGGAGTATCGCAACGCCGATGCCGGCAGCGACCAGAAACAGCGCCGTATCCATCTCACCAACTTCCTGCACCACGTTCGGATGAAAGCCCGCTTTATCGCACATTGCCGTCCAATGATCGTAGAACGAGGGTGCCCATTTTCTTCCGTATGCGATAAATGGCTCATCGGCAAGCTGTCGCAGCTTTAACGCCTTCTCAGAGCACAGTGGATGCGCCTTCGGTAGCACCATGGCAAAGGGTTCTCGGTGAATGGAGTCGATGGAAAGGCCGTCCACAGACAGCGGCAATCTGACAAAGCCTGCATCGATCCTTCCGGTCTTCAGCGCATCGATCTGATTGACGGTCGGCATATTCTTCAGATCGAGAGCCACGCCCGGATAGAGCTTGCGGAATGAGAGAACGATAGCGGGGATGACCGACGCGGTCGCGGATGCCACAAATCCTATGCGAAGATGCCCAACTTCCCCCGAGCCAATCTTGCCTGCCCGCAGTTCGATATCGGCAATGCGCTGCAGAAGTTCTTCACTATCGGCAAGCACAGCTTCGCCAGCGGCGGTAAGCCGAACGCTCCGTCGATTCCGTTCAAAGAGGGGAACGCCAAGATGCGTTTCCAGATTCTGTATCTGGATGGAAAGCGCCGACTGAGATAGATAAAGCTGTCTTGCTGCACTGCCGAAATTAAGCGTGTTCGCAACAGCGATGAATGACCTGAGCTGCTTTAGATCCATAGGTAAGTCTTCCTGTCGCAGTCTTGCGCGAACTCTTTGCCATTCCAACACATCCATCGCGCACTGCAACGATAAACATCGCCGAAGTCTTCTGGCGTTATGCCAACATTGAGATGGAATGGAATCGATTCGGCGAAGCCTTCACAGTAGCCGATTGCCCCAAGAGGGCGAACGCAGTACGCCCGGAATCAAGGATCAGGCCGCGGACGCATACCGGTTCTCGCTGCAGCCAGACGGCGAAATCAAATGGGAGATCCCGTCTTTAGGTGAGGTTGTGACAGGCAGGACCGATGGCAAGCCAATGGTGATCCGCCGCTCAAAACCGACGCCAGGCTTGACGCTGAGTGTCCAGGCGGAGGGACCAACTGTGCTGCTCTACAAAGTGGCGCGCGATGGAAAGCCCCAGGGTGAAGGGCGCATGACGCTGGTGGAGAATGGCAAGGCATGGGTGGATTTATCCTGGCCCGCCGGTCAACCGCAGTATGCAGGCGAACTCGTCTACGTGAAACAGCCCTGATAGACGCGGTAGCGCGATCAGCAGGGCATGATTCACTGATCGGCTCGCTTACTGAGCCGCAATCGTAATCCAGCTGTCCAGGCTGGTAGTGGGCGTTGCCGCTACGCTCGTGCCGGACGGGATGGCGATCTTCAGCTTGACGAAATACGGTCGCCGGTGCGACCCGTCATAGTCTGTCGACGAACCTGCGGCCAGCGGGTGGTCGTTCGGATCATAGCCCGCAAAGAACATGTAATAGTTCCCACTTGCATCAAGCAGGACCGATGGCACGCCGGGGGCGAGAACCTGTGTCTCATAGCCGGGATACGTGCTGAGTTGATTTTGCAGCAGGTAGTAGCCTTCAAGATGATTGCCCTGGCCAAAGATCCCGCTCGCATCCCTGGGTCACATTCGAGCGACATGACCCTTTGGAACAATGGCTAAGTAAAAACATCGAACCGGACCGTAAGCACTTGCGCTTCGCATCCTGATCGAACATCATCTGTTTAAACGCTTGACGAGCCAACGGACCTTTCGTATCTCTAGCGATGAAATTCAAAAGTGATCGACGGAGACTTATGCCGAATTCAGACGCAAGTTCTGATCCTGCTAACACCAGCAAAGAAGCCCTGTTTTTTCTCATGGACCGAAATCTGGGACTGCCCGCGGATGAAGAACCATGGAAAGACTTT
Organism: uncultured Granulicella sp.; assembly: GCA_963693065.1. Classification (GTDB taxonomy): domain Bacteria; phylum Acidobacteriota; class Terriglobia; order Terriglobales; family Acidobacteriaceae; genus Edaphobacter. Next base: position 2,744,586 of record OY843766.1, on the reverse strand, counting down.
CTCGCTAAGCTTGCAATCCGCAGCGAGTTGTCCACCAATCTGGTCGACATCGATAAGCAGATTGCCGGCCATAAGCCCGACATCGCATACATCCCGATTGCCGATTATCACCGCCTGCTTGCGCGGGGAGACGACTACTACCAGGGGTTCGCTATCGCAACGTCCAAGTTCACCGGCTCGGTTGATCTACCCAGTGTTCTTGTAGTCCGGATTGAGGATACGGCAACCAATCTTGAAGGGCTCGAAGGATCGGAGTACGGATACATCAACAAATCCTGTTCCTCCAGTTACTTTCCCCCGGCGATCATCCTCAGGGCCCAGGGTAAGGATCTGGCCAGCTTTCTCAAGATCAAGCAGGTTAAGGCATGGCAGGGACAAGTGGACGCCGTCATCTCAAAAGAGGTCAGGGCGACGATGGTCCCGGAAGATGTCTGGAAAACCACCCCTTCCAATGCCGAGCACGCAAAGGTGATTGGGCGCTATGAGAATGGCAAGCCCGCGATGATCGTCGTGCGTAAGGGCCTTGACGAATCGCTGAGCAAGCGTCTCATGCAGGAGCTGATTCGCTGGAGTCCAAAGTGGAGCGCCGTATACGGACCATTCAAACCGTATCTGCTCGCGGATGTCTTCTCCTACTTCCACGATCTGGACTCTCTCCCACCGGGATTCTAGATCAGGCAATAGCAAAAGCTTGCTGCCCTTGCTGAAGAGGATAAAGTGATAAGCCGGTCGAAGAGGGCTATCGATACTTTAAGCCGGGTAAGTTTCAATCCCTCCAGAGCGTCAACACTAGCGGCAACTCCAGCACAGGGCCTTCGGCTTTCAATGAATGCGAGTTCTGAAGACCCCTGTGCCGCCTCGACTCTTGCCTCACTCTGAGGCACCCTGCGGAGAACATAGGACTCACGTAAAAGATACTCGGATCACAGCAGGAAATTGTCTCTCACGGTCTCTTCCTACCGCATACACCGTCTCTTCTCCGCAACCTTAATTTGTGACAGGTTTGGCAGCGAGATGAATCGCACTCGAATGGTCGACCACAACCTTCCACCCCTCAGCTGTCTTTTCAAAAGTAAGAGAGTAAATGCAATCGAAGTTGCCGCCTCCAGCAACCGTGCGTTCCAGGTGGCAGTTGCCGGTCACAGTCGCAAACCGTGCATCGAGCGGATAAACTTCCACGTTCGTGTAGGTGAGGACGCCACGGGCTTCGGGTGTGGCATAGTTCCTGCGATAGCTTTCGAGCATGCCTGCATAGCCGTGGCTTACACGATTCGCGATGAACAAAATATCGGGAGAATCCTTGTACATTTTCGCAAACGTTACGAGATCGCCTCTGTTCCAGTCACCCCTCGATTTTTCCATGACGGCGCGAATCGAGCTCTCCGCCGAGAGTTCTTGCGGCTTGCCGCCCACGTCCTGGCTCCAGATCGGATGGGACAGCGCGAGAGAAAGAAAGAGTACAGAGAGGATTCTGAGAGGCTTCATGTTGCTCCTGCTTGCTGCCGGAATTGAGAGTCGACTCCGCCTAGGATAGACGAATTACGCGACTAAAATCGCTTCGGCAACCCCAGAGCCGCGGCCAGCTGAGAGCATCTCTCAGCTTCTTATTCCAATCGATTTCTCTCAAAGCTTACGGGAAGCATCGCCACTGCATAGATTGCTGAGGTCAACAATCAACATGGATAACGAGGCTTCAACACGTAGAAGCTTTTGATCGCCCGAAAGGCAAGCTGCCCTCAGGGCTCCCTGCGCCAGAACCAACCTGCGGACACCTTCAGGCAACGGTAACGTTTCCAGCAGATCCAGGCTCTCGCGGGTAGAGCTACAAGCCTCACTCGGAACAGCCTCGTGCAATGCATCGCGAATCCTGAGGATCTCTATCTCGGCATCCGTCAGACGGATCATTTGCGCGAGCTCATCTTCCGTGAGTACCGGCAGCAGAATGCGCATGATCCAGTCAAACTGCTGGCTGGACCACGCTGCACGAGAGACACCTGACTTCATCCGGTGCACCGTGGTCCTCAGAGCTCGTTCAGGATTCTTGAGCGATGATGTGAGGAACGATCTCTGGAGAGCGAGTTGCAGCCAGGCTGGCGGCAGAAGGGAGTATGCCGCTGCTGCAATGGCCACACCGGCAAGGATACCGAGGGCTTCGCCGGCACTCTGGCGGAAATTCAAAGCCAGAAGAGCTGCCGGATCGGTAAGACTCAGAAAGACGATCCCGAAACCGGTGGTCCAGAGACGATTGGCCCTTTGCGTACATCCCGAATTACTCGTGCCATTCACCGACTAAGCAGGCCACTTGCCTCACATAAAACCTGATTGAAAAGCTCGCCTTTGCGCCAAAGCCGGCCAACGTGGCAGCCTTCCCCGTAGCTCCCAGATCCATAAGCCGTTCCGCAACTGGTTGAAGCACGATTCCCCGCGGAAAGCTGATGAGCGTGTTCACTTCCAAAAAGATTCTCGGCTGACTGTGATGCGTTTGCTGACGGCGGTGCGGCCGGTGCAATCGGAAAATCGCTGCTGACTGCGGGACTTACGGGATGTTGGTCTTTTTGGGCAACTGCGGATTTCGGGCTGACGCGGGTACAGATAAATCCTTCAGCGCTAGCTCTATCTGTTTTCTGAGTTCCGCTCCGCTTAGTTGCGCCAACGCAAGCGGGGTACTGCTTTGGCCGATGCGACTTGCGACGAGAAATCCCAGAAAATAGCCAGATCGCGCAGGCGTGTCTTTTTCGGAAGCGTTCCCCAGGAAATACTTCGCGTACTGCTTGGGGTCAGTGGATCGTAAATTGTGGAGCATAGCAGCTGCCAAGAATGGCAGCAAAGGACGCGCACGAGCGGCTAGAGTCTTGTTGAGTAGAACGTCACTTTCATTGGCCGAGGGATTCATTCTCCAACTAACATAGGTCGCGAGCCCCTCTTCCCAAAGCCTGTCCCAAAGCTGGCCGTCATCGTCCGCCTGTGATAGGCCTAAGCTCCCGTGATACTGATGGAAGAGTTCGTGATCGAAAAGAACGGAAAGTTTGGCATCTGCGCCGTACTCACCCGCAATCACATCGACCCCGAACAGCAACGCAGTATGCCCGTTCACATCACGTGTTCCACCATCGAATGAGCCGAGAGAAACGGTAAAGTACACCGGTGTCGAAGGGCGGTAATCTGGAAATACTGCGGTAAACTCCTGCATATAGCTCTTCAAGTCAGATTGGAGTCGAGTACTTAGCACCCGAATGACGGGAATGAATGGACGAACCTGCGCCAAATAGCTCGCAATCCGGCGATCTTCCGCTTCGGTCCCCTGCTTCTGCCCCAGTTCGACAACGTTTTCAGTAAACAGTTCGGGATGCCCCTGCATCACCATCTGGCGAAACATTCGGACCTGCGTCGGCTCATCCTTCGACTCAGCCGCTGTCCAGAAAGCAAGAAAATCTGGAATGGTGTTCACAACCGTAAGAACCTGGGTAGAAGGAACGGATGGCGATGGATTGGGTACGGCTACCTGCCGCTCCCGAGCATCGCCACGACCGATAGAGAGTGAAAGGACAACGCTAAGTGCTGCGACATAGAAGGTCGGATTGTTCGTATGCAAGATTCCTCCACATGCTGGTGAGCGCACCTGGTTGTCTACGAAGGGAGATGCAAAGCAGTTCCACTCAGGACATTACTCGCGTCAGTGAGCATGCTCGCTAGATCGGTACCGATAAGTCGGCTTCTCGTCAGCGATCGATTGCTTTCGATAGGCGCGGCTATGACGACTGATTTAGCATTCGGTATGCGCAACCACGTCCTCGGCAGTGCGTTAGTTTTCGGCTTTTCGATGTTGCAGCCGCTGGGCCGAACGCCCCAGCAAGGTTCCATCGACGCTTTAGTCGCCGCTCCTGCCAGTCACACTGTGATCCTGGAAAATAGCCGCGTTCGCGTGTTGCAAGTCACCATCCCTCCCGGAGTGACTGAGCCTGTTCATACCCATGAATGGCCAAGTGTCATGCAGATTGAAGCACCACAACCTCTGACTTACATCATGTACTCCGAGCAGGACGGTAAATGGATTGAGACCAAACGGATCGACGTGCCTATGGGGAAACCCATCAAGGCTCAATGGATGAGGCCCGAAGGACCTCACGCGGTTCAAAATAGAGGTACCTCTGAGTATCAAGCAATCCGTATCGAATTGAAGCCAAGCAGTCCAACTGCGGATAGGTAACGACAAGTCGCATTGGAGGAAGCTTGCTGCAGCACGCGGATACGACAAAAAACACCGCCAGGGCCCGCCAACTCCTCCGCCGGCATCACCCGCGTCTTCACGCCCGGATCGTACAGCGCCCACCACTCCCCTTCGTCTCGATCGCTTTTCGCAGGAGGAAGTTTGTCTTTCTGGACCATCCATGTGGGGTTGCTCCTCCCCCATCCCGACTCATAGACAGAGCATGGCACTCTCTCACCCCTCCGCATCTCACGAAACCCGCGCCCATCTAGCTCTCAGGCCATCTCCAAAAATAATTTCGCCAAAAACACCAGCAATCCCCATGTCAACCCCCCAACACCCCTAACGCCAACATTCCAAACGAAATAAACTTGGCACGTTCACCCCCGCCAAAGGCCTATAATTAAGACAGCTACAAGAAAGAAACAAATTCACCCCAGCACCCGTACCCATACCTAACCCGCACAGCATCAGGAATTTACCCCAAAACCCGGGGGGGGGGGCACCCCCCACCAGAGAGGAGACCACACATGGCATTCGGAAACTCAAAAGACACCATCGCGATGGCCCTCGACACTCTCCGCACCAACAAGCTCCGCTCCGGCCTCACCATCCTCGGCATCGTCATCGGTGTCATGACCGTCATCGTCATCTCGTCGGTCGTCAACGGCCTCAATAACAACGTCCAGAACCTCGTCTCCTCCCTCGGCTCCAACATCCTCTTCGTCTTCCGCTTCCCCGTCTTCGGCGGCCGCCTCACCACAGAAATGCTCACCCGCAAGCAGATGACCTATGACGACGCCGTCGCCATGCAGGACCTCCCCCACGTCCTCGCCGTCGCCCCTACCCTCCGCTACGCCCAGCAAACCAATTTCGGAGCCATTGGCTCCACCGCCATCAAGGGTGGTGGCAAAAGCATGCAGGGCACAACCCTCCAGGGCGATTCCCCAGCCCTCAAGGACGTCATCGATCTCGACATGGAAACCGGTCGCTTCTTCAATGACGCCGACGAAGAGCGCGCCGCCAACGTCGTAGTTCTCGGCCACGACACAGCCGAAGAACTCTTCGGTGTCGACAATGCCGACAACCAGGAAGTCCAGGCCGGCGGCATGACCTTCACCGTCGTCGGTGTAGCCGCCAAAAAGAAAACAGCTTTCGGCGGTGGCAAAAACCCCGAGGACAACTTCGCCTACTTCCCCCTCACCACCTTCCACAAGCTCCATCCAGAGGTCCTCGACTACTGGATCATGCTCAAATACGACGACCCCAAAAACGCCCAGCTCGTCCAGGACGAGCTCACCGAGCTCCTCCGCCGACGCCGCAAGGTCGCCAACGCCGCACCCGATAACTTCGCCATCTTCGGCACCGATTCCCTCACCCGCCTCTGGAACCAGCTCACCGGCGGCCTCTTCCTCCTCCTCTTCGCCCTCTCCTCCGTCGCCCTCATGGTCGGCGGCGTCGGCGTCATGAACATCATGCTCGTCTCCGTCACAGAACGAACCCGCGAGATCGGCGTCCGCAAAGCCATCGGTGCCAGCCGCAGCACCATCATGGGCCAGTTCACGCTGGAAGCCGTCACCCTCTGCGCCGTCGGCGGCATCATCGGCGTCATCGCCGGATCGGCCGTCGCCTTCATCGCCAGCTACCTCATTCCGGCCGCTATCTCCATCGTGTGGGTCTCGGTCGCCTTTGCCAGCGCCTGCCTCATCGGCCTCGTCTTCGGCATCTACCCCGCCTACAAAGCAGCCAGCCTTAACCCAATAGAAGCCTTACGATACGAGTAACTCGCTGAATCCGTTAGACTAAAACCCATGCCGTCCATACCAGAGGTCATTGAAGCGATCACCACGCTCCTCACCCTCGCCGGCATCGTCTACATGCTCCTAGCCCTCTGGGGCGCACGCGACTTCCACCGCACCCTCAGCCTTCCCGCAGCCACTTTCGCCCCACCCGTCTCCATCCTCAAGCCCCTCAAAGGCACTGACGACCACCTAGACGCCGGCCTCGAAAGCCATTGCCTCCAGCAATATCCCGGCCCTTACGAACTTATCTTCGGCGTCCACACCCCGGACGACCCAGCCATCGCCGCCGTCGACCGCCTCCGCCTCCGCCACCCAAACATCCCCATCCATCTCATCCTCTGCCCCCAGCGCCTCGGCACCTCCGGCAAGGTCTCCAACCTCGTCCAGATGCTCCCCCACGCCACCCACTCCCACCTCCTCATCAACGATGCCGACATCCTCGTCAGCCCTCACTACCTCACCGGCGTCATGGCTCCCTTCGCCAATCCGCACACCGGCTTGGTTACCGCTCCCTACATCGGCACCACCTCCACCCCCACCACCCTCTGGGCAAAAATCGAAGCCCTCGGCATCTCCACCGACTTCATGCCCGGCGTCCTCACCGCCCGCAAGCTTGAAGGCGGCATCCGCTTCGGCCTCGGCAGCACCCTCGCCATGTCCAAAGCCGCCCTCTCCGCAGCAGGCGGCCTCCAGCCCCTAAGCGAGTACCTCGCCGACGACTACGAACTAGGCAACCGCATCGCCGCCGCCGGCTTCCACGTCGCCCTCTGCGGCCAGATCGTCGCCACCACAGTCCCGTCCTACAACCTTGCCGGCTTCTGGCACCATCAGCTCCGCTGGGCCCGCAGCACCCGCGATTCCCGCAAGCTCGGCTACGTAGGCCTTGGCATCACCTACTGCGTCCCCTGGGCCCTCGCCACCGTCATCGCCTCCGGCGCCTCGCTCTGGAGCCTCTCCCTCCTCACCTTTGCCCTTCTCGCCCGCCTCGCCGTAGCCCTCACCGTGGGCGTCGGCGTCCTCCGCGACCCCCATGTCCTCCGAGACCTCTGGCTCCTCCCCCTCCGCGATTGCTGCGGCCTCCTCTTCTGGCTCTGGTCCTTCGCCGGAGACACCGTCCTCTGGCGCGGCGAGCGCTTCCGCCTCCACCAAGGCCGCATCACCCAAGTATCCTGAAACCTCATGCTTCTCCCCTTCGCCACCATCCTCTTCGCCCTCCTCGGCGCCGCCGCCCTCCTCCGCGAGCCACGCCCCTGGCACCGCGCCTACCTCCCCCTCGCCCTCATCCTCCTCATCGCCGAGATCACCTACACCGGCCCCTACTACCCTCTCTGCCCCGCCTACCTCGTCACCGCCCTCTGCGCCGCCCGCCTCCCCTTCCACACCGCCGTCCCCAGCCTGAACGACCACCGCCGCACCCTAGCCCTCGTCACCGCCGCCGTCCTCCTCACCTTCGCCTCCCTGGCCGCGATCATCATCCTCCCCCGCTTCACCCTCCCCGACCCCACCGGCCCTTACGCCGTCGGCACCCGCACCCAGCACCTCATAGACCCCGCCACCCGCCGCGACCTCCCAGTCCAACTCTGGTACCCCGCCACCCCCACCGGACCACACGCCCGCTACATCACCCTCTCCGAGGCAAAACCCCGCTTCCTCTACTGGCACTGGATCCGCACCCAGTCCCACCAGGACGCCCCCTTCGCCCCGTCCACCCAACCCTACCCTCTCCTGCTCTTCGGCCCCATGTGGAACGGCCGCCGCACCCAGGACACCGCCCTCGCGCAAGACCTCGCCAGCCACGGCTTCATCGTTGCCGCCATCGATCACCCCGGCAACGCCGCCCGCCTCCAGCTCGCCAACGGTACCCTCCGCCTCGCCGACAATCCCCACGCCCTCAACGACCTTCTCTCCGTAGAAGCCACCCGCACCCTCTGGGCCAACGAACTCGCACGCTGGACCGCCGACGACCGCTACGTACTCACCACCCTCCTCGCCAACCCCGCCCTCCCTATCGACCCCACCCGCATCGGCGCCTTCGGCCACTCCTTCGGCGGCGCCGCCTCCATCGCCCTGCTCGGGCCCCGGGAAAGCGCTCAAGACCTACGCGTCACCAGCGCCATCAATCTCGACGGCTGGACCTTCAACGCCCTCGCCACCCGCACCACCCAGCCCATCCTCTTCGTCTACGAGGCCTCCGGCGAACCCACCCCCACCGGCAACTCCATTGACGACCAGCTCGACCGCCAGGACCGCGCCCTCATCGCCCACTCTCTAGCCCTCACCCCCGCCCTGCGCTCTTACATCCGCGGCACCCAGCACGCCGACTTCACCGACGAGCCCTTCCTCTCCCCGCTCCACCGCCTCACCTTCACCGGCCCCATTGCCCCCGACCGCATCCAGCAGATCACCCGCACCCTCACCCTCGCCTTCTTCAACCAGACCCTAAACCACCAGAAAACACCCCTTCCCACCTACCCCGAACTGAAAGTGATCCCCTAGCCCTTTTTTGTTTGTCATCCCCGAAGGGGATCTGCTTTTGCTTCTGCCGCCGCTTGAACCGCCAACGGCCTTACCGCCCCCGCAACCTCTCATCCACATCCTCCACCCGATCCTGCAGCTCCTTCAACCGCCGCGAAAGCCCCTGAATCTCACTCTCCGCCCGCACATTCACATCGAAATCCAGCTCACTTCGCAGCCGGTCCTTTTTATCCTGCCGGTTCTGGCTCATCATGATCACCGGAGCCTGAATACTCGCCAGCATCGACAAAAACAGGTTCAGCAGAATAAACGGATAAGGATCCCACGCCTTCCCCCGCAACCCCACATTGATCGCCGTATAGACCGTCAACACCAGCCCAAACAGGATAATAAAAGTCCAAGACCCACCAAAGCTCGCCACCTTGTCCGCCACCTTCTCCCCAACCGTTTCCTTTTCCTCGATCACCATATTCGGGTTCCGCGCCGCGCGCAGCCGCACCAGGTTCTGCGACGCATGAAACTGCCGCGCCAGCACGCTCATCATGTCCAGCCCCGCCATCGGCTTCCGCCCGATCAGCACCGTGATGTCATGCCGGTCCACCTCCACGCACGTCGCCTCTTCGATCGCCACCGCCATCGTCTGGTGCGGCGTCCCATCCAGCATCGACGCAAACCCAAAAAACTCCCCATGTTCCGGCTCGCTCAGCACCACCTCCTGCCCGTCTTCATCGGTCATTGAAACCAGCACCTTGCCGGTCAACAGGATGTACGCCTTATCCCCCGCGTCCCCCATCTTGTAAATCCGCTGCCGCACCCCAAAATGCCGCAACTCCACTTGCTCCGACAGCACAGCCAACTCATCATCGTCCAGCAGTGAAAACAGCGGAACGTGCCGCAACTCCTTCGCCTCACAACCCATAAAGCCCCCGTTCTCAAACCCTTCGGTCCGTCCACCAGTCTACTGCCCTTCTTTGCACCCTTTGCCGACTTTTACGCCATCGCCTAACCGCTCCCGGTTCGACAGAATCCTCTTCCCACCACCCTCCGCCACCACATACACCGGCCCCGCAAACCGCAGCACAGGCCGTTCCGCATCATGCGGATCCTCCCACAAAAATATCCTCTGCCCCCCAGCCCATTTCGCCGCAATCGAATCCCGCGTCTCAAAAATCTTCGGCGCATCGCTGAAGTAAGACCCATACCAAAGATTCGAACTCCGCCCCTCCACGATATGCAGATCGTTCCGCCGCAAATAAAACCCCAGCGTAGACCCCGCCTCATACTCCCCGTGGATCGCCACCAAATCCCCCGCCGTCACCTCCGGCGCAATCACCCGCGCCAACTGCGCACTCGTCAGCGTAGGAGAAAAAATCACCAGCCCCCAATGCGCCGCCACCAGAAACAAGAACGCAGACCCCGCCGTCACCGATACCCCCCACACCTGCCGCTTCCGACCCACCCACCATGCCACCGGCAACCCCACCCCGAACGCCACCGCCGTCAACCCCAGCGGGCCCCGAAACAACCCCAGCGCCCGCCCATTCAGATCCAGAAAATGTCCAAACGACAACGCATAATCCCCCGGATTCTGTTGCAGCAACGCAGCCAGGTCCGTATCCGGAGCCGGCGCCTGTGTATGCACCAGCAGATACACACAAACCACTCCCGCCACCCCCCCGATGGAAGCCAGCACAGCCGCCGCCCGCCGCACCCCACGCCCACCCTCAGCCAGATATCCCGCCATCAACAGGATCATCGGCGGCAAACTGGGCAGCACGTAATACTCCTGCCGCGTCGACACTGAAAAAAATACCAGCGGCAACCCCGCCCAAATCAGCAGCAACCATTCCCGCCGCTTCCACCCACGCCAAAGCGCCCCCGGCAAAAACCCCGACCAAGGCATCAGCCAAACCAGCACCAACCCCAGAAACAACCACAGCGGCACCGTGTCGTAATCCCGCGGCACCCGCAGATTCAGATACCGCAGCACCTGCTCGTTCACAAAATAAAACCAAGCCCACCCATGCACCACCCCCTCCGCCGGCAGCGGCACACTCCAATGCCCCCCACGAAAGCTAACCCCCGCCGGGTTCCCCTCAGAAGGATTCGCCAACCCCACCAGCACATGCCAGGGCACTGCAATCGCAGCAAACACCCCCACCGAACTCCAAGGCCAAAAATCCTTAACCCGCCGCCGCGTGACCAGCAAATGCACAACCACAATCCCCACCGGAAACACCACCCCAATCAATCCCTTGGTCAACACGTCCAGCGCACAAGCCCCCGCAAACCCCCAGCAAACCCATTTCGAAGGCCGCTCCATCCCGTCAGCCACCCAGTAGCAAAACATAGCCACCACCAGCCAAAGACAAACCAGCACATCCGGCAGATTGATCCGCGAAAAGATAAACACTCCAAACCCAGAAAGCGTCATCAATCCCGCAAACAACCCCGCCCGCACCCCATACAGCCTGCGCCCAAACGCCTCGGTCGCCAGCGTCAACCCCCCGACAGCCGCCGCCAGCGGCACCCGGCTAGCCCACGCACTCACCCCAAACACCTTCATCGAAAGCGCCATCGCCCAGTAAAACAGCGGCGCTTTCTCCAGGTACCGGATCCCATTCGCATACAGCGTCACCCAGTCGTGCCGCAGCAGCATCTCCCGCGCCACCTCCGCATGCACGCTGTCCGCATCGTCCAGCAGCGCCGGCCACACCAGCGTCCACGTGCAATAAAACACAGCCCAAAGCCCCACAAGCACCAGCCTGTTCCGCGTTGTCTCCGTCACTCGCACCAACTCAACCTTACCCCGGTATCATGAGCATGTGGAAACACTTTCCAACCCGCCCGCCGAGCTTCTCTTCGGCGACTGGTATCCCGCCCTCCGCGCCGCCACCCTCCGGCCCTCGCGAACCCGCACCACCCTCCTCCTCGGCGTCCCGCTCCTCCTCGGCCGCAAGTCCGACGGAACCCTCTTCGCCCTCAAGGATCTCTGCCCCCACCGCGGCATCCCGCTCTCCGCCGGCACCTTCGACGGCCATTCAGTCCAATGCAAATACCACGGCTGGCAGTTCGAGCCCTGCTCCGGCCAATGCACTGAAATCCCGTCCCTCACCCACTTCGACGTCCTCCAGCCCACAAAAATTTACGCCACCGCCTACCCCTGCCAGGAGCGCGACGGCTACGCCTGGGTCTATCTCCCCGCGCCTGGCGCCGGCCGCACCCCCGCCACCCTCCCCCCCATCCCCGAACTGCCAAAATTCTCCCCGAAATTCCGTTCCGCCCACCTCACCGCAGACCTCCCCTGCAATGTCGATCACGGCATTATCGGCCTCATGGACCCCGCCCACGGACCCTTCGTCCACCAGGCCTGGTGGTGGCGCTCCCACGCCTCCATGCATGAAAAAACCAAGCACTTTGAGCCTATCCCGCAGGGCTTCCGCATGTCCTCCCACGCCCCCAGCGCCAACTCCGCCCCTTACAAACTCCTCGGCGTCTACGGCGCCCCCATCACCACCACCATCGATTTCACCCTCCCCAACCGCCGCCTGGAAACCATCCGCGCCGGCGACAAATGGTTCTCCTCCCTCACCACCATCACCCCCGTCACCCCCTCCACCTGCCGCATCGACGTCTACGCCGCCTGGAACGTCTTCTACCACGTCCCCTTCGTCAAACAGATTGCCACCTTCTTCGGCGCCCGCTTCGTCCGCCAGGACCAGCAAACCATGATCGAGCAGGCACAGGGCCTCCGCTACCACCCCGCCATGATGCTCATCGACGATGCCGACAAGCCCGCAAAATGGTATTTCGCCCTCAAACAAGCCCGCCTTACCGGCACCGGCCTCCATCCCCTCACCGGCCCCGTCGAATTACATTGGCGAAGCTGACACGGCACTTTAAGCTGCATCGAACGAGAGACATAATGCCCAAGTCCCCTAAAATCGCTCCCTCCCCCGCCGCACCCGATACCTCCAACCGCTACGTCTGCGTCCACGGCCACTTCTACCAGCCGCCCCGCGAAAACCCCTGGCTTGAAACCGTCGAAACCCAGGAGTCCGCCGCCCCCTACCACGACTGGAACGACCGCATTACCGCCGAGTGCTACGCCCCCAATGGCGCCTCGCGCATCCAGAATCTTGAGAACGAGATCGTCCGCATCGTCAACAATTACTCCCGCATGAGCTTCAACTTCGGCCCCACGCTCCTCAGCTGGCTCCAGGCCAAAGCCCCCCGCGCCTACCAGATGATCCTGGACGCGGACAAGTCCTCCGCCGCCCGCTACAGCGGTCACGGCTCGGCCGTCGCCCAGGTCTACAACCACATCATCATGCCGCTCGCCAGCACCCGCGACGCCCTCACCCAGATCCGCTGGGGCATCGCCGATTTCGAACATCGCTTCCATCGCAAACCGGAAGGCATGTGGCTCGCAGAAACCGCCGTCAACCGCCACGTCCTCGACCTCATGGCCCAGGAAGGCATCAAGTACACCATCCTCGCACCCAACCAGTGCGCCCGCGTCCGCAGGCTCTCGACGCCAGACAAACCCTTCACCGAAACCCCCAACGCCTCCGTCGACCCCACCCAGCCCTACCTCGTCCACCTCGATGAAGGCCGCACCATCGCCGTCTTCTTCTACGACGGCCCCGGCTCCCGCGCCATCGCCTTTGAAGGTCTCCTCGATTCCGGCGAAAAGTTCGCCTCCCGCCTCATCGGCGCCTTCCCGCCACCTACCGGCCAGCCTCAGCTCTCGCACGTCGCCACCGACGGTGAATCCTACGGCCACCACCACAAACACGGCGAAATGGCCCTCTCCTTCGCCATGCACTACATCGAAGAAAACAACCTCGCCACCCTCACCAACTACGCCGAATTCCTCGCCAAATTCCCCCCCACCTGGCAAGCCGAGGTCGCCGAAGACACCTCCTGGTCCTGCTCCCACGGCGTCGAGCGCTGGCGCTCAGACTGCGGCTGCAACGGCGGCAAGCCCGGCTGGAACCAGCAATGGCGCGCCCCTCTTCGCGCCGCCCTCGACTTCCTCCGCGACAACACCGCACCCCTCGCCGAAAAACTGGCCGGGCCCCTCCTCACCGATTTCTGGGCCGCCCGCGACGCCTACATCCACGTCGTCCTAGCCCGCGAATCCGAAGCCGGCTCCTCTGAAGCCATCACAACCTTCCTCGACCGCCACGCCACCCGCCCCCTCACCTCCGCCGAGCGCACCACCGTCCTCGAGCTCATGGAACTCGAGCGCCACACCCAGCTCATGTACACCTCGTGCGGCTGGTTCTTCGATGAAATCTCCGGCATCGAAACCGTCCAGATCATCGCCTACGCCGGCCGCGTCCTGCAACTCTCCTGCGAGCTCTTCGGCCGTCCCGGCGTCGCCCTCGAGCCCCTCTTCCTCGCCCTCCTCGCCGAAGCCAAACCCAACGTCCCCGAGCTCCGCGACGGCTCCGACATCTACACCCGCTACGTCACCGGCATGAAGATCGGCCTCGAGCAGGTCGGTGCCCACTACGCCATCTCCTCCGTCTTCCGCGCCTATCCAGAGGATGGCGAGCTCTTCTGCTTCGACGTCCATCGCGACTCCCACGAGGTCTTCACCTCCGGCCGCGGCAAGGTCGCGCTCGGCCGCGGCACCATCTGCTCCCGCATCACAGAAGAATCTGAAGAAATCTGCTACGCCGTCCTCCATCTCGGCGACCAGAACCTGTCCGCCGCCGTCCGCCGCTACACCCCTGACGCCGACGAAACCGCCTTCGGCACCTTCTCCGTCCAAATCCGCGCCGCCATGCGCAAGGCCAACCTCCCAGAGGTCATCCGCCTCATCGACAAATTCTTCGCCCCCATCCCCGGCTCCTCCCAGGACCGCCGCGCCAGCCGCCCCGAGGCATCCGTGCCCCACATCGCCCTCAACCCCACCGACCCGCAGCCCGGCCAGGCTGAATTGATTCCCGGCGCAGTCGAACCCAACATCGCCCACACCGTCGCCATCCCCCCGCCCGCCCCCCGCACCCCACCCACCCCCATCGTTTACTCCCTCACCTCCCTCTTCGCGGACGAGCAGCACCGCATCCTCAAATCCATCCTCAATCAGACCATCGGCGAGATGGAAGACTCCCTCCGCAAAATCTACGAGGACCACGCCTCCCTCCTCCACTTCCTCACCGAATCCGGCATGCCCCCGCCGCCCGCCCTCGCCCTCGCCGCCGGCTTCGCCCTCAACGTAGGCCTCCGCCGCGCCCTTGAAGCCGAGCCCTTCGAACCCCAGGAAGTCGTCGAGCTCCTCGGCCGCGCCGTCACCGACCACGTCACCCTCGACACCCCCAACCTCGCCTACGCCGCCAGCAACCGCATGAAGCGCGCCATGGTCCGCCTGGAGGCCGCCGCCGCCGAATCCGCGCCGCACTTCAGCACCCCCGCCACCATCACCGCCGTCCATTCCGCCCTCGCCCTCGCCGACCTCATCCGCTTCATGCCCTTCGAGGTCAACATCTGGCAAGCCCAGAACATCTGGAACGACCTCCTCCGCCGCAGCGACTCCCAATCCTGGTCCCCGGACTGGCTAGAGTCCTTCCGCAAACTGGGCCAGGCCATGAACATCGCCGTAGACGAGCTGGTCATCGAAGAAGGCGTCCTCGCCTTCTAAACCTGTAGTCATTCCCCTTTTTGTCATTCCCGAAGGGAATCTGCGTTTGCTGTTGCCGTTACCGTCGCCTGATTCGCCGTCATCCTGACCTGAGCGCAGCAAAAGGGGGAGGCCCCGCATGATCGCTGCGACGATTCCCCTTGCAACGCCAAAGCATTGCCCCCACCCACCGCCAAACTGTTACCATCAATTCGCACTCCCTGCACCACTCCGCAACACCCGCCTTGGGCCCCAAAACCAAAATCCTCCCCAGAGGCCGAACCATGAAACTCCGCATTACCCCCATCGGCGACCACGCCTACCAGCTCACCCGCTTCGGCCTAGTCAACTGCTACCTCGTCCGCGAAGCCGACGGCTTCACCCTCATCGACGCCAACCTCGCCCACCTCGCCGAGTCCATCATCGAAGCCGCCGGCCGTTGCGACGGTCTCATCCGCCGCATCCTCCTCACCCACGCCCACGTCGACCACGTCGGCTCCGTCGACGACCTCACCGACCTCCTACCCCCGCCCCCCGAGCTCCTCATCGCCGCCAGCGAGCGCTCCCTCCCCTTCCTCCGCAAGCCCCCCATCCGCACCCTTCTCCCCGGTGAAACCGGCCATGACCCCCGCGGCGGCCTCCCCGGCATCGACAATCCCGTCACCCACATCCTCCAGCCGGACGAGCTCTTCGGCTCCCTCCGCTGCATCTCCACCCCCGGCCACCTCCCCGGCCACTTCTGCTTTCTCGACGAGCGCGACGGCACCCTCTACGCCGGCGACGCCCTCACCACCGTAGGCCGCCTCGCCATACCCGGCGGTGCCCCCTGGTATTTCCCCGTAACGAACTTCATCCTTCAATCCGGCATCACAGCCCGCCAATCCGCCGAGCGCCTCTGCGACTACCCCTTCGAGCGCATAGCCCCCGGCCACGGCAAAGTCATCCCCGCCACCCCCGCCACCCTGCGCGCCGCCATAGCCCGAGCCCCCCAACCCACCTTCTAACCCCCACCCCCGCACGTTTCGGGTGCCCCATCTCAATCCGGTTTCATGGATTGAGGTGGGGTTACTCTTTAACCTCGACCACCGCCCAATGCCCCGGCGATACCGTCATTCTGAGCGAGCGAAGAATCTCCGTATTTCTCTTACTGTTCCCTATTCTTCCCGTTGATTGCAAAAAAAACGGCGAACTCAACCGAGTCCGCCGCTCCTTCAACAGCACCAGCCACTACCCAATATCTTCATTCCAATTCTGCAGATATTCCTTGAAGTCAGACATGAATTTCCCGGCATCCGCCCCATCCACAATCCGGTGATCGAATCCCAGCGTAAACCGCTGAATCGACCGGATCGCAATCGAGTCGTTCCCATCCTTGTCCGTCAGCACTTCCGCTTCCTTGTTCAATCCACCCACACCCAGAATCGCGGCCTGCGGCTGGTTGATGATCGGCGTCCCGAATTGCTCGCCAAAAATCCCCGCATTCGTAATCGTGAACGTGCCGCCTGAAACCTCGTCCGGCGCCAGCTTCTTGCTCCGCGCCCGCTCCGCCAGATCGACGATCGACCGCCCAACCCCAAGGAAATTCTTCTCCTCGCACTGCTTCAGCACCGGCACAATCAAACCCCAGTCCAGCGCCACCGCAATCCCGATGTTGATGTTCTTGTTATAGAAAATCGCCTCTCCTTGGATCGCGGCATTCACCACCGGGTGCTTGCGCAGCGCATACACCGCCGCCCGCGTAATGAACGGCATGTACGTCAGCTTCACGCCATTGCGCTGCTCGTACTTGTTCTTCTCCCGCTCGCGCAGCTTGACGATCCTCGTCATATCCACCTTGAAAACCGTGTGAACATGCGGGCTCGTGTGCTTCGATTCCACCATCCGCTTCGCAATGATCGACCGCATCTTCGTCATCGGCACCAGCTCACCGAGCTGCTGCACCCCACCCGCGGCCTTCGCCGGAGCGGTAGTCGCCGGCGCAGACTGCACCGCCGAAAGCGAAGCCCCAATCGCCGTCGAACCCGCCGCTCCCGCATGCGAAGCAGCCGCCATCGCCTGCTGGTTCGGGCTCTGCTGCGTGGCCGCTGCCGCCGCGCCAATCCCCGGCGTCGTCGGCTGCCCGGCCTTCGCCGCACCCGGATTCTCCATGTGCCCCAGAATGTCCGACTTCGTAATCCGTCCAGCAGACCCGGTCCCCGCAACCTGCTGCAGGTCCACCCCATTCTCGCTCGCAATCTTGCGCACCAGCGGCGAAGAACGCGGCACTTCCCCCTGCGAAGCCGAAGCCTGCGCAGGTGCCGAAGCCTGTGCCGCAGCAGGCGCAGCAGCCGCCGGTGCAGCAGCAGACTTCGCCGCCCCACCAGCCCCGCCAATCACCGCAACCACCGTATTGATCGTGACCGTAGCGCCTTCTTTCACGCGAATCTCGGTCAGCGTCCCCGCCACCGGCGAAGGAATCTCTGCATCCACCTTGTCGGTCGAAATCTCGAAAATCGGCTCGTCCCGCGCCACCGTATCGCCAATGTTCTTCAACCACTTCGTAATCGTGCCCTCAGTGATCGATTCGCCCATCTGCGGCATCATCACCTCGATCCCCTTCTCCGCAGCAGGAGCAGCCGAAGCACCCGCTTCCGGCTCCGGCGCAGGGATCGCAGCCTCCTGCGCAGCCGTAGCCTCCGCCGCAGGCTCCGCCGAGTCCGCCTTCAAATCAGCCGGCGCCGCAGCAGCCGGTGCGGCAACAGCAGACCCCGCCTCACTGATCGTGCAAACCACCGTGTTGATCTCAACGGTCGTTCCTTCCGCAATCTTGATCTCTCCCATCACCCCGGCCATCGGCGATGGAATCTCCGCGTCAACCTTGTCTGTTGAAATCTCGAACAGAGGCTCGTCCCGCTCCACCGGATCGCCCGGCTGTTTCAGCCATTTGGTGATGGTGCCTTCGGTGATGGATTCGCCCATCTGGGGCATAATAACGTCGGTCGGCATGGCAATCCTTCGTGATGCAAATCTGCAAGCTGCGGCATTCGGTGTGCAAGCTGCGCCCTTGCATTATAGGACTCGCCCGCAACCCTTGGCGTCCGCTGGCCGTTTATAGAACGCCGGTTTGTAGAACACCACCCGCCAGAAGCTCCTCCACCGTCTCCACCTGCAGCACCTGCCGCCCCAGCAACCGGCCAAACTGCCGCGCCACGCTATTCCCCACTTCCTCCAGCGTAGGCAAAGGCTCACACGGCGACTCCATCTCCAGGCTCGTCACCGCCCTGTCCGCAATTCCGCACGGCACAATCCACCCATAATCCCGCAGATCCGTCGTCACATTAAGCGCGAAACCATGTGACGTCACCGCCCGCGAAACATGCACCCCAATCGCCGCAAGCTTGCGTTCCACCTGCGTCCCGTTCGCCACCGTCCAAACCCCCGTCCGGCCCTTCACCCTCTCCGCCGGCACCCGAAAATCCCCACAGACCCGAATCAACACCTCTTCCACCAACCGCACAAAATCCACCGGCCCTAAATGCGGTCTCTCCGTCCCGCCCGGTCCACGCTTCCCCGGCAAATCCCCCCGCAGATCCACAATCGGATATCCCACCAACTGCCCCGGCCCATGGTACGTCACATCCCCACCGCGCTTGATCTCATGCACCTCCACCCCACGCCGCGCCAGCGTTTCCTCATCCAGCAGAATATTGTCCCGACGAGCATTCCTCCCCAGCGTCAGCACCGGCTCGTGCTCCATCAGCAGCAGCGTATCCGCCACCGTCCCCGCCTGCCGCGCCGCCACCACCCGCTCCATCACGGCCAGCCCCTCCGCATAGCAAACCCGCCCGAGATGGAGTAGTTGAAAATACATCGCCTGCAGCCGCCACGTGACTAGACGTTCACCGCCATCCCTTCCACACTCGCAAACCCATCCAGCAAGCTCTCGCTCAACGTCGGGTGTGCATGAATCGTAAACATCATCGATTCCACCGTAGCCTCCAGCTCCATCGCCGTCACACACTCGGCAATAATCTCCGTCGCCTGCGGCCCAATAATATGCACCCCCAGCACCTCGCCATACTTCGCGTCCGACACCACCTTCACAAACCCATCATGCGAGTCCAGAATCGTAGCCTTCGAGTTCCCCACAAACGGGAACTTGCCCACCTTCACCGCCAGACCCTTCTCCTTCGCCTGCGCCTCCGTCATCCCCACAGACCCAATCTGCGGATCGCAATACGTGCATCCAGGAATTCTCTGCCGATTTACCGCCCGCGCATACTTGCCCGCAATCCTCGCCGCCACCACCATCCCGCACATCGCCCCCACATGCGCCAGTTGCGGCAGCCCCCCCACGATATCGCCGATCGCATAAACACCCGGCTCCGTCGTCTCCATCCATTCGTTCGTCATCACAAACCCGCGTTCCAGCGGCACCTTGATCGTATCCAGCCCGCAGTCATACGTCCGCGGAGCCCGCCCCACAGCTACCAGCACCTTCTCCGCCACCTTCGTCTGCGCCTTGCCCGTTGAGTCGGTAAACGACACCACCGCCCCCCCGTCCTTCTTCTCGATCTTGTCCACCTTCGCCCCCACGAACACCTCAAAGCCCCGCTTCTTGTAAAGCCGCAGCAGTTCCTTCGACACTTCCTCGTCTTCCGCATTCACAATCCGCGGCAGCGCCTCGATGATCGTCACCTCCGCCCCAAAGCTCTTGAACACTGAAGCAAACTCCACCCCCACCGCACCCGACCCAATCACCACCAGCGACTTCGGCATCGCCGGTATCGTCAGAATCTCCATGTTCGTCATGATCGTGTCATCGGCCTTGTAACCCGGCAGCATGCGCGCATCGGACCCCGTCGCCAGCACCACCTTTTTCGCCTTCACGTCGGTCACTTTCTGCTTCTCATAACCCTCGGCCTGCGCGTCCTTCGGCTTGCCGATATCTTCATTCGTCACGTGAATTGAAAACACCCCGTCCTTCGCCCCACCAGTCAGCCGGCCATGCCCATTGAATACCGTGATCTTGTTCTTCTTCATCAGGAAATCAAGCCCCTTGGCATGCTTGATCGTCACGTCGTTCTTGCGTTTGATCAGGTTGTCCCAGTTCAGCTTCGGCGCGTCTACACCGTCGATCCCATAATTCCCCGCATGCTTCAGGTGATCCCAAACCTCGGCAGAAAACAGCATCGTCTTCGTCGGAATGCAACCCCAGTGCAGGCACGTCCCACCCAGCTTGTCGGTCTTCTCAATCAGCGCGACCTTCAACCCATACTGCGCCGCGCGAATCGCGCACGTATACCCGGCGGGCCCGCCGCCAACAATCACCAGGTCGAAAATCGTATCTGCCAAAGCCGTCTCCCTCGCGCGCAAAGCTCTATCATCCAGCTTCGCATCCGCCAATAAATATGCTACGCCCCTCGTCAACCCCCACTCAAACCCCCTGGCCGAACATCGCACTTGCCCCCACAAACCACCCGGCGCATACTATCTCCATGGCCTCCCCCGCCGCCCTCATCTCCGTCTCCGAGTACCTGAACACCAGCTACCGCCCGGACTGCGACTACATCGACGGCCAGGTCCTGGAGCGCAACTTGGGCGAAACACCACATGCCGGCCTGCAAGGCTACCTCGCAGCCATCCTCTACAACAACCGCAGACTCTGGAGCCTCCGCGCCTACCCCGAACAGCGCGTCCAGGTATCCCCCACCCGCTTCCGCATCCCCGACATCTGCGCCATGCGTCCCGGAGACCCACCCGGCCCCATCCTCCGCACCGCACCCCTCCTCTGCATCGAAATCTACTCTCCCCGCGACACCGCCCGCACCATGCAGGACCGCATCGACGACTACCTCACCCTCGGCGTCCCCAACATCTGGCTCATCGACCCCGCCCGCCGCCTGGCATGGACCGCCGACGCCAGCGGCCAACACCCCCTCACCACCCAGGCCTTCACCATCCCATCCACCCCTATCCGCATCGACCTCGCAGACCTCTGGGCAGAGCTAGACGACATCGCCGCCGGCCGCTGAGCTCCGCCCACGCAAACATCGCACTTGCTGCGGCAAACCACCCGGCGCATACTATCCCCATGGCCTCCACCGCCGCCCTCATCTCCGTCTCCGAGTACCTGAACACCAGCTACCGCCCAGACTGCGACTACATCGACGGCCAGGTCCTGGAGCGCAACTTGGGCGAAACACCACATTCCGGCCTGCAAATCTACCTCGCCATGATCCTGCGAGCCAATCGCAATATCTGGAACATCCGCCCCTACACCGAGCAACGCGTTCAAATCTCCGAGAAACGCTTCCGCATCCCCGACATCTGCGCCATGCGTCCCGGAGACCCACCCGGCCCCATCCTCCGCACCGCACCCCTCCTCTGCATCGAAATCTACTCCCCCCGCGACACCGCCCGCACCATGCAGGACCGCATTGACGACTACCTCGCCCTCGGCGTCCCCAACATCTGGCTCATCGACCCCGCCCGCCGCCTGGCATGGACCGCCGACCCGAACGGCCAACACCCCCTCGCCACCGAAGCCTTCACCATAGAACACACCCCCATCCAAATCCCCCTCGCAGACCTCTGGGCTGAACTCGACGACATCGCCGCCGGCCGCTGACTCCCCACTACCCCCGCTCAAACTTCCTTAGCTTGCAATTCGCGCAAACGCGATCAAAAAATCCCCGCGTAAAATTCGTATCGCCCTTCCGGTTCCCCAGCGCACCGTACCGCCGCCGGCATCGCGGACAACGAAATTCTCCCGTCCACCACACCATCGCCAGCATCGTCGCCAGCCACATCAGAATGATCCCCAGCGCCACCAGCGGCTGATGCCACCCGTTCCGCGACCGGTAAAACAGCCACACCGAAATCGGCACCCAGCCCAACAGCAGAAACAGCGTCGTATACCACCGCAAGGCGTACACCTGCCATTGGTAGTGATAATCCACACCGTCATTGGCAGCAGCCTGCCAGTCATCGTGCCGCGAGATCTTCGCGCTATCCTTCTCTACCAGCTCCCGCTCCGATCGATCCACAGCACCCCACACGCCTCAAACAAGTCCAAAGGCCTTACAAAACCATAGACGCTGCTTTTGCAAAATAAGTAACAATAAAGTCCGCGCCCGCACGACGTATCGACAACAGAGACTCCAGCATCGCACGTTCAGGTTCCAGCCAGCCACGTTCGAACGCCGCGTGAAGCATACTGTATTCCCCTGACACCTGGTAAGCCCCCATCGGCAGGTCGAACCGCTGCCGCGCTTCCCGCAGCACATCCAGGTACGGCATCGCGGGCTTCATCAGAATCATATCCGCCCCTTCGGCCACATCCTGCTCCACCTCCCGCATCGCCTCCCGCAGGTTCGCCCCATCCATCTGGTAGCTGCGCCTGTCCCCAAACTGCGGCGCAGAATCCGCCGCCTCACGAAACGGCCCATAAAACGCACTCGCGAACTTCGCCGCATAGCTCATCACCGGCGTATTGCCATACCCGCCCGCATCGAGCGCCGCCCGAATCGCTCCAACCCGCCCATCCATCATGTCGCTCGGAGCCACAATATCAGCACCCGCCGCCGCGAGGCTCGCGGCCGCCTTCGCAATCAACCCCACGCTCGCATCATTGTCGATCGCATACTCCTCCCCATCCCGCGCCACCACCCCGCAGTGCCCATGCGACGTGTACTCACACAAGCACACATCGGCGATCGTCACCAGGCTCTTCAGCTTCCCATCCGCCTTGATCGCCCGCAGCCCCGTCTGCACGATCCCCTGCTCATCCCACGCACCCGTCCCCTGCTCATCCTTCTCCGCTGGCAACCCGAACAGCAGCAGACCCCCAACTCCCAGCTCCACGCATTCCGCCGCTTCCTTTAGCGCCTCATCCACTGAAAGATTGAAGCATCCCGGCATTGACGAGATCGGCTTGCGAATCCCCTCGCCCGGCATCAAAAACAGCGGATAAATCAAGCTTTCCGGCCGCAGGTGCGTCTCCCGCACCAGCGACCGCAAAGCCTCCGTCCGCCGCAATCGCCGCATCCGTGTCACTGGAAAGTCCATCGTTCCAGTCTACGTTGCAACCGCCCAATTTGGACGCTTACTGAGATACTCAAGCACTTGCCGTGATCTGTTCAAACTCCTCACCCGCCGCCCGCGGAGCCAGCACCCACAGCGTATAGATCCCCAGCGCCGTCCCAAACGGCACCCGCACCAGCGCCAGCACGCCCAGCACGATCGCCGGAATCCGCGCCCATGCCCGTCGCGTCACCAGCCCGTACCCCACCACCACATCCAGCACCGCCATCACGGCAGCGAGCAGCGCCACCGCCGGCAGCACAGACCCAGCCAGCTCCCGCAAAAACGGCGGCATATCGCCGAACACGCCCCGGGCAAACAGGTGAAATGCCATCAGCGCCATGATCCCGCTCACCAGCCGGTACCCGCCATACACCATAAACGACACGCCCAGCGGCTGCAGATTCTGCCGCACCCGCGCCCGCCGCCGAGCATCCTTCTCCAGCCCCGCACCATATAGCGGCACCGCATAAGCACCCATCCGCACTCCACACTGCCGGCAATACTGCGCCCCGGCAACCTGACCACATCCACACGCTGAACAAACAGAACCGACCATCGCTCTACCTCCGCGCCGCCTGCCACGCATGCCGCGCATCAAATCATACGCAGCAGCCGCCCCCAAAGTTCCCGCCCCGTAAGCTGGGGCTTCGTTTTGTTTGTCATCCCGTAGGGTCTGCGTTTGCTTTTGCCGTGGCCACCCCCTCACCCCAACTTCAAATCACTAGAATAGGTCATAGCGATGCCATCCCTCCTCCCTGAAATCCCCACGCCCCTCACCGAAACCTCCGCCGCCGCCCTCGAGTGGCCGCGCCTCCGCGCCCTCATCGCCGCCCGCGCCGTCAGCCCTCTCGGCCGCGCTTTCACCCTCGCGCTCGAGCCCTCCACCGACCTCCCCTTCATCACCGCCCAGCAGACCCGCACCGCCGAACTCCGCGCCTTCCTCAACGGCGGCGGCTCCTTCGTCTTCCACGGCCTCTTCGACCCCCAGCCCCTCCTCGAAAAAGCCCGCATCCCCGGCTCGGCCCTTGAAGCCCTGGAAATACTCTCCCTCCTCAACGTAGCCGAGCGAGTAGCCGCTTGGCGCTCCCTCATCTCAACCTCCGAGTCAGCCCGCCGCCTCGGCCCCGCCATCCGCACCCTCACCGACCCACTCCTCCCCCACGACCTAGCCCCCCTTCTCCGCCTCCTCCGCGGCAAAATCGAGCCCGACGGCTCCCTCGCCGACGAAGCCAGCCCCGAGCTCCGCCGCATCCGCCGCGCCATGGAACAACAGCATCGCGCCATCGAGGCCTCCCTCCGCCGCGCCGCTGCACGCCTCCGCGAAGACGGCGCCTCCCAATCCAGCACCGACGACATCATCACCGTCCGCGGCGAGCGCTTCGTCATCCCCATCAAGGCCGAGTTCAAACGCAAGGTCCCCGGCGTCATCCACGGCTCGTCCTCCACCGGCTCCACGGTCTTCGTCGAGCCACTCGAAACCATTGAGCAAAACAACGAGCTAGTCCGCCTCCTCGACGAAGAGCAAGCCGAAATCCATCGCATCCTCGTCGTCATGACCGCCGCGCTAGCCGCCCAGACTCCCGCCCTCACCCTCGGCACCGCCATCCTCGCCGAGGTCGAATCCCACTTCGTCCGAGCCCGCTTCGCCCAGGACCTCGACTGCACCACCCCCACCTTCGGCCCATCCCTCACCCTCAAAAACGCCCGCCACCCCCTCCTAGAACTCCGCATGCGCGAAGACGCCCTGCGCATGCGCGCCGAAGCTGTTGCTGTGAAGGAAACAGAACGTGCCCCATCCATTCCAGCCTCACCGGAATGGGTGGGACCCACCACGGACTCCGAACGCAAACCCACCAAACCCATCCCCCTAACCCTCGCCCTCACCCCCCAAGCCCACCAGCTCATCGTCTCCGGCCCCAACACCGGCGGCAAAACCGTCTCCCTCAAAACCACCGGCCTCCTAGCCCTCATGGCCCAGTCCGGCCTCCCCGTCCCCGCCGATGAAGCCACCTTCCCCCTCTTCACCGCCCTCTACGCCGATATCGGCGACGCCCAGTCCATCGAGCGCAACCTCAGCAGCTTCTCCGCCCACGTCGTCAACGTAGACCACATCTCCCGCCACGCCGATTCTCACTCCCTCGTCCTCCTCGACGAGCTAGGCTCCGCCACCGACCCGGAAGAAGGCGCCGCCCTCGCCGTAGCCGTAGCCCAGCACTTCCTCACGCTCAACGCCTGGACCATCATCACCACCCACCTCACCTCGCTCAAGGTCTACGCCGCCAGCCGTCCCGGGGTCCTAAACGCGGCAGTAGGGTTCAATCAAGAAACCCTTGCCCCCACCTACGAGCTCCGCCTCGGCGTCCCCGGCGCCTCCGCCGGCCTCAACATCGCCGCCCGCCTCGGCATGCAGCCCACCATCATCACCGCCGCCCGCGCTGCCATGTCCACCCAGCAGGCCGATATCGGCGCCTTCCTCGACTCCCTCCACGACCAGCTCTCCGCCGCCACCGCCGAGCGCGTCTCCCTCAAACGCCGCACCGAAGAGGTAGCCGCCGAGCGCACCCGCCTCGAAACCGAAGGCCGTAATGAACAAAAACAGCGCACCCGCGAGCTCGAACAAAAACTCACCCAGCTCCTTGAAGACTTCGATTTCCAGCTCAAAGAATCCGTCAAGGACATCGCAGACAAAACCGTAGCCCGCAAGATCGCCCGCGACTCTGCCCTCCGCATGTCCCGCATGCGCCGCGAGTTCTCAGACCAGTTCAGCTCCACCGTCCTCGCCCACAACACCGGTGCAGACAAGAACGACATCCTCCAGCGCCGCCCCGACCCCAAAGCCCCCAAGCCCATCAAGCCCGGCGATTACGTCACCGTAAAGTCCCTCGGCCGCCAGGCCCACGTAGACCGCATCATCGAAACCGGCCCCGACGGCCAGCCCAAATCCCTCGAAGTCTCCATCGGCCAGATGAAAATGCGCATCCCCCGCACCGACATCGCCGACCACGAATCCATCATCACCGTGAACCCGGCCCAGCTCAAACGCCGCGGCGGCATCACCATCCAGCAAACCGAAGACCCCGACTACACCCCCCGCGAAATCAACGTCATCGGCCGCACCGCCGCAGAAGCCGAAGACGAAGTCCAGCGCTACATCGACCGCGCCTTCCTAGCCGGCCTACCCCGCGTCCGCATCGTCCACGGCACCGGCATGGGCGTCCTCCGCCGCACCCTCCGCGAGTATCTAAAATCCCACCCCCACGTAGCCACCTTCGCCGAAGCCTCCCAACAGGAAGGCGGCCAGGGAGCCACCCTCGTAGACCTCCGCCAATAATCAAACCGTCGCAGCTCCCTCCTCATGACGAAGAAGAGAAAGCAGGAGTACGCGATCGCTCACGCATACTCCCTACTCCATAACGATCAGCGAATCGTGACGCTGACTGCATTTGAATCAGTTGAGCCGGGGTTGCGGCAGGTAACCAAAACGGTCGCAGCCGTATTCAGCTCTGAGGCGCCCACAGCGACGCTCAGCGTGTGGCTGTCCGTAAAAGTGGTGTCGTGAGAGACGCCGTTCCAGATCACGCTCGCTCCCGCAAGGAATCCATTGCCGTTCACGGTGACACGTTGATTGGCGCTCCCTACCGCAATCGATCCCTGTCCAACGGCAGTCAGGGTTGGTGCGCTATTTGCGACCGCTTCCGCAGGCAGAACGAAGGGACCACGCAGCAACATGATTTGGGAAGGACTCGAGCCTCCCTGTCCGGCGGTCAGCAGATATGCCAGGCCGTCCTGGCCCCAGCGCGTGCCGCTCACTGTCTGCACGATGGCATTGTTGGTCGGCAGCAGAAGTTGATCCTCTTGCTGGAAATGCTGGGTATCAAACCGCTCGAGGTAGACCAGCCACGTACCGGCGTCGTTATAGGCGATGTTGAAGCTCTTGTTTTCCGCGCTGTACGGGACGGACCCGCCGCCACTCAAGCCCGTGCCGTAAGGTCCGCTGCCAAGCGGCATCTCGGCCACCTGGGACGGAGGCGTAGTCAACGGATTGACGATGCCGCCTGCCCCTCCATAGACGAGCCCGTTGTCCAGCGCGATAGTTCCCTGAAAACCACCAATGCCCAGCAGTGTCGTGCCATCGACAAGGTGAACGCCGGCTGCATCGACCGTGTAGCGATAGAACTCCGCTCCAGTGGACTGATTGTCATAGGTGTAGGCATGACCACTATCCGGAAAGACTGCATCGGCATAGCTCAGACCTGAATTAGCGCGTACGGTGGCCGTTGTGCCCGTAAAATCCAGAATGCCGACGTTCGGCACGGCGATGCTGGTATCGACACCGGGGATCGTGGCAACCGCGTTGGCAGCCAAAGGGCCGGCGCTATAGCCAGTCGAAGTAAGCGGGATGTTTGCGTCGAGCTTTTGCGTGGTCAGGTTAAAGGGGCCCAGACTCTTGGCACCGCTCAGCCCAATGTACAGATAGTTTCCGCTTGTGGTCTCTGCCAGCACATTCGGTTCGCTGCCGATCTGGATGGCTGTCCCCACAGTACCCGTAGCAGGATCGAGCGGCACAAGGCTATTGCCGGCCGGTGAACTAGAGGTACTGGGAAGAACGGTCCAGAGCTTGCGCACAAACGGATCGTAGACCATGGCATTGGCCGGCAAAGCGATAAGGCTGTAAATGCTTTCCGTGAGCGTGCCGGAGGTCTCACCGCCCGGAGCCGCGGAAGTAACAGTCACCGACGCCCAGCCCAGTGTCTTGACCAGCGAAGAGTCGACCTGCGCAGTGAGACTTGTGCTGCTCACAAAAGTGGTGGGCAGTGCGCTTCCACTCCAGTTGACGATGGATCCGGAAGCGAATCCACTTCCGGTAACCGTCAGCGTTGAAGTGGATGAGCCGCTCGCAATCAGATTAGGAGACAGCGTGGTAAGCACCGGCGCCAGGTTGAATGCGGAGCCCGTGACGGTTGTAATGGCAGTAGCCTGATTATTTGCCGTGTTGGAATCAAAACTCTGGCTGTTCGTGATGGCCGTGACCTGGAGGGATCCTGCTGTTGTCGGCACTCCATTCACAGTAATCGTCGCATTGCTTCCGCTTGCGAGCGTACCGAGATCGCAGTAGATAGTCCCTGTACCGGTGCAGCTTCCTTGAGACGTCGCAATCTGGCCCGCGACCAGCGAAACCGGTATCGCAACATTCACCGTCACGCCGGAAGCAGTGTTCGCACCGGCGTTGGTTACCTGGAATTGTGTGGCAAACGATGTTCCAGTCGTTACGGTTGCAGGAGCTTGCGCGGTCAGACTCAGGTCGACAGGGTTACTGCTGTTGTCCTTCACCAAAGCGCTCTGCAGGATGACCAGTTGAGTGCCCAGGTGGTAAGCGAGCCCGTTTTGCCCCCACCGGATAAGATCTCCGGTCGAATTGGAATAGCAGGAAGAAGAGTAAGAAAAGGGGATGCTGCCCACAAGGTTGAACGTCGTTTCGTCGAAGACATACACGCCGTTGGTGCTGGATGTGCTGTTGAGGAGCACGAAAGCCTTGTTCAGGCTGGAATCAGAGGCAACAGGACCGCTTGCCGCGAGCGGAGTGGTGGAATAGCTGGACGGAACTGAGAACTGGCCGAGTATCGTTCCGGAAGTGCTGTCCGCGATGGAACCGCTATTGAGGTAAAGCCGGCCATTGTCATATTGAACCGCTGTGGCGCTGTTGGAAGACGAGAGCGACTTGCTGGCGGTGACACCCGTTGCATCTACCGTGTAGCTGGTCAGCGCACCATTGCTCAGGTACAGCGTGGAGGCTGCAGCGCCAAAGGAGAGGCCGCCTGTAGAACTGCTGCCAAAGTAACTGGAAGTGCCTCCGGTCTTGGCACGTGCGACTCCTGCGTCGTAAATCGTTACCACGTTACTGCTGGCATACAACGCCACAGAGTTTGGCTGACCGGGAACTGCAGCGAGACTGATGGCCGTGTAAGGCGGGTTATAGATGCCTGAGCCGCCGCCAAGAGAGACCTGCACCCCGGCTGTTCCAGTGGTCAGATTGACCTGGCGGAAGGCCGCTGCGCCGTCCAGCCCGACAAAGGCCTGGGTGCCGTCGCTTGAAATAGCCAGCCGGTTCGGCTCGCTGCCCACAAAAATAGTCTTGCGCACGGCTCCGGTATTGGGATCGATGCCCACAAGGCTATTGCCAAGACCCTGCCCCACCACGCCGGGTACAGTCGCGTAGATCAGTCCATCGGTCGCATTCCAGACGATGTCGTTCACTTGAAGACCAACGTAGGTGCTGAAGTTCTGAGTAGGCGTCGCCTGCCCGAGATTCTCCGACGTATTCACATGGATGACGGCGGTTCCCAGGGAAGACAGCAGTGCGGCCGGTATGGTGGCTGTCAAGGAAGTGGTGCCGCCGTACTTGGTGGTGAGGGCGATACCATTCCACTGCACAACTGAATCGGCAAAGAATCCCGAGCCATAGATGGTCAGCGTCAACGCAGATGAGCCAACCGCTGCCGAAGTGGGACTGATGGTAAACGTCGCTGCCGGATTGATAACGTTCAGAACCAGCGGCTGGGAAGCGAAACTCACCGTTCCAGGACCAGGGTTTTAGGCCAGGACGTTCACGGAGCCCGTGTAGTACAGCGCAGCTGAGGGCACGGCGACCATCATTTGCGTTGCGCTTTGTGTGGTCGGCACAACCTTGTAGCCAGCAACTGTTGCAAACGCATTGCTTGCAAAGTTCGCGCCATTGATGGTGATCGCGGTAGTGGTATTCGATGAGTAGGAAGCGCTTGCCTGCACCGTGGCGGGTGAAAGGGAGCTGAGCGTGGGCGGAGTAATCACAGTCAGGCTCAAGGCCGTGCTAGTACCTCCACCCGGTGCCGGATTGACGACGCTGATCTGGCCGGTGCCGGGCTGCAGATCGGCCGCCGTCAGTGCCACTTTCAATGAAGCGGGATTGACGTATGTAGTAGTGCGGGCTGACCCATTCCAAAGAACGCTGGAACTCGTCTGAAATCCGCTTCCGGACAGCGTGACTGTGGCGGCTTGCCCGCTCGCCACAGCACTTGGATTCAGAGCGGAAAGAACTGGCAGGGGAGTCGTGATCTGTAAATTGGCCGCGGCAGAATCAGCCAAAGTGGGCGCAGCATTGTGAACGGAAACGCTGGCGACTCGGCCGTTCGCAAGCGCTGCGGCCGACACGGTAGCCAGCAAATTGCTGGAGTTTACGAAGGTAGTGAGCTGTGCGGCGCCATCGACTTGAACGACCGAGTTCGCATTGAAATTCGAGCCTGTCACCGTAAGTTGTAAGGAGGGAGATCCTGCAGCAACATTGTTGGGAGTAAGTGAAGCGATGGACGGCGCAAGGTAAACGACAAAGCTGGACGCAGCAGACGTACTGCCTCCAGGACCCGGGTTATTCACGGTGACCTGCACAGAGCCTGCAGACTGCACGTCCGCTGCGGCCAGCGCAATCTGAAGAGAATTAGCATTCAGAAAATTCGTTGCGTGTGCGCTTCCATTGAGCAGAACCGCCGAGTTCGCCTCAAAGCCGGCTCCAGTCACCAAGAGCACGGAGCTAACCCCTTGCAGCACATAGGAAGGCGAAAGAGGCGTGACGGTCGGTGTTGGCGCGTTCACGGCAAAGCTGACTGTGTTGGAGTTGCCGCCGCCGGGGCTCGGCGTCGTTACGATGATCGAGGCCGTTTGGCCGTTCACCAACAAGGTCGCCGGCACCGTAGCCTGCAAGGTTGTGGCGTTACTGTAGGTTGTCTGCAATGCAACGCCATTAAAGTAAGCAGCCGCCGCGTTCACAAACCCGGTCCCTGTGATCGTGATCACCTGCGTGGTTGAGCCCGCGCTAAGGCTTGCTGGAGCGACTGCTGTAACGGCCGGGGTGGGATTTGCTGCTGGCTGCTGAGTCGGAGTCGACGAAGCACTTCCTCCAGTGCAGCCGGTCAAGGTACAAAGTGCAACACTCAAAACAGCGGATAGGCCGAAAATGCGGTTCATGACTACTCCAAAGCAGACAGGGGCTATATGCAAACAGTGCTAGGTTTGCGCAAAAATTATGGCTAACAGTTCGAATGATCACACCCGCTGCTCATCATGAAGAGACTTTCGGGTAACTTTTTCTGGCCTGAGTATCGAAACCTGCTTCGCTCCCAGGACGTCTAGTTCTTTACCGACATCGCATCCGAGTCCACGGACTTCTTTCCCGTAATACCCTCAATTGCCTGCAGAATCCCACGATATTCATTCTTGTCGCACTGCATCGCAAACCCACCCTTCGCATCGCCGTTCGCATACGTCAGCCCGATAAAGTGCTTCTTCGACTTCGTAAACGCCATCAGCGCCCCAATCCCCAGCGAGATCACCGCCAGCCCAATCGCCGCGCCAATCCGCCGGTGCACATCCTGCCCATAAGAAATCTCCGTCACCGAGTTCGCCGGAATCACCACCAGATCCGCCTTGTCCTTCACCAGCCGAATCTGCGTCGGCTCAATAAACAGCTTCACATCCGTGCCCGCCTTCAACCCTTGCAACGACCCGCCGTCATACACGACCTTGTAGCTATTCTCCTTCTCCTTGTCGGAGGCAAAGGCAGTCAACGGCACAAAAAAGCAAAGCAGTACGGCGAGCAAACGACGCATGGGGAGGTTCTCCTAAGAATTTTCGGTTCGTCCCCTCATATGCGCCTGCCTCGCAATAGGCAAATCCGTCAAGAACCGATGCCCCTCCACCACCCCAGGCCCACCCCGCATGACAGCATCCCACTACTTATTACATCAACGCTTTTCGCAGTCCCCCCAACATTTCAACCAACCCTCGCGTACCATAACTCTACATCTCAGAAGCCTCACCTCTAAGGACACTCACCGCATGCGCCTTCGCCCCGCCCTCGCCGCCGTCCTCGCCATCCTCGCCGCTCCTCTCGCCTTCACCCAGGCCCCCAAAACCCTCAAGATCCCCGAGCTCAAATACGAAACCTACACCCTCCCCAACGGCCTCAAGGTCATCACCCATGAAGACCACCGCCTCCCCCTCGTCGCCGTCGACCTCTGGTACCACGTAGGCCCTCTCAACGAGCGCGCCGGCCGCACCGGCTTCGCCCACCTCTTCGAGCACATGATGTTTGAAGGCTCCGAACACGTCGGCGAAAAAGCCCACATCAAGTACGTAGAAGGTGCCGGCGCCACCGACGTCAACGGCACCACCAACTTCGACCGCACCAACTACTTTGAAACCCTTCCCGCCAACCAGCTCGAGCTGGGCCTCTGGCTCGAATCCGACCGCATGGGCTTCCTCATGGAAGGCCTCGACCGCGTCAAGCTCACCAACCAGCGCGACGTCGTCCGCAACGAGCGCCGCCAGGGCGAAGGCCAACCCTACTCCACCGCCCGCGAGAAAGTGTTCCAGCTCCTCTTCCCCGCCGGCCACCCCTACTACGGCAACGTCATCGGCTCCCACGCCGACGTTGAAGCCGCCCGCATCGCCGACGTCCGCGACTTCCACCAGCAGTTCTACACCCCCAACAACGCCTCCATCGCCATCGCCGGCGACTTCAACCCCGCCCAGCTCAAAGCCCTGCTCACCAAATACTTCGGCCCCATCCCCCAGGGCCCGGAGACCGTCCCCGTCACCATCGCCAACACCCCCACGCCTCCCATCCTCACCCAGCGCCGCGCCACCGTCACCGATACCATCAAGCTCCCCCAGCTCACCATCGCCTTCCTCACCCCGCCCGCCTACACCCCCGGTGACAAGCAGGGCGACGTCCTCTCCCACATCCTCACCGGCGGCAAGTCCGCCCGCCTCACCCAGGCCCTCGTCAACAAGAGCCAGATCGCCCAGTCCGTCACTTGCTACAACCGCACCATCAAGCTCACCGACATCATGAACTGCAGCATCATTGCCAAGCCCGGCATCAAGTTGGAAGACATTGAAACCGCTTTCTGGGCCGAAATCGCCAAGCTCCAAACCGATGGCCCCACCGCCGAAGAAGTAGAGTCTGCCAAGGCCGTCCTCCTCACCCAGCAAATCACCGGCCTCCAGCGCCTCGGCGGCTTCGGCGGTGTCGCCGACACCCTCGACGAGTACAACCAGTACACCGGCGACCCCGGCTATCTCCCCAAAGACATCGCCATGCTCCAGGCCGTCACCCCCGCCGACGTCAAAGCCTTCGCCACCAAATACCTCGCCCAGCAATCCGCCGTAGTCGTCTCCTGCGTCCCCGGCCCCAAGGTCCTCAACGACGTCCCCCGCAGCCCCGCCGACACCGACGCCAACGTCAAGATCACCAACCCCTACACCCAGGCCTTTGAGGATTCACAGAACTTCCGCAAGACCGCCCCCGCACCCGGCCCGCAGGTCGCCTTCCACCTCCCCATCCCCAAAACCTTCACCCTCAAAAACGGCCTCAAGGTCTACGTCACGGAGGACAAGAACCTCCCCATCGTCTCCGCCCAGCTCACCGCCCGCGCCGGCAGTGAAAACAACCCTCCCGGCCAGGCCGGCCTCGGCTCTTTCAACTCGCTCGTCATGGGGGAAGCCACCAAGACCCGCGACCTCACCAAACTAGCTGAAGACGAGCAGCGCCTCGGCATCGCCGTCATGGGCGTCAGCTCCAGCATGGACGGCGCCTCCTCCACCTTCACCGTCACCGCCAACCGCGTAGAGCCCGCCATGGATCTCCTCGCCGACATCATCCAGCACCCCGCCTACAACCCGGACGACATCGAACGCCTCCGCAAGCGCCGCCTCGTCGCCATCGCCCAGCAGGTAGACAATCCCTCCGTCATCGCCTCCATCGTCGGCCCCGAGCTCCTCTACGGCAACACCCCCTACGGCATGCCATCCAACGGCACCGCCGCCAGCATCACCGCCCTCACCCCCGCCGACCTCACCACCTTCTACGCCGCCCACTTCGCCCCCACCCAAGCCGCCCTCTCCTTCGCCGGCGATCTCTCCGAAGCCGAAGCCCACCGCCTCGCAGAAAAATACTTCGGCAGTTGGTCCGCCCCCGCTGGTGCCGCCGCCGCCACCATCCCTCCACCCCCATCCCCACCCACTCGCAAAATCGTCCTCATCGACAAACCCGGCTCCCCCCAGACCGCCCTTGCCGCCTACGGCCTCGGCCTCCCCATGTCGTCGCCCGATCATGAAGCCCTCGACGTCATGAACTACACCCTCGGCGGAGCCTTCGCTTCCCGCATCAACATGAACCTCCGTGAAGAGCACGGCTACACCTACGGCGCCTACTCCTATTACAACTTCTACCGCACCGGCGGCCCCTTCATCTCCGGCGGCCTCGTCCGCACCGACATCACCGGCCCCGCCCTCACCGAACTCCTAAAAGAGATCACCCGCTTCCCCGCAAACCCACCCACCGCCGACGAGCTCAAGCAGGCCAAAGACTCCTCCATCCAGTCCATCCCCGCCCTCTTTGAAACCACTGCCGCCACCGCCAACGACACCGGCGAAATCTTCCTCTACAACCGCCCCATCGACTACTACGCCACCCTCCCCGACAAGTACCGCGCCGTCACTCCCGCCGACGTCCAGCGCGTAGCCCAGCAGGACATCCACCCCAGCAACCTCATCATCCTCGCCGTAGGCGACCGCGCCAAAATCGAACCCGGCCTCAAAGCCACCAACCTCGGCCCCATCGAGTACCGCACCCCCACCGGCGACCCCATCCCCACCCCCAACCCATAACCCAACACCCCGCCAGGCCAAATTTCCGAGGAGTGCGGTTCCCCATTACCAATCGACATCGTGAGGTCAACGCAGCCGTTCCTCGTCTACAAGCTCCATCACACGATGCTTGATCTGGTCACGCACTTCCCGCACGTCATCCATAGCCAATCCTTTAGGATCGCGCAGCGGCCAGTCGTCTCGGCGTAGACCTGGAACATAGGGGCAGCGCTCGCCGCATCCCATGGTCACAAGCAGGCTCGCATCATGCGCCAACGCTTCCGTAAGGAGTTGCGGTTGCGCCTGCGACAAATCGAGGCCGATCTCCCGCATCACTTCCAGCACTTCGGGGTGGACACGAGGCGCCGGTTCTGTCCCCGCAGAAATGGCCCGGGCTTTTTTGGGATCAGCAATCGCGTTGAAAAAGGCGGCCGCCATCTGCGACCGCCCGGCATTGTGAACACAGGCAAAGATTACCGTTTGCATACTCACCTAGTTGACCGCCGTCGCACAACCACAACTCGCCCCAGCTGGGGCATTTGTTTGATCGTCGGAGCAGGCAGGGGCGCTGCAAGCGGCCTCGACAGCCACCGCTCGTTCGGGCAGGTTGTCCTTCAGAACGACAAACACTTCCCATTCATTGCCGTCCGGGTCCTTGACCCAGGTCTTGTCCTGGGTCGCATAGCAGCAGTTCGTTTGCATCTCATCGCGGGTCACCAGTCCACGCTCAAGCCATTGTTGCCGTACCGCCAAAACATCATCTGTTGAAGAAACCTGAAAGCCCAGATGCGACAAGGCGCCGGCTTCTTGGAAGGCATGGTGATTCAGCGTGAAGTTGAGCGGTGGATTCATCACGTCGAACTTGGCGTAGTCACTGCGGACCTTTGCAGGTTCCACGCCGAAAAGATTGCGGTAAAACTCGATGCTGCTCGGAATATCGCGAACATTGATCGCGAGGTGTGGTTTCAGAAATTGCACTTCCATGAAGTCCGCCTCCATATGCGGTAACGCAAATATAGCGCTTGCCTAAACATGCGTCAAGACGTATATTTAGCTTCATGGCAAAGACCGTCGCATTCGATAGAGAACGATTCTTCCAGGCACTGGGTGACAACACCCGCCTGAGATTGCTGAACCTGATGGGTAACCAGGAATTGTGCGTTTGCTACTTCGTCGAA
The DNA here is from genome assembly GCA_963693065.1 of uncultured Granulicella sp. Taxonomy (GTDB): domain Bacteria; phylum Acidobacteriota; class Terriglobia; order Terriglobales; family Acidobacteriaceae; genus Edaphobacter. Next base: position 2,708,544 of record OY843766.1, on the reverse strand, counting down.
ATCCTGGGGCAGGCTCAGCCTAAAATTTCCCGGCACCTGGCCTATCTGCGCAGTGCCGGCATCGTCACCGCCCGCCGTGAAGGAACATGGATGCATTACCGCATAGCGCCCCCGCCCCATGCAGAAGCCGCCAGGATTCTCAGGCAAACGCTCCTTTGGCTTCAGGACGACAAGAGCATGCAAGCTGATCGTTCGCGCCTTTCAAAAGCCTGCTGTGCCCCGGGAAAGTTCGCCGGCTTACAAGGTGCTCCCCAACCTTCAGCGGTAGAGCTTTCCGTCTTTCATGAGGCGCTCTGATGCCTTCGGAACCCCTCACTCAGGGCAGGACCTGCGCTCCCGTTGCGCGCAAGAAGCTCTCGTTTCTAGACCGCTTTCTAACGCTTTGGATCTTCCTCGCTATGGCCATGGGAGTGGCCATAGGTCACTTCGTTCCAGCGTCGGCTGGCTTCGTGAATCGCTTTCAGAGCGGAACCACCAACATCCCCATCGCTATAGGGCTCATCGTCATGATGTTCCCGCCGCTGGCAAAGGTCCGCTATGAAAAGCTGGGCGAGGTCTTTCGCAACAAGCGTGTGCTTGGACTCTCGCTCCTCCAGAACTGGCTCATCGGGCCTGTGCTGATGTTCCTTCTGGCCATCGTCTTCCTGCGCCAGGAACCCGCTTACATGCGCGGCCTGATCCTGATCGGCATCGCCCGCTGCATCGCAATGGTGCTGGTTTGGAATGAGCTGGCTGAAGGAGACACCGACTATGTCGCCGGTCTGGTCGCCATCAACAGCGTCTTTCAGGTGCTCTTCTATAGCCTCTATGCCTGGGTCTTCCTTACCGTCCTGCCCAGATGGTTCGGCTTGCAGGGAAGTGTTGTGCCAATCGGGATCGCCCAGATCGCCCGCAGCGTCGGTCTCTACCTCGGCCTGCCGTTTGTCGCCGGCTTCCTCACTCGCCTCATCCTGACGCGTGCCAAAGGAGAGGATTGGTATCGATCCCGCTTCGTCCCCCGCATAAGTCCTCTCACCTTGATCGCCCTGCTCTTCACGATCCTCGTTATGTTTTCGCTCAAAGGCGACCTGATCGTCCGGCTTCCGCTTGCCGTCATCCGCATTGCCATCCCGCTGGTCGTCTATTTCCTCATCATGTTCCTGGTCAGCTTCTGGATGGGCAAGAAATTAGGAGCCGACTACGCCCAATCCGCAACCCTCTCCTTCACGGCGGCAGGAAACAACTTCGAGTTGGCCATTGCCGTCGCCGTCGCCGTCTTCGGCCTCAACTCAGGGGAGGCGTTTGTCGGAGTCGTAGGTCCCCTGATCGAGGTCCCAGCCCTGATCGGTTTGGTCAACGTCGCCTTCTGGATACGGCGGCGTTACTTCATCGCGGCAGAGAAAAGTTTTACGGTTCACCCGGTAGAAGATGCTCCCTGACCCCTCAGTGCAGGCAATCCTCAGGTCTCGATAAGTCGCACCCGCAGCTCCGTAGCCCTCCTCCCCATCGCCACCGCTACCCCGCCGCCAACACCCGGCACCACTATCCCCCTCGTCTTCACCGCCGCCGTCACCTCCCAGGGCAAGCACATCGGCGACCCCCTGCCCGTAGCCCTCGCCCAAGACCTCTTCCTCGATGGCAAACTGGCCGCCCCGCAAGGCACTCCCGTCGACGCCATCGTCACCCAGGTCGATAATTCCCACGTCCTCGGCTACCCCGGCCGCCTCAGCTTTGCCGTCCGTTCCCTCCAGCTCCCTGAAGGCAGAACCATCCCACTGCTCGCCGTAGAAGCCATGGAAGGCGCCGACCGCACCCGCAAAGCCGCCTACCTCGGTTTCATTCCCGGCGTGGGCTTCGCCATCCACGGCACCGATGCCGTCATCCCCGCCGGCGCCCGCCTCTCCGCCCAGGTCGCAGCACCCCAGGTAGCGGAACCCCAGACCGCCTCCGCCGCAACCCACCCCTGACACAAATCCTCCCTGGCGCCACCAAAGTTCCACATCCCTTCGACAAACCTATCTCACCAGTGCTAAAGTTCCGCCCTGACTCAGGGGCCGCTTCTCCCTACCCTGAAAAGCACGCCAGCAATGAAAAGGAACACCCATGGCCACCGCAACCCTACCCATCGCAGAAGACTCCCAGCCCTCCCACTCCGGGATCGACCCACGCCTCGGCAAAGAAGCCGCCGCCTTCGCCGCCACCCGCCACGCCATGCTCATCGACGGCCAGTTCGTCGCCGCCGCCTCCGGCAAAACCTTCCCCGTCTTCAATCCCGCCACCGGTGACGTCATCTGCGAGGTCCCCGAGGCCGAGCTCGCCGACGTCAACCTCGCCGTAGCCGCCGCCCGCCGCGCCTTCGATGCAGGCCCCTGGCCCACCATGAGCCCCAGCGCCCGCGGCCAGCTCCTTTGGAAACTGGCCGACCTCCTCGAGCAGTCCACTGAAGAGTTCGCCCAGCTCGAATCCCTCGACAACGGCAAGCCCGTCTCCGTCGCCCGCATCGCCGACGTCCCCCTCGCCGTCGACCTCTTCCGCTACATGGCCGGCTGGGCCACCAAGACCATGGGCTCCACCATCCCCCTCTCCGCAGGCCACGACTTCCTCTCCTACACCGTCCGCGAGCCCGTAGGCGTCGTCGCGCAAATCATCCCCTGGAACTTCCCCCTCCTCATGGCCGCCTGGAAGCTGGGCCCCGCCCTCGCCACCGGCTGCACCGTCGTCATGAAGCTCGCCGAGCAGACCCCTCTCACCGGGCTCCGCCTCGCCCAGCTCTTCATGCAGGCCGGCTTCCCCCCGGGCGTCGTCAACATCCTCACCGGTTTCGGCGAGCCCTGCGGAGCACCCCTCGCCGCCCACATGGACGTCGACAAAGTAGCCTTCACCGGAAGCACTGAGGTCGGCAAGCTCATCGCCCGCGCCGCCACCGGCAACCTAAAAAAGGTGACCCTCGAGCTCGGCGGCAAGTCCCCCGCCATCATCTTCCCTGACGCCGATATGGACGAAGCCATCGCCGGTGCCGCCTCCGCCATCTTCTTCAACCAGGGTCAAGCCTGCTGCGCCGGCTCCCGCCTCTTCGCCCATGAGTCCGTCTTCGACCAGGTCCTCGAAGGCATGGGCAACATCGCCGGCAAAATGAAAATGGGCCACGGCCTGGACCCCGAAACCGAAATGGGCCCCCTCGTCTCCCAGGAGCAATTCGAAAAAGTAAACGGCTACATCCAGTCCGGCCGCGACCAGGGAGCCCACATCCCCTTTGGAGGCCAGAAGCATTCCGCCCGCGGCTACTTCGTCCAGCCCACCGTCATCGCCAATGTAAAACCCGGCATGAAGGTCGTCGATGAAGAAATCTTCGGGCCCGTCGTCGTAGCCCAGCGCTTCTCCTCTGACGCCGACCTCCAGAAACTCGCCGCCCAGGCCAACCAGTCCGACTTTGGCCTCGCCGCCTCAGTCTGGACCAAAGACCTCTCCGCCGCCCACAAAATGGCACGCCTCATCCGCGCCGGCACCGTCTGGGTCAACTGCCACAACATCTTCGACGCCGCCCTCCCTTTCGGCGGCTTCAAGCAATCCGGCTGGGGCCGTGAAATGGGTGCCGAAGTCCTCAACAACTACACCGAGGTCAAAGCCGTCACCATCAAGCTCTAACTCAGCCCACAACCACAACGTTTCGGGTGCCCCATCCCACGCGGGCCGTATCGCGTGAGGTGGGGTTACTCACTGAGCAGACCTCAAAGCCGCCGTAACATCCTTCCTGAACCCAAAACAAAAAGGGCCGAGCCCAAAGGCCCAGCCCTCCCAACATCGATGCGTTTTACGGCCCGACGTTCACCGCAATCGGCGTAGCGATCGGCGTAGACAGCCCGATAAACTTGGCCACCGTATTCGCCCCCGAGTTCGTCGTCCAAACGCACCCGCTCGCATCCACAGCCACTCCCACCGGCGCATTCAAAGACCCATACCCCGCAGCAGGCGACATCGCCGCTGTGGACCCATACGTATATTGCGCCAGTCCGCCGCTTGCCGAGCCATTCACCACCCAGATCGAGCTGCCGTCCGTCGCCACGCCCTGCGGAGTATTCAGCCCGCTCGTCGCCGGGCTCCCACTTACCGCAGCGCCAGTCGAAGTGTACTGGCTCAACCCGCCGCTCACCGCACTCCCCGTCGTAAACCCGGTCGCCAACACGTGACTGGAAGGATCGATTGCCACCCCCGCCGCACCCTGCAACGTCCCATCGTTCAACGTAGCCGTATACGCCCCCGCATTGGTCAGCTTCACCACGGAACCCGCACCCGTCGTCACAAATACCGCACCGGTCGGCCCCACAGCCACAGCCTGCGGCAGTGAAATATTATTGCTGCTCCCCGTAAACGGCGACCCACTCGCAGCCGCGCCCGCATTCGTCAACTCCGTCACCGAGTTGCCATTGAAGTTCGCCACAAACACGTTATTCGCCGAGTCCGTCGCAATCCCCGTCGGCCCCGTAACCCCGCCCGCCGTGTAGCTTACACCCGCGTTCGGCGTCGCACTCGGGATCTTCACCACCGAGTTCCCCGCCGTATTCGCAACCCAGACATTCGCCAGCTTATCGATCGCCACGCCCTGCGGCCCGTACATCCCGGCCACCGTCGCGTTCGCGCTTTGCAGCAGCGTCGTCGCGGAAAGCTCCGTCACCGTCGTGCCCGCTTCGTTGGTCACCCACGCATTGCCAGCCGCGTCGATCGCGATCCCGTACGGCGTTGCCAGCACGCCACCCGCGGTCGAGGTCACCGCAATCGTATAGTCGTTCGGCGCGCTGCTCCCGGTCATCGATGGCTGAAACGGAGCCATCGCACTAGAAAGCGTATAAAGCGCCGTCACAGAAGGTGCACCTGGATTCTTCGCAATCGCCAGCGCCGCGCCAAACGTGTCGCTCGCCGCCGTCGCATTGAAAAGCGTCGTGCAGGCTGTGCTGGAAGCGCCCGTCGTATTCACGCAGGAAGCGAGAATATCCGCCAGCGTATTGATCTCGGAAACCGGAACGGTCGTCCCCGCCGGCAACCCCGCACCCGGCGCCTGCCCGTTGGCAAAGTTCGCCAGCACCGCCGCATTCGCAAACGCGCCCGTGATCCCGGCAGTCCCCACGCCCGTAGCGCCAATGTGCGTAATATCCGCCGCAAATGGAGAGAGCGCATAAGCCGCCGCTACCGACGTGACCTCATTGATAATCACGTACGTCGCCGCGCCCAGGTTGCCGCAGCTCCCCAGCGCCGCCGCCAGTGTCAGCGACGCGTTGTTCCCGGCACCCGGGTTCCCGCCCGTCGCCGTCACATAAACCTGAGCACTCGCACTCGGACAAGTGTAAAGTCCCGTGATATCCCAGTTGCCATTGGCATCCGTCGTCACGGTCGAGCTCACCAGCGGGCTCGAGGCGGTCTTCACCCCCCCAGTCCCCACCGCATACAACTGAATCGTCGACCCCGAAACCGGCTGCTGCCCGCCATGCACATTGCCGCTCACATGAATCGCCAGCGGTGAGCCCGGGCTGCCAACGGGCGACTTCGTATTCGATCCGGTCATCCCGCAACCGGTCAGTACTGCTGCCAGGCCCAGCGCGCTCATACAGGCCGCAGCCGTACGGAGAGGGGTAAAACTATTCGGGGTCCGAGTGCTCTTCATCATGTCCTTCTCCATCAAGCCATACATCCTGATTCTAGTGGTCTGACCAAGTTCCTTAGTAGAGTACCGCGTCAGCTTCGTCATTGCGCCGTAAACCCGCGCGAAACCGCCGTCGCCGCCGCATAATCCGCATCACCCGCCTGGCTCGCCGTCACGGTCACTGCTCCCGTGCCGGTTACCGTCAGGGTAGACCCGTTCACCGTCGCCGGACCCGTAACCGTATACGTCACCGCCAGCCCGGAGCTCGTCCGCGCCGTCAGCTGATATGTCCCGCCGTGTACAAAGTTCGGCAGCGCCGGGAACAGGATAAGCTGCGCTGCATTGCTGCTTCCCGTCACCGTAAACGTCGTATTCACCAGGTTCAGCGTGTAGTTGGCAGACCCAAACGCCGTCAGCCCCGTATTCGCCGGAGTCGCCGTATACGTCCCCGCCGGCGAGCTGGCCGTAGCCGTCGTCGTCCCGGTCGGCGTACCAGTAAACACCGTGCTCGCCGTATCGCTGTACTGGTAGCCCGTCACCGCGGCAGAGCAGTTGTTCGCCGCGCCAAACGCCCGATTCACGCATGTCGCCGTCACCGTCAACACCGCCGGGTTCACCGTAAGCGCCAGGTTGGACGCCGTCGACGAACTCGTAAACGTCGTGCTCCCGTTGTAAGTCGCCGCAAAGCTATGCGAACCAGCCGCCAGCCCGGTCACCGTGAAGCTCGCCGTATTGCCGCTCACCGCAACCGTCTGCGTCGTAGTTCCCGCAGTGCCCGGATCGATCGTCAACGTCACGTTCCCGTTCGGCGTGGCCGAGCCGCCAGCCTGCGTCACCGTAGCCGTAATGCTCGCCGACTGCCCATACGTGATCGGGTTCGTCGTAGCCGCCAGCGTAGTCGTAGTCGCCGTGCCAGTCACCGTCAGCGCATAAGCCCCGGCCGTAGAGCCCGCAAACGAGCTGTCCCCGCTATAGGTCCACACCAGGCTGTGCGAGCCCGCATTCAACCCGCTCGTCGTGTAGTACGCCTCGCCGGAGGCATCGAGCGAGCCCGAAGCCAGCGTCGTCGTCGCGCCACTGAACGTATCCCGCAACGTGTAAGTCCCGGTCGGGATCGTATACGTCCCGTTCGTGATCGCCCCCAGACCCGGTGTCTGCGGCCGCATCACAATCGTCACGCTCGACCCGCCCACAATGCTGTTCGTCGTAGCCGCTGAAGTAAACGCATTCACATTCGCCGCCAGCGCACTCGTCGGGTTAAAGCTTGCCGTCGGCGAAAGCGTCGCGGCAACCGCCGTACCCAGGAAGTTCGTCGGGTAGTATAGCGTAGCCTGTGCCGCCGTCAGCGTCGTCTTCACCGCGTTGTTCGCTTCCGGTGTTCCAGGATCCTGGGACGTTGTCTCCCGTGTCCCCGTCACACCCGTGCCCGTGTTCCCGCTCAGCCCGGTATAGATCACGCCATTCAGGTCAGCAGCTCCCGTCGCCGGGTCCGCGTACACAATGTCGTTGTACTCCGCGTACGTTGAGGTCGGCAGGTTCGTCTGCCCGGAGAACTCGATATACCCCGCCGGCGCCACCTGATCCACATAAGAATTCAGCATCACGTACGTCGAGTACTTCCCATACGGCCGCCCAAACGCGAGCCCCGTCATCCCCGTCGTATACGACGTGAACACGTTCGAGTTCATCACATAACCGCTCAGGTAATCCGCCCCGCTGCCCGTCTGCGTCGCCTTGTTCTGCGCCTCGATCGTATCGGTGCCGGAGATGCTGGTCAGCTTCGGCAGCGTGTAAATGCTCGAGTAGTCGAACACCGCCGCCGCATCGCCGAAGATATAGTCCACCTGCCCCTGCACCTTGCCGCGGAACCAGTACTGCCGCGCCGGCACATAGCCCGCCGACCCCGAACCCTGGCTGCCCGCGTAAATCGTATCCTGCAGGCTGCCCGTGTAGATGTTGTTCATCACTGAAAGGTCCGCCGTCGTCCAGATCGCCAAAGCCTGCGACGCGCACTCCAGCGAGCTGTTGTACAGATCGTTGTACGTCCGCGCCGGCCCTTCGTTTGCCGTGCATGTCCCACTGTTGGCGCCCGGCAGATAGGTCGTGGTCGTCGTCGTCGTGTCCGTGTTGTACGTGTTCAGCAGCGTAAAGTTTTCGCCATAGAACCCGTTCGGAATCAGCGTCGCCGTACTCACCGCCGTATTCACGCCCTTGGCCACAACCAGCGTCGCAGACCCTTCATCCCCGTTGAACAGCGAGCTGCCACTCGGTAATTGATATCCATTCGCCTGCGACGTATTGAACTCGCCCGCATACATATACACGCCGCTCCCGCCAAACGCGCCGCCCGCGTGCGTCAGCACCACCTGCGTCGGATCGCCGCCCAGCCCGCGCAGCGCCACGTTCGGCTGCACCACCGTCACGTCGCCCGTATACGTGCCCGGCTTGATATAAACCGAGCCACCCGCCGTTGCGCCGATCGCATTCACCGCCGCCTGGATCGACGTATAGTTCCCCGTCCCATCCGCCGCCACCAGCATCTGCGTCGCGCCCAGACCGGCCGTCGTCGAGGCCTTCGTCACCGTGTAGCTCGCCACGCTCGCCATCGAGCCCGAGAAGTCCGTCGCATCCGCAGGCACAAACGTCACCTGCAGCGAGTAGGTCCCAATCGGCAGAAAGCTAGCCGCATGCACCGTGCTCGTGTTCCCGCTCGTCGTCGTAGCCGTATACAGGAAGTATCCCGGAACCGCGGTCGCCGTACCCGTCTGCACCACCGTCGCGTTCAGCACACCCGTGCCGATCGCCGCGCTGTACTGCTGCGTCGTCGTACCCGGCGTCCAGCTCGTCGTCGTCGTAGCCTGCGCCACGCTGAAGTTCACTGTCGTCGACGTTGATCCCACAAGCCCACCCTGATTGGCATAAGAAGCCGCAATCATGTGTCCGCCGGCAGCCAGCCCGGAAAGCGGCACATTCACAGTCCCGTTAGCCAGCGTATACGCCACCGCCGTACCGCCATCGACCTGTACGGTAATGGAACCCGTCGGGGTCGAGCCATCGCTCGCCGTCACCGTGACCGGAAAGGTCACCTCAGTCCCGCCCGCCGAGTACACAGGTGCGGCCGGGCTCCCCGCTCCGATCGTTGTCGTCGTCGTGACCGCTTGGCCCGTCTTCACGCCGTTGAACACCACCGATCCAAACGTTGTCGCCACCGGCGTAAACGCCAGCATGCTGCTCACCGGCCCCGTACCAGAAGACGATGGGCTGAACTGCACCGTCACCGAGCACGCCAGGCCCGCCGTAATCGTTGTGGAGGAAAAACAGTTCGCCGGGCTGACGCTCGTGACCGGAAATTCAGCCAAGTCCAGCCCCGTTGCACTATAACCCGTCGCCGTCGTATTGCCCGCATTCGTAATCGTCCCCGCCAGCGTCGTAGACGTGTTGGCAAAGGTGTAAGTAAACGCGTTCCGCAACACCTCTTCCACGCCCGTCAGCGCCGTGTCCGCGACATAGACATTGCCTTGGCCATCCAGCGTCAGTCCGTCCGGCACACTCAGCCCCGTCAGCACCGTCGTACTCGCGCCCGTCAGCGGAACCATCACCACCGTCTTCGCACTACTATCCGTGTAGTAGATATCGCCGGCTGCGTCCGCGGCCGCGGCATACGGCTTCACGCCGGAGACCACCGTCGTCGGCAGCCCGCTTGTGATCCCAGCAACTGGCAGTTTGTACACCACGCCCGCGCCGTTGTCCGCAATAATCACGTTGCCCGCATTGTCCAGCGCCAGCCCGGTCACGTTGCTGCCTGTCACCGTGTTCAGCTGCGTCGCCGTCAACACCACCACCTGCCCGCCCGATTGCGTATAGCGGATCACCTGCCCAACAGTATTCGCCAGGTACACATTCCCATTCGCGTCCGCGGCAATCGCTTTCACCGTGCCGAACGCCGTGTTCGTCGCCGCGACACCACTCAGCGACCCCGCCGTATAGGTCGAGGGAGCCGTAAAGCTCAGCTTCACCACATTCGCCGTGGTGCCGAACGCGATATAAACATTGCCTTGCGCATCGGCCGCAATCTGCGTCGGCGTCGTGGCCGGCGTATAGATGCTCGTCGCCGACCCACCCAACGCCATCTTGCTTACACTTGTCGCGCTCGCCGTAAAAAGATTGTTCGCCCCATTCAAAGCCACCGACGTCACCGTCGCCTGCGAACCAACCTGCGCGGTAAGCGGCGCGGCCGTATCGAACACCAGCGCCGTGCCCACACTGTTGCCCGTCAGACTTCCGGTCGTCGTCACGGCGGTCGTCGCGGTCGTGATTGCCGTCGGTGCGCTCCGCAGACCCACCGCGCTCGGCACAAATGTCACCGTATTGGGACAGTCGTACGTGTTGTCCGCCGTCGTGTTCTGAGCGCACGTTCCTGCTGTCAGCGTAAAGTCGCTGTTCGCTCCCAGCGCCACCGTCGTCGCGCCGTTCGCGCTGGAAGAATGAACATTGTAGTTCGGCGTAAACGTCGTCTTCGCCGCGACATTGCCATAGCTGCCGGCCGCCACCTTGCGGATTAGCACGTTCGTCGTATCGGCAAAAAACAGGTTGCCCTGATTATCGAACGCGATCCCCAACCCGTTGCTGCCGCCGAAGCTCGCCGCCAGAGCCGTGCAGCCATCGCCCTGCGTATCCGGCGCCGCCCCCGTCGCACTACCCGACGCCACGCAGTTTGTACCGCCCGACCCGATCTTGCGCACATACCCCGTCGCCAGGTCGTCGAACACAATGTTCGCCGCATACGAGTAGAAAAGGTTCTGCGTATTCGGGTCCACCGTCATCTTGTAAATCTGCCCGCTGAAGTTCGCCAGGTTCCCCAGCAACGGCGCCGCCGAAGGGCCCGTGCTGCCGCCACCCGCAATGATATAGATCGAGCCCACCACCGGCGCAGTTATCGTCGCATTGGTCGCCGTGATCGCACTCGCCGCTAACGATCCGCCGGCATACACCACACGCACCAGGTCAGTGTTCGAATAGTCATACAAAAAGAGGTCCCCGGCCGCGTCCTGCGCCGTCGCCTGCAAGCTCCCTGAAGTGCTCGCCACCTGCGCCTTGTAGTACGGGCACCCATCGCCATACGCATCCAGATTCTTGGCGCCCGACGTTCCCACGCAGAAACTGCCTGCCGTAATCGTCGCCGTCGCCGGCTTCGCCAGAAGCGAGTAAATATAACCCGCATTCAACGTCGCATACGCCGGGTTCAGCTGCAAAATAGCCCACAGCGGATTCGTCACACTGTTATACGTCTGCGGCCCAAGCACCAGGCGAAATCGTTGATTCGCCGTATCCGCAATGAAAATATTGCCATAGCCGTCCATCGACGCGCCCCGAGGCTGGTTCAACTCCGCCACCGCCGTCGTACAACCACCCGCAACCACCGGGTTGGCAATCACATTGTCCGCGCCATTCCCGCTCGTCCCGTAGTTGGCCGGCGTAGAAACGCAACCCGCAGCCACTCGCATCGTCCCCAGCTGCGCCGCGGAGCACGTAGGCGAAAGCGCATTGCAAAGCAGATGGACCACGCCGTCGCTGTACCCGGAAATCACAATGTTCCCGTAAGGGTCCGCTTCCATGCCGCGTGGATTGTTGAAATTTCCCGCCGCCGCAAACGGACAGCCATCGCCCGTTTTGTCCACGCTCGCCGCGCAGGCCGTCACCGCGCCACCCACCACCACCGAAATCAAGCCGCTGCGCGCATCGATCTTGCGCAGCAGGTTGTTGCCCGCATTACCGCCATCGAGCACATACACATTTCCCTGCGGATCGGTAGCCACCCCGCCGCGATTATCCGCGCTGAAGATCGCCTGCGCCGCCGGACACCCATCGTTCACCGCATCCGTCGCCACCGGCAGCACGTTGCCCGTCCCCGGCGTTCCGCCACCGTTGCAAAGCTTGCCCGCGCCCACCGCCGCCGGCGCCGGCACACTGCCCGCATATGTGCTGATCGTCGAAGGCAGCACAACCGTAGGCTGAGCACCCGCGCAAACCGAACCGGCAACTACCCCGGCCAACGCAACCATCGTGAACCGAGTACGAACCAGGGCAGCTAGCAAGCGATACATGGGAACCATAAAAGTCTGTGCTTCTTTCCTCTTGCAAAATCTTTCATCACACCCGTCGCGCCACCCAAAACACCCTTGGGCAAACACGGAAATTCTGAGTTGTGATTGCGACGAGAAATATAGACACCACAAGCAACACTTGTAAATAGGTCGGACCAAAAAACTTCTGTTGTGGCAACATGCCGCCCACTTCGCCTTGCCGGCGCGACGGACCGCTTCGCATTTCCATCCCCCAAAACACCCCGCCCGACACACCCCCACACGCCTCCCGCCCAACGCAAACACCCGCGCCAGTAAATACTTTGCGTCGAATCCAATCCACCAACGTCCATTCACACATGACGACTCCGCCTGCCACGCTCGACGCCCGCTCGCAAGCCGCCCACACTTCCTTCCCCCACATCCACTGGCCGCCCGCTTACCGCCCAGCAACCGCCCCCGTAGCCGTCCGCAACGAAATCGAAATCCCCGTCCCCGCCAGCCAGGTCTGGGCCTGGCTCCTCCGCGCCGAGCTCTGGCCGGCCTGGTACAGCAACGCCGCCGCCATCCATTTCCTTTCCCATTCCGGCCCAGACCTCCGCAACCGGTCACGCTTCCGCTGGAAAACCTTCGGCCTCACCGTCACCTCCAAGGTCCTCGAGTTTGACCCCCCCAACACACCGGAAGCCCCAGCCCGCCTCGCCTGGGACGCCCACACCGTCGGTCTCAACGCCTTCCACGCCTGGCTCCTCACCCCGCTCCCCAACGGCCACACCCACGTCCTCACTGAAGAGGTCCAGCACGGCTGGCTCGCCCGCCTTGGCAAATTCCTCTTCCCCCGCCGCATGCAAACCCAGCACCAGCTCTGGCTCGAGGGCCTCAGCCGCCAGGCCCAATCAGGTCCACCCACCCGCGCCTAGCCCCGCCTTCGTCCTTCCCATTTGTTCAATCCCTTTTTGTCACTCCCGGAGGGAATATCCTTTTGCCCTTACCTTGCCTTTCCAGTCTTGCTTAAGGGCACGGCTTCAGCCGTGCCATCACGGCTCTGGATGCAACGCGGCTTCAGCCGCTGAGGTACGCTCCGCCACCGTTCCGCGAGGATTGCAGCACTCTTCAGCCCTAGCCTCGTCGCTCGGGGCCAGCGACGAAACCCACTCGCCTTCTCCCGCCGTTTCCCGCCTTGTCCCCGTTCCCGTTCCCCCTAATACCCACACCGCAAAAACCCCAGATCCGCCGTCACATGCCGAGCCCCCACCCGGCAATCCATCCGCACCCTTCCCCCCAGCGTAGCCTTCCCCCCCGCAAACCCCGCCGCCGCTTCCCGCGCATCCACCTCAAACACCGCGCAGTCCCGCGCCCGGATCCGCACCGCATCCGTCTTCACCGTCGTCAGCCCCGCCATCAACCCACTCTCATCCCGCCCGATCTCCAACCGCATCGGCTCATCCGCCACCAGCGCCCGGTGCATCTCCCGGTGCGGATCGCGCACGCTCGGGTCCTGCCACACAAACGTCACCACGCTCCCACTCTCCCCCACCGATTTCCCGTCGAAAGGGTCCCGGCTGCAACCATCCGGCACCCGCCGCCACCCCCCCAGCTCCCCCCCATCACTCGCCACATACCCGTTAGCCTCAAAGAAACCCCGCCCACACCCCGTGAGCAAAACCACCAGAAAGAGCGCCTTCCTCAACGCCCCGCCCGCACAGCCGAGTAATACACCCCACAGGCACTCACCACAATCCGGTTCACCCCCGCCACCAGCACCGTGTCCCCCGGCACCTCCGTCGTCGCCCCCGTCACATCCGCATCCTCATGTTGCAGGTCGAACTCCATCACCTCGCCCGCCCTGATCCCCACCGCCCCCAGCTCCACCTTCGATTCCTCCAGAAACTTCCGCCCACTCAACCGCCTCGTCAGAACCTCCGGCACCACCACCCTCACCTCACTGCCCGCCCGCGCCCAAACCATCTCGCCCACTTGATACCGCAGCACCGACCCCACCAGCTCCCGCCCCCGCGCCTCATCCCAGCAAGCCGAAGGCGCCCGCGCCACCACCTTCTCCACCCGCCACTCACCCTTCAGCGCCGCCGGCATCGCCTGCCCCCGCGCACCCATCGCCACTCCCAGCAACACCAAACCCGCCCAAATCCTCATCCCCGCAGAATACCAAAACCACCCGCCAACAGCAGACAGATGAGACACTGGTCCAGCCTTCTTCAAAGGCGGGACGCTCGCAAGGGCACACCTGGGGTTCTAAAAGTTTCGCCCTGACAAGCGAAACGCCTCGGGGGTGCAACCCCGAGGCGATCTTTGAAGAAGGGAGCTAACCCATGGGAATGATTCGTATCCGATGGGGGAGGTTCAGGCTTGAAGTGCCGGGGAACATGATCATTCCCCTGCTCATCAAACTGGCTTCATGGCTGTTCCACAACGTGAGCACCTAAGCGCTCGCGTAACCCCTGGGTGGTTCCCCCCACTCAGGGTCTACATCAAGTGAATGCCCTCCGCACCCCCTTGTCAACAAAAATCCCATGCCCCCCTACCCCACCACACCCGACGGCCGCTACTTCATAGTCCGCGGCCGCCTCTGGCGCACCTCCAACCCCAGCCTCCCCGCCCCAGAGCGTCAAGCCCTGGTCCAAACCCTCATGCAGGCCCGCAACGCCAAGCGCCAGGCCATGCGCCGCAACGACCCCGCAGCCCGCGAGCAAGCCCGCCAGCTCATCGACCAAACCAAGCAGGCCCTCGGCGAACGCGGCCCCGTCTGGTGGCATGACAACACCCCCGACTACAACCGCCACCTGGCCAAAAACACCCCCTACGCCGCCTGGCAAGCCACCCTGAAAACAGACCCGCCCCAGCAACAGTGAAGGCGCCGCGCAGGCGCCTTCATGCATTTCACCGCGAAGCGGTCCAAAACGCCACGAAGTGGTCAGATGCGCATTGGCATCAGGATGTACCGATAGCGAACATCCTCGTTCCCATCTTCCGGCCGCATCTGCCCAGCGCTTTGCGCGTCCTTGAATTCCAGCCGCACTTCCCCCGTATTCCCAATCGCCTTCAAAAAATCAATCAAATACTGCGAGTTGAAACCCACCACCAACGGGTCGTAGTTGTACGGCGTCTCAATCGTATCTTCGCTCTCTCCCGCATCGGTTGACGAAGACGAAAGCTTCAGCTCATTCTGTTCCAGCCTGATCTTGATCGCGCCGCTCCGTTCATCCGCAAACTGCGCCACCCGTTGGATACATCCCATCAGGTCCTCACTCCGCACAATGACAAATTTATTGTTGTCCCGCGGCAGCACAGCTTCATAGTTCGGAAACTGCCCCGTCAGTTTCCGGCTCGTCAGCACCCTTCCCCCCACCTTGAAAAACAGCGTCGAGTCGTCATCCGCAAACTCCATCGTCTCCGCTTCCGTACTCCCCAGCAGTGACGACAGCTCACTCAGCGCCTTCCTCGGAATCAGCGTCTTCTTCTCCCCCGTAATCCCTTCCAGCACCTCCCCCAGCTTCTCCACATGCGCCAGCCTGTGCCCATCGGTCGCCACCATCGCCATCGATTCGGCCTTCAGCACCAGCAGCGCCCCATTCAGCGTGTACCGGCTCTCTTCGTTAGAAATCGCAAAAATCGTTTTCGACACCATGTTCTTCAAGCTGGGCACTGAAATCTTCGTCCCACCCGCCACCGGAAACTCCGCCACCTGCGGAAAGTTCGCCCGCGCCATCCCCACCATCTTCGTATTCGACCGCCCCGCCCGGATCTGCACCCAGTGGTTATCCATCAGCTTGATCGAAATCTCACCCTCCGGCAGCAGCCGGATGTAGTCATACAGTTTCCGCGCCGGAATCGTGCACGCCCCCGGCTTCTTCACCTTCGCCGCGCAGCTCGTCTTCAGGCTCTGGTCCAGGTCCGTCGCCGTAATCGTCAACCGATCGTCAGCTGCCTCAAACAAAAAGTTAGAAAGGATCGGAATCGTCGTCTTCCGTTCCACCACGCTCTGCGCCGCCGTCAGCTCCCGCAGCAGCTCTGCCCGCGACACCGTAATTTCCAGATTGCCCGTCGCCACCACGGCCGGGGATGTGTTCGTCTCGAAGTCATCGGTTGCAGTCGCCACGGCAAGTCTCCCGCCCAGGCGTCACCGAACCCAGACCTCCCAATCCTAGCTCCCCAATCCCCTGTGAAAATCTAGTACTACCTGTGGTGAAACCCCCCTCTAACCCGCGCAAAGAAGACCGCCGTCATTCTGAGCGGAGCGAAGAATCTCCGTATTCTCCTTTGCCGTTGCTTGTCCTTTTGTTTGTCATCCCGCAGGGATCTGCGTTTGCTCTTGTCTTTCCCCCACCCCGTACTTCTCTCTAAATACAAACAAATAAGAACAAGAACAAATAGAAGCAGAAACTAGGCCCTCATGAAATGTGGAAACCCCACCCAACCCCCACTAATCCAACACCTTATCCAAACCCCCGCTTTCCAAAACCCACCCCTGCCAACCCCAATCCCAGGCAAACCCAGCCCCCATCTCCTGAACCCCAACCCAGTCTTCCCACTTACCCACAATCCCCTCACCGGACACCCTCAGACAACCCACCCCAAACCCCCAACACCCCGTCAAAACCGCATCAACACACACCTTCCCGCGACACCCGTTTTCCAGCATCCAACCATCACGCAAGAGGAAAACCGGACCATGCCCAATCCGCCCACCTGCTCACCCTCCTCACCTTCACCCTGACCGCGGCCGCCCGAGCCCAGGCGCCCGACCCTCTCACTCAGCTCAGTAAGCACCCTCCGAGGCAAATTCGGCAACGACACCATTGTCCGTTACACCATCCCCGACCTCACCCAACTCCTCCTCACCGGCTACGGCGACTTCACCCTCCTCACCCATGAAAAAGGCAATCTCTTCCGCAAGCCCCTCGACTACCGCGCCGATACCACCTCACCCCCACCACCTTCGCCTACGAGGTCTACACCACAGGCAACACCAAAACCCTCACCCGCACCGGCGACTGGTCCCTCACCCGCATCCCCAACCCCTGACCCCGAACGCAGGCGATATACTCACACAACTTCCCACTCCCACATTAAGGACCCTCCTTGAAATCCCTCCTCCTCCTGGCTCTCCTCCTTCACCCCACCCCACCCGCACCCCTCAACATCCTTGACGACCACCTCGCCGGCACCTGGGAAGGCACATGCCGCGCCCAACACGAAATGTTTACCACCGACTTCCAGGTCCACCTCGTCATCTCCATCAAACCCCGCGAGCGCCTGAAATTCCAGGAGGAAAGCACTTTCGCAGACGGCCGCAAAGGCTCGCGCGACTACCTCCTCTGGTTCGATCCCGCCACCCTCACCGCCAAAAGCACAGCGCCCCTCGCAACCTTCACCTACCAGTCCCAGGGCCTCGCCCAAACCCTCGCCACCGGCTTCGGCACATTCACCTTGCAGGAAGACCAAACCTCCCTCTTCCACAATCGCTTCACCCACCACATGCGCCTCGAAGTCACCCCCACCACTCTCGATCTTGAAAGCGGCGACCTCTACCCCGACGGCGAACGCAATCAAGCCACCTGGCACTACCAACGCCTCACCCCCATCCTCCCAAGGCCCTGACGCGATACCCTTGATCAGCGTCCTATCCCCAGAGGTCCAGAAACCCCATGCACCCCACCCATTTCCTCCCCATCCTCCTCCTCGCCGCCGCCCTCCCCGCCCAGCAACCCACCCCCCAGCCCTCCACCCTCGCCGACATCCCCCGCAGCGCCACCCCCACCCCCCCCGAAGTCCCCCTCCAGTTCAACACCCATTTCCGCGGCCACTACACCGGCACCCTCGCCTACCGCGACTACTCCGCCCCATCCCCCGACGCCCCCCACACCCAGCTCCCCACCTCCGCCGACCTCCGCCCCTCCCCCGATGGCCGCGCCATCAACCTCGAATTCACCTACGACGACGGTCCGGACAAGCAACATCCCGGCCAACGAAAGATCGTCAAAGAACGTGAGATCCTGGCCTTCACCGCCGACACCGCCATCCTCACCGGCACCTCCTCCGCCCAGAACCAGGCCTTCCACGTCGATGGCGTCCAACCCTTCGCCCGCACCGGTTACGGCACCCTCATCCTCACCGGCCCCGGCAAGGAAAACGACCAGCCCGCCGACATCCGCATGACCCTCACCCTGACCCCCACCACCTTCACCTGGCTCAAGGAGTCCCGGCCCGCCGCCCCCGCCCCCGCAGTCCAGGGCACCCAACCCAACGCCACCCGCGGCGCCACAGCAATGAACGCAGCCTCCCCCACCAACCCAGCCGACACCGCCCCCACCAACGACCCCAACTCCGCCGCCCCCACCAACCTCCCCCCCCAGTCCCCCCACGCGTCGGCCAGCACCGCCCCCTACGCCTTCCGCGACCAATACACCCTCACCCTCCAGCCCCAATGACCCAACAAGATCAAGCCACCCTGGACCATCTCCAGTCCGCCCTGAACACCCTCCTCCCCGACCAATACCAGGACCCCGCCCACCTGCCCGCTCCCACCCCCATGGGCTCCGCCGCACTCCAGTTCAACCCGGACGGCACCGTAGCCTGGGACAAAATCTGGGGCTCCTTCTGCCACCTCGCCCTCGCCGGCGGCCCACCCCACCGCGGCACCCTCCTAAGCCCCGGCACGCAGCTGGAAATCGCCGCCAACCCCGGCCGCCACCGCCAGGTCCTCGCCGAGATCACCCGCGGCATCACCCTTGTCACCACCCTCGAAGCCGAACCCTCCCGCCACCCCGGCTGGGTCCGCGTCCCATGCCCAACCCCCGTCATGGCTGGCTGGCTTCTCCGCGCCATCACCATAGAAAACGTAGCCGTCCACGCCGAAGACGCAACCCTCTACCTCCCCGCCGCCCCTCACTACCGCCTCGAGAAAGAAATCAAGAACGTAATCACCGTCATCGCCAAAACCACCCACTACTGGCGCCACCACATCCCGCCCACCCGCCATCAAGCCATGGCAAACGTCTTCGCCCAATCCCCTCTCATCCAACCAACCTTCCCAACCCCCACCTGGTACCCCATCGTCGTTCCCACCCTCCCCGCCGCCCTCTGGATCACCCGCCACCTCATCGCCGCCAACATCCTCGCCCGCCGCGAAGCGCAAACCGTCTACCTCCCCCTGAAACCCCAAACCAACCCCACCTTCACCCACCTCCACCACCTCGCCACCACCACCAACATCCTACTTCCCCCCGAACAATAGGACCCCTGGTAAAGAACCCGCACAGCGCCGCCTCCCTGCCGAAGGTTTCACCAGCCGTCAGTTCCGTTTGCATCTCTTCCGAGGAATCTCCGATGAAATGGCTAATTCTCCCCATCCTGGCTCTTACCTTCCCTGTCCAAGCTCAACTCTCAGCCGGCAACGCCCTCCTCACTCCCCAGCACCCTTTCAGCCACATGCAGCTGCGTGGCGTCTCGCCTGCGCCAGCCTTCTTGATAGCGCCACACAGTCAAGCCACCGGCGGCACTGCTCAAGCGATGAATCTTTCCACGCCCATCCTCGGCAGCACTAGCACTCTCCTGTCCGTTCAGACTTTGGACACAGACGGCACCACCTTCTTCTCCTCCAAACAGCTCCTGCACATCACCGATCTGGGCAGCCTCAGTCAAACCCTGGGTATAGTGAGTGCTCGCAACCGCATCTACCTCGATCACGGCGGGTATCAGGCCGACGCATTACCCGGCACTTCAACGATGATTCAGAACGACCTTGCAGCCAACGCCATCTACGTCCAGTCCAACAGCGAAGTCCAGATCGGCGGGATCACCGGCGTCTACGCCACCAATTACGGGCAGGGCGACGTCGTCGGTCGTACCACCTACCTCACCTGTACCGGGAATCCCAGCGCCTACGGCGAGGGCTGCGAAGGGGATCGGGAGTTCGTCCAGATTCACGGCGACAACTGGGGCTTCGTCATTGCCTCCATCACCCAGAACCCAACCACCGGCGAGACCTCGATCCTGGGAACAGTGGATGCAAACGGATTCGGCCTTCCCGCCGACGGCCATGACCTGAAAGCCCAGAACGAGAACGCTCTCGCCATCGATATTACCCAGACCTACACCGCCGGCAACGTGCAATCCATCAGCACAGTGCCTGCCAACACTCTCCCCTCCGGCGCTACCGGCCACTACATCTACATAGTCGGAGATAGCCACTCAGGCTGGGACACTCACTTTGGGCCTGACCAATCTAAAATGACGTTTACCAGGGCCCCGGTACCCGTAAGTGCCGGCCCCAAAATTGCAGGCAATAACTTCGCGAACGGCGCCCTGCTGATCAACCTTCAGGTCGATGACGCCAGCGTCTGCACGTCAGGCCAGCAAGCGACCATCTCTGACGATCTCAACAGCTTCGAAATGCCCATCATCCAATCCGTCGACCTGAAAATGTCCACCTTCGCCGTTTACCTGTCCAAGCCCCACGCCACCGGCTCTCTCGTCGCCTGCGGCGGTGGCGTCGGCAACGCCATCAACATGACCGCCGACACCTGGCAACCCAAAGCCTGGCCCACCTTCGACATGACCAACTTAGCCCAGTACCGCCTCGCCTTCCCCATCATCGCAACCCTGCCCGGCAATAAAATCCTCGTAGACACCTTCGGCTTCAACCAGGGCACCGAATACGGTACCCGCGCCCTCCAATCCACGCAGATCGTGCAACTCCCCACTCCTGGTGTGCTACAGATGTCCGGCGGCATCTTTTATGGCTTCCCCCACTGGAACCCCGGAATCCCCACATACAAGTTGCCCACAGGAACCAGCCGCAACGGCGGCATCATCGCTGTACCGACGCCTGCCATCGTCTTTTCGGGAGGCAATTGCACCACCCAGCCGCAGGCCCACATTCAACCGAATCAGAATGCGGAGTGGTGGCCCGTCGTCGATACTCCTGGCGCCGGTTGCGATAACACCCTCACCGCCACCGTGCAAAGCACCATCACCAGCAACCCGTATGACATCCACCCCGCCGCCTGGATTCGCTCCAACGTCAATCCAAACTACCCTGCAAACTGCGCCGGCAAATCGGTGCAGGATGCCACCTGCGGTAACCGCAACCCCGAGCTCATGGCCGACCCCGCTCAAGTCATGACCGCCAGCACCTCCGGCTTTGTCCTCGTCGATTCCGCCCCCGCCCCCACCCCCTTGGTGCCTGCTCGGTTCGCCGTAGGCGACACCATCGAGGGCGTCTACCAGATGCACCAGGGCGCCACCTCCGCCAAAGCCTTCATCCGCACCCAATATGACACCGGCATCAGCGGGGGCGGCGTAGAGCGCAACTCTTTCTACGGCCTGGACAACGGCATCGCCTTCCAGCAGGACGTCAATCTCTCTCCTTATCGTGACTACTACGGCCTCGGAACGAACAACAATGTGCAGGATGCCGGCGAAGTCGCCTCCGGCGCCCCAACCTGGCGAGCCATTGACGGGCCAGTCGGCAACATCCTGACCATGACCTCGCCGCCCCGTCTCAATTCCAGCTTTATCGGCACCATCCTGTTTGTGAATTGCGGTTCCGTCATTACCGACGCCATCAAGAATGCGCCCTGCATGCAACCCAAGGGGCTCGATGACGAATACGAGATCTGGTCAAACCAGAATCAACACCGTCCCGATCAGGGCGTGCAACAGATCCACTTCTCGGCTCAGAAACATAGCCTTGTCTTTGAAGATCATTACGGTTCAGGTTCCGCACCAGACGGGCTCCTCAACATCAACGCAAACCTCGGCCAGCAATATCCAGGCACCGCCGTTGTCACCACCCTCAAAGCCACCTCCCTCGCCGGTCCCGGCAACGCCTACGCCTGCCTCGACACCAACGGAAACCTCTACCGCTCCACCACCCCCTGCACCAACTAAACAGCCTTCCCAAACTCCACTCGAACGTTTGGGGTGCCCCAGGCCACACAGCTTCATCGTGTGACCTGGGCTCTCACCATCCCTCCCACCACCATGAGCCATGACCCTGCCCCAAGGCTTACAACCACTCTCACTAAGGCCTTGGCGGCTCCCGCATATCCTCCATCCGTGGCCGGCAACTTCGGTTCTCCCCCGTCCAGCAAGCCGCCACCTCCCGCGCCGCGCGCCGCAGCCCCGCATCCACCGTCGCATCCTCAGACAACGCCACCAACCGCCCTCTCTCCACCTCCCGCTGTTCCGCCGTCAACCGCAACCAACCTACAAACTGCAGCAGAAACACATTCATCGCCTTCAACTCGAACACCCTGCGCAAAGCCTCATCGTTGACCCGTGCGTCCGCCGCACTCAGCGCCACCGTATGCAGGCATTCCGCTATCGTCGAACCCGTCTGATCCTTCCTGTCCAGAAACGCAACCAAAGCATCATCCACCCGGGTCGAAGGCGCCAGCCTCGGTCCCATCAGAAACGGAAGCAGCAACGAACCCTTGGCCGGCAGCCGGATCACCTTCCGCGGCACCGCCTTGTAGGCAGCCTGCTGTTCTGGCGTCATCTTAGACAAGAGGTACTGATCGCTCTCGACAAAAGACGGGTCCGGATACTCCGTCAACGCATCCGGATCACGCAGCATCGGCAACACCAGCGTTACCAGCTCCTCCTCCCCCACCCCGCTATACAGCGTCGGCTGCAGCGCCAGAAAAGCCGTCCTCCGCACGCTCACATCCGCATCCAGCAGGTGCGCCGCCACAGCCGGCAGATACTGCACTGGCAAAGACACGCTCACCCCAGCCGCCGGCCGCGCCGTGGCGGGCATGTACAGCAGACCCAGCGTAAGCAGCGCCTCTGCTCGCACCTTCGGCCGCTCATCCCCGCTCCAATTCACCAGCCCCGGCACCGCCGCATCCCGCTCGGCCACCGTGGCATTATCCAACGCCCCCTCATAGTCCGCAAACAACTTCATGTCGACAAAGTCCGGCAGCCTCGCCACCACCTCCGCCAGGCTAACCTTCGCAGCCGCAACTCCCTGCCCCACCCCTGCCCCACTCTGCTGCCCCACCGCCACACCACACGCCACTCCCACGCCAATCAACAAACCCGCCAATCCACGCAAACCATCACCTCGCAGACACGCATCAAGGCTACCCCCGGCCCCAACGTAGTCCAGGAATTAGCGTAGGGTTTCAGCCACCCATCCCACCCGGGGTGGGCCGGCTCTCTTCCGTCCACCACCAACAAAACGCCCTCGTTCTGACCCTGAGCGTAGCCGAAGCGAAAGAATCTCCTTATTGGCTTTGCTGTGGCTTGTTTTGTTCGTCATTCCCGAAGGGAATCTGCGT
This sequence comes from uncultured Granulicella sp., assembly GCA_963693065.1. Taxonomy (GTDB): domain Bacteria; phylum Acidobacteriota; class Terriglobia; order Terriglobales; family Acidobacteriaceae; genus Edaphobacter. The sequence continues at coordinate 2,685,541 of OY843766.1, read as the reverse complement.
TTGTTCTTGCTGTTGCTTGTTCTAGAAGTCTGAACCCAAAATCGCAGACATCCAACCCAACCCCTACCGCACCAACCGATACAGCACTTCCCCCCCAAACTCATCCACCGCCACCCAATCCCTTGCCAGCTCCCCCCGCAGCATCACCCCCACCACATAAGCCTCCCGCCGCTCCTTATACCGATACCCCAACCGCAACATCCGCTTCACCCCTGAAGCATTCGGCGACCCCTCCGCCTGCGTATAGTCCACCGCCGGCACCAGCGCCCAACCCACCGCCCGCATCCGCGCGATCTTCGCCGCCTCATCCTCCGGCGTCCACGTCTCCGCCAGCCCCGGCACCTTGTCCGCCACAAACAACCCCGCATCCCGCAGCGCCAGCTCGTCCGTCACCGGCATCGCGAACAGCGCCGGCACCGCCACAGCCGCTCCACCCGTCTCTTCCCGCAGCCGCGCCACATCGAGCTTCGGCTCGATCACCGGATGCACCAGCCCCTTCAACATCGGCCGATAAATCGCAAAGTTCGTCACCTGCACCTGCAACGCCAGCAACCCCACCGCCAGCCCCCACGCCAGCCGCGCCCGCCCCCGCAAACCCACAAACCCCAGCACCAGGAACCCAAACCCATTGAAGAAAACATGCAGCGGATCAGCCCTTCCCAACGCCCCCGGCAACATCCCCAATGAGACCAGAAACACCCCCGTCAGCACAGCCCCCGAGCCACCCCGCAAGGCTCCATCATTCCCGCTTAAGGGCACGGCTTCAGCCGTGCCGTAACCAGCCGCACCGGCTTGCGGCTTTAGCCGCTGAGGTACGTCTTCAACCGCCGCAGCCCGAACCGCAAACCCCACCGCCCGCGGCGCCAGCCACACCACCGCCACCACCAGAACCAGCACATCCGGCAGCGGCTCGATCACTAGGTTCAAAGCCCCACCCGCCGCATGCCCCAGCCGATCCACAAACCCCCGCCCATACATCGCCAAAAACCCCGCCACCCCCACCACCGGCGCCAGCCCATACTCCAGCACCGCCCACCTCTTCTCCTGCCACGCCGTCACCCCAGCCCAGCCCACAATTCCCACCGCCAACCCCACCCCCAGCTCCGGCGATACCAGCATCGTCGAAAGCATCCCCCCCGCCAACCCCCCAAACCGCCGCCACCCGGGCAGAAGCCCCGCCCCCCAAACCACCACCGCAAACGGCAACATAAACTTCCCCAGCGAGTAATTCGCCCCCGCCAGCGGATGCACCTGCTCAAAACAGAACATCGCAAACAGCCCCACCCGCACCCCGTACCCCAGCGGCAGCCGATTCAGCACATACCCCGCCAGCAAAACCCCCACCACATTCAGCACCACCAGCCAGGCAAAATCCGCCCCCACCAGCGACACCCCTAGTCGATGCGCCCACACCGGAGGCATCAGCAGCAGCGGCCCATAAGGCCATTCAAAATCCGTATAAAGCCGCCCCCCAAATGCCCCCACATCCCGCATCCGTTCCAGAAAATAAGCCGACTCCCCAAACCGCACCCCAGAACCCAATCCCGCCCGCGCCACCGCCCATCCCAACCCCGCCGTCCAAACCCCCACCAACCCCGCTCCCACCACCATCACTCGCCATGAGACCCCACCAAGGTGGAAGCGTGGGGCTTCAGCCCCACGAAAATCCCAACGTGAAGAAAGGGGCCTCAGTCCTGGGCCGTCCGCCAGTACCGCCCAAACCAGCACCCCGAGCGAAAGCAAAGCCAACCCCACCGCAGCCGCCCGATTATCCGCCCCCACCGAATAGGTAGCCGCATAAACCGGCCCACCCCGCCCCCCCACCAAAAACGGCAGCACCAGCGCACAAAACACCCCCGCCAGCCCCACCGCGACTCCCACCCGAGTCGTCAACGTCAGCTCAACACTTCCATCAACTTACTCACCGTCCGATTCAAATCCTTATCCTGCCGCCGCTGTTCATCCACCTTTGCAATCGAGTGCATGACAGTCGTGTGATGCTTCCCCCCAAATTGCCGCCCGATCTCCGGCAGGCTAGCCTCCGTCATCTGTTTCGCCAGGTACATCGCAATCTGCCGCGGCACCACAATCTGCCGCGAATTGTTCTTCTGCTTCAGCTCCGGCACCCGCATCCCAAAGTGTTCCGCCACCGCCCGCTGAATCGCCTCGATCGTGATCTTCCGTACCTGCGTGTCGATAAACTGCTTCAAACATTGCTGCGCCACCACCAGCGAGCACTCCACTCCATGGTGCGAGCACCACGCAATCACCCGGATCAGCGCACCTTCCAGCTCGCGTATATTCGTCCGCACATTGCTTGCGATGAACAGCGCCACATCCGCCGGAATCACCACCTGCTCGGCCTCTGCCTTGCGCATCAAAATCGCGACCTTCGTCTCCAGATCCGGTGGCTGAATATCCGCAATCAAGCCCCACTCAAACCGGCTCCGCAGCCTGTCTTCAATATCGCCAAGCTCCTTAGGAGGCCGATCGCTCGCCAGCACAATCTGCTTCGTCTCTCCATGCAGCGCATTGAACGTATGGAAGAATTCTTCCTGCGTCTTTTCCTTGCTCGCCAGAAACTGGATATCGTCCACCAGCAACACATCCACCGACCGATACTTATCCCGAAACCCGGTCATCTTGTTGAACCGCACCGAGTCTGTAAAGTCATTCACAAACTTCTCGCCGCTCACATAGCTGATCAGCGCATGCGGCACCCGCCGCTTCACCTCATGCCCAATCGCATGCATCAGGTGCGTCTTGCCCATCCCCACCCCGCCATACAGAAACAGTGGGTTGTAAGCCTTCGCCGGCCGTTCCGCCACCGCAATCGCCGCCGCCAGCGCAAACTGGTTCCCCGACCCCGCCACAAATCCATCGAACTGGTACCGCGGGTTCAGCTGCGACGCATTCGTCCAGTCAAACCGCGACTGCTCCGTCGTCACCCCCGCCCCACCCTGCACCCGCGCCCCCGCCATCCCACTCCGCGGAGCGTTCGCACTATGGCTCGGCACCGGCGCAAACCCACCATCCTCCCGCATCTTCGGCGTCGCCGGGTCCTGCGCCGTCGTCTCGAACACCACCTGGTCGACATCCAGCTCCAGCGTATAAATCGCCTCGTCGATCAGCTGCCCATACTTGTCCCCCACATGCTCAAACTGCGCTGAAGGAATCCGCACATAAAGCGTCTTGCCCACAATCCGTGAAAAGCGCGTCGGCTTCAGCCACGTCTCAAACGATTGCCGGTTGATCTTCTTCTCAAGCGCACCCAGAATCCGCAACCATTGATTCAACACAGCCGTCGTCGTCGGTACAAAGGACATTCTTTTCTCTTCCTATCTCTAAACTTTTTGGGCGGCACACAGCCGCGGCCTGCAAAAGGTATTCGTGCTAACCAGCGCGATCAAAAAGGTAGATCGCGAAAATCCGCAAACAGCATCCCTCGGACCACCCACATGGGCAGTCTCAGGTCAAGTCAAACTTGTCTCAAATCGCTCCCCACCCGGCCCGCCCTGCGAACCCGAATAAGAAACCAAATCTCTGCGCCAGTCAAGCTCAAACCCCCATGAACACTGAATCATTCTTTCAGCACCCATGCAACCCAACTAGCGGAACGGGTTTGATAGTAGCACGTATCCACAGCCCTCCCGAACCCCCATTTCTCCAAATTATTTCGTTTGCACCGGTTCTGGTGAAGTCGCCCCACGCACCCTCAATTCCCCCCAACTGTCAACCACAAAACAGTAACCATCCTCTACCCATTTCCCGCCCTGAACCCCACCGCCTCGCACTCCGCCATCGCCGACCCTCCCCCGGCCAACCCACCCCCGCCCCCAATTACCCTCCCCTTTTTCCACCCTTTCGCGTATACTCAGAAACTGTCGCGCCCATCTGCTGTGCCCAGCCCAGCATCTTCACCCGACAACACTTTCAAGCCGCCCGGCACAACCGGCAGGCCATCATTCAGGAGCCGTACCCATGCCCAAGCGCACTTTCCAGCCCAACCGCCGCCACCGTGCCAAAACCCACGGCTTCCTCTCCCGCATGAAGACCAAGTCCGGAGCCGCCGTACTCTCCCGCCGCCGCGCCAAGGGCCGCCACAAAATCGCCGTCTCCGCAGGCTTCAGAGACTAGCCCACACTAGCTCGACAACGAACGTATCGGGTGCCCCAGGCCACACAGCTTCATCGTGTGACCTGGGGTTTCTCTTTGCCAAACATCTCCCCTGCACCCACAATCACGAATACCCCAACATCCCCGCACCCACTACAATCCCCAACATGCATCCCCCCAACACCCCCATCCCCCTCGCCACCCTCGCCGCCGCCCTCCCCGACCTCTGGTCCCCCCACATCCTCGCCGAGCTCAACGGACAATACCTCAAAATCGCCCGTGTCCACGGCGACTTCCCCTGGCACACCCATGACCACGAGGACGAGCTGTTCCTCGTCCTCGCCGGCGCCCTCACCATCGGCCGCGCCCCCGCCGACGGCGGCCCCGTCATCCTGAAGCCCGGCGAAGCCTACGTCGTCCCCCGCGGCCAGCGCCATAACACCAGCGCCGTCGACGAAACCCTCATAGCCCTCCTCGAACCCATCGCCACCAGACACACCGGCACGGAGCAGACCCCCCAAACCCGCACCCTGGCCCAGCAGCTAGCCTGACTCCTCAGGCCAGCCCCTCACTCCAGCCACGACTCCCGCGCCTTCCCCGTCACCGGCACCGTCTGAAACGAGCTATACCAATCGATCCGCCGCGTAAAGTACATCACACAAGCCACCGTCGCAAAGCTCGCCACCGCGCCAATCAAAAGCGCATCATCCTCCAGCCGCAGCAGTAGATAGATCAGCACGTACAACACCGTGAACAGAGCCCCCGCCCGTCTTACCTGTTCTTTACCTTGAAACACCCAGCCCGCATTCACCGCCAGCAGGCTCACCGTAGCCACACCCGCCAGCAGAAACGCCACATCGAACCCAATCTTTTCCGCCAGTGACAGCAGCAGCAGATAAAAGATGAGCTGTGCCGTGCCCACCAGCACATACTGCGCCGGATGCACCTTCTTCCGCGTCCGCACTTCAAACACAAAGTAAGTCATAAAAACCAGCCCAAGAAACAGCAGCACATACTTCAACGACCGATCCACTGACCGGTACGAAGCCACCAGCCGTATCGTCGACCCCGGAATCACCCGTGCCCCAGCCGCAAGCCCGCCGCTCGCACTCGTTACCCTTTCGGTCGGCCCCGCACTCCTGTCCGTCACCATCCCCCCCAGAAAGAACGCCGGCAACGTCATCAGCAACGCCAAACCACAAACCAGCAACAGCTTCATCCCCATCGATCGCGAACCCTGTTTCGGCCCGCCCGGCAAAGTCCACATCGTCTCAGTCATCTCATCTCCTCGTTTGCAAAGCTGTTGTTCTTGCTTTCGGGATGAGCGCGGAGCTTAAGCCCACGAATCAGCCACGAAAGGGAATGGGCTTTAGGTTTTGTCTGACGAATCGTTCGTGCCGTTGCCTTTGCTTCTGAGATAGGTCCGGGCTTTAGCCCGGACATTCAAATTCACCGAAAAGGCGGGCTTCAGCCCCTGGGATTTGCTCTCTTTTGGCGAGTCATCTGGCTCAAAAGCATTCGTCAGACACTATCTAGCCCCGGGGTCCCGCCTTTGCTTCTTGCTTTTCGGGATTAGCGTGGGGCTTCAGCCCCACGAATAACTCACAAAGTTGAATGGGGCTTTAGCCCCGGGCCCTCGCTCATGCCGCCCTCAATCATGAAGGGTGAGCACCAAACCCACCACACCACCGATCAACCGTCGCCTGCCCACCTCGCAACCACCTCACGCACAGAAGCCGCCAAAACATACTTTGCAATCCAAAGCAAACAAGCAAAAAAATATCACCCCGCAACCACCTTCACACTCTTGTTCCGCAACCCAGCCCCCGCATCCTTCAACACCTGCTCCAACGTCCCCAGGTATTCGATATACCGCGCCCGCCCAGACTTCGTCAGCTTGCAAGTCGTCACCGGCCGGTTCCGTTCCACGCCCTTCACCAGCTCCACCAGCCCTTCGTCTTCGAGCACCTTCAAATGCCGGTTCAGGTTCCCATCGGTCAACGCACAGAGCTGTTTCAGATCCCCAAACGCGAGCCCCTTCGCATGCGTCATCAGCGAGGTCAACACACTCAGGCGCGCCCTCTCATGGATCACCCGGTCCAGCCCTTCGTAAGCAAACCTAGCGTCCATCCTGTCCCTCCCGCGCGGCCAGCCACAACGCCGCCGCAAACATCATCTGTCCCACCCCATACCCCACGCCCATCGTCCATGGCGAAAGCGCACGCCCATTCCCCAGCGCCAGCGCAAACACTCCGGCCAGCACATACCAGACCCCCGCCATCACCATGCCCTTCGGCAAAAACCTGCATGAGGCAAAGATTCCCAGTGCTGAAATCACCATCCATAAACCCGGCAGCATCCACGCCGCCTGCGGCGCAAACCGCACCAGCGTCATCGTCACCAGCGCACCCACACCCATCGCAGGCATAAACTGTTCCACCGCCATCAGCAGCATCTCGTTCGCCAGCCCGCTATGGATGCGCCTGGTCCGCGCCCACATCTCCCGCCCGATCATCCCGCAAGCCACCACCGCCGTCCCAACCCACACCGCAAGATAAGCCATCATCGGCTCCGCCGCCCTGCTCACCCACGCCGTCTGCACCCACGCCGCCACCACCGCAAGCACACTCGTACCCGCCAGCGTCAGCGGCCCATATCCTCTGAACGTAGTAGCCCGCGCCACCTGCCGCCGTATCGATTGCAAATCCGTCAGCGCCTGATCCAGCTCGTTCAAGAATTACCTCACTCTGCAATCCAAAGTAAAACGACTTGGCGCCAAAGTCAACAACCATCCTCCGTTGTTTGTCATTTCCGAAGGAAATCTGCGTCCCATCACCTCCAACTCAAAGGGCGAGCCGCTTCGTTCACCAGCCGTCCTGCACATCATCAAAGCCACCTCACCGAAGCCCTCTCCCGCCTCTCCCCGCCCTATCCCCGTTTCTATTCTTCCCACCCCAGCACCGAGGCCGGATCCACACTTATCCGCCTTTCATCCGCCCTGATCCGCGTTCCTGTTTCACCCGACCCCAAAAACCTGTCAACCCCCCACCCTGTGCAAATACCTCTAACCCCCTCATTCCAAACCACATAAAACCCGAAAATAGTTGGCATGTTCACCCAGGCCAATCCCGTAGAATAGAACCAGCAATCAAGAAAGGCCCCGGGACTAAAACCCCGGGGCTTTCCTTATGAAGCGCATGACAAAACGCCAAGCGTAAGTCCAAAAGAATGAATATTTTGCCACAAGATAAGGGGGGGAGGGGAGGCCGATATGAACGATCAAGACACCATCGCAGCCATCGCCACCGCTCCCGGCCCCGCTGCCATCGGTATCGTCCGCCTCTCCGGCCCGCAGGCCCTCCCCCTCGCCACTGCACTCCTCGACCTCCCTACCCCCCTGGTCCCCACCCGCGCCCGCTTCACCCGCATCCTCGACCCTGAAACCAGCCAGCCACTCGACGAAGCCATCGTCACCTTCTTCGCCGCCCCTCACTCCTACACCTCAGAGGACGTCGTAGAGATCGCCTGCCACGGCGCTCCTATCCTCCTCCACACCATCCTCCAGGCCCTCATCGCTCGCGGCGCACGCCTCGCCAGCCCAGGCGAGTTCACCCAGCGTGCCTTCCTCGCCGGCCGCCTCGACCTCACCCAGTCCGAGGCTGTCAACGACCTCATCCACGCCACCACCCTCCACCAGGCTCGCCTCGCCGCCGCTCAGCTTGGTGGTTCCCTCGCCCGCACCCTCGCCACCCCCAGGCAAAAACTCATCAATCTCATCGCTCAACTAGAAGCAGGTGTCGACTTCGCCGAAGACGACTTGGACCTCCTCCCACCAGCCGAAATCCTCACAACCCTCCAATCCATCACCCAATCCCTCCAATCCCTCGCCGACACCTACCAATACGGTTCCCTCGTCCGCACCGGCTTCACCCTCGCCCTCATCGGCCGTCCCAACGCCGGCAAGTCCAGCCTCTTCAACCGCCTCCTCGGCCGCGACCGCGCCATCGTCACCCCCGAGCCAGGCACCACACGCGACTCCCTCTCCGAGCCCCTCGCCCTCGCCGGCATCCCCGTCCACCTCGTCGACACCGCCGGCCTCCGCGACCAGCCCTCCGGCCCCGCCGAGGCCGAAGGCATCCGCCGCACCCACACCCACATCGCCGAAGCCGACCTCATCCTCCAGGTCCTCGACGCCACCAACCCTACCCCGCAACCTCTAACCCAGCCCCACCTCACCGTCCTCAACAAATCCGACCTCGCCCCAACTCTCACCCTCCCCAACACCATCGCCACCTCCGCCCTCACCGGCCATGGCATCGACACCCTCCGCACCGCCATCCTCCAAACCCTCACCGCCACCACCCCCTCAGCCGACACCGCCCTCATCACCAACCTCCGCCAGCAAACTGCTCTCCTCGCCACCCTCACCAGTCTCCGCGCCGCCACCCATGCCGCCACAACCTCCTTACCCCACGAGTTCCTCCTCCTCGACCTCCACACCGCCCTCGCTTCTCTTGGCTCCCTCACCGGTGCCACCACCCCGGACGATATCCTCAACCTCATCTTCAGTACCTTCTGCATAGGCAAATAATGCAGACTCCCCACTTCACTCCCGCCGCCGTCAAGTTCCTCCAGGGTCTCGCCAGGCACAACGACCGCACCTGGTTCGACGCCCGCAAGTCCACCTACGAGACCGAGCTCAAAGCTCCCATGCTCGCCGTCATCGAAGCCGTCAACCACGCCCTCGAGTCCTTCGCCTCCACCCACATCCGCCCTCCGCAAAAGTGCATGATGCGCATCTACCGCGACATCCGTTTCAGCAAAAGCAAGCTCCCTTACAAAACCAACCTCGCCGCCTGGTGGGCTCGCCAGGGCCTTGAGAAAACCTCCGGAGCCGGCTTCTACTTCCAATTCTCCGCCACAGAAATCCTGGTCGCCGGCGGAGCTTACATGCCTGAGAAGGACCAGCTCCTTGCCATTCGCCGTTACCTCCTCGATCACCACGAGCAATACCGCGACCTCATGGCCTCCCGCAAGGTCCGCACCCTGCTCACCCCACTCGACCCCCTCAAAATGACCCGCGCCCCCAAAGGCTTCCCCGCCGACCATCCTGCCCTCGACCTTATCCTCCAGCGCCAATGGGGTCTTTCCGCCACCCTCCCCACCGCAACCGCCCTAGGCACCGGCCTGGTCAAAGCCCTCACCGACCACATGAAGGCCGCCACTCCCCTGGTCGACTTCCTCAACACCCCCCTGGCACCCACGGCTAGAAAGCCCATTTTCTAGCCGGAAAATAGGGAAAATGTGCCAATCCAGGCTCAAACACCGCGAATTGCCAAAGAAACCTGTGGAAAGCTCTGAAAAGCCGTTGACAAACCGCAGAGAACAGTCGAAGGTGGATTGCGGAACAGTGCTTTTACCCGCATCATTGCTGACGATTTCAATGCCTCACCGCAGCTTTGCCCGGATATCTCACAACACCACCATAAATCGCCAGACCGCAACACACTACAAACGCACGAAGGAGTATCAAAATGGCAAAAGGCATGACCAAAACAGTTCTCGTCCGCACCATGGCTGAAAAAATGGAACTCACCAACAAGCAGTCCGCCGCATTCCTCGAGATGCTCGCCGACACCGCCGTTAAGGAAACCAAGAAGAACGGCGAGTTCACCATTCCCGGCATCGGCAAGCTCGTCAAAGCCGAGCGCAAGGCCCGTCTCGGCCGCAATCCCCAGACCGGCGAAACCATCAAGATCAAGGCCAAGACCGTGGTCAAGTTCCGCGTCGCCAAGACTGCGAAAGACACCATCGCTCCCCCCAAGAAGTAGTCGCGAATCCAGGCAGCCCAGGTCCCGCTTCCGAGACCTGGGCTCAGCGCCCTAGGCGCCCACGACAGGCTCAGGTTTGCCCGGCACCACCGCTCTTACCAAAATCCAAGCCCCAAACGAAACGATCACCCCCTGCATCAGCAGCCCCGCGTTATATCGCCACCCCAGAAACGCAAACACCCCCGCCACTCCCCACATATAAATCTCCGCCACAAACGCCGCCCCCCATCGCGCCACACGCCCCGTCGCGTTTACCCGAGCACGCAGCGCCGGCAGCAATCTCGGCACCATCGCACAATACTCACGGTATGGCTCCCCGAGTTGACCGGTCAGAAATGCCTCTTCGCCCAGAATCAACCTCACCTGCAACACCGCAACAGTAACGATCGCAAACACCGCTCCCGACCGCGACATCAACAGTCCCAGCGCCACCACATGCAGAAACGTTCCCAGATACAAGGGATTCCGCACATAACGGTAAGGACCATCCGCCACCACCCCAGCATGCATCGCCCCATCCTGCACCACGCCCGCTCCCAGGTAAGCCGCTCCCCACGTTCGCAGCAACGCCGCCCCGGTCGCAAGCACGATCGCCACCACCAGCAGCAGATCAAAAGCCCGCACAATATCGCCAACATACGGCGCCAGCGCCGCCGCCAACACGCCCCAGCTATGCGCATTCGCCCCCACCGGCTGCCCCATGTTCCACGGCGCCCAGAACCCCACCCCAATCAGCACCGCATGCAGCCATACCCGTATCCGAAACTCAAACGCAGAAGCCTTCATCATAGCGATGGGACACCCAACGCGGCCGCCCCGGGCCCCTGTACAGCGCTCAAATGCGTCACCGTCCCCGGATGCCCCTCATCCTTGTAAACCACGCCACTCTTCATCACAAAACCAACATGCTGCAGCACCCGCACATCTTTCATCGGGTCACCCTGCACCGCAATCACATCCGCCCATTTGCCCGCTTCAAGCGATCCCGCCCGATCCGTCCATCCCATCAAGTCCGCCGCATTCAGCGTCGCCGCCTGGATCGCCGCCAGCGGCGTCATCCCATACTGGTTCACATACACATCCAGCTCATGCGCGTTCAGCCCATGCGGATAGACCGCTGCATCCGTCCCCAGGGCGACCTTCACCCCCGCCTCAATTGCGTGCCGATGGTTCTTCTTCATCGCCGCTCCCACGTCGATCATCTTTTGCTGATAGATTACCGGCAGCGACCCAAACTCCCGCATCCAGTCGATCAGGTAAGCCGTCGGCACCAGGTAAGTCCCCTTCTGCTTCATCAGCGCAATATCCGCATCGTCGATATAGCTGCCATGCTCGATCGAGTCCACCCCCGCCTGTGTCGCCAGCAGGATCGCCTGCGCCCCATGCGCATGCGCGGCCACCTTCCTGCCCAGCCTGTGCGCATCGGCACAGATCGCCTGCATTTCTTCGAGCGTGTACTGGCTCGCCTGCGGATCGTCCCCTTTGGAAAGCACTCCGCCCGAAGCCCCGATCTTGATCAGATCTGCCCCATACTTGATATTCTGCCGCACCTTCTGCTGCACCGCCGGCACTCCATCGGCCACACCCTGCGCCGTGATGTGGTACTCAAACGGCAGCAGATTCTCGTCCATATGACCGCCGGTAATTCCCAGCGCCGGCCCGGAAACCTGCATATGAGGCCCCGGAATGTGACCCGCATTGATCTCATCTCGCAGTGCCACGTCCGTATAGTCGTTCGCCCCCACGTTCCGCACCGTCGTAAACCCGGCCTCCAGCGTCACCTTCGCGTTTTCCACGCCGATAATGGCTTCCTTCCCCGGCGTCATCGACAGCTCCCAGTAAGGGTCAAAGTTATTCGCCATCGTCAGGTGTGTATGCACGTCCATCAGACCCGGCATCACGGTCAGCCCACGTAGGTCGATCTCCTTATCTCCCGCCTGCAAAGGCGTACTCGCGGTAGCCGCTACCCCCACAATCCTGTCCCCCACCACAATCAGCGTCTGCCCGTCCAGCTCCTTGCCTGTATGCACATCCAGCAGCTTCCCGGCCCGCACCAGCGTCCGGCCCGCCACCGGAGCAGCCACCGGAGCCTTCACCTGCGCCCCCACAACCAGAACCGAACCCATCAAAACCACCATAATCTGTAACACTCGCCGATACATATTCATTCTTCCCTCCAGCTCTACTCTCAAGACTACTTCCAGCCGAAACCTAAGCGTCCGCGTTCTTGCCCTCCGCCAGCGCCGTTACCAGCAAATCGAAATCCTCCAGGTTTGCATATTCAATCACTACCCGCCCCTTGCCCTTCTTATCCTCGATCTTGACCCGCAACCCGAGCGCCCGCTGCAATCGCACCTGAATATCGTGCACATTCGCATCCTGCACCACCACCGGCTTTTCCGCCTTGGCAGCCTTGGCTTCCGGATTCATCAACCCATGCACATACGTTTCCGTCTGCCGCACACTCATGTTCAACGCAATCACCTTCTGCGCCGCAGCCCCAATCGCTTCTGGCGACCCCAGCCCAAGCAACGTCCGTGCGTGCCCAAAACTCAGCTCCCCCGCCTCAACTTTCGCCTGAATCCCCTCCGGCAGCCGTAGCAGCCGCAGAAAATTAGCCACCGAAGCCCGTTCCTTCCCGGTCCTGACAGCCATTTGCTCCTGCGTCATCTTAAAATCATTAGCCAGCCGTTGGTATGCCCGAGCCTGCTCCATCGGATTCAGGTCCGCCCGTTGCAGGTTCTCGACGATGGTCATCTCCATCGCCTGCTCGTCCGATGCCTCCCGTACGATTGCAGGAATCGTCTCTTTCCCTGCTTCTTTTGAAGCCAGCAGCCGCCGCTCCCCCGTAATCAGCTGGAAACGCCCGTCCTTCAGCGTCCGCACCACAATAGGCTGCACCACGCCACTCGCCGCGATACTCTGTGCCAGCTCTGTCAGCTTCGCCGCATCGAAAGTCGTACGCGTCTGAAAAGGGTTCCGCTCGATCAACCCCACCGCGATCTCAAGCGGCTTACCCGTCGCAGGCTCCGCCACCTCAACCTTGGCCGTCACCTGCGGCCTGGCCGGCCCGAGCAGCGTCTCTAACCCTCGCCCCAGCGCCCGACGCCTGTTGTCCTGTTTTCCTTCCGTCATAGCTTCAGTCCATTCCGTTCCAGAATCTCTCCCGCCAGCTCACGATACGCCTCAGCCCCCCGCGATCGCGGGTCATACAACTCCACCGGCAGCCCATGGCTCGGTGCTTCAGCCAGCCGAATATTGCGGGGAATCGTAGTCTTCAGCAGCTTATCCCCGAAGAACTCCCGCAGGTTCGCCGTAACCTGCTGCGAAAGGTTGGTACGGTCGTCATACATCGTCAGCAGCACGCCCTCGAGTCCGAGTCCCGGGTTGAAGGCCTGTGCAACCCTATCCAATGTCTCCACCAGCTCCGAAATCCCCTCCAACGCAAAGTACTCCGCCTGTAGCGGAACCAGCAAGCCATCCGCGCTCACAAGCGCATTCAGCGTCAGGAGGTCCAGTGCCGGCGGACAATCCAGCACAATAAATTGGTATTCACCTTGCACTATCTCAATCGCATCCCGCAGCCGGTATTCACGCCGCTCCATCCCCACCAGTTCTACATTCGCGCCGATCAGGTTCTTGCTGCCCGCCACCAGCTCCAGGCCATCCACAGCGGTAGCAAGTCTCGCCTCCGTCAGCGTCGTTTCCCCCATTAGCACGTCATAGATCGAAAGCCTGGCATCCGGATCGTCATCCCGCTGCCGCCGAAACCCCAATCCCCCCGTCGTATTTGCCTGAGGGTCGCAGTCAATCAGCAAAATCCTGTGTCCCGCCAACGCAAGCGATGCCGCCAGGTTGATCGCGGTCGTCGTCTTCCCAACCCCACCCTTTTGATTGACCACGGCAAGCACACGTGCACGCAAATGATTCCTAATGTCCATAAATTGATAAAGGCTCAGCGACTAGCCTACCGTCACCAAGCCCTCACCGCAAATCAAGCATTGCCTACAGTTCCACGTGGAACAATCTAAGCATCCACAACCTGGGTCATCTCTTCCGTCGAAGTGCTCATCTGTCGCATCGCCTGGTGATCCCCACGCGCAACCGCACGCTCCAGCGACTTCACCATCATCCTGATCTCCGCCTTGCTCATCTCCCGAGAGAGCTCCGAGGCAGAAGCCACAACCACTTGGTGCCCACAGGCCCGGCAGCTGCCACGCCGATCCTTCTGCACCTCGCGACCGCCCTCAGGATGACACACACAGGTCAGCTTCCCAAGCGACGAGAACGCCATCAGCGACCTGTCACCCTGGGCGCGGCCGGCTAAAGCATTGACCAAAGAACCACCTACACGCTCATAAGCGCGACGAAGAAGTGAAACAGGTATCACCGGCTTGGAATTTCTTGCATGCTGCTCAATCATGGGGGGAGGACTCCTTCGAGAAGTAAGAACTATCTGAAGTGAACTATAGTAATCCCGTTTCGGAACAAACATTCCCCCTAAGTTGATCCGCCCTAACACTTTTGTTCGGCCTATTCGTCATCCTCTTCCTCCTCCTTCGTGCGCGTTATGAAATAAGCCACGACGAGCAAGAGCAGAACACCTAAGGTTCCCAGAATGAGCAACTTATACTCATGCTTCATGGAGGCCTCTACCCGCGCCGACTCCGTAATTGGCCTGATGGGACCTGCGGACGCCGAGTCAGCAAGTGCCGCCGTCAGGCAGGGCATGTATTTGTCCATCTCCTCCGCAGTCAGGTTTTCTTCTTTCCCATGGCTACCAAACGTGAACGTCCACCCGTCATTCTGCACCCGGTTGAAATTAACCGTCCCGCGGATATATTTGAAGATCCGTCGCCCACCTGACAATGTGTGCGCTTCATAGATCGTCGTGTCTCCCAAAGTAGGTGCGCCACACCGATTCAACACCGCAGCCGCATCTCGTGGTCCTGCATAAGAACTCACACCCGTAAAACAAAGAACCGCAAGTAGAGCCGCATAATACTGCCTCTTCATCAAAATCTCCCCGCTATGGTTGAACCGCATCCCGCACAACCATTGTTCCACGTGGAACCCCACGCATTACCCGCAAACACTGCCGGTAGCCACCCGGTAACCCCACCTCCTCCTTCCCTGTTCCCACCTCACCCCCCGCAGTCGTCAAATGCAGCAATAAGCCCCCCTCACGCACCTTTCGCCCGGCAATCCCCAACGCAAGCTCAGGATTGTCCACCGCCCGCAGAGCCACCACATCATAAAACCCCGGCAAATCCTCCGCCCGTCCGGCCCAGACCTCCGTCTGGAGCCCCAACGTACGCACCGCCTCCCGCAGAAACGCCGCCTTTTTGTTCTGCGATTCCGCCAGCGTCACCCGGACATCACGTCGCGCCAACGCAACGGGTATCCCTGGAAACCCCGCCCCCGAACCCAGATCGAGCAGCGTTTTCGCCTCTTCCGGCACGTACCGGGCCAAAAAAAGCGATTCCCCAAAATGTCGCCGCACCATCTCCTCCGGCGCTCGAATTGCCGTAAGGTTCGTCCGCCCATTCCACTTCAACAGCAGATCGAGATAAGCCGACAATGACTCCACCAAAACCCCCGGCGCCCCCGGATAATAAGGCTCCACCAGCCTCGCAATAACATCCACTCCCAGTGCAGCCATCAGCCCCTCAGCACCGAGGCGCACCGCACAAGCTCTCCAAACAGCCTCCGCGAAACCCCACTCACCGCAAAAGTCCGTTCCGGATGCCATTGCACCCCTACCAGAAACTGCCCGCCACCCACACTCTCCACCGCCTCCACCACACCATCCTGCGGACACCGCGCCACCACTCGCAAGCCACTCCCTGCAATCCCAATCGCCTGGTGATGTGACGAGTTCACCTCCACCCGCCTTTCACCCGCCAGCGCCGCCAGCTCCGATCCCTCCTCGAGCGTCGCCGTATGCGCCACCATCACGCCACGCGCCGCCGCATGATTCACCGGCATCACCGTCAGATCCTGCACCAGTGTCCCACCGCGCCAGACATTGATCATCTGCGTCCCAAAGCAGACCCCCAGCACCGGTTCCCCCCGGCGCTTCGCTTCCTCGAGCAAAATCCTGTCCGTCCGTTCCCGCGCCGCATCGGCAGCCGCCGTGGCATAGTCGGCCACCTGCCCGTACAATTCCGGGTTAACATCCGCCGGACTTCCCGGCAGCACCACGCCATCGCACCCTGCCGCCAATTCCAGAAGTGCCCCATCGCTCAGATCGAGCCGCACCTCCACGGGGTCTCCCCCCGACGCCGCGACCGCCTCGGCAAACGACGGCCAATTCAACCGGTTGTATTCCAGGTCTCCACTCGTCGGCAAAGGTATCGCGATCCGCGGCTTCATCCAGCCCTCTCTCTTCATGCTAGTCCGCTCATCCATGCTCGGCATACAGCTTGCCGATCGCCACAAACAGCTGCTCAGTCAGGGCATCGGCATCCCTGGTCGTAAGCCCCGTGGTCGCCAGCGCATCCCCTACGACAATCTTCAGCGGCCGCGGCAGCAGATAATACGTATGGATCGGCAGCAACTCATACGTGCCAATCAGCGCCAGCGGCACGAGTGGAACCTGCGCTTTGATCGCCATAAACGCCGCGCCAGACTGAAACGGTGTCATTTCTCCCGTAGCCGCCCGCCCACCTTCCGGAAACAGCACCAGCGGCAGCCCGGCGTGCAGTGTCTTCACACCACGCAGAAGCCCCGCAATCGCAGATCGCCCGCTCTTAGGATCGATCGGCACCTGCCCCGACCGGTTCAGATACCAACCCACAAACGGCACTTTCCAGAGCGATTGCTTCGCCATAATCCGAAACTGAAACGGCAGCTTCCCAAACAGCACCGGCGTGTCGTAGTAGCTCAAGTGGTTGGATGCATAAACACACGTAACCTCCGTCCGCAGCTTTCCACCGTCCACCAGCTCTACCGGCGACAAGCTGATCAGCAGCAGAACCCTCGCCCAGGCCGCCGCAATCGCGTGCTGCTGCCGCCCGCTCCTGTCCCAGAGCCCTACCACCAGTGACACGCAACCAAACCCCACCGTCGCCAACCCGATCAACGGCAGCAGCAGCAGGTACGTCAGCCAACGCATCGCAGGTTTGGGCTTTCGATACTCCGGCGGGCTCTCAGGCATGCGCCAACTCGCCCGCCAGCACCATCTCCCGCACCTCACCCACCAGGTAAACCGAGCCCGTCACCACGATCACGCCACCCTCCGGCGTAATCCGTCTCGCCTGCGCCAGCGCCCCAGCCAGGTGCGGAGCGGCATGGGCCGGCACACCCAGCGCCTGCGCCGCCGCCAGCAGATCCCCTACCGC
Organism: uncultured Granulicella sp.; assembly: GCA_963693065.1. Classification (GTDB taxonomy): domain Bacteria; phylum Acidobacteriota; class Terriglobia; order Terriglobales; family Acidobacteriaceae; genus Edaphobacter. The sequence continues at coordinate 2,668,251 of OY843766.1, read as the reverse complement.
CGCCGCCCGCGCATTAGAAATCGGTGCCAGAACAACATGATCCTGCGCCCGCGCCGCCTCCCCGCTTGAGCTGTCGAACAGCGGAAACAATATCCGTGACATCTCCTCCAGGTCCTTGTCCTTCAGGCATGAAAACAACAGCGTCCGTGGCGTCGCGGCATCCATCTCGCCCAGCGCCGCCCTTAGTGTCCACGCACCGGCCGGGTTGTGCGCTACGTCGAGTAGCAGATTCGGCGCCATCCATTCCAGCCTGCCCGCCCACCGCGTAGCCGAAATCCCCAATGAAATCGCATCATTCGCGATATTGTAACCACAGCGGTTACGTAATGTAACCGCCGCCGCAATCGCCAGCGCCACATTCCGCTGCTGGTGCGCACCGCTCAGCGGCGAATCCACCGCTAACCCCGCCCCCTCCACCTGCACCGTGTACCGATTCCTCGGCAGCAAACCCCGCCCCCGGTCTTCATAGCCGTCACCATTGCGCCGGGCCTGCGGCAAATACTCTCCCGCATTCACGCCTTCCACACCCAGCGCCGCCGCCGCTTCGCCGATAGCTTGGTTTGCTTCCGGGTGTTGAGAAAGCGTAACCAGCGGCACGCCCGCCCGCAGAATCCCGCATTTCTCCCGTGCAATCTCCCCCAGTGTCGTCCCCAGCCACTCCTGGTGGTCCAGAGCGATATCCGTAATCACACTCACCAGTGGCATCACGACGTTCGTAGCGTCCAGCCGTCCACCCAGCCCCACTTCCAGCACGGCGATCTCCGCCGGCCCTTCGGCAAAGTACAAAAACGCAATCGCCGTCACCCGTTCAAAGAAACTCGGCAGCACCGGCAGTTCTTCGCGCGCCAGCAGCCGCTCACACGCCCCGTCGACTTCCGTATACAGCCGCGCAAAATCGTCATCCGCAATCTCCGTCAGGGCAAACGCCCCGTCGGCCCCATGCACCGTAGCCGACCCATACTCTCCCGGCAAAATCGCATGCCCCATCTGAATCCGTTCATTCGGCCGCACCAGGTGCGGGCTCGTATAAAGACCCGTCCTGTACCCCGCCGCCGTCAGGATCGCAGCCAGCGTAGCCGCCGTCGATCCCTTCCCATTGGTCCCGGCAATCAACACCGCAGGCACAGCCTTCTGCGGATCGCCCAATTCCTTACACAGCGCCACCATATGGCTCAGGTCGAACTTCCGTTTCGGCCCACCGGCCGTCACGGCCAGTTCCGGTCCCAGCGCGTAAAGATGGTCTACGGCTTCCGCATACGTCATCCCCGTATTCTACCTAGCGCACTCCAAACATTCTCTCGCCACCGCGTTTCCGCGGTCACGGTACCACCGTGCATCGCATTCCCGCCAATCCATCACGCCGCGTCCCGGTACGCCGATACCGTCCCTAAGAGGCGTTCGCCGCCTCCCCTAAAGGAGACCTACCCGCATGCTCACCGATATCCTCGTCATCCTGGGCTTCTGGGCCATGATCCTCACCCCCTGCATGGTAGCCATGCACGCCACCCACGAACCTTCAGAACAATAGCCGCGCCAACGTGAAACACCCCAGCGAGCGCACCGGCTCGCTGGGGTATTTCGTACAAGCGGACTTACTTCGCCGCTGCCACAACCGCCGGCACAAACTCCGCCAGCACCGCTTCCTTGGTCGTCGTACCCCGGTCGATCCCACTCGTTCCACCAGCCAGCACAACGTTCACATCCGTCATCCCGATAAAGCCCAGAACCTGCTTCAGGTAAGCGCTTTCCACGTTATAGCTGGCCATCGGCGAGTCTCCCGCATACACGCTCCCGGAGGCAATCACGATCGTCACCTTCTTGCCCTTGACCAGGCCCTCGTACTGCGCCGTAAACGTCTTGCCGATCCGCACAATCTGATCGATCCAGGCCTTCAAAATCGCAGGCGTCTGAAAGTTATACATCGGCGTCCCAATCACGATATGATCCGCGCTCATCAGTTCCGCCACCAGCGCATCCGAGATCGCAATCGACTTCTTCATCTCAGCCGAGTGCTGTTCCGCCGGCGTGTAAGCGCCCATAATCCACGGCACGTCCACAAACGGCAGCTCGGTCTTGAACAGGTCTCGCGTCACCACGTTCCCGCCATAGTTTTTCTTCCATTCATCGATGAATGTCGTGGTCAAAGCTTTGGAAACGGAATAGTCGCCACGCGGGCTGGCGGTTACGGCAAGAAGGGTTGGCATCGCAAATCCTCGATCTCGAAAATGTTGTTGCAACGTTTGGATGAAAACACTCCCCCGAAGTTGCACAACAATCACACTCTCAAACCCCAAAACAAAAACCCGCCCGGCAGCCAGCCGAACGGGTCACCAAATTCCTGAGTTATCTGGCAGAACCTACAGATTCCAGCTCGACGCCCCGCCCAGCAGTGCCGCCGCCGAAGCGGAAGGCACACCCGTCCAGTCCGGAACCGTAAACCCCGTCCGCGGATGCACATGCTCGGTAGCCGAGTTCGCGTGCTGTTGCGCCAGCGCCTCGATCACCTGCCGCCTCGTCGCTTCCTGTTCGTTCCGGCTCGTCCGAGCCCAGTACACCAGAAAACCCTGACCGCACACCTTGCACCTCACATCACTTACCGTATTCGACATCTTGCACAGTACCTGCATCTTCAGCCTCTCAGGGTTCCCTCGGGAAATTTGCCGCAGTCACATCCAACAACTCCCTCACCTTATCGACCCCGAACCAGCACCATCAATGACGCTTCCGTCCATCCCCCCGAACGAACGGGTCATTTCTCCGTACCCAAGCTGATACCCTTTCCCTAGCGCTCTTGTGCATCCCGAATGAGGCTTATGAATCCCGCATCAGAATCCATCCGCATCCAGCTCCCTGACGGCTCCCTCCGTGAAGTCCCCTCCGGCACCACGCCTTTCGACATCGCCACCAGCATCTCCCCGCGCCTTGCCGCCGCCGTCCTCCTCGCCCGCATCGCGCCCCTCGCCGGCCTGGACATCAACCAGTCTGAAGGCGGTCAGGACGACGCCCCCGAATCTGCTGAAGCCATGTACGGCGCCGGCGACCCCCAAGCCACCCGCATCGTAGACCTCACCACGCCCCTCACAGAAGACGTCTCCCTTGAACTCCTCAAAGAGTCTGACGAGGCCGCCCTCAAGGTCCTCCGCCACTCCACCGCTCACGTCATGGCCACCGCCATCCTTGAGCTCTTCCCTGAAACCAGGCTCGGCCACGGCCCCGCCACTGACTCCGGCTTCTTCTACGACGTCTACCGCGAAACCCCCTTCACCGAGCACGATCTCGCCGCCATCGAGTCCCGCATGGCAGACGTCATCGCCCGCAACGAACCCTTCGTCCGCGAAACCGAACCCCGCGCCAAAGGTCTCGCCGACTACGCCGCCGCCGGCGAGTTCATGAAGCTTCATTTCATCGAGCGCTTCACCCAGCCCGGCGACGAAATCTCCCTCTACCGCAACGGCTCCTTTACCGATTTCTGCCGCGGCCCCCACGTCCCCGCCACCGGCCGCGTCAAGGCCTTCAAAGTCACCTCCGTAGCCGGCGCCTATTGGCTCGGCGATGAAAACAACCAGCAGCTCCAGCGCATCTACGGCACCGCCTTCTTCTCGGACAAAGACCTCAAAGCCCACTTCGCCCGCCTCGAAGAAATCAAGGCCCGCGACCACCGCGTCCTCGGCAAGCAGCTAGACCTGTTCAGCATCCAGGAGGTCGCAGGAGCCGGCCTCATCTTCTGGCATCCGAAAGGCGGCCTCATCCGCAAAGCCATGGAAGACTGGATGCGCGATGAATGTATCCGTCGTGGTTACAATATCGTCTTCACCCCCCACATCATGCGTCGCGAGCTCTGGCGCATCTCCGGCCATGAAGACGTCTACGCAGAAAACATGTACCCCCCCATGGAGCTCGACGACGCAGAATACCGCCTCAAGCCCATGAACTGCCCCGGCCACATCCTCATCTACAAAAATTCCCCTCACAGCTACCGCGAGCTTCCCCTCCGCTACGCCGAACTCGGCAACGTCTACCGTTACGAGCGAAGCGGGACAATGCACGGACTCCTCAGAGTCCGTGGGTTTACTCAAGACGACGCCCACATCTTCTGCACCCCCGAGCAAGTCGTCTCAGAAGTAGAAGCCTGCCTCGACTTCGCCGACGCCGTCCTCAAAACCTTCGGCTTTCAAGAGTACAGAGTAGAGCTCTCCACTCGCGACCCCCAGAACCCAGCATTCATCGGCTCTGACGACCAATGGACCCTCGCCCAGAACGCCCTCGAAGGTGTCCTCAAATCCCGCGGCCTCCCCTTCAAGGCCTTCCCCGGCGAAGCCGCCTTCTACGGCCCCAAAATCGACGTCAAGCTCGTCGACGTCCTCGGCCGCCTCTGGCAGCTCTCCACCGTCCAGTTCGACTTCAACCTCCCCGCCCGCTTCGCCCTCACCTACAAGGGCGAGGACGGCGAACTTCACCAGCCCGTCATGGTTCACCGCGCCCTCTTCGGCTCCGTCGAGCGTTTCTTCGGCGTCCTCATCGAGCATTACGCCGGCGCCTTCCCCCTCTGGCTCGCGCCCGTCCAGGTAGGCATCGTCCCTATCTCGTCTGAAAAGCATCTAGCCTACGCCGAAGCCCTCAAGCAACGCCTCGAACTCGCCGGCCTCCGCGTAGATCTCGACGCCCGCAACGACAAAATGAACGCCAAAATCCGCGACTTCGGCCTGCAAAAAGTCCCCTTCATCCTCATCGTAGGCGACAAGGAAGGCGCCACCGACACCGTCTCCGTCCGCACCCGCGGCCAGGGCGACCAGGGCAGTACTCCCGTAGCCGACTTCATCACCCGCGCCACCCACCTAACCCAAACCCACGCCACCACCCTTTAGCGCTTGGGGCCGGTCGTCGCCGCGTTCGCCGCGCACCCGCCGCGCCGCCGCGTTCGCTTTAGGGTTCGTACACCCCATCATCTGCATCCAATCCACCAGGAGTCACCAACAATGCAAGTTCTAGGCACCTTCCAGTCCCGCGACGTAGCCGACGCCGTCAAAGACGCCCTAGCCGACGAAGGCTTCGACCGCGCCCACATGATCGTCATGTCCAACCGTGAAGCCCCCGAGCCGCCAGAAGCCGCAGTCCTTGAGCCCGGCGCCCAGGGTGAAGGCGGCATGACCGGCATTGAAGAAACCGTAGGCAAAGCCGTCCTCAATCTCTTCGGCAAAAAGAACAAGCTCGATGGCGATGGCTTTGAAGGCGAAGCCAAAGGCGGAGCCCTCCTCGGCATCACCGTAGCCGACCAGTCTGAAGCCGACCGCGTCACCGCTCTCCTCAAGCGCCACTTCGCCAGCGACATCGAAATCGCCCAACCCGACTAGCCTCTCGCCGCGTTCGCCGCGCACCCGCCGCGTCGTCGCGTCCGCTTTGTCTTACCAGGGAGCCCAGAATGTTCCGTGTCAAGGAATCCGCCCACGTCCTCGCACCCATCGACCGCGTCTTCCTCCTCGCCACCAACATCCAACTCGTCCAGCGCACCATTGGCCTCAAGCCCGTGGAAGGCAAAACCTCCGGCCTCATTCTCATGGGCGATCAGCTCCTCTGGCGCGGCTGGAAGTTCGGCCTCCCCGCCATGCATGAAACCCTCATCACCGCCTACGACCGTCCCGGCTTCTTCCAGGACACCCAGGGCCGCGGCCGTTTCGCCCACTTCCAGCACGATCACCATTTTGAAGAGGTCGGCGGCCAGACCCTCATGCGCGACATCGTCCGCTTTTCCCTCCCCCTCGGCCCCGCCGGCAAGCTCGTAGCCAAATACATCATGGTCCCGCACATCCTCGGCCTCATGCAGCGCCGCTTCGCCCTCCTCAAGCGCATCGCAGAAGGCCCCGACTGGCAGCAATACATAGGTAGCCCAGGTAGCAGTGTTTGAAAAACTGCTCCAACTCGGTTTTTGCTTCTGAGATAGGTCCGGGCTTTAGCCCGGACATTCACACTTACCGATAAAGCGGGCTTTAGCCCCCGGGATTTGCTCTCTTTTGCGCCTCATCGGTCTACAAAGCATTTGCAAGACACAACCTGGCACCGAACCCAAGCCTCGCACCCCCGCATCCAACCCACCATGAAAGCCATCGTCCTCCACAAGTACGGCCATCCCTCTGAGCTTCACTATGAAGACGTCCCAGACCCCACCCCCGGCCCCGGCGAAATCCTCGTCCGCGTCTCCGCCACCAGCGTCAATCCCATCGATTACAAAACCCGTTCCGGCGCCATCAAAGACCGCATGCCCGTCGAGTTCCCCGCCATCCTCGGCCGCGACCTCGCCGGAGTCATCCGCACTCTAGGTCCCGGGGTTGATCCGCAAGCCACCGGCTTCGAGCCCGGCGACGACGTCTTCGCCCTCACCAACCACACCTACGCCCAGCTCTGCGTCGTCAAAGCCACCGACCTCGCCAAAATCCCCGCAGGCATGGACGTTCCCGAAGCCGGTGCCCTCCCCCTCGTCCTCCTCACCGGCAACCAGCTCATCGTCAAAGGCACTGAAATCAAAGCCGGCCAGACCGTTCTCGTAGCCGGAGCCGTCGGCGGCGTAGGCCGTTCCGCCGTCCGCACCGCCAAAATGGCCGGAGCCCACGTCATCGCCGGCGTCCGCAAGCACCAGCTCAAAGAAGCCGCCACCCTCGGTGCCGATTCAGTCCTCGCCCTCGACGACGAGCAAGCCATGCAAACCCTCGGCCTCATGGACGCCATCGCCGACGCCGTCGGCGGCCACACCGCCGAGCTGCTCCTTCCCAAAGTCCGCCAGGGCGGCATCTTCGCCTCCGTCGTCGCCGTCCCCGCCAACGCAGCCCTCAACCCCACCATCCGTACCGTCCGCATCGCCTGCCAGCCCGACGTCCCCGGCCTCCTCCAGATGGCCGAAGAAGTAAAAGCCGGCCGCCTCGTCATCCCCATCGACCGCATGCTCCCACTCGATGAAGCTGCAGCAGCCCACACCGCCGCCGAAAAAGGAGGCATCGGCAAAATCCTCCTCCTCGCCTGATCCCGCAGTGCGGACTTTCAATGATCGCTGAGTGAATGGTCGTGCTTAAGGGCACGGCTTCAGCCGTGCCACCATTGCCGCAGATGCAACGCGGCTTCAGCCGCTGAGGTACGCTCTTGGAATCCGAGACTCTCTTTAGCCCCCTTCGTCTCCTCAGCCCCGCCCTACCCCCGCATCCGCAACACCAGATGCCGCCGCGGCGCTTCCCCCTCAGACCCCGTCGCCAGCCCCGAGTCCGCCAGCATCAAATGCAACAATCGCCGCTCCCGTGAGCTCATCGGCGCAAAATGAAACGCCTCCCCCGAGCTCCGTACCTGCGCCACCGCCGCTGAGGCCACCCGCCGCAGATTCTCTTCCCGCGCCGCCTTGAACCCACCCGCGTCGAAGCTGATCCAGTCATGCTCCTCCGGTGCCAGCCGCAGCGCCTGTGTCATCAGGTGTTCCAGTGCCAGCAGCAGCTCCCCATGCCGAGCCACCAGCAGACCCACATCCTCCCCCGTAAAAGTTACCCCCACTCGCGGAAGCCCACCCTCAGGTCCCTTCACGCACTCAACCCTCACATCGAGCAGCGTCATTGGCAACAGCGAATCCAGAAACTCACGGACCGTCTCGACATCACATGCGTTCATCGTGTCCGCTCCATGCAGCTTGCAACCCGTCACCCTCTATGAGCCCTAGCGGCGAACCGGTTTGCCTTGAATCGTCTTCATCCCGCCGCCGCCCGTCCCTAATCCCGCTTTCTTCCGCGCCCGCTTCGTCGCAATCTCCCGCATTTCCTTCCCAATGCTCGTCCGGTTCATCACCGCCTGCGTCGCAATCGAAATCAAGTTACCCACCGACCAGTAAAGCGCCAGCCCCGCCGCATAGTTCCACGTCATGTATCCGCTGAACGCCGGCATCATGAACGCCATCATCTTCTGCTGCTGCGGGTCGATCCCCGGCGAAGGCGTATAAAACTGCACCAGGAACATACTCACCACCATCACGATCGGCAGAATATGCCACGGGTCCGCGCTCGATAGATCCGGAATCCAACCCCAGTGCGCCTGTCGCAACTCCACCACCTTCGGCAGCATGCCGAAAAACGCCAGCAACAGCGGCATCTGGATCAGCGTCGGCACGCACCCGCCAAACATGTTTACGCCATTGTCCTTCTGCAGCTGCATAATCTCGGCGTTCATGTCGTTCCGCTTCGGATCCGTAATCTTCAGGCTCTTGTACTTCGCCTTGATCGCATCCATCTGCGGCTGGATCCGCTGCATTTTCAGCCCGCTCTGCATCGTCTTGATGCGCAGCGGCAAAATCACCAGGTTGATCAGGATCGTCAGCCAGATAATGTCCCAGCCCCAGTTCTTGCTCACATGCTCGTTGATAAACCGCAGCACATAGAACAGCGGCTTCCCCACAATCGCAAAGAACCCAAAATCCAGCAGCGGCTCGAGCGTCGCCGTAGACCCCGTCGGATGCACATTCCGCAGCACCCCCACAGCCTTCGGCCCCGCAAACAGCCTCACCTGCGTATGCCCGTTCATGTCCCCCACCGCCGCACCCAGAATCGGCACCTTTACCTCGTCCTTCGCCGGGTCCGTATGCGGCTTCACCGCCGCGCCCTGCCCCAGCCCGTTATGCCGGTTCGCCTTCGGAACCACAATCTCGCTATGCAGCGTCGCGATGGTCGCATCGCTAGGCGTATCCGGCAGAAAGATGCTCGCAAAATAAAGATCGCTCGTCCCCGCCCAGTCATACGCGCCACTCAGCGTATTGCCCTGGTGCACATCCTTCGGCCCTTCGTGCTTGGTCTTCCCGTCATCGGAAGTATCCAGCTGCGTCCCCGCATACGCGCCCACGCTTTCCTGGTCGCCAAACCCACCCGGCCAGCTCAGCAGCGCCCGCAGCGGAGCCCCATTCTTCAGCACCGCCACATCCGCATGCAGCACATAGCTGTTGTCGAACGTAAACGTCTTCGTCACGTCGTAACCACCCGCCACATACTTGAACGTCAGCGTGCCCGGCGCATTCAGCGTCCCCGTAGCCGATGGCAGATAAAGCGCCTGCGCCAGGTTCGCCGTCAACCCCGCGTCATACGTATAAAGCGAGAGCGGATACCCCACGCTCGCCGCCGCCGCATCATGGATCAAATCCAGCGGCTTCCCATAAGAATCCTTGTACTTCTTTAAAATCCAGCTCGTCGCCTGCGCCCCCCGGTTGCTGAACGTGATCTTGTAGAGCTCGTTCTCCACCACAGTAGTCGATTCAGCCGCACCCACCACCGCCTGCACTACCGGCACCTGCACCGGCTGCCCCGCAATCGTCTCCGTCTGCGTAGCCATCGGCACCGGCCCCGCAGGAGCCTGATTCGAGGTCTGCGCCACCGCACTCGGGCTCGCCGTCTGCGGGTTCTTCTTTGCCCGATAAAAATTAAACGCAGTCAGCCCCAGCAGCATCGCCAGCATCACCAGAAAAAGTGTACGGTTGTCCTGCGGTGCCCCTGCCTGATTCGGATTCTTGAACTCTGCCACGTCGTATCCTGACTTTCTGAAACACAAATGACCAAGGCTGTGCAAAACCAGACACGCCCTCCCTAATCATAAACGCACCAGCCCCCCGCGCCGTTCCCTCCCCGCCTCTAAGGCACCGGATCCAGCCCCCCCTTGCCCAGCGGATGACACCGCCCCACCCGCCGCACCGCCATCGCCGCCCCCCGCCACCACCCGTACCGCGCAATCGCCACATAGGCGTATTCAGAGCACGTCGGCAGAAAAATACATTGGCTCACCCCGAAAGCATGCAGCATAGGCGACCCCACCCGCTTATAAGCCGCAAACAAAATCCTCAGCATCACGCACGATCCAGCATCTTCCGCACCATCTTGAAAACCTGCGCCACTTCCCGGTCCATCTCCCCCGCCTCCTGCGTCAGCGCCGTCCGCCGCGGATGCAGAATCACATCCACCGCCGCCCCCTCCAGCACCCCCACGTGCCGTCTCACGCATTCCCGCAGCCGCCGCTTGATCCTGTTCCTGTCCACCGCCTTGCCCAGCACCTTACCCACCGTCAACCCCACCCGCGGCCCGTCCGTCTCACTCCGCCGCCCCTCAGGTCGCAGCGAAAAAAAGTAAGACATCCCTTTCCCAAACTGTTTCTTGCTCGATCCATAAACCCGCTGATAATCCGCATGCTTCCGCAGACGCAGCAACGCATTGGCACTCTTGCTCACCCTCACATTCTACGTCTCGGAACCAACCCGCCCGCCCCAGCGTAAAATCCCCGCATGAGTCCACAACTCATAACTCTAGAACGCCTCTTCTCCCTCGCCGGCACCATCGTCACCCCCGTCTGGCTCCTCCTGCTCCTCGCCCCGCAATGGCGTTGGACCCAGCGCCTCGCCACCTTCATTGCCCCGCTCCTCCTCGCCGCTCTCTACCTCTGGCTCCTCCTCCAAGCCCACCCTCCCGCCGGAGCCGGCTTCCGCACCCTCGCCGCCGTAGCCCTCCTCTTCCAGTCTCCCCAGGCTCTCCTCGCCGGCTGGGTCCACTACCTCGCCTTCGACCTCTTCACCGGTGCCTGGATCACCCGCGACGCCCTCCGCCTCCAAATCTCCCGCTGGCTCGTCGCCCCCTGGCTCCTCCTCACCTTCCTCTTCGGCCCCGTCGGCCTCGCCACCTACCTCCTCCTCAAACTAGCCCTCCGCCGCCAGGTCGGAGCCACAACATGACCCAGGCCATCCGCACCTGGCACCGCGCCAGCCCCACCCTCACCTTCGCCCTCTGGTTCAACCTCGCCCTGGCCCTCGCCGCCATCGCAGCCCTGCCCTTCGACCACCGCCACATCCTCGGCCTCGACCCCTGGATCAAACCCCTTAAGTTCGATCTCTCCGCCGTCATCTTCCTCTTCACCGTCGCCGTCTTCCTCCGCCTCCTCGCCCCCGCTTTCCCCCGATCGGGCAAGCTCGTCGCCTTCCTCATCGCTCTCTCCATGATCGTTGAAAATGCCGTCATCTCCATGCAATCCGCACGCGGTGTCCGCTCCCACATGAACGTCGGCACCCTCCTTGACGGCGTCTCCTTCGGCATCATGGGCGTCTTTATCCTCGTCAACACCCTCGCCGTCGCAGTCCTCTTCATCCTCTGGTGCCTCGCCCGCCCGCCCATCCCCCGAGCCATCGTGCTCGGCATCCGTCTCGGCCTCTTCGTCTTCCTGGCCGGCAGTCTGGAAGGCGTCGTCATGGTCCAGCACTTCTCCCACACCATCGGCGCAAAAGACGGTGGCCCCGGACTCCCCTTCCTCAACTGGTCCACCACCCACGGCGATCTCCGCATAGCCCACTTCTTCGCCCTCCACTGCCTCCAGGCCATGCCGCTCCTCGGCTGGGCTCTTTCCCGCACCACCCTCAAGCAAAGCTTCCAGCTCGTCACCCTCACCGCCGCCTTCATCCTCTACATTGCCTCCGTCTGGCTCCTCTTCCACCAGGCCCTCGCCGGCCACCCCCTCATCACCTGACGTTTGCCTTATCGGTGGAAGCGTAGGGCTTCAGCCGCCTTTGCCTTTCGGATTAGCGTGGGGCTTCAGCCCCACGAAAGATCTCCGAAGTAGGTGGGGCTTTAGCCCCGGATCCCTCGTCCACTCCCCGCAAGAACCCAGGGCCCAAAACAAAAGCCGCCACCCCAAGGGCAACGGCTTCCATCAACACGCGGGCCAAACTACCCCATAAACGACCCAACCGCCACACCCTCATCATCCTTCACATCGAACACCGTATAAAGCTTCGTAATCTGCAGCAGATCATGAACCTTCTTCGTAAGGTGCAGCAGCTTCAACTCGCCGCCCGCATTCTTCACAGACGTATATGCACTCACCAGCTCGCCAATCCCTGAGCTGTCGATATAGTCCACATCCGCCAGGTTCAGCAGCACCTTCAGATTGCCCTTGCTCACGGCATCCTTCACCGCATCACGCAACGTCACCGTCCCGTCGCCCATCGTAATCCGCCCGCTCAGGTCCAGGATCGAAACCCCGTCCACACTGCGCGTTTTCACTTTCATGCTCATTGTTTTTCTCCTCTGTTCACTATCAATTAGATGTGTCTCAGCCTCATCGCGACGCAGAACCACATACCTCTTGCTCAGCGTCACCTCCGTCCCCGGCCCCAGATCCCTGAACTCCACCGAGTCCATAAAGCTCCGCATCAAAAAAATCCCACGCCCCGAGCTCCGCAGCAGGTTCTCCGGCGCCAGCGGATCCGGCACCGCCGCCGCATCCAGCCCATCGCCCTCATCCGCCACCACAATCCGCAGCGTCTCGCCTTCGCATTCACACCGCACTCGCACCCGCTTGTCTGCCGCAAACCGGTTCCCATGCACCACCGCGTTCACCGCCGCCTCCCGTGCCACCATCCCCACTGTTTCCGCCGTATCCGCGTCGAACCCCGCCAGCCCCGCATACCGCACCGCCAGCCCTTCCGCCCGCTCCACGCTTTCGAGAGCTGACGCCAGCACCCACTCTTCCCCCACGTTCTCGCCCGTCCAGCTCTGCTTTCCCGTCAAAGCGCCCGTTCCTCCGCGTGCGCTTGAGTCTCCGCCCCCCCGCGCCCAAAGTCAAGAACCACCGTAAACGACCCTCTTGCGCAAAATTGCAATCCGTAATATAAATATTGCAGATCGCAATAACGCCATGAAGCTCTCCGACAAAATCCGCTACCTTCGTGAAGTCGAAGGCTCCCTCCGTAACCTCGACCGCGCCATGACCCAGCAGGAGCTCGTCCACGCCATCCACGCCGAAACCGGCGGCAAAACCATCTCCCAGTCCTACCTCTCGCAGCTTGAATCCGGCGCCCGCCCCCACCTCACCAACACCACCCGCCTTCTGCTCGCACGCTTCTTCAAAGTCCACCCCGGCTACCTCGTAGAAGACCCAGCCGACTTCCAATCCGAGCTTCGCACCTCAGAAGCCCTTCAGGTATCTGACGCCAAACTAGACCTCTGGCTCATCGCCGGCGCCGAAACCTTCGGTCGCCGCGACCCCGAGCTCTGCCGCTCCCTCCTCGCCCTCGCCCACCATGACAACTCCCGCCGCTGCCTCCTGCTGCTTGAAGCCATCCTCAAAACCCCCGCCCTCGCCGACCGCCTCGCCACCGCTCTCCACCTCCCCACACCCGAGCTTCCCCCCGCCTCCGCCGCCCCAAAGAAGAAAAGAAAGGCCGCCAAGTGAACACCCTCTTCCTCACCTGCTTCCTCCTCGGCCTCGCCCTTAGTCTCCTCACCGCCTTCACCGGCCTGGGCCGCCTCCACATCGGCCACTTCCACCTCGGCACCCACGCCCCCGCCACCAGCCATCTTCCTTTCTTCAATGGCTTTACCCTCCCCGCCTTCCTCTGCTGGTTCGGCGGTGCCGGCTACCTGCTGCTCAACTACTCCGCCATCCTCACCCCCATCGTCCTCCTCATAGCCGCCGCCGCCGGCCTCCTCGGCGCCGGCATGTTCTACGCCCTCCTCGCCAAGGTCCTCATCCCCGCAGAGCGCGTCCTCACCCCTGAAGACACCCACATGCCCGGCGTCCTCGCCCGCGTCTCTGATGAGATCCGCGCTGAAAACGGCATCGGTGAAATCCTCTACTCGCAAACCGGAGCCCGCCGCAGCGCGGCCGCCCGCAGCGAAACCGGTCTCCCCATCCCCCGCGGCACAGAGGTCGTCGTCCTCCGTTACCACCGCGGCGTAGCCTACGTCAGCCCCTTGCCGGAACTCGGCCACGAGCTGCCCCACAACCTCCACAACTAACCCGCTCTCAAAGGAAGTTCCATGTCCAGCATGGCCGTCATCGTCATCGCCGTTATCGTCTTCGTCTCGCTGCTGATCCTCACCAGCATCGGCCGCATGTTCCGCAAAGCCGGCCCCAACCAGGCCATCATCGTCTACGGCTTCCGCAAAGCGCGCGTCATCAAGGCCGGCGCCGCCGTCATCTTCCCCGTCGTCGAAACCTACCGCGAGCTCACCCTCGAACTCATGAGTTTCGACGTCGCCCCCCAGCAGGATCTCTACACCAAGCAGGGCGTAGCCGTAACCGTCGAAGCCGTAGCCCAGATCAAGGTCCGCAGCGATGAAGAATCCATCCTCACCGCCGCCGAGCAGTTCCTCTCCAAAACCCCCGTCGAACGCGAAGCCCTCATCCGCCTCGTCATGGAAGGCCATCTCCGCGGCATCATCGGCCAGCTCACCGTAGAGCAGATTGTCAAAGAGCCGGAAATGGTTGCCGAACGCATGCGCGCCACATGCCTCGACGACCTATCAAAGATGGGCCTTGAAGTCGTCTCCTTCACCATCCGTGAAGTCCGCGACAAGAACGAATACATCACCAACATGGGCCGCCCGGACGTAGCCCGCATCCGCCGCGACGCCGAAATTGCCGCCGCTGAAGCCGAGCGCGACACCGCCATCCGCCGGGCCATCGCCCTCCGCGAAAGCGCCACCGCGAAAGCCACAGCAGACCAGGAACGCGTCATCGCAGAAACTGCCTCGCTCGGCAAACAAGCCGAAGCCCAGCGCGACCTCGCCATCCAGAAAGCCCAGTACGCCGAGCAGTCCCGCCGCCAGGAAGCTCAGGCCGACAAGGCCTACGAGCTCCAGACCAACGTCATGCAGCAACAGGTCATCGCCGAGCAGGTCAAAGTCCAGCAGATTGAAAAGGAAGGCCAGATCAAGGTCCAGCAGGCTGAAATCCTCCGCCATGAAGCCGAGCTCACCTCCACCATCCTCAAGGGTTCTGAGGTTGAAGCACGCCGCATCCAGAACATCGCCGCCGCGGAAAAGAACCGCATCACCATTGAGGCCGAAGGCCGCGCCGCCGCCACCCGCGCCGCCGGCGAAGCGCAAGCCGCCATCACCCGCCTGCAAGGTGAAGCCGAGGCCAGCATCATCTTCCAGAAGGGTGAAGCCGAAGCCAAAGCCATGAACGTCAAGGCCGAAGCCTACCAGGGCTGGACCCAGGCCGCCGTCGTCGACAAGCTCCTGTCGAGCCTCCCAGAGGTAGTCCGCGCCATGTCCGAACCCCTCTCGCAGGTCGACAAGATCACCATCGTCTCCACCGGCTCAGACGCTGCCGGCGCCAGCACCGGAGCCTCCCGCATCACCGGCGACATGACCAAAATCGCCGCCCAGGTCCCCGCCCTCTTTGAAGCCCTCTCCGGCATGAAGCTAGGCGACCTCATGCAAAACGTAAAAGCCATGAAGCCCCGCGAAGACTCCGAAGACGAACCCAAAACCCTCGAAGCCAAAAAACCCAACTAACCCCACAACTGTCTGACCTCAGAACAAAGCCGTCATCCTGAGCGAAGGGGTTCACGGCACCATCGTCAACCCCGCAGTCGAAGGACCCCGAAGGTCCCAACTGACCCAAACCGCTCGAACCTTTCCAACCGCTGCTCTCACCAGCTTCCGCCGAGATCAATACCATGCACATCATCCTCATTCTCCTTACCCTCTTCATCGTCTCCCGCATCGTCCGCCTCATCACCCGCCCTTACCGCCCCTACGGCCGCCACTACAACCCCTACGGCTACGCCCGCCCCTACCGCCGCCACCGTTTCGCTTCCGGCCTCCTCACCATCCTCGGCCTCGTCGCCCTCGACCACCTCTTCACCAACCGCCGACCCTAACGCACTTCGCCGCGTCCGCCGCGGATCGCCGCGCCGCCGCGTTCCGCTTCGTTCTTCACTCCCAGAAAGGAACCCCCATGGCCCTCCTCGAACGCGTCTCCACCCTCCTCCGCGCCAACCTCAACGACCTCCTGGCCCGCGCTGAGGACCCCGAAAAACTAGCCCGCCAACTCCTCCTCGACATGGAAAACCAGCTCCTCCAGGTCAAAACCCAGGTCGCCATCGCCATCGCCGACCAGCACCTCCTGCTCAAAAAGCAGCAAACCCAGCAGCAGGAGCAGTCCCAGTGGCTCCGCAAAGCCGAGCTCGCCGTAGCCAAGCAGCAGGACGACCTCGCCCGCGCCGCCCTCGAGCGCGCCCTCTCGCACCAGCGCATGGCAGAGGGCCTCGCCCAGCAGCACGCCGACCAGACCGCCGAAGCCGACACCCTCCGCGCCGCCTACACCCGCCTCCAGACCAAGCTCCTTGAAACCCGTGACAAGGTCGAGCTCCTCACCCTCCAGCTCCGCCGCAACCGCGCCGCCCAAAAAGTCGCCGCCAGCTCCGCCCCCAACCAACCCGCCCTCAACTCCTCGGCCCGCCTCGCCGCCCTCACCGCCACCACCCAGGACCTCGAAGCCCGCAATCAAGTCACCCGCACCCTAACCGCCATCACCACCGCCGAAACCCTCGAAGACCGCTTCCAATCCCTTGAGCGCAACGACGAAATCGAATCCCTTCTCCTCGAACTCAAAGCCGCCCAACCCCGCCTCCAATCCACCCAATAGTTCATAATCGGAGGAGCCAACATGATCGCCCACCTCCGCGGCACCCTCCTCCAAAAATCCCCCAACCAGGCCCTCATCGAGTGCGCCGGCGTAGGCTACGACGTCGCCATCTCCGTCGCCACCTTCACCGCCCTCCCCGCCCTCGGCGCCGAGACCCGCCTCCACATCTTCACCAAAGTCGCCGAGGACCAGCTCGCCCTCTTCGGTTTCGCCGAACCCCAGGAAAAACGCCTCTTTGAGCGTCTCCTCTCCATCTCCGGCATCGGCCCCAAACTAGCCATCACCGTCCTCTCCGGCATCGACGCTTCCCGCCTCGTCACCGCCATCCGTTCCGCCGATCACGCCACCCTCGTCAAGATCCCCGGCATCGGCAAAAAGACCGCCGAGCGCGTAGTCCTCGAGCTCAAAGACAAGCTCGACGACCTAACCACCGCCCCCACCGACCTCACCCCCGCCCCATCCCTAGGCGACCACGCCGACGACGCCCTCTCCGCCCTCCTCAACCTCGGCTACCCCCGCCCCATCGCCCAGAAAGCCATCGAGTCCGCCCTCAAACAAAACCCGCAAGCCGCCACCGACTTCGAACTCCTCTTCCGCGCCGCCATGGCCGCCATCCGCTAGCCCGTCTCAGCCTGTGCCCTTGCCCTTGCTTATGAGATAGGTCCGGGCTTTAGCCCGGACATTCAAACTTACCGACAAGGCGGGCTTCAGCCCCCGGGATTTGCCCTCTTTCGCGCTTCCATCGAGCTCAAAACATCCATCAAACACTACCTGGCCCGGGCACTCCTACCCCCGCCGCCGATACCGAATCGAAAACTCATACCCATCATTCGCCGGAAACAGCGCCGCCATCATCCGCAGCCGATCCGCCAGCGCCCCCGCCGCCAGCAGCGGATACTCCCGTTCCCGCAGCTCCGCATAATCAAAATCCACCGCCAGCGACAACATATAAATCGCCAGCGCATCCGCAAACGCACATTCCAGATACTCTCCCCTCGCCTTCTCGTCCTTGCGAGCCACCGCCGCCGCCCGAGCCTCCCAGGCATCCTGGCTCGTCTCCCCCCGCACATCAGCCACCGCCTGCCCCCACGCCAGCGTCGCAAAACCTGCCGGCACACCGTTTGCCGCACAAAATCCATGCGCCACATTGATAAAAAGCTCAAACGCCAGCCCAAACGTATCCCGCACCAGCCGCGCTGAAATAAACACCCCCAGCCCGCCATCCACTTCGATATCCCGATGGCAGATCGCCTCATCCCCCAGCTCCGGCGAGTAACCGGCAGCCACCGTCCCCACCTCCATCACCAGCGGCACAAAGTAAAACACCCGTCCCGCCAGTCCCGGCGCCACCGTCACCGGCACCGCCTCCACCACCCGCGTCAGCTCTTCCGGCGCAATCTTCGTCTCCCCATACACCCCATACCGAACCCCATTCCGTGCCACCCGCAGCTCGGTCTCGGCCGCCACCTTCACCGCATCCACCATCTCCCCCACGCCATCGCCCATAAGGCGTTATTCTAACTCCATGGCCAGCAACGCAAATCAACCGGCTCGCACCTTCGCTCAGGGCTACCTCTTCGGCGCCCCCATCGGCGATCTCGGCTGGTTCGCCACCATCCTCCTCTCCGTAGGCACCGGCTTCGCCACCTTCTTCCTCGCCACCTTCCTCGGCATCGTCGCCCTCATGATCCGCAACGCCTCCGGCCACCCCACGGACTACGCCATCTCCTACAAGTTCATCGGCCTCCCCATCGGCCTCCTCGCCCTCGCCCTCACCTTCGCCTACCTCGGCACCCTCTGGCTCCGCCGCATCACCCGCAAATGACTACACCTCCTACCTTCACCGACTTCCCCTCCCAGCACTTCAACGTAGTCATTCTCCCCCTCACCCCGCACGCCGCCGGCGACCAACTCTTCCAGCTCTCCGCCTCCCGCCGCGACGGCCAACTCCGCCTCGTCTCCCCCGCCTGGACGCACCGGCAGGTCCACGCCGCCTTCGCCCTCATCGGCACCCCTCTCATCCAGGTAGAAGAGCTCTTCCGCGGCAACACCCGCGCCGCCGCCCCAACGACCGCCCCCCGCACCGCCCCCCGCCTCTTCTTCACCTCCCAACAACTCCAAACCATGGGCCTAACCCCCCACATCCCCACCCCCGAATAACACCGCACCACTACGCATCGGGTGCCCCATCTCACGCGGGCCGTATCGCGTGAGGTGGGGTTACTCCCTCCCCCTACTCGCCACCAAACCGTCCGGGGTGCCCCAGGCCACACGGCTTCATCGTGTGACCTGGGGTAGTCACGACCCATCCCATCACTCTGCTATCCTGACCCTTCAGCCGTCAAAAATCCCCCCCGGAGCCCCCCGAGCATGCCCTTCGCCCGCCGCCTCACCACCCTCTCGTTAGCCTTCACCCTCCTCCCCGCCATAGCCCAAAAACACCCCGACCCCATCCAACCCACCACCGAATCCCTCGACTACAACATGTACGCCCGCATCCGGGAAGAAGGCCTCCGTCACTCCCACGTCATGGAGTTCGCCGGAGCCCTCACTGAAGGCATCGGCCCCCGCCTCACCGGCTCCCCCAACATGGCCAAAGCCAACGCCTG
Organism: uncultured Granulicella sp.; assembly: GCA_963693065.1. GTDB lineage: Bacteria > Acidobacteriota > Terriglobia > Terriglobales > Acidobacteriaceae > Edaphobacter. The sequence goes on along the minus strand of OY843766.1, from coordinate 2,649,217 downwards.
GACCCGCGACACCCTCACCGCCGTAGGCCTCTCCAACGCCCACCTTGAAGATTGGGGCGAGTTCGGCATGGGCTGGCAGCAGATCAACACCTGGGCCCGCATGGTCTCGCCCGACCCCGAACCCCTCTGGTGCATGGCCTCCCCCTGGTCCCCGGCCACCAAGGGCCCCATCACCGGCCAGGTCGTCTACATTGACCTCACCACCGCACAGCTCGACAAGCTCAAAGGCACCCTCGCCGGCAAAATCATCCTCCTCGGCGCCACCCGCCCCACCCCGGACATCACCGAGCCCCTCTTCAAGCGCTACACCGATGAAGAACTAAAAGCCATGGAAGGCCCCCCGGTCCCGCGCGCCGCCGCCCCCGGCCCTACCCAGACCCCCGAGCAGTTCGCCGCCGAGCGCCGCCGCCTCACCGCCCTCCGCACCGCCGCCCTCAAAATGTTCGCTGACGAAGGCGTCCTCGCCATCATCACCCCCTCCCGCGACGGCTCCAACGGCGGCGGCACCGGCATCATCTTTGACGACAACGGCGCAGACCTCGCCCAGGCCGCGCAAAAACGCGAAAACGCCGTCACCATCCCTAACGCCGTCATGTTGATCGAGCACTACAACCGCCTCGCCCGCATGGCCCAGCACAACGTCCCCGTCACCGTCGAGCTCAACATTGAAGCCACCTTCACCGGCGACCACGAGCACGGCTTCGACACCGTAGCCGAGATCCCCGGCACCGACCCCAAACTCAAAAACCAGGTCGTCATGGTCGGCGGACACCTCGATTCCTGGATCTCCGGCACCGGCGCCACAGACAACGGCGCAGGCTCCATCGTCGCCATGGAAGCCGTCCGCATTCTCAAAGCTCTCGGCGTCCAGCCTCGCCGCACCATCCGCATCGCCCTCTGGTCCGGCGAGGAAGAAGGCCTCTTCGGCTCCATCGGCTACGTCAAGCAGCACTTCGGCACCTTCCAGGACGCCCCCGCCGACGCCAACACTCCCGCCTACGGCCGCCAGCACGGCCCCTTCGTCCCCTCAAAGGAATGGGAAACCCTGGACGCCTACTACAACCTCGATAACGGCGGCGGCAAAATCCGCGGCGTCTACGCCCAGGAAAACTTCGCCATCATGCCCATCTTCAAGCAGTGGATCGCCCCCCTCGCCGACCTCGGCGTAGCCGTCGTCACCCCCCGCAACACCGGCTCCACAGACCACATCGCCTTTGACGAGGTCGGCCTCCCCGGCTTCGAATTCCTCCAGGACCCCATGGATTACGGCACCCGCACCCACCACTCCAACATGGACACCTTCGATCGCCTCCACCCCGCCGACCTCGAGCAGGCCGCCGTCGTAGAAGCCATCTTCCTCTACAACACCGCCCAGCGCGATGAAATGATGCCCCGCAAACCCTTCCCCCACCCCGAACTCGACCGCCAGCGCAGCGCCCCCCTACCCAACATCTACCCCAACGCCAAACCCTAATCCACCAGCATCGGGTGCCCCATCTCACGCGGGTCGTATCGCGTGAGGTGGGGTTACTCACCCCATAGGACCCACCCACAAGTCCGGGTCATTTGTACCCGTTCGTTTGTCATTCCCGAAGGGAATATGCTTCTCAACCCGCCCACAACGCCATGGGACGACCGCGCCCCCGGAATGCACAACCCATTTCGCCCGCCACCCCCGTCAACTCCAAAACCCACCTAAACCCAACCGAATGAAGATTTTGCCCTCAAACCACCGGGGGCGGCGCCCCCCCTAAGCCACAGCCTTCCCCGCCATCATCCACCCAAACGCCTTCCCCAGATACCCCTTCAAATCCTTCCGTTCCACAATCGCATCCAGAAACCCGTGCTCCAGCAGGAACTCACTCCGCTGAAACCCCTCCGGCAGCTTCTGCCGAATCGTCTGCTCGATCACCCGCGGCCCCGCAAATCCAATCAGCGCCCCCGGCTCCGCGATATTCAAATCCCCCAGCATTGCAAAACTAGCCGTAACCCCCCCGGTAGTAGGGTCCGTCATCACCGATATATAAGGAACCCCCACCTCCGCCAGCCGCGCCAGCCCCGTAGAAATCTTCGCCAGCTGCATCAGGCTCGCGATCCCCTCCATCATCCGCGCCCCCCCGCTCGCACTCACGATCACCAGCGGCACCCGCCGCTCATAAGCCCTGTCCACCGCCCGCGCAATCGTCTCCCCCACCACCGCCCCCATGCTCCCCCCGATAAACGCATACTCCATCACCGAAAGCACCACCTCCTGCTCCCCAATCTTCCCGATTGCATTCACAATCGCGTCATTCAAGCCCGTCTTCTTCTGCGCCTCCGCCAGCCGCTTCTTATAGGGCTTCAAATCTGTAAAGTTCAGCGGGTCAGTCGACTTGAGTTCGAGATCCACCAGCTCATACCCCGGCTCCAGCAGGTTATCCACCCGCGCCTTCGCGTCGAACCGAAAGTGCTTCCCGCACTTCATACAAACCTGCAGGTTCTTCTCGAGATCCGCTTTATAGAGCACCTGCCCGCAGCTCCCACACTTCGTCCACAGTCCCTCTGTCCGGACCGTCTTGGTCGCCGCCTCATTCACAATCCTGTGGTCTTCCCGCTTGAACCAGCTCATCGTCCCCGCACTCTCCCGTGTCCCATCATTCTACCAACCACAAATCCGGGTGCCCCAGGTCTCGCATTTGAGACCTGGGTTTTCCCATACCGCCTACCTCAATGCCCGCAATGATAAGGATGTCCCACCAGGATCGTGAGCGCGCATTCGCTGAACCCACTCAATGCCCGCAATGGTAAGGATGCCCGGCCAGAATCGTGAGCGCGCGATATGTCTGTTCCGCCACCATCACCCTCGCCAGCTCATGCGGCAGCGTCATCCCCCCCAGCGACACCCGCTTCCAGGCCTTCCCCCTAGCCCCCTCCGACCACCCATCCGCCGGCCCCACTCCCAGCATCACCCTCCCCGCTCCCTCATCTCTCAGCCGCCCCAGCATCTTCGCATATTCCTCCGAGCTCATCCGTTCCCCGCCTCCATCAAACAGCACCAGCACCGCCGCCGCCCGTCCCGGAGCCTTCTCAGCCGCCTCCAGCAGCGCCGCTTCCGTCGAAAATCCCGCCATTTCCATCATCCCCAGCCGCCCCGCCCGCTCCACGTAATCCTCCGCCAGCGCTTCCGCCGCCCCACTCTTCGCCTTCCCACGCCTTCCAGAAACATACCCCAGCAAAAGTTTCATCATGTCCTCTTGAATTTACCAATATTCAACATCTGTTTCTCCGTAATTTCATATCCCCCTCGAAAGCGTCATCGGCGATCCCCCATTCGCACCACAATTTCAAGAGCTCTAGGTTTGGCACACAACGTGCTATACCTTCTGCATAAGCTACATAACTTCAGGTTCCGCCCGGCAGCGCTTCGGGTAGCACCTTTCCCTTTTTCCCCGGTTCGATCGCACCTTGGGATCGCCCCGAAGCCTACTCAGAACGACGACTTCAGGAGTTTCGCGAATGCATTGGAAGAATCATCTAGCTGCCTCACTCGTTGCCTTGTCCATGAGTTTCGGAGCCTCCGCGCTCCACGCCCAGGGCATCGTCACCGGCCAGATCGCCGGTACCATCCAGGATCCCACCGGCGCCGTCATCCCCGGTGCGACCATCACCGCCATCAACAAAGCGGAAGGTATCAAGTTCACCGAAACCTCCACCGGTTCGGGTGAATTCACCCTCACCAACCTGCCCGTCGGCCTCTACACCATCACCATCACCCGCGCAGGCTTCGGTGACCTCAAGCTCGATAACGTCAACGTAGAGACCGGCAAAACCTTCGGCCTCGGCGTAGAAAAGCTCCAGACCGGCACAGCCACCGAGTCTGTTGAGGTATCCACCGGCCGTGGTCTCCTCGAGACCACTCAGGCCCAGGTCACCACCACCTTCGACTCCGAGCAGGTAGAAGACCTGCCCACCGGCGGCGGCCTCGACCAGCTCGCCCTGCTCGTCCCCGGCGTCGTCGGCACCCACTCCGCCAACTTCTCCAACACCAACGGTGTCGGCATCTCCTCCAACGGACAGCGCGGCCGCTCCAACAATTTTGAGCTCGACGGTCAGGCCAACAACGACAACTCCGTCGCCGGTGAACAGATCTTCTTCCAGAACGAAGACGCCGTACAGGAAATCCAGATCATCACCAATAACTTTTCTGCCCAGTACGGCCGTAACATGGGCTCGGTCGTCAACTACCTCACCAAGTCCGGCACCAACTCCATCCATGGCTCGGCCTTTGAGTTCTACACTGGCGACTGGCTCTCCTCTTATACCCAGGCCCAGAAATCCACCGACTCCTACTTCAACAATTGCCCCAGTGGCAGCAATGCAGCCTTTGCTACGGCGAACTTCTGCACCCTCCAGCGCCTGCCTCGCTTCACTGACAATACCTTCGGCGGGACTCTTGGCTTTCCCATCCTGAAAGACAAACTCTTCGGCTTTGGTAGCGGCCTTTTTACAAGGGACTACAACGGTGCCACCAGCATTTCCTCCGGCACTCGCTACTTCCCAACCCCCGCCGGCCTCGCCGCACTACAGGCAGCATATCCCAACAACCCGGGCGTCGCTGAACTCGTAAATTTCGGCCCCTACGCCGCAAAGGGTGGCGTCGTCACCAACACAGGCACGCCGACCACAACCACCGTGACCTACAACGGCGTGACCACGACCATCCCAATCTCGCAGATTACCCGCACCTTCAATCCCAACAACACTGACCAGGAAGACCTTGGTCGACTCGACTATCAGCTCGACAACAAAGACCGCTTCTTCCTCCGCTACTTCTATCAGTTCGCCCCCAATCGCTTCGCCGGCGGTTCCTTCCCCTCGGGTGCCTACTACAATACCGGAGCTACCTCGCACTCCATCGGCTCCGATTGGACCCACACATTCGGTCCCCGCTGGGTCAACCAGGTGCGCTACTCCTTCCAGCAGTCCACCTTCAACTTTGACGGCGGCGGCTTCCCTAACTGCACCATCAAGAACCTCTCTGCCTGTCCCTCCACCTTCACCCTCAGCGCTCCGTTCCTTTCGCTCGGCCTCGCCAATAATATCCCCCAGGGCCGCGTCGTAAAAGTTACTCAGGTGCAGGACAACGCTACTTGGAATATCGGTCGCCACAGCATCACCTTCGGTGGTGAGTTTGACTACCAGAACTCACCGAACGTCTTCCTGCCTTACATTAACGGCGGATTCACGGTTACCTCATACAACAATCTGCTCGCGAACGTAGTCTCCACGGAGACACTTGCAACCGGTGCTAGCGCCAATATTCACTTCACCGAGCCCGACGTGGCCGCGTACATCCAGGACGACTGGAAAGTCACTCCTGCCTTGACCCTCAACATGGGCCTTCGCTACGAGTTCTTCGGCCAGTCCCTCAATCTACTGCACAACTCAACGGTTGCGTCGCAGACCGGCCCCAACCCCCAATGGAACACGGCCCTGCCGCTCTCCACCACTACGTTCCCCTACATCAGCCCATTCAAAAAGGGATTTGAGCCCCGCCTCGGCTTCGCCTACAACCCGGAAAGTCTTAAGAAGCTTGTTGTTCGCGGCGGCTTCGCAATCAACTTCGATCCGGCCTACTACAACATTGCCCTAAATTCCTATAGCGCCGCCCCCGTCGTCAATCAATCCTCATTCGGCTGCGCCGCGTCCCTCGGCTGCATCCCGGCCGGCGGAGCCTACAACGCTGCCGTCCACGCTGCGGACGACAAATACAACCCCACCGGCGGCAACCCCGGCGCCAAGACACAGACTCAGGTCACGCCTAACTTTCACAATCCCTACGCCGAAAGCTATACCCTCGGGCTTCAGTACGAGGTGCTTAAAGCCGCTACCTTGGAAGTTCGCTACTCGGGCAACCACACCGTCGGTAATTTCCAGACTGTCAACGGCAACCCCACAGTTGGTCCAAATGCCTCAGGAGGTCTCGGCCTGGGATCGTTCAATGGCACTGCGTTGGTTCCAGCTCTCGCCACCTACTTTCCAACGATTGCTGGACCGTACTGCACCACCTCTGCCCTTAACAGTGGTACCACCGCAACGACCGCCGACCTTGGTCGCGAGCACTGCGGCAATACCCTCGTCCGCACCCGTACCAACACTGCCTTCAGTATCTATAACGCCCTCCAGACCAGTCTCCAGACGCGCAACCTCTACGGCTTCACTGGTTCGGTCGCTTACACCTACAGCCGCACCATCGATAACGCCAGCGAAGTGTTCTCTGACACCGGCAACTCGGCTTTTGCACAGAATCCATACGATACCAACGTCGGCGAGCGCGGCGTTTCCGCGGTCAACTTCAAGAACGTCACATCTGTCGGCATGGTCTATACACTTCCCTTCTTCAAGGGAGGTCACAGCCTGGTCGCCAAGGCGGTAGGCGGTCTGCAGTTCAACAGCCTCTATACCTTCAACTCAGGCCAGGCCTTCACTCCCGTCCAGAACTACTACTCCCTGCTGGCGTATTACTACAGCCCAAACAAGACGACTGCTGCGGGCTACGGAAACCAGCTATTTAGTCTCTGCGACTATAACTTCAATGCAACCTTCACGGGTGCCGACGCATGCCATCCATTCATCGGAAATCCGAAGGCACCTAACGGCAACATCGCCCTGAACACCGGCAATGGCATCTACATCGACCAGAACGGAAACCGCACCAATCCTAACAACGCACGTCTCATCGTCAACAATGCAGCGGAAGCGATCACCCGCGGGACGCCGTTTGGTAATCTTCCTCGCAACACCTTCCAGGGAAACAGCTATAACAACGTCAACTTCGGCGCCTTCAAGAGCTTCCATGTCACAGAGCGCTACAACCTACAGCTGCAGACAACACTCTTCAACGCCTTCAACCGGGCGTACTACGGCCTCCCTGACCCCTACATCGATGATGCCGAGGTACAGTTGGGGAACACCTTTAACAACTTCAGTGGCAACTCTGGCGGTAGCTTCGGCCCCACCACCGGCTCAGCCACTGGCTCACGCAACATACAGCTCGGCGCCCGCCTGCAGTTCTAACCGCAACCAACCGCAAAAGGCCGGACACCCTCGGGTGTCCGGCCTTTGCCTTGCCCTCATTTGTCCATCCACCCCTGTACAGTCCAGCCCCACTCAACCAGAACTAAGTCCCCTGCTTTGAAGAATTTATCCCCAAACACCCGGGGGGCACCCCGAGCACGATTGCCCCCCTCACTTCACCTTCCTGACCGCTTTCACCACGCTCTTCTTCACCGCAACCTTCTTCGCCACAGCCTTCTTCACTACACCCTTCTTGACGACAGCCTTCTTCACCGCGCTCACAGGCTTCTCCGTCTTCACCCGCGTACTCGCAATCAGCGCCTTCAGCTCCCCACTAAGCTCCGCCACACTGATCGTCGTAGCCGACTTCCGCAGCCGTTCCAGCCCATAAAACGCCCGCTTCTCCGCTGAAAACACATGGACGATGAAGTCCACATAATCCATCAGTACCCATTCTCCCTGCCGCCGTCCTTCCACCGAGTTCGGATAAACCCCAAACTCCCGCTTCAGCCGGATCTCGATCTCATCCGTAATCGCCACATTCTGCCGATCGTTCGTCCCATTGCAGATCAGGAAGTAGTCCGTAAGCCCACTCTCGGTCGGGTCCAGCGCCAGGATGCGAATATCCTCAGCCTTCTTGTCTTCGCAAGCCGCCGCCGCAGCCAGCAGCAGTTGATAACTCTCAGTCGATGCCATAACCTCTATCGTACCCCGCCATACAGTCCACGCTCCCGGATATATCGCGCCACCGCCCCCGGCAACACATCCTCACACCCTTCTCCCGCCCGCAAACGCTCCCGCAACCCCGTCGCCGACACCTCCTCATGCACCGAATCCAGCAGGTGAATCTTCCCCCGCTGCGCCCCTGTCAGCCGCATACCCTCCGGCACGCCCATCGCAAATCCCGGCCGGCTCGCCACAATCCAATCCGCCAGCTCCAGCAGCCTGTCCGGTTCCCGCCAGTGCCCCAGCCCCTGAAAACTATCCGCCCCCACCAGGCAAAACACCTCCACCCCCGGCATCAACTCTCGCACCAGCTCCAGCGTCCGCACCGTATAGTTCGCATCCCCATCCGGCCGCGGAGCATCCAGGTTGGACACCGCAAACCGTCCATCCTCCCCACAAGCCAGCGCCGCCATCGTCAACCGGTCGTCGTAGCTGGCCACCGAGCCATCCCGCTTCAGCGGCTGCCTCCCCGCCGGCGCCAGCAGCACTGTATCCAGATCGAACCGGTCAGCCGCCGCCCGTGCGATCGCCACATGCCCCCGGTGCGGTGGGTCGAACGTTCCCCCAAACAGCGCCACCCGCATCCCCAAGCCCTACGCCCGCCCCCGCGCCGAGTTCGCCGGCGGCGGATAGTTGGGCTTCCGTTTCCGAGCCGCCGCCGCATCCTTGATCTCACCCTCCAGCGGTACCCCACGATGCACCGCCACCAGCTCGGCCAGCGCATATTTCAGCGCATCCACACCAAGCCCCGTCACCGCGGAAATCTCATAGAACGCCATCTTCTTCCGCTTAGCCATCGCTCGCAGCTTCTTCAGCTTCTCCGGATTCGCCACATCTACCTTGGCCGCCACCAGCACCGTAGGCTTGGCCGCCAGCGTCTCGTCGAAGCTCGCGAGCTCCGTCGTAATCACCTTATAGTCCTCCACGGGATCTAGCCTGCCAGATCCATCCGACACATCCACTAGGTGCACAATCACGCTGGTCCGTTCGATATGCTTCAAAAACTGAATTCCCAACCCCGCTCCCAGGTGCGCCCCCTCGATCAACCCCGGCAAGTCCGCAATCGTAAACGACTCTTCATGCGGCCATTCCCCCACAGACACCACGCCCAGGTTCGGCTCCAGCGTTGTAAAAGCGTAGTCCGCCACCTTCGGCTTCGCCGCGCTCACCCGTGAAATCAGCGTCGATTTCCCCACATTCGGATACCCCACCAACCCCGCATCCGCCAGCAGCCGCAGCTCCAGCCGATAGTGCCGTTCCTCTCCCGACCGTCCCAGTTCATGCTCCCGCGGTGCCTGGTGCGTGCTTGTCGCAAAGTGCTGATTCCCCCGGCCCCCGCGCCCGCCCCGCGCCACCACAATCGACTCCCCCACCCGCGCAAAGTCATGAATCTGCTCACCCGTCGTTTCGTCGAACAGCACTGTCCCCACCGGCACCTTCAGCACCGTATGCTCCCCGCTATAGCCCGAGCAGTTCGACCCCAGCCCATGCCCGCCGCGTTGCGACTTATGCTCCGGGTTGAACCGAAAATGCACCAGCGTATTGTGGCTCAGTGACGATTCCATCACCACATCGCCACCATGCCCCCCATCCCCCCCAGACGGTCCACCCTTCGGCACAAACTTCTCTCGCCGAAACGCCATACAGCCGTTCCCGCCGTCCCCTGCCTTCACTCGAATGCGCGCTTCATCAATAAACATGGCACCTTCAAGTCTAAATGACCCACCGCGTTTAGCCCGATTCGACAAAGCCGCAAAAAAACCTTACGCTGGATTCACACGCAGTTCATACCAAAGTGAGATTCTCGTTTCACTCAAGCATTACCTGGGCGACGTAGCCTCCAGAAGGCCACCCGACCCCTCCTCTCATTCCTCGCAATCATTCAGGAGACCTAACTCATGTTCAACCCCACCCGGCGCCTCGCGCTCGCCGCCATCTTCACCGCAGGCCTTCTCGCGTACGCCCCCACCAGTTTTGCCCAGACCACCACCCAGGGCGCCATCACCGGTACGGTCTTCGACGCTACCAACGCAGCCATCCCCAACGCGGCCATTGTTATCCATAACAATGCAAACAACGCCGAGCTCAAGCTCACCTCCAACGCCAGCGGTTTCTACACCGCCCCCCAGCTTCCGGCCGGCACCTACACCGTCACCGTGTCCGCCGCAGGTTTCAGTGAGGTCCGGTCCAACAACGTGACCGTTCAAGTCAATCTCGCCACAGAGGTCTCACCGCACCTTACCACCGGGGCTGAATCCACCATCGTTGAGGTTACCTCGGAAGCCCCCGTCCTGAACTTCGAGTCAGCTGAATACGGCGGCCACCTCAGCAATCAGGAAATCGAAAACATTCCAATCAACAACCGTCGCTGGTCCACCCTCGCCCTCCTCACCCCGGGCGTCGTCGTCGATACCAGCGGCTTCGGGCTCCTCAGCTTTCACGCCATCAGCCCCCTGCTTAACAACGTTGAAATTGACGGCGCTGATGACAACCAGGCTTTCTTCTCTGAAGAGCGTGGCCGCACCCGCGCCGGCTACTCTACCTCGCAGGTCGCCGTCCGCGAGTTCCAGGTCAACTCCGCCGTCTACTCCGCGGAGTTCGGCCGCGCCGTCGGTGGCGTCGTCAACTCCATCACCAAGAGCGGCGGCAATCAGTTCCATGGCGAAGTTTACTTCTACAACCGCAATTCCAGCCGCAACGCCTACCAGCCCCTCACCACCAACACCACCTACAACGCCACCACCGGCGTTTACACCACCGCCCCCTACAAGCCCAAGGACAACCGCAACCAGTACGGCTTCGGCGTAGGCGGCCCCATCATCAAGGACAAGCTCTTCTTCTTCTACGCCTTTGACGAGTACAAGCGGAACTTCCCCGGCACCGGCAAAGCCAACGTCCCCCAGAGCTTCTTTGTAGCCCCCACCGCCGGCGCACCCGCCAACGGCGGCGTCTGCAACACGACCACCGGCGCCATCACTACACCCACCGGCGGCACCGCGGCGTCCGCGGTTGATGTCTCGGCCTGCCTTCTGGCCGCTCGCCAACACTTCATATCCCCAGCCAGCACCTACGCGGGCGCCGCCGCAGCCTACAACAATCAGCTCCAGGCCCTGCTAGGCGACCTCGGCCCCGTACCGCGTTTTGGCGACCAGGGCATCAATACCCCCAAGCTCGACTTCCAGCTCAACTCCAAAGAGCACATCAGCTTCCTCTATCACCGCCTCCGCTGGGACTCGCCCGGTGGCGTCCAGACCCAGTCCACCAACGTTTACTCCGTCGACGGCTTCGGCACCGACTTCGTCAAGCTCGATTACGGCGTAGCCATTCTCGAGAGCCAGATCAGCCAGCGTTTCGTCAACGAACTCCGTTACCAGTATGGCCGCGAACTCAATGACGAAGGCCGCCAGACTCCCAGCGCCTACACCAACCAGTACCTCACCAACGCAGCCGGCAACCCCACCGCCGTCGCCCTCAACCCCACCGGCATCGGCTTCAATCTCGGCACCCCCTATTACAGCTTCCGCTTCGCCTATCCTGATGAGCGCAAGTGGCAGATCGGTGACACCGCCAGCCTCATCCTCGGCAAGAACACCATCAAGTTCGGTGAGGACTTCGTCCACAACTACGACCTCCAGAACAACATCTTCCAGGGCAACGGCGCGTACAGCTACTCCAACATCGTCAACTACGTCAGCGACGTCATTACCGGTAGCAAGACCTGCAACTCTTCCGGCTCCGGCATCGCCACTGCTGCGGCGGGAGCTTATCCCTGCTACTCTTCCTTCGCCCAGGGCTTCGGCGTTCCCATCGCAGAAATCACCACCCAGGACTACGGCTTCTTCGTCCAGGACGATTACAAAGCCACCCCCCGCCTCACCCTCAACCTCGGCATCCGCTATGACTTCGAGCGTCTCCCGACTCCCATCGCTCCCAACCAGTTCTTTCAACAGACCTTCAACCATCCCAGCGACACCAACAACATCTCGCCTCGCATCGGCTTTGCCTGGGATCCCTACGGCACCGGCAAAACCGCAGTCCACGGCGGCATGGGCTTTTACTACGGGCGCATCTTCAACTCGCTCCTGACGAATGCCTTCATCAATAGCGGTGCGAGTTCAGGCCAGTTGGCGTACAGCTTCACCTCCAGCACCGCCGGCGCTCCTACCCTTCCTAATATCGCCGCCGCACCACCTTCGGCCCTCGCCATCGGACCCAGCATCCAGTACCTCGACAAGCACCTGCAAAACCCCTACTCTGAGCAGTTCGACCTGGCCGTCCAGCAGGAAATCGGCACCGGCAACGTCTTCTCGTTGTCCTACGTCGGTTCACTCAGCCGCGAGCTGCCCAACTTCCTCAACCTCAACCTTGACCCCGCCAAGACCTACACCTTTAACTACAAGGTAGCCCCAGCCGCAGGCACCACCACCGGCTGCGGTCCCCTCGCCTGTGGCACTGTCATCCCTGTCAAGGTCTACTCCAACAAGACCCAGACGGGCGCCGCCGCCAGCACCTATGCCGTCAACACGTTGAACAACAGCTTCAACGCCGCCACTGACACCATTAGCAATATCAACGCCAACTATCATGCCGTGACCGCGGAACTACAGCGCCGGCAAAACAAGTACCTCACCTTTGACATGAACTACACCTGGTCGCACTCGCTCGACTACAACCAGAATCAGTCCACCAGCGCCAGCGCCAACAACTGGTTTGATCCCTACGCCGGCGCTCGCGCCAACTATGGGAACTCGAACCTCAACATCCCTCACCGCGTCGTCAGCTACTTCCTTATCAACGCCCCAGGAATCGCTGGACACGGTCCCCTCAGCTACCTCACCAACGGCTGGTCGCTCAAGCCGCTCATCACCGCCCAGACCGGCCTGCAGTATTCCGCCACCGTCACCGGCACTACCCCCAACCAGTGCTACGCTGCAGGCTGTCTTGAGGCCAACGCAGGCGGCCTCTCCGCTACCGGCGTCACCTACATCCCGCTCCTCGGCCGCAACAGCTTCCGCCAGCCCATCGTGGTTGTCGCAGACGCCCGCATTGAAAAAGATTTCTTCTTCCACGAGAAGGATAACCTCCAGATCTTCGCGGAATTCTTCAACTTCGCCAACCATGACAACATTACCGGCGTAAGCACCAGTGCCTACGCCTTCACCACGACGCAGGGTGCGACCCCCGCCGCAACCAGCTCCAATCTCGTCTACCAGCCGGCGTTCCAGACCGTCACCTCGGCCAACTCCAACTACGCCTACAACACGCGCCTCATCCAGCTAGCCGCCCGCTTCCTTTTCTAAGCGGCCAGCGTGACAACCCAAACAGCGGTAGCTTCGGCTACCGCTGTTTGCCGTTATGATGAAGACTCCAACTCCCCGGGAGCCTTCATGTCCTTCCTCCGCCGCCCAGAGTTGTACGCGGCCCTCATCCCCATCCTCCTCACCCTCCCGACCCTCCACGCCCAGACACCCACCACCGGCGCCTTCCACGCCACACTCCCCCCCGGCCCCGCCCGCACCGCCATCCTTGAGAGCGACGAAACCGGCACCCTCCGCACCATCACCATCCCCCCCTCCGGCGACCTCACCATCCCCCTCATCCCTCCCGGCCCCTATACCCTGATGATCACCATCTTCGGCCGCCCCCAGCAACCCACACCCATCCTCATCACCCAGGGCGAAACCCTCGACCTGTCCCTCCCCGCACCACCACCCGACCTCCCCCAACCCGACCAGGACGGCGACGGCCTCCCCACCCTCCACGCCCTTCCCTCCACCCAGAACCTCTCCCTCCTCGACGGCGTCTCCACCACCCAGACCTTCACCGCCGTCCCCGCCGGCCTCGGCACAGACCCCGCCCCATCCACCGACGAAGACGCCGACTCCGCCGAGTCCACCACCGGCCCCACCCACGGTCTCTCTCGCGGCCGCCACGCCGGCATCGCCTACATCTTCTCCCAGTCCGCCACCCGCGAGTTCCACCTCCCCGCCACCGCTTACTCCGCGCAATCCGCCCAGCCTGGCGGAGCCGTCGCCACCACCGTCTCCCGCGCCGGCACCCAGATCCTCCACGGCTCCGCCTCCCTTTCCCTCCGCTCCCAGCTTTTCGCCGCCACCGAGCCCGACGCCATCGCCACCCGTTACACCGCCGGCGTCATCACCACCCAGCCCGTCAAGCCGCACGACCTCCGCGAAGCCCACGCCTTCACCCTCGCCGGCCCCGTCCTCCCCCCGCGCCACCAACTCTTCGCCCTTTACACCTACGACCGCCAACTCCGCGGCTTCCCCGCCATCTCCTCACCCGCCGACCCCTCTTTCTACGCTCTCACCCCCACCCAGCTCGCCCTCCTCGCCAACCGCGGCGTCACCCCGTCAGCCACCGCCTCCGCCCTCACCTACCTCGACTCCCTCACCGGCCCCACCCCCCGCCGCAACGACCAAACCCTCCACTTCGCCCGCATCGACTACCTCCGCCACCCAACCATCACCCCCACCCTCGAGTACAACCGCGTCCGCTGGTCCTCTCCCGCCGGCCTCATCGACGCCCCCACCGTCGCCCGTGCCCGCGCCTCCCTCGGCACCGCCTCCGGCTCTCTCGATCTCCTCCTCCTCCGCCTCACCAGCACCTTCACCCCCCACACCCTCAACGCTTTCCAAGCCTCCTGGCTCCGCGACCTCCAATACGAATCCCCCCAGCCCCCGCTCCCCCAGGAACCCGCCGTAGCCCCCGGCGGCCTCGCCCCCGAGGTCAACATCGGCCCCCTCGGCCTCCTCTTCGGCACCCCAGCCTCCGTCTCCCAGGGCCCCCAGCCTGACGAGCGCCGTTTCGACCTTGCCGAAACCCTCACCCTCCTCCGCGGCCGCCACACCTTCACCCTCGGCGCCACCGCCGCCTTCACTCATGACCGCACCGCCGCCCTCCTCAACGCCGCCGGCACCTTCCATTACGATTCCGCCACCGCCCACGGCTCAGCCGGCGGTCTCCCAGACTTCATCACCGACTACACCTTCAACGTCGACACCATCCCTAACGGCGCCTGCCCCGCCATCACCGCCCCCACGCACCTCTTCTGCTTCCAGTCCTACTCCCAATCCTTCGGCCCCCAGCGCACCGCCTTCTCCACCCAGAACTACTCCGCCTTCGCAGAAGACACCTTCCGCCCCCGCCCCCACCTCACCCTCACCGCCGGCCTCCGCTACGACTACACCCTACTCCCCATCCCCCCCGCCCCCAACGCTACCCTCGATACCATCTTCTCCACCCGCGCCGCCACCAGCATCTTCCCAGAGGACCGCAACAACTTCGCCCCCCGCGCCTCCCTCGCCTGGCAAACCCGCGCCGTCACCGCCCGCCTCGGCTTCGGCCTGTTCTACGGCCGTCTCCCCGGCATCACCCTCCGCGACGCCATCGCCAACACCGCCCTCCCCTCCACCACCCGCCGCCTTCGCATCACCCCCGCCACGGAAACCTCCTGCACCCCCGGCCAAACCCAGGGCTTCGGCTATCCCTGTTCCTTCCAGTCGATCCCCACCGGCGTAGCCACCCCTCTCACCACCGCCACCGTCTTCGACCGCCACTTCCGGCTCCCCGCCATCCAGCAAGGCACCTTCACCCTCGAGCGAACACAGTTCCGCACGACCCTCACCGCCTCTTACCTCATCAATCTCGACCGCCAGCTCCCCACCACCACCGACATCAACATCGCCCCCAGCACCTCCACCATCCTCTACCAGCTCTCCGGCGGCACCGGCGCTCCCGGCCTCCGCACCGGCGAGCTTTTCGCCATCCCCCTCTACACCGCCCGTCTCACCCCCCTCTTCGGACCCGTCACCGCTCTCCAGTCCCACGCCAACGGCACCTATCACGCCCTCCTTCTCACCGCCAACGCCACCCCCGTCCACTCATTGAGCCTCACGGCCGCCTACACCTGGTCCAAAGCCCTCGACACCGCCCCCAACCTCTCCGGCACCCCTCGCACCGACAGCCAATTCGACCCCTACACCAACGGCTACGACAAAGCCCTCTCCACCCTCAACCAGCCATGGGTCGTCCGCGCCTCAGCCACCTGGCGCCCCACTCCTACCTGGCACCCCCACCTCCTCGGCGGCTTCACCCTTACCCCGCTGATCGCCGCCCACGCCGGCCGCCCCTACTCCTATGACATCTCCGGCGGCACCCGTCTCCCCGGCGGCCATCTCTCCATCAACGGCTCCGGCGGTGCCCTTTACCTCCCCACCGTTGGCCGCAACACTCTCCGCCTTCCCGCAACCACCACCGCAGATCTCCGCCTCACCCGGGAAATCCCCTTACACGACCGCTTCCACCTCCAGCTCCTCGCCGAAGCCTACAACATCACCAACCACCGCAACATCTCGTCCCTCAATCAGCGAGCCTACCTCCTCGGCACCCCCACTGCCGGCATCACTCCCCTCTTCTTCCAGACCGCGTCCACCATCGCCGCCGAAGGCCTCAACACCACCCCCTTCGCCACTCCAACCGCCTCCTCCACCGCCCTTGCCCAGGCCCGCCAGCTCCAATTCGCCTGCCGCCTCAACTTCTAAAGCGGGGAGCACGATTCCTGGGTGGAAGCGTGGGGCTTCAGCCCCGGGCTCTTCGTGTACCGTGCCGATCAACTCCTGTTTCGTCCAACAGCGCCAAACGGCCCACCCTACCGCACCGTCCGCCAAACCAGATCACTCTTCCTCAGCATCTGCGCCAGATAATTCTTCGGAGGAAACAGCACACGCGCAAATCGCTCCAGAGAGCGCACATAAAGCGTGTCCCGTTTCACCGTCAGCTCCGTCACCCGCCCCTTCGTAAACGACTGCACAATCGGATGCGTTGTACTCCCCTCAAAATAAAGCCGTCGCGATCCCAGCCCAACCTCGTACTCCATCAGGTACGCCCGCATCACTGTAGAAAGGGAGAGCTGCGGCAGGTCCGCCCGGTTCATCTGCCAGTCGATCTCCACAAACCCGTTCTGTTTCCGCCCACCCAGCAGCGCCAGCCAATCCCCCTTGCCATCCCTGATCCCGCATAGAAAAAAACCACGCCCCAGAGTTTGAAACCGTCGCTGAACCTCCTCTTCCAGCACCGAATACGCGCAGACTCGATTGAAAGCAACCAACTCCTCCAGCGACACCCGCGCCTCCGCCACAAAGTGACAACCCAACGCCAATTCACTCCGTCGCCTGTAGTAACGCAGGTTAGATCGTGTTCGTGCGCCAATCCGCGCCAGCGTGGCAGCGTAGGTTTTTTCCAGCCTCAGGTATAACGGCATTTCGTGCTCGAACACCGCCCAACGGATTTTCCGTTTCCCCCCCGTGCCGGCCAGCGCTTCGGCCAGCTCCCGTTGCGCGTGCCCTCCCCGCAATTCCCGGCTCGCAATCCCCTCTTCGCACCGGCACGCTTCCCGCTCGTCCCCATATCCCTCGTCAAATGCTAGGTGGATTGCCTGCGCACCACGTTCCAGCAGCACGCGGCAAGCCATGCCAGCCACCTGCGCCCGCGTCTCTGCCGGTGCCAGCACATTCCTCCGCCCAGACCCATCCGAGCTTGAAAACACCCGCAATCCCAACCCAAACACACTCTTGTATTCAAAGAGCAGCACCGCAGCTTCCAGCTTCGCATTCCCGTCATTCGATTCGCCCTGCGCGTCGGTCATCAAAACCAGGCATGGCAGCTTCTTCAATGCATGCGGCGTAGAAAGAAAATACGCTAATTGGTCCGCTTCTCCAGTCTGCCCGCAGCGTTCCGCCAGCTCCCGCAGCTCCGCTCCCATCGCCAGAATCGCTTTACGCCCACGCACCATCCGCGTCCGCTGACCCACCCACGGGCGAATACCCTGTACATCTCCCGCGTCTTCATGCACGCGGGGTTGATACACTGCTGCGAGATGGACCGGGTCGGCTATGTTGCTTCCTTGGACGAAAGAGAAAATGCGACCGTCTTCTCCTGCAATGGAAGAAAATCTGATCTAAAACGCAAACAAATCACGGCTCAAAGTTGAGAACCTGTACGCAGTAGACTATTACAACAACAGCCGCATTGCTATCCCAACTCCGCCGCTCACTGCACTTATACGCACTGCCTCGTCAAACGGACTCAGCCCGCACCAGCCTTTTCCGCCGTTCCGTTTCCAGGTACGTAAACCGTATCCGATGGATCACCGTAATCGTAGAAAACAGCGCCAGCACCCACAGCGCCGGAGCCATCACGCCCCACTTATTACACAGCGCCCCAAGGATCACGCACACAATCCGTTCCGGCCGCTCCATAAAACCCACCTTGCATTGCCCGATCAGCGCCTCCGCCCGCGCCCGCGTGTAGCTCACCATCACGCTCGCCGTCATCACAAACGCCACCAGCCCCACGTAAAACAGCCGGTTCCCCCGCGCGTAATACACCAGCAGCCCAAAAAAGATCGCCACATCGCTATAGCGATCCATTACCGAATCGAAAAACGCCCCAAACACGCTCACCTGGTTTGTCTGCCGGGCCACCCGCCCGTCCACCATGTCGAACACCCCCGCCCCAATGATCGTCAAACCCGCATAAACAAAGTACCGCACCGCGTGCCCTCCCCGCGCAAACCCAAAAAACAACGCCGCCACTACATTGATCAGCAGCCCGATAAACGTCAGCGCGTTCGGCGAAATCTTCGATATCGCCAGCCCATTTACGATCTTCTGCAGCAGCCACCCGCTGCCCGTCCCGAAGGCCCGTGTCCAGGTCATCCCTTCTTCCCGCCCCCCGCATGTTGTGACAGCGAAAGCACATTCCCATCCACATCGTTGAACCACACCACCTTGCTGCCGTCCGGCGCGGTCCAAATCCCATCCCCATCCTGCTCAAAATGCGGATACACAATCGGCGCCACGCCCGCCTTCTTCAAACCCCCCACACTCGCGGCGATATCCGCCACTTCCCACCCCAGAATCGTAAATGGCTGCGGCTTCGCATCCGGCGAAAGCACACACCGGATCATCGTTCCGCCGGCCCCTCGCAGCACCAGCGCAAAGCCATCGTTCCCGCTTTTCGCAAGCCCCAGCTTGCCGCAGAAAAACGCCTCTGCCGCCGCCAGGTCCTTCACCGGCACAAACCCGATCAACCCCGCATCCGCCAGCATTATTCCGTCCCCGCGGCGGCCAGATCGTGGATCGTCGCCAGCTTCAGCACTTCCAGCTCCCGTTTCCCGTTCGGCGTAATCACCGTCGCCACATCCCCCACCACCTTGCCCAGCAGCGATCGCCCAATCGGGCTCGTCGTCGAGATCAAACCCTGCGAAACATCGCTCTCTTCGCTCGTCACCAGCTTGTACTCGATCTCCTCATCCTTGCTCGAGTCGAACACCGTTATCCGTGACCCAAACCCCACCTTGTCATGCGGAATATTCGCCAGGTTCACCATCGCCAGCTGACCCATCCGCTCTTTCAGCTGCCCCAGCCGAGCATTCACAAACACCTGCCGCTGCTTCGCCATGTGGTATTCGGCGTTCTCGCTCAGGTCCCCCAGCGCGACGGCTTTCTTGATCTCAGCCGGCAACTCCGTCGTCAATTCGTATTCCAGCGCCTTGATCTCTTCGGCCAACCTGGCCTTCACATGTTCCGGCATCGCAACTCTCTCTCTCGCACCCACGGGCGTCCGCACCGGCTTGAACCACGGCGCACACCCGGAAGCCCAAATTATACGTCCATACCCGCTAAAATCTTCGCAGAGGCTCATTTTGAAGTTCTTCCGCTCTGTCATCCTCCTCCTCGTCCTCACCGCCGCCGCCGGCGTCTACTTCCTGGACTACGACCGCCCGACCCTCCCATCCACCCCCATCCTCCTCACTATCCCCCCCGGCACCGGCACCCCCGGCATCGCCTCCCGCCTCCAGGCCGCCGGCCTCATCCGCAGCCGCTACCTCTTTGAAATCCAACGCAAAATCTCCGGCGGCACCCTCAAAGCCGGCGACTACCGCTTCGACCACCCCCTCACCATCCTCGAAATCTACGCCCACATCGCCCGCGGCGACACCTACACTATCCCTCTCCTTATCCCCGAGGGCTTCAACCTCTACGACATCGCCCAGGCTGTCCAGGCCGCCGGCCTCGCCCCCGCCCCCACCTTCCTCGCCGCCGCCCGCGCCAACACCCAGCTCATCGCCGATCTCTCCCCCCAGGCCCCATCCCTCGAGGGCTACCTCTTCCCCGACACCTATAAGCTCTCCCCCCGCGCCACCCCCCTCCAGATCCTCACCCTCATGACCCGCCGTTTCCGCCAGGCCGCCACCCAAATCGGCCTGACTCAGGACATCCCCCGCACCGTCACCCTCGCCTCCCTCATTGAAAAAGAGGTCCACATCGACACCGAGCGCCCCCTCGTAGCCGGCGTCTTCACCAATCGCCTCGCCCTCGGCATGCCCCTCGCCACCGATCCCGCCGTCATCTACGCCGCCCTCCTCGACAACCGCTGGCGCGGCACCATCTACCAGTCCGACCTCCAATCCCCATCCCCCTACAACACCTACAAGCACGCCGGCCTCCCTCCCGGCCCCATCGCCAATCCCGGCCTCGCCGCCCTCCGCGCCGCCCAGCACCCCGCCGTCACGCCTTATCTATATTTCGTAGCCAACGCCAACGGTTCCACCCAATTCTCCGCCGATCTCGCTACCCACGCCGCCCAGGTCCAGCAATACCGCCAGGTACAAAAATAATTCCCCCCGAACCCTGCCCCGCCACGTCTCATCCAACAGTTACCATTGAGCTTGCACGTGAACCAGCACGCCGCCTGCCCGTATTGCCTCAAGATGAAGCTTTCCCCCCCGCATCCTCGCCTGTCTCGCCTCCCCGCCGCCTTTGCCCTCCTGACCCTCCTCCCCCTCGCCGGCTGCATCTCCGTCCGCGTCCACGCCGTCCGTCAGACGGTCGTCGCTTCCAACGTCCTTGACGCCACCCTCGACCAACTGCTCGAGCGACTCAACACCCAGTACGCCGCCATCCAGTCCCTCCAGGGCTCGGTTGACATTGCAGCCTCCACCGGCGGCGAGCACGAGGGCGAAGTCAAGGAAATCCCCTCCTTCGCCGGCTACGTCTTCCTCCGCAAGCCCGGCGATCTCCGCGTCCTCATGCTCCTCCCCATCATCCGTTCCGTCGCCCTTGACATGGTCTCCGACGGCAAAACCTTCAAGCTCTACGTCCCCCCTAAAAAGCTCGCCATCGTCGGCGACGACGTCGTCATCGACCCCCCACCCGACAACTTCAAAGCCACCGCCAGCCCCGGCCTCCAGCCCCACCCCTCCGGCCTCGACACCATCCGCCCCAACATCATTCGCGACGCTCTCCTCATCGCCCCTCTCGCCCCTGACGAGTTCTACACCCTCAACAAATCCTCCCGCACCCTCACCCTCCCCGGCCACAAAGAGCTCATGGAAGAGCCCGACTACGACATCACCGTCCTCCGCCGCCCCACCGCCGGCCCCCACCTCGAGTACGTCCGCGTCATCCATTTCGGCCGCCTCACCCTCCTCCCCTACCAGCAGGACATCTACGACCACGAAGGCCGCATCGTCACCACCATCACCTACAGCAAATACGCCAAAACCGCCGGCATCGATTACCCCATGAACATCCTCATCAAGCGCCCCATTGACGAGTACACCCTCAACATCGCCTTCACCAAGCTCCAGCTCAACACCACCTTCGACGACGACCAGTTCTACCTCAAAATCCCAGACAACATCCCCATCAAAAAAATGTGATTGTTGTCATTCCCGAAGGGAATCAGCGTCTCCCCCACCCCCAAAACCCCACGGCTCCAGCCCGCCCTTGGAATTAGCGCCGGGCTTTAGGTTCTGTCTGACGAATCCTTCGTGCCGTTGTTTTTGCTTCTGAGATAGGTCCGGGCTTTAGCCCGGACATTCAAATTCACCGGAAAGGCGGGCTTCAGCCCCTGGGATTTGCCCTCTTTTGGTGAGTCAACGGGCTCGAAAGCATTCATCAGACACCACCTAGCCCCGCAATAACCTGAATCGAGTAAATGGGCCTCAGCCCGGGCCTTCGCTCAAAGCGCGAGAATCATCCATCCCCATCGCTCAGCGCCACCGCGAGTTCTACATCCCCCCCAAAAAGCTCAATCCCCCGGCAGTATCTATCGACAAACCCGCGCCAAATCATGAATCCTGTGCTAAATTTGTGCAACAAGCTCCAAAAATCTGTGCATCAAGATTTCCGGTTCAAAGGTTTCGCCACCCCGGTTTTCCCTTTTCGGCCCCCCGTCATTGGAATCCCCTCATCGGCACCACCATTGCACCACTCAGGAGACGTCCCTTGCCCATCCTCAAATCTGCCTCGACCGCCCTCGCCCTCTGCCTCCTAGCCGCCACTGCTCACGCCCAGCTCCAGTCCCTTCAGGCCGCCACAGACACCCACGTCAAAGGCATCGCCACCCTGAACACCACTGCCGGCCCCACCCTTGACAACGGCCAGGCCCCCACCTCCGTCCGCGCCGTCGGCACAGACCCCAGCCGCGCCATCCCCATCACCCCCAAATACTCCTTCGCCTCCACCCCGGTGGGCACCACCAACGCCAACAACGTCACCTTCACCTCCACCTTCACCGCCGCCACCACCGTCTACGGCTCGGGCGTCTTCACCCAGGGCGCCATCAACTCGGACTTCAAGGACGTAGGCACCGGCACCTGCGATACCAACGGCTATCCCTACAGCTACGCCGCCAACGCCTCCTGCACTACCGTCGTTTCCTTCACCCCCAGCAAGGCCGGCAACCGCCTCGGCGCGGAACTCCTCTACGTTTCCGCCGATGAAACCTCGTACTACATCGGCCAGCTCAACGGCATCGGTTCCGGACCGCAGGTCACCGTCGCCCCCACCACTCCCGCCCCCGC
Source organism: uncultured Granulicella sp. (assembly GCA_963693065.1). Lineage (GTDB taxonomy): Bacteria > Acidobacteriota > Terriglobia > Terriglobales > Acidobacteriaceae > Edaphobacter. The sequence goes on along the minus strand of OY843766.1, from coordinate 2,626,545 downwards.
CAGCATCCTCACCGGCCTGACCCCCTACAACTCCGCAATCGACGGCAACGGCACCCTCTACGTCTCGGATTCCGCCGCCGCCACCGTCAAGCAGTTCGTCCTCTCCGGCGGCGTCTATCCCGCCACCCCCACCAACACCTTCACCGGCTTCGCCAGCCCCCAGGGTCTCGCCGTGGATGGCTCCGGCAGCCTCTACGTCGGCGACAGCACCAAAGGCTACGTCTGGAAACTAAGCGCCATCAACGGAACCGTTCCCGCCGGCGCCGCACCCTTAGCCTTCGTCACCTTCCTCGCCCCCTCCACCACCCAGCCCGTCGCCGTCGCCGTCGATCCCACCCAGTCCTATCTTTGGTTCACCGGCACCTACAGCGCCAAGGACTACCTGATCGACTGCATCATCACCTCCGGTAGCTGCGCCCTGGGCGCCACCTTCACCGCCTCCAAGGGTATGACCATCGATTCCGCCGGCTACCGCTACGTTGTCGATTCCTCCACCAAGATCGTCTACCGCCTGGCCGTAGGCACCGGCACCACCAAGACCACCCTCATCACCGGCCTCACTCTCCCCTACGGCATCGCCTTTGACCCCGCCGGCGACCTCTACGTCTCAGACGCCGGCACCGGCACCGGCACCGGCACCGTTACCGAGTTCATCGCCGCCACAGGCACTGGCCTCGTCCCCGCCTCCACCCCCACCTCCACCAACACCCGCTCCATTGCCACCGGCCTCAACAACCCCTACGGCGTAACCCTCAACTCCCTCGGCAACGTCTTCATCTCGGACAACGGCAATACCGCCGTCAAGGAAATCGACAACACCGACCCCTTCACCCTCACCTTCCCCTCCACCACCTACGGCGCCAGCGTCAACCAGTCCGCCACCCTCCAGAACATCGGCAACGCCGCCCTCACCTTCAACAGCGCCAACCCGGCCCTGTCCAACCCCGCCTACACCATCGACCCCTCCACCACCTGCACCACCACGCTCGCCGCAGGCGCCATCTGTGCCGAGGTCACCAACTTCACCCCCACCAGCGGCGGCAACACTCTCGCAACCGAGATCTTTACAGACACCAGCCTTAACGCCACCGCCGCCACCCAGACCATCAACCTGACGGGCCTCAGCCCCGCTCAGGCCACCCAGACCGTCGTCACCCTGTCCTCCCCCACGGCCACCGTCGGCGGTTCAACCATCTACTACACCGCCACTGTCACCGACACGGTGAACGCCAACCTCACTCCCACCGGCACCATCACCTTCACGGACACCTATGGCAGCAACAACGCCACCTACGGTCCATACGCCCTCAACGCGTCGGGGTCTTTCCAGTCCCCGTTCACTGAGGAAGTCGCCGGCACCCACACCATCACCGCCGCCTACACCTCTTCCGCCACCGCGCAATACTCCAACTCCACCTCCTCCGGCCAGACCCTCACCGTAGCCCAGGCCCAGGAAAGCACCCTCGCCCCCCCCACCATTTACGTCCAGCAGGGCTCTTCCGTCACCCTCGTGGCCTTCTTCACCTTCCCCGGCACCAACCCACCCACCGGTACCGTCAGCTTCTCATTCAGCGGCACCGCTACCGTCGGGACGCCCTCCTGCATCTACAAATCCGGTCACTCCAACTGCCAGGCTCTTCTAACCATTCCCGCCAACCTCAACCCCGGCCAATACGTTTTCACCTACTCCCAGGCCTCGGACGCCAACTACCTCAGCACCAGCGGCAGCGCCACCGTAACCGTCACCGCCAGCTCCAGTTCCAGTGCCCGCAAGCCAACCACAGTAGCCCTCAAACCCATCACCAACCCCATCCGCTAACCTTGGTGCCCCATGATCACCGCAGCTTCATTGCGGTTATCGTGGGGTTACTCTCTTGGTCACTCCTCAACCGCGTATCCCCGACGATGACGAAAATTGAGAGGAGCACTTGACAAACGTCAGGCCCCCACACACTTCGCAACCCCCCCCCGGATCGCGTCCCATAGCCCAAGCCAACCTTGCAAAGTGCAAGTAAACCCTTTCGAATGAAGATTTTGCACAACAAGGGGGAGGGGGCCTACCCCTCCCGCTTCGCCTTATCCGCCAGATCGCAAGCCCGCCACATATACCAGCTCGCCACGCTGCACCAAGGATGCCACTTCTTCGCCCGAGCCTCCATCACCGCCGCCTTGGGCAGCAGCTCCGGCATCACCTTCGTTGTAGCCTTCAACCCCTCGTACGTCAGCGCGAACCCCTTCCGCACCCCGTAATCGCTCACCGGCAGCACATCTGGCCGCCCCAGCCGAAACATCAGGAACATCTCCACCGTCCACCGCCCCACCCCCCGCACCTGCGTCAGCTGTTCGATGATCGCCTCATCCGTCATCGTCCGGATCTTCCGCATCGTCGGCACCGTCCCATCCAACGTCTTCGCCGCCAGGTCCCTGAGCGCCAGTGCCTTGTTGTGGCTCAACCCCGCCCCCCGCAGTTGCTCATTCGGGCATTCCAGCAGATGCTGCGCGGTCGGATGACTCCCCGCCCGCAGACCCTCCACCGCCAGCACCTCCGCAAAGCTCGCCAGCATCTTCGCGTGGATCGCCGCCGCCGCTTTCCCATGCAGTTGCTGATAAATGATCGACCGCACCAAAGCCTCAAACGGGTTCTGCGCACTCGCCAGCGTCAGCGTAAACGGCCCGGCCTTCTCCATCAGCTTGCGCAGCCGCGCATCCTTCGCCCCCAGTTCCGCCACCGCCTGCGCCCCGTCATAGGGCAGCGCGCCCTTCATCGCCATCGCACTCACCTCCCCCTCATTATGCCCAACCCCCGCCCGCCCATCATCAGAACCCGGACCAATCCGGTAGCAATTACCCTCTCGGTTCCACCCCATTTGTGTGTGTTTCCCAAGAAACCCCGCTATCTTGTGCCTGCTGTCACACCGCCAGACGATTATCGAAACATGCTCCAAAAAATCACTACGCCACCCGTCGCACCGTGAGAACTAACCCTCGCGGACTGCTATATTGGAATCTCTTGGCACACGTTTTCCACGGGCTTCGGTAAACGGGATCGTCCCAATTGCCCAACTCAGGCCAGACGCACAAGGAAGCAGGAAGCACTCATGGCGCAAGTATTTGACCGCAGTTCGAACGCACTGGCCCGCGCGAGCCTCATGCTCACAGGCCTGATCGTCATCGCGATCGGCGTTGGGCTCAACTCGCTGCAGCGCAGCCCCTGGGTTACACGCCAGGGACAGCGCCCAGACCAGCCCGTCCCTTTCTCCCACAAACACCACGTCCAGGGCCTCGGCCTCCAGTGCCAGTACTGCCACACCCAGGTCGAGAAAGCCGCCTACGCCGGCATCCCCCCCACCAAGACCTGCATCAACTGCCACGCCCAGATCTGGACCAACGCTCAGCTCCTCGAGCCCGTCCGCCACTCCTGGGCCACCGGTGAATCCATTAACTGGATCCGCGTACACGACCTCCCGGACTACGTCTATTTCAACCATGAGATCCACGTCAACAAGGGTATCGGTTGCGCCAGCTGCCACGGCCGTGTCGACGAAATGCCTCTCATGTACCAGCAGAATTCTCTCCAGATGGAGTGGTGCCTGAATTGCCACCGCAACCCCAGCGTCAACCTCCGTCCCACCACTGAGATCTACAACATGGCCTGGTCCGGCCCGTCGTCTGACAAGCCCGTCTGGTGCGCCGATACCGGCAAGCCCGGCAACGGTCCCGGCCGCGTCCCCACCGCCCAGACCGTAAGCTGCACCACCCGCAACCCTGACGGCGAAGACCCTCAGATCGCCATGCTGCAGATGGCCGGCAAGTTCCACCCCGGCGGCACCCAGAAGGCAGCCAGCGGCACCATGAGCGGCCCGGTCGCCACGGAAGGCCACGGCGAAACCGTCAGCGACGTCCCACCCGCCGACGTCATGGCCATCCCCCAGCACTACCAGAAGTTCACCAGCCAGTCCGACCTCGGCAAATACCTCGGCGCGCAATACCACATCCGCACCGCCAATGAGCTCTCGAGCTGCGAGGTATGCCACCGATGAGTAAGCAAATGGAGCCCATGGCAACTCAGCCAGTACTGAATTCTGACACGCAGCCCCAGGTAGTCACCACCATCGTCCCCGCGCCCGCGCCCAAAATGACGTTGGACGCCGTCCGCGCCAAACTCGAAGGCCAGACCGGCCGCCGTTTCTGGAAGAACCTCGACGAACTCGCCGCCACCCAGGAATTCAACGACCTCATGGCCGAAGAATTCCCCCGCCAGGCCATGCAGGGTGAGTGGGTCGACGCCGTCTCCCGTCGCGGCTTCCTCAAGGTCATGGGCGCCTCCCTCGCCCTCGCCGGCCTCGCCGGTTGCACCAAGCAGCCGGACGAGCCCATCTACCCCTACATCAAGCAGCCGGAAGACCTCGTCCTCGGCCGCCCCATGTACTTCGCCACCGCGCACCCCTTCCCCACCGGCGCCATCCCCGTCCTGGTCAAGTCGGACGCCTTCCGCCCCATCAAGATTGAAGGCAATCCCGACCACCCCATGTCCAAGGGCAAATCGGACGCCATCACCCAGGCCACGCTGCTCGACCTCTACGATCCAGACCGTTCGCACGACGTCCTTTTCCGCGGCCAGACCAGCGATTTCAGCTCCTTCCAGCAAGCCCTCGCTGCCGCCGCCAAACAGATGCAGGGCGGCCAGGGCCTCTACTTCCTGTCCGAAACCATCACCTCACCCACCCTCGCCGCGCAGTGGACCGCCCTCCAGAAGGCCTACCCCGCCGCCAGGCTTGTCCAGTGGGAACCCGTCAACCAGGATTCCTCCCGCGCCGCCTCCAAAGCCGTCTTCGGCAGCTACACCGACGCTCAATACAAGCTCGAAGAAGCCGACGTTATCCTCTCGCTCGACGCTGACTTCCTCTCCGGCATCGCGCACCCCGGCTTCCTCCCCATGGCGGCTGCCTACGCCGAGCGCCACCGCTTCGACGCCGAAGAGCCCAACAAGCCCATGAACCGGATGTACGTCGTCGAAACCATGCCGACCGTCACCGGCTTCAAAGCCGAGCATCGCCTCGCACTCAAGCCCAGCGAAATCGCCACCTTCGCCACGGCCCTCGCCTCCGGCAGCTCCGCCACCTTCTCCAATCCAGACGCCGCAGCATTCCTCGCCGCCGTCCAGAAAGACCTCAAATCCACCGGCGGCAAGTGCGTCGTCATTGCCGGCGAGCAGGCCGCACCCGCCGTTCACGCCGCCGCCTACCGGCTCAACGCCTCACTCGGCGCCGCCGGCAAAACCGTCCTCTACACCGACACCGTCAACCCGCTTCCCACCGAGCAGCTCGCCGACTTCACAAGCCTCGTCGCCGACATGCATGCCGGCAAGGTCCAGTGGCTGGTCATGCTCGGCTCCAACCCCATCTACACCGCGCCGGCCGACCTCCAGTTCGCCGCCGCCTTCGACCGCGTCCCCGTCACCGCCCACCTCGGCACCCACCTCGACGAAACCGGCCGCATCTCCACCTGGCACATCAACAAGGCCCACTATCTCGAATCCTGGTCCGACGCCCGCACCTACGATGGCATGATCACCATCGTCCAGCCCATGATCGAGCCGCTCTACAACGGCCGCAGCGCCCATGACGTCTTTCAGGGCCTGCTCGATAACCCCCAGGCCTCCGCCTACGACGCCGTCTCCGCCAACGCCAAAACCTACCTCAAAGGCGACCCCGAGCTAGCCTGGCGCAAGGCCCTCCATGACGGCTGGGTTGAAGGCACCGCCTTCCCCACCACCGGCAAATCCGCCGGCGCCGGCACCGTCCCCACCTCATCCACACCCACCACCACCAGCGGCCTCGAAATCTCCTTCCGCCCCGACCCCTCCCTCTACGACGGCCGTTACGCCAACGTAGGCTGGCTCCAGGAGCTGCCCAAGCAGGTCACCAGCCTCAGCTGGGACAACGCCGCCCTCATGAGCCTCGCCACCATCCAGCGGCTCGGCATCGCGGAAAACGAAGCCATCGAGCTCAACCTCAATGGCCGCAAGGTCACCGCGCCCGTGCTCGGCGTCCCCGGCCACCCCAACGACACCGTCACCGTCTACCTCGGCTTCGGCCGCCCGGAAGCAGGCCGCGTCGGCTCGGGCGTCGGCTTCAACGCCTACGCCCTGCGCAGCTCCACCGCCTCGCTCATGGACGCCGGCCTGCAGGTCACCCGCGGCAAAGGCAGCTATGACCTCTGCGTCACCAAGGTCCACTCCATCGAGCACCGCGGCGCTTACGCCCAGCACGACCTGCAGCACCCCGAGGACGACAAGAAAGGCACCTACTCCCTCCCCGGCCACGAAGCCCAGGAACGCGGCATTATCCGTTACGCCACCGTCTCGGAAGCCCGCGCCACCCCCGACTTCGCCCACGAGGGTTCCAAGGAAACTCTCACCGACAAGGTAGGCTACGGCGTCATCGGCGAAACTCCCGGTAACGACGACTCCATGTTCGGCTGGGCCTGGAAGTACGACCACAAGGACCAGTCCACCCTCCAGGTCCAGAACAAGTGGGGCATGGCCATCGACCTCAACAGCTGCGTCGGCTGCAACGCCTGCATCGTCGCCTGCTACGCGGAAAACAACATCGCCGTCGTCGGCCGCGAACAGGTCAAGGTCGGCCGCAACATGCAGTGGCTGCGCATCGATACCTACTTTGAAGGCGATCTCGGCGCCCCCAAGGCTCACTTCCAGCCCATGGCCTGCCAGCATTGCGAAAACGCCGGTTGCGAGCAGGTTTGCCCCGTCGGTGCCACGGTCCACACGCCCGAAGGCATCAACACCATGGTCTATAACCGTTGCGTCGGCACCCGTTATTGCTCCAACAACTGCCCGTATAAGGTCCGCCGCTTCAACTTCCTGCTCTACTCTGATTACGACACCGAGAGCCTCAAGTTCATGCGCAACCCCGACGTCACCGTCCGTTCCCGCGGCGTCATGGAAAAATGCAGCTACTGCATCCAGCGCATCGAGTACGCCAAAATCGACGCCGACAAGGAAAACCGCCCCATCCGCGATGGCGAAATCGTCACCGCCTGCCAGCAAAGCTGCCCCACAGACGCCATCGTCTTCGGCAACCTCAACGACTCCGGCTCACGCGTCGCCAAGCGCAAAGCCCAGGAGCGCGACTATCCGGTCCTGGCCGACCTCAACTTCCGGCCCCGCACCACCTACACCGCAGGCGTCATCAACCCGAACCCGGAGCTGGCATAGATGGCTACCAAAAGTCCCATTCACGATCACACAAACGGACCCATCGACCCTATGATCAACCCGGTCACGGGTGAGTACGCGGTCCTCGCTCCCGGTCACAGCTTCAAGTCCGTCACCCAGAAGATCGCCGACGTCGTCCTCACCTCCAACACCCCGCTCGGCTGGTTCTTCGGCCTCATCGTCGGCGGCGGTGTCGCCACCGGTGTCGTCATCGGCATCACCTGGCTCTTCCTCAAAGGCGTCGGCATCTGGGGCGTCACCATCCCCGGCGCCTGGGGCTTCGCCATCATCAACTTCGTCTGGTGGATCGGTATCGGCCACGCCGGCACCCTCATCTCCGCCATCCTGCTGCTGTTCAAGCAGACCTGGCGTAACTCCATCAATCGCTTCGCGGAAGCCATGACCATCTTCGCGGTCGTCTGCGCCGGCACCTTCCCGCTCATTCACGTCGGCCGCCCCTGGCTCGCGTATTGGCTCTTCCCCTATCCCAACACGATGAACGTCTGGCCGCAGTTCCGCAGCCCGCTCGCCTGGGACGTTTTCGCCGTATCCACCTACGCCACTATCTCCATCGTCTTCTGGTACGTCGGCATGATTCCGGATTTCGGGACCCTCCGCGATCGCGCCACCATGCCCCTCGCCAAATCCTTCTACGGTCTGCTCTCCCTCGGCTGGCGCGGTTCCACCCGCCACTGGATCCGTTATGAGTCGGCCTCGCTGCTACTCGCCGGCCTCTCCACCCCGCTGGTCCTCTCGGTCCACACCGTCATCTCGTTCGACTTTGCCGTCGCCTCGCTCGCCGGCTGGCACACCACCATCTTCCCGCCCTACTTCGTCGCCGGCGCCGTCTACTCCGGCTTCGCCATGGTGCTCACCCTCGCCATTCCAATCCGCAAGTTCTACCACATGGAAGACTTCGTCACCCTCCGACACCTGGACAACATGGCCAAGGTCATGCTCGCGACCGGCTCCATCGTCGCCTACGGTTACGCTATGGAAGTCTTCATGAGCTGGTTCTCGGCTAGCCACTGGGAGTTCTTCATGATGTGGAACCGCATGTTCGGCCCCATGGGCTGGGCCTACTGGATCCTCATCCTCACCAACATCGCTATCCCTCTCACCACCCTCTGGTCGCGCAAGCTCCGCGTCAACGTGGCCTTCCTGTTCGTCCTTTCCATCATCGTCAATACCGGCATGTGGTTTGAGCGTTTCGTCATCGTCGTCACCAGCCTCTATCGCGATTACCTCCCCTCTTCCTGGGGTACCTACCGCGCTACCAAGTGGGACTACATGATTTACGTCGGCACCATGGGCCTGTTCACCGTGCTCTTCTTCGGCTTCGTTCGCTTCCTGCCCATGATTCCCATGTCTGAAATCCGCATGATGCTCCCGCAAACCAAGGTTCGCCGCGGCGGTGCCACAGCCGAAACCGTCTCGAACGAGGTCGTCTAATGCCACCCAAACAAGGTCTTTACGGAATGCTGGCCGAATTCAATACGCCCTCCGAGCTCGTCGCCGCGACCGAAGCCGCACGTCGCGAAGGCTACCGTCGCATGGAGTGCTACACCCCCTACCCGGTAGAAGAAGCGGCTGAAGCCCTGCACTTCCATGAAACCCGCGTGCCGCTCCTCTGCCTCCTCGGCGGGCTCATGGGTCTCACCACCGCCTTCCTCATGGAAACCTGGATCAACGTCTGGGGCTATCCGCTCAACATTGCCGGCCGCCCCCTCTGGAGCTGGCCCGCCTTCATCATCCCTGCCTACGAGTGGACCATCCTCTTCGCCGGCCTCTCCGCCGCGTTCGGCATGATGGCTTTGAACGGCCTTCCCCAGACCTATCACCCCGTCTTCAACGCGCCCAACTTCCGTAACGGCGCCACCACAGACAAGTTTTTCCTTTGCCTTGAAGCTTCGGACCCGCAATTCTCGCTCGCCGGCACCCGTACCTTCCTGGAACAATTCCCCGCGGTCTCCGTGGTGGAGGTGGATCATTAAGACTCCAGTAACATCCCGTTCCAGCATCGCCCTCGCGTTCAGCCTGTTCGCTCTCACCGGTTGCCGTCAGGACATGCACAATCAGCCCAAGTTCTATCCTCAGCGCGGCACAGACTTTTACGCCGACGGTCGCTCCGTCCGCCCCCAGGTCTCGAACACCGTCGCCCGCACCCAGCTGCATGAAGATTCCTACTTCTACACCGGCATGCAGAACGGCCAGGAAGGCAACGCCCTCCCGTTCCCCGTCACCGCCGACGTCCTCGCCCGCGGCCAGGAGCGCTACAACGTCTATTGCACCCCCTGCCACTCCCGCGTCGGCAACGGTGCCGGCATGATCGTCGACCGCGGCTACGCCAAGGCCGGCAACTTCCACACCGCGCGCCTCCAGGCCGCGCCCCTCGGCCACTTCTTCAACGTTATCACCAACGGCTACGGTGCCATGCCGGACTACGCCGCGCAGCTCACGCCGGAAGAGCGCTGGGCTGTCACCGCCTACATCCGCGCCCTGCAGCTCAGCCAGAACGCCCAGCAGGCCGACGTTCCCGCCGGCCAGCACGTGCAGCCGCTCGCCGAATACACCAAACAGGCAGGCTTCGACAACCCAGGCTTCGCCTCGCAATGGGGTCTACCCCCCACCGCGGTCACCGGCAACGGCACGGATGAAAACTACGTCATCCCGCCCGGCACCGACCAGACCCCAACCCCCGGCTCCGGCAACCCGCAGCACCCGGCCCAGCCCACCATGTCCCGCTCGCTTACGATGCCCGCCGTCGGCAACATCGGCCCGGCCACCGCACCCAATGGCCAGTCCAGCACCGGCTACCCCGGCGATCCAGCCAGCCCAGGACCTAAGTAGCAACCGAACAACGCCCAGCATTCCTAACGCCCAACTCCTGAAGGTTTGAATAGCATGGCAACAGCAATCCAACATCACGACGCGGATCATCACCACGAGGTCCATGCCCGCACGCTCCCGAGCCAGCTGAACTCGCCCGAGCTGCTCGCCGTCTGGCGCACGCGCGCACTCATAGTCTGCGCCGTCTCCGTCCTGCTCACGTTGCCGATGCTCTTCGTCTTCGGCGGCAAAACTCACATGCTCCGCGCCTACCTGCTCGGCTTCATGCTCTGCTTCAGCTTCACCGGCGGCGGCCTTGTCCTGCTCATGCTGCAGTACGTCTCCGGCGGCAAGTGGGGGCTGCTCCTGCGCCGTCCCCTTGAAGCCATGAGCCGTACCCTGCCGCTGGTCGCCCTGCTCATCTTTCCCATCGGCTTCGGCGCCACCCACCTTTACCAGTGGGCCCGCTTCCCCAACGCCGCGGCGTCCGCACAGGCCTTCGCCGACGGCGCCATCACCAAGGAGCAGCAGCTCACCGCCAACGCCAAGCACGCCATGTTCTCGCCGGTCAGTGCCATCATCCAAACCACCATCATTTTCTGCATCATGGGCCTGTTCACCTATCTCCTCAACAAGTGGTCGCTTGACCGTGACGCCGACCCCCAGGCCGGCACCCTCGCCAGCTACGACCGCTGGCGCATCCGCTTTGAAAATCTCTCCGGCCCCGGCATCTTCATCTACGTCGTCCTGCTCACAGACGCCGCCCTCCTCTGGGTCATGTCGCTCGACGTCACCTGGTACTCCTCCATCTGGGGCCTCAAGTTCCTCGTCGGCCAGGGTTACGCCGTGCTCGCGCTCAGCATCCTCACCGTCGTCAAGCTCTCCCGCGTAGAGCCGCTCAAAACCCTCCTCCGCGTCACCGAGCAGCACGACCTCGGCAAGTTCATCTTCGCCTTCGTCATGCTCAACATCTACCTCACCTTCGCCGAGTTCCTCATCATCTGGTCCGGCAACGTGCCCGACGAAATCCCCTGGTACCTCGCACGCATCCGCGGCGGCTGGTGGGTCGTCTGTTCACTCGACTTCATCTGCCATTGGGTCATCCCGTTCACGCTTCTGCTTTCGCGCAACCTCAAGCGCAGCAAGCTTCGTCTCTCCACCCTCGTCATGTTCATGATCCTGGCCCGCGCCATCGACTTCTTCTGGATCATCGAGCCCAACTTCAAGGACGCCGCCGGCAACTTCCACCTCGCACACAATCTCGGCATGTTCGCCTACATCACCGTCCCGCTGGCCGTCGTCTCACTCTGGTCCGCGTACTATTTCACCCAGCTCATGTCCCGCCCGCTCGTAAACGTAAACGATCCTCACCTCGAGGAGATGTTGGAGCTTGACCATGCCCACTAACGATCGCAACAATTCCTCCACCGGCGACCACGCCCCACCGACCGGCGACTTCATCGATCACCCAAATCCAGGCCGCGAAAGCGTCAGCCTCGGCTATGAAACCACCGACGTCAACACCGGCGGCGTCATCGTCTTTCTCGGCGGCCTTTTCGGTTTCGTCATCATCTTCTTCGTCTTCTGCTTTCTCATGGGCCGCCTCATCAACGACGGCCTCAACAAAGCCGACGGCCCCTCCGACAAATGGCACTCCGGCGGCCAGATCTTCGCCGGCGCCAAAGCCACCGGCGGCAAGCGCGAGAATCTCAAAAGCAACAGCGCCATGGACCAGCAGGAACTCGGTCAGATGACCCAGTCCTTCCCCAACCCGCGTCTTGACGTTGACGACGGCAACCAGGCCACCGCCGACCTCCACGCCCGCGAGGACCTTCTGCTCGACCACTACAGCTCCGTCCCCGGCCAGCCGCTGCGCATCCCCATCGATCGCGCCATGCAACTCATCGTCCAGCGCGGCCTCCCCGTCTCCGCCGCCGGCCAGTCCAACGTCCTCCTCGCCGGCGACACCAAACCCTCCATCCAGGCTCCTTTGACCAGTGGCTTCGCCCGCACCGGCTATGAGCTCGACACCATCGAAGCCCGCGAGCAGAAAATGATGTACAGCAAAGCCGAAGCACCCGGTCACGCGGAACTAAAGCCCGTTCGCTAGTCTAATCAACATGTACACCTTGAAAACCATGACCAGCCTCACCACAATCCGCAGCCACGCAACGCGACTCCTCTCGCTCGGCCTCCTGAGCCTCGTCGCGTCCGCCTGCTTCGGTCAGGTCTCGAGCATCGCGGACAAGCAGGCCGGCGACAACACCGGCGACCAGCTCCCCGTCGTCCTCCAGAAGGTCCAGGTCTCCCAGCACCTTAACCAGCAGCTTCCGCTTGACACCCCGCTGGTTGACGACACCGGCAAGCAGGTCCGGCTCGGCGACTACTTCGGCAGCCGCCCCGCCGTCCTCTCGCTCGTCTATTACACCTGCCCGCTGCTCTGCTCGGAAGAACTCGACGGCATGACCTCCGCGCTCGAAATGGTCCACCTCACTCCGGGCAAGGATTTCGACGTCATCGTCATCTCGATCGACCCTACCGACACCCCGCAGAAGGCCGCCGCCAAGAAAGCCTTCTACGTCAAGCGCTACGGCCGCCCCGACACCGCGTCCGGCTGGCACTTTCTCACCGCCCAGAAGCCCGCCATCGACGCCATCACCTCGGCCGTCGGCTTCGGCTACGTCATGGTCCCCGGCCCTGACGGCACCTTGTCCCAATTCGCCCATGCCAGCTCCATCGAGCTCGTCACTACCCAGGGCAAACTCGCCCAGTACTACCTTGGCGTCGAATACTCCCCCAAAGATCTTCTGCTCGGCCTCATCGAGGCTTCAGGCAATAAAATAGGTTCACCGGTCGCAAACATCCTCACCTACTGCTACCACTATGATCCTCAGACCAACAAGCATTCGCTCATCGTCGCACGCGTCGTCCAGTTCGGCGGCATGATCACCATGGCTTCGCTCGGCGGCTTCATGTTCCTCATGTTCCGGCGTGACCTGCAACTGGGACGGAGCCACGATCTCACCAGAAAAGATCTCACCAATAAAGACCTGACAGGAAGTTTCGACCGGGACGCGACCAACACAGCGGATAAAGGGTAACGATGCATATTAGTCCAGTTCTATGGCAGTTCCTCACAAAATGGCTCGCCGCCTCCGCGCTCTTCCCGCGCGAGGCCTCCACCATCGCGCCGTACGCCGACGCCCTCTATTTCTTCCTCATCGGCATGACCATCACCGGCCTCGTCCTGGTCGGCATCCTCGTCATCGGCTTCTCGGTCCGCTACCGCAAGGCACGCAGCCCCGTCGCCACCCAGGTGGAAGGCTCCACCCTGCTTGAAGCCACCTGGACCATCATCCCGCTCGCCATCTTCCTCGTCACCTTCGTCTGGGGCGCACTCCTTTACTTCCGCATCTACAACCCGCCCACCAACGCCATGAACATCTACGTCGTTGGCAAGCAGTGGATGTGGAAGGCCGAGCACCCCGGCGGCCAGCATGAAATCAACGCCCTCCACGTCCCCATCGGCCGTCCCGTCCAGCTCACCATGATCTCGCAGGACGTCTTCCACAGCTTCTCCATCCCGGATTTCCGCGTCAAGCGTGAAGTCATCCCCGGCCGCTACTCCACCGTCTGGTTCCAGGCCACAGACCCCGGCGTTTACCACATCTTCTGCACCCAGTATTGCGGCACCAAGCACTCCGGCATGATCGGTGAAGTCACCGCCATGACGCCTGAGGACTACGAGAAGTGGACCAAAGAATCTACCTCCGGCATGTCCCTCGCGCAAAATGGCGAGCGCCTCTTCGCCAGCATGGGCTGCACCGCCTGCCACTCCGGCACAGCCGCCGCCCGCGGCCCCAACCTCGCCGGTGTCTACGGCGCCAAGCTCACCTTGACCAATGGCTCGCAGGTTCTCGTCAATGACGCCTACCTCCGCGACTCCATCCTCAACCCTTCCCAGCATGTCACCGCGGGTTACGCTCCCATCATGCCCACCTATCAGGGACAGATCAGTGAAGACGGCCTCATTGATCTCGTCGAATACATCAAAACCCTGAACAGTAACTACCGTATCCAGCAGACAACGGGTACCTCACAGTCAGACCTTGCGGCGCCCACAACGCCGGGGATGGTAAAGCCATGAGCGCAACTTCTTCCACGATCGTCAATCTTCCTGACCAGCGCACCGCCAAACTGCCGCGCCGCAACTACATCAACAATGAAGACGGCATGCTCAGCTGGCTGCTCACAGGCGACCACAAGCGCATCGCCATGCTTTACCTGGTCTCCATCACCTTCTTCTTCTTCCTCGGCGGTGCCTTCGCCGGCATGATCCGCCTGGAGCTGCTCACCCCGCAGCCGGACCTCGTCGCGTCTGACACCTACAACAAGTTCTTCACCATGCACGGCATCATCATGATCTTCCTGTTCCTGGTGCCGTCGGTCCCGGCCACCTTGGGGAACTTCCTCATCCCCATCATGATCGGCGCGAAAGACCTCGCCTTCCCCAAGATCAATCTCCTCAGTTGGTACCTCTATCTCGCCGGCGGCCTCTTCACCCTTGCCGCTCTCGTGCTCGGCGGCGTAGACACCGGCTGGACCTTCACCACGCCACTCTCCACCCATTACCTGAATACCCACGTCATTACTGCCGCCACCGGCATCTTCATCGCCGGCTTCGCGTCCATCTTCACCGGCCTCAACTTCATCGTCACCATCCATCGCATGCGCGCGCCCGGCATGACCTGGTTCCGCATGCCCCTGTTCGTCTGGTCCAACTACGCCGCCTCCATCCTCATGGTGCTCGGCACCCCGGTCCTCGCCATCGCCATCGTCCTCGTCGCGCTGGAGCGCCTCATCGGCATCGGTGTCTTCGACCCCACCAAGGGCGGCGACCCGCTCCTCTTCCAGCATCTCTTCTGGTTCTATTCGCACCCCGCCGTCTACATCATGATTCTCCCCGGTATGGGTGTGATCTCTGAAGTCATCTCCACCTTCAGCCGCAAGCGCGTCTTCGGCTACACTGCGGTCGCCTTTTCGTCGGTCGCCATCGCCGTCTTCGGCTTCTTCGTCTGGGCCCACCACATGTTCATCATGGGCGTTTCTAACTACTCCGCCCTGGTCTTTTCGCTCCTGACCATGCTGGTAGCCGTCCCGTCCGCTATCAAAATCTTCAACTGGGCCTTCACCTTGCAAAAGGGTTCCATCACCTTTGAAACCCCCATGCTTTACGCCTTCGCCTTCATCGGCCTGTTCACCATCGGCGGCCTCACCGGCGTTTTCCTCGGCTCGCTCGGCATGGACATCCACCTTACCGAAACCTACTTCATCGTCGCCCACTTCCATTACGTCATGGTCGGCGGCATGCTCATGGCATTCCTCGCTGGCATTCACTTCTGGTGGCCTAAGATGACCGGCCGCATGTACCCGGAGTCGCTCTCCAAGCTCTCCGCCGTCACCAGCTTCATCGGTTTCAATCTCACCTTCATGCCGCAATTCATCCTCGGCTACCTCGGCATGCCGCGTCGTTACCATGCCTACCCGCCGGAGTTCCAGGTCATGAACGTCCTCTCCACCGCCGGCGCCACCGTCCTCGGCGTAGGCTTCGTTCTCCCCATCCTCTACCTCACCTGGTCGCTCAAGTACGGCGCCATCGCGGGCAACAACCCCTGGCAGGCCACCGGCCTCGAGTGGCAGATCCAGTCCCCGCCCCTCACTGAAAACTTTACCGAGATCCCCGTCATCGACTACGAAGCCTACGATTACGAATGGCTCGCGAACAAGACTGCAAACGAGGTGACCACCGTTGGCTAATTCGGTAGCAGTTTCCCACGATCCCTCCGAGCACCTGCACGTCGATCACGGCGAGCACATCTCGCTCCCCCAACACCGTCACCATTTCGAGACGGAAGAGCAGCAGCGCGAAGCCGGCAGTTTCGGCATGTGGCTCTTCCTCCTCACAGAAATCATGTTCTTCGGCGGCATGTTCTTCTGCTACCTCCTCTACCGCAACTGGTATTACGAGGCGTTCGTCACCGCCTCCAACCAGCTCTCCGTACCCCTCGGCGCCGTCAATACCGTCATCCTCATCTCGTCCGGCTTCTTCATGGCCCTCGGCGTCTGGGCGGCGGAGGTCCGCAACAAGCGCCTGCTCGTCATCTTCCTTTGGCTCACCACCCTCTTTGGTTTCGCCTTCCTTGGCGTCAAGTCCGTCGAGTACCACGAAAAATGGGAGAAGCACCACATCCCCGGCGCCAGCTTTGACGTCCACGAGTTCATCAACCCAGCCGTCGACGCCAAAACCGGCAAGCAGACCGAGCTTCCCCTCGCCCCGGACATGGCCCAGAAGACCCAGGTCTTCTTCTTCCTCTACTTCGCCATGACCGGGATGCACGCCATCCACATGATCATCGGCCTCGGCCTGCTCTTCTGGCTCATCTACCGAGCCAACCGAGGCGAATTCTCCGCCGGCTACGTAGCCCCTATTGAAAATTTCGGCCTCTACTGGCATTTCGTCGACATCGTCTGGCTCTTCCTCTTCCCGCTCCTTTATCTCATCAACCGTCATCCTCTGCGCTAGCAGTCCCCAGCCCTACAGGAGTAGCTCGTGTCCCAGGAAAACGATCCGCAAAACGTCCAGAACCCAGAGCACGTCGAACACCACATCGTCTCCCCCATGGAGTACACCCTGGTCTTCGCCACCCTGCTCCTCTTCACCGGCATCACCGTCGGCGCCGCCTACATCGATCTTCCCGGCCCCCTCAACCCCATCGTCGCCCTCGGCATCGCCAGCTTCAAGGCCGTCGTCGTCATCCTCTTCTTCATGCACGTCAAATACCAGTCTCGCCTGGTCAAAATGACCGTAGGCGCCGGCTTCTTCACCTTCCTCGTCCTCATCACCATGACCCTCACCGACTACATGAGCCGCGCCTGGGGCCTCTGGTAACAAGCGTTCGCACTTGGCATTAGCGTGGGGCTTCGTTCGTACCGTTGTTGTTGCTTCTGAGATAGGTCCGGGCTTTAGCCCGGACATTCAAATGCAACGCAAAGGCGGGCTTCAGCCCCTGGGACTTGCCTCTTTTGGTGAGTCATCGGGCTCTAAAGCATTCATCAGACACTACCTGGCCCCGTGCCGTTCGCTTCCTGGCCCCCAAGCCGAGCGCTGCCGAAACCGTACCTACCCCAGCACCTTCCCCAAAACCAGATCATCAAACACACTAGCCCCCAACTGAAACCGCCGCGTCCCAATCTCCCTGAACCCATTGCGCGCATAAAACCCCAAAGCCCGCTCATTCTCCCGATGCACGCCCAGCAGCAATCTCCCCGCTCCTGAAGCCACCGCCCGCGCTACCGCCACATCCATCAGCCGCTGTCCCGTTCCCCCCGCGTGAAACCGCGAAAACAAATAGATTCTCCGCAACTCCAAATCCCCAGCCTTAACCAGCTCCGCCGCAAAATCCGGCACCGTCACCAACCCATACCCCACCGGCGCCCCTCCCGGCTCCGCCTCCGCCAACCACGCACTAGCCGCCGGATCCGCCAACGCCCGCTCATAATATGCCACCGAGTGATTCCGCGTAGTATGTGTCAGAATCGCCTCCACCGGCAACCGCCCCGCAAACGCCTCCAGAAAAGTAGCCGCTCCCACCAACGCCAGCTCCGCCGCATCCCCCACCACACATTCACGCAATCGAACTTCCCCAGCCATCACAATTCCTCCTCGCATCCATTGGCCATCCTACTGTCTGAATTCGACTAAGGTAAAACACATGCCACCCCGCACTCCCAAGCCCCCCGCGTCCGCCTCCCACCGCCCCCCCGGCCCCGACGAAACCCCCGGCAACACCGGCGACCCCCTCATCGCCGAAACCCCACCCGCCCCCTCCACCGCCCCCCCCGGCACCAAGGTCAAACGCACCAAAAAGCCCCCCATGACCGGCGCCGAAAAGCTCCTCGCCGCCCTTCCCCCCGCCGACACCACCGGCCTCCCCCCCGCCCTGGCAGACCTCGCCAACGACGTGCGCGTCACCATCCGCCGCCCCGGCCCCCCAGACCCTGAAGGCAAATGCGTCGTCTACTGGATGCAGCGTGCCGAGCGCGGCGTCGACAATCATGCCGTCAACCTCGCCGTCTCCATCGCCAACTACCTCAAGCTCCCCCTCGTCGTTTACTTCGCCGGCATCTCCAACTTCCCCCACGCCAACCTCCGCCACTACGTCTTCCTCCAGCAGGGCCTCCCGGACATCGAGCACGATCTCGCCGCCCGCAACATCACCTTCCTCATGCGCCGCGCCCCCCATGAGTCTCACGAGCGTCTCCTAGCCGACGTCCAGGCCGCCATCTGCATCGGCGATGAAAACCCCATGCGCGAGCCCGAACGCTGGCGCGCCGACCTCGCCAAAAAACTCCGCATCCCCTTCTGGACCGTCGACACCGACGTCCTCGTCCCCACCAAAATCTTTGGCAAAGCCATGTACGCCGCCTATACCATGCGCCCGCGCCTCTACCAGCTCGTCCCCCACTTCCTCGTCCCGTATGAAAACCCCCACGCCGAAATCCCCTGGCACCGCCCCAAAGGTTTCCAGTCCGACGACGTCCACGCCGACATCACCGCCGGCTGGACCCACCTTGACCGCTCCGTCAAACCCGTAGCCTTCTGGCAGGGCGGCACCCACGCCGGCCTCAAGCAGCTTGAGCGTTTCACCTCCACCCTCCTCAAAAACTACATCGTAGACCGCAACAAGCCTGAAACCGATGGCACCTCCTCCATGTCGCCCTATCTCCATTACGGCCACGTCGGCCCGCAAACCATCTGCCTCGCCGTCCAGGCCGCCGCTGCCGCTGACCCCACCCTGACCAAGGCAAAGGAAAGTTACTTCAATGAAATCCTCGCCTGGCGCGAGCTCTCCATCAACTTCGTCCGCTACCAGCAAGACTACGACCAACCCACCTGCGCCGAGGATTGGGCCAAGCGCACCATCGCCGAACACGACCCCGACAAGCGTGAAACCCTTTACACTGTAGACCAGCTCGAGCATGCCCAGACCCACGACCCCCTCTGGAACGCCGCCCAGCAGCAAATGGTCCACCACGGCTGGATGCACAACTACATGCGCATGTTCTGGGCCAAAAAAATCCTCGAGTGGACCCCCAACGTAGAAGCCGCCCAGCAAGCCGCCGTCTACCTCAACGACAAGTACTTCCTTGACGGCCGCGACCCCAACGGCTACTCCGGCATCGCCTGGGCCATCCTCGGCAAGTTCGACCGCCCCTGGGGCTCCCGCGCCGTCTTCGGCAAGCGCCGTTACATGAGCGGCGCCAGCACCGGCCGCAAGTTCGACGCCAAAAAATACATCAACCAAATGGCAGCCCTCCCATAGCCATCTCCTCCCACACCCGCGGCGCAGCCTTCGCCACCACCGGCTTCACCCTCTGGGTCCTCGCCGATAGCTGCATCAAAGCCATCGGCCGCTCCCGCCTCCCCGCGTTCGAGGTCATCGCCCTCCTCGGCCTCCTCATCGCCGCCCTCCTCGCCGCCTGGGAGATCGCCGCCGGCAACCGCCGCCTCCTCTGGCCCCGCCGCGCCCTCCCCCAGCTCATCCGCGCCGCGCTCGAGTTCGGCAACAGCCTCGGCGTCGTCATCGCCCTCCGCCACCTCCCGCTCAATCTCTTCTACGTCCTCGTCTTCACCGCGCCGCTCGTCATCGCCTGCCTCGGCGCCATCTTCCTCCGCGAGCGCCTCACCTGGCCCCAGTCCCTCGCCATCCTCGTCGGATTCCTCGGCGTTCTCATTGCCGTCGACGCCTTCGCCCCACATCCCCACGCCACCTGGCAGGGCTACGCCGCCTGCGCCGTCTGCGTTGCCTGCTTCGCCACCAACATGGTCTGGTCCCGCGTCATGACCCAGACCGAGCGGCCTGAAAGCCTCACATTCTTCAGCGGCCTAGCCACCGGCCTCGCCGGCCTGGCACTCACTTGCCTGCTCACCCTCCTCCACCCGCACACCGCTGCCTTCGCCCCCATCACCCCGCCCGTCCTGGCCCTGTTCGCCGCCACGGCCCTTTTCGGCGGCCTCGGCAGTCTCTGTTTCTTCCGCGCCCTCCGCCTGCTCCCCGCCGCCGGCGTAGCCCAATTCCATTACACCCAGCTTGTCACCGGCGCCCTCGTAGCCTACCTCTTCTTCGCCGAACGCCTAACCCTCTCCATGCTAACCGGCGCCCTCATCATCGTAGCCGCCGGCATCTGGACCGCCACCACCGCCCGCTCCGCGTAGTCGGCGCTTTTACGGTGGGAGCGTGGGGCTTTAGCCCCACGAATAACGACAATGGAATGAGTGGGGCTTTAGCCCCGGGCCTCCGTTTGTAGCGGCAAGGACTCGTTTCACCGCTGGGAAGGCACAAACTCCTCCATCACAGCCCGCCGCAGCAAATCCGGCGGCAACAACCCCTGCGCCAGCAAAAAATCATGGAACCGCAGCGCATTGAACTTCGCCCCCAGCGCCGCTTCCGTATCCTTCCGCAGCCCCAGCAGCTTCGTATACCCATAAAATAGCTATTCGCCTGCCCCGGCGACCGGTACGTAAACCGTTCCACCTCTTCCTGTGCAAACGCGTGGCTCAGCACCACATCCTGTTCCAATATCCGATAAGCATCCGCCGGCTGCAGCTTCCCGCTCTGCAGTTCCGGGTCGATGAACGCCCTTGCCGCCCGCAGCAACCGCAGCTGCAGCGTCTCAAATTGCCCCTCGACAGGCTCAAACGACTGCATGATGTATTCCGAATACAACCCCCACCCTTCCACATTCGTCGAGTTGAACGCATACAGCACCCGCGCCAGCGACACCCCATGCTCCAGCATCGAGTCGAACTGCAGCTCATGCCCCGGCCTCGCCTCATTGCCGTCAACGTCCACGCCACCGCGTCGAACGTAAAGTCGTCATACTTGTCGCCGGTGGAACCCGTAGCCCCCGGTGCATTCAGCGGCAGCACAAACTCCCCCCGCTGCCCCGTGTTATGCAAAAACGCCGGCGGAACCATGTGCGGCGCCGGCTGTTGCGCTGTCTCCGCCGCCGTCGCCAGCCGGATAATCGCCGGCCGCGCCGGCAGCGTCACCAGCTTCTGCGCCACCACAATGTCTTCGATCGCCTTCAGCCGCGCCTGGTAGAACGGCAAAATCGCCTCTCCTGTCAGCTGCTGTTTCTTCAGCTGCCGCACCACATCCCTGTAGTCGGCTGAAGGATACCCATGCGCCTTCGCAATCTGCGCCGCCAGCCCATTCATCTGCCCCTGAATCTCCGTGAAAGCCGCATGCGCCATCGCCGCCAGTTGCGCCGGCGGAATATCGATCCCATAGCTCTCCAGCTCCAGCGCATAAGCCCGCGGATCCTCCCGGAAGTCCGTCCGCGCCTTCGGCAGCAGCGTCGTCCGCACCCAGGCGTCATAAGCCGCCAACTGCACCTTCAGCTTCGCCATCGGCTCTTCCCAGCCCGTCAGCTTGTACTTCGTAAACAGCGCCGTCATCCCATCCACGTAGCTCTGGTTGCGAGACAGCTCCGTCTCCATCTCCCCCTTTGACGGATAGATCATATCCGGCTTCGCCATCTGCTCCATCGTCCGCTGTTTCAAAATCTCCGTAAACGGCGTAAACCCCGCCTCCACCCCTGCATACTTCCTCAGCCGAATCACCGCCGCCGGCCGACGCGCCTCCGGTGTCTGCGGGTCCAGCAGCGACTGCAACCCGCCAAACACCGCCCCCGAAGCATTGATAAACGGAACCTAATGCGCCTCCGCATAATCCTGCGCCCTGAAGCCAAGACGGAACGAGTGCTCCACAATCGCAATATCCTCCAGCACATTGCGATCCTTCTCCGTCGCACTTGCCGCCTTGATCCTGGCCAGCGCCGCCTCGGTCTCCTTCCGCTGCACCCGCTCATCCGCCAGCGTAGGGTTTGAAATCAACGTGTCGTACTGCGCCAGCCCCTGCGCCGACCCACCCTCCGGCCCATGCTTCAACCCAATACCCAGCAACTGTTTCGTATACCCGTTTGAAACATCGATCCACGCCTTATCACTCGTACGAGCATGCACATCCGCCCCCGGCACAACCTGGGCAAAAGCAGTAGAAGGACTCGAAACAGCAACAAGCACGGCAGCAGCAGCAAGCATCTTGGACAAGGGCCAACTCCGATAACGAACTGGTTCCACTATACGGCCCCCCAGCGTTCTCTTGCTCTGACGTAGGTCCGGGCGTTAGAGGGGTGCTGCAAACATCAGCCTTGCTTAAGGGCACGGCTTCAGCCGTGCCGTAAGTGCCTTGGATGCAATGCGGCTTTAGCCGCTGAGGTACGCTTTCTGCGAGTCCGCTACTATGCAGCCCCCCGAGGTTGCTCTCTTCTTCACGCCCCATCAGGCTCCAAAGGACTCGTCCACTACAACGGACACCCCCCCCCACAACTTCCAAAGCTGCCCTAACGCAGAAAACCTCCCATCTAGGGGAGGTGTCCACACATCTGAGAATGCCAACATCCGCAACGCCGTCATTCTGAGCGAAGCAAAGAATCTCCGTATTTCGCTTTTGCCGCTGCCTGTTCCTACCCTCGGGCCGCAAGGCCGTAGAGAACCGACTAGCCCTTAACCACAAGCCCGGTCTTGATGCAGCTCGTGCAAACGCTCATCCGCTTCGTATTGCTCGCAACCTTCGCGCGCACGCTTTGCAGGTTCACATTCCAGCGCCGCCGGGTCTTGTTGTTCGCGTGCGATACGTTATTCCCAAACTGCGGCCCTTTGCCGCAAAGCTCACATTTAGCTGCCATGTCATTCCCTCAAAATCAAATTTTCCGCACGACTTCCTCAAACACCCATCTCAACCCAGTTGAAAACAGGAAAGGAAGTGGTAGGCACGAGGAGATTCGAACTCCTGACCTCTACCGTGTCAAGGTAGCGCTCTAACCAACTGAGCTACGCGCCTTCGCCTACGAGAGCACGCCCGTCCCTCCAGTCTACAAGCAAACCCGCAAACCCTGCAACCGCCCGCACCCTCACCGCACTCCCACAGCCGTCCAAACCCACCACCCCGCCGCCTCCTGACCCCCACCTTGTTACCATGGTCCGTCACCGCTCATCCATGCCCTTCCTCGCCCAGTTCCGCGCCGCCCCCAACCTCCTCACGATGATGCGTCTCTTCATCATCCCCTTCCTCGTCATCAACATCCTCGATGCCAACTGGCGCCTCGCCTTCGCCCTCATCATGCTCGCCGGCATCTCTGACGGCCTCGACGGCCTCCTCGCCCGCTGGCTCTCCCAGCACACCACCCTCGGCCTCTACCTTGACCCCATCGCCGACAAGCTCCTCCTCTCCACCCTCTTCCTCGTACTCACCCACGTCCACCAGATCCCCCGCTACGTCACCATCCTCGTCTTCAGCCGAGACCTCGGCATCCTCCTCATCGCCACCCTCCTCTTCGCCACCAATACCCTGCGCAACTTCCGCCCCAGCTTCTTCGGCAAATGCAACACCTTCGTCCAGATCATCGCCGTCGTCGGCATCATGGCCTCGCACGTCGTCACCATTCCCTACCTCCCCAGCGTCCTCACCCTCCTGCTCCGGACCATCGCCGTCCTCGCCCCCGTCTCCGCCGCCCAATACGCCTGGATCGTCATCCAGCGCGTCTCCACTCCCGCCACTCTCCCCCCACCCCAACCCGCCTAACGGCCTCGCCCCACGCCATCCCCCGCGCCGCCGCGTTTCGCCTGTGGGTTCGCCCTCCCCCATTGCCACCGCCCCACCCCCGCCGTACACTAGTATCAGTTGGATACCCTGTATCCAACACACGGCAAACCCATGCTCCGTCTCACCAAAAAAGCCGATTACGGCCTCATGGCCCTCAAATACCTCGCCGAGCAAGCAGCACTTGCCTCGGAGAGAAACGCCCAGCGGTCCCACCCCGCGTCCGCAAAAGACATTGCCGACGCTTACCACATCCCCCCCCAGCTCCTCGCCAAGATCCTCCAGACCCTCACCCGCGGCGGCCTCCTCATCTCCTCCGCCGGCACCAATGGCGGCTACGCCCTCGCCCGCCCCGCCTCTCAAATCACCGCGTTTGAAGTCATACGCACCATCGACGGCCCACTTTTCATCACCAGCTGCATCACCATCCACGGCACCTGCGACCTCGACAGCCATTGCACCATCAAAGAACCATTGCGCAAGGTAAACGACAGCATCAAAGACTTACTCAGCGGCATCCGCATCGCCGACCTCATCGAAGCCCCCGACCCAGCCGGCATCCACGCCGCCTCAGCCATCGCCGGCGGCCTCGTCACCATCGCCCTCTAGAACGGCCACCAGGTTTGCTTTACCGGATTAGGTACGGGCTTTAGCCCGGACACATTCAACACTCTCTACAAAGGGGCTTTAGCCCCGGGCACTCTGCAAAAGCCCACAAACATAAGCACCAAGGAGCCCCACATCATGAATGACACCACCGCCACACAAATGGAACAATCCGCCAACATGACCCACAACGGCGTCGTCATCACGGAGTCCAACGAGCCTCTCCCCACCGGCGTCACCCTCCCCATCTACATGGACAACCACGCCACCACCCCCATGGACCCCCGCGTCCTCGACGCCATGCTCCCTTACTTCGGTAAGGTCTTCGGCAACGCCGCATCTCGCAACCACCAGTTCGGCTGGGAAGCCGAGCAGGCCGTCGACCACGCCCGTGACCAGATCGCCGCTCTCATTGGCTGCACCCCCAAGGAAATCATCTTCACCTCCGGCGCCACCGAATCCAACAACCTCGCCATCAAGGGTATCGCCGAGATGTACCGCGAAAAGGGCAACCACATCATCACCCAGGTCACCGAGCACAAAGCCGTCCTCGACACCTGCAAAAAACTCGAGCGCCAGGGCTTTGAAGTCACCTACCTCCCAGTAGAAACCGACGGCCTCGTCTCCCTCGAAAAGCTCACCGCCGCCATCACTCCCAAGACCATCCTCGTCACCATCATGTACGCCAACAACGAGATCGGCGTCATCCAGCCCGTCCAGGAAATCGGCAAGCTCTGCCATGAGCGCGGCATCCTTTTCCACACTGACGCCGTCCAGGCCGTAGGCAAAATCCCCGTCAGCGTCCTCACCGACAACATCGACGTGCTCTCCATGACCGCCCACAAAATCTACGGCCCCAAAGGCGTCGGCGCCCTCTACGTCCGCCGCCGCAACCCCCGCGTCCAGATTACGGAGCAGATCAACGGCGGCGGCCACGAGCGCGGCATGCGCAGCGGCACCCTCAACGTCCCCGGCATCGTAGGCCTCGGCATGGCCTGCGAAATCGCCCAGAAGGAAATGGCCGCGGAAACCGCCCGCCTCACCGAAATGCGCGACTACCTCAAAAACAAGTTCGAGTCCGCCCTCGACTACCTCCATGTCAACGGCAACATGGACCACCATCTCCCCGGCAACCTCAACATGAGCTTCGTCCACGTAGAAGGCGAGTCCCTCCTCATGGGCATCAACGACATCGCCGTCAGCTCCGGCTCGGCCTGCACCTCCGCCACCCTCGAGCCCTCCTACGTCCTCAAGGCCCTCGGCCTCGGCGACGACGTAGCCCACTCCTCCATCCGCTTCGGCCTCGGCCGCTTCAACACCAAGCCCGAAGTAGATTACGTCTCCGACAAAATCATCACCATCGTCCACCACCTCCGTGAAATGAGCCCCCTCTACGAAATGGTCAAAGAGGGCATCGACCTAAGCAAAATCGAATGGGCCGCCCACTAACCCAAGCCCCACCAACCAGCCCGCCCCCAACCCGTTTCGGGTGCCCCATCTCACGCGGTTTCATGCGTGAGGTGGGGTTACTCATTTCCCTGTTGCCAAAACCGCCTAACCCTCTTGTTTGTCATCCCGTAGGGATCTGCATTTGTCCTTGCCGCCGCCCACTCAGAAAGGGCTTTCTAACCCGGGAAGCCCCTTCCTCATGCGCCCACGAATCACTCCCCACCAGCCTCAAGTCCGCAAGAAATCCCCTACCCCATAACACAAACGTGGTATACAGAAGACTCCCGTGTCCTCTGCCTGGCCCTGCTAAGCCCCTTTTGGCTTCCGTCTCGCTAGATTTCCCGTTTTGAATCTCAGGAGTTCCTCGATGAACGTCCCACACCTTCGCGCATCCGCCGCCCTGTGCTGCCTCGCCTCCGCTCTCCTCACCGCGACCACTCTCGCCCAGCGCCCCGTCCTCACCGGATCCGCCCCCACCCCATCCGTCCTCACCCCGCACGTCCCCGCCCTCGTCACCACCGGCCACGCCACCCGCCTCAAGCCTTCCGAGCCCACTGACCAGCTCGAGCTCACCCTCAGCCTCCCTCTCCGCCATGAAGACCAGCTCGACGCCCTCCTCGCCGACCTCTACAATCCCGCCAGCTCCACCTACCATTACTGGCTCAGCAGCCCGGAGTTTGAAGCCCGTTTCGGCCCCCCGCGCGAAGACATCCAGACCCTCGTCGCCTGGGCCAAGGCCAAGGGCCTCACCGTGACCTACATCGCTGAAAACGGCCGCCTCATCAACATCACCGCCCCCGTCAAGCTCATCGATCTCGCCTTCAACGTCACCCTCACCCAGTACCGTGACAACCTCACCGCCCGCGAGTTCCACGCCCCGGACCGCGAGCCCACCACCGACCTCCCCCTCTCCCTCTGGCAGATCAGCAACCTTGAAGATTCCGTCCCCAAAATCGCCCACAACATCGTAGGCAAAAAGCTCTCAGGCCAGAAAGCCACCAACGCAACCAACCCCATCCAACCCAACGACACCATCCCCGGCTCCGGCGGATCCTACTCCGGCTACTACCTCGCCTCCGACATGCGCGCCGCCTATTACGGCACAGGAGCCCTCAACGGCTCCGGCCAGACCGTCGGCATCTTCAGCTTTGACGGCTACGCCACTAGCGACATCACCGGCTACTACACCTTCATCGGCAAAGCCAACTCAACCGTGCCCATCACCAACGTCCTGGTCGGCAGCTACAACGGCGCCTGCACCCAGGTCACCTCCCCCACCAGCAATAACTGCAACGACGTCGAGCAGGCTTCGGACATCGTCGCCGTCCAGGGCATGGTCCCCAGCCTTTCCAGCATCCGCTTTTATGAAGCCACCACCGCCGCCGCTGAACTCAACCAGATGGCCACTGACAACCTCGCCAAGGTCATCACCAGCTCCTGGAGCGGAGCCGATTTCGGCACCGCCTCGGACACCTACTTCAAGCAGATGGCCGCCCAGGGCCAGTCCTACCTCAACGCCACCGGCGATTCCGGCGGCTATAACTCCTCCACCTACACCGCGCCCGGCCTCGACCCCTACATCACAGAAGTCGGCGGCACCGATCTCGGCACTGCCAGCGCCGGCGGCCCGTGGTCCAGTGAAACCGGCTGGACCGGCTCAGGAGGTGGCTTCTACGCCAGCGCCGGCCAGGCCATCCCAACCTGGCAGCAGACCAGCGGCGTCATCACCGCCGCCAACGCCGGTTCCACCACCTACCGCAACTCCCCGGACATCGCCGCGGACGCCAACCAGGACTCCGTAGGCTACTTCCAAACCGGCAATGGCGCAGCCGCCAACGCCTATGTCGTCGGCGGCACCAGCCTCGCCACGCCGCGTTATGCCGGCTACCTCGCCATGGCAAACCAGCAGTCCGTCGCCAATGGCGGTAGCACCCTCGGCTTCATCAATCCCGCACTCTACGCCCTCGGCCTCGGCTCCAACGCCGCCACCGTTTATCACGACATCACCACCGGATCTAACGCCTCCGCAGCCGGTACCCCCGTTGTCACCTATAGCGCCAGGGCAGGCTATGACCTCGTCACCGGCTGGGGTTCACCAAAAGGCACCGGCCTCATCAACGCCCTCGCCCCGCTCACCGGCCAGAGCTTCACCATGGCCGCCTCCGGCCCCCTCACCATCGTCCGCGGCAACACCGGCACGTCCACGGTGACCATCACCGCCGCCGGCGGCTTCACCGGAGCCGTCGCCCTCACCGCAATGGGCCTGCCCCCCGGCGTCACCGCCGCCTTCTCGGCGCCCAGCACCACCTCCACAAGCACCCTCACCTTCACCGTCTCCGCTACCGCCTTGGTCGGCACCTACCCCTTGACCATCGCCGGCACCAGCGACGCCCTCGCCGCCTCCACCCCCCTCACCCTCAACATCCTCAAGCGCACCAATGGCGACTTCACCATCATCGCCACCAACGCCTCCACGCTCTACATCCCCGGCAACACCACCAGCACCGTCACTCTGACGTACGGCTCCGGCTTCTCAGGCACAGTCGACCTTACCGTAACCGGCCTCCCTCCCCACACCAACGGCACCTTTGACCACACCAGCCTCGACAGCGCAGCCGGCACCGGCACCTCCACCCTAACCCTCTCCGATAGCACCAGTCAGGGCATGGCAACCTACACCGTCACCGTAACCGGCACCGCAGAAATCAGCGGCCTCACCCACTCCGCCACCTTCACCGTAACCCTGGTCTCCCCCTAACCTCGCTGAAGCCTTCCGCTGGAAGCGTGAGGCTTCAAGTCCCACGAAACCACCCAGAACAGTGCGGGCATCCCCCCGGACCTCTGCCGTGCTTTTTCGGTGGAAGCGGGGGGCTTCAGCCCCCCGAAAACAGGCAGAGGAGAGGTGGGGCTTTAGCCCCGGGTCGTTCGTCGAGGGGTGTCAAAGGGTGCAAAAGGATTCGTCAGACACTACCTGGCCCCACGCGTAACCTCCATGAATCTTTCAGCCGATTCCACTTCCTACAACTCCTCCTCCACCGGCAGCACAATCCCCCGCCGCCGGTCGAACACCTTCCGAAACACATAAACCCCAAGCCCCACCAGCGCCAGCCCCACCACCCCCAGCACCCCCGTCAGGTGGTGCCGCACCGCATGCAGCGTCATCTCCAGCACCGCCGGCCCATACACAATCACCAGCACCGATTCCACCGTAAACCGCACAAACTTGCCTGATGCAATCGCCAGAAAATACATCAGCGGCCGCATCTCGAACACCCCCGCCGCCAGCTCGAACAGCTTCACCGGCATCGGCGGCGGACACATCGCCGGCAGCATGATCGCCAGAAATTCCTGCTTCTCAAACCGGTCCCGCAGCTTCTCATACCGTTCCCGGTTGATCCGTTTCAGCAGAAAAAGTTCCCCACCCGCACGCCCCACATAGTACGGCAGCATGCTCCCCATCGCCGACCCCACTGCCGCAAACAGCGTATACAGCAGCATTTTCTTATGGTCGTTCACCCCGTAGCTCACAATCAACGGGTCCAGAAACGGCAGCGGGATCGACGCCGAATCCACCAGGCAAAGCCCCAGGATCCCCCAAACTCCCAGCGGCTTCATCACCAGCAGCATCCACACCTTGGCCTTCACCAGCCAGCCCCACATCTTCGCCCACGGAATCCCCATCACCGCCGCGGTTAACTCGGCCCGCCTCAACCCTTCACCTCGTGGCTCGTCCGCCCCGCCAGCAGTTCCAGCGCATGCGGCAGCAGCTCCAGTATCGCCTTCAGCGACCCCACCGCACCCGCCGGACTCCCCGGCACATTCACCACCAGCGTCCGCCCCACGCACCCGCAAACCGCACGGCTCAGCGGAGCCATCGGCGTCTCCGTGATCCCCACCGCCCGCATCCGTTCCCCCAGCCCCTCCACCATCCGTTCGCAAACCAGCCTGGTCGCTTCCGGTGTCACATCCCGCGGCGCCAGCCCCGTCCCACCCGTCGTTACGATCAGGTCCGCCTGCGCCGCATAGTGTCGTAGCGCATGCGCAATCTCGCCCATCTCATCCGGCAGCGTCGCCGTATGCTCCACCGCCAACCCCGCCTCCACCAGCATCTTCACCAGCGCCGGCCCGGAAACATCCACCTGCGTCCCTGCCGCGCACCGGTCGCTCACCGTCAGCACTGCCGCCCGCATCTCATCATTGAATCGCTGCACTCCCCCAGTCTAAATCCCCTTACCCCTCGCCCTGTCTACTACACTGGTAACGCAGGGCTGCTCAAACTAATTCACCTCCCCACCCGTCCCACACCTGTACCCATGCCGACGCTAGAAACTCTCCCCACCGCCCCCCCCCCACCGCCCCCCGACCTCCCCAAGGTCGCCGCCGGCCGTTACGGTGAGCTCGACCACTCCGAAATCGTCCATCTCCTCTCCTCCCTTGACGACGAGGTCGCCCGTTCCCGTTTCCGCGAATCCATCTACATCTCCCTCATCATCTGCCTCGCCCTCGCCTGGTTCGCCTTCTACGGCCCCCGCGTCCTCTTCCACCAGGGCCGCATCATCAACATCCCCACCAGCCACAAAAAAGAGCTCTCCTACCTCGAAATCCCCCCCGACCTCAAAAAAATCATCCCCCCCCCCAAAAACCCCACCCACATCGCCGACCAGAACGCCAAAGCCTCTACGCGCAACCCTTCCCCCACCCCCGAGCCCCCTCGCGCCCTCATCGGCCACCCCAACCCCCCCGCGCCCCTCCCGCCAACCCCCCAGCCCCAACCCCGCCCTCAACAGCAGCAACCCCAACCCCAGCAGCAGCAACCCCAACCCCGCCCCCAGCAGCAGCCCCAGCTCGCCAATATCCCCGACGCCCCGCGCCCCACCCCCCAACCCACCAACCGCCCCATCTTCAACCAGCCCCCGTCCGACCCCGGCGCCAGCATCTCCCAGGCTGCCCGCGATGCCGCCCGCCAATCCGGCGGACAATCCGGTGAAGGCGGCTCCAGCTCCTCCACCTCCCGCCGCACCGCCGCCCAGGCCCAGGTAGAAATCCTCTCCGACACCCTCGGCACCGACTTCGGCCCCTACATCCGCCGCCTCGTCCGCACCACTGAAAACGCCTGGTCCCCCCTCATCCCTGAAGAGTGCCGCGAGCCCCTCTTCAAAACCGGCCAGACCCTCATCCGCTTTACCATCGACCACTCCGGCGCCATCATCGCCATGCACCTTGACGACAGCACCCATGACGTCGCCATCGACAAATCCGCCTGGGGCTCGCTCACCAGCCAGGGCCAGCTCCCCCCGCTCCCCACCACCTTCAAAGGCCCCACCCTCGAGCTCCGTTTCCACTTCATCGTAGGCCGCGCAGGCTCCGCCACAGAGTAATGCCAAGCCCTTAAATCCAGGTCCATCCTATTCAGGAGTGCCAAAAATGAAAGAGTTCGCCCCCTACCTCACCTTCAACGGCAACGCCCGCGAAGCCATGACCTTCTACGCCCACGCCCTCTCCGGCCAGCTCACGCTCACTCCCGTCGGCGAAGCCACCCACACCCCCGAAGCCCCCAACGCCCACCTCATCATGCACGCCAAACTCACCTTCCCCGCCGGCACCCTCATGGCCTCCGACAAAATCCAGCCCGGCCCCTTCACCCCCGGCAACAACTTCAACCTCTCCATCGACTGCGAATCCCTCGACCAAATCGAAACCCTCTTCACCACCTTCGCCACCAACGGCCAAGTCACCATGCCCCTTCAAGACACTTTCTGGGGAGCCCGTTTCGGCATGCTGGAAGACCAGTTCGGCATAGCCTGGATGTTCAACTACGACAAACCCAAACCCTAAACCGTTTGGGGTGCCCCAGGCCACGGACAGCCTCATCGTCCGTGACCTGGGTCTCGCCACGACCTCCAAAATGCCAACCCAAACCCCCCAAAACCGAGAACGCCGCTCCCAATCCCGAGGCCTCCTCCTCCTCGCCACCGTCGTCCTCCTCTACCTCCTCCACCGCGCCCACCCCCTGAACCTCTTCGCCACCAACTGGTGGCACCCCTAAAATTTTCAGGTGCCCCATGATCACCGCGGTTCATCGCGGGTATCGTGGGGATACTCCCTACCCCCACCGACACCCTGACTCCCAACCCTGTACCCTGAACCCAGCCCTCATGCGCCCCCTCATCGTCCTAACCGGCCCCACCGCCTCCGGCAAAACCACCCTGGCCCTAGCCCTAGCCCAGCACTTCCAGGCCGAAATCCTGGCCTGCGACTCCCTCACCGTCTACCGCCACATGAACCTCGGCACCGCCAAACCCACCCCCGCCGAGCGCCGCCTCATCCCCCACCATCTCCTCGACCTCTACGACCCACCCCAACCCTGCACCGCCGGCGACTGGGCCCGCCACGCCCGCACCACCCTGAGCGCCCTCACCTCTCTCCCCATCATCGCCGGTGGCACCGGCCTCTACCTCCGTGCCCTCCTCGACGGCCTCTTCCCCACCCCGGAAATCCCCCCCACCCTCCGCCCTCTCCTCCGCCACCGAGCCGCCACCCGCACCGGCCCCCATCTCCACCGCACCCTCTCCCGTTTCGACCCCCGCGCCGCCGCCCTCATCCACCCCAACGACAGCCCCAAGCTCATCCGCGCCATCGAAGTCTCCCAATCCCAACCCATCACAGACCAGTGGACCGCCGGCCGCGACGCCCTCACCGGCTACCGCATCCTCCGCCTCAACCTTTCCCCCCCTCGCGCCGAGCTCTACACCCGCATCGACCTGCGCGCCCGAGCCATGTTCCACTCCGGCCTCATCGAAGAAACCCGCACCCTGATCCAGACCTTCGGCCCCCACTGCCGCCCTTTCCAGGCCCTCGGCTACAAACAAGCCGCCGCAGTCCTCGCCGGCACCCTCACAGAACCTGAAGCCATCACCCTCGCCCAGCAGGGCCACCGCAACTACGCCAAGCGCCAGCTCACCTGGTTCCGCCGCGAATCCCAACTCCACCCCACCCAAACCCTACCCTACCCCGGCGACGACCCCCGCACCCTCCCCCTAGCCCTCGCACTCATAAACGCCTTCCTCGCTTAGATCAGCTTGAAGTGCTTCAACATAACCGTGAGCATGCTTGAAATCAACAGCAGCACTAATCCGCCAAGGATCCCAATCATCCATTTCGCAGCCGAGAAAGCACCCTTCGCGGTGTGAAACTCTTCTGTCAACTTATCCAGTTTCTCCGCCTGTTTGTCAGAGGCCTTGACCAGACCTTCCATGGTCGTCTTCAACTCTCCGATAGACCGTTCCGTCGTCACGGCGTACTGCGTAAAAAAGTCGTGGTTCTGACCCGCAGCCACATGCGGCGTCCCAGATGCGGTTCTGGGAGGAGTCGTATTCTTCGTTGTATCTTTACTGGCCCGCGGTCCCATCGCTGGCTCCCATCTTGGCCGTCAGCCATTCCCACACAGAAAGCGGAGCCACTCCAAAGTAACTTCCCACGCTGGTCACGATAGCATTTACCGTGTTCTCTCCAGTCACTCCCAGTTTGGTCGATACATCCGTCGTAGTAAGGGAAGAGGGAGCCACAACAAACCATTGCCCCTCGCCCACCTGCAAATGCGACTCCGGGAACGCCGCCGCCAGCCGCGCCGCTACCTTCTCCGTCTCTACCACCCCAAACACGCTAAAGATCTTCCGGTCACTTGCCATTGCTCACCCATATTCTCTGATTCTTGTCGCCGCCGCAAGACTCAAATTCGGTTATCGGCTCATACCGCTAAACCATAGACTCCCCAGTCACTCCTATTTGATGCACAGTCCAACGCAAAGCCATAAAATCAATCTATGGCAGCCCTCGCATCAACCCGCCCCCAAAGCAGGATCCAGCTCCAGCACCTCACCGCCCAGCTCGACCAACTCCGCGCCGCCGGCACCTTCTTCAAGCTCCGCGAGCTCGACGACACCCAGGCCCCCGTCTGCACCTACGACGGCAAAAAAGTCATCAATCTCGCCAGCAACAACTACCTCGGCCTCTGCAACCACCCCAAGCTCAAAGAAGCCGCCATTCAGGCCATCCACGACCACGGCGTAGGTTCCGGAGCCGTCCGCACCATCGCCGGCACCATGAAAATCCACATGGAGCTCGAGCGCAAAATTGCCGCCTTCAAAAACGTCGAAGCCTGCGTCGTCTTCCAGTCCGGCTTCACCGCCAACGCCGGCACCGTCGGCTCCATCCTCGGTAAAGACGACTTCATCCTGTCGGACGAACTCAACCACGCCTCCATCATCGATGGCGCCCGCCTCTCCCGCGCCAAAATCAAGGTCTTCCGCCATAAAGACGTAGCCCACTGCGAAGAACTCCTCCAGGACATCCAGCATGAACCCGGCCAGAAGCTCATCATCACAGACGGCGTCTTCTCCATGGATGGCGACATCGGCCCCGTCAAGCAATTAGCCCGCCTCGCAGATCAATATCAAGCCATCATGATGGTAGACGACGCCCACGCCTCCGGCGTCCTCGGCCGCAACGGCCGCGGCTCCGTCGACCACGTCGGCGCCCACGGCCTCGTCGACGTCCAGGTAGGCACCCTTTCCAAAGCCATCGGCGCCCTCGGCGGCTACGTCTGCGGCTCCCAGGACCTCATCGACTTCCTCTATCACCGCGCCCGCCCCTTCCTCTTCTCCACCTCGCATCCCCCAGCCGTCGCCGCCACCTGCATCGCCGCCTTCGACATCCTCGAATCCGAACCCGACCGCATCCAGCGCCTCTGGGATAACACCGACTACATGAAGCAGCAGCTCACCACCGCCGGCTTCGACATCGGCGGCCGCACCACCCCAGCGTCCGAAACCCCCATCATCCCCATCATCCTCGGCGACGGCCGCACCACCATGGCCTTCTCCCGCGCCCTCTTCGAGTCCGGCCTTATGGCCACCGGCATCGCCTTCCCCACAGTCCCCGAAGGCAAAGCCCGCATCCGCCTCATCATGACAAGCGAGCACACCCGCCCCCAACTAGACCACGCCCTCGAAATCCTAACCACCACCGCCCGCCAACACCACCTCCTCTAACCCAACCCATCCGAAAGCAAAGCCCCCCACCCCCCCCGCCCACCCGCCCTACCCCAACCCGCCCCCACCCACGACCCCCAACCGCCCCCACCCACGACCCCCAACCGCCGTCATTCTGAGCGCAGCGAAGAATCCCCGTATTGGCTTTTGCAGTTGCTTGTTCTTGCAGTTGCCTGTTCTTGCAGTTGCCTGTTCTTGCAGTTACCTGTCCTTCCCATGACCGCGAAAGGCCCAGCCGCCGTATCCGCTCTTATCCCGCCTTGATCCCGCCTTTATCCCCGTTCCTGTTGTTGCCTTCTCCCGCATCTTCCCGCACTTTCCCGCCGTATCCCCGTTCCTGTTCTCTCCAGGCGCTCCCCCAAATCCTGTCAACCCCCCAGACCTGTGCAAAACTCCAAATCCCCAACAAACACGCCTAAATAAACTCAAAAATAGTTGGCATGTTCACCCCCACCCATTTAGTAAACTAGATACATAGATCAAATCTAAGCTGTCATAACTCCAACCTACTCGCCGTCACTCCAACCAACGGCGTAACCCAATCAACGCCGTCATTCTGAGCGAAGCTCAGAATCTCAGTATTGCTGTTGCCGTTGCTTGTTCTTTGTTTGTCATCCCATAGGGATCTGCATTTGCTCTTGCAACATTTCATCGCCGCTAACGCCCTAACCCCAACCGAATCAAGATTTTGCCCACAAAGTACGGGGGGGCCACCCTAACCCCAGCAACTCAACCAGCTTCCCCACCGTATTCCAATTCCGAGCCGTGCTCACCGTCCCCAGCCTGGAATCGAAATACGAATTCGTAAGCTTCGTCCGAGCCATCCCATTCGGAAGCTGCAGATACACCTCACGACCGATGACCACGAAGCTGTCCCCAGCCGAACGCTGTGCATCCAGACCCTTCACCGCAGCAGCACTCGGTCGATCCGCCAGAAAGTACACATGCAGCGTCGCCACCGCAGCACCTAGGAATGGGTTGCCACGCAGCACCGCTTCCATCTCCACCCCGGACCGCAGCACCACGCGA
Organism: uncultured Granulicella sp.; assembly: GCA_963693065.1. Taxonomy (GTDB): domain Bacteria; phylum Acidobacteriota; class Terriglobia; order Terriglobales; family Acidobacteriaceae; genus Edaphobacter. The sequence goes on along the minus strand of OY843766.1, from coordinate 2,590,618 downwards.
CCCGGATACCCATACACCCTGGCCACCTCACCCGTAACCCTACCCACCACCTCTTCAGCAGAGTCAGAAAAAAACACCACATTCCCACTTTGAATGTAGGTCTTCACCTCACTTGCGCCACAAGCTTCGAAGATCGCAACCAACTCCTTCATCGGCAGAATCGCCTTCCCGCCGACATTGATGCCACGCAGCAAAGCCACATGCTTCATGCTCGATAAACCACCTTTCCCGCAACGATCGTAGCCTTCACGCGACCCAGCATCGCAGCTCCATCAAACGGCGTGTTCCTGGACTTCGACCGTGAAGCCTCAGCCGCAAACCTCCATTCCGCCGCCGGATCGAACACCGTCACATCACCCCAGCAGCCAACAGCCAGCGAGCCAGCCAACTTCAGTCCCGCAACGCGCGCCGGCCCACAGCTCATAACCTCTACCAACCGCGCGAGAGGCATTCCATGCTCGCCGCACAGCACACGCATCGCCAGTCCCAGCGCAGTCTCGAGCCCAGTAATCCCATTCGCCGCCCGCTCGAACTCCACCTCCTTCTCATGCCTCGCATGCGGAGCATGATCGGTCGCAATGCAGTCCACCGTTCCATCCAGCAATCCGGCAATCACCGCCAGCCGATCGCTCTCAACCCGCAAAGGAGGATTCATCTTGGCACACGTATCGAAGTCCCCGATAGCCTCCTCGGTGAGCGTGAAGTGGTGCGGTGCAGCCTCGCACGTCACGCTCAGTCCTTCTGCCTTCGCGGCCCGCACCAGGTCGATCGCCCTCGCCGTAGACACATGCTGCACGTGCAGCCTCGCCCTCACACCCTCGCGCGCCGCCAGTTCCCGCACCAGCCCAATGTCCCGCGCCACCACCGAAGCCTCCGCCTCCACCGTCATCCCACGCAGCCCCAGCCGAAACGCCATCGCACCCGCGTTTACCCCGCTCGAGCTCGATACCCGCGTATCCTCCGCATGCTGCGACACCACCAGCCCAAGCCGTCCAGCCCGCAGCAGCGCCTCCCGCATCACGCCATCGTCCAGCACCGGCTTCCCGTCATCCGTAAACCCCACAGCACCAGCCGCAGCCAGCGCCTCCATCGCCGTCAGTACCTCACCCATGCTGCCTACCGTTGCCGCCGGCATGGCAAACACCCGCACCACAGGCTTACGCGCCGCATCTACCATCCACTGCAACCGCTCCACCGTATCGTTCACCGGCACCGTGTTCGGCATCGCCACCACGCTGGTGAATCCACCCGCCGCCGCCGCCGCCGTCCCAGTGGCAATGGTCTCCTTGTACGTCTGCCCTGGCTCCCGCAGGTGTACATGCACATCCACAAACCCCGGCGCCACCACGCACCCCGCCGCATCCACCCGCACCATATCCTCCCCCACGTCGAACGACCCCGCCACATCCACAGACCCTACCACCCCATCCACAATCAAAACATCCCGCAAACCCTCAATTCCACTGAGTGGATCGATCAACGTTCCATACTCGATCAATAAGCTACTCATCTTGTTACAATCTCCTGTTGCAAAGAACAGTACTGTTACACATTCACGCCAAAGGCACGGATTAAAAGTGCCGCACGAATCCACGCACCATTTGAAACCTGCGCTTCGATCGCCGATCGCGATCCATCCGCAACCTCACCCTCTATCTCCAGCCCACGAACCATCGGTCCCGGATGCATCACAATGCCATTCGGAACCCAGCGAATCAGCTTCTCTGCCCGTTCCTGCGTCAATTGGTACCGAGCTACATAATCCGGCAGATCGATCGCAAGCCCCGCTAAGCGTTCCCTCTGGATCCTCAGCATCATCAACACCTGCGAGCGCTCGACAGCTTCGTCGAAGTCACGCATAATCTCGATCCCGTCACCCAGCGCAGGCGCTTCGTTAGGCAGCAGTTCCTCTGGCCCACAAAGCAGCACCTTTGCACCCAATCGTGGCAGCAACATGGCATTGGAACGAGCCACACGGCTATGCAAAATGTCCCCTGTGATGGCAACGGTAATACCATTCAACAAATTCCCATCGATCGGCTGGTCGTGCAGGTGAAAACGTTGAATGATCGTTTGAAGGTCTAGCAACGCTTGGGAAGGATGCTGGTGCATTCCATCGCCGGCATTCAGCACAGCCACACCAGTCGTGCGCGCTAGCAAAAACGGAGCACCGCTCGCAGGATGCCGCAGAATGATGCAGCGAGCTCCGAGAGCACGAAGCGTCAAACCGGTATCCTTCAGGCTTTCGCCCTTTTCAATCGAGGAAGACTTGTCCGACACCAGCGTCGTAGTCGCACCCAGCGACTTGGCAGCAAGTTCGAAGGATGTCCTCGTTCGTGTGCTCGACTCATAGAACAGCAGCGCAACACATTGGTCTACAAGCAACTTTTTACGCTTTTCGACCGGCAACTGCTGCAGTGCATCCGCCATGCGCAGAATATTCGCGACCTCCGTAAGCGGAAGATCTTTGACAGTCAGCAACGAACCAGCAGGCACAGTCGATGTTCGCGTCGTCAGCCCAATTAATCGCGGATCTCTCGGCCGGCCCCCGACGAACAGCATAATCTAATCCGCCAGCTCAACCAGCAGAACCTGCTCGTCATCGTCGATCTCCTTCAGCTTGACCTCGATGATTTCGCGCGAAGAGGTCGGAATGGACCGCCCGGTGAACGTCGCCTGGATCGGCAGTTCGCGATGCCCGCGATCGATCAGAACCAGCAGCTGCACGCTTCGCGGCCTTCCATGATCGAACAGCGCATCAAGCGCCGCACGGATCGTCCGTCCCGTGTAGAGCACATCGTCCATCAGGATGATGTCACGCCCATTCACATCAAACCCAATGTCGCCCTTGTTGACAACTGGTCGCAGCCCAGCCGTGCTGAGATCATCGCGGTAGAAGCTGATGTCGAGAACACCAGTATCGACTGTCATCTTTTCAATCTTGCCGATCAAAAGAGCAAGCCGCTCTGCAAGCGGCACGCCTCGACGTTTGATTCCAACCAGGCCAAGATTGTTAGCGCCGTTATTGCGCTCAACAATCTCGTGGGCTAGTCGAACCAGCGTCCGCTCAATCTCAGACGCGGACATCAATCGCCCTTTTATTCTCAGCTGTGGCATCGCCTTACCCGCTTCGTTACTCATCACACCCCGTTCTCCCGATGATCATACCAGCCCAGCCCACCTCAAATCTGCTGCGTGATTGCCACCCGGCGCCTCTGCAGAAAGCCGGCCACCGAGCCCGACGCGGTCATCAACAGAACCAGGAAAGCACCTTCCACTGCGAAAGCCACCAGGCTTCCTCCAGCGCGGGTTTCTGCTGAGTTCAGCTCAGGAGAACTTAGCATCTCTGCGTACTGTTTTTGCAACTCGACGCTTCCGCCGCTATCTTTCATCCATCCAGCGAACTTCTCATGTAGCACCTGGGTCTGGACAACGGTCTGCCGGTCGAACTCACCCATGTCCTTCAGTACGAAACGCCGAAGCGTGCCGGTGCTTGCAAACATAAGTCCAAGTACAGAAACCACCATCAACCCAGTTACAAATCCAATCCTTGCACCGATCCGACCATCGATCCATGCCGTCGAACGCTGCCTACGGTATAGCGCCAGCGTAACACTGGAACAAATGAGAATCCATCCGATGCCGAGTAGCCACATGAACGAGGAAACGGTGCCCATGAGTGTCAGCACTGCACTTACCCCTGTAACTGTAGCCGAAGCACGAAGTGCAAGCGGCCAATCTACAGCACGCGGATGCGGAGGCGGCAAACGTCCTCTACTCTCCTCCACGCTACTTACTGTGAGAGGTCTTAGGTGGTAGGGCAGACGAATCTGTGGCGCGCTACAGTGCGGGCAGAAGAGCATGGCATCTGGCTCCATGCGAACCGATGTGGCGCTCATGCCAGCACCGGCGAATTCTGGAAGCACACCTCCACAACGGTGGCACAGTTCTGTCATAGATTCATTGTAGCGATGTCAGCTGATCGGCACCTTATTGCTTGTCAGTTTCATCGTCCTTACTTATATGTCCCGGCAAATCCAAGGCAACCAGGCCGAACTTGCTGCCGGATCCTTCTCGGTCCACTGAAACGATGTGTTGATGCTGCTTTGAGCCTGCTTTCAGTTCTCCGGCGTTTCCGGATTCATCCGTGTGGACGGATCCCTGTGAGTCACTGCTGCAGGAAAGTCCATCCTGCGTTCGTTGAGGAGCGCCAACCGCTTGATTATCCTTGCAGAGCACGACAGCGCCATAGCGTGCCATGTCCTTTCGATAAAATGCCAGCACCTTTTCAGGAGAGTCTGACGTTCGATAGCTTAGCGCCTTGACGCCCAGATGGAAACTGCCGAAGTTCATGCTAACATCCGCGGCGCCGTTATCCTTATCCTTTGTGACTAAGCTGGCATTAGGGTAGAGTGACAACCCGACGTTGCTCTGGACCACAGAGTTGTTTGTCTTCACGCTCATACCGCCAAAAGGCGTAGCTATTTTGACGTTATCGTCATTGCCGTCTTTGTGACTCTCTACACGGCAAGCCGTGGTTAAGATGCATGTCACAAGGGTCATTGCGCACAGCAGGGTGGTATTTGCATTCGTCATCATTCTGTCTCCTCTCGCATGTACGTCATGGGACTCATCGCGGTTCCGTAAGATAGAGCTTCAACAGTCAGTCAGCTTTGGTCTTCGGGTCCAGATTGCTCTTCACCTTGCAGCGGGCTTAGGCCGAGGCCGCGATTCGATGGCTTTTTTTTCTTTGTCTTGCGTGTTTGCTGAGGCGGCGGAGGGTTCAGAATGTCCTGAACCTGCTGTTCGACTGCGGACCAGTATTTAACGTCTGCAGGGCGTGCGCTGGGGACGGACTGGCGGAGGCGTGCGTACCATAAGCTCCACTCCAGTTCCTTCTGGTTGTTGTTGTCTATGGCGCTCTGGACGCGGCGCACTTCGCTGGGGACTGCCATCAGGCGAGGCCGGTGGCGACAGCCTGCTCGTGCGCGTGGTAGCTGGAGCGAACGAGCGGGCCGGACTCGACGTGGCGGAAGCCCATCTGCATGGCTTCATGCTTGAGGAACGCGAACTCGTCCGGCGTGTAATGACGGCTCATGACGAGGTGGTCGCGTGAGGGGCGAAGGTACTGACCAATGGTGAGGATGTCGACCTTGCGGTCGGCGAGGTCGCGGAAGACGGCGATGAGCTCGTGCATCTCTTCACCTAGGCCGACGATGATGCCGGTTTTGGTGACCTGCGTGATGCCGGTTTCAGCGGCGATCTGCTTGGCTTTTGCGAGAAACTCTAGCGAGCGCGGATAGCGTCCGCCGGATTTTGCAATGCGGTAGAGACGTGGGACTGTCTCGATGTTGTGGTTCAGGATTTCAGGGGCGGCAGCGACGACGGAGCGCAGAGCTTGCTCGTTGCCTTGAAAATCCGGGGTGAGGATTTCTATACGGGTGCCAGGGGCCTGAAGGCGGATCTGGTGGATGACCTCTACGAAGGCCTGGGCGGCGCCGAGGTTGTCGTCGTCGCGGTTGACGCTGGTGATGACGGCATGGGCGAGGCCGAGTTGGGCGACGGCGTAGGCGACGCGGCGCGGCTCGTCGTGGTCGATGGGCTCAGGGCGACCTTTGGGGACGGCGCAGAAGCCGCAGCGGCGGGTGCAGAGGTTGCCGAGCATCATGAAGGTGGCAGCCTTCTGGTTCCAGCACTCACCGATGTTGGGGCAATGGGCCGACTCGCATACGGTGTGGAGGTTGAGGTCGCGGGCGAGCTTCTTGAGGGCGTGGAAGGTTTCACCGCCGGGCGCTTTGGCTTTGAGCCACTCAGGCTTGCGGACGGGAACTTTGGGGCTGAGATCGATCTGGATGAGCTCGGCTTGCACGGATTGATTGTAGACGCTTGCGGTGGTGGTCGTCGTCCTGGTCATCGCATGCGGTCTCTGACTTCAGGACGGACGAGATAGAGGAAGAAGAGCAGCATGAAAAAGCCCTGAACGAGGGTGAAGGTCTGATGGATCCTGCTGAAGACGTAAAAGTAGCTGGCGGAAAGCAACAGGGTGCCAGCGGTGACGATGGCATAACCCCAGCGAGTCATCCTGATGAGACCGAGCAAGCCGAGGACGAGCAGGGTGCAGAGGGCGAGGACACCGTACTTGATGGAGCCTGAGCCGAAGGCACCGGAAACGGCTCCGTAAACGTTGAGCAGCGACAGGATGAGCAGGAAAACGATGAGGATGGCGACACCTGGAAGCATGTTGCCTTGCTCGGATTTGGTGTTTTCGCTCATAGGGTGTGGAGGTAGGCGAGGATGTCGTCTACGTCGGTTGGGTCGAGCTGGTTGGCGAGCGACGGCATGAGGCCTCGGCCGTGGAGGATGGTGGCGGTGACACGTTCGTCGGTGGCTGCGGCACCGGAGGGGAGAGCTGGTTTTTTGAAGACACCGAGGAGGGAGGGTCCGTTGCGTGGTCCGGACTGACGGTCGTAGTGGCAGACTGCACATTTTGCCTGGAAGACATCATGGCCACGCATCTGCTGTGGATTGAGCTGGGCGAGAGGGGTGGGGGGTGGGGTGGAGTGACAGCCGCTGAGCAGGGTCAGGCTCAGGGTGAGGGTTAGCAGGACGTAGCGTGGGCTGGGCATGTGTGTCTCCTGTCTGGGGTGGGGTGGCCCCCCCCGTAGTTTGGGGCTAAATTCTTGATTTGGTTGAGGTTAGGTTGGAAGCCCGGATTGGGGAGGTGCTTTGCTTTTTGTTTAATCTTCTAGTTCTAGTTTACGAGAGTGGCGGGGGTAAACACGCCAACTATTTTTGGGTTTGTTTGGGCGTCTTTATTGGGGATTTGGAGTTTTGCACAGGCTGGGGGGGTTGACAGGTTTTGAAGGGGGTCGTCCGGCGAGAACAGGAACGGGGAGACGGCGGGAAAGGCGGGAGAAGGCAACAACAGGAACGCGGATCAGGGCGGGATCAAGGCGGGATAAGGGCGGATAGGGCGTGTGATTTCGGCGGGGGAGTGAAGCGGCTTGACTTTGGGAGTGACAAAGCGAAGGGCAACTGCAACCGCAAGAACAAACGCAGATCCCTGCGGGATGACAAACAAAAGGGCGGTGATGGGGCGGAGTGGGTTCCCTTGGCGTTCGTGGTGAAGAGAAGCGGATTCCCTTCGGGAATGACAAACAAAGGGAATGACAAACAAATGGAATGAGAACAGAGGGAGTGACAAACAGAAGACAATACAAGAACAGGCAACAGCAACGGCCAATACGGAGATTCTTCGCTTCGCTCAGAATGACGGCGGTTTGTTATAACGCCTTGTTCCCGTATTCAGGTTAGTTTTCGGCGGCTATGAGTTCGACCATTTTGTCGGTGGTGAGGCGGTCGGTGGGGGTGTTGGGGTAGTGGTTGTCGGTGAGGATAGAGAAGATGAGGGTTTGGCCGGAGGAGGCCTGGAGGTAGCCGGAGAGGGCGCGGGATTCGCCCAGGGTGCCGGTTTTGGCGGAGATTTTTCCTTTCAGGGTGGTGGTGAAGCGGTGCTGGAGGGTGCCGTCGGTGCCGCCGAGGGGAAGGGCGGCTTTCCAAGAAGCGAACCACGGCTGGGTGGCGGCCCAGGCGAGAAGACGGGTGGTGGCGCGGGGGGTGACGAGGTCGTGGTCCGACAGGCCGGAGCCGTCGTAGAAGATGAAGTCTGTTTTGGGGATGCCGATTTGGGTGAGGAAGGTGCGGACTCCCTGGGTGGCGAGGGCGGTGGAGGTGCCGCAGGTCAGGGCGTGGAGGGTTAGTTCGGCGTGTAGGTTCTGGCTGGCTTTCAGGGTGAAGCGGATGTCTTGAGACATGGGGGCGGAGGTGTGGGTGGCGAGGATGGGGGTGCTGGGGGGGCAGGGGTTGAGAGGGAGTACCCCCAGGTCAGACGGTGAGACTGTCTGGCCTGGGGCACCCACGAGTTCTTCGCTTGAGTCGGGAGATGGGGTAGGGAGTAACCCCACCTCACTCGATGAAACAGAGTGAGATGGGGCACCCGAAACGTTTGGGGTGCCGGGGTAGCGGTGTTGGGGGCGGGCGGTGCCGGCAACGGTGATGCCGTGGGTGAGGAGAGTAGCGCGGAAGAGCTGGGCGGCGTAGGCGGCGGGGTCGTCGATGGCGATTTGTTCGATGTCGGGTGGGCTGTCAGAGGCGATGGTGCCGGTGAGGCGGAGGGTGCGGGAAGAGCGCTCGATGTGGATGTCGGTGGGGGATTTTGCGGGCGTGACGCGGAGCTGGTTGAGGATGGTGTAGTAGGGGATTCCGTTTTGCTCAAGGGTGACTGCTGTTGGGGTGATGGTGAGTTTGAGCTGGTTGTCGGTGATGGTGAGGGCGGAGATGGGGGCGCCGTAGCCGTAGATCAGATCGTCGTGGGACCAGGAGGCGGGGTAGGGTTCGTAGGGGAAGAGGGTGTCGTCGCCGAGGAGGTCGCCGGTGATGTGGCGGATGCCGAGTTGCTGGAGTTGGCGGGCGAGGTCTTCGAGATCGTGGAGGGGGTGGGGGACGGGGTGGAGGGTGTAGGGGAGGTCGTTGGAGTCGAGGTTTGGGTCGCCGGCGCCGAGCAGGGTTAGGTCGCCTGTGATGGTGTCGCCGGTGAGGTTGCCGGTTACTACGGTGGTGTAGGTGTGGCTGGGGCCGAGGAGGGTGAGGGCGGCGGCGGTGGTGAAGAGCTTGGCGTTGGAGGCGGGGCGGAAGAGTTGGGCGTCGTTGAGGGAGCAGACGGGGGTGCCGGTGAGGGTGGTGATGGAGTAGCCCCAGTGGGCGGCGGCTACTTCTGGGGTTTGGGTGAGGGCCTGGAGTTTGGGGCAGAGCTGGGCGGTGGCGGGGAGGGTGAGGAGGAGGAAGGTGAGGGCGAGGCGCATGGGATCAGGAGGTGTGAAGGTCGATGTTGACCGATCCGTCGGGGAAGTCGGCGCGGAGTTCGAGGGTTCCACCGAGGGCTTCGACGTACTCGCGCAGTGTGCTGAGATACATGTCGGTGCGCCCTTCCAGTTTTGAAACGGAACCCTGGTCGACCTGGAGGCGTTCTGCGACAGCGGTCTGGGTGAGGCTGCGCGCTTTGCGCAGTTTGTCGAGTGGCATGGAGGCGAGGGTATCTGCGAGTTTTGCATCCATACGGGCGCGGCTTTCGGCGGGAATTTGTTCACGAAGTTTTGTCCAGGTTGTCATGTGAGGGTCTCCAGATGCTTTGCGTAGATTTTCTCGGCCTGCGGTATGGCTTTTTCGTACCAGCGGCTGTCACCTGTCTTGTCAGCACCGAGCAAAAGCAGTGCCACGCGCCGTGGGTCGAAGGCGTAAAGGATTCGATAGGGTCGACCTTCATGTTGCACCCGAAGCTCCTTCAGGTTAGGGAAGCGAGATCCCTTGAGGGTGTCAGCGTAGGGACGGGACAAAGCTGGTCCCAACTCCGCGAGCAGGTCAAAGCCATGGCCGACACTTTCCTGCTCTGGGACGGTGAGGGAGTACCACCAGCTTTCGCACTCTGGAGCTAGCTCGACATCCCACGGCATGGGTAGATTATGGCATTGAAGACATAATTGAACAAGACCGGGAGGGTTTAGGTGGTGGCGTCGAGGATAATTTGAGCCGGTTCGGTTTTTGAAGAGGTACTAGGCGAAAGCAAACGCGGGACGCAGAGAGCGTGGAGGTCCGCAGAGGGCGCAGAGAAGTGCAGAAGCGGATTCTTTTCGGGAATGATAAACGAACGGCGAGGGCGCTCTCAGTCTCTCTTAGACAGGCAAGAGTAAGTAGGTTTGCCTCTAAGATCAGGTGACGACCCCACCTCACGCGATACGGCGCGCGTGAGATGGGGCACCCGAGGCGTTTTGGTGCGGGGTTGGATGGTGGTGGGTGTTTTAGAGAGGTAAGTGAGTAACCCCAGGTCACTGACGGTGAGACTGTCAGTGGCCTGGGGCACCCCAGACTTTTCGTGGAGATGCTAGGTGGTGTGGTCGAGGATGATTTTCCAGCCGGTGTCGGTTTTTTCGAAGACGAGGGAGAAGATGCCGTCGGCGGGGCCGCCGTATTTTTTGCTTCGGTCGAGGTGGTAGCGGCCTGCGACGGTGGCGAAATGGTCGTCGAGGATGTGGGGTTCTAGGGCGGAGAAGGCGAGGGTGCCCATGGCGTCCTTGTTGGGGTAGTTGCCTTTGTAGTCGGCTAGCATGCCGGCGTAGCCGTGGGAGACCTGGTGGCCGATGAAGAGGATGTCGGGGGAGTTTTTGTAGCCCTGGGCGTAGGTGTCGAGGTCGCCTTTGTTCCAGGCGCGCTCCTGGATGGTGAGGACTTTGACGACGTCGAGCTCGGCGCGGGAGAGGGTGCGGAGCTGGTCGGGGGCTTTGTCGGGCTGCTCGGCGATCTGGGTCTGGAGGGTAAGGGGGGTAAGAGAGAGGGTCAGGGCTAGGAGGATGCGCTTCATGGGTGGGGCTCCGGTTTGGGTTACGGGCGGGGCGGGCTTTGGGATTGGGTTGGCTTTCGGTTGGCTTAGGATAAGGGGATGATGGGTGAAGGCGCAATGCGGACGGTGCATGCGACGTGCTCGCTGGACTGCCCGGATAGCTGCGGGGTGCTGGTGACGGTGGCGACGGCCGCGGATGGAAGCGAGCGGGCGGTGAAGATGGTGGGGGATCCGGCGCACCCGGTGACGCGGGGGTTTTTGTGCGGGAAGGTGGCGAAGTATCTGGATCGGGTTTATGCGCCGGATCGGGTGCTTTATCCGATGGTGCGGAGACTGGGTGTCGCCAAGGGGGCGCTGGTGCGGGGGGCGGAGGCGGGGGCTTTTGAGAGGGTGAGTTGGGATACGGCGCTGGGATTGATTGCGGAACGGCTGGGGTTTATCGCAGGGGAGTATGGGCCGGAGAGTGTGCTGCCTTATAGCTATGCGGGGACGATTGGGCAGCTGGGCTATGGGTCGATGGATCGGAGGTTTTTTCATCGGCTGGGGGCTTCGCAGCTGGACAGGACGATCTGCGCGGCGGCAGGTGGGCGGGCGCTGCTGGATGTGTATGGGACCAAGGTGGGGACGGTGCCGCAGGATTTTGCGCATAGCCGGCTGGTGATCTGCTGGGGGGCGAATGTGCATGGGAACAATATTCATTTGTGGCCGTTTATCGAGGAGGCGCGGCGGAAGGGGGCGCGGTTGGTGGTGATCGACCCGTACCGGACGCGGACGGCGGCGCTGGCGGATGAGTGGCTGCAGATCAACCCGGGGACCGATGGGCTGCTGGCGCTGGGGTTGATGCATGTGATCTTTCGGGATGGGCTGGAAGACCGCGAGTATATGGCTGAGTGTACGCATGGGTGGGAGGAGCTACGGTGGCATGCTTTGCGGGCGGAGCATGCGCCGGCGGTGGTGGCGGCGGTGACGGGGATTGCGGCCGGAGTGATCGAGGGGTTGGCGCGGAGTTATGCGGGGTCCTCAGCGGCTGTGATTCGGGCGAATTATGGGTTGCAGCGGAGTGAGAATGGCGGGACGGCGATGCGGGCGGTACTGATGCTGCCGCTGGTGACGGGGAGCTGGAAGCGCAGGGGTGGGGGTGCGCTGCTGAGTGTGAGTGGGTCGTTCCCGTTCAATGGAAAGCGGCTGGAGATGCCGGAGTTGATGGCGAAGAGTGCGCTGGGAAGGGCGTCGCGGGTGGTGAATATGAACCAGCTGGGGAGTGCGCTGGGGGTTGGGGGTGGAGTGAAGGCGCTGTTTGTGTATAACTCGAACCCGGCGGCGGTGGCGCCGAATCAGACGGCGGTGGTGGCGGGGCTGCGCAGGGCGGATCTGTTCACGGTGGTGCATGAGCAGTTCTTTACGGATACGGCGGATTATGCGGATGTTTTGCTGCCGGCTACTACGTTTCTGGAGACGAAGGATGTGCAGGGGGCTTATGGGCATTTGTTCGCGCAGGTGAGCCAGCGGGCTATTGCGCCGAGGGGGGAGGCTCGGGGAAATGTTGAGGTTTTTGGGGAGTTGGGGCGGCGAATGTTTGGGGATGCTTGCTTTGAGGATGGGGTGGATGCGCTGATCGATCAGGCGCTGGAGACCGATGATGCGCGGTTTGCGGGGGTGACGCGGGAGCGGCTGGAGGCGGAGGGGCATGTGGGGTTGGCGATGCCGGCGGGGTTGCCGTTCGAGGATGCCAGCTGGTTCAGGACGGCGAGTGGGCGGGGGGAGCTGCTGCCGGTGCCGGTGTTTGTGGCGGCTGAGGAATCGCGGGGGAAAAGCTATGAGTATCCTTTGGAATTGCTGCCTAGGAAGGCGGACAACTACATGAATACGACGTTTGCGAATCAGCCGGGGCATGCGCGGATGGAAGCGGCGGGGGCAGGGGTGCTGGAGATGTGTGGGGAGGATGCGGCGGAGCGCGGGGTCGGGGAGGGGGAGGCGGTGGAGGTGTTCAATGGGCGGGGGAGGATCGAGCTGCGGGTGAAGGTGTCGGGGAAAGTGGGGCGGGGAGTGGTGGCGGCGCGGCTGGATTGGGGGAAGATTTCGCCGGGGGGGCAGGGGGTGAATGCGCTGACTAGTGAACGGCTGACGGATTTGGGGGGTGGGGCTACGTTTTATTCGACGTTGGTGGAGGTGAGGAAAGTCGTCTAAAACAGGAACGGGGATAAGGCGGGAAAAAAGCGGGAAGGGGCGGGAGAGGGCGACAACAGGAACGCGGATAAGGGCGGGATAAGGGCGGATACGGCTGGGGATGGTTGGGGCAGTTGAGGAAGTGTCACAGGGTGGGGTGTTTGGTTGGGTGGGGTGGGGGATGCTGTCTGTGGAGGTATGGCAGATGGCTGGTTTGCGGGGTTGGGCGGCGGTGGTGATGGTGTTGGCGGCGGGGGTGGCGGCGGATGGGCAGGATTGGCGGCAGGTGGAACGGTTGAAGGTGGGGACTCGGGTGGTGGTGGGTGCAGGGGGGTATGACGTGGGGGACCGGTGCCGGGTGGTGGTGGTGGATGCGTCCACTTTGACTTGCCAGGAAGAGGGGTGGCGGGGGGTGAGGCTGGTTTATGCGCGGGCGCAGGTGGAGAGTGTGTACCGGGTGCGGCATCCGTTTCCGGTTTGGGCGGGGGTGGCGCTGGCGATCCTGGGGGTGTTTATCGGGGGGGCGATTTCAGGGAATGGGACGGCGTTGGGGATTGGGTTGATCGGGGGGATTGTGGGGCTGGTGATTGCGGGGGCGAACAATACGGCGAGGGGGTGGGGGGTGATGCTGGGTCAGCCGCCTCCTCCGCCGAGCGATGAGAAGCTGGAGCTGGTTTATTACCGGGGGTTTGTGACGGGTGGGCCTGCCGGTGCATCTATGGATTGAGGAGAGTGTGCGATGGCTCGTGAGATTGACTGGAAAGATGTGGGGGAGATCGGGATTCTGTTGCAGGAGAAGTATCCGGCGCTGGAGCCTTACTCGGTGCGGTTTACGGATCTGCACAAGTATGTGGTGGAGCTGCCGGGGTTTGTGGGGGATCCGATGAAGTCGACCGAGCCCGGGCTGGAGGCGATTCAGCTGGCCTGGAATGAGGAGTATGAGGATGCTAAGGGGATGTAGCTGCTCTGTCGTAATGGTGTCAGCCTTGTTGCTTTGCGCCTTTGCTCGCCCTTCAATTTGAAGGGCGAAGGCCTTGACAAGGGTGCTTACCAGCCGAGGTAGTGTTTTACCGACAATGTTACGATGCCTGCAAGGAAAGTCCACAAAAGAACACATAGGGTGCCTGCAAAGCCGAGTACCCACTTGAGCGTGTTGAAGGAACCCTGCGCTTGCGAAAGCTGCTCACTGATTTGTTTTAGTTGTCTTTTTGCATCATCAGCCGAACCCTCCAGATAAGTAATAGACGACTGCATGCTTCCCAGAAGTTGATATACATCCGTTGATTTGTCTGTGGACGAGGAGGTTCCTCCGCCTTGCGTGATCCGGTCTGGCGGGCCTGGTTGCTCTTTCGAGAACTGTTCCTTAGGCGGTCGTGGCGATGCCAAGTTCTGCTCCCAGTTTGGTGGAGATCCATTCCCATACAGGTGCGTGGTTTCGGCCAAAGTAGCTTTCCACCCGCATAATGATTGCGGTGTCTTTACCCTGGCCAAAATAGCCGATTCTTTCAGAGACTTCCTTGGTGGTGGTTGCGCTGGGCGCTACAAGGAGCCATTCTCCAAGCTGCACTTCGTTTACGACCCAGGGAGCGATACTGGTCAGACGTGTTCGCAAGCCATCCGGATCAGATACGTTCATGATTGCGAAAAGTGTATTCGGTGTAGCCATTGGAAGATTAGTATCCCTCGCTACCGATTCAGATGCAAGCGGCGTCACCTGCAACTTTCAGACGCCGGTCGTGGTGGTTGAGGAGCGTTGGAAGATGCGGCTTGTGACTTTCCGAAGTTTTGGGGGGAGGAGGTTGCTGCGGAGGAGGGTTAGGAGGGCTAGGGTGGCCAGGGCCCAGGTTAGGGTGCCGGCGGTTAGGGTGGCCAGGTCGCGGATGTGGTGGGTGGTGGGGATGCGGGTCAGGAAGGACAGGTGTGCTGTGTTGAGGGCGGCTACGTAGGCGATGGTGGCGGCGATGAGGGTGCGGGCCAGTTCGGGGTAGTCAAGGGTGGCTAGGGAGACCAGGCGGGCGCGGTGGAGGAGGATGGCGAGCGCGAGGGTGTGGGCGAGGATGCCTAGGTCGCTGGCTATCGCCAGGCCTTGTACGCCCAGGTGGTGGAACAAAAGGGCGTAGAGGGGGATGCTGAACAGGGTGACTACGGTGCCGGAGATGGCGGGTATGAGGGTGTTGCGTGCGGCGTAGAAGGCGCGGGCGTAGATGCCTTGCGCGGACCAAAGGGCGAGTGAGAGGGCGAAGAGGGTGAAGTACTGGGCGGTGAGGACGGATTCGGCGTGGGTGAGCTTGCCGCCGCGGAGGAGGCCGTTGATGGGCTCGGCGAGGGCGGCCATCCAGGCGGTGACGACGAGGGCTACGGCGATTAAGCGGGAGACGGAACGGGAGACGGCGGCGTTGAAATCGAAGAGACGGGATTGGGCGAAGAGGCTGGAGAAGAAAGGGAGAGAGGCTGAGCCGGCGGCAGCTCCGACGACGGTGAGGGGGGCGTTGAAGAGGGATTTGGCGTTGGTGAGGAGGGTGATGGCGCCGGGGGCGGCGGCGGCGTAGTGAGTGAGGATCCACTTGTCGGCCATGGCGAGGGAGACGCCGATCATGAGGGGGAGGGAGAGGCGGAGCCACTCGAGGAAGGCAGGATGGCGGAGGTCGAGGGTGGGGGTGAAGAGGAGGCCGGGGTCGTCTGGGCGCGAACGGAAGGCGCCGAGGGCGTTGAGGGCGAGAGGGCCGAGGAAGGCGCCGGCGAGGACGCCGTAGGCGAGGGAATCGATGCCGAAGCGGCTGGCGAGGAGGACGCCGCCGAGGATGATGCCGAGGTTGTAGATGAGGGGGGTGATGGCCTGGTAGAGGAAGATTTTGCGGACCAGCAGGCGGGCGCCGAGGGCGGGGCCGGCGAAGAAGAAGAGCTGCGCGGGGAGGATGATGCGGGTGAGATGGGTGCAGAGGGCGGCGGTGGCGGGGTCGAGACGGCCGAAGAAGAGATGGGTGTAAAGAGGGGCGAAGATTTCCGCGAGGAGGATGGCGGCGGTGAGGACGGCGGTCATGGCGACGAGGACGGCGGAGAGGGCGCGGTCGGCGGCTTGAGGGTCTTGCGCTTCGCGGTGACGGTTGAGGATATTGACGAGGGTGATGGACGCGACGCCGCCTACGAGGAAGTAGGAGATCATGTCGGGGAGGACGAAGGCGGTGTTGTAGGCGTCGGTGAGGTGGCCGGCGCCGAATAGGTGGGAGATGTATTTGACGCGGAGGAGGCCGAGGAGGCCGGAGAGTGCGGACGAGAGGCCGAGCAGGACGGCGGCGGAGGAGGCCGAGTGGCGGCGGGTGATGGAGAAGAGGCTGGTGCTTGAGCTCACGAGGTGTGAGGGTAGTTTAGCTTGCGGGATGGGAGCTTAGGCGGCTTCTTCTTCTGATTTGGAACCGAAGGCGGCGATGCAGGGGAGGAGGATCATGGCGACGAAGGCGGCGGCGAGGAGGAGATCATGCATGGCGGCGGTTCTCTTTTCTGTGGAAGTTCTAATGCTGCTGTCAGGATTAAGTATCGGGTATTAGCTAGAGCGGCAACATCCCACTTGGGCGCGGGGGGTATGGCTCTTTTGGGGGATTAGGATGAGGGGATGATGCGGTGGGTGCGGTGGGTTGTCGGTGGCGTGCTGCTGGGGTGTGTGGCGGCGGCGGTGTGGGGGGCGCGGGGGTGGCCGCTGGTGGGGGATGCGGCGTTGATCCACTATGTGGTGTTTGCGATGCGGCATGGGGTGGCTCCTTATAGAGGGGTGGTGGATGTGAATTTGCCGGGGACCTATTTTTTCGAGTGGCTGGGAGTGCGGGTGTTTGGGGGCGGGGCTGGGGGGTGGCGGGCTTATGATCTGGCTTTGCTGGTGGGGTTCGGGGCGGGGTGTGTGGTGGTGGCGAGACGGTTGGGGGGGTGGTTTGGTGGGGTGCTGGCGGGGGGGATGATGGCGCTGGTACATCTGCAGGATGGGGTGTTCCAGGTGGGGCAGCGGGATCTGCTGATGGCGGTGTTGCTGGTGTGGGCTTATGCGGGGTTGTTTGCGGGGGAGATGTTCTGGTTCGGGGTGGCGATGGGGGCGGCGGCTACGGTGAAGCCGGTGCTGCTGCCGCTGGCGTTGGTGTTGCTGGGGATGCAGTGGCGGCGGGGGCGGGTCTGGCTGGGGGTGCTGGGGATGGCTTTGCCGGGGGTGGCGATGGTGTTGTGGCTGGCGGCCTGGGGGTCGGTGGGGGCGTTCTGGGGGGTGGTGACGGGGGCGCTGCGGGTGCATGCGGGGATGGGGAAGCAGGGGTTGGGGTTCCTGCTGGGGCATGGGTTGGCGCCGGTTTGGGGGGTGGTGGCGGTGTGGGCGGTGGTCGCGTGGCGGGGCGAGTGGGACTGGATGCGGGTGCGGCTGGCGGTGGGGGTCGGCGGGGCGTTTTTGGCTTATGCGGTGCAGGGGAAAGGGTATCCGTATCAGCGGTATCCTTTGCTGGCGGTGATGCTGCTGCTGGTGGGGGTGGATTTCGATCGGGCGCTGCGGGGTCGGGGTTGGGTGAGCTGGGTGGGGCTGGTGGGGTGTGTGGTTTGCGTGGGGCTGGGATTGCGGTTTGCTTGGGTGGCTCGGGGGTTCTCAGGGGATGCGCCGTTTCAGGTGGCGCTGGCGGAGAGGCTGCGGGGGGAGCAGTCGGTGCAGTGTATGGATACGTTTGGGGGGTGCGTGGGGGTGCTTTATGGGCTGGGGACTTTGCAGGCTACGGGGTATCTGTATGACTGCTATTTGTTTGGGCCGGAATCGGATGAGCGGGCGCGGTATCGGGAGGGGTTTTGGCGGGCGTTTGAGGGGGCTCGGCCCAGGGTGGTGGTGGTGACGGATCAGTTTTGTTTTGGGGGGACGGATGGGTTTGGGAAGGTGGCGCGGTGGCCGGAGATGGCGGGCGTGCTGGCGGGGGAGTATCGGCTGGCGGAGGAGTGGCGGGCGGGGGGGACGCAGCATTGGTGGAGCCGTCGGGATGTGCCTACGGGGTTTCGGGTTTATCGGCTGAGGGTGGATTGATGGCTGTGCCTGCTCTGGTAGGATTCGGTTGAATGTCTGATCGCTCCGAGGCCGACTACAAAGCTGGTAAGCTGCCTGCGCGTGTGGATCCGCGTGGTTTGAAGCTTGGGAGCTACCTGTCGCCGGAGCTGCTGGAGCAGGTGCCTGAGGCGGTGGACTGGAGTACGAAGAAGGCGTCGGCGTGGGGGATGCTGGGGAACTGGAAATTGTGTGACTGCACGTGTGCGGCGGCGGGTCACATGATCGAGTGCTGGACGGCGAATGCTTCTCGTGAGCACCATGTGCGTAATGAGGAAGTGCTGCAGGCGTTTATTGCGCTCTCGCATTACGACCCTGTTACGGGCAAGAACGACAATCCGGTGGAGTTTACCGCGGCGCTGAATTATTGGCGTAAACACGGGATTGGGACGCACAGGATCAAGGCTTATACGACGGTGGATTACCATGACCGGGCGCTGGTGCGGGCGGCGATTTTTCTGTTCGGCGGGGCTTATGTGGGGCTGAATATGCCGAAGACCTTCAAGGGGCAGGAGATATGGGATGTGAAGCCCGGGCGGAGGACGGGGGATGCCAAGGCTGGGTCGTTCGGGGGGCATGCGGTAAATGTGATCGGGTATGACGAGCAGTACCTGACGTGCGTGACGTGGGGCAAGTTGCAGCGCATGACCTGGGCGTTTTGGGATGCTTATTGTGATGAGCTGTTCGCGATCATTACGGAGGATTTTTTGCGTGGTGGGGAGACTCCTCTGGGGTTCGATCTGGGGAAGCTGGAGGCGGATCTGCTCAGCGTGACGAAAGCGCCGCGGTCTGCGGAGAAACAGTTGGCGAAGTCAGTGGTGGTGGGTCAATCTGCGAAGGCAGCCCCGGCGAAGGGTGCGCCGGTTCAAGTGGCAGGCGAGTCCGGGCAGAGTGGCAGAGACTCCGGGGAAGAAGCCGCAAAGTTAGGCGGTAAGACAGCGGGTGACAATAGCTATCGCGGAAGGAAAGGCGGTCACGCCGGGAAGGCTGCGGGCTCTTCGGGCGGTACTGGGGGCTGAGCAGGCGAGGATGCGGGAGATTTCTTTGGGGATGACAAATAAAGCCAAGCCTTGAGGCCGATGGATACAGTGCGTCAAGGGAGTGAGTAACCCCACCTCACGCGATGAAGCCCGCGTGAGATGGGGCACCCGAAACCTTGCAGTGGCAAGCGCAACGCAGATTCCCTTCGGGAATGACAAAAAGGGGAATGACAAACTTCAGGCCTGGTCGTCGGGGGGGAGGTGGTCGAAGAGGGTGGTGAGGTCGGGTTGGATTTTGGGTTTGGGGAAGGCTACTACCGGGTTTAGAGGCTTGGGGGTTGGGGCGGGTTTGGGGGGGCGGATGGATTGGACGGGGGACTTTTCTGCCGGGGGGTTGGTGAGGAGGGCGTGGAGGGCGCGGAGCTCTTTCTGGATGGCGAGGAGAGGTTTGGGGTCGAATGGTTCGGCTACGCCGGGGATGCCGGGTTGGGGGTCGCGGGAGGTGGTGCGGAGCTCGGCTTTGAAGGCCTGGCGGGCGCCGGGGATGGTGTATCCCTCGTCATAGAGGAGGGTTTTGATGCGGAGGGCCATTTCGACGTCGCGGCGGCGGTAGAGGCGCTGGCCGGTGCCGCCTTTGTTGGGCTTGAGCTGGGGGAATTCACCTTCCCAGAAACGCAGGACGTAGGGTGGGACTTCGCAGAGCTGGGCGACTTCCCCGATGCGGAAGTAGAGCTTGTCGGGGATTTCGCGGGTGGGGCGTGCGGGGGGGCGGGGCGGGCCGGAGGGGCCGCCGGTTGGGCGCTTGCGGGTTGGCTCGTGGGCGGCCATTGGGGCTAAGTATAGCGACGCGGCAGGGACAGGGCGAGGGGAAAGTGGGTGGGGTTTCCTGCATGGATACGGTGTTGTAGGCTGGGGCGATGAAGGTTTCAGGTACGGATCAGGGACTGCATCTGAGTGAGCTGGCGCCGCGGACGGTGCAAAGCGAGATTCGTGCGATGAGCGTGGCGTGCGATGCGATGGGCGGGGTGAACCTGGCCCAGGGGGTGTGCGATACGGAGCCGCCGGCGGTGGTGCTCGAAGGGGCTCGGCGGGCGATTGCGGATGGGTTGAACATCTATACGCGGCTGGATGGGATTGCGCGGCTGAGGAAGGCGATTGCGGCGCAGGTGGCGCGGACGCACGGGATCGACGTGGACCCGGAGAGGGAGGTGCTGGTGACGTGCGGGGCTACGGGAGCGTTGCAGGCGGCGGCGAGCGCGCTGCTGAATGCGGGGGACGAGGTGCTGCTGTTCGAGCCGTTTTATGGCTACCATGCGGGGATGCTGCGGGGGTTGGGGGTGGTACCTGTGGCCGTCGCTATGACGGTGCATGGGGAGGGGGAGTGGCGGCTGGATCTGGAGGCGGTGCGGGCGGCGGTGACGCCGAGGACGCGGGCGATGATGGTGAATACGCCCTCGAACCCGGCGGGGAAGGTGTTTACGCGGGCGGAGCTGGAAGGGCTGGGGGCGATTGCGGAGGAGTTTGGGTTGTTCGTGTTTTCAGATGAGATTTATGAGCACTTTGTTTATGGCGGGGGGCATGTTTCGCCGGCGTCGGTGGCCGGGATGCGGGAGCGGACGGTGCTGATGTCGGGGTTTTCGAAGACGTTCTCTGTCACCGGGTGGCGGGTGGGGTATTTGATTGCGGATGCGAAGTGGGTGCCATCGATTGGGTACTTCCACGATATGACGTATATCTGCGCGCCGGCGCCGCTGCAGCATGGGGTGGCGGATGGGGTGGAGCAGCTGCCGGCGAGCTTTTACACCGGGCTTGCGGAGGAGCATCTGGGCAAGCGGACGATGCTGGTGGAGGCGCTGCGCAAAGCGGGGCTGACGCCGCATGTGCCGGAAGGGGCTTATTACATTCTGGCGGGGACGGGCTCGCTCGTGGGTGCGACTGCGGCGGAGAAGGCTCGGGATCTGCTGCGGAAGACGGGGGTTGCGGCGGTGGCGGGGTCGGCGTTTTTCCGGGCTGGGAGTTCGGCGGGGGAAGGGTTGCTGCGATTTTGCTTTGCGAAGAAGGATGGGGATCTGCGGGAGGCTTGTGCGCGGTTGGGGCGGTTGTGAGGGTTATGAAAACAGGAACGCGGATAAGGGCGGATCAAGGCCGGGTAAGGGCGGATAGGGCTTGGGTGGTACTGATTTAGAACAGGAACGGGGACAAAGCGGGAAAGTACGGGAAGGTGCGGGAGGGAACGGGTGAATCCCTTTCATTTCGATACTTTGGTTTCACTGCTTCGATTACGTGACATTCCAGGCTGCGAGGCGTGTTACAGTCTTTCCCCAGCGGTACTCGACGAGGGGCAACGAAGGCATTGGGTTGATAGAATGATGGCGGCGCAGCTGCGCTGGGGAGATGGTATGGCATCGGCGATGGCGAGCATTGTGGCTTTGAAGGATGTGCAGCAGCAACTGAAGACGCGGATGGAAAAGACGGTGGATGACTTCCGGGGGAATCTGCTTTCGACGCGGACGGGGCGGGCAAGTACGCACATGCTGGACCAGGTGCGGCTGGAGTATTACGGGAGCGAGGTGCCGGTATCGCAGGTGGCGAATATTACGGCGCCCGAGGCACAACTGATTTTGGTGCAGCCTTATGAGATTCACCTGGTGCCGACGATTGAGAAAGCGATCAGGACGTGTGGGCAGGGGTTCAACCCGATGCATGATGGAAGGGTGATCCGGGTGCCGATTCCGCCGATGAACGAGGAGCGGCGCAAGGAGGCGGTGAAGGGGTTGGCGGGAGTGCTGGAAGGGCATAAGACGTCGATGCGGAATATCCGGCGGGATGGCAATGAGCTGATCAAGAAGGCGGCGAAGGATAAGCTGATTTCTGCCGATGATGAGAAGCGGGCGACCGAAGAAGTGCAGCAGATTACGGACGTGGAGATCAAGCGGCTGGAGGATCTGTTCAAGGCCAAGGAAAAGGAATTGATGACGGTTTGAGGGATTGCGGCTTTGGCGGCAATCCGGGTTGCCGGACTGGAACGTAATGGATGGGAACACTACCCGGCCCTCGGCTACTTGCCGTGGGCCTTTCTTTTTTGGGGAGGGGTATGGGATTTGCGGTGAGACGGCGGGTGGATTGGCAGTTGCGGTCGCGGGCGCTGGCGCTGGGGGAGCGGACGGTGCTGATGGGGATTCTGAATGTGACGCCGGACAGCTTTAGCGATGGGGGGCGGTACTACAGCGAGGGCGCGGCGGTGGACCAGGGGTTGCGGCTGCTGGATGAAGGGGCGGATGTGCTGGATGTGGGGGGGGAATCGACGCGGCCGGGGGCTGTGGCGGTGGGGGAGAGCGAGGAACAGCGGCGGGTGCTGGGGGTGATACGAGCGTTGGTAAAAGCCAAGCCTGATGTGGTCATTTCTGTGGATACGTACCATGCGGGGACGGCGCGGGCGGCGGTGGAGGCGGGGGTGGAGATTGTGAATGACGTTTCCGGATTGCTTTGGGATGAGGCGATGGCGGGGGTGATGGCGGAGACGGGGGTGGGGGCGGTGTTGATGCATACGCGGGGGCGGCCGGGGGAGTGGGGGTCGTTGCCGGGGTTGCGGGGGGAGGAAGTGCTGCCGATGGTGGAGCGTGGGTTGGGCGAGGCGCTGGGGCGGGCGCGGGCGGCAGGGGTTGCGGATGGGGCGATTGTGCTGGATGCGGGGTTCGGGTTTGGCAAGCGGGGCGGGGAGAATTTCCGGCTGCTGAAGGAGTTTGGGGAGCTGCTTCAGCTTGGGTTTCCGATGCTGGCGGCGGTTTCCCGGAAACGTTTTTTGGGGGGTGGGGTGGAGGCTAGCAGTGCGGCGCATGTGGCGGCGGCGCTGGCTGGGGCGAGTCTGCTGCGGGTGCATGATGTGGCGGCGGCGAGGGTGGCGGCGGATGTGGCGGATGCGATTTTGGGGGCTTGAGGGTTGGGAGAAGGTTTGGGCGAGATCCCACAATTTTGTGTTGGCCAAGTGGGGGTTGTGTGCTACGCTTTGGCGAAGAGAAGGTGAACATGCTGCTGGGTTTGGTGGTGGTGCTGCAGGTCGTGCTGGTGGGGCTGGGGGTGATGCTGCTGGCGCGGCGGCCGGGGGGGAATGGGGAGGGCCTGGCTGGTGATCTGCGAGAGCTGCGGCGGGATGCGGGGGCGGAAGCGGCGGTGACGCGGGAGGCGAATGGGCGGGCGTTTGCGGAGCTGCGGCAGGAGGTGGTGGCTAGTCTGGGGGGTATCGCAGGGCAGCTGCATGGGGTGCTGGCGCAGGCGCGGGAGGACCAGGGGGTGGCGGCGGTGGCGCTGCGGGCGGAGGTGCAGGGCAGGATCGACGCGATGGGCGGGACGCTGAAGACGGAGTTGGCGGCGTTCAGGGCCGATAATGCGGGGGCGGCGGGGAAGCTGCATGCGGAGGTGAGGGAGCAGCATGAGGGAATTGTGCGTCGGCTGGGGGCTTCAGCGGGAGAGGCGCGGGAGCACCAGGACGCGAGCCGGGAGGCGCTGCATACGCGGTTGACGGAGCTGGCGGCGGCGAATACGGGGCACCAGGAACGGCTGCGAACGACGGTGCAAGAACGGCTGGATGCGTTGAATGCGGCCAATGCGGCGAAGCTGGAAGAGATGCGGGCGACGGTGGATGAGAAGCTGCATGCGACGTTGCATACGCGGCTGACGGAGAGCTTTGGGCAGGTGACGGATCAGCTGAACAAGGTGCATACGGGGCTGGGGGAGATGTCGAAGCTGTCGGAAGGGGTGGACGGGCTGTCACGGATTTTTACGAATGTGAAGTCGCGCGGGGGGTTTGCGGAGGTGCAGCTGGGGATGCTGCTGGAGCAGATGCTGGCGCCGAGCCAGTTTGTGCGCAATGCGAAGGTGAAGCCAAATACGGGCGAGCTGGTGGAGTTTGCTGTGCGGTTTCCGGGGCACTCGGGCGAGACGCTGCTGCCGATCGATGCGAAATTTCCGCGTGAGGCGTGGGAGCGGCTGGAGACGGCTTATGCGGCGAATGACGGGGAGCTGCTGGTGAGCGCGGGGAAGGCGTTTGAGGCGGCGATTCGTACGGAGGGGAAACGGATCTGCGAAAAATACATCAATCCGCCGCTGACGACGCCGCATGCGATCATGTTTCTGCCGACTGAGGGGCTGTATGCGGAGGTGATGCGGCGCGATGCGCTGCAGGCGGAGATCCAATCGAAATGCCAGGTGACGATTGCGGGGCCATCGACGCTTTCGGCGATTTTGACGAGCTTCCAGATGGGGTTCCAGATGCTTGCGCTGCAGGAGAAGGGCGATGAGGTTTGGAAGGTTCTGGAAGCGGCGAAGACGGAGTTTGGGAAGTTCGGCAAGCTGATGGACAAGGTGGAAGGCGATGTGGGCAAGATTCAACGGACGCTGGGTGAGGTGGGGGTACGGACGCGGGCAATCAACCGGAGCCTGCGGGAGGTGAGTGCGGGGGATGCGGCGGTGCTGGAGTTCGAGGATGTTGGGGGTGGGCTGCGGCTGGCGGCGGTGGGAGAGGAGTGAGGGTCGGTCTGTGGGGGGTTGGGTTTCGGTTTTGCGGTGGAAGCAAGGGCAAAGGCAAACGCAGATTCCCTTCAGGAATGACAAAAAGGGGGCTAGAGTTTTAGGCCTTGTTTGCGGGCTGCGGCGTCCAGGTCGGCCTGGGTTTTGAAGAAGGTTTTGGCGGGGTTGGATCTGGGGTAGTAGCGGATAATGAGCTCGCGGTCGTCGACGGAATCTTCGATGCCGTCGGTGATTTTGTAGCCGAGGGCACGGACGAGGGCGAGGGAGCCTTCTTCGCCGGATTCGTTGCCGGAATCGGCGACGATGGCGTATTGGGCGCGGCCGGTGCGGCAGCTGTAGACGATGGCGAAATCGCCCATGACGACGCCGGCCTGACGGGCGACTTTGCCCTGGACGACGTAGTTGATTTTGGTGGCGTCGACGTAGCGGCGGGGGTCTTCCATGCGCTTGTTGGCGAGGTCGGCGAAGTCGGTTTGAGAGACGTAGAGGCCGGGGTAGGGGTCGCCTTTGCGCTGGATGGTGGGTGGGCCGCCGTCGTACTCGGTCATGTAGCCGACGACCTGGCCGGGGTGCGGGCTTTGCTCGGGGGAGCGGGAATGGGCGAGGACGTCGAGGGTTTTGGAGCCGGGCGGGCCATAGGCGTTGGGGGCGCCGTCGACGTCGACATCCATTTTGGCTTGGATTTCAATGGCTTCATGGCCGGCCTGGATGAGGTTGCGGGGGGCTTTGAGATTGGGGCAGGGTGG
This sequence comes from uncultured Granulicella sp., assembly GCA_963693065.1. Classification (GTDB taxonomy): domain Bacteria; phylum Acidobacteriota; class Terriglobia; order Terriglobales; family Acidobacteriaceae; genus Edaphobacter. The sequence continues at coordinate 2,565,751 of OY843766.1, read as the reverse complement.
AAGGTTGGGAACTTGTTTGGGTCGGACGGCGGGGTGCGCGGGGGTTGCCAGGAGAGCGAGGCAAGATGCGTTGAGGGCGAGTTTGGTGAGGAGGTGTGGCAACTTCGGGCTCCGGGTTTAGTGCGGGGTTTTCGGGATCCTTGGTGGGTAAGACACGGTTTCAGAGGTTTAGACGCAGGGTTTGGATGCGGGTCTCGGCGGAGAGAACAGGAACGGGGAAAGAGCGACAAAAAGCGGGAAAGTGCGGGAGAAACAGGAACGCGGATCAAGGCGGGATAAGAGCGGTTGAGACGCGGTCGGGGGGCATTTGTTGGAGCGATGGAGCGGGGTTGCTTCGCTCGCTCATGCCAAATGCGACAGCAGCAGCGTATTCCCTTTGGGAATTGACAAGGGAGGTGAGTGAGCCAAGATGATAAGGGATTGGCCACTTAGTGGGGCCTCAGTTGAGGGGCTACTTGGAGTGCTTTGCGGGGTTCCGAAGTGGGGTTGGTGGATGAATTCGGGCGGTGGGGGTTGTATTGGTTTACACTCGGCAAGGCGCTCGATTTCAGCGGCCGCGGCCGGATTGCGTGGGACGGGGTCATCTGAAGGTAATCCGGGGCACGATTTTAGACGTACTAACAGGAGAGCAACATGGCGGAAGTAGCAGAAAAAGTAACGAAGATCATTGTGGAGCAGCTGCAGGTGGATGAGGCGGAGGTTACGCCGGGTGCGAGTTTTCAGGAGGATCTGGGCGCGGACTCGCTGGATGTTGTGGAGCTTGTGATGCAGTTTGAAGAGGCGTTCGATATCCAGATACCGGATGAGGATGCGGAAAAGATCAAGACGGTGAAGGACGCTGTCGATTACATCGAGAAGAACCAGAAAGGCAAGTAGCAACGATGTCACAGGAATATCAAGCGCCCGCGCAGCGCCGGGTGGTTGTCACCGGGATCGGTTTGGTCTGCGGGGTTGGCAAGACCGCGCCTGAGGTGTGGGCGGGGCTGCTGGCGGGCAAGAGCGGGATGGCGGAGATCGGCGCGTTCGATCTGACGGGGCACTCGGTGCGTTTTGCGGCCGAGGTGAAGGATTTCGATCCGCTGCTGTTTATCGAGAAGAAGGAATCGCGCAAGATGGGGCGGTTCATTCATTTTGCGTTGGCGGCGTCCACTGAGGCGATGGCGCATTCGGGGCTGGTGATCGATGAGACGAATCGTGACCGGTTTGGAGTGCATATTGGGTCGGGGATCGGCGGGTTCGATGTGATCGAGCGGGAGCACTCGGCGATGCTGGCCGGGGGACCGCGGAAGATTTCACCGTTCTTTATTCCGGGCTCGATTGTGAACCTGGCGGCGGGGCATGTGTCGATCAAGTTCAATGCGCGCGGGCCGAATGAGGCTACGGCGACGGCTTGTACGTCGTCGGCGCACTCGATTGGGGACGCGTTCCGGATTATCCAGCGCGGCGACGCGGATGCGATGATCGCGGGCGGGACTGAGGCGGCGATTACGCCGATGGGCGTGGGCGGGTTTGCGGCGATGAAGGCTTTGTCGACGCGGAACGACGACCCGCAACATGCGTGCCGGCCGTGGGACAAGGATCGCGATGGGTTTGTGGTCGGCGAAGGCGCGGGCATTTTGATCCTGGAAGAGCTGGGCTTTGCGCTGGCGCGTGGAGCGAAGATTCTGGGCGAGGTGATCGGGTACGGGATGTCGGCGGATGCGTTTCACATGACGGGGATGGCGCCTGAAGGTGAAGGGTGTTTCCGGGCGATGACGGCGGCGTTGAAGGTTGCCGGGATTGGGCCGGAGAAGATCGATTATGTGAATGCGCATGCGACCTCCACGCCGCTGGGCGATGCTTTGGAGTCGAAGGCGATCGAGAATGTTTTTGGGGCGCGGGCGCTGGATCATGAGCTGCTGGTGAGTTCGACCAAGAGCATGACGGGACATCTGCTGGGCGGTGCGGGCGGGTTGGAAGCAGGGATTACGCTGCTTGCGATGCAGCACGGGATTGCGCCGCCTACGATGAATATCGTGGAGCTGGACCCGCAGTGCCGGCTGAATTATGTGCCGAATGAGCCGCAGAAGCTGGATATCAAGTACGCGCTTTCGAACTCGTTTGGGTTTGGCGGGACGAATGGATCGCTGGTGTTCAAGCGGTGGGATGGGAATTAGGTGAGTGGTTCGATTGAGGGGTGCGGCCTTCGGGTCGTGCCCCTTTTTTTGTGGTGGCGGGTTGATTGTGGTGGCGGGGTGGACGAAAAACAGAAGCAGATTCCCTTCGGGAATGACAAACAAGAAGGGGATGACAAGTAATTTGGGGGCTGGCAAGTAGAATCTTGAGCATGACGACATGGATGGTGCGGCGGCTTTTGGTGGCGCTGGTTGCTGCGGGGTTGGTGGTGGGGTTGCAAGCGCAGGTGGCTGGGCTGCCGGATGCTTCGCAGGCGAGTGTGGTTCAGTCGGTGGCTCCGGTGGCGGCGGGGCAGGCGGGGGTGCCGGATGCGGGGGCGACGCCGGTGGTTTTGCCGGCGCTGGCGGGGTTGCCGGTGTATGCGGAGATGGCACCGGTGAAGCGGCCGGAGCCGGCGGATGTGGTGCTGGTGGATCAGACAGTGTTTCCGATTACGGCGGCGCTGGGGCCGTTCAGCCCGAAGCAGCGGGCGGAGGCGGCGAGCCGGAAGCTGGCTATGCTGCTGAAGGACAAGGGTTTCGACGTGGAGGCGCTGACGACGGGCGAAGAGGAGACCGGGACGGCGGTGCTGGCGGGCGATGTGGTGGTGACGATGGTGACGGACCGGGATGCGGATTTCGACGCGCTGGGACGGAGCCGGCAGAAGCTGGCGGCGGCGCATGTGGCGGCGATGCGGCAGGCGCTGACGAAGGCGCGGAATGACTATAGCGCGGAGTCGTTGACGCTGGGTGGGTTGAAGAGCGGGGCGGCGCTGCTTGTGCTGGTGGCGATCCTGGTGGTGCTGCACTTTGTTTTCAAGGCGGTGTATGCGGGGATTCATACGCGGCGCGGGACGCATATCAAGACGATCCGGTTTCATTCTCTGGAGCTGTTGACGGAGGAGCGGATTACGGAGATCCTGGTGCAGTTGGCGGCGGCGATGCGGTTTTTGCTGACGGTGATTCTGCTGTATTTTTTCATTCCGCTGGTGTTCAGTTTTTTTGCTCCGACGCGGCGGTTCGGGCTGCAGTTGGTGGACTATATCGTGTCACCGGTGCGGCGTGGGGTGGATGCGTTTGCGGCGTATGTGCCTTCGCTGCTGGTGATTGTGGTGGTGGTTTTCTTTACGTTCCAGGCGATCAAGCTGACACGGTTTCTGTTCCGCGAGATCGAGCGGGGGTCGATTCACTGGGATGGTTTTTATCCGGAATGGGCGATGCCGACGAGCCGGATTGTGGAGGTGCTGCTGATCGCGTTTGCGCTGGTGATTGCGTTTCCTTATCTGCCGGGGTCGAATTCGCTGGCGTTCAAGGGGGTTTCGATTTTCCTGGGTGTGCTGCTTTCGCTGGGGTCGAGTACGGCGATTGCGAACGTGGTGGCGGGAGTGATGCTGACGTATACGCGTGCGTTCAAGATCGGCGACCGGGTGCAGATTGGGGATACGCTGGGCGACGTGATTGAGAAGACGCTGCTGGCGACGCATGTGCGGACGATCAAGAATGTGGATGTGACGGTGCCGAATGGACTGGTGCTGGCGAGCCATATTGTGAACTACAGCCGGGCGACGATCGAGAAGCCGCTGCTGCTCAATGCAGGGGTGACAGTGGGGTACGACGTGCCGTGGCGGCGGGTGCATGAGCTGCTGATCGAAGCGGCGGAGGCGATTGATTTTGTTTTGCCGGTGCCGGCGCCGTTTGTGCTGCAGACGTCGCTGGACAGCTTTTATATTTCGTACCAGATCAATGTAGCTACGGCGTTTCCGGACCATATGGCGGGGATTTACAGTGAGTTGAACCAGGCGATACTGGACCGGTTCAACGGGGCGGGGATCGAGCTGATGAACCCGAGCTATACGGCGCTGCGGCGGGGGGAGACGACTACGGTGCCGGATGAGTATCTGGCGCGGCATGAGGAGAGGGAGAGCCCGCGGCATCCGGCGACGAAGGGTGTTTAGTTCCTTTGGCTTCGGAGGTGGACCCAGGTCACACGATGAAGCCGTGTGGCCTGGGGCCCCCCCGAACCTTCTGTGGGGACCGGGTTAGCTGAAGGCGGCGCCGGCTACGGTGATGAGGGTGAGCAGGACCCAGAGGGTGCCGACGACCATAGCGGACTGGGCGAGGGATTTTTTGGCGACGATGGCCATGCCGTAGAGGGTGAGGCCGGTGATCCAGAGCTGGAAGATGTCGAGGCGGGTGAGCAGGGCGCGGAGGATGGGGGAGGCGTCGGGCAGGTAGTAGGCGGCGTTAGAGCCGATGGGATTCTGGTAGTTGTAGGTTTCCGGGCTGTTGCCGAAGTAGAGGGTGGCGATGGTGAGGAGGTTGATGAAGAGGTAGGGGAGCGAGGCGTAAAAGACGACGGCGTAGACCTGCTGGAAGGTGGTGCGGGCGCCGAGGACGAAGTTGAAACAGCCCCACAGAATGAGGGCATAGATGGCGGTGACGAGCGGCAGCAGGATGGGGACGGCGTAGGTGATGCCTTTGGTGAAGGCGATGGCGACTTTGTTCTGCTGGGTGCGCTGCTCGGGGGTGAGGTTTTCCATCTGGGCTTCGCGCCTGGGGGAGGCGTGGATTGCGTTCTCGTTGACGCGGTCGAAGCCTACCTGGCGGTCTACGGTGAGGCCGACGGCGAGGGCGGAGAGGATGAGGATGAGGGCGGGGAGCCAGAAGGTGGCGCTGCGGAGGATGTTGGTGAAGGTTTTGGAGGGGGCGATGTAGGTGTCGACGACGCGGGCTAGTTGGCTGAGGGGTGGCTGGGCCGGGGGGGCGAGTGGGGCGGTGGGATAGGCGGACATGGCGCGGCTCCTGTTGCGGGTATTGGGGGATTGTAGCGGGTGGGGGTTGGGGGCGGAAGGGAATTTCTGCGACGGCAGGTTTTGCGGGGTGAAGTGAAAGGCGAAGATTTTGCTTCAGGTGTGGCAAAAGTGGGTCGTCGCCAGATGTCTGAGGCGCAGCATTCCTGGGTTTGAAAGGTAAGGACGGCTGTGGCGCGTTGGATGACTCGGGGTCCTTCGACTGCGTCTGAAGCAAAGGCGCATCAGACTCCGCTCAGGATGACGGAAATTTGGGGTAGATGAAGTGTGTGTGGGGGGGGTTATTCGATGATGAGGAGGATGGCGTTGGCGGGGACGGTTTCGCCGATGGTGGCGGTGAGGCGGCGGATGGTGCCGGCGCGGGGGGCTTTGAGCTCGTTCTGCATCTTCATGGCTTCGATGACGACGCAGCCCTGGCCCTGGTCGACGGTGTCGCCCTCGGCTACGAGGACGCGGACGATGCGGCCGGGCATGGGGGCTTTGAGGGGGCGAGGGCCGGTGTCGGACTGGGCGGCGGTGGTGGTGCGGAGACTGCGGGGGTCGGCGAGGGTGTAGGGGAGGCGGCGGTTTTCGATGAGGACGGCGGGGCCTTCGGGGCGGTCGTCCTGCAGGCAGGCGAAGGATTGGGTGGTGCCGTCGGGATGGGTGAGGAGGATGGAGAGGACGCCGGGCTGGAGTTCGCGGAGCTCGGCCTGGATGGGGGCGCCGTCGATGGTGGGTGGGGCGTTGGGGGTGAGGGTGACTTTGAGGGTGCGGGTTTCGAAGGCGATGTGGTGGGTGCTCATGCGCTGGCTCACGGTCTTAGGGCCTCGCGGCGGGCGGTGGCGGCCCAGAGGGATTCGGGTTGGGTGCTGGGGCTGGATTGCTGGGTGGGTTGCCGGGCGGCGAAGTGGGCGGCGGCCAGGGCTGCTATTTCGAGGGGGACTTCTTTGGGGGTTTCGGGGTTGGGAAGCTGCAGGAAGCGCTCGAGCCAGTTGGTGTCGATGGCGGCGGTGCGGAAGTCTTCGCTCGAAAGGATGCGGCGGAAGAAGGAGAGATTGGTGCGGATGCCGCCGATGACGTAGGCGTCGAGGGCGGCGAGCATGCGGGCGATGGCGGCGTCACGGGTGGCGCCGTAGGCGATGAGCTTGGAGAGCATGGGGTCGTAATCGAGGGGGACTTCAAAGCCCTGGTAGATGGCGGCGTCTTCCCGGATGCCGGGGCCGGCGGGCTGGAAGAGGCGGGTGATGCGGCCGGGTGAGGGGAAGAAGTTGTTGTCGGGGTCCTCGGCGTAGATGCGGCACTCGATGGCGTGGCCGCGGAGTTGGATGTCGGACTGGGCGAGGGGGAGGGGGCGGTTTTCTGCGACGAGGATCTGGAGGCGGACGAGGTCGAGGCCGGTGACCTGCTCGGTGACGGGGTGCTCGACCTGGAGGCGGGTGTTCATTTCGAGGAAGTAGAAGGCTTCGGCTGGGCCTCCTGCGTCATCGACCAGGAATTCTACGGTGCCGGCGTTGGTGTAGCCGGCGGCGAGGGCGAGGCGGACGGCGGCTTCGCCCATGCGGCGGCGGAGATCGGGGGAGACGACGGCGGAGGGGGCCTCTTCGATGACTTTCTGGTGGCGGCGCTGGACGCTGCACTCGCGCTCACCGAGGTAGAGGCAGGTGCCGTGGTGGTCGGCGAGGAGCTGGATTTCAATGTGGCGGGGGCGGAGGATGAGTTTTTCGAGGTAGACCTCGGCGGAACCGAAGGAGTTGAGGGCTTCCGACGAGGCGGAGGTAAAGGCCTCGGGGAGCTCGGCGGGTGAGTGGATGGCGCGCATGCCTTTGCCGCCGCCGCCGGCCGCGGCTTTGAGCATGACGGGGTAGCCGATTTGTTCGGCTGTGGTGAGGGCGTCTTCTACGCTGAGGAGGGCTGTGGTGGAGCCGGGGGTGCGGGGCATGCCGGCGCGGTCGGCGGCCTGGCGGGCGAGGGTTTTGGAGCCGAGGGCGCGCATGGCGGCGGCGGGTGGGCCGATGAAGATGACGCCGGCGGCGGAGCAGGCTTCGACAAAGGCGGCGTTTTCTGAGAGGAAGCCGTAGCCGGGGTGGATGGCGTCGGCACCGGCGAGTTGGGCGGCCTCAAGGATAAGGTCGCCGCGGAGGTAGCTCTGGGCGGCGGGTGCGGGGCCGAGGCGGTAGGCTTGGTCGGCGGCCAGGACGTGGAGTGCGGTGCGGTCGGCGTCGGAGTAGACGGCTACGGTGGCGATGCCGAGCTCGCGGCAGGCGCGGATGACGCGGAGGGCGATTTCGCCTCGGTTGGCGATGAGAATCTTGCGGATGGGGCGTACCATTGGTTTCGCCATCTTACCTTGCGGAACGCATGGTTGGCTTTGGAGGCGATGGAACGGCTGCCGCCGTGTGGGCGTTGCCGTAAAATGAGGTGGGGTGCCTGTGATGACGAGCTTGTCGATGAAGGATTTTCGGGAAGCGGTGGCGGCGGCGGAGAGCGTGAGTGAGCTGGAGCCGGTGTTTGTGGTGGAGGATGGTGAGCCGCGGAAGGTGCTGGTGGATATTGCGGAATATCGGCGGATGGGTGGGGTGGGGGCCGAGAAGGTAGGTGCTGAGAACAAAGATACGCGCCCTTTATCGGAAAGCCTGGCCATGCCGGATGGAGACGGAGAGTACTTTGAATGGGAGCCACCGCGACTGGGCATGTACTTGACCGAGGACACGGATTAGCAGTGTATCTGCTCGATACCAATGTACCCTCCGAGCTGCGCAAAGGGCGCCGCATGAATGCGGGCGTAAAGGCGTGGTCCGATGCCATGCCGAAGGCGTTGCAGTACGTTTCGGTGATTACTATCCTGGAACTGCGGCTGGGTGCCTTGCGGCGCGAGAACGACGATCCGGTCCAGGCGTGGAGCCTGCATCGCTGGCTGGATGAGGGGGTACTGGTTGATTTCGCCGGGCGCATTCTGCCGGTCACGTTAGAGATCGCGGATCGGTGTGCTTCACTGCATATTCCGACGGAGCGCGCGTCTCTGGATATGCTGATTGCGGCTACGGCGCTGGTGCATGGGTTTACGGTGGTGACGCGGAATGTGAAGCATTTTGAGCCTACCGGTGTGCGGTTGGTGAATCCTTGGGACTAGACGATGGCGGATGATTTTGCGAAGAACGTGAAGGACCAGGTAGACATCGTCAAGGTGATTGGCGAGTATGTGAAGCTGCGTAAAAGCGGGGCGCAGAACTATACGGGTTTGTGCCCGTTTCACCAGGAGAAGAGTGGGTCTTTCAGTGTGAATGCGGTGCATCGTTACTACTACTGCTTTGGGTGTCATGAGAAGGGCGATGTGTTTACGTTTGTGATGAAAATGGATTCGCTGAGCTTCCCGGAGGCGGTAAGGGCGGTGGCGGCGAAGGCGGGGATCGCGTTGCCGAAGCGGGAGTTTTCGTCGCCGGGCGAGGCGCGGGAGGCGGGGCTGCGGAAGCAGTTGATGGACCTGCATGAAGGGGCTACGCAGTATTTTGAGGCGATGTTGAAGAGCCCGGGGGCGGCCAAGGCGCGGGAGTACCTGACCGGGCGCGGGGTGGGGGCGGAGACGATTGCGAAGTTTCGCATCGGGTTTGCGCCGGATGATTTCAACGACATGCGGGAGCGGCTGGGTAAGCATTTTGCCGACGACGTGCTGCGTGCGAGCGGGCTGTTCAACTCGAGTGAAAAGAACGACGATGGGGCTCCGACGGGGCCGCTGTATGCGCGGTTTCGCAAGCGGATTACGTTTCCGATTGCGAATGAGCAGGGGCGGACGATTGCGTTTACGGCCAGGGCGCTGGAGGCGACGGACGACAAGGGGCGGGCGCTGGCGAAATATATGAACTCGCCGGAGACGCCGCTTTATACGAAGGGCAACGTGCTGTTCAACCTGGACAAGGCCAAGGCGGACATGCGTTCGAACGACTTTGCGCTGCTGGTGGAAGGGCAGATGGATTGTATTTCGGTGTACATGGCGGGGATACGCAATGTGCTGGCGACGAGCGGGACGGCGTTTACGGAGGCGCAGTTGCGGTTGCTGGGGCGGTTTACGAAACGGGTGGTGGTGAATTTCGACCCGGATGTGGCGGGGACGGCGGCGGCGGAGAAATCGATTGCACTGATGACGGAGGAAGGGTTTGAGGTGAAGGTGATTACGCTCGAGGGGGGGCTGGACCCGGACCGGTTTGTGCGGGAGAACGGGGTGCAGGCTTACATGGCGGCGCTGCGAGGGGCGAAGCGGCACTCGGATTATTTGATTGAACGGGCGCAGACGCTGTACCCGGGGCGGACGGGCGAGGCGAAGGTGAAGGCACTGAACTTTCTGCTGCCGCATATGAAACGGATGCCGAACCGGATTCATCGGGATGAGTTTGCGGCGGATGCGGCGCAGAAGCTGGGGATCGAGCAAAGCAGCCTGCGGGCTGAGCTGCAGCAGGCGGCGGCGCAGAAGCTGGAGAGCGTGAAGGCGGTGCGGTTTACACCGGCGAACGAGACTGAACGCGTGCTGCTGCGGGCGCTGGTGCTGCCGGAAGGCAACGAGGCGCGGGGGGCGGCGGCGAACGGGCTGGGGGAGCATCCGGAATGGTACGAGGGGATGGGAGCGGCGGGGTTGTTCGATGCGCTGGCGCATGGGGTGGTGCCGCAGAATCCGCTGGACGCGGCGGGCGACGACAACAGCCGGAGGATGCTGGCGGAGGTGCTGGCGAGCGTGACCGATGGCCAGGCGGAGGGCAAGGTGGCGAGCGTGGGGGACCAGGTGGGGGCGGCGCTGAGGGAGCTGGAGGAGCGGTATATCGTCAGGCGGCAGGAGGAGATGAGCCGGGCGATGATGGAGGCGGAACGGAAGGGCGATGTGGGGATGGTGGACAAGCTGTATGTGGAGAAGGTGGGGCTGGATAAACGGCTGCGGGAGCTGCGGCGGGGTTCAGGTTAGCTGATTCAGGAAGGCGGCTGTGCGGGTGAGGACGGCTGCGGTCTGGTCGCGATGGGGGAGGTGGCCGGCTTTGGGGAAGACTTCTACCTGGCTGTCGGGCAGGAGGGCGAGCAGGGTTTCGCGGTGCGGGACGGTGCCGAAGGGATCATCCTCGCCCTGGAGGAGCAGCAGGGGGGCGTGGATTTGCGGGAGAATCGCGGGCAGATGGAGGCGGTCCTCCGACAGGGCGAGGGAGAAGTCGATGAAGGAGTAGAAGACGTCATCTGGGTGGCGGTGATATTTGGCCAGGCTGCGTTGCAGATCGCTGCCGGGATAGGCGGCGCGCATGCCGGTCATGAACGGACCGGTGCCAGCATGGACCTGGATGAAGGGGCTTTCCACGATGAGGGCGCGGACGCTGGGATTGCTCGCGGCGAAGACCATGGCGATCACGCCGCCTTCACTATGTCCGTAGAGAATGGGAGCGGTGACGCCGAAACGGTCCAGCAGGGTGGGAATGGTGACCTCAACCTCCCGCTGGTAAAAGGCCCGGGTGCGCAGCGCGAGGGGGCCGGTGGACTGGCCGTGGCCGGCGCGGGAGTAGAGCAGGACGCTGGAGGAGGTGGCGTCGGCTAACTGCTGGGGGAAGGTTCTCCAATAGGCGACGGAGCCGAGGGCCTCATGGAGGAGCAGGATGGTGCCGCGGGGGTTGGGGTGAGGGATGTGGGCGACTTCGAGGGTGGTGTCGCCGAGGGTGAGGGTGGAGAGTTCGGGGGTCATTTATCGCCGTGGGATTCGGTTTTGGATTTGGGGACCCAGGGTTTGCGGGCGGGAGCCGGGGTTGGTTGGGGGGCGGCCTCGACGATGATTTCGGCGGTGGCGGCGAGGGTGGGCTCGGGTGTTGTGGGTGGCTCGGGGGTTGGGGTCTGGGTGGTGGCGGCTGGTTTGGCTTTCGGGTTCCAGGTTTTGCGGGGGGCGGCTGTGGTGGGTTCGAGTTGGGGGGCGGCTTCGACGAGGATGGTGGCGGTGGTGGCGAGGTCAGGGGTGGAGCGTGAGTCGACCGGTGTGGCCTGGGCTTCGCTTGGGGTTACTTCGGGGGCTGGGGCTGGTTTGTTTTTTGGACTCCAGGCTTTGCGGGGAGCAGCGGCTGTGGAGGGTTCGGGTGTGGGGGCCTGGTCGGCGATGACGGCGGCGGTGGTGGCGAGGGTCGGTTCGGGTTGTGAGGCTGCTGGGGATGCATTGGGCTTGGGGGTCCACTTCTTGCGTTCCGGGGTTGAAGGGATACTCCCCAGGTCACTGACGGTAGGGCTGTCAGTGGCCTGGGGCACCCCGGGCTTTTCGGTGGGGGCGGCTTTGGGGGTCCACTTCTTGCGTTCCGGGGTGGCGGGGATACTTCCCAGGTCACTGACGATGGGGCTGTCAGTGGCCTGGGGCACCCCGGACTTTTCGGTGGGAACTGTGATGGTTGAGGTTGCGGGGATATTGGCTACTACTTCGGCTGGGGCTGGGGTGTCGACCATGCGCTGCTCTGGGGACATGGCGGCGGGGGTGGTGGTGGGGATGAGGCGGGCGGGTTGGGTGAGGGGGCCGTTACGCTGGACTCCTTCGAGGAGGAGCTCGGCGATGTCACGGATGACTACTGGGGAGTCGCCCTTTGCGGGGGTGCTGTCGAGCATGGACTTGCAGAAGGGGCAGCCTACGGCGAGGACCTTTTCTGGTTCTGCGGTGGCGGCGAGGGTCTGGGCGGCTTCGAGGTAGCGGTTGTCGGAGATGCGCTGCTCGCCGGGCTCTTCTTCTTTCCAGAACTGGGCTCCGCCGGCGCCGCAGCAGAAGGCGTTTTCCTTGTTGCGGGGGAGCTCGACGACGTCGTTGGAAAGGATGTTGAGGAGGTTGCGGGGAGCGTCGTAGATGCCATTGTGGCGGCCGAGGTAGCAGGGGTCATGGTAGGTGACGGCGGCGGGGCCGGGGGCGGCGGCGAGCTTGCCTTCGGCGACGAGGGTGGCGAGGTATTCGGTGTGATGGAGGACCTTGTAGTCGCCGCCGAGCTGGGCGTACTCCTTGCCGACGGCGTTCATGCAGTGGGGGCAGGTGGTAACGATGAGCTTGGGGGCGACGGCGTTGAGGGTGGAGACGTTTTCTTCGGCGAGCTGGCGGTAGAGGTATTCGTTGCCGGCGCGGCGGGCGGAGTCGCCGGTGCAACACTCGCGCTTGCCGAGGACGGCGAAGTCTACGCCGGCGTGGTCCATGAGCTGGACGAAGGCGCGTGCGGTTTTCTGGCTGGCGGGGTCGTAGGAGGGGGCGCAGCCGACCCAGAAGAGGACGTCGGGGGTGGGGTTCTGGTCGGTGGTGGGGACGTTGAGTCCTTCGGCCCAGTCGAGGCGTTTTTCCGCGTTGATGCCCCAGGGGTTTTTGGCGCGTTCCATGCCGCGGAAGGCGGTCTGGAGCTGGGCGGGGAATTCGCCTTCAAGCATGACCTGCTGGCGGCGGATGTCGATGATGTCGAGCATGGGCTCGTCCTGGACGGGGCATACGTCGATGCAGGCGCCGCAGGTGGTGCAGGCCCAGGCAGCCTCAGGGGAGAGCGCGAACTGGAGCAGGGGGCGGGGGCTGGGGGCGCCGGACTCGAAGGTGGGGAGAGATTTGGCGAGGTCGTTCAGCTCCATGCGCTTGTTGATTTCCAGCGCGGAGGGGGAGAGGGATTTGCCGGTGGCGGTGGCGGGGCAGACGTCCTGGCAACGGTTGCACTGGATGCAGGCGTAGGCATCGAGGAGACGGGGCCAGGCGAGGTCTTCCAGTTTTTCGGCGCCGAGTTTTGGTTCTTCGGCCTCCATGTCGAGGACCATGGCGGGCAGGACGCCGGACGAGACGTCGCGGGCGACGAGGTACTTGGCCGGGGCCATGAAGATGTGGATGTGCTTGGAGTACGGGAAGTAGACGAGGAAGGCGAGGACGCTGCCGAGGGCGCCCCAATAGCCGAAAATGCGCCAGGCGAGGGCGTTCTGGGGGGTGAAGAGATGGGAGAGGAGGGTGGCGAAGGGAGCGAACTTGTCGGGGCCTTCGGCTGCGAGGGTGGCTCCGGCGCCGATGGCTCGGCTGCCTACGTGGAAGAGGATGAAGGTGCTGACGAAGATGGAATCTTTGGTGACGTAGCGATGCTTGAGGTCTTTGTGGAGGAGGGTGCGGTCGTTGAAGGTGAAGTCGTAACGGCTGGGGAGGGCGAAGCGGCGGATGACGAGAGCGATGACGCCTACCAGGACGAGGAAGGAGAGGATGTCGGCGGCGAGGATGTAGAGCTGGCCGGGGAGGCCGAGGGAGCGGAGAGGGAGAGGGTAGAAGCCGTCGATGGCGTCGACCAGATTGACCAGGAGATAGAAGGTGAAGCCGTAGAAGATGAAGGAATGGAAGAAGCTGACCCAGGGGCGCTTGCGGAAGGTGCGGCTCTGGGTGAGGGTGGTGGTGAGGGCGTAGAGGATGCGGCGGGGGAGATGGGTGAGGCGGGAATCGGTGTCGGTGCGGCCGCGGGCGATGCGGTGGTAGAGGCGGTAGAAGCCGTAGACGCCGAGGGTGCCGGTGATGGCGGCGAAGAGGAGGAATGCGATTTTCTGGGGGAAAGGGAGCATGTGGGTCCTCGGCGAAGTTGCAGGAGGTGACAGGCGAACGGCAACGGCAAGTGCAAACGCAAACGCAGATCCCTACGGGATGGCAAACCAATAGGGCAAGAACAAGCAACGGCAAGAGCGAATGCAGATCCCTGCGGGATGACTAACCAAAAGGGCCACGGCAAGAACAGGCAACGGCAACTACAGAACAGATTCCCTTCGGGAATGAGAAAAAAGTCAGGCTTTGAGGTGGCGGAGGATGGCGGGGACGATGTGGTTGACGTCGCCGACGATGCCGTAGTCGGCGGATTTGAAGATGGGGGCGTCGGCGTCCTTGTTGATGGCGACGATGATTTTGCTTTTGCCCATGCCGGAGAGGTGCTGGACGGCGCCGGAGATGCCGATGGCGATGTAGGCCTTGGGGGCGACGGTTTTGCCGGTCTGGCCTACCTGCTCGGCGTAGGGGCGCCAGCCTGCGTCGACGATGGCGCGGGTGGCGCCGACGGCTGCGCCGAGCTGATCGGCGAGACCTTCGACCATGCTGGTGAAGCCTTCAGGCGAGCCTACGCCACGGCCGCCGGCTACTACGATTTCGGCTTCGGTGAGGGCTACGCGATCGGACTTTTCCGTCATGCGCTCGTTGATGGTGAAGCGGCGTGTGGGCAGGTCGAGCTCTACGTCGTACTGCTCGGCGGGGGTTGGGTTGGGGGTCGCGACGGCGTAGGCGCCGGGTTTGATGGTGGCTACGATGACGGGGGCGGTGGCCTCGACGATCTCTGTGACGCGGGCGAGGAAGGTGTAGTGCTCGGCGCGGAGGGTGGAGGGGCCGGATGCGGTGAGGGAGACGGCGTCCTCGATGAGGGGGGAGTCAAGCTTGACGGCGACGCGTGGGCTGTACTCGCGGCCGGAGCGGGAGGCGCCGATGAGGATGGCGGTGGCTTCGCCTTCGGTGGCGATCTGGGCTACGGCGGCAGACCAGAGCTCGGGGTCGTAGGCGGCGAGGGCGGGGGAGTCGGCGACGAGGACCTGGTCGGCGAGGAGGGCGGCCTGGGTGGCGACGGCGGCGATGTTGGAGCCGAGGACGAGCAGGGTGATGCCGGCTTCGCTGGCTGGGTTTTGGGAGGCGAGGGTGCGGGCTGCCTGGACCATCTCGGTGGTGAGTTTGGAGAGTTTGCCGGCGGTGTGCTCGGCTACGATGAGAATCATTTAGATCACCCGTGCTTCTGTGCGGAGGAGGTTGACGAGTTCAGAGGCGGCAAGCTCGAAATCCTTGCCGTCGATGATCTTGTTGAGGCGTGCCTTGACCTGGACGTTGGCGCTGACGACCTTGAGTTTGGACGCGACGGCGTAGGTGGCGATGAGGTCGCGGCGCATCTCTTTCTTTTTGGCCTTCATGATGTTGGGGAGGGTGGGGTAGCGGGGCTCGTTGAGGCCCTGCTGGGTGGTGACGACGGCGGGGAGCGGGAGGGTGAAGGTTTCGGCGCCTTCATCGACCTCATGCTTGCCGGTGAGGGTGGTGCCTTCGAGGGTGAGAGCGTTGGTCCAGGTGGCCTGGGGCCAGGCGAGCCGCTCGGCGGTGGCGGCGCCGAGCGCGTGGGAATCCCAGTCGGCCTGCTGGCCGCCGCAGAAGATGAGGTCGATGGACTCGGCTTTGGCTACCTGGGCGACGACGGAACTGATGGCGATGACGTCGAGGTAGTCGTTGGATTCGACGAGGATGGCGCGGTCGGCACCCATGGCGAGGGCGGTGCGGAGTGCTTCTTCATTGCGGACGGGGCCGATGGCGAGGGCGACGACCTCGGTGCCGGGGTTGGCCTCGCGGAGGCGGAGCGCCTGCTCGACGCCGTACTCATCCATGGTGTCGACGACGAGCTTGGAGGCGGAGAGGTCGATGAGGCCGTCTTTGACCTTGACGGATTCTTCTGCGTCGAGGACCTGGCGGATGAGGGTGAGGATGCGCATGGGTGGTTCCCTTTCAGCACGAACGATACTAATTTACCTTGCGGTTAGATAAGGTGGCAAGGGGCCGTTTGGGGGCTGGTGGAACTATAGTGCATGGGGTTTGATGGTGTCAGCGGGTGGAGGGGAAAACGGAACGGGGAGACTGCGGGAGAGGGCATAACAGGAACGGGGATAAGGGCGGGATCGGGGCGGGATAACGACGGATAGTGCGGGGATTGGGGGGGGTAGCGAGAAACCCCAGGTCACGCGGTGAGGCTGCGTGGCCTGGGGCACCCCAATGCGGTTCGGGTGGGGTTTAAAGGGCGGCGGCTTCGATTTGCTGCCAGTCTTCTTCGGTGAGGGTCAGGTCGGCGGCTTTGAGGTTTTCTTCGAGGTGGGGGATGGAGGTGGTGCCGGGGATGGGAAGGATGACGGGGGAACGGTGGAGGAGCCAGGCGATGCAGATCTGGCTGACGGTGGCGTTGTATTTTTTGGCGATGGCGTCAAGCTTGCCGCCGGGTTCTACGAGCTTGCCGCCGGCTACGGGGGCCCAGGGGATGAAGGCGATGTTGTGCTGCTGGCAATACTCGAGGACGGGTTCGCTGGCGCGGTCGCCCAGGTTGTATTTGTTCTGGACGCTGACGATTTCGATGGTTTTGCGGGCTTCTTCAATCTCGGCGACGGTGACCTCGGAGAGGCCTACGTGCTTGATCTTGCCGGCGGTTTGGAGGTCCTTGATGGCGCCGAGGGATTCGGCGATGGGGGTTTTGGGGTCGATGCGGTGAAGCTGCCAAAGGTCGAGGATGTCGCGCTTGAGGTAGCGAAGGCTGAGTTCGACCTCCTGGATCAGGTATTCGGGGCGGCCTACGGGGAGCCACTTGTTGGGGCCCTGGCGGGTGAGGCCGCCCTTAGTGGCGATGATGGTGGCCATGCCGTTGACGGGGGCGTAGGGAGCAAGGGCTTCGCCGATGAGGACCTCGGAGACGGCTGGGCCGTAGGCGTCGGCAGTGTCGATGAAATTGATGCCGAGCTCGACGACGCGGCGGAGGAGGGTGCGGGCGGCTTCGGGGTCTTTATACGGGCCCCAGACGCCCTGGCCGACGATGCGCATGGCGCCGAAGCCGAGGCGGTTGACTTCCAGGTCGCCGCCGATTTTGAAGGTTTTGCTAGGGGTGTTGGAGGTCGTGGACATGAGGATTGGATGCCGGGATTGGGAAGACGCTTCAGGGTGAGCTAGCGGACGGCGCCGGGATGCAGAAGGCAGCTGGCGAACCACACGGCGGGGTAGGTGGCGACGAAGGCCCAGACGAACGTATTGAGGCCCATGACGCGGGCAATGGCGAGGTGGAGCAGGACGCCGGCGGCGAGGATGGCGAGGCAGAGGTGCGGCGGGAAGATGGCGGCGAGGCTTAACGTGCAGTCGGTGATGACGACCAGGGCACCGCAGGCGCGGGCGAGTGTGGGGCGGGCGCTGAGGGATTGCCAGAGGGAGCGGTCGCCGGCGAAGGCGGTGGAGAGGATCTGGAGGAGGTAGCGACCGGTGTACCAGTCGCGGTGGGGGGCTTTGAGCCAGCCGGAGGTGGCGTAGGCGAGGGCGGACTGGGCGGCGAGGAAGATGAGAGCGGCGGTGCAGGCGTGCGGGGTGTGGATGGATTCGGCGAGGGCGCAGGTGAGGAGTGTGATCTGGCTGAGCTGGTCGGCGCCATCGTTGGCGGCGGGGTTGCGCAGGGTGAAGAGGGCGTTTGAGGCGATGAGGACGATGAGCGGGACGAGGGGTGAGATGCCTGCGAGGGCCAGGGCCGGAATGGAGACGGCGGCGGCTACGCGCAGCCAGAGAGGGCCCAGGATGTGCGGGTAAGGAAGCAGGCGGGCGATGCCGAGGCGGGCAAGCATGCGGGTGAGTCGGGGTTTACGTAGGCGGTGGATGCGCCAGGAGAGCAGGCCTCGATCCTGGAGGAGATCGCGGCGGCGGAAGAGCTCGAGCGAGCTGAGGAGAGGGGACATCGCGGCGAGCGAGGCGGTGAGGCGGAGGAGGGTTTGAGGGGCGGGCATCATTGCGGCAGGGTGTGCCAGTCGGAGCGGAAGAGCTCTGAGGATGGTGCGGCGGGATCATGCTGGTGCAAAAAGACGATGCGGAACTGGATGAGGCCGGAGGTGCGGGCTGATTGTTCGGCGAGGCTGAGGAGCTGGAGGTACGCGAGACTTTGCTTCGCCGAGAGGGAGCCGTGATGGCGGACATGCTGGAGCAGCAGGCCGGTCGCGTGATGGAAGGCGGTGACGGTTCGCTTGCGGGGATTCCAGAAGGTGGTGATGAAGTTGCGTGGGTAAGAGATGGGGATGGTGGTCCAGGGGTTTTGGTTGAAGCGGACGTCGAGCTGGTAGTCGGACAAACGGGGGATGGGTGCGAAGAAGCGGAAGGCGGGTAGAAGCTCCAGGAGATCGTAGGCGCGGAGGCGGGCGACGAGTGGGAAAGTCATCTGCGCGAGGAGGGACATGGCGAACCAAAGGGCAAGCAGCGCGGCGAGAAGCTGCTCGGGGATGGTCCAGGTGTGGAGGTTAGTCCAGGCCAACCTGGCGCTCCCTCTGGCTGAGCAGCTCTTCGGCGCAGGGTCGCGCGGGGGCGAGCGGTGGCCGCTTGTCTGGGCTTTGCGGGTTGGCCGGAACGACCTCTGATTTCATCGATTTGATGTTACATTGCGCTGGATAGCCAGAGGACGGCGGTTTGGTCTACGCGGGCTGCTCCGCAAGCCAAAGGCGCAGACGATGCCGATCATGCGACCCGGCGACGCGGACAAGCTGCTGCTGGTGCAAGGAGAAGCTTTGCTGCAACGGCACGATGTTGATAGCGCGGGCGTAGGACTGGCCCTTGGCCGGAGCATTCTCGAAAATGGTGTCGTCGTCGAGCTCGAGGCGTATCCATTGCACGATGCAGTTGAAGGTGCCGGGATATGCGCTCAGAACGCACTCGGCTCGCGCGGGCGGATTGGCGGTTGCAAAGTCGAAGCGGAAGAGATCTGCTGACGAGCTCATGAGTTCGAGTCCGCCGCTGCCGCCGCCGTACTCCGGGGCGGCCAGGTTGTTGATTGCGGAGAGATCGAAGCCGCGCACCTGCTGGATGTGGCGCTGGACGGGCTTTTCCGCATAGGCGAGCGCCACGCGGAGAGTGATGCGCGCGGGAATGAGGCGGCCGCCGGGTTTGAGCAGGCGCCGGGCGTTCTCGATGCTGGGTAGTACGCTTTCGCCCAACCCGCGACCGCCGCCGATTTCGAAGACGATGAGGTCGACCGGACCTGCGAGATCGTTGACGATGTCCAGATTGTCGCTGTGCCCGGTGAGGATGCTAATGGTGTCCGCGAAGCCGTTGGCTTGCACGACGGCCTGGCTGACGAAGGCGACAGCTGGATTGCTTTCGCAGCCGAAGACCCGACTTGCCCCGGCGCGTGCGGCCATCATGCCCAGCAAACCTGATCCGCTGCCCAGGTCCAGGACGCGCTTGCCGGGTGCATGGCGTTCGAGCGCTGCTTCAAATGCTGCGAGACGAGCGTCATCGCGCAGGATACCGAACTGCCAGGGCGGGACGTTTTCGCTGAGCAGTTCGCGGGCGATCATGGCGTGCTCGGACCATGGGGGCGCTGCAGCTTTCAGGCGTGCGGCAAGCCGGAGCCGCTCCGCAACCGAACCGGTGCTGTGCTGCAGAAGGTGTAGGATGGCTTGCAATTTGGCTTGATTCACATGTCGTTCCCGTCCGGCTAGTGTACGGGAAGGTATCAGGAGCTGGTTTGAAGATGCTGGTTGCACCGGGTTTGGGGCAGGTTGCATTTTGTGTGGTGGTGGCGAAGAAGGGGCGAATAGAATAGAGGTGTGGCTGAGGCGCTCGAGTTCGGGACGGGGCAGGAGGATCGGTTCGGGTTCTTGCATATCGACCTGAACAGCTTTTTTGCGTCGGTGGAGCAGCAGCTGCACCCGGAATACAGGGGCAAACCGGTGGGGGTTTGCGGGACGATGTCCGATACAGGCGCGCTGATTGCGGCGAGCTACGAAGCGAAGGCGCTGGGAATCAATACGCTGACCAAGGTAGGAGAGGCGAAACGGCTTTGCCCGGAGATTATCCTGGTGAACGGATCGCATAGTGTTTATGCGGAGTTCAGCCACAAGATTGCGGCGGCGGTGGAGCGTTGCTGCCCGGTGGCGCATACGCCATCGATCGACGAGATGGTGTGCGAGCTGATGGGGCGGGAACGGGAGCCGCCGGCGGCGCGGAGGATCGCACTCGAGATCAAGCAGGCGATCAAGGACGATGTGGGGGAGACGCTGCGCTGCTCGATTGGGATGGCACCGAACCGCTACCTGGCGAAGATCGCGAGCGATATGCAGAAGCCGGATGGGCTGATCGGGCTGCTGCCATCGCAGTTGCCGCGGGCGATTGCGCACCTCAAGCTGCGCGACCTGCCGGGGGTGGGGGCGAAGACGGAGATACGGCTCAATGCGAAGGGCATCACGACGATGGAACAGTTGCTGGCGCTGGATCGGAACGGGATGCATCGGCTATGGGATTCAGTGTGGGGCGACCGGCTGTATCACTGGCTGCGCGGGGCGGAGACGGGTGACGATGGCGCGCCGGTGGCGAGCGATCTGCAGAAGAGCCTGGGGCATAGTCACGTGATGGGGCCGGAGTTTCGCACGGACGAGGGGGCTTGGGCGGTGGCGCACAAGCTGCTGCATAAGGCGGCGATGCGCCTGCGGATGGAGAAGTTTTATACGGGCAGCCTGAGCGTGACGGTGAAGTATGCGTTGACGCGGGAACAGATGGCGGCTACGCATGCGAAGACGAAGAAGCATACGAGCGGGATCAACCATACGGGGTGGGGGATGGAGGCGCGGTTCAGGGATTGCCGGGACACGCTGAGCCTGCTGGATGTGCTGCGGAAGACGTGGGCGAAGAGGCCGCAGGGGCCGGAGTATGCGCGGCCGTTTTTTGTGGGGGTGACGCTGCGGGAGTTGATCCCGGAGGATGAGTTTCAGGCGGATCTGTTTGGGGATCCGGATAATCGTGCGGGGCTTTCCGCCACGATGGACAAGCTGAATTTGAAGTATGGGCATACGACGCTGCACTTTGCGGGGATGCTGCCGGCGCGGGAGACGGCTCCGACGCGGATCGCGTTTACGCAGATTCCGGTGCAGTATGGCGTGGAATATATGTGACATGTGTCACCTTGCTTTGCTGATGGTTGCCACTACGCTGGGTGGGCGCGGGGGCTGAGACTTATGAGTGTAGAGAGCACTCATGAGGAGGCGGCGATGGTGGCAGTGGAAGAGATGATGATGGTTCAGGAAACGAGGGATGCGGGCGGTGCTTCGGTGGCGAGGCTGGACCGGGTGACGAAGCGGTTCGGCAAGGTGACGGCGCTGGATGGGTTGACGCTGGAGCTGAAGCGGGGCGAGATTGTGGCGCTGCTGGGGCCGAATGGTGCGGGGAAATCGACGGCGGTGCGGATGCTGCTGGGGCTTTCTACGCCGACGACGGGGACGGCGAGGATCTTTGGGCTAGACCCGCGGGAGACGGCGACGCGGACGCGGATTGGCGCGATGCTGCAGGTGGCGGCGGTGCCGAAGACGCTAACGGTGCGGGAGCATATCGAGGGGTTCCGGAGCTACTATCCGGCGCCGCTGAGCTTTGCGGAGGTGGTGCGGATTGCGCAACTGGAAGGGATCGAGGACAGGCTGTTCGAGAAGCTGAGCGGCGGGCAGAAACAGCGGCTGCTGTTTGGGATTGCGGTGTGCGGGGACCCGGAGATTGTGTTTCTGGATGAGCCTACGGTGGGGTTGGATATCGAGGCGCGGCGGGGGCTTTGGGCGCAGATTGAATCGCTTGCGGCCAGGGGCAAGACGGTGCTGCTGACGACACATTACCTGGAAGAGGCGGACGCGCTGGCGCACCGGATTGTGGTGATCAACAAGGGCAAGGTGGTGAGCGAAGGGACGCCGGCGGAAATCAAGAGCATGACGAGCAGCCGGAAGATTCATTGCCGGACGCAGCTTACGGCGAGTGAGCTGTGGGCGATGCCGAGCGTGGTGGATGTGGAGCTGCGTGGCGAGCGGGCGACGGTGACGGCGGGCAATCCGGAAGCGGTGCTGCGGCGGATGCTGGCGGCGGACGAGACGCTGGCGGAGCTCGAGATCAAGAGTGCCGGACTGGAAGATGCGTTTCTGGCGCTGACACAACCAACGGTAGCGTAACGACTTTTTCTGAGAGTGATAAGGAGATTTGTGATGGCGACTTTTGCGGTTCCCTTCCCTGTGACGACGGTGCGGCGCAGCTTCACGGCGACGCTTGCGATTTATGTGAACGAGACGAAGTACGAGTTTCTGAAGCTGTTTCGGAGCCGCACGTTTTCGCTGGCTACGATCGGGTTCCCGCTGATGTTCTATGTGCTGTTCGGCATCAGCAGCAAGGGCCAGACGATGCATGGCGCGGATGTAGCGAAGTACATGCTGGGCGGGTATTGCGTGTTTGGGCTGGCGAGTGCGGCGTTGTTCGGCATCGGCGTGGGGCTGGCGACGGAACGGGTGCAGGGTTGGCTGGAGCTGAAGCGCGCGAGCCCAATGCCGCCGATGGCTTACCTGGTGGCGAAATGCGTGACGGCGCAGGCGTTCGGGATGATCATTGTGGCGGTGCTGACGGTGGTTGGGATTGCATTTGGAGGCGTGCATTTGAGCGTGTGGGAATCGGTGCGGATGTTTGGGGTGGCGGCGGTGGGGACGGTGCCGTTTGCGGCGATGGGGCTGCTGATTGCGCTGACAGTGCCGGCGAATGCGGCGGCGGGGGTGGTGAATCTGATCTATCTGCCGATGTCATTTATGAGCGGGCTTTGGATACCGCTGCGGCTGTTGCCGACGTGGCTGCAAAGTGTTGCGCCCTGGCTGCCTACGTATCACTTGTCGCAACTGATGCTGCGGATTTTTGGGTATCAGGATGCGAGGAGCGCGGCGAGCCACTGGGTTGGGCTGGGTGGGTTTATGCTGCTGATGCTGGGTGCGAGCTGGGCGGTGTTTCATCGGGCGGAACAGGACAGCTAGAATGGCGGACATGATGAAGGAATGGAAGAGCGACGTGCTGGAGATGCCGATCGACCTGTACGGCCGGTCGGACTGCGCGCAGCCGCGGACGCGGGCGCAATATCTGTGGCTGGTTTATTCCTTTTTCTTTTTTATCGAACCGATCCTGCGACACAGCGCGAAGTACTGGGCGGAGCAGATGCCGGTTTACGCGCTGTTTCTGGGGCTGTACGTTGCTTATGTGCAGATACCGCGCAACCGGGTGCGGCTGTGGATTGTGGCGGCGATGTTTGTGATGGGTGTGCTGGCGATTCCGAACAATGTGGGTGGCTCGAGCTTTTACATTTATGTGGCGGCGCTGCTTCCCTTCTGTGTGGACTCGAAGAAGGTTTTTCTGGGCGTGATGGCGACGGAGATTGCGGCGCTGGCTGTGGAGAGCCAGCTATTTCCGGGGAACCCGTTCAACTATCTGATCACGGGATTTTTCGTTGTCGTGGTGGGGTTGAGCAACTCGTTCATTGCGGAAAACAAGCGGGCGGATATGAAGCTGCGGGCGGCGCAGGTGGAGAACGTGGAGCTTGCGGCGGTTGCGGAGCGGGAGCGGATCGCGCGGGACCTGCATGACGTGCTGGGGCATACGCTGAGCGTGGTGGTGCTGAAGGCGGAGCTGGCCGGGCGGCTGATCGGGCGCGACAATGCGCGGGCGGCGGCGGAGATTGCGGATGTGGAACGGACGGCGAGGACGGCGCTGGCAGAGGTGCGGGAGGCGATTGGAGGGTATCGGGCACGGGGGTTGAGCGCGGAGGTGGAGCAGGCGCGGCAGACGCTGCGGTCGGCGGGTGTGACGCTGGCTTGTGAGAGTGCGCCGCCTTCGCTGCGGGCGCGGGAGGAGACGGTGCTGTCGCTTGCGGTGCGGGAGGCGGTGACGAATATCGTACGGCATGCGCGGGCGACCGAATGCAGTATGCGGTTCGGCACGGCGGCGGATGGATTTGCGACGCTGGAGGTGGCGGATAACGGGGCGGCGGCGGCGGGGCCGGAAGGCAATGGGCTCCGAGGCATGCGGGAACGGGTGCAGGAGCTGGGGGGGCGGTTTGTGTTTACATCGGGGGCGGGGACGCGGTTGCTGATCGAGCTGCCGAGAGTGCGATGACACTGCCCGCCAACAAGATACGGGTGGTGCTGGCGGAGGACCAGGCAATGGTGCTGGGGGCGTTGGCGGCTTTGCTGGAGATGGAGCCGGATATCGTGGTGGTGGCTACGGCGGCGAACGGGCGGGATGCGCTGCGGGCGGCCGAGACGCTGCAGCCGGATGTGCTGGTGACGGATATTGAAATGCCGCAGATGACGGGGTTGGAGGTGGCGGCGGCGTTGAAGGTGAGCCGGCCGAAGGTGCGGGCGGTGATTTTGACGACGTTTGCGCGGCCGGGGTATTTGCGGCGGGCGATGGATGCGGGGGCGCGGGGGTATCTGCTGAAGGATCGTCCGGCGGCTGAGTTGGCGGATGCGGTGCGACGGGTGCATCAGGGGCTGAGGGTGGTGGACCCGGGGCTGGCGACAGAGGCATGGAATGCGGAGGAGGATCCGCTGACGGACCGGGAACGGCAGATTTTGCAGCGGGCGGGCGAGGGGAAGGCTACGGGGGAGATTGCGGCGGAGCTGCGGTTAAGCGAGGGGACTGTTCGGAATTATCTGTCCGAGGCGATTAGTAAGCTGGGGGCAACGAACCGGGTGGATGCGGCGCGGATTGCGCGGGCGAAAGGTTGGTTGTAGAGCAGGAATTGACCGCGGATGAGCTCGGATTTGTCTGAGTGCTGCCATGACGCTTTTGCCGTTTTGGCATCTTATTTCTCGAGGTGCTTATGCGTGTTTTTGTGATTGGGTTGGGGTGTCTGGCTGTGATGAGCCTGGGGTGCAAAAAGACCACGGACAATACCGGGAATTTTAAAGCTGCTATCAATAAGTACTATGCTTCGCGGCCGGCTTGTTTGTTTGCGGATCCGGTGCAGTTTCCGGCGCAGCAGAAGACGAAGGACAATCCGAAGACCGCGCCTTATGATGCGCTGGTGGATCAAGGGTTGCTGACGCGGACGACTGATGAAAAGAAGAAGCTGCTGGTATTCAGCGAGCAGGTGACGAACTACGATCTGTCCGACAAGGGGCGGAGTGCGTGGACGGCGAGCCAGACGCAGCCGGGGTATGGAAATTTTTGCTATGGGACACGGACGGTTTCGAGCATCGACAGCTTTACGCCTACCAACGATCAGCCGGGGGCTACGACTACGGTGAACTACCATGCGGGGATTTCAGGGGCGCCGGGTTGGGCTACAGCGGCCGAGACGCAGAATGCCTTTCCGCAGGTGATGAGCGATATGGCGAACGGGGCGGCTACGGCTACGCTGGCGAATACTACGGCGGGATGGAGTGTTACGAATGGGCCGGCGGGAGTGCCGCGGCGGAGTGCGGCTACGAATGCGGATGGGTCGATTGTGCAGTGAGGGTGTGCAGGTTGAGGGAGTAACCCCACCTCACGCGAAAAGGCCCGCGTGAGATGGGGCACCCGAAACGTTTTGGTGGCAACCCCAGGTCACTGACGATGGGGCTGGCAGTGGCCTGGGGCACCCCATACTTTATTCGTTGTCGGGGTCTTCTGCGGGTTGGAGGTTGGTCCAGTCCAGGTCGGTGGGCCCTTGGCCCATGGCGCGGACGGCGGCGGCGTAGTCCTTCATGGCGTACTCGTGGGGTGGGGTGTCGCCGGCGAGGTTGGAGACGAAGTAGTCCCAGCGGCGGCGGGTCATGTACTGGCTGGCGGCGCCGTAGCCGTGGTGGGCGTTGGGGATCATGAGTAGGTCGAAGTCCTTGTTGGCCTTGATGAGGGCGTCGACGACGAGGAGAGTGTTGGTGGGGGGCACGTTGTCATCCATGGTGCCGTGGGCGAGGAGGAGCTTGCCTTTGAGGTCCCTGGCGGTGGCTTCGTTGGCCTGGGAGTCGTAGTTGCTGGTGCCGTCGGGGTTCTTGACGAGGAGGCCGGCCCACTTTTCTGCCCAGTCATCTTCATAGTCGCGGTTGTCGTGGTTGCCGGATTCGGCGATGCCTACCTTGAAGAAATCGGGGTAGTGGAAGAGGGCGGCGGCGGTTGCGTTGCCGCCGCCGGAGTGGCCGTACATGCCGGCCTGCGAGAGGGTGATCCAGGGGTAACGGGCGGCGAGCTGCTGCATGCCGGTGACCTGGTCCGGGATGGTGTTGTCGCCGAGATCGGCGAAGTACTGGGCGTGGAAAGCTTTGGAACGGAAGGGTGTGCCCATGCCGTCAATGCAGACGACGATGAAGCCGAGCTCGGCGAGGGATTGCATGTCGCCGTGCGCGGCCCGGAAGTCACGTGAGCCGCAGGAGCCGGTCTGGGGGCCGGGGTAAACCTGGTTGATGATGGGGTAGTGGCCGTCGGTGGAGAAGTTGGTGGGGCGGAAGAGGAAGCCGTAGAGGTCGGTCTGGCCGTCGCGGGCTTTGACTTCAATCTGGACGGGCGGGAGCCAGCCGGTGGCTTTGAGGCGGGAGATGTCTTCATGGGCGACGTCTACGGCTACCTTGCCGGTGGTGTCGCGGACGACGGCTACGGCGGGCTCTACGGGGGTGGAGTAGGTGTCGAGGAAGAAGCGGTTGTCAGGGGAGGGGAGGACGTCGTGGTTAGCGTGCTCTGGGGTGAGGAGCTGGAGGGCGGTGCCGTCGAAGTTTACGCGGTAATACATGCCGTAGTAGGGGTCGTTGCCATTCTCTTTGCCGTAGCCGGTGAAGTAGATGGTGCGGGCTTTTTCATCGACGTTGAGGACCTGGGCGACGTTCCAGTTGCCGCGGGTGATCTGGGCTTCGATGGTGGCCTGGCCGGTGGGCGGGATTTTGTAGAGGTAGAGGTGTCCCCAGTTGTCGCGCTCGGACCACCAGAGGAGCTCGTTGGTAGCGGCGAGGTAGTGCCAGTTGACCTTGTCGATGCCTGACTCGAAGAACTTGGGGGCGGATTCGTAAAAGACGTCGCGGACGTCGCCCTTGTCGGGGTTGGCGAGGCGGAACCACTCCTGTTTGTGGTCGCGGGAGGTGGAGACGAAGGCGAGGGCGTTGGAATCGGCGGACCACTGGACGTCGTCCCAGCCGGAGCCGCCGCGGCAGGAGACGTCGTCACAGATGGTGGAGCGGTGCTGGTCTGGCGGCATCTTGAGGCGGACGATTTTGGCCTTGTCGGCGTCTTTGCCTTCGAGGTTGATGACGACGCGCTCGATCATGGTGACGTCCTTGTCGCCGACGAGGGGGTACTTGAGGACGGTGAGGGTGGGGTGGCCGTAGGTGACGTCGGTGAGGTAGAGTTCGCCGGTTTTGCGCTGGTCCTGCTGGAAGGTTGCGATGCGGCGGGAATCTGGCGACCAGACGAGGATGGGGTTGTCGGAGTGGGTCCAGCCGGCGTTGTCTGTGGCGTAGCCGAAGTTGGGGATGCCGTCGGTGGTGAGCTGAACTTCGCGGTTGGTGGCTGTGTCACGCATCCAGAGGTTCCAGTCGCGGATGAAGGCGGCTTTTTTGCCGTCGGGGGAGAGCTCTTCACCGCCGATGGCGTGGCCGCGGCCGGGGGTGCGAGCGGGGGCTTTTTCGAGGGATTTGCAGACGCCGACGGCGGAGAGATCGCAGGCGAGGCGCTGGCCGAAGGCGCTGAGGGTGACGGTCTGGTCGTTGTTGGAGAGGGTGAAGTTGTAGATGGGGAGGTGGTACGGGTCGATGGCGGTTTTGGACTTGGTGAAGGGCTGGAGAGCGGTGGCGAGCTTTTGCTGGTCGAAGGCTTTTTGCTTGAGGGCTTTGGCGGGGTCGACGAGGTAGAAAGTGTTGCCCTGTGCGCCGGTGTCGCGATAGACCATGCGGCCGTCGGGGAGCCAGGTGGGGGCGTCGACGGAGTGGAGGACGAGGGAGTTCACGTTGTAAGGCATGAACTTTTCGGCTTGGGCGTAGTCGGCTTTGGTGTAGATGCGGGGGGTGTGGGCGGGAATTTGGGCTGGGGTTTGGGCGGCGAGTGGGAGGATGCAGGCGAGGAGGACGGCAGAGAATTTGATCAGGTTCATCGAGTTGGGAGGCTCCGGGATTTGCAGTGGCTTTAGTGTACGCGGGGTGACGGATTACTTTGGGGTGAGGGCGTGGAGGAGCTGGCGGAGGATGCCGGTCCAGACGGGTGCGTCGGCGGGGGTGATGGCCATGTGACGGACGAGGCGGCGGAGATTTGGCTCGCGGGCGGTGGCGGGATGGCGGCGGGTGTAGCCGGAGGTTTCGAGGGTTTCGGCGAGGAGCTGGGTGATGCGTTCGAGGTCGGCGGCGGGGGCTTGCGGGGGCTGGGGGGATGCGGGGATCTGGGAGTCGCCGTGGGCGATCTGGTAGAGGCAGACGGCGGCGGCCTGGCCGAGGTTCATGGAGAGATGGCGCGGGGCGGCGGGGTTCATGGGGATGGTGACGAGGGCGTGGCAGTGGGAAAGCTCGTCATTGGTGAGGCCGGTTTTTTCAGAACCGAAGAGGAGGGCTACGCGGGCGTTGGGGGTGGCCAGGTGGGCGCGGATGCGGGTGGCGGCGGCGTTGAGGAGGAGGACTTCATGGTGAAGGGCGCGGTCGCCTACGGCGGTGGTGCCGAGGACGAGGGTGCAGTCGGCGATGGCGGGAGGGAGGGTGGTGTGCTCGGTGGCGGAAGCGAGGATGGTGGAGGCGTCGACGGCGGATTTTGCGGCCTGGAAAGGGACGGGGAAGTCGTTGACGATGCGGAGATCGGTGAAGGCGAGGTCATGCATGGCGCGGGCTACGGCGCCGATGTTCTGGGGGTTGCGGGCGCGGCAGAGGATGACGGCGAGGTTGGCTGGGGGCATTCGTTTCAGTTTAGAGGAGTGCGGGACACAGAGGACGCAGTGGAGCACAGAGGACACAGAGAAAGGCCAAGGCCGGAGCTTTGGGGGCTCCGGCCTCGGGATTTGTGTGGGTTGGGTTTAGCGGCGGGGTTTGCCTTCGTGCTCGCCGCCGCCTTTGGCGGGACCCTGGGGTGCGCGGTTCTGCTCGGCGTGCTGGGCTTGCTGCTGGACCTGCTGGGGAGCGCGGTTCTGGCGGGCTGCGGCTGCGGCGTCATTGTTGGCGTTGTGCTTGTCCGCGTTGATGGAGTTGCTGACGTTGTTCTGGCGCTGGTTGATCTGCGCCTTCTGGGTGTTGGTGAGGTTGCCGCCGTTGGCCTGGCGATCGGCGGTGGCCTGGCGGTTGATGCTGGCGTCACGGCTTTCTACGTTGCGGGTTTCGCCGGGGGTCATCTGGCCGGAGTTGACGCCCTGGTTGATGCGGGACTGCTGGTTGCCCTGGCGGGTGTTGACCTCATTGGCGTGACCGAAGCCGTTGCGGTTGGTGTTCTGGCCATTTTGGCCAGGCTGGGCTCCGCGGGCTGCTACGGCACCCTGGGTGGCGCCGGGACGCTGCATGGCTGCCATCTGGGGGTGACCGCCGTTGGCGGAGGCGAAGTTGGCCCGATTCTGCTGGGCGTTCTGGAAGTGGCTCTGCTGCTGGGCGGTGGGGGGGATGTGATTCTCGTGCTCGAACTGCTGCTCCTGCGGGGTGGGCCGGGCGCCGATGCCGCCGGGGCCGCCGTTGAAGCTGGTGTGGTTGTTGTTGATGATGGTGTTGTGCACGACGACTTCGCGATCGACGTAGGTGTTATGAATGACGCCTACGTTTACGTTGGCGACGGCGGTGTTGTAGGCGAAGTGTCCGCCATCCCAGCGGCCGCCGACGAAGCCTACGCCGCCAAAGCCGAAGCCGTAGTTGACGCCGCCGTAGAAGCCGACGTGGGGTCCCCAGTAACCTTCATGAAAGCCGTAGACGCCGCCGGCGAAACCCCAATAGGGGGGAGTCCAAAGGACGCCGACCGAAGGCGGCTGCACCCAGACGCCGGGGACCCAGTAGTAGCCGGCGGGCGCGTAGGCCCAATAGCCGGGGGTCCAAAGGTAGCCATCGCCGGGGCAGATGGGCTGGGTGTAGACGGGGAGCGCGGGGGGTGCGAAGCCGACGGAGATGAAGATGCCGCCGAAGGACGCGGCGGGGGCGGCGATCAGGGCGGCCCCTACGATGTATGTGCGAAGCTTGCTGAGAATCATGGTGTTCCTCTTTCTGCGATCCTGTGTCTGAAATTTGCAGCCGGCATGTTCGGGCCGGCGTTCTCATATTTGTTAGGAACCCAGTGGGTTCGTTGAAGTTGCCGGGAGAAGGGTACAACTTTCGCATGGGTTTGGGGTAGCATCCGGAGTGTGAGCGAAACACAGAAGACACGGCCGGTTTCAGGCGGGATGTTACCGGAGGCGGAGCGGCTGGTTTCCGCCGTGCCGGTGGATGAGGATGAAGCGTACGAGCTGAAGCTGCGGCCTACGCGGCTGGCGGAGTTTATCGGTCAGACCAAGGCCAAGGAGCAGCTGGCGATTGCGCTGGCGGCTGCAAAAAGCCGTGGCGAGGCCATGGATCATGTGCTGCTGTTTGGGCCGCCGGGGCTGGGCAAAACGACGCTTGCGACGATCATTGCGAACGAGCTGGGGGTTGGGTTCCAGCAGACGAGTGGGCCGGCGCTGCAGATCCAGGGCGATTTGACGGCGATCCTCTCGAATATCAAGGACAAGCAGGTGCTGTTTCTGGACGAGGTGCATCGGCTGCAGCCCGTGCTACAGGAGAAGCTTTATACGGCGCTCGAGGATTATCGGCTGGACATCATGATCGGGTCAGGGCCGGCGGCGCGGACGTATGAGCTCGACATCAAGCCGTTTACGTTTGTGGCGGCGACGACGCGGCCGGGGCTGCTGGCGAGTCCGATGCGGGCGCGGTTCGGGATTCTGCTGCGGCTGGAGTTTTATACGGACGACGAGCTGCGCTATGTGGTGGAGCGGTCGGCCGATGTGCTGGGGGTGCCGATCGATCGGGATGGGGCGGCGGAGATTGCGATGCGGTCGCGGGGGACGCCGAGGATTGCGAACCGGCTGCTGCGGCGGGTGAGGGATTACGCGCAGGTGCGGGCGGACGGGAAGATCGACCGGGCGACCGCATGCGCGGCGCTGGCGATGCTGGAGGTAGATGCGCATGGGTTCGATGAACTGGACCGGCGGCTGCTGCGGACCATCATCGAAAAATATGATGGCGGGCCGGTGGGGCTGAACACGCTGGCGGCGGCGCTGGCGGAAGAGCAGGATGCATTGGAGGAAGTGTATGAGCCGTTCTTGATCCAGATTGGGTTTCTGGACCGGACGCCGCGGGGGCGGGTGGCGACGCGGCTGGCTTATGAGCACCTGGGGATCCCGATGCCGGGGCGGGGTGGGCTGTTCGGGTGAAGACCCGGGAGGCGTTTTTGGCGTCCTATGGTTCGGCAGGCGGTGAGTTACCCGCCGGCAAATCGTACCAAGGAGCCTTATGCCTTACATCACGACGAAAGATAACACGGACATTCATTATCACGACTGGGGTACGGGAACGCCTGTGGTGCTGATCCACGGCTGGCCGTTGAATGGCGATATGTGGGAGCACCAGGCGCAGGCGTTGCTGGAAAACGGCTACCGGGTGATTGTGTATGACCGGCGTGGTTTTGGGAAGTCGACGAAGCCGCTGAAGGGGCATGATTACAACACGCTGGCGGACGACCTGAGCGAGCTGATGACGCAATTGGATCTGCGCGGCGCGGCGATTGTGGGCTTCTCGATGGGCGGTGGTGAGGTGGTGCGGTACCTGAGCCGGCATGGTTCGGCGCGGGTTGCGAAGGCTGTGTTGATTTCATCGGTGGCGCCTTACATGCTGAAGGATGCGACGAATCCGGATGGGACACCGGAGGAGGTTTTCGACGGGTTCAGGAAGAACCTGCTGGAGGATCGGTTTGCTTTTCTGCAGGGGTTTGGGCCGGCGTTCTATGGGCGGTCGGCGGTGAATCATACCGTGTCGCAGGGGGTGTTGGACTGGACGTTTTCAATGGCGGTGCAGGCGAGTTTGCAGGCTACGCTGGGGGATTTGCAGGCGTTCTCCCATACGGATTTTCGCGAAGAGATGAAGACTTTGAACACGCGGTTCCTGGTGATTCATGGGACGGGCGACAAGACGGTGCCGATCGATGCGGCGGGGCGGGCGGCGGCGAAGTTGCTTCCGAATTGCACTTTCCTTGAGTACGACGGGGAGCCGCATGGGCTGTTTATGACCGCGGTGGCGAAGCTGAATGCCGACCTGGTGAATTTTCTAGGTGGGGATCATAATTCGGTGCCGAAGATGACTACGCTTTAGAGTGTTGGTCGATGTTGGAAACCCCCGAACCGTGGGAGTTCGGGGGTTTTGCATTGGATTTCTTGGCGGGGTATATGTCGCGCCTTCAGCGCTTCGGTCTGTCATTGGCCGAAGCCTAGGCCTTGCGGCCCAGGCTATTATGTGACGGGCCTTCAGCCCTGAACGCGACCCAGGCTTTACGTGGTGGGCCTTCGGCCCTGTATGCAAGAGCCCGCCTGATGCTCTAGATGGTGGGGTCCAGGGCTTTGCGGAGGTCGCCGCTGAGGAATTTGAGGCGGGAGTTGGCTATGGCGAAGGTCATGCCGCGCTGCTGCATGAGGATGGCGATCTTGACGTTGCCGGCTTCGCGCAGCAGGCGTTTGGCTGTGGGGGCGTCGCAGCCAGTGGCGGAGATGATGATGCGTTCGGCGCGGTCTACGAGCTTGGCGTTGGTGGGTTGGACGTCGACCATGAGGTTGGAGAAGACGGCGCCGCGGCGGACCATGACGGCGGTGGAGATGCTGTTGAGGACGAGCTTGGTGGCGGTGCCGGCTTTCATGCGGGTGCTGCCGGTGAGGACCTCCGGGCCGGTGGTGAGCTCGATGGCGAGCGCGGCGGCCTGGGCCATGCGGGAGGGTTCGGGGCCGCCGCCGGCGCAGGTGAGTGCGATGGTGAGCGCGCCCTGCTGCGCCGCGTAGGCCATGGCGCCGAGGACCCAGGGGGTGCGGCCGCTGGCGGCGATGCCGAGGACAGTGTCGTGTGCCGTAATGACGTGTGCGGCCAGGTCGGCGGCGCCTGCTGCGGGCGAGTCTTCGGTGGCTTCGGACGAGGTGCGGAGGGCGGGATCGCCGCCGGCGATGAGGCCGACGAAGAGGCCGCGCGGGACCGAGAAGGTGGGTGGGCACTCGGAGGCATCCAGCACGCCGAGGCGGCCGCTGGTGCCGGCGCCGACGTAGAACAGCCGGCCGCCCTGGGCGAAGCGGGCGACGATGGCCTCGACCGCCTGGGCGACCTGGGGGAGGGCGGCGCGGACGGCGGCGGCGATGGTGGCGTCTTCGTCGTTGATCACCTGAAGGAGCTCCAGGGTGGGTAGCTGATCGAGCGCGGTGGAGCGTGGGTTGCGCGCCTCGGTGGGCAGGGTGGCGAATTGTTCTATCTGTTCTTCACTGGTGGCCACGGGGTCTCCTCACCCCTATTGTGCGCTAAGGGCCGCGAGGTGTGGGTCCCGGTTGTATAGTGTTGAAAAGGCGCGTGCCGGCCTGAGAGACGAACGCTTGGCCCAGGGGATCCAACCACAAACCGAAGCGGGGGCCGAGGCCGGTAACGTCGCGCGCGAGCCGTGGAAGGCGTTCCAGGTGCGACATCGCTCGATGGAGCTGAAGCGCGACGCCGTGCTGCTGACGGCGGCGCATCTTTTTCTGGAGCATGGGTACCAGAAGACTTCGATGTCGCTGCTGGCGACGCGGCTGAAGATTACGAAGCCTGCGCTTTACTACTATTTCAAGAACAAGGAAGAGATTCTGGTGGAGTGCTACCGGAATGGGATTGGCGAGATCGACAGCCACCTGGACCGGTCCAGCGAAGGCCATGGCACGGCACTAGAACGGCTGCGGCTTTATGTAAACGCGTATGCGACGGCGGTGTTGACGACCGAATTTGGGCGGTGCGTGGCGCTGATAGACGATGGGGAGTTATCTGTCGAGGGGCAGCGTGGGGTGCGGGATTTGAAGCGGCGGCTGGATGCTTCGCTACGCAGCCTGGTGGAAGATGGGATGGCGGATGGGTCGGTGGGGACCTGTAACCCGAAGCTAGTTGCGTTTGCGGTGTCTGGGGCGATCAACTGGGTGGGGACGTGGTACAGGCCGGAAGGGGATCTTTCGCCGGCGGAGATTGCGGGGGAGTTTACGCGGATTTTGACGGGTGGGTTGGGGCCGGTGGGAGCGGATCGCTTGTAACCCCACCTCACGCGATACGACCCGCGTGAGATGGGGCACCCGAAACGTTTGGTTGGAGTGTTATCTGCCGGCTTCTGTGGTGCGGATGAAAGCGGCTACGTCGTCATGGAGCTTGCTGAGGACGTTCTCGTTGACGTAGACCATGTGGCCGCTCTCATAGTAGTGGTAGCTGATGTTGGATTGGAGTTTCTGGGGGATTTGCAGGTGGTGCATCTCGTAGTAGCCCTCGTAGAAGGGGGTGGCGAGGTCATAGTAGCCGCCGGCGAGGAGCACCTTCATGCCGGGGTTGCTCTTCATGGCGTAGGCGAGATCTGGCATGGTGTTGGTGCCGCTTTCGCCCTGGCCTACAGGTGGGCCGCCGGGCGATTGGTGGCGTAAATCCCAGCTGAAGTTAGCGTCACCGTAAGCCCCGGGCTTGTAGGTCTGGTCGCGGCCGTACTTGAGCTCGGTGCGCATGTACTGGTTGATTGCGGTGGTGTAGGCGGAGGAGATGGCGTTCGACTGCGGGTCGTAGTCGGAGGTTTCGCTCATGGGGTTGATGTCGGGGCCTTTGTAGCGTGCGTCGAGGCGGCCGGTGGTGATGCCTTCGGCGTCCTGGAGCTCTTTGGCGAACTGGCCGCCATCGACGCGGAGATTATCTTTGAGGATGTAGGCGGTGGGCAGGCCGGTGTAGTTGTGCAGCTTCTCCGCGATGGCCTGGCGCTGGGCCTGGGGCAAGGCCGAGCCCTGGAGCATGGCGCTCATGTATTCGCCCATGGCGAAGTTTTCTACCTCGGTGAGGAAGGGCTCGAGCGCGGCGGGCTGGGTGGGGAGCTTGTGATGGTAGAAGGCGGTGGCGGCGAAGGTGGGGAGGCCGACGGCGTAGGCCTGATCGACGCCGGGATTGTAGCGGGGGCCATCGATAGAGTTGTCAAAGCTGAGGATGGCGGAGAGGAGGACGATGCCGTTGAGGTCGACGTTTTCAAGGTCGGCGGAAAGGACGGCGGAACGGGGGGTGCCGTAGCTTTCGCCGAAGAGATATTTGGGCGAGTTCCAACGGTCGAACTTGGTGAGGAAGCGGCGGATGAAACGTTCGAAGGCGTGGGCGTCGGGGTCGGTGCCCCAGAAGGCTTTTTCCTTGTCCTTGCCGAGGATGCGGCTGAAGCCGGTGCCGGGGGCGTCGATGAAGACGACATCGGTGACGTCGAGCAGGCTGTACTGGTTGTCGACCATGGTGTAGGGGGCGGCGGCCTGGTGCTCGGTGTCCGGCGTGACGACGCGGCGCGGGCCGAAGGAGCCCATGTGGAGCCACATGGTGGCAGAGCCGGGGCCGCCGTTGTAGAAGAACATGACGGGGCGGGTGCCGGGGGCGGCGCCCTGCTTGAAGTAGGCGGTGTAGAACATGCGGGCGGTGGCGGGCGCGTCCTCGGGCTTGGCGGCGTCGAGGGGGTTCATGCCGGTGTCGGGGAGGAGCTTGCCGTCGAGCGCGAGCATGGCGTCATAGCTGTCGGTTGCGCCGACGGTGAGGGTGCCGGCGACGGCGCGGTAGGCGATCTTCTGGCCGGCGACGGTGACGGTGTTCTCGGTGACGGAGTCGGCTTCGGGGAGGGCGGGGGTGTCGACGGGCTTGCCTTCGACGACGAGCTTTTTGTCTGTATCCGGGGCTTTTTTTGCCTGGGCTCCTGCTTGCAGGACCGCGCAACCGAGGATCAACGCCGCTACCACTGTGTTTGCCATGGGGTGAGTATAAATGGCGGAGGATTCAGCGGCGATCGGACGAAGGTAATTTGCCGACTACTTAGTGACTGTCAAAGTAAGCGCATTCGATGATAGCCAGCCATCGCTTTGGGATAGGAACCGTTTTCCAGTGAGGATATATATTCCACCAACTTTGACTTCGAAGAGCTTGGTTATGTCCACTGTGAAGCGGATGCTCTGGCCCGGTGGCAAGGGAATCTCGATGGTGCTACCGGAATCAACTAATGGAGGATCTGCTTGAGTTTGCTTGCCCCGAATGACTCGATGGAACAAGGTCATAGGAACCTCAACACCATCGAAAGATAGGGAGTAAATTAATGTCCTGTACCCGGCATCTGAGGGACTCGAACTCCACGGTAGGTCTGTGTTGCCTGTATTGGTAATTACAACCTTGATCGGTAGCGGCTCGCCAAGGCGATAACTTTGTTTCGCGGACGAAAGCACTATCGTTAGTCGGTTCGTTGTAACGATTTCCAACCGCTCGTTCGGTGCTGCTGGCAGATCGCACGGTAGAAAAGACATGGCAAGGGTGAGCAGTAGAATTCGCATCGTCGGTCT
Organism: uncultured Granulicella sp.; assembly: GCA_963693065.1. Taxonomy (GTDB): domain Bacteria; phylum Acidobacteriota; class Terriglobia; order Terriglobales; family Acidobacteriaceae; genus Edaphobacter. Next base: position 2,529,757 of record OY843766.1, on the reverse strand, counting down.
CACAGTCGGCTCCCTTCACTCCATTGGCAGGTTCTAAGCCCGGATCGTCGAGTTAAGGTACGGCTGCGGTTAGGCCACGCGGCAGATGAGGCACTTGAGGTAGGTGGTCTCGGCGAGGGCTAGCATGGCGGGATGATCGGGGGCGGCGCCGCGGGTTTCGAGCACCTGGACGCGGCGGTGGGCGTCGGCTGCGGCGGAGGCGACGACACCGGTGAACTCGGGCAGCGAGACGTGGTGCGAACAGGAGCAGGTGACCAGGGTGCCGCCGGGTGTGAGCATCTTGAGGGCGCGGAGATTGAGCTCTTTGTAGCCGCGCAGGGCGCCTTCGGTGGCACGCTTGCTTTTGGCGAAGGCGGGAGGATCGAGGACGATGGTGTCGAAGCGCTGGCCGGTGCTTTCGTACTCGCGGAGGAGGTCGAAGGCGTCGGCTTCGATCCAGGCTACCTGTGTTTTGAGGTCGGGGTTGAGATCAAGGTTGGCGTCGGCGACTTCGAGGGCGGCGCGGCTGGCGTCGATGCCGGTAACGTGGGTGCAGGTGCGTGCGAGGTGCAGGGCAAAGCCGCCCTGATAGGTGCAGACGTCGAGTGCGCGGCCGTGGGCTACGGCTGCCGCGGCGGCGTAGTTGAGGCGTTGGTCGAGGAAGGCGCCGGTCTTCTGGCCGCTGCCCGCGTCGAAGGCGAAGCGCAGGCCGTTGATGGTGAAGACGGTGGTGAGGGGAGTATCGGCGGGGCCGAAAAGGGGCTCGGCGGGCGAGGGGGCGAGGTCTTCGACGAGGCGGATGCGGGCGTCGGGGCGCTCTAGAATTGCGCGCGGGGCGAGGCGTTCGGCGAGGGTTTGGGCGATGACTTCGCGGAGGTCTTGCTGGGCGGTGCCCTGGGTGAGGAGTTGAAGGACGATGAGGTCGTTGTAGCGGTCGGCGATGATGCCGGGGAGGTCGTCGGCTTCAGAAAAGATGAGGCGGCAGGAGTCGTTTTCGGGGGAGGTGGGGGCGAGGGTGGCGCGGAGGTCGAGGGCCTCGGCGATACGCTGGGCGACGGTTTCGAGGTAGGCCTGGCGGGTGAGGCCGGGGATGCTCGAGACAAGGCGCAAGGCGATCTGCGAGGCGGTGCTGAAGATGGCCGAGCCAAGGGCTATGCCGCGGCCATCGAGGACCGTGAGGAGGGAGCCTGGTTCAAGGGTGGTGGCGTTTGTCGTTTGTTGGGCGGGCAGGAGCTGCTCGACGTCGGTGCGGTAGACCCAGAGGCCGCCGGTGCGGAGCTTGTCGGCGGCGCGGCGGGTGATGATGGCCGCTGCGCCTTCGGCCCGTGGTGCGCCTTGGCGGAAGGGCCGCATTTCGATTGTCTTTGCCATGGGTCTATCCATGGGTCTATGGTCGCACGTTCTTAGTAGAATCATGTTGGAGAGCGCCGTGCAGAGCTATGACGTGGTGGTACTGGGGGCGGGCGCGGCAGGGCTGATGGCGGCGGCGGAAGCGGGCAAGCGCGGTCGGCGGACGCTGCTGCTGGACCATGCGGACCGGGTGGGCAAGAAGATTTTGATCTCCGGCGGGGGGCGCTCGAACTTTACGAATCTCGGCTGTACGCATGAGAACTTTCTTTCGGAGAATGCGCACTTCGCGCGGTCGGCGCTGGCACGGTTTACCCCGCAGGACATGGTCGCGCTGGTGGAGCGATACGGGATTGCGTACCACGAGAAAACGCTGGGGCAACTGTTCTGCGATCGCACGTCACGCGACCTGGTGGCGCTGCTGGAACGTGAGTGTGACGAGGCCGGGGTGCGGACGCTGCTCGAAACTACGGTGGGTGGGGTGCGGCGAGGCGATGCGGGGTTCGAGCTGGAGACTACGGCTGGTGCTGTGCGGACGGCTTCGCTGATCGTGGCAACGGGTGGGCTTTCGATTCCGAAGATGGGGGCTACGGGGTTTGGGTATGAGCTGGCGCGGCAGTTTGGATTGGCGATCGTAGAGCCGCGGCCTGGGTTGGTGCCGTTTACGTTCTCGGCTGAGGACCGTGAGATGTGGTGCGATCTTTCGGGGGTTTCGGTGGAGACGGTGACTGTGAGCGAGAGGAAGAAGGCGCCTTCGTTCCGGGAAAAATCGTTAATTACGCATCGTGGGTTGAGTGGGCCGGCGGTGCTGCAGATCTCGTCCTACTGGCGGCCGGGGGAGGAGGTGACGCTCGATCTGGCACCGGGAGGGGAGGTGTTTGCGGCGTTGCTTGGTGTGGGGGCGCGGCGGGATACGGCGGCGGTGTTTGGTGCGCTGAAGGGTGTGCTGCCGGGGCGGTGGGCTGAAAGATGGATGGCGGTGTATGCGCCTGAGGCTTCGCAGGCCTATACGAATCTTGCGTTGGCGAAGCTCGAGCATCGTCTGCATCACTGGACGGTGACGCCCGCGGGGAGTGAGGGCTATGGCAAGGCGGAGGTGACGGCGGGTGGGGTGTCGACGGCAGAGCTGGATCCGCGGACGCTTGAAGCGCGGCGGGTGCCGGGGCTTTATTTTATCGGCGAGGTGGTGGATGTGACGGGGTGGCTGGGTGGGTACAACTTTCAGTGGGCGTGGGCTTCAGGGTTTTGTGCGGGGCAAGCGGCTTGAGGGCTACTGCACGATCAATGTAAGAGGCACAGTGCGGGTGAGGCCTGCGCTGGTGCCGGTTACGGTGAGGTTGTAGGTGCCGCTGGGGGTGACGACAGGGACCAGGGGGTCGCTGACGCCGGTGCCGGGGAGGATGCGTCCGGCGCTGCAACCGGCGGCTGCGAGCAGGATGAGGGCTGCGAGGGCGATAGGGCGGCGGCGCTTCCAAAGCAGGCCCATGGGGATGAGGAAGGCTAGCCACGGCAAGGTGCGTTGCCAGGGGTTGGCGGTGCCGCCGGTGGTGAGGCCGGTGCCGATCGCGACGGTGATGACGGTGGTGCCGCTGAGGCCGGCGCTGGTGGGGTTGACGGTGCAACTGGCATGGGCGGGGGCGCCGGTGCAGGCGAAGACAGCAGAGCCCGGCAGGCCCGTGAGACCGCTGAGCAGCAGGGCGTAAGAGGCGCTGCTGCCGCTGGCGAGGGTCATGGTGGTGGGGCCGTCGGGGGCGAGGGTGAAGTCGATGCCGGTGCCGGTGAGGGCGAGAGTTTGCGGGCTATTGGCGGCGTTGTCCGAGAAGGTGATGGAGCCGGTGCGGGGGCCGGCTGCGGTGGGGAGGAAGGCGATGCCGACGGTGCAGACGGCGGATGGGGCCAGGGTGTTGGCGCAGGTGTTGGAGTTGGGAGCGATGGAGAAATCGCCGGCGAGGACCAGGCCGCTGAGGATGAGAGCGACGCCGCCATTGTTGGTGAGGGTGACGGTCTGGATGGGGGCGGTGAGGTTGACGCCGGTGGCTGCGAAGCTGAGGCCGCCGAAGGGAGAGAGCGAGACGCCGGGTGGGGCGAGGCCGGTGCCGGCGAGGGTGACGGTCTGGGTGCGGAACTGGTCGGAGACGGTGAGGGTGCCGGTTTGTGCGCCAAGGCTTTTGGGCACGTAGGCTACCTGGAGGGTGCAGCTGGCGTGGCCGAGGAGGGAGTTGCCGCAGCCGTTGACTACGGTGAAGTCGCCGAGGGTGATGGAGGCGGCGATGAGGGTGAGGGGGACGTCGCCGGCGTTGGTGAGGGTGACGGATTGCGTTGGGCTGGTGGTGTTGAGCTGCTGGCCGGCGAAGGTGAGGGCGGTGGGGGCGAGGGTGTCGGTGGCGGGGGTGGTGGCGGTGCCGGTGAGCGATGCGGTTTGGGTGCCTGCCCCATCGACGACGTTGAGAGTGCCGGTCTTCTGGCCGGAGGATGCGGGGACGAAGACGATGGAGATCGAGCATGCGGTGCTGGGGGCCAGGGTGGTGCCGCAGGTATTGGCGTTGATCTGGAAGTTGCCGGTGAGGGCGATGGATTGGATCGGCGTGACGGTGCCGCCGGTGTTGGCTACGGTGATGATCTCAGATGGGCTGGTGGCGCCTACGCTGGTGGTGGGGAAGGTCAGGCTGGTGGGGGTGAGGATGACGGCGGCAGCGGCGGTTCCATTGCCGCTGAGGGATGCGGTGGCCTGGCCGCCGGCGACGTCGCCGTAGACGGTCAGCAGGCCCGTGCGGGCGCCGGTTGCGGTGGGCGCGAAGGTAACCGCGACGGTACAGCTCGCGCCCTGCTGGATGGGGGTTCCGGTGCAGGTGTTGGTCTGGGTGAAGTCGCCTGTGGTGATGATGCTGGATACGGTTAGTGGGGCGTTTCCTGTATTTGTAACTGTAAGTGTTACAGGTTGGCTGGCGGTGCCTGCCTGCTGGTCGGAATATGTAACCGTGGAAGGGCTGATTTGGATGGCGGGTGCTGCCGGGGCGATGGCGGTGAGTAGCGGGACCTGCCAGATGCCGCGTCCGTAGGTACCGACGCGGAGCTCGCCGAGACGGCCATCGCCGGTGGGCATGGCGGCGGCGGCAAGGAGCTGGATGGCGGGTGCGTTGGGCAATGCGGAGCCGTAGACGCTCCAGCAATTGGCTGTCGTGCAACTTGTAACCGAGGTGGTTACATACACGCCGGTGTCCATGGCGATGTAGAGGGTGTTGGCGTCGTTGGGGTCCACGAGGGCGCTGTTGGCGGGTGCGTTGGGCAAGTTGGCGGAGATGTTGAGCCAATGCAGGCCGCGGTCTGTAGAGCGGTAAAGGCGGGGCGCACTGACGCCGTTGCCGGTGAAGCCCATGATGGTGGCGTAGACGGTGGCGCCGGTGGTGTCGTGGGGGTCCACGGTGATGGATGAGATGTCAAAGCCGCCGGGGTTGAAGAGGCCGGCGTTGGCGGTGTCGTTGGTGACGGTGCCTTTGGCGGCGTCGGTCCAGGCGGTGGTGGCGTTGGCCGTGTTGGCGGTGGCGGTTGCAAAGAGGTGGCCGCCGAGGGTTGCGCCGCCATCGAGCGACCCGGCCAGGCCTGCGTAGATGGCGGTGGCACCGGTGCTCTGTGGGCTGCCGGCTGCCAGGGAACGGACGACGGGCTGGGTGGCGGGACAGCCGGCGGTGCTGCCGGAGAAGTCCTTGCTGATGAGGTTGGCGGTGGTCCAGCCGGCGGCGTTCTGGGCGGGGCCACGCCAGGCGCGGCAGGTGCCGGCGATGAGGTCGGTGGGGGCGGCGGGGTCGAGGATCCAGGCGGCGTGGATGGCGGTGGCGTCGTTGGCGACCTGGGGCTCGCCTACGGTGGGGGTGAAGTCGGCGGGGACGCAGGCGGGGCCTTTGGCGCAGAAGCCGACGCTCATGCCGGCGCCGAGCGAAAGGTACCAGTTGGCGGGGGTGACGGGGTCGATGGCGACGGCGCTTCCCTCCCCTGTGCTGAGTTGGGGCCATGCTGTCGGAGGTCCTGATGCGCTGGAGGTGGCGGCTGTGCCGAGTGCGCCGAGGCCGGTGAGCAGGGTGCCGGCGGCGACGGGGTCCTGGGCGAAGGCGGCGATTTCGGCGAGTGAGCGGAGGGCTGGGTTGAGGTTCTGGAAGTGGGTGGCGTCGGTGGCGGAGCAGGCTGGGCCGGTCTGGGCGACGGCGTCACTGGAGCGGTACAGGCCGCCATCGTTGCCCAGGTAAAGCAGGCTGCCGAGCGCGGTGAGGGCGTGCTGGGATGGGAATACGCCGGCGGGTGTGAGGCAGCCGTTCTGGGCGTTGGTGGTGTTGCGCAGGACGCAGCCGGCGGCCAGGGTGCAGCGGTAGAGATCGACGGTGCCGGCGTAGAGCAGGGTGTCTGTGCCGAGAGGGACGGCGGCGAGGGTGAGGTCGTAGTCGGCTTGCGGGATGACGGTGCTGCCGGAGCCGGCCTCAAGCGCGCTGGACGGGAGCTTGACCGCGAAGGTGACGGTGGAGTTGGCGCAGGCGGCGCCGTTGAGGGCGCAGAGGTCCTGGTAAAGGCCGGTGTCGCGGTTGGCGCTGTCCGTGGTGAGGGCGAAGAGATCGCCGGTGGCGGGCTGGACGGCGAGCGCGCCGCGAAAGATGGGGCAGGCGGTGTTAGGGACCACGGCGGGGTTGGCGGGGCATGCGGTGGTGGTGAGGCCGACACCGGGCTGCGCGGGGAGGCGAGTCCAGATGATGCCATCGGAGGATTGGTAGTAGCCGTGGAAGCGGATGGCGGCGTAGAAGCGCTGGCGGGCGGCGTTCCAGACGACCGCGGTGGCGGCGTTGCCACCGTTGCCGTTGCCGGGTGTGGGGGCCTGTACGGTCTGGGCACCATCGAGCAGGGTGGCCATGTGCCAGGTGAGGCCGGCGTCGGCGGAGTAGTAGAGGCCGAGCTCGCGGTTTGCGGCGTCGGGTGCGTTGACGAGGATGCCTTCTGCGGCCTGGCTGGCGGCGGCTACGACGAGGGAGGGGTCGGCGGTGGAGAAGGCGAAGGCGGCAAAGCCGAGGCCGAAGAGGTCATGGTTGCCGGCGGCTCCGTCCTGGGAGGACTGGATGAGGGTCCAGGTGGAGCCGGCGTCGGCGGAGCGGAGGATGCCGGCGCCGTAATAGGAGTCGGTGGCGTCGTTGGTGTCGCCGGTACCTGCGAGGACGATGCCGCCGCCGACTGCGACGGCTCCGATGCTGAGGGACGGGATGACGGCGGAGCCGGCGTTGGCGTTGAAGACGGGGAGGGTGTCGGTGAGGGGCTGGAAGAGGACGGAAGCGGCGTCGCCGGCGGCGTTGGTGGATTTCCAGACGCCGCCGCCGGTGGTGCCGAGGTAGACGGTGTTGCCGGTGGGATCGGCGGGGTCAAGGGCGATGGCGGTGATGCGGCCGGTGACTGAGCCGTAGGTCTGGGTGGCGATCTGGGCGGGGCCGACGGCGGTCCAGGGGGCGCTGAGACTGGCGGCGCGCGGTTGGGCGAGAAGGGCGGCGTGCTCGCGGCGGGCGGCATCGAGGGCACGGGCGGCGTTGGCTCCGTGGGCTAGTCGGCGGCCCTGGAGATGTTGTTGGGCCAATTGTTGCTGGGCTGGCTGCTGGGCGTGGGCTGGCACGAGGCCGCCGGTGAGGAGGACGGCGACGAGGACGGGGCGCAAGCAGCTCAGAAGCCCGGAGGTCATACATTACTCTCAGCCGGCAGGATGGAGGCAGAGCCTCGAAAGCCTTATCGGCGGCAAACTGGGGAACATGAGTGCGTGCGGACCGAAGTTCCGGATCGCCCGCACGAGATTTATCTTACAGGGGTGATGGATCGGGGTAGGCGTTACGTCGTGTCTGCCATTGCGAAAGCGAGGGAGAGAGCATACCTGAGGGCCAAAGCCCGCCTTGCCGGTGGGTTTGAATGTCGGGCTGAAGAGGGTGCTGTCATACGAGTCTAGCCGCTCCCAAACGAAGACCCGGGGCTAAAGCCCCACCTATTCCAGTGGCATGATTCGTGGGGCTGAAGCCCCACGCTAATCCGAACGGCCTTTCAGCACCCTCTCAAGCTCGGGAACTATCTCCGAAGCAAAGCAATTCGTCAGGCGCGGCCTAGCAGCGGACGATTTTGGCGGCTGCCGGCATGGCGATGGCGCGGGTGGCGTTTCTGGAGTCGATGACGAGGTTGGATTCGGCTACGATGCGGTCGTAGTCGTAGGCGCTGTGGTCGGTGACGATGATGGAGCAGTCGAATTCGGCGAGGCGGTCGAGCGGGGTGGAGGCCATGCGGAGATCGTACTTGCGGCCGGAGCCGACCGTGGGGAAGAATGGGTCGTTGTAGGCGACGTGGGCGCCGGCGCGCTGGAGGAGCTCGAGCATTGTGAGGGCGGGCGATTCGCGGAGGTCGTCGACGTCACGCTTGTAGGCTACGCCGAGGACGAGGACTTTGGCGCCGCGGAGGGGCTTGCCGGCGCGCTGGAGGGCGCGTTCGGTGGCCTGGACGACGTAGGCGGGCATGGATTCGTTCATGGCTCCGGCAAGCTCGACGAACTTGGTTTCGAAGCCGAACTGGCGGGCTTTCCAGGTGAGGTAGAAGGGGTCGACCGGGATGCAGTGGCCGCCGACGCCGGGGCCGGGCTGGAAGGGCTGGAAGCCGAACGGCTTGGTGGCGGCGGCGTCGATGACTTCCCAGATATCGATGCCCATGTGGAGGCAAAGCTGCTTGAGCTCGTTGACCAGTGCGATGTTGACGCAGCGGTAGATATTTTCGAGCAGCTTGGTCATTTCCGCCGCGGCGGGGGTGGACATGGGGATGGTGCGGGCGAAGACGACGCCGTACAGGGCGCAGGCGGCGGCGGTGGCGGAGGGGTCTACGCCGCCGACGACCTTGGGGATGTCGCGGCGTGGGGTAGTGGTGTTGCCGGGGTCTTCGCGCTCGGGGGAGAAGGCTACCATGACGCCCAGTTCGGGCTCGCCTGTACGCATGACGTGCTTGCCGGCGCGCTCGATGGTGGCGGCGATGATTTCTTCGGTCGTGCCGGGCCAGGTGGTGCTTTCGAGCACGACGAGCTGGCCGGGGCGGAGGTGCGGGGCGAGCGCGTCGATGGTGGCGACGACGGCGCGCATGTCCGGCGTGTGGTCCGGGTAGAGGGGGGTGGGGACGCAGATGAGGATGGCGTCGAGGCTGGCGGCCTGGGTGAAGTCGGCGGTGGCGCGGAAGCCGGCGTCTTGCGCGGCGGCGATGTGCGCGGGCAGGATGCGGTGGATGTAGCTTTGGCCGGCGTTGAGGGCGGCTACCTTGGTGGCGTCGGTGTCGAAACCGAGGACGGTGAAGCGGTCTTCACTGAGCAGAAGGGCAAGCGGGAGACCGACGTAGCCAAGGCCGACGATGCCTACGCGGAGGGTGCGGTCTTCTACTCGTTCGAGCCATTGGGCGAGCGTCATGAGGGGAGGCGCTCGTGTTGCTGGCGATACCAGGCTACGGTGCGTTCGAGGCCCTCGCGGAAGCTTACGTCGGGCTCGTAACCCATGGCCTGGCGGGCGGCGGTGATGTCGGCGAGTGAGTCGCGGACGTCGCCGGGGCGGTCCGGGCCGTAGTGCGCGGGGCCGGTGAAGCCGAGGATGCCGGCGATGACCTGGTAGGTTTCGTTGAGGGTGTGGCGCTGGCCGCAGGCAATGTTGAAGACCTTGCCGGCGACGTTGGCGGCGGGTGCGGTGGCGGCGAGCAGATTGGCCTGGATGGCGTTGTCGATGTAGGTGAAGTCGCGACCCTGTTCGCCGTCGCCGTGGATGGTGGGATGTTCGCCTTGAAGCATTTGCAGGATGAATTTTGCCATGACGCCGGAGTAGGGCGAATCGGGGACCTGGCGGGGGCCGAAGATGTTGAAGTAGCGCAGGCAGACGGTTTCAAGGTTGTAGACGCGGTGATAGCTCTGCATGTAGAGCTCGCCGGTGAGCTTCTGGACGGGGTACGGGGCGATGGGCTGCGGGGTCATGGTTTCGCGGCGAGGAAAGCCGGGCTGGTTGCCATAGGCGGAGCTGGATGCGGCGTAGACGACGCGTTTGACCCCGGCAGATCGGGCGCCTTCGAGGAGGTTGAATGTGCCGTTTACGTTGCTTTCATGGCTGGTGCGTGGGTCTTTGACTGAGCGTGGGACGCTGGGCAGGGCACCCTGGTGGAGGATGATGTCGACCCCCTGGCAGGCGGCGGCAACCTCTGTAGCGTCGCGCAGGTCGACCTCAAGGAGGTCGAACTTGTCCTGGAGGCCGGCGAGGTTTTCTATGCGGCCGGTGGAAAAATTGTCCAGGCCTCGTACTGTTTCGCCGCACTCGATGAGCGCGTGGGCAAGGTGCGAGCCGATGAATCCTGCTACGCCGGTGATCAAATACGTTGCCAAGCTGCCGCCCCCAGGCTCAAGCTTACCAAGTGTTTATGCCGACTCATTGGCGAGGAGTGCGCGGACCTCGGTGAGGGTGAGGATTTCACCGTCTACGGTGAATTCTTCTTCGCCGGCGTTATCAGGGACGGGGAAGATGGGGCCTACTTCGTGGCCTTTGTCTTTGAGCGACTGCACAATCAGATCCATGTCGAGCATTGTGATTCTCCTGTTCTAGCTGTGCCCCAGTACGGGGTGTGGTTCGTAAGATGCTTCGAGCAAGGCGATCTCATCGGGCGTGAGCTGGAGGTCCATGGCGGCGAGCGCATCTTCCAGCTGGTAGGGCTTGCTGGCGCCGATGATGGGTGCGGAAACGCCGGGGCGGGCGAGGACCCAGGCGAGAGCGACCTGGGCGTTTTTTACGCCGCGGGCCTGGGCGATTTCGGTGAGCCGGTCGACTACGGTGAAGTCGGATTCGCGGTAATAGAGCTTGTGGGCGTAATCGTCGGTGCGAGCGCGCACTGTTTCTGCCTTGGCCTTGTCTTCGTTGCTTTTGCGGTTGCCTGCGAGGAAGCCGCGGGCGAGCGGGCTCCAGGGGATGAGGCCGATGCCTTCCGAGAGGCAAAGCGGGTTCATCTCGCGTTCTTCTTCGCGGTAGACGAGGTTGTAATGGTTCTGCATGCTGACGAAGCGGGCGAGGCCGTTGGTCTGCTGGGCCTGGAGCATCTTGAGGAACTGCCAGGCATACATGCTGGAGGCACCGAGGTAGAGTGCCTTGCCGGCGCGCACGACGTCGTTGAGCGCGTCGACGGTTTCTTCGATGGGGGTGTGGGGGTCGAAGCGATGGATCTGGTAGAGGTCGACGTAGTCCAGCTTGAGGCGCTTGAGACTGGCGTCGATGGAGGCCATGATGTGCTTGCGGGAGAGGCCCTTGTCGTTGGGGCGGTCGCTCATGGCGTTGAAGACTTTGGTGGCGACGACGACGTCTTCACGGCGTGCGGCAAACTCCTTGACGGCGCGGCCGGTGATTTCTTCACTGGCGCCAAGGCTGTACATGTCGGCGGTATCGAAGAAGTTGATGCCGGCTTCAAAGGCTCGCTGGATGAGGGGTTTGGACTCGTCCCACTCGAGGACCCACTCGCGCCAGCTTTTGGCCCCGTAGGTCATCATGCCGAGGGCGAGGCGGGAGACCTGCAGGCCGGTCGAGCCTAAACGTGTGTATTGCATGGTTACCTCTTTCGGGAGGTTGGATGTCGATTGTGGCGGAAGGGGTTCTTACGGTTGGGGTTTGCCGTTGAAGGTGGTGTCCTGGAGGCGTTCGCCCTCTGAGGCGTTCATGTCGAGGATGACGGCGCCGGAGATGGGGGGGTGCTCGCGGCCGTGCATGAAGGAGACGTCGTAGAGGAAGCGGGCGTCGGTGAAGGTGATCTGGGTGAGGGGGGTGCGGGGGTCGATCTGGTAGGGCTGTTCGGCGAGGATGGGGTACATGGACCAGTCGAGATAGATGCGGCCTAGTTCGGTGCGCTTGGCGACGAGGAGAGGGAGCGTGGTGGGGGGCTTGAGGAGCGTGTCGGCGGGGATGGTGGGGGTGGGGAGGCCGGTGAGGGTGGAAAGGGTGGAGAGCTGGATGTGGTCGGGGTAGTCGGCGACGAGGTGCCAGGTGAAGGGGGTGATGGGGTCGGGCGAGGCGAAGAGGCTGGTGGGGTTGGGCTGGTCGCTGCTCGCGGCGAGCTGGGCGGCGAGGGTGATGGCCTTGGCGTGCTGGGTGTAACGGACGGCGTAGAGAATCGCTACGGCGAACAGCGCGGCGATGGCGGCGGGGCGGCCGGGAAAAGGCTGGCGGCGGCTGCCGATTTCGGAGTTGATGAGGGCGAAGAGGGCGGGCATGATGAGGGCGAGCAGGAGGATCAGGAAGAGGATGGGTTCGAAGATGAAAACGAAGGAGCCGGCGTACCAGTGGGGATTGAAGGGGAAGAAGGGGCGCAGGCCGTAGTTGTTGGTCCAATCCAGCAGCAGGTGCGAAAGGAGGGCGACGAGGGTGCCGAGGAAGAGCCAGGCGAAGCTGAAGGGGGCTTTGGTGGGGCGGGGTCGCAGGCGATGATAGAGGTAGAAGGCGGCGGTGACGAGGGCGGCTTCTACGGGCAGGGCGAGGAATGTGTGGGTAATGCCGCGGTGGTGCTCGAAGGCGGTGAGCGGGCCGCGGAGGCTCCAGAGGGTGTCGATATCGGGCAACTCGGCGGCGATGACCATGGCGAAGGTGGCGTAGGCGGCCCGGCGATTGAAGCCGGTGCGGGCAAGGACGGCGCCGGTGAGGAGGTGGGTTACGGGTTCCATGATTACAGTATGTAGGAGAGGATGTCGCGATGACGGTGGAGCAGGAAGTTGAGGGGTTGCGGGAAGAGCTGAGGGGGCATGAGCACCTCTACTATGTGATGGATGCGCCGGTGCTGACGGATGCGCAGTATGACGGGTTGATGAACCGGCTGAAGGTGCTGGAGGAGGCGCATCCGGAGCTGGTGACGGAGGACTCGCCGACCCAGCGGGTGGGGGGCAAGCCGGCGGATGGGTTTGAAAAGGTGGCGCACTCGCGGCGGATGCTGTCGCTGGACAATGCTTACGATGAGGCGGATCTCAAGGCCTGGGACCTGCGGGTGAAGGGTAGCCTGGCAAGTGGGGAGGAGCCGCGGTATACGTGTGAGCTGAAGCTGGATGGGTTGAGCCTGGCGTTGCATTACGTCGACGGCAAGCTGGTGCGCGGGCTGACCCGCGGGGATGGCACGACGGGCGAGGATGTGAGCTCGAATGTGCGGACGGTGAAGTCGATCCCGCTGGTTCTGAGTGCGAAGGTGCTGAAGGCGGCGGGGCTGCCGGGGAGCTTTGAAATTCGCGGCGAATGCGTGATGCCGCAAGGTGCGTTCAAGAAGCTGAACGAGGAGCGCGAGGCGGCGGGGCAGGCGCCGGCGGCGAACCCGAGGAACGCGGCGGCGGGGACGATCCGGATGGTGGAGCCGAGCGTGGTGGCACGGCGGCGGCTGGATTTTTATGCTTATTTTCTGCTGGATACGCAGGGGGAAATGCTGCTGGGGTCGCAGGAGGAGGCGCTGGCGGCGCTGGGGAAGCTGGGGATGCGGGTGAATCCGCGGGTGGCTACGGTGGGTTCGATTGAGGAGGTCTGGGCGTTCTGCCAGGAGGCCGAGCCGCTGCGGGATACGCTGGGGTTCGAGATCGACGGGATTGTCATCAAGGTGGATGCGGCGGCGCAGCAGCGGCGGCTGGGAATGACGGGGAAGGCGCCGCGGTGGGCGATCGCCTACAAGTTTGCGGCGCGGGCGGCGGTGACGCGGCTGAACGGTGTGGAGTTTGGCGTGGGGAGAACGGGGAAGGTGACGCCGGTGGCGATGCTCGAGCCGGTGCTGATTGGCGGGACCACGGTGAAGCGGGCAACGCTGCATAACCCGGATGAGATTGCACGGCTGGGCGTGCGGATTGGGGATACGGTTTCGGTCGAGCGCGGGGGGGATGTGATTCCGAAGATCACCGGGGTGGTGACGGCGGCGGGGGATGGGAAGGACATTGAGCTGCCGGTCGATTGCCCGGTGTGCGGGCGGCCGCTGGTGAAGGAAGAAGGCGAGGTGGATCTGCGCTGCGTGAATGCGAGCTGTCCGGCGCGGCTGAGGGAAGAGTTGCGGTTCTTCGGGTCGCGGCGGGTGATGAATATCGAGGGCCTGGGTGAGGTGATGGTCGCGCAGTTGCTGGGGCAGAAAATCGATGAGGCGGAGGAGGAGGACGGTGCTCCTGTGCTAGTGGCGGAGCCGCTGGTGCGGTCGATTGCGGATCTCTACCGGCTGACGAAGGCGCAGCTGATGGCGTTTGAGCGGACGGGGGATAAAAGCGCGACGACGTTGCTGGAGCAGATCGAGCGGTCGAAGCAGGCGCCGCTGGCGCGGGTGCTGCTTGGGCTGGGGATCCGGTTTGTGGGGGAGCGGACAGCGGGGCTCCTGGCGGCGCAGTTTGGCGGGATCGACGGGTTGATGGATGCGACGGTAGATGAGCTGACCAAGGTGAATGAGGTGGGGCCGAAGGTGGCGGAGGCGGTGTACGAGTTCTTCCAGGAGGAGAAGAATCGTGCACTCGTAAGGGATCTGCAGGGGCTGGGGCTGACGATGCGCGCCGAGAAGAAGGTGACGACCGAGCAGCTGGCGGGGCTGACGTTCGTGATCACCGGCACGCTGCCGACGTTGACGCGGGAGGCGGCGAAGGAACGAATCGAGGCGGCGGGCGGGAAGGTGGCGGGGACGGTGAGCAAGAAAACGAGCTACCTGGTGGCGGGGGAGGAGGCGGGGTCGAAACTGGAAAAGGCTGAGGCATTGGGGGTGAAGGTGGTGGATGAGGCGGGGCTGCTGGGGTTGCTGGAAGTGGTTGACATTGAGGGTGGGGGAGGCGTCTGATAGTGAAAGCCCCGGCTGGCTGCGAACCGACCGGGGGTTGTGGTATCAGAATACTAACTTGACGATAAGTACCGTAGCGGCAAGCAGGACCAAGACGATGGCGAGGAGTAGGTTTCCCGTTATCGAAATGGAAGCTTGAGCTTTGGCTTTACCGAATAGGCTCATATTCCAGTCTCCTTTCTGTACGGAACGCCCCGGAGCTCTAACTCCGGGGCGTTCTCTTTCTTCGCGCTGGGCGAAGATTTGGACGTCCGGGTTTTTGCCCTGGGCGCGGCAGCCAGGAAAGGAGACGGGAGTAGTGTCGCATGCTTTGGCGGGGGCGTATAACGTGGGGATGGGTCTTCCTTTGAGTGCGCCTTTGTTGCCGATGCTTGCCAAGCGGGTGGATGCGATTCCTGCCGCGGGGGATTGGGTGTTTGAGCCGAAATGGGATGGGTTTCGGGCGATTGTGTTCAAGGATGGGGATGTGGTGGAGATTCAGAGCCGGGACACGAAGTCGCTGAACCGGTACTTCCCTGAGGTGGTGAAGGTGCTGGCAGAGCGGCTGCCGGAGAAGTGTGTGCTGGATGGCGAGATTGTGATTGCTACCGGGGGGCGGCTGGATTTCGACGCGCTGCAGTTGCGGGTGCATCCCGCGGCCAGCCGGGTGAAGATGCTGGCGGAGACGACGCCGGCGGCGGTGGTGTTTTTCGACATGCTGGCGCTGGGGGATGAGGACTGGACGGGCAGGCCGTTTGCGGATCGGCGGGCGGAGCTGGAGAGGGTTTGCGGTGGGCTGGGGGCGCCGCTGCATGTGACGCCGGCTACGCGGGATCGTGCGGTGGCGCAGGGTTGGTTTGAACGGTTTGAGGGCGCGGGGCTGGATGGGGTGATGGCGAAGGGGGCGGCCTCAGTGTATGCGCCGGATAAGCGAACCATGCTGAAGGTGAAGCATGAGCGGGACTGCGATTGCGTGGTCGCGGGGTTTCGCTGGCATAAGAATGGGGAAGGGACGGCTGTGGGGTCGTTGCTGCTGGGGCTGTATGACGATGGCGGGACGCTGCAGAACGTAGGCGTTTGCGCGAGCTTTACGATGGCGAAACGGGTAGAGCTGGTGGAGTTTCTGGCGCCTTACCGGGTGGGGGCGCTTGATGGGCATCCGTGGGCTGGTTGGGGAAAGCCGAATGGAGTGGGAGACCGGATGCCGGGGGCGGCCAGCCGATGGAATCGGGATAAGGATCTTTCGTGGGAACCCTTGAGGGCTGAGCTGGTGGTGGAGGTGGCTTATGAGCATATGCAGGGGGATCGGTTTCGGCATATGTCGCAGTTTCGGCGGTGGCGTACGGATAAGGCGCTGAAGGATTGTACGTATGGGCAGCTTGAGGTGGTGGCTCCAGAGGAGTTGGCGACCATCTTTGCGGCAGGGTGAGGGGTGCGGGGGTACCCCCCCCCATGTTCTAGGGCAAAATATTCATCCGATTGGGTTTAGCTGGGGGCGAGTGGGGCTGACGGGGCAAAATTCTTGAAGGGAAAGGGTTAGAGTGATCATGCGCCGGGGGCGGAATTGATGCTTTGTTTCTGGGCGCGGGTGGGGTCGTCGTCGGGGTCGGGAGTTGTTTGGGCGGGGCGGTCGGGCTCGGGGATGTGGCGGAGATTGAGACGGATGCGGTACCAGATGTAGGCGGAGCCGCGCATGCGGTCGATGAGGATGTCGTCTTCGGCGAGGAGGGGCGCGGCTTGGGGGTGGGCTTGCTTCCAGCGGTCGAGGCCGGCCATAGCTGCCGCTTTGTCGGGGGATTGGGCGATGGTGATGAGGGGGAATTTGGGGGTTCGTTTGGCGGGGGTTTTGCGGGGTTTGCCCTCCGTGGTTGGTGATGGTACTTCCCAGGTCTGAGAATCCAGACCTGGGGCACCCGATTCCGTGGCGGGTTGGGGTTCGGCGGCTTTGCTGCGTTTTTTGAAGCGCTGGGAGCCGAAGCCTTCGCCAATTTGGTGGGCGAAGGATTTGGCTTTGCTGGGCTGGACGCGCTTGGGCTCGCCTTCGGCTTTGGCGAAGTGGGGAGGCCAGGGGGCATCGCCGAGGCCTTCGTGTTCGTCGCGGGCGGCGAGTTCGAGGAGGCCTTCGAGCGAGCCGGGATGCTGGTCCATGTCGGCTTGCGGGTCGCCGATGGATTGGTAGCGGGCGGGCATGGTGAGGACGGTGAAGTCGGCGAGCTCGGCGGCGGGTAGCTCGTCCCAGGTGAGGGGGGCGGAGACGCGAGCACCTTCCACCGGTCGCACGCTGTAGGCGGAGCAGGTCGTACGGTCCTTGGCGTTCTGGTTGTAGTCCAGGAAGACGCCGTGGCGTTCTTCTTTCCACCACTTGCTGGTGGCGAGCGCGGGGATGCGGCGTTCGACCTCGCGGGAGAGAGCGAGGGCGGCGCGGCGGACTTCGGTGAAGGTCCACTGCGGGTGAATGCGGACGTTGACGTGGATGCCGCGGGAGCCGGAGGTTTTGGGCCAGGCCTTGAGGCCGTGGTCGGCGAGGGTCTGGTTGACCTCAAGGGCGACGAGGCGGACGGTCTGCCAGTCGACGCCGGGGCCGGGGTCGAGATCGATGCGGAGCTCGTCGGGATGGTCGAGGTTGGCGGTGCGGACGGGATGGGGGTGGAGCTCCATACAGCCGAGGTTCATGACCCAGGTGAGGGCGGCGGCGTTGTCGGCGACGCACTCGTCCGCGGTGCGGCCGGAGGGAAAGGAGAGCGTGACGGTGCGGAGGTAGGGGGGGAGATTTTCCGGGGCGCGCTTCTGGTAGAAGGGCTCGCCGGCGGCGCCATTGACGAAGCGCTTGAGGACGATGGGACGGTCTTGAATGCCGGTGAGGGCACCGGGCGCGACGGCCAGAAAGTAACGGACGAGGTCGATCTTGCGGAGGTCGAGGCCGAACTTTTCCTGGGTGAAGTAGAGCTTGTCGGGGTGCGAGACGCGGACTTCGTGGCCGTCGATCTGGAGGAGCTCGGCGTCGTCTTTTTTTGCCATGGGGACAGGGTATACCTCGTGGGTGCGAGAGCGAAACAGGAACGCGGATCAGGGCGGATCGAGGCGGGATAAGAACGGATAAAGCGCGGGGTGGTTTTATCGGCGACTTGGAATAGGAACAGGAACGGGGACAAGGCGGGAAGAAACGGGAGCGGGCGGGAGAAGGCGTTCTATGTGGAGCCTGGTTGTTTGCTGAGAGCTTCAGGGCTGGATTTCGGCGAGGATGGCGTCCCAGAGGGCGATGCGTGCCTCAAGGGCCTGGGCGGCGGCTTCGGCGGCTTCGTGCCATTTGTGTTCGTCGGTGCCGCAGAGGTCGGCGACCATGCGGAGCGAGAGCGGGCCGTGGTCTTCGCCGTCGACTTCGATGTGGCGCTCGAGGTACCAGAGGAAGGTGTCGAGGTTGCCGGCGTTTTGCGCGCTGAGGTCGCGGACGAGCGCGGTGAACATGTCGGGGATGAGGTCTTCCCGGCCGAAGGTGAAGGCGGCGGCGAGGGCGTGGAGTTTGCCCTCAGCGATGAGGGTGAAGGTGGTGGTGAGGAAGGCGCGGGGACCGGCGGGAATGTCGGCCTGGGCGATGGCTTCAAGGATGGGCGTGGTTGCTAGAGAGGCTGTGAGGGTTTCGATGGCTTGTGTGCTGGCACCGGCCTGGCGCATGGCGTGGAGGTAGATTTCGAAGTGGCTGAGCGGGACGGCTGATCCGTCAGAGACGGGGTACTCATCGGACTCTTCCCCGAGGACGATTTCATTGATGAAGCGGCGGCTGGCCGGGTAGGGCGTGGGGAGCCAAGGCGTGGTGACGCAGGTGAGGCGGGATTGAAGGGCTTTGAGCAGCGACATGAAGTCCCAGACGGCGAAGACGTGCGATTGGAGGAAGAGGCGAAGCTGCGGCTCGGTGCGGATGGAGGTGTAGAGGGGGTGCGCGGCGAGGGTGGCGCGGAGCGGTGCGATGCGGGTGTGGATGAGGTCTACAGTAGGCACACTTCAAGGGTACGACGATTCGCGCCGAGAGGCCTTCAGGATTGCGGCGGCAGGGCCGGGGCAGTGTGGGTTTGCGGCTGGATTGTTGGCGATGCGGAATCGTTCTGCGTGGGCCGGGCGCGGAGCAGGGCGAAGACCATGGCGGGCAGCAGGAGGACGGTGGTGAGGATGCGGAAGTGCATGGGCGTGAGATGGGCTGTGCGGTCGATGAGGATGAGCAGCACGGTGAGGGCGAGGTAGGTGCCGAGGAACACAGGGAACGGCACGGCGAGAAGAGGACGCTGGATAGCGGCGCGTTGGGTGCGGTCGTGGTCCGGCCAGAGCTGGGGTTCGTCGGTGAGGGGGAACAGCCGCTGCAGGACGAAGAGCAGGAGGTAGAAGGCGAAGAGTCCGGTGACGATGGCTTGCCAGGAGCCATGTGGCAGGTGGACGGTGCCTACGGAAAGGACGCGGACGAGGGAGGCGGGTTCAAGCAGGCACCAGACTCCGGCGACGGCCGTGAGTAGCACGCTGGTGAGCCATGCGACGGTTTGGGGATAGTTGCGGAGCCAGTTGCGCATGGCGGCCTCGATGGTCAGTTTCGTCTGTGGGAAGGGTAGCACGGGTTGGTAGGATAGGAGGATGAGTTCGCTTTCGCAAGAGGTTCTGGATAAGTATCAGCCGGTGATCGGGCTGGAAGTTCATGTGCAGTTGATGACGGAAAGCAAGGCTTTCTGTGGGTGCGTGAACCGTTATGGCGGCGAGCCGAATACGCATGTGTGTCCGACTTGCCTGGGCCTGCCGGGCGCGCTGCCTGTGTTGAACCGGAAGGCTGTGGAGTTTGCCGTGCTGGCGGCGACGGCGATCGGGTGTGAGATTCGCGAACGCAGCGTGTTTGCGCGGAAGAACTACTTTTATCCGGATAATCCGAAGGGGTACCAGATCTCGCAGTTCGATAAGCCAATTGCGGAAAATGGCGTGCTGTATGTGCCGGAGGGCGATGGGACGAGTGGCGAGATGCGGCGCATCGGGATCACGCGGCTGCACATGGAAGAGGACGCGGGCAAGAGCCTGCATGACGGGTTTGCGGACTCGGTGGCGAAGACGTATATCGACCTGAACCGGTGTGGCACGCCGCTGCTGGAGATTGTGAGTGAGCCCGATCTGCGGACGGCGGCGGAGGTGTTCGAATACCTGACGCGGCTGAAGGAGATTCTGCTTTACACGGGTGTGAGCGATTGCAACATGGAGGAAGGCAGCCTGCGGTGCGACGCCAACGTGAGTGTCATGTTGAAGGGCGCGAGTGAATATGGGACGAAGGCGGAGGTGAAGAACGTCAACAGCTTTCGTTATATTCGGTCGGCGGTGGAGTATGAGATCGAGCGGCAGATTGGGGTGATCGAAGACGGTGGGCGGGTGAAGCAGGAGAGCCGCCTGTGGAACAGCGGTGAAGGCCGGACGTACAGCATGCGGAGCAAGGAAGAGGCGCATGATTACCGGTATTTTCCGGAGCCCGATCTGCCCGCGCTGGTGGTGGGGGCGGAGTGGAAGGCGTCGATCCTGAAGGATTTGCCGGAGCTGCCGGAACCGCGGCGGGCGCGGATGATGGCGGCTTACGGGATCACCGGGCAGGACGCGATGACGTTCACAGCGACACGTGCGTTTGCGGACCAGTTTGAAGGTGCGGCGCGGCGGGCGAAGAGTCCGAAGCGGGTGGCGAGTTTGTTGACCAGCGAGATTACGATGCGGCTGCGCGCGGCGGGGCTCGAGGCGGAACAGTCGCCGATTACCGAGGATGGGCTGGTGCTGGCGGCGGACCTGGCCGAAAGCGGCGAGATTTCCAGCAAGATGCTGAAGGCCATGCTGGATACGGCATTTGCGAACAGCGAGGATTTTGCCAGTGTGTACGAGCGGGAGAAGCCGCAGCAGATTTCCGATACTTCAGCGATCGAGGCGATGATCGACGAGGTGATTGCCGCGAATCCGAAACAGGTGGAGCAGTATCGCGGCGGCAAGAAGACGGTGGCGGCGTTCTTTGTGGGGCAGGTGATGAAGGCCAGCAAGGGGCAGGCGAATCCGGCAGTGTTGAATGAGCTGGTGGGGAAGAAGCTGGATGCGGTCTAAGCAGCTTGCCGACCGCGGATCAAGGCGGATGAACGCGGATGAAGTGCTTGTGGGCGTGCGGCGCATTGCCGGGGTTTGCCTGGTAAGTGCGCTGGCGTTGGGCCTGGGGTGCCGGGCGAAGAAGCTGGCGGAAGGCGCGGTGACGACGGGGCCGATGCCGGCCAAGACGGTGATGCTTGCGGACATGATGCGGGAACTTTCAGAAAAGCCGGGGTTTATCGACGGCTTTCTGAAGCAGGTGCAGGGTGTTCAGAAGGGCGGGGGCGCGGCGCTGCTGACGCCGAAGCTGGTCGATCGGCTGCGGGAGCAGATCGTGGGCAAGGACTGGCAGGGGTTGGACCGGTTTCCGGGCTGGACGATGCGGGAGATCAACCCGACGGTGCGGGTGGTGGGGCATGTGGCGGGCAAGGATGAGAAGGTGGAGAGCTCGGCGACGGCGGGTGGGGCACCGAGCGCGGGTGTGAAGGAGTTTCTCGATCTCGGACCGCTGGCGGAGAGGACACCGGGGCTGGTGAGCCTGGATAAGCCGTCCAAAGGCGAGGGGTTTGTGACGAGCGACTATGTCGCCAGCCTGGGCGATGGCGTGGTGCGGGGCGATGGCGGGAACCCGGCGCGGGTGGGGCAGCATGCGGATAGCGTGCGGTTGGCGGAGGTGCTGAATCGTCTGAGCCTCAATGCTGAGCCGGGGGCGGCGGCGTTTGAGGCTGAGGTTGGGGGCAAGGAGGCTGGGTCGCCGGAGGACCTGGTGCGTGCTCTGGTGGCGACCGGGCACCAGGTGATGGTGGCGGATTCGCGCTACTTTGCGAACTTTGGACATTTGCATTTCAACGGGCAGGACGTGATGATGCCGTTCTGGGTGAACTCGCAGATTGTGGTGCCGGGGACGCGCCGGGGCTGGTTCGATAGAGGACGCCCGCTGCTGGTGCCGGTTTCGCATGCGGAGTATGAATGGTTTGTGCGCGGGCCGGAGGTGAATGCGGAGGTTACGTTTTACTTCGGCATCGACGGCAAGGCAGAGTGGCGGACGATGGACCAGATGGATCAGGCGTGGGTGATGAATCACCACGCGCATGAGTACACGGGCGCCGATGCAGTGGAGGTGACGCGGCTTTCCGGCGAGATGGTGAGGACGTATCTTCACCTGCATGCGGCGCATCCGAAGATCCCGTTTGGCGGGTACTATGCGTTTGGCGTTTGCCAGGATGTGGTGGCGGCGGCGGAGCTGAAGCTGACGGGCAAGACGACGCTATTTCCCAATACGGCCGATGCGAGCTTCTTTACCGATCCAGCCGACGCGGAGATCAATGGGCTGATCCGGGCAATTCCGAAGGACCGCGATGGCAAGGCGCCGGAGCCGGAGAGGATTTTCGGGTCGTTGCCGGTGGGGACCTCCGACGCGGAGCTGGCCCAGGTGAGTGTGCCGGGGTTGGGTCAGGACCTGGTGGCGGCGCACGATGCTTGGACCGCGGGCAAGCTGAAGCGGGTGGATACCGGTTGGCGGCGGTGGCTCTGGGTTGGGTGGGTTCTGGTGGGCGTGCTGGTGGTGATCGGCTGGGTGCGGCGCCGGGTTTGACGGTCTATTGTTCCAGTACTTTGTTGTACGCGGCCAGGTAGCCGGCAATCATGTTGGGGACGTTGAAGGCGGCTACGTTGGTGAGGCCTTCGGCGATGATGCGGTCGCGGCCGGGCAGGGCGGCGGTGATGATCTGAGCCGCCTGGACGGGTTCGGCGGGGTCGAAGTAGATGGCGGCGGTGCCACCGAGCTCCGTCATGGGAGCGCGATTGGTGGCGAAAACCGGGCAGCCGCAGGCCTGGGCTTCGAGAACGGGCCAGCCGAAACCTTCCTGCAGGGACGGGAAGATGAGGGCCTGGGCGAGCGAGTAGACGGCATTGAGGTCTTCGTTCGAAATGCCGGAGAGGCGGTGGATGTGCGGGCCCAGATCATGCTGGGCGATGTAGGCCTGGCACGCGGGGTCCAGCTCGTTGCCGATGGTGAGGAGGCGGGCGTCAGGCTGGGTGAGACGGAGCTGGCGGAAGATTTCAAGCAGCGCGAGCTTGTTTTTGTACCAGACGCTGGCGCCGACGTGGACGAAGAAGGGTAGCCGGGCGTCGAACGACAGGGCATCGAGGCGGGCGAGGGCTTCCGCACGCGGCATAACGACGTAGGGATAATTGAGGCTAAGGTAGACGACCGTGGCGCTTGCCGGTGGGTTGCCGGTGACGCGGAGTAGGTCGGTGCGTGATGCTTCCGAATCGCAGACGGTGTAGCGGGCGCGGCGCAGGCCGGCGAGGATGAGGCTCTGGAAATAACGGCCTGTGCTGGAGACGGGATTTTGAAGGATTTCGCCAAGGGCCGACTTGATGGCGAGTACGTCATGGCAGGTGACGACGTGGGGTTCCGCGCCCAGGTGCTTGACGTACATGGCGTTGGAGTGGTCGCAGATGTGGACAAGATCGTACCTGCCGAGGTGACGCTTGAGGGTGGCGGGAAAGAGGAGAAATTTATCCACGTAGCCGAGCCACTTATTGCCCGGTTTGAGGCGCACGGCGGTGGGTTGCGGCTGGAGCAGCTTGACCGTGTGGCCGAGTGCGGTGAGCTCGCGGTGCATGAGCTCGGCGAAGCGCAGCATGGACTCCTGGCGGTCTGGCGGGTAGTTGCCGAGCAGAAGAATTTTCATGGCTGGAGGTCGGATTCGGCTGCTAGGAGGAGGTCGATGACGGCGGCCATGTTGTGCTTTGCGGTCCATTGGAGGACGCGCGTGGCCTTGGTGGTGTCAGCGAGTGAGAGCAGGATCTCTGACGGGCGGAGCATGGCGTTATCGAGCTCGAGGTACTGTGCGGGGTCCTTGCCGACGGCTTGGAAGGCGGTATGGACGAAGTCGAGCAGTGAGTGCGTTTCGCCGGTGGCAATGACGAAATCTTCTGCGGTGGGCTGCTGGAGCATGCGCCACATAGCCTCGACGTACTCGGGTGCCCAGCCCCAATCGCGCTGGATGGAAGTGTTGCCGAGGCGGAGTTTTTCATGCGAGCCGCGGGAGATGGCCGCTACGGTGGCGATAACCTTGCGGGTGACGAAGCGGGCGGGCCGCAGGGGTGACTCATGGTTGAATAGGATTCCGTTGCATGCGAACAGGCCATAGGCTTCGCGGTAGTTGACGACCTGCCAGTGGGCGGCGGCCTTGGCGACCCCGTAGGGGCTTTTGGGCTTGAAGGGCGTGTCTTCATTGGCGCGGGCTTCTCCCATGCCGCGGGCTTCTCCCATGCCGCGGGCTTCTCCCATGCCGCGGGCGCTGCCGACATTGCCGAAGCACTCAGAGGAGGATGCGTTGTAGAAGCGGGTGTTGGCGCGGCGATAGCGAATGCATTCGAGCAGAGTCTGGACGCCGAAGGAGATGGATTGCATGGTCTCGACGGGCTGGTCAAAGGACAGCGAAACGCTGGACTGGCCGGCGAGGTTGTAGACTTCGTCGGGCGCGGCGGTGTCCAGGCAGGTGAGGACGGAGCGGAAATCGCTAAGCGTGGTGGAGAGTATCTTTACATCGCCGGCGATTCCGAGCCGATGAAGGTTGCCATGCGAACCCACGGAGGCGTCCCGCGAGCCGCCCCAGACTTCATAGCCCTGGGCGAGGAGGAACTTGGCGAGATAGGCTCCGTCCTGGCCGGAGATGCCGAAGATAAATGCTTTCATGCTGTCCCTCCGACGCTACTGGAATTGCGGGTTGAAGACAAGAGTTTGGTTTAGGATGTTGGCGGAGGTGCGTATGGCGACGAAGAAGGCGGCGAGTGAAAAGAAGTACGGCGCGGCGGCGAGCAAGTCGGTCGAGCGTGAGATGAAGGCGATGCACGAAGGCAAGCTGACGATCGGCAAGAGCGACAAGAAGGTGACGAACCCGAAGCAGGCGATTGCGATCGGACTGAGCGAGGCGCGGAAGGCGGGCGGGAAAGTGCCGCCTGATCCGAACCGGCCTGCAGCGAAGAAAACTGCTGTGAAGAAGACGGCTGCCAAGAAGACTACGGCGAAGAAAACTGCTGCCAAGAAGACCGCGAAGAAGGCGTCTGCGAAGTAGCTATTTTTTATCCGATGAGGACGTGGCGGGTGCGCTGGGTGCAGCGGCCGGAGCGCTGGCGGCCGGCGTCGCTGCCGGAGTGGCGGCGGGTGCGTCGGTCTTGTCGGCTTTCGGCGCGGCGTCAGAGGCTGGGGCTGCGCCAGACTTGGCGGAGGCGTAGCCGTCGGCGTACCAGCCGCCGCCTTTGAGCGAGAAGGCGGGTGCGGAGATGACGCGCTTGAGCGGTCCGCCGCAATGCGGGCAGGTGGTGATTTCAGGGTCGGAGAACTTCTGGATCTTTTCCGTGTGACGATGGCAGGCGGTGCATTCGTACTCGTAGAGCGGCATGGTTTGTTTCCTGATCTTTAGTTTAGCTGACGGTCAGGTTGGGTCTATTTTGCTTCGCCGAGCGCTTTGGCGTACTCCTGGTCCAGGCCGCGGGCGTAATCGCTGGTGGCGACGAGGTGGACAATGGTTCGGCGGACCTCGGGTTCGGCGGCTGTGGCTTCGGCCGGGGTGACTTTGGTGGGGTCGAAGCCGTGGACGGCGTGCGATTGCAGGGTCAGGAAGTCGTCGAGCGTGTTGCGCTGGAGACGCATGGTTTCTTCCTGGATGGTGTAGGCGGCAGCGAAGTCCTGCACCTGTTTGTAGTCCATGAGGGCGAGCGCGCCGGTGGCCTGAGCGGTGCGCCAGCTGGCATCCGAGAGGCTGGTGCCGGAGAAGCCGATGCCATCGGCGGTGAAGGGGATGACCTTGTTCTGCTCGCGTGCCTGGATGAATTCCAGGACGCTCAGCAGCGTGGCCTGCTCTTTTTTGTTGTCGGCGAGGAGGGTGGCGAGGCCCTCGCGGTTGTCCCGCACTTCCTGACGGAGATTGGCTTCGGCGTCGTGGCGGAGCTCGGTTTTTTGGTGGCGCTCGACGAGCCCTTCGAGCAGCAGCGCGATGAACAGGCCGATGGTGATGGTGAAGATATGGAGGAGGAAGTCGCGGATGCTGTGCATCTTGTCAGGTGGATGGACGTCCAGCATGGCTTACTCCTTCTGGTCTGTGATGGTGATTGCTTTGTTGTCGCGGAAGGTGATGCTTTTTGGATGGCCACCGTCGTCGTAGATGACGGTGCGGTCGCCGGTGGTGTCGCCTTTGGGGTCGGAGACCTGGCCGAGAGCCATCTGGGCCTCGCGCTCGGTCATGCCGGGGATGGCGCGGTGCTCGTCGATGGCTTGCCAGACCTGCGGACCCCAATAGGCGAAGAGCTTGTGGGGGTCGTCGTAAAAGAAGATTTCGTCGGTGGAGAGGTTGGTGTCGGTGCCCTGGACGAAGCCTACGGGGACGGCGTAAAGCTTGTTGCCGGCGGGCTTGGTGAAGACGAGGAGGATTTGCTTGTCGCCCTGCGGGATGCGGAAGGCTGCTTTTTTGGGCGCTGCCTGCTCGATGGCGTCCTGGACTGTGATTTTTTCGGCGCCCAGCAAATAGCCTACGGGGTGGGTGTAATCGACGGTGTGACCGGTGACGGGGTAGAACTCCATCTGGCCGCCGGCGGAGACCCAGAGGGTGCGGCCTTTGAGGGACTTCTGGTCGGCGAGCGACATGGGATGCTCGTGGTGGAGGAAGACGTCGTCGTCGGGGTCGGCTTTGAAGGTCGGCTTGACGATGGGTTTGTCCTGGGCGTCGAGCATGTTGCGGTGATGCAGGTAGAGACCTTCTGAACCGAAGGCTACGAGGAGGAGCGCGGCGGCGGCGAGGATGGCTTTGGTGGCGGTGGTCATGGCTTGGCTGCCTCCCGGGGGTTTGGGGCTAAATTCCTGTTTCTAAACGAGTTGCGTGGGTGGGATGAGGTAAATTCTTCATTCCGCTGGGGTTATGGATCTGGGTTGAATTTGGCTTCTGGGTGAATGGTCTAGCTTAATGCTAGCAGGTTGCGAGGGGTGAACATGCCAACTATTTTTGGTGTGGAAGTGGTTTGAGATGAGGGAGTTACGGGATTTTCAACAGGCTTGGGGGGTTGACAAGATTTCGGGTGCGGAGGTTTTTGGGTGAGGGGATCAGGTGCGGAGAAACAGAAACGCGGATAACGGTGGGATCGAGGCGGGATAAGGGCGGATAGGGCGGGGTGTCGGTGGAGTTGGAGAAGCGTCTGGCGGGAGGAGGAACAGGCAAAAGCAAACGCAGATTCCCTCCGGGAATGACAGAAGTGGAATGACGAAATGGAATGACAAAATGGCTTAGTAGATGGGGTCGGCGGAGGCTTGTTCGACTTCGGCTTCGCGGAGAGATTCGGCGGTGAGGCGGTCGGCGTTGCGCAGCGCGGGGAAGATGCCGGCGGCGGCGGCGGTGACCAGCAGCGAGCCGATGCCGCCGAAGACGACGGCGCGGACGGCTCCGAACCAGTGGGCGGTGAGGCCGGATTCGAACTCGCCGAACTCGTTGGAGGCGCCGATGAAGAGCCAGTTGACGGCGGAGACGCGGCCGCGCATTTCTTCAGGCGTGGCAAGCTGCAGGATGCTGGAGCGGATGACGACCGAGACCATGTCCGACGCGCCGATAAGGACGAGCGCGATGAGCGAGACCCAAAGGCTGCGGCTGATGCCGAAGATGATGGTCGCGACACCGAAGATGGCGACGCAGGTGAGCATTACCTTGCCGGCGGCGCGTTTGATGGGGCGGAAGACCAGGGTGAGCGAGACGGCGAGCGCGCCGAGGGACGGCATCGCACGCAGCAGGCCTAGACCTTTGGGGCCGGCGTGCAGGATGTCATGCGCGAAGATGGGCATGAGGGCGACCGCGCCGCCGAGCAGGACGGCGAAGAGATCGAGCGAGATGCTGCCGAGCAGGAGGCGGGTGTGGAGGACGTACTTGAGGCCGGCCAGGACGGTGTTGGCGTTGAAGGCTTTGGGGATGAAGGTGACGGGCCGGCTCTTGATGGAAGAGACCAGGGCGATGAAGCCGAGGAGCATCGCGAGGGTGAAGCAGTAGACGATGGGTGCGCCATTGAAGGAGGCGAACAGGCTGGCGGTGAAAAGCAGGCCGCCGACCATGGGGCCGGTGGCGTTGGCGACCTGGAAGATGGTGGCGCCCCAGGTGACGGCGTTGACGAAATCGCCCTTGGGGACGAGCGAGGGGAGGAGCGCGGAGGCCGCCGGGCCGGAGAAGCAGCGGCCGGCACCGATGACGAACAGCACGGCGTAGATGGGCAGGATGGAGGTGATGCGGTGGAAGGAGATCCAGAGCAGGGCGAGCGTGGCGATGGCCTGGACGGTATAGCAGATGAGGATGACGTTGCGCTTGTCGTAACGGTCTGCGACGTGGCCGGCGGCGAGGGTGAAAAAGATGCCGGGCAGGAACAGCGCCAGGCCGGTATAGCCGAGCGAAAGGGCAGAATGGGTGATCTGATAAACCTGCCAGGCGACCGCGACGGACTGGGCTTCGGCACCGAGAATGACGCAGAGGCGGGCGGACTGGTAAAGCCGGAAATCGCGGGACTGGAAGGCGGCGGCGCGGGCTTGCGGCGGGAGGGCGGCCGGGGCGGGGTCAGGCATGGGGTTATGGTTTCATAGTTCTGGGGTGGCGTGGGGTAATGAAGTTTCCGGCGTTGAAGCAACACGGAACCATGATGAAAGATGCATAGTGCAACCATGGTGCTGACGGTTGACCTGGATCAGGATGTTTATGACTTCATTTCCGCTTATGCGGATGGAAGAGGGATTACGTTTTCGGCGGCAGTCAATGAGTTGGTTCGGCGGGCTCAGCAGGCACCAGAGCCGGAGACTGGTTCCAAATTGGTACGAAGCGAGCATGGCTATTTGGTCGTGGCTGCAACGGGGCATGTGCTTACGTCCGAGATGGTGAAGGAATACTCGGAGGATGAGCTTCTGCCACGTGGCAGAAAGGACAGTTGAACGGCTGGAGCCTAGCTGCGTGGTGTAGTGGCCGTCTATGTGTCGCGCTTTCAGCGCTCTTGCGATTGCACTTTGTACCTAGGCCTTCGGCCTAGGCTGTTATGGGACGGGCCTTCAGCCCTAAAAATAAGGCAGCGCAGTTTCGTAGATGATCCATAGGTGTCTGCGGAAAATAGACACCAAGAGCCCGGGGCTAAAGCCCCACTCATTCCACTCAAGTTATTCGTGGGGCTGAAGCCCCACGCTTCCACCGATCAGTTGGGCTAGGAAGAGCGGGTCAGGGTTTGAGGTAGTGGTTGTATTCTTCGACGACGCCGGAGTTGCGGGCTAGGTTGAGTTTGGCGAGGTTGTATTGGAATTCGGCCTGGATTTGCTGGTTCTGGGCGCCGACGAGGGCGGTCTGGGCGCGGACGAGGGGGAGTGAATCGTCTACGCCGGCGTTGAAGCGGTCGGTGGAATCGGACAGGGCCTGACTGGCGAGATCGACGTTGGAACGGGCGACGCGGACTTGGCGGGCGTAGGAATCGAGATCGAGCAGGGTGGAGCGGAGGTCGGCTTCGATGTCGGCACGTTTGGCGTCGATGCGGTGCTGGATGGCGGTGATCTGGGCGGAGGCGACTTCACGCTGGCCGCGGAAGAGGGCCTCCTGGAAGACGGGGATGGAGAGCTTGCCTTCGGCGGCGAAGACTCCGTGGTAGGAGCCGGTGGTTTCGCCGAGGACGCCGTAAAAGCCGCCGACGCCAAGGGTGGGGAGGTACTGGTAGCCGACGGCTTTGCGGGTTTTATCGGCGACTTCAAGCTGGGCTTTCAGGCCGTGGAGATCTTTGCGATGGTCTTCGGCGAGCTTCATGGCGGCGTCGAGATCGAGGTTTTCAAGCTCGGCGAAGGGGACGGTGGAGGTGAGGCTGAGGGCCTGGCCGGCGGGCTGGCCCATGAGGCGGTTGAGCTGGACGATGTCTTTGGCGGCGGCGTTCTGGGCGGTGATGAGCTGCTGCTGCTCGCTCTGGAGCTGGACTTTGGCGCGGAGGACGTCGAGGTTGATGCCGACGCCGGCGTCGCGCGAGGCTACGGCGTGGTCGTAGACGACCTGGTCCTGCGCGACGAGGGCGGCGGCGTTGGCGATCTGCGACTGGTCGGCGAGGATGCGGAGGTATTGGGCACCGGTGGACTGGATGACGCCGCCGCCGATGGATTGGGCCTGCCAGTTGGTGGCCTCGGCTGACTTTTGCGCGGCGCGATAGAGAAAGTAGGCGGGAACGTTGAAGAGCTGCTGGGAGAGGTTGAGCTCGGCGTCGGTGGTATTGACCTTGACGATGGTGGAGAAACCGGCGGCGTTGAAGCCGGGGATGTTGATGGAGGCCAGGGTGGAGGGCTTGAAGCCCATGGCGGCGAGATCGATTTCCTGGGTCTGGCTATAGGCCTTGAAGGAAAGGTTGGGCAGCAGGGTGTTGCCGACGGTGAGGATCTGGCCGTGGACGTAACGCTGCTGGGCGGCGGCGACGATGTTCTGGGTGTTGGAGCGGATGGCGGTCTGGATGGCTTCGTCCAGCGAGAGCGGCAAGGTGCCGGGGGTGGCGGACTGGACGGGGATGCCGGCGTTGACGGTCATGACGAGCGGGCGCGGGGTGGCAGAGGGCGCGGGCGGCAGGGGCGACTGGGCGGCTGCGGCGATTGTGAGGATCGTCAGCGGGAGCAGCAAGGCTGGTTTGGAAAGAGTCACGATCTTTAGAGTGCCACGAGGCTGGGGTGGTTGCGAAAATTTGTGCGGTTAGAATGACGGAGAGGGGTCGTGATGCGTCCTATGATGATGAACTTCCGTGCTGTTGTGCTTTGCTTGATGTCCGTGACTGCTCCGACCGCGCTGCTGGCGCAGGCTACGGCGGGTTCGCCACCGTTTACGCCGTTCAAGGATACGGCGCTTTTGAAGGCGCCGGCGGGTCATCCGGTGGCGATTATCGAATTTGAAGACCTGGAGTGCCCGGCGTGTGCGAACGCGTCGCCGGTAGTGCATACGGCGCTGGACCACTACAAGATTCCTTATGAGCGGTATGATTTTCCGCTGGCGATGCACGTGTGGAGCAAGGATGCGGCGATCACGGCGCGGTACCTGCAGGATAAGGTCTCGCCGGAGGCCGGGGACTGGTACCGCAAGGATGTGTTTGCGAATCAGCGGTCGATTGCGTCGAAGGACGATTTGAACAACTTTACGCAGCGGTGGTTCGCGCAGAAGAAGCTGCAGATGCCGTTCGTGATGGACCCAAGCGGGCGCTTTGCGGCGGAGGTGCAGGCGGACTTCCGGATGGGCGAGCGGCTGGGGCTGATCCATACGCCGACGATCGTGGTGGTGGGGCCGAAGGGCTATACGGAAGTGACGGATGTGACGCAGCTTTATACGGTAATCGACAAGGCGGAGGACGATGCGAAGGGGACGGCTGCGGCGCATAACAACATTCGGCGGCCAAAAGGGGTACAGAACTAAGGCGGGCTGGGGCGGGGTCGGCAAGGTATACTTGAGGCTTGGTCAATAAACTTATACTTGCGAACCTCGCTCATCGGCCGCTGCGGACGTTGTTGTCCGTGCTGGCGATTGGGGTGGAAGTGACGATGATCCTGACGCTGGTGGGCGTCAGCTACGGGACGCTGGATGCGAGCGCGCGGCGAGCTCGGGGGATCGGCGCGGATGTATTTGTCAGGCCGCCGGGAAGTTCGGCGATGAGCAGCTCGTCGTCTGCACCGCTGCCGGAGAAGATCATCGAGGTGCTGGGAGAGAAGCCGGGAGTGGTGCTTTCGGCGGGTACGATCGTGCAGTCGACGGGTGGATTTTCTACGATTCAGGGTGTGAATTTCCCGGTGATCGACAAGATGGCGAGTACCTGGCGGGGGCCGGGTACGGTAGAGAAGGATGGCTTCAAGTTTCTGGCGGGGACGCCGTTTCAGCAGCCGGATGACGTGATTGTGGATGAGTTTTTCGCTAAAGAAAAGAAGATACATCCGGGCGATCACATCAAGCTGATGAACCATGATTGGCGGCTGGCGGGGATCTATGAATCGGGCAAGCTGGCCGCGGTGATGGCGCCGATGGATACGGTGCAGAAGCTGACCAATAACGAAGGCAAGATCTCCGCGGTGTACCTGAAGCTGGACGACCCCAAGAAGGCCGATGCGTTTGTGAAGCAGCTGCGGATGGATTTGAACGGCGGCAGCACGGACCCGGAGACGGGGTACCGGGTGTATACGGTGGAGGAATTTACGTCGCAACTGCAGGTGAGCAGTGTGACGCTGCTGCGGAATTTTATCTACGTGGTGATTGGCGTGGCGTCGATTGTGGGATTCATCGTGGTGTTCATGGCGATGTATACGGCGGTGCTGGAACGGACGCGGGAGATCGGAATTTTGAAGGCGGTGGGAGCGGGCCCGGGATACATCCTGAATATTCTGTTTCGCGAGACGATCATGCTGGCGCTCATCGGGACGGTGGTTGGGATTTTGCTGACGTATGGGACGCAATGGATTATGCTGCATGCGATCCCGGCGAGCCTGGTGCAGGAGACGGTTTACCGGTGGTGGCCAATCGCGGGGGGTATCTCGATTGTGGGCGCGCTGGTGGGGACAATCGTGCCGGCCATGAAGGCCGTCAAGCAGGATGCGACCGAGGCTTTGAGCTATGAGTGAACTTCGTGGGAGTGAGCTTCGTACGAGAACGCCGGGGAATGAGGAGCGAGGCAGCGATACGGTGATCCATGGGACGCTGGAGCCGCTGCGCCAGCCGGTGGCGAATGGGCCGATCATCGAGGTGCGGCAGCTGACCAAGAGCTACCGGGTGGGTGAGGTGGATGTGCATGCGTTGCAGGGGGTCGACCTGAGCGTGGCGCGTGGGGAGTTTCTTTCGATTGTGGGGACTTCGGGTTCGGGGAAATCGACGCTCTTCAATATTCTGGGTGGCTTGACCTCGCCTTCCACTGGGTCGGTTTCGATCAATGGGCGGGACCTTTCGCACATGACCGATGCGCAGCGGAACGATCTGCGCAAGCGGACGGTGGGGTTCGTGTTCCAGAAGTACAACCTGCTGCCGACCCTGACGGCGGAACAGAATATCCAGATTGTGCGCGATGTGGCCCGCCGGCCCATTGCGTTCGACGATCAGTTCAAGGAAGTGCTGGACATGCTGGGGATTTCCAAGCGCATGCAGCACAAGCCGCGGGCGCTAAGCGGTGGCGAGCAGCAGCGGGTGGCGATTGCCCGGGCGATTGTGAACGGGCCGGCAATTCTGCTGGCGGACGAACCTACGGGGAATCTGGATAGCAAGAACAGCGACATCGTGTTGACTTTGCTGCGCGACTTGAACAAGCGGCTGGGGCAGACGATTCTAATGATTACCCATAACCCGGAGGCGGCGGCGTATGGGGACCGGACCGTGCAGATGCGGGATGGGAAGATGGTGGGGTAAACAGCAGTCGTGGTGGCGGGACGAAGGCAAAAGCAGAAGCAGATTCCCTTCGGGAATGACAAATAAAAAGAACAAGCATAAGTAAACGCCGATACTGAGATTCTGAGCTGCGCTCAGAATGACACCGGTTCCTCGTCATGCCACCTTGGAGCGGGTGGGCTTTTTGCTTCGGTTCAGGGTGATGGCGGCGTGGATGAGGGCGGTGAGGGCCGGCTCGTCGATAGCTTCGTTCTCGTGGATGTCGATGGCGCGGCGGACGTTGCCGTCGAGACTCGCGTTGAAGAGACCGGTGGGATCGGGCAGCGCGGCGCCTTTGGCGAAGGTGAGCTTGACGACCTGCTTATAGGTTTCGCCGGTGCAGAGGATGCCGGCGAGCTCCCAGACGGGAACGCCGCGCCACTTCCATGCTTCGACGATGCCGGGGTCGGCGGCTAGGATGATGCGGCGGACCTGGGTCAGGGTCTGGCCGCGCCAGTCAGCGAGGCCGGCGATGCGCTGGTCGATGAGGGTGGAGGAGGAATCCATGCAGGAAAGTGTAAGGCAGATGGGCTGGATCGCGGTAGGGATTTAGACGTACCTGTGGACGATCGCGAGGGGCGGCGGAAGCAATCGCACAAGGATCACGTGCTTACTGACCAATCTTATCGCCGGTGCGCAGCTAGAAACAAACCTCGGGCCGAGCCTATCTAACGGGCCTATCTGCCTGCCAAGGA
The DNA here is from genome assembly GCA_963693065.1 of uncultured Granulicella sp. Lineage (GTDB taxonomy): Bacteria > Acidobacteriota > Terriglobia > Terriglobales > Acidobacteriaceae > Edaphobacter. Next base: position 2,496,426 of record OY843766.1, on the reverse strand, counting down.
TAAAGGGCGTAATGGAACGCGGGCTCGCAGCCAAGCGTACCTCCGTGGCTGAAGCCGTGCCCAGAAGCAGGACGGCTTTTCAGCCATCTCTAACGCTCAGACCTGCCTTAGAGCTGGGGTGGGGATTGGGTCTGGTTCTGGCTTGGATTTTGGGTGGGAGCGGGGAGCTGGCTGGGGGTGGTGCTGGTGGGTTGGGGCAGGGTCTGGGCGGGGCCGGGCGCGTCCTGGACCGAACGGGTGTCGGCCGGGGCTATGGGTGGGCCGGAGTTGGGGACGACGCCGGTCTGGGCGGGGCCAGGTGCGTCCTGTACGCGGACCTGGTTCTGCTGGGATTCAATCTGCTGCTGGGCGCGCTGGACCTGCTGATCGTTGATCTGGGCGGCCTTATCGGATTGGTTTTCCTGGCGCTGGAGTAGACGCTCGTCGGCGGCTTTCTGCTGGGCATCCTGGGCACGGGTTGCGGGCGTGGAGGGCGTGGGGGGTGCAGTCTCCATGTGAATGGTCTGGGTATCCGCCTGGGTGGCGGCGGCTTTCGCAGCTGTCTTTCGGTGAACGGGTTTTTTGGCGGTGCTGGTGGTTGCCGGATTTGTGGAGGCAGGGCTCGTCGTGGTCGTCTGCTGGGCCGGGATTGCCACAGTCAGCAGGGCGGCCACGCCGAGGGTTGCAATGCGGAAGTGGAGGGTGTTGGCGACGTTCTTCATTGAGCTCTCACTAAAGTGGCTTATGGGCTGGCGGTTAGCGGCGTGGGTGGCCTTCAGGATGAGACGGGGCGGCCGGCGCTGCGTGTGGTGCGGGTGCAGCGTGTGGCTGGGGCGCCGGGGCCGCATGCTGTTGAGGGGCCGGTGCAGCATGCTGCTGGGGTGCGGGTGCGGCATGTTGCTCCGGTGCCGGAGCGATATGCTGCTGAGGCGCAGGCGCGGCATGTTGCTGGGGCTGAGGTTGCGCACGCTGGACCTGCGACTGGGGCGTGGGGCGCGGCTGTTCCACATGCTGCTGCGGCTGCACATGCTGCTGCGGCTGGGCACGCTGCTGTTCTACCCGCTGCTGGTTCTGTTGTTGACCCTGCACGTTACGCTGCTGCTGCGCGGCAGCCTGCTGGTTGTGTTGCTGCTGTTGCTGGACGGCCTGTGCGTTGTGCTGCTGCTGGGCAGCAGCTTGCTCATTATGCTGCTGTTGCTGAGCGGCTTGCTGATTGTGCTGCGCCTCTACGTTATGCTGCTGCGCCTCTACATTACGCTGCTGCTGCTGGTTGTGCTGCTCCAGCTGGTTATGCTGCTGCTCTTGCGCGTTGCGTTGCTGCTGCATGTTCGTCTGTTGCTGCTGGATGTTGTGCTGCTGCTGGTTGTTGATCTGCTGCTGCTGGGCGTTGCGCATCTGCTGCTGCTGCTGGTTGGGGGCGGCGATGCCGTGGTCGGCGGCAAAGTGCTCCTGGCGCACGGCGATGGCGGGCTGGCCGTGATTCTCGCTATAAAACTGCTGGCGATTGCTTGCGGCGAGGCGGGCGTCCTGTATCTGGGCCTGCATGGGCGGGGTGCGCTGCTCGCGGTTAGCGGCAATTTCAAAAGCCTGCGGGCGGACAGGGATGCCGCCGCGGCCGCCGTTGTAGCTTACGCGGTTGTAGTTGTTATTGACCGTGACGTTGCGGACGTAGACGTTGTGGACGTTGTTGATGTTGATACGGTTTACGTTCTGGTTGTAGTAGAAGTTGTTGTCGCGCCAGTAGCCGCCCTCATAGCCGGTGCCGGTGTAGCCGAAGCCGTAGGGAATGCCGCCGTAGAAGCCGATGTGCAGGCCCCAGAAGCCGTGGTGAAAGCGGTAACGATGACCATCGTAGCCCCAGTAGTTGGGGGTCCAGAGGGCGCCGCGATAGGGCGGGGCGACCCATGCGCCGGGGACCCAGTAGTAGCCGGCGTCGGAGTAGTTCCAATAGCCGGGGGTCCACTCGTCACCGGGTGCGGTGAGCTCGGGCTGCTGGTAGACGGGAAGTTCGGGGGGTGGCTGGTCGGCGTAGAGGGCCTGCTGGCCGGCGTTGTAGTCGGCGTCAGCCTGGTCGTTGGCGGGATCGTTGTAGGTGTAGCCGCCTTCGGGGTAGGATTCCTGCGCGGGCGCGGTGTTTTGGGGATATTCACGCTGGCCGAGGACGCGGGCGGGCTGGCTGGGCTGCGTGTAGGGCTGGGTATTGGCGTAGTTGGCGGGGGCAGTCTGCGAAGCGCCAGATTGGGAGGAGGAGTCGACGGGGGCCATGTTGGCGGCGGCGGGGTCGGGGCCATTGTTGGCGTCGACGATGGGGGCTGATTGGGCGGCGGGGTTGCTTTTGCAGCCGGCCAGGGTGCCTAGAAGGCCGAGGGCGAGCAGAGCGCTTGTGGTGCGGCGGGGGGTCGGGCTGGCAATGCGCATGGGTAATCGTCCTTGGTCTCAGATGCGTCGTTATGGATGAGATGCAATGAATGGGCAAAGCGTGTCAGCGGGGGTCGTCGATTGAAAACCAACCTTTTACGGCAAGTCTGCTTCTACGTTTACAGCAGTAAGCAGAAGTTCAGCATGACCGATACCGGGTGGTTGCACGTTGCACGAGCTCCCCTTCATCTTCCCTTGTAGCCCGTCCTTATCTGGAGGTTCTCCGTGTCTCGATTTAAATTTCAATCTCTTCTCTGCCCTGGTGAAAAAGTCAGTGCGGAACAGCTGGAAACCGACAAGCAGCTGCTTGCGTTCGATCGGCAGCTATCCCACCTCAACCGGCGCGGCTTTATGGGCGCGCTTGCCGCAGCGGCGGCGGCGGCAACGCTGGCCGGGCATACCAACTATGCTTCCGCGCAGACGACGACGCCGAGCGTTATCGACGTGCTGAATTTCGCGCTGAACCTGGAATACCTGGAAGCGAACTTCTACCTATACGTGACGACCGGGGGCGGCGTTACAGTAGCCGATGCCGGCAGCGGTTACGGGGCGGTGACCAATCCGCCAGCGAAACTTGCGCTGGACGCGAATACGATGGCGGTTGCGCAGGCGCTTGCTATGGATGAGGTTCACCATATCGAGACGCTGCGTTCGACGATCACGTCCCTGGGCGGTACGCCGATTTCCCAACCGGCAATCAACCTGGGCGCGAAGGGTGCGATTACCACGCAGGCGCAGTTCCTGGCGGCCGCACGGCAGTTCACGGCTGTGGGCGGCTCGGCCTATGTGGGCGGGTCGATTCTGCTGGTTTCGAATGCAGCAGTGTTGACGGCGGCAGCCCAGATTCTAGGTGCGGAAGGCCAGCACGCGGGCGCGTTGAACTACCTGTGCAATGTGCAGGGTGTGGTGAGTCCGCCGGTCGATGGACAGGATGTGCCGCCGAGCGCGGGCACGGAAACGACGACGTTTACGGTGTCTTCTGCCAATGCGCTTTCGCCTGGTCGTACGGCGCAGCAGGCGCTGGGTGTGGTGTATGGGGTGTCGGGTCCGACGACGATTACGCCGGCGGCCGGCGTCATGCTGGGCGGATTCTTCCCGAACGGTGTGAACGGCAACATCAAGTCCACCTAACGCTGCCACTGCGCCAAGAGACCACAACGGAACATCGAGCAGGATTGCCGAGGAGGCAAAAGCATATGTCGCACATGCATACGAGGTTTGGAAATAAGTCGCTGCTGGCTGCGGGCGAGCGAGTGTCGGATGAACAGTTGGCGGAGGAGATGAAGACTCTGGCCTTTGGGCGGTCGATTGAACGGGTCAACCGGCGTAACTTTTTGACGGGGCTGGCGGGTGTCGGCGCAGCGGCGGGGACGCTGGCGATGGCCGGCGGACTGGCCGGCTGTAACGATCCCGGCAGCATTGCGCCGGCATCCGCGCCGGGCGTGTTCGACGTGCTGAATTTTGCGTTGAACCTGGAGTACCTGGAGGCGAACTTCTACCTGTACGTCACGACCGGCGCCGGGCTGAGCTCAGCCAACACGGGCGGCACGGGTACGGTGACGGGCGGGGCGCGGTACGCGTTTACCAACCCGGTCATCGGTGCCGTGGCACAGCAGCTTGCGCTCGATGAGATGGAGCATGTGGTGTTTCTGCGGAACACCATTGCGGCCTCAGGCGGGACGGCGGTGAGCCAGCCGAATCTGAACCTGGCGGCCATGGGCGCGATCACCAGCGACGTGCAGTTTGTGGCGCTGGCGCGGCAGTTGGAAACGACCGGCGTGAGCGCTTACGCGGGCGGGGCGCAGTACCTGACCTCAAACATGACGGCACTGATGTATGCCGCGCAGATTCTGGATACGGAAGCGCAGCATGAAGGCTACCTGCGGGAACTGTGCCTGGTATACGGGATCACGTCGGGTCCGGTGGACGGGATGGATACGCCGCCAACGGCGACCACGGTATTCAATACCAGCGCGACGACCGGACTGAACCCGGTGCGGACTACCAGCCAGGTGCTGCAGATTGTGTACGGCGCGGCGGGCAAGACCGGCGTGACGAGCGGCGGGTTCTTCCCGAATGGGCTCAACGGCACGATCGTCTCCACGTAGAAGCAGGAAGCAGGTGGGGCCGTCCGGGCAAATCCGGGCGGCCCTTTTGCTTTTGGGGGGCTGGGCTTGTCAGAGGTAGCCAAGTCTGGTGCGGCGGCGGTAAGATGTTGGCAATGGTAAGGCTTCCCATGACGAAGCGCTTTGTGCACGGCCGCCCGGACCGTGGACGCTGCTAGACGTTTTTCTTCCGTAGTTCCCTCTCCTGTTCTGCATTCTGTATGGTTGTGTTCGGCGCTCCGGTGCCGGCACGTTACTCGCGCCTCCGCCCCATGGCGCCGAAGGAAGACTTATGACGACCCAGCATCCTGATAGTTTTGGCTCGAAAGCCACCCTGACCTCCGGGTCCCAGACCGTCACGTATTTTTCCCTGCAGGCGCTGAAGGATTACGACCTGACGAAACTGCCGTTTTCACTGCGCATCCTGCTTGAAAATCTGCTGCGCCATGAGGACGGGCGCACGGTGACGGCAGACGACATCAAGTTTCTGGCGCAGTGGGATGCGAAGGCCGCGCCCAGCCGCGAGATCGCTTATATGCCGGCGCGTGTGCTCATGCAGGACTTCACCGGGGTGCCGGCGATCGTGGACCTGGCGAGCATGCGCGATGCGATGCGGGCACTGGGCGGCGACCCGGAAAAGATCAATCCGCTGCAGCCCGCGGAGCTGGTCATCGACCACTCGGTGCAGGTGGATGAGTTTGGCACGGTGACGGCGTATGACATGAATGCGGCGCTCGAGTTTCAACGCAATCGTGAGCGCTATGCGTTTTTGAAGTGGGGACAGACGAGCTTCAATAACTTCTCCGCTGTGCCGCCGGGCATGGGTATCTGCCACCAGGTGAACCTGGAATACCTGGCCCGCGTGGTGTTTACGACTGCGGCGGATGCGGACGGTGTCGTGATGGCGTACCCGGATACGCTGGTGGGGACCGACAGCCACACGACAATGGTGAACGGGCTGGGCGTGCTGGGCTGGGGCGTGGGCGGGATTGAGGCCGAGGCCGCCATGCTGGGGCAGCCGGTGAGCATGCTGGTGCCGGAGGTGGTGGGGTACAAGCTGACGGGCAAGCTGAAGGAAGGCACCACCGCGACCGACCTGGTGCTGACCGTGACGGAAGCGCTGCGCAAGTTGGGTGTCGTAGGCAAGTTTGTGGAGTTCTATGGGCCGGGAATTGCCGCGCTGCCGCTGGCCGACCGTGGCACGATTGCCAACATGGCGCCCGAGTATGGGGCTACGTGCGGGATCTTCCCGGTCGATAAGGAGACGCTGAATTACCTGCGGCTGACGGGCCGGAGCGAAGAGCAGATTGCGCTGGTCGAAGCCTACATGCGGGCGCAGGGGCTGTTTCATACGCCGGAGGCGGCGGAGGCGGTGTATTCGGCTACGCTGGAGCTGGACCTGAGCACGGTGGAGCCGAGCGTGGCCGGACCGAAACGGCCGCAGGACAGGATTCTGCTGAGCGAGGCGAGCGCGGCATTTGCGCAGGCGTTGCCCGGGCTGCTGGGGCCCAGCTCGAACGCGCGGGCGGAGCGGCAGATGGTGCGCTGGGAAGGTGAGGGCGGTCATGCCTCGGCTAGTGGCAACGTGGTCTCGGGCATCGGCATGGCGGCGCCGGGTACGCCGACACGGCAGCCGATTGAGGAGAATGTCGTCGCTGTGGCGACGCTGACGGCGGGGCCAAAGACGGTGCCGATGGAAGCGCCGTTGATGAGCGTCAAGGCCCGCTATGGCGTGGAGCCGGACCAGTACATGGACCATGGGTCGATTGTGATTGCGGCCATTACGAGCTGCACCAACACCTCCAACCCGTACGTGATGCTGGCCGCGGGTCTGCTAGCTAAGAAGGCTGTCGAGAAGGGTTTGCGCACGCCGCCGTGGGTGAAGACTTCGCTGGCGCCGGGCTCGCGGGTGGTGACGGATTACTACAACAAATCCGGGCTGATGCAGTATCTGGACGCGCTGCGCTTCCAGGTGGTGGGGTATGGCTGTACGACGTGCATCGGCAACAGCGGCCCGCTGCCAACCGATGTGTCGAAGGCGATCGAGGACCATGGGCTGGTGGCCGTGAGCGTGCTGAGCGGGAACCGGAACTTTGAGGGGCGTATTTCCGCCGAGGTGCGGGCGAACTACCTGATGAGCCCTCCGCTGGTCGTCGCGTATGCGCTGGTGGGGACCATCAATCATGACTTTGCGACGATGCCTATCGGCTACGACTATGCCAAGGAGCCGGTGTTTTTGAAGGATATCTGGCCGAGCCAGCAGGAAGTGGCGGATACGGTGATGAACTCGATTGGGAGCGAGATGTTCCGCAAGCAGTACTCGACGGTAAGCGACGGCGACCAGAACTGGCAGAACCTGGCGGTGCCGACCGGCGACACGTATACGTGGGAAGAGGATTCGACGTATATCCGCAAGGCGCCTTATTTTGACGGAATGCCGGCGACGCCCGCGGATGTTGAAGATATTCGCGCGGCGCGTTGCCTGGCGGTGCTGGGTGACTCGGTGACGACGGACCACATTTCCCCGGCCGGCTCGATCAAGCTGAACGGGCCGGCGGGCAAGTACCTGACCGACCATGGCGTGGCACCGGCGGACTTCAACCAGTACGGTGCGCGGCGCGGCAACCATGAGGTCATGGTGCGGGGTACGTTTGCGAACGTGCGGCTGCGCAACAAGATGGCTCCGGGCACTGAGGGCGGCGTGACGAGGATCCTGCCGGAGGGGACGGGCATGTCGATCTACGATGCCTCGGTCGAGTACGCCAAACGCGGGACGCCGCTGGCGATTCTGGCGGGCAAGGAATATGGTTCGGGGTCGAGCCGGGACTGGGCGGCGAAGGGGCCGCGGCTGCTGGGCATCCGGTTCGTGATTGCGGAAAGCTATGAGCGGATTCACCGCTCGAACCTGGTGGGGATGGGGATTTTGCCACTGCAGTTCCAGCCGGGTGAAAGTGTCGAGCTGCTGGGGCTGACGGGCGAGGAAATCTTCGAGATCACCGGGCTGAAGGAGATGCTGGACTCGAAGTTTGCCTCGGGCAAAAACATCCTGGTCAAGACGGAAAACCAGATGGGCGTGACGCAGGAGTTTCCGGTGACGGTGCGGATTGATACGCCGCAGGAAATTCTCTACTACCAGCATGGCGGGATTTTGCAGTACGTCTTGCGGCAGCTGGCGGGCAAGGCCTAAGCCATCGGTCAGGCAAAAAGGGGGTGAGGCCTTGTGGCCCCACCCCCTCTTGCTGCCCGGTTGTGTGCTTAGACGTTCGAGTTTGCCGGGTTCATGCGGGCGATGTTCTCGAGTGTGGCTTCGAGGTCTGCGATGCGGGGCAGGGTGGACTTGCCTTCTTCGCGGACGTGGTAGACGGTGGAGGCGCCGTCACGGGACTGGAGGGAGTTACGCGTGTCGGAGACCTTGACCTGGTAGGTGGGGACCTTGGCCGAGAGCGTGGTGGGGATGTCTACGGTGCGGGGACCGTAGGCCGGCACGGCGTCGTCAGCGGAAAGATAGACGATGGCGCGGAGCTGGCGGGGGCGGGACTGGGCGAAGACGTTGGCGGTTTCGGCGACGGCCGCGGTGCCGACGACGATGAAGTCGGCTTGCTGGTCCGGGCCGGCGAAGTCTGCGCGAAGCTGTGCGGCGCCCTGCTCGGCGGACTCGTTCTCATGGAGCGCGAGCGAGACGACGCGGAAGCCGTGGGAGGCGAGCTGGTTGGCGAGGTTCGACCAGTTGGCTTCATCCTGCGCGCGGCCGATGTTGCGGTGCATGACGACCAGGGTCGGCTTGAGCTCAGCATGGGCGGCGATGGCGGGGAGGAGCGTGGCGGCGAGGGCGGCAACGGGGATAAGACGCAGCTTGAGATTCATTTGGATTGTCTCCTGGCGCGGGGTGTGGCTCCGAAGTGCTGAAAATGCTGGTGAAGCGGAGCGAGGACCCGGCTAACGGGTTGACGTGCGTGGGATTGCTGAAGTGCAGATTGGCGTCGTGCTTTGCACTCTGTTAGAGTAGAGCGCGCTGCATATGATTGTCAAATCGCTTACCAGGGCAATGCTTTGCTATGAGCTGTCCTCAGCGAGTTATGGAAACCCATTGGGTTTAGTCAGGATTCAACAAGATCGAGTGTGTCAGGCGTTGGCTGCGCCAGGTTCGTCAAAGATTGCCTGCTTGAGCTCCGCCTTGACCTTCTCCATGGTGGACTGGTCGGCACGGAAGAGAAAATTTACCTCGGCATCTGCGACGGCGCGAAGAGCTGCGCGGCGCTGTTGCGCGTTGAGTGGCATTGCCGCCAGACCGTTGGCGGCAGCACAGCGGGCAATGTAGCGAGTCGAGGCCAGAAGCTCGAGCATCGCGGCGAACTTTGACTCGTCGCCAAGCTCGAAAAGGGCTTGCACGAAGAAGGGTTTGGTGTCATCTTGCGGTGCCTTCGCGAGGGTTCTTGCAATTGCCGTGCGATAGCCACCAAGCCCTGAGGAGCCGAGAACCGCTGCCGCGTAAGCGCGCACGAGCGGATCGGCATCGTGCAGGCAGGCCGCAATGAGCGGGTAGGCGGCGACATCGCCCACCCAGCCGAGGGATTCGATGGTCTGAAGGCGGGTCAAACTGTCTGAGTCTGCAAGGTGGGGATAAAGGAAAGGAACAGCGATCCCTTCGCCTTCGTAGAAATTGCCGAGATACTCAACTGCTGCGCAGCGGACGTAACTGACACGATCTGCCAGACGCTTTCGGATGAGCGGTTCAAAACTTCGTAGGTCTTGCTTGTTAGCGATTTCGATCGCTTCCGTGCGAACGCTTGCGCTTGTGTCTTTGAGGGCCTGGTGAAGGGCAGCTGACAAGACTGCCTCGTCTTCAATGGAAATCGCTCTAAGCTGCTCGATGCGCGCGACGATACGTTGGCGCATAACGGAGAGCGGTTTGGAGAGACTCATCAAGTTCTAAGGCCTGCGCCGCGTAGTGGCAGCGCGAGTTCCAATCAGGCGGTGGCGTCCGGGTGCTGGGGGGAGCAGCAGGCGTCGGTGCGGCCGCAGAGGCATTTGCGCGCTTCGGCGGGGGCGTGGGTGGCTTCGGCGTAGAGCTTTTGTGCGGCGATGAGGCCCTGGCCGAACTGCAGGTTGAGCTGCGGGACGCTCTTGATGACGACTTGCTCGAGTGCGCCGATGAGCGCGATGGTGTCCATGTAATCGAAGAAGCCGAGGTGCGCGATGCGGAAGATCTGGCCCTTCATTTCACCCTGGCCGTCTGTGATGATGGCGCCGAAACGGGCTTTGAGCTGCTTGACGAACAGGCCGGAATCGACGCCGGTAGGCGCGAGTACGGCGGTGGCGGCGGCGGAGGGTGCGCCGGGATTGAACAGCTTGAGCCCCATGGCGAGCAGCGCGGCGCGGGTCATGGCGGCGATGGTTTCGGCGTTATCGACCAGCTTGCGGCGGCCTTCGACGATGTCACCCGCGGGGTTTTCGGGCGTGGCGGCCTGGGCTGCGATCCAGTCCAAAGCCGCGCCCAGGGCGGCGATGAGCGCGACCGCGGGGGTATAGGCGGATTCACCATTGCGGGCGTTCTTGCGTTCCTTGCGCAGGTCGAAATAGTAGCGCGGGTTGTAGGTGGCTTCCATGCGGTCCCACGCGCGGGGCCCGACGGCGAGGTAGCTGAGGCCGGGCGGGATCATGACGGCTTTCTGCGAGCCGCCGATGAGGACGTCGACGCCCCAGGCGTCCATGTCGAGGTGCGTGGTGCCGAGCCCGGTGATGGCGTCGACGACGAGCAGGGCCTCTGAGCCGGTGTCTTTGAGCAGCTTGGCGACGCCGGGCGTGCAATGGCGGACGCCGGTGGAGGTTTCGGTCGCCTGCATGAAGACGCAGCGGGTTTCAAGCTTGAGGGCGGCCTTGACTGCATCGAGCGAGAAGGTCTCGCCGTAGGGCGCGCTGACCACGTCGACCTCACAGCCGAAGGCTTTTGCCAGCGACGTCCAGCGCTCGCCGAACTTGCCGGCCGTGAGCACCAGCACGCGGTCGCCGGGGGAGGTGAGGTTGGACATGGCGGCTTCCATGGCGCCGGTGCCGGAGGAGGAAAGGATGATGATGTCGCCGGCTTCAGTGCCGACGAACTTCTTGAGATTGGCGAGGACGCGGCTGTAGAGGGCGCGGAACTCGGCGGTGCGATGGTGCATGTCGGCGGCAGCCATGGCGAACTGGGCGGCGGGAAGCAGGGGCGTGGGGCCGGGGGTAAAGAGGCGGGTTTTGCGGATCATGCGTCTATTCTATAGAAGCCTTAGGATGGTGATCGGAGTGTGTGCGATGAGTGAACAGGTACAGCTGGGCGAAGTGCGGGAGACGGCGGAAACGATTGGCGGCCGGATCGGCAAGGACATCATCACGGCGATGAAGGCGAAGGACGAGCACCGGTTGACGACGCTGCGGATGGTGAAGACGGCGCTCAAGAGCAAGGAGATCGACAAGCGGCAGCCGTTGACCGAGGTGGAAGAGACGCAGATTCTAACGACGCTGTTGAAGCAGCGGCGGGAGAGCGTGGAGTCGTTCATCAAGGGCGACCGGCCGGAGCTGGCGGCGAAGGAGCAGCTTGAAATTGCGATGATCGAAGGCTATCTGCCACAGGCGGCGGGTGAGGATGAGGTCCGGGCGGTGGTGAAAGGCGCGATCGCGCACATGGGCGGCGCGGCCGGGGCAAGCAAGCCGGGGCCGAAGGATATGGGCGCGGCCATGGGGATCGTGAAGCAGCGGCTGATGGCCAGCGGGCTCAGGGCGGATGGCAAGATGGTAAGCGATATGGTGAAGGCGGAACTGGCGGCCGGCTAGTGGCGAAGCGCAGTGCGGGTCTGCTGATGTATCGGCAGGGAGCGGCGGGGCTGGAGGTGCTGCTGGTGCATCCGGGCGGGCCGTTCTGGGCGAAGAAGGATGCGGGGGCGTGGTCGATCCCCAAGGGGGAGTATGAGGCGGGCGAGGCGGCGCTCGATTCGGCCGTGCGGGAGTTTGCCGAGGAGACCGGCGGGGCGGCGGTGGGGCCGTTCGTCGCGCTGGGCGAGGTGAAGCAGGCCAGCGGCAAGGTGGTGACGGCGTGGGCTTTTGCGGGCGAGTTCGACGTGGCGACGCTGCGCAGTAACACGGTGCGGGTGGCGTGGCCGCCGCGGTCGGGGCGGCAGATCGAGGTGCCGGAGGTGGACCGGGCGGAGTGGTTCGGGGTCGCGGCGGCGCGGGGCAAGCTGAACCAGGCGCAGGTGGCGTTTGTGGAGCGGCTGGTGGCTGCGCTTGAACAGAATGCTGAAGAAATCGTTTGATTGCAGTGGGGTGGTACGGCTTGTTTGTCAGGTCTCCGCGGTGTGACTGAAGCGGCCCAAACCGATAATGCGACTGGTCGTTACCAATCTTGGCCCATGTTGAAGTGGGCTCTGAGGAGGATTTCGTCTGTTGGGTCTTTCGGTGCTACTTGCCGGAATCCAGAAAGTCTTCTACGTCGCGTACAAACTTCACAGGTTCCTCCGCGTATACGAAATGTGCGCTTTGATCAAACTCATCGAAGTGTGCATTCGGCAGCTGTGCGGCCAAAGTTTTCATCTGCTCCGGCCCAATCGCTCCATCGTATTTGCCGGCTATGACCAATGTTGGCATGGTGAGCCTGCTGAACGCAGTGAAGCGATAGCAGGGAAACTGGCTGTGAGGTCCGAAATACGTGGTCCCAATCTCTCCTGTGTTCCGCAGTCCACTTTCCTTGTCCAGGTCATTTTGTTCTTTCTGATAGCGCTGGTCACGAAACTGCTGCCAGTTGTGAAATTCCTGACCGTCCACATCCTTCAACACTGACATCTCCAAGCCAAAGACAGCTTTAGCGACAGCGCAGCCGTCATGCTCGGATTGAGCCAGCTTCAACTTACCCCCGTCGGGGCCTTCGAGTGCCGTTTGCCATAGACTCGGGTATCGATGCTCAACTTCACTCTTCCAAAGTTGGAAAGTTGCAGGCATATCAGCAGCTCCATCTAAGATGATGAGCTTTTGTACATGTCCAGGATAATGAGCGGCGTACTCAAGGGCTATTGTGCCACCGAAGCTATGTCCCATAAGCGTGAGCTGTGGAACACCCAGACTCTTCCGAAGGGCTTCCACGTCCGCTATAAGTGAGGACATGCTGTAATCAGCATCGGCAGGCCTCTCACTACGACCGGAACCGCGCTCGTCAAGGTAGATCATTTGAATGTGCGTTTCGAGCTGCTTCCCGATGGTGTGTTCGAAGCTGTAGCTGTTGTAACCAGGTCCACCGTGCAGGAAGAGCACGGGTGCTTGCCCCGGCGCCACTTGCCCGGCAACCTTGTACCAGAGCGTCACTCCGTTTTCAACTGCCTGGTGCTCGCCAACGGTGAGACGGCTTTGCCCTCGACCATCGGGGAGCCCCGCCCCAAGACAGAACGCAATCAGACAGATAACAACCAATCTCATGCTCTTAGTACGTGTGAGCCCATGTCTTAGTTCAATTTGCAGTAAATCTGAGCATGTTTGGTTGGTGCCAAGAAACGGCGCTGGGGTTTGAGGTGGGCCGTTTACTTCAGCTTGAGCGCGTCATCGATGGCGCCGGAAAGTTCCTGTGCGCCTTGCTTGAGGCTGCGTACGTCGGAGCGGAAGAGGTAGATTTTTTCAATGCCCTGGCTGAGCTCGGCGGGCGAGGGGTTCTGGTGGGCGTTGAAGAAGGCCTCCAGCTCGTCCCAGTGATCGTTGGAGATGTTCTGCAGGCCGGTGTAGGTGTGAACCATGAAGTTGACTTCGGAGTAGCGATTGATGTGGTCGACATCCATGTGGCTGATGGCGCCGGAAGACAGCGCGGCCTCCCAGCGGGAGCTGATGAAGAAGTATCCGGAAGGGAAAAGCTGCTGGACCCGCTGGGTGAGGACGGTGGGTTGCTGGCGCAATTGCGGCAGGTCGGCAAGGATCTCGTCGAGTTGCTTGAGCAGCTTGGTGTCGTTAGCGAGCTCGAGGTTCATGTGCTCGCGGTTGCCCTCGAGCTCGACGTAGAAGTTCTCGCGGGCTTCGCGCACAACGTGGCGATAGTGGAACGCTTCCTCCACGCTTTCAAGCCCCAGCGCGATGAGGATGCCGATGGTGACGATGCCGATGTGGATGAGGAATTCGCGGAAGGATCGGGTGGGGCCTTCGGGTTGATGGATTTCCATGCGGTTAGTTTACTCGGGGAGGATTTTGACGAAGATGCCGTCGGGCAGGGTGGCTGTGCCGAGCAGGTGGATGGTGCCGTTTTTGGTAAAGCCGCGGAGCATGGCGGGAGTGGGCTTTGGCGTTGGTGGTGATGACCCCACCTCACGCGATGAGACAGCGTGAGAGGGGGCACCCGAAACGCGGCGGAGTGGGAGGGAGTCGACCTGGGCTGTGGGGTTGACGGTCTTGTTGGTGCCGCGGTCCATGGCCTGGTTGGCCAGGGCGTCGGCTTCCTTGTTTTTGTGGCGCAGGGCGTGGGAGATCTCGAAGCGGTCGAGTTTGGCGATGCGGTTGCGCGCCTCCTGCCAGAGCGGTTTGAGGTCGGGCGAGTTGACCTTGTATTTGCCTTGGATCTGTTTCACCATCAGTTCGGAGTCAGACACCAGCTTCACCCGCGGGTGGCCGTGCTGGAGCGCCCAGGCCAGGACGGCGAGCAGGCCCGAGTATTCGGCGTAATTGTTGGTGCGGATGCCGAGGTATTCGGAGAGCTCGGCGAGCGTGTGGCCGCGTGCGTCGGTGACCAGCGCCCCGTAGCCGCTGGGGCCGGGGTTGCCGCGGGAGCCGCCATCGCAATGGGCGTGGATGAATTCTGGTTCAGGAAACAGGCTCATGAGCTTAGTTTAGTGGCAGGAGTGCAGCTGGATATCGCCGGTAAAATGGGCTGCCGGATTGTCGAAGCTGCAGTCGAAGCGGGCATGGCCGGTGACGGCCCAGATGCCGTTGTAGGTGGAGCTGGTGTGATGCAGCTCGACGTCCCAGACGTCGCACTGGTCCTTGGTGAGCACCACGGAACCGCCCTGGGTGGGCGTGTCGAGCACGACCCGGGCAGGCTGGTCCTCGGCCAGGTTGATGTGGCCGCCCAGCTTGTTCTGGCGGTCGTCAAAGAAGCTGGCACCGAAGTAGTTGTGGCGCTCGCCGGCGTAGCAGGAGGAGACGTGCATGGTCCAGTTTTCCGGGGTGCCGGCCGTCGTGATGGTCCCGGAGGCGCCGCCGGGCAGACGACTGACGGCACCCGGCAGGAAATGGCGGATAAGCCTAACGCCGCCGAAGCCGAGGAACATGACGAAAAGTACGCCAAGGAGGTACCAGGGGACGCCCGATTTGGCGGCCACAGCGGGTGTGCCGGCGGCTGGACCGGTGTTCTCAGGGGGGATCGGTGGCATTGGATGGATGGTGACCTTTCCTCTGACGAACAGTCTACCGGAGTAGAAGTATAGTTTCGACTCCGGAGTCGGATACCACGTATGAGCGCTGAATCGATTGGCATGCAGGTTGAAGGTGAGTTGTCTCCCGTGATGGCGGCGCTGCGGCGGCCTGGTTTGGGCTCGCTGATGGGCGTAGAATCGATGCCAATGGCGAAGGCGGCGACACAGACGGGCACACGCGGCAACAAGCTGACGCAGGCGCAGATGGATGCGCGGGCGCAGCAGCGGGTGGAGGATGATGAGCTCATCCGGGAAGCCCAGCGCGGAGAGCGCAGCAGCTTTGACTCGCTGGTCCGGCGCTATGACCAGAGTGTGCTCCGGCTGGCCCTGCACATGCTGGGTAACGAGCAGGACGCGCAGGATGTGCACCAGGATGCGTTCATCAAGGCGTATCGGCACCTGGGTAATTTCAGGTTTGAGTGCTCGTTTTATACGTGGCTTTACCGCATCGTGACCAACCTTTGCCTGGACCAGCTGCGCCGGCGTAAGAGCCGCCGTGAAGACCCGGCCACGGTACTGGATGCGAGCGGCGATGAGATGGACCTGATGGCGAATGTCACCGATGACCGGGCGATGGCGAACCCGGGCCGCGAGCTCGACCGCAAGGTGATGGGCGAGCGGATCGCCCAGGCGCTCGACAAGCTGACACCGCGCGAGCGGACGGTGTTCGAGCTGAAGCATTACCAGGGTTTGAAGCTGCGCACGATCGGCGAGATGTTGAGCACGACCGAAGAGACGGCAAAGAATACGCTGTTTCGCGCGACCCGGAAGCTGCGCCTGAACCTGGCGGAGATGAAGGGGCTGTAAAGCAGGGTAAGCGGTACATGAGTGCGTTCTGCAGGGCTCACCGGGCAAAGACCTGGGAGATGGTAGCAAAGGCAACAAATTCAAGAGGCTGGACGAGGCGAACCATGAATTGTGAAGGCGCACGGGACGGTATTATCCTGGCATCGTACGGCGAGCTGCCGGACGAAGACGCGATTGGGCTGGAGCAGCATCTGCAAGGGTGTGCGGAGTGTTTTGAAGAGCTGCGGATGCTGCGCAGCATGAATGATTCGCTGGCGCTGCAGCCTATGCTCGAGCCGGACCCGAACCTGGTGGCACAGAGCCGTATGCGGCTCGATGAGGCGCTCGACGCCATCCCGCAGCATGGCTTTTTGACCCGGCTGCGTGCCAATGCTGCCGCCTGGCTGGGGCATCTGCAATCCGCTCCCGCGCTGGCGACGATGCTGGTGGGCGTGGGTTTTCTGGGCGGCAACTTTACCTATCGGTACCAGGTGGCGCATGCACCCAAGGCCCAGCCCGCGGTCATCCTGACCAATACTTCCGGCGGCGGCGTATCTACTATTTCCGCCATCCAGCAGCTGCCCAATGACATGGTGCAGGTGAGCTACAACCGCGTGGTGCCGGAGATGGCACAAGGCTCGCTGAACGACCCGCAGATTCGCCAGTTGCTCATCATGGGCACGCGCGCGGCGGATACAAATGTGGTGCGGACCGATTCGGTCGCGCTGCTGGCCGATGGCTGCCGGACGGGCATGGATTGTCCCAGTGCGGCGGATGGATCCGGCGTGCGCGACAAGCTGCTGGTGACGTTGCGTACCGACCGCAACCCGGGCGTGCGGCTCAAGGCGCTCGACGGGCTGCAACGGTATGTCGCGCAGGATGAACGTGTGCGTGACGGTGTGGCGCGTGCGCTGCTGACCGATGCGAGTTCCGCGGTGCGCACCCGCGCGGTCGCCATGCTCGAGCCGGTGCAGGCCGATGCGAGCGTCCGGCAGGTGCTGCGGACGGTTTCGACGACGGACGACAATCCGTATATCCGCACGGTCAGCACGCAGGCGCTCGTGGGCAGTTCTTCTATCCAGTAAGGGGTTTTCAGGTTGACGATGAAGTGGTTTGGAATCGGGTTGGTGGCGCTTGCGGCGGGGCTGGGAGCTGGTAGCGTTGCGTCTGGCGCGGTATTGAGCCAGCCGGCGTTATACGGCAATGGCAACCACGGGCCGCAGGGTTATCTCGGCGTCGGGGTGCGGGATGTGACGGAAGAAAACGTCAGCGTGCTGCGTCTGCATGAGGCGCGTGGCGCGGAGATCGTGCGCGTGGACCATGACGGCCCCGCGGGCAAGATGGGGCTGCGCGAGCATGACGTGGTGCTGCAGATGAACGGCACGGTGATCGATGGCGCAGAGACCGTTCACCGGCTGCTGCAGGAAAACGGGCCGGGCCGTGCGATCACGCTGATCGTCAGCCGGGACGGGATGCAGATGACCATGAGCGGCGCGCTGGGCGACAAGGGGGATGTCGAGCGGCAGGCGTGGGAGCAGCATCTTTCGCAGGCCAATGCGCCGGGCGGTCCCCAGGCGCCGTCGGCCGGTCTACCCACTGGCGATACGAATTTTGCTCCCAATGCTGGGTCTTCCGCGCCCGCGCCGCGCAGCCATTACGGCAACAGCTTTCTGGGTTCCTTGCTCACCAGCCCTACCTATACGGGCGTGATGCTGGACGTGCTGGGGCCGCAGCTGGCGGAGTTTTTCGCGGTGCCGGGGGGCGCGGGGTTGCTGGTCCGGAGCGTCGCGGCTAATAGCCCGGCGGCCATGGCTGGGCTGCGTGCGGGCGATATCGTGACCAAGGCGAACCTGCAGCCGGTGGGCAGCCCCAGCCGCTGGGCCAAGACGGTGCGCGAGTCCAAAGGCAAGCCGATCACCTTGACCGTGGTGCGTGACCGCCAGGAACGCATGCTGACGCTGGTGCCGGACAACAAGCACCGGTCTGAGCTTGAATTCCCCGGCGGCAGCGGCGGATTCACGGCCGAGCCGGTGGTCTGGTTCACCGGGCGCATCCTGATCCTGCCGGTGCGCGAGCTTTAGCTGCTGCGCAGGTATACTTGGAGCACGATGTCTGACGGATCCACCACGGCACTTCCCCGCAAGATGAGCGCACGCCGGCGCATGAAGGCCGTGACCCGCAAGCTGCGGGAGCTGGGGTCGATCGGGTCGGCGCTGGCCTCCACCAGCCACCCTTACATGGCGCACATTGTGCCCATGCGACGCTGCAACCTGGCCTGCACCTATTGCAACGAGTTCGACCAGACCAGCGACCCGGTGCCGATTGCCGAGATGGAACGGCGCATCGATGAGCTGGGCCGGCTGGGCACGTCGGTCATCACCATTTCCGGCGGCGAACCGCTGCTGCACCCGGAGCTAGACCGCGTCATTGCACGGATTCGCAAGACCGGCGCCATCGCCGGCATGATCACCAACGGCTACCTGCTGATGCCGGACCGGATCGCGCGCCTGAACCGTGCGGGACTCGATCACATGCAGATTTCGATCGACAACGTGATGCCGGACGACGTGAGCAAAAAGAGCCTGAAGGTGCTGGATGCCAAGCTCAGGATGCTGGCCGAGCATGCCGACTTTCATGTCAATATCAACTCGGTGGTGGGCGGCGGCGTGGCCAACCCCAACGACGCGCTGACCGTGAGCGAACGTGCGCTGGGGCTGGGTTTTTCCTCGACCATCGGCATCATCCATGACGGCAGCGGGCAGCTCAAGCCGCTGGGCGCGGTGGAGCGCGGCGTGTGGGACAAGGTGCGCAAGCTGACGCGGCGCAGCTACTCGCGCTTCAACCATTTTCAGGAAGCGATTGCCAACGGCGAACCCAACGATTGGCGCTGCCGTGCGGGTGCGCGCTACCTCTACATCTGCGAGTTCGGGCTGGTGCATTACTGCTCGCAGCAGCGCGGGTTTCCCGGCGTGCCGATCGCGGAGTACAAACGCGCAGACGTGCAGCGGGAGTTCCTGACCGAGAAGGGTTGCGCGCCGAACTGCACCATTTCCTGCGTCCACCAAGTCAGCTACATCGATCACTGGCGGGCGCCGCAGGTGTTCTCCAACCACCCGCCGGGACATGGGCATGGCGCGCCGGAACTGGTGCAGATCCAGTAGTAAGAGCAAAAACAGGAACGCGGATAAGAGCGGATCAAGGCGGGATAAGAGTGAATAAACAAAGGCCCCGCCGAACTCAACCCGGCAGGGCCTTTCTCTGGGTCCTCTGCGAAACTCTGTGCTCTCTGTGTCCTGTACTTGTTTACTGCTGCGAGAAAAGCTCGACGCGGCGATTGTCTGCTTTGCCGGCCGCCGTGGCGTTGGTGTCGACCGGGTTGGCCGGGCCGAAGCCTGCGCCGGTGAGCCGCGAGCCGTCGATCCCCTTCGCCTTGAGATAGTTGGCGACGGTCAGGGTGCGCTGCTCGGAGAGGGTGGAGTTGTGGGTGTCGCCGCCGGTCGAATCGGTGTAGCCTTCGAGACGCATGTGGGCTTTCGGGTTGGCGTTCATCGCGGCAGCGGCCTTGTCCAGCGTGGCCTGGCCGTCGGGCGTGAGGGTAGCTTTATCGGTGTCGAAATGCACGGTGCCGAGGTCAGGGAACGCGCCAGCTGCCGGTGCCGCCACAGCGGTGTTCGCGACGGGTGCGGCGTCATGATGACGCGTCAGCAGGTAAGCGGCGAGCAGCGCCAGCAGGAGCAACGGGAGCAGCCAGTACCAGATCGGCAGGCCCTTCTTCTCTTCGTAAACTTTTACTTTTTCAGCCATGATGTGAGTTCCTTGAACTTGCTGGTGCTTTAGAGGTCGGTGTCGTTGGGGCGGGGCTTCATGCGAGCGTCGAGGCCCATTTCGCGCGGGTCGAGATCCTCTGAAGAGTCGGGCTCGAGGGCGAGTGGCGCGGGCGGCATGCGGTAGACGAATACTTCGTTGCCATCAGGGCTGGGTATGAGCAGCAGCTCTTCGCCCGCGGCGGTGACGGTATCGACCGGATCCATCTCCGTGGTCGCGGTAGGGGACACGAGGTTGACGCCGCTCATGTCGTCATCGACCACGGCTTCGTCGATCTTGTCCGCCTTGTGCGATTTGAAGATTGCATCGACTTTTTCGGCCAGCGTGGAGATGGCAGATACGGTCAGCACGACGCCGCCGTCCTTGAGCCCGTCCATCAGGTGCTGCAGATCGCGTTTGGGAACGTTGAGTTCATGGAGCGTGTCGGCGGAGGCGGAAATCTGTGAGCCGGGATCGCCAACCAGCGTTACGTTGGCTTCCGGCACACCGGCTTTGAGGATGTCCTCGAGTGCCGCGTGGGCCTGGTCCTTATGGTGAAAGAGGCAGATAAGAGTGGTGAAATCCTGGTTCATGACTGGGTCTGGCTCCGGTTTCATGCTGCGTGGCGTTGCCGTGGGAGTGAGGGCTTACGGATCGATACCTGCTGCCCGCTCCAAGCGCATAGGGTGCAGAAATCGGCCGATGAGTTGCAAATCTGCCCGTCTTATTTCAGCCGCAACGCAGAAAGCCCCGTCCGCACGATGGCGAACGGGGCTTCCGGTTGGATGCGGTTAGGCTTCGGGTGCGGTCGGCTCCGGAGCCGTCACGACAGGCGCTTCAGCGACGGGCGCGGCGACCTGCTTCTTCGGCGCGGGTGGCTGCTGCTGCTCAGCTTTTTTCGATGGCGCCAGGATGGCATGGAGCGTGGTGCCTTCCATACGCGGCATAAACTCCACCAGGCCGTGATCGCCGATGTCCAGGATCAGGCGGTTGACGATCTTGTATCCGAGGTCGCGGTGCGCCATCTGGCGGCCCTTGAAGCGCAGCGATGCTTTGACCTTGTCGCCTTCGGTCAGGAAGCGGATGGCCATGTTCTTCTTGGTCTGGTAGTCATGCTCGTCGACCGTGACGGAGAACTTGACTTCCTTGATGACGATGACCTTCTGCTTCTTGCGCGCGGCGCGGTCCGACTTTTCCTTCTCGTACAGGTACTTGCCGTAATCCTGGATCTTGCAGACGGGGGGCACGGCGTTGGGCGAGATCTCGACGAGATCGAGCGAGCGCTCGCGGGCCATTTTCAGTGCTTCAAAGGGCACCATGACGCCGAGCTGTTCGCCGTTTTCGTCGATGACGCGGACTTCGCGCGCACGAATTTTTTCGTTGGTGCGGATGAATGATTTTGCGGAACGTTTATCGATCGGTGGAATAAGTGGCCTCCACAGCGGGCCTCCTGGGGCGCGCCATGCATGGGTTGAGATTTAGGGTGCAATGCCTGTTGGAACCGGCCGCGGCTTGACACACACGCCGCAACGCAAAGTATACACTCCCCGTAAGATGCGTGGCGCGGCGGCAGGTTTCATCCCGTTTGGGTTGCAGGTTTGGGCTGCTACGTAGATGATTACAGACGATATGGCAAACGAAACCAAACGCAGGATTCTGCTGGTCGATGATGAAGTGGCAATCCTGCTCACGCTGAAGGCCGTGCTGGAGATCAGCGGCTTTGATGTGGACACCGCGGCCAGCGCGCGCGAGGGCAAGAGCCGGCTGAAGACGCGCAAATACGACATGGTCATTACCGACATGCGCATGGAATCGGACGAGTCCGGCCGGGAGGTGATCGTGGCCGCGCGCACCGCGCCCTATCACCCCGCGGTCGCGCTGCTCACCGCCTTCCCCATGGCTGAGGACGACTGGCAAGGCATGGGCGCGGACAAGATGCTGGTCAAGCCCATGCAGGTTCCCTCGCTGATCAAGGATCTGGAAGCGCTGCTGGCGCGGCACCAGGCCAAGATGAAGAAGCTGGAATCAGGCGGCGTGGCGGCCGGGCTGGCGGCGGGTTTTGCTGCAGGCATGGCAGCCGCGGGCAAGCCGATGGCGGACGACGAGCCGGTCGCCAAGGCCAAGAAGGCCGTCGCAAAAAAGACAGCCAAGAAGGCGGTTGTGAAGAAGGCGGTCGCGAAAAAGTCAGCGCCCAAAAAGCGCTGACGTCCTACTTCGGCGTGTGATTCTTGATGTACAGCCGCAGCGCCTGGTTGATGTCCAGCGCCTTGGAGACGCCGGAATCCAGCATCCCCAGCCAGTCCGACGCGGGCTCCTTCAGCTCGGCGGTGGAAAGCAGGTAGCTGGTCTGCACGATGATCTCGAGCGCATTGGACAGATCGTGCGCAAGCCGGCGGATCTCAATGGCGAGATCCTCGGGGATCACGGCGGTATCCGTCTGTTCATTCAACTGCTTGCTTGCGCTCAGATCGCTGGACATAATGCGGCACGCCTCTTCCGGCCGGGCAAACACGGCCACCGCCAGTGTAAGCCACACCGCCGCTCCATTGACAGGGGAGGTCTCTTTTGCGACACTGGAGGTTCAGGACAGGCGCTTCCGAGCCTCTGTTCTCTGCCTGGTAAGACAAGAGTGCCGTAGTGGCGGAATTGGCAGACGCGCGTGGTTCAGGTCCACGTACTCGCAAGGGTGTGGGGGTTCGAGTCCCTTCTTCGGCACCAAATTTATGCAACACGCAGGCCCCCACGCAGGGGGTCTTGCTGTTTGTGAAACGCGAGTGATGGCAAGCAACCGATATCGCGGGGAATAGCACTAACCCACTATGCCTACCCATTTGGAACAGATCGTATCGCGCACGTTGCTTTCGGTAGAGGCGCGCAAGAACGTGGCCAGCATGGCGTCGCTGGAGCGCCGGGCCGCCGCGCACCGGCCCCGTGGTTTCGCGGCTGCGTTGCGCAAAGCCGCCGGCGAAGGTCCTGCCGTGATCGCGGAGCTCAAACGCGCGTCGCCGTCAAAGGGCATGCTGCGTGAGGATTACCGCCCCGTTGCGATCGCCCTGGGGTATGAGGCGACCGGCGCCGCAGCCATCTCCGTGCTGACTGACGAAGAATTCTTCAAGGGCTCGCTGGAAGACCTGACGCGTGTGTCGGAGGCCGTGAAAATACCCTGCCTGTGCAAGGATTTTATCGTGGACCCATTCCAGATTCTGGAAGCGCGGGCCTCCGGGGCGGACGCTATTCTGCTCATCGTCGCCAGCCATGCGGATGCGGAGCTGAAGCAGCTGGCGCTTGAAGCCCGCAGGCTAAGCCTGGACGTGCTGTGCGAGGTGCATGACCGCGTCGAGCTCGATCGCGCGGCACAGCTTGGCTTCGACGTCATCGGCGTCAACAGCCGCAACCTCAAGACCATGGAAGTGAGCCCGCTGCTGCATCAGGAGCTCGCGCGCTACCTGCCGGCCAACGTGATTCGCGTGGCTGAAAGCGGCGTGCGCACAGAAGCCGACGTGGAGCGCCTGCTCGCGGCCGGGTATGACGCGTTCCTGGTGGGCGAGGCGTTGATGCGCCAGCCCGACCCCAGCGCCCAGCTCGCCCTGCTGATGGGGCGCGATTACGCGTCAGAGTTCTAGCCGCCGTGTGGGTGAAAATCTGCGCCAATACAACCGCGGCGGACGCGCTTGAGGCCGCCCGCCTGGGCACGGCTGCCGTGGGGTTCGTGTTCGCGCCCAGCAAACGGCAGGTGACGGCGGCACAGGTCAGGGTGATCGCAGAGCAACTGCCAGCCGGGCTGGAGCGTGTGGGTGTGTTTCATGCGCTGCCTGCGGAGGAGATCGCGGCTGCTGCCAGAGAGGCACGGCTGACCGCGGTGCAGTTGCATGGCGGCTACGATCCGGCCGTATCGTCACGACTGCGCGATCTGCTGGGTGAGATCGAGATCATCGAAACGGTGCATTGGGTGGTGGGAGAGGACGAAGCCTCCGCAGCCGATATCCGCGCACGTCTTGTCGCCATCGCCGCCGCATCCCCAGACGCCCGCGTGCTCATCGATTCCCAGTTGGGCACCAAGGTTGGAGCCGCATCCGGCGGGACAGGCAAGTCGTTCGACTGGGGCCGCGCCCAAGCCGTGCTCCGCGACGTGCTGCACGCGCAACCGGGCCTGCGCCTCATCGTGGCGGGCGGGCTGCGGCCTGAGAATGTCGCTGAGGCTGTGCGTATGCTTGCCCCGTGGGGCGTCGACGTGGCAAGCGGCGTAGAGCGCGAGCCGGGCGTCAAGGATTACGCCAGACTGGCCAGCTTCATAGAAAATGCCCGGCAAGCCTGAGGGCTAACCGGGCATTCTGTGCTGCTTGCTGCAAAGGGGTTTAGTGGTGCCGCGAAACCGTGTAGCTGCGCACGTGGGTGCCGCGTTCGTGAACGGAAATCGAGTGGTTATGCACCTGGGGTGAAGTGGTGCTGGCGAGCGCGAGGGCCGGGCTGCATGCAAATGCAAGTGCCAGGACGGGGGCCGCAAGGGTTTTGAATTTGATCTTCATCTATCCTCCGGGTCTCACTAATAAGACGAGGTCAGGGTTGCCTCGGATTCAGAAATCTTCGCGCTTCGCCTTCGCGCCTTTATTCGAGCGCATGCCATGCTCTTCCATGCATTTGTCCGACACCTGCACCGGGTTCGCCATCTGCTTGGCCGCCGCGCGGGTAAACGATCGCAGCAGCCGCGGCACGTCCACGCGGCCATCGCGCACCTCGCTTTTTACGGCGGCATGCATGGCGCTGAGCAGCTCGTCACGCAGCTCGTTGAACAGCTTGTCGATGTAGATATAAGGCATCAGCGCCTGCCCGCGCGCACCAGCACGCCGCCCTTGACCACGGTGTCGATATGCTCCAGCACCTCGATTTTGTCCAGTGGATTGGCGGTCACGCTGACCAGGTCGGCATAGTGCCCGGGCGCCAGCGAGCCCACGTCGGCCGTGCGCCCGATCAGGTCGGCGGCGCTGGACGTGGCGGCTTGAATCGCCTCCGCCGGCGTCATGCCGTACAGCACCATGTAGTGGAATTGTTTGGCGTTATCGCCATGCGGGTAAACGCCTTCGTCGGTGCCGAACGCCATCTTCACCCCGGCGGCGTGCGCCTTGCGAAAGTTGTTGCGTTGCAGCTGGCCCAGCGCACGTTCCTTGACCAGCAACTCTTCCGGGATGCCGAATTTCGGCGCTTCCTGCAGGATGTAATCATCGTCATAAATGTCCATGACAAAGTACGTGCCGTGCGCCTTGGCCAGCGCGATGCCTTCGTCGTCCACCAGCGACGCATGCTCGATCGAGTCGATACCCGCTTCAATGGCCCATTTGATCGATTGCGCGCCATGCGCATGCGCGGCAATCTTGCGTCCGGCCTGGTGCGCGGTCGTGGCCGCGACGGTCAGTTCTTCGAGCGTGTACTGCGGTGCGCCCGGCTGATCGCCTTTTGAAAGCACGCCGCCACTGGCCAGGATCTTGATCACATCCACGCCATACTTCACCTGTTCGCGAATCGTTTTGCGCACCTCGTCCGGCCCATCGGCGATAGAAAAATCGCGCTTGCCCGGGAACATCGTCACCGTGGTCTGCGGGCTGTAATTGTTCAGGTCGCCATGCCCGCCGGTGATCGAAAGCGGCGGCCCGGACGCGACGATGCGCGGCCCCGGGATGTAACCGGCGTTGATATTGTTGCGCAGGTCGACGGCCAGAAACGGCAGCGAACCCACGTCGCGCACGGTCGTGAACCCCGCATCCAGCGTCTTCTTCGCGTTCACCACGCCGGCAATGGCGGAATCGAACGGCGTATCCGTAAAGCTGTCGATCTCGGCGTATTTATCGGCCCGCGCACCCAGGTGGGTGTGGCAATCGATCAGCCCGGGCAGCACATATTGCTGTGACAGATCGATCACCGCCGCACCCGCCGGCACGTGAAAACCCGCCGGCTGCAAAGATTCCACACGCTCATGCACCACCACCAGCGTGACGTTGTCGACAAACCGTCCAGTGGCTGAATCGAACAGATGCCCTACGCGAATATAGCTCCGCGGCGCGACCGGCTTTTCATCCGCCTGCACCGCACGTTCGGTCGCGTTGGCCAGGTTGGCCTGCTTCACCGTTTGCGACGTACTTTGCGCACAGGCGGAAATGCTGACGGCAAACAGCAGGAGAGCGGGAGCGAACATGGCGACGCGCAAGTGCAAACCTCGTGGTGGTTTCATTGTAGTGGCTGGTGCCGCGCGGGACGTGTCATCGGAGGTGCGGGCGGCGTACGCTTCCTCGATCGCGCGCCGCGCATCTCATCGCCAGGGAGTATATCCACATGGAATACAGACAGCTTGGCCGCTCCGGCCTGATGGTGCCGGAGCTTTGTTTCGGCGCGGGAACGCTTGGCACCCAGGGCGAGTTCTTCAAAGCCTGGGGCAACACCACCGCGGAAGAAGCCGACCGCATCACCGGCATCTGCATGGACGCAGGGCTCAACTTCTTCGATACGGCCGACGTCTACTCCGCCGGCGGCAGCGAGCTGGCGCTGGGCAAGGCGCTCGCCGCCTACAAGCGGGAGGACGTGTTGATTTCCACCAAAGCCACCTTCCGCTTCGGCCCCGGACCCAACAACGTAGGCTCCGGCCGCTACCACCTCAAGCAGCAGCTGGAAGGCTCGCTCAAGCGCCTGGGCACGGACTACGTCGACGTCTACCACCTGCACGCGTTCGACGCGATGGCCCCGGCCGAAGAGACGCTCAGCACGCTTGACCAGTTCGTCCGCGAGGGCAAAGTCCGCTACATCGCATGCTCCAATTTTTCCGGCTGGCACCTGATGAAATCGCTCTCGGTCAGCGAGCGTTACGGCTGGTCGCGCTACGTCGGCCAGCAGGTTTATTACTCGCTCGTCGGGAGGGATTACGAGTGGGAACTGATGCCTCTCGCGCTCGATCAAGGTGTTGGCGCGCTCATCTGGTCGCCGCTCGGCTGGGGCCGCCTGACCGGCAAGATCCGCCGCGAAACCGGCATCCCCAAGGAGAGCCGGCTGAACACCAAGATGGTCGTCGACGCCGGGCCGCAGGTGCCGGAGGAGTATCTCTACCAGGTCGTCGACGCGCTGGACGCGGTGGCGAAGGAGACCGAAAAGACCATCCCGCAGGTCGCGCTCAACTGGCTGCTGCGCCGGCCCACCGTCTCGACGCTCATCATCGGCGCACGCAATGAAGAGCAGCTCAAAGCCAATCTCGGCGCGGTCGGCTGGAAGCTGACCGAAGAACAGATCGCCACGCTCGATGCCGCCAGCGAGCAGCCCAAGGCCTACCCCTACTGGCACCAGACGCAATTTTCCGAGCGCAACCCCGGCCCGGTATAAGAAGTTGCGCGTAACTAAGCGGGCGCAGAGCGTGTTTAGGCAAGCAACGGACGAGACGCCAAACACGCTCTCACCGAAAGTGAAGTACGGAACCGGAAAGGGAATTATGAAACTAAATCTCGCCACACCGCTGCTTGCCGCCGCACTCCTCGCCACTGCCGGCGCCGCCGTTGCTCAGGGCTACGGCCCCCCACAGGGTCCGCCTCCCGGCCAACCATATGGCCAGCCCGGCTGGAATACCCCTCCGGGCGAGTACCGTGAGTACCAGCAGCTCGGCTTCCGCGATGGCATCGAAGGCGCCCGCAAAGACTTCGAGAATCACCGCCCCTTCACGCCGGAAAATCGTGATGAGTTCCGCCACCCGCATGTGCCGCGCAACGTCTACCATGACTACCGTCAGGCCTTCCGCGAGGGCTACCACCGCGCCGTCGTCAACATGGGCTACGGCCGTCCCCGCTAACCTGCACGCAACCTGAGGAAGAGAGGCCCGGCTCACCAAGCCGGGCCTCTTCATTTGCGGCAGAACGCTAGTGCGCTGCCGGCCCGTCGGCGGGCGGCTTAATCTTGCCGATCATCAAAATCAATGGGATCATCAGCAGGCAGAACCCACCCAGAAAGCCCAGAATATCCAGGTAGGAAAGCATCGCCGCCTGCCGTTGCAACTGCCCGTACAGGTAGGCCTGTGAGGTCTGCGTCCCGGCCATGCCGCCGCCGAACGCACCTTTCAGCCGCGCAAGCTGCGTCATGAACGCGCCGCTTGAGGGCGTCAGGTTGCGGATCATGTTGTTGGCATGGCGTTGACTCGCCCGGGCCAGCGTGGTCGCCACAAATGCCGTCCCCACAGACCCGCCGATGTTACGCGCAAGGTTCGTCAGCCCGGAAACATCGTTATTCTGCGAGCGCGGAATACCCGTATAGCTGATCGTATTGATGGGAATAAACAGGAACGCAAGCCCCGCCGACTGCAGGATTCGCAGCCACATAATGTCCTTGAACGAGCTGCCCAGCGAAAGGCTATGCTGCATGGCAAACATCGACAGCGACATCACCCCGAAGCCCCAGCACATCAGCCAGCGCGCATCCACCTTGCCCACCAGGATGCCCACAATCGGCATGCAGCAGATGATGCACACGCCGCCCGGGGAGATCACCAGGCCCGCAAGCTCCGCCGTATAGCCCAGCAGTGTCTGCACCATCTGCGGTATCAACACCGTCGTGCCGTAGAGCGTGAAGCCCAGCACAAACATCAGCAGAAACGAGATGGCCAGTGTCTTCTTCTTGAACAGAGCCAGGTTCAGGATGGGCCGGTTGCCGATCTTCGCCTGGTAAAGCTCCCACACAATCAGCGTAATCAGCGAGGCCACGCACAGCACAAAGAAGAACACGATCAGGTTCGACCCGAACCAGTCATCCTCCTGGCCCTTGTCCAGCAGAAACTCAAGTGAGCCGAAGCCCGTCGCCAGCAGCCCGAACCCGAAGAAATCCAGCTTGAGCCCAAACTTCTGCGTCTCCTTCACCTCGCGCACGATGTGCGGTGGATCTTCCACTAGCCGGTTAGTCAAAAACAGCGAGATCATCGCAATGGGCACGTTGATAAAAAAGATCCATCGCCAGTTGTAGTTGTCCGTAATCCAGCCGCCCAGCGTCGGCCCCAGAGCCGGCGCGCACACCACAGCCAGCCCGTACAGCGCAAACGCCTGCCCCCGCTGCTTGGGCGTAAACGTATCCGCCAGGATCGCCTGCTCGGACGGTGCCAGCCCGCCGCCGCCCGCGCCCTGCAGCACGCGGAAGAAAATCAGAATCGGCAGCGAAGGCGCCAGCCCGCACAGCGCGGACGACACGCCGAACATCACCACGCACATCATGTAAAACTTCTTGCGGCCAATGAACGTGGTCAGATAAGCAGACGCCGGCAGAATGATCGCATTTGCCACCAGGTAGCTGGTCAGCACCCACGTCGCCTCATCCTGGCTCGCGCCCAGCGACCCGGCGATATGCGGCAGCGCCACGTTGGCGATCGAGGTATCGAGCACCTCCATAAACGTCGCCAGCGTCACCGTCAGGGCAATCGCCCAGATGTTCGCTTTTGGCTTCCACGCGGCGTCGGCGCGATTCTGCGCGGCCTCTGCGGCGTGGGTCTGCTCCTGCATGGTTGCGGTCGCCATCGGTTCTGTTCAGATTCTATGGGCCGCCGCGCGGATTCACTTTCTGCCATCAAAGTTGCCCGGCAAGCGTGTTCATCGCAAGCACACTAGCACCCGCCCGCGTACTCCCTGTAGCATCGTCTGGCAGGGAGACATTCGCAATGCACCCCGATCTAGCCCGCCTCATGGCCCTCCAGAAACTCGACCTCGAAGCCAAACGCCTGCGCGATGAAATGCTCGCGCTCCCCAGGCACGTCGCCATGCTCGATACCAAAGCCAAAGCCACCGTCGGCCAGCGCGCCGTCGTGCTCGACCTCATCGCCAAGGAGGACGTCCAACGCCGCCGCCAGGAGTCCGACGTCAAGGATCGCGAGTCCAAAATCGCACGCCTGCGCAAGCAGATGGATACCGCCACCACCACCGTGCAGGTCGCCGCCTGGGAGAAGGAAATCGTCTTCAACCAGGCCGATATCGTGCGGCTTGAAGACCTCGAGCTCGAATCCATGGAACGCTCCGAGCAGCTTGAAGCCCAGCGCAAGCTGGCCGATGCCGCCGTCGCCGCGGCTCAGCAAACCCATGCCTCTGAAAGCGAACGCGCTGCAGCCCTCGTCGCCGCCGACAAGCTCGCGCTCGCCACCACCGATACCGCCCGCGCCGCGCAACGCAAGACCATCGGTGAAGACGCGCTTTCGCTCTACGACCGCATCGCCAAGGCAAAAGGCACCGGCATCGCCGAGGCCTGGCTGCAAAAATGCACCGCCTGCCAGATGCTGCTGCGACCGCAAAAGTGGAACGACATCCGCGAACGCGACCACATGGAAATGACCACCTGCGAGAGCTGCGGCCGCCTGCTCTGGTACGACCCCGCCCGCGACGCCCCCCAGCGCGAGCCCATCAAGCAGGAAAGCATCGCTGCCCAGATCGTCCGGGGCGGCCGATGACCCCGAAACAACGCATCTGCGTCGATATGGATGAGGTCATCGCCGACGCCGTCACCGAGCACCTCGACCGCTACAACCGCGACTTCAACGAGCACATCACACCCGCCGACCTGCACGGCAAATGGCTTTGGGACATCGTCCAGCAGGACCGCCACCCGCAGCTCGAGCGCTACCTCCGCTCCGACGATTTCTTCGCCGTGCTCGGCGTCATGCCGCATGCACCACGCGTCCTTGAAGCGCTCGGCGAGCGGTATGAAATCTTCATCGCCACCGCCGCCATGGAAGTCCCCACCTCCTTCAACGCCAAGTATGCATGGCTCGGGCGACATTTCCCCTTTATCGCCCCATCGCACATCGTCTTCTGCGGCGATAAATCCATCCTCAAAGCCGACTACCTCATCGACGATAACCCGCGCCAGTTGCGGCGATTCACCGGCCAGGGCATCCTCTACGAGTCCCCCCACAACGTCAACGTCACCGGCTACCCCCGCGTAAAAAACTGGCTTGAAGTCGAAGCCATGTTCCTCACCGAGAAAGAGCGATGACGCCTTCCAACGATTCTGAGGTCCTGACAATCGGCATCTTCACAATCGCTCAGGCAGTCATCGGTATTCGATTTGCTCCAAGCATACTGCGTGCTCTGTCGTCCCGTCTGCTTGAGCCTGAGGCCTTTGAAGGACGTGTCACACGCTTTAGACTCATCGGAGCCGTCATGATTCTTGGTGGTGTATTCTACTTGCTAGACAATCTTACGGTCACATCGCGTTAGCCTGCCCGCCAACCCTAAATCTTCTGCACCCGCTGCACATCCCGCACCCCCGGCACCTTCCGCAGGTTCTGCGTAAGCTTCGTCAGGTGCCGCACATCCACTGTCTCGATCACAAAATCCACCACAAACGCACCATCGGTCGACTCCTTCGAATCCACCGACCGGATGTTCGTCCCGTCATCTGAGATGATTGCCGTAAATTCCTTTAGCATGCCCGGCCGGTCGTCGCAGAACACCGTCAGCTTCACCGGATACGTCGTAGGCTTGCTCGCCCCCGCCTCCGACCCCCACTCCACTTCGATCCGCCGGTCGCTCTCATACAGCAGGTTCTGCACGTTCGGGCACTCCCGCGCATGCACCGCCACACCCTTGCCCCGGGTCACGTAGCCGATGATCGCCTGGCCGCGAATCGGGTTGCAACAGCGCGCCCGATACACCAGCAGATCCCCTTGCCCTTCCACCTGCAGCGACTCCGAACCCTTGCCGAAGTAGACCCGCTTCACCGCATCCGACATCGCGGCAATCGCGCTGCCCCCACCGGTAACCACCTCGGCTTCCGGCTCCATCGCCATCGTCGAACCCGGCTCCAGCTTGTTCAGCACCACGCGCGCCGAGTACTTGCCGAAGCCCACGCCGGCAATCAACTCCGGCTCACTGCCCAGCCCGTAATCGTTGGCAACCCGCGTGTAATCGGCCGTCGTGAACTTGCTCAGCGTCACCTTGAACTTGCGCGCCTCGCGTTCCAGCAGCTTGTGCCCAATGTCCATGGCACGCTCGCGCTGCTGCTCATTCAGCCAGTGCTTGATCTTGTTCCGCGCCCGGCTCGACTTCGTAAACGATAGCCAATCCCGGCTCGGCGCATGCCCCGTCTGCGTGGAAACCTCAACGATATCGCCATTGCGCAGCTTGGTCCTGAGCGGCACAATCCGCCCGTTGACCTTCGCCCCGATCGTCGTATTACCCACCTCCGTATGGATCGCATAGGCAAAGTCGATCGGGCTCGCATCCTTCGGCAACACGACCACCTTGCCCTTCGGCGTAAAGGTGTAAACCTCCTCCGGGTACAGATCCAGCTTCAGCGTGGACATGTACTCGTTCGGGTCGCTCATCTCGCGCGACCAGTCCATGATCTGCCTGACCCATGCCAGCCGCTGCTCGTCCTTCGCGCTCACCGCGTCGCCGGCCTTGTATTTCCAGTGCGCGGCAATGCCTTCCTCGGCGATGCGGTGCATGTCCTCGGTCCGCATCTGCACTTCAAACTGGTGCCCGCCCGGCGCCATCAGCGTCGTGTGCAGGCTCTGGTACAGGTTAGGGCGCGGCATGGAGATGAAGTCCTTGATGCGCCCCGGCACCGGCCGCCACTCCTGGTGCAGCAGTCCCAACACGCTGTAACACTCGGCTACCGTATGGCAGATCACACGAATCGCCAGCAGGTCATACACCTGCTCCACCGGAATTTTTTGCGACACCAGCTTCTGCTGAATGCTGTAAAGCCGCTTGATCCGCGACTCCACCCGCCCATCGATACCGGCCGTCACGAGCATCGCCTGCAGCTTCGCCACCACGGTCGAAAGAAAATCCTCGTTCGCCCCGCGCAGGTTCTCCACCTCCTGCGAGACCTGCAGATACGCGTAAGGATCGGTATAGCGAAATGCCAGGTCCTCAAGCTCGCCGCGCAGCTTGCCCATGCCCAGCCGGTGGGCCAGCGGCGCGTAAATGTCCAGCGTCTCGCGTGCGATCTTCTGCTGCTTTTCCGGCTTCAGGTGCTCGAGCGTCCGCATATTGTGCAACCGATCGGCCAGCTTGATGATCACCACGCGCACGTCCGTCACCATCGCCAGCAACATCTTGCGGATGTTCTCGGCCTGGTGGTCTTCACTGCGTGCAAACTTGATCTTGTCCAGCTTGGTGACGCCTTCCACAATGTGCGCCACCTGGTCGTTGAACCGCTTGGCGATCTCGGGCGAAGTCACATCCGTATCTTCCACCGCATCATGCAGCAGACCCGCCGCAATCGCGGTCGAATCCATCTTCAGGTCGGCCAGGATCTGGCAAACTTCCAGCGGATGAATGATGTACGGCTCGCCGCTCGCCCGCTTCTGCCCCTCATGCTGCTGCATGCAGAACGCCCACGCCCGCCGGATCAGGTCCAGATCGTCATGCGGCCGGTTGCGATGCACCGTCTCCAGCAGATGATCGAACTGCCCTTCGAGCGACAGCGCCTCCGCCTTCACCACGCCCGGCGCAAACGGCGCCAGCTCCCCCGGCCCCGCGGCCACCGCCTGAAAAGCCCCCGAAGGCTCAGCCAGCGAGCTCAAAGTTTTGCTTGGCGGCGCCGGCTTCTGCAACGCAGATTCCATGTCGATGCCCGCCTCACCCCCCACCGGGGCCAGTGCACCAGAAACCTCCGATTTGCCATAAGAAGACGCCGGCGAAGCGCTTGCCATAGTTCATTATAGGCTGGCCGGGTTAGCGCCTGACAATCACGTCACGAGATCGTAAAAGTCCGCCCTGGTAGATCGAAACATACTTTGAAAGCGCTGAAGAACCCTCTCTGTCCCAGCAGTCCCGTCTTCACTAAGCCCATACCACTCGCAAAGCCAACCTCGCATTGCACCACAACATCATGACCCAGATCGATGGTTACCAGATCGAAATACGCAGTGATTGGGCTCCCGCCTATGCCGATGACCTTTTCAGTTCGCATGCCCGAAAGTTTAAGCCCCAGGGCCGTGGCAAGCTGAGTAGGGAACATACAGAGATCGGCTCCAGAGTCGACGAGGGCCGTCGTGCTGATGGATATTCGATCAATTGAGGTAAGCATGACGGAAGCGATCGGCCGCCAGTGAGCACCGTCGAAGGAGTAATCAGTCGTCAGGCTCACCGGATCAGAGAATCCAGGTCAGCCCGGGCTGAGGTACGCAGAAAATGAGAGGTGGATTCGCATTGTCCCAACCTTTGATCTGATCGTGCAAGACGTCGAAATCAGTATCTGAAGCAATCACTTCTTCATCTCCAGAAATCGCGACCCAGGTACCGGGCGCAAAATTTTCGACCAGCTTGTATGCCGCAGCGGCTTCTATCATCCGTCCACCTCTTCTGTAGTTTACTACTGCATCCCCAGCACCTTCACCAGAAACGCATACATATCCGCCGTCACATCCAACTGTTTTGAGAGCGGCATCCCGCCTCCATGCCCGGCCCGCGTCTCTACCCGGATCAGCTGCGGCGCGGCTCCCGGCGTCTTCTCCGCCGCAGCTTGTAACTCCGCTGCAAACTTGAAGCTATGCGCCGGAAACACCCGGTCGTCATGGTCCGCGGTCGTGATCAGCGTCGGCGGATAATGCACCCCCACCTTCACATTCTGCACCGGGCTGTACTTCAGGATCGCGCGAAACTCCTCCTCGTTATCGCTCGGCGAACCATAGTCCGACTTCCACGCATACCCGATCGTGAACTTGTCGAACCGCAGCATATCCATCACACCCACCTGCGCCAGCGCCGCGCCAAACAACTCCGGCCGCTGTAACTCCACCGCGCCCACTAATAAGCCGCCGTTACTTCCACCATTGATCGCCAGCTTCTTAGCCGAAGTATATTTATTCCCAATTAAATATTCCGCACAACCAATAAAGTCGTCGAATACATTCTGTTTATGGGTCTTGGTCCCTGCCTGGTGCCACGCCTCGCCGTATTCACCACCACCCCGCAGGATAGCTTCGGCATACACGCCACCCATCTCCATCCAGGCCAGCCGAGAGGAAGCATAACCCGGGCCAAGTGAAATATTAAATCCACCATACCCATACAAGATTGCCGGCGCCGAACCATCCAGCTTCACACCTTTCTTGTAACTCACAAACAGCGGAATCTTCGTCCCATCCTTGCTAGGTGCAAACACCAGCTTCGTCTCAAAGTCCGCAGGACTAAAAGGCAGCTTCGGAGCTTTCCAAACACTGGTGTTGTAACTCTTCAAATCCAGCCGATAAATAGTAGGTGGCGTCGTGTAATTCGTAAAAGAAAAGAACGTCTCCGTATCCCCGCGCCGCCCACCCGTAACTCCCGCAGACCCAATCCCCGGCAGGTCGAGCTTGCGTTGCTTCTTACCCGCCAGGTCATACACATCGATCTCCGTCTGCGCATCCACAAGATAGTTCAGAAATAAAACATCATGGACAGAAGTAACTCCCTCCATCTGGTTCTTTCCTTCAGGAATAATCGTCTCCCACTTACTTTTTTCCGGATGCTCCAGATCGACTTTCACGATCTTCGACTTAGGCGCATCCTTGTTCGTCTTCAGCCAAACCTCATGCCCAATGTTAGTCACCCAGCCATACTGCGCATCCAGCTCCGGAGCAATCGCAACTACCTCCGCATCCGGCTTGGTCAGGTCTTTTGCGAACAAGGCGTTGTTATCGCCCTTGCTCGCATAAAGCACAAGCCACTTTCCATCCTCACTCACTCCTCCGCCAACTGATATCTCCTTATCATCCGGCCGCTCATAAATAATCGGGTCGTCCGTCTGCGCCGTCCCCAGCTTATGAAAGTAAAGCTTGTGAAACGCGTTCACCTGCTTCAACGCTGCGGCCTTTTCAGCTTCCGTTTTGGGCACCCCATAGCTCGAGTAATAAAACCCGCTCCCATCCTTCTTCCAACTGATGCCTGAGAACTTCACCCAGTCCACCACATCCGGCAGATCCTCCCCGGTGTCGACCCGCCGCACATGAATCTTCTCCAAATCGCTGCCCGCCTCAGCCAACGCATAAGCCAGCAGCTTGCCGTCATCGGTCACGCTGGTCCCGGCCAGCGCCACCGTGCCATCCGCACGCAGCGTGTTGGGATCCAGCAACACCTTCGGCTCGCCCGCATAGCCCTGCTGCCAATACAGCACCGCCTGGTTCTGCAGGCCACTGTTGCGCCGGTAAAAGTATCGCCCACCCTCCTGCTCCGGCGGAGAAAACCGTTCATAGCTGTTCAACGCCATCAACCGCGCATGGATCTTCGCCCGTGCCGGCACATCGGCCAGAAAGCCCTGCGTCACTGCGTTCTCCGCGTCTACCCAGGTCTTCACCTCGGGTGAATCGACGTCCTCCATCCACCGGTAAGGGTCCGCCACGGTCGTGCCAAAGTACACATCCG
Source organism: uncultured Granulicella sp. (assembly GCA_963693065.1). Taxonomy (GTDB): domain Bacteria; phylum Acidobacteriota; class Terriglobia; order Terriglobales; family Acidobacteriaceae; genus Edaphobacter. The sequence goes on along the minus strand of OY843766.1, from coordinate 2,460,570 downwards.
TATGGTCTGAAACCCGTGCCACCGGATACTTCAATCCCTGTGCCAACCCGCTGCCCGCCGCCATCAAAACTCCCGCCATCATCGCTGTTCTCCACATACCCGCACTCTAGCAGCTAGAATCCTTTTCATGCGAATCCTCATCCTGGGCGCGGGCGCGCTCGGCGGTTATTTCGGCGCACGCCTGCTGGCCGCCGGCCGAGACGTCACCTTCCTGGTCCGCCCGGCGCGCGCGCAGAATCTCGCCACCCACGGCCTGCACCTGCTCAGCCCCGAGCGCGGCGACCTCCACCTGCCCCCGCCCCCCACCATCACCACCGCCACCGCACCATACGACCTCATCCTGCTCAGCGCCAAAGCCTACGATCTCGCCTCCGCCATCGACGCCATCGCCCCCGCCGTCGGCCCCGCCACGCTCATCCTCCCGCTGCTCAACGGCATGGCCCACATGGCCGCGCTCGACACCCGTTTCGGCCCCGCCCACGTCCTCGGCGGCACCAGCTTTATCTCCGCCGCGCTCGCCCCGGACGGCAGCATCCACCACTTCAACGCGCATGACACCCTCTTCTTCGGCCACCGTCAGGGCTCACCCATACCGGCTATCACGGCCGCCCTCACCGGCGCCAACTTCCGCGGCGAGCACCGCCCAAACATCACCCAGGATATGTGGGACAAGTGGAGCTTCCTCGCCTCGCTCGCCGGCATCACCTGCCTGCTCCGCGCCTCCATCGGTCAGATCGCCTCCGCCGGCGCAACCCCCCTCGCTCTCGCCCTCTTCGCCGAGTGCCGCTCCGTCGTCACCGCGGAAGGCTACCCCCAATCGGAAGAATTCATCACCCTCAATAACGGATTCCTCTCGAACCCGGCCAGCCCGCTCCGCGCCAGTATGCTGCGCGATCTCGAAGCCGGCAATCCCATCGAATCCCACCAGATCGTCGGCGACCTCCTCGAGCGTGCCCAGGCCCATCAACTCGCGACCCCCATCCTCGCCATCGCCCACGCTCACCTCAAAGCCTATGAGGCCAGACGCGCCACCCCATGAGGGGTTTTCCCTCCGCCCACGCAGTATCCAGTGTCACCCTTTCAAGGAGTCTCTAACCCCATGCGCCCAGCCATCAGTAAAGCCACTCTCAAAGCCGCCCTCCTGCTGCTCACCGCCGTTACCGCCGGCTGCCAGGCCCGCCCCCACACCGCGTCAAGCGGCTCCTCCGGCGGCTCCATCCCTATCAATGACCCCGGCCTGAACATGCAGGCCGCCACCCTGACCTTTCCCGCCGGCTGGCAGGCCCAGGGTGAGATCGATCGCTCGCAGCCCTGCTCTGTCGGCTCCCCGCTCCCGCAATTCCGCGTCCAGAACCAGGCCCAGCAGATGTTCATCCTGCACATGCTGCCCTTCTACACGTATTCCAGCGCCGGTCTCGTAGGCAACACCAATATCCGCTCCTGCGGCGCCATTTCCCAGCTCACCCACGCCGCGGATATTCTGCAGCGCCTCATCGCCCCGCAGCTCACCCACGGCCTGCAAGGCGCGCAACTCGGCCGCCCCGAATCCATCCCCGGCGCCGGTCCTACCCAGGGCAACGCCGGCGGCTTCCGCACCACAGGCGATTCCGCCCGCATCCACGTCAGCTACACAGAAAACGGCCAGCCCCGTGAGGAGACTCTCGACGCCCTCACCACCGTCACCTACTTTCCCGGCAACATGGGCGGCACCACCTCCACAGTCATCAACATTACCAGCGCACCGCAGGGCCAGCTGGAAGCAGCGCTCAACGTAGCCGAGCACGGCCTGGACACCAAGGTAAGCCCAAAGTGGCTGCAGATCACCGCACAGCAGGATCAGGAACAGGTCGCCGCCCAGACTGAAAATGGCAAACGCGTGCAGGCCGGCATTCACGCCCAGGCCCAGGCCAACATGCAGAACAGTATCGCCGCCTCAAACGCCACGATCGATGCCATCCACCGTACCGGCCAGGCCAGCATGCAGGCCGCGGCCAACAGTGAAGCGGCCCGCCATGACTCGGCCCAGCAAACCGCCGCCTACGTGGGCGACAAGACCCTCGTCTACTACTGGCGCAACACCCTCACCGGCGAAACCACCACCACCACCAACCGCAACTCCCCCGGCCGCAACTGGGTCCCCAACTAGCCGCCCCAGCACCAAGCCTGGAGCGCAAACACCTCCCGCCAGGGAGGTGTTTTGCGTCATGGTGCAACTGTGCAACAGATTTATGTAAGCACCGGTACCTTGATAACCTGCCCAACCTGAATCTTGTTCGCGTCCGCCATGCCGTTCGCCTTGGCGATCTCTTCATACTTGTTCGCATTCCCGTAGAACAGCTTGCTCACCTTGCTCAGGTTGTCCCCCGCCGCAATCGTGTAGCTCTGTTCCGCGCCGCCCGTGTTGGTGATCTCGTGGTCCAGGTCCGCGTACGTCGCGTCCACGGCCTTGATCGCATCCCAAACCCGGTTCTCCACCACCTGCGAGGGCACATGCGCCACCAGGTGATACTGCTCGCCCACCAGCTCAGACCCGTCGAACTTCGCGCCATAAGGCTCAAAGCTCTTGATCACATCCACTACGGGAGCATACTTCGCCTGCAACGCTGCAAAATCCGCCATCACGTTCTCCTTGAATGAAGCTGTTCGTTACAAAAATTTACCCAGAATCTGCCCGGCCATGCCGCCAAATCCGCTCGACGGCGCCTGCTGCTGCCCGCCATTCGTAAAGTGCGCGAGCACCATCGGCAGCACAACCGCCATGCCAATCTTCGCCATCTCCGGTGAGATCCCGGCCTTCGCCGCCACCTGGTCGATCAGCCCCGTATTGCCGACGCCCTGCTGAATCTGTTCCGGCGTCGCCGTCTGCTGCGCCCCGGTCGACCAGTTCTGCACATGCTGCGCCATGCCGTTCTGCTGAAAGCTCTGAATCACACCCTGCAAGCCACCCGGATGTTCATCCAGCGCCTGCATCAATCCGCCCGCGACCTGGCTGTTATTCCCGCCCTGTCCGCCTTGGCCCGCCATCGATTCGATCGTATCCAGAATGCCCATTGCCTCACCTCCCCGCTGTAGGATGCAACTTGTCGCACGTCGCAAACATTTATTTCACGCCCCCCAAGCACCGCCACGCCAGCCTCCGGTCCGGCCAGTCGGCACACAAAGATTCACCTCGCCGCCACCCTCCCGCCCGCATCCAACCGCACATGGCTAACCCTTACGACGCGATCATCATCGGCACCGGAGCCGGCGGCGGCCCCTTCGCCCAGAAACTCGCCCTCGCCGGCAAGCGCATCCTGATCCTCGAGCGCGGCCCGTTTCTCCCCCAGGAAAAGCTCAACTGGTCCACCTCCGCCGTCTTCCTCGCCAACCGTTACCACACCCGCGAGACCTGGCACGACAAAGACGCAAAAGACCTCCACCCCCAGCAGGCCTACTTCGTCGGCGGCCAGACCAAGGTCTACGGCGCCGCCATGTTCCGCATGCGCGCTGAGGATTTCGGCGTCATCCAGCACAAGGGCGGCATCTCCCCCGCCTGGCCCATCACCTACGCCGACCTCGAACCCTACTACACCCAGGCCGAAGAGCTCTTCCACGTCCACGGCGACCTCGGCTCCGCGCCACCCATCCCCGGCGGCTTCGGCAGCTCGTTCGACCCCACCGAACCCTTCCACTCCAGGCCCTACCCCTACCCCGCCTTCTCCAACGAACCCCGCATGCAGGCCATCGAGGACGGCGTCCGCGCTCTCGGCGTCCACACCTTCCCCATCCCGCTCGGCCTCAAGCGCAATGAAGCCACCCCCCTCGCCGCCCCCTGCATCCGCTGCGACACCTGCGACGGCTACCCCTGCGCCGTCCACGCCAAGTCTGACGCCGACATCAACTGCATCCGCCAGATCCTGCACCTCCCCAATGTCACCTTGATGACAAATACCCGCGTCCTGAAGCTCATTACCAACCCCAACGGCACCGCCGTCACCGCCGTAGAGGTCGAGCACTCTCAAAAACAAGCCCACGAACCAAACTCAGTGACCCCCGAAAAGGGAATCGCCCGCTACGAAGCCGGCCTCTTCGCCCTCGCCGCCGGCGCCATCAACTCCGCCGTCATCCTCCTCGCCTCCGCCTCCGACACCCATCCCCGCGGCCTCGCCAACGGCTCCGACCAGGTCGGACGCAACTTCATGTACCACCAGGCCGACGCCCTGCTCGCCCTCTCCACTGAAGGCAACGCCGACGCCTACACCAAAACCTGGGGAACCAACGACTTCTACCTCCGCGACACCGACCCCGCCTACCCCTTCCCCCTCGGCCAGGTCCAGCCCGTCGGCAGCTTCCACCATGAAATGATGAAAGGCGACGCCCCCTTCTTCACTCCCGGCATCGTCCTTGAAAAGATGAAGCAGCACGCCGTCCCCTGGTGGCTCACCACAGAAGACCTCCCCGCCGCCGAAAACCGCGTGACCCTCGAAAACGCCACACCCGGCTCACTCGAAACCCCAACCCCCAGCCCCTTCGGCCCCCACGCCTCCGGCGACACCGACCCATCCGAAGCCGATAACCAGACCGGCGTCGTCACCGTAGCCCAACCCGGCCGCATCAAGCTTTCCTACACCCCCAACAACGTCGAATCCTTCGACCGCCTCAAAGACCGCTGGGTCGACACCCTCAAGCGCGCCGGCCACGCCACCACCTCCATCCCGCTCCACGCCTACTTCAAAAAGCGCATCCCGCTTGAAGGTGTCGGCCACCAGAACGGCACCTGCCGCATGGGCGCCGACCCTGCCACGTCCGTCCTCGACCCCCACTGCAAAGCTCACCAACTGGACAATCTATATCTAGTGGACGCCAGCGTGTTCTGCTCCGCCTCCGCCGTCAACCCCTCGCTCACCATCATCGCCAACAGCCTCCGCATCGCCGACCATCTCCTGTCCACCCGCCTCAAGTAACGCAGAAGTTGTAAGGGCCCATACAATTCTTCCAATTTTCATATAGGGACTCCGGCCACATTCCCGTAATTCCTTTTTCAACAAAGGTAAATCCTGCTATTTCACTTTGGCGAGCAAATTGCATAAACCCAGGGCATGAAGAACTACGGATTCCCTCGTGCCCTCACTTTCGGACTCGCAGTCGCTTGCGTCTCCATCGTGCCGCCTTCCGTCTTATCTCCCCTCCACGCCCAGACCACTATTTCCGGTGACCTCTCAGGCTCCGTCACCGACCCCACCGGGGCGGCTATCCCCGGCGCAAAGATCACGGCCATCAATAAAGCAGACGGCGCAACCAGTAACGGCACCGCCGATCAGTCCGGCGTCTACCGCCTCTCGCTTCTCAAGCCCGGCCTGTATACGGTCAACGTCACCGCACCCGGCTTCGGTACCAACACCTCCACGGTCACTATCACCGTCGGCTCGGTTGCCAGCCTGAACTCCAAGCTCATCATCGGCCAGCAGAGTACAGTCGTTGAAGTGACTGATCAGCAGCCCTTGCTGCAGACCACCGATGCGCAAATTTCCACCACCTTCGATCTTGAACAGATTCAAGCCTTGCCCAACCCCGGCGGCGACATCACCTATTACGCCCAGACCGCGCCCGGCGTCGTCATGAATACCGGCGGCGGTTACGGAAACTTCTCCGTTTTCGGCCTGCCAGGCACATCCAACAACTTCACCGTCAACGGCGAACAGGAAAACGACCCCTTCCTGAACCTCAACAACTCCGGCCCAACCAACCTTCTATTGGGCCAGAATGACATCTCCTCCGTCACCGTCCTCACCAACGCGTACGGCGCGGAGTTCGGCAGCTTCGGCGGCGCGCAGATCAATGAGATCTCCCGCTCCGGCACAAACAAGTTCCACGGCGACGCCAGCTATTACTACAACGGACGCGCCCTCAACTCCAACAATTGGTTCACCAAGCGTGACCAGGCGCAAGCCGGACAGCCCAGCACCAACTTCTTCGATAACAACAATCAATGGTCGGCTGCCATCGGCGGACCCATCATCAAGGATAAGACGTTCTTCTTCTTTGACACGGAAGGTATCCGCTTCATCACCGCGAAGCCTTCGGTCAATGTCACTCCTAGTGCGCTCTATCAGTCCTGCGTTCTCGCGGCCGTTACCACCCCCGCCTGTGCCGCAGCCGGCGTTGACTCCCTTGCTGCCGAAGGCAATCAAGGGGAAGCCGCCCTCTACCAGAAGATGTTCGCGCTCTACAACGGGGCGCCTGGCCTCATGACCAATGGCAAGCTCAATGGCGGCGTCACCGTTACCCCCGATGGCCTTGGCTATGAGTTCACCAACAATCCCCGCATCTTCGCCAAGGAGTCGCTCGTCACGGCCCGTATCGACCAGGTCATCGGCGCCAAAGACACCGCCTTCATCCACTTCAAGTATGACAACGGCACTCAGCCTTCGTACGTCGATCCCATCAGCACCGTCTTCAATGCCATCAGCAACCAGCCGGAGTATGAAGGCCAGATCGTTGAAACTCACACGTTCAGCCCTCGGCTTGTAAACCAGTTCCTGTTCACCGCAGCACACTACACTGCTGTGTTCCAGAGCGCCAATCAACCCGCGGCAACCGCCGCTCTGCCGTTTGACCTCGACTTCGGCGATGGTGAGTTCAACCTCCTCGGAGGCATCAATTATGCCTTCCCGCAGGGTCGCAACGCTACCCAGTATCAGATCGCGGATGATGTCAGCTACACGATCAGGAACCATGAACTGAAGTTCGGTTACGCCTTCAAGAAGGATGACATCACCGACTTCGACGTTCAGCAGGAAACCACCACCCCGCTCGTCGTAGCCTTCGCAACTCAGGCCTCGGTCGGCGGTGCCTTCCCCACCTTTGACGGTGGTCTCAACTACCTCTACCAGCAGAGCTTCCCCACCAATCTGTCGCTTCCAGTGGGCGTTTACTCTGAAGGTTTTTACGGCCAGGATACCTGGAAAGCCACCAAGAGCCTGACGTTGACCGCCGGCATTCGCTTTGAGCACAACTCGAATCCAACATGCCCGCATAACTGCTACTCCCGACTGAATCAGCAGTTCAGCTCCCTGATCGCTACGGGTAACAAGTCCAACACTCTTGACACACCCTACAACTCGGTCATCAGCGCCAACCAGGGCACGGTCTTCCCGAACTTTGAAAAGGTCTCCTACGAACCCCGCTTTGAAGTCGCCTACCAGGTCACTCCCAAGACGGTCATCCGTGGCGGATTCGGTATGTTCTCCGACGTCTTTCCCGGCCAGGTCGCAGATGACCTGCTCAAGAACATTCCTCAGGACCCACAGTTCACCGTGTACCTCAACCCGTTGCTTGCCTCACAGGCGGGTAGCGGTCAACAACTCGCCGCGCAGTCCAATACTGCCTTTCGTGCTGGCTATCCCGCGGGCGGTACCTTCAACACGCTCTCCGCATCAGTACCCGGCTTCTCCGCACCGAATCTTTTCACCGCGCAGAACAACATCCACTACCCAACTTATGAAGAGTTCTCCCTCCAGTTCCAGCAGGAGCTAACCCGCAACACCTCGTTCGAAATCGCTTATGCCGGCAACCACGGATATCATGAGCCGGTTGTCGCTGCGAACGCCAACGCTTCGACGCAGGGTGAAATCACCTTTGCCGGAATTCCCACCAACTCGCCCGCTCCAGCATTCGGCGCGGTCACTGATCTCTCGAGCACCGCGTCCTCGAAATACAGCGGCCTCCTCGTAAGCATCATCCATCGCAGCAAGTACCTCACCGCGCAGCTCAACTACACCTACAGCCATGCGCTGGACCAGATTTCCAACGGCGGTTTCCTCGGCTTCACCGGCTCCGCCATCACTGGCCCTCTCGCTCCTGATAATCTCCAGTACAACTACGGCAACGCTGACTACGACGTGCGCAATTCGTTGAACGGTAACTACCTCATCCAGGTACCGTCCTATGGAACAGGTCTTGTCAAGTCTCTGACGGGCGGCTTCCAGATTGCCGGCACCGTCTTCTACCGCGCTGGCTTCCCCTTCACGGTCACAGACGGCGACGTTTCCAACGTGCTCACAAACTACTCGGGTGCAATTCCTGCTCTGCGCACCGGCAACGCACCGCGCTTCTGCAGTGGAATCCAGGCGGCTACCGGCCGTTGCCTCGGTGGCGTGAACGCCGCTGGTGCGGTAATTGACTTCACTGATCCCACCGGCTTCATTCCCGGCCAGCGTAACGCCTTCTTCGGACCGCATTACTTCAATACCGACCTCACCGTCAACAAGGCTTTCACGCTTCCCTTCGAGAACCTCAAGATGCAGATCGGTGCCAACTTTTACAACGTCCTCAACCACCCCAACTTCGCCAACCCGGTCTCTGACATCGCAAACACCAACGAGTTCGGTCAAAGTCTCAGCACTGTCAGCGTACCCACCTCTATCTACGGTTCGGGTCTGGGAGGCGATGCCTCCACCCGTATCGTCCAACTCCACGCCAAGGTCAGCTTCTAACCTCGGCATTCACCCGCAACATCCAGAAAAGCGACCCTCCGGGGTCGCTTTTCTGCTTTCCCGCATCATTCTCGTCACATCGCTTTACCCCGCCAAATCAAGCATTTAGAATAGAAACACCCATGTCAGACGAACTCTTTCCGCAAGACCCAGCCGCCCCCGAAAACACCCCCTCCACGCAAGACGCCGGCTCCAACAACCCCCCGCCCGCCGGCTCCCCGCCAGACGGCCCCTCCGACATCAAGGGCCGCGGCGCCCTCAACATGCTCTCCATCAATATCGAAGAGGAGATGCGCCGGTCGTACCTCGATTACTCAATGTCGGTCATCATCGGCCGCGCTCTGCCCGACGTCCGCGACGGCCTCAAGCCCGTCCATCGCCGCATCCTCTACGGCATGCAGGAAATGGGCCTCCAGTACAACAAAAAGTACACCAAGTCCGCCAAGGTCGTCGGCCACGTCATGGGCAACTACCACCCCCACGGCGACTCCGCCATTTACGACACCATGGTCCGCCTCGCCCAGCCCTTCTCCCTCCGCTACCTCATGGTCGACGGCCAGGGGAACTTCGGCTCCGTCGACGGCGACTCCCCCGCCGCCATGCGCTACACCGAGTCGCGCCTCACCCGTCTCGCCGGTGAAATGCTCGCCGACATCGACATGGACACCGTAGACTTCGTCCCCAACTACGACGAGTCCTCCCTCGAGCCCGCCGTCCTCCCCGCCAAAATCCCCAACCTCATCGTCAACGGCTCTTCCGGCATCGCCGTCGGCATGGCCACCAACATCCCCCCCCACAACCTCACCGAGGTCCTCAACGCCTGCATCGCCATCCTCACCAAGTCCTCTGACGAGACCAACGCCCACCGCGCCGACCTCGACATCGCCCTCGACCACGTCCTGGGCCCCGATTTCCCCACCGGCGGCGTCATCTTCGGCCGCGCCCAGATCCCCAACGCCTATCGCACCGGCCGCGGCCGCTTCATCGTCCGTTCCAAGACCAAGATCGAAAAGATTTCCGGCGGCCGGGAAGCCATCATCGTCAACGAAATCCCCTACCAGGTCAACAAAACCAAGCTCATGGAGCGCATCGCCGAGCTCGTCAACGACGGCACCATCACCGACATCGCCCGCGACGAATTCCGCGACGAATCCGACCGTGACGGCATGCGCATCCACATCGGCCTCAAGCGCGGCGCCGAGCACCAGATCGTCCTCAACCAGCTCCACAAGCACACCCAGATGCAGGAATCCTTCTCCATGATCTTCCTCGCCGTCCACAACGGCCAGCCCAAGGAGCTCCCGCTCGACCACGCCATCCGCGCCTTCCTCGATCACCGCCAGGACGTCGTCCGCCGCCGTACCGCCTACCTCCTCGCCAAGGCCCGCGACCGCGAGCACATCCTCCTCGGCTACCAGATCGCCCTCGACACCCTCGACCAGGTCATCCGCATCATCCGCCAGTCCACCTCCCGCGCCGACGCCCGTGAAAATCTCTTTGCCTTCTTCTCCGGCCGCACCATCTCGCTCCGCGGTACCGAGCTCACCGGCATCACCCTCGATCCCGCCAAGTACGGCATCGACCCCGCCACCCTGCCCGCCGCCCCCGGCACCGCCAACGCCACCCTCATCCTCTCTCTCAAGCAGATCGACGCCATCCTCGAGCTCCAGCTCTACCGCCTCACCCAGCTCTCCATTGACGAGCTCCTCCGCGAGCTCGCCCAGATCCGTGAAAACATCGCCGGCTACGAGCTCATCCTCAACTCCCCCGCCCGTCTCCGTGAGGTCATCGTCGCCGAGCTCACCGACATCCGCGACCGTTTCGGCGACCCTCGCCGCACCCTCATCCTCGACGACTCCGCCGACCTCCAGCTCGAGGACCTCATCGCCGACGAGCAGGTCGCCGTCACCGTCTCCCACACCGGTTACCTCAAGCGCACGCCCCTCTCCACCTATCGCCAGCAGCGTCGCGGCGGCACCGGCCGCATCGGCATGAAAACCCGTGATGAAGACTTCGTCGCCCAGCTCATCATCGAATCCACCCACACCTATCTGCTCTGCTTCACCAACACCGGCCGCGTCTACTGGCTCAAAATCTACGAGATCCCAGACACCGGCATCACCGGCAAGGGCAAAGCCATGGCCTCGCTCGTCGATCTCCAGCCCGGCGAAAAAGTAGTCACCATCCTCCCCGTCAAAAACCTCACAGAAGACGGCAAAAACATCCTCTTCGCCACCCGCAACGGCACCGTCAAAAAGACCGCACTCAAAGATTTCTCCAACGTCATGGCCCGCGGCATCATCGCCATCGGCATTGATAAAGACGACGAGCTCATCACCGCCAAAGTCACCGACGGCACTGAAGTCGTCTTCCTCGCCACCCATGACGGCATGGCCATCCGCTTCCGCGAGCAGGATCTCCGCGCCATGGGCCGCCCCGCCACCGGCAACCGCGGCATCAACCTCCGCAAGGGCGACTACGTCATCGGCGCCGCCGTCACTCCATCCCCAGAGGCCCGCGAGCGCCAACGCCGCGACCGCGCCCAGGCCCTCGGCCTCACCCAACAGCTTGAAGCCGTCATCGGCGAATCCCACCTCCCCCCCGCAGAAGAAGAGGTTTTGGGTGCCCCAGGCCAGACGGCCTCATCGTCTGACCTGGGTCCCACTGAACCCTCCATAGCCCAGGTAGCCCGCCGCACCACCGCCCCCGACGGCCAGGAAATCCTAGGCTCCAATCTCGAAGAAATCGACCCCGCTGCCCAGGCCAAGCTGGACAAGCTCGATGAAAAGCTCGGCCTCACCCCCTGCCTCATCCTCACCGTCTCAGACAACGGCTTCGGCAAGCGCACTGACGTTGACCGTTACCGTCTCCAGTCCCGCGGCGGCACCGGCGTCACCAACATGAAGACCAACACCAAAACCGGCAAAGTCACCAGCATCAACCTCGTAGACGACACCACCGAACTCATGCTCATCTCCCAGTTCGGCAAAATCATCCGCATCGACACCAAGCAAGTCCGCGCCGCCGGCCGCAGCACCTCCGGCGTAAAACTCCTCGACCTCGATCAAGACGACAAAGTAGCCGCCGCCATGACCATCCCCCCCGAAGACCCCACCAAAACCCAACCCGAACCCGGCACCCTCCTCCAGTGAGCTAACTTCGCGCGGAGTCCTGATTCCTCGTCGCCAAAGTTGACATAACGAAAAGAAAGGAACGAGAGTGGTTTGGCCAAATTGGGTTAAGATCCCCTACTGGTTGTTGATACTTGGCTTCGTATCTTGGCTACTTTTCGACCGTCTTGACATTACAACAGCGGGACATACAACCCCGTTCGGCGCTGTCGTGTTTGTGATCTGGGTGGCTCTCTTGCTTGCACCGTTGTTCAACGAGGTAAAAATTTGGGGTGTTTCTCTCAAGCAAGAAATCGAAAAGACACAGGACGAGTTAAAAGATACTAAAGAGGTAATTCTCCGCGAGTTTAACTCAGTGAGGATGGATGTACGCAATTCCATCCATTTCTCACCCACGTTCAACCATACTGTCTCCGGTCCACCCCCAGACTATCAACTACCGGCAATTCAGAAGGAAATAGAAGAGTTGCTGCCTAAACAGAAAGGCACAGGAATTGAGCAACAAGAGAAGGCAGTTCCAAAGGACACGCTCTTCTTATTTTCAGTTCGATTTCACATCGAGCAACAAGTCCGACGAATAATGGAGTCGTTCCTAGGCGAACCCCGCCTTCGAACACAGATACGACTGCAAGTTAGATTCCTTATCGAACACGAAGCGATAGGTGCGAATCTCGGGGACTCTATCATAGAGGTCTACCGAATCTGCAGCCCTGCTGTACATGGAGATGCAGTTACTTTTGCCCAGCTTAGTTTTGTCAAAGAAATAGCCCCAAAGCTCCTAGCTGTTCTTGAAGGAATACCTGCTCTGCTACCAGATTAGCGCAAATCGCCTAACTCATTAGCCGATCATCCTAAACCAATCCTTGACACTGAGTTCCAACCTAGTGACTTCATCTTCACTGATGGGGCAGCAGTGAGCGATAGGGCCTCGTAAGAGGTTCAGATTGCTCATCACCCGCTCTACAGCCCGCAGACTCCTAAGAATGGTTCCGAAAAGGTCCCAGTTAGAGCTAATAATGACGGTAAGCTCTCCAAAGTTTGTGTAGTCGATGGAAGCATCCGATCTCCGAGTCATGCCGCTGTCTACATCTCGCTTGACCCGGTCTTGAACACCCTTTCGAACCGCTTCTGGTACTCTCCCACTGTCCCACCAGCCTGCGCCGGCACTTTCCTGTAACGTGTCAGTTATGAGCCTTCTGATCGCAATTTCCAAACAATAGAAAAGCTCATAATGTTTGGCCATAGCAGCTGCTTCAAGACGCACCTTTCGCTCGAATTGCGGGTAATAGCTTGTAACGTTTTCCGTAGACTTTGAGGACTGATGCCCGAGTTCAAGGCCTAGACGACTCTCAACCTGACGTAAATCTTCGGAGATTAGCATTCCTGACATCCCGAACGATCGGACTAAATCATTAATGTTGCTCATTGTTAAGGAGGTTCTCTCGTAGACTTTTGAAGATAGCGTTGAAAACTGCGATATCGGAAGTAGCTGGCAGATTCAGATTTATCGTGTACGAGAGGTTCAAACCTATGCCATCCCTCGGCGGTAAGTTAGCAGGTTGTGGAATACTGCCCTCCTCTCTTTGCGACATCACCGTAAGTTGTGGGAGCATTTGCGCGGCGCTAAGCTCGGAGAAATCCGCATACTTCTTGAGATTCTTAATGGCATTTAGTACAAGCTGAACAGCACTAGATTCGTCTCCTTGTCCGGTTTCTTCCAAAATGAGTCCACGGAGTTGCTCATCATTCAATTTATGCATGTACTCGTTACGCACGTAGAGTGGGGCGAATCCAATCTTAAGGGCTTGTGCTGCAGCTATACCTGTAGATGTCGTATTGCGAAATCTTCTGTAAAGATCAGACGGAGTTCCGTCGACGTTGGCAAATCCTATTTTCTTGAGAAATGACGTCATTTGGTCGCCTGAGCCGCCCTTTATTTGGAGAATAGTCTTCACAAAGTCTTGGCTTACCCTTTCAGGAACGGCCGCAGTCTTGATCCCATTGAGAGCTTTTTCAATGTTGCCTGGTGCAGTCACGTACGGTAGATTAGCCAACCCAAGTCACCTCTTTCTAAACTTCACCTTGGCAGGTGCGTGCGATCAGGCAGGTAGCCCACTCATCTTATGCTCAATTCATCGCACTCTTACTGCACGCGATGAGTGGTTAACAACATGTCAAGCAGCCTTGGTGAGAACAACCCAATGATGTGCAGCATCTCGGCAAGCCACGATTCTCTTCTGCTGGCTCAGTTCCGCCGTCCACTGGGTAATCGCCACATCGTGGGTCTCCACGGCAGAGAGTTTCGCCAAAGCAGCATAAAGCAAGCGAATGACACGCTCCACGGTTGGAGTCATCTTCGCCACGCCATTCTCAATCCGGGAGTACTGTTCGCTCGTCTTGCCGACCAGCTTTGCAAAATTCTTGGAAGAGAAACGCAGCCGCTTCCTCAAGAAGCGGACTTCGTCCGCACTAAGCGGTGTCTTCTTCTCGACCAGCACCTTGCCGATCGCCTCCATCAACATCGGCAGAGACGGAATGTCCGCCGCCTGCAATCCATCGCTCCCCAACTCATACTCCACCCCAACCAGAAAAACATTCTCCAGACCGGACCCAACGAAATGGTACGGTTCGTCTTCGGTCGATGTCTTCCTCACAACGGTGTTCACGTCTGCCATGGTACGTACCTCTCAGAACTTGGTGATGACAAGAATTTGCAGCAACTCGCCATTCACAGTGATCTTCAAACTCAGCGGATCGCCCTCGATGTCCTGCCCGGACAGCAGATATCTCCAGTCGCGGTGTTCTTCGTTCCAGTCAGGCTTCGCAGAAAGAACCCACTTGCCTTCGAGCATCGCCAGGATGTCATCCTGAGAAATATTGCGATACGCCCGGTCCTGTGCTGAGTGTTTTGCCTCGCGAATCGTTCCATACATCACGATCCGTTCGACCTTTGCCCGAAGCTCGTCCAAGCATAACGCCGGAAACGCTGGCCCTGAACTTGCGTTTACGTCAATACTAGACGCCTTCATCGGCTGTTGGGAAGCTTTACTTTGCGGGAACTCCAAAACTTTCTTCCGTTTATTGCTCAACGCGGAACTCCCTCGCCAACGCGAACGTTTCTAATCTCGATTTATTGTCTATGAGCCAAACAACACGTTGTGGGGAAACGCCTAAACCCTGTCAAGCCCCCGAACCCTCTGGAAAACCCCTAAGTTACTCATTCTAAACCAAATAAATGCCAAAAATAGTTGGCATGTTTACCCCACCCGATTCGGTACAATTAAGACAGAGTAAAAAACAAGGCCGCACCCGACAACCGGGTCGCGGCCTTTCTCGTTGCCCCAACCCAGAAAGGACGACACCTCATGACCACCAAACCCGCAACCCTCCCGCCCCACGAGCAGGCCGCCCGCCGCGCCCGCGCCACCATCCACTTCACCCCCAAACCGTCTCCACCCACCCCACCACCCCACGTCCCACACTTCCACATCAAGTACGACGCCCGCGGCTTCAACCACCCCGCCCCCGGCTCCGAACAGGCTCGCCTTGACAGCGCCAACGGCATCGTCTGGCCCCACGACGGACCCACCCGTGAACCCTAACCCCAATCGAATGAAGATTTTTGCCCCAAAACACCCGGGGGGGAGGGGTGCCTAAGGCATGATCGCCCCAGCCTTCACCCACTGGGTCACCACCGCAATATCAGCATCTGAGATCTTCGGTTTGTTCGGTGGCATCGGCATCGGATCGTCCTTCGGACCCTCATGCCGAATCAGCCTCACCACCAAAGACTTCTCAGCATCGCCAGGCACAATCACCGCACCATCATGTCCACCCTTCAGCAGCCCCTCCCGAGTATCCATGTTCAACCCACCCCTGTGGTTGATCCCCCCATGGCACCGTGCACAATTTGCAGCGAAAATCGGCTTCACTCTGGTCGTATAGAACTCAGGTCTGGCTGCATCTTCCTGCGCGCCCACCGCTCCTAACTTCCATGAGCACAACGCGATAGCCACCAAACCGAAAGCCCAGCCGAAGCGTCGCATCCACTCTCCTATTAGCCAACCAGTAACCAGAATCCTTCTCAATACTTACACACCCAAACACCACCAGTTAGCCTGAAGTTGCTCTGGTGACCTCCGCGCCTGCCTGACAACCATGCGCTCAAAGTCCCGCCACATCCTGATCCTAGCGAGTATCGCGACTACACTCGCCGCCGCGGCTCTCCCCGCCAACGCCCACGCACGCCCGCACAAACCCGCTCCCAAACCAGTCGCCAGGCACGCCGCAGCCAAGACCAGGCCGACCAAAGCCGATCTCCACCACCTCGCCGCCCACAAGCCACTCGCCCACGCCGCCAAGCCCACCCGCGCCGAGCTCCGCCACGCCAAAGCCGAAGCCAGGCACCAGCCGAAACACGCACCCGTCGCAGTCGCCCACGCCGAGCCCGCCCCGACGCCCGAGCCAACCCCGCAACCCGAGCCACACGTCAAGCACAACCGCAAACTCCACCTCACCCCCACAGCCGAAGGCGACGCCCAAACCCCCACCGACCCCCAGAAAGCCACCCCCGCCGACTTCCTCACCACCCCTCCGCCGCCACCGGCACCCACGCCCGTCGCCTCCGTCGTCGTCCTACCCCCACCCGCCCCTACCGACCCAAGCCCATCCAGACCCGTCCCTGTTATCAGCGTCCTACGCCACGAAACCCCCCGCCCTCAGGTGCCCACGGTTGAAGAAATCGTCGAAACGCCCGTCCTCATGACAGCGCTCTTCGACAAGCGCGGCCACCTCATCATGCCGCCCGCCATGAAGGGTTCGCATGACATCCTGATCCATCAAAATGTCATGGCTGATCATGACGGCCTGGACCGCATCCAGGATGACGAAGACCTCGACCGCATGCGCGAAAACAAGTCTCTCGTTGCCATCCCGCAAAGCGCCGGCCTCCAGGTAGACGATCGCCTGCCCGCCAGCCGCCGCTACACCCGCCCCTGGACCGCCCAGTTCCTCGCAACCCTGGCTCGCGCCCACTATGCCCGCTTCCATGAGCCGCTGCAGGTCAATTCTGCCGTCCGCACGGTCGAGTTCCAGCAGCGCCTCATCCACACCAACGGCAACGCCGCACCAGCCGCCGGTGAAACCGCCTCACCGCACCTCACCGGCCAGGCGGTCGATCTCGCCAAACATGGCCTTTCCATGACGGAAATCGCATGGATGCGCAGCTATCTGATGCCTCTCGTTCAGCAGGGTAAGGTGGATGTCGAGGAGGAATTCCAGCAGGCATGCTTTCACATCAGCGTGTACAAGAAGTACATGCCGCCGGCTGCGCCCAGACACAATCCACGCCATGAGGGCGGCACCGCCATGGCGTCAGCGGCCATGCGTTAGAGCCGTTCCCGCTGCCCGGACCGCCAGCTCCTGAACGCAGCATCGAGCACCTGCTGGTTCTTCAGCCCATCGCTTCCACTGGCTGAGAAAGTGCCGTTCCCGCGCACGGCCTGCGCGAAGCTCTCGATCATGCGCGCATAGCCATCGTTGTTTGACATCGTAACTGTTTCAATCAGCTCGCCACCGCGCCGCAGCGTCACGTCCACCGGCCGGTCCACGGTCAAACCATTCTCCGCGATCAGCACACCCTCACTGCCCGTAATCTCAATCAGCGTCCGATACGGCCCCCGCGCTGTTGCTGTCACATTCGCATACGCACCGCTGCTCATCGCAAGCTGCATGGTCGCCATCGCTTCCACCTGACCGGACGCTGCATCCTGGCTGGCCAACACACTGATGCTCCTCACCTCATCGCCCAGCACATAGCGCAGCGTGTCGATGCAATGCACACCCACATCCGCAATCGGTCCTCCGCACGCCAGCGCCGGGTCAGTAATCCACTTACGCGGAGCCGATGTGCCCATGTAGGCATACTGTGCATGCGCCAACTGCGGCGTGCCGATACGTCCCTTAGCAACCTGCTCTCGCATGTACTCAATTGAGTGATTGAAGCGAAAATTCTGTCCCACTCCAAACATGCATCCCGCCGCCTCAGCGGCTTCGGTCATCTGTTTCACTTGCCCGGCGTTCATCCCCAGCGGCTTCTCGCAAAGCACGGCCTTCCCATGCTTCAAAGCGAGCAGCACATCTTCCAGATGGTTCGCGTCCGGGCTCGTAATGAAGACCACGTCCACATCGTCCGAGCCGCAGAGTTCCTCAGCCGTGGCAAAGGACCGCAAGCCTAGCTGTGCCGCGTTTTCGTTGGCTTTTTGGGCGTCACGCCGCCACAGTCCAACCAGCCTCGCTGTAGGAGATTGTTCAAACGCAGGCACCAGCCGGCGTTCTGCATGCAGGCCGTAACCCAGGATAGCGAAGCGTACGGATTGGTCAGTCATAGATCCCTGCGAAAAGTTTACTCGTTTCCTCGCCCGGCAACACCTGCCACTTTTCTGCGTTATCGTCCCCGCTCATGGTGCATAATCAGTGCTTCCCTCAGCGCAAGGCATTGGCCCAGAGGAAAGCACCGCCAAAGGAGTCCGCTTGACCCAGAACACTCCGCCTACGCAGCCGTCTTTCTATCAGCAGACGCCCACGCCGCCCGCCACCGCCGCCCGCTTTGAAGACCTGCACCCCTCGCTTGCCCGCCAGGCCGCCATCCCTGAGGCCAATCGCTGCCTCTTCTGTTTTGACGCGCCCTGCATGCAGGCCTGCCCCACCCACATCGATGTTCCCCGCTTCATCAAAAAGATTGCCAGCGACAATCTCCGCGGCTCCGCGCAAGCCATCCTCGACGCCAACATTCTCGGCGCCTCCTGCTCCCGCGCTTGCCCGGTGGAGGTCCTCTGCGAAGGTGCCTGCGTCCTCAACCACCTCAACCGCGAGCCCATTGAAATCGCTCTCCTTCAACGTTACGCCATGGACGCCTTTCATGCCGCCGGCGATCATCTCCCCTTCACCCCCGCAATCGATTCCGGCAAATCCATCGCCCTTATCGGCGCCGGCCCCGCGTCGCTTTCCTGCGCCGCCGAGCTCCGCCGCCACGGCCACGCCGCCCACATTTACGATGCGCGCCCCCTGCCCGGCGGCCTCAACACCTACGGCATCGCCGAGTACAAACTGCCCCTCGCCGAATCGCTCCGCGAGATCGACATGATCGCCCGCCTCGGCGTCCACTTTCACCCCTCCACACCGGTCGACGCGCATCTCTTGCAAGAGCTGGAAGCCACTCACGATGCCATCTTCCTCGGCGTCGGCCTCGGCGCCATCCACCGCCTCGGCATCCCCGGGGAAGACCTCGCAGCCGTCACAAACGCACTCGACCTCGTAGCCGGTTACAAGGACGGCAGCATCACCACCTCACCCGCACGCGTCGCCGTCATCGGGGCAGGGAACACCGCCATCGACGCGGCCATCGCAGCCATCCGCCTCGGCGCCCAGGAGGTCACCATGCTCTACCGCCGCGGCCTGGAGCAGATGTCCGCCTTCACCTTCGAGTACGATCACGCACGCCATGAAGGCGTCCAGTTCCGCTGGCACGTCGCCCCCTTGGCCATCACCGGCGACACCCACGTCGAAGCTCTCACGCTCCAGCACCTCACCCCACAGGATGACGGCTCCCTCATCCCGTCCGACCAAGCACCCTACACCATGCGCGTTGACCAGATCATCCTCGCCATCGGCCAGGCCACGCACACCGGCTTCCTTGCCGCCACCGCCCTCCACCTCGAACGCGGCCGTATCGTCATCGACCGCCAAACCGGCCAAACCAGCAACCCAAAATACTTCGCCGGCGGCGACTGCACCAACGGCGGC
The DNA here is from genome assembly GCA_963693065.1 of uncultured Granulicella sp. Classification (GTDB taxonomy): domain Bacteria; phylum Acidobacteriota; class Terriglobia; order Terriglobales; family Acidobacteriaceae; genus Edaphobacter. The sequence continues at coordinate 2,441,162 of OY843766.1, read as the reverse complement.
CGTGAAGTCGTAGACGCCGTAGCCGACGGCAAACGCGCCGCCCTCAGCATCGCAGCCCAACTCGTAACCACCCCTTAATTTGTCATCCCGAAGGATCTGCGGTTGTCGCCGCTGTTGTTTGTTCTCGTAAGGAGCATCCCACCCATGCCCACCCTCGCCACCACCTTCGCCAACATCCCCTGCCTCAACCCCTTCTGGCTGGCCTCCGCCCCGCCCACCAACGCCGGCGAGCAGATCATGCGCGCCTTCGATGCAGGCTGGGGCGGCGCCGTCTGGAAGACCATCGGCGACCCCGTCACCAACGTCTCCAGCCGCTACAGTAGCATCGATTACAACGGCCAGCGCATGATGGGTTTCAACAACATCGAGCTCATCTCCGACCGCCCCATCGAGACCAACCTCCGCGAGATCGCCGAGGTCAAACGCCGCTATCCCAAACACGTCGTCATCGCGTCCCTCATGGTCGAATCCAAACGCGAGACCTGGCACGACATCGTCCGCCGCGCCGAGGACGCCGGCGCCGATGGCCTCGAACTCAACTTCGGCTGTCCCCACGGCATGAGCGAGCGTGGCATGGGCTCCGCCGTAGGCCAGGTCCCCGAATACTGCGGCCAGATCACCGGATGGGTCAAAGAAGTCGCCCGCACCCCCGTCATCGTAAAGCTCACCCCCAACATCTCGGACATCCGCATGCCCGCCCGCGCCGCCAAACTCGCCGGCGCCGACGCGCTCTCCGCTATCAACACCATCAACTCCATCACATCCATCGACCTCGACACCTTCCAACCCCGCCCCCTTGTCGATGGCAAATCCTCTCACGGCGGCTATTGCGGCCCAGCCGTCAAACCCATCGCGCTCAACATGATCCAGCAGGTCCAGTCCGACCCCGCCGCGCAGCTTCCCATGTCCGGCATCGGCGGCATCGCCACCTGGCGTGACGCCGCCGAGTTCATCCTGCTCGGCTGCGGCAACGTCCAGGTCTGCACCGCCGCCATGCACTACGGCTACCGCATCGTGGAAGACATGGCTGAAGGCCTGCTCAATTGGATGGCCGGCAAAGGCTTCCAAACCATCGACGACTTCCGCGGCCTCTCCCTCCCCAACGTCCGCGAGTGGAAGAACCTCAACCTCAACTACCGCGTCGTCGCCAACATCCACGCCGACAAATGCATCGGCTGCCAGCTCTGCTACACCGCCTGCTGGGACGGCGCCCACCAATGCATCCACCTCGACCGCACCAGCGGCGGCGACCAACTCATCCACACCGGCATCGACCCCCGCTACTCCCACAACGACCCCAACCCTCACGCCAAACCCACCCCCGCCCAGGTCTTCACCACCAGCCGCCAGGCCATCACCACCACCCCCATCCCTAAGCTCGATACCGTCTCCGCCGGCCTCGAAACCGGCACCGTCCCCCTCACCCGCATCCCCCGTGTTGATTCCGACGAGTGCGTAGGCTGCAATCTCTGCTCCCTCGTCTGCCCCGTAGAAGACTGCATCACCATGGACCAGGTCCCCACCGGCCTCCCCTTCCAATCCTGGGAACAAAGGAGCGCCACCCCCACCCCCACCTCCATCGCCGAAGGCCACAACTAACCCGCCACCTGCGATATCCTCAGCACATCATGGCCATCCTCATCCAGAACGCCACCGTCGTCAACGCCACGTCCACCCGCCAGGCCGACATCCTCCTCGAAGGCGAAAAGATCGCCGCCGTAGCCCCCCACATCCCGCCCGCCGGCCATCAGCTCGTCGACGCCACCGGCCTCCTCGCCATGCCGGGCGGCATCGACGTCCACACCCATCTCGACATGCCCTTCGGCGGCACGACATCAGCCGACGACTACCTGACAGGCACCCGCGCCGCAGCCATCGGCGGGACCACAACCGTCATCGATTTCGCCCTCCAATCCCGCGGCCACACACTAGCCGAAGCCCTCCAAATCTGGAACCAGAAAGCCAGAGGCAAGGCCTGCATCGACTACAGCCTCCACATGGCCATCACCGACCTCGGCCCCCATAACGAAACCCTCGCAGAAATGCGCGACATGGTCGCCGCCGGCATCACCTCCTTCAAGCTCTTCATGGCCTACCCCAACGTCCTCATGATCGAAGACGGCCTCATGTTCCAGGTCATGCAGCAGGCCGCCGCCCTCGACGCCCTCGTCCTCATCCACGCCGAAAACGGCCACCAGATCGACGTCACCGTAGCCCAGGCCCTCGCCCGCGGCGAAACCGCTCCGCACTTTCATGCCCTCACCCGCTCAGCCGAGAGCGAAGCCGAAGCCACGCACCGCGCCATCGCCCTGGCCCACATGGCCGGCGCCACCGTCTACATCGTCCACCTGTCGAACGCCGACTCCCTCCGCGAACTCAAGCAAGCCCAGGCCCGCGGCCTCCACGCCCTCGCCGAAACCTGCACCCAATACCTCGTTCTCTCGCTCGAAGACCAGATGCCCGGCAAGAGCTTCGACGAAGCCAAGTACGTCTTCACCCCGCCCCTCCGCAAGCGCGAAAACCAGGCCCCCCTCTGGGCCGCCCTCGCCGACGGCACCCTGCAGGTCGTCTCCACCGACCACTGTCCTTTTACCACCGAGCAGAAGGCGCTCGGCAGGCACGACTTCACCAAGATCCCCAACGGCGGCCCCGGCATCGAAAACCGCCTCCAGCTCCTCTGGCACCACGGCGTCAACACCGGCCTCCTCACCCCCCAGCAATTCGTAACCCTCACCAGCACCAACCCAGCCCGCATCTTCGGCCTCGAAACCAAAGGCATCCTCGCCCCCGGCTACGACGCCGACATCCTCCTCTGGAACCCCCAGGCCAACTACACCATCTCCGCCGCAACTCAAGCAATGAACACCGACTACAGCATGTTCGAAGGCTGGCAAATCCGCGGCAACACTCAAGCCGTATACAGCCGAGGCCAACTCATCGTAGATACGGACTCCGCCGGCAAAGCAACCTTCCTAAGCACACCCACCCACGGCCGCTTCCTGAAACGCCAACCTAACGCGAGCACCCTCTAACCCCGGTTCTGCCGTCATTCTGGCGAAGCTAGAATCTCAGTATTGGTTTTTGCTGTTGCTTGTTTTTTTTTGTCATTCCCAGAGAGAATCTGCTGTGGCTGTTTGCCGTTGCCTGTTCTCTACAGGTCCCTCAACAATCCGGGTGCCCCAGGTCTCGCGTCTGAGACCTGGGTTCCGAATCACCATTGAAGCCGCTGCTCTACTTAACCACAGCGATGAGCAAGATTCTGCAGAACGCACTATATTCTCGCTCAAAGCCTCGGAGGCACTACGATGCAACGCCCCGCAGAAAATCCTGACACCATCGCAGCGCCCCGTCCACCCAGACCGTTGCGTCTTGAAGAGTGCGCTCTCATTCAGGCACTCGCCACACGCGCCGACTATCAGACGTTGTGGCAAACTCTTCGCATGAGTTGGGTGAGGACCCTGCATGACGGCGGCATGGGCAGCATTGCTTTTGTAAGCAGTGAAAATCCAGTGATGGGACGAGAACTAATCTCTGCCGGTTATCTAGACTCAGACGACGTCCTGGTTAGCATCTCCATCAATCTTGACAAGCAAAACGATCTGTTTGAAGTGGATTTCTGGAAGGTGGACTTCTCACCATTGCTAAGATACCCAAAACCAGAAGACCTTATTTTCTGAGAGCGTTGTATCCTGACTCATCCCCTTCAGGAGCCACACTCCTTGCTGACAGCTCCCACCGCAACTCCTGACCTCATCCACATCCCGCACCCCGACCCCCACCTCTACAACCCCGACCTGGCCCCCACCGCCCCACTCGCCCGCACCTGGACCACCTACAACTACATCGCTCTCTGGTTCTCCATGTCCATGGAGGTCACCACCTACATGCTCGCCGCGGGCCTCATCGCCGGCGGCATGTCCGCCTTGCAAGCCATCGCTACCGTCCTGCTCGGCAACCTCATCGTCCTCATTCCCATGCTGCTCAACGCCCATGCCGGCGCCAAGTATGGCATCCCGTTCCCCGTCTTCGTCCGCGCCCCTTTCGGCCCGCTCGGCGCCAACATCCCCGCCATCCTCCGAGCCATCGTGGCCTGCGGATGGTTCGGCATCCAGTGCTGGATCGGCGGCCTCGCCATCGCTGCGATGCTCAACGTCATCGCCCCCGTCACCCTCACCCACAACATCACACCCATCTGCTTCCTGGCCTTCTGGGCCCTCAACATGGCAGTAGTCTGGCGCGGCGTCGAATCCATACGCTTCCTCCAATCCTTCTCCGCCCCCCTCATGGCCGTCCTGTCTTTAGCCCTCCTGGCCTTCATGTATCACCGCGCCGGCGGCCTAGGCCCCATCCTCAGCACTCCAAGCAAGTTCCACACCACCCACGACTTCCTCGCCTTCTTCCTCCCGGCTCTCACCGGCATGGTCGGGTACTGGGCCACGCTCTCGCTCAACATCCCGGACTTCACCCGCTACGCCAAATCGCAGGAGTCGCAGGTCCTCGGCCAATCCTTTGGGCTACCTGTAGCGATGACGCTTTACGCATCGCTGGGCATCGCCTGCACCAGCGCCAGCGCGGTCGTCTTCGGTCAGCCCATCTGGTCCCCCGTGGAGCTCCTCAGCCGATTCCACCAACCCCTCGTCGCCACCCTCGCCCTCATCGGCCTGCTTGTCGCCACGCTCAACGTCAACATCGGCGCCAATGTAGTAGGCCCCTCCAACGACTTCGCCAACCTCGCTCCCAACCACATCAGCTTCCGCACCGGCGGCCTCATCACCGGCGCGCTCGGCATCGCCATCATGCCCTGGCGCCTGCTCTCATCCTCCTCCAGCTTCACCTCCTGGCTCGTCGGCTACGGCGGCTTCCTCGGCCCCGTAGCCGGCATCATGATCGCCGACTACTTCCTCATCCGCCATCGCACCTTATCCCTCGCCGCCCTCTACCAAAGGCCCGGCCCCTACGAGTACACCCACGGCTTCAATCCCCGCGCCATCATCGCCCTCGCCGCTGGCATCGCCATGGCCCTTGTCGGCCTCGCCGTCCCAACCCTCCACTGGCTCTACAGCGGTGCCTGGTTCACCGGCTTCTTTACCGCCGCCATCCTCTACCTCCTCCTCATGCGGGGGAGGGTACCTTCAGGAAAAGTGTGATGTGGTCCTTCTTCTGTTTGTCATTCCCGTAGGGAATCTGCGGTTGTAGCTCCACCGCTCTGGAGAAACTTCAAGGCTGATGACGAGACGAGCCCCAATTTGAGATGCGCCATCAGCACCTTCTCCGTCACATCCCACCCTCACCTCCAAAGCAAGAGACCTTCCGGCAGCAACCCACACCACCGAAAGGCCTCTCCTCAGTTCTGCCAAGTCACATTCACACTCCCCACCCCGCTACTCGGCACCGTATAGGTATGGTTGCTCCCCCCTTCATACGTCACCGTCCCATTCGCCGCGATCTTCACAAACTTGAACTGAATCGTCTGCCCTGCCGGCACAGACGCATTCAGAAACCAGTTCGGATAGTTCGGGTCCAGCATCGGGCCCACGGCCGTATCAAACGTAGTCCCCCACTGTCCTAGCTCGACCACGTTCCCCGTCAGGAAAATGTAGTCCCCCGTGTTCGTCGCCACGGCATTGTTCACCGTGAACGTCACCGGAATCAGCTTCGCCGTCAGCACCGTAAACTGAATCGTATTGGCCGCCGCTCCAGCGCTGTTCTTCAACTGCGCCTGGTAGACACCCGCCGCCACACTCGGCACGGTAAAGGTAACTGACGTATTGCTCCAGCTCTGGATCGTCGCCGCCGTTCCGTTGATCGTCAGCGTCCCCTTGCTGGTGCCAAAGCTGTCTCCGGCCAGCGTAACCGTCACGCCAGGCTGCGCCACCGTGGGCCCAATTGACCCCACCGACGGCCCCGCCTCCCCGCCCGCCACCTGCCACACGGACACCGAGTTCGCCGGCAGCGTCAGCGTATTCGCCGGATCATTGCCACCCGTCCCCGCCGTCACCGTCAGGCCGGCTCCATTCAGCAGCCCGCCCAGGTAGTCCTTGTAAGTCCCCGCGGGCAACGCCGTGTAGAGGCCGCTCACTGTCTGCGCTGTCGTGTTGTTCTTGTTGATGGCTACCAGCACGACGTTGTTATAAAACTGCCGTTCATACACGTACACATCGCTCGTCAGGTACCGCTGTTTTGAAGTCCCATACGCGATCCCATCGTTCGCCTGCCGCAGCGCGCTCAGCTTGTTGATCATCTGGTACGCTGTGCTGGTTGTCGAAAACGTAGTCATCTGCGGCCGGTTGTAAGGGTCCGTCCCGCCATTCGTGTCGTTGTGCAGATACTGTTCGTCGCCGTAGTAAATCACCGGCACACCGCGCGTCGTCAGTTGAAAGGCCAGTGCCTCATTCAGCCGGTTGTTGTTGTTATTCACCGTCAGCAACCGGGAGAGATCCTGGCTATCCAGAAACGTTACCTGGTCGTTCTGCCACGTAAAGTTGCTGTTCTCCTGCCCCAGCGTCGAGTCGATCTCAGAGAACGCCGCATCGTTGCCAAACACATCCCGCATCGCCGTATTCAGCGGGAAATCCAGCAGGTTAATGCCGCTCTTGTTCGCGAACTTGTACGCATCGTGGTAGAGCCCGTCAGACGTATTCGTCATCGCCCACTCGCCAAAAAAGAAGCTCGGCGCATTGCTGAACACCGTGTTCGCCATCGAGTATTCCCAACCCCACGTCACATGCTTCACCGCGTCCAGCCGGAACGCATCGACATGGTGCGCCTGCAACTGCGTCAGCGCGCTCTTCAGGTAGCTGTCCACGGTCGAGTTCTCCTGGTTCAGATCCGCCAGGTTCTCGAGCGTTAAATACTGTACCTGGTACCGGTCCTGGTAATTTGAAATATTCGCGTTATGGTGAAACACCCCATTCGGATCGTTGTTATACGCCGCCACAAACGTCCCGTTGTTATACAGCGACCCATACTCCCCCGCGTCCAGCGGATTCGTATGGTTTAGCGCCACATCCGCCACCACCTTGATGCCATTGCTATGCGCGCTCGAAACCAGCGCATCAAACGCCGCCCACGTGTTGTTCGAGTCCCCAAAGTGCTCTTCCACCTGTTGAAAGTCGCGCGCCCAGTACCCGTGATATCCCGCCTGTGGCGTGCTTGATGTCCCATACGTATTCAGGTTGTCGCCATTTACAGGCGGTGAAATCCAGATCGCCGTCACCCCCATCCCTTTCAGGTAGCTCATCTTCGATTGGATCCCCGCCAGGTCGCCCCCCCAGTAAGCCTGCCAGTTCGTCTTCGTCGAGTCATACAGCCCAGAGCTCTGCGAGGGATTGTTGTTCGTCGTATCCCCATCCACAAACCGGTCTGTGATGATCTCGTAGATCACCTGCTTCTTGAAGTCCTGCCCATACAGCGCTTGCAGCCCGCAACCAGTGCTCACCAGCAAAGCCAGCAGCAACGAAACACCACGTGTCTTCTTCATCGCTCGTTCCTCACACAAATCACCCACGCCGAAAACGCGGCCCCCGTTCCTTGCCACGGAAGGGAAGCGCCCGCGCACCTCGTTCAGGCAGACGCAGAGCATTCTGCTCCCACCGCCCACCACTTGGCAATCCGCACACCCGTCGCACAAACCAAGCCCCGCAGAGCAGGGGCCGCAAGTGATACAAAGATCCCTATGGTCACCATCCTTTCCGTGTATGAGGGCGAGCTCCACTGCACCGCCACCCACCAGCCCTCCGCCACCACTCTCGCAACCGACGCCCCCAAAGACAACCAGGGCCGCGGCGAATCCTTCTCCCCCACCGATCTCGTCGCCACCGCGCTCGGCACCTGCATCCTCACCACGATGGGCATCGTAGCCCGCACTCACTCACTCGATATCGCAGGCGCCACCGCCACGGTAGAAAAGGAAATGGTCGCCACGCCCACCCGCCGCATTGGCTCGCTCGCCACCCGCATCCACATGCCGCATGATCTGCCTGAAGAGCACAAGCAACGCCTCGAGCGCGCCGCCCACACCTGCCCCGTGCACAAGAGTCTGCACCCGGACCTAGACGCTCCCATCACCTTCACCTGGGGCTAGAAAGCCGCGTCTCCCTGTGCAATAATCAACCCATTGCACGCAGGCAAAAGACCTGCATGGGCCCCGCAAGACCTCTCCGGCAATCAAAATACCCAAGTTCCTGGAGCCCCCATGCGCCTTTTCGCCATGACCTGCCTTGCTGCCTCCTGCCTGCTCACCGGCTGCGCGTTCAACTCTCCCGGCACTCCCGCCGCCTCGCCCGGCGTAGCCTTTTCCGGCACCGTACACGGTGGCCAGCAGCCCATCGCCGGCGCCCGCATCTATCTCCTCGCCCCCTCCGCTGCAGGCTATGGCTCCGCGTCCACCTCGCTGCTCACCGCAGGCATCGCCGGTACAGACAGCATCGGCGGCTACGTCCTTTCTGACGCCAATGGCAACTTCTCCGTCACCGGCGACTACACCTGCACGCCCGCGACCCAGGCCTACCTCTACGCCACCGGCGGCAACCCCGGCGCCGGCACCAACGCTGCCGTCGGCCTCATGACCGTGCTCGGCACCTGCCCTATAGCCGGCACCTTCGCCCTCGCAGACCCGCTCGTCACCATCAATGAGGTCTCAACCGTCGCCGCTGCCTACGCCATGGCAGGCTACGCCACGGACGCCACCCACGTCGCCTCCTCCGGCTCCACGGCCGCCCTGCAGGGCTTGCGCAACGCCTTTGCCGCCGCGGCTAACCTCACCGGCCTGCGTTACGGCAACGCCTACACCACCACGCCCAACGGCAACGGCACCGTCCCCCAGGCCGAGATCAACACCCTCGCCAACATCATCGCCGCCTGCATCAACTCCACCGGCACCCAGGCCGCCTGCACAACGCTGCTCACCGCCGCTCCCAACACCGCCGGCACCAAACCCACTGAAACCGCCACCGCCGCCATCAACATCGCGCATCGCCCCGCCGTCAACGTCGCCACGCTATACAACCTCCAACCCGCCAGCGGTGCACCCTTCATGCCCACCCTCACCGCCGCGCCCAATGATTTCTCGCTCGGCATTGTCTGGAATATCTCCTCCTCCGGCGCCGCCTTCGATTCCTCCAACAACCTCTGGACCCTCGCCAACGGCATCCTCGAGTACTCCAACGCCGGCGCGCTCCTTTCCCCCGCAGCGGGATACCCAACGTCCGGCGGCGTCCCCGCCTTCGGACCCGTCCTGGATCCCACCAACAACATCTGGTTTACCACCTTCTCCTCCTCCCCGGGTATCATCAACAGCTCCATCACCAAGATCTCCAACGGCGGCAACCTTCTGTCGCCCGTCGGCGGCTACATCGGCGGCGGCCTCAACCAGCCCCAGGCCCTCGCCATCGATGGCAACGGCTATGTCTGGGCCGGCAACTTAGCGCAGGCCACGGTCTCCAGATTCACCAGCACCGGCTCGCCCGTCTCCGGCTCACCCTACCCAGACAGCATCGGCAGTGTCGTCAGCCTCGCCGTCGACAACCTCAACGATCTCTGGGTCGCCTCGGCCAACACAAACAATAGTCTTTACAGCCTCTCTTTATTCAACAGTTCTGGCGTCTACGTCCGTTCCAGCCCCTCCTCTGGTTCCGCCGAACAGAGCAACCTCAGCATCGATGCTTCCAACAACATCTGGGGCACACGCTACTCGAACGGATCCACCAACCTCATCTTCAAATACAGTTACTACGCTGTCGCCCCCACCGGTTTCCCTATCACCGGCAACACCGCCGTTCAACAGTGCCTGCAAACTCAGATTGATGGTGACGGCAACCTCTGGTGCGCCTCAGATGACGATTCCATCGCCGAAATCTCTCCCACCGGCGGCGCCATCTCCCCCACCAACGGCTACGTCGTCCCCAACGCTTTCGGCCCCGAGTACATCGCCATCGACGGTGCCGGCAACGTCTGGACCACAGGCAATTATTACTCGGATGGCACTAACTTCTACGGTCTCACCGTAGAGCTCATCGGCGCCGCCGCCCCCGTCGTCACACCGCTCTCACTCGCCATCCAACAAGGCAAACTAGGCTCCCGCCCCTAACCAGAAGCTCCATCTCCCGTGCCCCATTCATCGCAAGCTTCATTGCGATGAGTGGGGTTCTGTCATGCCATGCCGTATCCTAATTGCCTACCCTTGAAAGGCACCACAACCCCCATGCCCGAGCTCACCTCCGCAGAAGTCGTCGCCATCACCAAAGCCACCAACTACGGCACATGGCGCTTCCAGAAATCCTGGAATCCCCTCCATATCGTGGATGCCGAAGACTGCACCATCACTGACGGCGCAGGCAAGCAATACCTCGACTTCTCCGCCCAGCTCATGTGTTCCAACCTCGGCCACAAAAACCCCGCCGTCATCGCCAGCATCGCCGCCCAGGCCGAGCAGCTCGCCTACGCCATGCCCGGTTACGCCACCACCTGCCGCGCCGAGCTCTCCAAGCTCCTCCTCGAAATCCTCCCCCCCAGCCTCAATCATTTTTTCTTCACCACCTCCGGCACAGACGCCAACGAGGCTGCCTTCAAGATCGCCCGCATGTACACCGGCAAGTCGAAAATCATCGCCCGCTACCGCAGCTATCACGGGTCTACTTCCGGTTCCATTGCCGCGACAGGCGACCCCCGCCGGTGGGCCATGGAACCCGTCGGCGGCAAGCAGCAGGGAACTATCTTCGCCCCGGAGTGCAACTGCTACCGCTGCCCCATCCGCCACACCTATCCCGGCTGCAACATTGCGTGCGCCGACTATCTCGAGCACATGATCCGCAACGAGTCGGACGTCGCTGCCGTCCTCGTCGAACCCATCGTCGGCACCAATGGCGTCATCGTCCCGCCCGATGAATACATGCCCAAGCTCCGCCGCATCTGCGATGAAACCGGCACTCTCCTTATCGCCGATGAGGTCATGTCCGGCTGGGGCCGCTCCGGCAAATGGTTCGCCATGGAACATTGGGGCGTCACGCCGGACATCCTCACCACTGCAAAGGGAATCACCAGCGCCTACGTTCCGCTCGGCCTCTGCGCCACGTCCGACAAGATCGCAGCCTACTTCCAGGACCACTACTTCGCCCACGGCCACACCTATGAAGCCCACCCCATGACCCTGGCCCCAGCCGTCGCGGTCATCAGTGAAATGCGCCGCCTCAACCTCGTAGAGCGCGCCGCCGAGCTCGCACCCTACGTCCAGCAGAAGCTGGAAGCCCTCAAAGCCAAACACCCCAGCGTAGGCGACATCCGTGGCAAAGGCCTCTTCTGGGCAGTAGAAATCGTCAAAGACCGCCTCAGCAAAACCCCCTTCAACAACTACACCGACAAGGTCTCCGGCAACCCTCTCCTCGTCGACCAGATCGCCGCCAAGTGCATGGCAGATGGCGTCATCATCCAGGCCTGGGTCTCGCACTTCGTAATCGCTCCACCCCTCATCGTCACCAAAGAAGAGCTCGACCGCGGCATCGACACCCTGGACAAACACCTCACCATCGCAGACGCCCTCATCGACACAAACCCCACCCCCACCGTCAACATCACCACCAACACCGCCATCACCAGCGACAGCTAGCCCCAATGGCAATGCTTCAATGAGACACAACTCTGCCATCCAGTGGCGAGGGAAAAGCTGCAACCTGTAGCGCATCTGCGTAGACACGATTGTGAAGATGATCACAACGATGGACGGCGACATGACGCCCATGCTGTCTCATGATATGCACCATCTCCCACACGTGCCGGATGCTTTCCTCAGCATCAGCCCGGAACCAGAAAATAGCTCGGCTTGCGAAGAAGGTATCAGGCGGTGTAGGGAGATTGACTCTGAACCAATCAAGAGGGGTCCTCAGATCTTGCCACTCCCCTGCATCAAGTTCAGAAGAATTCAATAGGTCGATCGACCACCACCAACGCCGTAGTCTGCGCATCCAGTTCCAACGCCATCATCGCCTCCATCCATCCAGCCAATCCGATGCGTCACTTCCGCCCAACGTTTCACTTGTTTCCCCACCGCGACGCCTGTAGCCTCAGACACAGCACCGCAAAGGACAAACCATGACACTCCGCATGCTCGCCGCCCTCACTCTCCTCGCCGCGCCCGCCGCCGTCTTTTCCGCGCAGGCCCAGGCCATGCCCCCCCAGGTCTCCACCCCCTCCGCTGAGGTCCAGAACTCCTACAAACACCTCAAGGAGAACATCCTCAAAGCCGCCGACAAGATGCCCGCCGCCGACTACCAATTCAAAGGCACCCCTGAAATCCGTACCTTCGCCCGCGTCGTCAACCACATCACCGAGGCCCAGCAGCATACCTGCACCGCCCTCAACGGCAGCAAATTCGACGCCAAGACCGTCCCTTCAGACACCGCCGACAAAGCCGCCATCTTCGCCGGCCTCCAGGCCTCCTTCGCCGAGTGCGACAAAGCCTACGCCGCGCTCAACGACGCCGATCTCATGAGCAAAGTCTCCTTCGGCCCCATGACTCGTTCCCGCATCGGCGCCGCCTGGGGCAACGTTTCGCATGACAACGAGCAGTACGCCATCCTTTCCATCTATCTCCGGCTAAAGAACATTCTCCCCCCCACCGTAGAAAAGTAGCCAGCAAAGTAGCCCTAAACCCGAGCCACCATCACCTCGGTCGCCTTGATCAGTGCGGCCGCAGGCTCTCCTTTTTTCAGCCGCATCTCCTTCACCGCATCGCTCGTGATGATCGCGGTAATCGTCTGTTCGCCAATGCGTATCCGTACCCGCGCCAGCAGCCCGTCGATGGTCACTTCCGTGATCACCCCGACCAGCTGGTTCCGCCCACTCACCTGCGCCCCGCCTGCCGGTAAAGACGTTCCCGCCTGCCCCCTGAACCGTTCGAGTGCCGCTGGCGCTATCCGGTGATGTCCTCCCGGCGTCTTCACCGTCTCCAGCGCCCCGCGCAAAATCCAGCCCTTCACCGTCACGTAGCTCACGCCCAACAGCACGGCTGCCTGCCGCGGCGTCACCAGACCTTCGGCCATCGCAAACCCCCAATCACGCCGTTATACACCACGCACCCCTGCCTCTCTGCTACCTTCAGTATCTGGGGAAATGTCCACACAGCCTGACCATCCCGTCCAGTCCAACCTGTTCCCCCCCGCGGAGCCCGCCCCCCCGCCTACCCCTTCGCCAAAACCTCCGCCATCTGACCAGCCCAATCCCATCTGGTTTCAGCGCATCTCCCTCTTCATCCTCGTCCTGTTCTGCATCTATCTTGGCCTCATCGTCACCGTCCTGCCCTGGTGGACCGCTCTCTGGGACCACAATCTCTTCTTCGCCGCCCACCCCCGCCTCTGGTCCATCCTCCAACTTGGCCCCGTGCGCGGCATCATCTCCGGCCTCGGCCTCCTCGATATCTGGATCGGCATCTCAGAAGCCATCACCTACCGTGACCTCCGCCCTCTCAAACCAGAAAGCCCCCCGCATGTCCCCTAAAGTACCTGAAGTTCCCGAGCCCCTCGCCCGCGCCCCCCTCGCCTACGCCAACCCTGACTTCATCGACTCCCCCGACGGCCGCCTTATCCGCATCATGGCCGAATACCAGGAGCCCCTCGTCCGCTTCCGCGCCCAGCGCATCGCAGATACCGTCGTCTTCTTCGGCTCAGCCCGCTTCCGCTCGCTCGATACTGCCAGCCAGAACCTCCAGCTCCTTGAAAATACCGGCTCCGCCACCCCCGCCCCGCCGCACGAGCAGCCCGCCACGCAAGCCGAAATTGCGCAAGCCCAGGTCACAGGCCAGGTCCCCTCCGACCTCAAACTCTCCCTCGCCCAGTCCGCCGTGGAAATGGCCCGCTATTACGAGGACGCCCGCACCCTCGCCCGCATGGTCGCCACCTGGTCCATGGCGCTCCCCGGCCCGCGCCATCGTTTCGTCGTCACCTCCGGCGGCGGCCCCGGCATCATGGAGGCCGCCAACCGCGGTGCCTGGGAGGCCGGGGCCAAAACCATCGGCCTCAACATCAAGCTTCCCTTTGAGCAGATCCCCAACCGCTACATCACGCCGGAGCTCAACTTCGAATTCCACTACTTCTTCATGCGCAAGTACTGGTTCGCCTATCTCGCCAAGGCCCTCGTCGTCTTCCCCGGCGGCTTCGGCACCATGGACGAGGCCTTTGAGTTCCTTACCCTTGCCCAGACCCACAAGCTCACCAACAAGCTCACCATCATCATCTATGGCTCCAGCTACTGGAAATCCATCCTCAACCTCGACCTCCTCGCCGCCAAAGGTGCCATCGCCCCCAAAGACCTGGCCATCTTCCAGTTCGCCGACACGCCTGAAGAAGCCTTCGCCATCCTCAAAACCGGCCTCACTCAACACATCGAGCACCCGGACCCCCACGAAGCCCACGAAGACGCCCCCCCGGCTCATCCCGCGCCCGACGCCCAGCACCTGCTCGGCCCGGACCTCAACAAAACCCGCCCTTAATAATCCTCAGCCGCACCGTGCACCCAATTTTCTTTTCGGATCGTGATACTTCCGTGTAGTACCGGTTCACTAAAAGAGCCATCGCCCTCCCCGGTTGCTGTCCCTAGAGTCAGTCTTGTCGCAACATTTGACAAGACTTCTGCTCTCAAGGGATCCACCACATGCGTTTTGCCTCGACCTCCCTCCCGCTTCTCGCTCTTCCGCTTCTCGCCGCCCTCACCGGCTGCGCCATGTCCACCACGGAGGCCAACATCGCGGACATCCCCGTCGTCTCCAGCGGCATGCATGGCAAAGTCTACGGCGGTCAGCAGGCCGTCACCGGCTCCACCATCACCCTTTACGCCGTCGGCACCAGCGGCTACGGCACAGGAGCCACTTCGCTCGCTTCCACCACCTCAGACTCCAAGGGCAACTGGAACATCGCCACCTACACCTGCCCCTACGCGAACACCCCCACCTATCTCATCGCCTCGGGCGGTATCGCCGGTACCACCAACAATCCCAACATCGCGCTCCTCGCCGGCACCGGCCCATGCAGTGGGCTCACCAATCTCAACGTGACCATCAATGAGGTCAGCACCGCCGCCGCGGCTTATTCCATGAGCCACTTCTTCCCCACCACCGTCGGCGGCGCGGTCTCGACAGACATCATCGGCGGCAAAGCTGCCGGCTCCGGCGTCTACCAGCCCGGCCTCGTCATGGCCGACAACCAGACCCTCAAAGTCCTTACCAATCTCGGCGCCGGCACTGCCGCCGTCACCTCCACCGCCGCCGGCGTTACCACCACGCTCGAGTCCGCCAAGCTCAACACCATCGCCAACATCCTGGCCGCCTGCGTCAACTCCAACGGCCAGACCAGCATCACGGAGACCACCACCTATTGCGGCCAGCTCTTCGCCGCCACCACGCCTCCCGGCTCTTCCACCCGCCCGCTCGACACCCTCCAGGCCGCCGTTCAGATGGCCCTGCGCC
This sequence comes from uncultured Granulicella sp., assembly GCA_963693065.1. Taxonomy (GTDB): domain Bacteria; phylum Acidobacteriota; class Terriglobia; order Terriglobales; family Acidobacteriaceae; genus Edaphobacter. Next base: position 2,425,711 of record OY843766.1, on the reverse strand, counting down.
CCTACCAGAACGTCACCGCCCTCTATAACCTGCCGCCCGCCACCTCGCCCTTCGTCGGCCTCTCCACCCCGCCCAACGACTGGACCCTCGGCGTGTCCTACACCTCCACCGCCTTCGGCCTCTCCATCGCCGGCAACACCACCACCGGCTCCTCCTCTAACATCGATATCGACGCCTCCGGCGACATCTGGTTCCCCACCAACACCACTACCTCCCACGGCGCCGGCTACTTCAGCCCCGCCACCACCACCTTCAACGGCCCCTACGGCACCGCCGTCTACATCCCCCAGTACCTTGCCATAGACAACTCCGGCAACGCCTACATTACAGACACCAACTCCCTCCAGGCGGAGGCCATCCCCGTCGCAAACCCCACCAACCCCACCCTCAGCTATTACGGCGGCCAGGGCTCCGGCAACATCGGTGCCATCGCCGTCGCGCCCTCCACCCAGACCGGTTTCGGCCTCGTCGCCAGCGCCAACAGCACCTACCTTTATGCCCAGTCCGGCTCCAACGTCACCAGCACCCCCGCCGCTATCCCCCAAGCGCCCTCCGGCGTGCTCGGCGTCGATGCTGAATCCAATGCCGCCAAAGCCTACTCCGCCAACAGCGGCTCCTCCACCGCCTGCACCCTCTCCCTCGACCAGGCCGGCTTGAACCCCACCATCTACGCCACCACCTCCGCCAACTGCTACTCCGGCGGCATCAGCTACACCGCCGCCGCCAAAGACGTCGTCATGGCAGCCTCCTCCACCAACCAGCTTTGCACCCTCAACGCCGCCTCCTGCTTCACCGCTCCCGCAACCCTCAGCGCGCCTGAAGGCCTGGCCACTGACGGCGACGGTGCCCTCTGGGTCGCCAATGCCGGCAACGCCTCCATCACCACCATGGGCTACAAATACGTCAACGGCGCCGCCACCGACTACACCAAAACCGCCACCGTCGCCTACATCCATAACACCGCCAACGGCAACACCCTCAAAACGCCCTACGGCCTCGCCATCGATAACGCCGGCAACGTCTGGGTCTCGAACGCCGGCTGCGTCAACACCACCACCACCGCCTGCACCCCTGGCTCCTTCACCTTGTCAGAGCTCGTCGGCGCCGCCGCCCCCACCCGCACCCCGCTTGCCAACCAGGTGCTCAACAGCACCGTAGGAACCCGCCCCTAACCAAGGTCACGGTTTCCCGCAACAAAGAATGCCAGGGCTCCAGCCCTGGCATTCTTGTTGTTGTTTGTCATTCCCTTTGGTTTGTCATTCCCCGAAGGGAATCTGCGTTTGTCCTTGCCGCTGCTTGTGCTCCGCCGAACCCCTAGTCCCCCGCAACCACTTTCCCCACAGCATTCAGCCCTTCTATCACCCCCGTCCCGTCCCCCAGCTCATCCATTAATTTCCTCAGCACATCCCGTTCACACACCACACGATCCTTCCCCGCCCGTTTCGCCGCATACATCGCATCGTCCGCAAGCTCCATCAGCCGGGTCCCCGTCTTCGTCGCCGCCGTAATCTCTCCTACCCCAAAGCTTGCCGTCACCTTGCCATTCGGCCAGCTCGCCAGCCGCATCGCTTCCCGCAGCCGTTCTACAAACAGCACAGCCCCGTCGGTCGTCGCCCCCGGCAGCAGCACGGCCATCTCCTCCCCGCCATAGCGAGCACCCAGATCGGTCGCCCGCACTGTCGCCGTCACCAGCCCACCCAGCTTCTTGAGCACCAAGTCGCCTGCCGCGTGGCCATGCGTGTCGTTCAGCTTCTTGAAATTGTCCACATCCAGCATCACCACGGAAAGCGGCATCCTGTGCCGCACCGCGTACTTGAACTCATATTCCAGCCGTTCATCCAGCACCCGCCGGTTAGACAGTCCGGTAAGCGCATCCGTCGTCGCCAGCCGTTCCAGCTTCTGGTTCGCCTCTTCCAGCCTCTTTCGCTGTTCATTTTCTACTGACATATCCAGCGCCAGCCCGCCTAGCCATGTCTCGCCCATCTCATTTCGCAGGGGAAATTTATAGCTCTTCCAGCACATCACCTTGCCCCGCGAATCCTTCGTCTCTTCAGACCGCACCAGCATCTTCCCGGACGTCATCACCTCCACGTCCGTCTCCCGAAACCGTTCCGCCATCTCCTTCGGCCACAGGTCAAAATCGTCCTTGCCGATCCACGCATCCATCGAGATCTGAAACTGCTCCGCCATCCGCCGGTTGTAGAACACAAACCGTCCTTCCGCATCCTTGATAAAACTTACAAACGGCGCATGGTTCATAAACTTCCTGAACCGCAGCTCAATCGACCGCAGCTCCGCGATCACCCGTTTCCGGTCACGCAGCGCTTCGGCCAGTTTTTGGTGTTCCAGCTGCAGCTCCAGCCGCACCCGCACCTGGTCGCTCAGCACCACCAGCGCTCGCCGCTCGGCATCCCGCAGGCCCCGCGGAATCGTATCCGCCACGCACATCGTCCCCAGCACCAGCCCGTCCGGGCTCATCAGCGGCACTCCCGCGTAGAACCGCAGCCTCGGCTCTCCGGTTACCAGCGGATTCCGCCTGAACCGTTCATCCGCCTGCATATCCTCCACCACCACCAGCTCACCCGCCGCCACCGTCACCTCGCACGGTGAGGCCTTCCGCGACAACTCCCGCATCGGCAGCCCCACCGACGCCTTGAAGTATTGCCGATGCCGCCCAATCAAACTCACCAGGCCGATCGGCGTCCCGCACAGCTCAGCCGCCAGCTCCACCAGCTGGTCGAACCCCATTTCCCGATCCGTATCCATCAGCCCCGTAGCCCGCACCGCCGCCACCCGGCGCTGCTCTGCCTCTTCAACCGCCGTCATCCCTGCATTGCCCGGTTGGACCGGCACCATCGCATTCATTCGAAAATCCCTTGGACGCCCTGACGAAATCCTGGTTGTAGCCTAACCCTCATCCATGCCCCATGCGCAACAAAAGCGAAAGCAATTTCATGGCCGAGTGGACTGCACCATCACCCTGACGCAGAAAAGGCGTCTTCGGATTGCCCCGCGGCCCGCTCTCCTCGTCCCCTGTTCATTTGCTCAACAATCCATATCGCCCAGACCCTCCCGCAACTAGCGATACACTTGGTAGGCTGCGCCCAATGCGCCTTTGGAGTGTTCGTGAAGATCGTTCTCGCTGAAAAAGTCTCCCCCGCCACCCTCGCCCTTCTCCAGCAACAGCCCGGCTGGAACTGCGTCACCGCTGACAAGATCAAGAGCCTTCCTGAAGAGCTCGCCACAGCCGACGCCCTCATCGTCCGCTCCGCCGTCCAGGTCGACGCCGCCCTCCTCGAGCACGCCCCCAAGCTCCGCGTCATCGGCCGCGCCGGCGTCGGCGTAGACAATATCGATACCGCCGCCGCCACCCATCGCGGCATCGTCGTCATGAACACGCCCGGCGCCAACGCCGTCGCCGTCGCCGAGCTCACCCTCGGCCTCATGATCGCCATGTGCCGCGCCATCCCCCGCGCCAACGCCACCATGCACGCCGGCACCTGGGACAAAAAATCCCTCCAGGGCACCGAGCTCCGTGGCAAAACCCTCGGCGTCGTCGGCCTCGGCCGCATCGGCCTGGAAGTCGCCCGCCGCGCCGCCGCCTTCGGCATGGAGCTGCTCGCCTACGATCCCTTCATCTCCCCCGTCATCGCAAGAGAAAACAACGTCTCCCTCACCACCCTCGACGACGTCTTCAAGCACTCGGACTACCTCACCCTCCACGTCGGCCTCACCCCCCAGACCGAAGGCATGATCAACACCCATTCCATCGCGATCATGAAGCCGGGCATCCGCATCATCAACTGCGCCCGCGGCGAGCTCATCGTCGATTCCGCCCTGGTCGAAGGCCTTAAATCCGGCCACATCGCCGGCGCCGCCCTGGACGTTTTCACCCAAGAGCCCCTCAAAGATTCACCCTACTTCGCCCTCCCCCAGGTCCTCCTCAGCCCTCATATCGCCGGCGCCACCGACGAAGCCCAGGAGGCCATCGGCATCCAGCTCGCCATGCAGGTCCGCGACTACCTCAAGCTCGGCGTCGTTCAGAACGCCGTCAACCTCCCCTCGCTCAGCCATGAGGAATACCTCGAGGTAGCGCCCTCCATTGAAATGGCCGGCCGCCTCGGCCAGTTCCTTTCGCACTCGCTCCCCGGCCATCTCGAAAGCATCCAGATCACCTATTCCGGCCGCATGGCCCAGGGCAAAACCGACCTCATCCGCAACGCTGCCATCGCCGGCATCTTCGCCGATACCGAAGGCTCCAACTCCGTCAACCGCATCAACGCCGCCGCCATCGCCGCCGAGCGCGGCATCCGCATCCAGGAAGACAAAAAGGAGTTCATTCCCGGCGGCTCCGGCTCCGTGCTCAAGCTCGTCCTGCGCGCCACAGAAGGCGAAACCAGCGCCGCCGGCACCGTCCTCCACGGCACCTCACCCCGCCTGCTCAGCTACGATGGCATCGACATCGAAGCCCCCCTCAATGGCACCCTCGTCGCCATCCGCAACCACGACGTACCCGGCGTCGTCGGCCGCATCGGCACCATCCTCGGCGAGCACCAGATCAACATCGCCAACTTCGCTCTGGGCAGATCCACCGCCCGCTCGACCAGCGCCAAACCCACCACCATCCCCCAAGGCCAGGCCCTCGCCATCATCCAGATCGACCTCGCCGACCTTTCCGACGCCGCCCCGGCCCTCACCGCTCTCAAGCAGGTAGAAGCCATAGCCTCCGTCCGCCTCATCGAACTAGTAAAACCCTGACCATGGTCGGGTGCCCCATGATCACCGCGGTCCCATCGCGGTTATCGTGGGGTTACTCGCTGCCTGTCTACTAAAGCCAGTCCTACTTCGGATCCGGCGGCTGCCCCGAAGTCCCGGAAGCACCATCCGGCGTACCCGCACCACCCGGAACCTGCTGTCCCCCACCCATCGGCCCGCGCGGCTGCATCTTGTCGAACATCGCCGCCTGCGTCTCCGTCAGCAAAGCCCGAATCTGCGCATTCGTCGCATCCAGAATCACCCGCCGCTGCTGCATATCCGCTTCCTGAGTCGTAGCCGATGTCCCATCTTTCCGCAAAGCCTGCATCTTCGCCTGCCGATCCAGCAGAATCGGCAGAATCGCCGCCTGCTGCGCCTCCGTCAGCGTCAACTGCAGCGTCATCCGCTGCAACTCAGCCTGCGGCGTAGGCGGCCCACTCCGCACCCCGCCCTGCGGCCCGCCATAACCCGGCGGCGGCCCACCCTGCGCCTGCAAGCCGCCGCTCAACCCCACCATCACCACCGCCACAGAAAGCCCAGCCACATACCGAATCCGCATAAGTCCCTCAGCCGCCAGCCATAGCAAGGCGCACGGTCTCTCACACGATGAGACGCAATCCCTCAGCCATGGTTGCAAACTCCTGCTCTTTTCCACACCCCAACGGCCTCACCCCGTATTCCGCAAGCCCGCGCTGATCCCATGGATCGTAGCCGTAATCGCCCTGTTCAGCTCCACTGAATCCGCCCCCCCACGCTTCTGCCGCAGCAGGTCTACCTGCAGCAGACTCAACGGGTCCACATAAGGATTGCGCAGCCTGATCGAGTGCTCGAGCACCGGGTTGGTCTCGAGCAGCGTCGCCTGCTCCGTCACCGCCAGGATCATCTCCCGCGTCAACGCAAACTCGGCCTCCAGCATCGTAAACACCCGCCCCCGCAAAGCCTCATCGCCCACCAGCCCGGCATACAGCGCGGCAATCCCGAAGTCAGCCTTCGCCAGCGCCATCTCCACATTGCGCACCATGTCGATGAACAGCGGAAACGCCCGAAAGATCTCCCGCAGATGCGCCAACCTTCCCTCATCGCCATCCACAAATTCATGCAGCGCATGCCCCACCCCAAACCACGCCGGCACCAGGTGTCGTGACTGCATCCACCCAAAAACCCAAGGAATCGCCCGCAAATCCTCCATACTCCGCTTCTTCTGCGCCGACGCATCCGTCCGCTTGGCAGGCCGCGAGCCAATCCGCGCATGCTCCAGCTCCGCCACCGGCGTGGCCTGTTCAAAGTAAGCAAACGTGTCTGCCGATTCCGCAATATGCTTCCGATAAAACGCATAAGAGCTCGCCGAAAGCGTCTCCAGCGTCTCCTCCCACGCCGCCGGCAAAACCCCCGTACGATGCGCACTGCCCGGCGCCGCCACCAGCCCCGGCCGCGCCACCGCATCGAGCGATGCCGCAATCATCAGCTCCAGGTTCCGCTCCGCCAGCACCACGTCCGCGTACTTCCAGTTCAGCACCTCACCTTGCTCCGTCAGGCGCAACGCCCCATTGAAACTGTCCAGCGGCTGCGCAAAAATGCTGCGATGCGTCGGGCCGCCGCCTCGCCCCACCGTGCCTCCGCGCCCATGAAACAGCCGCAGCGCAACCCCCGTCTCCCGCGCCACTTCATGCAGTCCGCGATGCGCCTTGAAGATCTCCCAAGTGCTCGTCAGCATGCCGCCATCTTTGTTCGAGTCCGAGTATCCCAGCATCACTTCCTGGCTCCGGCCCCAGCTTTCCAGCAGCGGCTGGTAAGCCTCACTGCTCCAAAGCTCCCGGCAGATCGCCGCGGCATTCCGCAGGTCTTCAATCGATTCAAACAGCGGCACCGGCTGCAGCCCGGGGTCTTCCCCATCCCCCTCAACCCGCACATGCCCCATCCGCGCCAGCCGCACCACATTCACGATATCCGCCACACTCGTAGCCCCGGATATCACATACCGCGGCAGCGCCTCCGGCGGATGTGTCTGCTTGAGCGCCGCCACCGCCCGAAACGTATCCAGCACCTCGGCCGTCTGTGCAGAGAGCGCCGCGGGCTGCTCCGCTTCACCCGCCGCCCGCAGCTCATCGAGCGCCGCCGCATGCACCCGCGCATGCTGCCTGACATCCAGCGCCTGCAGGTGCAGCCCGTACGTCTTCACCTCCAGGATCAGCGGCTCGATCAACAGCGCCGCCAGCCGCTCCCCCCGGTTCCGGTTCAGCGAGTCCCGCAGCAGATTCAAATCCCCCAGCATTTCCTCCGGCCGCCCATACAACATCAACGCTCCGGCCGTGCCCTCAGCCGCCACGCTCGATTGCGGACTCCCCCCCAGCCGCATCATCACGCAAGCCACAAACAGCCGCACCGATTCATTCGGAAATCGTTCCAGCAACTGCAGCTCCGGCGCATCCGCACTCCCCGCCCGCAGCGCCTCCAGGTAAGCCCCAAGCGCCGCCGCCAGCTCATCGGTTACCGGCACCAGCCGCGTCGAGCTCGCAAGCTGGTCGAACACATTCTGCAGCCGCGCCAGATAATGCGTAAACAGAAGCTCACGCGCCATCCTCAACGCCTCCGCCGTCGTTTCCGGCGTCACAAACGGGTTACCATCCCGATCCCCACCAATCCACGACCCAAACTGCACCATCACCGGCAGCTCTACTTGTGTCTCTGCCGGATACTCCGCCTCGAGCCCCGCCTGCATCTCCTGGTAAAGCGCCGGCACGGTCGCAAACAGGGAAGCGTCGTAGTAGTCCAGTGCCATGCGAATCTCATCCCGCACCGTCGGCCGCGACGCCCGCACGTCGTCCGTCTGCCACAGCGCCGTGATCTCCGCCAGCAGCGTCTGCTCCAGCCGCTCCAGCGCCGCCGCCGGCACCGGGATCCGGTCCAGCTGCTCCAGCAGGTCAGAAATCCGCCGCCGCTTGAACATCACAGAGCGTCGCGCCACCTCCGTCGGATGCGCCGTGAACACCGGTGTCACGCAAACCTCACCCAGCCTCTTGAGCGCCTCTTCCCGGGAAGTCCCCGCCAGCCGCAAAGCCCGCAGCGTCCCCTGAAACGACCCCCGCTGCACCACGTCCGCATCCTCCAGCTGATGCGCCAGCCGCCGCCGTTTCCTGTGGTTCGTCTCCGCCAGGTTGATCAGCTCGAAGTACAAAGAAAATGCCCGCGCCAGCTGATACGCCCGCTCCGGCTCGCCGGCCGTCACCGCCGCAAACCCTGCGCCACCTTCCCGCCGGGCAATCGCCGCCTGCCGCAGCGCTTCCACACTCTCGTAAATCCCCGGCGCCGCCTGCTCACGCAGCACCTGCCCCAGCAACACCCCCAGCGAGCGCACATCCCGTCGCAGCGGAGCCCCTTTGGCCTCAGGGTCCAGCAGTTCACCCAGCCGTCCCGCCCAGCTTTCAGCAACCCACAAAGAAGGCATGACCGATTATGGCATCCCGTCCCCAAAAAAAGTACGAATCCCCGCAATCCCCACCGCCCCCGCCGCCACGCAAGCCGCCTCATGCGCCGCCGTCACCCCACCCAGCGCGAACACCCCAACCCCCACCCGGCAAGCCTCCGCCAGCGCCTGCAGCCCAACCCCCCTCACCACCTCCCGCCCATCCACCCACTTCCCGAACACCGGCGCAAACAACACCGCATCCGCACCCTCACCATACGCCCGCTCCACCTCCCCCACCGTATGGCATGCGACGCTCACATAAGCCCCCGGCATCACCACCCGCACCTGCCCCACCGTCAACTCCCCCGCCGCCGCGCTCAGATGCACCCCCGCCAACCCCGCCGCTCGCGCCACATCTGCCCGCCCACTCACCAGCACTCTCGCCCCACCCGCCAACCCCTGCACCCCCCGGCAGACCCTCACCAGCGCCCCCGCCTCCAGCCCCTTCTCCCGCACCAGCAAAAAGTCCACTCCCTCCGCCAGCACCGCGCCCCACCGCGCCACCGCCGCCTCTTCTTCCTGTGACGCTGAAAGCCGACCCTCTGTAATCGCATACCGCAACATGCCCACAGTCTATACACCCCCCGCACCCTCAACTGGCAGAACCTCTATACAATGAGAGCAGCACCCCCGTACCGCCAAACGCAGGGGTCCGTGCTCTCACGGGCTTTCCGCAGGCACGGCGACTAAATCAGTTCCACTGAGAAGAGCTTCACGCGCATGAGTAAAGTTTACGATCTGATCGTCATCGGTTCCGGCCCAGCGGGTCAGCGAGCCGCCATTTACGCCGCCAAGCTCGGCAAAAAAGTCGCCCTCGTTGAAATGCGTGAAGTCGTCGGCGGTGCCTGCATCAACACCGGCACCATCCCCTCCAAAACCATGCGCGAGGCCGTCCTTCACCTCTCCGGCTTCAATTACAAATCCATCTACGGCATGAATTACCGGGTCAAAGAACGCATCACCATGGCCGACCTCGCCTTCCGCGTTCAGCACGTCATCAAAACCGAAATCGACGTCACCGAAGCCCAGCTCCAGCGCAACAACATCGAGATGATCGTCGGCACCGCCAGCTTCGTCTCAACCACTGGCGACACCACCACCCTCAAAGTCGCCAACTCCAAGGGCGCCATGGAGTACGTCGCCTCCAACGTCCTCATCGCCACCGGCACCAAGCCAGCCGCCAGCACCAAAGTCCCCATCAACGGCAAATCCATCATCAACTCCGACCTCATCCTCGACATGGTCAACCTCCCCAAAACCATGATCGTCGTCGGTGGCGGCGTCATCGGCGTCGAGTACACCTGCATGTTTTCCGCCCTCGGCGTCCGCGTCACCCTCATCGAGCGCCGCCCCCGCCTGCTCGAGTTCGCCGACCAGGAAATCGTCGAAGCCCTCAGCTATCACCTCCGCGATTCCCGCGTCACCATGCGCCTCAACGAGGAAGTCGAGTCCGTCACCGAGCAGCCCGACGGCTCCGTCGTCGCCAACCTCGAGTCCAAAAAGAAGCTCCAGGGCGACGCCCTCCTCTACGCCGTCGGTCGTCAAGGCAACGTAGACGAATTGAACCTCGCCAACGTAGGCATCGACTCCGACTCCCGCGGCCGCATCCCCGTCGACAAGGATTTCCAGACCAAAGCCGCCAACATCTACGCCGTCGGCGACGTCATCGGCTTCCCATCCCTCGCCTCCGTCTCCATGGAGCAGGGCCGCATCGCCTCCGCCCGCGCCTTCGGCGACGAAACCGTCCTCTCCAATCCCAGTTTCTACCCCTACGGCATCTGGACCATCCCGGAAATCTCCTTTCTCGGCAAAACCGAAGAGCAGCTCACGGAAGAAGACGTCCCCTACGAGGTCGGCGTAGCCTACTACCGCGAGATCGCCCGCGGCCAGATCCGCGGCGACACCACCGGCCGCCTCAAGCTCATCTTCCACCGCGAATCCCACGCCATCCTGGGCGTCCACATCATCGGCGAAGGCGCCTCCGAGCTAGTCCACATCGGCCAGGCCGTCATGGCCCTCGGCGGCAAGCTCGACTACTTCGTAGAAACCGTCTTCAACTACCCCACCCTCGCTGAATGCTACAAAGTAGCCGCCTTCAACGGCCTCAATCGCGTCTCCAAATTCGAATAAGCCGAAGCCTACAAAGTAGCCCGAAGCTCCACCCGCTTAGGCGCCGTCACAACCCTGACCATCCCATGCCCAGGATTAACCTGCGTCTTCACTCGCAGCAATCCCGCTTTCCGCATCGCCTGCACATCCCGGTTGACCGCACTCCGATTCCGCTTCAGCACAGCCGCAACCGCCGTCACGGAACCCGGCTGCAGGCGAACCATCGCAAGCAGCTCCTGACGAGCCGGCGTCAAGTGCGCCAGCAGATCGGCCGCGCTCTCAAACGTGATGCGCCGCACCGGCGTGATCTTCTCTTTGCGATCCATCTTTTCAGCAAGCGAGCTCCATCGCGCTTTTGTGACTTCCCAGCCTTCCGTTCCAATCACCGTTTTCATCAAGCCTCCTCATGTGTTGCTTTCATCCCGTTAGTGCTTCGCTTTCATCTCATCCACTTCGTTCAGGAAATGCTGTAGGGTCGCAGCGAAAGAAACGAAGACGGCGGTAGAAGCCTGCCCAAGAAAATGACGTTCATGAAAAGAGTGAGCATTGTCATATCCCAAGACCCGCCCGTTATCCACTTGGCAGACCAGGTGGTGAACAAACGCCATGTTGTACCGAACGATCTTTCCAGACCCATCCATCCAGGCCTCAAACCGAACCATTCCTTCAGCCCCGGATACGCAGCGAATGGTGCTCCGCTCATCGATAACCTTGGTAAGTTTTAATTCGCGTTGCGGCTTCGGGGCCATAAAATCAGCATACGCAGATGAAACATATTGGGCAACGCCTGTGGTAAGGCGGGCCGCCACCAGATCTCCAATCTTCTCTCTAATCTGCCGTTCCCCCCATAGACGCCCCGCCCCCCCACGCGCTATGCTTCCTCTTTCAAACCTCCAGCATCCAAAGTCGGAGCAGGGAAGCAAAAAACATGGCCCAAGGCACCATCAAAACCATAGGCGTAGTCCTCTCCGACCGTGTCACCACCGGCCTCGTCCTCGCGAGCGAAGGCCAGCCTCACCGCATCGAAGGCCGCCTCTGGTCCTTCCCCGAGTCCGAAGAAAACGAGTCCGCCCTCGTCGAGCTCCACACCGAAGGCCTCGTCAAGACCATCTGCGAGCAGGTCATGCTCGCCCGCGGCAAGCACTCGGACATCGTCGCCGTCGGCGTAGCCGTGCCCGGCATCGTCCGCGCCGGCGTCGTTGAAGATTCCCCCAATCTCCCCCAGCTCAAGGGCGCCCGCATCCGCGAGCTCCTGGCCGCCGAGCTCGCCGCCAGCGGCCTCCACTGCCCCGTCAACGTCATCAACGACGCCGATGGTGTCGCCGCCGGCCTCGCCTCCGCCACCGGCAAGCTTTCCAACTTCCTCCGCGTCTGGACCCTCGGCGTCGGCATCGGCTTCGGCCGTTATCCCTTCTCGCCCGGCATCTGGGAGGGCGGCCACACCGTCGTCACCCTGGATGACAAAGAGCGCTTCTGCGGCTGCGGCGGCCGCGGCCACCTCGAAGGCATCATGGGCCATCGCGCCATGCGCCTGCGCTTCCTGGACATGGAGCCCGAAGAAGTCTTCGCCGAAGCCCGCAGCAACGGCCCCGATTCCCAGCGCTGCCGCGACTTCGTCAAGCTCTGGCACCGCGCGCTCGCCGCCGCCACCGCCAACAGCATCCACATGGATGGCCCCGGCAAGTTCCTCCTCACCGGCTTCAACGTCCGCTTCGTCGACCTATCGCTGCTCAAGGACTACGTCCACCAGATGGTCAAAATGAGCCCCCTCCAGAGCTACGCCCTGGACATTGTCGAAGACAACCTCGACACCCGTGTCATCGGTTCCGCCGTAGCCGCAGAACAGGCTGCTCACTCCGCCCAGTCCGCTTGATTGTCATTCCCCTCATGAGTCATTCCCGAAGGGAATCTGCTGTCGCATGTCGCTTCTTGTCCATCAAGCTGCCAACAGCAGGGAACTACCGCTGGCACATCGGGCAATACACCGTCGTCCGCCCACCCACCACAATCTTCTTCAAGCCCGCCCCGCAGTCGCGACAGTCCTCACCAGCCCGCCCATACACCTTGTGTTCCAGCTGAAAAAACCCCCGCACCCCGTCCGCATCCACGTAATCGGAAACCGAGCTCCCTCCCAGCTCGATCGCTTTCTTCAAAACCACAATCAGCTCTGCCCGCAGCTTGAGCAGCCGCTTGCGTGCAAGATTCCCAGCCAGCCGCCGCGGCAGAATCCCCGCCCGAAACAAGCTCTCATCCGCATAAATATTCCCCACCCCATGCAGCAGCGACTGGTTCAGCAAGGCAGCCTTTATCGGCGTCTTCCGCCCCGCGAACAACGCCACAAACTCATCCTCGCCAATTGTCAACGGCTCCGCGCCCGGCCCGTCATAAGCCTCGCGCCGCACGCTCAACCGCCCAAACCGCCGCGCATCCACAAACCTGAGTTCGTTCCCGCCGCTCAGCGCAAGCACCGCATGCGTATGCTTCGGCACCTCCACCTCCGGCGCCGAAACCAGCAACCTCCCCGTCATCCCCAGGTGCACCAGGAACTCCGCCGCATTGTCCAGCGTCACCACCACCGTCTTGCCCACCCGCCGCACCCTCTCGATCCGCGCCCCCGTCAGCACCTCGGCAATCTCGCCTTCAGGCGACTTGAACGTCTGCGGCTTCCCACTCGTCCACACGCTCTCAATCCGCTGCCCCGCCACCCGCGCATGCACCCCATTCGCAACAGTCTCCACCTCCGGCAGCTCAGGCATTCCGTTAGTATAAGTTCCAATCCTCCCAGGAGTCCTGACCCTGATCTGCAAACCACTCGCACCCGCGCTGCTTCTGCTGGCCGCATGCGCCGCCCATTGCCAGTCAAGTGGCCAGCCAGCCGACCTGCCCGCCGCCCCGTCGTCCGCGCCGCCACCCGCCACCGCGCCCGCCCGGCCCAACCTCGTCCTGCCCCGCGAAATCCTGAGGCAGTCCTCCGGCCCGCCGCCCACACCGGACATCGCGGAAGAATGTTTTGCCCCCGCCACGGGCCTCTACGCCCCGCAGCGCCAGATCCCCGAGCAACTCCAGAACGCCGTCGACCGCTATCGTTCCGTCGCCTCTCAGCGCGTAACCACCATGTGGTTCCACAACATGCCACGCGCGGCCAATGATCCCTGGTTCCACAAGGCCGTCGTCACCGTGCGCTTCGCCATCCTGCCCTCGGGCGAGATCGATCCGCCCCGCGTCACCGCCTCCTCCGGCCGTGACAGCTACGACCACCATGCGCTCGAAGCCATCCGCCAGGCCGGGCCTTTCGATCCTCTCCCCGCCGGCGACTCGCACCCCCTGCTGTTCTGCATCCGGTTCGGCTACCACGTAGAAGACGACGAGTGGAAGCCAAAACCGCCAGACCTCTTCCCCCCAACCGGCCAAGCTCCCGACAAGCCCTGACGCACCGGCTTCCTCCCCGCATCTGACCGCCCGGTATAATCACCCAGGTGCGCCCCATCGCGCACCCATCCCGCCTTTCCCGGAGCCCTTCTCAATCGTGACCACCCCGACCCCCGCCAAACGCACCTCAGCCGTCATCTTAGGAGCCCAGTGGGGCGATGAAGGCAAGGGCAAGATCGTCGACGTCCTCTCAGAAAAATTCGCCATCGTCGCCCGCTATGCCGGCGGCCACAATGCCGGCCACACCGTCATCATCCACGGCAAAAAGTTCGTCCTGCAGCTCATCCCCTGCGGCGTCCTCCGTCCCGGCTGCAAGGGCGTCATCGGCAACGGCGTCGTGCTAGACCCCCAGGCTTTCCTCAACGAGGTCAAAAAACTCCGTGAAGCCGGCCTGCCAGGCCTTACAGGAGGACCAGACGGACAACTCTTCATCTCCAACCGCGCCCAGGTCATCCTGCCCTATCACCGCATGATTGAGCTCGCCGCTGAAACCGCACCCGGCCGCCAGCCCATCGGCACCACCCGCCGCGGCATCGGCCCCGCCTATGAGGACAAAATCCACCGCAACGGCCTCCGCGTCGCCGACCTCCTCAACACCTCGCTCCTCCGCACCCACATCAACAACGCCTGCCATGAAAAGAACACCATCGCCCACGCCCTCTTCGGCACCGAGCCGCTGGACCCCCGCGCCATGTATGAGGATTACGCCCGCCTCGCCGAGCAGGTAGCGCCCTTCGTCACCGATACTGCCGTCCTGCTCAACCACGCCCTCGACCGCGGCGAAAACATCATGTTTGAAGGCGCCCAGGGCGCTCTGCTCGATATCGACCACGGCACCTATCCCTTCGTCACCAGCTCCTCCTCCACGGCCGGCGGCGCGGTCACCGGCACCGGCGTCGGACCCACCCGCATCGGCACCGTCATCGGCGTCACCAAGGCCTATGTCACCCGCGTCGGAGAAGGTCCTTTCCCCACTGAAATTGAAGGCCATTCCGCCGAGCTCCTCCGCGCCCGCGGCCAGGAGTACGGCGCCGTCACCGGCCGCCCGCGCCGTTGCGGCTGGCTCGATCTCCCGCTCCTCCGCTACTCCAATATGATCAACGGCACCGAGTGGCTCGTCGTCACCAAAATGGACGTCATGGACGAGTGCGTCGAAATCCCCGTCTGCACCGCCTATGAAATCGACGGCAAAATCACCGACGTCATCCCCGCCGACATCCGCGGCTTCCGTTCCATCAAGCCCATTTACACCACGCTCAAGGGCTGGAACTGCTCCACCGAAGGCATCACCGAGTTCGACAAGCTCCCCCAGCTCGCTCAGGACTACCTCCACTTCATCGAGCGTGAAACCAACGCCCGCATCGGCATGGTCTCCACCGGCCCCGACCGCACCCAGACCATGACCCTCCCCGCCTTCGAGGCAGCCCTCACCGCCTGACCCTGGCACGGAACGCTTGGGGTGCCCCAGGCCACGCAGGCTTCATCGCGTGACCTGGGGTTACTCACTTCAGACACCATTTACCTCCTCCAAGGACACCAATGCTCACCTTCACCGTCCGCATGCGTTTCGACGAGCCAGACCTCCCCGCCATCCGCGATCACCTCATCGCCCTCACCACTCCCTCCCGCGCCGAGCCCGGCTGCATCAGCTACATCGCCCACTTTCTCGCAGACGACCCCTGCACCGTCCTCATCTACGAGCAGTACGCCGATGAAACCGCCCTCGAGCACCATCGCAACACCCCGCACTTCAAGCAGCACGCCATCGGCGGCCTCTACCAGCACATGCGCGACCGCCAGCTGGAAAGCCTCACCGCGGTCGCCTAAGCCCTTACCCCTCAACCCCCTTTGACTCCGGCTCTCCCACGGCTTACCATCCCCGGTAGCGACATGCCGTTTCGCCGACCTCAGTCCGTGATCCTCCGCACCCTCAGTCTGCTCCTGCTGGCGACTCTCGCCTGCATGCCGGCCATCGCCAAACCCAGACCCCAGCAGCAGCTCAAACCCAAAGATCTCATCTCTTCGCTGGAAGATCAGTGGCGCACCGCGACCCTCGCTAGCGATCCCGTAGCCCTCGACAAGCTGCTTTCGGACGATTACGTCGGCATCTCCTGGAACGGCCAGGTCAACACCAAGACCATGCAGCTCGACCACCTCCGCAACCACACCCTCGTCTTCACCCAGATTGACGTCACCGACCGCAAAATCAAGGTCGTCGGCTCGGTCGCCATCGTCACCGCCACCGCCGATATCACCGGCAAAAACGAAACCTCCGACCTCCACGGCACCTACCGTTACACCCGCGTCTACCAGCGTCTGCCCACCGGCTCCTGGAAGATCACCAACTTCGAATCCACCCGCGTCCCCATCCCCGGCCAGCACGGCATGTTCCGCAAAAATTAGCCTCGGTCATCCCCGGGAACCTCCCGTCCGCCCGCTGCGTACAGCCTTGTGTTCCCGTTCGCCCATTCCCGCAAGCTGAGGCTGACGCAATGCAAATCCCCCTGCTCCTCATCTTCCATGGTTCCGCCGGCGGCATCGCCCTGCTCGCAGGCACCGCAGCCGTCGTGGTCCGCAAGGGCAGCCGCGCCCACGCCTTGACCGGCAACGTCTTCACCGCCGGCATGCTCGCCCTGGGCGCAAGCGGCGCTATCCTTGCCCTGCTCCGTTCCCAGAGAGGCAATCTCATCGGCGGACTCCTCACCCTCTACCTCGTCACCACCGCATGGACCGCCGGCCGCTCAAAAAACGGCCGCACCGGCGCCCTCGATTGGATCGCCATGATCTTCGGTCTGCTCGTCGGCTCAGCCATCGCAGGCTACGGCGTCATCGTTGCCTTGGGCCGGGTCTCCACCGACGTCCCTGCCGGCATGGATTTCTTCCTCGCCGCCGTCGTCCTGCTCGCCGTCGCCGGTGACGCCCGCATGCTCTATCGTGGCGGAATCACCGGCCGCCCGCGCATCGTCCGTCATCTCTGGCGCATGTGCTTCGCCTTGTTCGAGGCGTCCGGCTCCTTCTTCCTCGGCCGCGCCCACCTGTTCCCGGCCGCCATTCAACGCTCGGGACTCCTCATCTTCCCTACTGTCCTCCCCTTGCTACTGCTGGTCTTCTGGGTCCTGCGCGTCCGCAAAAAACGTCCCGGAAGCGAACCCTTCATCTTGCCCCCCACCCGATCCGCAGCCGGTTAGGTAGTGTCTGATCAATTGCCTTTGCTTCTGAGGGAGGTCCAGGCTTTAGCACGGACATCATAACTTACCGACCAGGCGGGCTCCAGCCCCGGGTTTTGCTCTCTTTGTCCGCTCCCCGTTCGCCCAAGATTCATCAGATACGACCTAGTCCACCGCCGCAAAGCTCTCCCGCAGCCGTTCCCACGTCGTCTCCAGCGTCTCCGGCAGAATCCTCGTTTCGCCGACCACCGTCATAAAGTTCGTATCCCCCACCCATCGCGGCAGCGCATGCAGGTGGATATGCCCGGCCACCCCCGCCCCCGCCGCCTCCCCCAGGTTCATCCCCAGGTTGATCCCGTCCGGCCTGTACGTCGCCCGCAGCATCCGCTCCACCCGCTGCGCCACCCGCATCATCTCCTCCGCCTGCGCCACCGGCAACTTGGCCAGTTGGTCCGTATGCTCATACGGCACCACCATCACATGCCCGCTCGAGTAAGGAAACCGGTTTAGGCACACAAAGCAGTGCTCCAGCCGCGCTATCACCAGCCCCGCCCGCTCCGCCGCCTCCACACCTATCTCGCCGATACCCCACTCCACCGACCGGATCAGGTTACAGAACACACAATCCGCATCCGGCCCCGGCCACCCATCCAGCTCCTCCGCCACACCCTTCCGCCCAGGTTTCGCCCCGGTAATATACGCGTAACGCCACGGTGTCCAAAGCCGATCCATCCCCCTACTATAAGACCAGGCAACCCCGGGTTTGACGCCCACCCTCACCCTTGTTATTCTTGTACTTGAGCCACTGCGTGTGGGATCCAAGGCAGCGACTCCGTTTCAACTCTGACTCACCGTACATCCTGCGTGCGTCGTAAATCCCGGGAATACTTTAGCCTCCTTTGTCTCCTCTTCCCACAGAGACAACTTTCGCTAAGCCTCCCGTGGAAGCCCCGCCCCTGAACGTACCCTGACAGAGCGAAACTAGACAGAGTAAAACTAGGATCCCGGAGTCCGCATCACATGGCCATCGCACACCATCCTGACCTAAACGAGAGCAAACCCCTGAACACCGAAACCGAAACCCTGGCGCCCGAAGCGACGGCCGAAACCCCGTCATCTGAATCCACCCTAACCTCCCCAGCATCCGGCATCCCCATGCAGGACGACGCGCACATCGTCACTCCCGCACCTGAAGAGATTCATGCCAACCAGCCCGTCGAAGCCGTCGCCCATCACGACCAGCTCCACGGCACTTCCGAGAACCCGGCCTCGCCCGATCTCGCGCCCTCCCTTTCGGCCTCCACCGAGGATGTCGAAACCGAGATGAGCCCCGCCGAGCCCGCCATCACCGCCCAGGTTCCCTCCATGAGCGCAGCCGCCACCGGCACCGCGGATGAAGCAGCCGAGCCCGACTACGACGACTCCGACTTCGCCGCCGCCCTCGCCAACTTCGACCGCGAGCAGGCCGTCGAGTCCGCCGCCGCCCAGAACCTGACCGAAGAGGAAAAGGTCGTCACCGGCACCATCGTCAAAATCACTGACAAGCAGGCCATCATCGATATCGGCCTCAAAGCCGAAGGCCTCCTCGCCCTCGAGCAGATCACCAACCCCGACGGCACCTACAAGTTCAACGTAGGCGACACCATCGAGGTCGTCGTCGAGCGTGAAGAGCAGAACGGCGGCGGCTACATCGTCTCCCATGACAAGGCCCTCCGCCATAAGGTCTGGGACAAGCTCGAAGAAGCCGCCAACACCAAGACCCCCGTCAAAGGCATGGTCCTCTCGCGCGTCAAGGGCGGCCTCACCGTCGACATCGGCATCAAGGCCTTCCTCCCCGGCTCGCAGATTGAAGTCCGCCCCGTCCGCAATCTCGACGGCTACGTCGGCACCGAAATCGAAGTCCGCGTCATCAAGCTCAACAAGAAGCGCGGCAACGTCGTCATCTCCCGCAAGGAGCTGCTCGAAGAAGACCAGAACGCCAAGAAGTCCGTCACTCTCTCCACTCTCGAGGAGGGTTCGGTTCTCACCGGCACGGTCAAAAACCTCACCGACTACGGCGCCTTCGTCGACCTCGGCGGCCTCGACGGCCTCCTCCACATCACCGACATGAGCTGGGGCCGCCTCACCCACCCCCGCGACCTCGTCAACGTAGGCGACGAGATCCAGGTCAAGGTCCTCAAGTTCGACAAGGACAAGCAGCGCGTCTCGCTCGGCTTCAAGCAGCTCACCCCTGACCCATGGCTCGACGCCACCGAGCGTTATCCCATCGGCGCCCAGGTCAAGGGCCGCGTCCTTTCCGTCACCGACTACGGCGCCTTCATCGAGCTCGAGCAGGGCATCGAAGGCCTCGTCCACGTGTCTGAAATGACCTGGTCCAAGCGCATGAAGCACCCCAGCAAAATGGTCAAGCCCGGCGACGAAGTCGACACCATCATCCTCTCCGTCAACCCCAATGACCGCCGCATTTCGCTCGGCATGAAGCAGCTCCAGGACAACCCCTGGGAAGCCCTTGAAGACAAGTACCCCACCGGCGCCATCATCGAAGGCCGCGTCCGCAACCTCACTGATTTCGGCGCCTTCATCGAAATCGAAGACGGCATCGACGGCCTCGTCCACGTCTCCAACCTCTCCTGGACCAAGCGCATCAAGCACCCCTCTGAAGTCCTCAAAAAGGGTGAAAAGGTTCGCGCCATCGTCCTCGGGGTCGAGCCGGAAAACCGTCGTCTCTCCCTCGGCGTCAAGCAGCTCCAGCCCGATGTCTGGGATACCTTCTTCGCCCAGCACCGCATCGGCGACGTCATCAAGGGCAAGGTGCTCCGCACCGCGCAGTTCGGCGCGTTCATTGAAATCGCCGAGGGCGTCGAAGGCCTCTGCCACGTCTCTGAGGCGGTCGACGAGACCAACAAGCCGGTCGAGCTCGTCGTCGGCGAAGAGCACGAGTTCAAGATCGTCAAGATGAACCAGGAAGAGAAGAAGGTAGGCCTAAGCATCCGCGCCGTAGGCGAAGAAGCCAGCCGCGCCGAAGTCGAGTCCTACAAGGAATCCACCGGCAACCGCGAGTACACCCGCGACTACGCCAACACCACCCCCGGCTCCAACCGCGGCAGCAACCAGGGCAGCGGCAACAAGGGCAACAACAAACCCAACCAACCCGGCCAGTCCTCCGGCGGCAGCAGCAGCAGCACCACCCTAGGCGACCTCCTAAACTGGAAGCGCGCCGAACGCGAAGAAACCGACAACAACAACTAACCCGCTACACCAGAACCAAACACAAAGGGCCGCTCCCGAGGAGCGGCCTTTTTTATCTGCATGGCGTTGGCTTGGCACGCGCTGCGAAATCGTGTTTACTTCGGATATGGCGAAGAAGGCAGATGTAGCTCAGGAAGCCGACACGACGAACAAGGAAAGTACGAGTCTCACAACCGCCGTCCACCTGCCGAGATCAACATGGGAATTACTGCGTGCTGTCGCGTTCAAACGAGCGCAGAGGAAAGGAGGTAGAGCTTCTGTGAGCAGCCTGATCGTTCAGCTTGTGGAGAAACAGAGATTATCCCTTTCCCGCGAGCTACTCGATTGATGATTCATCAATTGACAATTTACGAGTTTCGTCCTATCCTACTGCAAGAGGTCTAGATGGTCGATAAACTATTGGATTTTTTTAGCGGCGGACATGCAACCATCGACCCGAAGTCGCGCTCCCTTGAGCAGACACCAGTTGCCGTTAGGCGCGGTTCTGTCATCGATAAAGCTCCAAGCTACCTGCACACCGGATGCATTCACCTCGGTGACGCTCGTGAGCGGTTAGGCGAAATAGAACCGGATAGCGTTGCTCTTAGCATTTGGTCTCCTCCTTATTTTGTCGGTAAGAGCTACGAAAGCGATCTCACCTTCGAATCATGGCAGCAACTCTTGCGATCCGTAATTTTGCAACACTTCAGCATCCTTAAGCCCGGTGGCTTTGTCGTTATAAACATTGCAGACATCCTTTGTTTCAAAGATGCTTCGATGCCGCGGGTTCAAGCTGAAGTTCTCAATGGTCGCCGATCTCCTGTGACCCGAGATCGGATCTTGGAACAGCTTAGGATCACTCCTAACGCAAACAAGCATCAGTTGGCAGCCTTGCTTGGGTGCAGCGAGCAAACGATCGATCGCCGACTAAAAGGCAACAACATACGGGGCGGAAAATACGAAACCCAAACCCGATTGAAGACCGTGGGAGGTCTCATCGAAGATTGGGCCTTAGGTGCTGGTTTGTATCCTTACGACCGAAGGATATGGGTGAAAGATCCGGCTTGGGAGAATAGTAGATGGGCGAGTTCTTCCTATCGTGCTGTCGATGAATTTGAATACCTTTTTTTTCTCTGGAAACCTGGAGTCACAACAGTTGATCGGACTCGTCTGACGCCTGATGAATGGAAGGAATGGGGCGCTCGGGGGGTTTGGCGATTCCCGTCAGTTCGGGTAAACGACGACCATGAGGCGAAGTTTCCACTAGAGTTGCCGCGCCGAGCAATTCGTCTTCTAACGGACCCGAATGAGGTTGTTCTCGACTGTTTCATGGGCAGCGGCACCACTGCAGTTGCGGCAGTGCAAGAGTCCCGTCGCTTCATCGGAATCGAGCGAGAAGAGAGCTACGTAAAGCTCGCGACTTCGAAAGTTGCCAAAATGCTACCATTTCGGAATGTTGATCGAACCAGAGTTGTTGATGCAGCAGCCCCAGCGAATCGAGGAGATCGAGAAGGCATCGATGCGTTTGGTGGTCCAAGCACTCTACGATTTCCGCGAAGCTGCGGCTGATCTTTTTGAAAATGAGACTGATAAAGCTGCAGACAAAGGAGAAGACGCGACTCGTGAGGCACTCGACATACTCGGCGTTAGTAAAGTCCCTATCCGGCTCTACGGGAAAATTGACTACAAACGAGCCCGCTTCATATTCCTTCCCGAGTTTGCGTTGAGACAAGCTTTATTCGTTGATTCTAAAGCCGAGAAGACCGGCGGCGACTTACGCCTGCAGATCGCTCAAACATCCATGCGGATCTGGCATGACAGGTCCAATGGCACCGGTACTATTGATGAGCAAGGAACGCTCCCTACCATCTTGACCGCGGCTGGAGAACGACTACTAACCACAACGCTGTTCGTAAAGTATGTTTATTTAGATTTGAATTCAGCTAAGAGTCGCCATAAACTTTTACAAATCAAGGTAGCGGCGCTCCCAAGTGGCTTGCTGCAAGATCGTTATAATCCGTCTCCTCAGGTTCACCTTTGGAAGGTCGGACCGAGTTCGCCTCAGAACAACGAGGAGTTCCGAGCAAGGATGAGCTTTCCGCGATTGGCCGCACGGTGTCCTTGGCGGCAACAAGTCATCCCCATGGCACCAGCACCATTCATTTGGGAAAATGGGGGCTATATAACACCGCCGTCGCAGGCAGATGCCGTTGCAGAAGAAGAGGCAGCTCTCGATGAGATGGACGAAGCAAACTAACCTAAAGATTTGGCAATTGCTCTACTAGAAATTACTCGGCAGACTGCTTTTGCTGCAAGTCTTGACGTTGGAAAGAGGTCAATGCGACAGGCAGGTAGAACAGAGTGGTCAAGGGCCGAGCAAGCAGATGCTGCGGCGGGAGTTACCCGGCTTTGCCCCCTTTTGCAAGCATTCCTTGAGCTGAACGAAGGTGTTCGTCAAGGCAGACAGAACACAGCTGTAGGTAATGTCTGCAAACGTATCGGCGTCGTTAAGCACGAGGAGTTCGAAATCGGCCCCTACATTTCCTTCGCCGAGCTCACCAAACCCATGCGCAAGGAAGCCGCCGAACCGGGCTCTTACCTCGGCCGATGGATCTCAATACCCCGGCTCCTGCTCCTCACCATCCGCAGCCTCATCGACAACTTTGAGCGGCTCGAACGCCCCCTTCACGTCCGCAACGTGACTTTGAAGGCCCCCCGCACCCGCCCCACCCCGTTACGCAAGCTCACCCTAGACTTGGGCTCGTAGCTTTATTACGGAAATGGGAAGCCAGGTCCTTGGCCCAGATGACCGCCTCGCCGCCAAATGACAGCCTTGCCGTGACACCGATCATCGTCTGATCTTTTCTGATGCCGCCCCTGTCCCCCGCTGTCTTTTTGGAGAACCAGCCCATCCGCCGCAACTACAACCACGCTACCAACACATGGTGGTTCTCAGTCGTCGACGTCGTTCAGGTGCTCACCCAGCCAACGGACGCGACGACCGCACACAAGTACTGGAACAAGCTGAAGCAGCGCCTCAAAGAGGAAGGAAGTCAACTGGTGACAAATTGTCGCCAGTATAAGCTAACCGCTGCTGACGGCAAAGAACGCCTCACCGACTGCGCCACCGCAAAACGCGCACGCATGGAACTCGAAGACAAAACCGGCCGCCCTGTCGTGACCAACTAGAACTACCTGCCTCCACCCCGCCCAGCCACAAAGCTTGGATCCAAGTAGCACCCTGCCCTGACGCTCCTTCGACTTACGAGAGAAGCTGGCCGCGCCGCAGGCCCGCTCCGATGCACGGAAACCTAAAATAAAGCCCGGCACCCTGCAAGGCTCACCCCAGCAGAATGAAGAATTTACCCACAAATTCTGCAAACACCCACCCGAAGGTGCCCTAACCCTATTGTTTTGAAGAATTTGCCCTAGAAAAGGGGGGAGGGGGACACCTGATTCCCCCAGACGTGAAAAGGCCCAGCCGAAGCTGGGCCATCACGCACACCAGTCGTCTACTGCCCGGATTCGACCCGAGGTGTGATGATCCCAATATTATCAACTCCGGCCTGATGTCCGAAATCAATCACTTCAGCGATATTGCCATAGTACTGATCCGGATCACCCTTCACAAACATGACCTTCTCCTGCCGTGCTGCGAAAATCCCAGCAAGCCGAGCTTCGATCTGGCTCTTGTTCATCGCCTCGTCGTTGATCTTGTAGGAAGGTGCTGATCCATTCGTGCCCAGAACCTGCACCACAATCGTCCGATCGTTGTCAGGCTGCTGCTTCTGATCCTTCGGCGGCTGAGGCACCAGCGCGTCCAGACCTTTCGGAGTCACCGGCACAATCACCATGAAGATGATCAGCAAAACCAGAAGTACGTCAATCAACGGCGTCACATTGATCTCAGAAACCGCTCCGCCTGTACCGCCTCCGCCCATTCCCATCGCAATCTCCTTTAATCTCAAACCTTTGCATCATTCAAACAGCGAACCGTACTTACTTGGCTCCGTCGTCGCGCTTCTCGGTCAACAAACCCAGCGAGCTCACGCCTGCGGCCCGAATTCCGTCGACAGCGTCCATGACCTTGCCGTAAACCGCGCGATTGTCAGCCCGAAGAAACACTTGCTTCTCATCAGCCGGCTTGTTCTCAAGCTTCGCCGAGATCTTGGCACCCATGTCGTCCGGCTGCACCTGGTCGCCGCCCAGGAAAATCTTGCCATCCCGCGTCACTGCCACGGTAACCGCATCTTCCTTGTTCGCGTTATCCATCACAACCGCAGCCGTGGCCGTTGGCAAATCGACGTTGACCTTATTGTTCAACATCGGCGTGATCACCATGAAAATGATCAACAGCACTAGCATCACGTCCACCATCGGCGTCACGTTGATGTTCGAGTTAACCTTCTTACCTTCATCCCGCTTGTTAATAGCCATGTTTCCAGCACTCCGTATGTGTAGCTAGCTTCTAGCTGAAGTAATTCCGCAAGCCTCAAAGTAGGTCTCCCGCGACAGCAGAACATTGTCCTGCTGTCGCGAGCGAAGAAGCAAAGGTCTAGCGGTGGCTCTGCTTGATGAAGTAGTCAACCAGTTCCGAAGAGCTGTTGTCCATCTCGACGTCGAACGCTTCCACCTTGTTCGTGAAGTAGTTGAACGCCATCACGGCCGGGATTGCAACGACCAGACCGAAAGCGGTCGTGACCAGAGCTTCCGAAATACCGCCGGCAACCGCGCCGATACCCGAAGTCTTCTGCGTAGCAATCTGCTGGAAAGCGTTGAGAATACCGATAACCGTGCCGAGCAGACCAATGAACGGTGCAGTCGAACCGATCGTCGCCAGACCGCCGAGGCCACGCTTCAGCTTGGAGTGAACGATGGCTTCAGAACGCTCGAGCGCACGCTTGGAAGACTCGATCTGCTCTTCCGAAATCGCGCCGCCCGAACCGAAGCTGCGGAACTCCTGCAGGCCAGAGGTAACAACCTCAGCCAGGTGCGACTTCTTGGTCTTGTCAGCGACCTTGATCGCTTCGTCCAGGTTGCCGTTCTTCAATGCGCCCGCAACCTTGGGAGCAAACTCACGCGACTGCGAACGCGCAGCCGAGAAGTAAATCGCGCGGTCAATGATGACAGCCAGCGACCAGATCGACATGATGAACAACAGAATGACGATGCCCTTGGGAATCCAGCTCATGTGAGCCCACATATCCGTGAGCGAAAAGCTATTGCCGGCAGCGGCAGGCGCATCCTGGAACATCATGAGAGTGGCAGAGACGTGGGCGGATGCAACGTTGGCAATGTGGGCGAGAATCACTGGAATCTTTCCTCCAAATATAAGTTGAGCCTAAGGCTACTTGTTGAACTCGGTAGAGACCGGCATCCGCATATTTTGCGAGAACGTCTGCCGGCTCCGTGTAAGGTCTTCTGCTCTCTCCCCCGCGATGAAGCCATAAGGGAGCCCAACAAAACTCGATGTAGCGCTTCAGCTAGCCGCCGAAGGTGAAGTTGACTGTGACCGTCGTATCGACTTCCGTCGCATCGCCGTTCAGAACATAAGGCTTGTACCGCCAGCTTCTGATCGCTTCGAGAGCGCTGCTGCGCAACATCTCAGGACCAGAGATCACCTCCGCCTTCTCGATCGAGCCGCTCTTGGAAATGACCGCGTGAATCACCACGGCACCCGAAACGTGCGCAGCCTTGGCAATCGCCGGATAGGTTGGCGAAGCGCCGGAAAGCTTCGAGCCGGCAATCACACCGCCCGAGATCCGGATGGGACCTTTTGGTTTCTCGGGGGCAGCCGCCTTGACCACAGGGGCCGGACCAGAACCCATGCCGCCCGCGATACCGCCAAGTACGCCGCCGGCAACACCGCCGCTCATACCTGCCATACCCACAACACCAGCTACCTGGGGCGGCGGTGCGGCATCTTCCTTGATCATTTCAATCTTCTTCGGAATCTTCGTTGGGGCATGCAGACCCTGATCGATCTCCGAAACCATCTTGATCGGTTTAACCACCGCAGCAGGTGGCGGTGGGGGAGGCGGTGGCGGGGGTGGTGGGGGCGCCACCAGCATCGCGGTCATCGCCGTCTTGGGCAGGGCCTCAGGATAGAGCAAAGGCCAGATAATCAGACCGACCACAATGCATCCATTGAACGCAAAGGTGCCGATCATCCAGTACTTGGACTTCGTCTTCAGCCTGCCGCCGGAATCGACCAGGGAATCTTCAAACATGGGAACCTCGAGAACACGGAAATCGCATCGCCAGAATCGGCTATGACCTTTGACACCGGAGGGTTCAAAAATGTTCCCGGCAATTCATCGCACAGGAAATAGCACCCACGGGCATGTTCCAGAAATACTACGCCCTGGCCCGTCCCGCAGGCAACGTGGCCGCGGCCTTGCCCTGCTTCGCCCGTGAATCCTGCCATGCCACCAGCATCGGGGCAGCTACCGCAATCGAAGAATAGGTCCCAATCAGGATCCCGATCACCAGCGCAAACGAGAAACCGTGCAACACCTCACCGCCAAATACGAACAGCGAAAGCACTGTAAGAAAAGTCAGTCCCGAGCTCAACACTGTCCGGCTCAACGTCTGATTGATGCTCCGGTTCACCAATTCGCTCAAAGTCTCTCGCCGGCTCATCGCTAGGTTCTCGCGAATGCGGTCGAACACAACCACCGTATCGTTCATCGAGTAGCCAATCAGCGTCAGGATCGCCGCAATCACCGTCAGCGTGATCTCCTGGTTGGTCAGCGAAAACGCCCCCACCGTAATCAGCGTGTCGTGAAACACCGCAACCACCGCCGCCACACCATAGATCAGCTCAAAGCGAAACCACAAATACACCAGCATCCCCACCAACGAGTACAGCGTCGCCAGCACCGCCTGCCGTTGCAATTGCTTGCCGGCCGTCGGCCCCACGATGTCCACCTGCTGCACATGCGCCGTGTTTGCCGCGTAATTCGCCTCGAGCGCGTGCTCGACAGCCGCCCGCCCCGCATCATGGTTCGCATCGGTTGCCGTCGATTCCGGCAGCGCGATCACCACCTCATTCTGTACGCCCCCGGTGCCCGAGCTGATCCGTGTAATCCGCGCATCGCGAATCCCAGCCTTGTCCATCGCTTGCCGGATCGCATCTTCATTCGGCATCCGGTCGAAGCTCACTGTAATGTGCGTCCCGCCTTTGAAGTCGACGCCGAGCGGCAGATGATGCCAGAACAGCAGGCTCATGATCCCGGCGACAGAAAAGATCAACGAAAAACCCAGGAAATACCACTTCTTCCCAAGCCAATCCACATTCGGTTGTTTAAAAAGTTCCATAAACTTGTCACAAGCCTCAGGCAGCCGCAGCCGCAAAATCTAGATCGACAATACCGCCGACCGGTCCTTGCCCTTCAAATGCGACTCGAAAATCAGCCGCGAAACATACACTGCCGTAAACAGGTTCGCCAGCAGCCCAAACGTCAGGGTCACCGCGAAACCCTTCACCGGCCCGGTCCCGAAAATGAACAGAATCGCTGCAGAAACGATCGTCGTCACGTGGGTATCGACAATCGTGATCCACGCATGCGCAAAGCCTTCCTTGACCGCCGATGCCGCCGTCTTGCCGGTCCTCAACTCTTCGCGGATCCGTTCGAAAATCAGCACATTCGAGTCCACGCCCATACCGATTGTCAGGATCACCCCGGCAATCCCAGGCAGCGTCAGCGTCGCATGGCTATACCCCATAAACCCCAGCAGAATCAGCAGGTTGAGCAGCAGCGCCAGGTCCGCATTGATGCCCGCGCCCTTGTAGTAAATCAGCATGAAGATCATCACGGCCGCCATGCCCGCAACGGCCGCGATCACGCCTTGCCGGATGCTTGCCGCACCCAGCGACGGTCCAATCGTTCGCGTCTCCAGAAACTTGATGCTCGCCGGCAGCGCGCCTGTCCGCAGCATCAGCGAGAGGTGATCCGCCTGCTCCTTCGTGAACGCTCCTGTCAGCTCGCCGCGATCGCGAATCCCGGACTGAATACTCGCCACCTCGCGCACCTTGTTATCCAGCACAATCGCCATTGCGCCCGGGTCTGCACCGCCGGTTTTATGCGCATCCGTGTACTTGAAAAAACGGTCGCCCGCCTCGGTCGTCAGTGTGAAAGAAATATTCGGACGCCCGTTGATGTCGTTGGAAGGCTGCGCATCCTTGAAGTCGGTGCCTTCTACTTCACTCGCCCGCTTCAGCAGGTAAACCGAGTCCGGCGCCCCCGCAAACGCGCTGCCATGCACCAGCATCGCATCCGTCGGTACCTGGTTGTTCAACGCCGTCATCGCCGCCTGGTCGTTCTCGTAAGGCCCGCTCACCACCGCATGGATCGCCAGTTTCGCCGTCGACTGGATCACGTCCTGCACCCGGCCCGGATCGTCCAGCCCCGGCAGCTCCACCAGAATTTCGTTCTCGCCCAGCCCATATTTCTGCACCAGCGGCTCGCTCACCCCCAGCTTGTCGATCCGTTCGCGAATCGTCTCGATCGACGTATCCACCGTGCGGCTCTCCAGATCCTTCACCGCCGCCGGCTTCATCGTCGCGCGCATCGTGCCATCGCCCATCGTAGCCACGTCATACGCGGTGTAGTCCGTGCCGCTCAGCACGCTGCGCACCTGCGACGACTGCGCCGGCGTCACGCCCGTAATCACAATCTGCTCCGGGTGGTTCACCGCATCCGGCTTGCCCACTGTCGCGCCCGTTACCCCACCCGCCGGCAGCGCCGTTTCCAGCCTGGCCACATCGCGGTCCGTAGCGCTCCCCACCGCTTCGATCACGTTCACCGCAAGCACCAGGTGCGTCCCGCCCTTCAGGTCGAGCCCCAGGTGAATCCGGTCCGCAAGCGACTGCTTTAGCGAGTCGCCCAGACCCTTGCCCGTGCCATGCGGTATCCCGATAATCCCGTACACAAAAAACAACAGCACGGCAACAATGATGGCCACCTTCGTGGCAGAGTTCTTACCCATAATCTCAGTTCCAGCCTTATTCCGACACCCGCCCGCAAAACGCGCAAACGAAGCCAGTCTCTTCCTCTACCCAATACAACCCCGGGCATGATCGCGAATCACATAAGTCTATCGCACTTCCAGCCCAACCCGCGCCAAAACCGGTCAGGTCGAGCCTCGGCAGGCATGTCACGGCAGGGAACTAGCCCTTTGCGTCCTCTGTCGTCACCGCGCTGATCGCACTCTTATCGAACTCCAGCTTTATCCCATCCGGCTGCACCCGCAGCGTTATGCCGGAATCCTTCACCTGCAGCACAGTCCCCTTGATCCCGCCGCTGGTCGTCACCCGGTCACCCGACTTGATCTCCTCCAGCATTTTCTGCCAGGCCTTCTGCTTGCGTTGATTCGGCACAATCATTAGAAAGTACAGCGCCACAAAAAACAGCGCGATCGGTGCCAGGCCACCGATCGTCCCCAGACTCAAACCATCGAACATCAATACCATCGAGCTCTCCCTGCTTCCACCTCAAGCATACGTCACTCGACGCCCAACCCCCTCGCCACCACCAGCAATCCCCGGTCCAGCTCAGCCCCCTTCACCTCTACCGCATAGCCTTCTTCCTCCGCATTTACCTGCGCCTCGATCTCCGCGCCCGCCAGCAGTTCCCGCACTTTCTCCGCCTCTGCCGCCGTATCGAAGTCCCCTAGCGTCATCCATTCATCTCCATAAGCGGCCCCGCCCACTTCCGCCTCGGGAAACAGTCCCATCACCCCGCGCAAAACCCCCTGCGCCTCCGTCACATCGTCCGCCGCTACCCAGATCGCATGGCTCGGCGGTGCCCCGCTCAGCGCATCCCTGTCCTCTTCTCCTAACGCAAAATCGACCAGCGCCTCATCCAGCGCCGCACACGCCCGGCTCAGCTCCAGGCCGTCATAAAACTGGATCAGCCGCTCCATCCCTTGCGCGCGCTCGCCCCCATGCTCCAGCGCCGTCTCCATTGCCTGCGCCCCATCCGGCACCACACCCGGAAATCCCGGCGTAAACCCCTGCTCCAGATCACGC
This sequence comes from uncultured Granulicella sp., assembly GCA_963693065.1. Lineage (GTDB taxonomy): Bacteria > Acidobacteriota > Terriglobia > Terriglobales > Acidobacteriaceae > Edaphobacter. The sequence continues at coordinate 2,395,524 of OY843766.1, read as the reverse complement.
CCCCGAGTCGCTTCCATCCCGGCCGCCAGCACCGGCACGCCCACCAGCCCTTTCGCCTGCATCACCTTCACCAGCGCCATCTGCCCGTGCACCGTCAGGTTCTCGCGATCCTTATACATATCCTGCAGGTGCTCGTCGCCCATCTCTGCATACATCGTTTCCAGCCGATCCTGTTCCCCGTCCATGTGCACACGCTCCTTACCACTAGGATGCAGCCAGCTCCCCTCGCACCCGCTCCATCGTATCCAGATAAAAGCTCAAATTATGCACACTCAGCAGCGTCCCCGCCAGCGCCTCACCGCTCGCAAACAGGTGCCGCAGATACCCCCGCGAGTACCGCGCACAAGTCCCGCACCCACACTCCGCATCGATCGGCCCTTTATCCTCCGCGTATTCCTTCTTCTTGATGTTCAGCCGAACCACTTTCCCATCCTCACGATTCCGCGCAAACACCAGCCCATGCCGCCCCGCCCGCGTCGGCAGCACGCAATCCATCATGTCCACCCCCATCCGCGCATATTCCTCGATCTCATCCGGATACCCCACCCCCATGACATAGCGCGGCTTGTCCTTCGGCAGCCATTCCAGCGTCCGCGCAATCATCTCCCGCGTCACCTCCCTGGGCTCTCCCACCGCCAGCCCCCCAATCGCATACCCCGGCAGGTCCATCTCCACCAGCGTCTCCGCGCTCTGCCGCCGCAGGTCCGCATACATCCCCCCCTGCACAATCCCGAACAGCTTCTGCGTCTGCCCCCCAAACTTCCCATACCAGGGCACCTCCGTCTTGTGCGCCTCAAAGTAGCTCTGCGACCGCTCCGCCCACCGATGCGTCAACCCCATACTTTCCCGCGTCCGTTCCCACGTCGCCGGCGTCTCCACGCACTCGTCGAACACCATCATCACGTCCGCGCCCAACGCAATCTGCACCGCCATCGAGTGTTCCGGTGAAAAAAAGTGCTTCCCCCCATCCAGGTGCGACCGAAACTCCACCCCTTCCTCGCTGATCTTCCGCAGCTTCGCCAGGCTGAAAACCTGAAAGCCGCCCGAATCGGTCAGCATCGGCCGCGTCCAGCTCATAAACTCATGCACCCCGCCCATCCGCGCAATCAGCTCATGCCCCGGCCGCAGATACAGATGATAGGTGTTCGCCAGAATAATCTGCGCCCCTCGCCCATCCCGCCCCATCGTTTCCAGCACATCCTGCGGCACTCCCTTCACCGTAGCCGCCGTCCCCACCGGCATAAACACCGGCGTCTCCACTACCCCATGCGGCAGCGTCAACCGCCCTCGCCGACCCCCCGCCTCACTCGTACCCAGCACTTCAAACATCCTCCCATTCTAATGAGGGCTTTTTGCCGCTTCCAACGCTTACCTCTGTAAGTCCTATTGGGAGCACGCCACCTTGAAGCCCTACCTCCTCGCCGCCCCTTTCGTCCTCGCCCTCGCCGTCTTCTCCGCGCCCTCGCCGTCCCAGCAACCCGCCACCCAGCAGGTCGCCGTGCATGACCCTGTCCTCAACAACATGGTCGCCTGGACCGGCACCATCCCCGCCGGCTGGCGTTTCGAAGGCCACGTCCAGCGCCAGTCTGAAGCCGCCGCCGCAGAAGTCCTCCTCCGCATCACCAGTCCTGACAATCTCATCTCTTACCAAAGCTACCCCTCCCTCATCACCACAGACGTCCCCGCCCTCCAGGGCAATGGCGTCCTCTGCCCACGCACCTCCTCCATCGACATCCTGAAGAAATACGTCGCCCCCCACCTCTTCCCCGGCGCCAAAGATGCCAACGACCCCACCCATAATCCCCCCCAGGACATGGGAAACGGCAACACCCTCGACTCCAACATCCTTTCCCTTCACACCACTCAGTCCGGCCGCCCCTTCTCCACCGGCATCCTCGGCTACACCATCTATGCTGCAAAACCCGGCGGCCATTATTTCGCCGTCACCTTCATCGCAACCTTCTCCGGGCCCCAGGGCCGGGAGCACGAGGTCAGCGAGACCCTCCTGCCTCTCAAGCGTCAACTCAGCCAGCAATGGCTCCAGGCCGATCACCAACACTCCATGGCCTACTTCCAGGCCAAAAGCAAAGCCATCAACGACAATGGCACCCAGGCCATCCTCGCCGGCGCCGCCTCCCAGCGCCAGAGCCAGGACGCCCTCTTCAACGCCTCCATGGCCAACGCCGCCAGCTCCGACCACGCCCGCCATGAAGGCGCCCAGCAAACCATCGACGTTCTCGCCGATCGCACCCGAATCTACGTCTGGCACAGCACCGTCACCAACACCAACGCCACAACCACCACCAGCTATCCACCCGCCGGCGGCAACTGGATCCCGGTCCAGCAATAGACTCAGATTAGCGGGGGCTTAGGGGCTTTGGGCTGCCAACTCAAGTCGGTTTTGCTTAAGGGCACGGCTTCAGCCGTGCCGTAAAGAGTTCGAACGCGGTGCGGCTTCAGCCGCTGAGGTACGCTTTGCTGCGAGCCACCAACTCTTTCAGAACCGTCTCCAGCCCCGCACCTTTCCTTCAGCTCCTTACCAGAACCAACCAGCCACCACGGTCTACCAGATAGACTAGACCCATGAGCACCACCCCCACCCCCACCATCTCCACCCTCGCCGCCTTCGCAGGCCAAACCGTCACCCTCCAGGGCTGGCTCTACAACCTCCGCTCCAGCGGCAAGCTCCTCTTTCCCGTCTTCCGCGATGGCACCGGCACCATCCAGGGCATCGTCCCCAAAGCCGCCGTCCCGGAAGAGCTCTTCGAAACCCTCAAAAACCTCACCCTGGAAAGCAGCGTCAAAGTCACCGGCAAGGTCCGCGCCGACACCCGCGCTCCCAGCGGCTTCGAGCTCGACGTCGAAGGCCTCGAGGTCGTCCAGCGCGTCCCCGACGAAACCCCCTTCCCCATCACCCTCAAAGAGCACGGCGTCGATTTCCTCATGGAGCATCGCCACCTCTGGCTCCGCACCCCTCGCCAAAGCGCCATCCTCCGTGTCCGCGCCACCATCATGCAGGCCGCCGCCGCCTATTTTGACAACAACGGCTTCGTCCGCACCGACCCGCCCATCCTCACGCCCAACGCCTGCGAGGGAACCAGCGAGCTCTTCGAAATGAAGTATTTCGACGACGACATGGCCTACCTCACCCAGTCTGGCCAGCTCTACGTGGAAGCCACCGCCCTCGCGCTGGGCAAGGTCTACAGCTTCGGCCCCACCTTCCGCGCGGAAAAAAGCAAGACCCGCCGCCACCTCACCGAGTTCTGGATGGTAGAACCCGAAATGGCCTACGCCGGCCTGCCCGAACTCCTCGAGCTCGCCGAAAACTACCTCACCTTCATCGTCAAAGCCGTGCTCGACAAGCACCGCGGAGACCTCAAGGTCATCGGCAAGGACGTCTCAAAACTCGAAACAATCGAAGCGCCTTTCCCCCGCCTCAGCTATGAAGACGCTCACAAGATGCTCGTCGAAGCCCACGCCGCCGGCAAAGTCGAAACCCTGCACGTAGACGGCGACGACTTCGGCTCACCCGACGAAACCTACATCTCCTCCCAGTTCGATCGCCCCGTCATGGTCCATCGCTACCCCGCCGCCATCAAGGCCTTCTACATGCAGCCCGACCCCGAAGACCCCACCAAGGCCCTCTGCGTCGACGTCCTCGCCCCCGAGGGCTACGGTGAAATCATCGGCGGCTCCCAGCGCGTCGACGATTACGACCTGCTGCTTTCCCGGATTCAGGAGCACGGGCTCCCTCTAGCCGCCTTCCAGTGGTACCTTGACCTGCGCCGCTACGGCAGCGTCCCCCACTGCGGCTTCGGCATGGGCATTGAGCGCGTCGTAGCCTGGATCTGCGGCCTTGATCACGTCCGCGAAACCATCCCCTTCGCCCGCACCTTAAACCGAATTTACCCGTAATCACGGGCAAATTCGCAAAAGGCAACGCTTTTCCCGGGAGACACAACCAATATCCTGTGAGTTGTTTCCACAGGAGAATTTTATGAAGAGCAAAATGATTGTATTGGCCGGAGCCGCGGTTCTGTCATGTAGCGCCCTCTTCGCCCAGACCACGCCGGATCCCAGCACGTCCAGGTCCGCGGACAAGATGTTCATCATGATGGCTGATGAAGGCAACACGGCGGAAATCACCGCCAGCCAGATCGCCCTCAAAAAGTCCAAGAACCCCGACGTCAAAGCCTACGCCATCCAGATGATCGCAGATCATCAGAAGCTCCGCAGCGACATGGCCCCGCTGGCCACACAGTTCGGTGTCACGACGCCTCAGCCCCTCAACCCCACCCACAAAGCCCAGGACGCGCGCCTGTCGCAACTCTCCGGCAAGAAGTTTGACATGGAATACATCAAGAACATGGACGCCGATCACCACAAAACCGTCGGCATGTTCAACAATGAAATCGCCACAACTGCCAACCCTGACGTCAAGTCAGGCGCCCAGGCCGGTCTCCCCGTCATCCAGCAGCACACCGACATGGCCGACCAGCTCGCCATGAAGATGAACGTGCCCACCGCCACCACGCCCGGCCAGTAAGTAGTTCGGGTTTTCGGTGGAGCGGGGGGCTTTAGCCCCCCGAAAACAGGCAGAAGAGGGGTGGGGCTTTAGCCCCGGATCTTCGCTCAAAGTGGCAAGGACTCGTTCTTGATCACCGTCAGCTAGGACAACCAGCAACAAGAAGGCATCCGCAAGGGTGCCTTTCTTCTGCCACTCGATAAGTTGATAAGTTATACACATGGCCCTAGTCATCGCTGCCCTGCGAACCGGAACCGATGCCGTCGGCAAACTACCCACCGGCTCCTTCACCACCGTGCTCTCCACCCAGCTCCATTGCCCCAAGTGCGACGCCACCTACAACCTCATCTGCGACTACCAGGCAAGCATCGGCCGCTTTTTTGAAGAAGAGTCCCGCAAACTCATCCAGCTCCTCCGCAAAGCCATCTTCCTCGGCCACGGCGACGGCCACCGCGTCACCCACTTTGAAACCGCCGGCGTCGTCGTCACCAGCTTCGGCATCCCTGAAAAGAAGCCGTTGACTACGATGATTCAGTAGCCCATCCCGAACCAGCCAGGCATGTACGCTGGTCAGATGGCTAAGAAGAAACTGCGTGTCGGTGTGTTGTTCGGTGGGCGAAGCGGCGAGCATGAAATCTCCCTCCTTTCCGCCGCCTCCATCCTCAAAGCGATCGACCGCAAAAAATATGAAGTAGTTCCCATCGGCATTGCCAAAACCGGCCGCTGGCTCGGCGCGGGCGACGCCCAGGCCCTCCTCGCCGGCAACGGCCCGCACCTCCAGAACCAGCCCCTCCAGCTCCACGCCGGCACGCCCGAATCCTCCGAGCGCCTCGCCGCTGGCGTCGATGTCATCTTCCCCGTCCTCCACGGCACCTTCGGCGAGGACGGCACCATCCAGGGCCTGCTCGAGCTCTCAGACGTAGCCTACGTCGGCAGCGGCGTCCTCGGCTCCGCCGCCGGCATGGACAAGGACGCCATGAAGAAGCTCTTTGCCGCCGCCGGCCTCCCCCAGACCCCGCACGTCACCATCCTCCGCAGCGAGTGGCGCACCAACCCCAAAGCCGCCCAGCGCCGCATCGAAAACACCCTCACCTACCCCCTCTTCGTCAAGCCCGCCAACCTTGGCTCCTCGGTAGGCATCAGCAAGGTCCACGCCCGCCCCGGCCTCGCGGCAGCCATGGACCTCGCCGCATCCTTTGACCGCAAGCTCGTCGTCGAGCAAGGCGTAGGCGGCCCCGGCGCCAAGCCCCGCGAGCTTGAGGTCGCCGTCCTCGGCAACGACAACCCACAAGCCAGCGTCGTCGGCGAAATCGTCCCCGCCAAGGAGTTCTACGACTATGAAGCCAAGTACCAGCTCTCCGGCCCGGACGAAAGCGTCGCCCACATCCCCGCAAAAATCACCGCAGCCCAGGCCAAACAGATCCGCATCATGGCCCTCGCCGCCTTCCGCGCTTGTGACTGCGCCGGCCTTGCCCGGGTCGACTTTCTCATGGAACCCGCAGCCAAAGGCTCCCAGCCAAAAATTTTCCTGAACGAAATCAACACCATGCCCGGCTTCACCTCCATCTCCATGTACCCCAAGCTCTGGCAGGCCAGCGGCCTCGGCTACGCGGAGCTGATCGACCGCCTCATCGCCCTCGCCCGCGAGCGCCATGCCGAGAAAATAGCCACCACCTTCTCGCTCGGATGACGCAGCGCACTAGTCTTTTCTAGCAGTTACGGGTAAAGTTTCGCTTAGCACACCGCAGACTAAAGCCAGGCTAGATCGACCAGAGCCAAGACCAGAGGATTGCCGTGGACCTCGAGTACCTACCCGACATCTTCTCCCTCGCCGTCTTCATCGTAGGATTTCGTCCGCTCGTCCGCCGCGTCGGCGCGCATGTCAACCTGTGGTTTGTCGGCTGGGGCTTCATCCTGATCCACTTCATCGCCCTGTCCTTTGCTGTGCCCGGCGGCTGGTTTCACACCGCCACCTCGCTCACCGCGCTTTGGGCCACGCAGGCCTGCGCACTTTGTTTCGTAGTAGCCGCCGCCAATATGCCCACGCCCCACGTAGGGCCTCTGCTCACGGTGGAGCTTGCCGTTCCGGTCCTGTTCCAATCCGGCCTCGTCTTCGTACAACCGCCACGCCCAGACCTTCAGTTCATCGCCGTGGGTCTCTTCCTGCTGCCCGCCTTGCATGTCCTCCTGGTAAAAAAAGATCGCAGCCGATCCATGATTGTTCTCAGTCTGGCCTGTGGCATGTTTGCTCTGATCGTTCTACCCATCGCACGCACCCGTCCTCTCGTCGTGGCGGATGGAACGCTTGCCCTGCTCTTTCTAACGTCTGCCTATCTCTATGCCGCCGGGTCCGTACGTTTGTCCCGCGGCGTTCTTGCCGCAGTCGCTGGCCTGGTCGGCTGGGGCTTGAGCTATCCCATTGTCGATGTCTGGCTGAGGCTCCATCCCGGTCATCCGCCGGACCGTTCCCTGGTCGAGCTGCCGCAGTATCTGGTCGTCGCAGGCATTATCCTTTCGCTGCTTGAAGAGCATGTGCTCCGTACGGAACGCATGGCCATGCATGACCCCCTCACCGACCTGCCCAACCGCCGCCTCTTTGAAGAGCGCCTGGTTTCCACCATGGCTGACGCCCGTGCTGCCGGTACGACTATCGCCTGCCTCGTCATCGATGTAGACAACTTCAAAACCATCAACGATACCCTCGGGCACAGCGCCGGCGACCAGTTGTTACGCGCCCTCGCCGTCCGCCTCAGCTGGCACATGAGCCCCCGCGACATCCTCGCCCGCACCGGCGGCGATGAGTTCACCGCACTCCTCGCCGGCGTCAACGATGAGAACCACCTCCGTTTCATTGCCAGCGCCATGATGTCCGCCGCTTCCGTCCCCATCTCCATCGACGGCCAGGCCGTAGACGTAAGAATCTCCGTCGGCATCGCCTTCTCCCCAGACCACGCCGACGACATTGAAAGCCTGCGCCGCCTCGCCGACGAGGCCATGTATTCCGCCAAGCGCCGCGGCGGCAGCCTCCTCGCCTTCGCCGGTGAAGATTAGCGAAATGCCTGACGAGTCGCTGCCTTTGTTTTTGCTTCTGAGATAGGTCCGGGCTTCAGCCCGGACATTCAAACCTAACCGGCAAGGCGGGCGTTAGCCCCCGGGATTTGCTCTCTTTCGGGCTGGATCGGGCTCTGGACCATTGCTCTCCTCCGGGCGCCCAACAAGGCCCGAAGACCTTACCCATCCTGCGCCCCCATCCTGCTCCCCCATCCTGCTCCAAGCTATGCAACACCCCTGCGGTATCCTGAATCATCCTATGCAACTCACCCTCAACGTCAACGGCAACCTGCATACAATCGACACGCCGCCCATGGCACGTCTGCTCGATGTCCTGCGCCATGACCTCCATCTCACCGGCACCAAGGAAGGCTGCGGTGAAGGCGAGTGCGGCGCATGCAGCGTGCTGCTCGATGGCCTCCTCGTCAACAGTTGTCTGGTCCCCGTCGCCCAGGCCGCGGGCATCGCCATCTGCACGATTGAAGGCCTTTCCCCGGCGGAAGGCCTCCACCCCGTGCAGGCTTCGTTCCTGCGCCACGGTGGCGCGCAATGCGGAATCTGTACCCCGGGCATGACGCTCGCCGCCGCGGTCCTCCTCGAGCGCAACCCGCATCCAACCCTCGAGCAGATCCAGGAAGCCCTCGCCGGCAACCTCTGCCGTTGCACCGGCTACCAGAAAATCTTCGACGCCGTGCAGTTTTGCCACATCACAGGGGCCAAGCCTTGAGAGCGGTCCCATCCGATTACGAACTCGTCTCACCCGGCACGCTCGCAGGCGCATTAGCACTCGTCGCAGAAGGCTGGATCCCCATCGCCGGCGGCACGGAACTCATGGTACAGTTCGCCGCCGGCCGTCTCCAACCCCGCAGGCTCGTCAACATCTTCGGCCTGCCGGAGCTCGCCGGCATCACCATCGGGCAGGATAACGTCATCCTCGGAGCCGGCGTCACCTACGCCCAGGTCCGCCAACATCAGGCCCTCGCAACCGCCCTGCCGCTGCTCGCCCTCGCCGCCAGTTGGACCGGTTCCGTCGCAAACCAGAATCGCGGAACCCTCGGCGGCAACATCGTCAACGGCTCTCCTGCCGCCGACACCCCACCCGCACTCCTGGCCTACGGCGCATCCCTCCACCTGGTCAGCGCCCAAGGCACACGCTGGCTGGACTACGCTGACTTCCACGCCGGCTACAAGCTCAACGCGCTTCACCCCGGCGAGATCCTCGCCGCCATCCGCATCCCCATCCCACCTGCGGGCACAGTCCAATACCTCCGCAAGGTGGGCCCACGCAAAGCGCAGGCCATCAGCAAGATCGCCCTCGGCGCAACTGCTTGCCTGGAAAACGGCCTCATCACCACAGTCAGGCTCGGCCTCGCCAGTGTCGCGGCATCCCCCTTCCGTTGCCGCGCCACGGAGGCGTCTCTGCTTGGCAAACCCCTAAGCCCCGAGTTGATCATTGAAGCCCGCGCCGCGCTGGCTGAGGAGATCGGCCCGCTCGACGATATTCGCTCCACCGGCCGCTACCGTGCCGCGGTAGCCGGCAACCTCCTGCAGGAGTTTCTGGAGAGATTGCCAGGGTGACGTAGCAGCCTTGGAGTATCCTCGGGTATGGTCAAACAGCAGGTCAGTGCGCTCGAGCGTTGGCACGATCTATCCGAACACGAGGCGCAAACCGCGCTCCTGACCCTATGTGGCAGTGTCCGCTGGGCTGAGACGCTCGCCGCCCAGCGACCCTATGAGGACGCCGCCCACCTCGAACACCGCGCCACCAACCTCTGGTTTCTCCTCAATGAAGCCGACTGGCTCGAAGCCTTCGCCTGCCATCCCCGCATCGGTGAAGCTGCCGCCCCATCGACCCAGGCCTTTCTCGCCCACTCCACCTCCGAGCAGGCCGCCGCCCAGGCCTCCATGCACCAGCAGCTCGCAGCCGCCCTGCACGCCGGCAACCTCGCCTATGAGCAACGTTTCGGCTTCGTCTACATCGTCTTCGCCAGCAATCGCACCGCCCAGGATCTCCTCACCATCCTCGAGCAGCGTCTCCTCCGCGATCGCGGCACCGAGCTCCATGAGGCCGCCCGTCAGCAGCACAGAATCACCGCTCATCGTATGCAAAAGTGGCTGCACGCATGAGCCACATTTCCACCCACGTGCTCGATACCTCCGCCGGCCGCCCCGGCATCGGCATCATCGTCGTCCTGGAATCCCTCGCCGGGCAAGGCTGGCAGCGCACCCAAACCGGCCAGACCGACTCCGACGGACGATGCCCTCTCGGCGAGGCCGCAGCCGGCACCTATCGCCTAACCTTCGGGGTAGGGAAGTACTACCGCGAGCTCGGCCAGCAGACCCTTTACCCTGAGGTCAGCATCGTCTTCACCGTCGCCGCCGCGGAAGCGAAATACCACATCCCTCTCCTCCTCAATCCATTTGGCTACACCACTTACCGGGGGACATGACTCATGGCTGTACTGGCTGAAAATCATTATGGAAAGTCCCGCGTACGCCTCGTCAAAGTTGTCCGCACCCCAGACCACCACGACGTCTACGAGTGGACCGTAGGCCTCTACCTCACCGGCGACTTCGACGCCTGCTACCTCGCGGGCGACAACACCGGCGTCATGGCCACCGACACCATGAAGAACACCGTCTACGCCGTAGCCCGCACCTCCACCGCCACCACCCCGGAAGACTTCGCCGTCGAGCTGGCCCGCAATATCGCCGCCCGCAAGCCCACCCTCACCCAGGTCCGCATCACCGTTGAAGAAAAAATGTGGCAGCGCTTGAAAGTCGAGGGCGGCAAACACCCGTCCGCCTTTCTCCAGCGCGGGCCCGACGTCATCACCGCCGCCGCTGTCCTCACCCCCGGCGCCCAGCCGGTAATGACCAGCGGCATCAAGGGCCTCGTCATCCTCAAAACCGCAGACTCCGGCTTTCTCGGCTTTGAGCGCGACGCCCTCACCACCCTGCCCGAAACCGAAGATCGCCTCCTCGGCACCGAGGCCACCATCGATTGGCTCTACACCGCACTCCCCGCCGACCCCGCCGCCGTCCGCGAAGCCGTCATGCAAACCCTCCTCGGCACCTTCGCCGCGCACCACAGCCTGTCCGTCCAGCACACGCTCTACGCCATGGCAGAGGCCGCTCTCGCCGCCCATCCCGAGCTGGTCGAATTGAACCTTACCATGCCCAATCGCCACAACATCCCCGCCGATCTCGCCCGCCTCGGCCTGGACAATCCCAACACCATCTTCATCCCCACCGACGAGCCCCACGGCCACATCCACGCCCGCGTAACCCGTTAGTTGTCATTCCCAAAGGGAATCCGCGTTTCCGAATCGCCACCAAATCTCACCCCAATTCTCCAATTCACCATAAGATACCCCTCTTCTACCTCCCCTTTTCCCCCGCCGCACGTCCAAGGCCTTATCGTCAGGTTCCGCGGATGTCGCTTTCAAGCCATGCCGTTCGCGCTTGGACACGGGCTCCCCGTATAATCGAGCTTTCCCCCCGCAGATGTGTGGGACGTATTTTCCAGAGGCAGTGAGGGTGTGCGTATCTTTACCAAGGAACAACTGAACGGCAGCAGACGGAATCACCAGAACGCCCCAGCCTCTTTACCTGATAAGCGGGTATTCGGCCCGGCAGCCCGGCAATTTGCCATCCTTTTCGTGGCCTCCATCATCATGGCCCCGCTCACCACAGCCGCCGCCCAGGAGGTTCCGGGCACGCAGGCCCAACCCGCCCAGCCCACTGCCGACCAGACTCAATTCGGCAATGCCCAGACCCTCTGCACGCCGGAAGTCATCGGAAACCGCCGCATCCCCCGCGAATCCGTCATCGCCCGCCTCTTTTCCCGCCAAGGCAATCTCTTTGATCCAGCCATCGTCGAGCGCGATTTCAACTCGCTCTGGAACACCGGCTACTTTGAAAACGTCCGCATCGAGCGCGTCGATACCCCCGCCACCGCAAGCACCCCCGCCTGCGTCCAGCTCGTCGTCTACGTCAAAGAAAAGCCCACCATCCGGGAGCTCAATTACAAAGGCAACAACGCCGTCACCATCTCCGACATCCAGGAGCGCTTCAAAAAAGCCAAGGTCGGCCTCACTCAGGAGTCGCAGTACGACCCCACCCGCGTCAAGCGCGCTGAAACCGTCCTCAAAGAGCTCCTCGCCGAGCACGGCCACCAGTTCGCCACCGTAAAAACCGAAGTCAAAACCATCCCACCCGCCGCCGTCGCCGTCACCTTCGCCATCAAGGAAGGCCCCACCGTCAAGGTCGGCAAAATCGTCTTCGACGGCAACACCAATCTCTCCGACCGCACCCTGCGCGACGCCATGAAGAACCTCAAACCCATCGGCATCCCGCACTCCATCTTCCTTGAAAACCTCTTTGCCCGCACCTACGACGCCTCCAAGCTCGATGAAGACGCCGAGCGCGTCCGCTACGCCTACCGTGACAAGGGCTACTTCAAAGCCCTCACCGGCGAGCCCAAGACCAAGGTCCGCGATACCAACGGCTTCAATCCCTTGACCTTCCACGCCACAGACGGCAAGAAGATCGACATCCTCATCCCGGTCGAAGAGGGCGAGCGTTACAAGCTTGGCGGCATCACCTTCAAGGGCAACAAGAACGTCACCAACACCCGCATCCTCCGCGCCCAGTTCGCCCTCAAGGACGGCGAATACTTCAACTACACCGCCTTCGGCAAGGGCCTCGAGCAACTCCGCAAAGCCTATGGCGAGCTTGGCTACATCAATTTCGTAGGCTCCCCCATTCCGCGCTTCGACGAAGCCAAAAAGCTCGTATACCTCGATATCGACATCGACGAAGGCAAGCCCTTCTACGTCTCCCGCATCGAGTTCCAGGGCAACACCATCACCCGCGACAAGGTCATCCGCCGCGAGCTTCTCCTAGATGAAGGCAGCATCTACAACTCGCGCCTCGTCGACCTCTCGCTCCTCCGCCTCAACCAGCTCAATTACTTCGACACCCTCAAGGCCGACACCGACCTCGAAACCCGTCAGAACGCCCAGGATGGCACCGTCGACCTCTTGCTCAAGCTCAAGGAGAAGGGCAAGAACTCCATCGGCCTCAACGGCGGCATCTCCGGCCTCTCCGGCACCTTCATCGGCCTCAATTATGAGACCAACAACTTCCTCGGCCTCGGCGAAACCCTCTCCGTCCAGGCCAATGTCGGCGACCTCTCCCGCAACCTTTCGCTCGGTTTCACAGAGCCTTACCTGCGCAACAAGCCAATCTCGCTCGGTGTCCAGGTCTTCACCCAGAAGTACGATTACAACCCCGCCAAGGCCTACAGCACCACCGGCACCAACACCAATCTCAACTCCGCCGTCACCTCCCAGCTCACCAACTACAACACCACCACCACCGGCATCACCACCTCCGTTTCCGAGCCGCTCCGCCACTTCTTCGTCAACAAGGGCGTCTCCCGCATCGGCGCGTCGTATTCGCTCTCTCGCTCGTCCGTCGCCACCTTCAACACCAACACCCGCAACGTCTTCCAGTCCCTCGCCTTCCGTTCCGGCGTAGAAGGCCAGAACCAGCTCAACGGCATCATCACCTCCGTCATCACCCCCACCTTCTCGCTCTCCTCGCTGGACCGCGGCCAGGGGCCACACAACGGCAAGGACCTCAACATCCAGCTCCAGGTCGCCGGCGCCGGCGGCAACGTCAAGTTCTACTCCCCCGCCGTAGCCTACCGCCAGTTCTTCCCCATGAAGGGCCTCAAGGTCAATCGTGAAGGCCACAACGTCCTCGGCTATCGCGTCCAACTCGCCCACGTTGCCGGTTTCGGCGGCGAGGTCGCACCCCCCACCTCACGCATCTACGGCGGTGGCGAATCTGAAGTCCGCGGCTTCGACGTCCGCGCCTCCTCCCCCTACGTCTTCGTCCCCAACCGCATCGATTTCAACCTCACCAACCCGGATGGTTCCACCGTCCCGCGCGACCCCACCAACCCGCAGCTCGGCAACATCACCATCCCCCTGCCCATCTACCGCCTCGTCTCCATCGGCGGCGACACGCAGCTCACCTCCAACCTCGAGTACCGCATCCCCATCGTCAACCAGGTCACCTTCGCTTTCTTCACAGACTTCGGCCTCACCTTCAACACGCAGGACAACCAGCTCAAGCAGTCCGCCTCCGGTCTCTCCACCATCGGAAGCCCCACCTACGGCTGCCCCACTTTCGTCAACGGCGCCTGCTTCGGCGGTATTAGTTTCGATGGCAAGGGCAACGACCCCAAGCCGTTCCCCCAGTATCTTAAAACCGTCCCCGGTTCCAACTATGTCCCACGCATGTCCAACGGTGCCGAGCTTCAGGTCATCCTGCCCATCGTCAACGCGCCGTTCCGCATCTACTACGCCTACAACCCGCTGCGGCTCTACAAGAACCTGCCCCAGCAGCTTGCCCTCCCCCAGACCGCACCCGCGGGAACGCCCAGCTTCCAAAGCCTCTTCCCCAACACCGACGCCGGCCGCTTCACCTACCAGCAGGCCGTCCAGTTCTACGGCGCCGACTACGTCCTCCGCGAACCCAGAAAAACCCTCCGTCTCACCGTCAGCACCACCTTCTAGCAATCCTGCCGGTCCTACAGTGTTTGGGGTGCCCCAGGCCACGCGGTCTCATCGCGTGACCTGGGGTTTCTCACTTCCCGGCCCCTCCAGCAACCTCTTCCACCCCCCGCGCAACCCAAGCCAGACCCGCCGAAATAAAATCCCAATCCCCACCAGCATCACCACCGTCACCACGCTCGCCGCCACCGGGTGCCGCGTAGCCGCCCACGTCAGCGCAATCGAAACCACATCCTCCCCCGCGCTCAACGTAATGTTCGACACCGGCTCAGGCGAAGCCGTCACCAGCGTCCGCGTAGCCGTCTTCGCCCCATGCGATGCCGCCGCAATCGCCGCACTCGCCACCACCACCAGCGCCTGCATCCCAGGCGTCAGGTGCGACGATGCTCGCCAAGCCAGCAGCGCCGCCACCGGGATCCGAATGAACGTATGCGCCACATTCCAAACCAGATCCACAATCGGAATCTTGTCCGCAAAAAATCCACACCCAAACAGCACCACCGCCGCCGCAATCACCCACGTATCCGCCAGCGGCTCCAGCCCACTCGGCAGCGTCACCATGTGTGCCCGCCCCAGCAGCCCCAGCGTCGCCACTGTCGCATAAAGGTTCAGCCCGGCGGCAAAGCTCAATGCAATGACAAACGGAACAATAGGCATGCACGCTATCCTACGCCGCGCGCTTTAGTAGTTCCTCTGGTACATCCGCGAAATCCGGTCATGCCACCCCAGACTATCGTCATCCAGAAAAATCCAAAGAATCCCCAGCCCCAGCGGACAAACCGCCACCATCTGCGCCAGCACCCGTTTCCGCATCGCCGACCGCGACGGGTTCTCATCGGAAAACGTGCACAGCCCGATCCGCGCATAGCGCATCCCCGGCGTCTGCCCTGAAAATGTAAAGAACAGCAGCTGGTAAGCCAGGTAGAGCGTCACCAGAACGACGCATGCGATCATCGCCGCCACCGCCCCGGTAGGAACGCTGCCTGCGATCCGCGCAGCAGCCGCCGTAAATGCCACAAACCCGGCGGCCACCAGAAGCATATCCACCGCCACCGCCATCACCCGCGTCGCCAGCGGCGCCACCTGCGGTGAAAGCAGGCTCGCCAGAATCGGATGCTGATCGTCGGCGTAATCAACCGGCAACGGCTCGGTCACCGTGTGCGCATCCAGCCAGATGCTGCTCCACTCGGTCGCGGCAGCCAGCGGCTCGAGGAAAGCAGGCTGGTCGGCATTCACCTCAAAGATCCGCAACTGCGGGCTCCGTGCCGCTTCTTCGAGCAGCAGCGGCCCTTCCGCCAGCCGCGGCCGGCTTTTCTTTGCAGCCACCAGCTGACGCGGAAACTCCAGCAGATTCGCCGCAATCGGCGTCGCCGGCTCTTCCGGAACGTACTGCTCAAACACCGGCGCCTTACGAAAAGCAATCTCCGCGTCCAAAGCACCCAGCGCCGCCGCGTCTTCCTCATCCGCCGCCTTCGCCCGCGATGTCTGTGGCAGACGAGCCTTCGGCCCGACGTCCTCATACAGCCTCACCGTCAGCCCACCGGCGGAAACCTCGCGCACCGGCGGCGCACTGACAGGCAGCACCACAACCGCCGCCGGCTCTGCGGCCACCTGCGACGTAGCCACCTCCGCTGTCTTCGCAGAAAACACCACCGGCTCGGTGTATTGCACCAGCTCCGCCAGCAATTCCGTATGCGACGCCGCCACCGCTTCCGCATTGCGCTGCGCCACCATCGCCGCCGCCAGCGCCTGCTCGATCGCCCGCTGCGACTCTTCCGCCAGCATGTTCCGGTAAGACTGCGAGTGCGCAAACCGATCCGCCACCGCGGCCGCCACGTGGCTCCGCCGCCCCGCACGCGCAGGCTCAGCTGTCGGTGCAGCCTCCGCCGCATGCCGCGCCCGCCGTTGACGATGCGCCGCCAGCCGTTCAGCCGCCTGTTGCCTTAGCCCGGCGGGACTTGCCGCTTCAGCCTCAGCGGCACCATTTTCTTCAGGCAGAATGTCGAGTTGTGCAGAGGACATCATGGTCAAACTAAACCGGCTTTCGTGAAATCGTTTAGCCTTGGGTTGTGGCGTATGCAAGCAGGTCCGGGTCTCCCAGAAAGCAGCTAAGGCGGTGCCGGCTCGTCCGTTACCTCTTCATAACTATCATGGCCGGCCCAGCGTTTCACACGCATCTCGCCCCGGCCCAGATGACGACTCAGGTACATCCCCCAATCCAAACCGATTCACCCCTCCCCGACGCCCCGTCCTACCCCCTCGCCGTCCCAGTCCTTCCCCCCATCAAGCCTGATTCCCCCACCATCGAAGCCGACACCCAGACCTATCGCGCCGGCCTCGTCATCCTGGACGGCAACGTTGTCATCACCTCCGGCACTGCCGCCACCGCCCGCCGCGTAGACGCCGATCACATCGAATACGACACCGATTCCGGCGACCTCACCCTCACCGGCCACGTCATCATCACCGCCGCCCTCAATGACGAGCGCCTCACCGCCTCTCACGGCACCTACAACCTCAAAACCACCACCGGCACCCTCTACGACGTCTCCGGCTCGGTTGGCATCAAGCCCGCCACCAGTTCCCACCGCCTCGTCTACACCACCACCAACCCCTTTCTCTTCATGGGCAGCCGTGTCGTCAAATCCGGCCCCCGCACCTATGACATCTATGACGGCTCCGTCACCTCCTGCCTCCTGCCCCACCCAGACTGGCTCCTCACCGCCGCCCATTTCGCCATCACCGCCGACAAGGCCTCCGCCCACAATAGCATCTTCCGCATCCAGCGCATCCCCGTCTTCTACCTCCCCTACGTCACCCACCCCACCGATTCCGAATCCCGCCAGTCCGGCTTCCTCATCCCCACCATCGGCCAGTCCGGCACCCGCGGCACCGTCCTCGGCGAGCAGATTTACCTCACCCTCGGCCGCAGCGCAGATCTCATCGTCGGTGCCGAATACTATTCCGCCATCGGCTTTGAACAGAACGCCAGCTTCCGCTACAAGGGCCAGGGCCTCGACTTCATCACCGCAAAGTACAGCGGCGTCGTCGATCAGCGCCCGCTTAGCGAAAACCAGGGCGGCGAAGACATCCTCCTCGCCGGCCGCCGCGACCTCACCCCCAACACCCGTGCCGCCACCAACATCGAATACCTCTCCAGCTACGTCTACCGTGAAGCCTTCTCCAACGAATTCAACCAGGCTGTCACCTCAGACATCCTCTCCACCGCCTTCGTCTCCACCCATCGCGATGGCTATGACTTCGTAGGCCTCGCCGATCGCTACCAGGGCATCAAGCTTATCGCCCAGGGCACCACGCCCCAGCAGCAGGTCCGCATCTTCCACGCCCCCACCCTCTCCATCTCCTCAGCCGATCACCGCATCGCCTCGAGCGGCATCCAGTTCTCGCTCGACGCCTCCGCCAGCGGGCTGAAGCGCTCCCAGCCCAACTTCGTCACCAGCGGCATCGTGGAGCGCTTCGACGTCCATCCTCGCCTCGCCTACCCCATCCATCTCGCCGAGTGGAACCTCGTCCCCTCTGTCGCTGCTCGTGAAACCGTCTACAGCCGCTCCCAGCTCAACCGCGGACCGGGCCAGGCGCCCACAGAAAGCACCGCACCCCTCGCCCGTTCGTCGTTCGACGCCGGCTTCGAGCTCCGCCCGCCGGTCCTAGAGCGCACCTTCGCCCCACCCCCCGCCATCGCCCGCTGGCTCGGCGATGAAGTCCGCCACACCATCGAGCCCGAGCTCACCTACCGCTTCACCACCGGCATCAACAGCTTCCAGAACGTCCTCCGCTTTGACGATATCGACGTCCAGTCCAACACCAATGAAATGGAGTACGGCGTCACCCAGCGACTCTTCCGCCGCAAGCGCCTCACCAAACCCTGCCGCACCGCATCCGATTTCGACGGCGGCCTCAACCCCGAGGGCACCGGCGCCGCCGCCGCAGCCGCCACCTCCCAGCTCCCCGGCGTAGGCCCCATGCGCACCCCAACCACCCGACCCAACGACTGCCGCTCAGAAGAACTCATCTCCTGGCGCCTCACCCAGAAATACTTCTTCGATCCGACCTTCGGCGGCGCCGTCGTCAATGGCCGCCGCGACATCTTCACCTCCACCCTCGAGCTCTCGGGCGTAGCCTTCCTCACCGAGCCGCGCAACATCTCGCCTCTCATCTCGCGTCTTCGCGTCCGCACCAGCGCCCTCACAGACATCGAGTGGGACTTCGACCTCGACACCGGTGCCAGCAAGTTCACCTCCTCCAACGTCTACGTCGACCTCCATCAGGGCGACTTCTTCACCGCTCTCAGCTACGCCCGCCTTGACGCCCCCGGCCGCTTCTACACAGAAGGCGTCGCCTCCGCCAACGCCACCACCGTCCCCGGCGTTTCCACCGCCGTGAGCGACTTCAACCAGCTTCGCTACCTCGTCGGCTACGGCAACCCCGGCAAGGCCGGCCTCTCCATCGCCGCCAACACCGGCCTCGACCTCAAAAGCCTCTACGGAGCCACCAGCACCTCCACCGTCGCCGGCGTCACCACCACCAACTCCACCGTCTTCCCCGCGCTCTTCCAGTACGCCGCCGTCCAGACCAGCTACAACTGGAACTGCTGCGGCGTAGCCTTCGAGTACAGAAAGTTCAACCTCGGCACCATTCACAATGAGCCCGGCTACCGCTTCAACTTCACCCTCGCCAACATCGGCACCGCCGGCAACCTCCGCCGCGCAGAACGCCTCTTCTGACAAACATTACGGATAATCCTTTCCGCTTGAGCATCGATAAGATGCGTGTCCATCTCCCCCCTGCGAAACAGCTTCCAGGTTTCCCCAGGGAAGCCCAGGCCGCGTGGTGGCGTTGCGGATCAGCGTGAGAAGTGACCTCGCGACTAAGGCCGCAAGGTAACACTTTGCTTTTTACCGCTATAGGTAAACGTTGCCGCCCGCCCAAGAGGTGTGATTTCAACCTCGACCTTCTCACTCGCAACGGTCGCTGTCGCTCTGGCTGAATTCATACCAACTACCTCCACCCGAATGCTGGTCCACCAGGGAACGTAATGTCCTTCTGAGGCGGCAAGGCTTACGGTTACCGCGCCATCTGAAGCCTGGGTGCAAGAGAAGTGCTGGCGCAGAGACGCACCTTTGCGAAAGTCAAAGGTGATGCCGTCATCCTGATAGATTGTGCCCTCGCATCCATCCCCTGGAAACACGCGCAGAGTGAGAGGCCCGACTGGCTTTTCCCCTGTTGCCTGCACCAGTGGAGCGAGCGGCAGAATGGTTCCCGCGGGCACATAGACTGGCAGCTCCGCCAGACTGGGGGCGACCAGGATCGCCTTGAGACCGATGGTGCTCGCATCGCGTATCTCGAGGTCACGGCTTGCCACGGGTGCTCGGCGGTCGAGCTTTTCGCCGGTCCAATAGTTGAACCAGATGCCGGGTGGTAGCTTGACCTCGTAGGGGGCAACCTCTTCCGGCGAAGGGCTGGCAGCTACCAGGATGGACGGGCCGAAGAGAAACTCGCCGGGTGCGTCCAGGTCAAGCGGGTGGTTGTCGGGAGTGGCGTGAGGGAAGTCGAGGAAGAGCGGACGCAGGATGGGCATGCCGTCGCGGGAAGTCTCCTCGGCCGTAGTGTAGAGGTAAGGCATCAGGCGATAACGTTCTTCAATGTAGCGGCGACGGATCGCTTCCTGCTCGGGACCATCGACCCAGGGCTCGTGATCGCGGGTGCCCTTCGCGGCGTGATCACGGTCGATCGGCTGAAAGGCAGCCAGCATCAGCCAACGCGTAAGCAGTGCCGGAGAGGGTGAGCCAGCGAACCCGCCGACGTCGGCACCGCTCAGCGAAAAGCCGCTCAGGCCCAGATTGAGCAACTGCGGTGTGGTCTGGCGCAGGTGGTTCCAGGTGGAGGAGTTATCGCCGGTCCAGGTGGCGGCGTAACGCTGGCCGCCCGCATAGCTGGCGCGGGTCATAACGAAGGGGCGGACGTTGGGACGCAACGCGAGCTGGCCATCGAAGGTCGCGCGCGTGTTTTCCATGCCATAAATGTTGTGGAGTTCGAGATGCGTAGCGGTGCGGGTCCGGAAGCCGGGCTCTTCGATACGGTGTTCTACATCGTCTGGCATGGTCTTGGTTGGGTAGGTAAACACCGCCGGCTCATTCATGTCATTCCAGAAGCCGGCGACTCCGTCCGCATCAAATTGCTTGTAGAGAGTGCCCCACCAGTCGCGGGTGACCTTGCGGGTAAAATCGGGAAAGACAGAAGGGCCAGGCCAGACAGGGCCCACGTAGTCTCTGCCATTTTCTTTCACGAAGTGGTCGCCGGCCTCACCCGAGTCATAGGGGGCGTAGCCCTGGTCAGGCGCGTCTGCGATGTGAAGATCGGTGATGACCACTGTGTGGAAATGCTCTGCGGCGAGCCTATCAATCAGGCTGTGAAAGTCGGGAAAAGTCACCGGGTCAACCGTGAAGGGCCGGTTCTTGTTCTGGAAATCGATATCGAGCCAGATCACATCTGCTGGGATACGGTCCGTGCGCAAACGGTTGGCAACCTCTTCAACCCTGGACTCCGGCGTATAGCTATAGCGCGATTGCTGATAGCCGAGAGCCCACATCGGAGGAAGCGGCGTGGGACCGGTCAGCCAGGCGTACGTTTCCATAACGTGCCGGGGCTCCGGCCCGTACAGCAGGTAGTAGTCCAGGGGACCAGCGGGAGCCGAGAAGGTGTAGCGGTCGGCACGCTCGTGTCCAAAGTCGAAGTAGGTTCGAAACGTATTATCGAACAGAACGCCGAGCGCTCGGCCGGCATGCATGTTCAGAAAAAAAGGGATTGATTTGTAGATCGGATCCGTCGATTCTTGCCACCCAAAATTGTCCGTGTTCCACATCACGAAGGATTCCCCGGCGCGGTCCAGCGGACCCGGCTTGTCGCCGAGACCGAAGAAGTGATCTTCAGGGGATTTCTGTTTGCTGACCTTGAAGCTGCTGCCATCCAAAGAGACGGGGACGGCATCCCGCTGCAGAACGTTCCCTGCAAGATCGGTGACGGTGACCTGTAGGTCCGGGCTGACTTTGACGCGCAGGACAGACGTGCTGAAGCCGTCGGAGTCTGCAATAACGGGAGCATGGGCCGTGCGCGAGCCGGGCAAGACTGCCCATGAGGCGTCCTCGGCTGGGTGGCCCGCGGGGTAAAGGCGAACGCGGAGCACATCCGGGCGCAGCGCATCGACCCGAAGGGTATTTGCCGTGGTCGAGAGCTCAAGCCCGTTGGCGGTATGCTCCAAAGTCGACTGGCAGGAGGCGGCTAAGGAGGAAAGACAGCAGCAGAGCGCAAAGGAGAACGTAACGCGAGAGGCCATGCAGGCAGCTCCTGGAGAGATTGTGAAGCGGCAAACAGGAACAGCTGGTCGGGGCCAGACTATTATTGTGAGCCCACACCGAGACGGTTGATCGGGCGCACCGTGAAGCCCGGTTGTCATACTTGGAACGTGCAAAGACCGGCAAGTAGTAACACGAGAATACCGGAGCGAGTCGATCTAGGGGAGAAGGTTCAGTCAAGTGTCCCGGGTGGAAGTCGATCACGCCATGACGAAAAACGCTGAAAGGTTTATCTTGCGGAAAGAGCGCTAGCGTTGCGGAAAATGCGTATCCCAAAAGGCGGCAAGGAAAGTGTCGGCAGACCGACGGGGGGTCGCGGAACCGGAGCTTGCGCCGTAGGCATACCTGCCTCCCCCTGTTGTGCAAAATCTCCCAACGGCACTTCCTTCCAGGAGGTCGAATCTATTTCGATGCTTCCTACAAAAGGAACATTAGCGAGATTTACAGCGACAAGAACCGTCTCTTCCGGGGAGCGTCGCAGGTAAGTGACAACGTGGGCTTCATCTGAGTTACGAATCCAGACAAGCTCGCCATGCCGCAACGCGGGAGAGCTCTCACGCAAGGGGATCATTGCTTTGTAGAACATCGGGAATGCGCGCTCCACCTGTGCCGATTGCCAGAAGATCGGCACCTTTTCAAAAAGTGCCGGCCCAGCCGAAGGCGTAACGTCGCCAACCTCCATGCCGTTATAAAGCATCGGAGCACCCGGCAAGGTGAACACTAAGGCCGAAGCCGCGAGCGCTGCCTGTGCGCCATAGCGAACAATGGCTCGTCTCGTGTCATGATCATCGCTCGTCAGCATGTGCCAGGTACCGGCGGGAAAGCGGGCCTCTTGGGCTGTCATTTCATCGCGAATGGCAGAGGCCGGTTTGCCGTGCATGATCACCTGGTTCATCGTCTCCATCAGGGGCCATGCATAATCGATGTTGAAGTCCTGACCCAGCAGATCGGGCTGGGAGGCTTCCGCCAGCATCAGCACGTCCGGACGAATCGCTCGAAGTGCGGAACTGATCTCATCCCAGAACGCCTTCGGCACATCGCCTGCATCGTCGCAGCGGAAGCCATCGAGGTCAAAGGTCTTTAGCCAATACGCGAACATGTCAACCATGTACTTTCGCAGATTTGGATCGGCATAGTTCAGTGCCGCCACGTCCGTCCAATCATGGGGATAGAGAATGTTGCCCTTGGTGTCATGCTTGTAATAGGCAGGGTGCGACATCATAACGCTGTCCCACGCCGTGTGGTCCGGCACTTCGTCGAGAATCACCCGCATATGCCGCTGGTGCGCGGCCGTTATCAGATGCAGCAAGTCGTCCTTCGTCCCGAGGGCAGAGTCGATTGCATAGTAGTCCCTCACCGCATACATGCTGCCGTAAGAGCCTAACCGCTTGACCTTGCCGATGGGATGGATGGGCATCAGCCAAAGCACATTGACTCCAAGTGTCTGCAGCTCGTCGAGTTTAGCCGTCACGCCATTCAACGTGCCAGAGGGTGAGAACGCACGTGGGAAGATCTCGTAAAAAATGGCTCCCTCGATCCAGGAAGGCGCAGAAGGGGTTACGGCAGCAGTGCCGAGCTCGGACACACCCAGAGCTCTAACGGGGATCGAGCCGGCCAGGCAGAGCGAGATCAGCACAGGTCCGAAGAAAGCACATCGAAGTTTGCGTTGGTGCATTCTTTGCGCCTGCTTATGAACTGTTCCGATGATCGACGGCATGGTGCTCCTCATGGTGACAATAAAAACGGGGCTCGATGAAACCAGCAGGTCCGCACCTTTGATGTGAGATGCGGACCGTAAGGTGAGAACACTATCTGTATCTTTCTTGATGAACTACGAATTCCAATGATGGCACTAAACACAGTACCAGCGCCCACGTTGCTCGGGTTTGCGGAAGCTTGGCGCGTTTGTAATCCCACACCTCAAGGCAAAGTCTTGAGGTGTGGGACATGAGCAGAGCAACAGCCTCAGAACACCAGGCGAGCGGCCAGCTGAATGCGCCGCGCAGTGCTGCGTTCATAGGTGATCGCGCCAAAGTTGGCACCGGTTGTAGCGGCAACGTTCGCCGGGTTTCCGAAGCTCGGCGTGTTGGTCACGTTGAACGCATCCCCGTGAATCTCCAGCTGTTTGCCTTCCAGAATGTGGAAGTTCTTCTGCAGGCCAAGGTCCAGATTGCGGAAGCCCGGACCATAGACTGCGTTGCGGCCAAGCGTACCAAGACGCGTGTAGACCTGGTTGCCCGTGCCATCCGTTGCCGTTTGGGACGGAAGGTTTTGGGAGCTAAAAGAGGTGGTGTCAAACCACTCGCTCAGCGTTTTAGGGTATTTGATGGGGCCGATCTGGTCCGGCCGATTGGTGACCGTTTGCTGACCCGAACCGGCCGCAATCAGATCGATCGGCTGCCCGGTCGATAGTTGAGTGATGGTGTTGACCTGAAAGCCGCCAATCAATAAGTCGACTAAACGGTTCGAGTGTCCAGCAAAGCGCTGTCCTTTGCCAAAGGGCATGAGGTACACAAACGACGAGCTGAAAATGTGCCGCTCGTCCTGGCTGGAGTTGCCATAATTGGCAGCCTGGTCATAGTCGAGCAGCACCGCGACCGGAGTTCCACCATACGGGCTGTTCGTGTTGTCCAACGCGTGCGACCACGCATAAGAAAAGGTCGAAAGCAGATTGACGCCGCGGTGCTCAAAGTGCAGCTGCAGGCCGTTGTAGTTGGAACTGCCGTTGTAGTGGTTGTAGGTGATGCCGCCATCCTGGTTGGCATACGGCCGCGTCGTCGCGCCAATATGGTATTGGGTAAGGTTGTAGAACGTTGACAGTCGATCACCATGCGTGCCGACATAGGCGGCACTGAACACATCCCGAGGCGTAAACTGCTGCTGCAATTGCACGTTGTATTGCTGCAGACGGCTGTGCTGGTTGTTCACGTTGATCGCGGTGCCGCCCAGACCTGCCGGAGGATGGATCGGATCGAACGTTGCGATCGTCGCCGGCAGGGGCAGCGGTGTTGTGACTGCGGAAGGGCCCGTGTAGCCGGCGCACGAGTAAGGCGCCTGCCTGGCCGCCGTCTGGCCGCTCAGCGTGATGCAGTAGCCATCCTGCGCCTGGAAGAAGTTATTACCGCTGAACGGACCGTTCTGCCCCAGCTGGTTGTTGATGCCGCCATAGTCCGGGAAGTAGAAGATGCCATAACCGCCGTGGAGAGCCGTCTTGCCGTCGCCAAAGATGTCGTAGGCGAAGCCTAGCCGGGGTGCAAAATTCAAATAGTCCTGTTTGATGATTGACTTGGAAACGCCGTTCACACCGGCTTCAAGCACCTGCCCGTTGGTGATGTCGAATGAGCTCTGCTGGTTGTGCGCTTCATAGGGCCAGGTAAGTAAATCCCAACGTATTCCCAGGTTGAGTGTAAGCCGCTTGGTGGCCCGCCATGTGTCGTTCACGAACAGGGCGTCTTCCTGGCTGATGTTCGAAAAGAATCCCGTCTGCGCACCGATTTGATACTGGTTCACGCCGCCAACCAGGTACTCGCTTTCGTCATATCCGGTGAACAGTTGCGGGCTGTAAAACAGTCCGCCTTTGCCTTCAATCGGCCGGTAGTAGTTCAAAACGCGACGAATCACCGTGCCACCCGCACTGATTTGGTGAGTGTGCAGACTCAGCCCGACAGTATCGGTAACCTCATACACGTTCTGCGGCACTTCGAAGGGACCAAAATCTCCCGTGTATGTCAGTTCAGTTCCATACCCGCCAGTCAACGGGCCGCCCGTATTGATCGCAGAGCCCAGCGTCGTGTGGTTGATTCCAAGTTCCGCGCCGACTGACTCGCCGTAGTTGGGCGGCAGGTAGCCGTAGTTATCACGCGAGTAAGCGATACGGGCCTCATTCACAATCCGCGGAGAAAAGGTGTGCGTGTAGCCCAGATCATAGCCACGTCCATGCAAATAATTTTGCTGCCCACTCGCATTCAGCAGAGGAGCGTTGCCATTGCGGGCAAGCTGCGAGTTTTGATTGGAAGAGGTGTTGTCGTAGGAGAAACGCACGAAGAACAGATCTTGTGGCGACGCGTTCCAGTCAAGACGCGTATCGAACGTGTTGTACTTGCCGACCTGCGTTTGCTGGTAGAAGTAATTTCCTATCAGACGGTCTGTGCGGGTGGGCAGCGGAAATGCGTTCAGGTAATTGACTGAAGCCGGATTCAAGCGATTCTGGGGAATCACATTGTCCTGAAACGGCGTACAGGTCAGGGGATCGTATATTTGGCCCTTGCTGCTGGCGGGAAAACCGTTCTGATTCAAATTGGCGGAATTCGGGTAGCAGCGTGGAAAATACGTTGTAAAGATGGCCGGCCCATTTCCTACCAAACCGTTGCTTGCGAGTACCGGATCCAGCAACTCTCCAAAATCCCCAGTCCGCATCTTTGCCGTCGGCACGGTGTCATAGCCGCTCCCGGCTGGCTGCTGATAGCGGGTGCCCTGATAATCGCCAAAGATAAACAGCTTGTCTTTGATGATTGGCAACCCGGCAGAACCGCCAAACTGATTTTGGTTGTAAGCAGACTTTGGCCCGGCAGGCGAGTCGTTATATGGGAACTCGTAATTTGGGTTCGCGGCAAACTTGTTGCTCCGGTAGAACTCAAATGCCGAACCGTGAATCTGGTTTGTGCCGGACTTGATTGTGGCGATGACCAGCGCCCCGCCTGCACGGCCGTACTGTGCCGGCGCCACGCTGGTGTCGACCTTGAACTCCTCCGTCGCGTCGACAGGAGGGAAGAAGAGGATGACATTCTGAAGACTATCGTTGTTATCCACGCCGTCCAGAATAAAGTTGTTTGCCTGCGGGCGTGTTCCGTTGACTGAGAGTACCGCTCCGCCAACATTTCCAAAGCGTCCGGCCGTATCCTGACCCTGTTCGCCCGTCGCTCCAGTGGTTACGCCCGGGGTCAGCAGGGCCAGGCTGATTGCGTTGCGGCTATTCAGGGGAAGCTCGGTGATCTGCTTCGATTCAATCGTCTCGCCGAGCGTTGGGTCGGACGTGTTCACCAGGGAAGCAGCTTCAGTGACTTCGACGGTGGTCGACTCTGAACCCGGTTTGAGTGAAAACTTCAGCGTGAGACTTGTGGTCACGCGAACCGTGAGCGCCTGCGTCTCGGTTTCAAAGCCGGCTGCAGTCACGGTGGCCGTGTAGTCACCTGCGGGAACGGCCGCAACATTCAGTTCGCCGCTCCCATTGGAGGTGCCAACCAGCTTCGCGCCGGTGGCCCTGTTCACCAGGGAAATGCTGGCTTTAGGAATTGCCGCGCCGGTCGTGTCGGTAACCGTGCCGACTATCCTTCCTGAGTCGGACTGTCCAAATGCATGCGGAGCAGCAGCTCCAGAAAGAAAAGCGAATGCGAGGGCTACACTTGCGGCTCCCTGTCTCTGTGGGCTCTTGATAAATCTTGACTTCATGGTCATTGGCAAATCTCCAAATGGTTTCTAACGAAATGGTTCGCTCAGATACAGGCGCGTGAATCCGTAATGAGCAGCTCGTTCGTGACCCTCTTCGCATTTGGAAACTTCATGCAATGAATTTGCGATTTACTTTCGATAGTTTTTGGCTTTACAGTTTAGTTGTTTAGAATCAATAAGTTAGAGGTTCTGATTCATCGCTTTCGACGATCCTATATGCTTATGGGCGGAAGAACGAGGAGGCTTCATTGTGATCACGGAGAAAGCGGAGCGCGTGGCCTTCGGTCTCTTTGAGGCGGATTTGCATTCAGGGGAATTGTGGAAGGCTGGTTTTCGAATAAAACTCCCAAGGCAGCCGTTTCGCGTGCTGGCCGCACTTTTGGCTCGTCCTGGCGATATCGTCACCCGGGAAGAACTCCAGCATGAAATTTGGGGTGAGAACACCAATGTCGATTTTGATCAGGCCATAGCTGCAGCCATTAACAAGGTTCGAGAAGCCTTGGGAGACTCTGCGGAAAGTCCGCGTTTTATCCAGACCCTTACCAAGCGCGGCTATCGCTTCATCGCCCCTGTCTCGAACGCCCTTCCTGCACGCGTGGCGGTGGAAGTATTTCCCCATGAGAGCGCACCCGCTTTCGTAGAGCCCGTGCAAGAAACCGATCTCGATACCTCAAACAACGAGGGCCTGCCACATCAAGCAGTTGCCGTACCAGCCGCCGCCCCCGTTTCGCAAATCACAACGCGGCGGCGTACTCTCGTTGCAATCTCGATAGCAGTGTTGGGGCTGCTTGGTGTCGCATCCCTGATCACGTTCAGGGCCCTATCCACCAGTGAAGTGCTCCGTCTCCCTCAGGTTCGGCAGCTCACGGAGTCGAGCGAAATTTTTGCCGGCCTTCCGAACTTTGAAAACCTGCCAGTATTGGTCACCGACGGACCAAGGATTTACACTTCGTCTCTCACCGGGGGACGAGCGCAAATTTCATGGTTAGAACTGAGTGACGGCCGGCTCCAGGCAATAAACGCTCCCGATGAGCTCAGTCCAGCAACAATCGCGGATCTGTCACCAGATGGATCGCAGCTCCTTCTCCGAAGCAAAAGGTCTCGCGAGTCGGAACAGCCCTTGTGGATTGTTCCTACGAGCGGATCGACTGCTTTGCGGGTCGGGGATGTCCTGGCCCACGACGCGACCTGGATGCCTGGAGGAAAGGGCGTCCTCTATGCGACCGGTGATGAACTTGGCGTCGTGCAGCTTGATACCGGAGAGACGAAACCCCTCGTCCAGCTGTCCGGCCGAGCCTTCTGGCCTCGCTGGTCGCCGGACGGTGCTCTCCTCAGGTTTACTTTGGTGGATCCGATTACCCATGCGTCAAGTCTTTGGGAAATTGAACCCCGAACGAACCGTCTACGCCAGCTCCACTTCGCTGGGTTCAGCGGAATGGCGTTATGTTGTGGAGCCTGGATGCCGGACGGTAAAACTTATGTCTTTGAAGCCAACTCCCCTTACGAAAGCAACATTTGGTCGGTAGGAACGGGTCGCAATCCTGTCGTCAGAGAGCTTACCAATGGGCCTCTTCGCTATCTGTCTCCATTGCCAGGTCATGATGGCCGGACGGTCTACTTCATAGGTCTTGAACAGCCTGCTGGTACGCGACTTTATGACCGTAAACTTCAATCCTTCATACCCGCCCCAGGCTATCTCAGGAACGCACAGAGAATCACGTACTCCCGGGATGGGACCTGGGTAGCATGGACAGATGCGGACAGCCGGCTATTGCGCGCCCGCAGCGCAGACGGCTCTGGACGACTGCAACTTACTGGAGAGGATCTTGAGGTTTTTATGGCCCAGTGGTCTCCAGATGGCACACATCTCGTGGTCATGGCTCGAAAACCCGGAGAAACCTGGAAATTGTACTCGATGAACGCAGAGGGGGGAGGGCAACGTATATTGCTGGCTGATAAGCGAAACCTTGCAGATCCGGATTGGTCTCCGGATGGTGGCCGGATCGTCTTCGGGCGGGAGGCCGATCAGATGGGCAAGGAGGATGGGCCGCGTGACATTGAGTTTTTGGATCTCTCCAACCAGCAAGTGCAGAAGCTCCAAGGGTCGAACAACCTCTTTAGTCCTAGATGGTCACCAGACGGTCGCTGGATTGCAGCATTATCCCTCGATCAAACACGTATCGCTCTCTATGACACCCAGCGTAATACGTGGAGAACACTTTTCAGTGGGAGTGCCGCAGACCCCATCTGGAGTTCCGATAGCAAATCAATATACTTCCATGCCTTCGCACAGTTAGGTTCGCCAATCATGCGTGTTTCTCTCGATGGAACCTCTGAATCCATCGCTGACTTAACAAAGCTCGGCCTACCCGCCGGCGAAAATTACTTCTTCAGCGGAGTGACAGAAAAGGGCTCACCTTTGATAAAGCCCAGTATTGGAAGCGGTAATCTGTATTCGGTAAGCATTCCTCGTTGAAACACAGCCACCCTGTGAACAGACCCCGCTCGCCTCACTCCCTCCCCCACGTCTCACCGAGTGAGATAATCACCTGTGCGCGCCTACAAACTGATCCCCCACGCCCTGCTTAGTTCCGCCCTGCTTGCCTTGTCCTTCGGCTGTCATGCCCAGGTCCCGCCCACCGGCACGCTCTCGCCAGAGCTCGCCCGCCGCGTAGAAATTCTCATCCGCGCCCGCACCAAGCTGCCGCCCGATTACGTCTTCACCATCGGTCCGCGCAAGCCCTCCACCATCGCCGGCTTTGATGAAATCCAGGTCATCGTCACCGAGGACGGCAACGCCTCGCACCCCCTCGACTTCCTCCTCTCCAAAGACGGCAAGACCCTCGCCCAGTTCAACAAGTACGACATCTCGCAGGACCCCAAGGCCCTCGTCACCGGCGCCGGCCGGCCCTTCCGCGGCGGCCCTGAAAGTGCCCCCGTTCAGATAGTCGCCTTTGACGATCTCGAGTGCCCTTACTGCACCAAAATGCACACCCAGCTCTTCCCCGCGCTTACCAACCGTTACGGCTCCCAGGTACGCATCACCTATCGCGATTTCCCCCTCTCCATCCACCCCTGGGCTATGCGCGCCGCCATCGATACCAACTGCGTCGCAGTCCAGAGCGTCCCGGGCTACTGGAATCTCGTCGACTACATCCACGCCCACGCAGCCGACTTCGGCGGCCCCGAGCATTCCCTCGAAAAAGCCAACCAGATGCTCGACCAGCTAACCCTCGACGAGTCCAAAAAAGATTCCATCAAGACCGCCGAGGTAGAAGCCTGTGTCAAAAAACAAGACGACACCGCCATCAAAGCCTCCCAGAAAATCGGCGAAGGCCTCGGCATCGAAGCCACTCCCGTCCTCTTCATCAACGGCGAAAAACTTGAAGGTGCCTACCCCCTGGTCGACGTCTTCCGCATGGTAGACGGCGCCCTGGTCGCCGCCGGCCAGACCCCACCCCCCGCCTACGTCCCACCCGCCACTCAAGCCCCCGCACCCCCCACCAAGCCCGGCACCTAACAAACGCTAGCTATCTACACCAGGCTAACCACACCCCCGCCGCACAACCCGCCGTCATTCTGAGCGAAGCGAAGAATCTCCGTATTTCGCTTTTGCTGTTCTTTGTTCTTGCCGTTGCTTGTTCTTTTTGTTTGTCATCCCGTAGGGATCTGCATTTGCTTTTGCCGTTGTTTTCCTAAAGCCCCACCCCTACTCGTACTTCAACGTCTCCACCGGATCCAGGTTCGCCGCCCGATTCGCCGGCAGCGTCCCAAAAATCACCCCCACCATCACCGAAGTCCCAAGCGCAATCACCACCGACCACGGCGAAAGTGGAATCTTCACCGGCGTCACCAGCCCCGCCACCAGCGGCACCAGCACGCCAATCACCGTGCCGATCAGCCCTCCCGCCAGCGAAAGAAACACAGCCTCGGTCAAAAACTGCATCCGGATCTCCCGGCTTGTCGCCCCCAGCGACTTCCGAATCCCGATCTCCCGCGTCCGCGCACTCACGTTCGCCAGCATCGAGTTCATAATCCCAACGCCTGATACCACAATCGTCAGCAGCGCCGCCAAGGAAAGCACGATCGTCAGCATCGTCGCAATCTTCGCCATGTCAGACAGTATCTCCACCAGCGTATCCGCCTTATAAACGCTCGTCGGCCGGTGCCGGCTCTGGATAATATCCGTAATCTGCCGCGCCGCCATCGGCACCGTTTCAGCGTCGGCCATGGAGAAGAAAATCTCCTTCACCGTGTCCGTCCCCGTAAAGTACCGCGCCACCTCATATGGGATCAGAATCGTCTGATCGCCAATCTCGTCGATCCCCTGCGCCACGCCCACGCGCTCCGCAAACACCCCAACCACCGTAAACGGGATCCCAATCACTGAAATCTGCTGGTTGATCGCAGCCTGCGGCGACCCGAAAAGCTTCGTCGCAAAGCTTCCCAGAATGACCGCCGCCTTCGTATGCGCCGCAGCATCTTCATCATCGAAAAACCGTCCCGCCAGAATCCGAAAGTTACGAATATCCTTATATTGCGGCGAAACCCCCAGAAACATACTCTCCTGGGTCACCCCCCCGCCAATCGATATCCGGTCATGAAACTCCAGCATCGGCGACGCGTACACCACCCCCGGCACCTGCGCCACCACCGCCTTCATATCCTCTCGCGTCATGTAGTCCGGCGCGCTCGTATTGTCCGGCCCACTCACCGTCCCACCCGAGTACAGCATCTCCACCTTGTTCGGCCCAATCGATGAAATCGTATCCAGGGCATATTGCTTGCCCGTCAGCCCCACCGTCACCACCAGAATAATGCTCGCCGACCCGATAATCATTCCCAGCATCGTCAGCAAAAACCGCACCTTCGAAGCCCGAAAGCTGTCCACCGCCAGCCGAACCGTCTCCCGAAACGCAATCGAAGCCGTAGCCGATGCCAGCGTCGCATCGAACGACACCGGCCGCCGCGCCACACGCTCGCTCGCACCGTTCTCCACCGGATTCGGTCTGGTCGCCATCAGTCCATGTTAGACGCTCCCACCTCACCCCCGATGCGGAATTCTCACCCCCCGCCCACACCGGTATAATCCCACTAACCCCTCTGCGCGGAGGGATGTGTGAGTGGTTGAAACAGACGGTCTTGAAAACCGTTTTACCGCAAGGTAACGGGGGTTCGAATCCCTCTCCCTCCGCCAAAATCTATCCCATCGCTTGCGTCCGGGGTTCGAATCCCTTTCCCTCCGCCAAAAATCATCCCATCGCTTGCGTCCGGGGGTTCGAATCCCTCTCCCTCCGCCAGAAATCATCCCATCGCTTGCGTCCGCAGGTTCGAATCCCTCTCCCACCGCCAAAGGGAATTTTCAGTCACCGCACAGAAAGCGCTTCACGCGTTCAGCAGCCCATCCCAAAGCTTGCGCTCAGCCTGCGAGGGGTCGGACACGACCACACTAAGCTGGTTGAACAATAGGGTAGCGCGCGTTGCCAGATCATACCGCGGCCACACCGGCAGACCAGCAGCGGCGGGCGCACGGCCCTGCACAAAGGCGATCCAGGCCGCGTGCATCTGCACGGCAAGCTGCTGCTGCGCCGTCGTCGGCACGTCTTTCCCAAAGGAATTCCACACAAATCGTAGATCGTAAGAATGAAAGGCCAGCCCCCTGTAGCGATCGGTGCCAGGGTAATCCAGGCGATACACAAAGGCCTCCGCGCCGCCTTGCACCGCCGCTTCGGCCACCCGCAGCGAAGGAATCCAATACTCTTCCGCCGTGACACTGCGTATCTCGCGCTGCTCGTCGCTCAGCTCCGGATAAAGCGCACCATACCGTTGCGCCAGCGGCCCAAACTGTGCCAGCGGCATATTGCCCAGGTCCACAGCTGCAACAGCCTTCCGCGGATGCGGGCCCAGAAACAACGCGCTCTCATCACGATTCGTGCCGATCAAAATCCGCTTGCCCCGCCCCGCCCCATCGCGCAGCGTGGTCAGCGGCGTCGCCGGAATCAGCCCACCATCCAGCTCCGGGCGCAGAGGAAAGTGCATCGGCCAGTCGCGCGTGAACCTTTGCTGCACGTCGATCAGCTCACGTGCCGGCGCCGTCAACAGGGACCCAACCGGCGCTTGCGTCTTCTGCGTCCATGCCTTGCCAAAGCCCCGGCCAACGTCCGCGGCCGTAGCAGCCGGCGCAATGCGTTCAGCGCCACCGCTTTCTGAAATCACCTGGTGGAATAGGCCGCTCGCTGAAGGCGTGCCAAGCAGCAGGTCGCTAAGTTTCGCGCCCGCGGATTCGCCGCCCAGCGTGACCCGGGCCGGGTCGCCGCCAAACGCCGCCACGTTGCGCTGCACCCAGCTCAGCGCCGCCATCACGTCGCGCAGGCCGTTGTTGGCGCTGCCCCGGTAGCCCTCGCCCAGCAGCGGCGATACATCCAGAAAGCCAAGCACTCCCAGCCGATACGCAACCGTAATGCAGACCACGCCGGCATCCGCAAAATGCGACCCCGCAAACTGCGCCTCGGACGAGCGGCCGCCGGTGAACCCACCGCCATGCACCCACACAAACACAGGATAGGGCCCGCCCACCCCGCCGCTCGCCGGTGCCCACACGTTCAGGCAAAGGCAATCTTCGCTTTGCTCTACGGAATCTTCGCCGGGCTGCATCGCCGCAGGCGCAAAGCGCGTCGCATCGCGCACCCCGGTCCACGGCAGCCCCGGCAGCGGCGCGCGAAATCGCAGAGGCCCCACCGGCGGCTGGGCAAAGGGCACCCCGCGAAACACCTGCAGATTGCCCTCGATCGTCCCGCGCAGGTCCCCCTCGGCAACCTTGCGCACCACCGTAACGGGCCCGGCCAGGGGAAGTGCGGCCTGCAGCGCGTGGGCAGCTGGAGCGGCGGCACTCGCCAGCGTGGCGTTATAAAGAAAATCACGGCGCGTCATCGTCACAAAAAGCCCCTCCCGGGAAGTCGCCAGCAACTGAAGTCAATATGCAAACACGTCGCCTAAGCTACGCCGCAAGCCGGCCCAGTAGCAAATGATGCAATCGCAGCTACCGATAAACCTTGATCCAGTGCGTACGAATCGCCGTCCGCACCGTCCGCCCCGCCGTCTCGGACACAATCGCCTTCGTCTCCACCATCGGCATATGGCATCCCACGCAAGCCGTCACACTTGCCTTGCCGCCCGCATGTGCATCCAGCCGCACAGCCTCCGGGCAGCTCTGCGTCTTATGGCATTGCAGGCAGCTCGCGCCGCCCTCCGCCGCCGTCTTTTCCGGCGCATGCGTATTGTGGCACGTCCCGCACGTCATCTTCGCCGACCCTCGAAAACAAGCGCTCCGTTCCAGCAGTCCCACCTGGTTCCCATGCACATCCGGCGCCTCATCCCGCGCCCTGTCCGAACCCAGATCCGAACCCAGACCCGGAGCCAGATCAGGAGCCCGATCCGGAGCCAGATAACGCGCCAGATCCTCTCCCGGCTTGTAGCTGAAGGCGGGCGCCAATTCTTCCCGCACCGTCCCGTTATGACACAGTGCGCACTGGTCGATCTGCCTCTCCCGTGAAAACCGCGCCGGGTTCAGAATTGACCGGTCGTCCCACACCACACCCGCACTTTGTACCGCCACATGCGCCGCACCCGGTCCATGACAACTCTCGCACCCAATCCCCGGCCGCAACGTCGTCCGTTCAAACGCATTCCCTTGCAGGTCGTCCGTCGTCGCCTTGATATACGTCGCATGGCATTCCAGGCAACGCCCATTCACATGCCGCGCAAAGTTCGCCGTCCCATCCCGGTACCCCGGGCTATTGATCCATTGCCTGCCCTCGGACCAGAAGCTCACCGGCAGTTCGAACAGGCTATCCCCCTTCCAGTAAAGGTAAGTCTGTCCCCGCGTCCCATTCCCCACCACCAAGTCCATCCGTTCACTCCGCGTCAGGTGTTGCTCCCCCAGGTCCGCCCGCGCCGTCTCATAAAACCCGTCTGCCCGCGCTTCCATCACAAACGCCAGCCGCGCATCCTCATCCCTGGCACTAGAGATCACCAGCGTATTGTCCGGCGCCTTGAACGATCCCAGAATCGTCTCCCCGCTCGGCATCTGCGACGTCAGATGATGCGCCGTATGCGCATAACTTTTGCTCACCTCCGTATGGCATTTCACACAAGCTGCATCCCCCACCAGGTGGTTCTCACCCGTTCCTCCAGAACCTGCCACCGGTTCGGTCCGAGGCACCATCATCCCCAGCCCACACACCGCTAATGCCACCACACCCGCCATCCACCCACGCATCAGGGCTTCGCCCCATCGCCCGCACTCTCGGCAGGAGCCGTTTCCGCCGGCACCGCCGCCGCCGGGTTCATCTCGCGATACAGCACCTTGATCTTGTCCCGCGTCGCCCGTATCTCCAGAAACAGCCGCAGCTGCTCCTTCTGCTCCGCATCCAGATGCAGCTGCCTGTCCACCTGCGCCAGCTTGTAATGCGCCTCCGCATTCATGGGGTCCGTCCCAATCGCCAGCCGCAGATATCGTGCCGCGTCCTCCGGCTTGTTCTGCTGCTTCATCACCTCCGCCAGCCCAATCTCCGCCACAGGATCGCCCGCGCTCAACGTCAGCGCCCTGCTGTAAGCAGCCTGCGCTTCAGCCGGGTTCGTCTGCAGCAGCGCAATCCTGCCTAGCTGATCCTCCACCCGCGCACTATCGCCATCCACCTCGCGCGCCAGCGCCAGTTCCGCCAGCGCCTCCTTCTGTGCGTCCGCATTATTGGGCGAGCTCTCCATCAGCGATTCAGCCAGCTCAAAGTGCATCCCCGGCAGCTTCGGGTTCAGCGCCAGCGCCTTCCGGTAATGTGTCATCGCATGCGGCAGATCCCCCGCATTGATCAGTCGTTCCGCAATCAACTGCTCCATCCTCGCGGACTGCGGCGCCAGCAACGCAAGCTTGTTCAGCGTCCCATCCGCCAGCTCGGAGTACACCCGCTGCTCAAAAAACAGGATGTCCACATTGTCCGGTGCCGCGTCTGAAAGCGTGCGCAGCACCACCGCCGTTCTCGGCAGATCGCCATTCTGGTAATACAGGTCCGCCAGCTCGATCCCGATCTGCGCCCGCATCTTCGGGTCAGCATCCTTCAATCCCGCAAACGCCTTTTCGAGATCGGCCCCCGCCGCCGCATCACCCAGCCGCCGCTCACATACCGCCAGCAGCGCCTGCGCTTTCGTCAGTGTTGGGGCCTTCGCCAGCGCCGCATGAAATTCACCGCTTGCCGCCTTGCAATCCCCCCGGTAAAAATCCAGCGCCCCCAGGTTCGCATGCGATTCCACATTGCCCGGATCGATCTTCAGCACAGCCTCAAAAAGTTCCGCCGCCCGCGTCTGCTGGTTAGCCCGCAACGCCGCCTGCGCCTGCTGCAACAACCCCGCTTCCGCCTGCCCACCCGCCGCACCCCGGCCCTGCCCCACCGCCGCACCTGCCGCCCACACCATGAAAACAAAAGTCATACTGCGCCGCATCGGAAACCACCCTGTCATCCTTGCCACTCTATTCCAAAATCGCATGTCGCTAAAGCCGAAACCAGGGCAGGGAAGCAATAATCCGCTCCCAACCCTGGTCGTTGCAGCACGTCCGGCCGATTAAAAGTTGAACCGCCCTCCCAGCTGCAGGAACCGCGCACCACTGGCGCTACTGATCGCCCCTTGCCCAGCACCAGCTACACCGACCTGCGCATTGGGCTGACCGAAGTTAGGATGGTTCAAGGCATTGTTTGCATCCGCACGAATCTCCAGCCGCACCTTCTCCGGCAGCTGGAACGTCTTGCCTATGCTCAGATCCAGGTCGCGCCACGCCGGCCCAATCACCGTGTTGCGACGCTCGTTGCCCAGTGTCCCGGGTGCAGGCGTCACAAACGCGCTCGTGTTGAAAAAGAATGGACCGTTCGTCACATCGCCATTCGAGTTCGGCAGAAAACCCTTGTGCGACATCTTCGGATTCCCCACCTGGTTCGCATACAACGCATACCCGCAATAGCACGTGTTCGCCGCACCGGTCCCGCTCAGGTCGGTGCCGCTCGAGCTAACCGCCGTCACCGTAAACGGAATCCCGCTATGGATCTGGTACACCCCGGTCGTCCGGAATCCTCCAAACAGCGCATCCATAAATCCATGCAGCTTGATCGCCTTGTTCGCGCCAAACGGCAGCTCATACGTCGCCGAGCCGTTGATCGTATGCCGCGTATCCAGCTTCGACAAACCATAGTTCGCCGAAGTATTGAAAGCGTTCTGCCATGAGTCGATCCCGGCATCGCTGCCCGAACCCGTACCCGTATCCATCGTCTTCGCAAACGCATAGTTGAAGATGTAGCTCAGCCCGTACGAAGTACGCTTCTCCGCCCGGAACTGAAACGCGTTGTAGTTCGAGTACCCATCAAACAGCACACCGTCAATCGAGCAGAACTGCGAAAACGCTGTCGGTGAGTTGTAACAATTCGACGTCGCCGTCTGCGCAGCAATCGGCACCGCATTGATATCGCGGCTGAACCCAAGATGCGTCCCCTTCGTAAACACATAGCTGAAATCCAGCAGCGTCTGGAAAGGAATCTCATGCTGCACAGAAAGCAGCGTCTCCTGGTAGTAAGTGATTGGCCGATGCGTCGGATAGTAAGACACATTCTGGTAGTTGAATTGCGAGTTAGACAGATTCGCCAGCGTCGGATAAACCACCGACCCCTTCGCCGGACCATTCTTCAGCTGAAACACAACCGTGTTCTGCCCACCCTGATACCCCTGCGGGTTCAGCCCAACCCCATAAGCCCCGCTGTAAGGATCAGCCGACCAAGGCACATCCGTAATCCCGTAGCTAGCCCGAATCGCCGTCTTGTCCGAAGGCGCATATACCATCCCCACCCGCGGCGCCCATTCGTTCACGCTGTTCTGGATCAGGTTGCGTCCATTCTGCCCGCCATAGGTGATCGCCCCCAGCGTCCCTGCCTTCACATACTGGCCGCTGTTCGCGATCGTCGGATCGAACGTCCCAAACCGGTTATCCACCTCACCCCACCCGCCCTGGTGGTTATAGCGAATCCCCGCATTGATCGTCAGGTGTTTGCCGGCCTTGAAATCATCCTGCACAAACGCCCCGCCCGACTTCGACCGCGCCCCCGTCTCCACGTAGTCGTACACCGACCACGTCTCCACATCGCCCAGCAGAAAATCCGCATACGGCGCATTGGTCGCAATCCCGTTGAACGTAAAGTTCCCCGAGCTCACATCCCCCCACGACGTGTAATTCTGGTAGCTCTTATTAAACTCCCCGCCAAGCTTGATCGTATGCCGGCCCTTGATCAGCGTAAAAATATCCGACTCCGCAAATGCCCCATCCGCCAGGTCCGCATGCACCCCGCCGTTCAGCCCGATCCCGCCGATCCCGCCACCTGACGCGATATTGATGCTCGGAAAAATATCCGCCGGCGCGTTCGTCCCATAGCTAGGCTCCAGCCCAATCGTCGTCGGATAGCCCTTCCCATAAGTAGGCGGAATATATTTATCCGATTCCCGCACTCCACCAACCCGCGCTTCATTCACCATCGTCGAGTTGATCGTCCACACGTCCGTCACCTGCCCGTCCATGTTGTAGTTATTCCCATGCGTGCAATCGAACCCAAGCGAGCAGTACGCATCAACATTATTCGTCAGGCTGATCGGATAATCGAAATAGGAAATATTAATCCGATGGCTCTTCGCCGGCACATAATCCACCTTACCCACATACCATTGTGAAGTAGATGGGAATGTCTGAGTTACACGATAGTTATTCGTATAACCAGGCAAATTCGGCGCTGGAAAGTATTTCTGAATATTTAAAGCAACCGGGTCCAACGCCCCCGTGATGCAGTTATTCGCATAAGGCAGTCCAGTTGCAGGATTATTGATAGCCTGCGGAAAGCACCCCGCCTTCATGTTCGTCGTGCCATTAGCGCCCTGCGTCGGCACCGTAGTGAACTGAGTCGAGGAAGAAGTATTCGGGTTAGTTTGGAAAGTAAAATAAAAGAACAACTTATCCCGCAGAATCGGCCCACCCAAACTACCGCCGAATTCATTCCAGCGTATAGGTGCAACCTTGTTTGGAGCAGGATTAAAGTAATACCGCGCATTGAACGCATCGTTCTGAATAAATTCAAACGCCGACCCATGAAACCGGTTCGTTCCGCTCTTTAGCAACACATTAAAAGTAGCTACACCATTCGAGTACTGCGACCCGAAGTTAGCC
Organism: uncultured Granulicella sp.; assembly: GCA_963693065.1. GTDB lineage: Bacteria > Acidobacteriota > Terriglobia > Terriglobales > Acidobacteriaceae > Edaphobacter. The sequence continues at coordinate 2,356,293 of OY843766.1, read as the reverse complement.
GTCTGTACACTTACTTCTCCAATCGCATCCACCGGCGGATAGTTATCGCTCGCATTCGCATCCCGCGGTTGCTGCGCCGTCGAGCCCTCAATCAAAAAGCTCCCCGAGTAACCCTGCGTCCCATTCACCCCGATCCCCTGGCCCGACGCATCCTGGCTGCCGCCCCCGTTCACGCCCGGCAGCTCATTCGTCAGCGTGTTGTACCAGACCCCGCCCACAATCGGCGCATCCTCCACGGCCTTCGCGTCGAACGTCATGTGCTGACCGCTGTCTTCCGTCTGCACCAGCGGAATATCCGCCGTCACCACAACCTCCTGCGCTGTCGCGCCAACCGCCAGCACCGCGTTCAGCCCAAACACGCCCACTGAAAGCGTCAGCCCGTTGCGCACCGAATCGCCAAATCCATCCTTATGGATCGTCAGCGAGTAATTCCCAAGCTCCACCGACGGAATGTCGTACAGGCCATCTCCATTCGTCGTCGTCGTTACCTTCACCCCGGTCTGCACGTTCGTCAGCGTCACCGTCGCGCCGGGAATAATCGCCTGCGTCGAGTCCGTCACAGACCCCTTCACTTCCGCCGAGTTGCTGTTCTGCCCGTACGCAACAGGCCCTCCCACCCCGGCCGCAGCCGCAAGCGCAAGTGCCCACATCATCTTTCCTGGTATTCCGTATTTCATTGACCACGCCTCCGGACCTTCAACTCAGTCCGGGAAGATAGTAGGAGTTTGAAAGGACACGCGAATCCGCCAGAAGTAGGAGAGCCCAAAAATCGTTCAACCACCTCTTTCCTCAAGTAGAAAACAACCCCCGCACCCAAAGCACAAACAGCTCCGGCCACGCCGTCACCGCCTCCGTGTTCGTCGCCCGCACCCCAAAACCGTGACCCGTCCGCGCGTATATATGCATCTCAGCCGCCACGTGCAGCCGCGCCATCGCCAGGTAAAGCTCCGCCACTCCTTGTGAAATCGCAGGTTGATCCTCCGCCCCGCAAGCCAGAAAAGCCGGCGGCGTCGAACCGTTCAAACGCTTGTCTTCAACCAGTCCCGCAATCTCTCCCGCATGAAGCCCCGGATAAATCAGCCCCTCAAAATCCGGCCGCGCACTCAACCCGTCAACCCCCTCGCCCGCCCCGCTCCCATCACTCACGCTCGCCAGCAACGCCAGCTCGCCGCCCGCTGAAAAACCCATCACTCCCACCCGCGCCGGGTTCACCCCCCACTCCGCCGCCCGGCTGCGCACCACCCGTATCGCCCGCTGCATGTCGCCGAGTTCGGTACCCTCCACCGTAAAAACACTTCCCGCCTCTTTCGCCAGCCGATATTCGAGCACAAACGCCGCAATCCCATGCCGGCTCAGCACCTCCGCCACCCGGTAGCCTTCATGATCCATCCACAACTCACTATGCCCACCGCCCGGTGCAATCACCACTGCCGTTCCCGTTCCCGTCCCTGCCGCCGGCAGATAGGGCGTGATACTCGGCGCAATCACATGCGTCACCACATGCTCGCCCTGCTCCGTGATCCGTACCCGGTCAGGCCCCGCAGCCTCGGTCTGTTGCGGCGCACCATTCGGCCATAGCAGCACCCGCGCAGGCTGGCCATAAGTCACTCCGCCCAGCCCCAATACAGCCAGCAGAACCAGTCCCCGCTTCACCTCGTCACCTGCACCAGGTACCACGTGGAAACCGGCACCCCCAGAGCTAATTGCCACTCGCCCGCATGCCGGGTCGCCTGCACCGCCGCACCCAGCGGCTGACCCGCCCCATCCATTGCCTGCACCGTCACTCCCCGCGCCCCGTTAAGGCCTCGCAGCGTTACGTTCCCCGTCACCTGTTCGATCAGTGTCGGCGAACCGCCAAAATTCGAAACCTCGGTCCGCGCCGCATTCCACACCTGCCCGCTGTTCTGCACCGTCCCGCCCGCCACCAGCAGCATCCGGCTGCTCGTCGCCACTGGCTTCTCGTCCAGTGACGTCAGCAGGATCGTCGCAAACCCATTGCGAACCCCCGCCGCCAGGTGACTCGTCGCCTTGCCCTCGGCCGTGAACCCAATCAACCCCTGCGTCCGCGGCGTATCAATCGTCACCTCCCCCATATGCGGGAGTCCGGTATACCACGCCAGCTCCCCCGTATCGGAAACGATCGCCTTCCCCACCGCCTCGCTCGCAAACGCCGCCGTAGCCGGCCCATCCAGTGAGCCGATCCTCACCTCGTGCTCCAGCGGCAGCATCGGCGGAAACCCCGCCGTGAAGAACGGCCGGTCCCCCGCCGGCAGAATCATGCTGTCCGCCACCTGCTGCCGGCTGTAAGTCCGCGTGTCCGTGCTCACGGCCTTCCTCACGTCGCCGCGCAGAAACATCAGCGCCCCTTCGGCCAGCTCCGGCATCTTCACCGGGTCCAGTGACAGATCGAAAGCATCGCCTACATAAGGCTTCCACTCCGCGCTCGCCTTCGGTTCAAACGTGTACCAGAAGATCCCGTCCCAGTCCTGCAGGCTCGCATAAGCCGCCAGGATGGGTATCCCCTCACCCGCATAATCATTCGGAAACGGCTCATTCACCTCGCTCACCGTATAAGGCTTGCCCGCAATCGCAGACCGCGCCAGCTCCACCACCATTGAGTTCGCCGGGTCATCCACCATCGGCGATTTATGCACGTAATACTCCGGGTGCTCCCAGTACGTGTGCCCGTCGATCACATCCATCCCCGCCTCCGCCAGCAGCACCGGGTATCCGCTGCTGCTGTGGCTATGATCGGCCGTCGCAATCACCAGCGACTTCGACCCCAGCGTCCCCTGCAGATACCGCTTGAAGTCGTCAAAGTAGTTCCGCTCCAGATCGTCGTAGAATGCCGCCTCCGTCTGCAGCCGCTCCTCTGGCGCTCCCGCGGATTGCCCCCGCCGGTTCATCAAAGGCACCGTCGCATCCGCCCCCACATACGCCGCACGCTGCAGGCTCGCCATCTGCGCCGCATCCTTATGCTTCCGCAGCCACGCCGTGTACATCGCCTCCAGCTCGTCGTCATAAAACGAGGATGGGCCCTTGTACCCTACGTTGATCGCATCTTCGTTATTGATCTCCACCAGCGCCACCGCCGCATCCTGCGTGTACTTCACATGCGTATAAGGATTCAGGTGGTCCAGCAGCTGCCGCGCATATTCCTTCTCTAGCTCGATCATCCGCGCGTCGAACAGCGACGTTCCTTTGGCGCCTTCGCGCAGCAGCTTCGCATCCTTCACCCCGTCCCCTTCAGTAAACGGCCGCCCCACCAGCAGGTTGAAGTCGATATAGATCCCCCGCTTCTCCAGCTCCGCAATAAAGTAGTCCTCGCGGTCCACCTGCTCGGGGTCTAGCTCTCGCGTCATACCCGTACCCGCTTTCACCAACCCGCGCGGAGCCGGTAGGTCCAGAAACTGAAACCGCACACTGTTCACCCCAAACCGTGCCAGCGTCGCCGCCCACAACGCCGCGTCCTCCTTCGCCGGTATCTGCCGCGACCCCTTGCTCCAGTCCGTAATGTTCACTCCCCAGAACTTGATCCGCCGCCCATCGCCGGTCGCCAGGTGGCCATCCTTCACCTTGATAAACCCATGCTTACCCGCCGGAGCATCCAGCAGGAACGAAACATCCACCGGCGAATCCTTCCCCATCCCTGCCCGATGATCAATCGAAAACGGCACCATCCCCGCCTGCGCCCCGCCCACCTGCGACCAGCCTGCATCACTACTCACAATCAACCCGGCCAACACAAAACCCGCAAAAACCGCCTTCATCCCGCGCCTGACCATACCCTTGAACCTCTCACGGGCAGCCCCCGTTGTGCCTGCTAAGCTTATCCACCTTACCCAAACCCCGCCTCCGCCCAAAGTAGGATCAGCCCCCGTCCGCCCACGCCTCAGCCTTTCCCTGCACTTTTCTCGCTCCTCAACGTACTCAACGTCCTTCGTGACCCGGCCCGGCATGACTCCAAAACCTGTCAACCCCCCAGGCCTGTGCAAATTGTCGTAACTGTCTCATAACAAAGGATATAAAGACCAAAAATAGTTGGCATGTTTACCCCATCCAATCCGGTAAACTAGAACTAGAAGATTAAACAAGGAAAGGGCAGCTCGTCACCAGAGAGCTGCCCTTTCGCCATTCAACCCTAACTCCAATGGAATCAAGATTTTGCCCCCAAATGCGGGGGGGGCACCCCCGTCCTTCATCATCGTCAAGGTATATTCTTCGCTATGCAACCTGACTCCAACGTTCTAATCACCCTCCAGAGTCTGCGTGACCTGACCAGCGACTCATTCGGAGCCCAGCGAGTCGCGTGGACTCCCAGGTGGCTCGAAGCAAGAACCTGCTTCGATTCCCTCTGCGACTCCTTACCTTGCGCTCCCCTCCTCGAGCGTCACGACGACGCCGCAGGCAACCACTGGGTTACGCTGCCAGGCCACACCGAACGCGCTCTCATCCTCGGCGGACACCTCGACTCCGTACCGAACGGTGGCTGGCTGGACGGATGCCTCGGCATCCTGGGAGCCTTCGAGGTGCTCAAGGGTCTGGCAGGCAGGTATCAGGGGATGCCACCCATAACGCTAAGGCTAGTAGATTGGGCCGATGAGGAAGGTGCCCGATTCGGGCGAAGCCTGTTTGGGTCGTCTGCGTTTGCGGGAACGCATAGTATTGAGGCGGATCGGGAGCGGACGGATAAGGATGGGCTGACGCTCGAGGCGGCGCTGGCGGATTGTGGCGTGGATGTAGAGCGGATTGGCGACGCGGCGCGGGAGCAGCGTCACGCGGCTGCTTACCTGGAGCTGCATATCGAGCAGGGTCCGGTGCTCGAGCGGATGGGTTTGCCGCTTGCTGTGGTTACGGGGACGAAGGGTGTGGAGCGTCATGCGGTCACGTTCCATGGGCAGGAAGCACACTCGGGGTCGACGCCAATGGCGGTGCGGCGCGACGCGCTGGCAGCGGCAGCGAAGCTGGCGCTTGCGATTCGGCCGATTGCCTCGAAGTATGCGGATGCGGTGGCTACGATGGGGTCGGTGAAGACGTTCCCGGGGATTGTGACTGCTGTGGTTGGCCGGTGCGAGACGACGCTCGACATGCGTGATCTGGATGCTGAGGTGCTGGCTGCAATGTATGCCGAGGCAAAGGCGGCGAGTGAGCGGTTTGCGGCGGAGGAAGGTTGCACGGTTGAGTGGCAAAGGATCTGGTCGATCGAGCCAATTCCGTTTGATGCGGCGCTTATTGAGTTGGCTGCGAAGGCGATCGAGGAAGTGACTGGCGGCGAAGCGCCGCGACTGCCTTCAGGACCGCTGCACGATGCGGCGGAGGTTTCGCGGGCGGGAATTCCGACGGTGATGATGTTTGTGCAGTCGCTGAAGGGTTTGAGTCACAACAGCGAGGAAGATACGAAGCCTGAGCATCTGCTGCAGGCTGTCGAGGCTTTCAAGCTGCTGGCCGATAAGACGATCGAGCAGATGATGGCGAAGTAGAAAAGCATAGAATGGGCAGACGATGGCTAGTGGACCTACAACTCTTGCGCTGCCTCCATTCACGGGAGCGACGCGTCGGCTGATCCTGATCAACCTGGCTGTGTTTTTTGGACTTGCGTTGCTTTCACTCGTGCTGCCAGTGCCAATGTATTCGGTTCTGGATGTGCATCTGAAGCTGATTCCCGTGCTGCTGTTTCATGGAGAAATCTGGCAGCTGGTGACTTACTCCTTTTTGCCGCTGGGAATACTCGGCACGCTGTTTGCGTTGCTGACGCTTTGGTTTACGGGGTCGATTCTGGAATCGACTTATTCGCCACGCTGGCTCTATGAGCTTTACTTTACTTCGGCAATCGGTGGTGGATTGCTGGCTTGCTTTATTTCGCTGACGCATTTTCGTGGGTTGACTGCTGACAGGCTTATTGGGGAAGGACCTTATACAGCGGTTTATGGGTTGCTGATCGCTGTGGCTGTGTTGTTTGGCGATCTGGAGTTTTTTCTGTTCTTTTTGATCCGGATCAAGGCTCGGTACATGGTGGCGATCTATGTGCTGATCGATCTGGCTACGTTGCTGAAAGCTGCTGAGTTCTCGCAGGCTTTGTTGCATTTGTGTGGTGCGGCGGCAGGGTTTCTTTATCTTCGGCTGGTGCCTCGGCGTGGGCTTTCTTATGCGATGACGGAACGGTACTTTGGGCTGCGGAACGAATACTACCGGTCCAAGCGTCGAAGGGCTGCACGGAAGTTTGAGGTTTATATGGGGAAGCAGGGTCGGGATGTTCGGTTCGATAAGGATGGACGGTATGTGGATCCGGATGAAGCGAAGGATCCTACGGATAAGCGTTGGATGAACTAGGGTACCCTCCCCCCCCCCGGGGGTTTTGAGGCAAAATCTTGATTCGATTCGACTTATGGCAAGTTTAGTGTCGGAAACCTGAATCAACGACTGGGTGATGGCCGGATGGGTTCTTTGGTTTATTTTTGATTTAGTTATAGTTTACCAAGTGGCGGGGGGTGAACATGCCAACTATTTTTGGCTTTTATCTTGTTTTGAATGTTGGGTTTAGACGTTTTTGCACAGGCTTGGGGGCTTGACAAGGTTTAGAACGGGCTTGAAACGCTTAGTGAGGGACCTCTTGGGGCGTGTGGGCGCTCCGAAGGAGAACCCGGGGCTGAAGCCCCACCCTTCTCTTCAGCTTAGTTCGTGGGGCTGAAGCCCCACGCTAATCCCAAGGAGGCCTGCGCGGACAACGCCAATCGCTTCTATGACGGTCAGCTGAAGCCCCACGCTCATGCCAAAGATTCACGCCCAACCCGGCTTCTTTAGCGGGTTTGGGGTTTGGGGAGCACGGGGGGGCTGGGGTGGCCCTGGGGGTCGAGGGCGCGGACGGCGAAGATGACGTTGTCCTTGGAGATGGGCAGCTTGAGGGTGAGGGCGGTGCCGGCGGATTGGAGGTTGGTCCAGGTGGGGGCGTCGGTGGTGCGCCAGAGGACCTGGTAGGTGGTGCCGGCGGGGGCGCCCTGGGGAGCGTGCCAGGCTAGTTCGGTGTTGTTGTCCAGGGCCTTGGTGAGGATGCGGACTTCTTCGGGCTGGCCGGGGGCGGCGGCGAAGGTGGCGAGGGCGGCGGCGTTGAGGCGGGCTACCTGGGCTACGTATTCGGTGTCGACGTATTTGAGGTAGTCGCCGTATTCGGTGCCGTTCTCTGTGCGGAGGTTCTGGTGCTGGTGGTCGAAGTTTTCCTGCCACTCGGTGAAGCGGACGGCGGCGAAGCCTTCAGCGTTGAAGGAGGTGTGGTCGCCGCCGCGGAGGAAGCGGTCACGGCGGAAGATGAGGGTGGGGCGGAAGGCGGGGATGAGGCGGGCGAGCTGGTTGTGGGGGCGGCCGGGAACGATGGAAGGGCGCTGGACGGTGTTGGTGAAGTAGCTGGAGGAGACGTCGAGGATGGCGCGGGCGAGCTCGCGGGAGGGCGAGTCGGACTCAGCGCCAAGGTTCTGGATGGCGGCGAGCTGGGCGGGGGTGGTGCCGGCGGGGACGCCTTCCGAGAAGACGCGGACGGTGTCTTTGAGCTGGCCGGCTTGGTTGGGCGTGGTGTCGCCGCCGACGATGTCGTTGTTGAGGACGGCTTCGAGGTTCCAGCCTTCAGCTTTGGCGAGTTTGGCGAGGTGGCGGCTGCCGTTGAGGCCTTGTTCTTCACCGGCTACGGCTACGAAGACGATGGTGGCGGGGAAGTGGAGCTTGCTGAGGACGCGGGCGGATTCGAGCGAGACGGCTACGCCGGAGGCGTCGTCATTGGCGCCGGGGGCTGGGTTGTGGGCGTCGAGGACGTCGGTGATGCGGGAATCGTAATGGCCGGTGACGAGGACGCGGCGGGCGGCCTGGGCGGGGTCTGTGCCTTTGAGGACGGCGTAGATGTTTTGCAGGCGGGTGTCTTTGAGGATGCGCGAGTTGGGGGCTGAGGAGGCTGGTTCGATGAAGTCGTCGCGGTGGACTTCGAGGCAGTTGTTGCAGGCTTGCGAGATGCGGGTGAATTCTGCGAAGAGCCAGTCGGCGGCGGCGGTGATGCCGGTGCCTGGAGGGAGGTTGGGTTCGATGGAGGAGAGGGTGGAGCGGGTGTTGAAGGAGACGAGTTTTTCGATGTCGGCGTGGATCTGGGTGGGGGAGATCTGGGTGAGGGCCTGGGCGATGGCGGGGTCGGTGGGGCTGGGCGGCAGGGCGGGGGGGACGGGGAGCTGGGCGGTGGCGGCGGTGGTGAGGGCTGCGATGGCTAGGAGGAGTCTGGGCATTTTGGCCTCTGGGGTGTTGGTTGATGATAGCAAGGCAACAACAGGAACGCGGATAAGAGCGGGATCAAGGCGGGATAAGGGCGGATAGGGCTGGGTGGCGGGGGTGGGGGAATAGGAACGGGGATCAGGCGGGGCAAGGCGGGTACGTGCGGGATGGGGCTTGGGGGGGGTAGGGACGGTGAAGTTGGAGGGAGTAACCCCACCTCACGCGAAACGGCCCGCGTGAGATGGGGCACCCGAAACTTTCTTCGCGCCGTGAGTTCGGTGCTGGGGGCGATCAGGTGGTTGATGGGGCCTGGGGATTGGCAAACTGAATTTGAGGCTGTTGCGTATTGTGAGTGTCGATGAATGAAAAGAGGGTGGGCGGCGAACTTTTTTTGAGTTGGCGTCATCTATAGGCAAACACGGTACATGGTGGAGGAGAACGATTATGGCTGCGAAGATTTGTCCGGAATGCGATAACCCTTTGGATATTGACGTCGACGATGTGGAAGAGGGTGAGACGGTGACGTGCGATGAATGTGGCACGGAGCTGGAAATTGTAAGCGTGGAGCCGTTGGAGATAGTGCCGGTGGATGCGGAAGGGTATGACGATGAGGACCTGTCTCGGGATGGGGATGAGGATGAAGAGGAGTAACCCCGGGGCGGGGAACTTTGTGGGTTGGGCGGGGTTGAATCCATCAGCGGTATGATGGAGGGCATGATGAAGAAAGTTCTGGTTGTGCTGGCTTTGCTGTTTGGGATGGTCGTGGTGCCTGGTGTTTCGACCGGGGTGGCGCAGGTGCGTGGGCCGGTACAGCGGACGGTGCATGGGAAAGTGGTAGACAAGAGCGGCGCGGGGATCAAGGGGGCGGTGGTGTATCTGCAGGATGGGAAGAGCTCGGCGGTGAAGAGCGCGATTGCGGATGACGATGGGTCTTACCGGTTTGTGCAGTTGACACAGGATACGGATTACTCGTTGTGGGCGAAGAATAATGGGGTGAAGAGCAAGACGCGGACGATCAGTAGTTTCGATACGAAGAATGATTTTGATATGACATTGACGATTGATTAGTGGGTGAAGTAGCGGGGACGAGGAATGCAAACGCAGATCCCTGCGGGATGACAAATAAAAAAGAACAAGCAACGGCAAAAGCAGAAGCAGATTCCCTTCGGGAATGACAAACAAGAACAAGCAACGGCAAAAACGAAATACGGAGATTCTTCGCTTCGCTCAGAATGACGGCCGTTCTTGAGTCTTCGCTTCGCTCAGAATGACGACCGTTCTTGAGTGGGATTGGTGGAGACGACCTTTTGCGGTGGGGGTGCATCGGAAGGGGGCATGAGCGATCGGCGGATGTTTTTGAAGGCGGCTGGTGGGTTGGTGGCGGCGGGTGTGGTGCCGGTGAGTGGGGCGCAGGATGGCGGGAAGCCGAATGCCGCGGATGCGGTGCAGCTATCGAAGATCAATGCGGCTACGGAGGAGACGGCGAAGATTCCGGGGCCGTTTGAGGCGGCGGATCAACGGACGGGGTTTGCAGTGGTGGGGCTGGGCCGGCTGGCTCTGGGGCAGATTCTGCCGGCGATGGGGAAGAGCAAATATTGCAAGCCGGTGGCGCTGGTGAGTGGGGATCGGGACAAGGCGCGGAAGGTGGCGGCGCAGTATGGGATCAAGGAAAGCTCGATTTATGACTATGCGGGGTTTGACCAGCTGGCGGGCAATGCCGAGGTAAAGGTGATCTATATCGTGCTGCCGAACAGCATGCATGCGGAGTACGTGGTGCGGGGGGCGAAGGCGGGGAAACATATTCTGTGCGAGAAGCCGATGGCGACCTCGGCGGCGGATTGCGAGCGGATGATTGCGGCTTGCAAGAGCGCGGGGGTGAAGTTGATGATCGCGTACCGGAGTCAGTATGAGCCTTATGACAAGCTGCTGGTGAAGATGATTCGGGAAGGGAAGCTGGGGAAGTTGAAACAGTATGTGGCGACGAACAGCCAGGACCAGGGGGACCCGGCGCAGTGGCGGCTGAAGAAGGCGCTGGCGGGTGGAGGGTGTATGCCGGATGTGGGGGTTTATTGCCTGAACGCGGCAAGATTTTTGTCGGGCGAGGAGGTGGCGGAGGTGTCGGCTACGGTGGTGCAGCCGAAGGGGGACCCGCGGTTCGTGGAGGTGGAGGCTAGCTGCCAGGTGATTGCACGGTTTCCTTCAGGGTTGATGGCGGTGTTCAATTCGGCTTATGACTCGCATAAATCGCAGATGCTGCGGGTGGAGGGGGAGACGAGCTGGGCGGAGTTGAGCCCGGCGTTTGCGTATCACGGGATCAAGATGCGGTATGCGAAGCTGGAGGATGCGCAGGAGATTGTGGTGGAGCCGCAGTTGGAGGAGAAGGATCAGTTTGCGGAGGAAATGGACCACTTTGCGGATTGCGTGCAGACGGGGAAAGCGCCGCATACGCCGGGGGAAGAGGGGTTGCAGGATCAGAGGGTGACGGATGCGATTTATGAGTCGGCGCGGACGGGCAGGGTGGTGAAGGTGGTGCAGCCGACGGGGCCTACGCGGGGGTTGGAGTTGCTGAGCTAGAGGGGGATGTTGCCGTGTTTTTTGGGGGGATTGGCCTGGCGTTTGGTGGCCAGGAGGTCGAGGGCCTGGTTGAGGCGGCGGCGGGTTTCTGAGGGGCGGATGACGGCGTCGAGGTAGCCGCGCTCGGCGGCGACGTAGGGGTTGGCGAAACGGGTGCGGAACTCGTCGACTTTTTCTGTGCGGAGGTCGGCGAGGATGGCGGCTTTTTCTTCTTCGGTGAAGGGTTTGCCCTGGGGCCAGACGGCTTGCGCGGTCTTGAGGGCGGAATCGAACTCGCGCTTGTAGACGATGTTGACGGCGCCCTCCGGGCCCATGACGGCGATCTCGGCGGTGGGCCAGGCGAGGTTGAGATCGGCGCGGAGGTGCTTGGAGTTCATGACGCAATAGGCGCCGCCGTAGGCTTTGCGGGTGATGACGGTGAGCTTGGGGACGGTAGCCTCGGCGAAGGCGTAGAGGAGCTTGGCGCCGTGGCGGATGATGCCGCCGTGCTCCTGCTGGACGCCGGGGAGGAAGCCGGGGACGTCCTCGAAGACGATGAGGGGAATGTTGAAGGCGTCGCAGAAACGGACGAAGCGGGCGGCTTTGACGGAGGCGTCGATGTCAAGGACGCCGGCGAGGTAGGCGGGCTGGTTGGCGACGATGCCGACGGGGCGGCCGTCCATGCGGGCGAAGGCGACGACGATGTTTTTGGCGAAGTGCTCGTGGACCTGGAGGAGGTAGGCGTCGTCGACGATGCGGGTGATGACGTCGAGGATGTCGTAGGGCTGGGTGGCGGCCTCGGGGATGATGGTGTCGAGGGTGGGGTCGGCGCGGTGGGCGGGGTCCTGGGTGGGTTGGCGGGGGGGAGTGTCGAGATTGTTGGAGGGGAGGAACAGGAGGAGCTCGCGGATGGTGGCGAGGGTTTGCTTGTCGTCGGCTGCCATGAAGTGGGCTACGCCGGAGATTTCGTTGTGGGTGGCGGCGCCGCCGAGGCGGGCTTTGGTGACGTCTTCATGGGTGACGGTTTTGATGACGTCGGGGCCGGTGACGAACATGTAGGAGGTTTGTTCGGTCATGAGGGTGAAGTCGGTGATGGCGGGGGAGTAGACGGCGCCGCCGGCGCAGGGGCCGAGGATGGCGGAGATCTGGGGGATGACGCCGGAGGCGAGGGTGTTGCGGAGGAAGATGTCGGTGTAGCCGGCGAGGGAGACGACGCCTTCCTGGATGCGGGCACCGCCGGAATCGTTGAGGCCGATGAGGGGTGCGCCGACGCGCATGGCGGTGTCCATGATGGCGACGATTTTAGCGGCGTTGGACTCGCTGAGGCTGCCGCCGAAGACGGTGAAGTCCTGGGCGAAGACGAAGACGATGCGGCCGTTTATGCGGCCGTGGCCGGTGATGAAGCCGTCGCCGGGGACGCGCTGGTCGGCCATGCCGAAGTCTGTGGCGCGGTGGGTGACGAACTTGCCAGTTTCTTCGAAGGTGCCTTCGTCGAGGAGGAAATCGATGCGCTCGCGGGCGGAGAGCTTGCCGGCTTTTTGCTCGCGGGCGCGGCGTTCGGGTCCGCCGCCTTCCTCGGCTAACTGGTTGCGGGCGGCTAGTTCTAGGAGGCGGAGCTGATTGGGGGTGGGCTGCATCAGTGAGGATTTTAGCAAGGTTATGGGATGATGGGCAGATGAGCGCGGACGAGATCATCGAGCGGTTTGGGTTGGAACGGCATCCGGAGGGTGGGTGGTATCGGCAAACGTACCGGAGCGAGGAGATAGTGGGGACCGAGCGTGGGCCGCGAGCGGCTTCTACGGCGATTTATTTTTTGCTGCGGGAAGGAGAGTTTTCGGCGTTGCACCGGATTGCTTCGGATGAGGTTTGGCATTTTTATCTGGGGTCGGCGTTGCGGGTGGAGTGGATTACGCCGGAGGGGGAGAGCGGGGCGATGGTGCTGGGGAATGACCTGGACAGCGGGGAGGTGTTGCAGGGTTGGGTTGCGGCGGGGTGGTGGTTTGGGGCTTCGCTCGTGCGCGGGGGATGGGCGCTGGTAGGGTGTACGGTGGCACCGGGGTTTGAGTTTGGGGACTTTGAGATGGGGGTTCGGGGGGAACTGTTGGGGAGGTTTGGGGGGTGTGGGGATCTGGTGAGGCGGTTGACGCGGGGGTAGTCAGGCAGTGCCGAGGGCGTCGAGAAGGGTGCGGGTTTCGGCGAGGACTTCTTCGGCTTTTGGGCTGGTGAGGGGGTAGCGGAAGATGCCCTGGGGGGTGAACTGGGCGCCGCGTTTGGCGTTGCGGGCTACGAGCTGCATGAGCTTGCCGGGATCGATTGTGGCGTGGGCGAGGGTTTGGCTGGCTGCGTCTTCAGGCGTGGCGAAGCGGATGTGGAGCATTTCGGCGAAGACTTTTAGGGGCTGTTTCTTATTGGCGGGGTTGGGGAGTTCGATCTGGGTGCGTTTGCGGTCGAGCTGGGCGATGCCTAGCTGCTCGCATTTGAGGCGGAGCTCGCCGGCAGAGAGGAGGTGGAGGACGGTTTCGGGTGGGGTGCCGTAGCGGTCGTGGAGTTCGGAGCGGACGTCGTCAATGGTGGCCTGGTCGAGGGCGCCGGCGATGCGTTTGTACATGCGGAGCCGCTGGTTTTCTTCAGGGATGTAGTCGGAGTCGATGCGGACGGAGATGCCGAGGTTGAGGACGGTGGTGGCGTGGGCTGGTTTGTCACCTTCGCCTTTTAGCTTGGTGACGGCCTCTTCAAGCATGGTGGTGTACATTTCAAAGCCGATGGCTTCAATGTGGCCGGACTGCTCGCCGCCGAGCATGTTGCCGGCGCCGCGGAGCTCGAGGTCGAGGGCTGCGATTTTGAAGCCGGCACCGAGGTCTGAGAATTCCTTGAGGGCGGCGAGGCGGCGGCGGGCGATTTCGGTGAGTTCGGTGTCGGGGGGGATGAGGAGGTAGGCGTAGGCGCGGCGGTTGGAACGGCCTACGCGGCCTCGGAGTTGGTACAACTCCGATAAACCATGGCGATCAGCCCGGTTGACGATGATGGTGTTGGCGAGGGGGATGTCGAGGCCGTTTTCAATGATGGAGGTGGCGACGAGGACGTCGTACTCATGATTCATGAAGGCGAGCATGACGCGCTCTAGCTCGGACTCCGGGAGCTGGCCGTGGCCTACTACGACGCGGGCGCTGGGGACTAGCTCGCGAATCAACGAGGCTAGTTCGTAGATGTTTTCTACGCGGTTGTTGACGAAGTAGATCTGGCCGCCGCGCTCGAGCTCCATTTCGACGGCGGTGCGGATGAGCTTCTCGTCATACTTGGCGACGATGGTCTGGATGGCCATGCGGTCTTTGGGCGGGGTCTCGATGACGGACATGTCGCGCAGGCCCATGAGGGACATGTGGAGGGTGCGGGGGATGGGGGTGGCGGACATGGCGAGGACGTCGATGGAGGCTCGCATCTGCTTGAGGCGTTCCTTATGCTTGACGCCGAAACGCTGTTCTTCATCGACGATGAGGAGGCCGAGATCCTGGAACTTGAGCTTCTGGGCCAGGAGGGCGTGGGTGCCGATGAGGATGTCGATCTTGCCGGCTTCGGCTTCTTCGACGATGATGGATTTTTCTTTGGCGGTGCGGAAGCGGGAGAGCATTTCAACCTTGACGGGGAAGGCGGCGAAGCGCTTTTTGAAGGACTCGAAGTGCTGGAAGGAAAGGACGGTGGTGGGGGTGAGGACTGCGACTTGTTTCGAGTCCTGCACTGCCTTGAACGCGGCGCGCATGGCGACTTCGGTCTTGCCGTAGCCTACGTCGCCGCAGAGGAGGCGGTCCATGGGCTGGGTGGATTCCATGTCGGATTTGATGTCGGCGATGGCGGAGATCTGGTCGTCGGTGGGGTTGAAGGCGAAGGCGTCTTCAAACTCGCGCTGGAGATTGTTGTCCGGGGAGAAAGCCTGGCCTTGCGCGGCTTTGCGCTGGGCGTAGAGCTTGATGAGCTCGCCGGCCATGTCAGCCATGGCCTTTTTGACGCGGGCCTTGGTCTTTTGCCAGGCGGGGTTGCCGAGCTTGTTGAGGATGGGGGCGGGGCCGGTTTCAGTGGAACGGTACTTCTGGATGAGGTCGAGGCGGGTGAGGGGGACGTAGAGCTTGGCCTGGTCGGCGAACTCGAGGATCATCATCTCGAGTTGGGCGTCTGAATTTTCGTCGAAGGTGCGGAGGCCGCAGTACTGGGCGATGCCGTGTTCGATGTGGACGACGTAATCGCCTACGGCCAGGTCGCGGAAGTCTGAGATGAAGGCGGAGGTTTTGGACTTTCGGGTGGCGGGGCGGGCGGTGATGTCGGCTTCGTCGGAGAGGTCGTTGGCGCCGAAGACGACGATCTGCTTCAACCCACTCATCGACGGTGAAGCTGTCGATGAATGGGGCACGTGATCGTAGAGGTCGAGGACCTGGACGCCGTTGGCGATGGGAGTGCGGACGATGACGGCGGTGGCTGTTGCGCCGGAGAGATAGGAGGATTCGGAGTAGATAGTTTCAGAACCTGCGGCCATGTTGCGGGAGCCCAGGCGGTAGGGGACTTTGTATTCTTGCAGGAGGCTGGCGAGGCGCTCGACTTCACCCTGGTTGGGGGCGGTGAGGAGGACGCGGGCTTCCTGCTTGATGAGGGTGTTGATGGCGTCGATCATGGCGGGAATGGAGCCGTGGAAACGCATGGTGGGGCGGGTGGCGAAGTCGACCTCAGAGAGGGTGGAGCGGTCGGCGTCGAGGATGTCTACGGCGCCTAGCTGATCGAGCTCGCAGCCGGTGAATTTTTCGAGGGCTTCCTGCAGGGCCCAGGGGGAGAGGTAGATGTCTTCGGGACGGATGAGGTTGCCGATGCCGGAGCGGTCGTGGCGCTGCTCGACCTTGTTCCACCAGCGTTCGCCCTGGTTTTTGATCATGGCGGGCTCTTCTACGAAGACGCAGGTTTGGGGGCCGAGGAGGTCGAGGAGTGACATGGTGGCGCCGGCTACGGGGGCGAAGAACTCCCAGCCGGGGAAGATGGTAGCCTCCCCGGTTCTAGTGGCACTACTTTCCCAGGTCTGAGAATCCAGACCTGGGGCACCCGGTTCTGTGGAGGGTGATGAACCTTTGCGGGTGAGGCGGGCGTTGATAGCCTGGAGGACTTTTTCTGTGATGGGGATTTCTGTGAGGGGGAGGAGGAGCGCGGTCGAGAGGGAGGATTGGGAGCGCTGGGATTCGGGGTCGAACTTGCGGATGGATTCGATTTCGTCGCCGAAGAAATCGATGCGGAGGGGGCGGTCGGATTCTGGGGAGTAGACGTCGAGGATGCCGCCGCGGAGGGTGAGCTGGCCGGGCATTTCGACGACGTCGACGCGGGTGTAGCCGACGGAGAGGAGGTGCTCGACGAGCATGTCGGGGAGGTACTCTTCACCGGTTTTGAGGGTGAGGGCAAGGCCGGCGTAGAAGTCTGCGTGGAAGAGCTTGAGGGCGGCGGATTCGACGGGGGCGACGATGAGGCGGGCGGTTCCGGAAGCGATTTTCCAGAGGGTGGCGGCGCGGGTTTCCTGGATTTCGGGGTGGGGGGAGAGGTTTTCAAAGGGGAGGACGTCGTGGGCGGGGAGGCGGACGATGGAGGCGGGGTCGAGGGCGCCGGTGAGGTCGGCGGCGGCGAGCAGGGCCTGGTGGAGGGCCTCGGCGGCCTTGTTGTCGGCGACGAGGATGAGGGCGGGAGTTTTCTGGGGGAGGAGCTGGACGAAGTAGGGGAGGTAGAGGGCGCGGGCGGTGAAGGTGAGGCCGGCGATGCGTCTTCGGCCCTGGCCGGATTGGAGGTGGCGGCGGACTCGGTCGAAGGCGTCTGAGGCTTTGAGGTCGGCGAGGAGATCGCGGACGAAAGGGAGGATCATGCTGGAGTTAGTTTATCAAGGGTGGGATGGTATACGGGCCAAGGGCCCCCCTCCCCCTTTGTTTGAGGCAAAATCTTCATTCAATTGGGGTCAGGGGAATTTTATGGGAGGTTAAGGGGTCACTTTTTTGTAGGCTGCCAGGAGGTCGGCGTAGGGGATGCCTTCGATGACGAGGCCGGTCAGGTTGCAGTCTTCGATGATGAGGTTTGCGAGGTTGGCGTTGGTGATTTTGGTGTGGGTGAGGTTGGCATCTTCTATGGTGCATTGAGCGAGGTTGACGTTGGTGAAGGTGGAGTTGGCGAGGGTGGTTTCTCGGAAGGTGGATTGGGAGAGGTCTACATTCAGGGCGGTGATGTAGTGTTTTTCGTCTTTCAGGTTCATGGGTTGGCCTTTTGTTTTGGAGAGGCTTCGGCAAGGGCAGTTTAGCAAGGAGGATGAAGACGAAGTAATTGCCGTCGAAAGCAGAAGCTCTGCTTCCTGGATGGTGGGCGTCGAGACGACGGCGAAAGCAAACGTAGATTCTCTTCGGGAATGACAAATAAAAGGGCAAAGCAGGAGCAACGGCAGTTCGTCGCGGCTTTCAGCAAAAGGGCCGGGGCCGTTGAGGCTGCTCAAACACAAGCTCTTGCTGCCTCCAGCGAAGGCCCGGGGCTAAAGCCCCACCAAACCGGGTGGGCTAATTTCTGGGGCTAAAGCCCCACGCTTCCACCGGGAAGGCGCGGGGCGTAGCGGGCTAGGATTTGGTGGGGGGGGTTAGGGCTTGGCGGGGAGGCCGAGGCGGGGGGTTTTGGTGGGGGTGGCGAGGCCTACGAACTGGGTGAGGGTGTTGACGGCGAAGTTGGAGACCCAGAGGTTCCCGGCGGAATCGATGGCGAGGCCGAAGGGTTGGCTGAGTTTGGCGTCTACGCCGAAGCCGGTGGAGGGTGAGAGGGGGGTGGCGGAGGCGCCGGAGGGGGTGAAGCCGCTGATGGTGTTGCCACGGTAGTTGGTGTCCCAGACGCGGCCGCCGGCGTCTGTGGTGACGGACTCGGGGTACTGGATGCCGCCGGTGGCGGTGAGGGTCTGGGTGAGGGCTCCGGTGGGGTTGAGCTCGACGATGGCGGAGGCGGAGTAGTCTGCAATCCAGACGTCGGCGGCGGGATCAAGGGCTACGCCGGCGGGGGATTTGCAGCAGGTATAGATGGTGCCGACGCCGGCGGGTGTGACCTTGACGGAAGAACCCTGGACGCCGAAGAAGGCGTTGTGGGAGCCA
The DNA here is from genome assembly GCA_963693065.1 of uncultured Granulicella sp. Lineage (GTDB taxonomy): Bacteria > Acidobacteriota > Terriglobia > Terriglobales > Acidobacteriaceae > Edaphobacter. Next base: position 2,338,363 of record OY843766.1, on the reverse strand, counting down.
TCGAGGGCGACGCTGGTGGGGAAGGAGAGGCCGGTGGGGGTGTAGCCGGCGGTGCCGGAGGCGGAGGTGCCGTCGTTGGCGAGGAGGGTGGCGGAGGAGCGGCCGAAGTCGGCGACCCACATCTGGCCGTTGGAATCGGCGGCGATGGCGTAGGGGTAGTAGATGCCGCCGGCGGTGTATCCAGAGCCTGAGAGGAGGGTGCCTGTGGAGGAGAATTTGGTGATGGAGCCGTCGCCTGAGTTGACGGAGCCGGAGGTTTCTTCGACGGTGATCCAGGCGTTGTCGGCGGTGTCGATGGCGAGGCCGTAGGACTCGTAGAGGTTGGAATCTGCGAAGCCGTTGGCGGAGGCGGGGATGCCGGAGGCGGAGAGCTTGGAGGCGACGCCGCCGAAGTAGTTGGCGGCCCAGATTGAGCCGGTGGAATCGATGCCGAGGGCGGTGGGGGCGTAGAGGCCGCCGCCGGTGTAGGTGATGGACATGGTCCAGTCGTTGGGGACGGTGGTGAGGGTGGGCTGGAAGGGACCCTGAGCGTTGTTGGCGTTGTAGACGGCGGCGACGTTGAGGCCGGGGTTGCGGACGATGTTGAGGGCGGCGTCAAGGGTGTTGGTGGGGGTGAAGCCCTGGGTGGCGGCGGAGAAGAGGGGATTGCAGGCGGAACCGCCGTTGGAGTTGATGCAGACGGCGAGGACGTCGGCGAGGGTGTAGAGCTTGGCGGACTCGAGGGTGGCGGCGGTGGGGAGGGAGGCGCCGACGGCGAGGCCGGTGGCCACGTTGACGAGGTTGTTGGCGACGAGGAAGGCGTTGCGGATGCCGGTGGCGTTGGTGGCGGTGGCTCCGAAGGCTGCGCCGGAAGCGGTTGCGGGGGCGAACTGGGCGAGGGCCCAGGCGGAGGCGGCGGTGGTGACTTCATTGATGGTGATGAAGGTGGAGGGGGAGAGGTTGCCGCAGTCGCCGAGGGGGGCCATCATGACGAGGGCGGGATTGGTCATGCCGGCGGTAAGGCCGGGGTTGCCGCCGCGGGCGACGATGTAGACCTGGGTGGTGGCGGAGGGGCAGGTGTAATCGGCTGTGATGGAGAAGGCGCCGGAGGCGTTGGTGTTGACGGGGAAGGTGAGGAGGCTGGTGGGTGCGGAGCCGAGGCCGGTGGTGCCGACGGCGTAAAGCGAGATGGCGGCGCCGGAGACGGGTTGCTGTCCGCCGAAGACGCGGCCGGTAAGGGCAGTGCCGGGAGCGGTGGCGGCGGCGGTGGATGCGGCATCGGTGGCGCAACCGGTGAGGAGGACGGCGGGGACGGCGAGGAGGGCCAGGGCGAGGGAGGCGTTGCAGAGCTTCATGGGGGGACCGGATGGAGGGATTTGGGAAGGCTGGCGGTGTAGCTCCGGGCTAGTCTTCCGTGCGGTTAGTGTACCGGTTTGGGGATGGAAGTGTCGTGAATAGTTTAGGGTACGGGGGTTTGCACGTTTGGGGGATTTGGCGGATGCTCTGAGGTATGACAATTTCTGGGCGTGTGGGTGCGGTGGTTTGCGGGTTGATGATGTTGGGTCCGGTTGCCGGGGCTCGGCAGGCGGGGCAGAACGTTCCAACGGGGCAGCGGGCTACGAGTACGCCTTACGCGGGGGATCTTTCGATCTTTGAGTATCCGGACCGGGCGAAGAAGCTGCAGATCGACCGGGTGATGGATCTGCTGGGGATCAAGGCGGGGAAGAGTGTGGCGGACATCGGGGCGGGGAGCGGGTGGTTTACGGTGCGGGCGGCGCGGCGGGTGGGCGGCGGCGGGGAAGTGTTTGCGGAGGATATCAATCCGGAGGCGATCAAGTTTATTGAGGATCGGGCGAAGAAGGAAGGGCTGGGGAATGTGCGGACGGTGCTGGGGTCTCCGGATGATGCGAAGCTGGTGCCGGGGAGCGTGAACGCGGTGCTGCTGCTGAAGGTGTACCACGAGATTGCTCGGCCGGTGCCGTTTATGCGGGGGCTGGGGGCGAGTCTCAGGGCGGGAGCGCGGGTGGGGATCATCGACCGGAATGGGAACGGGACGGATCATGGGTTGAACGAAGATGTGGTGGAACGGGAGATGGGGGAGGCGGGGTATAAGCGGGTGGGGAAGTATGACTTTACGAAGGCGGATGGGCAGGATTATTTTTTGATTTTTGAGAAGTTGTAGGGGGGTGGCGTGGGGCGTTTGAGGGATTTCGAGCAAAGGCCCGGGTCTCAGTTTTTTCGACGAAGCCTGTGGAGCCTGATGTGGTCCAAACGAGAGCAAGTCCCAGGGGCTGAAGCCCGCCTCGATGGCACGTTTGAATGTCCGGGCTAAAGCCCGGACCTATCTCAGAAGCAAAGACAACAAAGGCTCAACGCCTCCACCGGAGAGTTCTCGTACAAAGAGAAACCCCACCTCCCGCATGAAACCGCGTGAGATGGGGCACCCGAAACGGTGGTTCTGGTTGTAGGTTATGGGGTTGCGGTTAGGGCCGGTGCGGCTTTGTGGTGGTGGTGTTTATGGTGGGGGGTGGAGGGTTGGCCGGGGATGCCGTAGGCCTGGCCCTTGCGGACGACGGTTGTGGTGTCGAAGGCGGAGCCGGGGATGGTGTCTGTGGGGGCGCCGGAGGGGATGAGCATGGTGTTGACGGTGCGGGTGGGGTCGGCCGCGATGCGGAGATCGATGCGGGTGGCGTCGATGCCCTTCTCGTGGGTGAGGTAGTCTTCTGCGTTCATGGCGCGTGCGGCGGCGTCGCGGTTGGTTTCGCCTTCAGCGTGGTTACCGATGAAGACGAGACGGGCTGCGGTGTCGCGGGTGAGGTTGAGGGCGATGTCGTCGAGGCAGCCCTTGGCTTCGTTGTCGACGCGGTCCGGGCGGCGGTGGTCGCGGTCAAAGGAGATGGAGCAAAGGGCCTTGGACTGGGGCATGGGTGGCGGGGCGGGTGGGGTGGCGATAATGACGGAGGTGGTGGCGGAGGCAGTCTGGCCCTTGTCGTCCGCTACGTTGCAGGTGACGGTGATGGAGCCGGGGGTGAGGCCGGCGGTGGAGAGGGCGGCGGTGGCTCCGTTGCCCTGGATCTGGCCCTCGTTGGCGGCGTAAGTGTAGGTGAGAGGACGGTTCTGGGGGCTCATGGCCTGGGTGGTGATGGTGACGGGGTCGCCGGAGTTGATGGAGGACTTGTCCGCGGAGCAGGTGGCGGTGGGTGGGGCGTAGCTCTGGATGGTGAAGGTAGTGGCGCAGGTGGCGATTTCTTTTTGCTTGCGTCCTTCCACGAGGCGGCCGGAGACGTTGTAGGTGCCGGGGGCGAGGTCATGGGTGTCGATGGTAGTGATGGCGTCTGCGTTGGAGGGTTTGCCGCCGGAGGTGGTCCAGAGGTACTGGACGTCTTTCGTGGGGCGGAAGTTGGCGGTCATGGAGGTGACGGTGATGGGGTCGCCGGGGAAGGCGGAGGCGGGGTCTGCGGAGCAGGTGAGTGTGGCGTCGCCGCCCTTGGGGCCGATGCTGCCGAGGCGGAGGGTGATGCCGGCGGAGGGACGCCAGGCGTAGACCTCGCCGAAGCCGCCGGTGATGCCCTTGGGCAGGACGAGGGGGCCGTTATCGATCTGGGCGAACTGGAAGTCGCCCTGGGCGTGGAGGGCCAGGCGGTTGTGGAAGGGCTTGAGGATGTAATCGACGCCGAAGCCGCCGGTGACGCCCCAGCCCCAGGCGCTGCATGGCTGTTCGGCGGGACCGCCGATTTTTGAGGCTCCGCCGAGGGCGTGGAAGAAGGGGACGAAACGGCCCTTCTGATAGCGGAGGATGGGGCCGGCCTGGGCGGTGTAGACGCAATCGGTGTCGTCCGAGGCGTTGGGGAAGGCGGTGCCTTCAAGCTGGAGACCGATGTACTGGTTGTAATAGCCGGCGATGGAGCCGACGAAACCGTAGGGTACGGTGGGGTACTGGAAGTTGTTGATGTCGGAATTGAAGGGGTGGAAGTAACCGCCCTGGAGGGTGATGTCAATGCGGGATGGCTGCGGCCCGACCGCGGCGTAGGTGGCCTGGGCGCTGGCGGCGGGGGAAAGGGCGGCCAGGCTGAGCAGGGCGATGGCGGTGCAGATGAGGCGGGCGGAGATGTTTTTGGCGTAGCTCTGTCCGGCGAGACTGGGTTTCATAAGGAGTTGACCTCTAGGGGAAGAATGGAAGTTGATGGGGGCCGAGTCTCTCTGCGTGAGTTGCTCTTACTTGTCTGAGGAGGCTGCTTGCCTTTGAGTATGAGGGATATTTGGACGTTGCTTACAGATAATTTTAGCAAGAGCGGCGAAAGTGCCGGAGTGGATACAGGGGCGCGGTGTATGCTTAGGCACGTTTGGCGGGGTTCTGGATAGGGTTTGGGTCAGGGTTATGGCGGAAGCTTTTGTGCTGGTGCGGGTTCGAGATCGGAAGTGCGCGCTGCCGGTGAGCGAGGTGGCGGAGACGTTGCGGACGCCGGCGGTAACGGGTAATCGCGGGGATGTTTTGGGGTTGATGGGGTTTGTGACGTGGCGAGGAAAGCGGGTGGCGCTGTTGGATCTGGGTTTGCTGCTGGGGTATACGGGGGGGGATGCGAGTGTGGGACGATGCGTGGCGGTGCGGGTGGGGGCGGGAGTGGCGCTGCTGGCTGTCGCGGAGGTGATTGGCGTGAGGCCGCTGGGGGCGGAGGCGATGACGAAGATTGAGCTGCCGGGTGGGCAGGAACGGCTAATGGGGCAGTTCGACATGGACTTTGCGCGGGTGCTGGAGGCGGGTGGGCTGGTGAAGGAAGAGATGTTGGTGGACGGTTGATGGTGGGAATGGACGTTAAGGCTTTTGCGGCGGCGATCGAACGGCGGTTTGGGCATCAGCAGGACGAGCGGCGGGTGGAGGAGTTGAAGAAGCTGCTGCAAAGCCGGATGAAGGCGGCCGGGGCGAAGGATTATGCGGCTTATGAGCGGGTGTTGCAGCGGGATGGGGAGTGGCTGGCACTGGCACCTTTGCTGACGGTGCCTGAGACGTACTTCTGGCGGATGCCGGAACATTTTGAGGCGCTGGCGCAGGACGTGCTGCCGAAGGTGCTGGCGGCGAATGCGGGGTCGAAAACGCTGCGGATGCTTTCTGCCGGGTGCGCGAGCGGGGAGGAAGCGTACACGTTGAGGATGCTGCTGGATGAGCGGTTTCCTCAGCTGGCGGACTGGAAGGTGGAGATTGTGGGGGTGGACCTGAGCGAGGCGGCGCTGGAACGGGCGAGGGTTGGGGTTTATAGCGAGTGGTCGTTGCGGGCGACGAGTGAGGCGCGGCGGCGGGTGAACTTTACCAAGGTGGGGAAGTTGTGGAAGCTGGGGGCGAAGCCGCGGGCGGGGGTAACTTTTCGACGGGAGAATCTGCTGGATGCGTGGCCGTTGGGTGAGGCGGGGTATGACGTGGTGTTTTGCCGGAACGTGTTGATTTACTTTTCGGAAGAGGCGATACGAGGGGCGATTGCGGGGTTGGTGCGGCGGATGGCGGTGGGGGGGTACTTGTTTCTGGGGCCGGCGGAATCGCTGCGTGGGGCGACGGGGGAATTTGCGCTTTGCCGGTCGCGGGATGTGTTTTATTACCGGCGGCAGGGGACGGGTGCGGCGAACGCTGTGGCGGAGGAGGGCAACTGGTATGAGTCGATTGGGAAGGCGGCGGGGCGGATTGGGAAGATGGGTGGGGTGAAGGTTGCGGCGTTGCCTGCGAAAGAGCCAGTGGTGGACCCGCTGGTGCTGGCTAGTGCGCTGACCGAGGCGGGGCGGTATGGGGAGGCGGAGAAGGCGTGCCGGCAGGTTCTGGAGGTGGATGCGATGAATGCGGGGGCGCATTTTTTGCTGGGACTGTGTTTGGAACAGGGTGGTGAGCTGGAGGCGGCGGAAGCGGAGATGACGCGGGCGACTTATCTGGATACGGGGTTTTCAATGGCGCATGTGCATCGTGGATTGATTGCGCGAAGGCGAGGGGATGATGGGGCGGCGGTGAAGTCTTTCAAGTTTGCGCTGGGGGCGGTGAAGGACGAGGAGGAAGGACGGCTGAAGCTGTTTGGAGGTGGGTTCGACCGGGATGGGTTGCGGCAGATTTGTGAGCGCGAGTTGAGGCGACTGGAGGGGAAGGCATGAGCGATGGGATTGTGAGTACGGCGGAGCGGATGAAGACGGCGTTCGACCGGGGGTTTGAGGAGCCGGTGCACGATGGCGCGGAGCAGCGGCTGGATTTTGTGCTGGTGGTGGCGGGGAAGAAGCAGGTGGCGCTGCCGGTGGGGGATTTGCGATCGATTGAATATGGGAGTGAGCTGGTGGAGGTGCCGTCCAGGGTGGAGGCGCTGCTGGGGCTTTCCGCGGTGCGTGGGGTGGTGGTGCCGGTGTTCAGCCTGGGGGCGTTGCTGGGGGGGGCGGTGATGGTGAGTGAAGGGTGGAAGGGGGCGCCGGTGTTCGCGATGGTGGAGGGTGAGGAGGGGGAGCGGCTGGGGTTGGGGTTCGAGAAGCTGCTGCAGTTTGTCAGGGTGGAGGCGGGGGCGGTGTTTGGGGGGACTACGGTGATGCATGAGGGGGAGATGTTTGAGGTGGTGGAGGTGCGGGCGATGGTGGGGAGGGTGGTGAGTGCGTCACAGGAACGCGGATAAGCGCGGGGCGGGATGAGGGCGGGCGGCGGCAACAGCAAACGCAGATCCCTACGGGATGACAAACAAAGAACAAGCAACGGCAAGAGCACAAGCAGATCCCCTTCGGGGATGACAAACAAGAGGGAAATCTCTCGTGTGGATGTAGTCTGGGTGGCAGCGGTTTGAGAGGGATCGATGAAACAGACGTTTTCACAGAGGCTTGCTTATAGTTTTGCGTTGCTTTGCGGGTTGACGATTGCGACAGCGCTGGTGGGGGTGTTTGCGCTGCGGCAGGTGGTGGAGTCGAAGGACCGGATTCAGAGGGTGAATAATCACGCGCAGGAGTTGGCGGAGCAGTTGCGGACGGAGATTTATAAACAATCGGCTGCGATACGCGGGTCTATTTTGACGCAGTTGCCGGTGTTTTCTACGTCGCTGAAGGACTCACGGGCGCATGCGCAGGAGCTGGAGCAAGCGCTGGCGGTGCTGGTGGATGATGGGGACGGGCGGCGTGAGATCGCGGAGGTGGAACGGGCGAGCAATGCGTTCGATGAACGGCTGATGACGATCGAGCAGATGCAGCAGGAGGGGAAATCGCAGGCGGAGCAGACGGCTTTTATGGTTTCGACGGCGATGCCGCAACGGCTGGCGCTCGAGAAAGAGGTGGATGATTTTTCTGCGTACGAGCGGCGGAAGAGGGACGAGGCACGATCGGCGAGTAACGAGCTGGCGGGGAATTATCGGACTGCGATGATTGTGTTTGCGCTGCTGGTGCTGGTGAGCGCGGGGTCGCTGGCGTGGTGGCTGAGCAAGCTGCTGGGGGGGCAGATTGGCGGTGCGGTGCAGGAGATCCAGGCGAGTGCGGCGCAGTTGGGGAGCACGGCGACGGAGCAGGCGACGGGCGCGCGGGAACAGGCAACGGCGATGAGCGAGATCACGACGACGATGACGGAGCTGCTAACGACGAGCCGGCAGATTGCGGACAGCTCGCAACGGGTGGCGCTGTTCAGCCGGGATACGAAGGAGGCGGCTCGGACGAGCGACGTGGTGGTGAACCGGGCGCAGGAAAGCCTGAATACGGTGCGTGCGCAGGTGGATGTGGTGGTGACGCATATGCTGGATCTGGGGCGGAAATCGCAGCAGATTGGCGGGCTGGTGGATGTGATCAACGAGCTGGCGGAACAGACGAATATCCTGGCGATCAATGCGAATATCGAGGCGGCTGGGGCGGGGGACGCGGGGCGGCGGTTTGGGGTGGTGGCGGATGAGATTCGCAAGCTGGCGGACCGGGTGGGGGGGAGCGCGCGGCAGACACGGTCGATGGTGGACGATGTGCGGGCGGCGATCAATACGACGGTGATGGCGACGGAAAGCGGCAGCAAGGCGGTGGATGCGGGGGCGAAGGACTTTGCGGAGGTGACGCGGTCTCTGGAACAGATTCAAGGGCACGTGACGACGGCGACGGAGGCTGCGCGGGAGATCGAGCTGAGCACGAAGCAGCAAAGCACGGCGGTGGAGCAGGTGAACCTGGCGGTGGGGAACGTGGCGCAGGTGGCGCGGGATGTGGAGATGAGTACGGCGGAGGCCTCGAAGACGGCGGCACAGCTGGCGCAGTTGTCGGCACGGTTGACGGATTTGATTCGGCAGAGGCGGTAGGGGTCGCGATGGCTGAGGACATTCGGCAGTATTTCGAGGCGGAGGCGGAGGAGCTGATTGCGCGGCTTACGCATGGCGTCGCAGGGCTGAGTGGGGGAGAGCTGGAGGCGGAGGCGGCGCAGGATATGCTGCGGGCGGCGCATACGCTGAAGGGCGCGAGCCATGTAATGGGCGAGCGGAAGATGGCGGGGCTGGCGCACGAGTTTGAAGATGGGGTGGCGGCGTACCGGGCGTCGCCGACCGAGGGTGGGGCGGAGAAGTTGTTGGGGTTGGTGGATGCGCTTTCGGCGGAGCTGAAGGGTGAGGCGGTGGTGATCGCCAAGGTGGCTGAGGCGGCGGTGGAACCGTTCAGTATGCGGCGACAGGGGACGGTGCGGGTGGATCGGGCGGATGTGCAGCGGTTGCAGGATGGGGTTGTCGATAACGACCTGCTGGTGGTGCAGATGCGGAAGCTGCTGGGGAGGCTGGAGGGGCTGGAAGGGACGGGCACGGCGGAGATGCGGCGGGTGGAACGGGCGGCGGTTCGGGCTGAGATGAGGGATGAGCTGGACCGGCTGGCGCGGGGGACGAGGGAGATTTACCGGGTGACGTCCGGGATGCAGCTGGGGTCGACCGAGGGGCTGCTGCTGGAGGCGGGACGGGTGGTGCGGGCGACGGCGGCGGCGCTGGGCAAGGATGTGGTTTGCGTGACGCGGGGCGAAAAAGAGCGGGTGGAGACGCCGGTGCTGGACGCGCTGAGCGATGCGCTGCTGCATTTGGTCAGGAATGCGGTGGCGCATGGGGTGGCGTCGGCGGAAGTGAGGAAGCGCAGGGGCAAGCCGGGGGCGGCGACGGTGACGGTGGAGGTGAAGCGGGTGGGGACGGAGGTGGTGTTCAAGTGCGAGGACGATGGGGAGGGGATTGCGCTGGAGCCGATTCGGCGGGCAGCGGTGGCGCGGGGGGAGATGAGTGAGAGTGCGGCGGCGGGGGCTGGCGAGGAGGAGTTGCTGCGGTTGCTGCTGCGGCCGGGGTTCAGTTTGAGCGGTGGGGTGGATGAGGTTTCAGGGCGGGGGGTGGGGCTGGATGCGGTGGCGGAGGCGGCGGCGCGGGTGAGGGGAAGGGTGGAGATCGAAAGTACGGTGGGGGTGGGGACGGTGTTTACGATTACGGTGCCGCAGGCGGTGTTTGCGACGGCGGCGCTGGATGTGATGGCGGGCGGGCGGGGGTATGCGATTCCGGTCGGGTCGGTTGAACAAACCTTCCGGATGGAAGCGCATCTCACGGAGCAAGCGGGGCGTACGTCGACCTTGCTGGTGGGTCGGGAAATTATGTCTTTTGCGTGGTTGCAGGATGCGTTTTCGGGTGGGGGTAATCGGGATGGTGGGACCTGCCTGGTGCTGGCGGCAGGGACGCGGAAGATGGCGCTGGGGGTGGAGCGGATTGTTGGGTTGAGTGAGGCGCTGGTGAGGCCGGTGGGGTTGTTTGCGGGGGTTTCGGGTGTGGTGGCGGGAACTACGCTGGGGACCGATGGGGTGCCGCGGGTGGTGGTGGATTGTGGGGGGTTGATGGATGCGATGGAAGCTGGCCTGCGGCAGGTTCATGTTGCGAAGGCCGAGGTGACGGCGCGGCTGCCGATTCTGGTGGTGGATGACTCGCTGACGACGAGGATGCTGGAGCAAAGCATTCTGGAAGCGGAAGGGTACGAGGTGGAGCTGGCGACGAGCGCGGAGATGGGGCTGGCGATGGCGCGGAAGAAGCGTTACGGGCTGTTCCTGGTGGATGTGGAGATGCCGGGGATGGATGGGTATGGGTTTGTTGCAACGGTGACGGCGGAGGAGGGGTTGAGGGAGACGCCGGCGATCCTGGTGACGTCGCTGGACTCAGTGGAGAGCCGGGAGCGTGGGCGGCTGGCGGGGGCTTACAGCTATATCGTCAAGGGTGAGTTCAACCAGAAGGTTTATCTGGATCGGATACGGAGTGCGGTGGGAGGCGAGGCTTGATGGCGGGGCCGTTGCGGGCGCTGGTTTGTGAGGACTCGCTGACGATACGGAAGTACCTGGTGGGGGTGCTGGAGGCGCATGGGGTGGAGGTGGTGGGTGAGGCTGGGGATGGGTTGCAGGCGGTGGAGATGTGCAAGCAGCTGCGGCCGGATGTGGTGACGATGGATATGATTTTGCCGGGGCTGAGTGGGCTGGCGGCTACGGAGCAGATTATGGCTTACTCGCCTACGCCGATTTTGATTGTGTCGGCTTCAGTGAATCGGGGGGAGATGTTTCAGACGTATGACGCGCTGGCTGCCGGGGCGGTGGATGTGTTCGACAAGGTGAGGGCCGATGAGGCGTCAGTGGGGTGGGCGGAGCGGTTTGTGGCGGCGGTGCGGATGACGGCGCGGATCAAGGTGATTACGCATCCGCGGGCGCGGCTGGATGCGGGGAGATCGATGGTGCGGAGTGTGAGCGCTGCGGCTGGGGGTGGGGAGCAGGTGGATTTGATCGCGATTGGGGCGTCGACGGGTGGGCCGGCGGCGCTGGTGGATATCTTGAAGGGGTTGCCGGGGGATTTTGCGATTCCGATTTTGATTGTGCTGCATATTTCGGAGATTTTCTCTTTTGCGTTTGCGGAGTGGTTGAATACGCTGTCGCCTATCCCGGTGCGGTATGCGCGGGATGGTGAGGGTGTTCCGGAGCCGGGGAAGGCACAGGTGATTTTAGCGCCGGCGGGGAGACACCTGGTGGTGGAAGGGGGTAAGCTGCGGCTGCGGGATACGCCGGAGCGGCACTCGTGCAGGCCGTCGATCGATGTGCTGTTCGACAGCCTAGCGGCGCAGCGTGGGTTGCGGGCGATGCTGTGCCTGCTGACGGGCATGGGCAAGGATGGGGCGACGGGGCTGCTGGCGGCGCGGCAGGCGGGGATGAAGACTGTCGCGCAGGATGAGGCAACGAGTGTGATCTTCGGGATGCCGGGGGAAGCGGTGCGGCTGGGCGCGGCGGAGATGGTGTTGCCGCTGTTTGAGATTGCGCCACTGTTGCGGGATCTTGCGTCCAGCTCTTCGAAGCGCGTGGCGGGGGCGGCGTCATGATTCTAGTTGCGGTGAACAGCCGGACGGTGCGGGCGCAGGTGGAGCGTCTGCTGGGGGAAGCGGGGCTGCGTGCGGTGGGGGTGGGTACGTTGGCGGAGGCTCGGGCGGCTCTGGCTGAGCATGATGTGACTGGTGTGGTGTTGGATGATTGGTTTCCGGATGGGCGTGGGGCGGAGCTGGTGGGGGAACTGCGAGCCAGCGGGGGGTTGGCGGTGGTTTCGATTGGGGCGCTCCAGGGGGATGTGCAGGCGAATGTGGCAGTGGCAAAGGCTCGGTTGACGACGGAGCTGGTGGCGGCGGTGCGGGCCGTGGTTGATAAGCCAGTGGGTGCGAGCGCGATGGGCCGGGTGCTGGTGGTGGATGACTCGCGGACGTATCGCGAGATGCTGCGGGCGGCGCTGACGGGTGCCGGGTACAGGGTGGATGTGGCGGAGACGGGCGAAGAGGGTGTGCGGTGTGCGCTGGAACAGCCGCCGGATGCGATGCTGGTGGACTCGATGCTGCCGGGTATCAGCGGGGCGGCGGTGATTCGGCGGATACGGAGTGAGGCGGCGACGCGGCGGACGCCTTGTGTGCTGCTGACGGCGTCAGAGGATGCGAGCCAGGAGCTGGATGCGCTGGAGGCGGGCGCGGATACGTTTGTGCGCAAGGATGAAGAGATTGGGATCATCCTGGCGCGGCTGGCGGGGGTGCTGCGGTCTGCGAGCACGCCGGCGGCGACGACGCTGGCAGCACTGCCGCAACTGCCGCGGCGGGTGGCGCTGGTGGGGGATGCGGGTGGTCCGCTGGCGACGTTGGGGTCGCTGCTGCTGGAGGAAGGGTGCGAGACGTTTGGGTTGTCGATGGGGGAGGCCACGCTGGAGAAGTGTGCGACGCTGGAGCCGGACCTGGTGCTGTATGCGGCGGCGGTGGATGAAGCGATGCTGGCGTTTTGCAGGGAGTTCAAGACGTTGGCGGGGACTCGTTATAGCCGGCTGGTGGTGCTGGATACGAGCGCCGGGCGGAACGAGGCGGCGGCGGTGATCCAGGCGGGTGCGGATGATTATCTGCCGATTACGAGCGACCAGACGATTGTGCTGGCGCGGGCGAAATCACAGTTGCGGCGGAAGCGGGTGGAGGATGAGAATCGCGGGCTGCGGGAGCATATTCTCACGCAGGAGCTGGAGGCGGCGGCGCAACGGGCGCTGGCGGAAACGCGGAGCCGGCACGCGGAGGAGATGCGCGTCGCGTATGGAGTGGCGGAGCAGAAGGCGCATGAAGCGGAACGGGCGCGGCTGGAGTTGGAGCAGATTACGGAGGGGATTCCGCAGATTGTGTGGACGAGTGGGGCGGAGGGGAACCGGGTGCGGTTCAATCGGCGGTGGACGGACTTTACCGGGCTGCCGAATGAGGATGTGACGCATGGGGTGTGGCGGCGGGCGATCCATAAGGAGGATCTGCGGCGGGCGCTCAAGGACTGGGAGGGGTCGTTTACGGAGGGGCTGCCTTATACGAGTGAGTACAGGTTGCGATCGTTTGCGGGGGCGTACCGGTGGTTTCTGGTGCGGGCGATACCGCTGGCGGATGAGGCGGGGCGGATCGACCGGTGGTTTGGGACTTGTACCGATGTTCATGACCAGAAGCTGAGCGAGGAAGCGCTGCGGAGGACGGAGAAGCTGGCGGCTACGGGGCGGCTGGCGGCTTCGATAGCGCATGAGATCAATAATCCTCTGGAGAGTGTGACGAACCTTTTGTACCTGATCGAGATGAACGTGCGGGAGGATGAGGCGACGCACGGGTACGCGGTGACGGCGCAGAAGGAACTGGACCGGGTGGCGCAGATATCAAAGAAGACGCTGGCGTTTTACCGCGAGAGTACGAATGCGGCGGCGGTGGATCTGGGTGGGCTGGTGGAGGAGGTTGCGGATATCTATTCTGTGCGGCTGGAGCGGAAACGGATTGTGCTGCAGGTGGAGAACGAGACGGCGCGCAGGCCGATGGGACTGGCAGGCGAGCTGCGGCAGGTGATCAGCAATCTGGTGACGAATGCGATCGATGCTTCGCCCGAAGATACGGTGATTCGGGTGCGGTTGTGCGATGGGCATCGGTGGGGCGGGGATGAAGGTGAGGGGGTTCGGGTGAGTGTGGGGGACCATGGGCATGGCATACCGGCCGAGGTGTTGAGCGATTTGTTCAAGCCGTTTGTGACGACGAAGGGGCAGAAGGGGACGGGGTTGGGGTTGTGGCTTTCGCAATCGATTGTGGAGCGGCATGGAGGGAAGCTGCGGGTGCGGAGCTCGGTGGGGCATGGGACTTGCTTTAGTTTGTTTTTGCCGATGACGGCGGCGGCTCCGGGGGTGGATGGGGATTCGATGGGGACGATGCTGCGGGTGATTGGGAAGGAATTGCTGGGGCAGGAGTAGGGGGGGTGCGTTGAGTGTCGTGGGACGGGAGGAGAGAGCCCGGGGCTAAAGCCCACTTGTTTTGGAGGCCTGTTCGTGGGGCTGAAGCCCCACGCTTCCACCGAAAGCTGGACCTTCGACACACCGAAAGGTTGGACCTATTCCACCGAAAACCTGGACCTTAGAACTGAAGGCTCAGGTGCGGGCGAAGGGGCGGCGGTCTGCCTTTTCGATTTTTTCTACCTTGTCTGGTTTGATGGGTTTGTGGGTGGGGGGTTGGGGTGTGCTCATGATGGCGACGGCGTCGCGGGTGGTGTTCTTTACTTCGTACATCATGGTGTCGGCGGCGCGGAGGATGGTGGGGACGGAGTCTGCGTCGTAGGGGAAGACGGCCAGGCCGAAGCTGCCGGTGATGTGGAGGGAGAGACCCTCCGCGGTGAGGAAGGCGCGGGTGCGGAGAGCCTGGTGGAGGGTGTGGGTGAGGGCGGCGGCGGCGGGCTTTTCAGCGTTGGGGATGAGGACGACGAATTCGTCGCCACCGTAGCGGAAGGCTGAGTTTTCAGGGCCTACGGTGCGCTGGATGAGGTTGCCGATTTCTTTGAGGAGGCGGGTGCCGACGAGGTGGCCGTGGGTGTCGTTGACCTGCTTGAAGTGGTCTAGATCGATGAAGAGGAGGCCGAAGGGGATGGGGTCGCGGGTGACGGGATCGCGGCGGGTGACGCTTTCTTCAAGGAGGGTGTAGAGGTGGCGGGAGTTGAAGAGGCTGGTGCAATCGTCAGTGATGGTGAGCTGGTGGATGAGGGTGACGGAACGGGCGTTGCCGATGGCGATGGCGGCGTAATCGCAGAGGATGCGGAGGAAGGAGATGGAGTATTCGGAGAGGAGATCGAGCTTGGAGTTGAGGAGCTGGATGACGCCGAGAGTGCTGGTGCCGGAGCGGATGGGGACGCAGGCGATGGACTGGATGTTGAGATCGGGATGGGCTTTGGCGAACTTGGACCAGTGGGGGTCCAAGGTGACGTTGGGGACGACGAGCGGGTTGCCGGTGGCGGCGACCCAGCCTGCGATGCCGGTGCCGAGGGGGATGCGGAAGCCGGTGAGCGAGGCGGCGTCTTCCCCTACGGCGATGGCGTAGTAGAGCTCCTGGGCCTGTTCATCGACCATGAGGAGGGACCAGCGCTCCGGGCCGAAGAAGGCGGCCATTTTTTCCATGATGGCGGCGAGGATGTCGCGGAGCTCGAGCGAGGTGGTGAGGGTGCGGGCGACGTCATGGAAGACGCGCAGGTGATCCATCTGTCGGGATTCGATGACTTCGAGTTGGCGACGCTGCTTCACGATGGGAAAGCTCCGGCCTGTCTAACGATAGCGTAGAGGGGCGTGTAAAAGAGATTCCGCATAAGTTGCAGGGATGGATGGTTTGGGATCAGCCGCCGATGTGAACCATGGAGCGTGAGGGTTTTTCAAAGCCGGGCTCGCCGATGTGGTGGCGGGCTTCTTTCTGGTGGACGACCTGGTGGATGTAGGAGATGAGTTCGGCGTCGGAGGCGCCGCGGAGCATGCGTCCGGCGAGGTCGTGATCGGTCTGGGAGAAGAGGCAGGTGCGGATTTTGCCGTCGGAGGTGAGGCGGATGCGGGAGCAATGGCCGCAGAAGGGCTGGGAGACGGGGGCGATGATGCCGATTTCGCCACGGCCGTCAGTGAAGGTGTAGCGGCGGGCGGTTTCGGAGGAGGCGTTGGCGGGGAGCGGGATGAGGCCGGGGGCCGTGTCGCCGGGCTGCCAGAGGGCGAGGCGGCGAGTGATTTCGGCAAGGGAGACGACGGCGGCGGGGCTCCAGGAACGGGCACCGGGGAGGATGGAGGCTTCTTCAAGGGGCATCCACTCGATGAAACGGACGATGACGTTTTCGTAGCGGGAGAAGCGGGCGAAGGCTTCGATCTGGGAATCGTTGAAGCCGCGGAGGAGGACGCAGTTGACCTTGACGGGGCCGAGACCGACGGCGCGGGCGGCGCGGATGCCGGCGAGGACGCGGTCGAAGGAGCGCGGGACGCGGGTGATGGCGGCGAAGGTTTCGGGATCGACGGCGTCCATGGAGACGGTGATGCGGGTGAGGCCGGCGTCGCGGAGGGGCTGGGCGAGGGTTTCAAGGAGGTGGCCGTTGGTGGTGACGGCGATGTCGAGGGGTGCGCCGGAGAGGGTGCGAAGGGGGGCGAGGGCGCGGATGAGCTCGAGGAGGCCGTTGCGCAGGAGGGGTTCGCCGCCGGTGAGTCTTACTTTTTCTACGCCGAGGGAGACGAAGAGGGCAATCATGCGGAGATACTGGGCGATGGGGAGCTCGGCGAAGAGGGCGCCTTCATTGCCGGTGCGGCAATAGACGCAGCGGTAGTTGCAGCGATCGGTGATGGAAACGCGCAGATCGGTGATGTACCGGCCGTAGCTGTCACGCAGACGGTCAGGCGCGGTGGGTGCGATGACGGGGTCGAGTTGTGGGATGAGGGTAGATGTCATCAGGATGCAGGTTCTAGGGGGCGGGCGGTTGGGTGTTGGCCCAACTATGAGATGCAGCGAATGGTCATTTGTCTTCCGGCGATCGGATTGTTGAGAGAGGCGCGAAATACAACTTGCGTTAGTACAAAAGTCATCTATATTTGAAGCTATTGTTACATCCGAAGTGACCGGGATACGTTCCGGTCACGCGGGAGACTCTAAAATATGCAAATTCCCAGCACACTCTCGATCTGGTTGAGCGAACAGGCGTGGCCTATCGCGCTCATTGCGGTTATTATCGCCGGCATTCTCTTTTCACTTTACTGGTCTGCGAGAAACCGCAGAGTTACGATGAACGAAACGCGCTCAGGAGTCAATGAAGACACCTTTGTACGTGCGTTGGAAGTGGACGGATTCGACCACATGATTGCCCGTACCACCTACCGTTATCTGCAAGAGAAGCAGAATGTCAGCTTTCCGATCCACTCCGACGACCTGTTGGACGAGGATCTGGGGCTGGATAGCGCTGACGTTGAAGAATCGATGCAGGATCTGCTGAATGAGACGAATCGGCTGTTCCAGCCTGGGTTGCGGCATATGCCGATTGTGACCGTGGAGGACCTGGTGCGGTTTGTTCAGGCTTCGCCCCGGTTGTCTGAGCTGGCTGCCTAGGGCGGAAAGTGATGTACGCGGAACGGCCAGCTCTTGCGAGTTGGCCGTTTGCTTTTGCGCTGGTACGGTTTGTGTATGGGTATCAGGCAGGGAATTTTGCTGGGGTTGTTTGTTGTTGCAGGCGCGGCTGTGACGGGCAAGGCCTGGGGACAGACGGACGGGCTGGTGACGGAGCACGGGGTTTATGCCGTTCGGCTGCTGGGGCATCGGATTGGTAGGGAGGAGTACACGCTGCGCCAGGTGGTGGGGAGGACAGTGCTGCAGACGGATTGGAGCGCGTCTGACCGGGGGACGCTGCGAGCTGTGCGCAGTACGTGGACGATGGGGCAGGGTTGGGTCACGAGCGGGATGACGCAGGGCCGGATTCCGGCTGTGGCGAGCGAAGAGAAATCGGTTGTGGTGAGTGGGGGGCTGGCTACGGTGACGGAGGCGGGGGTGAGCCGGACAATGCCTGCCAAGGGTGTGGCTGTGTTTGGTGCGACGCCCGCGGCCGTGCAGGCGATGGTGATGCGGTATTGGCTGGCGCACGGGCGTCCGGCGGAGCTGCCGGTGATGCGGGCGAGTGAGCAGGCGCTGCCGCTGGAGATCAGGGAGGTGGGGCATGAGGCTATCTATGTGAAAGGGAGGATCGTGCGGCTTACGCGGTACACGGTCGCGAACCTGATGTTTGGGAAAGAGATTTTGTGGATGAACGAAAGCGGCCGGCTGGCAGCGATGATGACGTTTGCCGGTGGGCTGCCGCAGGAAGAAATCCTGGACGAATATGAGAGCGTGACTGGCGACCTGGTGCATAGTGGGGTGCGCCAGGAGCTGCTCGACCTGGCTAGCCTTGGGCGGCAGGTGCGGCCGATCGTGCGTGGGAGCTATGCGCTTGCCGGGGTGCGGCTGGTGGATGGAACGGGCGCCGCGGCGGTAGAAAGCGCGACGGTGGTGGTGAAGGATGGCAGGGTGGTGAGCGTGGGGACGGGGGCGGCTCCGCGTGGGATGCGGGTGGTGCGGGGCGATGGGGAAACGCTGCTGCCGGGGCTTTGGGAGATGCATTCGCACTACTCCGGGGTGGAGTTTGGGCCGGCGCTGCTGGCGCGGGGCGTGACGACGGCGCGGGATTGTGGGGGGGAGCTGGAGTTTCTGGTTTCGGTGCGGCGGGCGATCGACCGGGAGCACCTGCTGGGGCCGCACCTGGTGCTGGCGGGGCTGATCGATGCGGGCGGTGCGCTTGGGTTTGGTGCGGTGGATGCGGAGACGCCGGCTGAGGGCGTGGCGGCGGTGGATTTGTATCGGGAGCAGGGGTTTGAGCAGGTGAAGGTTTATACGCAACTGTCACCCGAGGTGCTGCGGGCTGTGGCTGCGGAGGCGCATGCGAAAGGGATGACGGTGACGGGGCATGTGCCGGCGGCGGTGACGACGGAGGAGGGAATCGCGGATGGGATGGACCAGATCAACCACCTGCAGTATGTGACTCGGGACCTGACGGGAGCGGATGGAGAGCTGGACCTGGGGTCGGAGAAGGCGAAGGGTTTGCTCAAGTTGTTAAAGGATCGCGGGATTGTGGTTGACCCGACGATGAGCTGGGGAGAGATGGCGGGGCATCCGCGGGAGGAGGATGTCGCTGCGTTTGAGCCTGGGATGATGGCAGCGCCGTTTACCCTGGCGGGCAAGTTTATGGCGATGGGTTCGGCGGACGATGCGGAGAAGACGAGAGTGCGTTTGAAGCGGAATGAAGCGGTCGTCAAGGCGCTTTATGATGCGGGCGTGACAATTGTGGGAGGCAGCGATACGGGGCTGATTGGGTATGGGCTGGACAGGGAGATGGAGCTTTATGTTGCAGCGGGGCTGAGTCCAACGGCAGCGATTCAGACGGTGACGCGAAATGCAGCGCGTGCGATGCGCATGGAGGATCGGTCAGGCACGGTGGAGGTTGGGAAGGATGCGGATTTCGTGCTGGTGCGGGGGAACCCGCTGGACGATATAGCCGCGATGAGGCGGGTGGATCGGGTGGTGAAGGGCGGCGTGATGTGGGATGCGGCAGCGCTTGGGCGGACGGTCGGGTTTGGGCGCTGAGGCTTGTGTGGCTTAGTAGCTGAGGAACTCAGTGGACCCGCGGCGGAGACGGAGGCCGGCGAGGAAGAAGAACAGGGCGAGCCCGGCCGTGATGGCGTTCCAGATGACCATGGGGCGGTGCCAGCCGGGAGAGTAGGTGGCGTCCTGCCCGGACCAGAGGAGGAGCAGGAGGGAAATGAGAGTGCACTGGCCGCAGATGGTGAGGAAGAGCTGGCCGCGACGACGGCGACGGTCGAGGAGCTCGACCTGGTCTGGGGTGAGACTGCGCTCTTCGATGGGGATGAGGGTGTTGGCCATGGTGCGACTCCTGCTGGGTATCTGGTATCGATAGTAAAACATTGTGGCGGCTGGGGGGAAGAATTGGTGGGGCGGGCGTCTAAAGATGCATGAGATTGGCTTGTTTTGTAATGGGATTGATGGTGGTCGGCAATGGTTTGAGCGGGTGGGCGCAGGTGGCGGGCGATGGCCGTCCGGACGTGACGCTGCGTGCCGAGGCGAAACTGGTGACGGTGCCGGTGGCGGTGAGGGATAAGAAGGGCGTGCTGGTGAAGACGCTGGGGAAGGGTGATTTTGCGCTGAGTGTCGATGGGCAGGTGAGGCAGATTCGGTATTTCGACAAGGATGACAATTTGCCGCTGACGCTGGGACTCCTGGTGGATACGAGCATGTCGCAACGAGCGGTGCTGGATGAAGAACGGGAGGCGAGCACGGCGTTTTTGGAAACGATGCTGACAACACATGGCGGTGAGGTGAAGGATAAGGCATTTGTGATTGAATTTGCGCACGAGGCTAACCTGCTGCAGGATGTAACGGATGGAAAAGGCAAGCTGCAGGCGGCGTTGAAGCAGATCGATGCAGATGGCAGGGACCAGCAGACCACACCGGACGAGGGCGGTTGGGGAGACAGGCGGGGACATGGTGGGCGAGGCGGGCACGGTGGGACGGTGTTGTATGACGCTGTTTATCTGAGCGGTAACGAGTTGATGGCGAAGCAGCAGGGGCGCAAGGCTCTGGTGATTTTGTCGGATGGAGATGACAGGGGTAGCCAGGAAACGCTGGCCAAGGCGATTGAGGCGGCGCAGCGGGTGGATACGGTGATCTATGCGATCTATTTCAAGGGTCAGGATTTTGGCGGGGGTGGCGGGTATGGTGGTGGGCATGGGGGGCGTCGGGATGGTGGCGGGGGTGAGAGCCGGGTGGATGGGAAGAAGGTGCTGGCACGGATGTGTGAAGAGACAGGCGGGCGATTGTTTGAGGTGAAGGGAAAGGAGACGGTGGCGGCGATCTATGGGGAGATTGGGGAGGAGCTGCGTTCGCAGTACAGGCTTGGGTTTAGCCCGACGGCGGCGGATGCGGAGGATGGCTATCACCGGATCGAGGTGACGGTGCCGGCGGAGGCGAAGGATCGGGTGCAGGCGCGGGATGGATATTACCTGGGCAAGTGAGTTGAGGGTGGGTGCGTTTATACTCGGGGATATCCATGGAATCAGCCGAGACGAAGCAGTTCGAGCAGAACGCGTTGAAGAACTATCTGCTGGACCACGCGTATGACGAGATGTTCGAGAGCGCGGGCAAGCTGCACCCACATTATGAGCCGTTGCTGGAACACTTCAGCTCGCTGCCTGACGGTGAGTTGCAGCGGCGGAAACAGGCCGCGGACCTCAGCTTTTTGAACCAGGGCATCACGTTTACGGTTTATGGGCGTGATGAAGGGATCGAGCAGATCTTTCCGTATGATCTGCTGCCGCGAATTATTACTACGGCCGAGTGGGAAAAGGTGGAGCGCGGATTGACGCAGCGGATCATGGCGCTGAATCTTTTTCTGCGCGATATCTACAACGAAGGACGCATTCTGGCCGATGGTGTTGTGCCGCGCGAGGTGGTCTATAGCTGCAAGCACTTTCGGCGGCAGATGATTGGCTTGCAGGTGCCTCGGAATGTGTATGTGGCTGTTTGTGGGACCGACCTGATTCGCACTGAGGATGGCGAGTTTGTGGTGCTCGAGGATAATCTGCGCGTGCCAAGTGGTGTGAGTTACATGCTTACCAATCGGCGGGTGATGAAGCGTATTTTTCCGCAGATGTTTCGCAGTTACAACGTCAGGCCGATCGAGCAATATACGCAGTTACTGCTGGGGACTTTGCGGAGTCTTGCTCCGGAAGGACGGCCGGAGCCGAATATTGTTCTGCTTTCACCGGGCGTGTTTAATTCGGCTTACTTTGAGCATGCTTACCTTGCGCGGCAGATGGGGATCGAGTTAGTGGAGGGTCGCGACCTGGTGACGCATGACAATGTGATTTATATGCGGACGACGAGTGGGTTGCGGCGCGTGGATGTTATTTATCGGCGGGTGGATGACGACTTTATCGACCCACTTTCTTTTCGTGGGGATTCGATTCTGGGTGTTAGTGGATTATTCAATGCTTATCGGGCCGGCAATGTAACTCTGGCGAATGCTTTTGGCACTGGCGTGGCTGATGACAAGGCGCTTTATGCCTATGTGCCGCAGATCATCAAGTATTACTTGTCTGAGGATCCGATTCTAAAGAATGTCGAGACTTATCTTATGACTCGACCGAAGGAGCGGGAGCACGTGCTGCAGAATCTGGACAAGATGGTTGTAAAGGCTGTGGGGGAAAGCGGTGGTTATGGGATGTTGATCGGACCGCAATCCACGGCTGCCGAAAGAGCTGAATTTGCGGATAAGATCAAGGCTGATCCACGCAATTATATTGCGCAACCTACTATTTCCTTTTCCCGGGCACCTTGTTTGATTGGGGATGCGCTGGAGCCGCGGCATGTGGATTTGCGGCCTTATGTTTTGTATGGTGACAAGGTTTCTATTGTTCCTGGCGGACTTACTCGGGTTGCCTTGAAGCGTGGGTCGCTGGTGGTGAATTCGAGCCAGGGTGGTGGAAGTAAAGATACGTGGGTTTTGAGTTCGTAACTTATTTGGCGACTTACCTCTAACGATGTGATGGAGAAGTGTAGATGCTAAGTCGAGTGGCCGATAGTTTGTACTGGATGAGTCGCTACCTGGAACGGGCGGAACATACGACTCGTCTGCTGGATGTGAATCTGAACTTGATGCTGGATGAAAGTGCGTCCAGTGCGGAACGCCGGTGGCAGCGCGTGCTGCATGCTTTGGGAAATCCTAAAGACGTGAAGTGGGAAGGCGAACCTTATGAGCTGGTGCGTAAGCTTTCGCTTGGTACAGAGAGCCGGAATTCTATTCTTGGCTTGTTGATTATGGCGCGGGAGAACTCGCGGCATGTGCGGGAGCAGATATCTACGGAGCAGTGGCATCGGCTGAATAGCCTGTATTTGCAGGTGACCAGGCCTGAGATGCAGAAGACTCGGGAAGCTGGGACGATGTCGATGGAGCCGGATCAGCCGACGGAGTTTTTGCAACAGGTGATGGAAGCGGTACACCAGTTTCAAGGTGTAAGTGACTCTACGATGAGTCATGGAGAAGGTTGGCAGTTTATTCAAGTTGGACGTTATATAGAACGAGCGTCTGCTACGGCGCAACTGCTGGAGGCTTATCACGATGACCTATGGAGCGAAGGTCATTTGAGAACGGAAAGTAATGAGTATCTGGACTGGATGGGTCTGCTGCGGTCTGCTACTGCGTTTGAGGCTTACTGCAAGGTTTATACGGCTGACTTGACGCCTGAACGGATACTTGAGTTCTTGCTGCTGGATGCGGAATTTCCGCACTCGCTGCGGTTTTCTATCGATGCGATGCAGACTTCTTTGAAGCTGATCGACAGAGAGAGTGGTGGGATCAGGACGGAGCAGCTAAGTCGTCTGGCTGGGCGAGTGCAGGCTTTTCTGGCTTACTCTTCAGTGGAAGAAATATTCGAGACTGGTGTAGTTCCTTACCTGCGACGGATTCAAGCTGAGTGTGCGGAAATTCATAACACGATTTATAACCTCTATATCGACTTTCCTATTCAGTCAGCACTTACAGGTGGAGCGCAGCAGTAAGGAGGCGAGATGCTTTATTCGATTCGGCATTTGACGAAGTTTCTTTATAAGCATCCGGTGAGCGAAAGCATCATGGAGACGCGGATGCATCCGCGCAGCGACCATATGCAGCGGTGCCTTACGTTTCACTTGTCGGTAAGTCCACGGTGCCGGGTTTTTAGTTATCGGGACCATCTTGCGAACCATGTGCATCACTTCGATATTCCTGGTCAGCATGGGCAGTTGGTGATTGTTGCCGAAAGCCTGGTCGAGGTGCAACCGGCGATCGAGATCCCTTCGTTTCTGGCGCCGGATGCTTGGGCGGACCTGGATGCCATGGTTTCGCAAGGAGATTATTGGGAGTTTCTATTTCCCAGTGAGTTTGCTGTTCCTACTCCTTTACTGGATAAGCTGGCTGCTGATCTGGAAGTAACCCGGCGTGACGATCCGCTGATGCTGATGCATGAGCTGAATGAACGGCTTTATAAGTACTTTGGCTATAAGCCGAAATCTACGAAGGTGGATTCGCCGATCGATCATGCGCTCGAGACCAGGCAGGGAGTCTGCCAAGATTTTGCGCACATCATGATTACGCTGGTGCGGTCTAAACTGCATATGCCTTGCAGGTATGTGAGTGGCTACCTTGCGCAGCGGGATAACGATACGGATCGTTCGGCGAGCTCTGCGACCCATGCGTGGATCGAGGTTTTGATGCCTCATTTTGGGTGGGTTGGGTTTGACCCTACCAACTGGCTGGTGGCTGGGGAGCGTCATATCCGGACGGCGATCGGCAGGGACTATGCCGATGTGCCACCGACACATGGGATGTTTCGTGGGCGAGCTTCAAGCGAGTTGTCCGTGGCGGTGAGGGTTACGCCGACGGACGGGATGCCGTCGCTCGACCAGGATATGCCGGTGCCAGAAGACTGGTCGATGCTGGTGGAGAAGGCGCAGGCGCTGCCGGAAGGGCCAGTGCCTTTGACGAGGATGCAGCAGATGGCGCAGCAGCAGTAGGTCGACTTCGCCTCAAAGGTTGAGTTTTTTGAAGATGGGTTCTGGGATCTGGCGGATGATCCACATGATGGGTCTCCACTGGAACGGGGTGTAGAGGTTGTCGGCTCGGGCGGCGATGGCTTTGACGATGGTCTGTGCGGTTTTGTCGACGTCGGCGAACTTGTCTGAGCCTTTCATGTGGGCGGTCATGGCGGTACGGATGGGTCCTGGCTTGATGGTGAGGACGGTGACGCCTTCACGGTCGATACGGTTGCGGAGACCTGAGAGGAAAGCGGTGAGGCCGGCTTTGGCGGAACCGTAGAGGTAGTTGGATTTACGGCCGCGCTCGCCGGCGACGGAGGAGAGGACGGCGAGGGTTCCGGCGCGGCGCTGGACGCAGAAGTTGGCGAGCCAGGTGAGGAGCGAGACGGCGGAAACGAAGTTGGTGTGGAGGATGTGAGCGGCGAGCTCGAAGTCTTTTTCCGCGGCTGGCTGGTCGCCTAGCAGGCCATGGGCGAGGAAGGCTACGTCCATGCCGGTGAGGGAGTTGATGGCGTGGGCGAGCAGGGCTGGATGGTTGTCGGTGTCGTCGAGGTCGGCGACGGCGGTGTCGATGTAGGAGGCGCCGCGGGTCTTGAGGTCGGCTGCGACGGCTGCTAGTTTTTCTGGATTTCTGGCTACGAGGAAGAGGCTGGCACCCTGTGCGGCCCAGAGGCGAGCGGTGGCTTCAGCGATGCCTGAGGTGGCTCCGAGGATCAGGATTTTGGTGGGGGTGGCGGGGGTTTGGGCGGCGGCGCGGGTGCCGGAGGGGGAGGGGTCGCGGCGGGTGGGGAGGCGGACGGTGGGGTCGAGGGGCTGGTCGGATTCGGGCTGGGACATGAGGAACTCCTTTCTGTATTTTAGGGGAGGGACCCCTCCCCCCCGGTTTTTGGGGCTAAATTCCTCATTCTTTGATGGTTAGGTGTGGATTCGCAAGAGAAAAGCCGCGTGGCCCTTTGAGGGGCTTCGCGGCTTTCTTTTTTCACTGTATTAAGTATAGAGGATTGGCGGGGGTAAACATGCCAACTATTTTTGGCTTGTAAGTGCTTTGGAGTAAGCCAGTTAGGGGGTTTTCAACAGGCTTGGGGGGTTGACAGGATCTTTGGGGGTCACTTGCCGAGATTGAGAGGGGGGAGGCTGGCGATGATCTGCTGGGTTTCGAGGGAGACGGTGATGACCTGGCCGATGAGGCGGAGGATGTAACGCTCGGCATTTGGATCGTCAGGCGTGTTGGGACGATTGGGGTCGTTGACGATGCCGGAACGCTTGTCGGTGGAGATCTGGTACTGGTCGATGACCCACTCGAGGGCGGAGCGGTTGCCGAGGCGGTAGTCGAAGGCGGCGGGTGGGTTGCCGCGGAGGGTGAGGGCTTCGTTGTAGCGGAGTTCGGATTTGTCTTTGGAGAGGCGCATGCGCTCTACGCGGAGGGTCCAGGGGACTTTGGGGAGTTCGATTTCTTCGAGGGGGTACTCGGGTTGCTGCTCGTAGTCGATGTGGATTTCCATGAGGCGTCTAGGGCGGCGAGTGTGGGCCTAGGTAGCGGTCCCCGTTGAAATGTATAAGGTGATCCGGCGCATCTGTCAGCCATACTTCAGTCTCCCAGCTGATCTCGCAAATCCAACGTCTAAGTTCTGCGCGCGAAGCGAAAACGCTGATAAATACCTTGGGCAACACGCACCCGCTCGTTAGTTTTTCGAGGGCGAGGTGACGGAGTTGAGATATAGGATTCGATGAATGAACTGCTTCTATGAGAAGGAGCCAACCATTCCGCTCGTCTTCTACCACGACATCCGGCAGCATGTCATGGGCCGCAGGGTTCAGCCCTAACTCTTGCATCCGGCCTGCCTCTACATGGAGGTATTTGTTGGATGCGTCGCCAACATAAAGCACCTTTGAGACTGGTGCGAAGCGAGGGATGAATTGCTCTATCACTGCTTTTTGAAGTGCGTTATGTGTTCCGGAGGTCAGAGCGATGAGCTTGCCATCCGGCATCGTTACTTCGATCTTGGGTGGTCGCCGACGCTCCATTCTTTCGAGCAATGAACCCATCTCCACCAAAAAAGCAGAGGCGCTCGTTGCTTCCTGCGGAGTTCCGTGGGCGCGAAAAACCTTTCCCGCTGAAGGATGCACTGCGTAGCCACGGGTAGGATTGTTGTCCGCTGCATTAGGATTTCCAGCGCTCGGGATTGCTATACCCGCAAGCAAAAGCGGTTCAAGGTCAACTCTGCGGATATCGTCGTAAGAGCCGGAGGAGATACTCTGATTCCAGAACGTGTTCTGAAACTTGATGATTTCCTTAGAGGTAAGCTTCCAACCGCTGCCATCATCGTGGACAGCTGCTGAGGCCCAGTCCGTGTCCGGTTTCATATTGGCAATGGATAATAGAGCCAACGCGATGCGGTCTTTACGGAGCGGCGTCATTCCCGCAATAGGAACACCGATGGAGGCTAACAAAGCGAGTGTCTGATCGACTTTTCGCCCTGCTCTGGTCTTCGTCCCGGATAGGATAGGCCGTGCACCGCGAGTTGTCTTCCTTCTTTTCATTCTTCCTTACGCATAGAGCTGAATTTGTTCGTTTAATTCATTCAGCCGCTGAATGCCTGCTGTATTGAGATCAGCGTTGGCTAGTGACTGTAGTGCAGCCTTCGCTAATGCTTTGGCGAATAAGGGAGCCACGGCATTGCCAATTTGCTCAAAGCGCTTTGGAGTTGGTCCGGTGAATTGGAACCAATCCGGAAAACTCTGGAGTCTAGCCCCCTCCCTCTCTGTGAGCATCCGCCGTCGGCCGTCCGGCGTTGTCACGCGGAGCATATCAGCTGTCGCAGCTGCGAGATTGCGACAAGTTACTGTTCGGCTCGACCGATCAATCTTCAAATCGCGGGGGTTGACACATTTCGATTTAGCTTCATAGGTTGCGACATACCTGTCCATCGACGCTGTCAGAAACCTCGCTTCGCTTTCAGGAGGAGAGGCCAAATCCTCAAACGCATCTCCTACAGTAAAAGAAACACTGGAACGAATCGGAGCAGGAAATGTCCATTCTTTTCGATGGGCCACGACTACTACGCGCTCTCTATTTTGTGGAACGCCATAGTCTACCGCGTTCATCAGTCGCCAAGACACAGCGTAATCAAGCTCCCGCATCTGCGCGCATATCGCGTCGAAGTAAGCGCGATTTCGGTACAACATGCCACGAACGTTTTCAAAGATCGCGAGTTTCGGCTGGTAGCGACTCATGGCACTTATAAACGCCGGGAATCCATCCCGAGAATCCTTGCGTCCGTGCTGGCTACCGATGACGCTAAACGGTTGACAAGGGGGCCCGCCAATTATCAAATCAACCGTTCGATCAGCAACGAGTTCTGCGCCGGGGCGGAGAAAGGTCTGCTGGCAGCGCCCCCGCAGGTTGGCGTTGTAGGTTGCACAGGCGTCAGGGTCCATCTCAAAGCCAACTGTTGCAAAGCCAGCAGCTTCGAAGCCGAGCGCTAGACCACCGCAGCCAGCAAAAAGGTCCAAAACTAAAGTGCTGTTCAAGGCGGTGTTTCTGACGTCTGGCAATTCAGCCGCCAGGAAATCGAGATAACGGGATTGTTCGAAGTTCCGCACGGGTCTTCTACAACTTTACAATGACGCCGACGGATATGCTTTGAAGTCAAAAGTCCAACGGACGCATGATCGCTCCTAGCCAAGCCGATCCGGTGAATTGTTGAGTTGCTCCAAGCAGAGTTCGACGCGTTTGATGAGGCCTCCGGGTTTCGAGAGGGAGCAGTTGAGGGCGATGCGGTTGTCCTGGTAGAGGACGGCACGGTCTGGAGACTGGAAGAGGATGTTGGTGAGGGGGTAGCCGTGGGCTACCTTGGATTTGATTTCTTTTTCCAGGTTGTCGGCGGAGTCTTTGGCTTCCCAAAGGCCGTGGACCAGGGTTAGGGAGTCTACGAGGGCGCCGTCGGCGCGGAGGGGTTGTTTGGCGGTGCCTTTGAATTGGTACTCTTCGACGAGGTGCCAGTCGTAGGGGGAGGCGCATTTTTTGAGGAGGCCGGCGAAGGCGGAGCGGGTGTTGCTCTCGGTTTTGTGGCCGTGGAGGTGGAACTGGGCGAGAGCGGCGTAGTAGGCCTTGACGGGGGCGTGGGTGGGTTTGAGGGGGAAGAGACTCATGTCCGTGTGTGGTGAGTGTACTCCGGTTGCTGGAGTCGTTGCGTGGGATGGATGGTGAGCTTGGAGTCTTTGGCGCGGGAGGCGCGGCTGGGGTGTTGTTTGAGAGCTTGTGGAAGGGTGGGCGAGGGCGTACCTCGGCGGCTGAAGCGCGTTGCGCGTGTGTGTTGGCACGGCTGAAGCCGTGCCCTTAAGCAGAACGGACCGTTTTGGCAAAACTCACAGGGTTCTGGGGTGTGGGAGACGCGGATTTCCTTCGGGAGTGACGAAGAACGGGCAAGCAACGGCGAATGCAGATCCTACGGGATGACAACAAAGAACAAACAACGACAAAGACAAGTGCAAGGGCAAGAGCAGACGCAGATCCCTACGGGATGACAACAAAAGGGCAACGGCAGACGCAGATCCCTACGGGATGACAGCAAAAGGGCAACGGCAAACGCAGATCCCTACGGGATGACAACAAAAGGGCAACGGCAAGAGCGAATGCAGATCCATACGGGATGACAACAAAAGGCAACGGCAACGGCAAATGCAGATCCCTACGGGATGACAACAAAAGAACAACGGCAACGGCAAACGCAGATCCCTACGGGATGACAAAAAGGAACAACGGCAACGGCAATGGCAACAGCAACAGCAAACGCAACGCAAAATCCCTTCGGGAATGACAGATAGGGTTGGGACGGGTTAGGGGAGGTCGGTGGGGGTGTTGGCAGTTACTCGCTCCCAGAAGGAGCTGGTGAGGATGGGGTCTTTGAAGCGGGCGAATTGTTGCCAGTTGGGGTAGAAGGTCTGGAACTGGGCGGGGGTCATGGCGGCGTCTTTGGCGGGGTAGAGGCGGCCGCCGAAGTCAAGGGTCATTTCACCGAGGCGGTGGAGGAGAGGGAAGGTTTTGTTGTCGCGGATGGGGAAGTCAAGGGCTAGCATGAGGCCTGCCTGGGGGAAGCCGATCATGCCGCGGGAAGGGATGTCGCCGAAAGCTTTGAGGACGGCGAGGAAGCTGGCGAGGCCGGATTTGGTGATTTCCTGGAGAATGGCGATGGTGCCCTCTTTGGCGTCGGCCCAGGGGATGGCGTACTGGAACTGGGTGAGGCCGGATTTGCCGTAGCCGCGATTCCAGTGGAGGATGGCGTCGAGGGGGTAGAAGAAAGGCTCGTAATCCTGGACGGTGCGGACGTGGGGCTTGAGCTGCTTGTGGAAGTAGGCGGCGTTGAAAAGGGAGACGGTGGTGGGGTTGAGGGCGAGGTCGGGGATTTCGATGGGGAGGGCTAGTTTGGGGGCGGGGCTGGGGGTGAGGGGGGCGGGGATGGGGGAGTGGTCGCCGACCATGAAGATGCCGCGGGCGAAGTTTTTGCCGGTGGAGGTGCAGTCGATCCAGGAGACGTTGTACTCGTGGGCGGCGTACTGGTGCTTGAGGGCTAGGAACTCGTCGATGCCGTGGAACTGGATGCCTTCGTAGTCGATGGCGCGGGAGACGATGGGTTTGAGGCGGAGCTGGGCCCAGGTGATGACGCCGGTGAGGCCGAGGCCGCCGATGGTGACGGCGTACCAGTCGGGATTTTCAGAGAGGGAGCAGAGGCGGCGGGAGCCGTCTGAGCGGACGAGCTCGAACTGGGGGACGTGGGAGCCGAAGGAGCCGGCGAGTTCGTGGTTTTTGCCGTGGACGTCGTTGGCGATGGCGCCGCCGAGGGTGACGTATTTGGTGCCGGGAGTGACGGGGAGGAAGAAGCCGCGGGGGACGGCGAAATCGAGGATCTGGGCGAGGGTGATGCCGGATTCTGCGGTGAGGATGCCGGTTTCGGGCGAGAAGTCGATGAGGCGGTTCATGCCGGCCATGAGGATGAGATTGCCGTCCTTGAGGAGGCAGGAGTCGCCGTAGCTGCGGCCCATGCCGACGGGGAGTGCGCCGTTGTGGAGGCCAGCGATGTTGGCGGGAAAGTCTGACTGCCAGTGCTGGGGGACGAGGTGGGCGGCGTATTTTGGGTAGCGGCCCCAGGACTCGAAGGTGGTGGTGAGATCGGGGATTTGGGCCTCGGGGGTGGGGTGGGACATGTGTTCAAGGATACTTGGTGTTGCGGGTTATGGGATAGCTGGCAGGTGAGGGCGGGGATGAGGACGGGGGTTTGTCGCGTTTTAGGGGATGTGTCGCGTTGAGGAGGAGGGATGCCCCGGTGACTGATGGTAAGCGCGTTTTCCGGCAATTCGACTGGACAAGGGTGAGGAAGAGGAGACGGTGATGGTGGGGCTCCTCATGAGCTTTTTACGGTTAGCCCGGATGCACCAGAGGGGCCAGCAAGCCGGTGACACCGTTGGCGATCTCTTCAGCCGGTCCTCGTTCGGGCGAATCGATCCAATCTCTTGCGGCACCGTACAGACCCCAACTCACCGTGTTCGCCAGGGTTTGCTGCGACACCTTCCAGTCTGCCGGGTATTGGTTGAGGCCTTCTATGACCATGCCACGGACGACGGCGATGATGGCCAATTCCATGTAGGGGTCCAAACGTGGGCGGTGCTCATGACCGGGACCGAGCACACTGAGCATGAAGTCGGTGATGCCCAGAAAGATTTTTCGAAGGGCAGAGTCACATGTGCCGTCGAAAGAGACCGCCCGCTTTTCCAGAAGATCAGCGAAGCGGGCGGCCGTGGTGGATTCAAGGAGCGCGTATTTGTCAGGGTAATGCGCGTAAAACGTGGCTCGGTTGACGGTGGCCGCGTCGGTAACATCTCCCACGGAGATTTCCGCGAACGTCTTTTGCGTGAGGAGCTGCACGAACGCATCGTGCAAGAGCTGCCTGGTTCGGCGCACCCGAGGGTCGAGGCTCTTACTGAGATCACTCACTCTGCGATTCTACGCCTAAACAACTTTCATTGTTTAGGCAACAGATGTTGCGAACCTGTGTATACTCGAAAACATGAGTAGGCAACAGTTGTTGCTTTTGCTGCTCTACTTTGCTGCTCTACTTTGCTGCTCTGGGACGGGGCACCGCATTGGTTTCCTTCGACCTGAATGCTGTTCCTCACTAGCCTGCACGTTCAGAAAGGACATTGCCCATGAAACTTGCTTCCACCATCGCACGCTATCTGCTTGGTCTCATTTTCCTGATCTTCGGGCTTAACGGGTTTCTGCACTTCATTCCAACTCCGCCACCTCCGGGGCCTGGAGGCATGTTTATGGGAGGGTTGTTCCTGTCCCATGAGCTTCTGGTGATCATGGCGCTGCAGGCGCTCGGCGGGCTGCTGCTGCTGGTCAAACGCTTTGTACCGCTTACGCTGGTTGTTCTCGGCGCGATCACTGCCAATATCGTTTTGTTCCACGCGTTCATGGCCCCG
This sequence comes from uncultured Granulicella sp., assembly GCA_963693065.1. Lineage (GTDB taxonomy): Bacteria > Acidobacteriota > Terriglobia > Terriglobales > Acidobacteriaceae > Edaphobacter. The sequence continues at coordinate 2,306,977 of OY843766.1, read as the reverse complement.
AGCGGCTTGCCTGTCGCCCTGTTTCTTTGCGTTCTAGTCGCGCTTACGTTCTGGAACGTGCGGGATGCCTTCCGGCCGATTTTCCAGGCCAGCTATCGCACCGTATCAGTGCCTGAAACCCGAGGTATCCATGCTTGAACTGAAATCACTCGATAAGATTGCGGGCGCCGATCTGGGCTGGCTCAAGGCAAAACATCACTTCGCCATGGGCCGGTTCGGCAACCCGGACCACAAGCCAGTGGGCAACCTGTATGTCCTCAACGATGATGAGATCGCTCCCCACACCGGTTTTGCTATGCACAGCCACGCCGATGTCGAGATCGTCACCTATGTACGAGCCGGCGTTGTGTCGCACAAGGACAGTCTGGGCAACGAAGGACGCATCGAGTGCGGGGATGTCCAGGTCATCAGCGCCGGCACCGGTATTGAGCATGCGGAGCAGAACCCTGGCGATGTTCCCACAAAGATCTTTCAGATCTGGTTGAGACCGCGCGCGGCCGGGCACGCTCCACGTTGGGGTACGCAGTCTTTTCCTAAGTCAGATCGTGCCGGCCACTTCATTGCCCTGGCAAGTGGACGGGGAACGAAAGGCAGTCTGGAGCTTCGCTGCGATGCGGAGGTCCTTGGCGCGTCACTGTTCGCGGGTACAGCAACGAATTACGATTTCAGGCCTGGCGACCTTGGCTACCTTGTCGTTTCTTCCGGCGCCGTGCAGGTCAATGGCGTTCGTGCAACGACGGGGGAAGGGATCGTTCTGCGCGAGGAAGCGAGCATTCGTGTCGAGGCCCTGCAGGATACGGAGCTTGTGTTTGTGATTACGTCACCGGAATGACAACTCAAGATGGGCAGTGTCATGGATGACTTCACCGGACTTTATCGAGATCGCAGCGTTGCAGCCAGATACCAAGATCGCTCGGCTGCGAAAGGATACCCAGATCCATGGGCGAGGAGATTGATGGCAGACAAGATAATCCTCATCGTGAACTTCAGAGTTGGCGCGTCGATCCGGCTGGAATTCCTGGCTTCGTTGCAGGAAGTGTTCACCCACATTGTGAAGGAGCCCACGTTCGTCGAAGCATCTTTGATCGAGGATGCGAGAGACCCGGACATCATCGTGAACTACGAGGTCTGGGACGAGACGCCGGAATCCTTCATGCAAGGGCAGATGACCAGGGGCTATCGTGCGGCGTTCGAGAAGTTGATCGTGGATCTGAAGATCGAGCGAACACCGGCCTGGTTTTCGTCCATCGCAGAGTGGAAACGGCTTACATAGATTGGTTTTCCTGCGCTTCGCAGCCGCTCGCGGGCTTTCAGTACGCCGCCACGCCCCCCGGACTGCAGCCGCCACAACATTCAATGCGGAGATTCTGGCTTTGCCAGAATGACGGCGTTTGAAGGTTGAGCCCCGCACCAAAAGGAGAACGGCTGTAGACCAAAAAGGCTTGACGACGGGTTGTCATCAAGCCTTTTGCTGTGCGGCGGTTGGAGTTATCTGGAGGTGCGGGCTGCGGTGGCCTGGTCGCGGGCGGTCTTGGCTACGACGGCGAGGGCTGCGAAGCCGGGGGCGTCGTTGGCTGCGATGTCGGCGAGGATTTTACGGTCGAGGGTGTTGCCGGCTAGCTTGAGGCCGTTGATGAAGGTGCTGTAGCTCATGCCGTTGGCGAGGGCTCCGGCGCCGATGCGGACGATCCAGAGGGAGCGGTACTGGCGCTTTTTCTGTTTGCGGCCGGTGTAGGCGAATTTGAGGCCGCGCTCGACGGCTTCCTGGGCAGCCTGGTAGAGCTTGGATTTGGTGAGGAAGTAGCCGGAGGCGCGCTTGAGGATTTTGCGGCGGCGATCGGCGCGCTTTGTACTGCGTTTTACACGAGGCATGGTGATTCCTTTTTTAGCGGGTTTGGAGGGAGCGGCTGGCGGCTAAGAGGGGCCGGTTCGCGCGCTTGTTGCTTGCCTTCGATCTCGATGGCGGTCGACTGGAGAGTCTAGGCCAGAGGGCTTTTCGCTTTTGCCCTGCTTGATGGAGGCGGTGGGAAGTCTGACGGCTCAGGCGTAGGGGAGCATGCGGGACACGTTGTAGTGATCCGCGTCCGAGACGAGGCCGGCTTTGCCGAGGCGGGACTTGGTGGCGTTGTTCTTCGAGGTGAGGATGTGGCGCATCTTGGAGTGGCCGCGCTTGAACTTGCCGGTACCAGTCTTTTTGAAACGCTTGGCCGCCCCCGAATGGGTTTTGAGCTTGGGCATGGAAATTCCTTTTCGTTGGCCTGGAGGACAACTCTTTGAGTGTACAGGAAAAGGGCAGTGCAGGACACAGAGGGCACAGAGGTTCACAGAGAACACAGAGAAAGGCTTTATGCTGGGAGGGGGTGCTTTATGGTTGCCGAAATGTCGATGGTGGAGTTGGAAGAGCGGTATGGGGCGGGGAATTATCATCCTTTGGATGTGGTCATTGCGAGTGCAAGTGGGGCCTGGGTGACGGATGTGGAGGGGCGGCGGTATCTGGATTTTCTAGCGGCTTACTCGGCGGTGAACCAGGGGCATTGCCACCCGACGATCAAGGCGGCGATGCTGGCGCAGGTGGAGAAGGTGACGTTGACTTCACGGGCGTTTCGGAATGAGCAACTGCCGATGCTCTATAAAGAGCTGCATGAGGTGACGGGGTTCGAGATGGCGTTGCCGATGAACTCAGGCGTGGAGGCGGTGGAGACGGCGCTGAAGGCGGCTCGGAAATGGGGGGAGACGGTGAAGGGGGTGCCGGCGGGACGGGCGGAGATCCTGGTTTGTATGAATAATTTTCATGGGCGGACGATTTCTGTGGTGGGGTTTTCTAGCGAAGACCAGTATCGGGATGGGTTTGGGCCGTTTGCGCCGGGGTTTCGGGCGGTGCCGTTTGGGGATGCGGAGGCCTTGCGCCAAGCGATTACACCAGATACGGTGGGGTTTCTGGTGGAGCCGGTGCAGGGGGAGGCGGGGATCGTGGTGCCGCCGGAGGGGTATCTGGCGGAGTGTGCGGCGATTTGCAAGGCGGCCAATGTGTTGCTGATTTGCGATGAGATTCAAAGTGGGCTGGGGCGGACGGGCAAGCTGTTTGCGTTTGAGCATGATGGGATTCGGCCGGATGTCTGCATTGTGGGCAAGGCGTTGAGTGGGGGTTTTTATCCGGTTTCGGCGGTGCTGGCGAGCCGGGAGGTGCTGGGGGTGTTTCGGCCGGGGGACCATGGGAGTACGTTTGGGGGGAATCCGCTGGCTTGTGCGGTGGCGCGGGCGGCGCTGCGGGTGGTGGTGGAGGAAGGGCTGGCGGAGCGGTCGGCTGAGCTGGGGGCGTATGCGCTGGGGCGGTTGCGGGGGATGCGGAGTGCGAAGGTGCTGGAGGTGCGGGGGAAGGGATTGTGGATTGGGATCGAGCTGAAGGTGGAGGCGCGGCCGGTTTGTGAGGAGCTGATGCGGCGGGGGGTGCTGTGCAAGGAGACGCATGCGACGGTGATTCGGCTGGCGCCGCCGCTGGTGATTTCGCGGGAGGATCTGGATTGGGGGCTGGGGGAGATCGAGGCGGTGCTGGGGTAGTGACACAGGACAACATGGCAGTGCGGGAGGTGCTGCTCTGCGAGGATACGAGAGGCCTCTGCAGGGTGACGGAGTGGCTGGGAAGCCTGGATCGTCAAACGAGATTTCGCGTCGAAGCGCGGATCGACCGGCTGGAGGATGGCAACTTTGGCGATGTGCGCGCGGTTGGAGAGGGACTGTCAGAGTTGCGGATGGATTTTGGGCCGGGCTATAGAATCTATCTAGGGCAAAAGGGCCTTGAGGTTCACCTGATAACGGCGGGCGATAAGGCGAGCCAGGCAAAGGACATCGAGTACGCTAGAGAATTCTGGAGGACGCATGGCTAAGAGATCTCGTTACCACGACTGGCTGGTGAAGAATCTGGCGGATCCGGTTGAGGCGGAAGGATATTTGAACGCTGTACTGGCGGACTATCCGCAGGGCCTGGCGAAGGCGATTCGGAATGTGGCCGAGGCCAAGGCGCTGGCAGCGGAAAGCGGCAGCCGGTCTGCAACGGCGACTTCGCTCCTGTCGACGGAAGACTCCGTTGGGTCAGCGATGGATACGGTGCAATCCGCGTTGCATGACATGGGTTTGAAGCTCACCATTTCACGGGAGAGCGAGGCGGTGCTGGGGTAGTTTTCCTGTGCAGGGTGAGTATATATAGACGGGGCTCGGCGGGGTGCGAGGTGGTATACTTGGGATACGGGGAAAACCGTCCAAAGTGCTGATTTGACGCGGGTTTTGCGTTGGGTGGCGGGTGGAATGGGGCTCCGGAACGAAGGATAACGATACGCATGGCGACGACACCGCAGCAGCCCTCTGACTTGAATCCGAATGTTAACCAGCCTACGCATACAGTGACAGATGGTACGCAGTCCGCTGGGGGGTACTCGGCTGAGAATATTACGGTGCTGGAGGGGTTGGCGGCGGTGAGGCTGCGGCCGGCGATGTATATCGGGTCTACTGGAGAGCAGGGGTTGCACCACCTGGTTTATGAGGTGGTGGATAACTCGGTGGACGAGGCGCTGGGGGGGCATGCGACGAAGATCGAGGTGACGATCCATGTCGATAACTCGATTACGGTGGTGGATGATGGGCGGGGCATTCCGGTCGATAACAAGACGATCAACGGGGTGACGATGCCGGCGGTGCAAGTGGTGTTGACGATGCTGCATGCGGGTGGGAAGTTCGACGCGAGTAACTACAAGGTTTCAGGTGGGCTGCATGGGGTGGGGGTTTCGTGCGTCAATGCTTTGTCTGAAGAGTTCGATGTGGAGATCTGGCGGGACGGGTTTGCCTGGGAGCAGGATTATTCCAAGGGCGATCCGATCAGTACGCTGCGGAAGATGGGGGCTAGCGCGCGGAAGGGGACGAAGGTTCACTTTTTGCCGGACAAGTCGATTTTTTCAGTGCATGAGTACAACTACGACACGTTGGCGAATCGGTTGCGGCAGCTGGCGTTTTTGAACAAGGGTATTGAGATTGTGCTGACGGATGAGCGGCAGACGGATGCGAAGACGGGTGAGGCGAAGACGCAGACGTTCAAATACACCGGCGGGATTGCGGAGTTTATCAAGCTGCTGAACAAGGGTAAGGCGGTGCTGCATGAGAAGCCGATCTACATGGAGGCGGAGCGGGATAATGTGGCGATGGAGATTGCGCTGCAATATAACGATGCTTACTCGGAGACGGTGTTTACCTTTGCGAATAACATCAACACGATCGATGGGGGGACGCATCTTTCAGGGTTCAAGACGGCGTTGACGCGGACGATCAATGCGGCGGGGCAATCGCTGGGACTGTTCAAGGATGTGAAGGAGAACCTTTCGGGTGATGACGTTCGCGAGGGGCTGGTGTGTGTGATCAGCGTTAAGCTTTCGCAGCCGCAGTTTGAAGGGCAGACGAAGGGGAAGCTGAATAGTGACATTGCGGGGACGGTGCAGGCGTTTGTGAATGAGCGGCTGGGGGCGTTTTTCGACGGGAACCCGCAGGTGGCGAAGAAGATTATCAACAAGGCGATCGACGCGGCGCGGGCGCGGGAAGCGGCGCGGAAGGCGCGAGATCTGACGCGGCGGAAGGGTGCTTTGGACGGCGGCGGGCTGCCGGGCAAGCTGGCGGATTGCAGTGAACGGCAGCCGGACCGGTGTGAGCTTTATTTGGTTGAGGGTGAATCGGCCGGTGGGACTGCGAAGCAGGGACGGGATAGGAAGTTCCAGGCGATTTTGCCGCTGAAGGGCAAGATTCTCAACGTGGAGAAGGCGCGCTACGACAAGATGCTGGGGCATGAGGAAATCCGCGCGATGATTACGGCGCTGGGTTGCGGGATTGGCAAGGACGATTTCGATCCGGCGAAGCTGCGCTATGGGAAGCTGATTTTGATGACGGATGCCGATGTGGACGGGTCGCATATCCGGACGCTGCTGCTGACGTTTTTCTTCAGGCATATGACGGAGCTGATCAAGCGGGGGCATGTTTATATCGCGCAGCCGCCGTTGTTCCGGATCAAGAAGGGCAAGTTCGAGCAGTACATCAAGGACGAACGGCAGTATGTGGACGTGATGATCAAGCGTGCCTCGGACGGCATGGTGCTGACGTATGGCGAGGGTGGGGCACAGATTACGGGCGAGGCGCTGACGGTTTATATGCTGCGGCTGAACGAGTACCTGGGGTATTTCGACAAGGTGGGCAAGCGGCTGAGGAACGCCGAGGCGCTGCTGGAGTTTGTGAAGATCTTTGCTCATGATGGGGCGTCGCCGGCCAAGCGGGAGGATTTTCAGGCGCCGACGCTGCTGTGGGCGATGACGGAGAAGCTGGAAGGGATGAAGCGGGAACACCAGTTCCGGGCGGTAGGAAAGCCGGTGCTGGATGAAGAGCACCAGACGTGGAGTGTGGCGTTTACAGATGCGCAGGGGGCGGAGCGGAAGATCGACTGGGCGCTGGCGAATGCGGCTGAGACGCGGTTGCTGCTGGGGAAATACTCGCAGATTCAGGAGCAGTTGCAGGCTCCGTTTATGATTTCGTACGCGGAGGCGAAGACTGCGGCGGCGAATACGCAGGCGGAGATGGACGAGGCCGACGAGGTGCAGCAGGAAGAAGGCGTGAACGAGACGATTGCGGCGGCGCCGGGGACGGTGGCCGAGGTGAAGCCGAAGCGGGGCAGCCGGGCGAGCCATGATCCGGTGGAGAAGGCTACGCCGCGGGAGGTGTTCGATTACGTGATCGAGCAGGGGCGGAAGGAGTACCAGGTGCAGCGGTACAAGGGTCTGGGGGAGATGACGGCTCCGCAGCTTTGGGAGACGACGATGGACCCGGAACGGCGGACGCTGATGCAGGTAAAGCTGGAGGATATTGCGGCGACGGAGGAGATCTTTACTACGTTGATGGGGGAGGATGTGGAGGCGCGGCGGAAGTTTATTGAAGAGAATGCGCTGGATGTGAAGAATCTGGATATTTAGGGGAGTCGTCATCTTGAGCGGAAGGGAGCGCACTGGGATGGAGTGCATGAAGGATGAAGGCGGTGCCAAGGGTAGAATGGCGGCGTGATCAATCTGGGTTCGCATCCGCAGTGGCACGCGTTATTTGAGTCGCTGGGGTACGGCGTGGGGTACTGGATTTACCGGCGGGAACGGGCGCGGGCGGGGGATGTGCTGGACGATAGCGGGCGGTGGAGTGTGATCGCCGGCGCGGTGGTTGGAGGGTTGGTTGGGAGCCGGGTTCTGGGGTTGCTGGAGCAAATGCCGCGGGTGGGGATTGCCTGGGGACAGGTGCTGATGCCGGGAGGCGGGAAGACGATAGTGGGTGGCTTGCTGGGGGGCTGGGCAGGCGTGGAGCTGGTGAAGGCGGCGAGGGGGATTCGGTCGCGGACGGGAGATTTGTTTGCGGTGCCGCTTTGTGTGGGGATTGCCGTGGGCAGGGTGGGATGCCTGCTGGCGGGTCTGCCGGACGATACGTATGGCAAGGCGACAGGGCTGCCCTGGGCGGTGAATTTTGGCGATGGGGTGGGAAGGCATCCTACGCAGGCTTATGAGATTGTGTTTCTGGCTTTGCTGGGGGTGTTGCTGCATGAGCTTGGGAGTCGGCCGCATCGGGAGGGCGCGGTCTTTCGCTGGTTTATGGCTGGGTATCTTGTTTGGCGGGTGGGGGTAGAGTTTTTGAAGCCGCAGCCTTTGGTGGGCGGGCTGGATGCTATACAGTGGGCTTGTCTGGCGGGCCTGGTGTGGCTGGGGGTGGAGTGGGCGAGGCGGTATGAGGTGAGCGAGTATGCCTGAAGGGCGGAGTTGGATGTCCAGAGTGGTGGCGGTGAGTGGGCTGGTGACGCTGGTGGGGTTTGGGTTGTGCAGTAAGGGGGTGGTGCAGGGTGGGCCGCGGGGGGAACACTGGTCGGATGTTGGGGCTACGATGTTCTGGGTGGGGTTGGCGGTGATGGTGGCGGTCGGGTTGAAGAAGCTGATTGAGAGCGCGATCGGTGGTGGGAAATGAAAGAGCAAAGCTGGTCGAAAGCGGTCGCGGTTTCCGGGTTGGTCCTGCTGATTTCCCTGGGCTTGTGTGGGCTCAACGCGGCTGCCTTTTCTCATTTCAATCTGCCTATCTCTGGTGGTTCCGTACCTGGACAAGAGTCGCGGGAACATTGGGCCAGAATTCTTGTCATGACCGGAATGGTCGAAAGCGTTGGGATTGTTATTGGGGTTGCCGGGGTAGTAGTAAGTGTGGTGGGGGCGGCGGTAAGTGCTGCTTTGAAGGCGAGGCAGCCGAGAGAAGGGGATACTGAATAGATGAGTGCACCGACGCGGCCTTATATTTTTTACGATGCGGTGGTTTCGCTGTGCGGGACCTGTTTGCGGCGAGTGGATGGGAAGATCGTGTTTGAGGATGGGTGTGTGTACATGCTGAAACGGTGCCGGGAGCACGGGTTTCAGCGGGTGCTGATTGCGGATGATGTGGACTACTATCGGCGCTGCCGGGAGGTGTTCATCAAGGCGCCGGAGATGCCGCAGCATTGGAATACTGCGGTCAAGTATGGGTGCCCGTATGACTGCGGGTTATGCCCGGAGCATGAACAGCACTCCTGCCTTTCTCTCCTGGAGATAACGGATGTGTGCAATCTAAACTGCCCGATCTGCTATGCGAGCAGCGGGACGCACCGGACAACGCATCGACCGCTGGAGCAGGTGGAGCGGATGCTGGACATGATTGTGCGCAACGAGATGGAGCCGGATATCGTGCAGATTTCAGGCGGTGAGCCGACGCTGCATCCGGAATTTTTTCCGATTCTGGATGCGGCGAAGCGACGGCCAATCAAGCACCTGATGGTGAATACCAACGGGGTGCGTATCGCCACAGAGCCGGGGTTTGCGGAACGGCTGGCTGAGTATATGCCGAAGTTCGAGCTGTATCTGCAGTTCGACTCGCTGGAGCGTGGGCCGCTGTTGCAACTGCGTGGGGCGGACCTGCGGAACGTGCGGCAGAAAGCGCTCGAGCGGCTGAATGCGCTTGGGATTTCAACCACGCTGGTGGTGACGGTGGAGCGTGGTGTGAACGATGGAGAGCTGGGCGCGATTGTGGACTTTGCGCTGCAACAGTCGTGTGTGCGTGGCGTGACGTTTCAACCAGTGCAACAGGCGGGACGGCTGGGAGGTTATGAGGCCACGGCGCATCGGCTTACGCTGACAGAGGTGCGGCGGCGGATTCTGGAACAGACAGGTGTGTTCAAGCCGGAGGATTTGATTCCGGTGCCTTGTCATCCGGACTCGCTGGCGATGGGTTATGCGTTGAAGCTGGCCGGCGGGGTGACTCCGCTGACGAGCATGATTCCGCCAGAGGTTTTGATCAACGGAGCGGCGAACACGATTATTTATGAGCAGGATGCGGCGGTGCGGGCGCATGTGGCGGAGCATCCTGAGGTACTGGCGAAGGCGGTTGGCAACCCGATCAAGGATGGGTTGTTCAAGCTATTTTCTACGAACCACTCGCCACAGTCGCAGGCTTCTACGTTGAAGGAACTGCTGTGCTGCCTGCCGCAGTTGGTGACGCCGAAGGAGCTGACTTACAAGAATCTGTTTCGGGTGCTGATTGTGCAGTTTATCGATGCGGATAGTTTCGATTTGCGGTCGGTACGGAAGACTTGTATTCATATCGCGCACCCGGATGCGGAGCGGCTGATTCCGTTCGATACCTACAATTTGTTTTATCGGGATGAGCTGGAGCAGACACGGCTTGGCCCGCTTCGTGAACGGGCTCTCGCTGGCATGTAATTCTTCTGTGCATTCGCGGGTTCGGAGGAGCGGGTTTGTGGGTGCGATAATTTGCGGATGAGCGATGCGAAGGTTGGGATGGATCGGCGGCGTTTTTTTGAGGCTTGTGCGGCGGTGGGTTTGGGGAATACGCTGCTGCCGGGGGTTTTGCTGGGGTTGGCTTCCGCGGAGGTGGTGGGGCAAGGGGCGGGTGCTGCTGGCGCTGGGGAGCTGCCGAAGATTACGGCGGGGATGATCGATCAGGCGGCGGTGATTGCGGGGGTGGTGATTGGCGAGGAGATGAAGGCGGCGATGCTGGATGGGTTGAATAATCAGCGGGAGGATATCGTCGAGATTAGGGGGCTGGGGTTCAGGAATGAGACGGCTCCGGCGTTTGTGTTCGACCCGGTGCCGGGGGGGATGGTGCTGGAGACGGCGGTGCGGCCGATGCGGATGTCGAGTGTGGGTAAGGTGGCGTTTGAGGATCGCGGGGATGCGGGTAAGAATGCGGAGGCGCTGGCGTTTTTGACGGTAAGGGAGCTGGCGGAACTGGTGCGGACGAAGCGGGTTTCGTCCGTAACGCTTACGCGAATGTACCTGGCTCGGCTGAAACGTTATAACGGCAAGCTGAAGTTTGTGATCAACCTGACGGAGGAACGGGCGTTGCGGCAGGCGGCGGCGATGGATGCGGAGATCGCGGCGGGAAAGTACAGGGGGCCGCTGCATGGGATTCCGTGGGGGGCTAAGGATTTGCTGGCGGTGAAGGGGTATCCGACGACGTGGGGGGCGGCGGGGTTCGAGGATCAGGTGTTCGACTATGACGCGGAGGTGGTGAAACGGCTGGATGCGGCGGGGGCTGTGCTGGTGGCGAAGCTGGCGATGGGGGCGTTGGCGCAGGGGGATCTGTGGGGGTATCCGGAGGGATCGGGCAAGGCGGGTGGGCGGTGCAGGAATCCGTGGAACCCGATGCAGGGGTCGAGTGGGTCCAGCGCGGGGAGTGCGAGCGCTGCGGCGGCGGGGTGCGTGGGGTTTGCGATTGGGACGGAGACGCTGGGGTCGATTTCGTCGCCTTCGACACGATGCGGCGCGACCGGATTGCGGCCTACGTTTGGGTTTGTGCCGCGGACGGGGGCGATGGCGCTGAGCTGGACGATGGATAAAATCGGGCCGATTACGCGGTGCGTGGAGGATTGTGCGCTGGTGCTGGGAGCGATTTTTGGGCCGGATGGGAAGGACCTTTCGGTGCAGAAGGCGGGATTTAGCTGGGATGCGGAGTTCGACTGGCGGACGCTGCGGGTGGGGTATATCAAGAGTGCGTTCGATGTGCCTGTTTTGCCGGAAATGAAAGCTCCGACGGCGGGTGGGAATGCGGAGATGGAGTCGTATAGGAAGCAGGTGGCGCGGCGGCAGGCGGGATTGGCGCGGGCGGTTTACGACCTGAAATATGCCACGGCGGCGCTGGAGGTGCTGCGCGGCAAGATGGGGGTGACGCTGGTGCCGGTGGAGATGCCGAAACTGCCGTTTGGCGCGATGGTGCCGTTGCTGGAGGCGGAAGGGGCGGCGGCTTTCGACGAGCTGACGCGGAGTGGGCGGGATAAGCTGCTGGCGGGGCAGCAGCCTTACGATTGGCCGAATAACTTTCGGGTGGCTCGGTTTTATCCGGCGGTGGACTATATCCAGGCGATGCGGGCGCGGACGCTGGCGATTGCGGCGGTGGGGGAGGTGTTCAGGCAAGTGGATGTGATTGTGACGCCATCGCAGGGGGTGCAATTGACGGCGACGAATTTGACGGGGCAGCCGGCGGTGATTGTGCCGAATGGGGTGCGGGGGGCGGATGCTCCGGGGTCGCCGAACCCTGCGGATGGGGCGGTGGATAATGCGGGCGGGCCGGGGACGCCGGTGTCGTTGACGTTTTTGGGGGGGCTTTACCAGGATGCGAAGGTGGCGGCTTTTGCGCGGGCTTACCAGGAGAGGACGGGGTTTCATCGGGTGCATCCGGAGCTGGAGTGATGCTGGATTATTTATAAAGTTGTATTCGTGGAAAGCTAGATACGCGGTATTAGCCCTGGGAAGGTAAGGGCAAGAGAATGACAAAGGGAGTATCGCCAAGTAGAGTAGCGTCAATCCAGCAGGAGCAGGTCTATGTGTACCGTGGGCTTCATTTCGGGCACCCCGAGATGAAGCGGGGGCGAAAAGGACTGATCTATCCGGGCAATGTGTTCGGTACGATTACGCCCTCACAGCATAACGTGGGCGGTGTTTCGGCTGACAGCCCCTTCACATCCTGGAGCTTCGATTATGAAGTGGCGTATACGAACGCGACGGACCGGGCTGGGGGCTTAGGGATCGTTCTGCGGCTTCCATGGGATGGAGAACGGGCAGGCGAGGGGTGGGAATGGGTGGACTCGCCTAATGGCTACGAAACTGAATCTGAAATTCTTCTGCGTGGGATTAGAATGGGGGCGGAGGTGGTCGATGAACGGACGAACCGTAATCTTAGAGCGTCTGGAAAGACTCCCTGACACGGCCGTCTTCCGGGAAGCGAAGGCGTGGATTAAGGATAACCAAACTACATCCTTGTTCGATGATCCTCTTCATGTATCAGTGGCGGACGCTCTTCACGTGTGGCGCGTACGGCTTGCAATCAGCAAGGATAGAGGCAACAAAATTCTGGGAGGCGAGTCACTTGTATCCCGCCTGAATGAGCTTACGAAGAATTTGAAGTTAGAACAATACAGCTTTGCGAGCGAAGGACAGGCGGGCAGTGTCTTCTTCGAGAAGACAAGTGGTAAGTTCGTCGGGATGGCCATTGCTGCTAAAAGCAAGGTGACGCAGTACGCGCATGCCAGCTAGTGACCACTTGCCTTTGCTTCCGTTGGTGGATGCGAGCGGGCTGGTGAAGGAGTATGGGGGGCGGCGGGTGGTGGATGGGGTGTCGCTCAGTGTTGGCCGGGGGGAGACGCTTGGGTTGGTGGGGGAAAGTGGGAGCGGGAAAAGTACGGTGGCGCGGATGATGCTGCGGCTGGTAGAGCCTACGGCGGGGGCGGTAGGGTTCGATGGGGTGGATGTGCTGGGGGCCTCGGCGAGAGAGTTGCGGGGGTTGCGGCGGCGGATGCAGATGGTGTTTCAGGATCCTTATGCGGCGTTGAATCCAACGATGCGGGTGAGGGAGATTGTGGGGGAGCCGTTCGCGATTCAGGGTGGGTTTACGCGGGCGGCGGTCAAGGCGCGGGTTGGAGAGTTGATGGGGGAAGTAGGGCTGGATGGGAGTGCGCTGGAACGGTTTCCGCATGAGTTCAGCGGGGGGCAGCGGCAGAGGATCAATATCGCCAGGGCGCTAGCGCTGCGGCCGGAGTTTCTGGCGCTGGATGAGCCGGTGAGTGCGCTGGATGTATCGGTGGGGGCGCAGGTGATCAATTTGCTGAAGGAGTTGCAGCGGCGGCATGGGCTGACTTACCTGTTTATTTCGCATTCGATGCCGCTGGTGCGGTATCTCTGCGACCGGGTGGTGGTGATGGAGAAGGGGCGGGTGGTGGAGGTGGGGGAGGCGGTGGCAATTTGTGAACGGCCGCGGGAGGCTTATACGCAGAGGCTGGTGGCGGCTACGCCGGAGATGCCGGTTTAGCTATTGAATGCCTGTTTTGCGTTGGGCCATAGAATGAAAGAGATGGTTTCTTTTCTGGGTATGCATTGGCGGTATGTCTGGCTGGTTACGGCTTCGCTGCTGGCGGGGGTGATGAACGCGATGGCGGGTGGGGGGTCTTTTCTTTCATTTCCGGCGATGCTGGGGATGGGGATTCCGCCGGTGGAGGCGAATGCTACGAATACGGTGGCGCTTTGGCCGGGGCAGTTGACGAGCCTGGCGACGCTGCGGGGGGATCTGCGGCGGAACCTGATGATGGTGGTGTTGGTGACGTCGGTGGTGGGGGGAGTGTTGGGGGCGCAGGTGCTGTTGCATACGCGGCAGATGACGTTCCTGCATTTGATTCCGTGGCTGCTGCTGACGGGGGCGCTGCTGTTCTGGGTGAGTGCGCCGGTGTCGCGGTGGCTGCGGGGGCGGGCTTCGCATATCGGGGGGGAGCGTGCGATACCGCTGGTCTGGCTGGGGCTGGCGCTGCTGCCGGTGTGTTTTTATATCGGATACTTTGGGGCGGGCGGAGGGTTCCTGGTGATGACAATCCTGGCGCTGTTTGGGATGGAGGAGATGCACCACCTGAATGCGATGAAGGTGTTGACGGCGACGACCTCGAACTTTTGTGCGATTGTGACGTTTGTGCTGAGCGGGCGGGTGGTGTGGCACGATTGCGTGGTTTCGATGATATTTGCGGCGACGGGCGGGTACATTGGGGCGCGGTATGCGAAGCGGATGAACCCGGAGGTGCTGCGGGGTGTGGTGGTGGTGACGGGTGTGGTGATGGCGGGATATTTTTTCTGGAGGAACCGGTGAGCCACGAAGGAATCAGGATTGTCAGTGAAGAGCAGGCGAGGCGGGAAGCGGCGACGGAGGTGAAACTGCCGGTGGCGGCGGTAACTCCGGCAAAGGTGCGGGTGAAGTTGACGGAAGGGACGGGGGTGGAGATCGACTGGAAGGATGGGCACCGGAGCGCGTGGACGTTTGCGTGGCTGAGGAATGCTTGTCCTTGTGCAACTTGCAATGAGGAACGGACGAAGAGTGGGCGGGAGGTGGGGGCGGCGAAACCCAAGGCGGGTGGGCCGTTTGCGCTGTATGAAGCGCCGGCGCGACCGGTGGAGGTTACGCCGGTGGGGAAGTATGCTCTGAGCTTCAAGTGGAACGATGGGCACACGAGTGGGATTTATTCTTGGGAGTATCTGCGGCGGGTTTGTACTTGCAATGATTGTTTGGCCGGGCGGGGGGAGTAGGGTTAGGTCACTGACGAAGAAGCTGTCAGCGGCATAAGACACCAGTGCTTGCGGGAGTGAATGAGGAATTCCTTCGAAGCTGGGTGCCCCGGAGGGGAAAGCAAACCTCAGGGGCTGAAGCCCCGCGATTTTGGCGGGGTTTGAGTGTCCGGGCTAAAGCCCGGACCTATCTCAGACGCAAAAACAGACGCCGAGATGATTCGTTGGGACGCAGGAATGACCAAGCCCAGGTCACTGACGATGAGGCCGTCAGTGGCCTGGGGCACCCCATACTTTCCAGTTAGGTGGTGGCGTCTTGTTTGGCTTCCTGGTAGTTGCTGATGTGGTCGTAGATTTCTGTGGGGAACTTGAGGTTGCGGTAGAGGTTGCCGCAGTCGGGGTCGTCGGGGTTGGGGAGGATGGGGAAATCCTGCTGGGCCTGGTAGGCGAGGATCTTGTCGCGGCGCGGGGGGGAGTAGTCCTTGCCTTCAACCTGGCGGAGGAGGGTGGTGGCTTTCTCCTCGGTGTCGTCTGGGTCTTTGGTCATCCAGGCGAGGACTTCCTCATGGGGGAGGAAGTGGCGGGCTACCATGGCGAAGACGAGGCGGCCGTAGTGGCCGATGTCTTTGCCGGCTTCGAGCGAGTCGAGGAGGTGGGCCATCATGGAATCCTTGCGGAGCTCTTCGACGCCGCCGAGTCCGGCTGCTGGCTGGTCGCCGGCGGTGTTGGGGCTGGGTGGGGATTTGAGGGTGTCGTCCGCATTGGATGCGGAGGCGGGCTGGGGCTGGTGGGCGGCGGCGCTTTTGAGTTTGGCCAGCTCGGCTTCGGCGCGCTCGGCGCGGTCTGTGGCTTGGCGGACGGCTTGGGCCTGCTCGTCGAACAGGGTGGGTTCGTCGAGGACTACTTGGCGCTCTGACATGATGGTGGACCTCACTTTTGTGCGGGAGCTTACTTCGCTCTTTCTTCGCTACTGAAATAGACGGCCAGCAACCGGGATGGGTTGCTTTTCCTGAGTGTCTAGTGAGACGATCCTTCGGTGGCTGCATCTAACACACGAACTGGGAGGAATTATGAAATTTAGCATGAGTTTGGTCTTTAAGGCGATATTGGCTTGCGGTCTGGTGATGAGTGTGCAGAGCGTGTTTGCGCAGGTGAACCCAAATAACGGCCTGGATACGAATAATCTGGACAAGTATGGAGTGGCTCCCGGAAATCCCAAGGCTGCGGCGCAGGATCGGCTGTTCCTGAATACGGCGGTGCAGGGTGGTCTGGCTGAGGTGCAGCTTGGGACGCTGGCGACGCAGAAGAGCGGCAACGACATGGTGAAGCAGCTTGGACAGAAGCTGGTGAACGACCATACGGCGCTGGACGATATGCTGAAGGCGAACGCCAAAGCGACGGGGGTTGGGGTGCCGGACAAGCCTTCGAAGAAGGATATGGCCGAGTACAACAAGCTGAATGGGCTGAGCGGGGCGGAGTTCGATAAGGAATTTCTGGCCTATGTGGTGAAGGACCACAAGAAGGATCTGAGCGACTACCAGGAAGAGGATGGGAAGACGCCGAACCCGGATCTGAAGGCCACCGTCGACAAGGGGATTCAGATGATTTCGATGCATCTGCAGATGGCGCAGAAGCTGGCGGCGGCGCAGTAGCCGCTCGATTCTGAGCGATTGATCGTGTGCGCAGACGCAGAAAAGCGGTCGTTCGCTTCGCTCGAGACGAAGGCGGAAAACAGGCAACAACAAAAGCGAATCACAGAGATTCTTCGCTTCGCTCAGAATGACGGATGCCAAACGCAATCCTCTATGGATTGGTTTAGAGGTCGAGGAGAGGGAAGATCTCCTCGACTGTCTGGGCTACTTGGAGGATGTCGCGCTTGTGCTGGGAGATCATGCCCTGGGTGAGGCAGTGGTCGAGGAAGGTGAGGAGTGGGTTGTAGAAGTTGGCGGTGTTGAGCAGGATGATGGGCTTGCTGTGGAGCTTGAGGGTCTGCCAAGCGAGGACTTCAAAGAGCTCTTCAAAGGTGCCGTATCCGCCGGGAAGGGCGATGAAGGCGTCGCTGCGCTGGCCGATGAGCGCCTTGCGGGTGTGCATGTTGGTGGTGATGTGAAGTTCGGTGAGGCCCTGATGGGCTACTTCGAGGTTGACGAGGACTTCCGGGATGACGCCGACGACGCGGCCGCCGGCGGCGAGGGAGCTTTCAGCAACGGCCTGCATGAGGCCTACATTGGCACCGCCGTAGATGAGGCCGAGATTGCGCTGGGCGAGGGCTCGGCCGAGGTCCTGGGCGGCGGTGCGGTAGAGGGGGTTGGTGCCGTCGGCTGAGGCGCAGAAGACGGCTACGTTGTGGATGGCCATCTGGCCATTATTGCAGGATGTTGGGTTGGGTTGCGTGGACGGGTGTGGTGGTGAGCGGCATGGCGGCAAGGGCGAGGGATGTGAGGATCATTGAAGTTTCCCTTTGTTTCGTGGTGGATTCGGTCTGCCGGGCCGCCATGGTTCGGTCAGGTAGGTCGTGAGGATAGGTACGGGGATGGGTGGAGGTTGGTTCCGTATTTGTTGGGATTTATTTGGGGCAAAGAGAAACCCCAGGTCACGCGATGAAGCTGCGTGGCCTGGGGCACCCCATACTTTTTTGATGCTGGTTAGGGCTTGACGCCGATGGTGTTGTTTTTGAGGGCGAGGACGGTGGGCGTGACGGTGGGAGCGGCCGCGCCGACGATCTCAAAGATGGTGTAGGCGTTGGTGTTGACGGTGTTATCAGCGACCCAGACGTTGCCGGAAGGATCGATGGCGAGCTGGTTGGCGCTGGTGAGACCGGAGTGGAGGTAGCCGACGGGGGTGGTGTTGCCGGTGGCGGGTACGGGAGAGAGAACGGTGCCGTTCGAAGAGAACTCCGAGATGCCACCGGTGCCGCGGTTAGAGACCCAGATGTTGCCGCCGCCATCGACCGCCGTCCAGCGGGGGGTGGAGACGGAAGACGTGTTGCCGTAGTTGGTGGCGGTGGGGGTGGTAAGGGTTACGTTGGAGATGGAGTTGCCGACTGCGTCGCCGATCCACATGGAAGTGGCGGAGGCGGCGATGCCGAAGGGCTCCGTGCCGAGGCCGGTGACGTTGGTGTAGGTGGCCGCGCCGGTGGTGCAGGGGAAAGCCGTGCAGGATGCAGAGCTGAGCCCGGTGGCGAGGGTTACGTTGGTGGCAGAGGCGAGGTTGGCGCCGCTCGAGGCCCAGAGGTTGCCGTTGGCGTCAAAGGCAAGGTAGCTGGGGAGCGTGGTGGCCGAGCCGATGACGGGGTAGGTTACCTGTGAGGTGGAGGCGAGGTTGCCGGCGAGGAATTCTGTGAAGCCGGTGACGGCGGAGGTGCTTTCCTGGCTGAACCAGACGTTGTTGGAGGCGTCAATGGCTACGCCGTAGGGGGATTTGCCGACGACGGCCGTGTTGACGGTGCCGCTGGGGGTGTACTCGAATACGTTGCCGGCGGAGGAGCTGGTGGGAACCCAGACGTTGCCGTTGAGGTCAATGGCAAGGTTGCGGGGGTTGGTGGCGATCGCGTTGGCAGTGCCGGAGGTCAGGGTGGAGAAGACGGCCATGGAACCACCGGGGGTGATTTCATTGAGCGAGCCGCCCGCGCCGCTGGTGTTGTTGACGACCCAGACGTTGCCTGTGGCGTCAATGGCGAGGGACTGGGGCTCTGCCATGGTGGCGGCGGTGCCGGTATAGGCGACGCCGACGGTCCAGTCAGTGGGCTGGGCGGCCTGGGCTACGTAGGGAGCGGTGGGGCTGATGAGGCCGTAGAGCGCCGTCAGGTTGTTGGCGGAGCCGTTGGCGTTCGAGCTGGTCGGGTTGCGATTCAGCAGCACGGCGGCCTGGAGGGTGTTGACGGGGGTGACGCCGGTGGGACCGGAATCGGCGAAGAGAGTGCCGCAGGCGGTACCGTCGCCGGAGGTGCCGCCGGTGGTGTTTACGCAGGCTGCGAGGACGTCCGCGATGGTGTAGAGCTTGGCGGCCTCAGGGGTGATGGTGAGGGTGCCGCCTGCGCCGTTGGTGGTGAGGGTGGCGTTGGCGTTGCCGGTGGTGGTGCTGGCGAGCGTCGCAGCGGTGGTGAAGGCGTTGGTGATGCCGGCGATGGCCTGTGTGGTGTTGGGTGAGCCGAAGCCATCGATGCTGGTGGCGCTGATGGTGTTGGAGAAGTAGGGTGTGAGGGCGAAGGCAGCAGCGGCGGTGGTGACTTCATCCATGAAGATGTAGGTGCCGGAGGTGAGATTGCCGCAGGGGCCGAGTGCCGCCATGAGCTTGCTGTTGGCGTTGGCGCCGCCGCCCGGGTTGCCGCCGGTGGCGGTGATGTAAACGAGCGTGGTGGTGTTGGGGCAGGTGTACTTGCCGGTGATGCTGAAGGAGCCTGAGGCATCCGTGGTGACGGCGCTGGTGAGGAGCGCTGCGGCTCCGGTGCCATAGCCTGTGGTGCCGACCTGGTAGAGCTGGATGGTGGCTCCGGTGATGGGCTGCTGGCCGCCGTGGACGACGCCGTTGAGGGCAGCGCCCTGGACGACGGCATTGGTGGGGGCTGTGCCCATACTGCAGCCGGTGAGGGTTGCGGCGAGCGCGAGGGAGCCGGTGAGGGCGGCGAGGCGCAGGTAGTTGGACTGACGGGACTGTCTGGACTTGGCAAGGCTTGGAGCGAAGTGCTTCATGGTGGATCTCCTGATGGAACTGGGGGCCGGTGGGGGATCGATTTGGGTGGCGTACTTGTCGGACCACTCGCGGCCACCGTATTCTACCTACACGTTGCAACCTTTGGGAAGGGGAGTTTTCCTGAGGTGTCGATGCGGGGGAACTTGCGTGTTTGCGACGGCTCCTGTACAAAGGACGAAGGTCAGAACGGATGGGGAAGTTCTGTCCGCGACTTGCGAGCATACTTGCGGTACCCGGAATGACATCGAACACCCTGCACGTTAATTCAGATTTTTGAGGACTATTCATGAAGAAATCTACGCTTTTGCTTATCGGCTCCGCAGTTCTGCTTACGGTCACGCTTCCTCTGCACGCGCAGGGCGGCTGTGTGAACTCGCCTGAGAACCCCACGGTTGTGCTGGCTCTGGTTGGTTCTGCCGGAGCTTTTCTTGCGTCGGCCCGCACCCGGATTCTGGCTCGTCGCAAGAAGTAACTGGCAGGATGGAATGACCGCGTGGTTGCGGCGTTTCTGAATTGGAATCCATGCCTACCGATTTTTCAAAGCTGCAGCAGTCCCGCTTGTTGATGAGCGGGGCGACCCTCTCGCCAGCAGGTGGCGCGGGGGTTGTTTCATTTCTTAGCGTGCTTGGTTTATCGACGATCTGGGGCTCTGTGGTGCTGCTCTGGGTGTTGTGGACGACGGATGCACTGAAGTCGATTGGAATGGTCGTGCCATTCGTTTCATTCTTGCTGTTGCTGCGGGTGTGGCGGTCGCTGGGCTGGGAGATGGACGGGACGTGGTGGGGCCTGGTGGTGCTGCTGGGCACGATGGTGCTGGTGACGCTGCGGGATCATGCGGTGATGATGCTTGTGCTGGCGCCGCAATGGACGCTTTATTTTCCGCCGCTTTCCCTGGTGGTCTGCGCGTTTGGGTGCGGGCTGGTGCTGCTTTTCGGTGGGTTGCGGCTGTTGCGGGCGGCGGTGTTTCCGCTGGTTCTGTTGTTGTTTGTGAACCCGATTCCGCATGTGTTCAACGTGTATGTGGACCTGCCGCTGCAGCGGGCGTCGGCGCATGTGGCGCGGGCGTTTGCGATGGGGCTGGGGCAGCCGCTGAGCCCGGATAAGCTGCGGCTGATGTTTACGCCGGAGTTCGGGATGTTTATTGCGCCGGGATGCAATGGGATTCGGGGGGCGGTGACGATGGGGTTCATCGCGTTGGTGGCGGGGTATCTGTACCGATTTGGATGGAAGGCACTGACGGCGGTGGTGGCGGGGGCCATTGCACTGGGGTACATCTTTAATTT
Organism: uncultured Granulicella sp.; assembly: GCA_963693065.1. Taxonomy (GTDB): domain Bacteria; phylum Acidobacteriota; class Terriglobia; order Terriglobales; family Acidobacteriaceae; genus Edaphobacter. Next base: position 2,286,372 of record OY843766.1, on the reverse strand, counting down.
TGTGCGGCTTTGTGTGCTGGTGTTGTTTTACCTGGTGGCGATCCATTTTCCTTCTTTGCAGGACCGGGCGGAGAATGCGGATTACCTGATTGGGGCGGGGCTATTCTTCCTGGCGGTTTACCTGTTGTATGCAGTGATCCAGCGGTTGGGTGGCAAGGCCGAGGAAAGTATTTTGGTCCTGCCTGAAGTGCAGGCGGCGGCGGCTACGGTGCCGGCGAACTTTTACGCGCGGGCGGCGGCGCTGGCAGTGCTGGTTTGTTTTGGGCTGGTGGGCGTGGCGAGAGGTTTGAAGGCGCCGAATGTGTCTTCAGAGCTTGCGGCGGAAGAGAAGACGCAGGGTCAGTTTCCGCAGACGATTGGGAGCTATAGCCTGGTGCGGACGTGGAATGAGGATCTGATCTCAGGGACGCTGCTGTTTCACTGGGCGGAGTATGCTCCGGCGGGTGGTGGGACGCATATGGCGCTGGGGGTTTCACCGGTGCTGGGCGCGCATGACACGATGGTTTGTCACTCGGCGCGGGGGGAAGACCCGTTGTGGCATGGACAGGAGATGTTCAAGACGGCGGGTGCGAGCGGGGTGGCGGGGTCGGATGAGGTGAATTTCAATGCGTCGCTGTTCAACGACGGGGCGACGCAGTATTTAGAGGCGACGACGATGTGCAGCGAGGCGGGGTGCGGGGAGTACTCGACTGCGGGAACGCATTTTGGGTTTGTTTATAGCCGGGCGGATGCGCGGACGATTCTGAGCCAGAGCGCGGCGCGGCCGATACCGATTCTGCTGAAGGCGGAGACGATTGATACGACGTTGCCGGTGGAGGTGGCGCGGCAGCAGCTGGCGGGGGATATGGGTTCGTTTCTGAGTGCGCTGAATGTGAACGGACTGACCGCGGCTTATCGCAGAGAGTAAGATTTTTGGGAACAGGATGAGGTGTGAGGTGATTTTGAGGACCGGCTTGATTTGTTTGGTGCGTGTGGGCTTGATGACCGGGCTGGTGGCGGGTCTGGCTGGGTGCGGTGCGGGGAACTTTGGCGAGATTCCGGTGACGATTGTGCCGGTGGTGCCGGTGATGCCGTATTCCGGGCCTACGTTTTCGGTTCTGGTGCGTGCGGGGTCGTTGCCGCTGGCGGGAGCGACGGTGCAGTTTTACACGGCGGGAACGACGGGCAATGGTTCGGCGGCCAAGTCGCTGCTGAGCACGGCGGTCGTCACCGATGCGACGGGTGCGGCGCTGGTTCCGGCGAACTACACCTGCCCCACGGCAAACGGGATGGTGTATCTGACAGCGTCGGGCGGGCAGATTGGCAATACCAGTGCGAACCCGGGGACGGTGCTGCTCTCCGCAGTGGGCGCATGCAGTTCCGTGGTGGCGGGCACGAACGTGACGATCAACGAAGCGACGACGGTGGCGGCGGCGTATGCGTTGCAAGGCTTCCTGAGTGGCAACAATATCGGCGCAAGCGCGACCAACCTGACGGGCCTGACGAACGCCTTTGCGACAGCCGCCACGCTGACGAATGCGCAGACCGGCAGCACGCTGGGTACTACGTTGCCAAGCAACGGCACGCCGGCGGTGCAGCGGGTGAATACGCTGGCGAACGCGCTGAATGCGTGCGTGGTGAAGGCTTCAGCATGCGCCGGGCTGTACACGGCAACGGCGAACGGATCGCCCGCGACCACGCTGGATGCGATGGTGAACCTGGCGCGCAACCCTGGCACGAATGTGGGCGCTGTGTATGCACAGGCGCAGGGCAGTACGGCGTACGGGGTGGGGCTGACGAGCGTTCCGCTGGACTGGACGATGTTCATCAACTATGTGGGCGGCGGGCTTTCCAGTCCGTCGGGGATTGCGGTGGATTCAGGCGGGAATGTGTGGGTGGGGAGTTATTTTCAGGCGGCGTCCAAGTTTACGCCGACGGGTGCGCCGGTATTTGCGAATGGGGTGACGGGGTACGGGCTGAATAACTCGTATGGGGCGGCGGTGGATTTGAGTGACAATGCGTGGTTTCCGAACGAGATGCCGTTTACGAACCAGGGGATTGGTGGGGTGACGGTGCTGACGCCTTCAGGGACTTCCGCGGCGGGGCCTGCGGGGTATGAGGCGGGTGGGCTGAACTATCCGATCTCGCTGGCGATCGACCCGAACGGGACGACGTGGGTGGTGGATTATGGGAACTCGCACCTGACGCTGCTGAACTCGTCCGGGACGCCGCTTTCTGGGGCGAACGGGTATACGACGCCGCTGTTTGCGTTTCCTGTGGTGGTTGCGCTGGATGGGAATCACTTTGGCTGGATTGGGAACCAGGCGGATACGACGGTGACGAAGGTGTCGCCGGATGGGACGAGTTTTACGAACTATAACTGCTGCAATGGTGCCTCGGGGATTGCGGTGGATGCGGGGAACAATATCTGGGTGGCGAATTTTTATGGGAACAGCGTGTCGCTGATTTCGAATGCGGGCGTGGTGGTTTCGAATGGGTATTACACGGGGCAAAACACGATCGACCATCCGCAGGGGATTGCGATCGATGGGGTGGGGAATGTGTTTGTGGCGAACTTTCGGGCTCCCTACCTGACGGAGCTGGCGGGTTCGACGTCGGGGCAGATTGGGGCTTCGCTATCCGGACCGCAGGGGCTGGGCGGGGATGCGCAGCTGCTGGAGCCTTTTGCGCTGGCGGTGGATGCGAGCGGGAATGTCTGGGTTTCGAACCAGGGGAGTAACACGGTGACGAAGTATGTGGGGCTGGGGGCGCCGGTGAAGACGCCGTTGTCAGGGCTGCCAAAGGCTCCGTAGAGTGTGGCGGGAGCTGGAGGAACAGGAACGGGGAGAAGGCGGGCTAAAGCGGGAAGGGGCGGGAGAAAGCGATGCGGATGCCAGCATCGGCCGAGGGGCCGGAGTGAGTCTGTTGAAGTTGCCGGTGAGCCCTTGAGGGCTAACCCGGGCTAAAGCGGGTGCTGAATGACTGGTGAGACTCGCAGCGGAGCGTACCTCAGCGGCTGAAGCCGCCGTGCGTTTAGCATGCGATTGGCACGGCTGAAGCCGTGCCCTTTAGCGAGACTGCTTTTCCGGCGTCTCTAGAGCGCGACGCTAGCCCGATGCGCATTTGGTCTGTCCAGTTTGAGCGGTGGTTTATGCCATTGCCGGCAAAAATGGGTGCTTTTTGCGATTCCTGGGTCAAATCTTTGCGCATGACGCTTGACAGGTCTGGTGGGAAAGGAAGAGAGTGGCACACGCAATAGAACTGGTCTGACCTATGAGAGCGTAGTGGTTCCGTGCGCCGAATGTGGTTGCCTGAAAATTATGGAGAGTGAAGCACATGTTTTTTTTCGAGAAGAGTAGAGCAGGGATGGGTTTTGTGAGCCGCGCGGCGGTGGTGGGTCTGGTCGCGGCGAGTGTCAGTGCCGGGGCGCAACTGGCGGGTAAAGGCGCGATTCGCGGGACGGTGACGGATGCTACGGGTGCGTCGGTTCCGGGTGCGTCGATTGTGTTTACGAATACGGCTTCGAACGTGAAGACGAGTTACAAGTCGACGGGGGCGGGGGACTATGAGGCTTCGCTGGACCCGGGCAAATACACGGTGACGGTGACGCTGGCGGGGTTCAAGACGTTTGTGCAGCAGAACATCCAGGTTGATGCGCTGCAGACGTTTGCGGTGAATGCGACGTTGCAGACGGGGGATGTGAGCGAGCAGATCACGGTGACGGATGCGCCGCCGACGCTCGAGACGGCGAACGCGACGCTGGGTGTGACGCTGGAGCAGGAACAGTATGCGGCGCTGCCGATTATCCAGGATGGCGGCGGGCAAAGGCGGGCGACCGACCTGGCTACGCTGCTGCCGGGTGTGTCCGGGAACGTATCGAACGGGAACCTTACGACGAATGCGGGCATTGTGAATGGTGGCGGCAGCCGTGGGGCGGTGAGCTCGATTTACATCAACGGGGTGCCGATTACGAATGCGGCGGGTGAAGGCGATCCGCGGTTTATCTGGACGTCGTTTGCGGTGGACACGATCGATCAGCTGCAGGTGCAGACGGTGGGGTACTCGGCTGTGTACGAAGGCGAGGGGGTGCAGAACTATACGGTGAAGAGCGGCGGGAACAAGCTGCACGGGGTGCTGTACGACTACTTCAGGAACACGGCGCTCGATACATGGGGGTTTGCGGCGCCTTCGACGATCAATCCGCTGGTGGGTCATCCGACGAAGCCGACCGAGCACCAGAACGAGTATGGATTGTTTGCGAGCTTTCCGATCATCAAGGACAAGCTGTTTGTTTTTGGGGGGTATGAAGGGTATCGCTATGCGCATACGGTGACGGGGCAGCAGGAGACGATTCCGACGCTGCTGCAGCGGACGGGCGACTTTACGGAGCCTACGGTGACGAATGCCGCGGGTGCGCTGGTGGTGGCGCCGATTTACGATCCGAACACGACACAATACTTTGCGAATTGCCCGACGAATACGACGGGCAAGAACGTGGCCTGCTACACGCGGACTCCGTTCATGGGTTTGAAGAACGGCGTGGCGACGGCGAACGTGATTCCGACGGCGCGGTTGTCGCCGGTGGCGCAGCGGCTGGAGCGGTTTCTGCCCAACCCGACGTTCGGAACGGTGAACAGCAACTATGTGCCGAACTACAACACGGGTCTGAGCAACTGGAGCACGGCGAACCGGATTGACTACAAGCAGAGCGACCGGAACAGCATGAACGTGGTGATTGCGTTTGGGCGGCAATCGACGACGGGGCCGGCGGCTGTGAGTGTGAGCCAAGGCTCGGCGACGAATGGCTTGCCGGTGCCTTATATTTCGACGCAGCAATTTGCGCCGAAGACGAAGGTGTTTCTGTTCGAAGACATTTATACGATTTCGCCGAAGGTGGTGAACCAGTTCAAGTACGGGTACGGGCGGTATGACGGGCCGGGGTTCAACCAGGATGAAGGTGCGCCTTATAGCGCGGCTTCGAACGGGATAACGGGGTTGCCGGCTGGGCAGGCTTCGGACTCGTTCCCGACGGTTACGTTTACGGGGAATACGACAATCAACCGGTGGGCGGGTTATAGCTCGAACCGGCCGATTTCGCAGGGGTATGTGGCGGTCGATAACGTGGCGTGGAGTCTGGGTAAGCACTCGCTGACGATTGGCGGCGAAGTGGCGTGGCTGCAATACAACTACCTGGTAAACGCGACGGGCACGAACCCGCTGCAGCTTACGTTTACGAATGCCAATACGGCGATGTATGCGGCGAACTCCACGTCACAGGTTTCGACGACCGGCATGGCGTATGCGAGTTACATGATTGGTGCGACGAATGCGGCTTCATTCACGGACAGCGCGGTGCCGGAGACGGGTGGGCGGTTCAAGCAGATATCGCCTTATGTGCAGGATAACTGGAAGGTTTCGTCAAAGCTGACGCTGGATTTTGGCGTGCGGTACGACTACTACCCGACGTACAAGGAAGTGAAGGACCGGTTCTCGTTCCTGGATCCGCATGCGGTGAATCCTTTTACGGGGACGCTGGGTGCGCTGGCGTTCGGCGGCACGGGGGCGGGCTCGTGCAATTGCCACCAGCCGGTGAATGACTATCTGAAGAACGTTGGGCCGAGGCTCGGGGTGGCGTTCCAGCCTGACCCGAAGACGGTGTTCCGGGCGAGCTATGCGGTGATTTATACGCATGGCAATGACAATGGCGGGAGTGCGACGTCGCGGCAAGGGTCAGGGCTTTCAGGGTTTAGCGTGACGCCCAGTACGACGGTTGTCCAGCCGGCGGCGGGGATTGTGGGAACGAACTACTTTCTGCTGGACAATCCTTACCCGGCGTTTACGCAACCTACGGCTAACCCGTCGGCGGCGGGGCTGAGCGGGTTGGGGACATACAATTCGACGGCGACTTCACAGATTGCGCAGAGCCCGAATTATGCGGACCCTTACTACGGTGGGCGCGCACCGCAGTTCATCAACTTCTCATTCGGGTTCCAGCGGGAGTTGACGAACAACATGACGATGACGATGAGCTATGTGGGGTCGCAGGGTCACTTTCTGCAGCCGGACAGCTTGACGGGTCGTGGGGTTCCGAATAACCAGCTGGACCCGCAGTATCTTTCGCTGACGACGAAGCTGAGCGACCCGGTGAGCGGGGCAGGCGCGGCGGACCTGACGTCGATTGGGCGGGGACTGCCTTATGCAAGCTTTGGCGGCGTGGGCAACCCGAACGTGGCGCAGGCGTTGAAGCCGTTTCCGCAATATAACGGGGTGAACGATACGTTCGGCTTTGTGGGCAATACGCGGTTCCATGCGCTGGAGGTTTACCTGACGCAGCGCAGTGCGCATGGGCTGACGTTCCAGACGAACTATACGTGGTCGCGTTCGATCGATAACAACGGCACGTTCCGCTCGGGGTATGACATCCCGGCGTTTGCGGCGACGGATGGTCATTTCCATGCGGCGCGGTCACTGGACAAGAGCCTTTCCCTGGGCGACCAGCGGCACAAGTTTGTGATTACGGGGGCTTACAAGCTGCCGTTCGGCAAGGGTGGGTTCGGTGGCGGAAACTTCGTTGGACGGGCGCTGCTAAGCGGCTACCAGTTCTCGACGATCTTCCAGGCTTATTCGGGGGCGCCTTTGTCGGTGATCCAGAACAGTTGCCAGACGAATCCTTCTTTGACCTCAACCAGTGGCGCGACGAGCGCGTGCGAGCCGGTGCGGAACCCTAACTACCATGGCAACGGCCGCAAAGGTAATACGTTGCCGTTTACGTTTGCGAACCTGGGGGCGAACCAGTCTCTGGATCCGGCGGCTTTTATGGCGACGCCGAATTACATGTTCTCGACGACGCCACGGACGGCGGCTTACTCGGGTCTGTTTCAGCCGCCGAACTACCGTGGGGATATCAGCCTGCGGCGTGCGTTTGGGATTCCGATGGGGTCGCTGCACGAAGGCACGCGGCTGACGCTGCAGGCGGATATGTACAACGTGAGCAACCATACGCACTTTGTGTATAGCGCGTTGAATGCGCCGCTGAATACGTTTGGAACGGCGACGTATGGGACGTTGAGCGTGGACGGGAATTCCACGGCGAATCTGAATCGGTCTGTGCAGTTGGCGGCGCGGATCGAGTTCTAAGGGTTGGTTCACTCTGAGGGGCCGTCATGCCAGGAGGTTTCTGGGATGGCGGTCTATTTTTTTGGGGTGGGCTGGGGATTGGAGAGCGACGGTAAAAGCAGATGCCTACGGGAAGACAAACAAAGAACAAGCAACGGCAAGAGCAAAAGCCAATACGGAGATTCTTCGCTTCGCTCAGAATGACGGCGTCGGGGGGGGGAGACTAGCGGGTGGGAGCTTGGAAGGAGTGGGGGCTTGGGGTGTCGGTGGGGCGCTTGCGGAAGACTACTTTGATTTGCTGGCGCCAGCGTTCGTCCAGGGCGAGGAGGAGCCAGGGGATGCGGGGGGAGAAGTGGCGGAGGATGATTTCTGTTGCCGGGTGGAGTCGGAGGGCGGGGGCTACGAGGTAGAGGATGGGGTCTTCTGGAGAGAGGCGGTGGGTGGGGAAGAAGCCGTGGGATTGGAAGGCGCCCAGGCCGGTTTGGGGGTCTGTTGGCTGGGTGTGGTGGTAGCGGACGCGGATCCAGTAGTCGAGGCCCTGGAGGGCTAGCTGGGGGTCTTCGTCGGCTTTGAGCTCGAAGAGGGCGAGGCGGCCGGTGTCGGTGAGGGCGAGGAGGTCGATCATGCCGCGGTCGAATGATGCGCTGTCGGCCTGGAAGGCGGGGACCTGGGTGTAGATGGGGGTGGGGAGGAGGTGGGGGTCGAGGAGGGTGAGGTCGCGGCGGAGCTGGGATTCGAGCCAGCGCTCGGGCTGGAGGCGGTAGAGGGGGTCGCGGCGGGCGGCGGTGGGGGTGCGGCGGTGGAAGAGCTGGTCGAGGAGAGTGCGGAGGGCGGGTTCGGTTTCGGGGGTGAGGGCGGTTTCGGCGGGGCCGGCGCCGAAGGTGATCTGTTCGAGGCGATTGAAGGAGGTGGCGGAGGCGGTGAGGCGGATGCGGGCGAACTCGAGGCCGTGGAGGAGGAAGGCGAGCTCGGTGGTCGAGCGGAGGTGGGGCTCTACGAGGGAGTGGAAGGCCGGCGGGATGAGGGCCATGAGGGTGGCCTGGGAGGCGGCGAAACGGGAGGCGGCGGTGATGGGGTTGGGGGCGTGGAGGAGGCGGGTGGCGAGGTTGCCGGGGCCGTCGAGGGGGATGTCGGTGAGGGTTTCGGCGCGCTGGTCGAAGGTGGCAAGGCGGAAGGTGCCGAGGAGCCAGGGGAGTCGGGTGAGGGTGAGGGTGGCGTGGCCGGGAGGGAGGATGAGGTAGAGGCCGAGGATGGTTTGGCGCTCGCGGCAGTGGGTGAGCCAGAGGAGGCCGAAGGTGAGGATGCCGTCGATGGTGGCGGGGGACTCCTCTTGATTGACGGCGATGACGGCCCAGGACTGGGTGGCGCGGGTGAGGAGGCCGCGGGCGTAGGCGGGGCCGAAGGATTTTTCGAGGTCCATGGCGGTGCTGAAGTTTTTGGCGTGCCAGTGGTCGTCCTGGTGGTGGCGGTCCAGGGTGCGCTCGAGGGTGCGGAGGTAACGGGTGCGGGTGGCCTCGCGGGTGGAGGGGGTGCGGCGGTCTTGGTCCGCTAAAAGCTCTAAGAGAGTGGGTTTGGACTGGCCGAACTTCTGGGTGGTGAGGCGGAGGGTTTTGGCGCGGGGGGTGGCGGTGAGGATGCGGCGGACGAGGTTGCGGTCGTCGGACCAGAGGTGGAGGGTGCAGCGGTTGTCGGTGGTGAGGGTGTATTTGGTTTGGCGGAAGTCGAAGAGGACTTTGCCTTCTTCGGTGAGGAGGGCGTGGGGATGTTGGGTGAGGAAGTCGGTGATGAGGGTGGCGAGTTGGAGTGGGGTTTGGAGGGGGTCTGGCATGGGTTTGGGCGTGGGGCTCGGGGGCGGGAGGGTGTATAGGCTTGGGGTGTCAGCGGGGGTTGGTGGGGCGCATGTGGGTGATGTGGGCGAGGTGGTGGCGGGCGTGCCACTGGTAGATGAGGAGGTTTTGCTCGAGGGTGAGGCGGCCGCGCTGGGGGTGGATGAAGCCGCGATGCCATTGGTCTTCGGTGAGGGACTGGAGGAGCATGACCCAGCGGGCATGGGTGGCTTCGATGAGCTCGAGGGACCACTCGACGGGGGCGGCGAGGTAGTCGTGGAGCTGGGCCCAGGCGGCTTCCTGGTAGACGGGGAGGGTGGGGAAGTCTTCGGTGAGGGCGAAGCGGTAGCGCATGAGGGCCATGGCGTGGGAATCGGCGATGTGGTGGACGAGCTGGCGGACGGTCCAGCCTGCGGGGCGGTAGGGGGTGTCGATGTGGTCGTGGTGCTCGGCGGTGGCGACGGCGTTGCGGATGTGGGTGGGGAACTCGGCGAGAGTGGCGATGGCTTGTTCGCGCTCGGCGGGGGTGACGGTGGCGGGCGCGGGCATGGGGCCGGTGGGGTAGCGGGGGTCGGGCGTGTGGGACGGTGCCTGGAACGGGGTCATGGGTTCAAACTTAGCATGGCGGGGGACAGGGTGCGGGGTTGGATGAGAGGATGTGGGGATGAGGATCGCGAGGATTGCCAGGACGGTTGGGTTGGTGGCTTTGGGGCTGGCGGGAGTGGTGGCGATGGGTTGCAAGGCGCCGGGAGGGCAGGCGTCGGCGGGGCAGACGAGTGAGCCGGGCAGGGTGAAGAGTGGGGCGGCGAAGGGGCAGTATGTGGGGTTCGACCGGAATGTTTATCCGGGGGATGAGCGGCTGGGGGAGCTGCGGAAGAGCTTTGCATTTGTGGGGTATTGGCTGAATGTGCCGCCGGGGGAGACGGTCAATAGCTGGGTGGGGCGGCGGGGGGCGCTGCGTGGGGCGGGGTTCGGGTTTCTGGTGCTTTGGAATGGGCGGCTGGAGAAGGCGATCGGCAAGGCCGGGGTGACGCCGGCGGCGCTGGGTAAAAGCGATGCGGCGGCGGCGGTGGCGGCAGCGAAGAAGGAAGGGTTTCCGGCGGGGGCGGTGGTGTTTCTGGACCAGGAGGAGGGTGGGCGGCTAACGGAGGCGCAGGCGGGTTATTTTTTTGCGTGGACGGAGGGTGTCGCGGCCGGGGGGTATAAGCCCGGAGCCTATTTGAGCGGGGAGGAGAGCGGCGATGGGGTTGGGCCGGATGGGAAGCCGCTTTACATTACGACGGCTGCGGATGTGCAGGCGCATGTGAAGGCGGGGGGGCTGCATGAGGTGAAGCTTTGGGTGTATCAGAATGCTTGCCCGCCTTCGCCGGGGTGTTCGCTGGGGGCTCCTCGGGTGCAGGATAGCGGGGTTCTTGATGCGATGGTTTGGCAATATGCGCAGTCGCCGCGGCGGGTGGCGCATACGCAGAGTTGTGTGGCGACTTATGGGGAGGATGGGCTTTGCTATGGGGGGGCGACGAAGGATTTGTTTGTGGATCTGGATGTGGCGGCTGTGAGTGATCCGAGTGGGGGGAGATAGTGATAATGAGAGTCTTAGCGAGTTTGCTGATGGTGAGTGCTGTCGCGGGTTCTGGGGCTTTTGGGCAGCAGCCTGTGTTTACGCCGGAGATGAAGCCGAAGATCGATGCGGCGATTGCGAAGGTGCTGGCGGAGACGGGGACGCCAAGTGCGCAGATCGGCATTGCGGAGGGTGGCGCGGTGGTGTTTACGGGGGCTTACGGGTTGGCGCGGATGGAGCCGGCTGTGGCTAGTACGGTGGAGATGAAATATGGGGTGGGGTCGGTTTCAAAGCAGTTTACGGCGGCGGCTGCGATGGTGCTGGTGGAACGGGGGAAGCTGCGGCTGGATGACCCGGTAGCGACGTGGTTCCCGGAACTCGGGCATGCGCGGGAGATTACGCTGCGGATGCTGCTGAACCAGGTGAGTGGCTACTCGGATGACTACACGGAGGATTATCTGACGCCGGAGATGGCTACCGCGACGACTCCGCTGGCGATTGTGAAGAAGTGGACTTCCATGCCGCTGGACTTTCAACCGGGAACGAAGTGGCAATACAGCAATACGAATTATGGGCTGGCGGCATTGATTGTGGAGAAGGTGGCGGGGCAGCCGTTCTTTGATTTTTTGACGGCAAATATCCTGCTGCCGGCGGGGTTGACGCATGTGATCGATCTGGGTGGGTCGCAGGTGCCGGAGGTTCCGCAGGGGTATGTGCATTTTGGATTTGGTCCGGCGCGGGTGACGCCGCGGGAGGCACCGGGGACGGTGTTCGGGGCGGGGCAGTTGGCGATGCCGATTGGCGATTTGCTGCTTTGGGATACGGTGGTGATGAAACGGAAGGTGCTGAAGCCGGCGAGCTGGCAGGTGATGCAGTCGGAGTACGACCTGCCGGATGGGACGGGGACCGGGTATGGGATGGGATTCTTTCTGGAGGCGCAGCAGGGGCGGCGGGTGATCGAGCATAGCGGCGGGTTGAATGGGTTTACGACGCTGAACCAGATTTATCCCAGCAGTGATGTGGCGATTGGGGTGTTGACGAACGCGGAGACGGCTACGGGGAAGCTGGTGCGGGCGATCGAAGATGTGGTGTTTGCGCCTGTTGCGGCGGCGGCGATGAAGACAAATGAGGCTGCGTTGGCGAGGACAAGGACGGTGCTGGAAGGGCTTGGGCAAGGGAAGCTGGATCGTAGTCTGCTGAATGCGAACCTGAACTTTTTCTTTACCGACCAGGTGGTTAGGGATTACCAGGTGAGCCTGGCGCCGATGGGGGCGATCAAGACGGTAGAGACGTTGGGGTCGAATGAACGAGGCGGGATGACGGCCTGGTATTACAAGGTGACGGCGGCGAATGGGGTTTATGGGGTGTTCGTTTATGTGACGAAGGATGGGAAGTTGGATCAGCTTTTGTTGCATAAGTACTGACGGTCGATGAGAAGTTTGCGGTAAGGTGTAGGCACTTGCGGTTCGGGCCCTGAGATTGCTTTGAGGAGTTTTCTGGGATGGGTCACGAGCGCGGGGTTACGGACGATGAGCGGGGATGGAGTCGGGGGCACCTGGCCGGCTTTCGGTTTGTGTTTGTGTTGGTGGGTCTGGTTACGCTGGACGTGCTGGCGCGGATCTTGCAATGGTTGCTGGCGAGTTTTCATGGGGGCCACAATGGTGATCCGTTTACGGCTCCGGTTTGGCACAGGGTGGTGCCGTGGGTTGGAGTGCATGTGCTGCACCTGGCGCATGCGGTGAAGACGGAGTGGAGCCCCGGGCAGGCGTGGGTCGGGCAGGATTCGGTTTACGAGTATGTTCTGCGGGGGACGCAGGTTGTGGTTGCGGCGGTCGCGGCGGGGGTGTGGGGTTGGCGGGATCGGGGGCGGCGGGAGTACCGCGCGTTGGATGCGTATTTGCGGGTGTTTGTGCGTGCGGCGCTGGCTTCAGAGATGCTGGCGTATGGGCTGGCGAAGGTGCCGCCGACGCAGTTTGGGTTGTTGACGCTGGGGCGGCAGGCGCAGCATGTGGGCGAGCTGGAGCCGATGATGATGTTGTGGGCGTTCATGGCGGCGTCGCCGGGGTATGCCTTGTTATGCGGACTGGTTGAAGTGGGTGCGGGGCTGCTGCTGCTGGTGCGGCGGACGACGGCGCTGGGGGCCGTGCTGGCCCTGGTGGCGATGACCAATGTGCTGGTGCTGAACATTTTCTATGATGTGAATCAGAAGGTTCGCTGCGTGTTGTATTTGCTGCTTGCCCTGTATCTTGCGGCACCGGTACTGCCTGGGTTGTGGCGTTTGCTGGTGAGCCAACGGCCGGCACTGCCGGTGAGGGAGGCTGGGGTGACGGCGAGGCGGCCGGTGAGGCTGGTGCTGCTGTCGCTGCCGATGGTTGTGGCGCTGGTGACGATGGGCTTGGCAATTCCGAACGATGTGATTCGCTACCGGACGATGCTGCACACGGACGCGGAGCGAGGCGCCAACTATGGGATCTGGCACGTGGATCGTTTTACGGTTGCGGATGCGAATAAGCCGCTGCTGTCTGAGGCATCGCTGAAAGGTTATGGGTTGGAGCCGGGACACGATCAGTGGCATACGGTGATTCTGGATGCGGGCAATAAAGTATTGCTGGAGATGGAAAATGGGCAGTACAACTCTGTGAATGCGAGTGTGGATGCGGCGACGGGGGATACGTTGCTGACCGATCCGGGCGACAAGGACTGGAAGGTGAGACTGCACTTTCGGCGGGACTCGGCGACTAGCCTGGCGGCGGAGGGGACGGTGAATGGGAATGCGATCCGCGTGGCGATGACGCGCGTGGGGGATGGGGTGAATCATCCTGGGGCGGGTCCGGTGTGGTTGAGTCAGGGGCGGCGATGGTGAGGATGGCGTCGGTGAGACGGTTCCGACCCAGAGAAGGTGACGGCTGGTGAGGGTGGGCGTCCTACGGGTTATGCGTTGGATTTGCCGGCTTGGGGTGTGGGGGGTTTGTGCGGGGGCGTGGGGGCAGGGGACGCCTACGCTGCAGGTGGGGTCGCGGCTGGTGGTGGTGCCGGCTGTGGTGCGGGATGCGAAGGGTGGCGTGGTTTATGGGTTGGGGGGTGAGGATTTTGTAGTGACGGACGATGGAGTGAGGCAGGTGGTGAAGGTGGAGGAAGATGCGGGGTCTTCACCGCTGGCGTTGATGGTGGTGGTGGAAGCGGGGGCGAGCGCGGAGGCGGCGGGGTGGCATCCGAATTTGAAGGGCAAGGCTGGGGATCGGTTTGCTACGCTGCCGGGCATGGTGGAGGCGATGACGGCGGGGGTGACGCGGGAGGTTGGGGTTGTGGGGTTCGACAGCAGGCCGGAGGTGTTGCAGGGGCTGACGGGCGATATGGGGAAGGTGGCGGGGGTGTTGCGGGAATTTACGCGGGTGGATGAGGATGCGACGGTGGGGGATGGCGGGGCGGCGATTGTGGATGCGGTGGGGATGGCGGTAGAGGTGTTGCGGCGGGCTCCGGCGGGGTATCGGCGGGCGATTTTGCTGGTGAGCGAGACGCGGGACCGGGGGAGTGTGATGGCGATGGAGACGGCGGTGCGGGGGATTGGGGAGACGAATACGGCGGTGTATAGCGTGGCGTTTTCTACGGGGTACCAGGAGGTGTCGAAGTATGGTGCGAAGGTGCTGCCTACGAAGCGAGTGCCGCCGAAGGGGAAGGTGGGGGCTCCGCCGCCGATTGTGCAGCCGGGGAGCGCGGCGGAGGCTGTGCTTGCGGCACTGAGCGGGGGGATCATGTTTGAGAATCCGGAGCCTTATGGCGAGGGTGGGTGTATGAAGGGGAAGGTGTCGAATGGGTATGACTGCATGGCGGGGCTGGCTCCGCCACTGGCGCTGGCGAAGATGGGGTTGATGGCGGCGACGGCGGCGATGCGGGTCAATACGCCGAAGGAGATGGCTCGGATGACGGGTGGGGAATACTTTCAGTTCTCGGATGTAAAGGGGTTGGAGAGTGGCCTGGCGGAGGTGGGGAATGGGTTGCCGAACCGGTATGTGCTGACGTTCCAGGCGAGGGCCGGCGGGCATGTGGGATTGCATAAGCTGCAGGTGACGGTGCCGGAACGCGTGGGGGTGTCCGTTGTAGGGCGGGAGAGTTACTGGGTGGACGAAGAGCGCTGATTTGGTGATTGGGGATTGGCAGCCTATCATGGGTAGAGATGATATTTCCTTTGGTTGAGCCGATTGTCGAGGTGGTGGCGGATCACAAGCGGTACTTTATCGAAAAGCTGGGGTTGAGCGAGCGTTTGATGGAACGGTGCCTGGGGGAGGCGCTGAGTGCGGGTGGGGAGTATGCGGACCTTTATTTTGAGAGTGTGACTAGTACCTCGCTGGGGATGGACGAGGGGCTGGTGAAGACGGCGACGCAGGGGATCAGCGTGGGTTGCGGGATCAGGGTGGTGAGTGGGGAACGAACCGGGTTTGCGTTTACGGACGATCTTTCAAGCGAACGCCTGTTGAAGGCTGCTCGTACGGCGGCGCTGATTGCTAGCGGGCCGGCGAAGGAGATGGCGAGTGGGTTTCGGCATACGGAGACGCCTTCGTTGTATCCGATTGCGGGGTTGACTACGGATGCGGCGATCAGCGAGAAGCTGGAGCTGCTGAAGCGGGCTGACCGGGCGGCGCGGGCCTTCGACCCGCGGATTACTCAGGTGAGGGTGGGGATCAACGATGAGCTGCGGCGGATATTGGTGGCGGCGAGTGATGGGACGTTCGCGAGCGATACGCAGCCGCTGGCTCGGCTGAATGTTTATGTGATTGCCAAGGATTCTCAGGGGACTTCGCGCGGGTCGAGCGGGGGCGGCGGCCGGGTGACGCTGGAGCATTTTGAAGGGCGGAATTCTCCGGAGCATCATGCCGCGGAGGCGGCTCGGACGGCGCTGCTGCAGCTGGGGGCGGCGGAGGCTCCGGCGGGTGAGATGGAGGTGGTGCTGGGGCCGGGTTGGCCGGGGGTGCTGCTGCATGAGGCGGTCGGGCACGGGCTGGAGGCGGATTTCAATCGCAAGAAGACTAGCGCTTTTGCGGGGTTGATTGGGCAGCAGGTGGCGTCGTCCAAGGTGACGGTGGTGGATAACGGGACGATGGCGGGGCGGCGGGGATCGTTGAATGTGGACGATGAAGGGGTGGCGACGCAGGAGAATGTGCTGATTGAGAATGGGATTCTCAAAGGCTATTTGACGGACAAGATGAGTGCCCGGTTGATGGGGACCAAAAGCACGGGGAGCGGGCGGCGAGAGAGCTATCACCACATCACGATGCCGCGGATGACGAACACGTACATGCTGAACGGGGATGATGTGCCGGCGGACATTATCAAGAGCGTGAAGCGTGGGCTGTATGCGGTGAACTTCAGCGGTGGGTCGGTAGACATTACCAACGGGAAGTTTGTGTTCAGCGCGAGTGAGGCTTACCTGATTGAGGATGGTGTGGTGACGCGGCCGGTGAAGGGTGCGACGCTGATCGGGAATGGCCCGGAGGCGTTGAAGCATGTGAGCATGGTGGGGAACGACCTGGCGCTCGATGAAGGCATCGGGACGTGCGGGAAGCAGGGGCAAAGCGTGCCGGTGGGGGTTGGAATGCCCACGGTGAAACTGGACAGAATGCTGGTGGGGGGGACGGGACACTAATGGCTGTCGAACGGGAAAAGCTGTATGAGTGCGAGGTGGAACGGCGGCGGGTGGCGGCGGGTGGTGGTTACGAGCCGTTCTGGAAGGTAAAGAGTGTGAAGGACGCGATCGACGACGCGGATGTGAAGATGCGTTGCAAGGATTGTGGCGGCGAGTTGAAGGTTTTCAAGAGCCACAAGGTTGGCGGACCGTTGCCGCATGTGGAGCACAAGGTGAAGGCGGACTCGGAATACTGCCCGATGGGGATGTTGTTCAAGAAAGCGACGGATGGGCGGGAGCCGCGGCGGTCAGCTTCTCCGGTGAGCTAAGAGTTTAGGTTTTTCGTGCACTTGCAAGGATGTTCAGGCGTAACACTTACGGTACGTGGAGATGAACGATGGCGAGTGCGGAGCGGGAAAAGATTACCGAGTGTGAAGTGAAGCGGCGGCGGGTTCGGCAGTCCGGCAACGGGTATGAACCGTTCTGGAAGATCAAGGCGATTTCTGAGGCGCTGGTGGATGAGGATACGGAGTTTCGCTGCAAGGATTGCGGCGGGGCGATGAAGTTGTTTCGGCGGCATGGGGTGGGGGCGGCTGCTCCGCACCTGGAACATAAGCTGAAGAGCGATAGCGAGTATTGCCTGGCGGGGATGTGGTTTTTGAAGGCTACGGATGGGCGGGAATCACGGATGAGCTCGGCGCCGGTGCGGTAGGTTCAACGAAGTTTTGCGCGGGCCCCAGATGCTGGGGTCCGTTTGCAGTTTTGAGGAGAGTGTATGCAGGCGATTTCGGAGTTGGGGCTGAAGGGGTTGGCGGAGGACGTGCTGGGGGCGGCGTTGCGGGCGGGGGCGACGGATGCGGAGTGTGTGGCTTATGAGGGCGAGGAGTTTTCTGCGCTGGTAAGGTTGGGGCAGGTGGAGACTTTGAAGGAGTCAGGGTCGCGGGCGATTGGGCTGCGGGTTTTCAATGGGTTGCGGACGGCTTCTACTTCTTCGTCGGATCTGTCGCGGGAAGGGTTGGAGAAGCTGGTCTCGGGCGCCATGGAGCTGGCGAAAGTGACGAGTGAGGATCCGTTTGCGGGATTGCCGGAGGAGGGGGAGTTTGGGCAGCTGGCGGGGGACCTGGGGCTGTATTTTGAGGATGTGAACGAGATGGCTCCGGCGGAGCGGATCGAGATGGCGCGGCGGTGTGAGGCGGCGGCGATGGGGTACGACACGCGGATTCAGAACTCGGGTGGTGGGGATTTCGATACGGCGACGTCACACAAGGTGATGGTGAATTCGCGGGGGTTTCGGGGGGAGTCGCGGCGGAGCTACTGCGGTTTTTCGACGGCTCCGATTGCGCATGACGAGGGTGGGAAGATGCAGCGGAATTACTGGTACTCGAGTGCGCGGACTGCGCGGTTGCTGGAATCGCCCGAGGCGATTGGGATCAAAGCGGCGCAGAGGACGCTGCGACGGCTGGGGGCCCGGCAGGTAAAGACGCAACGGGTGCCAGTGGTGTTTTCACCGGAGATTGCGCGGGGGATTATGGGGAATATCTTTGAGGCGGCGAATGGGGATTCGATCTACCGGCATGCTTCGATGTTCGACGAGATGCTGGGGGAGCGGGTGGCGGGGGAGAATGTGACGGTTGTGGATGATGGGACCTTGGTGTTTGACCGTCAGGGAATGCGGGTGGGTGGGTTTGGGACCTCGGCGTTCGATGGGGAAGGACTGCCTACGCGGCGGACGGTGATTGTCGATAAAGGGATTTTGCAGAGCTACGTGACAAACTGCTATGCGGCGCGGAAGCTGGGGTTGCGGAGCACGGGGAATGCGGCGCGGGGGCTGGCGGGGAATCCGGGGATTGGGGCAGGGAATTTTTACCTGGAGGCGGGGGAGTCGACGCCGGAGGAGGTGATTGGGGGGGTGAAGAATGGGCTTTATGTGACCGAGGTGATGGGGTTCGGGACGAATCTGGTGACGGGGGATTATTCGCAGGGGGCGGCGGGGCTGTGGATAGAGAATGGGGAGCTGGCTTATGCGGTGGAGGAGATAACGATTGCGGGGAATTTGAAGGAGATGTACCGGAATATTTCGGCGATTGGGAATGATTTGAATTTTCGGGGGGCGGGGGCTTGTCCTACGATACGGGTGGAGGGGATTACGATTGCGGGGGCTTAGTCGGCGACGCTCCGGCTGGAAGTTACGCCGGCCTTACCATAACAATCGTTTGAGATCTCGCGAAGTATGGATCACTCGGACGATGTAGGTTGTTGTAGGTGCCTTGCGGTGGACGATCACATATGGCCCCACGACGTAGAAGAGTACGCGTTTGTCTGTCAGGTCGGTTCGCGTGTGTCCGACCGCGGTCCCGTGCGAGAGAGCAGAAAAGGCGGCGAAGAGTTTTCCTTCCAACTTGTCGGCAACGGAAGGACTGGCTTCACGATGAAGGTAAGTAACGATCTCGGCGACATCGCGGAGCGCATTTCTTGCGAGCTTGAAAGTGCCTTCCTTCACAACCTGGCGCGTAGAGCGTGGAGGTAGGCTCGCGACTCCTCCTCGTTGAGGAGGTTGCCGCTGTCGATGTCATCGAGACCTTGCTGAATGCTGTTGTTGAGTTCCTGCACGTTTTGCGAGGTGGTATCGCGGAAGGCGAACAGGGCGGTTTCGATGAGGTCGCCTGGAGATTGAAAATGGCCGAGCTTCATTTCCTGAGCGATAAGGGCTTCAGCTTCGGGCGTGAGGGTGAGCTCCATGGCGAGATTATACGTTCTACAATCTGGGTGTGGCGATGGGGTTTCAGTTCGGGCGGCGGGTGGAGTTCGAGGGGAGCCGGGCTGAGGAGATTCTGCGGGAGGTGCCGGCGGTGCCGGGGGTGTTTGCGCTCCGGGGGGAACGGGAGACGGATGAGCCTTACCTGATGCGGGGTGCGGATTTGCGGCGGCGGCTGGGGCGGCTGCTGGCACCGCCGGAGGTGACGGCTGAGGGGGTGGTGGTGCAGTCGAAACGGCTGAATCTGCGGGATCGGGTGCGGTGGATCGAGTGGACGGTTACGGGGAGTGAATTTGAATCGCTGCTGCTGCTTTATGAGGCGACGGCGGCGGCTTTTGGGGTGGAGGCGGCGAGGAAGCGGATGCGGCTTTATGCGCCTTATTGTCTGCGGCTGACGATGGAGCATGCGCATCCGCGGGTGTACTCGACGAACAGGCTGGGGGGGAGGAACCTGGCGCGGACTTATGGGCCTTTTCCATCACGGATGGCGGCGGAACGGTATTGCGATGCGGTGCTGGATTTGTTCCGGCTGCGGCGGTGCTGGGAAGACCTGGAGGTGCATGCGGAGCATCCGGGGTGTGCTTATGGGGAGATGAAGAAGTGTATGGCGCCGTGTAATACAAGCTGCAGCGGTGAGGAGTATGGGGCAGAGGCGCGCGGGGTGGAACGGTTTTTTGCTACGCATGGGGAATCGCTCCTGGAAGGGATTGCGGCGGAGCGGGAGCGGGCCAGCGGGGAGATGGAGTTCGAGGCGGCGGCGGCGGCGCATGAACGGTATGGGAAGGTGAAGGCGGCGGCGGGGCTGGCGGATGAGCTGGTGCGGCCGGTGGTCGATCTGCGTGGGGTGATTGTGCAGCGCTGGGCCGGCGGGGGGGATGAGGCGGCGGTGTTTTTGTTGTGGGGCGGGTGTTTGTATGGGCCGGAGCGGTTGTCGACGCTGGGGGTGAGGGCGGTGAAGGAGCAGACAAGTGTGGGGTCCAGCCTGTTTGCGCAGCCGCTGATGCTGGCGGCGGTGCCGCTGGGGGACGGGGTGGGGGTGATTGCGCCGGAGGAGCGGGCCGCTACGGTGCTGGGGCGGCTGGAGGGGATGGTGCGGGTGGGTGAGGTGGGGCGGCTGGGGGATCATTTGTCGCTGCTGCGGCGGTGGTATTACCGGCCGGAGAATCAGCGGGTGGGGGAGTTTTTCTTTGCGAACGCGGATGGGAGCTGGCCGGTGCGGCGGATTCTGCGGGGAGCGGCGCGAATGGCTATCGGCGAGCCGAAGGGGATGGCGGAGACGGACCGGGCGGGGGTGGGGGCGGCGAAGACGAAGATTCTGCATGAGGGGCGGGAGGGCGTGGAGAGAGTGGTGCCGGATTTGGGGGTAAGGGCTCGGCGGGGGCGTAAGGTGTGAGGGAATGGAATGATTGAGAGTGTAGAGACAGAGCCAGGATTTGAGAGCTGAGAGCATAAAGCGGCTGAGAGCTGGGAGCCAGGCATGAGAGAGGGTGGGTGGGATGAGTGGGCTCCGCGGAAGTTGAGCTTTGAGGCGGCGCGGCAGGAGCAGCGGGTTTACTGGGCGGGGAAGACGATGGCTGAGCGGCTGGCTGGGATGACGGCGTTGAATGAACGGCTGCTACGCATGCGGGGGATCGATCCTGATGCACTCCAGGCGGACTGGACTATCAGCAGGGTGCGGCGCAGTGATGGACGAGTGACTGTTATCCGGGATGGTCGGCTAGACAAAATATCAAAGTAGACATAATCTAAATAAGTATGGACGCCGAGGTTATTAGACAGACGCTCGAAGAAGCTGGACTTCGCTGCACGCCGCAGAGGTATGCGGTGATGTCGGTGCTGAGCGAGCAGACGGTGCATCCTACGGCGGCTGAGATTTTTGAGGCGGTGAACCGGTTGGATCCGCGCTCGTCGCGGGCTACTACGTATAACAACCTGCGTGACCTGGTGCAGGCTGGGCTGGTGCGGGAAGTGGCGCTCGAGGGCAGGGCGGCGCGGTTCGATTTGAAGGGTTTGCGGCATAACCACTTTATCTGCGATCGGTGCGGGGCGGTGGAGGATATGGAGTGGTACGACGTGCCGAGGCCGGATGCTCAGGCGCTGGGACATCGGGTGTTACGGGATTACGAACTTATCCTGCGCGGACTTTGTATTGCCTGTGCGCGGGCTCCGGTGGAGAGTGCGCCGGAGGTGATGCAAACAGATTGCGGGCCGATGGGGCCTGAAACTACCACGGAACATCGGCGAGAAAGCTAAGGAGAATCATCATGGAACCAGTGAAGGAAGTTCATCCGGATCATCAGTTTAATCACGGCGTCGGGGAACCGACTGGCGCACCTCACACGGTAGGAACCGCGGTGGCGGAACCGAAGTGCCCGTTTCTGGGTGCGCCGCGGACGACGACGATGTCGGGTTCGAAGTCGAATGCGGACTGGTGGCCGAACCAGTTGAACCTGAAGGTGTTGAACCAGAATTCGCCACTGAATAATCCTTACAACAAGCAGGTGAAGTCGGCGTTCGACTATGCGGCCGCGTTCAAGACGCTGGATCTGCAGGCGGTGATTGGCGATCTGCAGACGTTGATGACGAGCTCGCAGGAGTGGTGGCCGGCGGACTTTGGGCACTATGGGCCGTTCTTTATCCGGATGGCGTGGCATAGCGCGGGGACGTACCGGATTGCGGATGGACGTGGCGGTGCGGGGAGCGGTGCGCAGCGGTTTGCGCCGCTGGATAGCTGGCCGGACAATGCGAACCTGGATAAGGCTCGGCGGCTGCTTTGGCCGATCAAGCAGAAGTATGGGCAGAAGCTTTCGTGGGCCGACCTGATTGTGCTGACGGGCAATGTTGCGCTCGAGTCGATGGGGTTTAAGACGTTTGGTTTTGCGGGCGGCCGTGTGGATGTGTGGGAGCCGGAGGAGGATATCTACTGGGGCCCGGAAGGGAAATGGCTGGATGACCAGCGGTATACGGGGGATCGTCAACTGGAAGTGCCGCTTGGCGCGGTGCAGATGGGGCTGGTTTATGTGAACCCGGAAGGGCCGAACAGCAATCCTGATCCGGTGCTTTCCGCGCGTGACATTCGCCAGACGTTTGGGCGGATGGCGATGAACGATATGGAGACGGTGGCGCTGATTGCGGGCGGCCATACGTTTGGCAAGGCGCATGGCGCGGCGGACCCGGGGCAGTTTCTGGGTACCGAGCCGGAGGGCGCGGATATCGAAGAGCAGGGGTTTGGCTGGAACA
Organism: uncultured Granulicella sp.; assembly: GCA_963693065.1. Lineage (GTDB taxonomy): Bacteria > Acidobacteriota > Terriglobia > Terriglobales > Acidobacteriaceae > Edaphobacter. The sequence goes on along the minus strand of OY843766.1, from coordinate 2,264,278 downwards.
ATACGTTTGGCAATGGCAAAGGCAACAAGACGATTACGAGTGGCCTCGAAGGCGCTTGGACGGCGAATCCGACGAAGTGGGATAACGGGTATTACGAGAACCTGTTCAACCACGAGTGGGAGCTTACCAAGAGCCCGGCCGGAGCGCACCAGTGGACGCCCAAGGATGGTGTGGGTGCGGGCCTGGTGCCGGATGCCGAGGACGCGAGCATCAAGCATGCGCCGATCATGTTCACGACCGATATGGCGATGATCATGGACCCGGCGTATGAGAAGATCTCGCGGCGGTATTATGAGCATCCTGAAGAGTTTGCGGATCAGTTTGCGCGGGCGTGGTTCAAGCTGACGCATCGCGATATGGGTCCTGTGGCGCGGTATCTTGGGCCGCTGGTTCCGAAGGAAGTGCTGATCTGGCAGGATCCTCTGCCGGTGGCCACGTATGAGCAGGTTTCGGACGCCGATGTGGAGGAGCTAAAGGGGAAGATCCTGGCTTCCGGGCTGACGATTCCGCAGCTGGTGACGACGGCGTGGGCTTCGGCTTCGAGCTTCCGTGGGAGCGACAAGCGGGGCGGCGCGAACGGTGCGCGGGTCCGTCTGGAGCCGCAGAAGTACTGGGAAGTGAACCAGCCGGGTGAGCTTGCGAAGGTGCTGGAGACGCTCGAAACCGTGCAGAAGGAGTTCAACGGCAAGCAGGCTGGTAAGCAGGTTTCGCTTGCGGACTTGATTGTGCTGGGCGGTTCTGCGGCGATCGAGCAGGCGGCGAAGGCTGCGGGTCAGGCGGTGAAGGTTCCCTTTACGCCGGGCCGTGTGGATGCTTCGCAGGAGCAGACGGATGTGGAGTCGTTTGAGGTGCTGGAGCCGATGCTGGATGGGTTCCGCAACTATACGCGCGACGGCCACGAAGATGTAGTGGCGGAGATGCTGCTGGACCGGGCAAATCTGCTGGATCTGACGGCGCCTGAAATGACTGTGCTGGTGGGCGGGATGCGAGTGCTGAACACGAACTTCGGGCATACGAAGCACGGTGTGTTTACGGACAGGCCGGAGACGCTGACCAACGACTTCTTTGTGAATCTTTTGGATATGAGCACGAAGTGGACGAAGTCGACGATATTGCCGGGCGTGCTGGACGGGAACGACCGGGCGACGGGCAAGCTGAAGTGGACGGGAACGATTGCGGACCTGGTGTTTGGGTCGAACTCGCAACTGCGGGCGCTGGCTGAGTTTTATGGGGCGAGCGATGCGCAGGAGCGGTTTGTGCAGGACTTTGTGGCGGCTTGGACGAAGGTGATGAACGCGGATCGGTTCGAGCTGGCGTAGGCGCTGTGTTTTGCGGACCGCCCCGGGATATTCCCGGGGCGGTTTTGCGTTGGGAGGTAGACTATGGGTTCAGAGGAGAGTGGCCTTGGTTGAGTTGGCGTTTTCGATTTTGGCGGCGGATTTTGCGCGGTTGGGGGAAGAGATTGCGACCGCTGAACGGGGAGGCGGGACGATTGTCCATGTGGATGTGATGGATGGGCATTTTGTGCCCAATATCACGTTTGGCCCGCCAGTGGTGAAGGCGGTGCGGGCGGTCACGAAGCTGCCGCTCGACTGCCACCTGATGATCGAGGAGCCGGACCGGTTTGTGGAGGATTTTGCGAAGGCGGGGGCGGATATGATCTGCGTACACCAAGAGGTTTGCAGGCATCTGCACCGGACGCTGCAGCTGATTGAGCAATGCGGAGTGAAGCCGGCGGTGGTGATCAACCCGGCTACGCCTGTGGAGACGCTGGTCGAGGTGCTACCGATGGTGCATCATGTGCTGGTGATGAGCGTGAATCCGGGGTTTGGGGGGCAGAGATTTTTGCCGCTGGCGCTGGGTAAGATCAGGGCGCTGGCTGAGATGCGGGAGCTGCTGGGATTGAACTTTCGAATCGAAGTGGACGGTGGGGTTGCTCACGATACGGTAGCGAGCGTGGTCGAAGCAGGAGCGGACATGCTGGTGGCGGGCAGTGCGATTTATGCGCCGGGCGATGCTGCGAAGACGGAAGCGAACGCGAAGGCATTTCTGGCGACGGCGAGAGCGGCGGCAAAGGCGTAAAATAAGCGTATCGGCCAAGAATTACAGGCCGGGTGAGGCTGGATAGACAGTGACGATGAGACTTTCCTTTTTTCCTAGTGTGCGTGCGGCGATGATTTGCAGTGTGGCTGTGATGGGGTTGAGCGGGGCAGCGTTTGCTCAGCAGACATCGCCCTTGACGACGCCGACGACGATACCGGCGGTGACGCAGGCGCATCCGGCAGACGCCGACCCGACCAGCAGCACGGGGCCGACGAAGGGTACGACCGATCCGGGCAATGCCGTGGCGACACCGAACAGTGCGCCCACGGCTACGATTACGGCTTCGAAGACCTTTAGCCGGGGTAAGAAGAATGTCGCCAAGGATGATAAGGTGACGCCTTCAAAGGATACGAAGAAGGCGCTGGAGAAGGAAAAGAAGGCCGATGTGCTGATCGGGCAGGATTCCAAGCTGCCGGATAAGCAGCTTTACGATAAGGCGTTGACCGCGATGAAGAAAGGCCACTTCGATGTGGCGCGGCTGGATTTGCAGACGATGCTGAATACTTATCCGGATTCGCAATACCAGATGCGAGCCAAGCTGGCGATTGCAGATACCTGGTACAAGGAAGGCGGGACGGCGGCGCTGACGCAGGCGGAAAGCGAATACGCGGACTTCCGGGTGTTCTTCCCGAATGTGCCCGAGGCGGCCGAGGCGCAGATGCGGATTGGCGATATTTACTTCCGGCAGATGGATAAGCCGGATCGTGATTACTCGAAGAGCATGCATGCGGAGGAAGAGTATCGGCGGATGCTGACGGACTACCCGGACTCGACGCTGGTGCCGCAGGCGAAGCAGAGATTGCGGGAAGTGCAGGAAGTTCTGGCGTCGCGGGAAGCGGATATTGCGAGCTACTATGCGACGCGGGAGAACTGGGCGGCGGTGATTGCGCGGTACCAGACGGTGGTGGATACTTATCCGCTCTATAGCCATATGGATGACGCGCTGATTGGGCTGGGCGATGCTTACGAGGCCGAGGCGCGGTATCTGCGGACGCTGCGGAATTTGCCGGAGGCCGGGAAGGCGAAGCTCGAGGCGCTGTATGACGGGCAGGCGGCCGATGCTTATCGCGCGGTGGTGCTGGAGCACTCGGCTGCACCGCATGTGGAGGACGCGAGGGACAGGCTTGCGGCGATGAATTTGCCGATTCCAGTGCCGACGAAGGAACAGCTTGCGGCAAGTGAGGCGCTCGAGAATAGCCGGGCGACTTACAAGCTGGTGGATGTGGCTCGCTTGTTCATTATGCATCAGCCCGACACGGTGCTTGCGCCGCGGAGCGGGGAGCCGACGATGACGGACCCGAAGCCTACGCTGGCTCCGACGGTTGTGGCGAAGGTGAAGACGGATTTCTCGTCGGCGTTTGCGAATGCGCCGGTTCCTGTGGCGGCTACGGTACCGGCTGCCGTGGCGGCTGATGCTACGGCCTCGCCGGTGGCTGCGGCGGTTGCTGCACCTGCTGAGCCTGCGGCTCCGCTGGCGTTTACGGAGGTGCCGGTGGCGACCGATGGTGGAGCTCCGGCAGGCGCTACGAGCTCTTTCAATACGGCTGCGCCGGCTGCGGCGCGTTCTGGCGGGAATGGGATCGGCGTGGAGATTCTGACGCCGGCTGCCAGGCCTACCAGCACGGTGAACGATACGCCGGGTGGTTTGACGGCGGTGGGTCCGAAGAACGCGGCTCCGTTGCCCGAGGTGGAACGTGCGGGTGAAGCGCCGGATCGTCCGAACGAGGTAGCGAGCCCGACGCCAGCGGCGCAGGTGGTGGGTGCGAATGGCAAGGTGCCGAAGCCTGAGTTCGACAAGAAGGAAGAGTCGAGCAGCAAGCACAAGAAGAAGAAGGGTCTGAAGAAGATCGTCGAGCCGTTGTAGAGGATGGCTGGTGAGAAGGACGCGGCTTCGGCTGCGTCCTTTTTGCGTTAGGGTTAAGAGGATGAGCGACGAGATGAAGGCGAATGGGACGGAGTTGGCGAAGGCTTATGAGCCGGCGGCGATCGAGGAGAAGTGGGCGAAGTACTGGGTGGCGGAGAAGCTGTTCGATGCTGCGGTGGATGGTGCGGGGAAGTCGTTTACGATGCTGCTGCCGCCGCCGAATGTGACCGGTCGGCTGCACATGGGACACATGCTGAACCAGACGGAGATGGATATCCTGACGCGGTGGCACAGGATGCGGGGCGAGACGGCGCTGTGGGTTCCGGGGACCGATCATGCGGGGATCGCGACGCAGATGATGGTGGAGAAGCAGCTATTGACTGAGGGTACGACGCGCAAGGAGATGGGGCGCGAGGCGTTTACGGCGCGGGTGTGGGAGTGGAAACGGCAATATGGCGGTGCGATCACGGACCAGATGCGGCGGCTGGGCGCAAGTGTGGACTGGAGCCGAGAATACTTCACGATGGATGAGGACCTTTCTGCCGCGGTGAACGAGGCGTTCGTGCGGCTGTGGGAGCAGGGGTTGATCTATCGGGGAGCCTACATTGTGAACTGGGATCCGGTGATGCAGTCGGCGGTGTCGGATCTGGAGGTGGAGTCGGAGGAACGGGTGGGGAAGCTGTACTCGATCCGCTATGTGCTGGCTGAGGGTGAGGGTTCGATTGTGGTATCGACGACGCGGCCGGAGACGCTGCTGGGCGATACGGCGGTGGCGGTGAACCCTGGGGATGAACGGTACAAGGCTCTGGTTGGAAAGATGGTTCGGCTGCCGCTGACTGGCAGGGAAATCCCGATTGTGGCGGATGAGTGGGCGAATCCTGAGTTTGGGACCGGCGCGGTGAAGGTGACGCCGGCACACGATCCGAATGATTTTGCGATTGGGCAACGGCAGGGGTTGGCTAGTATCTCGGTGCTGGACAAGACGGCTCGGGTGGATCTGCCGGCGGAGGCTCTGGGTGCCAATGCCGAGGGTGAGACGGCGCGTGCGCGATACCAGGGACTGGACCGGTTTGAGGCGAGGAAGCTGGTGGTGAGCGATTTGGAGGCTGCCGGGTTGCTGGTGGAGGTGAAGGACCATGCGATGGCTGTGCCGGTTTCGCAGCGGTCGGGGAGTGTGATTGAGCCGAGGTTGAGCGACCAGTGGTTTGTGAAGATACAGCCGCTGGCTGACAAGGCGATTGCGGCGGTGAAGGAAGGGCATATTCGGTTTACGCCGGAGATGTATGAGAAGACGTACTTCGAGTGGATGGGGAACATCCATGACTGGTGCATTTCGCGGCAGCTTTGGTGGGGACATCGGATTCCGGCTTGGCACTGTGCGAGCTGTGGTGGGATTACGGTTGTACGGACCTTGGCTATGGCTTGCTCGAAGTGTGGAAGTAAGGAGTTGGAGCAGGAGACGGATGTTCTGGATACGTGGTTTTCTTCGGGATTGCTGCCTTTTACGGTGTTCGGCTGGCCTGCAACGCGACCGGAGATGGCGAAGTTCTTTCCGACCGATGTGCTGGTGACGGGGTTCGATATTTTGTTTTTCTGGGTGGCCAGGATGATTATGCTCTCGACCCATTTCATGCTGGACGTGCCGATGGAGGATGGTTCGGTGCGCGGGTTGAAGGATGCGGTGCCGTTTCGCGAGGTGTATATTCATGCGCTGGTGCGGGATGCGGATCGGCAGAAGATGTCGAAGACGAAGGGCAATGTGATCGATCCGATCGATACGATTAGTCGATTTGGGACCGATGCGGTGCGCTTTACGCTGGCTTCGATGGCTAGTCCTGGGACGGATATTGCTTTTAGTGAAGAGCGGACGGATGGGTACAGGGCGTTTGCGAACAAGATCTGGAATGCTGCACGATTTTTGCTGATGCAGGTGGAGAGGGGTGGGGAGGGTGGGTATCGCGCGCGGGTGGGTGTGGTGGCGGAGGGTGCGCCGCTCGAGACGCGGTGGATTGTGTCTCGGCTGGGAGCTGTGGCTGGGGAGGTGGAGCGGGCGCTGGGAGCGTACCGTTTCGACGAGGCGGCGGCTGCGGTGTACCAGTTCTTCTGGGGTGAGTTCTGTGACTGGTATCTGGAACTGGTTAAGGTTAGGCTGGACTTCAGTAGCGCTGGGAAGGCTGAGACGGCGGTGACGCTCAATGCGCTGGTGACGGTGTACGAGGCTGCGCTGCGGCTGCTGAGTCCCTTTATGCCATTCATTACAGAGGAGATATGGCATGGATTGTATGGTGCTTTGGGTGAACAGGTGCCTGCGAAGTCGATTGCTTTGAGTCGTTATCCTCTGGCTGGTGATTTTGTCAGAGATGAAAGTGCTGAAGGTGACATTGGCTTGCTGCAGGAATTGATTGTTGCTGTGAGAGCGGTGAGGAAGGAGATGGGTGTGCCGGAGAAGGAGGCGGCCCCGGTACGGGTGTTCGGTGAGGCTGGTGGGTTGGCTGGCAGGCATGCTGACATGCTGGCCAAGATGGCTCGGGTGAGTGGCGTGGAGGTGAGTGCTGTGGCGCTCGAGGGTGCTGGGGTGAAGAGGGCTGCACGGTTCGAGGTGCAGGTGGTGTACGAGCGCGTGGTGGATGTGGCAGCGGAGCGGGAGCGGCTGGAGAAGGAGATTGCGAAGCTGGAGAAGGTGGTTGCTTCTTCTGAGAAGCAGCTTTCGAACGATGGGTTTTTGAGTCGGGCTCCGGTGCATATCGTGGAGGGGTTGAAGAAGCAGGCTGGGGAGATGGGTGAGCTGCTGCGGAAGGCGAGGGAGGGACTGGCTGGTTTGTAGGCTCATGCGTGGTATCCCTCCCCCCCCCTGTTTTGGGGTAAATTCTTGATTCGGTTGTGGTTACGTGGAGGTTATGTGCCGCGCTTACAGCGCTTTGACGTGGCTTGGGTACTTACCTAGGCCTTCGGCCTAGGCTGTTATGTTGCGGGCCTTCAGCCCTCATTCCATCCCCTTCGATTGGCTTTGGCGAGGTGCTTAAGACGAGAAAGCCGCGGGTGCCTTTTGGGCTCCGCGGCTTTTTATTTCTATGTCTAGTTTATCAAGTTGGCGGGGGTGAACATGCCAACTATTTTTGGGTTTGTTTGGGCGTGGTTATTGGGGATTTGAGGTTTTCCACAGTGGTGGGGGGTTGACAGGAATTTGGGGTGGCCTTGAAAGGGATCTAGACGGAACGCAAAGTCTTCGCAAAGGACGCAAAGAAAGGCAAAGGCAAGGACAAGAGTAGATCCGGTGCGGGATGACAAACTGAAGAACAGGCAACGGCAAGAACAGGCAACAGCAAAAGCCAATACTGAGATTCTTCGCTTCGCTTAGAATGACGGCGGGTGGCAGGTTAGGGCGGGTGGGAGGGTTAGGGCGGTGGAAGGGTTTCGGCCGGTGGGTAGGTTAGGGCCGGTGGGAGGGTTAGGGCGGTGGTTGGACGGCGGTGGGTGGTGGCGACAGGGGTTAGTGGGGTGGGGTGGAGGTGGCGTAGCGGCGGCAGTGTTCGAGGTAGGCGGCTTCGTGGGTGGCTACGTTTTCTACGACGGCGGTCCAGAGCCAGTGGGGGGCGTCGAGGGACCTGGTGTGGTGGCGTTCGAGTTCGGTGTGCCAGGATTTGCGTTGGGCGGGGGTGAGCTGGCGGGCGTGGGCTTTGCCGACGACGGCGGCGAGGTACTCGGCTGCAGCTACGGCCTGGGCGGGGGTGAGGTGTTCGAGCTCCAGCTTGAGGTCCTGGGGCATGAGCTCGCGGATAACGACGGGTTTGCCGAGGAGGTGGGCGGCGACCATGCGGTGGCCGAGGTAAGGCGAGAGATTCTGGGCGCCGGTGACGACACGCTCGGCGAAGTCTTTTGGCTGCGTGGGAGCGTTCTTGCTGGTGGTGGCGGGGGCTGCGGCCTGGACGGCTTCCTTGATGTCGATGAGGGCGTAGGTTTGCTGCTTCTTTTTGCCGAGGCCAAGCAGGACGGCGAAGCGGAGGCGGCCGAGGGAGCTGCAACCCTTCATCCAGTAGGCGGCGTCGAGTACGCGGACTTTTTTGCCGGCGTGGAGGCTTTCAAGGAGGCCGGCGGCTTCGGGTGAGGTGAAGAGGTGGTCGATGGCTTTGCGTTCTTCGGGTGCGAGGGCCCAGAAACGGCGGCCGAGAGGGATGGTGGGGGTTACGTCTTCAATGCGCTCTTCGGCGAGGTGCTGCCAGCGGCGGCGCATGGCTTGCTGGATGACGTCGTCAATGGGGGCTGCGTCTTTATTGTCTTTGGCGGCTTTTGGATTTTTGGTGGGGGCTTTGAGGGCGGACTCGTAGCCGGCGACCATGCGCTCGATCATGCGGGCGGTGGTGACGCCGGGGAGGTCTGAGCCGCGGGCGGCGGTGGCGAGGGAGAGGCCGAGGCGGACGAGGTCGTGGGCGGGGTTGCCGATGACGGTCTGATCGAGGTCGCGGATTTCGATTTCGACTTTGCCCTGGGCGTTGGCTACGGGGCCGAGGTTGCCGAGGTGGCAGTCGCCGCAGATCCAGATGGGTGGGCCGGCGGGGAGCTGGGTGCCGGCACCCTGGGCTAGCCACTCGTAGAATTTGAGGGTGTTGCCGCGGACGTAGGCGTGGGCGGAACGGGCCATTTTGAGTTGGCGGGATTGGTCGAGGGTCTTTTGGCGGGCTGCGTAGGTTACGGACTTCATCATGGGTAGTGTACGGGGTTTGGGGTGAGTGAACCCCAAAGGCGAACGCGGCGGCGCGGCGGGTGCGCGGCGGCGCGGCGCGATAGGACAGGAACGAGGACAAGGCAGGAAAAAGCGGGAAGCTTGGCGTCTCGCGGATTGCTGGGAGGGTCGGGGAAAAGACTGAGGCTGTGGGCGTGGCGATATAGTGAGTAACCCCACGATAACTCGCCCTTTGGGCTCGTGATCATGGGGCACCCGGCGGGTTGGGTTTGGCTACGGTTTGGGGGTGAGGGCTTCCTGCTGGATTTGCTCGGTGGCGATGACTACGTTTTCATGTTTGATCTCAAGGCGGAGACGGTTGAAGATGCTCATGTAAACGTTGGCGACCCAGATGAGGGCGAACCAGGCGATGAGGTAGCCGCGCCAGCCGGGGATGAGGAGCTGGAAACGGGTGAGGAGGAGGAAGAAGGCGGTGACGTAATGGGAGAAACAGTACTCGCAGGTGAAGAGGTAGAAGAATTTGCGCTGGATGATGGGTTTGCAGTTTTGTGATTTGTTTTTGCAGTACTCGCGGGGCTCGCGGAAGATTTCTTCATGGGTGACGGTCCACGCGGCGCAGGCGATGGGGATGGCGAGGAGAAAAAGGATGGCGGTCTGCTGGCCGAGATTGGACATCATGCGAGGTGAGATGCGCGGCGGGGGTTTAGGATGGGTACGACTGTCGGGGTACTGGAATGGACTGGAAAAGCAGACGGACGCGGGCGGTACTGGAGATGGCGCTGGCGGAGGATAAGGCGGCGCAGGATTTGACGACGGCGATGACGATCGACCCGAAGCTGCGGGGGACGGCGACGATTACAGCCCGGCAGGGGTGCACGGTTGCGGGGCTGGGGGCGATCCCGGTGCTGCTGGAGGTGTTTGCAGCGACGCGGGTGAAGATGGGGGCGCCGCTGACGGGACGGTTCGAGGTGATCAGCCATCCGGAGATTTTTGATGGGGTGAGGGTGAAGAAGGGAGGGACGATTGCGGTGGTGCGGTATAACGCGGCGGCGCTGCTGAGCACCGAACGGGTTCTGCTGAATACGCTGCAGCGGATGAGCGGGATTGCTACGGCGACGCGGGAGTATGTGACGGCGGTGAAGGGGACGGGATGCCGGATATTGGATACGCGGAAAACGATGCCGGGGCTGCGGGTGCTGGAGAAGTATGCGGTGTGTTGCGGGGGTGGGGTGAATCACAGGCAGGATCTGGCGGACGGGGTGCTGATTCGGAGCGGGCATGCGGGGCTGGGGGGTGGTTTGGCGAAGGCACTGGCGAATGCAATCAAGTTCAGCCGGGGGAAGCAGGTGGTGCAGGTGCAGGTGAAGTCGCTGGGGGAGCTGGAGGTGGCGATTGCGGGTGGGGCGGGGGCGGTGCTGCTGGATGGGATGTCGGCCGGGATGGTGAAGAAGGCGGTGAAGATGGTGCGGGTGGGGCTGCCGCATGCGCAGGTGGGGGTGAGCGGGGCGATGAGTGTCGAGATGGCGAAGGAGTATGCGGGGGCGGGAGCGGATTTTCTGGCGGTGAGCGAGATAACGGATGGGGCGGGGGCGGCGGATTTGATGATGCGGATTGCGGAGGGGTGATCGTTAGAAACAGGAACGGGGATAAGAGCGGGATCACTGCGGGATAAGGGCGGATAAGGCCAGAACAGGAACGGGGATAGGGCGGGAGAAGGCTATGGGTGTGGGGTTCGATTTGGCGGAGGTGGAAGCGGGGTTGCGAGGGAGTTTGTTTGCTGGGGCGGTGCGGCATTTTGAGAGTGTGGGGAGTACGAATTCGCTGGCTTTGGAGGCGGCTGGGGCTGGTGTGGGGGTGGGGGTTTGGGTGGCGGATGAGCAGACGGCGGGGCGGGGGCGGGGTGGGCATACGTGGGAGTCGGCGGCGGGGGATGGTTTGTATGTGAGTGTGCTGATGCGGCCGAAGCTGCGGGGGGTGGATGTGCTGAAGGTTTCGCTGGCGGCGGGGGTGGCTTGTGCGGTGGCTATCGATAAGGCTAGTTGTGCGCTGATCAGTTTGAAGTGGCCGAACGACTTGATGGAAGGGAAGGCGGGGATGGGAGGGCGGAAACTGGGTGGAATTTTGACGGAAACGGCGATGGGTGGGGATGGGGAGTTGCAATATGCGGTGGTGGGGATTGGGATTAATTTGAACCAGAGCGCGATGCCGGAGGAGTTGGCGGAGATTGCTACTTCGCTGCGGGAAAGCTGGCATGTGGGGGAGACTCGGCGGGAAGTGCTGCTGCCGATTTTGTTGAAGGAGCTGGAGCGGGAAGTGGCGGCGGTGGAGGCGGAGGCTCGCGGGGAGGAGGAGAGGGTTTGTGAGCGGTTTGGAGATTGGAGCTTTATGGTGCGGGGGCTGGCGGTGCGGGTGGAGGAGGAGGGTGGCTATACTGGCGTGACGGATGGGTTAGAGGAGACGGGGTTGCTGCGGGTTTTGGATGATGCGGGGAGGGTAAGGATTGTGCGGCATGGGGGGGTTCGGGCGATTTGAGAGCTTGTGCCGGGTCGTATGTGTCGGGCCTTCAGCCCTGCGGCTGACTTCTGCGGTGTGCCCAGGCTATGCTGTGACGGGCCTTCGGCCCTGAAGGCGGTAATTTGCGATGATTGTTGGGGCCAAAGTGAACAACCCCAGGTCACGCGATGGGACTGCGTGGCCTGGGGCACCCAAGGCGTTGTTGGTTTCGGGAATGTTTGAGGAGGATGTATGTTGCTGGCGATGGATGTGGGGAACTCAAATGTGGTGCTGGGGCTTTATGGGGTGGCGGCTGAGGGGGCGGGGGCGCGGTTTAGTACGGCGTTGACGGCAGAGTGGCGGATTACTACGCCGCGGGCGAGTACTACGGATGAGTTTGGGGTGGTGCTGCGGAATTTGTTCGAGCTGAATGGGGTGGCGATGGAGGCGGTGACGGGGATCGCGATATCGAGCGTGGTGCCGCCGCTCGATGGGACGCTGCGGCAGGTTTGTGAACGGTATTTCAAGGTAAAGGCGATGTTTGTGGAGCCGGGGGTGAAGACGGGTTTGCCGGTGCTGATCGACAACCCGGCGGAGCTGGGGGCGGATAGGGTGGTAAATTGTGTGGCGGCGTATGAGCGGTTCAAAGGGGCGTGCATTGTGGTGGATATGGGGACGGCGACGACGTTCGACGTGGTGAGTGCGCGGGGGGAGTTTCTGGGGGGGGCGATTGCGCCGGGGCTGGGGATTTCGGCGGAGGCGTTGTTTACGCGGGCGGCGCGGTTGCCAAGGATCGACGTGCGGAAGCCGGCGAAGGTGATTGGGACGGGGACGGTGGATAATATCCAGATTGGGCTGTATTACGGGTATATCGGGCTGGTGGATGGGATTTTGGAGCGGATGATTGCGCAGATGGCGGCGGATGGGGTGACGGAGGTGAAGACGGTGGCGACGGGGGGGCTGGCGAAGCTGATTGCGGGGGGGTCGAAGTACATTGGGGAGGTGGATGATGCGCTGACGCTGACGGGCCTGCGGATTATTTATGAGCGGAACCTGGAGAGGTTGAGCCGGCGGCGGGCTGTTGCGGGCTAGATGCTGAACTACTTTAATTATTTTACGGAGATCGAGGAGAGGTTTCAGCGGCGAAGGGGGTCGCTTCTGATGCTGTCTACGCTGGATTGGGCGTTGATTGAGACGTGGAAGGAGGCGGGGGTGCCGCTGGAGGTGGTGCTGCGGGGGATCGATGACGCGTTTGACAAGCGGGAGGGGAAGCCGATGCGGGGGCGGGGGAAGGTGAATGGGCTGGCGTGGGTGGCGCAGGCGGTGATGGCGGCGGCGGAGGCGGCGGTGGATGCGGCTACGGGGGCGCGGGTGGTTCCGGCTGAGCGGGAGAGTGGGTTTGAGGAGGTGCGGGTGGCGGGGTACCTCGAGGAGAATGCGGGGTTGGTGGGGGGGGAGGTGGGGGCTCGTTTGCGGGAATTGGCGGGGGTGGTCAGGGCGGGGGGGATGGGGATGGAGGAGCTGGATGGAGTGTTGACGGCGCTCGAGGAGAAGATGGTGGCGGGGGTGATGGTGTCGGCGGGAGAGGAGGAGTTGGTAAGGTTGCGGGAGCAGGCGGGGCGGGAGTTGGCTCCGTACAAGGGGAAGATGGGGGCGGTGCAGATGAAGCAGGTGATGCAGCAGTTTATGCAAAAGCGATTGCTGGAGGCGCGGGGGTTGCCGCGTTTGAGCTTGTTTTATATGCGGGTTGGATGATGGCCGGAGGTTGCGCGATGAGGACGTTTTCGGGGGGGATAGACTGGGTAGTCTGTTAAAGTGAGAAACCCCAGGTCACGCGATGAAGATGCGTGGCCTGGGGTAGCCCTGATGGAGTGGTTCGGGTTGGTTTAGCGGTGTCCGCCGCCGCCTGCGTGGCCGCCGCCACCGAAGCCGCCGCCGTGAGATGCGCCGCCGCCGAAGCCGCCACGGGAAGCGCCGCCACCGGTAAAGCCGCGTCCGCCGCCGGCGTAGCCGCCGCCATGACCGATGGCTCCGCCGCCGTAACCGCCGCGATAGCCGCCGCCGTAACCGCCACGGTATCCACCGTAGCCGCCGCGATAGCCATAGCCACCGCGGTAGCCGTATCCGCCACGGAAGCCGTAGCCGCCGTAGCCGCCGCGGAACCAGGGGCCGGCACCGATGAAGATGCCGTCATTGAAGTAAGCCGGGCCGTAATAGCCATAGGGTGCGCAGGCGTAGGGGGCGTAGCCGTAATAGCCGTACGAGCAGACTGGTGCGATGCCGATGCCGATACCGATCTGCGCGTGGGCGGCCGTGGGGAGCAGGGCTGCGGGGACGGCGAGAGCGGCGAAAATTGCGAGTGAACGAAGAATTTTCATGATGTTGGACCCCTCCTGGAGGGTTGCGAATTGAATCAAGTTCTGGGACTTACTTTTGTGGCTCTGGACCATTGGATGCGGATTGTGTCGGCGTTGTGGTCCGAACGATTCGGCCGGTCTTATGGATTAGAACCGGTTGGGTGGGAGAAGTTGCGCCAGTGTTGATAGGCTGAGGGGATGAGCGAGATGGTGGGGCGGCCGGTGTATGGGGGTGGGTTCGGGGCGGAGAAGGTGCCGTTTGTGCTGCCGGGGGAGATTTTGGAGGGCGGTGTCGTGGTGGAGGAAGTGGCTGGGCGGCGGGCGGCGCGGTGTGTGCATTTTGGGGTTTGTGGGGGGTGCCAGTATCAGCATGCGGAGTATGGGGTGCAGGTGGAGTGGAAGCGGGAGATCCTGGCGGACTTGATTGGGATTGAACAGATTGAGACAGTGACTGGGGAGGAATGGGGGTATCGGAACCGGGTGCGGATGCGGGTGGAGGAAGGGCGGGTGGGGTATAGCCGGCGGGGGACGAATGAGTTTCTGCCGGTGGTGATGTGTCCGATTGCGGCGGCGGTGGTTTGGGGGGTGGTGGAGGGGATGAACGGGAAGTTTATGGCTGGGGTGGCGGAGGTGGAGTTTTTTGCGGCGGGGGAGAGTGTCCAGGTGCAGCTGGTGCTGCGGGATTCGGTGGGGGCGGGGGAGTTTGGGCGGTTTTGTGAGGGGTTGCCGGAGGGTGTGGTGGGGGTGGGGGCGGTGATGGGGGAAGAAGCTCCGCGGCGGAAGCGGGTGGGGTTTGTGCCGCTGACGTGGGGGGCTGGCGGGATGCGGTATGGGGTGGCAGGAAGGGAGTACTGGGTGAGCCGGGGGGCGTTTTTTCAGGTGAACCGGTTTTTGGTGGATCGACTGGTCGAGTTGGTTTGTGGGGACTTGCGTGGTGGGCTGGCGTGGGATTTGTACGCGGGGGTGGGGTTGTTTTCACGGGTGTTGGCGGAGAAGTTTGCGCGGGTGGGGGCGGTGGAGGGGGCGGAGATTGCGGCGAGGGATCTGCTGCGGGTGAAGGGGGTGGAGGGCGTCCGGGATGGGGCGGTGGAGTTTTTGCGGGGGGCGGTGCTGCAGCGGGAACGGCCGGAGGTAGTAGTGCTGGATCCGCCACGGGCTGGGTTGGGGGTGGAAGGTGCGCGGTTGCTGGGGCGGGTGGGGGCGGAACGGGTGGTTTATGTTTCGTGCGATCCGGTTTCTTTGGCTCGGGATCTGGGGGAGTTGGGGGGGTACCGGGTGGAGCGGGTTTGCCTGGTGGATTTGTTTCCGCAGACGTTTCATTTGGAGACGGTGGTTTGGTTGCGGCGGGTTTAGGGGTTGGTAAACAGGAACGCGGATAAGGGCGGATCAGGGCGGGATAAGCACGGACAACGGCAGCAACAGGAATGGGGATAACGGCGGGAATAACGGCGGGAAGAAGCGGGATAGGGCTGGGGCTTTGGGGTGGTGGGTTTGTGGGTGCCGAGGTGGGCTGGGAGTGGCTGAGATGTGAGCGAGAAGAGGCAAAAACAAAAGCCAATACTGAGATTCTGAGCTCCGCTCAGAATGACGGCGGGGGGTGGGTGGTTGAGGCTCGCGTGAGATGGGGTGCCCGACGCGCCTTTGGTCGAGGGTGAGGCTGGTGGTGTAGAACTGGGGTACGTCTTATGCCCAGTAGAGGAGTTTCGGCGACGGTTTTGCGGATGCGGTTCAGGCGGGCTCCGGTGGCGGGGGCGGCGGTGGCGTTTGCGGTGGGGATTGGTGTGGCGCGGGTGCAGGGGTGGTGGGATTTTCAGCAGCCGGTGGTGGTTTTGATTGGGGCTTTGGTGTTGCTGGTGGGAGTGTGGCTGGTGGCTATGAGGTGGGGCGTGAGGGTGTGTGTGTTCCCGGTGCTGGCGGTTTGGGTGGTGCTGGGAATGGGGGCGGCGGGGTGGCGGGTTTCGGCGCCGGTTTCTGCGAGGTTTACGACGATGGGGGATGGGCTGCGGCGGGAGGTGCGGGGGCGGGTGGTAAGGGTGAGGGAGGCGGAGCCGGTCGTGGGGGGGGCGGAGAAGGATGCGGATGGGGTTGCGCCTTGGGAGATGACGGAGGATTTGCCGGGGGAACAGGCGGCGGGGCAACAAGGAGGGCGGGGGCGGGCTACGGTGGTGGATGTCGCGGTGGAGGAGATGGAGGAGGTGACGCGGGAGGGGGATGGGATGGTGGCGGCGACGGGTGGGGTGAGGATGTCGGTGTATGGGGAGGCGGGGGTAAGGTGCGGGGATGAGGTGGAGTTTGAGGGGAGGCTGCGGACTCCGGTGAGGTACAGGGATGACGGGGTGTTTGAGGTGGGAAATGCGCTGGAGCGGGATGGGGTGGAGTTGACGGGGTATACGTCGGGGTTGCGGGTGGTAGGAACTGGCGCGGCGGGGTGGGGTTGCCGGGTGAAGGGGGCGCAGGCTTGGGCTAGCGGGCGGATGATGGGTTTTGTGGCCAGTGGGGTGAATGGGGGGATGCCGCGTTGGCTGCGGCTGGAGCGGGCGGATGGGGAGATGCTGGATGCGATGCTGTTTGGGGATCGGGCGGGGTTGAGCCATGCGCTGCGGCGGGGATTTGAGCGGACGGGGACGTTTCACTTGTTTGTGGTTTCGGGGTTGCATATCGCGCTGCTGGCGGGGGTGGTTTGGTGGGGGATGAGGAAATTGCGTGCGGTGCGGTGGCTGGCGACGCTGGTGACGATTTGTGCGGCGGGGGGGTATGCGGTGGTGACGGGGTTTGGGCAGCCGGCGCAACGGGCGTTGGTGATGGTGTCGGTTTACCTGGTGGCGCGGCTGCTGAACCGGGAGACGGATGTGCTGAATGCGCTGGGGGCGGCGGTGCTGGCGCTGCTGGTGTGGCAGCCGGGGAGCCTGTTCGAGGCCAGTTTCCAGATGACGGCGCTGGCGATTGTGGCGATAGGAGGGATCGCGGTGCCGCTGGGGGAGTGGAGCGTGCTGCGCTATGCGAAGGTGGCGCGGGGAGTGTTTCGGGTGTGGGGGCGGGGGGAGGCTACGCGGAGGGAGGCGGGGTTGCGGCTGGTGCTCGAGCTGTGGGGGGAGGAAGTGGCGGCGGTGGTGGGGGATTGGGGGCGGCGGGCGCCGGCGCGGGTGGTGACTGGCGTGGCCTGGGTGGGGGAGCTGGCGCTGGTGGGGGTGGTGGCGGAGCTGGTGATGGTGCTGCCGATGGCAGAGTATTTCCATCGGGCGGCGGTGTTTGGGGTGCCTGCGAATATGCTGGTGATCCCGCTGATCGGGGTGCTGGCGCCGGCGGGGGTTTTGACGTTTTTGGGCAGTCTGGTTAGCCCGTGGGTGGCGGTGGTGCCGGGGGCGGTGACGGCGGGGTTGCTGCACCTGGTACGGCTGGGGATCGGGCGGGTGAACGGGTTGGGGGCTGCGGACTGGCGGGTGCCGGGGCCGGTTTGGTGGGTTGGGTTGGGGGCGGTTTTGGCCTGGGTGGGGTGTTGCTGGCTGGTGCGGCGGGGGAGGTGGGGGGCCTGGGTGACGGTTTTTGTGCTGCCTTGTGTGGCGGCTGTGGTGCTTTGGCCGGAGCCGGTTGTTTATGTGCCGGGGAGGCTGGAGGTGACGTCGATCGACGTGGGGCAGGGGGACAGTGCGCTGGTGGTGCGGCCGGATGGGGTGGCGATGGTGGTGGATGCGGGTGGGCCGGTGGGGTCGCATGGAGTGGCGGAGGTGGTGAGCCGGTTCGATGTAGGGGAGGAGGTGGTGTCGAATTATTTGTGGTCGCGGCGGGTGCGAAGGGTGGATGTGGTGGTGCTGAGCCATGCGCATACGGACCATATGGGAGGGATGCCGGCGGTGCTGCGGAATTTTCGGCCGCGGGAGCTTTGGGTGAGTGTGGATACGGATTCAGCGCTGTACCGGGCGCTGCTGGCGGAGGCGGCGGAGCTCGGGGTGCGGGTGAGGCATCTGGCGGCGGGGGATGCGTTGGACTGGGGGGGCGTGGGGGTGGAGGTGCTGGCGCCGGCGCGGGGGTATGGGCATGCGGGGGCGCCGAAGAATGATGACTCGCTGGTAGTGGAACTGGGGTATGGGAAGAGCCGGGTGCTGCTGGAGGGAGATGCGGAGAAGGCGAGCGAGGCGGCGATGGTGGCGAGCGGGCGGCTGACGCCGGTGACGCTGCTGAAGGTGGGGCATCATGGGAGCGTGACGTCGTCGGGCGATGCTTTTCTGGCGGCGGTGCGGCCGAAGGATGCGGTGGTGAGCGTGGGGCGGCGGAATACGTTTGGGCATCCGCGGGAAGAGGTGATTGGGCGGTTTGCGGGGTTAGGGACCAGGTTTTATCGGACGGATTTGATGGGGGCGCGGACGTTTCTGCTGGATGGGGAAGGGAATGTGGAGGAGAGGTAGGCGCGGTAGACTTTGGGGATGGGATTGAAGGCGGCGGGGTTTGGGTTGGTTGGGTGTATGACGCGGTTGTTTGGGGGGCGGCAGCAGGCGCTGCGAGATATGCGGGAGTTTGTTTTGTTGCAGTATCCGGCGGCGCTGGGGAGTGCGGTGCATGCTACGCCTTTGGTGGCGGCGTTGAAGGCGGCGGTGCCGGGGTGCCGGGTGACGGTGCTGGCGAATGGGTTTGCGGCGGAGATTTTCAGGGGAAATCCGGGGGTGGACCGGCTGGTGGTGACGGCGAACCCTACGGGGGATTTGTGGGGGGCGATGCGGGATATCCGGGCGGCGCTGCCGCGGGGTGTCGGGTATGCGACGTTGACGACGGTGTTCAATGAGCGGACGTCGATTGGGCTGGCGGCGGTGCTGGCGGGGGCGAAGAGCCTGGTGGGGTATACGCTGGCGCCGGGGCTGTTTCGGAAGGTGCTGGTGGATGATCCGGCGCTTAGTTTGATTGCGAAGAATTTGAAGCTGGTGGGGGCGTTGGGGCATGGGGATGCGGGGCATTTTGAGCCTCAGGTGTTTTTTTCGGCGGAGGATCTGGCGCATGCGCGGGGGTTGGTGGGGCGGTTTGCGGAGCCGGAGAGGCCGCTGGCGGTGATGGTGACGCAGACCAGTGTGACGCAGAGGAAGGGCTGGCGGGTGGAGCGGTTCGGGGAAGTCGGGCGGTGGCTGGAGGGCCGGGGGATGAACGTGGTGCTGGTGGGGTCGAAGGGGGAGGCTGGGGCGGTGGCGGGGGTGGTGGCGGCGATTGGTGGGGGGGCGATGAGTGTGGCGGGGGAGACGAATCTGGGGGAGTTGGCGGCTTTGCTGAGCCTTTGCCGGGTGGGGGTTACGTTGGATACGGGGACGATGCATATCGGGCGGGCGGTGGGGCTGGGGATGGTGATTGTGGCTCCGGCTTGGTCGCCTGTGGTGGAATGGCTGCCGGTGGGGGATGAGCGGTTTGTGATTTTGAAGAACCTGGAGATGGAGCGGGCGGCGGAGGGGTATGTGATCGATGAGGTGACGGTGGGGGAGGTGGTGGGGGGGGTGGAGAGTTTGCTGGGTGGGGCACTCCGCTGCGCCGATTGAATAAGGCAGAAGCGCGACGGATAACACACCCGCCGATCTAGAATTCGGTATGAGCTTGAGTGATGTTGTAGAAGGAATCCTGCCGTCAGTTGTAGCCCTCGGTCATCGGACTGAATTTACAACAAACAATTTTCCACCAAACTTTCCAACAATTCTTGGGACCGGATTTGTCGTGGATGATCGCGGGCTGATCGTAACTAATCAGCATGTGGTAGATGCTCTTGATAAGCGCCCGCATTCGGAAAGGTTTGCCGCGTTCTTTAGGCAAGTGCGAATGCCAAATGGAACCATCCAGATCGGTGTGCTGTTTCGTAGGTTGGTTGGTTACTACACGCTGGGTTCCTTCAACCCTTCAGGCAGATACTACGGCGATACGAAACCTGATATCGCATTCCTATCCGTAGACGTGCGTGGCTTGGACACTTTATCAATCGACCACGCGGAAAACACAATTCGCATGGGAGTGGACGTTGTAAGCGTAGGTTTTCCTAGCGGACGTGACAGACTGTCGCCCCACGGCGGTCCCGTCCCGTCGCAACTTCAACCATTTGCACGTCGCGGAATTGTTAGTAGCGTTCTTCCGTGTCCGTGTTTCAATCCGCACGGTTTCACCATTGATATTTTGAGCGAAGGCGGATGCAGTGGCTCCCCAATTTGTAAAACCGACGACGGAAAGGTGATCGGCGTTCTATATGGAGGCTGGCCGGGTGAGCCTATTACCTTATGTGTTCCCGGACATATATTGGCGACCGGCTTAACGAGTGTGCTTTCTCAATGGAAACCTGATCCGACGATTCCGACAATGGAAGAACTAACGAAACGCGACCTAAACGCCGTCGAGTCTCCATTGGAATGGACTCACTTGGGCCAGATCACAAGGTAAGGGTAAGCCACAGCGAGTGGGTTCGCGCTTGTTGGGGTAACGCTGAAGGTTAGATGCCTACGTACTCGGGGGTGTAGTCCTGGAAGAGGCCGCGGCCGGCGTAGAGGGGTTTGAGGGGGGCGGCGGGGGTGATCTTGTTCATGCGGACCCAGTGCCAGGCATGGGCGATCTCGGTGGGGTAGCAGTAGATGGTTTCGGCCTGGAGGAAGGAGGTGGCGACGAGAGTCATCTCGGAGAGCTCCTGCCATTGGTCGTTGCAGATGAGGGCGAGACGGGCGATGCGGTCGGAGTGGTGTTGGAGGAAACGCATTTCGTCCCAGCGGGCGGCCCAGGTGGCGCCGTGCATCTGGGAAATGTCGATGAGGAGGCCGATGGGGTGCTTGTTGATCTGGATGTGGTCTTCAATGAGGGGGGCGATGGTGGTGATGTCGGCGGCGGTGAACTCGCCGGTGATGGCGAGGCCGAAGGCGATGCCGTGGGACTGGGGTAGGCGTTCGATCATGGGTGTTCTCCTTGCGCAGGGAGTTTGATGCTTAGAATGGGGGGATATGGAGATTGTGCAGGCGGTGTTTGGGGTGTTTCATCATTTTGAGCTGGCGCACGAGCTGCGGAGGCGGGGGCATCTGCGGAAGATTTACTCGTCGTGGCCGTGGGCGCGGGTGAAGCGGGAAGGGCTGCCGCGAGAGTTGGTGGGGACGTTTCCTTATTTTCATGGGACGGATTATGTGCTGAACCGGACGCGGTTTTATCCGGCGGCGGTGAGTGAGCGGATGCGAAGGTGGAATGCGCTGGCGTTCGATGAATGGACGCGGAGGGTGATTCCGGGGTGTGATGCGTTTATCGGGATCAGTGGGGCGGGGCTGCTGACGGGGAAGCTGGTGCAGGAGCGGGGGGGGAAGTTTATCTGCGACAGGGGGAGTACGCACCAGATTTTTCAGGAACGGATGATGCGGGAGGAAGAGAAGCGGTGGGGCGTGGAGGGGATGGCGGAGCCGGCGCATATTGGGCGGCGGGAGGAGGCGATTTATGCCGTGGCGGATGTGATTACGGTGCCTTCGACTGTGGCGAAAAGATCGTTTGTGGCGATGGGGGTGGCGGAAGAGAAGGTGCGGGTGATTCCTTATGGGGTTCGGCTGGATAAGTTTATGAAGACCGGCAGTGCGCCGGAGGATGGGTTTGAGGTACTGTTTGCGGGGCAGGTTAGTTTGCGGAAGGGGATTCCTTATCTGCTGGAGGCTTTTGCGCGGTTGCAGTGTGCGGGGAAGCGGCTGACGGTGGTGGGGTCGGTGATGCCGGGGATGGAGGAGGTGTTGCGGGGGTTGCCGACCGATGGGGTGGAGTTTACGGGGAGTCTGCCGCAGGAGGAGTTGATTGCGCGGATGGGACGGAGTCATGTGCTGATGCTGCCTTCTGTGGAAGAGGGGTTGGCGCTGGTGCAGGCGCAGGCGATGGCTTGTGAGCTGCCGGTGATTGCGACGGAGGCTACGGGGGCGGAGGATTTGTTCAGCGATGGGGTGGAAGGGTTTATCTTGCGGGATCGGGATGTGGATGGGTTGGCTGGGCGGCTGCAGGACTTGGCCGATGACCGGGGGCTGCGGGCGAGGATGGGAGCGGCGGCTAAGATGCGGGTGGAGAGTGTGGGGGGGTGGGAGAGTTATGGGGACAAGTGGGAGGGGTTGCTGCATGAGTTGACGGGGAAGTAGAACAGGCAACAGACTGAGGGGATAAGGGCGGGATCGCATCTTTCGTGGGGGCGAGGTCGTCTTATTTGGAGGAGGGTGCTATGGATCTGGAGAAGGTTGGGGTGCAGTCGGCGGAGGCTTTGGAAGAGGGGAAGTTGATACGGCGGCTGCAGATGATGATGAATATGGTGATGCAGGTGATTGCGCAGGATGGGTCGCTGACGGTGGATGAGGCTTCGCAGATGATTGCGGATTCGAAGAAGGCGGCGCTGGCTATGTTTCCGGATAAGGAGCTGGCTTATGAGATGATCTGGCGGCCTCGGTTTCAGCGGTTGATGCGGGAGCGGTTTCGGATTATGTAGGTGGGGAACAGGAACGGGGAGAAGGCGGGAAAGTGCGGGAAGAGGCGGGAGAAAGCCGGCTGCACGGGATGAGTGGAAAGGCCCGTGGTCGATTCGTGATCGTGTCACGACAGTGAACGGCAGATGCCTCGCGGGAATGCCGAACAAAACAGACAACGGCAAGTACAAACGCAGATCCCTACGGGATGACAAACAGAGGAACAAGCAACGGCAAAGGCAACAGCAAAGGCAACAGCAGATTCCCTTCGGGAATGACAAAGAAAATGAATGACAAACAGAGGGATGTCGTCGCTGCCGTGGGTTAGATGGAGATGAGGTTGTAGTAGATGGCGGCGAGGGAGGCTGTGCCTACGATGATCCAGAGGAGGATGCCCTGGAGGAAGGGTTTGAGGCCTACGGCCTGGAGGGTTTTTTTGCTTAGGCTGGTGCCGATGAGGAAGAGGGTGGCGGTGAGGCCGTTGTGGCCTAGATGGGTGAGGTCGGCGTAGAGGGTGGGGAAGCGGGGGATGTAGGTGACGACGACCGAGGCGGCTACGAAGAGGAAGATGAACCAGGGGATTTTGACCTTGGGGCGGGCGGCGCTGGGATTGGTGGCGCGGTTGAGGCGGGCCATGTAGGCGGCAGTCGCGAAGGCGATGGGAACGATCCAAAGGGCGCGGGCGAGCTTGACGGTGGTGCCGATCTGGAGGGCCTGGGGGCCGTATTTGGCGCAGGCTCCGACGACGGAGGAGGTGTCATGGATGGCGAGAGCGGCCCAGAGGCCGAACTGGTTTTGGGTGAGATGGAGATGGGTGCCGAGGGCGGGGAAGAGGAGGAGGGCTACGGAGTTGAGGACGAAGACGATGCCCATGGAGACGGAGATTTCTTCTTCGTTGGCGTCGGTGACGGGGGCGAGGGCGGCGATGGCGGAGCCGCCGCAGATGGCGGTGCCCATGGTGATGAGGTAAGAGGCTTTGCCACCGACGTGGAAGAGGCGGCCGAGGAGCAGGCCGAGGGTGGTCGCGGTGAAGATGCTGATGGCGGTGTAGAGGAAGCCGGACGAGCCGGCGTGGAGGACCGCCTTGAGGTTCATGCCGAAGCCGAGGAGGATGACGGAGATTTGCAGGAGGAGCTTGGCCAGGGAGGAGGATTCTTTTTTGTAGGGGTGGACGGTGAGGAAGCCGAAGAGGATGCCGAGGAGGAGAGCAATGGGCGGGGAGGCGAAACCGGAGGCGGCGAGGAGGAGGCCCAGGAAGAAGAGGAGGCGGGTATCGAGGAAGGCGGTGCTGCCGGGGCCGGTGTGGCCGAAGTGGTGGGGTTCGGGGTTGAAGCGGTTGGGGTAGGAGGGCATGGGGATAGTTTAGTCCGGGCGCTGGTGACGACCCCACCTCACGCGATGGGGCGGGCGTGAGATGGGGCACCCGAGACGGGGGTTTTGTCAGGCGCGGAAGGGGTAGGTGGTGGGGGTGAGTTCGGGGACGGGTGTGCGGCGTTGGGTGAAGAATTGTTCTACGTGGTCGAGGACCTGGGGGCCGTCTTTGGACTCGAAGATGTGGCGGCGGAGGGTGCCGCCGCCGGGGATGCCGTGGGTGAACCAGGAGGCGAATTGCTTCATTTTGCCGAGGGTTTCGCGGCGGGAGGACTCGCGGGTGCGCTGGGCTTTGAGTTGCTCGGGGGTGGGTTCGGTGTTGGGGGCGATGAGGGGTTCGGGGTGGTCTTCGTGCTCGGTGAGGAGCATTTGGAAATAGGCGCGGATCATGCGGTAGCGGTCTTCGTCTGTGGGCTTGTCGTATGCGCCGGTGGCGGTGTATTGGGCTATCTGGCGGAAGATCCAGGGGTTGGCGGGGGCGGCGCGGCCGATCATGACGGCGTCGCAGCGGGTCTGGGCGGTCATGGCGGCGGCGTCCTCCGGGGTGAGGATGTCGCCGTTGCCGATGACCGGGATGCGCACGGCGTCTTTGATGGCGGCGATGTATTGCCAGCGGGCCTGGCCGGAGTAGCCGTTTTCACGGGTGCGGGCGTGGAGGGCTACGGCGTCGAGGCCGCAGTCTTCGGCGAGGCGGGCGAGTTCGACGCAGACGATGTTCCGGTCGTCCCAGCCCATGCGGAACTTGACGGTGAAGGGGATGGAGATGGCGGCGCGGACCTGCTTGAAGATGACTTCGATGAGGGGCAGGTCGCGGAGGAGGCCGGAGCCGCCGTTGCAGGCGACGACGCGCTTGGCGGGGCAGCCGAGGTTGAGGTCGACGATGTCGAAGCCGGCCTGCTCGCAGATTTTTGCGGAGTCGGCGAGGGTCTCTGGGTTGGAGCCGAAGAGCTGGGCGGAGATGGGGTGCTCGTCGTCGTAGTAGGTGAGGTAGCGCTTGCGCTTGGTTTCGCGCATGCGGGAGAGGCCGTCGGCTGAGGTGAACTCGGTCATGATGAGGCCGCAGCCGGATTGCTGGTTGGTGGTTTGGGTGGCTACGTTTTGGTCGGTGGAGGCTGGGGTGAATTTGCTGGCGTTTTTGATGAAGCGTCGGAAGACGGTGTCGGTGACGCCGGCCATGGGGGCCAGGACGGTGGCGGGGGCGATGTGGACGTTGCCGATTTTGAGGGTGGGGGGGACGTGGACGCCGCGAGGCATTGGGTTGGAGGTTGGGTTGTCCCAGAGTTTTTGCATTTAGTTGGCTTCGAGGAGTTTGAGGGTGTGGTCGAGGGCTTGCTCGAGACGGAGGTAGAGGAAGTGGTAGAAGGGTTCGCGGTTGCCATGGCGGGTGGCGTCGAGGGCGTCGAAGTAGGCGGGTTTGTCTTCAGGGAGGATGACGACGGGGGGGTAGCCGGCCTGGAGGAGCAGGAGATTCATGAGGAGGCGGGAGGTGCGGCCGTTGCCGTCGGAGAAGGGGTGGATGGTGACGAGGCGTTCGTGGGCGTCGAAGGCGGTTTGCGGGGTGAGCGGAGCGGTTTCGAGCCAGTGGGCGAGTTCCTGCATCAGGGGTGCGATTTCGGCGGGCGAGGGGAGGACGAGGGAGGAGCCGACGATGGTGCGGAGACGGGTGCTGTAGCGGCCGGCTTCTTCGGGGTCGATTTTTTGCAGGATGAGGCGATGGAGGTGGCGGATATCGGCTTCACGGACGGGGCTGGGCAGCGCGGCTAGTTCGCGCATGTAGATCAGGGCGTCGCGGTGGCCGGTGGCTTCGAGGTGGTCTTTGAGGGGCTTGCCGGCGACGGTGATTCCGTGCTCGAGGACGATGGCGGTTTCGTTGCGGGTGAGGGTGCTGCCTTCGATGGCGTTGGAGGTGTAGGTGAGCTCGATGTCGTACCAGCGGGCGAGGGCCTCCAGGTCAGGGCCGGCCAGGGGGCGCAAGGCGGCGAGGCGGGCGTGCTTGGCCTGGAGGCGTTGGTCGCGTGGTTGCGGATTGTCTGGCGTGTTCAGCATGGCGGGTAAGTGAAACGGCCTCCGCTTTGGGGGCGGAGGCCGTTGGGTTCCGGTTTGGGTTACCTGGTTTCGGTGGCGGCTGCTGCCTTGGCGGAGTCCGACTGGGCGAACTTGCGGCGGAAGCGGTCTACACGGCCAGCGGTGTCGATGAGCTTCTGCTTGCCGGTGAAGAAGGGGTGGCAGGCGGAGCAGATTTCGAGGTTGATGTCGCCTTTGTGGGTGGAGCGGGTTTCAAAGGTGGAACCGCAGGCGCACTTGATGGCGATGGTTTTGTAGCTGGGGTGGATACCTTGCTTTGGCATTGCTTGATCCTTTTTTGGCCTGGCCGGCTTGCGGTTCGCTTGCGGTTGGGGCTGGTCACCAACTACATCGAAGGGCCTGACGCGCTACCGGGCTCTGGCTTGAGTGCATCCCTTCCGCTTGCGTGGACGGGCTTTCCTCAGTTTAGCTTTGATTCGCACCGGGGGCAAATGGATTCAGAGGGTGGATACTGATGGGATGCAGGAAGAGTGTAAGGTTTGCGAGGGGTCGGGGCTGGTGGTGGTGGAGCGGGCGGATGGGTCGCGGGCGGCGCGGGAGTGCGGGTGCCGGGTGGAACGGCGGGCGGCGCGGATGACGGCGCGGGCGCGGATTCCAAGGCGGTATGAGCATTGCACGCTGGAATCGTTTGAGACGGATTTTCGGGATTGCTCGCGGTCGGTGCAGGGGGCTTACCGGACGGCGAAGAAGTTTGTGGAGGCTTATCCGCTGGAGACGAATGGGACGGGGCTGCTGCTGAGCGGGGGAATCGGGGTGGGGAAGACGCACCTGGCGGTGGGGATTCTGCAGGGGTTGATTGCGAAGGGCGCGACGGGGATGTTCTGGGATTATCGTGAGCTGCTGAAGGAGGTGCAGAACACGTACAACCGGCAGGTGCAGGCGACGGAGCTG
Organism: uncultured Granulicella sp.; assembly: GCA_963693065.1. GTDB lineage: Bacteria > Acidobacteriota > Terriglobia > Terriglobales > Acidobacteriaceae > Edaphobacter. The sequence goes on along the minus strand of OY843766.1, from coordinate 2,238,016 downwards.
GAGGTGCTGCGGCCGGTGTTCGAGGTGGAGGTGCTGGTGCTGGATGAGCTGGGGGCGGCGAAGCCTACGGACTGGGTTTGGGATACGGTGGCGCAGATTTTGAACTCGCGGTACAACGACCGGCGGACGACGATTATTACGGGGAATTACCACAATGGGCCGGCGGTGGCGGCGGGGGATGGGGTGAAGAACGTGATGCGGGAAGAGAGCCTGGGCGACCGGATTGGGGAGCGGATGCGGAGCCGGTTGCAGGAAATGTGCGTGGTGGTGGAGATGAATGGGGTGGACTTTCGGCAGACGGTGAATCTGGCTCGGTTTGGGTGATGGCGGATGTCGGCTAGACTGTAGCCATGCTGGATGTTCATCCACCCCACAGTACGCCGCATGGCTGGCGTGATTTTTCGATTCATATCGCTACGATTACGCTTGGTTTGTTGATCGCGCTGGGGTTGGAAGGGACGCTGGAGGCGATCCACCACCGTCATCTGGTGCGGGAGGCGCGGGAGAATATTCGGCGGGAGCTAGAGGAGAACCGCAGGCTGGCGAAGTCGGATGTGGGGTATGTGCGGGAGAACGGTGATTTGATGAAGGCGAACATCGCTACGCTGGGTGCGATGCTCAAAAGCCTGACGCTGCCGGTGCATGGGCAGCTGCGGTACAACTTTCAGTGGTCGGGGTTTACGCAGTCGGCTTGGCTGGCGGCGCGGGATTCCGGGGCGCTGACGTATATGCCGATCAGCGAGGTTCAGAATTACTCGGACTGCTATACGCAGCAGGAGATTGTGAACCGGGAAGCGGTGGACATTTTTACGCACCAGTCAGAGATTCTTGGGCCGTTGATGCTGACGCCGGATGACAAGCCGTTTCCGGCTGAGGATCTGCAAAGTGTGCGGCATCAGACGGCGACGGTTTATATGCGTCTACAGACGCTGGGGCAGTTGACGGCGGCGCTGGACAAGGATTACGGGGATACGTTGGGGAAATGAGTAACCCCAGGTCACACGATGAGACTGTGCGGCCTGGGGCACGCCAAGGTTTCTTGCTGGGGATAGCTAGCGGGTGGACCACCAGAGGATGGCGGCGGTGGCAGCGGCTGCGAGGAGGTAGGCGCTTTCGATGAAGCGGCTTCTAGTGGCGGTGTGGCGGAGCTGGCGGGCGGCGAGGCGCTCGCGGGCGGCGGAGGAGACGAGGTGGATGGGGGTACGGCGACGCTTTGCAGCGAGGTCGGGGCCTTGTCCGCGGCGGGCGGAGGGAGGGGTGGAGGGTGCGGCGCACCAGACTATTCTGGGGCCGAGGGTGGCGGCATGGTCGGATGAAAGGGGCAAGGGGCGCGTATGCTGTGCTGCTGGTTTGCCGGTCAGGGGCCAGCGGTTTGAGAAGGCACGGTTGTGGGTGGGGGTGGCTGATGCTCCCGTGTTGCCGGCTCGCGCCTGGCTGAGGTCCAGCTTAGGGTCAATCTTCAACATGGGTCCCGTCCCTCTTGCCGTGATTTCTATTTCCCTGTCCTGTGAACCATCCAACATTGTGATGGGGCCCGAGTCCAACGCTGGTCTAGCGGTTCCCCACATTCAATGCACTAGTGAAGAGAACCTGATTTTGCAGGAAAAGTTGCGAGTTGTAAATCATTTATGTAGGCGGCGCGCTGGGGATCATCGGGCTAGAGGATGATTCTTCGACGGTCTGAGGAGTTGCTCTGAGGCATTGGTCTGACCGGTTGGGGCGGTGGGCCGGTCGGCGGGTGAGTGGTTGCTGTATGTGCGCGGGGAGAGGGTTAGAATGTGCGCATGGACAGGGAATCGTTGTGGATGCAGGGCGGGACGGAGCAGGGGCGGGCGAGCTTGTTGCCGTGGGTGATTGCGGCGGTGGTAGTGGTTTTGGTGGGAGTGGTGGTGGTACTGGCGGGGCATGCAAAGGCAGGGTTGCCGGACCACTCGGAGAAGCGGGAGGGGTATGGGGAGAAGCTGGTGGTGAGTGGGGTGAAGATGAGTGAGTCGACTTCGCTTTCGGGGGGGAAGTCGACTTACATCGATGGGCTGGTGAAGAACGTGGGCGATGCGACGGTGACGGGGGCGACGGCGAAGGTGGCGTTTGCGAATGAGGAGTTGATGCCGGCGCAGATGGTGGCACAGCCGCTGATGTTGATCAGGACGCATGAGCCTTATGTGGATACGGTTGGGCTGGGAGATGCGCCGCTGAAGCCGGGAGTGGAGCGTGAGTTTCGGCTGGTGTTTGAAAATGTGGCGCCGAACTGGAATCAGCAACTGCCGGTGATCCAGATGGATGGGGTGAGCGTGGCGTGCAATCCTTGCGTGGGGGGTGGGAAATAAGTTCGTAGTGCGGGGTGGGTAGTGGGCCGGAAAGTGTGGGTTTTGTGGGGTTTGTGGTTTGGCACGTGGGTTGCTCTAGTGGTCGGTAGAGAACGGCAGTGAAGTTCTGTAACGAGCTGGAGGATGAACCCTATGATGAAGCAGACAGTAGTGATGACGCTTGTGTTGGCCGGGACAATGATTGGTGCGGCCGCGGCGCAGGATGCGCAGACGACCCATGTGGATCCGGCAGGGCCGGCGGCGACCTCGCAGGATGGTACGGGCACTTATGCGACGGGTAAGCCGCTGGAGATGCAAAGCAAGGAAGGGTTCTGGGGGCATGTGAACCCGTTTGCGCGGAAGAAGTGGGTGCATCGGCAGATTGACCCGATCAAGGACCGGGCGAATGAGCTGGATGAGTTGCAGGCTAAGAACGCGAACGATATTCGCGATGTGGATGCGCGGGCTACGGCTGGTATCGGGCGCGCGATGACGGCGGCGCAGGTGGCGGACGGCCATGCGGCGGATGCGAAGAGCCGTGCGGATCAGGCGAACTCGACTGCGGTATCGGCGGATGGCAAGACGACATCGTTGAACGGTACGGTGACGAACCTGGATCAGTATGCGCAGGTGAGCACGACGGCGCTGCCGTTCGTTGCAGGGCGGACGGTGCTGACGGTGAAGCAGAAGGCGAACCTGGATGAAGTGGCGGCGTCGCTGGCTACTGAGAAGGGTTACGTGGTGGAAGTGGAGGGCTATAGCCGGGGCGGTGTGACGTCGTCGCAGGCGATGGCGGATAGCGTGGTGCGGTACCTGGTGACGGCGCAGCATGTGCCGGTTTACCGGATCTATCGGACGGGGCTGGGCAAGGCGACGCAGCAGGCGACGGGCGATGTGAAGCCGCTGACGAATGGAGTGCGGGTGACCGTGCTGCATAACAGCCTGGCGTCGATGGCAGCGCCCGCGGGCGAGTAGGACCCATGAGTTTACGGACGCCGGCTTAGACCGGCTTCGTGAAAAGCTCTCTTAACTGAGAGAACCAAGGCAGATTGGCCCCCGGAGATCCGGGGGCCGTTTTTTTTGGTTTCTGGGGTGGGGTGGAAGGGTAGGAACAGGCAACTACAAGGGCAGACGCAGATCCCTACGGGATGACAAACAAAAGGGCAAAGGCAAGAACAAGCAACGGCAAAAGCCAATACGGAGATTCTTCGCTTCGCTCAGAATGACGTCGGTGTTGTGTGGGACGGCGGCGGTGTGGCGATTGTTCGGGTGGATGTCAGGCTTGGGGTTGGATGGCGGTGCGGATGCGGAGGAGTTGCTCGAGGAGGGGTTGGAGGTTGGCGAGGGGGAGGGCGTTGGCGCCGTCGGATTTGGCCTGGGCGGGGTTGGCGTGGGTTTCGAGGAAGATGCCGTCTATGCCGGCTGCTACGGCTGCGCGGGCGAGGGTGGGGATGAACTCGGGTTGGCCGCCGGAGACGCCGGGGCCGGCGGAGGGAGTTTGGACGGAGTGGGTGGCGTCAAAGATGACGGGGGCGAAGGCGCGGAGCTGGGGGAGGGCGCGCATGTCGACGACGAGATTGTTGTAGCCGAAGGAGGCGCCGCGCTCGGTGAGGGAGACCTGCTGGTTGCCGGACTGGCGGACCTTTTCGACGGCGTGCCGCATGTCGGCGGGCGCGACGAACTGGCCCTTTTTGATGTTGACGGGGCGGCCGGTGTGGGCGGCGGCGATGAGGAGATCGGTCTGACGGCAGAGGAAGGCGGGGATCTGGAGGATGAGGTCGATGGGGCCGGCGGCGTCGGAGAGGCGGGCGCAGTCCTCGGGGGTGTGGACGTCAGTGAGGACGGGGACGGCGAGGTCCTGGGCGATGGCGCGGAGGATGCGTGCGCCTTCAAGGAGGCCGGGGCCGCGGAAGCTCTGGATGCTGGTGCGGTTGGCTTTGTCGTAAGAGGCTTTGAAGATGTAGGGAACTTTCAGGTTGGCGGCAATGGTTTGGATCTGGGCGGCGAGGGTGCGGGCATGGTGCTCGGACTCAAGGACGCAGGGGCCGGCGATGAGGAAGAGAGGGCCGCGGCCGATGGGAATCTGGGCGATGTCGAATGGATGGGAGGCTGTGGTCACAAAGATTATTTGACCATACGGCGAGTGACATTAGGATGGGAGTGGGAGGTGGACGATGTTGCCGAGGATTGGGAGCAAGGAATACTTGAGTGTGGGGATGCATGGGTGCCAGTTTCCGGTGCCGGTGGAGGAGAGCCGGGCTGACTTTCAGCGGCAGCATGCGATCTCCATTGAGAACATGCTGGACCCCGGGCTGCTGGCGCTGCTGAAGAACAGCGTGGGAGGGCACTATGCGACGCGGCTGAATGCGGGAGGGCAGGTGCAGTATCAGGATCCGCCGCGGGGGTCGATGATCATGGATATGATTTTGTCGCGGACGGAGATTTTGCGGTGGATGGAGGCGGTATCAGGGACGAAGGATCTGCGGTTTTTTGGCGGGGAGATTTTCAAGGTGACGGCCAATGGGGAAGATCACCTGAGCTGGCATGACGACCTGATGGATCCGACGCGGCGCGTGGTGCTGGTGGTGCGGGTGGGAGAAACGGCCTATGAAGGCGGCGAGTTGCAGATGCGGCATCGGGATGGGGAGACGTTTCTGGAATTCGAGTATGAAAAGCCGGGGAGCGCGGTACTGATGGAGATGGGGCCGGCGCTGCAGCATCGGGTGATGAAGGTGACCGCGGGTGGGCCGCGGCTCATGTATGGGGGGTGGGCGCACGTCTAGAGCAGGGATAGGGTGGCGGCGTCGGGGACGCCATCGAAGAAGTGGGTGAGGGCTTCGAGGAAGATTTCGTCTTCAGGGTTTTCAGATGGGGTCTGGATTGCGGCTTGGGCGAAGAGGGTCATGCAGGAACGGAATTTTAGGTCGTCCGGGTAGCCCAGGATCTGGGTGAGGTCTCTGTTTTCAATGGCGAGGACGAGGGCGGTGCAATGGCGGAGGCGCGGGCCGAGGATGGGGTGGGCGAGGTATGCGGTGGCTTCTGCGAGGGACTGGATGGCGTAGAGGCGGGCAGTGGGGCTGAAGCCCAGGCCGGCGATCTGGGGGAAGATGAACCAGATCCAGTGGGTGCGCTTGCGGCCGGCTGTGAGCTCGGCGGTGACGTGGTCGTAGGTTTGGGATTGGGCTTGGAGGAAGCGGTCCAGGGTTTCCATGGCGGGTTGGATGCCTGGGGAGGTGGTTTGGGTGAGTTGGTGTCTGGGGCGTTCCTCTGGTGGTGCGGGGGCTCGCAGGGGAGGCTTGGGGCTAGAAGGAGATTGAAAACTTGCGGACTTGCAGCGGGGCGTACCTCAGCGGCTGAAGCTGCCTTCAAACCGGAGCAGTATGGCACGGCTGAAGCCGTGCCCTTAAGCGAGACTGCATTTAGAGTCCCATATTTATTTCGGGCTGTGCTTCGTCCGGATTCTGAGGTTATTTGGTGTGGGTTTCGGGGGTGGTGGCAAGGCTTTTGCCTACGGCTCCGAGGAGAAGGGTCATGAAGGAGAGGCCGCGGCGGCTGTCTTCTGAGGTGGCCCGTTTGGCTAGCTGCCAGAGGGATGGGGCTTTGGTTTCGGCCTGGTGCTGGGCGGTGGCGGCTGTGATGGAGCGGGAGAGATTGTCGAGGGTGTCGGGGTCAAGGGCCATGAGGATCTTGGCGCCGGCGATGAGGTTGCGGATGGCGGCTACACCGCCGGGGAGCTTGGCGTATTCGGCGAGCTTGCCGGCGATGAAGTCCTTGCCGGAGATGAGGCCGTCGAGGAGGTCGAGGAGGCCGTTGTTGTGGGCGGTCTGGATGATGTCGTAGCAGACGAGGAGGGCTTCAGCGTGCTCGATGGGGGCGTTGGCTAGCTGGCGGTTGAGTTCGTGCTTGGGGTCGATGACGACTTTGAAGGGGATGGGGTTTGCCATGAGGGTCTCAGTGGTATGTGGTTTGGGGGTTCTTCATGGGCTGAAGCGCGATGAAGAATCGTTGAAGGTAAAAGCAGGAACGAACAACAGCAAGGACAAACGCAGATCCCTACGGGATGACAAACGAAAAGAACAAGCAACGACAAAAGCCAATACGGAGATTCTTCGCTTCGCTCAGAATGACGGCGGTTGATGGGCTTATGGTTGCGCGGTGGTTTGCGGTCATTGCTGCTAAACGGTGGTGGATTTGATCTGGACCAGTTTGTCGGCGGGTTGGGTGCCGGGGAGATGGTAGCTGGACTGGGCCCACTTGCGCTCGATTTCTACGCCGGTCTGGGGGTGGCGGGTGCCGTAACGGAAGTTTTTGCGTGGGAGCGGGTTCTTGCCGTTTTCAGGGAGAATGGTCATGTGGACCGGGGTTTCCTTGAAGGCGGGGGTGTGGGTGGCGCGGTCGGTGTGGGAGCTGGTGAGCTTGTTCATGGGCTCTTCAATGGTGTTGAGCGGCATGTAGAGCTGCTTGCCTTTGACGCGGTCTGTGACGAGGACCTGGAGCTTGATTCGGCCGTAAGGGCTGGTGAGATGGACGTAACGGCCACTGGTGAGGCCGCGCTCTTCGGCGAGCTCGGGGGAGACTTCTACGAAGGAGTTGGGGGTAATTTCCTTGATGCCGGGGGAGCGGTAGGTCATGGAACCCTGCTCGAAGTGCTCCAGCATGCGGCCGTTGTTGAGGTGGAGGTCGTACTTTTCGGAGGTTTCTTCAGATGGGGCTACGTATTCGAGGGGCCAGAAGCGGGCTTTTTTGTCTGGGAAGTGGAAGCCTTCGGTGTAGCAGAGGGGTGTGTCGGTGCCATCGGCGGCGACGGGCCAGCAGAGGGTTTTGTAGCCTTCAAGCCGCTCATAGGTTACGCCGGCGAAAAAGGGGGTGAGGCGGGCTACTTCAACCATGATGTCTGAGGGGTGCTCGTACTTCCAGTTGGCGCCGAACTTGTTGGCGATGAGCTGGAGGATGACCCAGTCGGGCTTGGAATCGCCGAGCGGCTCGAGGGCCTTGTAGAGGCGCTGGATGCGGCGTTCGGTGTTGACGAAGGTGCCGTCCTTTTCAAGCGAGGGGCTGGCGGGGAGGACGAGGTCGGCGTAGGCGCAGGTTTCAGAGAAGTTGATGTCCTGGACGATGAGGAAGTCGAGCATGCGGAGGGCTTCGCCGACATCGTTGGCGTTGGAGTCTGAGGTGATGGTGTCTTCACCCTTGATGTACATGGCTTTGAGTTTGCCGGCGTGGATGGCGTCAATCATCTGGCGATTGTCGAGGCCGACGGTGACGGGGAGGGTGCAGCCCCAGTCGGCTTCGAATTTACCGCGGATTTCGGGGTCGTCGACCTTCTGGTAGCCGGAGAAGATGTTGGGCATGGAGCCGAAGTCGCTGGCTCCCTGGACGTTGTTATGGCCGCGGAGAGGGTAGCAGCCGGTGCCGGGACGCATGTAATTGCCGGTGAGAAGCATGAGGTTGGAGATGGAGGTGGAGGTGTCGGAGCCGCCGCAATGCTGGGTGACGCCCATGGCCCAGAGGGAGCAGACGGTTTCGGCGGCGGCGATTTCATTGGCGAGAGTGATGATGGTTGCTTGCGAGAGGCCTGTGGTTTTTTCTACGAATTCGAGGGTGAAGGGGGCGAGGGAAGCGATGAACTCATCGAAACGGTTGCAATGTTTGGCGATGAAGTCGGCGTCGTGGAGTTTGTGGTCGTAGATGTACTTGGCTACGCCCATGATCCAGACTTCGTCGGTGGAGGGGTTGGGCTGGATGAAGAGGTCGGCGCGCTCTGCCATTTCATGTTTGCGGATGTCGGAGACGATGAGGCGCTGACCACGATGCTTGTGGGAGCGCTTGATGCGGGTGGCGAGGACGGGGTGGGACTCAGAGGTGTTGGAGCCGATGATGAGGACGAGGGCTGCTTTTTCAATGTCGGCGATGGTGCCGGAATCTGCGCCGTAGCCTACGGTGCGCTGGAGGCCCATGGAAGCGGGAGTCTGGCAATAGCGGGAGCAGTTGTCGATGTTGTTGGTGCCGATGACCTGGCGGGCGAGCTTTTGCATGAGGTAGGACTCTTCATTGGTGCATTTTGAAGAGGCGATGAAGGAGAGGGCGTCGGGGCCATGGTCGGCTTTGATCTGCGTCCATTTGTCATGGATGACCTGGAGGGCGTGGTCCCAGGTGATGGGGACGAAGGTGTCGCCCTGGCGCAGGAGCGGCTGGGTGAGGCGGTCTGAGGAGTTGATGAAGTCCCAGGCGAATTTGCCCTTGATGCAGGTGGAGATGCCGTTGGCGGGGCCGTGCATGGGCTCGATTTTGAGGATGTGGCGGTCGCGGGTCCAGACGTCGAACGAGCAGCCTACGCCGCAATAGGTGCAGACGGTCTTGGTGCGCTTGACGCGCTCGTGGCGCATTTCAGCTTCAATTTCAGAGAGGGCGAGGATGGGGCCGTAGCCGGTGTTGGGCTCGACGGCTTTGACGACTTCAATCATGTCGTCCAGGACCTTGGCGGGGGTGTTGGTGAGGTAGCCGGCGTGGCCGATCATGGATTTTTCCATGAGGGCGTTGCAGGGGCAGACGGTGATGCAATGGCCGCAGGAGACGCAGGAAGAGCCTTCAATCTGGGTGCCGCCATCCCAGAGGACGCGCGGGTTGGGGGATTCCCAGTCGATGGTGAGGGTTTCATTGACCTGGACGTTCTGGCAGGATTCCACGCAGCGGCCGCAGAGGATGCACTGGTCTGGGTCGTAACGGTAGAAGGGGTTGGACATGTCCTTTTCGTAGGGTTTTTCACGATAGGGGCGGACCTGGTGTTTGACGTCGAGCTCTGCGGTGGCATTATGGACGGTGCAGTTCTGGTTGTTGTTGTCGCAGACGGTGCAGTAGAGCATGTGGTTCTGGAGGATGCGGTCGAAGGCTTCGCGCTGGGCGACGTCGACCTGGAGGCCCTCGGTTTCGACGATCATGTTGGTGGTGACGAGGGTGGCGCAGGCGCGCTGGAGCTGGCCGTCAACCTTGACCATGCAGGTGTCGCAGGACTGGATGGGGCCCATTTGCGACATGTAGCAGACCTGGGGGGGGGCGTGGTCGCCGTGGGCGGCGGCGGTGCGATTGAGAGCTTCGATGAGGAACTCGCCGAGGTGGGCGTCGGCGGCGCGGCCGTTGACCATGATGGTGGCGTTGGGGGTGATGTCGGCGGGGGTGTTGAGGAGATGTTTTACGACTGCGGGCATTTGGACCTCAGATGCTGAGAATAGCAAAACTTACTGTGTTGACACGTTTTGGGCTTGGAGGAGTTGTTGAGCGGCTCGTAAGCCGGAACGGTAGGCGGCGTGGACGGTTCCCCAGTGGCCGGTGGTGTCGGTGTGCTCGCCGGCCAGGTAGAGGGTGTTTGCGAATGAGTTGGGAGGGACGGGGAGTGCGCCGGTGGGGACCCAGGAGTAGGCACCGCGGGTGTTTGGGTCGGCTTGCCAGTCGTGGGTGTGGAAGGAGAGGAGGTTGGCTTTAAGGGTGGCGAAGGGTTGGTGGAGGGCTTTCGCTGTGGCTTCGAGGGCTTGCTGCTGGGTGAGCTGGCGGGCGCGGGGGCCGCCTTGCCAGCCGGTGAGGGTGTTTGGGTCGTGGGGGTGGGCGGTCCAGTAGACGAGGTCGTCTGATAGCAGGAAGGACATTTCGGTGGGCCAGAGGGGTTTGGCGAAGACGAGGGTGAAACGGAGGACCTGGCCCATGGCTAGCTGGGGGAGGGGGATGGCGGGGGTGATGGGGAGGGACTGGAGGATGGGGAGGGGGACGGTGATGATGGCTGTGGGGGCGGTGTGGGTCTGGTTGATGGTGACTGCACTGGGGTGCCATGTGATTTGGGTGGCGGGGGTGTTGAGGAGGAGTCGGGCTCCGGCGGCTTCAGCGCGCTGCCATAGGAACTGGGGGAGGCGATCGTAGCCTTCGGCGATGCGGGCTACGCGGTCGCCCTGGATGGCATCCTCGGCTTGCTGCTGGTAGGCGAGGGCGTGGATGGAGGCGCGGGAGGCGTCGGCGGCGTTGAAGCCTTCTACGTAGCGGATGGCTTCTGCGGCGGCTTCCTGGGGGAGGTTCAGGGTTTTTAGGTAGTCGGTGAAGGGCTGGTCTGGGCCTTCGTATTGGGTAAGGGCTTCGAGGGGGTCTTCGCGGGTGTTGTATTCTTCCTCTTCGAGTTGTGCGTTGAGGAAGGCGCCGGTGCGCTCGTAGAGGGTGAGGTTGGCTTCGGCGATGAGGGAGAGGAGTTCGGGGGGGCGGCCGTGGATGAATTCGGCTCCTTGCTCGATGATGTGATTGTTGGTGCGTTCGGTGAGGATGCGGCCGCCTATGCGCGCGGAGGATTCGAGGATGGTGACCTGGTGGCCGGCTTCGGCGAGGGTGCGGGCGGCGGTGAGGCCGGCTACTCCGGCGCCGAGGATGAGGGTGTCCGGCATGTGTCGGGTTGGATGCGGTTCGGCGAAACGGTGGTGGGATATACAATGTATATATGGACGTGCATACGACGCTGGACGGGCAACACTTTGTCTGGGATAGCGAGAAGGCGTTCCGTAACGTGTCGCGGCATGGCGTTCGATTTGAGCAGGCGCGCGAGGCGTTTTTGGATGAACTTGCTCGATACGAGGATGCAAGTCCGAATGAAGAGGCGCGGCAGGCATGTATCGGGTTGGCGGCTGACTATCGGCTGCTGTATGTGGTGCATGTTGTGCGGGAAGGGGATTTGCTTCGCATCATCTCTGCGCGGTTTGCAGAGGCGGCGGAGAGGAGACGCTATGAAAACGAGTGAACGGATCAAGCGCAATATGGAGAAGGATAAGCCGATGACGATGATCTCGATGCGGTTGCCGGATCATGTGATCGAGGACCTGAAGCAGGTGGCGCCTACGCTGGGGTTTGGGGGGTACCAGGCTTTGATTCGTGCGTATATCTCGAACGGGTTGCGGAAGCATCTGGCTGAGAGGGCGAAGGACAACATGGTGGAGGAATTCAGCCGCAGGCTTCTGGCTCGTGGGGTGCCGGAGCAGGCGATTCAGGAAGCTGCGGCGGAGATGCGGGCTGAGGGGTAGCGAAAACAGACGCAGATCCCCTTCGGGGATGACAAACAAGGGGATGACAAACAAGGGGATGAGAAACAAGGTTCAGGGGGAGAAATGGTTTGTGGGGGTAGGCCGTTAAGATGGGGGGCCGAAGGTGGTGGCGATGAGGGTGAGGGCTTGTTCGGGGGTTTGGATGCGGTGCTCGAGCTGGGCGTCTTCGGCGGTGAGGAGCATTTGCTTGAAGAGGGGGCCGGGGCGGTAGCCGGCGGCGATGAGGGTGCGGCCGGTGAGGAGGAGCGGGGGGTGGATCTGCTCGGGCGGGGTGGCGAGGTGGTGCTTGAGGGCGAAGTCGTAGAGGTTGAGCTTGCCGTGGGAGGAGAGGCAGTCGGCGCGGTGGAGGGCGAGGTGCTCGTCGAACTGGGGGAGGCGGAGGAAGCGGGTGAGGGTGGATTGGCGCATGGCGAGGATGTCGCCGAAACGCATGTGATGGCGGACGAGGGCGAGGATTTGGGCGGTGTCGTCGTTGGAGAAGCGTAGGCGCTCGAGGATGGATTGGGCGATGGCGGTGCCGACTTCGGCGTGGTTGTTGAAGCGGATGCGGTCGCCTGGTTTTGCGGGGTTGGGGGGCTGGAAGGTGGGGGGCTTGCCTACGTCGTGGAGGAGCATGCCCCAGGCCAGGGTGGGGGAGGCTCCGGGGGGTAAGTGCGCGAGGAGCATGAGGGTGTGGACCCAGACGTCGCCTTCTGGGTGGTACTGGGGGGGCTGCTCGACGCCCTTCATGCGGGCGATTTCGGGGAGGATGTGGGGGAGGAGGTGGGATTGATCGAGGAGCTCGAAGGCGCGGGGGGCGTGGCCTTCAGTGAGCATGCGGGTGATCTCGTCGCGGATGCGTTCGTTGGAGACGTGGGTGATTTCGGGGGCTTGTTGCTGGATGGCGGCGAGGGTTTCGGGGGCGATTTGGAAGTTGAGGCGGGCGGCGAAACGGATGGCCCGGAGCATGCGGAGCTTGTCCTCTGTGAAGCGGAGGGTGGGATTGCCGATGGTGCGGATGATGCCGGCGGACAGGTCTTGCCGGCCCCCTACCAGATCCAGAAGCTGTTGGGTTTGGGGATTCAGGAGCATGCCGTTGATGGTGAAGTCGCGGCGCTGGACGTCTTCTGCGGGGGATTGGGAGAAGCGGACGTGGTCGGGGCGGCGGCCGTCGGAGTAGGCACCGTCGTGGCGGAAGGTGGCTACTTCGGTCTGAATCTCGTTGTCTATTACCAGGATGACGCCGAAGGCTGCGCCTACGGCGAGGGTGCGGGGGAAGAGGGATTGGATTTGGGTGGGGGTGGCGTCGGTAGCTACGTCGTAGTCTTTGGGGGGGGTGTTGAAGAGGAGGTCGCGGACGCAGCCGCCGGCGAAGAAGGCTTGATGGCCCGCGGACTGGAGGGTTTGGGTGATGTGGAGGGCGGCGGTGAGGGCGGGGGATGGGGGGAGTTGCATGGTGGTACGGGATTAGATGTTGTGGGGAGGGGAAAAGAATAACCCCAGGTCACACGATGAAGCCCGTGTGGCCTGGGGCACCCCAAACGTTTATTCGTTCCCGGGTTAGAGGGCGGGGAGGTGGTTGAGGAGAGTGCGGAAGAGGGTGGTGAGACGGGAGGGCTGGGGGCGGGGAGCGCGGGTGCCGGGGAGGACGAGATGGATGCCGTGATGGTCCGAGGTGCCGGTGGCGAGGAGGGTGGGGGTGGAATGGATGAGGCGCAGGCCCGAGTGGGCGGCGGCGGGGGGGAGCTTTGGGAGGGCTGAGTATCGTGACATGACGTGGTCCCCTAAAGTTGCTGTACTCAAGGTAGACAACAGGGGGTAAGGGGTAAATAACACTGTTGCGCCATCAATGGGCGGGAATGGGTGATGAGGGCTTGTGGCTATGATGAGGGGATGGGTTTGATTCTGGGGATCGAAAGCAGCTGCGATGAGACGGCGGCGGCGGTGGTACGGGATGGGGTAGAGGTGCTGAGTAATGTGGTGGCTTCGCAGATTGAGCTGCATGCGAAGTTTGGGGGGGTGGTGCCGGAACTGGCGTCGCGCGAGCATCTGCGTAATGTGGTGCCGGTGGTAAGGGCTGCGATGGCGGAGGCGGGGGTGGGGTTCGGGGAGCTGGATGCGGTGGCGGTGACGGAAGGGCCGGGGCTGGCGGGAGCTTTGCTGGTGGGAATTCTTTATGCCAAGGGGCTTGCTTTTGGGCTGGGGAAGCCGCTGGTGGGGGTGAATCACCTGGAAGGGCATGTGCATTCTGTGTTGATGGGGGCGGGGATGGGCGAGGGGCCGGTGCTGGCGCTGGTGGTGAGTGGGGGGCATACGCATCTTTATCTGGCATCGCGTGGTGCTGAGGGGCTTTGGGGCTATAGGAATGTGGGGCGGACGGTGGATGACGCGGCCGGGGAGGCTTATGACAAAGTGGCGAAACTGCTGGGGTTGCCTTATCCGGGGGGGCCCTGGATGGACCGGCTGGCGGGGTATAGAGATGCGGGGGCGGTGAAGTTCAACTTTGCAGTGCTGGGGGGGGAGGGCCGGTTTGATTTTTCGTTCAGCGGGATCAAGACGGCGGTGCTGCGGTATGTGCAGGGGCATGGGATTTCGGGTGAGGGGCGGAAGGGTTTGACGGGGTTTGAGGAGGTGCTGGCGAGTTGCGATGCGGAGGTGCTGGGGTTGATTGCGTCGTTTCAGGGGGCGGTGGTGGGGAACCTGGCGCGGCAGACTTTTGCGGCGGCGGAGTATTACGGGGTGCGGGGGGTGCTGGTTTCGGGGGGGGTGGCGGCGAATGGAGAGCTGCGGCGGCGGTTTGTGGAGGAGGGGGTGAAGAGGGGGTTGATGATTGGGTTTCCGGGGGTTGGGTTGAGTACGGATAATGCGGCGATGATTGCGGCGGCGGGGTGGGGGAAGTTTTTGGCGGGGGATTGGGCGGGGGAAGGGATGGGGGCTAGTCCGCAGTTGCGGTTGGGGTGAGGGTGGGGGGTGGATTGGGGTTGGGAGTGAGTAACCCCACGATAACCTTGCCTGCGGCTCGGTGATCATGGGGCACCCGTTAGAATTGAGGGATATTACTGAGAGCTCGATGGGTTTGATTTTGGCGATGGAATTGTTCAATACGCTGGGTGGGCAGGTGGAAGCGATTGTGCCGATGGACGGCGAGACGGTGCGGATGTATGCATGCGGGCCTACGGTTTATGACTACGGGCATATTGGGAATTTCAGGACGTTTATCCATGTGGACGTGCTGCGGCGGACGTTGAAGCAGAATGGGCTGGCGGTGACGCATGTGATGAACGTGACGGATGTGGATGACAAGATCATTCGCAATGCGGCGCTGGCAGGGGTGGGGATCGCGGAATATACGAAGAAGTTTGAAGATGCGTTTTTTGAGGATATGGCGGCGCTGGGGGTGGAACGGCCGGAGTTTGTGCCGCGGGCTACGGAGCATATCGGGGAGATGGTGGCGCTGGTGGAGCGGCTGGCGAAGGAAGATGTGGCTTACCAGGCGGAGGATGGGAGCTGGTATTTTCGGATTGCGAAATTTCCGGAGTATGGCAAGTTGTCGAAGAAGGATTTCGACAACATGGAGGATGGCGCACGGGTGGATGTGGATGAGTACGAGAAGGACGCGGCGCGGGATTTTGCGCTTTGGAAGGCGGTGAAGGAAGGGGAGCATGCGTGGCAGACGGGGCTGGGCGCGGGCAGGCCGGGGTGGCATCTGGAGTGCTCGGCGATGGCTACTAAATTTTTAGGAGAGACGTTCGATCTGCATGCGGGTGGGGAGGATTTGATGTTTCCGCATCATGAGAACGAGATTGCGCAAAGTGAAAGCGCGAGTGGGAAGACGTTTGCGCGGCACTGGATGCATGTGCGGTTTCTGCTGGTGGAAGGCAAGAAGATGTCGAAGAGTGAAGGGAACTTTTATACTCTGCGGGATCTTTTGCTGAAGGGGTACAGGGCGAGTGCGATACGGTTTTTGCTGATGAGTGTGCCTTACCGGCATCAGTTGAATTTTACGTTTGATGGGTTGACGGAATCGACCAATGCGGTGGAGCGGCTAAGGACGTTTGCGGGGCGGATGGCGGGGGTCTTTCCGGACGGGCTGGATGAAGGGCTGGCGGCGGAGACGGCGAAGGCGCGGGCGGGTTATGACGCTGCGTTGACGAACGATTTGAATACGGCGGAGGCGCGGGCGGCGGTATTCGACCTGGTGCGGGCGGGGAACTCGGCTGCAGATGCGGGGACGGTGCGGGCGGGGAACGCGAAGGAGATCCTGGAGGTGCTGGCGCGGTTCGATGGAGTGTTTGCGGTGCTGGTGGATCGGGATGCGGAGATTACTCGAGGGGCGCTGGCTTGGGCGGAGAAGGAAGGACGGCTGGGGGAGGCGTCGGCGGAGCTGGTGGCTACGTTGTCGTTGACGGATGAGGCGATCGACGCGCTGGTGGCGGAGCGGACGATGGCGAAGAAGACGCGGAATTTTGCCAGGGCGGATGCGGTGAGGAATGAGCTGACGGCGAAGGGGATCCTGCTGGAGGATACGAAGGATGGGGTGAGGTGGAAGCGGAAGTAAGTGCATCCTACCGTACATGACGAATGTGCTTACTTTGCGGCTGGATGAGGGGTCGCAGACGTTTTTTGAGGGGATGCGGCGGAAACATTTTCCGGTGGAGAGGAATTTGATTCCGGCGCACTTGAGCTTGTTTCATACGCTGCCGGATAGTGATGATGTGTATGAGGCGCTGGCGAAGATGGCGGGGCGGACGGAGGTGTTTCCGTTTGCGGTGACGGGGGTGCGGTCGCTGGGGAAGGGGGTGGCTTATACGGTGCGGTCGGGGGAGTTGCTACGGGTTCATGCGGAGCTGGCGGAGGAGTTTGGGGGGTATTTGTCGGCGCAGGATCGGCAGAAGTTTATGCCGCATGTGGTGGTGCAGAACAAGGCTACGGTGGAGGCGGCTCGGGGGTTGTTAGCGGAGTTGGAATGGGGGTTTCATCAGTTGGAGGGGACGGGGGTTGGGTTGGATTTATGGCATTATCTGGGGGGGCCCTGGGAGTTGGCGGAGACGTTTTTGTTTGGGGCTGCCTGAACCCCAAAGGCGAACGCGGCGGCGCGGCGAGGCGCGGCGGACGCGGCGAAGAACAGGCGACGGCGGATTTTGTTGCGGAATGACAAACAAAGTTTTGTATGGCGACGCAGTGGGATGACGGCGAGTGAGTAACCCCACGATAACTCGCCTGCGGCTCGTGATCATGGGGCACCCCTCTGGCTTGGTGGGTTTGGGTTAGTCGGTGTCGGGTTGGACTAGTTTGTGGGCTATGGCGAAGAGGGCTAGCTCGAGGCGGGTGGAGACGCCGGTTTTGTCGAAGATGTTGGAGAGGTGGCGTTTGACAGTTTCTTCAGAGATGGTGAACTGGCGGGCGATGTCTTTGTTGCTGCAGCCTTCTACGATGCACTGGACGACTTCCAGCTCGCGGGGGGTGAGGCCGTAGGTTTTGCGCTCGGGGACCTTGGCGGCCTTGGCCATGAGCTCGTGGAGGGCTTTGAGGAGATTGGCGACGCGCTCGCCGCCGATCCAGTAGTCGCCCTGGAGGACGGCGCGGAGGGATTGGGAGAGGTCGCCGGCGACGGAGTCTTTGAGGACGATGCCGCGGGCGCCGATCTGGAGGGCTTCAATGATCTGCTGGGTGGAGATGGTGCTGGTGAGGAGGATGATTTTGACGCGGGGGGACTTGGTCATGATGGCCCGCATGGCTTCAAGGCCGGGGAGGCGCGGCATCTGGAGATCGAGGAGGAGGATGTCGGGCTCGAGCTCGAGGGCCTGGGTGATGGCGACGTCGCCGTCTTCGGCTTCGCCGACGACTTCAAAGCCGGGCTCGTTCATGAGCATGTTTTTTACGCCGAAACGGACGACGGGGTGATCGTCTGCGACGACGATGCGTATGTTCTGGAGGGGAGGCGCGGGGCGCCGGGAGGGAACAGCAGTTGCGGGGGCGGATTTGGTGGGCATGGGTTCGAGGTGCTCCAAGGTGAACTTGAAAGAGGCAAGGAGTCTAGGCGGAACTCTGGAGAGGACTCAGGGGTGCGCCTCCAGCATAGAACGGAGACGGGCGGCTGCGGCTTGAAATTGCAGGAAGGGGTCAGAGTTGGTAACGGTGTCTGGATGGTTGGGCGGGGGGCCGAAATCTTCCATGTCGGCGGCGATGGCGGCTAGCTCGAGGGCGCCGACCATGCCGCAGCCGCCCTTGATGGCGTGGGCGGCGCGGGTGTAGGCGTCGGCGTCCTGGGTGAGGATGGCCTGGCGCATGAGGAGGATGCGGCGGTCGGCGTCGTCAAGGAGCATGTTGTAAAGGTTGTGGAGCTGCTCGGAGGACATGGATTGGGCGAGGGCCTGGTAAGTGGCTTCAGAGAGAATGGGGGTTTCGGTTATGGGGGGTGGTTCGGGTGGGGTGGGGCTGTCGGTGACGGTGGCGAGGAAGGCTTGGTAGGTGAAGGGTTTGAGGAGGAAGGTGTCGAACTGGCGGCGGAGGGTGGGGGGGACGGGGGAGCCGGACATGGCGATGAGGAGGGTGGCGGGAGGGACGGCGGCGCGAAGGCGGAGGGCGAGGGGGTCGCCGGCGAGGGTGGGGAGCTGGAAATCGATGAGGAGGGCGGAGGGGGTGGTGTGGGGGCAGGCGAGGTGGGCGAGCGCGGCCTCGCCGGAGGAGAAGAGGGTGGCGGTGAAGCCGGCTTCGTGGGCGAGGAGGGCGAGGACTTCGCGGGAGAGTTCGTCGTCGTCAACGAGGAGGAGGTGGCGCGGCATGAGGAGAACGGTAACAGATGCTGCCGTGAGGTAAGAAACGCGATAGAGTAAGGGCCATGGCGGAGGCGGATGAGATAGCGGCTTTGACGGCGCGGGTGGCGGCGCTGGAAGAGACGGTGGCGGCTCTGGGTGGGTGGGTGCGGCGGGTGCCGGAGCGGCGGGAGGTGGCGGCGGCTCCACCGCCACTGGTGAATTTGCCACAGATTTTGCCAACGACGAGTGTGCCGCGGGTGAATCTGGTTTCGGATTTGAATCGGGCCTGGAGCGGGGGTGTGACGGCAAAGGTGGTGGGGGCGAAGGGGGAGACGTCGCTGGAGAGCCGGCTGGGGGCGCAGGTTTTCAACGTGGTGGGGATTCTGGCGCTGGTGATTGCGACGGCTTACGGGTTGAAGCTGGCGATCGAGCATGGGTACCTGGGGCCGGTGGCTCGGGTGCTGATGGGGATTGTGGCGGGCGTGGGCGTGGTGGTGGTTTCAGAGAGGCTGCGGCGGCGGGAGATGGCGGCTTATTCATACTCGCTGAAAGCTGTGGGGAGTGCGGTGTTGTACCTGTCGCTGTGGGCGGCGTTTCAGCTTTATCATCTGCTGCCGGCGGGGGTGGCGCTGGGGGCGATGGCGCTGGTGACGGCCTGGAATGCGTACATGGCGTGGGCGCAGGATAGCGAGGTGCTGGCGGCTTATGCGCTGGCGGGTGGGTTCTTGACGCCGCTGCTGCTTTCGACTGGGGGGGACCATGAGGTGTTTCTGTTTGTGTATCTGGGGGGGATCGACGTGGCGCTGGTGGGGTTGCTGCGGGTGAAGGGGTGGCGGCGGCTGGTGCTGCCGGCGTTTGCGGTGACGGTGGCTTATTTTATTGGGTGGTACGCGGAATTTTTCAGGGAGACGGCGGGGTGGACGGGGCAAAGTACGGCTACGGCTTTGTTCGCGGTGGGGTTTGCGAGCGTGTTTGCGCTGGTGCCGGTGCTGGGGAAAGAGGAGAAGAACGGTGGGCGCGGGGATGTGATTGTGCCGGTGCTGCTTCCGCTGGGGTATGCAGTTTTCGAGGGGTTGGCGTTGTACTCGGTGTTTGTGGATAGTGGGTTAAGGGCGGGGCTGCCTTGGCTTATGGTGGGGTTGGCGGCGGTTTACCTGGGGTTGATGCAGGTGCAGCGCGGGAGTGTGGCGCGGGCGATGCATCTGGCGATGGCGGTGGTGTTTTTGACGGTGGCGATCCCTTTCAAGGCGAGTGGGCATGCTTTGACCACGGCGTGGCTGGTGGAGGGGTTGGTTTTGTATTGGGCTTCTACGCGGTTTGCGGTGGAGGAGCGGCAGGCGGCGGGGGTGCTGCGGGGGTTGGCTGGGGCGGGGTTTGTGCTGGGGTTGGGGTCGCTGGTGGCGCGATGGTTTTTCTTGGGGGTGTTTGGGATGGAGGGGTTCTGGAATCGGAACCTGGGTGCGGCGGCGGTGGCGGTGGGGACGCTGGCGGGGGTGGTGTGGCTGGGGCGTCGTGTCAAGGGGGTGGATGTGGTGTTGGGGCTGGTCGGTATCGATGTGGTGGCGGCGCTGTTAGGTTGGCGGGAGGTGGCTTCTACATGGGCAGAGGTGGGGCGGCATGCGGCGTTTGTAAATGCCAGTTTTGCGACAGCGGTGGTGGGGCTAGGAGTGCTGGCGGGTGTGGCCTGGGTGGCGTATCGGTTGGGTGTGATGAAGGTTGCGGGGGTGACGGTGGTGGGGTTCAACCTGCTGGCGATTTTGAGTGTGGAACGGGAGATTGGTGCGTTGTGGCAGCGAGGGGTGGATGATCTACAGCGGTCGTTGGCGATTTCTGGATTTTTGATGGTGTATGGGGTTGGGTTGCTGGGGGTGGGGTTCTGGAAACGGAGCTCGTTTGCGCGGTGGCAGGCGCTGGTGCTGCTGGTGTTTACGATTTGTAAGGTGTTTCTGAACGATATCGGCGGATTGAGTGCGGGGTATCGGGTGGCGAGCTTTATGGGGCTGGGGGTTGTGCTGATGGGTGTGAGCTATGCGTATCAGAAGGATTGGCTGGGATTGAAGGATGCGGGGGTCGAGGGTTGAGGGGGGTGGGGTGGGTGGTGGCGGCGATGCTGTTGCAGGGTGCGGTGGGGGCTCGGCCGGTGGTGGGGGATTTTCGGTATCGGCGAGAGATCAAGGTGGCGGCGGGGGCCGAGGCGATGGCTTGCGCGGTGCTGGATGGGAATGTGTATGCGCATGCGGGGGTGGGGTTGGAGGATGTGCGGCTGTTTGGGGGGGATGGAGGGGAGGTTCCTTATGTGATGACGTCGTCGGGGACCGAGGCGCTGGGGGATGAGGCGGCTACGGTGCTGAATGCGGGGGTGCGCGGGGGGCATGTGGTGTTCGATCTGAAGATGCCGGAGCGGGCTTACTCGCAGGTAAAGCTGGGGCTGGCGGGGGTGGATTATGTGGCTACCGCCATGGTGACGGGTCTGGATGATGTGGATGAGAAAGGGGGGACGGGGCTGGGTACGTTTACGCTGTTCGACCTGTCGGGGCAGAGGCTGGGGAGCAATACGACGGTGGCGCTGGGGGAGGCGAGCTTTCCGTATCTGCATGTGGACCTGGCGGTGAGTGGGGTGGCGGGGAAGGCGGCGCCGGTGGTGACGGTGCAGTCGGCTGAGGTGCCGCCGAGCCGGGAGGCGCAGACGCTTTATACGACGGTGGCGGCAACGTCGGCGATTGAGCAGAGGGCTCGGGAGAGTGTGGCGACATTTGAGCTGCCGGCAAGGGTGCCGGTGGAGAGGGTTTCGTTTGTGGTGGGGAGCGCGGGGAACTTCAGCCGGACGGTGGAGGTACGGGTGCCGGGGGCGGGTGAAGTCGTGCGGGGGGAGATTTCGCGGGTGCGGCTCAAGGAAGGGGGCAAGGAGGTGAAGCAGGAACAGCTCGAGGTAGGGGCGGTGCTGGGTGCGAACGGGCAGGTGGGGGTGAAGGTAGAGGTGGCGGTGGAGAATGGAGACGACAAGCCGCTGGGGATCGCGGGGGTGAGGCTGGAGATGAGGGAGCGGAAGGTTTGCTTCGACGTGCCGGCGGGCGGGGTGCAGATGGCTTATGGTGATGCGGGGCTGGGTGGTCCGGTGTATGACTACGGGCGGCTGTTTGTGGCGGGAGAGGCGGCGCGGGTGGGGGTGCTGGAGGGGGAGACGGTATCGGCGGGGAAGGTGGTGGTAAGGCCGTTTGCGGAGAGGCATCCGGGGTTGTTGTGGGTGGCGCTGGTGGGGATGGTTGGGGTTTTGGGCGGGGTGGCGTGGAAGAGTGGGCGGAAGGTTTAGAGGGGCGGGGCATCAGCTTGTACGTGGAAGAACAGGCAAAAGCAAGAACAAATGCAGATCCCTACGGGATGACAAACAAAAGGCAAAGGCAAAGGCAAATGCAAAAGCAAATGCAGATCCCTACGGGATGACAAACAAAGAGGCAAAGGCAAAGGCAGGAGCAGGGACAAACGTAGATTCCCTTCGGGAATGACAAAGGGAGGGGATGACACAGGGAGGAATGACAAAGAAAGGTGGATGGGCGTCATTGTTGCGAAAGGGAGAAAGACCCCAGGCCACTTCCGGGTGTGTGGCCTGGGGCACCCTTATGCATCGCTCGGCTAGTCAGGTCTAGCGGAGGAGGGCGAGGGTGGTGAGCTCGGTTTTGGATTCGGGGGTGAGGGGGGTGGGCTGGGACTGGCGGGCGAGGCGCTCGGCTTTGGCGTTGGACTGGGCGTGGATTTGCTCGGGGGATTTGACGCAGTCGAGGTGGGTGGAGCTGTTGGCGGTGAAGAGCTGGGCGAGGAAGTACTTGCCGTCTACGTGCTGGAAGATGGCTTTGCCGGTGGTGGGTTTGATGACGTTCGAGTCGGCGTTGATCATGAGGGTGGCGGAGTCGATCTTGCCCTGAAGCTGGGGACCCTGGACCTGGAGGATGTGCTCGCTCTGGATGTGGAGGGTGTAGAGGCCGGGCTCGAAGTGGCGGGAGCCGACTTCAAAGGCGAAGGGGATCTGGACTTTTGCGGTCTGGCCGAGATTGACCTGGGCGAAGGCGGTGGGGGCGGTGGAAGTGATGGTGAGGAGGGTGGCGAAGGCGGTGGCGGCGAGCTTGAGGTTGCGGGCGATGGTGGCGAAGGTCATGGGTGTTACTCCTTTTGAGTTTGGCGGCTTACTGGCTGCCTACACTCGATAAGGCGTAACGGCCCGCGAAAAAGGGCCACGCATGTTCAATCTTTTTCTGGGGATTCTTTTGGCATGGGTTGGCCGGGTTGCAGGGTGCGGAAAAGCCAGATGCGGGCGAGAGACCAGTCGCGCTTGACGGAGCGGGGGGCGATGCCGAGGTGCGTGGCGATCTGCTCGATGGAGAGACCGCCGAAGTAGCGGAGCTCGACGACGCGGGCCTGGCGGGGGTTTTCAAGTTCGAGGCGGGTGAGGGCCTGGTCGATCATGGCGACCTGAACGAGTTTGTCGGGGGTGATGGCGAGATCGTTTTCGAATTCGACGCGCTGGAGGTCGCCGCCGCGCTGCTCGGCTTTGTGGGCGCGGGCGTAATCGACGAGGACGTGGCGCATGACGTTGGCGGCCATGGCGATGAAATGGGCGCGGGAGTTGAAGTGGTTGTTTTGCTGGTCGCCGAGGGCTAGGCGCACGTAGGCCTCGTGGATGAGGGCGGTGGGTTGGAGGGTGTGGTCGATGCGCTCGCGGCGCATGTAGGAGCTGGCGAGGCGGTGGAGTTCGGCGTGAACGAGGGGGAGGAGGAGGGCGGGGGCGGCGGGGTCGCCGGCGACCATGGCCTGGAGGAGCTGGGTGACCTGGGTTGGGTCGGTGGGTGTGGGCATGGGATTGGGTGGCTTTCGCGGTAGGCTACTATGGTACGCCGGAAGGTGCGGGGCGACGGGGCCAGGGTGTTTTCAGGAGTTGCTTGAAGACTGGGGATTTATGGCTGGACGGGAGCTGTCGGCGGACGAGATTTTTGGGGAGGTGCTGGAGCTGGACCCTGCGGAACGTGCGGGGTACCTGGAGGATGCGTGCCGGTATGCGCCGGCGCTGCGGACGCAGGTGGAGGCGCTGCTCAGGGATTACGAGAAGATGGGTGGGTTTCTGGATGAGCCGGTGGTGGCTCCGCCACTGGCCGGCATGCAGGTGGCGGCGGGGAGCAGGATTGGGCGGTATGCGGTGGAGGGGGCGATTGGCGCGGGGGGCATGGGGGAGGTGTATCGGGCGCACGATACGAAGCTGAACCGGACGGTGGCGCTGAAGCTGCTGCCGTTTGGGCGGACGGGGGATGGGCCGCTGGCGCTGCGGTTTTTGCAGGAGGCGCGGCTTGCTTCTGCGTTGAATCATCCGAATATTGTGGCGCTTTATGACATTGGGCGGCATGAAGAGGTGGACTTCCTGGTGATGGAATACGTGGAGGGGGAGACGCTGAGGGAGATGATCGGCGAAGGGGGGATGGCGGTGGATGAGCTGGCGGCGGTGGGATCGCAGATTGCGCTGGCGCTAGGTGCGGCGCATGCGGCGGGGATTGTCCACAGGGATATCAAGCCGGCAAACATCATGGTGACGACGGGGCGGCAGGTGAAGGTGCTGGACTTTGGGATTGCGAAGCGGACGCTGGAAGGCGTCGATACGCAGTTGACGGGCGAGGGGCAGATTGTGGGGACGGTGGCTTATATGTCGCCGGAACAGACGCGCGGGGAAGGGCTTGATTTTCGGTCGGACCTGTTTTCACTGGGGTGCGTGCTTTACGAGGCGGCAACGGGGAATGCGCCGTTTGCGGGGGGAAGCATGTTCGCGGTGATGCATGAAATCAACCATGGCGAACCGGAGCCGATGCAGGAGCGGCGGCCGGAGCTGCAGCCGGCGTTTGTGCGGCTGGTGATGCGTTGCCTGGCGAAGGACAAGATGCAGCGGCCGGAGAGTGCGATGGAGCTGGCGACGGAGCTGAAGAGCCTGAACTTTGCGACGGTGCAGGTGGCGCGGGCGAGGGTGCGGAGCGATGCGGTGGCGGTGCTGCCGTTGAAGATACGGGGTGCAGCGTCGGATCAGTTTTTGTCGATCTCGCTGGCGGAGGCGCTGCTGCATCGGCTATCTGGCACGGGGAAGCTGGTGGTGCGGCCGATTGCGAGTGTGCTGAAGTTTGCCGGGGAAGAGGTGGACTGGGCGAAGGCGGCGCGTGAGCTGAACGTGGATTTCCTGGTGGAAGGGACGATCCAGGTGGCGGGTGGGAGGATTCGGGTGCTGGTGCAGACGCACCGGGTGAGCGATGGCGCGACGTTGGCATCGATCAAGCAGGATGGGGATGCGAACGATCTTTTTGCGCTGCAGGACAGGCTGACGGACGCGGTGAGCGACGTGTTTGTGCCGCAGAGTGGGCGAGTGGAGACGGGGGTGCCGCCTACCAGGAATGGCGCGGCGTTCGAGCTGTATCTGCGGGCGGTGGACCGGCAGGTGCATGTGGAGAAGTTTGAGATGGCCTCGGCGATCGAGATGCTGACGCGGGCGACGGAGCTGGACCCGGGGTTTGCGGATGCGTGGGGGCTGCTGGCGCAGGCGTGCGCGCAGATGGGGTCGCACCTGGATACGGATCCGAAGTGGTTTGCGCTGGGGGAACGGGCGATTGCACGGACGCTGGAGCTGGACCCGGTGCAATGTACGGCGCTGTGTGCGCGGAGCATGATTCTGTGGTCGCCGTCACGGTCGTTTCAGAACAGGGCGGCGCTGCGGGCGCTGAATGCGGCGATCCGGATCGACCCGGGGAGGCCGACGGCGCGGCATCAGCGGTCAGCGATTCTGTGGCACCTGGGGTTTGGCGATGCGGCGGAGGAAGATGCGCGGGTATTGAAAGCGACCAGCCCTGCGCTGGGAACGATGCACCAGGCGGCGGTAGCGCTGCAGGCCGGGGAGTTCGACCGGAGCGCGGATCTTTACAGGCGGGCGCTGGAGATCGAGCCGAATGGCGTGCTGATTCACCTGATGGCGCCGGTGGCGATTCTGTATGCGCAACGGATGGATGAGGCGCGGAAGAGTATCAGGAATGCGCGGGAGATGTTTCCGAAGGAATCGTTTGGGCTAGGAATGGAGGCGATTCTGGCGGGGATTGAAGGCGATACGAAACGGGCGGAGCTGCTGGCGGACAAGGCGGGGCGTAGCACGCACAGCATGACGCATACGCACCATACGTGGCATAGCTGCGCGGCGGCTTATGCGCTGGCAGGCAAGCCGCTGAAGGCGGTGATCGAGCTGGAACGGTGTGCTTCGATGGGGCTGCTGAATCCGCGGCTGTTTATGGTGGATCCTTACTTGAAGTCGCTGCGGGATTATCCGCGGTTCAAGACGCTGGTGAGCGGGATGCGGCGGGAGCAGGATGCGATTCGGGCGGAGTTTGGGTTGCGGGGGGATTAGCGTGTTGACGCTTGCGGGAGATGGGGCCGTAGCGAAGGGTGAGGCCGGCGTCAGAGGTTTCGGCGGCGGTGATGTGGCCTTTGAGGTGGGCGATCTGCTCGGGCGAGAAGGAGATGGTGTTGTCGGTGACGGTGATGCCGGAGACGCCGTGGAGATTGAAGATGGAGCTGAGGTGGTCGCCGATGAGGCCGAGGAGAGCCTTGATGGGGATGCCGTCGGCTTTGATTTTCTGGGCGGTGAGGAGGAGGACGGTGCCGTCGGTGGTGACGGGGCCGACGACGGAGAAGTCGATGGGGATGAGCTTGGTGATGTGGCCGCTGAGGGTGACGTGGCCGGCGCCGTTTTCGATTTTGAAGCCCTTGATTTTGCTTTCGGTGTTGCCTAGTTTTTCAGTGAAGACGTTGGTGAGAGCCTCGTTGCTGATGAAGATTTCACCGTGCGACATGACGGTGAGCCTATTGAGGCAGGTGGGATAGGTGTGGCCGATGGGGTCCAGGGTGGCGGCGAAATTGTGGAGCTGGAAGGTCACGCCGGGCTGGCTGCTGAAGGTGGCGGTGGGCATGGCGATGTGGGTGGGTTGAGGGCAGGTTGGGGTGGGCTGGGATTGGGCGGCTGCTGTGGTGGTGAGCAGGAGGAGGGTGAGAAGTTTCATGTGGGGGCCTCTTGGGGAGTGCCTGAGGCTTTGGGGGCTTCGGGAACGCTAGTATACGGTGCGGGTGCGCATCACAGTGGGTCTGTGTCTTCTCAGGGGTTGCCAGTTTATCTTCTCCCACAACAGACGACCCCAGGTCACGCGATGAGGCCGCGTGGCCTGGGGCACCCAAGACACTTGAGGGTTGGGGAGTTGTCAGGGCTTTGGGTCTGGGTGTGCGAGGTAGGCTTTGCTTAGGGTTTTTTTGGCCTGGGCTGTGGGGAGGAGGGTGGGGTAGAACTGGACGAAGGTGGTGTCTACTGCGGCGTGTTGTTGATGGCAGGTGTAGCAGGAGGCGGTCTGGGGGATGCGCTGGGCGGGTTGGGGGCCGTCGTCGAAGCTGTAGAAGGACCAGCCGTCGCCGGGGGCTTTGGTGGCGTCTTTGATGTGGACCTCGAGGCCCATGACCTCGGACTGGGTGCGGCCTCGCTTGTTGATGGAGACGCCCTGGGTGGCCATGCGGGATTCAAGGACGAAGGTGGTGCCCTGGGGCCAGGTGCCGGTCTGGACGAAGGCCTGGTAGGCGGAAGGATTGACGAAGACGTTATCGAACATGGAGTGGTCTGGCGGGAGCTGGGAGGCGGCGTAGCTCATGTCGAAGCCGGAGGTGAGGAAGACCCATTGGCGGTAGTCGGTGGGGTAGTTGAGTTTGGCGTCGGGGGTGTAGGTGGGGGTTTCGACTGGCTTGAGGGCGGGGAGGAGGAAGAGGGCGAGAAGCGGGGTGGCGCGGAGCATGGGTTTGGCCTCTGGAGGTTGTACGGAGGCGATACGGGGTTTGTTCCAAGTGGAATGGTGACGACCCCAGGTCACGCGGTGAGGCTGCGTGGCCTGGGGCACCCCACACCTTCCCCCCGGACTTCCTGCGTTTGGTTTAGTGGATGGCGGTGTCTACTTCTTTGAAGAAGTCTGGGGATTTCAGGAGTTCGCGGGGTTTGGAGCCGTCGGCTGGGCCTACGAGGCCGTCGTTGTACATCATGTCGATGAGGTGGGCGGCGCGGCCGTAGCCGATGCGCAGGCGGCGTTGGAGGAGGCTGGTCGAGGCTTTGCCGAACTCGAAGACGAGGCGGACGGCGTCGTCGAAGAGCTCGTCGTTGCCGTCGTCGCCGCCATCGCCTTTGGCTCCCTGGCCTGAGTCTTCCTTTTCATCCTTCGGGCCTTCGAGGAAGCCCTGGACGTACTCGGCTTCGCCCTGGGAGCGCCAGAATTCTGTGACGGCGGAGATTTCTTTCTCGGTGACGAAGGGGGCGTGGACGCGCTGGAGACGGCTGGTGCCGGGTGGGAGATACAACATATCTCCGCGGCCGAGGAGGGATTCGGCGCCGTTGGAATCGATGATTGTGCGGGAGTCTACCTTGGTGGCGAGGCGGAAGGACATGCGGGTGGGGACGTTGGCCTTGATGAGACCGGTGATGACGTCGACCGAGGGGCGCTGGGTGGCGAGGATGAGGTGGATGCCGACGGCACGGGCCATCTGGGCTAGGCGGGTGATGGATTCTTCGACGTTGGAGCGGTCGAGCATCATGAGGTCGGCGAGCTCGTCAATGATGATGATGATGTAGGGGAGGGGCTCCTGGTTGACGTCTTCGAAGAGGTACTCGGAACCGTTGTCGAAGAGCTTGTTGAACTGGTCGATGTTGCGGACGTGGTTGGCGGCGAGGAGCTTGAGGCGGCGTTCCATTTCCCGGACTGCGTTGCGGAGGGCGTTGGCGGCTAGTTTGGCTTCGGTGATGATGGGGGTGAAGAGGTGGGGGATGCCTTCATACATGCCGAGCTCGACGCGCTTGGGATCGACGAGGATCATGCGGACCTGCTCGGGTGTTGATTTGAAGAGGACGGACATGATCATGGCGTTGATGGCTACGGATTTGCCGGAGCCTGTGGAGCCGGCGATGAGGACGTGGGGCATGGAGGCGAGGTCGGCGGTGACGATGCGTCCGTTGATGTCTTTGCCCAGGGCTATGGCTAGCTTGCTTTTGCTTTGGGCGAAGGACTCGCATTCGACTACGTCGCGGAGCCAGATGGTTTCGCGGTCGGCGTTGGGGACCTGGATGCCTACGGTGGATTTGCCGGCCATGCGCTCGATGAGGATGGATTCGGCGGCCATGGCGAGGCACAGGTCGTCGGCGAGGCCGGTGACGCGGGAGTACTTGACACCGGCGTCTGGGCGGAACTCGAAGGTGGTGACGACGGGGCCGGGATTGATCTGGGTGACGGTGCCGTCGACGCCGAACTCGGCGCATTTTTCTACGAGGACCTTGGCTTCTTCGCGGAGGGCTTCTTCACGGACTACAGCTTGCTCGTTGGACTGGAAGAGGAGGGAGGAGCTGGGGAGCTTGTAGCCGCGGACGGATTTGGCGGTGATGGCTACGGCTTTGATGTCGGAGTCGGCGCGGCGGCCGAAGGAGATGTTTTCGGCGGGTGGAATGGGGGCGGGGACGGGAGCAGGGGCCTGTTGGATGGGACGGGGCGTGGGGATGGCTTCGGGTCTGGGTACGAGCTGAGGCGCGGGTGCGGCTTTGGGGATAGGCTTGGTGATGAAGGAGAAGGGTTCTTCTTCGTCGGGGTCGATGAAGGTGGATTGAGTGGAGGCGGCGAGGTCGAAGGAATCGAGCTCGTCCGGCTGGAGCGGGAGGGGCGCGGCGGCGGCGGCGAGGGCGTGGGCGAAGGGGGCGGCGGCGGCTGCGGCGGTGGAGAGGGCGGTGATGGGAGCGGCGTCGACGTTGGTGCGGGGCATGGCCTGCCACATGGAGGCGGGGGCTGGTTCGGGGGTGTCGGCTTCGTCGGTGGGGATGATCTGGAGGGGTTGGTCCTGCTGGCGGAAACGGGCGAAGAGGCCGGTGAGACCGGAGAGGAGAGAGTTTTGGGCGCGGTTGGCGCGGGCTTCTTCTTTGGCGAGGCGCTGCTGCTCTTTTTTGGCGAGGAGCTGGGCTTCGGCGTCGGCGCGCTCACGGCGGGCACCGAAGACTTCACCTTCTTCATCGATCATTTCAGCGGGGATGATTTTGCCGCGGCGGCGGGCGAGGAGGAGATTGGATTTTTCGCGGAGGGTGTTGAGGAAGGCGAAGTGGTCGGTAAGCCACTGGCGGGCGCTGGCGAAGGCGAAGGTGGTGGCGAGGTAGAGCGAGAGGGCGACCATGAGGCCAACGACGATGAAGGTGCCGGGGAGGTTGAGCAGGTGGACCATGACGTCTGCGACGAGGCGGCCGGTGAGTCCGCTGAGGGGGAGGGCGGAGCGCCAGAGAGGATGGCCGGGAAGGAGGGCGATCATGGCGGGGGCGAAGATGACCCAGAGGCCGAGGCCGACGATGCGTGCGAAGGGGGAGCCGACGGGGCGGGAGCGCATCCAGCAGACGCCGGTGCGGATGAGCAGGATGGGGAAGAGGAAGGCGGCGATGCCGAGGAGCTGGAGGAGAGCGTCGGCGAGCCAGGCGCCGAGGAGGCCGGTCCAGTTGTGGGCGGGGTGAAGCTGGCCGGCCCAGCCGCCGACGGTATCGAACGATGGATCTGAGGGGGTGTAGGAGGCGAGGGCGAGGAGGAGAAGCGCGGCGGCGACGAGGACGGTGAGGCCGAGGATCTCGTTGAGGCGGTGATGGCGGGTTGGGGTGGATTCGAGGCGGAGCGTCTTCATGGGGGTCTCTTGGGGTGACCGGTTGAGGCGCCGGCGAGGGTGCTTGCCGGGCGCGGGAAGTACGCTTTATTACATCAGAGGGGGGTGTGGAGTGGGAGTTTGAGGGGTAATGGGAATCAGGATGCAAACCGGGGGGAAGAAGGGGCATCTATCAGGGAGTTGCAATGAATTGCGTAGAAAGATGCGAGGAATAGATTATGTCGACTGATGCAGATAAGAATGCAGAGCTTGAGAAGGTAGTGAAGGGCATTATCAACGTGTTGCAGGATGGACAGAAGGGGTTCGCGGATTTGGGCGAGCACTTGAAGGATGAGCCGGTGAAGCGGTATTTCCTGGCGGAATCGTTGAAGCGTGCAAACTTTCGGGCGGAGCTCGAGAACGAATTGCACCGGCATGGCGTGAAAGATATCCACGAAGAGGGTACGACGGCGGGTTCGCTGCACCGGACCTGGGGCGACCTGAAGGCGAAGGTGTTTGGAAGTAGCGATCACGAGATTCTGGCGACGGCGGAGCAGGGTGAGGACAAGGCCAAGGCGGCTTATAAGGATGCCCTGGCGCAGGAGCTGCCGCTGCCTTTGCACCAGCTGCTGAGTGAGCAAAATGCACATATTATGAATTCTCATGATTATGTGAAGGCCCATCGGGATGCTACTGCGTCCAAGTAAGTAGAACGCAGCGAAACTTCGGCGGCTGAGTCTGACTCAGCCGCCACTTCTTTTTTTGGAGAGGTGCAATGGGGCGTTGGCTGCTGGCTGTTTTGTTCATCGTGGCGGGGGTGCTGCACTTTGTGGCTACAAAGACTTATGTGCGGATTGTGCCTGAGTATATGCCTAACCCGGTGCTGCTGGTTTATCTGAGTGGGGTGTTCGAGGTGCTGGGTGGGGTGGGGTTGCTGATGCCTTCCACGCGGAGGTTTGCGGCTTGGGGGTTGATTGCGCTGCTGGTGGCAGTGATGCCGGCGAATGTGCAGATGGCGATGGATCACGCGACGAAGTGGCGGGGTATCCCGGAGTGGTTGCTTTGGGCGCGGCTGCCGCTGCAGTTGCCGCTGATGTGGTGGGCGTGGTTGTATACGCGGTAGGGGGGAGTATGGCGAAGGCGGGGGAAGCAGGGCTGAGTGAGCGGCAAGGGGTGCAGATTGCGCGGGCGCTGGCGGATCCGCGGCGGTACGAGATTCTGACGCAGATTGGGGCGCACGACGGGCCGATGAGCTGTCGTGCGTTGCTGGCGCTGCATGATGTGAGCGCGGCGACGATGTCGCATCACCTGAAAGAGCTGGAGGGGGCGGAGTTGATCGCGGTGGAGCGTGATGGGAAGTCGATGCTGCTGAAGGTGCGGCGCAAGATGCTAAAGGCTTATACGCGGCGGCTGAATAAAATATGAATCGGATGGTGGGGTGGCCGGGTCCTATGTATGACACTTCGATAAGTGTCTAATTGTTTTTCCAAGGGAGCTGGCGATGAGCGATTTGACGGGTAAGGTAGCAGTGATTACGGGCGCTTCAAAAGGAATTGGAGCGGGGATTGCGAAGAGCCTGGCCCTGGCGGGAGCGGCGGTCGTGGTGAATTATGCGTCGGACAAGAGTGGTGCGGACGCGGTAGTGGCTGAGATTACGGGCAAGGGTGGGAAGGCGCTGGCTGTTCAGGGGAGCGTTGCGAAGGCGGCGGAAATGGCTGCACTGTTTGCGGCTACGAAAAAGGAATTTGGGAAGCTGGATGTACTGGTGAATAACGCGGGCGTGTTTGCATTTTCTCCGCTGGAGAATTTTGAGGAAGCGGAGTTTCACCGCGAGTTCGATATCAATGTGCTGGGCATGATTCTGGCTACCAAGGAAGCGTTGCCTTACTTTAGCGAGGCTGGCGGAAGCGTTATCAACCTGACTTCTATCGTGAGCCTGGGACGCATGGCGAATTCGGTGATTTATGCGGCTACCAAGGCGGCGATCGATTCAGTGACGCGGACGCTTGCTGTGGAATTGGCGCCGCGGAAGATTCGTGTGAACGCGGTGGCGCCGGGGATTACGGCGACAGAAGGCACGGCATCGGCGGGATTTCTGGGCGGGGAAATGGAGAAGCAGATGGTGGCCGGGATCCCAATGGGCCGCATTGGTGTGCCGGAGGATATTGCGAAAGTGGTCGTGTTCCTGGCGTCGGAGGACGCTTCATGGATGACGGGGGACCGGCTTACGGCTTCGGGCGGTCAGTTCTAAGGCGAGATGGAGCTGATGGAATGGGCGACGGGGCTTTGCCTCGGCCGCCCATTTTGTTGTGGACTGGTGTTGCAGGTGGGGCTAAGGTAAGCGCATGCAGCCAGTTATGGGGTGGTGGCGCGGTGGTTCGCGCAGATGGGTGGAAGGCCCGACGGGCATGCTGCTGGGGATTCTGTTGCTGATTGCGTGTCTTTACTCGCTACTTGCGCGGGACACGTATGGTGGCGATTTTCGAGCTTATTATGTTGCTTCGCAGGCGGCCCATGCGGGGCTGGACCCCTATTTGAACCAGGTGAATGTTGACGAACGATTTGCGGATCGTGACTGGCTGGAGGTGAACAGCCGGTTCATTTATCCGCCTTCCTCGCTGTTGCTGTTTGAGCCGGTGTCGCGGCTGCCTTACCGGGTGGCGAAGGTGGTGTGGGGAACGGGGATGGCGCTGGTGATGGTGTGGATTCTGCTTGCGCTCAACGACCGGATGCGGGGTGTGGGGTGGGTGGCGATGGGACTGTTTTTGAGTTTACCGATGGTGGCAAATATCGATAACGGGCAGGTGGATGTGCTGATGCTGGGGCTTACGCTGGTGTGCGTTTTATCGCGGCGGCGGTGGCTGGGTGCGGTGTGCCTGGGGATTGCGATTGCGATCAAGCTATCGCCTGTGCTGGTGGTGCTTTGGCTGCTGGCGCGGCGGCGCTGGACGCAGGCCGCAGGGGCACTGGCGGTGGGCGGAGCGCTGCTGGCTCTGGGACAGGTAGTGTATGGCCGGGGCGGTGAATTTCTGGCTCATCTGCGGACGCACCTGGCGCCGGGAAGTGCGATGTTGACGCACACCTTTACTACGGGTCAGGTGATTTTTGGACGATTTGTAGTGATGGGGACGAACACTTACTCGCTGCATTACGTTTATGGGACGCGGCAGAATCCGCTGCGATTGCTAGGACCCGGCGCGATAATGGGTGGTGCGTTGCTGGTGCTGGGCTATGCGGTGTGGGTGGCGTGGCGGCGGGAGATTGCAGAGGATGCCAGCTTTTTCGGGTTTTTGGCGGTGGCGCTGTTTGCGAATTTGTTCCTATGGCCGGCGGGGTTGGTGGCTTGCTTCCCGCTTACGCTGTGGATTGTTTCGCGGGCGGCGCGGCCGGTGGGATGGGGGCTGGGGATGCTGGCTCCGTTCTTTCTTCCGGTGGAACTGGTGGGGGCTGGGCGGTTTGTGATTTGGTGCGCCGTGGTGGTGGCCTGGGTCTGGTGGGAGGGTCGTGCGGAGATTCTGGGCGACGCGGCTGCGGTCCAGCCGCAGGAGAGCGGTCTATTGGGAAGGTGAGGTTTGGAGCGAGGGAAGAATGAAGTGGCGCGCTGGACGTCGAGGGGGATGCCGTCGGGGGGCCCTCCCCTGGTTTGCGGCAAAATCTTCATTTGATTGGGGTTATGTGTTGAGTTGCTCCAAGAGTTGTGCAGGGGGTGGTGGACGAATGAGGATGGGACCACTTCCTCGGACTGGCGAGATTTTAAGCTGGGTGATGAAGGCAGGTTGCCTAAGCCCAGGTCACACGATGAGACCGTGTGGCCTGGGGCGCCCCACGCGTTCTGGGTTGCCACTTTGGTTTGGGCTTTCAGGGGACGAAGCGGAGGTAGATGAGCCAGCAGAGCACGGCGCCGGCGGCGGCTACGATGAGGCCGGCTGCGAGGCGCTTGTAGATGAAGAAGAGGAGGAGGAGACCGCTGAGGGAAACGAGCGTGAGGAGGATGGCGGAGATGTCGATGAGGCGGGACCAGGCGGGGCCGGCGTCGCGGCCTTTGTGGAGGTCGTTGAGGATGGCGACGAAGCCGCTGGAGGTGATGGTGAGGTCGTAGTGGCCGGTGTGGGTATCGATGAACGTGTCCGCGGTGTAGCCGGGGGCTTTGAAGCTGACGGCGAGCTGGTCGGGATCGACGCGGAAGTCAGAGACGGCGCCGTGGACTTTGTCGGTGGTGCGGAGGTGCTCTACGATTTCCAGGCGTGAGGGGATTGGTGCGAGCCAGGTGAGGGGGACGGCTCCGGTGCGGTGGCTGGTTTTTTGCTGGGCATCGAACCAGTCTGCGTGGTTGAGGGTGAGGCCGGTGACGGCGAAGAAGAGGACGATAGCGAAGGAAACCATGGACAGGTAGAGGTGGAGCCAGCGCGAGACGATGGCGGTTTGCCGGCGGAGGCGAACGGCGATCGGGTAGGGCTGGCGTGGGGATGGGTTATTTGGCATTTTTTATTTGTGGACGCTGTAGTCGAGGGTGGCTCCGGCGATTTCAGTGCCGCCGGGGAGGGAGACCTGGCGGGCGGTTCTGCCGTCGAAGTCGATTTCCTGCTGGATGATCTGGTGGGTGCCGTGCTCGCGGGCGGCCTCAATGTTGACGGTGTACCGGCCGGGCTTTACGGGCTTGCCGGCGTTGTCGCGGCCATCCCAACGGAGGGTGTATTTGCCGGGGGGGCGGGTGGCGGAGGAGATGGTGTTGGAGAGGTCGGTGCCTTCGGCGAGGGAGCGGATCTGGTCGTCGCGGTACCAGCTGGAGAGGTCGGGGAGCCAGCGTGGTTTGTCGAACCAGAGGGCGAGGGTTTTGACGGGGAAGTGATCCTTGTCTTCAACCCAGACGGAGACGTAGGGGCGGCGGTAGCGGGGGTCGTTGATGTGGGCCAGCTCGAGGGTGACGATGAGGTCGAGGGTTCTGGCGACTGGGGGGTAGTAGGCGGCGTCGACGAGGCGGGGGAGCTGGCGGGAGGGCCAGTTGGGGCTGGTGAGGAGCTGACCGTCGGCGAGGACGAGGAGGTATTCGACGTGGGAGAGGCGGGCGGCGAGGGCTTCGGTTTCTGCAGGCTGCATGACGGCGAAGGCGGTGGCGAGGGCTCCGGCTTCTGACGCGTCGGGGGCGAGGACGGTGGCCGAGAGGATGTGGGTGACGGGTTGGGCGGTGCGGGGGTCGAAGAGGTGTCCATAGTGGGCGTCTTGAATCTGGACGCCGCGGCGGTAGTTGCCGCTGGTGGCTACGGCCATGTTGGTGGCCTGGATGGCGTCCAAGTTCACCAATGCCAGGGGGAGGTCGTTTTCGGCGGCGGCGCGGGGGTCGGCGATGGCGATGCGCTGGGTGATGTCGCCGCGGAGGACGAGGTCTCCGCCGAGGTTGAGCATGACGCCGCGGGCGCCGGCGGCGAGGGCTGCGTCAGCTGCGCGGCCGGCGATGTAACTTTTGGTGAAGCTGTTGAGGGCCAGGGGGGCGTCGTCGAGGCGGGTGGCGGTGTGGGCGGCGCGGTCGAGAGACCAGTGGGGGGATTGCATGGTTTTGGCGGCGGCGGTGAGGGCGGCCGGGGTGGGGAGCTGGTTGGTGAGGGCGGCCTGCTGCCAGAGGACGGTGGCGGTCTGGGCGGCTGGGTTGAGGGCTCCGTTGGTTTGCTGGCGCCAGGCGTCGAAGAGGTAGAGGACTTCGAGGAGCTCGGGGGAGACTTTGATGGGGGTGTTGCGGGTGGCGGCCCAGCGGGAGAACTCGCTGTCTGGGCGCCAGGCGCTAAGGATGCGGTCGCAACGGTCGATTTCGGCGAGGGCGGCTTGCTCGGCGAGGGCGGCGTGGGCCTGGTCGGTGTGGCGGAGCTTTAGTTCTAACGAGGTGCCGAGGACGTTTTCATGGTGGTAGGTGAGGGTGCCAGCAGTTTGGGGGGCTTGGGTGCTGGTGGGTGTCAGGGGTGTTTGGGCGTATGGATGGCCTAAGGCGTTGGCCGAGATGGCGGCGATGGCGAGGGTGCGTAGGGTTTTGATTTGCATTTTGGTTTGGGGTTTCCTTGGGTCTTTTGCGAGTTGAGGCGGAGGGCCCGGGGCGAAAGCCCCTTGCGTTCCTATGCGAGATTCGGGGGGTTGAAGCCCAACGCTTCCACCCAAAGACTAATGCGGGGGCTGTTCGGTGCGGGGGCGTTGGGCGGGTTGGGTGGCGAACCAGGCGGTGAGTTCCTGTTTGTCGAGGAAGCTGTCGTGGTTGGTGTCGATGGCGTCGAACTGGTCGCGCATGCGGTCGGGGGCTTCTTCGCGGCTGATCTTGCCGTCCTTGTTGGTGTCCCACTCGTCGAGCAGGTGGTTGGCGCGGTCGGCGGGGGTCTGCTGGCGCATGCGGGTTTCGTCAGGGGTGAGCTGGCCGTCGTGATTGAGGTCCAGGGTGAGGAGGGCGGCGGGGGCGTTGGCGATTTCGGCGGCGGAGAGGATGCCGTCGTGGTTGGCGTCCAGGGCGTCGAGTATGGGGTCCATGTGGGTGGCCTGGGGGCCGGACTGGGGGCGACCGAGAGGGCCGGGCTGGGAGTGGGCGTAGGCGCGGATTTCGTCCGGGGTGAGCTTGCCGTCGTGGTTGGTGTCGGCGCGGGCGAGCATGGGCTGGAGGCGATCGGGGATTTCGTCGGCGGTGAGGACGCCGTCGCCGTTGCGGTCGAGGAGCATGAGGCGCTTGACGAGGGCTTCGGGATCGGGGGCGGCGCTCTGGGGTGGGAGGTACTGGAGGGAGGTGAGCTGGCCGTCTTTGGCGAGGGAGGCGAGGACGGTGGGGGCGTTGGCGATTTCAGCGGCGGAGAGGGTGCCGTCGTGGTCTGCGTCCAAGGCGAGGAGGATGGGGCGGGGCTGCTGGCGGGCTGCTGGCTGGATGGGTGTTTGGGCGTGCAAGAGCAAGGGGGCGGCGGCGAGGAGTGTGCCGAGCAGGAGTAAGGATGCTGGCTTGGAAATCATGTTTGCGGATTTGTCCTTTGTGGAGGTGTGTCTGGTGAAGCAATGGATG
Organism: uncultured Granulicella sp.; assembly: GCA_963693065.1. GTDB lineage: Bacteria > Acidobacteriota > Terriglobia > Terriglobales > Acidobacteriaceae > Edaphobacter. The sequence continues at coordinate 2,201,193 of OY843766.1, read as the reverse complement.
GAGACGTTGAAGTGAATGTTTACCGGGCGTACATTCTTGTGAAAAAGGAGAACTTGGACTTGTCCGGTCCGACTTAGTATGACATTATTTTTATATCAGACCTAACCAGTCGGCTATGAGCTTGAGGGAGCTCTGGATCGAGTTTGGAGACCCTTAGTGCAGGAGTGGAACTTAACGCGTTAGCCCAAGGTTGATTGAGAAGCAAGAGTGAGAGGACGATGCGCACCGGTAGAGATGGTGTGCGTGAGATGCTGTGCGCCTGGTCGAGGGCTGTGTACGGCACGAAGGCGGGCCATCGAGGAAGGCCGGCCAAGACGGATGAAGAGGATGAAAGGCATGAAGAGGATGAAGATGGATTCGGGACGGAAGCTGCGGCCGGGGATGAAGCTGGCGGCACAGGCAGTGGTTCTATCGACGGCGGCGTTTGGAGTGGCGGTGGCACAGAGTGGACCTGCGGAAGATGCGGGAGCGGCGTACAGGCTGGCGAGCGCACCGGAAGCTCAGGTCGCGACGGGTCAGGTGGCAGCGCCGGGGCAGGAGCTTGCGTTCAAGATTGCGCCGACGGATTTGACGGCTGCGCTGGAAGCTTATGGGAAGGCTACGGGGCTGAAGGTTCACTCGACGATCTCCAATGACGAGCTGGCGGGGTTTCGGTCGAGGGGGGCGCAGGGCGTGTTTACGCCGGAGGTTGCGCTGCGGCATATCCTGGCGGAGACGGGGTTGCAGGGGCAGGTGGATGCGACGGGGCGGGTGGTGAATGTATCGATCCGCAATGTGGAGCAGGTGGAGGTGATGGCGACGGCGCAGACGAATCTGCAGCAGTTTCCGCAAGCTCTGCTGGATACGGCGCAGACGGTGAACACGGTGCCGCAATACATCATGACGGAGCAGGCGGATACGACGCTGCGGGATACGCTCAGGAATGTGCCGGGGATCTCGATTGCGGCGGGTGAGGGTGGCGCGCAGGGGGATAGCCTGACGATTCGCGGGTTCAATGCGCGGAACGATATTTACCTGGATGGGATTCGGGACTTTGGGTCTTATTACCGGGACAGCTTCAACTTCAGCTCAGTGGATGTGCTGGAAGGGCCGGCGAGCGTGGAGTTTGGGCGTGGGTCGACGGGCGGGGTGGTGAACCAGGAGACGAAGTCGCCGGAGCTGGGGCGGTTTGTGGCTATCGGGGGGCAGGGGGGGAGCAATGACCGGGCGCGCGGGACGCTGGACTATAACCAGCCGATCGATGCGATACCGGGTGGGACGGCGTTTCGGCTGAATGTGGTGGGCGAGCAGACGGGCTATGCGGGGCGCGATGTCGCGAATACGCAGCGGTTCGGGATTGCGCCGACGATCGCGTTCGGGATGAAGACGCATACGCGGGCTTATTTCAGCTATCTGCATGAAGGGGAGCTGGATGTTCCGGATTATGGCTTGCCTTATTTTGGCGCGGGTGTGGCGGCAGTGCCGACGAATACGTACTACGGGATTACGGCGGCGAACTATTTGAAGACGACGCCGGATATCGCTACGGGGCGGGTGGAGCATGATTTTGGGATTCACTTTACGCTGCGCAATACGCTGCGTTGGGCGAACTATCCGCGGACGTTCAGGATTACGGAACCGCAGGTGAATTCGGCTGCGACGCTTACGTTTGTGACGCCGGGTAGTACAGCTACGACTTACAAGGGAGCGACGACGCAGATTACGGCGACGTGCGCAATTACGGCTACGCCGGCGACGTCTTGCTATCCGTTCAATACGCCGCTGAGCCAGGTGTTTATCAAACGGAATGAGATCAATGGGACCTCGACCGAAGACATTCTTTGGGACCAGGTGAGCGGGACGTATCACTTTACGGTGAAGCATGTTTCGAACACGGCGGTGGTGCTGTTGGAAGGCGGGCGGGAACGGTCGAATCCTGATCGGCCTGTTTATACGCTGCCCTATGTGTCTCTGCTGAACCCGAACCCGAACGATGCGTTTGCACCTTCGGCGACGGTGCCGGGAGTGACGACGCATGTGGCTTCGCAGAGCTTTGGCGTGGACTTTCTGGATACGCTGGAGTTGACGCGGTGGCTGGAACTTTCTGGCGGCGTGCGGTTCGATTACTTCGATACGACGTCTACGACGCCTGCGAATGTCTATGTTGCGACTCGAGCAACGACTACGACCGTGGTGCCTGCGCTGTCCGCTACGCGGCTGGATAAGCAGCCGACGTATCGGGCGGCGGTGGTGGTGAAGCCCAAGGCTCAGGGTAGTGTTTATTTCGATTGGGGAACTAGCTTCAACCCGGCGGCGGAGTCGCTTTCGCTAAGTGGGAATAATGCGACGTCGGCGCCGGAGTACAACCAGACGTTTGAGGTTGGGGCGAAGTGGAGCTTTATGCGTGACCGTTTGAACCTGAATGGGAGCTTGTTCCGGACGGAGAAGCTGAACGCGCGGGAGACGGATCCGACGAACTCGCAGAACACGATCAATGCGGGGAATCAGCTGGTGCGCGGAGTGCAGTTTGGGGCGCTGGGTCATCTGCCTTCGTCGTTCGACTTGATTGTTGGGTATGCGTATCTGAACGGGATTGTGGAGAGCTCGGTGGTGAACGCTTCACCGTTTACCGCGGCTGCTTATGCGAACTGTCCTGCGGGAACGCCGGCGTTGGCGAACGGTGTAGCGGTGACGTGCACGCTGAATACGGCGCTGATCAATGCGCATGATCCGCGGGCTAATACTTATCCTTACTATGTGAATCCGGCTGGTTTTCCGCTGGCGAACGTGCCGAAGAACTCGGGGAACTTCTGGATTACGCACTCGCTGAAGTATCGGTTTGTGGGTGGGTTTGGCGGGAACTATGTGTCGGCGCGACGGGCCAGTTCTACGGCGCTGGTGGGTGTTTACGACACGCAGGCTGCGCTGAATCCGGGTGCGGTGCCGTTTGTGGCGAAGGCGGTGCCCGGTTATACGCTGCTGAATATGCTGGTGCAGCGGTCATTCGGCGAGCATGTGAGCGCGCAGTTCAACCTGGACAATTTGACCAACAAGTTCTTCATCGATCAGCCGCATCCGGGACACCTTGTTCCGGGTGAGAGGATCACGGCGCTGCTGGGGTTGAACTACAAGTTCTAGGACAGTGCGAAAGGTTGAGCGGTATGGTGATTGTGATTCCGGCGGTGTTTCCGAAGATCCAGGTGCGTGCCTTGCGGGCGCGGCTGGATCAGGCGGAGTGGACCGATGGCCGGGTGACGGCGGGGCATCAGTCCGCGCAGACGAAGAATAACTCGCAGATACCGGAGAACGATCCGGTGGCTCGCGAGGTGGGGGAAATGATCCTTGGGGCGCTGGGGCAGAATGCTTTGTTTCGGTCGGCGGCGTTGCCTTTGAAGGTGTTTCCTCCGCTGTTCAACCGGTATGCGGGTGGGCAGACGTTTGGGACGCATGTGGACAATAGTCTGCGGACGCATGCGGAGAGTGGTGGGCGGATTCGAACGGATCTGTCTTGCACGCTGTTTTTCTCAGAGCCTGAGGAGTATGACGGCGGGGAGCTGGTGATCGAGGATACGTATGGGTCGAAGAGTGTGAAGCTGGCGGCTGGGGACATGATTCTGTATCCGGCGACGAGCCTGCACCATGTGACGCCGGTGACGCGGGGGGCGAGGGTTTCAAGCTTCTTCTGGCTGCAAAGTACGATTCGGCAGGATGCGCACAGGACGCTGCTGTTCGAGCTGGATACGGCGATCCAGCGGGTGGCGGGGAGCAGCGACGCGGCGATGCAGCAGAGTGCGGTGCAGCTGACGGGGGTTTATCACAACCTGATCCGGCAGTGGGCGGAGTTGTAAGAGTTCTGGCGCTGGATGCAAAGTGCCGATCGTGTTCGAGGTGATGTTTGCCTCGAAGCGCGCGTGCCACCCCTCGGTGGTGCGGGCGTTGTAGGACGAGCCCGCGTCACCCTCATGACGCGGGCTTTTGCTTGAGCGAAGGAGAAGTGTGGCGGAGTTAGCTGCGGGTTTTGATTGCCGGGTTTGTGGGTTGCATCATGAGACGCTGCCGCTGAGCTTCAGCATCAAGGCTCCGCTGGCGGCGATGCAAATTGCCCCAGGTCAGGTAGAGCGGCGGGTGGTGATGAACGCGGATCAATGTGTGGTGGACGGGATCAGCTTCTTTTTGCGTGGGCGGGTGGTGGTGCCGGTGCATGGGATGGAGGAGCCGTTTATATGGGGGGTCTGGGCGGAGGTGGGGCCGAAGGATTTTCTTTGGACGCAGAAGATGTGGAAGGTGGAAGGGCGGGAGCGGGAGTTGCCGTTTCGCGGGTGGCTCGATACTGAATTGGCTTTGTTTGGGTCTACGCTGAACCTGGAGGTGAGGGTGCAGACGCAGCTGGTGGGGCGGAGGCCGCACTTTACTGTCGTGTCTGAGGAGCATGCGTTGGGGCGGGAGCAGCGGGCGGGGATGACGCTGGAGCGGGTGCGGGAGATTGCGGAGACGCTGCTACATGCTGATGGGTGATTCCTGCTTGACGCGGAAGCGGCGGTAGCGGTTGAGGAGGGAGGAGGGGCCGCGGGCACTGAAGTAGACGAGGTTGCCTTCGAAGCGCTTGTCCTGGACGATGGCACCGGCTTCAAGGGCGGAGAGGACGGAGCCTTCGGACTGGGGGAGGCGAAAGGTGGATTCGATGAGGGGGTCGGCGGTGAGGGCGGCGTCGATGGCGAGGAGGAGCTGCTCGAGGCCGGTCTTGTTGATGGCTGAGACTTCGATGGCGGTGCGGTCGTGAATCTGGGTGCGCTGCTCGGGGGTGAGGAGGTCGATCTTGTTGATGACCTGGATGACTGGCTTGGTGGAGACTTCAAGCTCGGCGAGAACCTTTTCTACCTGAAGTTTCTGCTCCTCGCGGATGGGACTGGCGGCGTCCTGGATATGGAGGAGGACTTCTGCGCGCTCTACCTCTTCTAACGTGGCGCGGAAGCTGGTGACGAGGGTGTGGGGGAGGTTGCGGATGAAGCCTACGGTGTCCGAGAGGAGGATCTTGCGGCGGGAGGGGAGCTGGAGCTGGCGGAGCTTGGGGTCGAGGGTGGCGAACATGCGGGCGGACTCAAGGACGCCGGCTTCTGTGAGGGCATTGAAGAGGGTGCTCTTGCCGGCGTTGGTGTAGCCGACGAGGGCTACGACGGGGACGGGGACGGCCTCGCGGCGCTGGCGCTGCTGGTGACGGATGCGGCGGACGGATTCGAGCTGGGTCTTGATGTGGTCGAGACGGAGATTGATTTTGCGGCGGTCGGTTTCAAGCTGGGTTTCACCGGGGCCGCGGGTGCCGATGCCGCCGCCGAGCTGGCTCATGGCGCGGCCGCGTCCGGCGAGGCGGGGGAGCTGGTACTGGAGCTGGGCGAGCTCGACCTGGAGCTGTCCTTCGCGGGTGCGGGCGTGGCGGGCAAATATGTCGAGGATGAGCTGGGAGCGGTCGATGACGTGGCAGGTGAGGCGGGATTCGATGTTGCGGAGCTGGGAGGGGGAGAGGTCGTGGTCGAAGAGGACGAGGGAAGCGTTGGTGGAGGCGACGACGGCGACGATTTCATCGAGCTTGCCCTGGCCGACGAGGGAGGAGGGGTCCGGGTGCTGGCGGCGCTGGACGATGGTGGCGGCGATGGTGGCGCCGGCGGAACGGGCGAGTTCTTCGAACTCGGCGCGGGTGGCTTCGAAGTCGAGGGTCTGGGTGGGTGAGAGCGGGGACTCTTCTTCACCGGCAACGACGGCGGCGGCGGTGCGGGCGAGGCGAGCGGCGGCGGTGAGCTGCTTGCGCTTGCGGAGCTCGCCGGTGAACTCGACGACGACGAGGATGGCGAGCTCCTGCTGGGTCTGCGAGGTGCGGAGCTCGCGGGCGAGGAGAGCTTCATCCTGGGCGAGCGAGGCTTCGACGAGGCTGCGGGGGGCAGAGCGGGGGCGGCGGGATTTGGGGGTGGGGGCCTGGGGGTCGGGGGTCTTGCTGGGCAATGTGGGGTCACCTGGGTGTTGCTTTGTCCATGATACGGGGTGGGGTGGCCCTCCCCCCCCCAGTTTTGGGCAAAATCTTCATTGCATTGGGGTTAGGGGGAATTTGAGATGTTTTGGGGGGCACTTTATTTTGGGTGGTCGATGAGTGGATGGACCGTGGTGAGCAGGATGAGAGTGCAACCTCGGGGGCTGAAGCCCCAACTCGTGGCTGGGTTGAATGTCCGGGCTAACGAGGCTGCTGAAGAAAGACGGATTCTCGCCGCTTCAAGCGAAGGCCCGGGGCTAAAGCCCATCCATACCCTTCACCTTATTCGTGGGGCTGAAGCCCCACGCTTCCACCGAATGCATCCGGCACTGGCGCGGGAGTTGGGTGGTGGTTTCAGGGTTGGGTCTGGTCGTATTGGGCGAAGGTGCTGTTGGTAGCGGCGAGGTGCTCTAGTAATGGGGCGGGGCGGTAGGGATCGCCGTGGAGGGATGCAAGGGTGCGGAGGCGGGTAAGCACTGCGGGGAGGCCGAGGGTGTCGGCGTAGAAGGTGGGGCCGCCGAGGGTGGGGGGGAAGGCGTAGGCGGCGACGAAGATGAGGTCGATGAGGGCGGCGCGGGGGACGATGCGGTCTTCAAGGATGCGGGCGGACTCGTTGATGAGGACGAGGATGCAGCGGTCTATGATTTTTTCGTCGGTGATGGGGCTTGGTGGTGGGAGGAAGGTGGAGAGGGTGGGGTCTTCGGTGGGGCGCATGCGGTCGTCGTAGCGGTACCAACCGAGGTGGGTTTTGCGGCCGAGGCGGCCGGCGTCGTGGAGGCGCTGCTCGATGTAAGGGAGGCGGGTGCCGGGGGTTTCGAGGTGGAGGTGGGCGTGGTGGATGCGGTGGCCGGTGTCGAGGCCGACGAGATCGAGGATCATGAAGGGGCCGAGGGGGAAGCCGAAGGATTGGAGGGCGCGGTCGACCTGGTAGGGACTGGCGCCTTCCTCGACTAGGAACTGGGCCTGGCGATGGAGGGGGAGGAAGAGGCGATTGGCGACGAAACCCTTGCAGTTGCCGACGACGACGGGGAGCTTGCCGATGAGGCGGCCGAAGGCCTGGGCTGTGGCGAGGGTTTCAGGCGAGGTGTGGGTGCCGCGGACGATTTCAAGCAGGCGGGCGGAGGTGGGCGGGGTAAAGAAGTGGGTGCCGACGACGGAGGCGGGGCGGGTGGTGGCGCGGGCGATTTCGTCGATGGAGAGGGAGGAGGTGTTGGTGGCGAGGATGGCGGTGGGCTTCGCGATGCGGTCGAGGGTGGCGAAGATTTCATGCTTGAGGGGGAGGGCTTCGAAGGCGGCTTCGATGATGAAGTCGGCTTGCTCAAAGCCGGCGTAGGTGAGGGTGGGGGTGATGCGGGCGAGGCGGTCTTCTACTTGCTGCGGGGTGAGTTTGCCCTTGGCTTGCTGGTGGGTGTAGAGGGTGCGGATGAGGGTGAGGGCGTGGTCGAGGGCGGGCTGGGTGGTGTCGAGGAGGAGGACGGGGATGCCGGCATCGGCGATGACCATGGCGATGCCTAGACCCATGGTGCCTGCGCCGATGACGGCGGCGTGGTGGAATTCGGGGGTGGGTTCGGCTTGGGTATGGAGGGATTGCTCGGCTTGGGTTAGGTGGTCGAGGGCGAGTTGGGTGGGGGTTCGCATGGGGGCCTTTTGGGGGGTTCGGGGGAGTTAGGCAACGGCGGCGGCGAGAACAAGTGCTACGGCAAAAACAAATGCAGATCCCTACGGGATGACAAACAAAAGGCCAGGGCAACAGCAACAGCAAGGGCAAACGCAGATCCCCTTCGGGGATGACAAACAGGGGATGACAAAGAAGGGGTTAGGCGGTTTGGCCGCCGTCTACGGTGAGGGTTAGGCCGGTGACGTAGTCGGAGGCGGCGGAGGCGAGGAAGATGGCGGCTCCTTTGAGGTCTTCGGGGCCTCCGAAACGGTGGAGGGGGATGGATTGGAGGAAGAACTCGCTGTGGCGCTCGAGGAGCTTGGCGGACATGTCTGAGGGGAACCAGCCGGGGGCGATGGAGTTGACCTGAATGTTGTGGATGCCCCACTTCCAGGCGAGGTCTTTGGTGAAGGTGACGATGGCGCCTTTGCTGGCGGCATAGCCGATGGCGGAAAACTCGGGGGGTGAGCCGCGGAGGGCGGCGACGGAGGCGAGATTGATGATTTTGCCGGATTTCTGGGGGATCATGACGCGGCCGGCGGCTTGCGAGAAGAGGAAGGTGCCGGTGAGGTTGGTGTCGATGACCTTGTTCCATGCGTCGAGGGTCATGTCTTCTGTGCGTGCGCCCCAGGAGGTGCCGGCGTTGTTGAGGAGGATGTCGAGGCGGCCGAAGTGGGTGACGGTCTGGGCGACGACGGACTGGATGGAGGCGGGGTCTTTGACGTCGCAGGTGAGGGCGAGGGTTTTGACGCCGAGCGAGGCGAGCTCGGCGGCGGCTTGCTCGCAGCGCTCGAGCTTGCGGGCGCAGAGGACGATGTTGGCGCCTTGCTGGGCGAGGCCTTCTGCCATTTGGCGGCCGAGGCCGGAGCCGCCGCCGGTGACGATGGCGACTTTGCCTTCGAGGTTGAAGAGGGGGAATGAGGGCATGTGTGGGCTCCGGCGCGGCTAAATTGAACGGTGATTCAGAATGGGTTTATAGCATAGGGAGGGGAGGAGTTGCCAGTGGGGGGGGGTGGGGTGGACCCACTCATCGCAAAGTGCGCGATGAATGGGGCACGGGATTGGTGGGGGTGGGTTATAGTTTTGGGACTATGGATGAATTTTCTCGGCGGGCTTTTCTGGGTGGGATTTCGGCTTCGGTGGTTGGCGTGGCTATGGGCGAGACGGTGATGGCGCAGGATACACCTGGGGCTCCGCCGGCTTTTGGGACGGCGCCGGGGGTTGGGCCGGTGGTTACGGCGGGGACGATTACTGAGGCTGAGAAGTTGATGCGGGTAGAGCTGACGGCGAAGGATAAGGCGGAGGCGGCGGGGAACTGGCGGCAAAGTATGGCGCCACTGCTGGAACGGCGGACGGGGCCGAAGAAGGTGGCGATTCCGGAGAGTGTGGGGCCTTATTTGCAAGGGACGCCCATTGGCGGGCGGACGGTGGAGGCGCGGGCGGCGGTGGGGCACGGGATTGCGGCGGGGGCGCTGCCGGGGAGCGATGCGGAGATTGCGTTTTCGCCGGTGTGGATGCTGGGGCAATGGATCAAGAGCGGGAAGCTGACGAGTGAGCGGCTGACGGGGATTTATCTGGCTCGGATGAGGATGTATGACGCGAAGCTGCGGTGCGTCATTACCGTCATGCCGGATGCACTGGCGGAGGCGCGGAAGGCCGATGCGGAGATTGCGGCGGGGCGTTATCGCGGAGCGCTGCATGGGATTCCCTGGGGGGCAAAGGACCTGCTGGATACGGCGGGGGTGAGGACGACTTATGGGGCGGAATGCTTCAAGGATCGGGTGCCGGCGGCGGATGCGGCGGTGGTGCGGATGCTGAAGGAGGCGGGGGCGGTGCTGGTGGCGAAGCTCTCGATGGGGGCGCTGGCGCTGAACGATATATGGTTTGGGGGGCAGACGATGAATCCGTGGCTGCTGGAGGAGGGGTCGAGTGGGAGCTCGGCGGGGCCGGGGGCGGCGGTGGCGGCGGGGCTGGTGGGGTTTGCGATCGGGTCGGAGACGGAGGGGTCGATTGTGAGCCCGAGTATGCGGTGTGGCGTGACGGGTTTGCGGCCTACGTTTGGGCGGGTGCCGAGGACGGGGGCGATGACGCTTTGCTGGAGCCTGGATAAACTGGGGCCGATGGCGCGGTGCGTGGAAGACACGATGCTGGTGCTGGGGGCGATCAGCGGGTATGACGCGGGGGATGCGGGGAGTGTGGCGGCGGGGTTGGATCGGGATTTGTCACGGGGGGTGAAGGGTTTGAAGGTGGGGTATTTTCCGGGGTGGATGAAGGAGGCGCCGGCTACGGAGGTGGACAGGGCGGCGCTGGCGGCGGTGACCAAGCTGGGGATGGAGGCGGTGCCGGTGACGTTGCCGGATTGGCCTTATGGGTCGCTGAATGCGATCTTGTTTGCGGAGGCGGCGGCGGCTTTTGAAGAGATTACGTTGGATCATCGAGTGGACGAGCTGAAGATGCAGGTGCCGGATGCGTGGCCGAATTCGTTTCGGCAGGCTAGGTTCTTGTCGGCGGTGGACTATGTGCAGGCGGACCGGCTGCGGCGGATGGTGGGGTTGGAGATGGCGAGGGTGCTGGGGGAAGTGGACGTGCTGTTGGTGCCGGCGCTGCGGGATGAGATGCTGACGATTTCGAACTTTACGGGGCAGCCGTCGTTGACGCTGCGGGCGGGGTATGTGGAGGTGAGTGAGGCGCGCAGTGACTGGGCTCCGGACCCGGCGCGGCCTTTGGCGAAGTTTGCTACGCCGCGACGGGTGCCTTATGGGGTGACGCTGGTGGGACGGTTGTTCGATGAGGGGACGATGGCTCGGGTGGGGTTGGCTATGGAGGGGATGTTTGGGGTTTGGGGGGAGCGGGCGAAGGGGTTTGGGGTTTGAGGGTCGCAGTGAAAACCCCAGGTGAGGCTGTGTGGCCTGGGGTGCCCGGTGCCTAGCTTGGGAGGCAGCGTTTCAGTGACGTCCGATCACTGAGCATTCTTGGTCGAAAAGGTCAAGCATGTATGGCGGGTCGGAGTTCTTCGGGGTCCTTCGACTGCGTCTGACGCAAAGGCGCGTCAGACTCCGCTCAGGATGACGAACCTCCTGGTCGTTCCAGACGAAGTGACGAACCCCTTGGTAGTTCTGGACAAAGTATGGATTAGCGTTGGGGTTAGTAGGTGGAGGGTGGGGCGTTGGTGTAGTCGGTGGTGATGGTGGTGTAGATGGTTTGCTGGATGGAGGGGTTGGTGATGTAGAGGCCGAGCTCGCGGTTCTGGGTCATGGAGGCGGTGGAGAAGTTGATGGAGCCCATGTAGGCGTTGGCGGCGGGGAGGCCGTAGTCGGCGAGGATGGCCTTGGCGTGGATGTAGAGGGTGGTGGAGTTGTCGGCGAAGAGGTGGACGCCGCAGCCGGCGGCGGTGAGGGCGGAAAAGTTGGCGTGGTAGGAGCCGGTATCGGTCATGGCGATGTGGGTGGTGACGCCGCGCTTGCAGGCGTTTTCAAGGGCTGTGACGATGTTGGATGCGGACATTTCTTCGTTTTCAACGAGGAGGGTGGACTGGGCGCTGTTGATGATGCCGAGTAGGTCTGCCTGGGCGGTGGTGGGGGACCAGATGAGGTCGTCGCCGGCGCCGGGCTGGTAGTTGTAGTCGGTGGTGGAGGCGTAGTCGGTGTTGAAGGTGGCCTGGATGGCGGCGATGTCGTTGGGGTCGTTTTCCACGAGGCCATAGTCGCGGGTGAGGGCGTAGTAGCGGCTGGTGAGGTTGAGGGAGAGGATGGCTACCTGGGACTCGTCAATGATGAAGGACTTCTGGTGGGTGACTTGGAAGGCGGGATTGGCGTAGGCGGCGGAGCAGTTGGTGGTGGCGTTGAGCTGGTTGTAGGCGGGGGTGTTGGAGGATTTTTCGTCGTTCTGGTCGAGGATGACGCGGACGCGGACGCCACGGTTGCAGGCGGCGACGAGGTCGGCGGAGAAGGTGGTGTCGACGAGCTCGTACATGGTCATGTCGATGGTGCGCTGGGCGCTGTTGATGAGGGCGTAGAGGGGGGTGACGGATTTGTCGGTCTCGGGGAAGGTGTAGAAGGTGCGGGTGACGGTGGTGGGTACGAGGTTGAGCTGTAAGCTGACGGGGGCGGCGGTGAGCTGGGGCTGGAAGGGGCCGGTGGCGGGGGCGAGGTTGTAAAGGGCGGTGAGGTTGGCGGTGGGGTTTTTGGCGATGTTTAGCATGGCCGTGATGGTGTTTGTGGGGGCGGCACCGGTGATGGGAGTGGTGTTGGTGAAGAGGGTGCCGCAGTTGGTGGAGTCGCCGGCGGTGCCGCCTGTGGAGTTGATGCAGGCGGACATGATGTTGCCGAGGGTGTTGATGAGGGAGATGGGGTCAGAGTAGCCGGAGGGGATGCCGGCGCCGGGGGCCTGGCCGCTGGCGGTGGAGACGTACTGGGCGGCGAGGGTGAAGGCGGAGGCGAGGGCGGAGGCGTCGGAGGTGGCGGAGCCGATGGCGGCGGGGGAGCTCATGTAGGGCTCGAGGGCGGAGGTGGCGGCTACGGTGGTGTTTTCATCGATGACGATGAAGGTGGCGGGGGTGAGGGCGGTGCAGGGGCCGAGGGCGGCCATGAGAGCGAGGTTGGGATTGGCAGTGGCGCCGCCGGGGTTGCCGCCGGTGGCGGTGAGGTACACCTGGGTGGCGCTGGTGCAGGTGTAAAGGCCGGTGATGGTGAAGCTGCCGGAGGAGTCGGTGGTGACGGTTTGGGTGAGGAGGGGAGTGGCGGCGGATTTATCGGCGGAGGTGCCTACGGTGTAGAGCTGGATGGTGGCACCGGTCACGGGCTGCTGGCCGCCGTGGACGGAGCCGCGGATGGCGAGGGGGTCGGCGGCGACGGGGGTGGTTTGCCAGAGCTGGGAGGAGCAGCCGGTAAGGAGGAGGATGGGGAGGAGAAGCAGGGGCCGGGGGATGCGCATGAGGGGCTCAGTCTGGCGGCGTCTGGGTTCGGCGGCGCGGTTTTATTTTTTCAGGCTAACGATCTATTGTCGCACCTGCAGGACAGGGTGAGGGCGTGGGCTTGCTATTCTGGAGGGATGAATCTGGAGTTTGTGCTCATCCTATTTCAGCTGGTGGTTCTGGTGTTCGCGTTCAGCGTGCACGAGGCGGCGCATGCCGATGCGGCTTACCGGCTGGGCGACCCTACGGCTTACATGCTGGGGCGCGTGACGTTGAACCCGGCGAAGCACCTGGACCCGGTGGGGTCTGTGGTTATGCCGCTGCTGGCGCTGGTGTCCGGGTATCCGCTGCTGGGTTGGGCGCGGCCCTGCCCGATCACGCTGCGGAACTTCAAGAAGGTGAAGCGGGACGATATTTTGACGACGGCGGCGGGACCTTTGAGCAACCTGGCGATGGCTACGGTGGCGATGATCGGGCTGATTGTGCTGAAGCATACGCCGGGGGCCGGCGTGCTGGCGGTGGATGCTGCGATGGCGGTGGCGAGCAAGTACAGGATCGATATGACGGCGCTGCCGCGGTTGTTTCCGCTGGCGCTGCTGCTGTATTACGGGGTGCTGACGAACCTGCTGTTGTTTGTCTTCAACCTGGTGCCGATACCGCCGTTGGATGGGAGCCGGATTATCCGGTACCTGCTGCCTTATAACGTGGAGCGGATTTATGACCGGATCGGGAACTATGGATTTATTCTGGTTTTCTTTTTTGCAGGTCGACTTATGTTTCCGATTTATTTGCCCTTGCGCAATGCATTCGATAGTTTGATTGCGAGTATGTAGGTGATAAGAACGATGGATGGTTCGAAGGTAGAACGGCAGCGGGTGCTGAGTGGGATGCGGCCTACGGGCAAGCTGCACCTGGGGAACTACATGGGTGCGCTCTATAACTGGGTGCAGTTGCAGCATGACTATGAGTGCTATTTTTTTATTGCCGACTTACATGCTTTGACTACCGATTATTTCGATTTGAGTAAGTTGCAGGGCCATGTGGATGAGGTGATGCTGGATTTTCTGGGGGCTGGGCTGGAGCCTGAAAAATGTACGATTTTCCTGCAAAGCTGGTGTCCGCGGCATGCGGAGCTGTCTACTTTGCTGGCAATGATTACTCCGCTGAGCTGGCTGGAGCGGGTGCCGACTTACAAGGATCAGCAGGAGCAACTACGGGAGAAGGACCTGGCGACTTATGGGTTTCTGGGTTATCCGTTGTTGCAGTCGGCGGATATTTTGTTGTATCAGCCGCACCTGGTGCCGGTTGGATTAGACCAGGCTTCGCATGTGGAACTTACACGGGAAGTGGCGCGGCGATTTAATCAACTTTATCCTGGGGACTTCTACATGGCAGAGGGTGCGGCGCCGTGGGAGTTAGAAGCTGTCAAGACCAGGGCGGCTAAGTTGAGTGGGGATAAGAGTAAGTCGAGCTTTACGCCGCATGAGTTGATTGCTGCTGCGCCGCAGACGAAGTTGAAGTCTGGCTATGGGACGCATACGATTCTGCCCGAGCCTGAGGTGCTGCTGACGCCTTCGCCGAAACTGCCGGGGACGGATGGGCGGAAGATGTCTAAGAGCTATGAGAATACGATTACGTTGTCAGATAGTGAAGCCGTGATTCGGGGGAAGCTGAAGACGATGGTGACGGATCCGGCACGGGTGCATCGGACGGACCCGGGTGATCCGGAGGTTTGCCCGGTGTTCGATCTGCATAAGGTGTTCTCTAGTGCGGAGACGCAGAGGAAGGCGGCGGAGGGGTGCCGGACGGCGGGGATCGGATGCATTGAATGCAAGCAGTGGCTGGCAGATGGCGTGGTGGCGCACCTGGCGCCGATCCAGCAGCGGCGGCGGGAATATGCGGGGAACATGGTGCTGGTACAGGAGATTCTGGAAGATGGGAGCCGGCGGGCGAGGGCGCGCGGGGAAGAGACGATGCGGCAGGTGTGTGATGTGATGGGGATGCGGTACCGGAGGATAGAGGGCTGATGGCTGAGGAGGAGGTGGTAGCGGAGCCATTTGCGTTGGTGTCAAAGCCGGAACCTGTGGCGGCGCCGGAGGTGCGGAAGGCTGCGCCGTTGAAGGATGATGGGTCGCTTTCACCGTTTTCGATAACGGTGGGGCAGGTGTATGACGGGCCGATGGACCTGTTGCTGGACCTGATTCGGAAGCAGAACCTGGATATCTATGACATCCCGATGGGGCGGATTACGGCGCAGTTTCTGGAGTATTGCCACCACCTGAAGAATACGGATGTGGATGCGGCGGGAGAGTTTGTTTATACGGCTTCGCTGCTGATCCATATCAAGAGCAAGATGCTGCTGCCAAGGGACCCGCAGGATGTGCTGGGGGGAGATGCGGAGGATCCGCGGCGTGAGCTGGTGGAACGGCTGCTGGAGCACGAGCGCTTCAAGGCGGCGGCGCAGATGCTGGCGCAGAAGCAGCAGGTGGAAGAGGCGACGTGGTCGAAGCCGGGTGGGGAGTTCAAGGATGCCGGGGCGGATGGCGAGATTGCGGCGGATACGGTGGACCTGGTAAGGGTGTTTCAGGATATCCTGGCGCGGCTGCGGGCACGGCCGGTACTGAATGTGGACGAGGAATCTGTGACGGTGGCGCAGATGATCGACTATGTGAAGCGGCGGCTGCTGATGGAGGAGAAGCCTATATCGCTGCGGCGGCTGCTGCACAATACGCATACGGAACGGGCGTTGATCTGCATGTTTCTGGCGATGCTGGAGCTGGTGCGGCTGCAGGCGATTCTGCTGCATCAGCCGCTGGTGCTGGGGGATATTTTGATCAAGAAGGCGGAGGGGTTCGATCAGATTTTTGAGGATGCGGGTGCGGCGCGGGATGATTGGCAGTAGGGGTGGGGGGAGCAAGAACAAACAACGGCAACGGCAAACGCAGATCCCTACGGGATGACAAACAAGAGAACAAGCAACGGCAAAAGCCAATACGGAGATTCTTCGCTTCGCTCAGAATGACGGTGGTGGTTTTAGGTCAGGATGACGGTGGTTGGTTTTGCTTGACTGGAGGCGAACTTCTAGTGGAGCTGGTCGGGGATGACGGCGAACTGGATGAGGACTTCGAAGGGGACGATTTTGAGGGTGTTTTCGTGGGTGGCTTCGAGGATGACGGGGCAGGCGGCTCCGGCGCGTTGAGCGGCCAGCCAGCGGGAGGCGCAGACGCACCAGCGGTCGCCGGGGTTGAGGCCGGGGAAGCCGTAGTGGGGCATGGGGGTGGAGAGGTCGTTGCCCTGCTCTTTGGATTTGGCAAGGAAGGCGGCTGAGACGACGCAGCAGACGGTGTGGACGCCGAGGTCGTCGGGGCCGGTTTCACAGCAGCCGGTGCGGTAGAAGCCGGTCATGGGGTCGCAGCCGCAGGTGGTGAGGGGTTGGCCCAGGACGTTTTTTGCTGGGGCTTTTTTGGGTTCAAGGGTCGCCATGCGGGTTCCTTTTTTACGTTGGTGAAAGAGGGTGAAGGAACGTTGACGAACGGTTAGCGGGGAGAGGTTGTGCCTGACGAATTGTTGGATGCGGTGGGGTGTTCGAGCGAGAACCGGGGGCTGAAGCCCCACCCCTTCCTACGACGATCTTCGTGGGGCTGAAGCCCCACGCTTCCACCGAAGAGCCAAGGCTAATTGTTACTTGGCGGTCATGGCTAGTTGCTGCTCGTATTCTGCGTAGGGGCCTTTGTGGTCTGTGATGTGGAAGCTGGTGGGGCCGCCTTCAAAGTGCCAGATGCGGGTGCCGGCTTCTTCAATGAGGTCCTGGTCATGGGTGACGAGGAAGACGGTGCCTTCATACTTCTGGATGGCCTGGTTGAGGGCGTTGATGGATTCGAGGTCAAGGTGGTTGGTGGGCTCGTCGAGGACGAGGACGTTGGGCTTCTGGAGCATGATCTTGCAGAAGAGGAGGCGGGCGGCTTCGCCACCGGAGAGTGCGTCGGTTTTCTTGAGGCCTTCTTCACCCTTGAAGAGCATTTGTCCGAGGATGCCGCGGATGTCTTCCTTGGTGGCCGCGGGATCGAACTGGTGGAGCCAGTCTGAGGCGGTCATGCCCTTCTGGATGGAGCCCTTGTGGTCCTGGGCGAAGTAGCCGATCTGGGCCTCGTGACCCCATTTGACTGAGCCTGAGTCGATGGAGACATCGGTTTCATCGACGCCGGGGCCGTTGGCGAGGAGGGCCTTGATGAGGGTAGTTTTGCCCTGGCCGTTGCGGCCCATGAGGATGACCTTGTCGCCGCGATTGACGGAGGAGGTGAAGTTGGCGATGACGTGCTCGACCTTGCCGTCTTTCTGGGTGTAGCTCTTGTTGACGTGCTCGAACTCGAGGACGTTTTTGCCACTGGGGCGGAGCATGTCGAAACGGATGAAGGGGCGGGCGATGTTGGAGCGGGCGAGCTCGGAGGTGGCTAGGCGCTCGACTTCCTTTTTGCGAGAGTTTACCTGGCTGGAACGGGTGCCGGCGGAGAAGCGGGCGATGAAGTCGTTGAGCTGGGAGATTTTCTTTTCGCGCTGGAGGTTGTCCTTTTCGATCTGGGTGCGGACGCTGGTCTTCTGGAAGACCATGTCGTCATAGCCGCCGGTGTAGGTGATGATGGTTTCGTAGTCGATGTCCGCGATGTGGGTGCAGACGGCGTTGAGGAAGTGGCGGTCGTGGGAGATGGTGATGACGGTGCCGGAGTAGCGGACGAGGAAGTCCTGGAGCCAGTGGATGGATTCGAGGTCTAGATAGTTGGTGGGCTCGTCGAGGAGGAGGGCCTGGGGGTCGCCGAAGAGAGCCTGGGCGAGGAGGACGCGGACCTTCTGGCCGCCCTGGAGCTCTGACATTTTGCGCTCGTGGAGCTCGTCGGGGATGTCGAGACCCTGGAGAAGGATGGCGGCGTTGGTTTCGGCTTCGTAGCCGTCTTCATCGCCGACGATGCCTTCGAGCTCGCCGAGGCGGGAGCCGTCTTCGTCGGTCATGTCGGGCTTGTTGTAGATGATTTCGCGCTCTTCAAGAGCGGCCCAGAGGGCTTTGTTGCCCATGATGACGGTGTCGATGACGCGGTGTGCGTCGAACTCATACTGATCCTGCTTGAGGACGCCGAATTTGCGGGGGCGGACGACGGTGCCTTTTTGGGGGTCGATCTCACCGGTCATGACCTTCATGAAGGTGGATTTGCCGGCGCCGTTGGGGCCGGTGAGGCCGTAGCGTTTGCCGGTGGTGAAGGTGACGGAGACGTCCTCAAAGAGGAGCTTGTTGCCGTAGCGCATGGTGACGTTGGAAGTAGAAATCATGATTTTGCCCTTAGTTTACAGGGTTTTTCCTTTGTTGGCACGACTGGCGCGTCAAAGCTGCGCGAGTGGGTTGGAAGGGAGAGCGGAAGGCGTGGTGTGGAGACCGAGTAGACGCTCGAGACGGGAGCGCAGGGTATCGGTGCGGAACTCGGTGAGCCATGCGAGGGCGTAGGTGTAGGCGACGATGCCGAGGAGCAGGCAAAGCAGCAGGATGAAGTGGAGGGGGCTGGGGTACCAGCGGGTATCGCCGAGGATGGATGCGGCGAGGAAGACGATGATTGGGGTGTGGGCGGCGTAGAGGGTGAAGGAGAAGCGGGCGGCCTCGCGGGAAGCTTTGACGGTGAGGAGGTTGACGGGAGAGGGCTCGCGGTGGGAGAGGAGGAGCCAGAGGTAGACGAGGGTTAGGAGAGTCAGGATGTAGTCGTTGACCAGGCCGGGGAGTTGATGGAGGCGGCTGAGCAGGAAGAAACTGGCGAAGTAGACGACGGTGGCGGCGAAGCGGATGGTGCGGCCCGCGCTCGCCGTGAAGGTGGGTGGGGTTAGCTTGAAGAGCAGGACGCCGGCGAGCCACATGGGGAAGCCGCGGAGGATGGCGGGGTGGACGAGCCAGGCTACGGCGACGAACAGGGCGGCGTAGATGAATCGTTTGGGCAGCTGGAGGCGGGGCCAGAGGGCAAGCAGGCCAACGGGGAAAAGGATGTAGTACCAGAATTCGTAGGCGAGACTCCAGAGGGCGCCATCGGTGCCGAAAGCGGGGGTGAAGATGGTCTGGAGGAAGAAGAGATTGCCGAAGAAGATGGGGGTGGTGAGGAGGGTGGGGATGTCGCCGATCATGTGATTGGGGACGTGGCCGGTGTAGAGGGCGGGCGCGTGGCCGAGATGGATGCCGAGGCGATCCCAGAAGAGGCAAAGGAGGAGGGTGGGGATGAGGACGATCCAGAGGCGGACGAATCGTTTGAGGAGGTAGCCGGGCCATTGCCACTGGTCTCGCTCAAGCGAGCGGAGGACGGTGCCGCCGATGAAATAGCCGCTGAGGACGAAGAAGAGGACGACGGATTGATGGCCGGCGCCGGAGAGGACGTAGGGGACGGCCAAGACGGCGCGGTGGGCGGTGATGGCGGGGTAATCGACGAAGAAGACGTTGCGGAGGTGCTCGAACAAGACCAGCAGGGCGGCGACGGCGCGCAGGGTGTCGAAGTGGACGGAGGCCCAGGTGTCGACGAAGCGTGCTGGCTTTGGCGCGTGCATGGGTTGTCCTCCTGACGTTGGATCGAGGGTTGGGTTGGGGCCGATTGTTTAGAGGTGGCGACCGGGTTGGCCGGTCGCCGTTGGAGTTACTGGCCGCGGCGAGCGGGGCCGGAGCGGCTGGAGCCGGGGCGGGAGTTGGGACGGCCGGCGCTGCGGCCACCGGAGAAACCGCCGCCGCTGCCGGGGCGTCCGCCGCCGGAAGCGCTGCGACCGCGGAAGCCGTTATTGCCGGCCGGACGGTAGGGCGAGGTGGGGGTGTTGACGCGGTTTTCAGCGGAGGCGTCGCCGGTTTTCCAAGAGCGGGATTCCATGCCGAGGAGACTGTCGGCGGGGGCGCCGGCGGTGTCGAGGGGCTTGTTGCGCTCCTCTTTCTCGAGGTTCTTGTCGGCTTCGCGCCATTCGAACTTGATCTTCAGTTCGCGCTCCAGCTTGCGGGCGTCGGAACGCTCCTGGGGCATGACGAAGGTGGTGGCCATACCCTTGGCGCCGGCGCGGCCGGTGCGGCCGATGCGGTGGACGAAGTCGTCTGAGGCGTTGGGGAGGTCGTAGTTGACGACGTGGGCGATGTCCTTGACGTCGATGCCGCGGGCAGCTACGTCAGTGGCGACGAGGATGCGGTGCTTGCCGTTGGAGAAGCCCTTGAGGGCGGCGGTGCGCTGGGACTGCGAGCGGTCGCCGTGGATGACGTCGGCGTCATGGCCGAGCTTCTCAAGCTTCTTGGCGATACGGTCTGCGCCGTGCTTGGTGCGGGAGAAGACGAGGAAGGTGCCCTCGTGCTCGGTGAGCATCTGGTTGAGGAGGCCGAGCTTCTGGTCCTGCATGACAGTGTAGACGACGAGCTCGACGCGGTCAGAGGGCTTGGAGGTGGTGCCGATTTCGATGCGGACGGGCTTCTGCACGTAGTCGCGGACGATCTCGGTGATGTTGGCGTCGAGAGTGGCGGAGTAGCACATGGTCTGGCGGGTCTTGGGCAAGGCGCCGACGATGCGGCGGATGGCGGGAAGGAAACCCATGTCGAGCATGCGATCGACTTCATCGAGGACGAGCATTTCAACGGAGTTGAGGTTGACCTGGCGGCGGCGAAGGAAATCTTCCAGACGGCCGGGGGTGGCGACGACGAGGCGGGGGCCGCGGCCGAGGTGGTCGAGCTGAACGTTTTCACTGAGGCCGCCGCAGACGAGGACGGAGTCAGACTTGGCCTGGGGGGAGATTTTGCCGTAGGCCTCGAGGACCTGCATGGCGAGCTCGCGGGTGGGGAGGAGGATGAGCGAACGGATGGGGCCGCGCTTGCCCTTGGTGGAGGGGACGGAGTTGGCGTCCATGCGCTCGATCATCGGGATGAGGAAAGAGAGGGTTTTGCCGGTGCCGGTGGAGGCGGTTGCGAGGATGTCGCTGCCTTCCAGCGCGGGCGGAATGGCCTTGGCCTGGACGGGGGTGGGGGTGTTGAAGCCGGCGGCGGCGAGGCGGGACTTCAAGGAGTCGGAGACGTTGAAGTCTGCGAAGTGGACGTCCTTGAGCATGGGGAGGCCGGTTTTAGGGTCGATTTCGGCGTTGGTCGAGGAGATGTCGACGGGAATGGCCTGGTGGGAGGTGCGCTGGGGCGTTTCGGTGGGGTTTAGTTCAAGCGTTGCAGAAGTCAATGGAGAGTCCTTGGGTGATGCGGGTAAGCGGACGAGCGCATGCGGATGCGGATGGTCCGGAGGGTGCGGTTTGGCACCGAGGCGGGGTTTCAGTTCAGCAATGCTTGTCGTTTTACACGCGAGCGATGCTGCTGCACGGCGAGGCAGGTCCATTGACCAGTGCCTTCCAGCCAGAGCAACCAGCGCTTGATCTTCCTAGCAGAGACTCTGTGTAGAGTCAGAAGAGCTTGCGACGGATAAGGGTGTCACACACGGTCTCTGGCCGAACCCGAAGTGCAGGTCCTTCCCCGCGATACCCTGCGCATATCTGCGCATTTCGATAGTAGCAGGTTTGGGGGGTGGTTGGCGAGTGTCGTGGATGGTGGAATCGTGGGCGAAGGATGTGGGGCCGGCGAGGTCGCAAGAGACGAAGCGCCGCAGCTCCGAGCGAAAGCCCGGGGCTAAAGCCCCCACCGATTTTGAGGCCGTATTCGTGGGGCTGAAGCCCCACGAATACGGTAAAGCGTTTCGCTGGTTGCGTGTCTCAGCTTTGCTTGCGCCAGAAATTGCGTACGGTGAGGATGTAGACGGCGTGGCTGAGGAGGGCTCCGGTGCGCATCCAGATGCGGGCGAGGGGGAGTGGGAGGCGGGCCATGGGCCAGGCGAAGAGCCAGAAGCGGAAATTGCTGCCGTAGGCTGTGCGGAGGTCATGCTCGGCGGTGGCGAGGCCGAGTTTTTCGTTCTGCTCCTTGCGGAGGCTGTAGAGGACCGAAGGGAGCCAGCGGCGGAGGGTGAAGTTGACGATGATGCGCTGGAGGTCGGGGCGGCCGGGGAGCAGGCGGGCAAGGGTTTTGACGAGGCCGAGGCCGAAGACCTTGCCGACGGAATAGCCGCCGCCGTTGCCGACGCGGCCGGCGAGCGGGCGGTCCCAGAGGACGACGCTTTTGCGGTGATGGAGCAGGAGGGGGAGGCACCAGCTGAGCTGGACGAGGTAGGTGCTGAGGAAGGCGGCGGGCTCTTCATGGGGGAGCTCGAGGAGGCGGGTGCGGTTGATGACCATGGCGGAGATGTAGGTGAACATGACGTTGACGACTTTGGCGAACTGGCGGGGGTCGGTGAAGGTGTGGAGGGTGCGGCCGAGGGGGTCTTCGACGCGCTCGGCGAGGTAGGACTCGCTGTAGGCGTAGCTGGTGAGATACATGAGGTCGACGTCGCCGGCGCGGGCCTGGGCGAGGACTTTTTCTACGGTGCCGGGGAGGATCAGGTCGTCGTCACCACAGATCCAGAAGTAGTGGCCGCGGGCGTGCTCGAAGCAATGGACGAAGTTGCGGTCGGGGCCGATGTTGGTGGGTTGGCGCTCGTAACGGAGGGGGGCGCCTTCGAGGAGGAAGGCGCGGACGATGGACTCGGTGTCGTCGGTGGAGGCGTTGTCGGCTACGTAGACTTCAACTTCAGGGTGGTCTTGGACCTGGGGCATGAGGAGCGTCAGGAGGCGCTCGATGTGGCCGGAGCGGTTGTAGGTGGGGACGGCAATGGTGAGGAGGGGCCGGGGATCAGGCATGCCAGAGCCGCCGATACTTGGTGAAGGTGAGCAGGCCAAGGCCGACGCCGATGATGAGGGTGCCGGTGAAGTAGCCGATAGCGATGCCGAAGGTGCCGTAGTAGCGGCCGAGGATGAGGGCGGTGGCGATCATCCAGATGGCGCCGAGGATGGAGTTGACCATGAACTTTTCCTGCTTGTGGGCGCGGAGGTACTGGGCGAGAGCGAAGACGGCGATGTTGGCGATGGTGGTGAGCAGGAGCAGGGCGAGGGGAAGGGGCGGGAGGAGGCGGAGGGCGAAGGGGATGTCTTGATGGCGGAGGAGCAGGACGGTGAGCCAGACGGCGAGGCAGGCGAGGGCGGCGGCGGCGAGCGAGAATTTGAGGGCGCGGAAGAAGACGGAGTCGAGCTGGGGGTAGTTGCGCAGGGCGATGAGACGGCCGAAGAGCGGGGCCTTGGTGTTCATCCAGGCGATGGCGAGCGAGGTGAGGGTGCCGCAGATGCTGATGGACATGCCCATCTGGCCGGCCTGGATGGGGCCCCAGTAGCGGAAGAGGATGGGGTTGAAGAGCTGGGAGATGAAGAATCCGCAGGCCCAGCTGACGGCGATGCGCCATTGGAAGGGCCAGACTTCTGCGCGCCAGTCGAGTGCGGTGGCGGGAACGGCGTGGCGGAGCAGGGGGATGAGGAGGCCGCGGCGGCCAATGAGAAAGGCGAGGCCGACGACGGCCTGGCCGAGGATCATGAGGCCGGGGGCGAGGAGTCCGTGGTGAAGGATGAGGGCTAGCCAGCCGAGGATGGTGCCGAGGATGGCCTGGCCGAGACGGGCGCGGGCGACGTCCGGGACGAAGCCGCAACCTTCCAGGAAAGAGAAGGCGGGATCGACCTGGAAGGTGAGGCCGGAGGCGATGACGACGAGGCACCAAGCGCTGAGCCAGGGGATCGGCGGGCCGGTGGTGGGGCTGGAACGAAAGAAGTAAATGCCGGCGGGGAGCAGGACGGCGACCATGGCGATGGCGCCGAGGGTGTACCAGCGCATGGCTTTCTGGAGGACGGCAGCGAGGCGGCTGTGGGGTATCGCTGGGCCGGTTACCGGGCCGCTGGGGGCGATGGTGAGGTGCGCGGCTTCATGGCTGGCGACCTGGAGGATGACGGTGGAGAAGCCGAGTTCGAAGACGATCTGCAGGGCAACGAGCGAGTAGAAGGTGTAGTAGTAGCCCTGTGCGGCGCGGGTGAGGAAGCGGGCGATGAGAGCGAGGGTGATGATGCCGGCGAGGCTGGACCAGCCGCGGGCGATGAGGGTGAAAAGGATGGCGCGGTCGAGGCCGAGGGCGCGGAGGCCGCGCATCCAGAGCCGGGGATCGCCTGGTGTGGCGGGGTCTGGTGCGGCTTCGTCGCCGGGCTGCCATTCGGAGTTGACTAGGGGTGCGAGTGGTGCCGGCGTACCAGAGTCTTGTGCGGCGCCATGTACGGTTTGCATTCGCTTGTTTTCCCGGCTGCGGCCCACCGGCCGCTTCTCCCGATACTAACAGCCGGGGTGCGGCGCGGGCTTAGATGTGGCAGCTGACCATGCCGCGCTTTTCCAGGTATCGCTGGTGATACTCTTCGGCTTTCCAGAAATCGGTTGCGGGTGTGACGACGGTGGCGACTGGTTTGCTGAAGCTTCCGGAGGCGTTGAGCTCGGCAATTTTTGCGTTGGCGAGTGCGGCCTGATAGTCAGAGTGGGTGAAGATGGCGCTGCGGTACTGGCTGCCCCAGTCCGGGCCCTGGCGGTTGAGCTGGGTGGGATCGTGGAGAGCGAAGAAGGCGTCCAGGAGTTGATCGTAAGGAAGCCGGGAGGGATCGAAGGTGATTTCGACGACTTCAGCGTGGCCGGTGCGGTCGGTGCAGACTTCCTTGTAGGTGGGGTGCTCGGAGGCGCCGCCTTCGTAGCCTACGGCGGTGTCGAGGACTCCGGTTAGTTCTGCGAAACGGGCTTCGACACCCCAAAAACAGCCTGCACCAAATGTTGCTTTTTCAGTTGCCACTTTGTTGCTCCTATGCCCCCATGTTGGATGCTCGCGGCCAGAAAAGGTTACGAGCGTGCGGGGGCGGACGAGGAGCATTCTGCATGGGACGGAAGGGGGAAGTCAAATGGGTTGAGGTGCTTTGAACGGGCCGCCGCAGTCAGGGGAAGGAGAACAAATACGGAGATTTCGGACGTGTCGAAATGACCGCTTTTTTCCTCTTGCAAGATTTATGTTGCGATTGATTCAGCGTTCCTTTTGCGCTGTGCGAAAGGTGCGGCGGGGCTGTGCGGCTTTTGGCTTGGCGGGCGTTTTGAGTTTCGCGAACTCGGGGAGGTTCTTTTTGGGTTCGACTTTTTTGCCCTTGGCGGCGCGATCGAGAGCCATGACTTCACCGGGCTTGAGCTCGCGGAACTCACCGGGCGCGACGTCGAGGCGGAGAGCGCCGTAGCCGATGCGGCGGATTTTTTCTACGTGATGGCCTACCTCTTCAAACATCTTGCGAAGCTGGCGGTTGCGGCCTTCGGTGAGGGTGACTTCGTACCAAGGGTTGTCGCCGCCACGGACGAGCGTGACGCCGGCGGGCGCGGTGAGGATGCGGTCGCGGCGGCCGGCGCGGACCTCGTCAAGACGGCCGCGGTCGATCATGATGCCGCGGCGGATTTGTTCGAGGGCCTCTGGCGGGGGGACGCCGCTGGTCTTGACGAGGTAGGTTTTTTGGACGCCGGCGGCGGCTTTGGAGAGGGCGTTGGCGAGGGTGCCGTCGTTGGTCATGAGGAGGAGGCCCTCGCTGAGGTAGTCGAGGCGGCCTACGGGGTAGAGGCGGACCTGGTCGCCGTGGGGGCCGGACTTGGTCTGCATGAGCTGCATGACGGTGGGGCGTTTTTGCGGGTCGACGAGGGTGGTGACGTAGCCGCGGGGCTTGTTGAGCATGTAGTAGCGCTGCTGCTCCTTGCCGTGGAGGAGCTTGCCGTCGACGCGGATGTGGTCGTGGGCGAGGTCGGCGCGGGTGCCTAGCTCGGTGACGACGGTGCCGTTGACCTGGACGCGGCCTTCCAGGATGATCTCTTCTGCCTTGCGACGGCTGGCGAGGCCGGCCTGGGCGAGGATTTTCTGGAGGCGCTCGCCGGGGAGAGGCTCCGCTGCGGTTTTCTTGGGGGTCTTTTTCGCGGTCTGGTCAGGCTTGGCGTTCATGGCTCTATTATCAAGCCTCGGATGAGTGTGGGTTGGTTTTGCTTGTGTGGGGAGAAGATTCCGGAAAAATGGTCGCAGGCTCTGCCGGAAAGAGTGTCTCAGCGGCTGAAGCCGCGTTCCGATATGGATCTTATGGCACGGCTGAAGCCGTGCCCTTAAGCAGGACGATTTGTTTTGGGTCTAATCGTGGTCTTTTTTGTAGTCGTCGTTGGGCTCGGCGCCGCGGGGGTTTTCTAGGCCCGCTACTGCGATGTCGGCGGCGGGTTCGAGGGGTTGGTCGGGGGCGATCTCGTTGTCGCCTTCGGGGGTGGCGATCGAGGTGGGTTCGTTGTCGTTGGGGGAGTCTGGGACAGGGCGGATGGAGAAGGTCATGAAGAGCGCTCACTTTCAGTGTTCTGGATGGCTGCTTCGTCGGCGGAGGGGTCGTCGCCGGGGACGTTCTGGCTGGGTGGGAGGCCGGGGAGGCGACCGTCGATGGCGGGGAGGGCGTCTTCGGAGCGGTTGCTGTCGTCGGCGCGGAGGTTGTCGGAGTCGCCGTCGGCCTGGGGCTCGGAGGCGTGCTGTTCTTCGGCGAGATTTTCGTGGGTGATGCGTTCCTCTGATGATTCCGGCATGTCGATCTCTTCCTGCTCGGCGAGTTCGCCGGCCATCTTCTCAAACTCTTCGATGCTGGGAAGCTCCGCGATGTCTTTCAGGCCGAAGCGTAAAAGAAAATCTTTTGTGGTCTTGTAAAGGATGGGGCGGCCGATGACCTGCTTGCGGCCGGCGGTGGTGACGAGCTTGCGGGCCATGAGCGAGCCGAGGACGCCGCCGGTATCGACGCCGCGGATTTCAGATATTTCTGGCGCGGTGACGGGCTGCTTGTAGGCTACGACGGCCAGGGTTTCGAGGGCCTGGAGGGTGAGGCGGAGGGGTGGCTTGAGGCTTTTGACGAAGCCGCGGACGGCGTCGTGGTACTCGGGCTTGGTGCCGAGGCGGTAACCGCCGGCTACTTCGCGGACTTCGAGGCCGCGGTCGGCGGTGGCGTAGTCGGCGATGAGCTGGGCGAGGATTTCGCGGAGGTATTCGCGGAGGCGCCGTTCGCGGTCACGGGTGGCACGCTTTTCAGCGGGGGTGCTGGGGTCCTCGTGCTCGGATGCTTCGGGTTCAGAGGCCGGTTCTTCTTCGGGGGGTGATTCTGTGAGGCCTTCACCGGCGAGGTGGAGGCGGGATTGGCGGGCTGCGAGGGCGTCGAGCTCGGCCTGGGCTTCATGGCCGAGGAGTCCTGCGAGCTGAACCAGGGTTACGGGTTCTTCTGAGGCGTAAATGACGGCTTCGATCTTTGCTTTGAGGCTCATGATGGGTTCGGTTCAGTCTATCAAGCTGTCTCGGCAAAGGGTTTGAGCTGGGCTTCTGAGGGGGGCGGGGTGAGCAGGCTGACAGCGAAGAGGCAGAGGAGAGAGGCGATGAGGGCGGGGAAGATGGCGTCGCGGTCTGAGATGACTTTGGGGAAGATGTTGTGGACAAAGGCGGTGTCCCAGAAGACGGTGACGACGGTGCCGGCGGCGATGGAGGAGACGGCACCGGCGGCGGTGGCGCGTCGCCAGAAGAAGGCGGCGAGGATGACGGGGGTGAGGGCGGCGGAGTAGATGGTGTAGGCGTAGAGGGACTTTTTCAGGACGCTGCTGGTGCCAATCGACTGCCA
The DNA here is from genome assembly GCA_963693065.1 of uncultured Granulicella sp. Classification (GTDB taxonomy): domain Bacteria; phylum Acidobacteriota; class Terriglobia; order Terriglobales; family Acidobacteriaceae; genus Edaphobacter. The sequence goes on along the minus strand of OY843766.1, from coordinate 2,174,016 downwards.
GAGGGACCAGATGCCGAGGAGGACGACCATGAGGCGGGAGACGATGAGGATGCGTTTGTTGGAGGCGTCGGGGGCGATGTAGCGGACGAAGACGTCGTTGACGAGGTTGGTGGCGGGGGAGAAGAGGTAATTGTTTGCCGTCGAGATGACTTTGGCGAAGATGGCGCCGACCATGATGGCGCCGAGGACGTGCGGGAGGCCATGCATGCCGGTATAGGCGAGGATTTCGCGGGGGCGGTCGTGGACCTCGCCGGTGGGGAAGAGGGCGGAGCCGAGGACGGCGATGGCGACGATGACGGACTCAAGGATGACGATGCCGATGAACCAGCCGATGACGGCGCGGGTGGCGTCCTTCTCGGATTTGGCGGAGAAGAATTTCTGGTACATGGATTGATTGCCGAGCATGAGGAGACAGGTGGGGAGGAAGAGCTCGGCGGCCTGGATGTGGGAGAAGTCGCCGAAGAGACGGAAATGGGAGGCGGGGACGATGGTGTGGACGGCGGGCCAGCCGCCGGCGGCGTGGACGAGGATGGGCAAGGCGATGAGGAGGGTGAAGGTGGCGAGGAGGCCGATGGCGACGTCCATGTAGGCGACGGCCGACATTCCGGCAAGGGCGGTGAAGGAGATGACGAAGGCGGCGATGATGAATTGGCCGAAGACGGGCGAGATGGTGGTGGGGAAGATGAGGTGGAGGATGTCGCCGCCGCCGATGAACTGGTAGCTGGTGATGGCGGTGTAGGTGAAGAGGACGGCGATGACGCCGAGGACGCGGGCGGTCTGGTTGTAGCGGGCTTCGAGGAGGTCTGGGATGGTGAATTGGGCGAACTTGCGGGCGCGGGGGGCGATGAAATAGATGAGGAGAAGGCCGGCCCATCCGCCGGCAGCCTGCCAGAGCGCGGGGAAGCCGTGCTTGTAGGCGTTTTCGGCTCCGCCGAGGAGGGAGCCGGAACCGATCCAGCTGGAGAGGAGGGTGAAGACGAGGACGAAGGCGGGGAGCGAGCGGCCGGCGACGAGGTAGTCGGCTTTGGTTTTGACCTTGGAGACGCGGGCTAGCGAGACGCCCAGAAGCGTGAGGACGATGATGCCGAGGACGATGGCGTAGAGGTTCATGGGTGTGGGGTCAGTGTACCGGAGAGGGCGTCTTAGGGCTCCGGGAGATTAGAAACGTGGCATAAGCGGTACTTTGGGGCGGTGCGGTTTCGATTTGGAACCGGGATTATTAGATCGCTCTTAGGTGCGTGGGAAAGGCGAAAAAGGGGTTTGGGGATGCGCTAGGTTGAAGGCAATTCATTGAGAGGTAGGGCGTTTGCCTTGACTTGCCTGATGCGCTTTCATCTGCTGCGTTTTGTTGTTCTGTTGTTGGTTGTGTGGCTGCTGGGGTCGGCTGCCGGTTGTTTGTCTGTGCAGGCGGAAGCGCCTATTGCCGGTGTGCCGGTGCCCGCGCCTTTGCCTGCGCCCAGGCCGGTCGATCCGGGGTCCCCTTCAGCACCGATGGAAGGGCTGGATTACTGGCTGCCGTTTGAGGACGGCGGCGGTGACCTGGTGAAGGACGTGACGGGGCAAGGGCATGATGGACACATAGGCGGGCTTGGCGTGGGCGCGACGTGGGAGGGGCAGGTGGGGCTGGTGCCGAACGATGCGGTCGTGACAATCGACGTGGCGTCAGGGCGGGCTACGTTTGGACTTTGCGCATATTATCCGGCGGGTGGGAGTCCGGCAAATATTGCGGGATATGACTATGGGTATCTTTACGGGCTGGTGAAGGATGGGGAGAATGGCTATGACCTGCGGACGAGCAAGGGGCCGCAGGACGGGATTTTCCATGGAGCGGATGCGTATTTTCCAACGATTGGGCGATCAAACGGTTCTTCTGTGACGCAGGCGGCGGTGGGGTTCAGTGGGAACCATTGCGTGGAAGGGATGGTGGGGGATACGGACCACATCGTAGTGGATGGGGTGGAGGTGCCTTATGTGACGCAGGGGTCTACGACGGATGGAGTGGGAGGTGCGCAGCTTACGGGGCCGATGTACCTGAAGGGGGGTAATGGTGCGCAGTTCGGGAAGCCGGTGACGATCTACAGCGCGTGGGGTGCGCTCGCGCAGGATACGGTGCTGCAGGCGGTGACGCGAACCAATGCCGAGATTACACGGTTGCAGGGGTTAGGCGTGAGCTTTGGACCGGTGGCGAGTTCGTCTACGGACTCTACATGTGCGTTCGATGGGACGAGCATCGATGTGGGGTTCAAGTCTTCAGGGAATCGCACTTCATCGCTGCTGCAGTTGAATTTTCCATGCACGATTGAGGATTTCAGTGAGAGTGGGCAGACGCCGATGGAGATGGTGGCTGGGTTCGATGATCGTGCGGGCGCGGTGTACCACGCGATGGCGGCGCGGAATATTGCTTATAACGGGGGGGTGGTGAACGGGGTGCTGGGGTACCTGGAAAGTCCGGAGGATGCGCTGAAGGATGTGCTGGCGTGGGGGGCAAAGGCGCATGCGAAAGGGTATAAGACGATTGCGACGACGATGCTGAGTGCTTGTCCGGTAGGGTACAACGGGGAAGCGGGCGATACGCTGGCGCAGGCTTATAACGCGTTGCTGCTGGCGCATGGGGAGAGTTTCGACTGGGTGAGCAACGGGGCGGCATGGCCGCAACTGGGGGCTACGGGGGCTTGCGGCGGGGCCTACTTTGCGGATGGGCTGCATCCGAATGTGCAGGGACAGGCGATTGCGGTGCTGGATGAACGGGCGGCGTTCGAAGGTGTTTATGGGACGGCGTTGACACGGGTTTCAGGACCTTACAGCCAACTGCCTTCGGACAGGAATGTGGTGACGTCCGGAGTGAGTTCGTTCGATGTGACGTTGATGGAGGTGAACTCGGCGTCGTTCAATAGTGCGGGGCGGCTTTGTGTGAACAACGTGGGGCCAGCTATGGTGCGGCTGGTGCCGCAGGCGAACGAGACGCTGGATGGGCAGGCGGTGGTGGAGATTGTGGCTGGGCAGACGGTGTGTGTGCGGCCGATGGTGGTGGATGTAGCGGTGGGGGGAGCGCGGTGGACGGTCTACTAGGCAGGCCCCCGGTTCTCTAGGGTAAATTCTTCATTCGATTGGGTTTATGGGAGCAGTAAAGGCGTGTCTCGGGGTAAATTCTTCATTCTTAGGGGTAAGGTAATCATGCCCTAGGGTCAGAAATGGGTTCATAGCGGCGGCCGTTGAAAGTGTATCGGCCGGATAGGACGCGGCTGAGGGCTTCGGGGTAGGCGAGGTGCTCTTCGGCGAGGATGCGGGCGGCGAGGGTGGACTCGGTGTCGTGGTCGAGGATGGGGACGGGGCGCTGGAGGATGATGGCGCCGTGGTCGAGGTGCTCGTCGACGAAGTGGACTGTGCAGCCGGTGATCTTGGCGCCGTAGGCGAGGGCCTGGGCTTGGGCGTCGAGGCCGGGGAAGGCGGGGAGGAGGCTGGGGTGGATGTTGAGGATGCGGTTGGGGAAGGCGGCGATGAAGGCGGGGGAGAGGAGGCGGAGGTAGCCGGCGAGGCAGATCAGGTCTATTTTGTGTTCGCGCAGGGCGGTGATGTAGGGTTGGTCGCGCTGGTCTGGGGGCAGGCCGGCGGTGGGGAGGTGGAGGGCGGGGATGCCTAGGTCGCGGGCTAGCTGGAGGCCGGGGGCCTGGGCTTTGTTGGAGAGGACGAGGGTGATTTGGGCTTGGGGGATTTGGTTGCGCTGGATGGCGTCGTGGAGGGCCTGGAAGTTGGAGCCCCGGCCGGAGAGGAGGATGGCTATGCGTGTCATGGTTTACCTGTATTGTGCTGGTCCCAGTAGGAACGATGTACCGAGGCGATGAGTTGCGAGATGGCGGTTTGATCTACGAAGTCTGGGAGGTCTGAGGTGAGCGTGGCGCTTATGGCTTGCGCCTGCAGGTCTGCTGCCAAGGCATTGAACTGGTCGAGAGTGTACTTGCCTTGACGGACTTCGATGAGGATTTCTTTTTCAGGCCTTGGGAGCGTGATGCTGCCTGAGTCCATGAGCTCGATGCATTCGAAGTAGAGACGCAGGCAGTGCATGGCGGCCTTGCTGTCATAGCCATGGATGCATTCGTACTCGGGGCGGCGGCCTTTCTTGCCCCGTCCGGCTTCACCGAGGATGCGCTTGCGCTGGTTTTCGGCGAAGCCGAGGAACTGCTCTGACGAGTGTTTGGCGAGAAAGAGGTGGGTGGAAGCTTGGATGGTGTTCCACCTTAAGCTGGGTGCGGCGGTTGTATCAGCGAAGAGGAAGTGCAGGGCCGTGGCGTTGCCCTTCGCGGCGAGGTGCGCCCAGCGGCGGAGTGAGTAGAGGGTGATGTCTACATCGTCCGGGCCGTTACGGCGGTCGTCGCCGGCTGTGGACCAGATGAAATGGGGGCGGGGCTGGAGGCCGATGACTTCTTCAGGGGCTTCCATGAAGATGCCGTAGATGTCGAGGTCGTCTGTGGTGCCAACCTTTGCGCCGTGGAGTTCGGAGCCGCCGATGAAGAGGTGGATGACGTCTTCAGGGGTTGGATAGCGCGCGGTTTGGACGTGCTGTATGAGAGGTGTGCCGAGCACGTACGACTCCTTAAAGGTCATCAAGTTCATCGCATCGCGATGCGGATCAACGGGGTCCTCTTTGGAGGCTTGTAGCTTCATGAGGGCTTCACTGACAGCTATTTCAACTTCTGGAAGCGGTGCTGAATTGGTTCCAGATGCGTTCGTCGCTGATCTTGTCATACTCATGCCGTATGAAGTTACCTAGGCCACGGATGTCACGCCAGTCGATGGTCGGGCAAAGTATGGCTGCGTGCTCACGTAGACGGAAAACGGCTTCGGACAAGACCTGCAAACGTCGCAAGACGGCGTCCTTGAGCTTACGGTCCGAGAGGTAGGACTCGAGAGTTTCGCCGATCAGGTATTCACGGATGATCTGTGTGCTTTCAAGGATGTCACGCAGGTGGAGTTCAGTTCTAGAAGACATGGATGCACTCAGCCAGGACTTCACTCTTAATTTCGGCCCTGATGGTCACGGCTGAACTTAGGTGTGCGCGTCTGCCGAGCAGGTCGCAGAGATCATCCTGGTAACCGTAAGCCCGCAGTGTTTTATTGAAGTCGAAATCGTCACAGTCGAAGAGGATGTCTACGTCGGAGTCTGGGGTGTTGTCGCCGCGGGCTACTGAGCCGAAGAGGCGCAGGTGGAGGAGGCCGGCGGCTTTGAGTTCGGGCTCGTGGGCTCGGAGGGTGGCGATGATGGATTCGCGGTCCATGGGTTTAGTTTTGCAGATTGGGGGTGGGTGGGCAAGGGGTTATTGGATCTGCCACCTTGGAGCAAGAACGTCAACGGCAAAAGCAAAGCAGATTCCCTTCGGGAATGACAAACAAAGGGCAAGAACAGGCAAGGGCAAGGGCCAACGCAGATCCCTACGGGATGACAAACAAAAGGGCAACGGCGAGAACAAACGAGGGCAAGTGCCAACGCAGATCCCTACGGGATGACAAAGAAAAAGGGCAACGGTAAGAACAAAAAACGGCAACGGCCAACGCAGATCCCTGCGGGATGACAAACAAAAAGGGCAACGGCAAGAACAGGCAAGGGCAAGGGCCAACGCAGATCCCTACGGGATCACAAACAAAAGGGCAACGGCGAGAACAAACAAGGGCAAGGGCCAACGCAGATCCCTACGGGATGACAAACAAAGGGCAAGAACAGGCAAGGGCAAGGACCAAACGCAGATCCCTGCGGGATGACAAAGAAAAAGGGCAACGGTAAGAACAAACAACGGCAACGGCCAACGCAGATCCTTGCGGGATGACAAACAAGAAAGGCAACGGCAAGAATAAGCAACGGCAAGTGCCAATACGGAGATTCTGGCTTCGCCAGAATGACGGCTTCCTGTGATCAAAGCGCGGGGTTAGTTGTAGAGGACTTTGCGGGAGCCGCGGGCGGTGATTTTGCCCAGGAGGATGTGGCGTTCGTTGGCTCGGTTGAGGATGGCTTTGGCTTTTTTGACGTGCTCGGCGGGGATGACGCAGATGAGACCGATGCCCATGTTGAAGGTGCGGAACATTTCGTCGTGGTCTACGTTGCCTAGCTGCTGGAGGTGGCGGAAAAGGGGGGGGATTTCCCAACTGGCGAGGTCGATCTGGGCGTCGAGGCCGCGGGGGAGGATGCGGGGGAGGTTTTCAGTGATGCCGCCGCCGGTGATGTGGGCCATGCCCTGGATGATGGCACGGGTGGCGGGCTTTTCGGCGGTCTCCGGGGTGCCCGGGCCGCTGGCGATCAGCTTTTTGATGACGCTGAGGTAGCTGCGGTGGGTGCGCATGAGGGCGGCGCCGGTCTTGTCCTTGAGGTCGTTGATGTACTGCTCGGGGCCGTAGCCGGCGACTTCGAAAAAGAGCTTGCGGGCGAGGGAATAGCCGTTGGTGTGGAGGCCGTTGGAGGGTAGGCCGAGGAGGCAGTCGCCGGGTTCGATGTGGTCGCCGGTGATGAGGTTGGGGCGGGAGACGCAGCCGATGATGGTGCCGGCGAGGTCGTATTCTCCGTCGGCGTAGAAGCCGGGCATCTGGGCGGTCTCACCGCCGATGAGGGCGGTGGCGTTGGCGCGGCAGGCTTCGGAGATGCCGCGGACGACGGTTTCGATGATTTCGTTTTCGACGCGGCCGGTGGCGAGGTAGTCGAGGAAGAAGAGGGGTGTGGCGCCCTGGACGGCGATGTCGTTGACACAGTGATTGACGAGGTCGGCGCCTACGGTGTGGTGGATGCCTAGCTCGAAGGCTACCTTCAGTTTGGTGCCGACTCCGTCGGCACTGGAAACCAGGACGGGTTCGGGATATTTGGCGGTGTCGAGGGCGAAGAGGCCGCCGAAGCCGCCGATTTCAGAGAGGACCTGCTTGTTGAAGGTTTTGCGGGCGAGCATTTTGATGCGCTGCTTGGCGCGGTCGCCGGCGGTGATATCGACGCCGGCGTCGGCGTAGGAGATTTGGCGTGCTTCGGGCTTGGGTTCTGCGGTCGGGGCTGTCGGGGCTGTCGGGTCGTTCGCGTCTGGCATAGGGGAGAATGCTCCTGCTTGGGGAGCTTCAGTCTAGCAGGGGGATTTTCCACGACTGTGAAATTGTCTGGCGGAGGGTGCGTAGACTTGGGAGATGAGACAGACGAGACAGATGAGAGAGATGTCGGGGTCGCGGGCTTTGCAGGTGCGGGCGGCGGGTTTGCTGCCGGGTGGGGTGGATTCGCCGGTAAGGGCGTTTCGTGCGGTGGGGGGGGATCCGCCTTTTGTGGCGCGAGCGGAAGGGGCCTATTTGTGGGATGTGGATGGGAACAAGTACCTGGATTGCTTTGGGTCGTGGGGGCCGATGATTCTGGGGCATGCGTTTCCGCCGGTGGTGGAGGCGGTGCGGGAAGCGGTTGGGCGAGGGGCAAGTTTTGGGGCTTCGCATAAGGGTGAGGGAGACCTGGCGGAGCTGGTGATGCGGTGTTTTCCAGCGGTGGAGAGGCTGCGGTTTGTGAGCTCGGGGACGGAGGCTTGCATGTCAGCGATACGGCTGGCGCGGGGGTTTACGGGCAGGAAATTTGTGATCAAGTTTGAGGGGTGCTATCACGGGCATGCGGATGCGCTGCTGGTGAAGGCGGGGAGTGGGGTGGCTACGCTGGGGATTCCGGGGAGTGCGGGGGTGCCGGAGGAGACGGCGATGCATACGCTGGCACTGCCTTACAACGATCTGGAGGCGGTGGAGGCGGCGTTTGGGCGGTTGCCGGGGCAGATTGCGTGCGTGATCGTGGAGCCGGTGGTGGGAAATGCGGGGACGATTGTGCCTGGGGCGGGGTATCTGCAGGGTCTGCGGAGGATCACGGCGGAATATGGAGCGCTGCTGATTCTGGATGAGGTGATGACGGGGTTCCGGCTGGCGCTGGGAGGGGCGAGCGAGGTTTATGGGGTGTCGGCGGACCTGGTGACGCTGGGGAAGATTCTGGGGGGAGGGTTGCCGTGCGGGGCGTTTGGGGGGCGGGCGGAGGTGATGGAGTTTCTGGCTCCGCTGGGTCCGGTTTATCAGGCGGGGACGCTGAGCGGGAACCCGCTGGCGATGGCGGCGGGGATCGCAACGGTGGGGTATCTGGTGGAGCACCCGGAGGTTTATGCGGGGTTGGAACGGGTGACGAAGGCGATGGCGGAGGGGGTTTGCGGGCTGGCTGCGGAGCAAGGGGTGGCGGTGACGATGAATCGGGTGGGGTCGATGTGGACGTGGTTCTTTACGGGGGAGGCGGTGACGGATTTTGCGAGTGCGGCGTCGAGCGATACGGAGCGGTTCGGGCGGTTTCACCGGGGGATGATGGAGGCGGGTGTTTGGCTGCCGCCGAGCCAGTTCGAGGCGGCGTTTCTGGGAGCGGCGCATGGGGACCGGGAGATCGGGGTCATGCTGGAGGCGGCGAAGGCGGTGTTAGCTGAGGTTTAGGTGGGACGGGAGATCGAGGGCGGCGGTGATGGCGAGATGGTGAGGAGGATAGACGCGGGGTGAGGGCGCGGGCTGGCGGTAGATGGCGATGGCGGGGGTGAGGGTGAGGATGGCTCCGAGAACGAGGAGGGTGACGTCGACGAGGCGACGGTGGCGGCCGGGGCGGGCGGTTTCGATATTGCTTGCGGGCGTGCTGCGGGGCACGAGGAAGAGGCGAGCGGGGTTGGAGGCGGCGGGGGCGGGCGGGGTGTGGCGGGTTGGAAGGGCGGCAGGCATGTTGGCGGCTCCGAAGGAAGGGGATGAATTTTTGTTTGTTCTACAGGGATAAGCGTCGAAATGAGAGAAAAGCCCTCACGGGTGGACCGGAGGGCTTGCAAGTGGAGACTTCTGGCTGCGCGATGAGTTCAGTTGGTGATGAACTTGCGCAGCGATGGGTTGGCGGAATCAGCGGTGACGCAGGCGAGGGAGGTGCCCTGGATGCGGACGACGGGCAGGCCGGCGTCAATCATTTCAACGAGCCACTGGGTGACGCCGGGGTGGAAGCGATCGCAGTCATGCCAGAGGTAGAGGGCTTCTCCGCGGGCCATCTTGAAGCAGTGGAGGGTGTCGCTTTTGGCGTACTCGTAGGTGTGGGAACCATCGACGAGGAAGACGGTGACGTTGTCATGGATGACGGAATAATCGTAGGTGGCGGTGTCGCCCTGGTGCTGGGTGATGCCGGCGGCGAGGGGGGAATTGCGGAAGGCTTTGCCGAGCTGGCGTCCTTCGATGAGGTGCTGGTCGTCGGTGGGCTGATCTTTGATGACGGCGGTGGCTTCGGTGAGGTCTTCGGGGAGGTCGATGGTGTGGATGTGGGTGCCGGGCAGATTGAGCGCGAGATTGGCTGTGGTGGTGCCGAAGTAGGTGCCGAACTCAAGGGCGGCGGTGGGCTTCTGGGCGATGGCGAGGGCGAGGATGGCGAGTACGTCGCGAATGGGAGTGGCGCCGTCGATGGAGGTGTAACGCAGATCCAGGGTGATGCGGCCAGGAACTGGGGCGAGGGATTCGAGGGCTACTTCCGGAATGCGGGCAAGGAGTTTGCTTCCCTTGCGATACTGGATGGGAGAGAAGGGGGCTACGGCGCGGTAGGTATCTTCCAGGCCTTTCTTTCCTTCTTTGAGGCCGCCGCAGAGGGTACGCACGACGGTGCCGAGGTTGAAGGCGAGGATGTACTTGCCTGCTTTTGAAACGAAGTCCTTACGCTCACTCACTGGTAGCTTGCTCCTTGGGGTTGAGATGCTTTGACCTTGCAGTGCCGGTGTGGGGAATCGGCAAGGTGTTCACGGCGGCGGAGAGCTCTGGGTGCGGGGGGAATTTGCCGTTCTGGAACGGATGGCGTGGATTGGTTGATAAGGATAATGATAAGGCGAATCTTTAGTAGTGGGACCGTAAGTCAGAGTTGTGAAGTCGTTTTTTCCAAAATGGGTGCAGGTTCGGCGAAGAGCTTGCCTGCGGCGGTGAGTAAAACGAGGATGAGAGCGCAGAGGGCGAAAACGCCGCGCGTGCCAATCCAATTTGCCAGGATGCCTGAGAAGACGAGGCCGACGATCTGGGCGGTGAAGATGACGCTGAGGACGGTGGAGCCGACGCGGCCCATGAGAGCCGGTGGGGTTTCGCGCTGGATGAGGGTCTGGGCGGGGACCATGACGCCGGAGGTGGCGAGGCCGATGACGAGGTTGCCGAGAATGGCGGACCAGATGTGGGGCAGGGTGGCCAGGATGACGAGTCCGATGGCGATGCCGATGAGGCCGGTGTAGACAAGGGTGGCGTCTTTGGCTCGTTTGGCGAGGGAGTTGAGTGCGTTGATGCCAAAGACCATGCCGACGCCGATCATGGGGGCGACGACGGCGTAGATGCCGGCGCGGGCGTGGAGGACGTCGCGCACGTAGACGGCGATGAGGGGTGCGAAGCAGCCGATGATGAACATGGCGGCGGCGAGAGCTAGGATGACGAAGAGGATGGCGGCGTGGTGGACGATGAAGGACAGTCCCTGGCGCATGTCCGGGAGGATGGAGGCGAAGCCGGTTTTGGGGGTGGGGGCTGGTGAGGATTCGTCGGCGGCGGTGGCGGCGAGATCGGTTGGGATGGTTTGCCCCGTTTTGTCAGTGGGGGAGGGGGGGGTGTAGGTGCGGGTGAGGGCGAGGGTGGCGATGAGGGTGGCGGAGCCGATGAAGGAGACGGAGTCTGAGAGGTAGCAGACTTTAGGGCCGAGGAGTTTGTAGATAAGGGTGGCGATGCCGGGGCCGACGATGCGCATGCCGAACAGGACCTGCTGCATGAGGACGTTGGCGGCGCGGAGGCCGTGGAGGGGGACGGCTCCGCGGATGGCTACGCCCTGGGCCGGGCCGAAGAAGCTGGAGACGACGGAGATGGCGGCGAGGATGAGATAGAAGTGCCAGGTCTTGGTGGCGAGGAGGAGCAGGAGGCAAAGGGCGGAGCGGCAGAGGTCTGAGGTGACGAGGGTGGGCTTGAGGGGCCAGCGGTCCACGAAGACGCCGGCGAGGATGCCGAGGACGGCGATGGGGAGGAGGTAGGCGATCTGGAGGCCGGTGACCTGGCGGGCGGAGGCGTCGAGATGGAAGGTGAGGAAGTTGATGACGGCGAAGAGTGCCAGGAAATCGCCGAAAACGCTGACGAGCTGGGCGTAGAAGAGGCGGCGGAGGACGGGGATGCGGAGGACCTGGGCGAGGGTGAGGGGGGTGGGGAGCGTGGGGGTGGGGGCTGTGGTCATGGGGTGCCTCAATGGTAGCGGAGCCGGGTGGGCAGGGCCTAAGCAAATGGTGTTAGAGCTGGGCTTGAATTGTTTCGAAGACCTTTATCTCACTGGGTGCTTATTTGACCGGCAGCATTCGGGCGCGCATTTCTCCGCCGTCGCAGGTAAGGATGCAACCTGCAGCTAGGGCAGCAGAGTGCTTGAGACAGGCTGCATGGATGGTTCGGGTCGCTCGTTGACTATCGACGGGGCCGAGGCGAAGGAAGATGATCGAGGGTACGGTGAGGCGTTCAAGTGCGATGATCTCTGAAAAATCGTCGTCCTGCGTGGCGATGATGTATCCCTTACGGATGGCGAAGGGGATAATGACTTCGTCGGGAGTACCCTCCATGGCGAGTTCCTGGATGTGAATCGCTTCATGTCCGAGCGCTCTGAGAAGAGGTGCTGCGGCCGGAGGAAGGCACTCGTCCAGTAAGAGCTTCATGAAGCGAGGCGAAGTGGAGCGATGGAATTACCCATGGCAGCGGCGGCAAAATTGAGGGCTTGCTTCAGGTCTTCCTCTTCCAAGTTAGGAAATTCGGTGAAGAGGCTTTGGCGATCCGGGTAGCTTGCGATGATGACCAGGACATTCTTAACGGTGATGCGCATGCCCCGGATACATGGCTGTCCGGCCATTTTGCCCTCCTCGACGGTGATGCGGTCGAATGGTTTTGGGTATGTCATGATGCGCCTCCCGGTGGAAATAGTTTACTGCCAGAGGGGTGGGGTGACGAAGGTGGTTTGGGGGGGGAGGCGGGTTAGGAGTTGGCGGACGGCTTCTACGGTGGGGAGGCGCTCGGCGGTGAGGGTGTGCTGGCCGCCGTCGTGGAGGACTACGTTGGTGCCGCGGTGGCGGACGCGGTTGCGGGCTATGCCGTGCTCGAGACGGCGCAGGATTTCGGTGGCGGGGATGGGTTGCCAGTCGCCTACGATGAGGTTCCACTGGACGGTTTCAAGACCCAGAGATCTGGCGATGCGTAAGACGGCGGGGCGGCGGGCGCCGTGGGGGGGGCGGAAGAGGGTGATGGGTTGGCCGAGGGTGTCGGTGAGGGCGCGGTTGCATTCGGTGAGCTCGGCGCGGATGGTGGAGGCGAGATGGCGGGGAAGGCGGAGGTGATGCATGGTGTGGTTGCCGATGGTGTGGCCTTCGGCGGCGATGCGGCGGGTGAGGGCGGGCTGGGCGAGGACGTGGGTGCCGATGAGGAAGAAGGTGGCGCGGATTTGGTGGGCGGCGAGGAGGTCGAGGAGGTGGGGGGTTACGGCGGGGTTGGGGCCGTCGTCAAAGGTGAGGGCGAGCTGGGTGGGGAGCGGGGGGGCGACGAGGGTGGGGCCGCAGAGCTGGGAGCCGGCGGAATGGGTGGCGTAGCCGATGAGGGCGCCGGCGGCGGCGAGGGTGGTGGCGGTGGTGGTGAGGAGGATGGGGGTGAGGGGCATGCTTAAAAAGGAGTATAGGTTAGGGTTTTGGAGGCTGGTGGATGCATCCTACTTGTTATGAGATTGCTGGTTGGGTTGATGGCGCTGGGGTTGGGAATGGGCTTGGCGCAGGATGTGCCGGCTACGAAGCAGGGGTTGGATAACGCGGCGGCGACGGCGGCGAGTGCGAGCAAGGGGAAGACGGGGGAGATGCCGCTGGATACGCCGATTCCGGACCGGGATAGCGATACGAGTGCTACCGCGAGCCCGGTGGCTGCGGGTGCGCGTGGGAGCTCGATCAGGGTGGGGACTGCGATCGAGATGAAGATGGGAGAGGCGGTGAGCTCGGGGGTGCAGATCAACGGGGCGCGGGTGCATGGGGTTTTGACCGCGGGGGTGAGGACTACGGCGGGGGTGGTGCTGCCGGTGGGAACGGCTGTGGATGCTACGGTGGTGAGCTCGGCGAAGGCGGGCGTGATTGCGAGTGGGGGGGTGCTCTCGATCCAGGTGATGCGGGTGGGTGGCGTGCCGGTGATCACGGATGTGGTGGATTTCAATGGAAAGGAAGGCCATAAGGATGTGGCGGATGCGGCTCCGGCGAAGGGATCGGAGGCGATGGTGCCGGTGGGAGCGGCGCTGACGTTTCATGTGATGCAGCAGGGGAAGGCTACGGGGTTGGTTCCGGGGGTGGCTCCGGCGAAGGGGGCTGGTGGGGAACAGGGTGGAGGTGGGCAGCCGGCGGTGAATGGAAGTCCGATCGCTGGGCAGCATGCGGTGGGTGGGGCTACGCAGGGGGTTGTGCCGCAGGGGTCGCCGAAGTAGGCGAGAGGTGGTTGAAACGAGGGGCCCGGGGCTGAAGCCCCGACTGTTTCCTGGGGCTATTCGTGGGGCTTAAGCCCCACGCTTCCACCGGAGGGAACCTGCTAGAGGGATTTGAGGTATGCCAGGACTTCTTCGGCGTGGCCTTCGGGTTTTACTTTGGACCAGATTTTCTGGATGCGCTGGTGGCCTTCGGGGTCGGCGGGGGCGATGAGGTAGGTGGTGCGTTCTACGCCCTTGACGAGCTTGCCGTACATGTTTTTTGGCTTGATGAGGCCGAGGGCGTTGACGATGGTTTCGTCGGGGTCGGCGAGAAGGGGGTAGGGAAAGGAGAACTTGTCGGCGAACTTTTTCTGGGCTTTTACGGTGTCGCGGGAGAGGCCGAGGAGGGTGGTGCCGGTGGCGCGGATTTCGGCGTAGAGGTCGCGGAAGGCGCAGGCTTCGAGGGTGCAGCCGGAGGTGTCGGCGCGGGGGTAGATGAAGAGGAGGATGGGGGTTTTGGCGTAGTCGGTTAGGGCGATGGGGTTGTTGTTCTGATCGTGGGTTTGGATGGGGGGGAAGATGTCGTTTTCGGTGGGGGGCATGGGTATCCTTTGTGGGAGAGCTGTGGGGGCGGAAGATTCGAGGGGTTGGGGTGAGTTGAGAGCTTCGGGGTCCTTCGACTGCGGCACTCACGGTGAGACTGTGAGTGCCTTCGCTCAGGATGACGGCGTCTTACGGAGCACGGAGAAGACAAGAACAGGCTAGGCCAAAGCGGTGATGGTTTTTTCGAGGGAGGCTTTGTCTTCGATGTTGAGGGAGATGGGGGATTCGGCGTTGCGGCCTAGTATCTGGCGGGTTAGGCCGGAGAGGACTTTGCCGGGGCCTACTTCGATGAGGTGGGTGGCGCCGCCGTCGATGAGGAGCTGGAGGCACTCGACCCAGCGGACGGGGCCTGTGACCTGGCGGATGAGGCAGTCGCGGATGTCAGAGCGGCGGGTGACGAGGCGGGCGTCTACGTTGCAGGCTACGGGGAAAGTGGGGTCGAGAAAGATGGCGCCTTCCAGGACACTGGCGAGGAGGTCCTGCGCGGGCTGCATGAGGGCGCAATGGAAGGGTGCGGAGACCTTGAGAGGGACGACCTTTTTGGCGCCGGCGGTGCGGGCGAGGTCGATGGCGCGGTCGACGGCGGCGGAGGAGCCGGAGATGACGATCTGCTCCGGGGTGTTGAGGTTGGCGGGGGAGACGATGGAGCGGGCGACGGCGGCGCGGGGGGCGTCGGATTCTGAAGGGGTGGTGTCGACGGGGGGCGGGGCGGAGAGGGCGTCGGCGGCTTCAGCGCAGAGGTCGTTGACCTGCTCGGCGGAGAGGCCGAGGATGGCGGCCATGGCGCCTTCGCCGGGGGGGACGGCTTGCTGCATGAAGCGGCCGCGGGCGCGGACGATGGTTACGGCTTCGGCGAAGGTGAGGGTGCCGGCTGCGACGTGGGCGGAGTACTCGCCGAGGGAATGGCCGGCGGCGAAGGCGGGTTGCAGATCGGGGAGAGCTTGCAGCAGGACGCGCCAGGCGGCGATGGAGACGGTGAGGATGGCGGGCTGGGTGTGCTCGGTGAGCTGGAGAGATTCAGCCGGGCCTTCAAAGATGAGATGCGAGAGGTGGAAGCCGAGAGCTTCGTCCGCTTCTTTGAAGGTGGCCTTGGCGATGGGGAAGTTTTCGTAGAGTTCGCGGCCCATGCCTACGGTTTGTGAACCCTGGCCGGGAAAGAGGAAGGCTGGTTTGAGCGGAGTATCCATCTGGATTCGATGGTAAATGACGGGGGCGGGCTAGACGCCGAGGCCGAATTCGATTTCCTGGAGCTCGTCGCCGGAGTGGGCGTAGAAGTCATAGGGGGTGCGGCGATTGAACTTGTAGCGCTGGCGTAGTTCGGCGCCTACGAAGAGGCCGACGGCGACGGCACCGAGGCCGGCGGTGATCCAGCCGAGGGTGAGGAGGATGGTGGACTGGGTCTGGGGATCGAGGAGGCCGGCTGTTGGGGTGACGAGTGAGTCGTCAGGCTTTTTGCCGAAGATGCGGGAGGTGACGAGGGACAACATAGTGAATGGATGATACCGCAGGATTGTGACGGTTGAACAATGCGGCTTTTAGGGGATGAAGAAGCGGCATCCGCGCTGACACGGGGGCTAGGTGACGTCGACGTGCTGGAAGCCGAGGCCGTAGAGGAGAGTGGCGATGGTGGCGCGGGCGTTTTTGCGGGCGGCGTCGAGGATGCCGTCGGTGAGGGCGGCTTGCTGGAGCTGGTTCTGGGCTTTGGCGCGGGTTTCGGTTTCGAGGTTCTGGTCTACGGGGACGAGGAGGCCGGTGGTGCGGGAATAGACGCGGGTGTGCTCGTTGTCAAGGGTGGTGACGAAGATTTCAGAGGGGGGGAGGGTGATGTGGATGGTGCGGCGGTCGGAGCCGTCGATGCGGACGTCTTCTGGTTTGAGTTTGGCGAGGTCGATGCCGGCGATGGACTGGCCGTGAACAACGAGGAGGATGCGGTCGGCGGTGAGGATGTCGGGGAAAACGGTGCTGGTTTTGCTGCCTTCGACGACGGAATCGAGGGAGTAGACGACGGTTTCGAGGCGGGCGAGGTGCTGGATTTTGTCGACGACTACAGGGACGGAGGTATCGAAGGAAGTGGTGCGGCCGGCGATGAGGGCGGCGAGGCGGGCGGGGAGGCCGGCGGTGGCGTGGTGGAGGAAGAAGGCGAGGGCGGCGGCGCCGAGGATGAGGGCGAAGAGGAAGGTGAAGAAAGAGGTGGAGGGGCTTCGGCCGGAGTCGTACTGGGTGGTCATGGAGTGATTGTATGCGGTGGGGCTGGGTGGGAGCAGGCGTGGAGGTAGGTGGAGGCGAGGAAGATGAGCTCGCGTTTGAGGGCTGGGAGGTGCTGCTCGGGGGCCGGGGATTCGAGGAGGCGGCGGCTGACACCGTTCATGACACCCTGGATCATGGAGGCTACGAGAGTGGCGTCAGTGGTGAGGGGTTGGGGGAGGGTTTGGATGAGGGCGAGGATGGATTGGTGGATCTGGTGGCCGACGCGCTGGGTGATGATGGCGCTGTCAAGGTCTGCACTGACGGCGTAGAGGGCTGTGCTGGCGCGGGGGTTATGCATTTTGGCGTCGAGGAAAGTGGTCATGAGGGCGGTCATCATGGGCTCGATGGGTTGGCCGCAGCTCTGGCGGGCGACGTTGTGCATGGCGGCGGCGACCTGATCGAGGTGGCGCTCGAGCGCGGCGCGGAGGAGAGAGGACTTGTTGGGGAAGTATTGGTAGAGCGTGCCTACGGAGACTCCGGCGCGGGTGGCGACGCGGGTGGTGGTGAGTTTTTCCTTGCCGACCTGGGCGAGAACCTGAAGGGCGGCTTCAAGGATGGCGTCGACGCTGGCCGTGGAACGGGCCTGTACGGGGGATTTCCGGGGTTCGAGGACGGGTTGCGGACGTAGCGGCAAATGCGAACTCCTGAAGGGTTGCTGGCTTCATCTAACCACAGGTATGAGGAACGACAAGGAGATGGCGATGACGAAGCTGGCTGGAAGTTATACCCCTGCGGGGACGACGATGGATCTGAAACGGATGGGTTACGGGGCGATGCAGCTGGCGGGGCCGCATGTGTTTGGGCCGCCGAAGGATCGGGCAGGCGCGGTGGCGGTGCTGCGGGCGGTGGTGGAGGCGGGAGTGAACCATATCGATACGAGCGACTTTTATGGGCCGCATGTGACGAACCAGATTATCAAGGAGGCGCTGTATCCCTACCAGGACGACCTGACGATTGTGACGAAGCTGGGAGCGGTGCGGGGTGTGGATGGATCGTGGATCCTGACGCGCACGCGGGAAAGCCTGATTGCCGGGACGCATGACAACCTGCGGAACCTGGGGCTGGAGGTGCTGGAGGTGGTGAACCTGCGAATGGATGGGGTGCATGGGCCGAGCGGGTCGTCGATTGAAGAGCCGCTTACGGTGCTGGCGGAGCTGCAGCAGCAGGGGTTGATCAAGCACATCGGGCTGAGCAATGTGAATGCGGCACAGGTGGCGCAGGCCAAAGGACTTGCGGAGATTGTTTGCGTGCAGAACAACTACAACGTGGCGCACCGGGAAGATGATGGGTTGATCGATGAGCTGGCGGCAAGGGGGATTGCGTATGTGCCGTTCTTTCCGCTGGGTGGGTTTTCTCCACTGCAATCTTCTACGTTGAATGAGGTAGCGGCGAGCCTTGAGGCTACGCCGATGCAGGTGGCGCTGGCGTGGCTGCTGCAGCGGGCGCCGAATATGCTGCTGATTCCGGGGACTTCTTCGCTGGGGCATTTGCGGGAGAATCTTGCTGCGGCGGAGATTGTGTTGCCGGCGGATGCGGTGACGAGGCTGGATGGAATTGCGGGGAGTGTCTGAGGATTGAGGTGGCCCTGGGCGAAGAGCCCGGGGCTGAAGCCCCACTTTACCCAAGGCCCTATTCGTGGGGCTGAAGCCCCACGCTAATCCCACCGAATGCCCAGACTGCCACGCAGGCTACTCGACTTTGATTTCGGCGTCGAGGTCTACGTGGAGGGCTTCGCCTTCTACCTGCATGGAGTGGAGCTTGAGGGTGGTGAGGGTGAGGGTGTAGCCGGTGCTGTCAGGGGCGCGGACGAGGAGGGTGCGGAGGAGGTTGGCGGCGTTGACCTTCATTTCCTGGGGGAGTTTTTTGGCGAGGAAAGGCTCGAGAAGGAGGTCGAGCTCCTTGTTGTTGGAGAGGCGCTCGATGCGGGCGTCGCGGAAGCCGATGGATTCGCCTTCGGCTTCGGGGATGAAGGAGACGGTCGAATCGGCAGTGACGCTGAGGCCGAAGCAGGACTTGCCGATGCCGATTTTGGCGTGGGTTTTGACGGTGACGACGATGCGGGATTCGATTTCAGGGGCGACGGGATCGCGGAAGGTGATGTGGGGGTCGTCGGCGTAGACGCTGCAGCCTTTTTGGGCGGTGCCGCGGAGGTAGTGGCGGTCGGCGGGGTCTTTGGGGTTTGGGCCGGGCTGGTTGAAGAGCTGGCGGGTGAGGGCTCGCTCGAGGGCGGGAGCGGTGATGCGGAGCTCGGTGCTGGCGTGGGCTGCGGTGGTGGCGAGGAGGGTGAAGAAGAGGAGGCGTTTCATGGGGATAGGATACGGCGGGTGCGCTTGCGTGGTTTAGTGTTTGCGGTCGCGGATGCGGGTGGCGGGGTTGCCGGCGTAGACGGACCAGGGTTCGAGGGAGCGGGTGGCGACGGCGGCGAGACCGAGGACGGCGCCTTCGGCAAGGTCTACACCGGGGCCTACGGAGGCTCGGGCGCAGACCCAGGAATAGGGGCCGAAATGCATGGCGTAGGCGAGGAGGGGGAAGGCTGGGTCGTCCAGGTCATGGGTGGCACCGCAGATGTAGGCACCCTGGGAGACGATGGCGTGGGAGCCGAAGAAGATGGGGGCGGGGTTGTAGATTTCAGCGCCGTCGGCGATGGCGACCTGGTCTTCACAGGTGAGGAGCCAGGGGGCCCAGATTCGGGCGGCGGGATAGATGTGGCAGTGGGGGCCGAGGGTGGCGCCGAAAAGGCGGAGGAGTGCGGCGCGCCAGGCGTGGAGCGGGCGGGGAGACGGGCGGAAGAGGAGGAGCCAGGTGATGTTCCAGATGAGGCGCTTGAGGCGGCTGGCGGCGGAGAAGGCGGGGCGCAGGTAGGCGTCGGTGGCGGTGGAGGGGTCGATGTGGTCGGCGGCGTTGTAGGCTGCGGTCTTTTTCATCGTGGGTGGCGAGAACTAAGCAAAAAGGAAGAACAGAAGCAGATCCCTACGGGATGACAACAAAAAGGACAGAACAAGCAACGGCAAGAACAACAGCGGTTTCCCTTTAGGAATGACAACTCTAATTCGAAGGGATGGTCAGGCTTTGGCTGCCGGTACGGCTTGATGGACTGATACGCCTTCTGTGATGGGAGCGTGGGCTACTTCAGTTTTTTTTTGGTGCAGGCGACTTTTGTAGCTGGCGCCTACGAAGTCGCGGAAGAGGGGGTGGGGTTCGAGGGGTTTGGATTTAAATTCGGGGTGGAACTGGCAGCCGAGGAACCAGGGATGCTGCTCGGGGGGAAGCTCTACGATTTCGACGTAGGTGGCGTCTGGGGTGGTGCCGGTGAGGCGGAGGCCGGCGCCGAGGAGGACGGGTTCGTACTCGCGGTTGAACTCGTAACGGTGGCGGTGACGTTCCGAGATTTCGGTGGTGCCGTAGGCCTGGGCGGCCAGGGACCCGGGCTCAAGGACGCAGGCCCAGGCGCCGAGCCGCATGGTGCCGCCCATCTCTTCTACGCCGGTGAGCTCACGGAGCTTGTAGATGATGCGGTGGGGCGTGGCGGGATCGAACTCGCCGGAGTTGGCGTCTTTGAGGCCGCAGACATTGCGTGCGAACTCAATGCAGGCGGTTTGCATGCCGAGGCAGATGCCGAAGTAAGGGACGCGGTTCTCGCGGGCGAAGCGGATGGCGTTGAGCATGCCTTCAATGCCGCGCTTGCCGAAGCCGCCGGGGACGAGAATGCCGTCGAAGCCAGTGAGCTGCGTCTCGTAATTGTGGGCTTCGAGGCCTTCGGCTTCAAGCCAGGTGACGCGGAGCTTGAGGTTGTGGGCGAGGGCACCGTGGACGAGCGATTCCTTGAGGGATTTGTAGGAGTCTTCATACTCGACGTACTTGCCGACGATGGCGATGGAGACTTCATCCTGCGGGTTGTAGGCGCGGTGGACGATGTCCTTCCACTTGGAGAGGTCGGCGGGTTTGGCGTCGATGTGGAGGTACTTGAGGGCGAGGGTATCGACGCCTTGCTCGGCTAGGTTGAGTGGGACTTCGTAGATGCTGGGGACGTCGCGTGCGATGATGACGGCTTTCTCTTCGACATTGCAGAAAGCGGCGATTTTGCTGGTCATTTCGCGGGGGACGTGGCGGTCGGAACGGCAGAGGAGGATGTCGGGCTGGATGCCGATGGAGAGCATTTCCTTGACGGAATGCTGGGTGGGCTTGGTCTTGAGCTCCTGGGCGGCGGCGATCCAGGGGACGAGGGTCATGTGGGCGAAGACGGTGTTTTCACGGCCGAGTTCCTGGCGCATCTGGCGGATGGCTTCTAGGAAGGGGAGGGACTCGATGTCGCCGACGGTGCCGCCGATTTCTACGATGGCTACGTCGCAATCTGCGGCGACTTTGCGCATGGCGTTCTTGATTTCGTTGGTGACGTGGGGGATGACCTGGACGGTTTTGCCGAGGTAGTCGCCGCGGCGCTCCTTAGTGATGATCTGCTCGTAGATGCGGCCGGTGGTGAGGTTGTTGTCGCGGGTGAGTTTGGCGTGGGTGAAGCGCTCGTAGTGGCCGAGGTCGAGGTCGGTTTCGGCGCCGTCGTCGGTGACGAAGACCTCGCCGTGCTGGAAGGGGCTCATGGTGCCGGGGTCTACGTTGAGGTAGGGGTCGAACTTCATGAGGTTGATCTTGAGGCCGCGCGCCTCAAGCAGGCAGCCGATGGATGCGGCGGCTAGCCCTTTGCCGAGCGAAGACACGACGCCGCCGGTTACAAAGATGTACTTTGCAGACATGTCCGCGACCTCTTGGTAAAGATGAATGGGTTGTACCTGGTGGGCACGGTTAAGTATCGCAGAGGCCGGGGTGTGGAAGCAAGGTATAGTGCTGGGATGATGTGGTTGCGAGCGGAACGGGCGGCTGTGCTGTGGGTTGGGCGGCTGGCGGAACGGTATGGGTCCAGACGGCGATTGCCGCGGCATCTTCGGGTGGGAATGCGTGGAGAGATGGAGGCGCTGTACTATCTGCGGCGTGAAGGTTTCACGGTGGTGGAGCGACGGTGGCGGACGCCGGAGCTGAACGGCGACCTGGACCTGATTGCGTGGGACGGCGAGACGCTTTGTTTCGTGGAGGTGAAGACGCGGACGGCGCGGGACAACAAGCCGGCGAAGTCTGCTGTGGACGGATCGAAGCAGAGGATGCTGGTGAGGATGAGCGTGGCTTATGTGCGGTCGTTGCCGCGTGCGGTGAGAGAGACGGCGCTGCGGCGCTACGATGTGGTGAGTGTGTATCTGCTGGGCGAGAAGGTGGAATGTGAGCTGGCGCGGGATGTGTTTGAGGACACATTCCGTACTGGCGGTGTCTAATGGATGGCGAGGGACGAGACGATGACGCTGCTGAATGCACCGGTGTATGACGAGAGCAAGGAAAAGCTGAAGAAGAATGCGTTTATCGGGTCGCTGGTGCTTTTGGCTGTGCTGGTGCTGGTGACGCTGGGTGGCTATATTGCGGGTCATGGCTGGGCGTTCAGCAATCTGCCTGCGGAGCATCGGGTGGGCCAGTTCTTTGCGGCGTTGCAGGCGAAGGATTATGGCAAGGCTTTTGGGATCTATAACAACGATGCGGAGTGGGCGCAGCATCCGGAGAAGTACAAGGACTACAGCGAGGCCCGATTTCAGGAAGACTGGTCGACGCAGGACCCGATCAAGGGACCGGTGAATACGTACCATGTCGATATTTCGCGGACCGATGGCGAGGGGCGATTCGGGACCGGGATTATTGTGGCAGTGATGGTGAACGGGACCAAGAAGGTGTTTATGTACTACATTCGCAAGGATGGGACGATGACATGGCCTGCGTATCATGAGATTCAGTACTGATAGGATTAATTTCTTTGGAGGTTGCACTTGGCTACGATTGCTGCTCCGGTTGCTGGTGTTTCGGATTCGTTGATGGTTCATGAGATTTCTCACTGGGTTGGTGGGCAGGCCGTGGCTGGGGTTTCCGGCCGGTTTGGCGATGTGTACCATCCGGCGAGCGGGCAGGTGCAGGCGCGGGTGCCGCTGGCGACCGATGCCGAGGTGGACGCTGCCGTGCAGGCGGCGGCGAAGGCGTTTCCGGGTTGGGCGGCGCAGCCTCCGCTGCGGCGTGCGCGGGTGCTGTTCCGGTTCAGGGAGATCTTTGAGCGCAGGCTGGATGAAGTGGCTGCGTGCCTGACGCGGGAACATGGGAAGGTGAACTCGGATGCGCGGGGCGAGGCTACGCGAGGGCTCGAGGTGGTGGAGTTTGCGACCGGGATTCCCAGCCTGTTGAAGGGTGAGTTTACGGAGAACGTGGGCGCGGGCATCGATAGCTGGAGCATGCGGCAGCCGCTTGGCGTCGTGGCCGGGATTACACCGTTCAACTTTCCTGCGATGGTGCCGATGTGGATGTTTCCGGTGGCGATTGCATGTGGGAATACGTTTGTGCTGAAGCCGAGTGAACGGGACCCGAGTGCGTCGGTGCTGCTGGCGGAGATGCTCAAGGAAGCTGGTCTGCCTGACGGTGTGTTCAATGTGATCCATGGCGACAAGACGGCTGTGGATGCGCTGCTGCAGCATAAGACGGTGCAGGCGGTGAGCTTTGTGGGGTCGACGCCGATCGCTGAATATGTGTATCGCGAGGGGACGAAGGCCGGCAAGCGGGTGCAGGCGCTGGGCGGTGCGAAGAACCACATGATCGTGATGCCGGATGCGGACCTGGATCAGGCTGCGGATGCGCTGGTTGGTGCAGCTTATGGCTCGGCGGGCGAGCGGTGCATGGCGATCAGCGTGGCTGTCGCGGTGGGCGCCCAGACGGCTGAGACGTTGAAGGGCAAGCTGGCGGAGCGGATTGAGAAGTTGAAGATTGGTGATGGGTCGCTGGATACGGCGGCGAGTCCTGTGGATCTTGGTCCGCTGGTGACGAAGGTGCATCTGGATAAAGTTTCTGGTTATCTGGAGACTGGGGTTAGTGAGGGTGCGGAGTTGGCTGTCGATGGGCGGAAGGCTGCGCTGCCGAAGGGTGATGGATTCTTTCTGGGTGCTTGCCTGTTCGACCATGTGAAGCCTGAGATGAAGATTTATACGGAGGAGATTTTTGGACCGGTGCTGGGGATTGTGCGAGCATCCAGTTTTGAGACTGCGCTGCAGTTGGTGAACGAGCATGAGTTTGGCAATGGGACCTCGATCTTTACACGCGATGGCGATACGGCACGGGATTTTGCGCATCGGGTGCAGGCAGGGATGGTTGGGGTGAACGTGCCGATTCCGGTGCCGATGGCGTTCCATAGCTTTGGTGGTTGGAAGCGATCGCTTTTTGGCGATCATGCGGTGCATGGGCCGGAGGGAGTTCGGTTCTATACGAGGATCAAGACGGTGACGAGTCGCTGGCCTGCTGGGATTCGTGTGGGTGTGGATACGAGCATGCCTACGCTGGGGTAACTGGGTCGTCGGCATGGTGATCCTTTCTAGGGTGGGTGGCCCCCCCGGTGTCTTTGTGGCAAAATCTTGATTTGATTGGGGTTATGGGGTTGCAAGGGAAAAGGGCAGCGCCTCCGAGTTGGAGGGCTGCCCTTTTGTTTTGTCTATTGTTATAAGGATAGCGGATTGGCGGGGGTGAACATGCCAACTATTTTTGGGTATTTTGGGTAGTGTTTATGCGGGGTTTGGGGGTTTTGCACAGGGTTGGGGGGTTGACAGGAATTTGGGGGTTGTCCGAACGGCGACGACGGACGCAGAGTGCGCGGAGATCCGCAGAATACGCAGAGGAGGGCAGCGGCAGAAGTAGATTCTCTTTGGGAATGACAAAGGGAATGGGATGGGTTAACCCTTGAATTTGTCGTCGCGCGAGACGCAGATTCCCTCCGGGAATGACAAAAAAGAGAGAATGACAAAAAAGATGGAATGACGATATCGGTCAGGAGTTGGCTATGGTGATGGCCTGGTGGGTGTGGGCTTTGGAGGTGAGGTTGTCGACGAGGAATTGGGCGAGGTCGGCGCGGGTGATTTTGTGGGCCTGGGTGTGGGCTGGGACGATGTGGACCTGGCCGGTCGCTTCGTGGTCGGTGAGGACGGGGGGGCGGACGATGGTCCAGTCGATGTCGGAATGCATGACTTCGGCTTCCATGTTGTTTTTGTCCTGGATGGCGCCGGAGAGGAAGAGCGGGATGAGGAGGTGCTCGTAGAAGAAGCCGGCCTGATCTTTGGTGTCGGCTGCGCCGAGGACGGAGATGGCGAGGAGGCGGGTGGCGCCGACGCGGTGCATGACTTCCAGGATGACCTTGGCGGCGGAGGCTTCGAGGTCGGTGGATTTGAAGGGGGTTTTGCCGCCGAGAGTGTCGATGACGGCGTGGCAGCCTTGCATGGCGTGCTCCAGGCGGGTGGGGTTCTGGACGTCGCCGTGGATGACTTCGACTGAGTCTGGGAAGGGGTGTTTCTGGTCTTCTTCGGGGTTGTGGACGAAGGCTACGACGTAGTGGCCGGCGAGGAGAGCTTTTTCTACGACCTGGCGGCCGGTTTTTCCGGCGGCCCCTGCTACTAGGATCTTCATGGGGTGGTTGGATGCGGGTTCGGGGTCCTGGGGTGGTGTAAAACAGGAACGCGGATAAGGGCGGATCAAGGCGGGATAACGGCGGATGGGGCGGGGATTGGGCTGGGATGGGAGAACAGGAACGGGGACAAGGCGGGAAGAGGCGGGAGAGGGCGGGAGGAGATGGATACCCCGGGGGTTAGGTGCTGAGATGCTGGCGGACTGGCAGCGGAGCGTGCCTCAGCGGCTGAAGCCGCTTTACGTTCGGAGACGTTATGGCACGGCTGAAGCCGTGCCCTTAAGCAAACTTTTCCAGCGGCTTCTGGGAAAACGCGTTGTGTGGTGGGGTATTCTGAGGGGACGGATGACATGCTGCTGATGCGAAATGGTATGGGGTCGTGGGCTTTTGTTTTGATGGTGGCCTGCCTGGTGGCGGGGTTGATTGGGTGTGCGACCAGTACGGTGCCGGCTGTGGTGGCGGTGGTTCCTGTGCCGGTTCCTGTGCCGGTGCCTGCGCCGCCAACATCGCCGCCGTCGCCGATGGCAGGGTTGGATTACTGGTTGCCGTTTGCCGATAATGCGGGTGGTGTGGTGCGGGATGTGACGGGAAATGGGCATGATGGGGGGATTTCCGGGACGGGGAACACGGCTGTGTGGGCTGGGCGGGTGGGGCTGGTGGTGAATGATTCGGTGGTGACGTTGCCGCAGGCTTCGGGGCGGGCTTCAATGGGAATGTGCGCTTACTTTCCGGCGGGGGGAAGTCCATCGTTTCCCGAGTACCGGTATGGGTATCTTTATGGGTTGGCTACGGCCAATGGGGAGAATGGGTACGATTTGCGGACGAGCTACGGGCCCGGAGGCGGGGTTTTCCATGGGGCGGATGCTTACTGGCCTTCGATTGGGTACTCGAATGGTGGGGCTGCGACGCAGTCGGCGGTGGGTTTTACGGGGAACCATTGCGTGGAGGGAGTGATGGGAGGGACGGTGGATCACCTGGTGGTGGATGGGGTGGAGGTGGGGTATTTGACGCAGGGGTCGTCCGGGCTTGGGATTGGCGGTCTGGAGTTGATGGCACCGATGTATATTTCCGGGGGAAATGGGACGCAGTTTGGGACGCCGGTGACGGTTTATAGCGCGTGGGGTACATCGAGCGTCGATACGGTGGAGGTGGCGGCGGACCGGACGCGGAGTGAGGTGGGGCGGTTGCAGGGGCTGGGGGTGCTGTTTGGACTGCCGGTGAATACGGGGACGGATTCGGTTTGCGCGTTCGATGGTACGAGTATCGATCAGGGGTATAAGGCGGGATTGCCGACATCTACGCTACTGGGGCTGGACTTTCCCTGTACGCTCAAGGACTTCAGCGAGAACGGGCAACCGGAACTGGATATGGTGGCGGGTGTTCAGGACAGGGCGGGCAAGGTGTATCATCCGGCGGCAGCGAAGAATATCGCTTATAACGGCGGGGTGGTGAACAGCGTGACGGCGTTTTTGGAAAGCCCAGCGGATGCGTTGGTGGACCTGCTGGCGTGGAATGCGAAGTTGCATGGGCTGGGGTACAAGACGATCGTTTCCACGATGATGAGCGCTTGTGTGGCGGGTTATAACGGGCTGGCCGGGGACGCGCTGGCGCAGCAATTCAATGCGTTGCTGCTGGCGCAGGGAGAGAGTTTCGATTGGGTGGATAACCTGGCGGCGTGGCCGCAACTGGGGGCTACGGGAGCATGCAATGGTGCAACTTACTTTGCGGATGGGCTGCACCCTACGAGCATGGGCCAGGCGTTGTACGTGCAGAACGAGCGACAGGGGTTTGAAGGGGTTTATGGGACGGCGTCGACTACGGTGACGGGGGCTTATACGCAAATGGCTTCAGACCGGAAGATTGTGGCGAATGGGGTGACGGGGTTCGATGTGACGCTGATCCCGGTGAATACGGCGTCGTTCAATAGCGCGGGGCGGGTTTGTGTGCAGAATGCGGGGACGACGCAGGTGCGGGTGGTGCCGCGGACGGGAGAGACGATCGATGGTCAGGTGTTGGTGGAGTTGCAGGGCGGCATGGGGGTCTGTGTGAGGCCGGTGGTGCTGGACGCTACGGTGGGTGGGGCGCGGTGGACGATTTATTGATCGGGTGGAGGGGAGAACAGGAACGGGGACAGGGCGGGAAGGTGCGGGAGAGGGCGGCTGATGAGGAGTTCCGAGCGAAGAGCCCGGGGCTGAAGCCCCAACTCGTTCATAGGAGTTGTTCGTGGGGCTAAAGCCCCACGCTAATCCCAAAAGCTGGCTTGTGCGATTGCCTAGTGCCCTACGCTCATCCCAAGAGCGTCAGGCTTGGGGGGGAGGTCGCCTTTTTCCTTTAGCTTGCGTTCGGCTACGCTGGCTTCGATTTCGGAGTTGATTTCTGCGCCGAGGAGGAGCATGAGGCCGGTGATGTAGAACCAGGTGAGCAGGATGATGACCGCGCCGAGGGAGCCGTAGGTGACGGAATAGCTGTTGAAGTAGTGGAGATAGAGGCGGAGGGCGAAGGAGGCGAGGAACCAGAAGAGGATGCCGATGGTGGCGCCGGGAGTGAGCCAGCGCCACTTTTTGCTGGGAATATCGGGCGCGTAATAGTAGATGACGGCGAAGAGGAGGACGAGCATGGCGGCGGTGGCGAAGTCGAAGATGAGGTGAATGGTGATGCGGAGGGCGATGGCGAAGTGGTAGGCGGGGACGTGGTCGCGGATGAAGTGGGCGGAGAAGGTGCCGAGAAGGAGGCAGGTGAGGGTGAGGGTGATGATGATGGCGAGCAGGACGGTGACGAGCATGGCGGAACCGCGGGCTTTCCAGTAGGGGCGGGTCTCCTTGACCTTGTAGACGATGTTGAGGGTGTCCTGAATGGCGGAGAAGCCTACGGAGGCGGACCAGATGGCGGCGGCGAGGCCAAAGGTAATTTTGCCGCCGGAGGAGTGAGCGGTGGTCTGGTTGAAGGTGTCGAGAACTAGGGAGAGGGCGTCGTGGGGGACGATGAGGGAGAGGTAGTTGAGGAGCTTCATGTAGAGGTCGGCGGCGTGGCGGGCGGCGAGGCCGACGATGGCGGAGGCGCAGACGAGGGTGGGGAAGAGGGCGAAGAGGAAGTAATAGCCGAGCTCGGCGGCGCGGGAGACCAGGTTGTCGTCGTTGAAAGCGGTGAAGGTGCGCTTGAGGACGACGAGGGGAGAGACGCCCTGGAAATCCCAGAGGTTGTGGAGGGGGGAGGTGGCGACCTGGGCCCAGATGCGCTGGCGCATGGGGTCGTCCGGGGTGTAGTCTTTGCGGGGCTTTGGGGTGTCTGGCATGGGTTTGGGGTGCTGGTGGTGTGATGCGTGGTGGGCGGGTGGCGCATCTAGTATGAGGTGAAAAGACCGTTTGTGTTGACGAAGCTGGGACAGGTGGCGCGGCTGGTGTGGGAAAGTCACAAGGTGCCGATGGCGGGGCGCGCGGGGTTGCCGGTGAGTGTGGGCGAGGGGGAGCTGGGGGTGATGTGGCTGGGGCACTCGTCGTTTCTGCTGCAGATGGGGGGGAAGAATGTGCTGGTGGATCCGGTGCTGGCGACGCGGCTGGTTCTGCTGCGGAGGCAGAGGCGGGCGGGGGTGAGGGTGGAGGATCTGCCGGCGATCGACGTGGTGCTGCTGACGCATGCGCATATGGATCATCTGAATCGGCCTACGCTGCGGAAGGTGGCGGCGGCGACGCGACGGTTGCGCGGGCGGGCGCAGATGGAGGCGATTATCGCGCGTGGGGGGATACCGCGGGTCAATCCGCAGGGGCCGGTGGTGGTGGTGCCGCGGGGATGCGAGGATCTGGTGGCGGGGTTGGGGTTTAGCGAGGTGAGGGTGCTGGAGTGGTGGGATTCGGCTATGGTTGAGGGGCTGGAGGTGACGTTGACGCCGGCGAAGCATTGGGGGGCGAGGATGTTTTCGGATACGCATCGGCTGTTTGGGGGGTATGTGGTGGTGGGTGGTGGGCATCGGGTGTATCACTCTGGGGATACGGCTTACTTTGGGGGGTTCAAGGAGATTGGGGAGAGGCTGCGGCCGGAGGTGGCGCTGTTGCCGATCGGGGCTTATTTTCCGGATAGCTACCGCGGGGTGCATACTTCGCCGGAAGAGGCGCTGCGAGGGTTTGTGGAGTGTGGGGCGAGGGTGATGGTGCCGATGCATTTTGGATCGTTCAGGCTGGGTAGAGAGCCGATGGAGGAGCCGCCGGTAAGGTTGATGGCGGAGGCCAGGAGGTTGGGGGTGGAGGGACGGGTGAGGGTTTTGGGGGAAGGGGAGACTTTGGTGGTGGGGGCGGGGGGGTTGGAAAAACAGGAACGCGGATAAGGGCGGATAAGGGCGGATGAGGCGGGTGGCGGGGTGGCGGCCGGGATGTGCGGTGTGGTGGCTCGGTTGAATATTCAGGAGTAACCCCAGGTCACGCGATGGAGCCCGCGTGGCCTGGGGCACCCCAAACGTTTTGGCAGGATCGGGGAAACTCTGGGGGGGAGGAAGTAGTCTACTTGGAGACGGACTTTTGGAGATGCTATGAGTGATGCTTTGCCGATTGGGATTTATTTTGAGCAGCCGAACTGGTTCAAGCCGCTGTTTGCGGAGCTGGATCGGCGGGGGACGGCTTATGTGAAGATCGATGCGGTGACGCATAGCTACTCGCCGGCGGAGCACCCGGAGGAGAAGTATTCGCTGGTGTTCAACCGGATGAGTCCTTCGGCGTGGAACCGGGATCATGGGGACCAGATTTTTTATACGGCCGGGTACCTGGAACACCTGGAGCTGCGTGGGGTGAAGGTGATCAATGGGTTGGCGGCTTTTCGGGCGGAGCTTTCGAAGGCTGGGCAGTTGTCGCTGATGGAGGAACTGGGGGTGCCTTATCCGATGTCGCGGGTGATCCACAGGCCGGAGCAGGCGGCGGCGGCTACTGAGGGGATGAGATTTCCGGTGGTGGTGAAGCCGAATATCGGCGGGAGTGGTGCGGGGGTGAAGCGGTTCGATCATATTTCACAGCTGGAAGCGGCGGCTGCGTTGCCGGCCGATGATGCGGATGCGTTGACGTTCGGGCTGGACTCGACGGCGCTGGTGCAGGAGTTCATTCCGGCGCGGGATGCGCATATTGTGCGGGTGGAGGTGCTGAACGGGAAGTACCTGTATGCGATCAAGGTGCATATTACGGGGGAGACGTTCGACCTTTGCCCGGCGGATATTTGCCGGACGAGCTCGGGTGTGGATTTGAACCGGGCTGCGTGCGCCATCGACGCGCCGAAGAGCGGGATTACGGTGGAGGCGTTTACGCCTGCGGCCGAGGTGATCGATGATGTGGAGCGGATTATGGAGGCTTCGGGGATCGATATTGGAGGCGTGGAGTACCTGGTGGATGACCGGGATGGGCAACGGTATTACTACGATACGAATGCGCTTTCAAACTTTGTGGCGGATGGGAAGAATGTGATCGGGTTCGACCCGTTTGTGAAGCTGGTGGATTGGCTGGAGGCTGAGGCGAAGACGGGAATGGGACAGGCTGAGCTTGTGGGGAGTCGCTGATGCGGTATGGTTTCTGGTTGCCGGTGTTTGGTGGTTGGTTGCGGAATGTGGAAGACGAAGGGATGGAGACGAGCTGGGAATATGCGAGCCGGCTGGCCAAGCGGGCTGAGGCAATTGGGTATGACCTGGCGTTGATTGCGGAGTTGAATCTGAACGACATCAAGGGGGTGGAGGCGGACTCGCTCGATGCGTGGACTACGGCGGCGGGGCTGGCGGCGGTGACGGAGAAGCTGGAGTTGATGGTGGCGGTGCGGCCTACGTTTCATAATCCGGCGTTGCTGGCGAAGCAGGCGGCTTGTATCGACCGAATGAGTGGGGGACGGCTGACGTTGAATGTGGTTTCAAGCTGGTGGCGGGATGAGGCTACGAAGTATGGGATCGGGTTCGACGAGCATGAACAGCGTTATGCCCGGACGGAAGAGTGGCTGAAGGTGCTGGATGGCTGCTGGAGCGAGCAGGGGTTTACGCATAAGGGTGCGATGTATGATGTGCGGGAAAATGTGCTTTCGCCCAAGCCGTGTGCGGCGCGGAGACTGAGTGGGGCGCCGGTGGCGGGGCAGCCGAAAGGTGGGCGTCCGACGCTCTACGCGGGTGGGGAAAGTGAGACGGCGAAGAACCTGATTGCGGCGCAATGCGATGCTTACCTGATGCATGGGGATCCGCCGGAGATCGTGGGCAAAAAGATTGCGGATATGCGGGAGCGGCGCGAGAAGGCTGGGCTTGGGCCGATGGTGTTCGGCGTGAGCGGCTATGCGGTGGTGCGGGATACGGATGAGGAGGCAAGGGCGGAGGTGGCACGGATTACGGATGTGAAGCAGAGTGCGCGGGGGTATGCGAATTATCAGCAGTGGGTGACGGGGTCAAAGCTGGAGCAGAAGGTGTCGCTGGAGGATTACTCGGTGAGTAACCGTGGGCTGCGGAGCGGGTTTGTTGGGACGCCGGAGGCGGTGCGGGAGAGGCTGGAGGAGTTTGCGGGGGTTGGGGTTGAGGTGGTGCTGCTGCAGTCGAGCCCGCAGGCTGAGGAGATGGAGAGATTTTCGGCGCAGGTGATTCGTCCGGTATAATTTGGGGTGTCCGGTTGACAGGGACTCGCTGGAGAGTTGGCCGAGTGGCTGAAGGCGACGGTTTGCTAAACCGTTGTACGGGGAAACCTGTACCGGGGGTTCGAATCCCCCACTCTCCGCCACTTCTCTTCCGAAGATATCTAACGTATAGGAATCTAGTCAAAAAACCCAGCAAAAGCTGGGTTTTACTTCTTTTGGGGCCGGGTGCGCTGAGCGCAATCCAGCGAAGGAGATCTGACGATCTGCGATACTTTCTCGTAGGTACTCACGATGAACGCAGTTGAGATGCGGCCGTCTCTGACCTTGCGGCCGCGCCCTACGAAGCCGCTGACTTCCCCTTCCTATTCCTCGCCGCTTTCGACCGCAAAAAAACGACCCTCAAGCGTCTCCGCGAGGGCGACACCAACCGCACGGACGCCCTGGGGCAGTGTTACTCACCGGTGCCATCCATCTGGCCACGTGCCCCCCGGGTCAAACCCGCGCCACGCTCGACCGCCTGCGCGCCAGCCCAAAGACTGCCTCCGCGCGTGCCAATTCATCTTCAGCACGGACGGGAACTTTTTCGAAGCCGAAGACCTCACCGCCGGCGCGCAGGAACCGGTTGCTGATTTTCTGCCCAACCTCGCCAATCACTTTGGCTTCTTGCTTCCCCTGGCCGGCATCTCCACCGTCCGCGAGATCAAGGACAACCCGATCGACGTCCGGGCTACCGGCCGGCTCAACAAGCTGTACGTCGAACTCCTCCGCACGAATCCCGACTGGGGCACTGCCGCCCGCCGGCACGACATGAACCACTTCATGGCGCGCCTCATCTTCTGCTACTTCGCCGAGCACACCGACATCTTCCACGGCACCCGACTCTTCACCGACACGCTCGAGCAGATGAGCGAGGGCGACGGCGGCCCAGCACGTGGCCGACCCCTCGACAGTGAAATTGCGCGCTTCAAGCATGAGACCGAGGTCCTTGAACTCCTGCTCGAAACCCTCGAAGACGCCGAACACGAGGCGAAGGAACGCTACATGGCGCCGCTTTTGAGAAAGCTCGGCTTTTCTTCTTAGCGTTGATATCCACTCCAACCTTCACGTCAGGGAGCGGAGTCCAAGCCTCTTCTCCGACTTCATCCTCAAACGCGGTGTAGACGATCTTCTGCTTGCCCCGCTCAATCAATTTGACCATTGACCTGAGCTTCCGCCTCACCTCTTCGAGCTGCATCAACGCGGGCTTTCCAAATCTGCTTTCTGGTGCCCAGCCGGGGCCTTATCTGCAGCGAGTCGATTTGTTGTTTGGCTATGGGAAGCGGTAGCGCTTACAACGTTGATTCCTAACCAAGGAATCAACGTGCAATCGGAGTGATTGGCCTGTTGTCGTCGGGGTCGATGGTGGCGAGGGCTTCGTTGTCGATCCAGGGTTCGCCGTTGAGCATGCGGCGTGCCTGGTTTGCGTCGAACTCGCCTTCCCAGCGGGCGACGACGATGGTGGCGATGCCGTTGCCGACGAGGTTGGTGAGCGAACGCATTTCCGACATGAAGCGGTCGACGCCGAGCAGCAGCGCGATGCCTGCGACGGGGATTGTGCCCAGCGCGGACAGGGTTGCGGCCAAGGTGATGAAGCCGCCGCCGGTGACGGCCGCGGCGCCTTTCGAGTTCAACATGAGGATGACGAGGATGAAGAGCTGCTGGCGGATGGTGAGGTGGGTGTTGGTGGCCTGGGCGATAAAGAGAGCGGCAATGGTGAGATAGATAGCAGTGCCATCGAGATTGAAGGAGTAGCCGGCGGGGATGACGAGGCCGACGACAGCGCGGGAGCAGCCGAGGCGCTCCATCTTGACGATCATGCGGGGGAGTGCGGATTCAGACGAGGAGGTGCCGAGGACGATGAGCAATTCTTCACGCAGGTAGCGCAGAAACTTCCAGAGGGAAATGCCGTTGGCGAACGCGATGAGGCCGAGCACGACGAAGACGAACAGGATGCTGGTGAGATAGACGCAAAGCATCAGTTTACCGAGTGAAAGCAAGGTGTGCAGGCCGTAGCGGCCGATGGTGAAGGCCATGGCTCCGCAGGCGCCGAGCGGGGCGAACTCCATGATGTAGGCAATGATTTTGAAGGAGAGATGGGAGGCGCGCTCGGCGAGATTGGTGAGGTACTTGTCGCGATCAAGCGCGACCATGGCGAGGCCGGCGAGGATGGCGAGGAGCAGGACCTGGAGGATTTCGCCTTTGCTGAAGGCGCCGACGAAGGTTTCGGGGATGATGTTGAGGAGGAAATCGGCAAAGCCAATTTCATGGCCGGCGGAGGCGTACTGGGCGATGGACTTGCTGTCAAGGGTGTGGGGATCGACGTTCATGCCGCGGCCGGGTTGGAAGAAATCGGCGACGGCCATGCCGATGGCGAGGGCGAGGGTGGTGACCACCTCGAAGTAGAGAAGAGCCTTGAGGCCGACGCGGCCAAGCTTTCTGGTGTTGCCAATGCTGGCGATGCCGACGACCACGGAAAGAAAGATGACGGGCGCGATCATCATGCGGATGAGCTTGATGAAGGCGTCGCCGAAGGGCTTGAGGGCCTGGCCGAAGGTGGGGAAGAAGGCGCCGATAAGGACGCCGGCGACGATGCCGACAAGGACGCGGAAGTAGAGGGACTTTACGAAGGGTTGCGCGGGCGGTGGAGGGGTGGTCGATGTCATTTTGTTAGAAGGATAAACTTTCAGGCGATGTGGGTGGCATGGGGTGAGGGCGGGGGCTGCGATTGGCTTCGTGGATGGCCGTTTGCGGAGTACACTCGGCTTACCTGAAGTCTGGGTTGATAGGCCACATTCATGCCGGAATATATTGACGCTCCTCATCAAAGTCATCAGTCGCCCAGCCGATTTGGGCGGCGTACGTTTTTTGTAGTGGTCGCTGCGCTGGTGGCTTTATTTGTTGGGGTGCGGATTGTGCTGTCGGCGTGGGTGGATTTGCTTTGGTTTGAATCGCTGGGGTTTGGTGGGGTTTTTGGGCGGACAGTTCGGTTTGAGGTGATGGCGTTTGTGGCGTTTACGCTCATCACGTTTGGGATTTTGCTGGGTGCGTTTACGGTCATCCGGCGGTCGAACGAGGCGGACCTGCCGGCGGGACAATCGATCCTGATTGGGAATGTGCCGGTGAAGATTTCACTGGGGCCTGTTCTGCGTGTGCTATCGCTGGTGGTCGCGGGATTTATCGCGCTGCTGACGGGTACGACGATGATTGCGGAATGGCCTACGCTGGCGCTGTTCTGGTATGGACGGCAGGCTTCTGGGACGATAGTAGACCCGATCTTTGGCAAGCCGCTGGGCTTCTTTCTGTTTACGCTGCCGGCGTGGGAGCTGATCAACCACTGGCTGCTGTTGATTGCGGCGGCTTGTGTGGTGGTGGCGATCCTGATGCTGGTGCTGACGAGCGCGACGCGTGCGCTGAACCGGGAATCGTTGCGCTATGGGCCGAGCCCGTTTCGTGGGCTTTCGACGGCCGTTGCGCTGCTGCTGGCGGTGCTGGCGATGAACGTTTTTGTGAGCCGGTATGCGAGCGTGCTGGATCACCATACGATCTTCGATGGGGTGAGCTATACGGATGCGCATATCAGCATTCCGGGCTTGCTGGTGGTGGCGCTGGCGCTGTTGCTGGGCGCGGTGATCGCTGCGTTCAATGCGGTGCGGGATACATCGGCGCGGCGGGTGGGGCTTGCAGTGGCGCCGGCGGTGGTTTGCTGGGGCGTGCTGACGGTGGTTGGGTGGTACACGGCGAGCTTTGTGGTGAAGCCGAATGAGCTGGTGCGGGAGCTGCCGTTTATTACGCATAACATTACGGCGACGCGGGCGGCTTTCGGGCTGGATAAGTTCAAGCAGGAGGAGTTTCCGGCAGAGATTACGGTGGCGGCGGCGGACCCGGCGGGGAACCAGCCGACGTTGCAGAACATCCGCCTGTGGGACTGGCGGGCGCTGCAGGATACGCTGCGCCAGGTGCAGGAGATCCGGACGTACTACGACTTTCCGGATATCGATATCGATCGCTACGTTGTCAATGGGACGCTGCGCGAGGTGATGCTGGCGGTGCGCGAACTGAACGTGGACAAGCTGCCGGAATCGAGCCGCAACTGGATCAATGAGCGGCTGATTTATACGCATGGCTACGGGATTACGATGAATCCGGTGAACGGGTTTACGCCGGAGGGGTTGCCGAATCTGCTGCTCAGTAATATGCCTGTGCAATCGACGGTGGCGGGGTTGCAGGTGAGCCGGCCGGAGATTTATTTTGGCGAGCTGACGGATACGGATGTGTATGTGAAGACGCGGCAGCAGGAGTTCGATTATCCGCAAGGACAAGGGAATAACCTGACCAGTTACGAGGGCAATGGCGGGATACGGCTGGGTGGATTTCTGCGGCGGCTGGTGATTGCGTTCGATCGGGATGATGTGGGGAAGGTGCCGTTTTCAGATGATATTTCGGCGAACTCGCGGTTGCTGATGCACCGCAACATTCGTGAACGGGTGGCGCGGATTGCACCGTTTCTGCGGTTCGATGCGGACCCTTATATCGTGGTGGGTGGGGATGGGCGGCTGTGCTGGATGATGGACGCGTTTACGACGTCGGACAGCTATCCGGAATCGACGCATACGAGCCTGGGGGATGAGTCGATCAACTACCTGCGGAACAGCGTGAAGGTGGTGGTGGATGCGTATCACGGGACGACGACGTTCTATGTTTTCGATGATGCGGACCCGATTGTGCAGGCGTATGCGCGGATG
Source organism: uncultured Granulicella sp. (assembly GCA_963693065.1). Taxonomy (GTDB): domain Bacteria; phylum Acidobacteriota; class Terriglobia; order Terriglobales; family Acidobacteriaceae; genus Edaphobacter. The sequence goes on along the minus strand of OY843766.1, from coordinate 2,137,832 downwards.
TTTCCGGCGCTGTTTCGGCCGGCAGCGGAGATGCCTGCGGATCTGCGGCAGCATGTGCGGTACCCGGAGACTTTGCTGAGGGTGCAGTCGCAGGTTTATGGGCTTTATCACATGACGAATGCGGAGGTTTTCTTCAATCGGGAAGACTTGTGGACGGTGGCGACCGAGTCTGTGTCAGACCAGAACGGGCAGCAGACGGCAGAGCCGATGAAGCCGAATTTTGTGCTGATGAAGCTGCCGGGTGGGGTCAAGGAAGAGTTTGCGGAGATACTGCCGTTTACGCCGGCGAATCGGAATAATTTGATCGGGTGGATTGCGGCGCGGTCCGATGGTGCGAACTATGGGACGGCGGTGGTGTATGACTTTCCGAAAACGCGGCTGGTGGATGGGCCGCAACAGATCGAGGCGCGGATCGACCAGAACGCGCAACTGTCAGGGCAGTTGACGCTTTGGAATCAGCAGGGGTCACATGTGCTGCGGGGGAATCTGCTGGTGATTCCGATGGGGAGGGCGCTGCTTTATGCGGAGCCGATTTATCTGCAGGCGCAGCAATCGCCGATGCCGGAGCTGCGGCTGGTAGTGCTGGCGCTGCAGGACCGGCTGGCGTATGGGTCGACATTTCAGGCGGCGCTGGGGAGCCTGTTTGGCGGTGAGACGAGTGGACTGGGTACGGCTGAGCCTGCGGGTGCTCCGGAGCAGGGCAGTGGGGGACAGGTGGCGGCGGCGGCGACGGCTCCGGTGAATGACGCGAAGGGGTTGATCGCGCAGGCGAGCCAGGACTTTGCCGACTACGAGCGCTTGACTGCGGCCGGGCGACTGGCTGAGGCGGGCCAGAAACTGGATGCTTTGAAGCAGGTGCTGGATCGACTGAATGGGCAAGGGAAGTAGAGCGCTCTTCGTGGGAAATGGGTCATATTCCTCGTTCGCTTTACAAACCACCGCCGATTGGTTAGAGTCGCCTAATAATTACTCGAACACTTTGACGCAAACAGTTTCTGCTGTTGCCCCAAACCTCGCTTAAGGCTTGGTGTCTGCGGGCATCGGTTTGCAACAAATACCCTCTGGAGTACTCCATGCCTTTTGGTTCTTCCCTGAAGCTGCAAGCCCTGTCCATCGCCGGTATCGTGCTGATTACAGCAGCTGGAGCGCAGTCTGCTTCGGTACAAACGAACGCGCGGCCGTCGGTACGAATTACCGCGAAGATCGACAATGCGGTGACGCAGACGCTGCCGATGACGCATCCGCAGCTTAGCGGCACGGCAAAGGTGGGGGCGCGGCTGTCCGCGGCGGCACGTCTGCCGCACCTGCGGCTGGTGTTGACGTCCAGCGTGGAGCAGGAAGCGGCGCTGCAGCAGTTGATGGCGGAGCAGCAGGACAAGACGTCCGCAAATTTCCATAAGTGGCTGACGCCGGATACGTTTGGCGCCTACTTTGGGCCGGCGCAGGCGGATATCGCGAAGGTGAGCGCATGGCTGGGCGACCAGGGCATGACGGTGGAGAGCGTGGCCAAGAGCGGGCGCGTGATTACATTTTCCGCTAATGCCGGTCAGGTGGAGACGGCTTTCCATACGCATATGAATGCGGTGACGGTGGGTGGGAAGGCGCATGTCGCGAACACGACCGATGTCGCGATTCCGCAGGCGCTGGCCGGCGTGGTTGCCGGTATCGCGCGTTTGAACGATATTTTTCCCGCGCACAACCCGGGCAGGATGAGCACGGTGCAGTTGCAGCAGGCGGCGGATGGTACGGCGACGGGCACCTCTGCCGGCATTGGTGGGCCGACTCCTCTTTACGGTACGTCGACGGGTACGCACTATGTGACGCCGGGCGATGCGGCGAACATTTACAACACGACGGGTCTGACGGGGGCGAGCTCTCCGATTGACGGTACGGGCGTGACGGTAGCGGTGCTGGCGCAAAGCAATGTCGACATTGCGGACGTGCAGAAGTTCCGCTCGATGTTCGGGCTGGTGAAGAACGATCCGACCGTGACGATTGTGGGTTCGGACCCGGGTGAGAACCAGGACGACGTGGAAGCATTTCTGGATATCGAGTGGGCGGGCGCGATGGCGCCGAAGGCTACCGTGAATTTCCTGGTGAGCCAGCCGACGCTGGAAGATGGCGGCGTGGACGCGGCGGCGCAGTATGCGGTCGAGAACAATATCGGCGACATTATTTCATTGAGCTACGGTGGCGGCGAACCGAGCAATGGCGCGACGCAGACGGCTTTCTTCAATAACCTGTGGGAGCAGGCGGCGGCGCAGGGTCAGACGGTGTTCGTTTCGTCCGGCGACAGCGGAGCGGCGGGCTGCGATTCTTCAGGGAATACGTATGCGACGGCGGGCTACTGCGTGAATGCGCTGGGTTCGTCCGCGTATAACGTGGCGATGGGCGGGAGCATCTTTATCGACTTCAACCCGGCGCAGTACTGGGGGACGACGGGGACGGTGATTCCGTTTGTGAATGCGCTGAGCTACATTCCGGAAGGCGCGGTGAACCAGGGGCGTTTGTCGAACGATTATCTCAATGCGGGCTCGACTGCGTATCAGACGGGCAGCGGGATTTTCTCGGATGGTGGCGGTATTTCGATCTACACGGCGCGGCCTTCATGGCAGACCGGCTCGGGCATTCCGACTAATGGGGACGCGATCAATGTGTATAGCGGCACCGGCATTGCGGCGGGCTCGCCGATCAGCGGGCTGCACCGCCTGGTGCCGGACCTGGTGAATATTTCTGCCAACGGGCATGACGGCACGTTGTTCTGCGCGGGGTCGATCTGCTCGACCTCAGCAAGCGGCACTTTGACCAATGCGGGTATCGTGGGTGGCACGTCTGTGGCGACGCCGGTGCAGGCGGGCATGCAGGCGCTGATCAACCAGAAGAACGGCGGGCGTCAAGGCAACATTCTGCCGATTCTGTATGCGCTTTCGAACGCGCAGTACACGGCCTCGACGACGGCCTGCCAGGCGACGATCGGGACAACGAGCACGTCGACGCCAGCACTGCCGGCGAGCACCTGTAACTTCCACGACGTGATAGCAGGAACGAACGTGGTTCCGACGGCGGCCACGGGAACGGCGGGCATCGGGTTCAGCTCAGGAGTCGGGTTTGACGAGGCTTCCGGTCTGGGCTCGATGAATGTGACGAACGTGGCGACGAACTGGAGCACGGTTTCACTGGTTCCGACGACGACGACGTTCACCTTGTCTCCGACCGCGGGTATCACACACGGCGCGACGCAGAATCTGGCGGCGACGGTTGTGCCGACGACGGGCACGGGCACGCCGACCGGAGACATTGCGCTGATCGCCTCAACGACGACATCGAACGGACCGCGGCAGTATACGTTGACAGCGGGTACGTTCAGCGGCACGGTGGCAAGCGCGGCGAACAACGGTACGAGCGTAGGCGCTCTGGCAGCGCTGCCGGCAGGTAACTACAGCGTTTATGTGCATTACGCGGGCGATGGCACGTACGCGCCGAGCAATTCGACTTCGCTGCCGGTGAGCATTGCGAAGGAGACTTCGGCTACGTCCGTCAGCTCGTACAACATCACGCCGGCGGGCTCGGTGAACAACGCGACGAACTTTGCGTATGGCGCCTCAGTTTATCTGGATACGTATGTGACTGCGTCCTCTGGCGCGGGCATTCCGACGGGTACGGTGACGTACTCCGTGACGCAGAATGGAACGGCGCTTGCACCGTTGACGACGACGCTCGATCCTACGGGCAACACGTTCCTGCTGGCGACGCAATCGTTTGTGAACTTCTACCTGAAGGCGAATTACACGGCGTTGAGCCCGGGATCTTACGTGGTGACGGCGGCGTACTCGGGTGATGCGAGCTATGCGAGCAGCACGACAACTTCGACCTTCACGATTGCGCAACTTACTCCGACGGTAACGTTTACGGGTCCGGTGGAGATTGCTTCGGGGTCGACCGCTGTGTTCGCGTACAAGATTGCTTCGCTCAACACGACGGGTAATCCCAATACGGCGGCTCTAGCGACGGGAACGGTGACGTTCACCGATACGACCTCAGCGACTGTGCTTGGAACTTGCACGCTGGTGACGAGTTCGTGCTCATTCTCAACGACCGGCATCACGGCGGCGGGTGCAAATACGATTCAGGCTGTGTACTCAGGCGACAGCAACTATGCGGCCACAACCAGCACGACGACGGTGACTGTTGGGACGCTGACGGCGAGTACGGTGACGTTGACCAACTCTGGTTCGCTGGTCGCGGGCGGGATTCTAACGCTGAAGGCCACCCTGAATCCGACTACGGCGACGGGCACGGTATCGTTCTTCGACGGCAGCAATTACCTGGGTGTATGCACGCTGGCAACCGGTACCTGCTCGCTGGCGAACGGCACGGCGGCAACGGGCGGCGGTCCTTTCACTGCGGGAACGCATGCCTTCAGCGCGACCTATAGCGGGTCGACGACGTATGCGAGCTCGACGGGTACGCTGTCCGCAACCGTGACGCAGAACGTGACGACACTGTCGTACTTTGGTGTGCCGGCGAACAGCACGTATGGGCTGCCGGTAACGTTCTCGGTGGCTATCGTACGCGCTCCGACGACGAGCATCGCGGCTCTGATTCCACCGACCGGTGTGGTGAATTTCTACATCGATGGCGGGACGACGCCGGTTGCGGTATCGGGTCAGCCGGCATTCGATCCGGCTGGATATGGCTACTACTTTGCGGCGGGCACGGCGACGCAGATTCCGGCGGGCAACCATACGGTGACGGCGACTTACGTGGGCGACGCGAACTTCAAGACGTCGTCGAACACAACGGGCCTGCCACTGACTGTTGCGATGCTCACCCCGACGATTGTGCTTTCGAGCCCGGCGACGGTGTACAACGGCGCCACTTCGGTGACGCTGACGGCGACGATTCCCGGAACGAGCACGCTGGCGGCTCCGAGTGGCTTGATCACGTTCTACGACGGTGTCACATCGCTGGGTAGCGCAACGGCCAGCTATAGCTCGGCGGCAGGCGGCTTTACCGCTACCTTCACCGCGACGGGTCTGATGGGCGGCACGCACAGCTTCAAGGCCGTGCTGACGAGCGATGCGAACTATGCATCGGCTACCTCCAACACGCTGGGCGTTCTGCTGAATACGAACAACGTTTGGGTTGCGAACGGGAACGGCACGGTCTCCGGTATTACGAATAGCGGGACAGCGGTGACGAGCACGGCGCAGTCGGGCGGCGGGACGGCGATAGCGATCGATAACGCCGGCGACGTGTGGTCGCTGAACAAGAGCGGCAGCACGGTCTCGGAATACAGCAACGTGGGTATCCTGATCAGCGGCGGCAGTACGGTTGGCGGGCTGAATGCACCGACCGCGCTGGCGATCGACGGAGCGGGCCTGGTGTGGGTCACGAACGGCGGGACGGGAACGCTTTCAGTACTGAGCGCGCCTGGGACCGCGGTATCGGCCACGGCTTACAAGGTTTCGCTCTCGACGCCGAGCTCGATCAGTATCGATGCAACGGGCAATCTCTGGATCACGAACACCGGTGACAATTCTGTAACCGAGGTGTTCGGTGCGGCGACGCCAGTGACGACCCCAACTTCCAACGCTGTGAAGAACAACGCACTCGCGGCCAAGCCCTAAGCGAAAGCAGGAGATAACGTTATGCAGATGACTTTGAATACCCGGCTTTCCCTCTTTGGTCGTGTGGCAGCATTAGGCGCGGCGACGGCAGCTACCCTAATTGCGACAGGTTGCAGCGGCGGCTTTTCCACCAGCAGTGCACCGGTCAGCGTGGTCGGCGTCAACATGCATGGCAGCGTACACGGTGGGCAGCAGCCGGTAACCGGGGCGTCGCTACAGCTTTACGCGGCCAACCAGACGGGCTACGGCGCGGCCGCGTTCCCGCTGCTGACGACGGCGGTGACGACGGACAACTCGGGAAGCTTCAGCATCACGGGTGATTACACCTGCCCGAGTGCGAGCTCGCAGGTGTACCTGGTGGCGACGGGCGGGAACTCGGGGAGCGGCACGAATGCTGCGCTGTCGCTGATGGCGGCGCTGGGTTCCTGTGGGAACCTGACGGCTGCTACCTATATCTCGATGAACGAACTGACGACGGTTGGCAGCGTTTACGCGCTGGCACCGTTCATGAGTTCGCCGACGCAGATGAGCACGAGCGCCACGAATGTGGTGGGTCTGACGAATGGGTTCGCGGGCGTGAACAAGCTGGTGAATTTCACAAGCGGTTCGCTGACGGGTACGACGCTGCCTGCGGGCGCGACTTTGCCGGTTGCGGAGTTGAACACGCTGGCCGATATTATTGCCTCGTGCGTGAACAGCAATGGCGGCTCGAGCTGCTCGACTCTGTTCACGGCGGCGACTCCGCCGAATGGCACGGCGCCGGCCGACACGATTACCGCGCTGATCGACATTGCGAAGAACCCGAGCAACAATGCGACGGCGCTTTACAACATGGTTCCGGCGGCGGCACCGTTTATGCCTACCCTGACTACGGCACCGAGCGACTTCACGGTCGCGGTGAAGTATGCTCCGGTGAGCACGTTTTCGACGCCCTCCGCAGCAGCCGTGGCAGCGAATGGTGATCTCTGGGTGACGAATGCAGGCAACAACTCGATCAGCGTTTTGAATGCAACGACCGGATCCTCTACGGTGTATACGGGCGGAGGACTCAGTGGTCCTTCAGGCCTCGCGTTTGATGCGAGCGGCAATGCCTGGGTAACGGACAAGAGCAGCTCCGCGCTGAGCGTGTTTACAGCAGCCGGTGCGGGTTCGGTGGCTTTGACGACCGACCTGAGCTTGCCGACGGCTGTGGCGATCGACGGGCAGGGCTTGATCTGGGTGACGAACGGCGGCGGCAGCAGCGTGACCGTGGCGAGAGCTTCGGGGACGACGGTGACTTCGGCCAACTCGACGAATGCGGGTGGGATCAACGCGCCGGTGGCGGTTGCGATCAATACTCACTAGACGATTGAGTGGAGTAGCTCCAAGCCATCGGCCCTGCATGTTGGGTTGGTGGCTTGGAGCTTTTTTGCGTTATCTAGTGCCCCGGTTGCGGGGGAGGATTGTATTCATGTGCAGGGATGGTTGTGTGGGTTGGTTCTGCGAATGCGAGCGGGCGGATGGAGGATGGGAAACCTCGGGGGCGAGGTAATGTCTGACGAATTCTTTGGAGCCGATGAAGCCGAAAACCACCAGTTACAGGGGCTGAAGCGCGCTTCGTGGGTAAGTTAGAATCCTGGGGGTCAAGGCCGGATCTATCTCAGAAGCCAAAACAGCACCAGCGATCGTCAGACGATACCCACAGTTTGCCTTGTGGATGAGTGTGAATGTGTGGGCTGAAGCCCGGATCTATGTGAGAAGGAAAGACAAAGGCGAGAGCGATCCGTCGGGAACTCGCTAAGGAGATGCTGGGAAATGAGTGCTCGCCGCTCCGGTCGAAGGTCCGGGGCCAGGTCGTGTCCGACGAATCCTTTTGCAGCCTTTGACACTCCCGACGAAAGACCCGGGGCTAAAGCCCCACCTCGCTACTGCCTGTTCTCGGGGGGCTGAAGCCCCCCGCTTCCACCGAAAAGCACGATTTGTTGGACTATAGCGATTTGTCAGACGCTACCTAAAGCCCTAATCATTCCATTGAATGATCAGGGGGCTGAAGCCCCACGCTTATCCTAGGGCTTTTCAGCAGCCTCAGGGGTTTGGACCTATCTCAAAACAATAGCAAAGAGGTACCTGGTTGGCTTGGAGGGGGTGCGGGTTGGGGGTGGGGCGCTTTGGATTTCAGGGTGGCGAGGAACTTTACGAGATCGGCTTCTTCCTGCTCGGTGAGGGTGTCGGCGAAGGCGGGCATGTTGCCGCCGCCGTTGTGGATCTGGTGCTGGATCTGCTCGGGGCGCAGGCGGCGGCCTACACCGGTGAGATCCGGTCCCTTGTCTGTTCCGTGGAGGTCAGGGCCGTGGCAGAACTCGCAGCCTTTTTCGTGGAAGGTGGTTCTGCCGGGAAGCGGCGCGCTTGCGGGCGGCTGGTTTGTGTACGGCTGGTTTGTGAAAAGCAGGTTTGAGAGAGGCAGGACGGCTGGTGGTTTGCTCAGCGAGGACGCGAGCAGGAACGAACCGAGGCATGCTGCGATGGCTGCGGCGAGACGGGTCATTGCGAGTTGCTGAAGGTGGCGGGCAGGTTGGCCGCGGGGGTTGAGCTGCCTTTGTGGTCAAGGTCATGCACGTGCCAGACAACCGATTCGCTGGCTACCTCGGTGTGTTTGCGGAGGTAGGCGAGGGCGTAGACGCTGGCGGTGGGATCGTCTTTCTGGTCGGCGAAGAGGGCTGCCTGTTCGGCGGCTTCGGTCTTCATGCCGAGGCGGCGGTAGAGGATGGAGAGGTTGTAGTGGGCGGAAAGGTCATCGGGGTCGATGGCCTGGACGGCTTCGTATTCGGCGCGGGCTTCAGGGTATTTGTGCTGCTGGTAGAGGGTGAAGCCGAGCTCGCGGTGGGCGTCGCGGGAGCGGGGGAACTGGGCGGCTACCTTCTGGAGGTCGGCGATGGCGAGGTCGAGGTGGCCTTCGTTGCGCTCGATGAGGGCGAGGTAGTAGAGGGCGCGGGCGTTGTTTGGGGCGAGGGCGAGGGAACGCTCGAGATTGGGGCGGGCCTCAGTGTATTGCTCCCAGGCGATGTGGGTGATGGCGCGGTTGGTGAAGCCGTCGGCGTAGTCCGGGCGAAGTTTGGTGACTTGCTCGAAGGCGGCGAGGGACGGGGCGTATTGCTGGGCGTCGAGCAGGGCGATGCCGTAGTTGTTCCAGCGCATCCAAAGGGGATTGTTGGCGGGATCGGGTGGTGGGGTGGTGGTGCCGACGGCGAGGTCGCGGGATGCGGTGACCATCTCGACGACGGGCTGGGGGTAATGCTGCTTGTCCATGCCGAAGTCGATGAAGGTCTGGTCGAAGCGGCGGTACTGGACGCTGGCGGTGACCTTGAACGTGCCGGATGCGGGTGGCTGGAAGGCGTAACGGATGAGCTGCGAGCGGCCGGACTGGATGGAGTTGTTGTAGGCGACGACGCGGTTGTTCCAGACCTCGTGGCGGGCGTTGAGGGTGCCCTCCTTGTTGATGAGGCGGTTGGTGAAGGAGTGGGCTTCGGGGTCGAGGTCGCCTGAGGGCTTGAGGTCGCCAGACTGGTGGAGGATCTTGCCGTCGGGGCCGGTGACGGTGAAGCGGACCCAGGACTCGTACATGTCGCGCTGCTCGGGCACGTGGGAGTGGGCGATGCCCTTGTTCTGGATGATGACGGAGACGGTGACGGGGGTGGCGGCGGTGAGGGTGAGGGACGCGGTGCCGAGAGGTTTGGAGACGACGCCGTTCTGCTCTACGTTGAGGATGTCTACGTTGAAGACGTTGTTCTTGAGGAAGGCTACGATGCGGCGAGACTGCTCGTCGAAGTGATAGTACTCGGGGACGAGGGAGTTGGCGCCTAACCAGCGGTGGCTGGCGAGTTTGCCGTTTTTGGCACCGGAGTCGCGGGTGGCGACGGCCTCGTTTTGCATGTGGCAGGTCTGGCAATTGGAGACGGAGTCCTTTTTGTAGAAGGGCAAGGGGGATTGCTGGGCGAAGGAGCTGTTTTGCCACTCGTCATAAGGGCTCATGGCGCGCTGCCACTTGTAGTCGTTGAGGGTGTGGGGGAGGGCGGCCTTGTGGCAGGAGGCGCAGAACTCGCTGGTTTTGAGGACGGGGCGCATGACGGCGGCGGAGTGGCGGTCTAGGTGGGTGAGGATTTCGGCGTCGGAGACGGGGCGTGTGATGGGGGCGCCCTGGGCGTCGACGAGGACGGCGGGGACGCCGAGGGTGTAGCTGCCTGTGCCGCGGGTATCGACCTTCTGAATGGAGTGGCAGACCATGCAGGTGACACCGTCCTGGTCATAGGGGCGGACGGTGGGGGCGCCCTTGGTGAGGGCTCCGGCGACGAGGGCGATGGGGTCATGGCAGCCTTCACAGTGGCGGGAGAACTCGATGCCTTTCTGCTGATTGAGGAGGTTGACGTTGCGCAGGTACCAGGGGGCTCGGTTGGAGTTGGAGTGGGCGGACTCGCGCCATTGCTGATGGCTTTCCTGATGGCAGTGGGCGCAATACTGGGCGGTGGGGAAGGATTTGGGATCGATGAATTCGCCGGTATCGGTCTGGGCGTTGGAGGGCAGGAAGGGGGTGGCCTGGCCGTAGTGGAAGTCATAGCGGGCCGCAATCTTCTGGTTGTAGGCGTGGCGTGCGGCCTGGGCGATGGCGGGGTCGGGCTCGGACTTGTCCGGGGTGTAGCCGGCGCGGACCGCGAGAGGCAGGCCCATGAAGAGCAGGGCCAGGCCGGCTAGCAGGGTGAGCTGGAGGAGGAGACGGGAGCGCTTCATGGGCGCACCCCTAACGGCTCAGGGAGAGGCTTTCCTTCGGTGATGCGGTAGAAATGGTCGACTGCAGGGATGGTGTCTGTGTCAGTGGTGCCGCTGGGCCAGCGGATTTCCAGCTTGTCGATTTTTGTGGCGGTGCCGAGGCCGAAGTGCGGGCGCTGGTCTGAGGAGGAGGCGAAGCTGCCGCCGCTGAGGACGTCGACGCGCTGGCGGATGCCGTTGGCGGTGAGGAAGACGGTGGCACCGACGGCATCGCGTGGGCTTTTGGGGCCGCCGATGAGTTGAAAGGCGATCCAGTGATTGTGCTGCTGGGCTACGTTTTTGAAGATAGCGGGGGCGCCGTCGATGTTGTTGATGACGACGTCCAGGCGGCCGGTGTTGAAGAGGTCGCCGACGGCCATGCCGCGAGAGGTCATGGGTTGGGCGAGGGCGGTGCCGGTGACGGCGGGGACGGCTTCCAGGGCTCCGGTGATGTTGTGGAAGAGCAGCGGGCGCTGGGCCCAGGTGGTGCCCCAGGGGTAACGGTCAGCCTGGCGGTAGACGTGGCCATTGACCTCCATGAGGTCCTTCCAGCCGTCGTTGTCGTAGTCGAAGAAGGCGGTGCCCCAGCCGAGGAAGGGGATGGTGAGCTCGGCGATGTGGGTGTCGTAGGAGACGTCGGTGAAGTTGGCGTCGCCATCGTTGCGGTAAAGGGGTTTGTAGTCGTCTGAGAAGGTGGTGTTGTAGATGTCGACGAGGCCGTTGTTGCGGTAGTCGCCGATGGCGATGCCCATGGAGGCGGTTTCGCGGCCGTCCTTGTTGAGGGCGTAGCCGCTGGCGTAGCTGACGTCTTCAAAAGTGCCGTCGCCCTTGTTGAGGTAGAGGTAGTTGGGGGTGGAGTCGTTGGCGACGAGGAGGTCGGGGCGGCCGTCTCCGTTGACGTCGACGAAGACGGAAGAGAGGCCGTAGTAGCCGGGGGCGTCGGCTACACCGGCTTTGTGGCTTACGTCAGTGAAGGTGCCGTCGCCGTTGTTGTGGAAGAGGTGGTCGGGCTCGCCGGGGAGGCCGTGTGGGCCGCACATGGTGCGGGTGCCGCGGTAGGAGCAGAAAGAGAAGGAGACGCCGGGCTGTCCGGATTGGCCGGATTCGGGAGGGTGGGCGAGATCGTAATGGACGTAGCCGGGGACGAAGAGGTCGAGGCGGCCGTCGCCGTCGTAGTCGCCCCAGGTGGCTCCGGTGGACCAGTTACCCAGGGCCACGCCTGCCTTTTCTGCGACGTCGGTGAAGGTGCCGTCGTGGTTGTTATGGTAGAGCCGGTTTTTGCCGAAATTGGTTACGTAGAGGTCGGGCCAGCCGTCGTTGTCGAAGTCGCCGACGGCTACGCCGAAGCCCCAGCGGTCGTTCTGGACGCCTGCTTTGGCGGCTACGTCAGTGAAGGTGCCGTCGTGATTGTTGTGGAAGAGGGCGGCGTGGGGTGGGGTGGATTTGCCGGAGATGGCGTCGTAGGTGCTGCCGTTGACGAGGTAGATGTCGAGCCAGCCATCGTTGTCGTAATCGAGGAGAGCGACGCCTGAGCCGATGGTATCGAGGATGTAGTTTTTTTCAGGCGAGCCCATCTGATGACGCCATGCGCCCAGGCCGGCCTGGGTGGTTACGTCTTCAAAGACGATGGGGCCGCTGGGGACGGAGCCGCCAGCGGTGATGGGGCGCTTGTGGCTATCGAGGACAGGGGCGAAGGTGCCGCCGGTGCTGGAGCCGCCGGGGGCGACGGGCTGAGCGCCTTCCTGGGCTTTGGGGGCTCCGGTTTCAAGGGTGGATTGTGCAAAGGCCGCGGCCGTGCCTGCCAGTGTGGCGAGGAGGATGATCTGTCGGGCTAGGTTGCGACATGGGGGCATGGCCGTTGATCCGTGAGACGGATGGACGACCTATGATACCTTTTGTCGCGCACATCTGGCTCATACGGAAGGCTTAGCGTTTGGGCGGGATCGCATATGGTTTGCGCGGGTGGTTGGTTTTGTGGAACCAGAGCGATATTCATCCATGGAGGCTGTCCGCAGGGCTGAAGAGGGTGATGCAGTTGCCACCGCGACGTGCGTACCTCAGCGGCTAAAGCCGCGCTCATTCAGGCCCTTCATGGCACGGCTGAAGCCGTGCTCTTAAGCGGTCCGGTCTGGAGCCCGGACCTATCTCAGAAGCAAAGGCTGAGGCGATTGGTTAGTAGCCCTGGGTGTGGATGTAGAAGACGACGGCGGCGGCGAGGAGGCAGTAGATGCCGAAGAGGTACCACTTGCCGGATTCGAGCCAGGAGGAAAGCCATTTGAGGGCGACGAGACCGGCGAGGAAGCTGAAAAACATGCCGAGCAGGCCGGCCATGGTGGCGGCGTGTAGATCGAGCGGGGTGCCGGTGGCGTGGGCGGCGTGGGCGGCCTTGAGCAGACGAAGGCTCTCGCGGGCGATGGCGGGCGGGGTGAGGACGACGGCGAGGGCGAAGGAGAAGGTTTCGGCGGTTTCACGGGGGATGCCGGCGAGCATGCCGGCGGAGATGGTGGCGCCGGAACGGGAGAAGCCGCGGAAAGGCAGGCAGAGACCCTGGACGGCGCCGATGAGGCCGGCCTGGGGGAGGGGGAGGGGATCGACGGTGCGGTTGCGGCGGTCTGGATAACCGAGGCCGTCGATCGATTCGACACCGGGTTCTACACCGCGTGAGGCTTGCTGGCGCTGAGGCGTTTTGCGCTGGGCGAGACCGGCGATGAGGATGAGGATGCCGGCGCAGAAGAGGGCGATGGCGACGAGGTCAAGGCGGCCGAAGAGCTGTTCGATCTCACCCTTGGAGGCGCCGTGGAACATGGTGTGCTCAATGATGTAGATGATGGGGTAGCCGACGATCGCGGTGAGAGCGCTGGCGAGGACGATGCGGAGGAGGATGGCCTGGAAAGCGGCGGCGGAACGGAAATAGGTCATCGACCAGCGGCGCCAGAAATAGACGATGACGGCGAACATGGTGCCGGTGTGCAGCATAACGAGGAAGAGGGTCATCTCCGGCGAGGTGGGGTCGAGGTGCATGAGCTTTTCCGCGACGACGACGTGGGCTGAGCTGGAGACCGGGAGGAGTTCGGCGAGGCCCTGCACGATGGCCAGGATGAGATATTTCAGGATCGGCATAGGAGAATTTTAGCTGGTGAGGCGAAGGACGACCGCGGATTTGCGCGGATTGACGCGGATTGAGAACAAACAAAGGCAACGACCCTAATGGGGAAGCTGCCGGCGGTTGTGGCGAGGCGGGCGGCTTCGGGGTCCTTCGACTGCGCAGCCTGCGATGAAGCCGCAGGCTGCTTCGCTCAGGACGACGGCGCTTGTGGTGCGGCGGGCTGGGGTTTGCCGGAGGGTGCTATTCGCGGTCGTTGCCGTAGATGCTGAGGTCCTGCTTGACGCGGTAGGCGATGGATTGGGCGCGGCGGGTGAAGTCGCTGGTGGGGAAGTGGGTTTGCATGTCGGCGACGAGGTCCTGGGTGCGCTTGGCGGCGGCTTCGGCGCGCTTACGCTCGTCGGAGACCTGGTACATGGTGACGAGGACGCCCTGGCGATAGATAGCGTTGTAGACGGCTTCAGGGGCGCGGGGGGATTCGGGGTACTGGCTGGCGTATTTGAGGTAGAGATTGGCTTCCATTTCAGGGCATTTGGGGAGGCCTTGCCAGTCGCCGCAGAGCTTGTTGTCGATGAGATCGTAGGCGGCCTCAAAGGCGTACTGGGAATTGGGGAATTGCTTGATGACGCGCTTGAGATCGCCCTCGTAGAGCTGGGGGCGGAGGTAGGCTTCCTGCTCGTGGGTGGAGGGGAGGTCGGCGTTGGCGGCTTTGTCGAGCTGCCAGCGGATGTCGGCTGAGCGGTAGGCGGCGGCGGGGGCGAGGTTGGACAGGGGAAAGTACTGGAAGACGCGGCGGTAGAGGAGGTGGGCTCCGGAGGCGGCGTCTTTGGGGGCGTGAGGGTGCTCGGCGAGGTCTTCGAAGTTGGCGGCGGCGCCGTATAGGATGGCGTCGCCCTGGGGGGTCTGGGGGGAGACTACGCCTTTGTCCTTGATCCAGCCGGAGGGTGGGGTATCGGCGGGGTCAGTTTCGAATTCGGGGGCTTCTTCTACGGTGTCGATGGGGTCTGTGTTGGCGAAGACCTTGATCCAGGGGCCGTTGCGCTGGAGGATGATGACCTCGTGGCCGGGAGTGACTTCGGCGACCTTGGAGGAGGTGTCGTCTGGAGCTACGTAGACGATGGCGGGATGGAGGACGGTGGCGCGGGCGGCGCGGTCGTAGCCGGCTTTGCCTTGGATCTGGGCGGCGGCGGTGAGGGTGAGGAGAGGCAGGAAGAGGGCGAGGCGCATAAGGGTTGGACGCCTGGGGCGGGGCTTCAGGGAATATCCCCACGATAACCTTGCCTGCGGCTCGGTGATCATGGGGCACCCACCTGGGTGGATTGGAGCTGGGTGATGAGGGTGGGGTCGGCGTTGCGGCCGGAGAGGATGACTACGGTTTGTTTGCTGGGGGGGAGTTCGTGCTGGTGGTAGAGGGCGGCGGCGAGAGTGACGGCGCCGGAGGGCTCGGGGATGAGGTCTGTGTGGGTGAGGAGGTGGCGCATGGCGGCGAGGATTTCGTCCTCGGTGACGGTGACGATGCCATCGACGTGTTGGAGGATGTGGTGGAAGTTGAGGAGGCCGAGGGATTGGGTGCGGAGGCCGTCGCCAAGGGTGCGGGAGGTGAGGGCGGCGGGCCACTCGACGAGGGTGCGGGTGTCGAAGGATTCTTTGGCGTCGGCGGCTAGGGCGGGCTCGGCGCCCCAGACCTGGATGGCGGGGTTGGAAAGCTTGATGGCGGTGGCGGTGCCGGAGAGGAGTCCGCCGCCGGAGACGGGGGAGAGGACGAGGTCGACGGAGGGGAGGTCGAGGGCGATCTCAAGGCCGCAGGTGGCCTGGCCGGCGATGATGTGGGGGTGGTCGTAGGGGGGGATGATGGTGTAGCCGTGGGCTTGGGCGAGTTGCTCGGCTTTGAGCTTGCGCTCGCTGCTGGCGGGACCGACGAAGACGATTTCAGCGCCGAGGGCGCGGGTGGCTTCGATCTTGATCTGGGGGGCGTTGTCCGGCATGACGATGACGGCTTTGGATTGGAGCGCGCGGGCCGCGTAGGCGACGCCCTGGGCGTGATTGCCGGAAGAGTAGGTGATGACGCCGAGGGCGAGCTGCGCGGGGGTGAGCTGGGAAATCATGTTGTAGGCGCCGCGAAGCTTGAAGGAGCCGATGGGCTGGGCGGACTCTGCCTTGATGTAAATGTGGGTGCCGCCTAGGGGGATGAGGGGGGTGTGGATGGCGGTGCCGGCGATGCGGGCGGCGGCTTCCTGGATCTCGGCCAAGGTGATTAGGGTTGGGATGGAGTTTTCCTTTCTGGGGTAGACCTAGCCCGGGGTGACTGATCAAAGGGTGATGACCCCACCTCAATCGATGAGGCGCGATTGAGATGGGGCGCCCGATGCGGGTTGGTGGTGTTAGGCGCGGGAGGCGAATTCGCGGGTTTCGGTGGTTACTTTTACCTTTTCCCCCTCCTTGATGAAGAGGGGGACACGGATTTCCAAGCCGGTCTGGAGGCGGGCGGGCTTGGTGCCGGAACCGGAGGAAGAGTCGCCCCGGGCGGAGGGTTCGGTGTAGGTGACGTCGAGCTCGACGAAGAGGGGGAGCTGGAGGCCGATGGGATTGCCGTTGTATTTGAGGAGCTGGAGGGGGGCGCCGTCGATGAGGAGATCGAGGGCGTTGCCTACCATTTCGTCGGAGAGGGTGAGGGTTTCGTAGGTTTCGCCGTCGAGGAAGTAGGAGCCGCCGGTGTCGGTGTAGAGGTAGGTGGCGGGGACTAGCTCGAGGTCGGGCTCGGCGAACTTTTCCTGGGCTTTGAAGGTTTTTTCAAAGACGTTCTGGTTGAGGAGATTGCGCATTTTGAGGCGGACGAGGGTCTGGCCGCCGCGGGCGGTGGGGGTGGAGATGTCGGAATCGAGGCAGGCGTAGGGGGAGCCTTCGTATTCGAACATGGTCTTGCGCTTGATGTGGATGGCTTCGATGAGGGGTGGCATATAGGGAAAGTATAGATGGGCGAGCTTATGGTGGAGTAGTTACGGGTGTAGTCCCTTTCGATGGAGGTTCCCAAACCAGCGTTTGTGCTGGAGTTCTTCAAGGTGGCCGGCGGGCGTTCGAGGAAGCTCTGGTGGCAAAGGCCGGGTGATCGGGTGGGGTGGCAGAGCCGGATCGATGCGGCGATGCGGGGTGTACGGAGCATACGGCAGAAGTGCAGGCAGTCTTTGACGAAACTTTTGAATTCGGTGTGGCCAAAAAGAGAGCAATTCCCGGGGGCTAAAGCCCGCTTTGTCAGTAGGTTTCAATGTCCGGGCTAAAGCCCGGACCTGTCTCAGAAGCAAGAACAAAGGCAAAATAGATCGCCAGACATTACCTAAGGCTGGTCAGGGCCTGCGGCGTTTGCGGCGGATGTGGAGGATTTCGGCTACGGTGGTGCCGGTGAGGGTGAAGATGAGAACGACGGCGGCCGCGAAGACGAGGACGCCGGCCAGAACGACGGTGAGGTGCTTGAGGCCGATGGCTGCGATCTGCAGGATAGAGGTGATGAGGCCGGTCAGGATGCGGAGGATGACCATGAGGTGAGTGTAATCGTCCCTGGGAGTGGGTGGCGGTGGTGAAGGCGAATTGCCGTGGGGGCACGAGCGGAGGGCAAGTGCAAGTGCGGATCCCTACGGGATGACAAACACGAAGCAAATGCGGGTTCCCTTCGGGAATGACAAAAGTGCTTAGAAGGGGGTTCGGCCGGAGGGGGTTTCGGTGGCGTGCATGATGAGGGCGAAGAAGTGGATGAGCTGCCACTGGTCCTTGAGGTTTTCGAGCGGGCCGGCTTTGGTTTCGCCTATGTCGATGTGGGAGATGACGGGGGAGACGAGGGCGGCCTGGAGGGTGACGGCAGGGAGTTGGGAGGCCATCCAGAGGGTTTCGGCGGAAGGGATGATGTTGTCGGCTTCGCCGTGGAGGAGGTAGACGGGGACGGTGATTTTGGCGAGGTGGGTGTCGGGGGAGAGGCCGTTGAGTTCGGCGGTGTGCTTGGCGATGGTGTCGGCGAGGAGGGCACGGGTTTTTGGCGAGGTGGTGTCCATGAGCTGGGTGGCGGCGATTTTCTGGCTGGGGTCAAGGTTAGCGAGGGCTTTGGTTTCGGCGGGCTGGTCTTCGTAGAGATGGGCGCGAAGGACGGCGCGGACGTTGCGGATGTCGCGGGCGGGGACGAAGTCTTCGAGGTACTCGTATTCGAGGACGAGGGGGCCGTACTCGTGGGCGGGGAGGAGCTCTGTGGTGCCGTTGGGGCGGAGGTCTGAGTTGGTGCGGTAGTACTGGGAGACGCGGGACATGCTGTCTTGCGAGCCGACGGCGAAGACGAATTTGAAGGAGGGTTTGTAGAGGGGGTCGGCGGCGGCGACGAGGGCGAGGCCTCCGCTGAAGCTGAGGCCCATGACGCCGACGGGTGCGCCGGTGGTGCGGGCGAAGGATTGAGTGGCCTCGCCGATGGTGCGGATGGAGGTGGAGTCTACGTGGTAATCCTTGATGTCGGGGAGCTCTGGGGTGAGGACGCGGATGCCGGTGGAGGCCATGGCGGCGGCGAAGGATTTGAGGCGGGGCTCGTCGATGCCGAGGTGGTGGACGCCGTGGAGGACGATGAGGGCGGGAGTTTTTTGCGTGGCGTTTTCAGGGGTGTAAAGGCGGGCGCGGATGGGGCCGGACTCTACCTGGAGGGTGAGGTCTTCAGTAGAGATGGGGTGGGCGACGAGGTCGCCGATGAGGGCGGGCACGGGATGGGAGGCGACCTGGTCGAGGACGTTGATGGCTTTGAGATGGTCCTTGACGAAGGGCCAGAGGGCGAGGAGGAAGATGAGGATGCCGGCGAAGAGAAGGGTGTAGGCGGCGGGGCGGTGGGTGTCGATCTGGGTGCGGGTCTGGTGGGCGAGGACGCGGGTGCGGGTGCGGAGACGAGGGAGGCGGCGACGACGGAGGGGGCGAGGCATTGAGGGTGAGGATATAACGGATTACGCGTCAGGTGGTGGGTCGAGCGGCCAGGTGCCGGTGGTGTGGACCCAGGGGTAGGTCTCATAGTGTTTGCGAAGGGGGTTGTTTTCGATGTAGGTGAGTTGGTTGAGGTAGTCGGCGCCGTCGAGGCAGCGGTGGGCGTGGTAGCCATCCTGCCAGACTTCACCTACGTATTGCATGCGGACAGCAAAGGAGAAGCCGCCCTTGATGAGCTGAGCGGCTTTTTCTATGGTCTCTATTGGGGTGAGGAGGATGTGGATGTGGTCTGGCATGACGACGAAGCCGTGGAGGAGAAAACGCCCCTTGTTGCGGTGATTAAGGAGGGTTTGAATCAGGAGTTCTGCGTTTGCGGTGCGTTGGAAGATACGGTGGCGTTGATGCGTTACGGCGGTCAGGGCATAGGTTTGCGGTTTAAGACGCATGGTAATCATTATCCGAGACGGTTCGTGCATGCGCCGTAGGAATGGGCGGCGATAGGAAATCGTGTCCCCGGGGCTAAAGCCCGCGTTCGCTCTAGTCCGGGAATGTCCGGGCTAAAGCCCGGACCTATCTCAGAAGCAACGGCAAATGCAACAGCGAAGGTGAACGAACAGCAAAGGTTAAGCCGCAAAGGCCACCGCGTTGAAGTCCAGTTGTGGGGTTAGATTTCCATGATGACTGGCATGATGAGGGGGCGGCGGGAGGTGGATTTCTGGATGAAGCGCTTGAGGTCGTTGCGGATTTTTTCCTTGATGACGCCGTAGTCCTGGCGCTCTTCCGAGGAGGAGGACTCGAGGGTGCGGTTGACGATGGCGCGGGCTTCGCCGATGAGCTGCTTGTCGTCTTCCATGGCGAAGCCGCGCATGACGATTTCGGGTGGGCCCTCGGCGCGGCCGGTGCGCTTGTTGATGGCGATGATGGGGAGAATGATGCCGTCTTCTGACAGGTGCTGGCGGTCGCGGATGATGACGTCTTCGACGACGTCGATCGAACCACCCGAGTCAATGCAGACGCGGCCGGTGGTGACTTTGCCGTTCTTGGTGCAGGAATCGTTGGTGAACTCGAGGACGTCGCCGTCTTCAGCGAGGATGGCCTTGCGGGGGACGCCGGTGGACATGGCGAGCTCGGCGTGGCGCTTGAGGTGGCGGAAATCGCCATGGACGGGGATGAAGAACTTGGGCTGGACGAGCTGGATCATCATCTTGAGCTCTTCCTGGGAGCCGTGGCCGGAGACGTGGATGAGGCCATTGGTGCCGTCGTCATGGATGACGTTGGCGTCGCGGCGCTCGAGGTGATCGATGACGCGATAGATGGCTTTCTCGTTGCCGGGGATGACGCGGGAGCTCATGAGGACGGTGTCGCCGGCATCGATGCGGGCGAATTTGTGGTTGTTGACGGCGGCGCGGGAAAGGGCGGACATGGGTTCGCCCTGAGTGCCGGAGATCATGACGAGGAGCTTGTCGGGTGGGGTATCGCGGATCTGGCCGGGCTGGATGAGGAGGCCCTGGGGGATCTTGAGGTAGCCGAGGTCCTGGGCGATTTCAGTGGCGTTGTCCATGGAACGGCCTACGACGGCGACCTTGCGGCCGTGCTTCTGGGCCAGCTCAAAGGCGAGGCCGAGGCGGGTGATGGAAGACGAGAAGCAGGAGAAGAAGAGACGCTTTTTGGTCTGGGCGAAGATCTCGTCAAGACGGGGCCGGACGGCCTTTTCACTGGGGGTCCAGCCGCGGCGATCGACGTTGGTGGAGTCCTGCAGGAGTGCGAGGACGGTGCCGGATTTGCCGAGGTCGGCGAAGGCCTGGAGGTCGAAGGCTTTGCCGTCCGGGGGGGAGAGATCGATTTTGAAGTCGCCGGTGTGGAGGATGACGCCGACGGGGGTGTGGATGGCGAGGGCGACGCAATCGACGAGCGAGTGCGTGACGCGGATGGGCATGATGGAGAAAGGCCCGAGGGTGAATCGCTTGCCGGGGATCATCTCGATGAGGTCGGCGTCATCGAGGAGGCGGTGCTCATCCAGTTTGCCTTCGACCAGGGCGAGGGTGAATTCTGTGCCGTAGACGGGGACGTTGAGCTCGGAGAGGATCCAGGGGAGGCCGCCGACGTGGTCTTCATGGCCATGCGTGAGCAGGATGGCTTTGACCTTGTCGCGGTTTTCTGTGAGGTAGGAGATATCGGGGACGACGATGTCGACGCCGAGGAGCTCCTCCTCTGGGAACATGAGGCCTGCGTCGATGACGATGATGTCGTCCTGCCAACGGAGGGCCATGCAGTTCATGCCGAACTCGCCTAGGCCGCCGAGGGGGATCATTTTTAGTTTGTCTGTATTGTTGTTTGCGTTTGTTGCGCTGGTTTGCTGATTATTAGATGCCATGGACTTCCTAGTCTAACAGGTGAGGGTAAAAGGGATGTTGAAAGCCCGGGTCACGTGAGGGAGCGTGCGTGTATCCAGTGGCCCCGGGTTTCCCGATTGGTGGCAGATTGGAGAAGGGAACAACCCCACGATAACCGCGATGAAGCCGCGGTAATCATGGGGCACCCGATGCAGGTTCAGGCCAAGGATTGAAGGTGGAGGAGCTCGGCGCGGGCGCGGCGCTCCATGCGGCCGGAGATGCTGCCGTGGATGGTTTTGAAGGCGATGATGAGGAAATAAGTGAACCCGGCGAGACCGGCGAGACGAGCCGGGAGAATGCAGGCGATGAGTACGGAAAGGATGCCGATGGAGGCTATGCCGAGGTTGTCGGCGATCCAGATTTTGGTGAGGGTGCGCTCGAGGGAGTTGAGTTCGAGGCTTTCGCGGTGATGCCAGCCGATGTAGTAAAGAGCGGCGAAGAGGAGGTAGACGGCGGCGAAACCGAGGCCGTAGACGATCATGAGCTCGCGGGCTTCCTGGGCGCTGGCGAAGAGGGTATTGGCATCGACGCCGCCGAGCAAAAGGGTGGCGAGGAACTTGAGGGGATAGACGTAGAAGAGGACGACGAAAAGGAGTGCGGCGTTGGTGAGTATAGTGGCGGGATCATGCAGGCCGAAGCGGCGGAAGACGCGGAAATGGGCATACCAGAGCATGATGAGGAAGGTAAAGGAGATGCCGAAGGGGACGAAGGCGCGAAGGATCTGGTGAAGCTCGGCGTAGGTTTTGGGGACTTCCAGGGAGACGACGAGGAGGGTGAGGGCGAAGCCGAAGACTACGTCGGAGAAGCCGTCGACGCGGGACATATGGGTGCCGCGGAGGCGGAAGCCGTCTTTGGCGATGTGGGCGTCGAGGTGGGTGGTGAGGGGCATGGGGTGTGTCGACAGGATACTGCATGGGTGGGGAATGGGCTGGTGGAACGGATGAGTGCAAGAGCAAGTGCAAACGCAGATCCCTACGGGATGACAACAAAAAAGCGACGGCTCGACATCGGCCGCACAACCCTACCTCACACAACCCTACCTCACACAACCCAGGTCACGCGATGAGGCTGCGTGGCCTGGGGCACCCCAGACGTTCTTTGGGTTAGCGGAGGAGGTCTTCAAGGGCGAGGGAGAGCTCGGTTTTGTCGTCGCGGTACTTGACGATGATGGGGGTGGCGAGGGAGAGGTTCCAGTCGCGGCCGGGTCCCTGGGTGATGGCGCGGCTGCCGGGGACTACTACGGCTCGGGCGGGGATGATGAGGGGAGTTTCAGCGGTGGCTTTGTAGATTTTGTTCTCTACGAGGTCATAGACGGGGGTGCCGCGGGTGAGGATGGTGCCGGCGGCAAGGACGGCTCCGGCGCGGACGATGGTGCCTTCATAGACGCCGGTGTTGCCGCCGATGAGGCAGTCGTCCTCAATGATGACGGGGGTGGCGTTGACGGGCTCGAGGACGCCGCCGATCTGGGCAGCGGCGGAGAGGTGGACGCGCTTGCCGATCTGGGCGCAGGAGCCGACGAGGGCGTGGGAATCGACCATGGTGCCTGAGTCAATGTAGGCGCCGGTGTTGACGTAGGCGGGGGGCATGACGACGACGGACGGGGCGAGATAGGCGCCGGCGCGGACGGAAGAGCCGCCGGGGACGATGCGGATGGATTGGTCTGGGGTGAAACGGCGGGCGGGGAAGGTGGATTTGTCGACGAAGGAGAGGATGGACTGGCCGGTGGGATGGTTGCCGTTCTGGGATTCCAGGGTGCCGATGCGGAAGCCGAGGAGGATGCCTTGCTTGACCCAGGGATTGACGCGCCAGCCTAGTGGGGAGTCGTCGGGTTCGGCGGAGCGGATGGTGCCGGATTCGAGGGCTTCGCGGAGCTGGTGGAAGGCGGCGAGGGCTTCCGGGGAGCCGATGGCGGCGGGACCCTGAGCGAAGTGGTGCTCGATGGTGGATTTTAGCTGGGTGATTTCTGCGGGGGTCATTGGGGATAGTTTACCGGGGATGGCGGGGTGTATGATTCTGGGATTCTGAACGGAGGGTTAGTTATGGGGATGGAATCGCGTGAGGTGAGACTGGTGAGCCGGCCGGAGGGGATGCCGGGGGTGGAAAACTTTGAGATGGCTACGGTAACGCTGGCGGAGCCGGGGGCGGGCGAGGTGCAGGTGCGGAACGAGTTTTTGAGCGTCGACCCTTATATGCGGGGACGGATGCGGGATGTGCCGAGCTATGTACCGCCGTTTCAGCTGGGGCAGGCGATGGAAGGGGCGGCGGTGGGACGGGTGGTTAAGTCGGAGTATGAGGGGCTGGCGGTGGGCGATGCGGTGGTCTCGATGTATGGGTGGCGGGAGGGTTATACGGCGGCGGGGAAGGGTTTGATGAAGGTGGATGCGGGATTGCTGCCGGTGGAGGATTACCTGGGAGTGGCGGGCATTACGGGGTTGACGGCGTATGTGGGGCTCCTGGAAGTGGCAAAGATCCAGGCGGGGGAGACGGTGTTTGTGAGCGCGGCGGCGGGTGCGGTGGGGAGCGTCGTGTGCCAGATGGCGAAGCTGAAAGGATGTACGGTGATCGGGTCAGCGGGCGGGGCGGCTAAGGGGGAGTATCTGAGGGGTATTGGGGTGGATGCGGTGATCGACTATAAAGCCGAGAAGGATTTGACGGCGGCGCTGCGGGCGGCGGCTCCGAAGGGCTTTCATGTTTACTTTGAGAATGTGGGTGGGTCGCACCTGGAGGCGGCGCTGGCAGTGGCGAAACCGTTTGCGCGGTTTGCGATGTGCGGGATGATTGAAGGCTACAACGGGGGCGGGGAGCCGATTGGCGGGCTGGCTTATGTGGTGGGGAAACGGTTGCGGCTGGAGGGCTTCATTGTGAGCGATCACTTTGGGTTGATGGGACAGTTCCTGGGGGAGATGGTGCCTTGGATCAAGTCGGGGCAGGTGAAGGCGGAGTCGACTGTGGAGGTGGGGGTGGATAAGGCGGTGGGGGCTTTTCTGGGGTTGTTCAAGGGAGAGAATGTGGGGAAGATGCTGGTGAAGGTGGGGTAGGGGACGAGCGAATGCCGATGCGTGTGGGATGACAACAAAGGAACAAGGGCAAAGGCAGAAGCAGAATTGCCTTCGGGAATGACAAAGAAAGGGCCTGACGCCAAAGGAGTAACCCCACCTCACGCGATACGACCAGCGTGAGATGGGGCACCCGAGGCTTTTAGCGGGTTCTCCTGGAAAGCCCCGCGACTGGCTTGTCGCGGGGCCTATCTGTTTGGGGTTATTGGATGGTTACGGTTACGTCGTCGAGGACAAAGGAGGTTTGGAGGCTGGCGTTCTCTGTGTAGGTGAACTGGAGAAAGCCGGAAGTGCCGATGTACTGGCTGACGTCCAGAGTGTAGAGGGCGTAGCCGGTGGCGGCGTTGAGGTTGGAGTAGGTGGCGAGAGTGGCGACGACGGTGCCAGCGGAGTTGAGGATCTGGACCTTCATGGTGTCGTTCTTGGCTGTGGTGGTGGTTTCAGCAGTGTCAATGTGGAGGTAGAAGTTGAGGGTTGCGGTGGTGGCGCTGCTGGGGATGGCGATGGCCTGGTAGATGGTGGAGGTGTTGGCTGCGCCGTAACCGCCGAACCAGATGAAGCCGACGCCGGAGTGGGGCGATTCGCCGTAGGGAACGCAGGCCTGGGTGCAGTAAACGCTGGGCGTGGTGTACCAGGGGGCGCTGCCGTTCTCAAAGCCTGGATTGACGATGAGCTGGTTGCTGGGCGGGGCGACGACGGTGACGACGACGGTGGTGGTATGGACGAGATTGTTGCTGGTACCGGTAACGACCACGGTGGTGGAACCGACGGCGGCCGAGGCGGAGGCGGTGAAGGTGAGGGTGCTCGAGAAAGATGCAGCCTGGCCGGAGCTGTTGGTCGTGGGATTGAAGGACGCGGTGACGCCGGTGGGCAGGTTGGAGATGGTGAGGTTGACGGGGGCCAGGAGTGAGTTGCCGACGGTGACGTTGACGGTGTTGGTGTTGGTGGCTCCCTGGGTGACGGAGGTGGTGGCAGAGGTGGCGGCGAGGGAGAAGTCGCTGTCTGTGCGCTTGTCGACGATGAGGTTGATCGAGAGGGTTTGAGTGAGGGTGCCAGAGGTGGCGGTGATGGTGATGGGTGTGGTGGAGATGGGGGAGGTGGGGTCCGTGGTGAAGGTGAGGGTGGTGGTGCCGGAGCCGGTGGTGGAGACGGGGCTGAAGGCACCGGTGACGCCGGTGGGCAGCGTGGAAGTGGAGAAGGTGGTGGCGGCGGTGAAGCCGTTGGTGCCGGTGACTGTGAGGACGGAGCTGCCGGTGCTGCCGCGGACGATGGTGAGGGCGGAGGTATCGCCGGTGAAGGTGAAGTTGGGTGGCGGCTGGGGGGCCAGGACATTGATGAGGCCGGTGGTATTGGGCGAGCCCCAGCCGGTGACGAGGTCATAGCCGGCCGTGGCTGTGTAGGTGACGTAGGGGGTGGAGCTGGATTTATTGGAGCCGCTGGTGATGTCGTGGTAGACGGTGGAGGCGGTTGCGCTGAGGCCGGCGGTGTAGAGAGACGGATTGATGAAGCCTACGCCGGTGGTGGCGCCGTAGGAGTACGCCTGCTGGTTGGCGAGGGCGAGGTAGCCGGCCATGCGCGGGGTGGCATAGCTGGTGCCGCCGTAGCCGGTTTCGAAGGCGCCGTTGTCTTCTGAGGTGTTGTCGAAGTTGGCTTCAGCAGCGATGTCCGGTGCGTTGCGGTAGGTGGTGGAACCCTTGTTGGTGGTGGTGATGATGCCGGTGGCCTGCTGCCAGGACGGGATGGCGTAGGTGCCGGCGTAGAAGCCGCCGCCGGAGTCAGCCCAGCCGGTTTCTGATTTCCAGGGGCCGGCCTTGACGGTGGTGATGAGATCGGTGCCGCCTACCTGGACGATGTAGGGGTCGAGGGATGGGGCGTCGTAGGTGCTGGCGTTGAAGCCGCCGGAGTCGCCGGTGGCGTTGAGGTAGGTCTGGCCCTGGAGAGCCATTTGCTGGAAGGCGGGGTCGCAGGTTGGGCCGAAGTCGCCGCCGCCCCAGGACGAGGTGATGACGGGGGCGAGGTTGTCGGAGGCGATCTGGTTGACGATGTCGGTGGCGGAGTTGCCGACGTAGAAGAGGATTTTGGAGAGGCCGGGAGCCATACCCTGGACCTGGAGGATGTCGAGGACCTGCTCGGTGTCATCGCAGGTGGTGTAGATGACGACGCCGGTGGTGGAATTGTTGCTGTAGCAGCCGCTGTTGTAGCCGTTGACGTTGATGGTGGTGACGGGGACGGTGGAGGC
This sequence comes from uncultured Granulicella sp., assembly GCA_963693065.1. Taxonomy (GTDB): domain Bacteria; phylum Acidobacteriota; class Terriglobia; order Terriglobales; family Acidobacteriaceae; genus Edaphobacter. The sequence continues at coordinate 2,111,694 of OY843766.1, read as the reverse complement.
GGGGATGCCGACGTGGGTGTACCAGGCGGTAACGTCCGAGGGCTGGTAGCCGTCGTAGGAGTAGACGGCGACGGTCTGGCCGGCACCGGTGAGGGCGGTACCGCCATAGTAGGCGGCGCGCATGTCGCTGGGGAGGTAGGTGTTGCCGGGGCCGGAGCCGACGATGGCGCTGGTTGCGAGCTGGGCGCGGGTCTGGTGGGTGCCTTCTACGAGCTCGTCACCTTTTTTGAGGTGGGAGTGCTTGGGTGCGGCGTCGTCCAGGCCGGCGATGGCGTAGAGCTGGACGGGGAGGTCTACGGTGGAGGGCTCCTGGGCGGGGGCGTGGAAGTCGCGGTTGAGGTGGGCGTCGTGGTACTGGGTGATGTTGGTGTGGAAGGCGCGGTTGATGGCGTAGACGGAGGCGTCGACGTCGACTATGCGGTTATTGGAGGACTTGTGGGTGACGGTGAAGCCCTGGCGTTCGGCCCAGTCGACGAGGGTGGCGAAGTCTGAGGGGGTGGGGCCGAAGCGGCGGTCGAACTCGGGGGTGGTGAGGAAGTGGTGGAAGTTGGGGGAGGCGGGATTGTAGATGTCGGCTAGGGTGGCGTCGAGGTCAGCCTGGTTGCGTAGAGGGAGCTGGAGGGCGAGCTGGAGATGCTGGCCGGGCTCGGTGGCGGCCAGGCGGGTGACGAAGGGGGCGGCCTCGGCGGCGGTGAGGAGAGCGGGCTGGGTGCGGACGGTGGGGGATTTGAGGAGGGTGCCGGGCAGGGCGCCGACGATGTGGCCGGGGGTGAGCTGCTGGGCGGCCTGAATCTGGGCGTTCAGTGGAAGCGTGGCGGCGAGGACGAGGGCGGCCGGCAGAAGGGAGGCAAGGGAGCGGAGGGTGGATCGCTGCATGGTGAGTCCTCGGAGGGATAGTAGTCTGCGGCGGGCCGGTTTTGGGCTCGCTGTAGATTTTTGGAAAAGTGTGACAATTCCGACAGAAATGGTGCTTTGTTGAAAAGATACTACCAAGGATCGTGTGGGATGGCACGAAAGTGGTATAAAGTGCACCGATTTTGAGGCAATTATTGGATTTACGTGAGGATTTAGGTGGCCTGGCGGGCGGCTTGGCGTGAGTCTCGGATGAGGTCGGGGAGGCCTACGCCGCGGTAGGGATTGCCGAGGAGGGTGAGGGCGGGGAGTTCGCGGGGGGTGAGGTGGTCGAGCTCGGCGATGCGGGTGAGGTGGCCTACGGCGTACTGGGGGAGGGAGCGGGGCCAGCGGCGGGTGAGGGTGAGGGTGGGGTTGGGGATGTGGGAGGCGGGGAGGATGCGGCGGAGCTCGGCGAGGGCGAGGGTGGCCAGGTCTTCGTCGGAGCGGGGGTCGGTTGGGGATTCGGCGGAGCCGCCGTAGAAGGCGCGGAGGAGGCGGGTGCCGGGTGGGACGCGGTGAGGGTATTTCTGGTCGACGAAGGTGGCGGCGAGGAGGGGAGACGTGCCGGCGGGGGCGAGGAAGCCGAAGCCCGGAGGAATAGGGAAGGAGGTGGAGAAGGCGAAGGCTACGAGGATGGCGCTGGATTCTGCGAGGGTGAGGAGCTGGGCGGCGCGGGGGGAGGTGGGGGCGAGGAGCGGGGAGGCGATGTGGGCGGGGAGGGCGAGGAAGACGTGATCGAAGGGCTGGCCGTTGACGAGCCAGTGGGTGGGGGTGCGGGTGAGGTGGGTGACGGGGGTATTGCGGAGAATGGATTGGGGCGGGAGGGTGGCGGCCATGGCGTCGATGAGGGTCTGGGTGCCGTGGCGGAGAGAGGTGAAGATGGGGCGAGGGGCCTGGGTGCGGGCGAGGGACTGGAGGGCGAGGATGAGGGAGCCGTGGTCGCGCTCCATCTGGACGAAGGTTGGCATGACGGCGCGGACGGAGAGGGTTTCGACGTTGCCACCGAAAACGCCGGAGAGGAGAGGGGCGCCGATCTTGAGGAGGACTTCGGGGCCGAAGTGGCGTTGTACAAATTGAGAGACGGATTCGTCTGAATTGGGCGCTGTCGCGCGGAGTTCGTGAGCGCGGTGGGGTTCGGCGGCGTAGGCTTCTATGGCTTCGGGGGAGAAGAGGGGGGAGGTTTCGAGGGCGGCGAGGTTGGTGGGGACCATCATGCGCATGCCGTCGGGGATGGGGGTGAGGTGGCCGTGGGGGGAGAGGATGTAGGTGACGCGGGTGGCGTCGTTGGAGTGGATGATCTGGTCTTCAAGGCCGAGGTCGATGGCGAGTTGGGTGGCCCACGGCTTTTCAGTGACCCAGCCGTCGGGCCCGGTTTCTACCACAAAACCATCCTGGCGGATGGTTTCTACTGTGCCGCCGAGACGGTTGGTGGCTTCGAAGAGGGTGAAGGGTTGGTTGAGTTGGTGGAGTTGCCAGGCGGCGGTGAGCCCGGCGATTCCGGCGCCCAGGATGGCGATCATTGGGGCTCCGGGACGTTTCTGTGGTGGGACGAATGGCCCGGGGCTGAAGCCCTATTTGTTGCAAGGGGGATTGTTCGTGGGGCTGAAGCCCCACGCTTCCACCGGGAATGCGACGCGTGAAGACTAGGCATGGGCTAGTTGGCCGGTTTGATTCTCGCTGTGGAGTTCGTCGGGCTTCTCGTCGATTTGGGCCTGGTATTGGCCGGTGGCGATTTGGGTGATGGCGCGGATGAGGGTGGGGCTGGCGTTGAGGCTGGGGGCACGGGTGACCTCGATGCCAAGCTCGCGGCCGGTGTCGCGAAAGGCGATGTCGATGTCGTAGAGGATTTCTACGTGGTCGCAGAGGAAGCCGATGGGCTGCATGACGACGGCTTTGTGGCCCTGGGCGACGAGGGCTTTGAGGGTGTCCTCAACGGTGGGGCCGATCCAGGGGGCGCCGGCGATGCCCTGGGATTGAAAGGCGAAGAACCAGTCTGGATCCTTCAAGCCCAAAGGCGCTAGGGCTTTGGCTACGGCGATGGCGGTGTTTTTGCACTCGACGGGGTAGGGGTCCGGGGTCTGGCGGGTACCGTAGAACTGGATGCCGGACTCAGGGACGGGGGCTCCGGGACGGGCGGAGGGGCTTTCCGCAGTGGAGACGGTGCCGGACATGATGGTGCGGCAGGGGACGGCGTGGGCAGTGAAGAGGATGGGGACTCTGGCCCTGTGTTTGGCGCAGGCTTCAGCCCAGGCGGGCCACATTTCGAGCGCGAAGGCCTGGGCGAGGAGAGGATGGTCCGACCAGCCGGCGATGAATTCCATCTGCATGCCGGCGAGATTCTTCTGGGCGGCGGAGCGGTAAAGGCCGACGGAGGTGCGGGAATTCTGGGGGGCGAGACAGATGGCACGGAAGGTGGTGACGCCGTCGTGGCGCATTTGGGCCATGGTGTCTGCAATGTAGGGGTGCCAGTTGCGCATGCCGACGTAGACTTTTTGGCCGATGGCTTCAGACAGGAGGCGGCCTTGAAGCAGGGTCCATTTGGTGAGGGGTGGGCCTTCGGGGAGGGGCGTTTCCTGGAGGCCGATTTCGTGGTAACGCTCTTTGAGCTCTTCGACGACGTGGTCCGGGAGCTTGCGGCCGCCGGTGACGTTGGCGAGGTACTCGGCCATCTGGGGGAGGGTGTCTGGGGTGCCGTGGGCTAGGAGGAGGATGGGGGGCTGCATTGGATCTAGGGTAAATGGTTAGGCAGTGGGGTATTTGATGAGATGAGAAGGCAAGCTTAGCGCGAGGTGTGGGCAAGGGCGAGGTAATGGTGGTCGAGTGATTGGCGGAGAAGGCTCTTGATGGCGGCGTCGCGGCTGATATTGAGTTCTGCGGCGGCACGGTCGATTTCGAGGAGAAAGTCCACGGTGAACTCCAGATCGACCCGGTGCAGGTTCAGCGGTGGGCGCATCTTGCCCTTACCAGCGTAAAATCTTGTGACATTTTCGCCGCGATCTGCCATTTCCGCGATTTGCTCTGCATCGATGAGCAGGGTTTCAGATGTGTTCGACATAGAGTTTCCTTTCTTCTTTAGTAGCCTTCCAAAGTGTTGCGAACCAATAGAAACCTATGCCACGTTCGTTTCGGACTTCAAAGATGAGAGTGTATAAGGTTCCATTGACCCAGCCAATTGCGAAGAACTGCTTTGGATCTTCTCTGCGTTCGTCTTCGAAATAAGGCTGGTCGAAAAGTTTTCTGATTTCTTCGAAACCGATGCCCCGTCCGGGATTCGCGCGGAGACGGCGACTTTTTCCGGGTCAAAGCGAATCTCCATACAATAGCCTTTTATAGCACTGTTAGAGGGTCGGTTGGGAGAGCTCGCGGACGTAGCGGGAGACGGCGATTACGTTTTCTACGGGGGTGCCGGGGACTATGCCGTGGCCGAGGTTGAAGATGTGGCCGGGGCGGCGGGCGGCTTCAGTGAGGATTTGCTGGACGCGTTGTTTGATGAGGGGTTGGGGGGCGAAGAGGGTGATGGGGTCGAGGTTGCCCTGGACGGCGGTGGCGGGGCCGAGGACCTGGCGGGCGGCGGCGAGGGGGGTGCGCCAGTCGAGGCCAAGGACGTCGGCGCCGGTGGTTTGCATGATGGGGAGGAGGGAGGCGGTGTCGACGCCAAAGTAGATAACGGGGACGCCCATGTTGCGGACGTTCTGGACGAGGATTTTGGTGGCGGGGAGGCAGAATTGTTCGTAGTCGGCGACAGAGAGATTGCCGGCCCAGGAATCGAAGATCTGGATGACGTCGGCGCCGGCTTCTACCTGCTGGCGGGCGTAGCCGGTGAGGACGGTGACGAGCTTTTCCATGAGGAGGGGCCAGGCGCGGGAGTCGGGGAAGGGGGCGGAGGATCTGGTGGGGGCGCGGTCGGGGGAGGGGGCCTGAGTGTTTGTGGTGGTTCGGATCGAATCTGTAGCAGAAGGGCTCGGGAGTTCGTGGCTGGGCTGAGAGTCTCGGGGTTCTTCGACTGCGTCCGTCGATGAAGCCGACGGACTCCGCTCAGAATGACGGCTTTCTTCGGACGAGTTGGCGGAGGCGTACATGAGGCGCTTGGCTTCGATGTAGTTTTTGCTGCCGCCGCCTTCAATCATGTAGCTGGCGAGGGTGAAGGGGGCACCGATGAAGCCGATGATGCCTAGCTGGTCTCCGTCAGGCCTTGGGGCGGCGAAGTGTTTGGTGACGAGCTCGATGGAGCGGGCTACGTATTGGAGGTCTTCGGTGCGGTCGGTGCGGAGGGCCTGGATTTGCTCGAGGGTGCGGATGGGGGTGTTGACGTGGGGGCCTTCGCCGGCGACGAACTCGAAGTCCAGGCCCATGGGGGTGAGGGGGAGGAGTAGGTCGGCGAAGATGATGGCGGCATCGACGGAGAGGATTTCCGCGGCGGTGATGGTGACCTCGGCGGCTATGGCGGGGGTGCGGCAGATTTCCAGCAGGGTGTGGTGCTTGCGGACGGCCATGTATTCCGGCATGTAGCGGCCGGCCTGGCGGAGAAACCAGACGGGGGTGCGGTCAACAGGCTGGCGAAGGCAGGCACGGACGAAACGGCTGGTGGCGGGGTTTTGTGGCTGAGGCAAAGCGGTGAATCTCCCAGGATTGAGCGTAGCATCCTGGGGGTTATAGAGATGTTAGAAAGCCCAGGTCACGCGATGAAGCTTGCGTGGCCTGGGGCACCCCAAACCTTTTTGTATGAGCTGTGGGCTAGCGGTGTTTGCGCCTGGAGGCGCGGAAGGGAATGTAGTAGACGATGCCTACGCTGGCGTTGTAGGGGGTGAAACGGGACTTTTCAGAGCCGATTTTCCAGGTGGAGAACTGGGCGTCGAGCTTGAGGGCGAAGTTGCGGCGGAGGTCGTAGTCGACACCGGCGCCGGCGTCGTAGACGGTTGAGTCGTCATGGGTGTAGGTGCTGGTAGGGCCGCCGATGAGCTCGGGATGGTCGAAGTGGATCTGGCCTTCTTCAATAAGGAAGTTGACGTAGGGGTGATAGCTGCGGAACTGTTTGGAGAACTTGAAGCCGCCGCCGTAGGTGTCTTCGTCGGCGTAGGTGCCGGAGGCGTCGGTATAGCGGATTTCGAAGGAGACGTCGATGTTGAAGAAGGGCCGGGTGATGTCGGCGCCGGCGGTGAAGCCGATGTTGTGGTGCTCCGGGCCGAACTCAGGGTTGAGGACGGCGACGCCACCGAAAGCGGAAATGCTGATGGCTTTGACGGCAGTGGGAGCGGCCTGGGCGTGAGCGCGGGGATGGATGGCGAAGGCGGCCACGAGAGCGAAAAGAGCAGTGAGGCGGGCGGCGCGAGGAAGCATGAGTCTCCTTGGGTGGGGGCCTATGTTTCGGGGCAGTCGATTGAGAAGTAAGTGACTCAGAGGCAAGTATGAAGCAGGTTAAAGACAAACTGTTGGGAATAGTTACGCTTCGAGGCGGAAGGTGTATTGCTCGATAACGGGATTATGGAGGACTTCGCGGGCGATGCGATCGACTTCTTCACTGGCGGCGGCGGTGTCGGCGAAGGTGGAGTCGAGATCGAGGAGGAAGTATTTCCCCTGGCGGACGCCGGCGACGCCGCGGTAGTCCATGCGGCGGAGCGCGTCGGCTACGGTTTGTCCCTGCGCATCGAGGACGGTGCGTTTGAGGGTGACATAGACGTGGGCTTTCATGAAGTCTGATTATACTTGGCAGAGCAGGGCTGAGCGATTGCGGCCGTGCATCTTATGTGTGACGCGGGGACCGAAGGCCCGGACGTTGCGATGAGGGTAAGACGGACAGCTACGGTTACGAAAAATCAAAGTGAATGAGACGAGATGCCTGACTTTATGCCGAATTATATGGAGTTGCCGGTAGGACCGAAGAGCCCTGAGGTGATCAATGTGGTCATCGAGATACCGAAAGAGGGCGTGAACAAGTACGAGTATGACAAGGATCTGCATGTGTTCCGGCTGGACCGGAATTTGTATTCGCCGGTGCATTACCCGGGGGATTATGGATTTATTCCGAGCACGCTGGGGGACGATGGCGATCCGCTGGACGTGCTGGTGCTGGTCGACAACCCGAGCTTTTCAGGTTGCGTGATGGAAGTACGGCCGATCGGTCTGCTGGAGATGGTGGACCAGGGGCTGGGCGATGAGAAGGTCCTTTGCGTCGGGCTGGGGAACCCCCGGTACAAGGATGTTTGGAATTTTTCCGAGATTTATCCGCACATGTTGAAAGAGATTACGCACTTTTTTGCCATCTACAAGGACCTGGAAGGCAAGCGGGTTGAAGTCAAAGGCTGGCGGGATGCGGCGTTTGCCCGGAATAAGGTTTTGGAGGCGCAGGCTCGGTTTGCGGCGCATCTGAAGAATCCTGAGGCGAAGCCGGTCCCTCATAATTAACGCTGGAGGACCGGGTGCCGCCCGGTCCTTTACTTTGGAGGGTTATGGGCTTTGTGAGTCTGTTGTTTGTTCATACGGGGCAGGGGGAAGCGGCGCTGAAGGAGTTGGTAGCGGCCGGAGTGGCGCATGAGGCGCTGGCGGTGATCGGGGATCTGGGGGAGCCGGCGGGGAGCGCGGGGGCGGAGATGCATGTGACGCTGGATCGGCTGGGGGTGCCGGGTGAGCTGCGGGGATTGTTTATGGATACGATTCGGGACGGTGGGGTGGTGCTGGGAGTGGCTGAGGACTTGATCGGGGTCGAGGAAGTGGAACGGGTGGGGGAGAAGTGCGGGGCGTTGCGGGTGGTAAGGGGTGTAGGGAGTGTGGGTTCGCACAACGTTTGAGCTCGGGGGTGAGACCCAGGTCACGCGATGAAGCTTGCGTGGCCTGGGGCACCCTCAGCGTGTTTACGGGTTAGGTGAGGTTTACGTCGTGCTTGGACTCCAGGTGCTTGCGGATCTTTTCTACGGAGGTGCCGTGCATGCGGATGGCCTCGTGGAGGATGGGGCCGGTTACCTTGAACTGATGGGACCAGTAGGCGATGTCGGATGAGATCTTCGGGTTGATGTGGTCGGGGTCGTGAGGGTGCTTGGGGACTTCAGTTGCCTCGGGGTCGCCTGCGAGGTGGTTGAGGTGGTCGAAATCTGCCATTTGTTTCTCCTGTTCCTTTAGGTAGATGCAGGATGTGGGGTGCGTGCTGGTGGAAGCGGGTGGTCGGACCTTTGGGGTAGGATGGTTGGGTTGGATGGGAGATGCGATGCGGATTGTGGGATTGGTTTTGCTAATGGCGGGGGCGGCGGGGGCGCAGACGGTGTGCGATGTGCGGACGTTTGGAGCCAAGGGCGATGGGGTGACGAAGGATACGGTGGCGATTCAGAAGGCGATCGACCGGTGCTCTGAGAAGCATGGCAAGGGACAGGGCGTGGTGCGGCTGGCGGGCGGGATGTTTGTGACGGGGCCGCTGGAGGTGAAGAGCTATGTGACGCTGGAGGTGGGGAAGGATGCGATGCTGCTGGGGTCGACCGATATGGGGGATTACGCGGCGGCTACGCTGATGCGTCAGCCTACGGTGCTGCCGCTGCTTCATGTGGTGCACGCGGTGCATGTGAGGATCACCGGGGGTGGAGTGATCGATGGGCGGGGCCAGGTGTGGTGGGATTATGTGAAGGGGATGAAGGAGGCGGGGGTGCTGGGGAACGATCATCCGCGGCCGATGGGGGTGCTGATCGACCACTCGCAGCATGTGGCGATGGAGGATATTACGGTGAAGGATGCGGGGTTCTGGCAGGTGGTGCCTTACTACTCTTCGTACCTGGTTTTCAGAAATATCAAGGTGCTGGCACCGCAGCGTGGGGCTCCAAACACGGATGGGATCGATCCTTTCAGCTCGGACCATATTTTGATCGACCACTATTTTTCAAGCGTGGGGGATGACAATATCGCGATCAAGAGCGGGGCGATCGGGTCGGCGGGGCCGGATGCGCCGAGTACGGATATCGTGATTATGGATTGCACGTTTGAGAGTGGGCATGGGTTGAGTATTGGGAGTGAGGTGGCTGGGGGCGTGCAGCGGGTGAGCGCGGAGCGGGTGAGCTTCAAGGGGACGGACAACGGGATTCGGGTGAAGGCGAACCGGGACCGCGGGGCGGATGTATCTTCTTTATTTTTTAGAGACATCACGATGGATGGGGTGGGGGTTTCGATTTTGATTAGTGAGTATTACCCGAAGGCGATGCCGGATGGACCGGTGGACGCGGCTGTTGTGGGGCGGTTGACGCCGCATTTCCATGACATGCTGATTGAGAATTTGAAGAGTGTGCATGGGAAGACAGCGGGGATCGTCGTAGGGCTGCCGGAGTCGCCGGTGGTTGGGCTGACGCTGCGAAACGTGGATATTCAGGCGGCGACGGGGATTCAGGTTGGATATGCGGATGTGAGGCTGGATAAGGTGACGGTGACGGCGGCGGAGGGGGAGGGGATTGTGAGTGGGCCGGAGGCGAGGATTACGGGGAAGTGATTAGCGGCGACGGCAAAAGCCAACGCAGATTCCTTCGGGAATGACAAAGGTCAGGGTGTGCGTTTGCCGAAGATGGCGGTGCCGATGCGGACGCAGGTGCTGCCCTCTTGAATGGCGGCGCGGAAGTCGTTGGACATGCCCATGGAGAGCTGAGTGAGGGTCGGGTTGGCGGGGAGGGCGGCGTCGCGGAGTTGGCGGAGGTGAGCGAAGTAGGGGCGGGCCTGCTCGTCGGCCTGGGCGAGGTCGGAGGGCCAGGGGGGGACGGTCATGAGGCCGGAGGGGCGGAGGTTTGCCAAGGGGCGGAGGGCTTCAAGGAGGGCGGGGAGGTCGGCGGGGGGGAGGCCGTGCTTGGTGTCCTCGGGGGAGAGTTTGATTTCAATGAGGATGGGAAGGACTTTGCCGAGGTCGAGGGCGGCCTGGTTGAGGCGGGTGGCGAGTCGGAGGGAATCGACGGTGTCGATGGCGGCGAAGAGCTCGGCGGCGCGGGTGGATTTGTTGGACTGGAGCGGGCCGATGAGGTGGGTTTCGATATCGTAAGGGGCCTGGGGGGACTTGGCCTGCCATTCCTGGACGCGGTTTTCACCGAAGAGGCGCTGGCCGGCGGCGTGGGCTTCCAGGAGGCACTCGATGGGGTGCATTTTGGAGACGGCCATGAGGGCTACGGTGGCGGGGTCGCGGTGGGCCTGGGTGCAGGCTTCAGCGATTTGGGTGCGGAGGGTGGCGAGGTTTTGGGCGATAGACATCTTTCTCGATTCTACGAGGTGTGATGCGACGGTGTGTGATGGTTTGAATGGCTGGTTGATGGAGCGAATTAGAGCGCATCTTAGAAGGCATAGGGAAATGATCATGGGCGCGCGGGTTTTGCCGGTTTTGCTGCTGATCGGATCGAATATCTTTGTGACGTTTGCGTGGTACGGGCACTTGAAGTTCAGGGAGGTGGCGCTTTGGAAGGTGATTGTGGTGAGCTGGGGGATTGCGCTGTTTGAGTATTGCCTGCAGGTGCCGGCGAACCGACGGGGGCGAAGGTGTATACGCCGGATCAACTGAAAGTGATGCAGGAGGTGATTACGCTTGTGGTGTTCGGGGTGTTTTCAGTGTTTTATTTTGGGGATAAGCTGCACTGGAATCATGCGGTGGCTTTTGGGTTCCTGGTGGTGGGGGCGTTCTTTATGTTTCACGAGTTCCAGGTGACATTGAGAAACCCCAGGTCACGCGATGGTGCTGCGTGGCCTGGGGCACCCCAGACTCTTTCTTCAGATTTGAAAGTGTCCATCGCCGGGAGCCACCCGGCGATGGACTTGGGGAACCCGACCGGATTGCGGGCTCCGCCGACAACTCGCCATAAGCAGTACCTTAGGGAGTGCTGTCTGTACGACGTGGGAACGGGGCGATTGGATTAGGCAGTGGTCGATATGGCCGTGGCGTAGTCGAGCAGGTTAGGAATGGGTTGGTCGATGGTGAGTTCGGCGGGAGTGTCGTTTTTTCGGCGCGGTTCATACTGGGCGAGGGGGATGAAGGAGGCGCGGCCGCGGGGGACAGGCTTGTAGATAAAGGCGCCGGTGTTGATGCGGGAGACGAAGGCGTGGGTGGCATGGGTGGCGAGGAGGGCGGCGGTATCGACTTCGAGGAGGAGATTATCGTAGTCGGTGTAGGCGGCCAGGAGGCGAGTGGCCTTTTCGCGGGAGAGGAAGAAGAAGATTTTGGAGTTGAGCAGGGTGAGCCATTCAGGAATGGAGATGTTGACGAGGCAGGTCTTCATCCTGGACTCTGGGGCGGGGAGCTGGTCGCGGATGGAAATGCCGTGGAGGTCCTGGATGCAGACACGGCGCTGGTGGAGGACGGATTGGCGGTCTTCGGGGGAGAAGTTGTAGGCATCGGCAAGGGCGGCGGCGCTGAGGAGGCCGTGGGTACGGATGCTGGGGAGGTTCGCCGCGAAGGTGAGGTGGTAGAGACGGGGGAACTTGTGGGCGAAGACGTTGGCGTCCATCGCTAGGGTTTGGGGGTGGGCTGGATGGAATTGACGTCCTGCTGGGAACGCTCGCGGGCGAGCTTTTCACGATGCTTGCGGACGAAGTGGGCGGCGGCGTCCGGGTAGAACTCGCGGATGGCGGAGAAGCCGATATCACGCATGGAGGCGTAGGCGAATTTGGTGGCGAGGACGGAGAAGCCGGAAGAGTTTGGCGGATAGTAAAAGCGGGAGATGTACTGGGTGAGGACCTTGCCGCCGAGGCCGGAGAGGTTGAAGGTCTGGCGGCCGCCGTAGGTGCGGGTGACGACCTGGCGGCTCATGACGTAGAGGGCGCGGGTGACGATGCGGTGGCCTTCGCCGAGGGGGTAGTAGCGGTTGTCCTGGTGGAGGAGAGAAGGGAGGAGCCAGGCGCCGAGGTAGGTGCCGTCGGTTTTATCGAGGAAGCCGCGCCAGAGGTAGGCGTAGAAGGGGAAGGAGCCGTTGTCGAGGGAGGGGTGCGAATCGATGCCGTAGGCGGAGACGGTGGTGAGGCCAAGGAAGATGAAGGAGGAATAGTCGAAGGCCTGGCGGGTGGCGATTTTGAAGTTGTATTCCCAGCCGGGGGGGTGGACCTTGGCGCCGGCGGAAACGGAACGGAAATTGGGCATGAAGCCGAGGATGCGCTTGGGCTGCTGGCGGGAGAGCGGGATAGGGTTGCCGTTGGCGTCGAGCTCGACAGGGCGGGTGGGTTTGTCGGATTGGGCGGCGGCCTGGGCGGCGCTTTGCTGGGGCTCGTAACCGGCGGGGTAGAGGGTGAAGTAGGGGTCTACCGTGGCTACGGAGGAAGATGATTCGGGGGGTGTCAAACCCAGGTCACTGACGATGAGACTGTCAGTGGCCTGGGGCACCCCAGACTTTTGCGGGGAGGGAGCGTCTGGCAGGGTGCTTTGGGCGAAGGCCGCGAGGGGGGTGCAGAAGAGGGTGAGGGTGAGGAGGCGATGCAAAGGAACTCCGGTCTTGAAGGGGGCGGGGTGGGATGGACTTTTAATATTTTAGACGGTTGCGACGGGTTTGGGTGCGCGGGGTGCGAGGCTCGGTCGGTTTTCAGGGGATGATGTAGTCAAACTTGTAGTCGTGGCGGCCGGGGGTGATGATTATGGTGATGGTGCCGGTGATGCCGGTGAAGTCACCGGTGCCGGAGCCGGGGACGACGATGACGGTCATTTTGGGGCCGGAGGAGTCCATGGTGGCGGTGTGCTGGAGGGCGAAGGTGCCGTGTTTGTCCTGGGTGGGGTCGTGGGGGTGAATGTCGTTGATGATGTCGGTGTTGCTGCGGTTGGGGCGTAGGGTGCCGGTGACTACTTCGATGGCTACGTAGCCGGCGTTACCTTTGGCGAAGTCGCCGGCGGCAAACATTTCACCCTGGGTGGTGGCTTCGAGGTCGCCGTGAATCTGCTTGTTGATGGAGAAGCGGGTGATGCCGGGGGCGGGGGTGGGAGTGAGTGGGTGGACGTCTACGGTGAAGGTGCCTTGGGCATGCATGGTTTTCGGGCTCGTTTGGGTTTGGAGGATGAAGGCCAGGGAGAGGAAGAGGGGGAGCATGGGGTGATTGTAATGCGGTCTTGACGAGGGATGAGAGTCGGTAACCGCAAACGCAGATCCCTACGGCATGAGAAACAAAAGGAGAGGCAACGGCAAGAGCTTCCCTTCGGGAATGACAAAAAGGAAATGACTGACAGGGAATGATGAAGATGTTTAGTGGCCCAGGGTTTCGAGGTATTTTTCTACTTCGAGGGCGGCCATGCAGCCGGAGCCGGCGGCGGTGATGGCCTGTCGGTATTTGCGGTCCTTGATGTCGCCTGCGCAAAAAACGCCGGGGATGATTTTGCCCTGGAGGGTGCAGTGGACGTCGTCCGTGGCTAGGATGTAGGCGTCTTCGTCAAGGTCCATCATGCCCTTGAAGGCCTGGGCGTTGGGGATGTGGCCGATGCCAAGGAACATGAAGGAGACGGGAAGGGTGTCTTCAACGCCGGTGGCGGTGTTTTTGAGGCGGAGGCCTTTGACGTCTTTTTCTTCAACGCCGAGGACTTCCTGCACGATGGTGTTGGAGCGGAATTCGATCTGGGGATGCTGTTTGGCGCGGTCGAGCATGATGGGGGAGGCGCGGAATTTTTCAGTGCGGTTGATGAGGGTGACCTTGGTGGCGAAACGTGTGAGGAAGAGGGCTTCTTCCATGGCGGAGTCGCCGCCGCCGATGACGGCGATCTCCTTGCCGGAGGCGAAGAAGCCGTCGCATGTGGCGCAGGAGGAGACACCGTAGCCGATGAGCGCCTGCTCGGAGGGGAGGTTGAGCCAGCGGGCGCTGGCACCGGAGGCGATGATGAGGGTGCGGGTGTGGATGGTTTCGGAGCCGAGGGTGAGGACGATGTTCTGGCCGGGTTCGGTGGGCAAGGTGGCGGCGGTGAGGTGGGCCATGCGGAGCTCGGCGCCGAAGCGGGTGGCCTGCTTCTTCATGTTTTCAATGAGCTCGGGGCCCTGGATGCCTTCTGGCCAGCCGGGAAAATTTTCTACGAGGGTGGTAATGGAGAGCTGGCCGCCGGGCTCGTGACCCTCAAGGACGAGAGGATTGAGATTGGAACGGCCGGCGTAGATGGCGGCGGTGAGGCCGGCGCAACCGGAGCCGAGGATGACGAGGTCGCGGGTTTCAGGGGAGGGCTTGGCGGTGGTGTCGGGTGTCATAGTCGATTCTTAGTGTAAATGGATGCGTGGGTGGGTAAAACGATGCTGGGGCACAGGGTTGAACAGGCGAGCGCGATTAAGGGGACAATAGTTGGTATGGCTGATTTGGTGATGGTTTATGGGATGCGATTGCTGCCGGCGGATGAGGTAGTTGGGGTTGGGGATGCGACGGTGACGCTGAAGAGCGGGAAAGACGCCGGAGTGACGATGCATGTGCTGGAAGGGAGCCGGGAGGCGATTGAAGCGCAGCTGCGGCTTAGCATCGAAGCGTTTTTTGATTTCTATCCGGAGATTTAGAAGCTGATTTCCTAGCTGTTGGGTGATCGTAAACGCAGATCCCTACGGGATGACAACAAAAGTGTTTCGTTTTGCGACAGTAATGCTTGCCGCTCGGCCCCGTGACGAAAACAGGGGTAGAGCGGAGGTAACGTGTCCAAAGTTTGGCTTGTGGTGGTGGTGCTGGCGGGTTGGCGGGCGAATGGGCAAGGGATCAGTGCGCCTGGCTCTAATGGATTCAAGGGTGGAAATTCCGCAGTGGTGCCGGCGGATGCGCGGGCCGGGCTGACGGATATGGCGGGACGTGCAGCGGTGGTGTTCGCCGGGCATGTGACGCGGGTGGATCAGGTGGACGGCGCGGGGTACGTGGACGTGACGTTCAAGGTGGATGAGGCGGTGAAGGGATGCGGGAAGTTGGGCATCTACGTGGTGCGGGAGTGGGCGGGGCTTTGGCGGGATAATGTGAATCGCTACCGGGTGGGGGAGCGGCTGTTGATGCTGCTGAGCGGGCGGGGAAGATCGGGGATGAGCGCGCCGCTGGATGGGGGTACGGGGAGGATTCCGATTGTGGGCGGGGGGACGGAACCGCTGGCAGATGCGAAAGGAGTGGCGCCGGCCGAGGATGGGAGTGTCGCGGGAGACGTGACGGGGATGACGGTCGATCTGCGGTGGGTGGAGGCGGCGGCGGTGAGGCCGGGGTTTCCGGATGAGAGCGGGCTGGGTGGGGGGACGGCGGGTGGGGAGTGGAGCGGGCCGGTCGGGATGCTGGGGGGGACGGTGGGGGCGGGGACGGTGCAGCCTAGTGTGGCGACGGTACTCACCTTGCTGCGTGGGCTTGCGGGGGTGACGCGTGTTGCGCGGTAGTCGGTGGCTGGTTTTGCTGCTGCTGGTGGCGACGGCTTGGGCGAGTGGCCCGCGGTGGGTGACGGGGCCATACTATTTCCAATCGCAGGCCGCGCCGATTGTGTGGCAACAGAGTGCGTTGACGTACTATACGGACCCGGGAAGCTTAAGCTCGGGGGTGAATCATCAGCAGTCGGATGCGTTGGTGGCGGCGGCGATGGGAGTTTGGAATGTGCCGCAAGCTCGGCTGACGCTAAGCCGGGGAGGTGCGCTGGCGGAGCATGTGAGCGGGCAGAATGTGTACCTGGATAGCGGCGGGATGGAATGGCCGACGGACGTGATGGTGGCGAACGCGGCGGCGATTCCGATTGCGGTGATCTATGACACTGACGGGAGTGTGACGGATACGCTGCTCGGCGCGGGGGCGAGTGCACCATCGAGTTGCAGGACGAATAGCGTGACGGAGAATGTAGACAGCATCACGCCGCAAGGGTACATCACGCATGCGGAACTGATTCTGAACGGGCGTTGCACGGGGACGGCGGCGGCGCAGCTACAAGAGATGCAATACAAGCTGGAGCGGGCGATTGGCCGCGTGCTTGGGCTGGCGTGGTCGCAGGTGAATGACAACGTGTTTACCGGCGTGCCGACGGCGACTTACAACCAGGCGCTGCACTGGCCAATCATGCACCCGATCGATATTATCTGTGGGCCTTACAGCTACCAATGCCTGCCGAACCCGTTTACGCTGCGACCGGATGACGTGGCTTCGATGGTGTTGCTGTATCCGCTGCCGCTGGCGAATGGTCATTACATGAGCCTGCAAGGGGCGAACGCGTTGACGGGGGATGTGACGTTTCCGGATGGCGGCCCGATGCTGGGCGTGAATGTGCTGGTGAAACGGGAGATCTATTCGACGACGACGGTGGATAGCTGGTACGAGGTTTCGGGAGTGAGTGGGCCGGGGTTTCGGCGGGCGGGGACGTCGGTGTTTGTGACGGCGGGGATGAGCGAGGCGGCGAGCCAAGGGACGTACGTGCCGCTGTATGGCGGGGTCTACAAGATTGCCTATATCCCTCTGCCAGCTGGCGCGAGCTATGACAATCTGATCGTCTCGACGGAGGCGCTGAACCCGCTCTATGTTGGGAGCTACACTGTGGGGCCTTATGGGGCTGGGATGGTGTCACCTTCGGGGACGATGGGGGTAGCGCAAACGAGTTATCTGGTGGGCGAATACTCGAGTGCTGAGATAGATTTTCCGGTGGCGGATGCGGCGGTGGCCTGCGGAACGGGGACGGATGGAACGCAGTCGGCGGCGGCGCAGATGGCGGCTACGGGGTGGTGGAATGCGATGATTTGCGGGTATCAGCATGCCTCGTATTACGGGATGGATGTGCGGCCGGAGCGAAGCTTTACGGTGGAGGCTACGGCACTGGATGCGAATGGGCTGGCGACGACGAACAAGATGATGCCGGTGATCGGAGTGTTTGGGGCTGCGGATCAACTGTGGGAATCGCCATCGCTGGGAGTGACGCCGGCGGCGTTTCAGGGCTGGTCTTTGGGGACGAGCGCCATCACGGTTCAGACGGGGCAGATGACGCATGTGAGCATCGGCGTGGCCGATGAGCGAGGCGATGGGCGACCGGACTTCAACTACCAGGGGCGCATGTTCTACGCGGACGCGGTAGAGCCAGCGACGGTGGCAAGCAGTGGGGCCACGGTAACAATCACGGGCATGGGGTTTCGGGCGGGGAATGCGGTGCTGGTAAACGGTGTTGCCGCGACGGTGACCAGCTGGACTGCGAATGCGCTGGTGGCAACGCTGCCGACGATGGCGGCTGCCGGCGCGAGCAGTGGAACCGCTCTCGATGTAACCGTGATGGATCGAGGGACGGGCGCGACCAGCACGATGTACGGCGCGCTGACGTATGGCAGTGGAGGTAAGTTGCCGCGTGCAATGATTCTGGTTTCCGCGCCTGCCGGGGTGGTGCCGGTGGGGGATGTTGCTTCGCCGGTGTTTGCCGTGAGGGTGGTGCTGAGCGATGGGGTGACGCCGGTGGTGGGGGACAAGGTCGTGTTCCAGGTGGCAAGTGGGACGGCTACATTTGGGGCTTGCGGGAGTGCGAGTTGTGCGGTGTATACGGACGCTACGGGCCTGGCGCAAAGCAGCGTGACGCCGGGTGCGGTGGGGAGTCTTACGGTGCAGGCGGGCGATGGGACCGTGATCCAGACAGCGACGCTGACGGGGCAAACGAAGACGGCGTCGATGGTGGTGCTTTCTGCACCGACAGGGAACGTGCAGGCGGGCGCAACGGCTGGGACGTCGTTTACGGTGCAGGTGTTTGGAGCCGATGGCGTGACAGGGCTGGGCGGGCATGAGATCAGCTTTACGGTGACGCAGGGAAGTGCAACTTACGACGCATGCCAGGCAGCGGTGTGTACGGCGATGACGGATTATTACGGCCGCGTCTCCATGAATGTGACGCCGGGTGGTGTGGGTGCAGTGACGCTCCAGGCCGCGGATGACGGGGTAATGCAGCAGGTGAGCTTCAACGCGCTCAGTGGAAGCGACACGTTGACGCTGGTTTCCGCACCTCTGGCGAATGCGACGGTGAACCAGTATTCCGGTGTGCTGAACGTGCGGTTGATCAAGCCCGACGGTGTGACAGGCGATGGGTATGTGGGGGTGAACTTTGCGGCGCCGGCGGGGGTGACTTTTTCGGTTTGCGGGAGGAACGTTTGCACGTTGCCAACGGACTGGAGTGGTCTGGCAGGGTCCACCGTGGTGCCAAGCAAAGCGGGCATTTTCAAGATCACGGCAAGCTATGGGACGCAGGTATTGCAGTTCACCATGGTGGTGACCGCACCGGTGCAAACAATGAAGTTGCTGAGCGCACCGGCAAACGGAAGTACGGTGGGGGTGCAGGCGGCAGCTCCGTTTACGGTGCAGATGATCGACGTGGATGGGGTGACGCCGGTGAGCGGTAGCAGCGTGGCGATTTCAGGAACGCCGGGCTCTGCGCTTCTGAGCATCTGCGGTTATGCGAGCTGCATGGTGAATACGGATGGAAATGGAATTGTAACCACGATGGTTACACCTTTGCTTGCGGGGACGATTGTTTTGAATGCTGCGTCGCTGCCTGCAGTTGCGGCGACGAGTTTCACCGCGGTTGTTCCTGCGGAAACGATGCGGGTGGTGACGCAGCCAGGAGCGGGTCTGCTCTATGTGGGGGATGAACAAAGCTTTTCGGTGCAGTTGCTGAAGCCGGATGGGGTCAACCCGGACGCGGGCAAAAGTGTAACTTTTTCCGTTACGAATGGTGGATTCAGCTTTACAGGGTGCGGGAACGGGCCTTGCGCTGTGACTACCGACGGTAATGGCCTGGCGGCAATGACAGGGGTTGGCGTGAGCGCCGGAGCGGTCAGTTTAAGCGCCAGCTATGGGCCTTCAGGAACAGTGTCGCAGACGGTGAGCTTCAGCCTGGTGCAGAAGCCGGATGTCATGCGGCTGGTAAGTGTTCCAGCATCGCCGAGCTTTACGGGAGCTGCGGCCGCTGTTCCTTTCGCTGTGCAGGTGATGTTGAGCGATGGGCTGACTGCGGCTGTCGGGAGGAATGTAACCTTGTCAGTTACAAATGGAACGGCCGGGTTTGCGGCTTGCTCCGGGGCTGCCACCTGTGTGCTTGTGAGTGACGGCTCGGGGATAGTTTCAAGTGCAGTGACACCGCTGGTTGCGGGGAGCGTGGGGTTGGCGGCAGTCGATGGGTTGGCTTCGCAGACGGGGAGTTTTACGGTGGTCGACCGGCCGGATATTTTGCAACTAGTGAGCGCGCCGGTTGACGGGGCGCTGGTGGGCGATGTGGCTGCGACCGCCTTCGCCGTGCGCGTGCTGGCCGGGGATGGGGTGACGGTGCGGAGCGGGATCTCTGTTGTGCTGTCAATCAGCGGGGGCTCGGCTGTCTTGCAGGCTTGCGGGGGGGCGAGCTGTACCATAGTGACCAATGCACTTGGGATCGCGTCAAGCACGGTGATGCCAAACGCGGCGGGTACGATTGGGCTGCGGGCTGCGGATGGAGCGGTGACCCAGACGGCCAGCTTTATAGCGGTGGCCAAGCCGGATTTGCTGGCGCTGGTGAGTGCTCCGGCAGATGGGGCCTGGGTGGGGGTAGCGGCGGGGACTGCTTTTGTGTTGCGGGTGTTGAAGGCGGATGGGGTTACGCCAGATCCGGGTCAGGTTGTGACGCTTGCGGTGGGTGCAGGAGGCGCTAGTTATGGGGCTTGCGGTGGTAGTGGATGCACGGTGGTCACGGATGAAAATGGTTATTTGACTAGTACGGTCACGCCTTTGCTTGCGGGGACGATTGGGTTGACGGCTACCTTGGGGAACGCAACGGTGAGTGCTTCGTTTACGGCTGTGACTCGCCCGGATGTGATGCGGGTCGTAAGTGTTCCGGCCAATGGGTCGCTGGTGGGAGATGTTACTGGGGTGGCTTTTGCGGTGCAGGTGTTGCAAGGGGATGGGGTCACGCCGGCGGTGGGGAGGAGTGTAACTGTTTCGGTTACAAATGGGTCGGCTAGCCTTGGAGGTTGTGGTGTGGCGGCGAGTTGCGTGTTGGTTAGTGATGCGAATGGGATGGTTTCGACCACGGTGACACCGACTGCGGCGGGAGTCGTCGGGTTGATGGCTGCGGATGGGGCTGTGACGCAGAGGGTGAGCTTTATGGCGGAGGCTAAGCCGGATCTGTTGACGCTGGTGAGTGCGCCCGCGAACGGGGCCTGGGTTGGTGTGCCGGCGGGTGTTGCTTTCATAGTGCGGGTGTTGAAGGCAGATGGGATAACGCCCGATGTTGGTGAGGTTGTGAGTCTGAATATGAGTGGCGCTTCGGGTAACCTGGGGGCTTGTGGGGCGGGTGCGTGTCGTGTTGTCTCGGATGGGAATGGGTATGTTTCTTCACTGGTGACGCCATTGCTGGCTGGGACCTTGACGGTTAGTGCGACGCTAGGCAACGCGGCGGTGAGTGCTTCGTTTACGGCAGTAAATCGTCCGGATGTGGTGAAGGTGGTGAGTTCGCCTGGAAACGGGGCGCTGGTGGGAGATGTTGCGGGGGTGGCATTTTCGGTACAGGTGTTTGGGGGTGATGGGGTAACCCCGGCGGTTGGAAAAAGTGTAACGGTTGTGGTTACAAATGGTTCGGCGAGGCTCGAGGCTTGTGGGGGTGCAAGCTGCGTGTTGACTACGGATGGGACGGGGATGGTGTCGACCAGGGTGATGCCGCTGGCGGCGGGGACGGTTGGGCTGCTGGGAAGTGATGGGCTCGTGACGGCGAGTGCTGCGTTTACCGCGGTGGCCAAGCCGGATGTGCTGATCGTGAGCCAGGCGCTGCCGGCGCAGGCTTATGTGGGGGATGAGGTGGTGGGCAGGCTGCGTATGCTGCTTGCGGATGGGGTGACGGCCGTTGCGAGCAAGAGCGTGGTGTTGATGGTGACGGCGGGCAGCGCGAGCTTTGCTGGGTGTGCGGGTGTGTGCTCGCTGCTGACGGATGCGAATGGGTATTTGACGTTTGTGGTTTCGGCGGCGAGCGCGGGTGCTATTTCGTTGTCGGGGCAGGAGGTGGGCGGGGACTCGAACCTTGTGACAATGGGCTTTTTGGCTGTGGTGAAGCCGGATACGATGACGTTGGTGAGCGGCCCCACGGGGAGCGGGTATGTGGGGGATGCGATGGGGGTGCCGTTCCGTGTGCAGGTGCTTGCGGGGGATGGGTCGGCGGGCGTGGGGCGGACGGTGGTGATGGCGGTGACGGCGGGTGGGGCGGTGTTGTCGGCTTGTGGGGGGGCAGTTTGCACGGTGGTGACGGATGGTTCGGGGATGGCATCTACGGTGGTGACTCCTACGGTGGCCGGGGTGGTTGATTTGTCGGCGACAGAGGGTGGGAATATGGTGACGGATGCGTTCACGGCGGTGACGAAGGCGGATTTGCTGCAGATGGTGAGTGGTCCGGGCGTGTCGTTGCATGTGGGTGAGGTGAGTGGGACGGCGCTGGCAGTGAGGGTTGTGCTGGCGGATGGCGTGACCCCAGCGGCGGGGGTGAAGGTTACGTTTTCGATGAGCGGGCGAGGTGCCGGGGTGGTGGTGTTTGGGGCTTGTGGTGGGGTAGTCTGTACGGGGGTGAGTGGGGCTGATGGGATCGTGTCGACGGAGGTGACGGGTGCTGTGTTGGGCGCGGTGACACTGGTGGCTACGGCGGATGCGGGTGTGGGTGGGGCAAGTGTCAGCGTGGGGCTGCAGGTGGTGGCGGATGTGGATAGCGTGAGTGCGGTGGAGGCTACGACGTATGTGGCGGAGGGGGCAAGCTTCGCGACGACGCTGCATGCTGTTCTGGTGCAGAATGGCGCGGTGGCGGGGGGGCAGGGGGTGGTTTGGAGTGGGGTGGGTGGGGTTGCGGTGGCGAGCGGGGGGTCGGTGTCGGATGGGAGTGGGGTGGCGGTGATGGGGGTAGTGCTGGGGCCGCTGGCCGCAGGGGCGACGGGGAGTGTGACGGCTTGTGCCTGGACTAGTGTGTGTGGGTCGTTTGGGGTGGTGGGGGTTGGTGGGGGTGCGTTGGGGGTGACGGTGGTGAGCGGGGGCGGGCAGGTGGTGACGCAGGGGGCGGCGTTGGGCCAGGTGGGGGTGCAGGTGACGGATGGGGGTGGGCATGCGGTGGCGGGAGCGCAGGTGACGGTGGATCAGACGGTATCGGGGCTGGGCGTGGTGTGTGTGGGGACGGGACGGTGTCCGGCGCAGCCTGTGCTGGCGTCGGCGCAGAGTGTGGGGGTGAGTGATGGGGATGGGATGGTGTGGGTGCAGGCGCTGACGCTGGAGGGCGTGTCGACGCAGACGGAGATGGCGTTCAGCGCGGGGACACAGGGGTTTGCGACAGCGGTGTTGACGAGGCAGTTCTAAGCAGGGAAATTTGCGATGTCCGCGACTTGGGGTGCGGATGTGCATCTACCATGGGAGTGAGGCAGGTGCGCATGGCTGGAGCGATGGCAGGGACGAAGAGGGAGTCGGCTGGTCAGGGACGGCCGCGGGTTGTGGTGGTGGGCGCGGGCTTTGGCGGGGTGAATGCGGCGAAGGCGCTGGCGCATATGCCGGTGGATGTGACTGTGGTGGACAGGCGGAACTATTACGTGTTTCAGCCGCTGCTGTACCAGGTGGCGCTGGCGGTGCTTTCGCCGGCGGATATTGCGCAGCCGATCCGCTCAATCCTGCGGGCGAACAAAAATACGGAAGTGCTGATGGATGAGGTCGTCGGGATCGAGACGGCAGCGAAGCATGTTCATCTGAAGACGGGTGCGACGCTCGAGTATGACTACCTGATTTTGTCTACGGGTTCGACTCACTCTTATTTTGGCAAGGATGAGTGGGCTGCGGTGGCACCGGGGCTGAAGACGGTGGAGGATGCGATCGAGATTCGGCGGCGCGTGCTGCTGGCGTTTGAGCTGGCGGAGCGCGAGATGCTGGAGACGGGGAAGCATCCGGCGTTGAATTTTGTGGTGATTGGCGGAGGGCCGACAGGGGTTGAGCTGGCGGGTGCAATCTCCGACATTGCCAAGCTTTATATGACAAAAGATTTTAGGCACATCGATCCTTCTGAGGCGCAGGTGTTGATCCTGGAGGGGTCGCCGAAGATTCTTGGGATGTATCCAGAGGACCTGCAAAAGAAGGCTTGTGAACAGCTGGAGCATCTGGGCGTGATGCTGAGAACAGGTGCGCATGTGACCGACGTGCAGCCTGGGTTTGTGAAGATTGGCGAGGAGCGGATCGATTCGGTTTGTACATTGTGGGCGGCGGGTGTGCAGGCTTCTCCGCTGGGCAAGATGCTGGGTGTGGCGGTGGATAAGAAGGGCTGCGTGATGGTGGATGAGCACCTGAATCCGCAGGGGCTGAACGATGTGTTTGTGTGTGGCGACCTGGCTCACTTTGAGCAGGATGGGAAACAGATTCCTGGCGTGGCGCAGCCTGCGATGCAGATGGGAACCTATGCTGCGAAGCGGATCGGCAGCATGATGGATGGTGCGACGAAGGCTGGATCTCTTAGAGACAAGGGTTTCAAGTACTGGGATAAAGGTGACATGGCTACGATTGGACGTGCGGCGGCCGTGGCGAAGATCGAGTGGCCTTTCAAGGCGCACTGGAGTGGTTTTCCGGCGTGGGTCGCATGGCTGATGGTGCATATTTTCTTCTTGATTGGGTTTCGGAATCGGTTTGAGGTTTTCAGGGAGTGGGCGTGGACGTATCTGACGTTCCAGGATTCTGCTCGGCTGATTACCGGGTCGCAGATTTTGCCTGGCTGGGATAACCGGACGGGTGGGCCTGGGGTGTTGGATACGAAGCCTCTGGATGCAGCGGCCACGGGGGCGGCGGCGAAGCCTGCGTGAGGGGTGGGCCCCCCCGGTGTTTGGGGGCAAAATCTTCATTTGATTGGGGTTAGGGTGCATTTGGGGGGCTCCTTTCTGGTGGAATGGGAAAAGGCCGTCTGTCCTTTGGAGGACTGGCGGCCTTTTCTGATCTCTAGTTCTATTCTATGGGATTGGCGGGGGTGAACATGCCAACTATTTTTGGGTTTTATGTGGTTTGGAATGAGTGGGTTATGGGTTTTTCAACAGGCTTGGGGGGTTGACAGGATTTCTGGGTAGTCCGAAGCACGGGACGCAGAGTACGCAGAGTACGCAGAGAAAGACTAGTCCTGGGGTTCGTGGGTGCGGAGGAAGTGGCCGAAGGAGAAGGAGCGGCAGAGGGCGTCGCTTTCGGCGGCCAGGTTTTCGGTGTCTTGTGGGGGGGCTGTGGGGTCGGGGAAGGATGCCAGGTAGGACATCATGCGGGGTTGGTCGAGGAGGCGGCGGGCGGTGGGGGATTGATCGTTGGCTTCGATTTCTGTGCGGAGGGCGGGGATGGCTTCGGCGATGGTGAGGGACCAGTCGGCGCCTTGCTGGCCGCGGTGGGTGCGGGTGAGGGCGGTAGCGGGAAGGCGGCGCTGCATGGAACGGCGGGCGAGAGAGCGGGGGACTGGGCCGGTTAGGAGGGGATCGGTGAGGGCGGGGTCGGGCGCGGCGGGGCCGGTGAGGGCGGGAGCGGGGGAGGCTGGGTAGGGGGCGAGGTATTGCTCGATGGGGAGGCCGAAGCAGAAGTCGATGACGCGGCGGTCGGCGCAGGGGTCGCGGACGTCGATGTGGTGGACGGCCTGGTAGCCGGTGGCGTAGGTGTCGAAGTCGTAGATCTGGAAGAGGTGGAGGCGGTCGTGCTGGAGGTCGTGGTGGTTGGAGAAGAACTCGGCTACCATCTTTTCCCGGAGGTGGAGCTGCTGGGCTAACCGGGAGTTGACGGCGGAGTAGCTGAGGTCGAAATCCGGGGTGCCGGCGATGCGGTTGTAGAGGGCGTCCGGAAGAAGGCCGGCGAGGGCGAAGCGGGCGGAGGTGCGAAAGGAGACGAGGCCCTTCTGGCGGAAGGAATGGGCGGCGCGGGCGAGGGTGATGAGCCGGCCGCGGCGAAGGTATTGGCCGAGCGCCTCCAGGCCGAAGTGGCTGAAGGTGAGGTTGCCGCGGGCGCCGACGAGGAGGGTGGTACAGCCACGGGCGGCGGCGTGATCGAGGATGGCGGACATCCAAAGGGCGTTGATGCCGTTCTGGACGGGCTCATCGACGGCGTCGGAGAGCTGGGTGACGGTGCGTATGAGGTCCTGGCCGGCGGAGGTGACGAGGATGTGGTCGATGTTTTTGTAGAGGGCGGCGACTTCGGCGGCGCCGGGGCCTTCATCGGGTAGACGGCCGTGGGCTCCGCGGCCGTGGAAGCCGGGGCGCGGGACGGCGGTGTAGGCGGTGAGGCGCTGGCCGTGGGCGGCGAGCTGGACGGCGGCGGAGGCGGTGACGGAGGAACTATCGAGGCCGGAGGAGAGCTGGGTGGCGATGGGGCCGGTGGAGCGGAGGCGGGCGGCTACGGCGGCGTCGAAGATTTCGAGGAAGGCTTCGGCGTAGTCGGCGTCACGCTTGAAGTGGGGGGGCGGGGCGGCGAAGGGCTTCCAGAACTGGGTGATGGCGACGTTGCCGGGGGTGACGAGGAGGCTGTGGCCGGGGGGGAGGCGGTCGATGCCGGCGAAGAAGCTGACGGACTGGCTGTAGCGGGCGAGGGTGAGGGCTTTGAGGATGGTGTCTTCATCGACGCCGCGGTTGACGCCGGGGATGGCGAGGAGGCCCTTTGGCATGGAGGCGAAGGCGAAGAAATCGGCTGCGCGGTGGTAGAACAGGGGGCGCTCGCCGGTGTGGTCGCGCGCGAGGAAGAGCTCCTGGCGGGCGGGGGTCCAGACGGCGAAGGCGAAGACGCCGACGATGTAGTCCAGACAGCGCGGGCCCCAGCGGTGCCAGGCCTGGAGGAGGATTTCGGAGTCGGGGAGGAGTTCCGGGGTGGTGAGGGTGAGCTGGCGGATGAGGTCTGGACGGTTGTCCAGGCGGACGTCGGCTACGAGCCAGGACTGGAGGTCCGGGGTCCGGAGTGGCTGGCGGTCAAGGTGATCTTCGGGGAGAAAAAACTGGAGGTTTCCAGCGAGGAGGAGGTTAGGCTCGCGGTGGGAGAAGGTTCGGGCGTTACCGTGTTGAAGGCGGCCATAAGGCGCCATGGCTGCCTGCATGGCTTGAGCGAAGGGCTCTGCCAGCACGTACGAGGCTGACCATGACCAGAGGCCGTGGATAGAGGGCATGAGAAGACCCTTGGGTGAAACCTTACGATGCTGCCTGGCCCGACTGCTTTGACGCTGTATTTGAAGCAGGTGCTGCCGGAGATTAGACGGAGCGGTGGGTCATTTTAGAGTCCGAAGTGTGGAAGGTGCCACCTTTGGCATTGCGAATGGTGACGACTTCAAGGGCCGGCTTGATCCAGATTTTCTGCTTCATGTGAATATCTCCTGAGCGTAAGTATCAGTAAAAGTTAGTCCGGTAAGTTTTTGATGCGAATTTGCGAAGTTGGTCTAGTTTTGAAAAATGCCGTAACTCGCAACAATGCCGGGAAGATAATTCCCGCTATCTCCATACTACAGACAATGGATGCGCTTTGGCTATGAGAAAGGCTTAGAAGTGTCGATCGGGGGGACCGGTGGTTTGCGTTGCACCCGTTCCTGGTATCTCCCTCGTATGATGCAATCTTAGCTGGGACGATGTCTTGAGATATATTGGAGGGCTTTGACCAGCTTCTGGAGCGTATAGATCGGCGGATTGGATGCTACCTTGAGGGAATTACTGTTTCCATAGGAATGTGGTGGTATTGGTGTGTTGAGGTCATGGAAGATGGCGATGGGTGGGGACGTTGGGCGGGGGGAATATCGGTTCGGGCCGTTTTTATTCGACTCGGACATTGACCTGGGAGGGATGGGGCTGGGGGCGGGTGATGGTGGTGGGATACGGGTGCGGATTGAGCCTGGGGTGGTGCCGGAGGCGGTGGCGGCGGGGGAGCCGGTGACCGCTTGGGTGCGGGCGGGCGGGGGAGGTTGCCTGCTGACGGTGCCGGAGGTGGGTCGATTCGCGGTCATGGGGGGGACGAGAGTGGTGGTGGAGCTGGTGGAAGGCGCGGCGGCGGGGGATGTGAGGAGCTACCTGACGGCTTGGTGCTTTGGGGCGTTGTGCCATCAGAACGGGATGCTGCCGCTGCATGCGAGTGCGGTAGAACGGGATGGCCGCGTGACGGCGCTGCTGGGGGAATCGGGTGCGGGGAAATCGACGCTGGCGGCGTTTCTGGAACGGGCGGGGGACCGGGTGGTTTGTGACGATGTCTGCCTGCTGGCGGAGGACGGGGATGGGATGGGGATCGTGCCGGTGGCGGCGTGGCTGAAGCTTTGGCGGGGAGCGATGGAGGCGCTGGGCGAGGAGATGGAAGAGGGGGCGAGGACTTATGGGGATGAGGATAAGTATCGGCGGGGGCTGGTGAGGGTGGCAGGCGCGGGCTTGCGGGTGGGGCGGGTGGTGTTTGTGGAGCGGGGGGATGGGGCGGCGGCGATGCGGCGGCTGACTATGGCGGAGACGATGGGCCGGATGATGTCGATGATTTATTTAGGGTATGTGGTGGAACCGATGGGGAACGAACGGCGGGTGTTTGAGCAATGCGCGAAGGTGCTGGCGGAGGCGGAAGGATGGGTGCTGACGGCGCCCTGGGGGTGGGATCGGATGGAGGAGGTGATGCGGGTGCTGGGTTAGCTTTCGGCTTAGGTGAGGGTGATGAGGTTGCGGCGGTGGAAGTCTTCGAGGAGCTCGAGGAGGTCGGATTGGATGGTGTTGGGGGTGGCGTCGTAGTCGGCGCAGAGGCGGGCGGTGAGGTTGGCGAAGGTGATGGGTGGGGTCATGAGTCGCCAGATGTCTGAGCCGGGCTGGCCGAGGCCGTAACACTCGCCGTTTTCAACGGACATGAGGATGATTTCAGGGCCTACGTTGGTTTCTACCGCGGTGGGGGATTTGGTGATGAGGGTGTGGGGGAGGATGGGCATCGATCTGTATGGTAGCGAAGATTTGGGGTAGAGTGCTGGTATGCCTGAGCTGCCAGATGTAGAGGCCTATCTTTTTGCGCTGCGGGAACGAGTGTTGGGAAGGGTGCTGGAGGAGGTGCGGGTAAGTGGGTCGTTCTTTCTGCGGACGGTGGCGCCGCGGCTGGATAGCGCGAATGGACGGCGGGTGGTGGAGGTGCGCAGGGTGGGGAAACGGGTGGCGATCGGGCTGGAGGGTGGGATTTGGCTGGTGATTCACTTGATGATCGCTGGGCGGCTGCACTGGAAGGCGAGGGGTGTGAAGCTGGGGGGAAGGCAGATGCTGGCGAGCTTCGATTTTGAGAATGGGAGTTTGACGGTGACGGAGGCGGGGTCGAAACGGCGGGCGTCGCTGTATGTGGTGGCGGGGGAGGCGGGGTTGGCGGGGATGGATCCGGGGGGGATGGATGTGATGGGGTGCTCGGCGGAGGCGTTCAGGGCGGCGCTGGCGGGGGAGAACCGGACACTGAAACGGGCGCTGACGGACCCGCGAGTGCTGAGCGGGATCGGGAATGCTTACTCGGATGAGATCTTGTGGGCGGGTGGGTTGTCGCCGATATTGCAGACGAAGAAGATGACGGAGGCGCAGTGGGAGGCGCTGTTTGGAGCTACGCGGGAGACGCTGGGGATGTGGCGGGACAGGTTTATCGCGGAGGCGGGGCTTGGGTTTCCGGAGAAAGTGACGGCGTTTCGTGAGGGGATGGCGGTGCATGGGCGGTTTGGGAAGGCGTGTCCGCGGTGCGGCGAGGCGGTGCAGCGGATACGGTATGCGGATAACGAGACGAACTATTGTGCGCGGTGCCAGACGGGAGGGAAATTGCTGGCGGATCGGAGCTTGTCGCGTCTGCTGAAGGGGGATTGGCCGAAGACGCTGGATGAACTGGAGATGATGAAGGGGAAGGTGCTGGTGCTGGTTGTGATGTTGGGACTTGCGCTGGGAGCGTGGGGGCAGGGGGGTGGGCGGTATCGGAATCCGGTGCTGTTTGCGGATTACTCGGACCCGGATGTGCTGCGGGTGGGGGAGGATTTTTACCTGGTGGCTTCGAGCTTCGACCAGGTGCCGGGGCTGCCGATTCTGCACTCGCGGGACCTGGTGAACTGGGAGCTGGTGGGGCATGCGCTAGCGGTGCAGCCGCCGGTGGAGGTGTATGGCAAGACGGCGCATGGGGATGGGGTTTGGGCTCCGGCGCTGCGGGAGCATGGGGGTAAGTTTTTTATTTATTATCCAGACCCGGAGTACGGGATTTATGTGGTGACGGCTCCGGCGATGACAGGGCCGTGGAGCGCGCCGAAGCTGATCAAGGCGGCGAAGGGATGGATCGATCCTTGCCCGTTCTGGGATGAGGATGGGAAGGCGTGGCTGATCAATGGGATGGCGGCGAGCCGGTCGGGGATCAAGAATGAGCTGATATTGAGCCGGATGTCGAGCGATGGAGAGCGGCTGCTGGATGAGGGGACGTTGATCATCGACGGGCATGGGACGGACACGACGCTGGAAGGGCCGAAGCTTTATAAGCGGCATGGGTACTACTATGTGTTTGCGCCGGCGGGTGGGGTAGCGACGGGGTACCAGCTGGTGTATCGGGCGCGGTCGATCACGGGGCCATATGAGCGGCGGAAGGTGTTGGCGCAGGGCAAGACGGATGTCAATGGGCCGCACCAGGGTGCGTGGGTGACGACGGCGGCGGGGGAGGACTGGTTCTTGCACTTTCAGGATCGGGGGGCTTTTGGGCGGGTGACGTGGCTCGAGCCGATGCGCTGGGAGGATGACTGGCCGGTGATTGGGGTCAACCAGGATGCGCTGGGGGTGGGGGAGCCGGTGATGGAGTATCGCAAGCCGAAGACTGGCGCGGGGGTGGTGATGGCGGCGCCGGTTGATACGGGGTTGGGGTTGGAGTGGCAGTGGCAGGCGAATCCGCAACCGGGGTGGGCGTTGGCTGCGCCGAATCTGCATGCGCTGCGGCTGCTTGCGGTGCCGGTGGATGCGGCGGTTGGTGAGGGGCTTTGGAGTGCGCCGAATGTGATGTCGGTGAAGTTCCCTGGGCCTGCGTTTACGGCTACTGTGACGCTGGAGCCGCATGGTTTGCGGGAGGGGGATCGTGCGGGGATGGTGGTGCTGGGGCGGGATTATGCTTATGTGGCGGTGCGGCAGACGGCTGGCGGGGCGGTGCTGGTGTTTGGGACTTGCAAGGATGCGGACAAGGGTGGGACAGAGGTCGAGACTACGATTGGGGCGGTGGGGGAAAAGCCGGTCGTGCTGCGGTTGAGGCTGGATGCGGCTGCGGAGGGGCAGTTTTCGGTGAGTGAGAATGGGGTTGATTTTCGGGAGGTGGGGATGGGTTTTCAGGCGCGGGCGGGGGTTTGGATTGGGGCGAAGGTGGGGGTGTTTGCGCAGAGTAGGAAGGCGGGTGGGGAGTTGGGGTATGTGGATGTGCGGGGGATCGCGTTTGCGAAGGAGTGAGGGGTGGGGTGGCGTAGCGGACCTCAGCGGCTGAAGCCGCAACGCGTTTGGAGGGCTTATGGCACGGCTGAAGCCGTGCCCTTAAGCAAGACGGGTTCCCAGTCGGCGGGGATGCGGGTGTGGAGCAGGGGGGCGAGGTTGTGGGGGTCGATGGATTCGGCGTGGAGATGTTCGGGGGTGATGGCGATGAGGCGGAGGCGGGGCGTGAGGAGGTCGGGGGTTTGCATGAGGGGTCTCCGGGGCTGGCCGTTTGCGGGCACGGGTCTGCTGGCGACGGCAGGAAGGACGTCGCAGGCAGGGTGGCGGGTTAGCGGCAGGCGGAGACGGTCATAGGCTTGGGAAGAGAGTAGCAGAGAGCACACGCTTGGGTTGGGGGACGCCAAGATTCGGAAAGCGTACCTGCATCCCCTCCAGCGAACCCCATCTTCTCTATGTCACCGCGGCGTACCACTGGCATTTTGCGGAGCAGGGGGCGGTCCTGGAGGTGCCGCGACCTGTGTGTTCTGGAAGGAGTTCAAAAGCCAGTGACCTCCCTCTCTGCTTAAGACGTAGGTGCCTCTTGATTCGCTGGGTGGCCCATCGCCGTGACGATCAAGGTTCGTAGTGATTACGACGGCTACATCAGGGCGAACGAAGCGGATCTTCTCTACGACGGTGTGCCTTTGAACATCATGAAACGGTCCAGCCTGCAGCTTGGTCATGTTCGCCACAAAGGCTCCCCGACCTTTGATTCAGCTTCCGATCACAGTAATGAAATCTGCATCGGGTATCGCCGTCTGCGGATTGGTAATCTGTTGAGCATCATGGTGATTCCAAGCTATATCTAAGTCGGCGAAGCGTTGACGAATTGCCTGTTCGTCGCCCGGGCTTTGGGCACAAAGGTTTGCTGCCGTTGCAGTGAGAAGGATACCGAACAAGATCGCTCTGATAGGCATATGAGCAAATTGTAAATGTTGGGGTAAATCCTGATAAACGCGCTTGTCGGAAGGGGTCAGGCGGGGTGGTTGGGTGGGTGCTTGTCGAGGACCTGGGCGCAGGCGGCGCTGGCTAGGGAGAGGGCTACGGCTACCCAGATGATGCGGCGGAAACCGTAGACGAAGGCTTCGTCGACGGCTTGCTGGATGCGGGGGTCGTTGGTCTGGATGGCGGCGAGGCGCTGGCGCTGGGAGACGACCTGCTCGCGTTGGGATTCGGGGAGGTTGAGCTGGTGGAGGCCGCGGTCGAGGCGCTGGAGGAAGGCTAGCTGGAGGACGAGGCCGAAGGCGGCGACGGCGAGGAGACTGGCAAGGCGGGAGATGGCGTTGTTGATGCCGGAGGCGGTGCCGGCCTGGGCTACGGGGACGGCGTTCATGACCGAGGTGGTGAGGGGCGCGACGCTGACGGCCATGCCGATGCCGAGGACGAAGACGGCGGGAAAAAAGGTGGTCCAATAGGAACCGCCTACGCCGGGGCGGGCGGCGAGGGCGAACCCCAGGGCGGCGATGAGGGGGCCGACGGTGAGGGGAAGCCGGGCGCCGTATTTTGTGATGAGGCCGCCGGACCACTTGGAGAGGACGAAGAGGAGGAAGATGAGGGGGAGGAGCGCGGCGCCGGCTTCGGTCGCGGAGTAGTGCTGGACCTGGATGAGGTTCAGGGGGAAGAAGAACAGCAGACCATTGAGCGCGGTGTAGAGGAAGAGCGTGAGGAGGTTGGCGCCGGTGAAGGTGGCGGAGCGGAAGAGGCGGAGCGGGACCATGGGCTGGTGGCTGCGGGTTTCGACGACGAGCAGGAGACCGAGGCAGAGGACGCCGACGATGGCGAAGAGGGGGACGAGCAGGCCGGGGCGATGGCCTTCGATGAGGGCGAAGGTGACGCCGGCGAGGCCTACGGTGGCTAGGAGCGCGCCGGGCCAATCGAGGGTGGTGACGTGGGGGTTGCGCGACTCCGGGACGCGGAGGAAGGTGATGATGAGGATGGCGATGGCGATGGGGACGTTGAGGAAGAAGACGAGGCGCCAGGAGGCGTGGTCGACTAACCAGCCGCCGAGGACGGGGCCTACGGCGGCGGTGATGGCGGAGAAGCCGGACCAGATGCCGATGGCGCGGCCACGGGATTGCTCGGGGAAGGCGGCGGTGATGAGGGAGAGGCTGCCGGGCAGAAGGAGCGCGGCGCCGATGCCCTGGATGGTGCGGGCGATGATGAGCAGGGTGACGTTGGGGGTGAAACCGCAGGCGATGGAGGCGATGGTGAAAAGGATGACGCCGAGGAGGTAGATGAGGCGGCGGCCGAAGCGGTCGCCGAGGGCGCCGCCGACGAGGATGAGGGAGGCGAGGAAGAGGGCGTAGGCCTCGACGATCCACTGGATCTGGGTGGAGGAGGTGTGGAACTCGGCCTGCATGGCGGGGAGGGCGACGGTGACGGCGGTGCCATCGATGAAGGCCATGCTGGAGCCGAGGATGGTGGCGGCGAGGACCCAGTTGCCGACGGTGGCGGCGGAAGATTGTGAGGAGGAGGTCACTTTGGCTCTGACCATGATAGCCGGACGTGGCGGGTCGCGGGGTGTGGGTGGGGAGTCAGGGCCGACATATTGAGTATTATCGCTGATGTTAGAGGAATCGATCGGTCTCGGACTCCACGCATTGGGCTGAAAAACGCCTGGGGTTGCTGCTTTTATTTCTGGCGGCAAATGCGGATCGGGGGTGCGGCTTGTGGCCGAACGGTGGTTGTGGGCGCGTTGGGCGGGGCCCACTGTTTTATGGCAGGGAGCCGCGTTGCAAGCGTTGCCGATTGGCCGTGTGGGCGAGTGTGTCGAGGAGCATGTGGGGCACGGTGAGCGCAGCAAGGCCGATGAAGACGATGCGCAGAAGCCGGGCGTCGAGGCCGATGCGGGGCAGCAGGCCGTACGCGATGGCCGCCAGGAACAGCGTTGCCAGGACAACCGGCAGCGTCGCCTGGTAGATGCGTTTGAGGCTCGTCATTCCGAGGCCATGGGCGGTCTCAAGCAGGTGCCGGGGACTGTGCAGCAGGGCGAAGTAGCAGGTGAAAAAGACGAGAGGCTGGAGCAGCAGTGAGCCGGCTGCGATGGTGAGGAGTTCCCAGGTGTCGCTGCTACGGTGACGGACGCGGAGGGCTGCGCCTGCGAGGGCAATGGCGGCAGCTGCAGGTGCAAGTACTCGCGACAGGGTGACCAGGACGGCCGCGTGCGTGGTTCCGAGCATGGTGTAGATGGACGCGACCTCCGCGGGGAAGTGCAAGGCCGGCAAGGTGACGACTGCACATCCATAGGCGCAGCGAGTGAGCCATGTGCCGCGTGATTCCCAGTCGCTACCAAAGTGGATTGCTGCAATCAGCAGGAAAGATGAAAGCCCGAGGGTGGGGAAGCGGTTCCAAAGCAGCCAGTAGCCGATGACGAGAGTTAGATACGCAAGATAAAAGGTCGTGGTGGTGTAAGCGCGGTGGCCGGCGAAGGCCTGGCTCGCGACCATGGGGTCAAGCGCTCCGTGAGGCAGGCCGAGAAGGATCACTCCTGCGAAGAGCACGGCGAGCGTGGCGCCGGGGCTGAGTTGGTGGCCCATGCGTGCAACGAGCAGGAGCAATGCCGTAAAAGCGATGAAGACGGGACCATACCAGCGTTCTGCGAGCGCCATCAATCCCTTCCCTCAGCATGGCGAAACCACGCGCTTGCCAGGGCGGGTGTTTGCTGCAAAAACCTACTCCAAGGCAGGCCTCTGGCGACGGGCCAATAGTCGGAGGCCAGTGGAACTCCGGAGAGGAAGCGGATGAGGCGGTCGGTGGGACAGGAGGCGAAAAGATCGGTGAAGAGATCGGCGGCCGATGTCGAAGGTTGCTGCAAGACACGCAGAAACATTTCATCCATTGCGTCCAAGAGACGATTGGCTGCGGGCGACACTGGCTTGCCGCTTTGCAGGATGGAGTCCGCGCAGGTATCCGCCCAACGCTGAATGCGATGGAAGGCGTAGCCGGTGGAGATGCGCATGTTGCCACCTCGCGTGCCCGCCGGGATAACGCGCTGCTGCTGCGCGCGAAGAGGCGGTGCCATGGGCAATGATCCGGCCTCTCTGCGCATGAGCTGCCAACGGGAACCGAGGCGCTGATGCAGCGAGTGCAGCAGGGCTGACTCGAGATCCTTCTCTTCACCACGCTCGTTGGAGAAGCGAGTGCATTCGAAGAGAAACTGGTTCTGGCCGAAGGGAATCGTATACATGAACTGAGCTACGCTTTCACCGGGCGGGTGAAAGTCCATGAGCACAGGAGTGTCTTCTTCGAGCTCGGCGGCGGGTTCGCATTGCACGACGTAGCCTACGAAGTTCTGCCAGAGCCAGGGTGCCTGCAAGGTTCTCATCTGTGGCCGGGTGTCGATGACCCAGGGGCTGCGGATGATGGTGCCATCGGAAAGTTGCACCTGCACGGCGTCCGCCGTTTCGACGACGGCTTCCGCGCTCACTCCCATCAGCAGCTCTGAGGAGGCGCCGGCCTGTATGGACGCGCATGCCTTTGCATAGACAAGACTGGCGCGGACCATCTCGTAGGGATACGTGCTGCTGTGCAGCAAAAGTGATTTTTGTGAACTTGCAATACGCCACTTGTCCCAATGCGAGACGACGCAGTCTGAGAAGAAATGCGGTGCGATGCGCCAACCACACCAGGTGCGATCTTCTTCGTAGCGGGCACGCGGTTCGACGACCGTCAAGGCAATATCGGGCTTTTGGTGCACGAGCCTTGCGGCGAGGCTCAAGCCGGCACAGCCTCCGCCAAGAATGATGAGCTCGCGCTCTCGCGTGGGGGGCGGGTGAGTCATGGCGCTCCCGGCAGGCCGGCGAGTGGTTGCGACAGGCTGTCGACGCGGGCGGGGGCTCTCAAGCGCTGGATCTGCGACTGCCCAAGATAGACCTGCAACGCGATCCAGAGCTTTCTTGGAAGCGACACGCGCACTCTGCCGTGCCACCACGCACAGTGCTTGCGACGGAGAACCGTGCCGATCTCGCGATAGACCGCGGCCGCAATCTCAATGCCTCTGCGAGCGCGGGGCGGTATGGATGAAAAACCCAGGGAGGCGCTTGCATAGTAGCAGTCAGCGAGGTCGAGCAAGCGTAAGACAGCGGAGGCGACAAATTCTCTTTTATGGGACGCCGAACTGTTGGAGGCATCCAGGATCTGCTGCGCTGTAAGGTGCTGGACCCAGGAGCCGGGAAGGTAGCGGCGATGATGCTTGGCGTCCTCGAGGACATCGCGCGCGATGTTGGTCATCTGCATGGCGATGCCGAGATGAATGGCGGCTTCACTGGCCTGGCGGCGGTGTGCGCCAAGGATGGGAGACATCATCAGGCCTACGGTTCCTGCGACGCCATAACAGTAGCGCACGAGCTGATCTTCCTCTTCAAGGTGCAGTTCAGTGGTTGCGTCCTGAATGAAGGTGGCGATGAGATATTGCGCGGCTTCGCAAGGCAGCCGGTACTGGCTGGCCAAGGCGAGAAAATCCTGTACAGCCGGGATGGACGTGACGCCGGATTGCAGGTCGCCGCGGACCTGGGAGAGGGTGGCTTTGCTCTCCGGAGTGACGGCGACATCGGCAAGATCGTCCATGGTGCGGCAGAAGGCGTACAGGCGTGCGGCGTCCGCGGCGACCTGCCTGGGCAGGAACAGGCTTGCGAACCAGAAGGACTTACCGTTGCGTTTCAAGGTCGTGGCAGCGTCGCTTTTGCCGGCAGGGATCATTCAGCGTGCCGCCTCGGGAATCAGATGGTCCAGGACTTTCGCGCTGCTCAGGACGCCGGGCAGGCCAGCTCCCGGATGAGTTCCGGCGCCAACCAAATATAGATTTTCTACCCCTTCAGCACGATTGTGAAAGCGAAACCAGGCTGACTGCCGAAGGATGGGCGCAAGGGAAAATCCGGCACCGTGGACGCTTCGATAGCGGTCTTGAAAGTCGAGCGGCGTCATGTGAAATCGCTCAGTAATATGGGCGCGAAGGTCTGGCATCATGGTGTCTTCCAGGGCCTTCAGGATGGAGTCGCCATAGCTTTCAGCGACGTCGTTCCAATCTGTACCGGACTGGAGATTGGGTACCGGGGCCAGCACGTACCAGGAGTCGCAGCCGGGCGGGGCGAAGGAGGGGTCCGTCGCCGTGGGACGATGGACGTACAAGGAGAAGTCCCCACCGAGATGGTGATTGTGAAAGATGTCCTGGAGGAGCTCACGATAACGGTCGCCGAACCAGATGGTGTGATGGGCGACGTCTTCATACCGTCGCGTGGTACCGAAGTAGAGCACGAAGAGGCCCATCGAACTCTGGGCAAGTTTGAGCTTCATGCGCGGAACGAACGCTGGCTTGTCGATCATCTTTGAGTAGAGGAATAGCGGATCTGCGTCGGACACGACCAGGTCAGCGTGGATGCGCTCACCGGTCGACAGGACGACGCCTTGCGCGGCTCCTTGCTCGATGATGATTTGCTCGACGGTCGAGTTGAGCCTTACCTCCACCCCAATCTCATGCATGAGTGCTGCGAGAGCGGTGACGAGCGCGCCCGTGCCACCCATGGCAAACTGGATGCCCCATTTGCGTTCCAGATAATGGATCAACGAATAGATGCTGGTGGTATCGAACGGATTGCCGCCGACGAGCAGAGGCGATACGGAGAATGCACGTTGCAGCCATGGATGCTGAATGTATGTGGTGACCAACTGCCAGACGGAACGATAGCCGCCCAGCGCAACCAGGGACGGCAACAGGCCGAGCATGGTGCCAAGGCTGTGAAATGGCTTATCGGCAAGCTGCTCAAAGCCGACCGCGAAGATCTTTTTTGACTCCGCGACGAGTGCGAGGTAGCCCTTGCAATCCGGCGGCGAAATCCTTGCGATTTCGGCAAGGGTGTCTTCGACGGAACCGCCATAGTTGAAGTATGTTCCGTCGGGAAAGCGGAAGCGGTACCAGGGATCGAGATCGACGAGCTCGACGTAGTCGCTGAGGCGCTTGCCGTGCAAGGCAAAGAGCTCTTCAAAGAGGAACGATGCGGTGATTACGGTGGGGCCTGCGTCGTGGCGGAAGCCGCCGCGATGGAAGACCTGGGCGCGGCCGCCGAGTGCGGAGCATCGATCGAGGAGCAGAACGCTGTAGCCCTTTGCGCGGAGCCGGATGGCGGCTGCCATCCCGCCAAAACCCGCACCCACGACGAGTGCGCGATGCGTCATCTTGGGCTTTCTGCAGTCGAGGCTGACTGCATGACGGGGATGTTGAGCGCGCGTCGCAATCTATCCACATGCTGCAGCAGCGTTTCCGCGCAGCCGCCGGGGAGCGTCACGACCTCGGCTTCCGCTGCGGCAAGTTTTTCGCCTGCAATGTTTTGCGCTGCCGTCAGGGCCTGTTGCTGGGTCATCGCATCATGCTGGATCAACAGCAAGGCCAGATTCAAGGTGCCCTCCTGCCTGTCCTGCGCAAAGTCCGCGAGGTCATCGGCTATCTGGTAGGCGACGGCAAAATGGCACGCGACGGAGTGGGCTATCGCTACATGACGCGTATTGCCTGTGAGCAGCAGCGGCAGCTCCAAGGATAGGCTGAGCAACGATGCCGACTTTCCTGTCGCGAGCCGGTCGTAGTAAGCCACGG
This sequence comes from uncultured Granulicella sp., assembly GCA_963693065.1. Classification (GTDB taxonomy): domain Bacteria; phylum Acidobacteriota; class Terriglobia; order Terriglobales; family Acidobacteriaceae; genus Edaphobacter. The sequence goes on along the minus strand of OY843766.1, from coordinate 2,073,933 downwards.
CCGACTCTTGTTCGGGCTTTGGCATCGCTTCAAGAGCCTGTCCGAGAATGACCTCGCGGGTGCGGCGATGAACCAGGCGAAGCGCCGCGGCGAGGACGTGTGGATGGGAGATTTCTGCCAGCAGGGCAAAGGCGGAGGAGAGCATCAGATCGCCGGCGCACACCGCAATGGCGTCTCCGTGGGTTACCCAGACGCAGGGTTCGCCGCGACGGACGGTGGAGCGGTCGAGCAGGTCGTCCTGTACGAGGGAAGCGTTGTGGAGGAGTTCGCAGACGGCGGCGGCCCGTATGGCATCGGCTTGCTGCATGCCAAGGGCGATGGCTGCACCGTGACAGATGCGCGCCCGCACTCTGTTGCCGCCTGCCTCCAGATGGGATCGAATGGCTTGCAGGCACGGCGCGGATGGGTCCATCTCAGCCTCGCAGGCCGAGAGGAGTAACGTCTCGATCATTTCAGCCGATGAATTCATCCGTCCCTGCGTGGCGTTGGTTAAGTGGCTCTGTTGGTACAAGCGTCTTCTTTCAGGTTGGATGCTCTTCGGGCAATCGATGGGGCTACGATGTGCGATCGCAGAAGGAAAGAGCGTCAGGTTCGAGCAACCCGGAGAGCTGACGCGCCCCGGGTTGCCCTGGCCTAGGCGTGGCCTTCGACTTCCGACTTACGCAGTGCGATGGTGTAGATGAAGATACCGAATGCGGCCTTCGCCAAGACGTCGGCGATGCTGTAGCCCACCTGCACAGCCACCAATGCCGAAGCACCCGTCAGGCCAATCATCGGAAGGATGAAGACGATCGGATAGAACAGCCAGGTGACGACCGTGATGTAACGTGCGGAACTGACGAGCCCACGTACACCCTCGGGCTGTGACTTGATGGACGCAGCCAGACCGACGAAGAGCTCATATTGAATGATGAGAAATGGGATCATCGAGAGGCACCACCAGAGCCAGCGTGTGGAGGCGACGTTCGAGATCTCACCCGGATAGCCGAGAAGAACCATGATGACGGCCAGGACGGCCAGTTTGGCAGCCTTCTTTGGGCCTTCGTTTCCGGACAGCCGCATTACGAGAATCAGTTCCGTAACGAGCAGCGGCACCGTCAACAACCAATCGACATAGCGATATGCGTCGTTGAACGCATGTCCGGTCGGTGTGACGACGCCATTCAGTACCGTGTAGGCTGCTTCCCAACTGTTGAAGATTCTGAAGTAGTGATACAAGGCGATCATGGTGACCAGCCCCGAGACAGTCACGGCTGATTTGTACTTTGTACTTACCTGAGACCGGCTCAGAAAAAGGAATACGGTTGCCGCACCCATCGCAGCAATCACGAAGGAGAATGCGTTGTAAACGAGGCTGTACTGGCCAAATGAGATCTGTTCCATTGTATTTGCCTTTCTTGGTTTCGCTTGCGCGTGAACTCTAGGCCTTTGTTTGGAGCACAAGCAAACCCTTTGAAAGCAAAAAAGTAAACTTCTGTCAATTTTGTTGATGCGGCAAAAAGTTACTCGATGAGACAAACATCGCCTCTCCTCATCGCGTGGGTATATAGGGCTTCACTCCGATTTAATTGGGCTTCCACCTTTTGCCCGCTTGACCCGGATGGGTCCCGGGGATGCTTGTCCTTACGAATTTTCATCAACCCGTTTCAAACCCTGATTGCGAGGGTCGCTCTGGGGCGAAAGGTTCGTGAGTCAGTAGAGGATTGGAGCACCGAATGGGATTTGAACCCATGAATACTGGTTTTGCAGACCAGCGCGTTAGCCACTTCGCCATCGGTGCCTGTGTTGATTGTAGCTGAACGAGCGATTCAGGTGACGCAATGTGGCGAGGGAGCTTCACACCGCGTTGTGAGCCGGTGTGTCCGGCAGGGTGGGTGCGGATTTGTTTGCCCATTGGGTGTAGTCGGCCGGCTTGACGTGCTCCTGCATCCAGGCGTGGAGTTTGGTGAGGAGGATGGAATCGGGCCAGAGGGGGTCGGCAGCTACGAGTTTGAGCTCGAGTTCATCATGCCACCACCAGATGAAGTAGGGGCCGAAGAGCGGAGGAACGAGAGGAAGATCGATGCGGTTGTGGATGACGAGCAGGGCGAGCCGCTGATAGAACTCGGAGACGCGGAAAAGGTAACGGGTCTGGGACTCGGGGAGTTGGTTGTAGAGCTCGATGAAGTTCTTGCCGGGATGGGCGGTGAGCAGGCGGGAGGCCTCGGTGCGGGCGTGGAGCATGTCGTCTGAAGAGAATTCACGATGCAGGTCAAAGGCGATCTGCTGGCAGGCAGCGAGTTTTTCTTCGGCTCGGCGCTGTTCTGCGGCCTGCTGATTGAGCAGAAGGCCGAACCAGAAGGCGAGGCAGGCACCGACCATGGTGGCGACGAGGCTGGTGAGCGCGCCGGCAAGGACTTTGACGGTTTCAAAATGATGGAAGTAGGCGAGGAAAAGGATGCTGGCGGCGAGGCCGAGGACCAGGAGGAGGGCGGCGGCAACCGCCAGCAGAGGCGTTGGGAAACTGGCGGAAGACTTGGCGGGAGGCATGAGAGATGGTTATCGCAGTCCCGGACTTAAATCAATCGCAAAGTCCAGCCGTACAGAAAAGCCCCAGGTCACGCGGTGAGACTGCATGGCCCGGGGCACCCGATATGGTCTTGGCGAATTATTTGGCGGGAAGTTCTTTGGTGGAGAGATACCAGCTTTTGACGTCCATGCCGGCGGCGCCGCCGAGACGCTTTTCGGCGTCGGCCTGGGTGGCGGGGGCGGGGACGACTACGTCCTGGCCGGGCTGCCAGTTGACGGGGCAGGAGACGCCGTTGGCGTCGACGGTCTGGAGGGCTTCAAACATGCGGATGATCTCGTCTACATTTCTACCCAATTGCATTGGGTAATAGAGTAAGGCGCGGATGAGGCCCTTGGGGTCGATGAGGAAGACGCTGCGGACGGTGGCGGTGTCAGAGACTGCCTCATGGACGAGGCCGTAGGCGGCGGAAACTTTCTGGTCGAGATCGACGACGATGGGGAATTCTATTTTTACGCCGGAGATTTTTTCGAGGTCGAGGACCCAGGCGATGTGGGACTGGAGGGAATCGATGGAGACGCCGATGGGCTGGACGTTGAGGCGGTCCCAGTCTTTCTGGCGGCGGGCGAATTCGATGAACTCGGTGGAGCAGACGGGGGTGAAGTCGGAGGGGTGGGAGAAGAGCATGACCCACTTGCCCTTGGTGGTGTAGTCAGAGAGGCGGATGACGCCGTGGGTGGATTTTGCCTCGAAATTGGGGGCTAGCTCGAGGATGCGGGGGATGCGGGATTCTGACATTTGTTTCTCCTGAATGTGTGGCGGGCAGATGAAAACCCACCGAGGTTTAGATGGCCTGGGTGGGTTCTGAGGTTCGGTCGAAGAGGTTTACTTCGAAAGAGGCTCACACCACCGCCGGCCCGCGCCGCGGCAACAGCAGCGGGGGAGACAGGCGGTGATGGGGGTGAGGAGCGTCATAAGAATTTTTACCGCGGCTAGCGCCTGTTCGATTTCGGCTAGCATCCGGCTGGCTGGCATTGGAACAAAAGCGAGCCGGACAGCGGGCGGTTTAGCCGGCTGCGGTTCTCTGACTGTAGCAGATTGATTTGCCGGGGACAAAGGGCGGCGTCAGAATAGGGCTTGAGGTGTGCGATGCGGGAGCTGGAGTATGCGGTGGTGGATGTGTTTGCGGAACGGGCGCTGGAAGGGAATCCGCTGGCGATTTTTACGGACGCACGTGGGTTGTCGGACGACGAAATGCAGGCGCTGGCAAGGGAGACGAACCTGGCGGAGACGGTGTTTATTTTGCCCGATACGGCTGAGGCGGAGGCGCGGGATGGAGTGCGGGTGAGGATCTTTACGACGGAGGAAGAGCTGCCGTTTGCGGGGCATCCTACGCTGGGGACGGCGAGCTGGTTGTATTGGAACCATGCGGTGTTGCGGGGTGCGGAGGAGGTAAGGTTGAAGCTGCATGTGGGGCCGGTGCCGGTGCGGTTTGAGGCCAGTGCGGGGCCGGGGGTGCGGGGAACGATGACGCAGCCGGATGCGGTGTTTGGAGCAACGCATGACAGGGCGGAGGTGGCGCGGGTGCTGGGTGTGCCGGTGGAGGCGTTGAGTACGACGCTGCCGGTGCAGACAGTGTCTACGGGGATGGCGTTTGTAGTGGTGCCGTTTGTTTCCGTGGCGGCGGTGGGGGAGTTGGCGATTGTGCAGGCGGTGGCCAGGCCCTGGCTTGCTGATGTGGGGGCGAAGTTTTTCTTTTGTGTGGCGCCGGTTACTAAGGGGGCTGCGGCGGGGAGTGGGGTGGACTTTCATAACCGGATGCAGTTTTATAACGGCGAGGATCCGGCTACGGGGTCGGCTTCAGGATGTGCGATCGCTTACCTGGTGAAGCATGGGGTGGTGGCGAGCGGGGTGGCGACGGTGTTCGAGCAGGGTATGGAGATGCGGCGGCCGAGCCGTTTGGAGGTGCGGGCGACGCTGGATGGCGCGAGGGTGCGCGAGGTGTTCGTGGGGGGACGCACCATTCCTGTGGCACGTGGGCGATTTTTCCTTGAATAGGGAGAAGGTTTTACACAAGGGCGGTTCACGGAACTGTAATGTTGGCAGGGGTTTTGGGAAATCGGTGGATGAGCAAGCTCTAATGTGGTGCGTTTTCGCCTTTATTTTGCCCATTGACCAGTTGGGTTCCCCTTCGTACTGTTGGGAAGCGATGAGGGAGCGAGAAGGGCTACCGGCTGAGCCGGAGAACTTGCGAAAGTCTCTCAAAGCAAGTGAATTCTTGGATTTTTCCTATCAATTGAGTTGAGGGTAGCCGGTCTGCATGGATGCGGGCCGTGGCCAGATGTGTGCTTGATCGCGCTGCGAAAGCGGTGACTTCAAGGCCGGGGAGAAGTATGTTTTCTGGCGGCTGCTACTGAGTGGAAGGACACCGCCGGGCGGGCCGAAGTTTGGTCGGCTGGTGGTTGGGAGAGTCTCGTTCTGGAGGCCAGACGAGCGTGACAAGGGACCGAAGGGGAGCTGCGTACGAAGGATGCGCGGCCCAGAAAAGTGAGTGAAGCATGCGCCCGAAGAAAGTGATTTTATGTGTGGACGATAACGAAACGACGCTGTCGGTGAGGACTTTCCTGCTGGAGACGCGGGGGTATCGGGTGTTGAATGCGGCGAGCTCGCGAGAGGCGCTGGAGGTGCTGGAAGGGTTTGCGCCGGGGCAGCTGGATCTGCTGATTGCCGACCTGCTGCTGCCGGGGATGGATGGCAATGAGCTTGTGCGGCGGGCGAAAGATATGCTGCCGGGGCTGCCGGCGCTGATTGTATCGGGCACGGTTACAAATTTCGACAGGGCGCTGGCCGCGGATGCTTTTCTGCCGAAGGGCGCGGGAAGTCCGGTAGAGCTGCTGGACAAGATCAAGGTGCTGGTGGCGCGGAAACGCGGGCCGAAGAAGCATGTGGCGCCGGCGGCGAAGGCTCCGCAGTCCGTGGAAGTGGATGCGCTGGAGCAGATGCCGCAGCGGATTGCGAGCTAGGGCAGTGGCAAAGGCGAAGGCGCGGGTGGCGCCTCGGATGGAGGCGGAGCTGCATGGGAATTTTGTGCAGCAACTGGCGGATGGGGCGGCTTGCGATGCGTTGGCGGATGGGGTGAAGCTGCCAGGGCTGGCGGCGGGGCGGGTGGATGGGTGTTTGTTGCGGGGAGTGTCGCTGGAGGACGCGGATGCGGCGGGACTGCGGATGCGGGATACACGGGTGGAGGCGAGCGACCTGGCGCATTGGGATGTGCGGGGCGGGTTGCTGGAGCGGGTGGAGGTTGTGGGGACTCGGCTGACCGGGACGGTGTGGACCGAGGGGGCGCTGAAGAGTGTGCTGTTTCACGAATGCAAGATGGACTTTGCGCTGCTGCGGATGGTGCGGACGGAGCTTTGTGTGTTCGAGGGGTGCAACCTGACGGATGCGGATTTTTATGGGGCGGATCTGAGTGGGGCGGTGTTTCGGGGGTGCGATCTTTCGCGAGCGGATTTTTCTCAGGCGCGGCTGGGTGGGGCGGAGGTGAGGGATTGCCGGCTGGATGGGTTGCGCGGAGTGCCGGCGGTGATGGAGGGGTTGAAGATCGGGGCAGAGGATGCGGCGGTGTGGATTGGGGTTTTTGGGGTGAAGGTGGTCTGGTAGAGGCGGTCTCTTAGAATGCTAGGCGGCTTCGGCGTGGGGTTGGGCGGCTTGTTCGCGTTGTAGACCTTCGTGGATGATTTGCTTGAGGAGGTCGTGGTACGGGATGCCCTTCTTTTCGGCGAGGGTGCGGGCTTGCTGGATGTCTTCGGGCTCGGGAGTGATGCCATCCTGCATGGCGAGGGCGCGCTTCATCACTGTGCCGCGTCCGGCGGTGCCGTTGTCAAAAGCGCGAAAGAGGTCGTCGGCAAAACGTTCCTGATTGTCAAACCACCACTGCGCCTCTTCAGCTTCGGAGGTAAAGGCGGGGACTGTCATCTTTTCACTCATCACAAACCTCTTCTCTCAAAGTATTGCAGGGCCCTGGCTTTGGTGGGTCTGAAGCATGTAACGACTCTAATTTTACTCTTCCGAAACGTCGTGAAAATCTCGAGAACGCGACCGTTGTTGGTTTCACCCATCTGGCCGAAGCGCTCCTCACCATGAATGATTTCATAGCTCAGGTCGATCGGATTGTTTACGATAACCTGTTCGGCCTCTTGGGGGGTGACCTGATGCAGGGCGATGTGGTTGCGGTTGGCGTCGTCCCAATCGAAGGAAAGCATGAGGGGAAGGTTAGCATGCGGGGGTCAGGCTTCGACGAGGCCGTAGCGGCGTTGCCATTGGTTTTTGAGGCGTTGCCAGACGGCGGCGATTTCCTGTTTGGTGAGGGTGGGGTCGGGGGCGTTGACGAAGGCGGCGGCTTCGGTTTTGGCTAGCTCCAGGGTGGCTCGGTCGCGGAGGAGGTCGGCTACGCGGAACTCGGGGATGCCGGCCTGGCGTGTGCCGAAGAACTCGCCGGGGCCGCGTTGCTGGAGGTCGAGCTCGGCCAGTTCGAAGCCGTTCTGGGTGCGGACCATTGCGTCTAACCGGGCTTCTGCGGTGGGGTTGATTTTGCCGCCGGTGAGCAGGACGCAGTAGGATTTGGCGGCGCCCCGGCCGACGCGGCCGCGGAGCTGGTGGAGCTGGGCGAGACCGAAACGCTCGGCGTGCTCGATGACCATGACGGTGGCGTTGGGGACGTCGACGCCGACCTCGATGACGGTGGTGGCGATGAGGACGTGGGTTTCATTGCGCTGGAAACGGCGCATGGCGATCTCTTTGTCGTCTGGAGACATGCGGCCGTGGAGTAGGCCTAGTTTTAGGCCGGCGAGAGGGCCTTTGCGGAGCTCGTCGTACATGGTGGTGGCGGCGCGGAGTTTGGGTTTGGGGAAAAGGGGGTCTTGTTTTGGCTTCTTTGCCTTGCCTTTGGAGTTTGTGGTGGTTCGATCCCAGGTCTCAGACGCGAGACCTGGGGCACCCGGAGTTGTGTCTGGGGGAGGGTCGGGGGCGAAGTCCAGTTCGGGCTGGTCGTCTTTGGCGCCTTCAATGACGGGGTAGACGATGTAGGCCTGGCGGCCTTCTTCAACCTGCTTGCGGACGAAGTCCCAGACGGCGGGGGCTTTGGCCTCAGGGGTGAGGCGGGTGAGGATGGGGGTGCGGCCGGGAGGGAGCTCGTCGATGATGGAGACGTCCATGTCGCCGTAGACGGTGAGGGCGAGGGTGCGGGGTATGGGGGTTGCGGTCATGACGAGGACATCCGGGTCGGCTTCGCCTGCCTTCATGAGTTTGAAGCGCTGCTGGACGCCGAAGCGGTGTTGCTCGTCGACGATGACGAGGCCGAGGTTGGCGAAGTCGACGGAATCCTGGATGAGGGCCTGGGTGCCGATGGCGAGGTGGATTTCCCCGGCGGCGATGCGGGTGCGGGTTTCTCGCTTGACGGCTTCATCGAGCGAGCCGGTGAGCAATGCTACGCGGTAGGGCTTGCCGGTGGTGGGGGAGAGCTTGTCGGCGAGGAGCTTGCGGGCGGAGAGGTAGTGCTGGGTGGCGAGGATTTCAGTGGGGGCCATGAGGGCGGCCTGGCTGCCGTTTTCAATGGCGACGAGGGCGGCCTGCATGGCGACGATGGTTTTGCCGGAGCCCACGTCGCCCTGGAGGAGGCGGCGCATGGGCTGGGGCTTGCGCATGTCGGCTACGATTTCTGCGAGGACACGTTTTTGCGCGGGGGTGGGGTGGAAAGGCAGGACCTGCTTGAGGGCGGCGCGGACTTGTGGGGTGACCGCGAAGAGGGTGCCGGGGCGGTTTTGCAGGCGGCGTCGTTTGAGCTCGAGGCCCAGCTCGAGGTACCAGAACTCTTCAAAGATGAGACGGCGGTGGGCAGGGGTGGTGGCGGCCATGAGGTCGGCGATGTTGGTGCCGGCGGGGGGGAAGTGGAGGTCGCGGAGGGCGGCCATGCGGGGTGGGAGGGCGAGGCGAGTGCGTAGAGGGGCGGGGATGGTTTCTTCGGGTTCTACGTTGGCTTCGGCGAGCTCTTCAAAGATGGACCAGAGGACGCGGCGGGTCCACTTGGAGGTGAGCTTGGCGCCCCAGGGGGTTTTGGCTCCAAGCGACTCGTAGATAGGGACGATGCGGGACATTTCGAGCTTGGCGAATTCGGCGTCTTGCGTGTTGGCGCTGTCGTCTGTGGGGAGGATTTCGAACTGGGGCTGCATGAGCTTGAAGCGGCCGTTGCCGCCGGAGCGGGAGGGCTCGAGACGGCCGTAGACGGCGACCTGCTGGCCTAGTTTGAATTTTTCACGGAGGTAGTGGCCGTTGAACCAGAGGCACTTGATGGTGGATTGGCCGAGGCGGGGGAGGCCGCCGGTGATGTCGATGCCGGGGGCGGCGAGGCCGAGGGTGAGCTCGAAGAGGGTGCCGGTTTTGGTGGTGAGGAGGGAGGAGCCGCGGACGTCGCCGAGGAGGGAGGCCATTTCGCCGGGGAGCATCTCGGCGATGGGTTTGGGGGAGAGGCGGTCCTCGTAGCGGAAGGGGAGATGGTAGAGGAGGTCTTCAACGGTTTCGATGCGGCGGCGGGCGAGCTCTTCAGCGATGCGCTCGCCTACGCGCTTGATGAATTTTACGGGGGTGGTGAGGGTGAGGGGCACTGAGGTGGGCGCGTTCAGGCTGCCTGGGGTGTGCGTTCTGGTTCCGCTACGTGGGCCGGGGTGATCGCGACGTGAAGGCCTACGCGGGCGAAGAGCCTGGCGAGGGAGTCAGGGGATGGTGGCTGGTCGTAGTCTTCGCTTTGGGGGGCTGGCGGTTCGGATGGGGCGGGGAAGGCGAGGACCATTTGCCGGCAGAGCAGGAGGATTTCTTCGTAGCTCCAGTTTTCGAAGGCTTCAATGAGGGACGCCTGCGCACGGACGGGGTCACGGCGATAGATGTCTGCCATGGCGATGTTGTGATCGATGCTTGGGTTCATCTTTCCCTCCCTTTGAACTCCTGCCAGTATGTTACTGCACGGGCAATGTCGCGGGATTGTGAGCTTTTATCGCCGGCGCAGAGGAGGAGAACGATGTCGATTCCATCGAGCGCGTAGTAGATGCGGACGCCGCTGGTGAGAAAGAAGCGAAGTTCCCATACGCCCTGATCGCAGAATTTGTGGTCGCCGAAGTTGCCGAGCTGGAGTTGTAGGAGTCTGCGTTCTATCGCGCGGATGACGCGCTTGTCTTTGAGGTCTTCAAACCAGTTGCCAAAGACGTCCTGCCCGGTAGGTGTGACGTAGTGGGAGGTTTGAGGCATTGGTGAGATTGTGTGGGCTGAGTGAGTGGTGGGTCAAGGGGCTGATAGACTTGGGTATTCCCATGGCTATCGTTGAACTGGACAAGATACGTAAGGCTTACGACACGAAGGTGGCGGTTGAGGGGCTCACGCTGAAGATCGAGGCGGGGACCATGTTTGGGTTGCTGGGGCCGAACGGGTCGGGGAAATCGTCTTCGATCCGGATGATGATTGGGATCACGCAGCCGGACTCGGGGAGTGTGAGCTTGTTCGGCAAGCCGTTTGAACGCGCGGCGTTGAAGCGGATCGGATATCTGCCGGAAGAACGTGGGCTTTATAAGAAGATGAAGGTGCTGGACCAACTGGTGTTCTTTGGCGAGCTGCATGGGCTGGATGCGGGGACGGCGACCAAGCGGGCGCACCAGTGGGCGGAGCGGATGCAGATTGCGGAGGCACTCCCGAAGAAGACTGAGGAGCTGTCGAAAGGCATGCAGCAGAAGATCCAGTTCATTGCGGCGCTGCTGCATGAGCCGGAACTGGTGATCATGGACGAGCCTTTCAGCGGGCTCGACCCGGTCAATGCGGCGCTGCTGATGGATACGTTGCTGGAGCTGCGGCAGGAAGGCAAGACGATCCTGTTCAGCACGCATCGGATGGACCAGGTGGAGAAGATGTGCGATGCGATTGCGCTGATATCGGGCGGGAAGCTGGTGCTGGAAGGCGGGATGCGCGAGGTGAAATCGCGCTATCCGCGAAACCGGGTGCTGATGCAATTTGAAGGCGATGACGGCTTTCTGCAGCATGCGGCGGTGGAGAGCGCGAAAAGCTACAACGGGCTGGCGGAGATCAAGCTGGGCGGCACGATGCCGGATGCGCAGCCGTTGCTGGCGGCGGCGCTGGCGGGTGGGGCAAGGGTGAGCCGGTTCGAGGTGATGGAGCCGACGCTGGAAGAGATTTTCATTGAAACCGTGGGTGCGGCGGGGTTGGAAAAGGTGGAAGGGGTGCGGTATGAATAACACGCTTCTGATTGCGAAACGGGAATACCTGGAGCGGGTGCGGGCGAAGAGCTTCCTGGTGATGACGGTGCTGATTCCGGTGCTGATGGGCGGGCTGGTGTATGGGTCGGCGCTGATGAATGGACGCGCGGGGACGACTTCGCATGTGGCAATTGTGAGTAGCGATCAGGGGTTTGCGGGGGATCTCAAGCGGGAGCTGGAAGGTGGTAAGCACAGCTCGTTCACGGTGGATACGGTGGCGCCGGGCGCGGATGTGCGGGCGGGGCTCGATGCGGAACTGAAGAACAGGAAGCTGGATGGGTACCTGGTGGAGACGGCGGCGGCGGGTGCGGGGGAGCGGCCGGGGTTCGAGTGGGTGACGAAGAGCAAGGCGGATATTCTGACGAAATCGACGATCGCCGAGAGCGTGCGGACGACGTTGACACGGGAGAGCCTGGGGAAAAGCGGGATGACGCCGGGGGCTATCGACGCGCTGCTGAAACCGGTGGAGCTGGATGGGCCGGGGGCGGAGAAGGGCAGTGGGCTGGCGGCTTTTGGCAGTGTGTATGCGATATTTCTGCTGATGTATTTTGTGATTCTGTTCTATGGGATGAACGTTGCGCGATCGATCATCGAGGAGAAAACTTCAAGGGTGTTTGAGGTGATGCTGGCGACAATCAAGCCGAGCGAGATGATGGCGGGCAAGGTGATTGGCGTGGGTGCGGTTGGACTGACGCAGGTGGCGATCTGGATTGCGGCGGGGGCGGCGGTGCTGGGGAGCGGGATGCTGGCGGCGGGGATTTCGTTCCCGATCACGGGGTTGCAGGTGTTCTTCTTCGTGCTGTTTTTTGTGCTTGGGTTTACGTTGTATTCCAGCCTGGCGGCGGCGCTGGGGGCGATGAATAACAGCGAGCAGGAGCTGCAGCAGATGCAGTTGGTGCTGATGCTGCCGTTGATTTTGTGCTCGCTGGTACTGCTGAAGGTGGTGACGGATTCGGATGGGTTGATTGCTACGGCTTTCTCATTTTTTCCGTTCTGTACGCCGCTGATCATGTATGTGCGGATTGCGGTGCATCAGCCGCCGGCGTGGCAGATTGCGCTATCGATTTTCGACCTGGTGCTGGCGATTGTGGTGGTGCTTTGGTTCGCGAGCCGGATTTATCGTGTGGGGATTCTGATGTATGGGAAGAAGCCGAACTTGCCGGAGATTATGCGATGGCTGAAGTATAGCTAGACAGGAAAAAACGCTCCTGGGTGGGAGCGTTTCTTTTGGCGTGTGGACGGTGCGCAGTAAAGATACAAGCAGATTCCCTTTGGGAATGACGAACAAGAACAAGCAACAACAATGGCCAATACCGAGATTCTGCGCTTCGCTCAGAATGACGGCTTATTGGCTGTTGCGCTTGTTGGTCGAGTCAGGACCTTACTGGCGGACCACGGGGGCTGGGTGGTGACCGTGGTGCATGGGATCGTTCATGTTGGGGCCGTGGAGTTTGGCGAGCTGGTCTGGGGTGAGGACGGCGCGGAGACCGAAGGCCATGCGGGCGTCAGCTTTTTCGATGGCGGCGCGTGCGTCGGCGATGCGGTCAACCTGGGCCAGGGCGGCCTGGGGGTCGATGTTGGGACCGGCGGTGAGGGGTTCGAATTTGAGCTGCTCGGTCTCAAGGGTGGCGTCGAGCTGGATGAGCTGGAGGCGGGCCTGGAGGGAGACGTCGGCGAGGCGCTTAACCTGGTCTGGGGTGAGGTTGAGGTTCTGGACGAGCATGGGGTTCTGCCAGAAATCGCCCATGGGGAGACCGAGAGCGTCGAAGTCTTCCATTTCGTCGGTCATTTCGATCTGACGGTCGTTGTGGGCAGCGGTGTTGCGCGGGCGGTGCGGGGCGGTGTGGGCAGGTGGGGGTGGCGAGCCGGCGGGAGGCGCTGGAGGGGTCTGCTGGGCGAAGAGAGGTGCGGCTAGTGCTAGAGTGGCGACGAATGCGCATGCAGTTTTCAAGGTATCTCCTCTGGGCTGTTGTGCTGCCCTTGAAGAGTGAGACGCAGAAACAGGGGGTGGGGGCTACGGGCTAGACTGATGTTGTGAGTTATACATGGCGGCAGCGGTGCGTGCTGGCGGTGGTGCCGGTGGTGGCGGCGGGGGTAATCCGGCTGCTGGGCAGCACGTTGCGGTATGAGGATGTGGTGGCTGGGGGGGCGGTGCGAGGGGATCTGGTGGCGGGGCCGGGGGTTTATGTGTTCTGGCATCGGTCGCTGCTGGCTTGCGCTTACCGGTTCAGGGGGATGGGAATTGCGATTTTGATTTCGCGGTCGTTTGATGGGGAACTGATTGCGCGGACGGTGGAACGGCTGGGGTTTGTGGCGGTGCGGGGGTCTAGTACGCGGGGGGGGGCGGCGGGGTTGCGGGGGATGGCGGCGGCTTATGGCGAGGGGCGGCGATGTGCGATCACGGCGGATGGGCCGAAGGGGCCGGCGCTGGTGGCGAAGGATGGGGCTCGGCAACTGGCGGAGCTGGTGGGAGCGGAGTGGGTGGGGGCTTTTGAGGCCTGGCCGGATAGGGCGTGGCGGCTGGGGACCTGGGATGGGTTTGTGGTGCCGCGGCCGTTTACTCGGTTGAGAATGATGTGGCCGGGGAGGGTGGGGGTGGGGGAGGCGCAGGTGGGGTTGGACGCGGCCGTGGGGATGGTAGGGAGGGAGTAACCCCAGGTCACTGACGGTGAGGCTGTCAGTGGCCTGGGGCACCCCAGACTTTTCCGTGGTGTCCAGGGATCGCGAGGGGAGTAACCCCACCTCACGCGAGGACGCCCGCGTGAGATGGGGCACCCAATGCGTTTCGGTAGACTTTGGGGATGAGGGTTGCGGATTTTGATTTTGAGTTGCCGGAGGAGTTGATCGCGCAGGCTCCGCCGGAGGTGCGGGGGGGGAGCCGGATGCTGGTTGTGCCGCGGGGTGGTGGGGAGTTGTTGGATGATTTGTTTGCGGAGTTGCCGGGGTATCTGCGGGCGGGGGATTTGCTGGTTTTGAATGACTCGCGGGTGCTGCCGGGTAGGTTGTATGCGACGCGCAAGGGCTTGCGGACGCAGAGGGGAACGGGAGCGCCTAGTGGTCGCGTGGAGGTATTGCTGACGGGTGGCGAGGGACGGGATTGGACGGCGCTGGTGAAGCCGGGGCGGAAGGTGCCGGTGGGAGAGACGCTGGTGTTTGGAGAGGGGGAGTTGACCGCGGAGGTGGTGGGGTCGGGAGAGTTTGGCGAGAGGACGCTGCGGTTTGCGGAGGATGCGGACTTTTACGCGAAGGTGGAAGGGCTGGGGCATATGCCGTTGCCGCCTTATATTCATCGGGAGGATGTGGCGGAGGATAAAGCGCGGTACCAGACGGTGTATGCGGGGGCGGTGGGGAGTGCGGCGGCGCCTACGGCGGGGTTGCATTTTACGGTGGAGATGCTGGATCGTTTGCGGGGGATGGGGGTTGAGATTGCTTATGTGACGCTGCATGTGGGGCTTGGGACTTTTCAGCCTTTGCGGGTTTCAGAGGTTTCGGAGATTGTTTTACATGCGGAACGGTATACGTTGCCGGGGGCGACGGCGGCGGCGGTGGTGCGGGCTAAAGCTGAGGGGCGAAGGGTGATTGCGGTGGGGACTACGGCGGTGCGGACGCTGGAGAGTTGTGCGGGGCGGATGGTTGAGCATTCGGGGGAGACTTCGATTTTTATTTCGCCGGGGTATGGTTTTCGAGTGGTGACGGGTTTACTAACGAATTTTCATTTGCCGCAGTCTAGTTTGTTAATGCTGGTGAGTGCTTTTGAGGGGTCGCGGGAAAGGGTGCTGGGGGCTTATGGGCATGCGGTGGGGGCGGGGTATCGGTTTTTTAGTTATGGGGATTGTATGTTGATTTTGTAGGGGGATGAGCGGTAGCGAACCCCAAAGGCGAACGCGGCGGCGCGGCGGTGCGCGGTGGACGCGGTGAAGGGCAAAGACAAGTGCACATGCAGATCCCTAAGGGATGACAAACAAAGGGCAAGAACAACAACGACAAACGCAGATCCCCTTCGGGGATGACAAACAAAGATGACGGGATGACAAACGCGAATGATAAAGCGGGATGGGGCATCATAGAGGGTATGGCTGCGAAGAAGACTACGGACAAACCTCCTATTTATTTGCTGGACTCGATGGCGTTTATTTTTCGGGCTTATCACGCGATGCAGCGGTCGCGGCCGATGTCGACCAGAACGGGGATTCCTACGGCCGCTACTTATGTTTTTGTGAACAT
The DNA here is from genome assembly GCA_963693065.1 of uncultured Granulicella sp. Classification (GTDB taxonomy): domain Bacteria; phylum Acidobacteriota; class Terriglobia; order Terriglobales; family Acidobacteriaceae; genus Edaphobacter. The sequence goes on along the minus strand of OY843766.1, from coordinate 2,058,891 downwards.
GATCAACAAGCTGCGGGCGGACTTCAAGCCGGAATATATGGCGGCGGTGTATGACGTGGGGGCGCCGGTGCATCGCAACGAGATGGCGGCGCAGATGAAGGATGTGCAGAAGTTCAACATCAAAACGCAGGCGTTCGAGACGATCGAATATGGCGGGTACAAGGCGAACCGGGCGGAGACGCCGCCGGATTTGATTCAGCAGCAGCCTTATATCCGGCGGGCGCTGGAGGCTTTTCGGATTCCGATTTTGTACTACGAGGGGTTCGAGGCGGACGACGTGATTGGGACGTTGAGCTGCAAGCTGGCGGCTGAGGGGCATAAGGTGTTCGTGGTCAGTTCAGACAAGGACATGATGCAGCTGGTCAATGACGATGTGTCGATTCTGAACCCGATGAAGGACAACCTGATCCTGGATGCGGATGGGGTGGAGAAGGCGCTGGGAGTGCGGCCGGAGCGGGTGGTGGATGTGATGGCGCTGCGGGGGGATGCGATCGATAATATCCCGGGGGCGCCGGGGATTGGGGATAAGGGGTCGGTTGACTTGATTGTGCAGTTTGGGTCGGTCGAAGCGGCGCTGGACCGGGCGGGGGAGGTGAAGAAGAAGACGTATCGGGAGTCGCTTGAGAACAACCGGGACAATATTTTGTTGTCGAAGGAGCTGGTGACGATCCATACGGGGGTGCCGATCGAGTACTCGATTGATGCGATGCGGACGCGGCCGGTGGACAATGCGGCTTGCCGTGAATTGTTTGCGGAGCTGGAGTTTACGACGTTGCTGAAAGAGCTGGCGCCGGCGGTGGATGACTCGCCGGTTGAGTATGTGGCGAAGGGGACGGCGGAGGATCTGGCGGAGTTGCTGGCGGCGGCGCGGGTGGATGGCAAGGGGTTGGCGGTGGCGTTGTTTGAGGATGCTCGGGCGGTGAGTGAAGAGGTGGGGGCGGAAGAGGAAGATGAGGCTGGTGGGAACCCAGGTCTCAGAAGCGAGACCTGGGGCACCCAATTTAGTACCCAGGAATCGTTGTTTGGGGCGGCGGAACCCACTCATCGCAAAGAGCGCGATGAATGGGGCACTGACACTTCGGTGAAGGATGCGGCTTGCCGGATTGGGCTTTCGGTTTCGGCGGGGAAGGCGATTGAGGTGGGGCTGGATACGCCGGGGTTGAAGGAGGCTTTGGGTGATGCTTCGTTGGCCAAGGATGTGCATGATTTGAAGGCGGTGGAGCGGGCGATGTCGCCGCATGGGGTGGAGTTGCGGGGGGTGCGGCATGATGTGATGCTGCTGAGCTACCTGGTGAATCCGACGCATAGCTCGCATACGCTGCCGGACATGGCGGCGCGGACGACGAGCCGGGCCTTGAAGCATCAATGGACGAAGACGAATCCGAACGATCCGGAACGGCTGTGCGAGGCGGCGGCGGCGATTGTGCGACTGGCCGAGGCGCTGGTGACGCAGGTCGATGAGGCCGTACCGATGGAGTTCCACGTGCCGAAGGATGAGCCTACGCTGGGTGGGGCGATGACGCCGGCGATGCTGTTTGCGGATGGGCCTACGCGGCAGGCGGGGGCGGTTTCACCGCTTTGGAACGTGTATGAAACGATCGATCTGCCGCTGGTGCCGGTGCTGCTGCGGATGGAGCAGGCGGGGGTGCGGATCGATCCGCAGGTGCTGCGGGAGCTGAATAGGCGGCTGACGGTGGAGATCGATACGCTGGCGGAGAGGATTTATGCGGACTCCGGGCATCGGTTCAATGTGAACTCTCCTAAACAGTTAGGCGATGTGCTGTTCAACAAGATGGACCTGCCGAAGCCGATGAAATATGGCAAGGGGAAGGTGGTCTCGACGGCGCAGGATGTGCTGGAAGAGCTGGCGGGGTCGCACCCGATTGCGGCGCTGGTGATCGAGCACAGGCAGTTGCAGAAGCTGAAGTCGACTTATCTGGATGCGCTGCCGCAGCTGGCGGATGGCGAGGGGCGGATTCATACGACGTTCAACCAGGTGGGGACGGCGACGGGTCGGTTGAGCTCGACGAACCCGAATTTGCAGAATATTCCTACGCGGACGGCGATTGGGCGGGAGATCAGGACGGCGTTTATTGCAGGGCCGGGGAATCTGTTGATGTCGGCGGATTACTCGCAGATTGAGCTGCGGCTGATGGCGCATTTCTCGCAGGACCCGCTGCTGCTGAATGCTTACCGGACGGGCGTGGATATCCATACGCTGACGGCGGCGGAGGTGTTTGGGGTGGACGCGGCGACGATGAGCAAGGAGACGCGGGCGCGGGCGAAGGCGGTGAATTTCGGGATTGTGTATGGGATTTCGCCGTTTGGGCTGGCGGCGCAATTGGGGATCGACCAGAAGGAAGCGAAGATTTATATCGATACGTACTACGACCGGTACAAGGGGATTGCGCGATTTATTGCGGAGACGCTCGAGACGGTCAGGCGGGAGCAGGCGGTGAGGACGCACTTTGGGCGGGTGCGGCCGATACCGGATATAGGGTCGCGTAACCCGAATATGCGGGGGTTTGCGGAGCGCACGGCGATCAATACGCCGCTGCAGGGGACGGCGGCGGACCTGATTAAGCTGGCGATGATTGCGTTGGACCGGGAGATTGCGGCGCGCGGTTTGAAGAGCCGGATGACGCTGCAGGTGCATGACGAATTGCTGTTCGACGTGGTGCCGGAAGAAGCGGAGGAGATGCAGGCGCTGGTGAAACAGGAGATGGAGAATGTGGCGGAGTTTTCGATTCCGATTGTGGCCGATGTGGGGTTGGGCGATAACTGGCGGGATATCAAGTAGAATGTTGAGTGCTGCGGCAAAAAAGGATGAATTGTGGATCAACTGACGAAACGGGATTTGAAGCAGGATCATTTTGTGACAACGACGGGTTCCGGCCTGGAATGGGCTAGTGAGAATCGGCGGTCGGTGATCACGACTGTGGGGATTTTGCTTGGGCTGATTATCGTGCTGGTGGTGATTGGAGTGATTGGGGCGCGGCGTGCGGAAGATGCGGCGTCGGCGTTTGGCGCGGCGATGCAGACCGAGCAGACGCCGCTGGCGGTTCCGGGGCAGCCTGCCTTGCCGGGTGAGAAGACGTTTGCAAACGTGAAGGACCGGGCGACGGCCGCGAATGCGCAGTTCAAGGCGGCGGCGGATAAATACGGGATGATGAAGGATGGCAAGAATGCCCGGTACTTCGTGGGGTTGACATATATGGAGATGGGTCAGACGGCTTCGGCTGAGGCGTCGTTGAAGGATGTGGCGGGGAGTTGGAACCGGAATGTGGCGTCCCTGGCAAAGCTGGCGCTGGCGGATTTGTACCGTCAGAGTGGGCGGGATTCGCAGGCTATCGACCTTTATAACCAGATGACGGATAAGCCTACGGATGCGGTGCCGGCGGGGCTGGCACAGATTCAGCTGGCGGAACTTTATACGGCTGAGGGCAAGACGGATATGGCGCATAAGATTTATGCGCAGGTGAAGGATAAGGATGCGAAGGGCGCGGCGGGCGTGATTGCGGCGCAGAAGTTGAATCCGGGGGCGGCTCCGGCGGCGGGTGGGGGGCTCTAGGGGCTGGTGGATGATTGCGGGTCTGGGTGGGCCCGGGTTGGGGTGGTGGGAGAAAGAAGCAACGGCAAAGGCAAATACGGAGATTCTGGCTTCGCCAGAATGACGGGCCTTCTCAATGGCTCTTGTCTGCAAAGGGCCCTTGTCCGCGTTGGCCCTTGTTTAGGGGTTAGCCGTGGTCTTCGTCGTGGAGGTGGGCGGTGACGGCGGAGGCGCTGATGTGCTCGGTGGCGCGGAGGGCGGACTCGTTGGAGACGGTGAGGTCGGCTACGGCTTTCCAGGAGTCGGTCTTTTTGGGCTCGGCGAGCCAGAGGGGTAGGGAGAGGCGGAGGTAGGTGCAGAGGGTGTAGGCGTGGGGCTCGTAGAGCCCGCGGATATCTGCGAGGCGCTTCATGGCGGCGGGGTCGCCGCAGAGGCGCATGTGCATTTCACCGAGGGCTTCGCAGAGCTTGAAGAACTCTTTTTGGGGTAGACGGTCGGGGCCGAGTTTGTCCTGCTCTTCCTGGCTGCCGAGGTGGAAGATGTGGCCGAGATCGATGAGGGCGTGGCGGGCCATGGCGAAGGTGAGCTGAGCCTGGCGGACGGGTTCGCCTTCGATGGTGGTGATGAGGAGGGCGCAGGTATCGAGGATGGCGACGAGGGCGGAGAGCCAAGACTGGTTGTCGTGCTGGGAGCGGTAGTAGCAGAGGAGGGGGTAAGAGACGTGGGATTCGAGGAGCTCGGCGGACCAGCGTTCCCACTCGATGAGGAGGGCGATGAGGGCGAGCTGGCCGCCTTCATAGCCGTGGCGGCGGAGGAGCTCGGCGGAGGTTGGGGGGGAGCCGGCGCGGCCGTCCAGGAGGGCTACGGAGGTTTCGCGGCGGGAAAAGGCCTGGTAGAGGATGGGGACGAAGCCGATGACGAGTGCGACGAAGCCGAGGCCGGTGCCGGATTCGAGGACGAGGAAGGCGCGGGCGAGATGGGTTTTGGGGACGACGTCGCCGAGGCCGAGGGTGAAGAGCGTAGTGCCGCTGACGTAGAGGCAGGCGCGGGAATTGCTGATGAGGGTGTGGGCGGTGTTGAGGCTGTCGGCGAAGGGTGTGCCGAGGGCGAGGTAAATGAAGGCGAAGCCGATGATGAGCATGGCGGCCCAGATGACGAGCAGCAGGAGGAGAGAAAGGGGGCCGAAGATGCTGTAGAGCTGGTCGCGGACACGCTTTTGCTGGAAGGATTCAGCGAGCGCGACCCAGGGGCGCCAGGTGAGAAGGTAGAAGAAGCGGGTGAGGCGGAAGCGGCTTTTGGGACGGCGCGGGAGGATGATGGTCTGGAAAGCGTCGATAACGACGCTGAGGCAGAGCATGAAGCCGAAGATGAAGGCTATGATATGCATGAGTCAGGGACTTGGATGAGACCTGAGTGTAGCTGGATTCGCACTGGGAAAGTTGTGTTTTCCAGGCGACATAGCGGTGAATCTTAACTTGACAGTGGCGTGGGCGGGGTTTTGGATATACGTACTGCATTGCTTCGTCCGTGATTTGTTGGATTGGGAAATCAGGTGGCTTATGCGCATTCTGGTGGTCGACGATGAACCGTTGGTGGCGCAGACGCTGGGGCTGATCTATGGGCGGCACGGGTTTGATGTGACGACGGTGCATAGCGCGGAGCAGGCGATGCGGGTGGTGGCGGATGGGCCGCCGGACCTTCTGGTTTGCGATATCGATATGCCGGGGCGGGATGGGGTGGAGCTGATGGCGGAGTTTGGGGCGGTTTGGCCGGAGTGTCCGATTCTGGTGCTGACGGGATTTTATGCGAGCTTGAGCCGGGTGCGGGCTTGTGCGGATGGTCTGCAGCAGAAGGTGAATATTGTCACGAAGCCTTGTCAGCCTTCGGATTTGTTGCGCACGACGCGGGCTATGCTGGGGGCGGCTTAGGGTGTGGTTGCGGTAGACTCAAGCGGATGCCGAGTGATGATTTACCGCCGAGTTTGATGAGTCTGCGCCCGAAGGCGGGGGGGCGGCGGCGCTTGCAGATAGAGCCGCAACTTACGCTGGGGCTGGGCCTTTCGGCGGCAGAGCCGGCGGCGCCGGTCGTGCGGGCTTATGAGCCGATTGTGCTGGCAGTCGAGCCCGCTGTGCCGGTTGCGCGGGAGCCGGTGGTCTATACGGTACGGCAGTTGATTGGGGAGATTCGGCAGCAGGTGGAGGGGGCTTATGCGGGCTCGGTGACGGTGGAGGGGGAGATTTCCAATTGCCGGCCGGCTAGCAGTGGGCATGTTTATTTCACGTTGAAGGATGGTGACGCGCAGTTGCCGGCGGTGCTTTTTCGGGCGCGGGCGCAGTTGCTGGCGTTCAAGCCGCGGGATGGGATGGCGGTGGAGGTGCGGGGGCGGATCTCGGTGTACGAGACGCGAGGGCAGCTGCAGCTGATTGCGGATACCATGCGGCCGCGGGGGACGGGGGCGCTGCAGCTGGCGTTTGAACAGTTGCGCGACCGTCTGCGGCGCGAGGGATTGTTCGACCGGGAGAAGAAGGCGCTGCCGCCGTTTCCGCATTGCCTGGGCGTGGTGACGAGCCCGCATGGGGCGGCGATTCAGGACATTATTCATGTGGTCCGGCGGCGGCATGCGCGGTTGAACCTGCTGATTTACCCGGCCGTGATGCAGGGGCCGGGGTGCGCGGCGGCGGTGGCGGCGGGGGTGCGGTGGTTCAACCGGCATCCGGAGCGGGTGGATCTGATTGTGATTGCGCGGGGAGGCGGGTCGCTCGAGGACCTGGCGGGGTTCAACGACGAGATGCTGGCGCGGGTGATTGTGAGCTCGGCGCTGCCGGTGGTGGCGGCGATTGGGCATGAGGTGGACCATACGATTGCGGACTATGTGGCGGACCTGCGGGCGCCTACGCCTTCTGCCGCGGCGGAGATGGTGACGGCGGCGCAGCATCGGATCGAGGAGCGGGTGGGCGGACTGACGCGGCGTGTGATGCGGGCGGGCGAGTGGCAGATGATGCGGGCGCGGCAACGGTTTGCGCGATTGAGCGCGGAGTATGTGCTGGGGCGGGTAAGGGATTCGGTGGGGCTGCGGGAGCAGAGGGTGGACGAGCTGACGCAGCGGATGGCGGCAGCGATGGAGCGGCGGGAGCGTGCGCGGGCGGCGCGGCTGGCGGGGTTGGAGGCGAGGTTGCGGCGGCAGGATGTGGCGGTAAGGCTAGGGGTCGCGCAGAGGCGGCTGGCGGCGGCGGGGGAGCGGATGGAGCGGGTGCGGGTCACGATGGTGGCGGCGCGGAGCTCGCGGGTGGAACGGGCGGTGGTGCGGCTGGAGGCGCTTTCGCCGCTGGCGGTGCTGAGGCGCGGGTATGCGATTGTGTATGGGAAGGGTGGGGGCATTTTGCGGGATGCGGGGGAGGTGGCGGTGGGCGAGGTGGTGACGGCTCGGCTGGGTGCGGGGAGTCTGCGGGCTGCGGTGGTGGCGAAGAACTAGAACAGGCAACAGCAAAAGATTGCGGGGATCAAGGCGGGATCAGAGCGGGATGACGGCGGGATCAGGCTATAAAGGTTGAGGAGATTGACGGATGAAGAAGCTGTTTGGGACGGATGGCATACGGGGGGTGGCGGGAGTTGCGCCGCTGGATGAGCAGACGGTTTATGCGGTGGGGCTGGCGCTGGCGGTGTCCTTGCTACAGAAGGATGGGCAGGGGGCGAAGGTGTTGCTGGGGATGGATACGCGGGAGTCTTCTGAGGGGATTGCGGCGACGTTGACGGCGGGGCTTACGGCGGGCGGCGCGGAGGTGGAGAATGCGGGCGTGATTACTACGCCGGCGGTGGCGTTTCTGGCGGCGATGCATGGATTTGGGGCGGGTGTGGTGATTTCGGCTTCGCATAACCCGTGGGAAGACAATGGGATCAAGCTGTTTGGGCCGGATGGGTACAAGCTGCCGGACGCTACGGAAATGGCGATCGAGGAGGAGATTTTCAGGCAGATGGCGGCGGGCAGGGCTGTCGAGAATGGGGCTCATGCGCCGGCGGTCAATGAGGGGGACAGGGCCGAGTATGTGCGGGCGCTGCTGGCGGCGGTTCCGGGGTTGTCGCTGGATAACAAGCGGGTGGTGATCGACTGTGCGAATGGGGCGGCTAGCGCGGTGGCGCCGCAGTTGTTTCAGGACCTGGGTGGGGTGGTAACGGTGACCCATGCCTCGCCGAATGGAAGGAATATCAACGCGGGGTGTGGGGCGCTGCACCCGGAGGTGGTGGCGGCGGAGGTGACCAAACATAGGGCGGATATGGGGATTACGTTCGATGGTGATGCGGACCGGGTGATGTTTGCCGATGAGCATGGCCGGGTGGTGAATGGGGATGCGGTGTTGTTGCTGGCGGCGAGGGATCTGCAGGCGCGGGGGTTGCTGGCCGGCGATACGGTGGTGGCTACGACGATGTCGAATATGGGGCTGGAGGCGGCTCTGGGGCGGTCTGGGATCAAGATGCTAAGGGCGAATGTGGGGGACAAGTATGTGCTGGAACAGATGCTGGCTACGGGGGCGTCGCTGGGTGGGGAGCAGAGTGGGCATGTGATTTTTGCGGGGAAATCGACTACTGGGGATGGGCTGCTGACGGCGTTGCTGGTGCTGGATGTGGTGCATCGGAGTGGGCGGTCGCTGGCGGAGCTGACGGCGGATTTGAAGGTGTATCCGCAGGTGATTGTGAATGTGAAGGTGAGGGAGAAGAAGCCGCTCAAGCAGGTGCCGGCGGTGGTGGCGAGGATTCGTGAGGCGGAGGCGGCGCTGGCGGGGACGGGGCGTGTGGTGATCCGGTACTCGGGGACCGAGGCGCTGGCGCGGGTGATGATCGAGGCGGAGGATGAGGGGGCGATGCGGTTGCATGCGGAGGCGATTGCGGGGGCGATCCGGGCGGAGTTGGGGGTGATATAAAGGCGACGGGTCCCTGTGTGGCAATTCACCTGGAGGGTGTGCGTGGCGGATCTGGCAGCGGTAAAGGGGAAGCAGCAGGCGGCATGGGCGAGCGGGGATTATGCCGCGGTGGGGTCGGCGATTGTGCTGATGGCGGAGTTGCTGCTGGAGGCGATGGACCCGCGGGCCGGGTGGCGGGTGCTGGATGTGGCGGGCGGGAGTGGGAATGCGTCGCTGGCGGCGGCGCGGCGCGGGTGCCGGGTGGTGTCGACTGATTATGTGCCGAGCCTGCTGGAACGGGGCAAGGTGCGGGCGGCGGCGGAGGGGTACCGGATGGAGTTTATGGAGGCGGATGCGGAGAATCTGCCGTTTGAGGATGGGGCGTTCGATGCGGCGGTGTCGACGGTGGGGGTGATGTTTGCGCCGGACCAGATGCGGGCGGCGGGGGAGATTTTTCGGGTGGTGAAGGCGGGTGGGGTGGTTGGGCTGGCGTGCTGGACGCCGGAAAGTTTTGTGGGAAGGATGTTTGGGTTGATCGGCAAATATCAGGCGCCGGCGGCGGGGGTGTTGGCGCCTGCGCTGTGGGGGACGCGGGAGCGACTGGCGGAGCTGTTTCCGGCGGCTGGGGGGATTGAGGCGACGATGAGGATTTATACGTTTCGGGCGCCCTCGGCGGAGCATTGGCTGGAGGAGTTCAAGACTTATTTTGGGCCGATGTTGCGGACTTTTGCGGGGCTGGATGAGGCGGGGCGGGCGGGCTTGACGGCGGATCTGCTAGGGCTGGTGGCGGAGTTGAATCGGTCTGACGATGGGACGATGGTTTGGGACAGTGAGTACCTGGAGGCCGTGGTGAGGAAGTAGGGCTGAACCCCAGGTCACGCGATGAGGCCCGCGTGGCCTGGGGCACCCAAAGCTTCGTGTTTGTCACATGGTGTTATTCGTGCGTGGGGGGTAAACGCGATAGCATTGTGTTTGGCTTCTGTGAGGTGTGATGAGCGAAGGACGTTGGGTGTTGCTGGTTGCTAGCGAGGTGGGGCGTACGGACTCGGTGTCTGACCGGGCGATGGAACGGCTGGTGGATGCGATCGGGATGGAAGGGTATGAGGTCGTGCGGACGTCTACGCCGGAGGATGGGCTTTCGCTGGTGACTTCAGATCCGAGCTACTCGGCGATTTTGCTGGATTGGGATCTGGAGGGGGATAACCAGTTCGACGAGCGGGCGGCGATGCAGATTCTGCGCGCGGTCAGGCGGCGGAATAAGAAGGTGCCGATCTTTTTGATCGCGGACCGGACGCTGGTGAGCGAGCTGCCGCTCGAGGTAGTGAAGCAGGTTCATGAGTACATTCACCTGTTTGGGGATACGCCGGCGTTCATTGCGAATCGTGTGGATTTTGCGGTGGAACGGTACCATGAGACGCTGCTGCCGCCTTACTTTGCGATGCTCAAAAAGTACACGGACCAGGGGGCTTATAGCTGGGACGCGCCGGGACACATGGGGGGCGTCGCTTTTTTGAAGCATCCGGTGGGGATGGAGTTTCACAAGTTTTTCGGTGAGAACATCTTGCGGTCGGACCTGGGGATTTCGACGGCGCCGCTGGGTAGCTGGCTGGATCACATCGGGCCTCCGGGCGAGAGCGAGCGGAATGCGGCGCGGATTTTCGGCGCGGACTGGACGTTCTATGTGCTGAACGGGTCGAGCACGAGCAACCAGATTGTTGGCCAGGGCGTGATTGCGCAGGATGACATTGTGCTGGCGGATGCGAACTGCCATAAGAGTGTGTGCCACTCGCTGACGGTGACGGGGGCGCGGCCGGTGTATTTCAAGCCGACACGCAATGGCTACGGGATGATTGGGCTGGTGCCGCTGAAGCGATTTGCGCCGGAGAATGTGAAGGCGCTGATCAACCGGAGCCCGTTCGCGCCGGGTGCGACGAGCAAGGAGCCGACCTATGCGGTGGTGACGAACTCGACGTATGACGGGCTTTGCTATGACGTGAACCGGGTGGTGGCGGAGCTGGCGAAGAGTGTGCCGCGGGTGCATTTCGACGAGGCTTGGTACGCGTATGCGAAGTTTCACCCGATCTATCGCGGACGTTTTGCGATGGGGGTGCCGGACGATATGCCGAACAGGCCTGCGATTTTCGCGGTGCAGAGCACGTTCAAGATGCTGGCGGCGTTCTCGATGGGTTCGATGGTGCATATCAAGCTGAGCCCGCGGGCACCGCTCGAGTTCGACCAGTTCAATGAGAGCTTCATGATGCATGGGACGACGTCGCCGTTTTATCCGCTGATTGCAAGCCTCGACGTGGCGGCGGCGATGATGGATGAGCCGGCCGGGCCGACGCTGATGGATGAGACGATCCAGGATGCGATCAGCTTTCGCAAGGCGATGAGCTCGATTGCGCACCGGCTGCGGCGGGTGGAGCACAACGGGGATGGATGGTTTTTCCGGCTGTATCAGCCGGAGCTGGTGGTGGACCCGGACACGAATGAAAGCTACGTGTTTGAAGAGGCGCCGGATGAGTTGCTGGGCGAGAGCTCAAGCTGGACGCTGAAGCAGGAGGAGGATTGGCACGGGTATCAGGATGAGGATATCGCCGACGATTACTGCATGCTGGACCCGGCGAAGGTGACGATTTTGACGCCGGGGGTGGATGCGCAGGGCGTGGTGGCGGACTGGGGGATTCCGGCGGCGATCCTGGTGGAGTTTCTGGATAGCCGGCGGGTGGAGATTGCGCGGGTGGGCGATTACACGGTGCTGGTGCTGTTTTCGGTGGGGACTTCGAAGGGTAAGTGGGGGTCGCTGCTGGAGAATCTGTTCGAGTTCAAGCGGCTGTATGACTCGGACGCGGCGATCCAGGAGGCGCTGCCGGAGCTGGTGCAGAAATATCCGGCTCGCTACCGGAACATGACGTTGCGGGAGCTGAGCGACGAGATGCACCGGGTGATGATGGAGCTGAACCTGGCGACGCTGGTGAACGAAGCGACCGATGAGGATTTCGACCCGGTGTTGACGCCGGCGCAGACTTATCAGAAGCTGCTGAAGCATGAGACGGAGAAAATCCGGTTCGAGGAGATGGCGGGGCGCATTGCGGCGGTGATGCTGGTTCCGTATCCGCCGGGGATTCCGATGTCGATGCCGGGCGAGCGGCTGGGCAATGCGAACAGCCCGGTGATCAAGCTGATCCTGGCGATGGAGGAGTTTGGCAAGCGGTTTCCGGGGTTCGAGCGGGAGACGCATGGCATCGAAGTGGATGGGGATGGCAACTACTGGATGCGGGCGGTGATCGAGCAGGACGCGAAGAAGAAAAAGCGTAAGAAGGGTAAGACCGCGCCGCCCAGCAATGCGCCGCCGGTGAACAAGCAGCGGTTGAAAACCAAGCCGGTGCGAAGGGCGGGCGAGTAGTAAGCTAGGGATATGTATGAAGATTTCACGGTAACGGATCGCTGGACGGGCGAGGCGCTGCACTGCACGTGGAAGGGCACGGTGGTGGCGATTGCGACGCGGCATGCGGATGCGACGGATATCCGGTTCGCGGTGAACGGGCGGGCGCTTTGGATTGCCATGCCGAACATGGCGTGGGTGCAGATGAAGCGCACGACCGGGCACATCATTACGGATTACCTGGCGGCACAGGCTGCGGGCCGGTATCTGAAGATGGCGATCGAGAGCGGCTACGATAACGGTCGTGAGATGTATACGATGACCGTAGATGAAGTGCTGGACCATGCCAATGCGGTTGTAAAAGAGGCCGGGCGCACGGACAACCTGCCGACGCTGCCGGTGATCAATGACGACATCAAGCCGGAAACGTATATGGGTGAGCTGCCGGGTGATCCGGGGAGCCTGGCGTATGCGGGCGCTCCGCAGCCGGACGCGAATGACAAGGTGAAGCTGTAGCGTGGTGACCCGGCGGAAGGTGCTGGCGTGGCTGCCGGTTGTGGCGGCCTGGGTAGGGGCGCGGGGGCAAGGATTGTTTCAGCATCGGTCCAAGGCGCGTGCGGTAACGCCTGCGTTGGTTTATTTTGGAACGGATACGCGGAAGGGTGGCGCGCAGGGAATTTATGTCGCACGGTTCGATGAGGCGACGGGGAAGCTGACGCCGCCGGTGGTGGCGGCGGCTTGTTTGCGGCCAAGCTTTCTGGCGCTGGGTCAGGTGAACGAGCGGCGGCTGCTTTATGCGGTGAATGAGAGCGATGCGAAGAGCTCAGCCGTGCAGACTTACCTGATGGATGCGGTGAGTGGGGGGTTGAAGCTGATCGGGCAGGTGTCGTCTGGCGGCGCGGGGCCATGCTACGTTGGGGTGCATCCCGCGGGAACTTCCGTGTATGTGGCGAACTACGACGGCGGGTCGGTAACGAGCTTCAAGGTGCAGGGGGATGGGACGCTTTCAGACGCGGTGGATCGCGTGGATTTTCATGGCAAGCCGTTTGGGCCGCACGGACCCAATGGGCAGCGGCAGGATGGGCCGCATCCGCATAGTGCGACGGTGTCGCCGGATGGGCGGTACCTGGTGGTGTGCGACCTGGGGACGGATGTGATTGCGATCTTTCCGATCGATGGGGCAACGGGGAAAATGGGGCCGCCGCATGTGACACAGAATCGCACGCCGGGAGCGGGGCCTCGGCATGTGGCGTTTCATCCGAACGGGCGTTGGATTTATGGGATCGATGAACTGACTTCGAAGATCGATCTGTACCTTTGGAATGAGGTGCATGGTGCGGCGGGGATAGCGAGCCAGGCGCTGCTGACGGTGGTGGGCAATGCGGTCAGCACGTTGGCTGAGGGGTTTCATGGGGCGAATACGGCTGCGGAGATTTGTGTCGGGCCGGATGGGCGGACGATGTATGCGAGCAATCGGGGGGAGAACAGCCTGGTGGTGTACGGGGTGAATGCGGAGACGGGAGCGCTGACGTTGCGGCAGCGGATCGCTTGCGGGGGGAAAGCGCCGCGGGACTTTGCGCTGGGACCCACGGGGAAGTGGCTGGTCTGTGGGAATGAGGATTCGGGTGTGGCGGCGGTGTTTGCGCGGGATGAGAATACGGGGATGCTGCGGGGGCCGGTGCAGATGGCGGCGGTGCCGGGGGTTCAGTTTGTGTTGTTTGTTTAGGTGGGATTAGAGAAGAGCAACGGCAAAAAGCAAATACAGATCCCTAGGGGATGACAAACAAAGATGACAAAAATGGCCCAGGTCTCAGACGCGAGACCTGGGCCATCGTGCTTGCGGGTTATGCTTTGAGGCTTTTGGCGTCGAGGACGAAGCGGTATTTGACATCGGCACTGACGACGCGATTCCAGGCTTCTTCGAGCTTGTCGTAGGTGGTCATTTCGATGTCGGAAACGATGTTGCGCTGACCGCAGAAGTCCAGCATTTCCTGGGTTTCTTTGGTTCCGCCGATGCTGGAGCCAGTGACGTTGCCGCGGCGTGTGACGGAAAAGGCGTGGATGCTGATGGGCTCTTCAGGAATGCCGACGGTGCAATAGGTGGCATCGCGCTTGAGTAGGGCGAGGTAAGGGGTGAGGTCGTGCTGGGCAGAGACGCAATCGAGGATGAAGTCGAAGGTGCCTTTGTGAGGCTTGTGCCAGCCTTTCTCTTTGGTGAGGACGACTTCATCGGCACCGAGCCTTTTGGCGTCCTCGATTTTGCCGGGTGAGGTAGTGAACAGGACGGTGTGGGCGCCGAAGGCGTGGGAGAACTTGAGGCCCATGTGGCCGAGTCCGCCGAGGCCTACGATGCCGATCTTTTTGCCCGGGCCGGCGTTCCAGTGCTTGAGCGGCGAGTATGTGGTGATGCCGGCGCAAAGTAGAGGTGCGGTGGCGGCGGGATCGAGGTTGGCGGGAACCTTGAGGACGAAGGTCTCGTCGGCAACGATGTTGTCGGCGTAGCCACCGAAGGTGAGGTTGCCCTGCTTATCTTTTGAGTTGTAGGTAAGGACGGTGGCGTAGTTATCGCAATAATTTTCTTCACCGGCTTTGCAGGAAGCGCAGACACGGCAGGAATCGACCATGCAGCCGATGGCGGCGCGATCGCCGACCTTGAATTTGGTGACTTCAGCGCCAATGGCTTTGACGGTGCCGACGATCTCATGGCCGGGAACCATGGGGTACATGGCGTTGGACCACTCGTTGCGTGCCTGGTGGATGTCGGAGTGGCAGATGCCGCAGAAATCGATGGTGATGTGCACGTCTTTGGGGCCGGGATCGCGGTTTTCGTATGCGAAAGGGATGGGGGTGGTGGTGGCGGAATGCGCGGCGTAGCCGTGGGCTTTGATCATGGGTAAAGACTCCTGGGTATTGGATGCGGGAGGGTGAGAATAAGGGCAAAGAGAAACCCCAGGTCACGCGATGAGGCTGCGTGGCCTGGGGCACCCCATGCTTCAAGGTTGTTAGTAGCGGTAGATGTCGGCCTTGTAGGGCCCGTCGACCGGGACGCCGAGATACTTGGCCTGGGTCTCAGAGAGTGTGGTGAGCTTGATGCCGATCTTGTCCAGGTGGAGGCGGGCGACTTCTTCGTCGAGCTTCTTGGGCAGGATGTAGATTTTCTTTTCGTAGACGTCCTTGTTCTTCCAGAGGTCAAGCTGGGCGAGCGTCTGGTTGGCGAAGCTGGCCGACATGACGAAGCTGGGGTGACCGGTGGCGCAGCCGAGATTGACCAGGCGGCCTTCCGCGAGGACGAAGATGGAGTTGCCGTTGGTGAAGGTGTACTTATCGACTTGGGGCTTGATGTTGGTGCGGATGGCGTCGGAAGCGTTGAGCGGCTCCATCTGGATTTCGTTGTCGAAGTGGCCGATGTTGCAGATGATGGCCTGATCCTTCATCAGCTTCATGTGCTCGAGGGTGATGATGTCGACGTTGCCGGTGGCGGTGACGTAGATGTCGCCGCGGCCGAGGGTCTCCTCGAGTGTGGTGACTTCATAGCCTTCGATGGCGGCCTGGAGGGCGTTGATGGGGTCGATTTCCGTGATGACGACGCGTGCGCCGAGGCCGCGGAGGGACGCAGCGGAACCCTTGCCGACATCGCCGAAGCCGCAAACGACAGCGACTTTGCCGGCGATCATGACGTCTGTGGCGCGCTTGATGCCATCGACGAGCGATTCACGGCAGCCGTAGAGGTTGTCGAACTTGGACTTGGTGACGGAGTCATTGACGTTGATGGCGGGGACGAGCAAAGTGCCCTTCTCCATCATCTTATAGAGGCGGTGGACGCCGGTGGTGGTCTCTTCGGAGACGCCGCGCCATTCCTTGGCGCAATCGGTCCAGCGGGTGGGGTACTTGGCGTGGACGGCCTTCATGAGGTCCTTGATGACGCCTTCTTCCTGCGAGGAGGAAGGCGTGTTCACCCAGTTGTCGCCGTCTTCCATTTCCTTGCCCTTGTGGATGAGCAGGGTGACGTCGCCGCCGTCGTCGATGACCATCTGGGGGCCGAGCAGGCCGCCCTTGCCGTCAGGGAACGAGAGGGCTTCATTGGTGCACCACCAGAATTCCTCGAGGGTTTCACCCTTCCAGGCGAAGACGGGGACGCCCGCGGCGGCGATGGCGGCGGCGGCGTGATCCTGGGTGGAGAAGATGTTGCAGCTTGCCCAGCGGACGTCTGCGCCGAGATCGACCATGGTCTCAATAAGGACGGCAGTCTGGATGGTCATGTGGAGCGAGCCGGTGATGCGGACGCCTTCGAGCGGGCGGCCTGCGGCGTATTTACGCCGGATGGCCATGAGGCCGGGCATTTCCTGTTCGGCGATTTCAATTTCGCGGCGGCCGAAGTCCGCAAGCGAGATATCCGCTACCTTGTAATCCTGAGCTGCTGTCTTTACATCGCCGATCGTCGCTGTCGCCATGGCCGTCATCTCCTTAAGTTCGATTCTTCGCAATTGAACCAAGAATATCATCGGGGGCGCCGCACAAGGCGAAAATTGTTACAAAGCTCTGCGCTTCTGTTGAGGAGGCAGCGAGGCCGCGACGGATGGAAGCGGGGAGGGCTGTAGTAGGATGTCGGGATGACCGGCATCTCTTACGAGTACCACGAAGCCACCCCTGAAGTGAGCCATGGGTATCTGAAGCCCGTGGTCGATCCTCTTGTGCGGGATATTCCAGCGGGTGCCTCGGTGCTCGATCTGGGATGCGGGAACGGCACGTTTGTGGCGATGTTTCGCGATCGTGGCTGGAAGCTGCATGGGACGGATTTTTCTCCGACGGGGATAGAAATTGCGCGGCGGAATTTTCCGGATATCGACTTTACGCTCGCGGACGCGTCGGCTCCTACTGGCGATCTGATTGAGCGGGTGGGACAGTTCGATCTGATTCTTTCGACCGAGGTGATCGAGCACCTGTACAACCCGAGAGGGTTCTTGCAGAATGCTTATGATCTGTTGAAGCCGGGGGGCTCGGTGGTGATTACGACGCCGTATCACGGTTACCTGAAGAACCTGATGCTGGCATTGACCGGAAAGATGGACAAGCACTTTACGGTGCTATGGGATCATGGGCACATCAAGTTCTGGTCCGCGGAGACTCTGACCCAGGCGATGCAGGAATCGGGTTTTCGCGACATTCGCATGGTGGGTGCCGGGCGGGTGCCGTGGTTGTGGAAGAGTATGGTGCTGACGGCGAAGAAGTAAGGATTACGGGCGGTTAGGTCTCGATCATGGTTCAGCCGGTAAGGACCCGGGCGAACATGGCGGCGTCGACATTGCCACCGCACAACACGGCGCCGACTTTTTTGCCCTTTAACTGGTCACGTTCCTGCATGAGGGCTGCAAAGGATGCCGCTCCGGCGCCCTCTGCGACGTTATGGGTGGCGGCGAACAGACCGCGCATGGCGGCGGCGACCTCTTCTTCCGTGACAGCGACGACGCGGGCGGCGCCGGCGAGCAGGGCGCGGAGGCAATCTTCATTGGGGGAACGGCAGGCCAGGCCATCGGCGAGGATGGTAGTGACGTCGTGCTCGATGCGGCGGCCGGCTTCAAAGGAGAGCTTGTAGGCGGGTGCGCCGGAGGAGACGACGCCGACGATTTCGGTTTTGAGTCCGAGGGCGTCGCGGGCGGCCATCATGGCGCAGATGCCGGAACCCATGCCGATAGGGACGTAGACGGTGTCGAGGGGCGGGGTGTTGCGGAGGAACTCAAGGCAATAGGTGGCGACGCCGCAGACGAGTTCGGGTGCGAGCGAGGGGACGCGGTGCATGCCGCGGTCGTTGGCCAGGGCGTCGGCGTACTCGCAGGCTTCCTGGAAGTCGGCGCCTTCTACGATGACGTGGACGCCGAGGGCACGCATGGCGGCGTTCTTTTCAGGCGAGTTGCCGCGCGGGACGATGACGGTGGTGCTGAGGCCTGTGACGCGGGCGGCGAAGCCCATGGACTGGCCGTGATTGCCGCGGGTGGCGCCGACGAGGCCGCGGATCTCCGGGCGGGTGCGGCGGAGCATGTCGAAATAAACGAGGCCGCCGCGGATTTTGAAGGCGCCGACGGGGGTGTGGTTCTCATGCTTAAGCCAGACCTCGGTGCCGGCGAGCGCGTCGAGCAGGGGCCAGCGGTACTGCGGGGTGGGGGGCATGTGGCGGTAGACGATGGCGGCGGCGTCATCGATTTCAGCCAGCGTGGGGAGGTGCCAGATCATGCTTCCATGCTACGTTACCGGGCTGGCTGGGCGGGTTCGTTGGGGTTGGCTTTGGGCAGGGTGAGGCAGAGGATGGCGCCGAGGAGGCCGCAGGCTCCTATGGTGAGCAGGCCGGCGGTGTAGGTGTGGGTAAGGTCTTTGAGCTTGCCGGTGATGGCCGGGCCGGCAAAGCCGCCGAGTGAGCCGATCATGGTGATGATGGCGACGCCTCCGGCCGCGGCCTGGCCGCCGAGCACGCGCGTGGGTAAGGCCCAGAACGGGCCCATCATGCTGAAATAGCCGATGGCGGCGACGGCGAAGGCCATGATCGAAGCCGGGAGCGAGTGGGCGTAGGCGGCCCAGGCGAAACCCGCGGCTCCCAGGGTGAGGCAGGCGGCGATATGGAAGCGGCGCTCGCCGGTACGGTCTGACGACCAGCCGATGATGACGGTGAGGATGGCGGCGGCGAGGTAGGGAAGTGCGCCGTAGCGGCTTACTTCTACCGCGCCTGCCAGGGCGGAGGTGTGGAGGAAGCCGGCGAAGATGGTGGGCATGAAGTAGGTGACGGAGTAGATGCCGAGCTGGTTGAGCAGGAAGATGATGGCGAGGACCCAGACCATGGGGGTGCGGAAGGCGTCGGCGAGATTGTGATTTTCGGTGGCGCCGCCTTCGTTGCGGTCGCGTTCGAGCTCGGCGTCGAGCCACTTCTTTTCGGGGTCGGTGAGCCAGGGGGCGTCGTCGGGGTGATCGCGCAGGAGGAACAGGACTGAGACGCCGAACAGGACGGTCGGCAGGCCTTCCATGAGGAAGAGCCATTGCCAGCCGTGGAGGCCGAAGTGGCCTTCCAGCTTGAGCAGAATGCGCGAAAGCTCCGCGCCGACGACGCCTGCGATGGAGGTGGCGGTCATGAAGCGGGCAACGGCTTTGGCGCGCTCCTTCGATGGGAACCAGTAGGTGAGGTAGAGGATGATGCCGGGGAAGAAGCCGGCCTCCGAGATGCCGAGGGCGAGGCGCATGGCGTAGAAAGACTTCTCGCCGGAGACGAAGATCATGCAGGTGGCGATGATGCCCCAGGAGATCATGATGCGGGCGATCCAGACGCGGGGGCCGACCTTCTGGAGGAGGAGGTTGGAGGGGAGATCGAAGAGGAGCTGGCCGAGGAAATAGATGCCGGCGCCGTAACCGAAGACGGTGGCGGTGAGGTGGAGATCGCGCTGGAACTCGACGGCGGCGAAGCCTACGTTGGAACGGTCAAGGTAGGCGAGGATGTAGAGGATGAAGAGGTAGGGGATGAGGCGCCAGGTGATTTTGCTGTAGAGCTTTGCGGGGTCGATCTGGTCTTCGGGCTGGGCTTGCTGGGCGTCCATCGCCTAACCATACTTGGGTTGGGGCGGGTTGGGAAGCGGGGGTTGCGGTGAGGTCAAAGTGTGGTTTTGGATTCGGGTGGCAGGACCTGGACGCGGCGGGCCTCGCGGAAGGAGCGCCAGCCGGCGATGCCCATCATGGCGATGAGGCCGCCGAAGCCGAGCACGATGCCGAAGACGGCGAGGGCGCCGAGAGCGATGACCCATGTGGGTGTGAGTTTGTCGTAGAAGGTAATGAAGGCGGCGACGACGGCGCCGGCGAGCAGGACGAGCGACCCGACGAGGATGATGAGGCTGGCGATGAGCCAGAGTTTGTAGGGGCGGGGGAGGGATTCCTGCTTCATAGGGCACCCTCTGCTGAGAGGATGGCGCGTTTGCGTTCCAGGCCCCAGCGGTAGCCGGTGAGGGTGCCGTTTTTGCCGACGACGCGATGGCAGGGGACTGCGAGCGCTACGGGGTTGGTGGCGCAGGCGTTGGCCACGGCGCGGACCGATTGCGGTGCGCCGAGCTCGGTGGCGATCTGGGAGTAGGTGCGGGTTTCGCCGAGCGGGATGTGGCGCAGGGCGGTCCAGACGCGGAGCTGGAAGGCGGTGGCGCGGACGTCGAGCGGGAGGTCGAGGGCGCGGGGGTTTTCGCCGAGGGCGGCGACGAGGGCGTCGACGGCGTAGCTGAGCTCGCGATCCATCTGCTTGAGGGTGGCCTTGGCGAAGGTGGTGCGGAGGGTAGAGAGGAGGGCTTCGTCGTCATCGCCGAAGGTGATGGAGCAGATGCCGCGTGCGGTGGCGGCGACGAGGAGGCGGCCGAGGGGTGAGTCGGCGAGGGTGTAGCGGATGGTTTCGCCCGCGCCGCCGGCCTTCATGACGGAGGGCGTCATGCCGAGCTCGACGCCTTCATAGACGCGGCTGGAGGAGCCGAAGCCGGCGTCGTAGATGGCGTCGGTAATGCGGGCTGGACCGTTTTTGGCGGGCTCGCGGACCTTTTCTTTGAACCTGGCGACGCGCTGGGCTTTGGCGAACTCACGGGGGCTTACGCCGAGGACGCGCTTGAAGCCGCGCAGGATGGTGAGCGGGGCGACGCCGGTGGCTTTGGCGACGTCTTTGAGGCGGGTGCGTTCGGTGGCATGCTCGGTGAGGTAGTGCGAGACGGCGTCGATGGCGGCGACCTGGGGGTCGTTGCGCTTGGCGGCGGATTCAGGTTCGCAGCGGAGGCAGGCGCGATAGCCGGCGGCCTGGGCCTGCTCGGCGGTGGGGAAGAAGGTGACATTTTTGCGCTCGGGGCGGCGGCTGGGGCAGCTGGGCCGGCAGAAGATTTTGGTGGTTTTGACGGCGTAGAAAAACTGGCCGTCGGCCTGGGGGTCGCGGGCGAGCACCTGCTGCCAGGCTTTGCCGGCGAAGAGGCTGGGGATTTTTAGTTTTTCGGGCTGTTTTGCGGGCTGGGGCTGAGCGGAAGACATTGGCATCATTAGTATGTTCCTCTGTGGGGAGGAATGCCACACTCCGGATTTGGACCTGGAAGTGTGGGTGGGCATTGTGAAGAGTAACCCCAGGTCACTGACGATAGTGCCGTCAGTGGCCTGGGGCACCCCAGGCGTCTGTTTGGCGGCTATACCGTCGGTTTGGGGGGGAGGGGGATGAGGTTGCCGTGGACGTCGACCTCGCCGCTTTCGACTTTGAAGCTGCGCAGGTCGGCGACGCCGAAGCTGGTGGTGATGGCGACGTCGGTGGCGTCGCGGCCTGTGGCCATGAGGATGCGGCCGGTGCGGCCGTCGTTGTGGCGTGCGTCCATGGCCCACCATTGGCCTTCTAGGTAGACCTCATACCAGGCGCTGAAATCGCCGGCGCCGGAGTAAGGGCGGCGGATGTCGCCGAGGTAGCCGGTGACGTAGCGGGCGGGGATGTTCATGGCGCGGGTGAGGGTGATGGCGAGATGCTGGAAGTCGCGGCAGACGCCGACGCGCTCGGTGAAGACGTCGAGTGCGGTCTTGGTGGGACGGGCCATCATGTAGTTGAACAGGACGTGGTTGTGGACCCAATCGCGGATCCAGATGGCGCGGGCCCAGCCGGGAGTGGTGTGGCTGAAGAGCTCGCCGGCGACCATGGAGAGGGAATCGACCTGGCAGTAGCGGCTGCTGAGGAGGAATTGGAGGACGTCGGTGGGGAGCTCTTCGATGGGGTGCTGGCGGGCGGCGGTGTTGATGGGGTCGGGCAGGCCGGCGTATTCGATGAGGCTTTCCCCGGTGAGGCGGATGTGGCCCTGGGGGGCGAGCCAGCGGGTGCAACGGTTGCCGAAGGAGTCGGTGTACTCGGTGAGGTCGATAGGGGTCGAGACGCCTTCGGACGTGATGTGGTCTACGGCGAGCGACTCGGGGAAGCGGACGGCGGAATCGAGCGAGGGGTGCAGACGCAGGAGGCCGATCATGGGGACATCGTGGGGAAGGTTGAACTCGATGGCGAATTCGGATCGTACCAGCATGGCAAGCTCTCCCTTTCTAGCAGACGTGGGTATGTGATTCCACCATACAGGAGCCCTGAATGGCGGGCAGCAAAAGGGGGATGGGCTGTGTGCCCATCCCCTCTGAGGCCGTTGCGGGTTTAGGCCTTGGCGGCGCCGGCTTTGAGGGCCTCTGCCTTGTCGGTCGCTTCCCAGGTGAAGTCCTTGTCCTCACGGCCGAAGTGGCCGTAGGCTGCGGTCTTCTTGAAGATGGGGCGGCGGAGCTGGAGGGTATCGATGATGCCCTTGGGGGTGAGGGTGAAGTTGGCGCGGACGAGGTCGGTGAGCTTGTCTTCATCGACGGTGCCGGTGCCGAAGGTATCGACCAGGACGGAGACGGGTTCAGCGACGCCGATGGCGTAGGCGAGCTGGACTTCGCAACGCTTGGCGAGACCGGCGGCGACGATGTTCTTGGCGATGTAGCGTGCCATGTAGGCAGCCGAGCGGTCGACCTTGGTGGAGTCCTTGCCGCTGAACGCGCCGCCGCCGTGCCGGCCCATGCCGCCGTAGGTATCGACGATGATCTTGCGGCCGGTGAGGCCGGAGTCGCCCATGGGTCCGCCGATGACGAAGCGGCCGGTGGGGTTGATGTGGAGCTTGGTGTTTTCATCCATCAGATTGGCGGGGATGACGGCGCGGATGACGTTCTTTTCGATCTCGGCGCGGAGCTGCTCGTTGGTGACATCCTCATCGTGCTGGGTGGAGATGACGACGGCGTCGACGCGTGCCGGCTTGCCGACTTCTTCGTACTCGATGGTGACCTGGCTTTTGCCGTCGGGGCGGAGGTAGGGCATGAGGCCGCTCTTGCGGACTTCAGAGAGCTTCTCGCTGAGCCGGTGGGCGAGCGAGATGGGCAGGGGCATCAGTTCGGGGGTCTCGTTGGTGGCGTAGCCGAACATCATGCCCTGGTCGCCGGCGCCGCCGGTATCGACACCCTGGGCGATATCGGGGGACTGCTTGTTGATGGTGGAGATGACGGCGCAGGTGTTGGAATCGAAGCCGTACTCGGAATGAGTGTAGCCGATTTCGGCGACGGTGTTGCGGACCAGGGACTGGAAATCGACGTAAGCCTTGGTGGTGATTTCACCGGCGATGACGACGAGGCCGGTGCAGGTGAGGGTTTCGCAGGCAACGCGGCTCATGGGGTCCTGGGCCAGGCAGGCATCGAGGATGGAATCTGAGATCTGATCGGCGATCTTATCCGGATGGCCCTCGGTGACTGACTCACTTGTAAACAGAAAACGGTCGCGTTTCGCCAAAACTAAATCCTCCAGAAGATCTGCTGCGGGATAGCCGCTCGCGCCGCCACGAGGGGCTGGCACAGCGAACCTTCTAATTCTAACCGCTGGCGGGCGTGGGAACGCGAGATAGTGCGAAATCAGGGCGGAAGGTTGAAAATCGGGCCGATCAGCGGGGCAGACGGTCATGCAGGATGAAATGCCAGGTGGCCCAGGCCGCGGCAAGCAGAACGAGTAGAAGCGCCAGGACGCCGACCCAGCGGATTCCGGTGCCGGTGGCGGCCGGGGCGCGATTGCGCTTGACGTTTTCAGCGAAGACGGCCCAGGCCTCGCCGTTGACTTCAGGCGGGATGCCGGTTGCGCGTTGCCAGTCGGCGAAGCTTTGCTGGAATCGTGGGAGCCAGGCTTCTTCTTCGAGTCCGACAGCTTTGAGGTAAGCCCGGACGATGCCGCGACGGAAGACGCCGCCGGGGAGTTCTCTGTAATTGCCCTGTTCGAGGGCGAAAAAATGGCGTGAGTTGACCTTGGTCTCGGCCGAGAGGCTCTCGAGCGAAAGACCTCGCTGTTCGCGTGCCGATTTCAGTTCATCAGCAAAAGATGCCATCGTGCCTTGAACCACGCCTCCCTTTGCACCCCGACCGCATAGCCCTGCTTTTGGCTGGCCCGCTGCGGTTGTATTTCGATGCCGGTCTGCACTGTTCAAAATACTCCAAAGTGGGCCGACGCTGGGGGTGAAGGTGGGCCCACGTATCTAGAGAGTCCTCCTATTGAGTGTGCGCTGGTAAACTAAGCGGGCCCATGCGGATTCCCTTTCCAGAACGGTTTCGACTGAAGCACGTCATCGTGTTCGTCATTGTGATGGCTGCGGCGCAGCAAGTGGAGGGAACCAATGTGACGTTTACGCTGCTGACTGCGGCCTATTCGATTCTGTTTGCGTTGGCTTTCAATGCGGGTTCCGGCATGAATCTGCTGGCGGGATCGTTTATTTTCTTCAATGGGGTGCAATCGGCACTGTTGGGATTGATCTACAAGATTTTGATTGGGGAGCCCGGGGAACGGAACCTGATCAGCCCGAACCTGACGATGGGCGTTTATTGCGTGGGAATGGCCGCCATGGGGATCGCGGCGTTTTTCAGTAGCCGTGTGATTGTGAAACCGGCCCTGCTGTCTTCCATGACGGTTGGGGACAATATGAAAAAAGCGGCGATCGGCTGCCTGGTCTGCGGGGTTGCGGCGCAGTTTGTCATCGGGACCACGACGGAGGGAGCGTCGTTTGGCAGCGCGCTGGCGCAGGTGAACCACTTCAACCAGATGGCCATTATTCTGGGAACCACGTATCAGATCACCCACTCCAAGGGTAAGAGCAGTTCCAACTGGATTGTCTGGTCGGCGGGCCTTTGGATTTTTTTCCTGGGTATCATTTCCTTTTCCAAGGAGGGGATGTTCACGCCGATTGTGGCGTGGCTGCTTTCCGCGGCGGTGCTGCGTTACGAGTTTTCCAAGAAACAGGTGATTCTTGGCGGAATTGCGATTTTCTTCCTGCTGTATTACCTGGTGCCTTACTCGCAGTATGGCCGGGTACTGCGCACGGACACGAATCAGGCGAACTACGTCGGCTCGTTTGCGCTGCTGAGCCACCCACAGGAAACTCGCGACCTGTACAACGCGCAGCAGGAAGACGAGGTGGACCACGGCGGACCGCACCTCTACGACACACCGCAGGGCATCATGGATCGTGAGCAGATGCTCGGGATTGACGATGCCCTGATCACATATACGGATCAGGGCAATGTAGCCACTTTGCTGCCGCTGTTCCAGGCTTTCGGCAATGCGGTGCCGCACGTACTGTGGAATAACAAACAATTGGTGTTTACCGGCAATGACTACGCGCGCGAGATCGGGGTGCTGCCGCAGGAAGATGACACGACGGGTATCGCGTTCTCTCCGGTGGCTGATGCTTTCCACGAGGCAACGTGGTTTGGCGCCACGGTGGTGATGACGCTGCTCTTCTTTGCCTTCTTCACGGTGGGAGACAGCTTGGCGGGCGATACACGCAAATCGCCGTGGGGACTGCTGCTGGCAGCGCTTTCGGCGCACGTGGCGGCGGAAGGTTTGCTGGGCGGCGCGGTGTATATCATGACGTTTGGCTGTTTTGCTGTGGTCTTGATTGCGTTTCTTGCGCGCTACGTGCTGCCCCTGGCGGTCAATCTGATGACAGGTGGCGAGCGGACGCAGGCGCGGGCCACGAGCCAGTTTACGAACGTGGTGCAGGGCTCCCGGATCAACCCGCTGCTGCGCCAGGCCGACACGGAACCAACCCAACTGTAAAAACGGCGGCACGAGGAGTCCTGGTACGGGCTAGAGCAGTTCTCCTGCGGGTGTAGCGTAGGGCCTGAACCTTTATGGGCGTTTTTCTCCGACGAAAACGCCGCTGCCAGCCTTTTTCAGGAACCCCGGTCACAGGAGAAATGCTCTAAAATGGCGAATCAACGCTGCCTTGCCCAACTCGCTTCGTCGTACAGCACAGGTGCTGATGCTGGCCGCGGCTGCGGTGCTGCTGGGGCTGCATGCTGTGCACTTGGCGGCTGATTTTCCCAATAATTCGCCGTGGATGGACTGGTCGAAATATACCGACGAGGGCTGGTATGGGGATGCCGCGATTCGGCATTATCAGCTGGGGCACTGGTATGTGGCGGGGGATTTCAATCCTGCCGTCGCGCTGCCGGTGTGGCCCGTGCTGGAGGCGCTGTTGTTTCACTTTACCGGCGTTTCGCTGGTAGCGGCGCGTGCGCTGACGGTTGGGGTGTTTGCCGGGATCCTGGTGGCGACTTGGTTTTTGCTGGAGCGTTGGCGGCCTGTGGGGGTGCGTGTTTCGCTGGCTGCGCCGGCGGCTGTGCTGCTGCTTGCGGCGAGCCCTTTCTGCTTTGTGTTTACGCGGCTTGCGATCCTGGAGCCGCTGCTGGTGCTGGTCACGCTGCTGGCGCTGCTGGCGGCGAGTGCGGTGCGTCCGGCGGCGCATGGAGAACTGCTGCGGCGTAACCTGCCGGCAATGGCCGCGCTGGCGCTGCTGTTGCCGCTGCTTATCCTGACCAAGACGACCGGGCTCTTTCTGGTGCCGGCCATTGCGTGGCTGGTGTTTGCGGCGCTGGAGTACCGGCCGGGTCCATTTTTGCGGGTGGGCCTGCCGGCGGCAGGTGCGGGGCTGCTGCTTTGGCTGGCGTATTACGGTCTGCTGGTGCGGCCGCATCTTCTGTTGGATTATCGGTACCTGTTCAGCGCCAACGCCTACACCGGCATCACGGCGGAAAACTTTGTGCAGGTGCTGACGGACACGGTGAAGGACGGCATGTGGATGGGGCGGGTGCTGTATCCGTGTGCGCTGGTCGCGGTGGGCATTGCCGCGATTTCATGGCGCAGACTGCGTGCCCATCCTCTGATCCCGGCGCTGCTGCTTTGGGCGGGCGGGTATGTGGCTTTTCTGGCGTATCACGACAACCTGCAGCCACGCTATTACCTGGTGGTGGCGGTGCCGCTTACGCTGCTGGTGGCGGCGGTGATGGAGCAGCTGGTGCTGCCTGCTGTCAGTCGCCGAACGCCCGCGCTGGTGGGAGTGGCGCTGGCCGCGGTGATTGTTGTGGCGATCAGCGTGCCGGACGCGCGGCAGACAGTCTCGTTTGTACGGCATCCGCAATATACCCTGCTGACCGCGGCTCGTGAGCTGGATGCTTATATCGCCAACGACCGGGTTGACGATCCGACGCACAATCCGCTGCTGCTTTCGATTTCCGGGTCGGATATCTCGCTGATGACGGGGCTGCCCAGCATCTGCGACGACTTTGGGACGCTGGAGCTGCCGGACCGTGTCAACAAGTATCGGCCGGGCTGGTATGCGGCTTGGAACCAGATCGATGACGACAAGATGGACGCGATGACGCCGCTATTCCACATCGAGCGGGTAGCGGCGTTCCCGGCCATGGACGATCCTGACCGCAACCTGCTGATCCTGTACAAGCTGGATGCCACCGTGCCGACCCCGCTGGTGCGACGCAAAGGCAAGCCGACACCGCGCCGGCTGAAAACGAAGGTAGGGCAGCAGCCGAGCGTGGAGCAGTTGGAGCATTGAGACGCTTGTTGCTGCCTGTGCTGAGGCGTACGTAGGATGCCTCGACGACCAGCTGCTAGGGAGAGGTTACGAAGTCGAATGGCTGGTTGACGACGACTTCCATAGGGGTAGCGACGCCGTTCATGGTGCCGGGTTGAAAGTGCCATTTGGCGATGGCGGCGATGGTGCGCTCGTCCAGCCCGTAGCCGAGCGGCTGCCGGACGGTGATGCGTCGCGGTGTGCCCTGGGGGTCGACAACGATGAGCAGTTGCACGGTTCCCTTGACCTTGTCGGTGCGTGCTTCGTCAGTGTAGGCGGGCTGGTTTCTCGTCTCGGCGATAGGATAGACGGCGCCTTCGGGCAGCTTCGCGTTGGTGCGGACGATGTCCTTGTCGGTGATGCCGTCTACAGGCCAGGGGAGCGACGGGACGAAGTAGTGACTCCAATACGAGGGCAGCGCACGTTGCAAGGCGGGGTCAATGCCGGTTGAGAAGATCGCGGTCATTTCGCGGTCAACATCGGGTGCGGTGGCGGCTGGGAAGGTGATTCGCAGGGTTGCGTCCTTGAGGACGTGACGCTCAAAGCTGTGCTGGTCCGGGTTGTAGCGGATGGCTACGCGCGTGCCGGTTAGCTCGAGCGCCCCGTCCGGCCGCCGAGCGGTGCTCGCCAGGTTGAAGCCGGAGAGGGTCCAGTCCTGAGGCTTGCCGGGCTTGTTCGGCTTGCCGGTTGCGTCGAATGCGAGCTCCGGGGCAGGGTTGCCGGTGCGCAGGATCAGGGCTCTACCTTTATAGATATCGGCTTGGGCGAGCGCGGGATCGGTTGCGGCCTGTCCGGCGGCGGACGCGGCCAGGATCAGGATAGAGAGGAACGCTGCCAGACGCATGCCCCAGCGTATCCTAATCATGCCGGCGCCGGTTGACTTGCCGTTCGCCTGTCGGGTATTCTGAAACCTCGCGCAGTCTCCCGTCTGCACGCCTGTCATCTCCCGTGGCTTATTTCTTCCGGTCGAGACTCCCAGGCAGACGGCTCCGCGAACCCCCTGCAGTTCAGCCCAGGCTGGTCCGCATAACCGCAATGCGTATTTCTTCGTGCCTCAAGCTGTGCTCTGTAAACCGGAGCGACCGAAGACAGCAGATCCAGGGAGTACACCGCAATGAGCAACATCGGCACCAGCCACGGCACCACCATCCCCTCCGGCAAAGATATTCAACGCAAGTGGTTCGTCATCGACGCCACGGGCAAGACGCTTGGACGTCTTTCGACCGTCGCAGCCAGCGTTCTCGCGGGCAAGTTGAACCCGCTTTACACCCCCTACATTGATATGGGCGATCACATCATCGTCATCAATGCGGAAAAGATTGTGCTTACGGGCATGAAGAGCGACCAGAAGCTGTATCGCCGCTACACGGGTTTTCCCGGTGGCCTGCGCGAAGAGAGCTTTATCAAGTTGCTGGCACGGCGTCCTGAAGCCATTGTCGAGCAGTCGATCAAAGGCATGTTGCCCAAGAGCAAACTGGGCCGGCAGATGGCGACCAAGCTGAAGGTTTACAAGGGCGGACAGCATCCGCATTTTGCCCAGCAGCCGCAGCCGCTCGAGTTCCACGCGTCGAACGCGGCCAAGAAGCCCGGCCAGCCGAAGCCCGGTCAGCCCACGCACCAGCACATGGAAGGCCAGATCAAGCACGCCGGCCTCACCGATAACGCGGGCGCCTAAGCTCAGGTTTCGCCCATTTACGGGCACGGCTTGAGCCGGGTCCACACGATTTTCTGGCAGCATCCGGGGCCTGGCCCCAGCAAGATTTTCAAGGAGCATCATGGCAGACTTGATCCAGTATTACGGAACCGGCCGGCGTAAATCGTCCATCGCCCGCGTTTTCCTGCGTCCCGGCAGCGGCACCTTCACGGTCAACAAGAAGGAAGCCGACGTCTACTTCGTAACACCGCAGCAGCGTGCGGCGGCCCGCCGTTCACTCGGCATCGCCGGCATTGAAGAGACCTTTGACGTACTTTGCACGGTTCGCGGCGGCGGCGTCATGGGCCAGGCAGATGCCGTCAAGCTCGGCATCGCCCGCGCCCTAATGGAATTCAACCCGGAGCTGCGCAAGGCGCTGAAGGCCGAAGGCCTGACGACCCGCGACAGCCGCGGCAAGGAACGCAAGAAGTACGGCCAGAAGGGCGCACGCGCACGGTTCCAGTTCTCCAAGCGCTAGTACATGGTTGACCGTTCTCCGTTGTTCGTTGTCCGCATTTCACGCGCAACGGATAACGGTCAACAGACAACGGACAACGGTCAACGCAGTTCGCACCACCCTTCGCTTGACCGCGAGGGCCATGAGTCCAATCTCCCTCACGAGGGATAAATCCAGACACCCGATACTACGGTCGTCTCTAAACAGGAGCTACACCATGGCAAGTATCACGATGAAAGAACTGCTCGAAGCCGGCGTCCACTTTGGCCATCAGACCAAGCGCTGGAACCCGAAGATGAAGGAATATATTTTCGGCGAGCGCAATGGTATTTACATCATCGACCTGCAGAAGACGCTCAAGATGTTCAAAGAGGCGTCGAAGTTTGTGACCGATCTGACCTCGACCGGCAAGTTGATCCTGTTCGTCGGGACCAAGCGCCAGGCGCAGGATGCGATTGCGGAAGAAGCGACGCGTGCGGGCATGCCCTACATCAACAGCCGCTGGCTGGGTGGTTTGCTGACCAACTGGGTCACGGTGCAGAAGTCGGTGAAGCGGCTTACCGAGCTCGACGACATGTCGACCGACGGGCGCTACGAGTTGCTGACCAAGAAGGAAGTGATCAAGCTGGAGCGCGAGCGCAAGCACCTGACCACCAACCTGGCCGGTATCAAGACCATGAAGCGGCTGCCGGATGCGCTCTTCATCGTGGACTCGAACAATGAAGCGATTGCGGTTGCTGAAGCGCGCAAGCTTGGCATTCCGGTGGTCGCGGTCGTCGATACCAACTGCGATCCGACGGTTGTCGACTACGTGATTCCCGGCAACGACGATGCGCTGCGGGCGATTCGCCTCTTCACGACCAAGATGGCCGATTCGGCCTATGAAGGCGTGCAGATGGTTTCCGAGCGCGCCTTTGCGACCGAGACCGCCGACACGCGCGAGATGCCGACCGAGTCCCATTTCGTCGGGCTCGAGGATGAAGAAGGCGACATGCCCGTGCAGGAAACGACCGAGTCGACGCCTGAGGCCGCAGCCGATGCAGCCGACGCGGATGCCGACAACATCGATCTCGAAGCGGCACTCGGGGGCGGCATCAAGAAGGCCGTCGTCAGCGCGAACGAGTCGGACGCCGATGTCAACGAGGCCGATCACACCGAAGCCCACGCTGCCGCGGCCACCGCGTAACAACCGCACAGGCCGTCTGGATCACACGTGGCGCGGGCTGAAAAGTCCGCGCCACTGTTCACGAAGAACCATGGAAGGAATTGCATCATGTCTACTGAAACTGCTGTAAAGATCGACGCGAAGCTGGTCAAGGAACTCCGCGAGAAGTCTGGCGCCCCAATGGGCGACTGCTTGAAAGCCCTGCAGGAAGCCAAGGGCGATATGGAAAACGCGTTCGTCGTGCTGCGCAAGCGCGGGATGGCGTCGGCTGCCAAGAAGGCGTCGCGTACGACCAATGAAGGCGCGGTCGGCACGTACATTCATGCGGGCGGCAAGATCGGCGTGTTGATCGAGCTGAACTGCGAGTCGGACTTTGTGGCGCGCACGGAAGACTTTCAGGAGCTGCTGCGGGATATCGCCATGCACATCGCTGCGACCGACCCGCGTTTTGTCGGCCGGGAAGAAGTGTCGCAGGCCGATCTGGACCGCGAGAAGGAAATCTTCCTCGCTCAGCCCGCGATGAAGGGCAAGCCGGAAGCGGTGCTCGAGAAGATCCTCACAGGCAAGATGGACAAGTTCTACGAAGAGGTTTGCCTGCTCGATCAACCGTTCATCAAGGAAGCGTCGCAGACCATCCAGCAGCTCATCGCGTCGAAGGTCGCCAAGCTAGGCGAGAATATCTCGGTTCGCCGCTTTGCCCGCTTCAAGGTAGGCGCACCGGACTGGACCGTCGCCCAGACAAAGTCCGGAGAGATCGCCGCAGAAGGAACGGAAGCATAGCGCTCCCAACCTGATCTGCAGCTATCCGAGCCTGGGCCATAGCCCAGGCTTTTCTTTTGCTCGTTTTCTTCCACTCTTGATGCAAGTTCGCTAAAAAAAGGAGCCCGGCCGGGAACCGGGCTCTCCCCAAGCGAAGCAACTCAAACTTTTATGGGCGTGCGGCTAGCGTGCCGTTGACCACAGCCTTGACCCTGGGCGTGACTACCGGGGCTGCCAGGCCTACCCACTGGTAAAGGTAGTTGAGGCCGGACGTCCAGTAATTTCCCGACCCGTCGATGGCCGCTGCCAGGCAGCAGTCGTTCGCATTGACGGTTTGGTAGCCTGTGCTGGGGGCGATGGCTGCGCCTGTTTTGCTGATGACGCCTACCTGCGACTGGGCCGAATAGACGTTGCCAAGTCCGTCGATGACGACGGTCTGGGGTTGCAAAATGCCGCCGTTCTGGTAGCCGAGGGTGGGCGAAAGTTCCACGCCTGCGTTGGTGTACTCGGTGAGGCTGCCTGCGCCGCTGCCGAACGTCGTCGATCCGCCGTAAACGTCGGATGCCCACACGTTATTGCTTGCGTCGATCGCCACGCTGATGGGGTAGTTGGTGGTGGTTGTGGCGTAGGTGTTGAAGGTGCCGCCGTAGATGCCGCTGGCGTTTGAAGCCGCTGACACCGGCACGAATTCTTCGAGCGACGAGTTAGCGTTGGCATCGGTGCTGGGAATCCAGGCGTTGCCCAGCGTGTCGAACTCCATTTCGAAATTGACTGCGAACAGCCCGGCATTGGTGTAGCCCGAACCGGAGACCGGTGTGCCGGCGCTGGTGAATTCACTGAGTTCGCTGTTGCCAACGGCCCAGATATTGCCGCGCGGATCGATTGCCAGACCGCGTGGCGTGTTCAAGCCACCACCCGTGAAGCCGTTGGTGCCGGAAAGCAGCGTGCCGTTGGAGCTGAACTCGATGAGACTGGCTGCGGTGACCGGGTTTGTGTTCGCCCGGCTTTCGGTCCAGATATTGCCTGCGAGATCGATTCCGATCTGCTGGGGACGGTACATGGTCGGGGAGGTCAGCGTGGCGAGCACAGTGCCGGATGGGGAAAATTCGGTCATGTTGCCGCCTGTGGAGTTGGTGGCGTAGACGTTGCCGGTGGCGTCGACCGCAAGACCCTGCACCTGGCTCAAGCCACCGGTGTACGTGATCTGCACGGTAAAGTCGTTGGGGGCGGCGGTCAGCGTGGGCTGGAAGGGGCCGCTGGAAGACGAGAGACTGTAGATCGAAGCTACGTTGACGCCGGGATTCCTGGCGATGTTGATGGCGGCCTGGGCGGTATCGACGGGCGTGCCGGCGGTGGTGGAAACATTGGCCGCCGACAGGAGCGTGGTGCAGGTGGCGGTGGAGCCATTGGTGTTGATGCAGGCGGCCAGAGCATCGGCAAGGGTGTTGATTTCTGCCTGCGGGGCCGTACCGTTGCCCGCGGCGGTCGTCAGCCGGGCGTATCCATTGCCGGTGACGAGATTTGGGATCACGGCAAAGGCGTTCTTGAGGCCGGTCACGTTGGTGCTGCTGGTGCCGATGGCGGTCTCACTGGCGGCGAAGGGAGCCAGCGCGTAGGCCGCGGCGACGGTCGTCACCTCATTGATGGTGATGAAGGAAGATGGGGTCAAGGTGCTGCACAGGCCGATGGCAGAGATCAGGCCGATCTTGCTGTTGACCGTCCCAGGGGTGAGGCCCGGGTTGCCGCCGGTCGCGGTGGCGTAGACGTAGCTGCCGGCAGGGCAGGTGTAGTCACCGGTAATGTTCCAGTTGCCGTTGATGTCGGTCACGGGCTGTATGGTGAGGAGCTGGGTGGAGGCGGTCTGGTAGCCGGTCGTCGAAACCGCATAGAGGCCAATGGTGGCACCGCTGAGGGGCTGCTGCCCGCCATGCACCGAGCCGCTGAACGCTACGCCCGTGCTGGTCGTGCCCGTGGTGGCGAGGCCAATGCCGCAACCGCTGAGGCCGACACATGCCGCTGCAGCCAGAGCGCCGCAAAGCGCATTGCGAAGCGATAAGTGAGGAACATGCAGAGACAGATGGCGAAGCGAAGATGACAACATGGGCCTACTCCCGATTGAGGTGTGCGAAATCCCGCACACCTTTATACGCGCCATGCAGTCTGGAAACCCCTCATCGCTGAGGAAACTTTTATTGCACTTTCTTCAATTCTTTTTGAAAGCGCGCGAAACCTTCGTTCCAGGCCTTGACGTCTTCGGGCTTGGCGTCTGGAGCCTGGCCTGCACGCATGAAGCCGTGGCCGGCACCGTCATAGGTAACCGGCTCGTATTTTTTGCCGGCGGCTTTCATATCGGTGACGGTTTGGGGGATGGTGGCGCTGATGCGCGCATCATTGCCCGCGTAAAAGCCGTAGACAGGTGCCACGATCTTCACCATGTCCTGGCTGGGTGGCGGCGGCCCGTAGAAGACGAAGGCGGCGGTCAGGTCCGGGCGGTGGGTGGCGAAGGCGAAGGACTTGCCGCCGCCCCAGCAGAATCCGGCGACGACCAGCTTGCCGCTTGCGGAAGGCTGCGCCTTGCCGTAGTCGGCGGCGGCGTCGAGATCCTTGAGCACCTGCGCGGGATCGAGCCCGGAGGTGGCTTTGACAGCCGAACCCTGGTCAGGGAAGGCGGCGGTTCCACCGGGCGAGGCTGCCACGAAGGCTGCGCCAGTGCCGGCTGGGTGCATGTGATCCATCTGCGCCTGCTTATCCGGCGAGCAAGGCATCGGATCGCAACCCATCCCAGGCATCTTGCTCATATCCGTCGGCGCTGGACCGAAGCCGCTCAACAAATCCGGTTCGACCACGATGTAACCCTTGGCGGCGGTTTCATCCGCCATCAATCTGGCCCAGTCGGTGAGGCCGAAGATCTCAGGGATCATGACGATGACCGGCGCTTTGTCCTTGACTTCCGGGTAGACGACCCACGCCTGCAGCTTGCGCCCACCTGGCTCATCGATGGAGACGAACTCGCCGTGCCGCGGGCTTGCTGCCAGCTTGGCTTTGACCCAATCCTGCGCCTGTGCGCCGGACACACCGAGCGCCAAAACGGCGCACCCACCCCATGTTGAAAGCTTATGCAGAAGACCAGTCATGTGTGCGAGTCTAGCCCTTGCCGTGGACTGCTGGCAACGGCCAGACTCGCCGCACACTATATATTTCTTGTGCTGCCGCGTGTGATCAAACGCAGGAGCAAGGTCAGAACGACGGCACCGATGACGGCCACAATAATCGAGTAGATCCAGCCGCCCGTGGATGCGGCGCCAAACACATGCGACATGATGAACCCGCCCGCAAGCGCGCCCACCAGACCGACCACCATATCCATCAGCGCGCCGTAACCGCCGCCGCTCATCAGCTTACCCGTGATCCATCCCGCGATAATGCCAATAATGATCCAGGCAATTAGTCCGTGTCCCATCGTCATCTCCTCAAGCTTGTTGGTCTGTTTGCTTACCCATTCTGTGATTCGTGGAGTCGGCCAACAGTTATCCTCCGGTGAAAATTTGGACACGCTTTTTTACGTTCAGCCTCGATTGATCCCATCGAGGATCGACCCGACGATGCCTCCGACCACGCCACCCTCGACGCGTTCCGTACGGCGTTCGCCGGGGGCGTACTCCAGAATCTGGTGCGCGAGGCGGCTGATGGGCAGGGTCTGGAGCCAGGCGCGGCCGGGACCGGTGAGCGCGGCGAGGAACAGGCCGTCGCCGCCAAAGATGAGGTTCTTGATGCCGGGCACACGCGTGATCTGAAAGCTGATGCCGCCGGTGAACGCGCCCACGTGCCCGGGATGCACACGCAAGGTTTCGCCGGCGCGCAGGTCTTTGACGATGACTTCGCCGGAGAGCTCGATCCAGGCCGTGCCGTAACCGGAAATTTTCTGCAGCAGGAAACCGTCGCCGCCGAAGATGCCCGCGCCCAGCGATTGCTGGAAGCCGACGCCAAGCTGCACCTGGCCGGTAGCGCATAAGAAACCGTGGCGATGCACCATGAACTCCTGCCCGTTCTGCACTTCAATGGGCAGGATGTGCCCGGGCACCTTGGTTGCGAAGGCAATCTCGCCGGGCTGCCCGAAGGCGGTGTACTCGGTCATGAAGATGGTGCCGCCACCGGCGACGCGTTTGATGACGCCGAAAAAGCCGCCGCCGCCGCCCATTTGCGTGTGGGTCTGCATCTGGATGGTCTGCGACATCCAGCTGAGCTCGCCCGCCTCTGAAAAAACACTTTCGCCCGGCTGCAGCAGCACCTCCAGCACCGGCATCGTCGTCCCTTGAATCCTGCTTTGCATTGGTGAATCTCCTGAGCGCTGTTTACGTGCAAGGCTTGCGGTCTGTTCCATCCGCGTACGCTTCAGCGCACAGCTTACACCTCCACCCGGTCAAAAATGCCTGTGAACTCGTGTTCGGCTCTGTGCATCCTACCCGGACTGAAAAGGAAGAGCGATCCATGAGCAAAGCATCACCCGACACCCTGGCTCCCAAGCCGAAAGACCTTTTGCAGGAAGCCAGGACGCGCTTTGGCATCGAACGTTTCCGTCCTGGCCAGCGCGAGGTGCTGACCAGCGTGTTCGCCGGTAAAAATACGCTGGCGCTGATGCCGACTGGTGCGGGCAAGTCGCTGACTTACCAGTTGCCGGCGTGCTTTCTGCCGTTGCCGGTGCTGGTCGTTTCACCGCTGATTTCTCTGATGCAGGACCAGCAGGACAAAGCCGAAAAAGCTCATATCCTCAGTGAAAAACTCGACTCCACGTTGACGCATAAGCAGGTGGAGCAGGCTGCGGACGACATCCGCAGCCATGAGGCGAAGCTGATCTATGTCACACCGGAGCGGCTGGAGAACCAGGAATTCATCGCAGAACTCAAAGCAGCGGGCGGCATTTCCCTGCTGGTCGTGGATGAGGCGCATTGCATCTCGCAGTGGGGACATGATTTTCGCCCGGCCTTCTTGAACATTGGCGAGGCGCGCAGAACGCTGGGGAACCCGCCGGTTCTGGCGCTGACGGCTACTGCGACGCATGAAGTGGTCGACGAGATTCTGACGTCGCTGCATGCAAGCGACGCGGCAATCATCAACCTGGGGACGGAACGGGAAAACCTCTTCTTTTCAGTGGTGCCCACGGTCAACAATCAGGCCAAGCTGAGCCGCATCACGGACATGATCGAAAAGGAAGAAGGCACCGGGATCATCTACACGGCGAG
This sequence comes from uncultured Granulicella sp., assembly GCA_963693065.1. Lineage (GTDB taxonomy): Bacteria > Acidobacteriota > Terriglobia > Terriglobales > Acidobacteriaceae > Edaphobacter. Next base: position 2,022,307 of record OY843766.1, on the reverse strand, counting down.
CGTGAAGTCGGCTGATGAGCTGTATGAGGCGCTGCAGTCGCGCGGCATTTCGGTCGCGCACTATCACGGCAAGATGAAGACCCGCGAACGGGAACAGGTGCAGCATGAGTTCATGACCGGCAGCCATAAGGTCATGATCGCAACCAAGGCATTCGGTCTGGGGATCGACAAGCCGGACATTCGATTTGTGTACCACTTTGAATTTCCAGACTCGCTGGAAACCTATTACCAGGAGGCCGGACGCGCCGGACGCGATGGCTTGCCGGCACACGCCGTGCTGCTCTATCGGTTGGAAGATAAGCGGATTCAGAGCTTCTTTCTCGCCGGCCGATATCCCAAGCTGACGGAACTGGAGGCGGTCTACAACGCACTGTCCGGCCGCGTGCTCACAGAGGCCTCGACCCAGGTGGAAGCGACCGAAGCCGACCTGACGCAGTCGCTGGCTGACGCTGCGAACGACGCTCCTGCCGAGCCCACCGACCCTTCGCCAGGCTTGCTGGAAGCGGTGCGCGGCGAGCATGAAAGGGCTGCCGCGGAAGTCCCTTTGCGCACGCCGCACCAGCGCCCCGTCGTCACAGCCCTGACCATTGCGGCGGACACCGGGGTGAACCGCCGTCGGACGCAGGTCATCTTGCACCTGCTGCGAGAGGCCGGGCTGATTGCACGCACGCCACGCGGCTACAAGCTGAAGACGACTCACATGCCATCCAACGAGGCCTTTGAAGCGCTGATCCGTACCTACACCGAGCGCGCCGGGCATGACCAGAAGCGGCTAGCCGAGATGATGCACTACGCCGAGACTCCCACGTGCCGTACCCAGGTGCTGCGGGCGTACTTCGACGAGCCGGCCGGCGACCCATGCACACGCTGCGACAACTGCATCCGTGCGACTGACAAGCCAGAGCCTCAGCCGGTTCAGCAGACGCAGGTGCACACCGTCGAAACCCTTCATGGGTCTTACCAGACGACTCGCGAACTGCCCACCGTCTCCGAGCCGATCGCAGCCTTCAACCCGGGCGATAAGGTGACGCACAAGAAGTTCGGTGTTGGCAAAGTTCTGGACACGCATGACAACATGTTGCTCATCGCCTTTGCCGGGGCAGGGCAGAAGCGATTGCGTGCAGATTTCATCACGGCGGCCTGACGGAGTACCTAACTGGGCACCCAGTCCAAACAGTTACTAAAGAGTTAACCGCAGCCTCCGCATCATCTCTAAAGTAGGACGTGACAACACTGTTCTTCTGACGATGCGACCCTTCCTTCTGCTTCCGCTGCTGCTATGTACTGCCTGCGCGACGGTGCCCCTTGCGACCAACGCGGGTATCCCTCCCGGCCGGGTGCTCGGGGGAAATCAGCCCGTAGCGGGTGCTACGATCCAGCTCTACGCTGTGTCTACAACGGCGGACGCAGGCCCTGCTACCCCGCTGCTGGACAAGCCACAAATTACCGACCGCAACGGATACTTCAGCATTTACGGCCACTTTACCTGTGCCGACCCTGCCGCGCTTACCTACATCACGGCGACCGGCGGCAATCCCGGCCTGGGCTCAGGCGCCGCAAATCCGGACCTGGCGCTCATGGCTGCGATTGGCCGCTGCGATACCGCCGCCACGCCGAACCCGATCCAGATCAACGAAGTCACGAGTATCGCAGCCGTCTCCGCGCTGGGGCCGTTCATGGCCTCCGCGGTGGCTATCGGCTCTTCGCCGCAGAATGCGCCGTCGCTTACTTACAGCTTCTACCAGGCGTCCGAGCTTGCCCGCATCGACCGGGGCGCCTCTCCCGGGTTGAATGTGCCGGCCGCGGATCAGGTTCCCTTCGTCGTCATCAACTCGCTGGCCAACACCCTTTCGGCCTGCGTCAACTCACCCGGCGGGGTAGCGGGCGATGCATCGCGTTGCGGCCAGCTATTCGCCCTTACCGGCTCGCACGGCGACACCCTTGCCGCGCTGCAGGCACTTGCCGCCAGGCCCGCTCAGAACACGGTTGCCCTGTTCAACCTGGCTCCCGCGACCGGCCGGTTTGAGCCTGCGCTGACCTTGCCGCCACTCGATTTTTCCATCGGCGTAACGCACGCAGTGTCCATCCAACTGAGCCCCGCGGCCGGCCTCACGTTCCCGACGCAGGTCGTAGCGACGACCTCAGCGGCCCAGAGCGTGTTCATCGCCAACACCGGCACTACGGCGATTCCGGTCGTCTCGATCGGCGTCGCAGGCGTAAATTCCAATGATTTTGCGGTTTCAGGCGACTGCCTGGCGACCTACGCACCCGTCTCCGGCTGCACGGTTCGCGTGGTTTTCAGCCCCATAGCGACCGGCCGTCGGTCCGCTTATCTGCAGGTCCATACCACCGGTACGCCGAGCGATCCGGCCGCCGTCCCCCTGCTGGGCACGGGAAGCTAGATGCCGGCGGGTGCGGGCCGCATGCGATACTGGGAGCAATGTACAAGCGAGTCCTCCTCAAGCTTTCCGGTGAAGCCCTGGCCGCTGGCTCCGGTTTTGGCATTGACGCCATTTTTATCCACAAAGTAGCGGAGGAGATTGCGGATTGCCACGCCCTCGGCTGCCAGATCGGCATCGTCGTGGGCGGGGGAAACTTCTTCCGCGGCGTGGCGCAGCAGGCCATCGATATGGATCGCGTCGCCGCCGATCACATGGGCATGCTTTCTACCGTAATCAATTCGATCGCGCTGCAGGACGCCATTGAGAAGCGCGGCCTTTTTTGCCGGGTCATGTCGGCCATTGAAATGCACCAGGTTGCCGAGCCGTACATCCGCCGCCGCGCCATGCGCCACCTGGAAAAGGGGCGCATCGTCATTTTTGCCGCCGGCACGGGCAATCCGTACTTTTCTACCGATACCGCCGCCAGCCTGCGCGCCATGGAGATCAAGGCCGACATTCTGCTCAAAGCGACGTCGGTCGACGGCATCTACACCGCTGACCCGAAGCGCGACCCTAAGGCGACCCGGTTCACCACCGTTTCCTACGACCAGATTCTGCGTGACAATCTGAAAGTGATGGATACGACCGCCGTCTCGCTCTGCCGCGATAACCACATGCCAATGATGGTTTTTTCCATGCGCGAGCAAGGCAACATCACACGTGTTTGCAATGGCGAACCGCTCGGAACGCTGGTCACTCCCTAGGCCCGAAAATCGCGGGGATTCTGCGCAACTTGTGCTGCCTGAGAACGTCTTCTAAAGGGCGCACCCGGACGTCTTCGCATCCAATGTGCTGACTTTGTTTGCCGGAGCCTTTTCCCATAGCTTCTACCGCCATGCTCGACCTGCACCCCGCGCCCCCGGAACCCAGGCGGACCGGAGATGATGCAACGACCACTCGCAAGCCGCCGCTGCCCGCGCTTTCCGGGCTTCGCACGCTGCTTGCGGTGAACATCATGTTTTTCCACTTCACCCCGGCGCTTCCCGGTTGGCTGCACCCAGTCGTGGATAACGCTTATGTCTTCGTCGGGTTCTTCTTTTTGATTTCCGGTTTTGTTCTGGCATACAACTACGCCGATCGTCCTACGCTCTCGAAGCCGGCGTTTTATCTGGCACGCGCCTCCCGTGTTTATCCGGTTTACCTGCTCGTTCTGATCCTCTCCATCCCTTTTCTCTGGCAGGAGATTCACGCGCATACCATGCATGATTTTTACCTCGGCCTGCTGCTGACGCCGTTTGCGCTGCAGGGGTGGAGCCCCCAGCTCGCGACCTTCTGGAATACCGTCGGCTGGACGCTCCCGGCCGAGCTCTTTCTCTACACGCTGTTTCCCTTCCTGCTGCTGCTGTTTGCCGCCCACCGGCATCGTTTGCAGACTCCGTGGAAGATTGCGTCCGTGATCGTCGTTTTCTGGATCATCGGCTTCACGCCGCACCTGATCTATCTGCATCTGAACCCCGATCACCTCGCCGCGCCGGCGAACCGCTTTACGTACGCGTACTGGCTGCGCGCACTCAAGTACACCCCGCCCGCGTACCTTTGGACTTTCTCGGCAGGCATCCTGCTGGCCCGCCTGCACGCCGCGCTCCCGCTCACGCCGCGCCGCCAGACGATCATGGCGCTTGTCGCGCTTCTGGGCCTGGGTCTGTTCTTTGCGTTCGGCGTCACCCGCGTGCCCTACGTTCTGGTGCACGGCGCGCTTCTGCTGCCACTGTTCTCGCTGCTTCTGCTGGGTCTGGCCGGCGTCAATCCGGTGGCCTCCGTGTTCGCCTTCAAGCCGCTGGTGCTATTCGGGGAGACGACGTTTTCACTCTATCTTCTGCATTTCAATGCCTTCATCCTGATCCACTACTACAAGCTGCCGCAAAAGCTGCACGTGGAGCGCTTCGATCCGTGGATCTCCTACGTGGCCATCATGCTGCTTGCGCTTGCAGTCCTGCACTTCTATGAGCGGCCCGCGCGGCGCCTGGTGCTCAGCCTCTTCAGCCCCAGGGCGACGGCGTAGGTTTCCCCGCCTGCAAACAGAAAAGCCCCGCCGAAGCGGGGCTCCTGCACAACGGGCAAGGCTAGTTGACGACCTCGGTTGGATGCTGGCCGTTCGAGATGGCTACCGCACAGGTGGGCAGCGCGGCTGAAGAAAACGGCGTGCCCTGCACATTGCTCAGGCTGCCGTTGTGCGAGTCCAGCACTTCAGACGAAACCGTGTTGTCGCGCTGATTGGAGGTGAACAGGTAGATGCCCTCGCCGGGATCGATCGTGACGCATGTCGGGCCCGTATCGACCGTGGCACCGCCGCCGCCCGAAAGCGAACCGGTTGCCGTGTCGATGGTGAATTCGCTCACCGAGTTCGAGCCAAAGTTTGCCACGTAGACAAAGGTTCCACGCGGATCGATCGTGATGCCCAGTGGAAATTGCCCCGTCGTGAACGGCCCGGACGTGATCGCCATGGGCATGTTCGAGCTCGAGACCGTGAAGGCATAAAGCTGGTTGGTGGCAGAATCGGTCACGTAGATGAAGCGCCCGGTCGGATCGACCGCGATGCCGGCCGGTGTGCTGCCGACCTGGAATCCGCCTAGCGTCGGGCCAGGAATCGAGGTCAGCTGGCCGGTGGAGCTGTTGAGCGCGAACGAGAGCAGTACGCCTTGCTGCACGCCGGCCGCCGTATGATCCTGGTCGATGACATAGACGTGACCCAGCGGATTGGCGGTCGTAACAGACTCAATGGGGTTCACGAAGATCCCGGTCGGGTTATAGCCGACAGGGAAGTAGGGAAGCGTGCCGTTCATCACAGGCGCTCCCAGCAAACCTTCCTGGCTGGTGTTGTTGGAGTGCCCGATGGGGAACACCGCAACGCCGCCCGGGCCCGGAAGCGCCGTCGTAAAGCCGCTCTGGAACGTGAACGTCACGAAGAGGAAATTGCCCGAGGGGTCAATGGCCGCCGCAGTCGGAAAGGTGCCGATGATGGTTTTCGCCGCGTTGGTGACCACACTGGTCGTCTGCTGCGCGTACAGCTTGCCGTCAGTGCCGACGGCGAACTGGACCACCTGCGAAACGTCATGGTTGACCACGTAAATGCTTTTCCCATTGGGTGCGGCGACCAGGGCGACGGGGTTCGCATTGCTCGTGTCACTTGCCGGGATCGGCGAATCGGCAAGCTGCTGCAATGCGCCCGATTGATAATCGATTGCATACGCGTTGACGAGCGCTGTCCGCGACGCCGTGACGTACAGGTAGCCGACCGTATAGTCACGGCTGCATGCCGTCATGCCTAAACCCAGTGCCAGCGAGACTCCGAGGGCCTTCAATCCACGACCCGTGCCATTCCACTTCATGCGCTTCCTTACTCCCGGGCGTCTGCCCGACCGATCTGTTCGTGCAACTCACTCAACATCTAAACTGAAACGGATTGCTCTAGGTATTGCCATCCACGGCCAGGCAGGTCGGCTTCATCGTCGTCAAAAAGACTGACCCGCGTGACAGGTCCGACAGGGTCCCGTACTGCTGGTTGAACAGCTTGCCGGTAATGGTGTTGTCGTTCGCATTGGCCGTGTAAATGTACTGCGCGGACGGATCCTGCACAATGCAAACCGGTCCTGAGCCAACCGCGTACGGGTTGTTGGTCGAATCCGCCAGCACCGAAAGCTTGCCTGTTCCATCGATGGTGTAAGCCGAAATCGAACTCTGCGTTGTGTTGGTTGGCGAACCCGTGTTGCTCTGGTTGATCACATAGAGGAACTTGCCGTTCGACGAAGTGAGCGAGTTGACCGGGTTATTGGCACCCGAGACGTTCGCCTGGTAACTGCCGGCCACCGGTGCCAGTGAACAGGGTGAGCCGCCTGCCGTGACGGTGAAAATCTGGTTGGTTCCCGCATCGGTCAGGTAGATGAAGGCAGCCGCCGAGGTGGTGCCGGAGGTGTTGATGGAGGTGAGGTTAGTCGCACCTGAAACCAGGTAAGATCCGGTCGTCGCGACCGTCAATTGTCCACCAGCGCCGATCACATAGGGAAAGATATTGTTGTTAGCCATGGTGAACAAACAGTTTCCCGAACCCACCTTGGTCATGAGCGGATTCTGCGCGGTTTGCTGCACTTCAAATACATCGATGCCCACATGCGTGGCCTGCGAGAGAACAGCCGCGTTCGGAATAAAGGTAAGCCGGCCGGTATCACCCGCAACGGAGAACGCCGTAATGGACGAATCCTGCTGCACGGCCAGCGTCGCGGGATTGGTGATGTTGTAGTACTCGGAATACTTGTCCAGGATATAGAGGTAGTTGCCGGTGCCGTCAAAGGTGGCCCAGATGGGCTGATAACCCTTGCTCTGGTAGGTTTCCTGGAAGGTCACGGTACCGTCGCCACCAATGGAGTAAACCGAGATGCCGGCATCGCCCGCGGGCTTGAACCCGGCCGAACCCGGCAGCGCACCCGCCGCGGGTGCCGTGCCACCATTGATCACGTACAGGTAGCGTCCGCCCGGCTTCACCAGCACGGTAACGGGGTTGTTGCCGCCGCTCGCAAACGGCGAGTGGTCAACCGCCGTGAGATTGCCTGTGTAATCGTCGATCTTGAAGGCTGACACCTGGTTATAGTACGAACCCGTAATGTACAGATAACCGATCGTACCGCCACCGCAAGCTGTCATGCCAAGGCCAAGTGCTGCGGTCGCTACCAGGGCCGTCAGAATGCGCCCAATCTTGCTAAACGTCATGTGCTTCCTTATTCCGCGCCCAATTTGCGAGCGTTCCAGTTGAACTGAGTGGGGTCTCTACCTAGCTTTTATTGTAGAAGGACCAAAGACTTTGCGCCACTTTATGCAATTTTCTGTAGAAGCAAAACAATCTCGCCGATGAGGGTTCTCAAGGTTCCATTGGGAGCGCACGTTGGACGTTTCAACCGGTGCTTCCGGTAGCAAGGCGCAAAAGAAGAGGGTCCGAACCGAAGTTCGGACCCCTTTTGCGGCGAGTGTTACCAGACGCGGCAGCTTTTTTCCGGCATCATCGGCTGCCCGACCTTGCAGCCAAAGGCCTTGCCGAACTCGTCAAAGTTCTGCACCGTGCCATCGGTCCGCCACATGCCGGTGCTGTGCGGATTGGTTTTGGCCTGGTTGCGCATGGCCTGGTCGGTCTGGTTTTCACACCACACCTGGCCGAAGCTGATGAAGAAGCGCTGCGCCGGCGTGTAGCCATCCTTCATGCTGGTGGGCGAGATGCCCTGCTTGGCCATCACTTCCTGCAGCGCGCGGAACGCAATGCGGATGCCGCCGTTATCGGCCGAGTTTTCGCCGAGCGTCAGATCGCCGTTCAGGTTCTGCCCGTCCGCGACCTTGAAGCCGGAGTATTCAGTCGAGATGCACTTGGTGCGCTCGTTGAACTTGGCCAGATCGTCCGGCGTAAACCAGCTGCCCATGCTGCCGTCGGCGTTGTACTTGACGTTGCCGGTGGGGCCGAACTTGGAACCCTGGTCGTCAAAACCATGGGTCATCTCATGGCCGATGACGACACCGATGCCGCCGAAATTGACGGCAGGGTCTGCGTTGTTGTCATAGAAGGGCGGCTGCAGAATACCGGCCGGGAAGTTGATGTCGTTGAACGACGGGCTGTAGTAGGCGTTCACCGTGGGCGGCGTCATGCCCCACTCGGTCTCATCGACAGGCTGGCCGAGCCGGTGCAAACCACGATTGCGCTCGAATACCGCTGCATGCTCCGCGTTTTCAACTGCGTTGTCGCGCGATACGGTCAAGGCGCTGTAATCACGCCAGTTGGCCGGATAGCCGATCTTGTCGCGGAAAGCGGCAAGCTTCAGCTCTGCTTCCTTCTTGGTCGCGTCGCTCATCCAGGGCAGCTGCTGGATATCCTCGTCGAGGGCCTTTTTGAGCGCGGCGACCAGCTTCTCCATGTTGACCTTCGCGCTGGGAGGGAAGTTCTCCCGCACCCAATCCTGCCCGACTGCCTCGCCCAGCGCGGCGTCGGTCTGGCGTGTGCAGCGCTTCCAGCGGGGCTGCTGTTCCTTCTGACCCTGCAGCGTGTTCGCGAAGAAGTCAAAGTTTGCATCCACGAAGGGTTTAGAGAGTTCACCCGCGGCACGATGCACCACGTGCCAGCGCATGTAAGCCTTGAGCGCGGGCAATGACTCAGCCTCGATGACGTTCTCGACCGTCGTGAGGAACATGGGGACGGACACGTTCATCGTCTTCGCCCGGCCCACGCCGATGCCATCGAGATAGACCTGCCAATCGAAATCAGGCGTCTTGGCCTGCACGTCCGCGATGGTCATGATGTGGTAGCGGCTGGCGGGGTCGCGCATCTTGTCGCGTGCCATCGAACCCTGGGCCAGGGCAGTCTCGATCCGCAGGACATCGGCTGCCTCCTGCGCACTCTTTTCGGGCGAGTCGCCCAGCAGGCCGAAGGTTGTGACCATGTTGGCCACGTACTGCTGGCGCAGCTTCACATACCGCGGATTGTCCGACAGATAGTAGTCGCGGTCCGGCAGCGTGAGGCCGCCCTGCCCGGTCTGCAGAATCTGCTGGGTCGAATCCTTCTGATCCTGCCCGACACCCACGCCGAAAAGGAACGCCTCGCCGTAGGCGTTCTCTACCTTGACATCCAACTGCGCAATCTTCTTCTTATCCATGAGCGCGTCGACCGTCATCAGCAAGGGCATGATCGGCTTGGCGCCTGCCTTGTCGGCCGCGTCTGTGTTCATGCAGGCCGCGTAGTAGTTGCCATACTTCACCTGCAGCGGGGTCTTCGGGTTCGCCGCGGCGGCGCTGAGTTCCTTCCAAAGCAGATACTGGTTCTGCTCGCCGAGCGTGTTGAAGCTGCCCCAGCGCGACTCCGTAGCCGGAATGGGATTGTTCTTCATCCAGTTGCCGCAGGCGTACTGGTAAAAGTCATTGCATGGATCGGCGGTCTTATCGATCGACGAAAGGTTGAAGCTGATGGGCTTTTTCGGCGCCTCGGTGGGGCCGGTTGGTGTGTCCATGGCAAAACCCTGTGCCGCCGCGGAACCCGCAAGCAAACCACCGGTAAGGACAAGAGCTGAAGCTATCGCATGAATCCGCATGAAACTCCCTGGAACCAGAAATGGTGAAGCCCAAATGATGAAGTGCAGTGTACCCGAGAGGACGTGTCACCGGCCTGAAAGTTTCAAAGCACAAAAAATGGGCGAAGCCGAAGCCTCGCCCATGTCATCCCGCACACGCTCAGAAAATCTTGAGGTGAATGGTCAGATACTTCTTGGGATCGGCGCGGATGGTATCCACCAGCAGCGTGCTTTGCGTCAGCAGCTTGTTCAGATTGGTGTAGGCCTGGTCGTCAGTGGCGAGCTTGCCCAGCGTCCCCTTGCCTGCGCTTACGCCGGCGATCAGCGTGTTCGTCTGGTTCAACGTCTCGCGCAGTTGGTCGGCAAACTTGGGATCGTTGATGAGCATGCCGGCCGCCCCCTTGCCATGCTGCACGTCTTCGAGCAGGGAATTGGTCCGGTTCAGCGTGTCCTTGAGCGATTGCGCAAAGCCGGGATCGTTGATCAGCATGGCCGCCGTGCCTTTGCCGTGCTGCACCGCGTCGCCAATCTGGTTCAACTTGTCCGCCGCCAGGTTCAGCCGGTTGTAGAGTGTGTCGTCAGTCATCAGCTTGCCGACCGAGCCCCGCCCATTATTCAGGTTCTTTTCGAGCGTCAGCAGCTCGTCGACCGTGGCGTTAGCCTTGTTGTAAAGGTCAGGGTTGCTGATCAGCTGGCCGATCGAACCCTTGCCTTCCTGCAGGTTGTCGACCACGGTATTCAGCTTCGCCAGAATCACGTTCAATTGCTCGATGGTGCCTTGGCTCGCCTTAACCACGTCCGTGATCGACGGGGTTTCGAGCGTGTGCAGCTCATCACCATCCCGCAGCTCAGGGCCCACCGCCACCTGGCTGTTAATGTCGACGACCGTATCTCCCAGGACCCCGACGGTGGTCAGCGCAGCCTTTGAATCCTGTTTCAGGTCCTTCTGGTACTTCCCGTCCAGCTTCATGACGACCTTGACCGGGGTCAGCTTGCGCGCCGGATCCGTCACGACGGAAACCGTCTTTACCGCGCCGATGGTCACGCCCTGCAGGTTGACGGCGGCGCCATCCTTGAGCCCGGCCGAGTTCTCAAAGTAGGTCGTGACCGTGATCTTTTTCGATAGGATGCCGAGTCCCGACGCGCTCGTCATCAAAAACAGCAACGCCACCAGGATGACAGCCGCGATCAGCACGATGACCCCCACCTTCAGTTGCGACCACCGTACTTCCTGCTGGCTGGGCATAACTCTCCTTATCGCGAACGCTTCCCTACAAGATACAGGAGCAACCACAATCACCGCGATACACAGTGGATGCAGAAAGAGGACTCAGAGTTTCAGCCAGAAGGTCCAGGCAGCGCTCTCCCTGCTAATAAGCAGCGCTTTCCATAATGACGACAGCCATCGCCACGTCCCGCCCATGCGTCAGGCTAAGCGAGATTTTGACGACGCCCAGTGCCTGCGCCCGCTCGGCTGCCCGGCCGGTAAGACGCATGGTGGGCGCCGCGCCGGGCTCTCGCCGGACCTCCATCTCCCGCCAGCTCACGCCCCGGCTGATCCCTGTCCCCAGGGCCTTGGCCGCGGCTTCCTTGGCCGCGAAGCGCGCCGCAAAACTTTCTGCGAAACTCTTCCTGCGTTGGCAATAGGCAATCTCGCCGGCTGTAAAAACGCGCTGCAGAAAGCGGTCGCCAAACCGCTCGATCGACCGTGCTATTCGTTCGATCTCCGTCAGATCCGTTCCCAGCCCTACCACCATTGGTGCACTCCCTCCCCTCATCGTCACATGACCAAGGTGCGCGCGCGAGCACAATCCTCATCGCTCCACGCTTCTCCCGCCCGATAAACGCTAAAGACAGCAAACGTGCTCGAGGAACGAATGATGCCAGACGCCGAATTTCCCGCTCTTTCGCCCGCCGCGAACCCGGTCCCTTTTGAGCGCAACTTTACGCTCCAGGCCTACAGCTACGGCGAGCGCTCGACCTTGCTGCCTTCGCTCACCGCGGCCTTCACCCATTGCGGCGGCTGGGTGCTGGAGCGCAAAACCACCTCTGCGACCACCACCGAATTTCGCCTGGAACTCCAGCTTCGGGGCATCGTCGACTTTTACGCCGCCCTCATTGCTGCCGGGGTTGAACTCACCTCTACCGCCCACACCACGCTTACCGGGCTCTGTACCTGCCGCCGTCACGGAGGCAGCGCGGTCTTCCTGCGTGAGGTACTCACGTTGACCCTGGAAATCTCTTTCCTGGAGGACGTTACCCTGCACTCGCTGCTTATGACGGGCTCGGGCCTGGCCTGAAATCGCAGCGGTGAGGACAACTTCGCGCATTGGAACGCGTTCTATAAATCGAGGAGAACGACCATGAAACTCAACAAAGCTTGCTCTCTCGCATCACTCGCCATCGCGGCGACTCTCGCCATCGCGCCCGCGGCCCACGCCCAGGTCAGCTTCGGCATTGCCATCGGGCATGAGCCGCCACCGCTCCGTTATGAGGCGCGCCCGCCAATCCCGGGTCCCGGCTATGTCTGGACAGATGGCTATTACGAGCCGTTCAACGGGCAGTATCGCTGGCACGGCGGTTACTGGCAGCGTCCCCCGTATGAGGGTGCCTACTACGTCCATCCCCACTGGGACCATTACCCGGATGGCTGGCACCAGCATGAGGGCTACTGGGCCCGCGGCGGCCAGGGCGAACCTTTCCACGACCGGGACAACCACTATTGGGAAAATCACCCCCACTAGGCCATCGTCCTGGCAGTTGCAGCATGCCCCGGGCCGCATGGATTCCTATGCAGCCCGGGGTTTTCGTTTTGACGCCGCACTGATGTCATCCAACTTTTTCGGCATGTCTTGTATTTCGATGAAATTCTTGTCTCCAACAAGATTTCCCGTTGCGCCCGAGTCATTTCCCGCATCTCTCTTTCTGTAAGCGGCCAAGCCGCCCAAGGAGACATTCATCATGACCGACTACCGCGTACACGCCGGCGAAGCCCAGGAAGATCAGGTTACCGCCGCGATCGAAACGTACACCAGCAAGGTTCCGTCCAGCCTCTTTCTCGGCGCCGCCATCGCCTCTATTCTTGGCTCGGTCGCGTTCAAGATCTCCAAGAAGGAAAATGAGGCCCTTTTCGTTGGCCAGTGGGTCGCACCGTTCCTCATCCTCGGTCTCTATAACAAGATGGTGAAGCAGCACGGCTCCGACGCCACCGTGAAATAGCGTTCAACAACCCTGATTTCAGGTCCCAGACGAGACTGTCAGCTCTCGTCTGGGACTTTTTAGTTCAGACCGACGAACTCACCACCACCTTCGCTGATTCTCACCTCGCCCGCGCCGATGTCGTAAACCCAGCCGGAGATTGTCAGCTCTCCCCTCGCCATCGCTCCGGCCACGCTGGGATGCGTACGAACATGCTGCATCTGTAGCAATACATTCTGTTCGGTCAGCACTCTTAGCCGCTCGTCCGCCCCGGTGCCCGGCGTCAGGGCTTCCGTGACGCTCAGCGCGGTATGCGCATTGCGCAGCCAGCTTTTTACGGTCGGCATGGCTTCTACGGAAACCGGATCCAGCAGCGCCTTCATGGCTCCGCAATCGGTATGGCCGCAGACTACCAGGTGCCGGACCTTCAGCGCCATCACGGCGTACTCCAGCACCGCGCTGACGCCACCCATCATCTCGCCATAGGCCGGAACCATGTTGCCGATGTTGCGCGTGACAAAAATCTCGCCCGGGGCGCTCTGGGTGAGTTCATCGGGATGCACCCTGCTGTCGGCGCAGGTGATGACGAGAGCCTGCGGCCGCTGCGGTTCGCGCATCACTCGCCGAAACATCTCGCGCCGCTCCGCATAGACCGACCGCCGAAACTTTCGGATTCCGTCTTTCAAATGCTCCAGCACCTCATCCATCGCTACGCTTCCTTCCACTTAATGTTGCATCCCAGGCTGTTGCGCTGCTCCGCCGATGGCTTCTTGCCGGCAACCACCGCATCCATGGCCGCGCGCAGGTCGCGACCATCCACCGGCAGGTGATTGCCTCCGCCGCTCGCGCGTTGCGGCCGTGATCCATCGAGCTGCCCACGGTAAACCAGCTTCAGCTCGCTATCGAATAGAAAGAAGTCCGGCGTACAGGCCGCGTCGTAGCTCCGCGCTACCTCCTGCGACTCGTCGAAGAGGTACGGGAATCCCCACCCAAGCCGCTCGGCCTGCGCCTTCATCTGCTCCGGATTGTCGTCCGGGTACGCGTCTATGTCGTTCGAATTGATCGCCACCAGCGCGATTTTTCCCGCGTAGTCCTGGCCCAGCCGTCCCAGTTCAGCCTCTATATGTTTGACAAACGGGCAATGGGGGCAAACGAACATCACCAGCAGTCCCTTGCAGCCGCCCGCGAACACGTCGTCACGCCCCACGGCTCTTCCACTCACGGCGTCCGCCAGCTCAAATGCCGGGGCAACCGTGCCCAACGCAACCATTGTCGATTCCATTCTGCTCATAACGCCCTCTGCAATCTCACTTTACAACCCCGCGTGCCCTGCCGCTGATTCAGCCGGATTCCGAAGCTGAACTTTACGGGTCAAGCCGTATTTCCTTGCACTTTTACCTGCAAGCAGCTACCTTGACCGAACCATGCGACTCTGCCTTCGAACGACGCTTCTCGCTGCCGCCTGCCTTTCCGCCCTGCTTCCCGCCTCCTTTGCCCAGGCTCCCGCAGCCGCCTTAGCCAGCCAGGCCAATCGCATTGCCGATGCCGGAGACCTTTCCGCCCGGACACGCATGTCAGCCCAGCTCCCCGCCTGGGTCAATCCCGCACGCGACGCCGGCCCCGCCCCTGACGAAGCGGAAGTCGGCCTCACCTTTATCCTCACGCGCACGCCGGAGCTGCAGGCCGCATTCGAAAAACTACTGGCCGATCAGCAAAACCCCGCCTCCGCCAGCTATCACCAATGGCTCAGCCCACAGCAGATCGGCGCCCAGTTCGGACCCACCCAGCATGACATTGCCGCCATCACTGCATGGCTTGCCGGCAATGGCCTCACGGTCAAGGAAGTCACGCCGAGCCGCCTCTTCATCCATGCCTACGGGCCTGCATCGGTCGCCGGGTCCGCCCTCGGCACCACCTTCCGCATGTTCAATTCGCTTGGCAAAACGCATCTTTCCGCCGCCACCGAGCCCGCTATTCCCGCCGCTTTTGCCGGCGTCATCGGCTCCATTGCCGGCCTGACCGACGTGGAACTCACCCCGCAAAGCAGGATCTCCGCCCCGGTTCTGCCCACCAGGGGCACCCACGGCGACGCCAACCCGAACTACACCAGCGGCCAGTATCATTACGTCTTTCCCGGCGATTTCGCCACCATCTTCGACATCAAGCCGCTCTACAACGCAGGCATCAACGGCGCCGGCCAGAAGGTTGCCGTCATCGGCCGCACCGCCATCTACCCCAGCGATATCACGGCGTTCGAGTCCATTTCCGCCCTGCCCAACAACCCGCCGAACATCATCGTTCCCAGCACGGGCGTGACACCCTCCGTTTCCATCAACGATGAAGGCGAGTCGGACTTGGACCTCGAGCGCGTCGTCGGCACCGCCCCCAATGCCACCCTGGATTTCGTCACCAGCGGCACGGCAAACGGTTACAACGGCATCTACGTCGCGGCCCAGTATGAGGTGCAGACCCAGCTCGACCCCATCCTCACCCTCAGCTACGGTGGCTGCGAGGCCAACGCCGGCGCCTCCGGCGTCTCCCTCTGGTCCACTCTCTTTTCGCAGGCCGCCGCGGAAGGCATCACCGTCTTCGTTTCCTCGGCTGATTCCGGCGCCGCCACCTGCGACACGCAATTTGCCCCGGCCCCCGCCACCCAGATTCGCAGCATCAACTACATCTGTTCCAACCCCTACAACACCTGCGTGGGCGGTACGGAACTGGTCGATACCACCAACCCCACCACCTATTGGGCTACCTCGAACGGCACCGGCGACGCCTCCGCGCTGAGCTACATCCCGGAAGGCGGCTGGAACGATCCCACCCAGGTCTCGAACGGCGTCACCTCCTACATCGTCCAGGCCTCCGGCGGCGGTGCCAGCACCATCGTCGCTAAGCCCACCTATCAAACCGGCGTCGGCGTGCCGGCCGATGGCTTCCGTGACGTTCCCGACGTCAGCTTCCCCGCCTCCGGCCATGACGGCTACTTCGGCTGCGAGGCCGACATCACGTCCTTCAACGGCAACTGCGCGACGGGCGGCGGCGTCATCTTCTCCGGAACCTCAGCCGCCGCACCCTCCTGGGCCGGTGTCACCGCGCTGCTCAACCAGAAAGCCGGCGTCAGCCAGGGCAATCTGAATTACAGCATCTACCGCCTGGCGGCCAATACCGCCAACGGCGCGTTCCATGACATCACCCCCGCCACCACGGGCATCGCAACCTGCGACATCAATACTCCGAGCCTGTGCAACAACAGCACCCCCGCCCCCACGACCCTGCAGGGCGGCCTCGTCGGCTACCCCGTAACCGTAGGGTATGACCAGGTCACCGGTTGGGGTTCGGTCGACGTCGCCAAGTTTGTAGCCGCCGCCGTCACTCCCTACCAGGGCACCTTCACAACCGTCACTGCCAATCCCACCACCATCGTGGCGGGCGCGACTAGTACCTTCACCGCCACCGTCACCAACACCGTCGGCGGCACCCCCACCGGCACGGTCCAGTTCTACTCGAACGGCATCGCCGCCGCGAATGCCATTGGCGCCCCCGTAAAACTCACCGGCGGCACCACAGCCGTCTCCGCGCCCATCGGCTTTCCCACCGCCGGCACCTACAGCATCACCGCCATCTACTCCGGCGACACCATTTTCACCGGCTCCAACTCCGCCGCGATCACTCTCACCGTTACCGGCACTTCAAAGCCCGCGACCACCAGCGTCCTCACCCTTAGCGCCGTGACCGCTACCACGCAAAAGGCGATCAGCGCCACGGCCACCGTGACCAGCACCACCGCCGGCACGCTTACCGGCTCCGTCCAGTTCTTCAACAACGGCGCTGCCATTGGTAATCCGGTGACGCTAGCCGCCGGTGCCGCTACCCTGCCCGCCATGGTCTTCCCCGTCGGCACCGACAGCATCACCTGCGTTTACTCCGGCGACAGCAACTACGCTTCCTCGTCCTGCCCCGCCATGACGCTCACCGTGACCGCTGTCACCACCTCCAGCACTCTCACTTCGACCGCCACCACGGGTTCAGTCCTCACGCCCATCAGCTTTACCGATACCGTCATCAGCACCAGCGGCACAGGAACCCCCACCGGCACCGCCACCCTCAAGGTGGATGGCGCCACTCGCGGAACCGCCGTCACCCTCGTCAACGGCGTCGCGACCTTCCCGGCCGCCACCCTCGTCTCCGGCACGCACGTATACACGGTCGTTTACTCCGGCGACACGACCTTCTCTACCTCCACCTCCAACCCCATCTCCATCACGCTGACCGCCCTCACGTCTGCCAGCACGATTTCCCTCAGCCCCAGTGTCATCGTCGTCAACGGAAGCTCGACGCTAGGCTTTACCGTCGCCGGACCAACCGGCGCACCCGTGCCGACCGGCAGTGTCCTCATCTACGTGAACGGCGCCAGTTATGCCACAGGGACTCTCACGGCCGGGCCCACCTCCAGCACCGTTTCCGGTAGCCTGCAGTTCACCGGCACGGGCGTATCTTCCATCTACGGCGTCTACTCCGGCGATGCAAACTACGCACCCTCCACCTCCGCCACCGCGTCGCTTACCGTGCAGGGCTTCACCGCCGCCGCCTTACCCGCCAGCCTCGCCCTCTCTGCTGGAGCCGCCACGGCGAACACATCCACCATCACCTACACCTCGGTCCAGGGCTTCGCCGGTGCGATCACCTCCACCTGCACCATCGCCTTCAGCAGCGGCACGGCTTCTCTCCCGCCGACATGCACGGTCGGTTCCGCGGCCAGCGTCGCCGCCAACGGCACCGGCACCACCACCATCACCATCGGCTCGGTCGCACCGCACGCTCGTGAGGGAGTCTTCGCGCAGAATCGCCCAGCCTCTACCCGCACCTTCTTCGGCGGAGGAGTCGCCTTCGCGGCCTTCCTCTTCGCCGTCTCCGCCCGCCGCCGCCGGACGCTCGGCAAGTGGCGCGCCCTCGGTGTCATGCTGTTCCTCGTCACCGGCCTCGCGGCTCTCTCCGGTTGCGGCAACAACTTCAGCTCGCCGGCGGCACCGTCCGGCGGCACCACCCCTGGCTCTTACGTCGTCACGGTAACGGGCACCGCCGGCACCGCGACTGCCACGTCCACGGTCAATCTCACCATCAACTAGGTTCAGTGAGGGTTTACTACCTGGCGGCTTCTCCCGCAGAGGCCGCCCTTCGGTGGTAAACCCAGCTATCCTGAAAGTCTCATGCTTCCCCGCACCCTGCCCGGCGGCCGTCTCCAGCCCGCGCTTCTGCCGCGTGGGCCAAACGGTCTACCCCTCTGCCGCTGGTGCGACCTTGAAATTCTCGCTCGCCGCCGCCGCACCTTCTGCTCCGACTACTGCGTCCATCAGCACCGCCTGCGCACCGATCCGGGCTATCTGCGCGACCACGTGTTCGCCCGCGACCGCGGCATCTGCGCCCTGTGCCAGGCCGACACACCCGCTATCTACGCCGCCCTCAAACGCTCACGGGGCGCTGCACGGGTCGCCGGCTTATCTCTCTATGGCATGAAAACGATCACCAGCCGCCGCTCGCTCTGGGATGCCGACCACATCCTCCCGGTCGCCGAAGGCGGTGGCCAATGTGACCTCGACAACCTGCGCACCCTCTGCCTGCCCTGCCACCGCGAAGCTACCGCGGATCTCCGCCGACGCCTGCGCAAATCCGCCTGACACCCGCTCTACGGCGTCGTTGCCGAAACCACCACGGCCTTCTGCTCACTGACCTGCTGGGCCACCATCTCCAATTTCCCTACGTCGAACCCCGCCGCTGCCGCCGTCCCCCGGGCCGCGGCCAACTCACTCGCTCCCAGGTTGGACGCCCGTGAAAGTACCCACAATTGCTTGTGATTCGGCGTCCCCATCACCGCCCACGCACCATCCGGCGCCATACCCAACACCTCGTAGGTATGGTGCAGCAGAACGAAATAGCGTACGCGCAGCCGTCCGTTGCCGCTCTTATCCTGCACTCCATCCACGTTCTGAATCTGGGCCACCCGCTTCTGATCCAGGCAGGAATTTACCTGCGAGTAGTGCCGCGCTTTATCTTTCGCCGCGTAAAGTGAAAACGCACTGGCAACACACTTTTTGTCCGCCTTACCCGGCAGCCGCGCTACCTCGTACCACTCACCCAGGAATTTGTTCAGGTCTAACTGAGGCACCGCCGTTACTGCCTGCGCGCACCCATTGTTTCCAGCCAACATCATTCCCGCCAGCCCCATCACCAGTGCTACGCGCATTCTGTCTCCTCCCACAAACCTGATTGTCTACCATACGATGCACCGCTCGCCTCCAGCCTGGCACTTTTACCTCCGCTTTCGCAGCAAGACAACTCCCCGTATACGACCACAATCTAATCAGAAAATACGTCAGTGGCCAGCGCGTTGAGCCCAATTTCATATGGGAGACGCCCAAATGCCGGCCCTAAAAGATTTCATCCCCCGTCTAGGTTCTAACCAAGAGTCCATCTGCAGCAACTGCTGCCAGATCGTTCGTCCATCTTCTTCAGCACCTACGCTCATCCAGGCTCAGTCCCAGCACCGTTGCGGTGAGTTCTCTCTCAATACCACCACCCGTTAGGCCCCTTCATCTGCTAGCGTTATAGCAAATGACAGTCGCCATCCAGACCCATGCCCTTGCCAAGGGCTACCGCAGCACCCAGGCCCTCCACCCTCTCACCTTGACGGTCCCTGCCGGAGCCGTGTTCGCGCTCGTAGGTCATAATGGCGCGGGCAAAACCACGCTCATCAAGTTGCTGATGAACATGATCCATCCCACCTCGGGATCGGCCACCATCCTCGGCAAGGACACCGCACACCTTACCGGTGAGGATTTCACCCGCATCGGCTACGCGAGTGAGAACCAGGAACTGCCAGAATGGATGACCGTAGGCCAGTTCCTCGACTACCTCAAGGGTTTTTACCCCACCTGGGACCACACCGCCCTGGTGCAGCAACTGCAGCTACCGCTTGACCGCAAGCTCAAACACCTCTCCCGCGGCATGCTGATGAAGGCTGCCCTGGCGTCCATTCTCGCCTTCAACCCGCAGCTCATCCTGCTGGACGAGCCCTTTTCGGGTCTTGACCCCCTCGTCCGCGATGAGCTGATCGAGGCGTTGATGTCCCGCGTCAACCCCCGTTCGCTCGCGGCCAATGAAGCCCTTACCACCAGCCAGGCCACCCGCCCGACCATCCTCATCTCCTCCCACGATCTGGCTGAGGTCGAGTCCTTCGCCACCCACATCGGCTTCCTGCACCAGGGTCAGTTGCTCTTTGCTGAAGAGATGACCACCCTCCAGGCGCGCTTCCGCGAGGTCACCATCACCTTGCCACCGCCGACAGCCGACCAGCTCCCCGCCACCCTGACCCGCACGGCAACCCCTGTCCCGGCATCCTGGCTCCTGCTCGAGCAGACCCCCACCGCCGCCCGCTTCATCCACATCCACGCCGATACCGAACCCCTGGCCGGGCAAATTGCCGAGGCCTTCACCAGCGCCGTCCCGCCCCACGTTCAGGTCGCTCCCATGACCCTCCGCGCCATCTTCCTCACTCTCGCCAAATCAGGCAAAGCCCCCGCTCTTGCAGCTTAGGACAATCAAAATGACGCCCCAGCCTCTGCACATTTTTCAGAAAGACCTCCGCCACCTCTGGCCGGAAACTCTCGTCACTCTCCTGCTCTTCGTCGCCTTCGCCTGGGCCGTCCCGTATGGCTGGCAAACCACGGAGTACAGCATCTTCATCAAGCTGCTCGCCGGCTTCCTGCACGTGCTCATGCCCATCGCCTGGCTCATCGTCATCTCCCGCCTCATTCATGACGAGTCCCTCGTCGGCGATCGCCAGTTCTGGACCTCACGGCCCTACCACTGGGCATCCCTGCTCGCCGCCAAAGCCCTCTACATCGTCGTTTTCCTCTACGTCCCGTTCTTCCTCATGCAGGTCTACCTGCTCAAGCACGCCGGCCTCTACCCCACCACGGCCATCCCGGCCCTGCTGCACAACCTGCTCCTGCTGACCGTCATCCTCATCGTCCCGATTGCCGCGATTGCCGCCGTAACCAGCACCTTTCCCCGGCTGCTGTTATCGACCATCGGCGCCATCATCTACATCCTCATCGTCGCCGGCCTGTTCGGTTTCGCCTTCTTTGACCACATGCCGCCGCCGCACCTCAGCGGCATCATCGCCGCCCTGGTCATCGTGCTGCCGCTGGCCGCGCTGATCTACCAGTACGCCACCAGGAAGACCACCACCTCCCGCATCCTGCTGCTGGCGACGCCCATCCTCATTCCCATCCTGCTCATCCTGACCCCGGCCACCGCGCTGATTCATAGCAGCTACCCGGTCATCGCCGCCGCGGACGCCCCTACCCTGACCGTCATCCCTGCTCCCCCCGGCACTCCCGTGTCCCCGGGCCATCTGCAGACCTTCCGCGGCAATGTGCTGCTCAACCTGCCTTTTGCGGTTAAGGATTCCGACAAGGATTCCAACTACGCCCTGCAGGGCGTCGAAGCCCACCTGACCGGCCCCACCACCTGGACCTCGGCCTACCTGTCCACCTTCGGCTCGTCCATCAATGCGTCGGTCCCGTACACCGTCGTCCGTCTGTTCATGCCACAGTCGGTCTTTGACAAGGCGAAGACTTCGCCCGCGGACCTCCACCTTTCCATCGCCGCCGACCACCTCAAAGCCAAACCCACCTCCACCTGGAAAAGCACGCTGCTCCCCTTCAGCATCCCCGGCCACGGCGTGTGCTTCTCCTCTTCCGAGTCTCCCGATGAAGCCCCCACATGCCGCTTCCCCCTGAAGGCACCAGAGATTCTTTACGCCTCCGCCCCGCTTTCCGCCACGTCGTGCGCCCAGCAGGGAACACAGCAGGTCTCCGGACGCGCCGCACTCTCCTCCTCAAGCAGCACCCTCGATTTCGATCCCGTCATCACCGTTCCCCTGAACTTCACCACCGGCGACCCCAACCCGCAGCACCACTACCAGTTCTGCGCCGGCACGCCGCTCACCTTCCTGGAAGCAGAGTCAGTCGGCAAGGTTCGGTTTGAAGTCGATGCCAAACAACTGACGCTCGACCCCTACGCGACCCGCGTGCAAGCTCGCGCCACCCCCGGAGCCCCGGCACCCCAACCCGAATAGCAAGGCAGTTGTTTAGGGGCACGGCTTCAGCCGTGCCATACATGCTCTGGACGCGTTGCGGCTTCAGCCGCTGAGGTACGCTCCGCTACGAGTCCGCTTGTAGATTCAGCCCCCCGCTGAGCCCGCACATTAGGATTCGCTTTTGGCCTCTGTTTTTGCTTCTGAGATAGGTCCGGGCTTTAGCCCGGACATTCAAATCGACCGAAAAGGCGGGCTTCAGCCCTTGGGATTTGCTCTCTTTTGGGCTTCATCGGGCTCGAAAGGATTCGTCAGGCACTACCTGGCCCGGGCATTCAAACCTGACCAGTAAAGCGGGCTTCAACCCCCGAGGTTTGCTTCTTCTCTCAGTCACCGCTCCAAGAAGTCGTCAGACGCTACTCAACGCCCGCTCTCGCCTTTGCCAGCAGATCGCTCAGCACCACCATTTCCTCCGCGCTCAACCCGGGAAACAAGTCCTCCATCATCGCCTCACAAGGCAAGTCGAGGTCATCCACCAGCTTCTTGCCTTCAGCGGTCAGCGATGTCATGACCATGCGCCGGTCCGCCGCACCCCTCGACCGCCCCACCCATCCGGCCTTTTCCATTCTTTCCAGAATTCTAGGCACGTCCGGCACCTGCGCGACCAGTCGTTCGCGAATTTCGTATTGGCATAAGCCTGCCTCGCCCGCGCCCCGCAGGATCCTCAGTACGTTGTATTGCGTGGCGGAAGGCCCATACGGCCGCAGTTTCTGTTCCAACACATGCCCCACGCTGGAGGCTGTCCGCAGCAGGTTGAGCCACAGCTCTTCCTCTGAACTGGTGAAAGGCTTGCTTTGCTTTAGTTCTTCTAACAAAGGAGGACACATTAATTCACCATATCAACTTTTTAGTTTAAATAAAATCCAGGATGCTCTGTACTGCGTGTGGGCTGGCGAAAAAGTTACTTCCACGTTTTCCCCAGCGACCGCCAAAATCCACAAGCGCCCGCCCTTGCGTCGCGCCCGGCCTGCCCGTAGCCTCAGCAGTAGGACGATTCATCATTCTGTCACACCAGCGAAACCTGCAAAAGACGCACCCGCTGCACACTTTCCACAGCAGTTTGCCTGCATTCTATTGATCGCATCCCATATTCCCCCGGACCACGCGTACCTTTTCAAGCAACACAAGATGTAGATGTTTTATACTTGACACACCCCATAGGGCGCACTAACTTTGCTGCTGAAGCCAATCCAAGTAAAAGACTTTCCGGCCTCCAGTTTGCGCCTTTTCATCTCCTCGTCCTGAGCCGACCACCCGGTACCTCGCGAAGTAACCCCTCGCGCAAAAACCGTCGCTGCCAGAGTTCGCAACACAAAAGATCCGCACCTCCCCTGAAGGAGCATCACCCACATGATCGACCAGACGACCCAGACGACCCAGACGACCCAGACCGCCCAGACCACCCAAGCCGCGAACGCAAAATCGACCCCCGGCCTCTCCTTCACCCGGCACTTTACGACTCCCGGTATCGACCCCTATACCCAGGTCAAGTGGGAGCTTCGCGACGCCGTCATCCAGGACTGGAAGGGCAAGCTCATCTTCGAGCAGAAAAACGTCGAGTCGCCCACCGACTGGTCCATGACCGCGACCAACATCGTCGCGTCCAAATACCTGCACGGCCTGGTAGGCACGTCTGAGCGGGAAACCGGCGTCCGCGCCCTCATCACCCGCGTCGCAGAATCCATCCGCGACTGGGGCATCCACGCTGGCTACTTCGCCTCCGAGCAGGACGCCGCCACCTTCTACGCCGAGCTTGTCCACCTCCTCCTCAACCAGAAAGTCGCCTTCAACTCCCCCGTCTGGTTCAACGTAGGCTGCGACCGCCTCGACCCAAACTCCGACGCGCAGAACTGGCATTGGGACCCCACCGCCCGCCAGGTCATCTTCTCCACCACCGGCTACTCCAAGCCGCAGTGCAGCGCCTGCTTCATCAATTCGGTTGAGGATTCGCTCGATTCAATCCTCACCCTCGCCAAAACCGAAGGCATGCTCTTCAAGTGGGGCAGCGGCGCCGGCTCTAACCTCTCCACCATCCGCGGCTCCATGGAGACGCTCTCCGGCGGCGGTACCGCCTCCGGCCCCCTCTCCTTCATGCGCGGTTTCGATGCCTTCGCCGGCGTCATCAAGTCCGGCGGCAAGACCCGCCGCGCCGCCAAAATGGTCGTCCTCAACGTAGACCACCCCGACATCGTCGACTTCATCGAGTGCAAGGGCAAAGAAGAGGCCAAGGCCTACACCCTCATCGCCGCCGGCTACGACGGGTCGGGCCCAGATAGCGAGGCGTATTCCTCAATCTTCTTCCAGAACGCCAACAACTCCGTCCGCGTCACTGACGAGTTCATGCAGGCCGTCGAGCGCGACGCCGACTTCTCCACCCGCGCCGTCAAGGATCGCCACCCCATCACCACCGCCCCCGCCCGCGACATCATGCGTAAAATCGCCGAAAACACCTGGGCCTGCGGCGACCCCGGCATGCAGTACGACACCACCATCAACCGCTGGCACACCAGCAAAAACACCGCCCGCATCAACGCCTCCAACCCCTGCTCGGAGTACATGTTCCTCGACGATTCCGCCTGCAACCTCGCCTCCTTCAACCTCCTCAAGTTCGTCGATTCCCGCGGCCAATTCGACATCCCCTCCTACCGTCACGCCATCGGCATCATCACCACGGCCATGGAAATCATCGTCGATTCCGCCGGCTATCCCACTGAAATGATCGCCAAAAACTCCCACGATTACCGCCCCCTCGGCCTCGGCTACGCCAACCTCGGCGCCCTCCTCATGTCCTTCGGCCTGCCCTATGATTCCGACGCCGGCCGCGATTTCGCCGCCTCCCTCACCGCCATCCTCTGCGGCGACGCCTACTTCCAGTCCGCCCTCATCGCCGAAACCTGCCCCCCGCTCGCCGCCGTCACCGCGCCCACCCAGCAGCCCGGCCAGCCCCAGGGCGGCGCCTGCCCCGGCTTCTACATCAACCGCGAGCCCTTCCTCAACGTCATCCGCATGCACCGCGCGGAGGTCAACAAGATCGGCCGCTCCCGCACCTCCCCCGAGCCCTTCCACGTCCCCAACCTCGACAACCTCATCCAGGCCGCCACCGACGCCTGGGACCAGGCCCTCCTCCAGGGCGAGCAGCACGGCTTCCGCAACTCCCAGGTCACCGTCCTCGCCCCCACCGGCACCATCGGCTTCATGATGGATTGCGACACCACCGGCATCGAGCCCGATCTCGCCCTCGTCAAGTACAAAAAACTCGTCGGCGGCGGCATGATCAAAATCGTCAACAACACCGTCCCCTCCGCACTCACCAAGCTCGGCTACTCTGACGACCAGATGCACGCCATCGTCTCTTACATCGACGCCACCGGCACCATCGAAGGCGCACCCGCGCTCAAGCCCGAGCACCTCGCCTGCTTCGATTGCTCCTTCAAGCCCGCCAAGGGCGTCCGCTCCATCAACTACATGGGCCACATCAAGATGATGGCCGCCACCCAGCCTTTCCTCTCCGGCGCCATCTCAAAAACCATCAACCTCCCCAACGATTGCTCCGTTGAAGACATCGCCGAAGCCTACCTCGAGTCCTGGCGCCAGGGCATCAAGGCCGTAGCCATCTACCGCGACGGCAGCAAGGGCGCCCAACCCCTCAACGTCACCAACGACGCCAAAGATAAAGCAGACAAGGAAAAGGTTGTGGGTGCCCCAGCCCAGACAGTCTCATCGTCTGACCTGGGTTCCACCTCGGCTCAAAACCCCGCCCAGGTAGAAATCGACGAGACCATCGCCGCCTACACCGAAGCCGCCGCCGCCCTCGCCACCGCCGCCCGCATCCCGCAGGCCGACAATCTCACCATCCTCAAAGCCGCCAAAGAGCATCTCGAGTCGACCCAGGCCCAGGTCCACACCCTCCAGGCCAGGCTCGCCGCCCACCTCGAGCAGTCCCTCCTCAACGCCGACGCGCACGATTCCAAGCAGCCTCCCCGCGCCGTCCGTCACCGCCTCCCCGCCGAGCGCGCCAGCGTCACCCACAAGTTCGGTCTCGGCGGCCATGAGGGCTACATCACCGTAGGCCTCTACCCCAACGGGCAGCCGGGCGAAATCTTCATCCGCATGGCCAAAGAGGGCTCCACCGTCTCCGGCCTCATGGATTCCTTCGCCACCGCCGTCTCGCTCGCCCTCCAGCACGGCGTACCGCTCAAGGTGCTCTGTGAAAAGTTTGCCCACACCCGTTTCGAGCCCTCCGGCTGGACCGGCAACGAGCAGATCGGCTACGCCAAATCCATCATGGATTACCTCTTCCGCTGGATCGAGCTCCGCTTCCTCCAGGGCACCCAGCTCGACCTCTTCGCCGGCCTGACCCCCCCCGCCTCAGTCCCCGTCCAGGGCACCATCAACAGCCCCGCCAACACGGTAGTTCAAAACGCCACCCCAACCATCCACCTAAACCCCACCGAACCCTACGCCACCGACGTCACCGTCACCACCCCCCCCCAGCAGGTCCACATCACTACCCCCGCGTCTTCTTTCGCACCCACCAAAAACGCCGTCATCCTGAGCGAAGGGCGCAGCCCGGAGTCGAAGGACCCCGAAAGTGCTAGCCCCGCCCCAACCGCCGGAACCTTCCCACCCCAGAACCGTTCCATCCACCCCGACCAACTCGAAGACCGCACCCCCCCCCGCGGCGGCATAGCCCCCGACCTCCAGGCCCGCTCCGGCCTGACGGACAACGGTCAACGGTCAACCGTCAACCCATCCTTCGAGGACCGAGGCATCTTCCACACCGCCAACGCCATGCGCGACATCATCAACATGGGCGACGCCCCCTCCTGCGCCACCTGCGGAGCCATCATGACCCGCAACGGCTCCTGCTACCGCTGCATGGAATGCGGCAGCACCTCCGGCTGCAGCTAGATTCACAGAGAGGTCTCAGGTGAGTTGGAGAGATGTGCTTTCAATTACCGGGTGGCTAGTTGGTGTCGCATCCTTCTTCTGGGGTGTTCGACAGAGTAACGCCGCAACGAACGCTAAGGCCGCTGAGAAGGCAACAAGGATTCTCCTGTATCGCCGAAGGTCCGTGCAGCAGTTACTCGGTCTAGCTGATGGAGCATTGAATCTGCACAATCAGCTTGAAATGAACGATCGTCTAGGCTTGCAGAGCCGTGCGGTGCAGTTAGCTGCCGACCTATCACGTGCGATAAGCTTCTTAGGGAAGACGCTTGAAGGTCCTTCTGCGGAGCAACTCGAGAACGCGCGAAAGTCTTTGGGCGGAGCTCTGATACTGATCGCCGAAAAAGGTTCGGGCCAACTAGAAGATTCTGAAAAGCAGCAGATAAGAAGACATTGTCTTGATGCCACCTTATCTCTTCATTCACTCCGAGGTCACATGGAAATGCTTGATGAGCTCGGAGAGACTGATTCACAACCAGCTACAAAGAGGACTAAAGATGGAGCAAAATAGGGATGTTGCTGCGGCGAATCTTGAATTAGTGCGATTGATCGTCAACAAAACACTGGAAGGTCGTCTAACTTGGGAGAGAACCCCAACCAATGTGAACTTATATAAATGCAACATACCACCTGAGATGGCTTGCTTCTTAGAGGTTGAAGGCGAGCTTGCTACAAGCACTGAATGGAGCCGCTTGATACTTCAGCAAGGAAGTGTCAATTTAGTCACGGTGTCGTATCCGAATCAGCGGGCACAATCTTTTGGCTTGCCTGTGGCCAGTGAAGAAATGAAAATTGAAATCGGTAAGATATTCAACTTATTGCGAACGAAAGCGTTTGATAGTACGTACGGTAAAGCTCTTCAGCAACTCAAAGCGGTTTAGGGTGATCCAAGTCGGTCTTGCTTGTGCTAAGACTCGTCTTGCTTAAGGGCACGGCTTCAGCCGTGCCACAAACCTCCACCCCCACCCCGCGGCTTCAGCCGCTGAGGTACGCTCTCTTCCGGCTAGGCATGTAAACTCGTCCCATGAAGTTCTCTCTTCCACTCGATCCGCTCACCTTCGCAAACGCCTTCCTCGCCGGAATTGAGGCGATCGCGAGCACCGAATTAGCCCTTGCCATCCCCGGCGAATACACCCGCTATACTTTCGCCGTGAAGCACTGCCTCGCGCAGTTTGCCATCGAAAACGACTGCCGCGCCATCTACACGTTCAGCGGCATGGCCGAGTTCATGCTAGATCTCGTCTGGTGGCAGAACAAGACCCCATCCAAAGCACTGCTCGCCTGCGAAAGCGAATGGGGCAACACACGAGACGTCAAACACAATGCCGCCCGCGTAGCCGAAGATTTTGACAAACTACTCAGCTTCAAAGCGCCCTTCAAACTCATGATCTTCGAAGCAGACCCGAACTCCGTCAACGAGTCAGAGACGATCGACGAACTCAATCGCTACCTCGCCGAGTACGCCGACCATCGCAAAGGCGAGCAGTACCTCGTCATCAACCTTCAGAAACATCCCGCCGCATGGCTCTGCCAGATTGCCGCTGATGGCCCAAACGCGCAACTCTCTCTTGCGCCACTCACACTAACCTAAAATCCAACAGCTATCCAGCCTTGCTTAAGGGCACGGCTTCAGCCGTGCCACAGACCTCCACCACCCCGCCCCGCGGCTTTAGCCGCTGAGGTACGCTCTCCTCCACCCGCCCCCAGTCGCTAAAGCGACAAACCAGAATCCACCACGGCACGACTAAAGTCGTGCCCTTAAGCAATACAATCCCACTCATGGCGATCCCGAGCCGCACCGCCCGCCCCGGCGCTTTCTTCGTCACCTCCCGCACCTACAACTCCCGCCGCATCTTCCAGGTCCCCACCAACTGCAACCTCTTCCTCGAAACCCTCCAGCACTACCGCCGCGAAGGCAACTACCTCCTCCACGCCTTCGTCGTCATGCCCGACCACATCCATCTCCTCCTCACCCCGCAAACCATCACCCTCGAGCGATCCATGGGCCTCATCAAAGGCGGCTTCTCCCACCGCATGGCCTCCATGCTCCCCGTCTGGCAACGCGGCTTCACCGACCACCGCATCCGCAACCGCGAAGAGATAAACATCCGCCGCGCATACATCCACCAGAACCCCGTCCGCGCCCACCTCGCCGAAACCGCCGAAGCCTACCCCTACTCCTCCGCCTACCGAGCCACCACCGATCACTCCTGACCAAGCTATACTCTCCTCATGGCAGTCACCCTAGACCCCCAGACCGAGCAACGCATCCAGCGCGAAATCGACCTCGGCCACTTCCGCGACGCCGACGAAGTCCTTGCTCACGCGATGGCACTCCTTGAGGACGAACAGGACTGGTACGAGCGGAACAGCGAAGCTGTGAACGCGCGCCTCGAGACCAGCCTCGCCGAAGAGCAACGCGGCGAAACCTACAGCCCGGAAGAGGCGCGTCGCATCCTCGCCGATCGTTGTGCCGCCCGCGCCGCTTAGTCCCATACCGCCTCACCCGTAAACGGCGACCGCGAAAACCTGTCAAGCCCCCAAGCCTGTGGAAAGCCCGCAACCCACATATTCTAAAGCGCAAAAACCTAAAAATAGTTGGCGTGTTCACCCCCGTCAACTTGGTAAACTATAAGTAGATCAATCAACAAAGAACCAAAACAAAGCCTCAGGCCTTCAAACCGCCTAAGGCTTTTGTTTTGAAGATTTTGCCTCAAAATGCCGGGGGGGGGAGGGTACCTCTCCAAGACCGAACGCTTTGGTCACTAGGTCAAATTGACCTAGCTGCTCTTGCTCCGTCGACTCTCCTGCGTTGTACTCAGGGAGCAGACAAATCGCATCAGGAGCGTTCCATGAACAAGCAACAGCAGATCAGCCAGATTGAAGATAGCTGGAAGTCCCCGCGCTGGACCGGCGTCGAGCGCAACTACACCGCTGAGGATGTTTACACTCTTCGCGGCTCCGTACGAATCGAATACAGCCTGGCCGCAAACGGCGCCGACAAGCTCTGGACTCTCGTCAACGGCAAGAAGCAGATCAACGCGCTCGGCGCGCTCACCGGCAACCAGGCCGTGCAGATGGCGCAGGCCGGCCTGAAGGCCATCTACCTCAGCGGCTGGCAGGTCGCCGCGGACGCCAACACCGGCGGCCAGATGTATCCCGACCAAAGCCTTTACCCCGCCGACAGCGTGCCGCGCATCGTCAAGAACATCAACAATGCACTGCTGCGCGCTGACCAGATCGCCCACAGCGAAGGCTCGACCGAAACGGACTGGATGCTCCCGATCGTCGCCGATGCCGAGGCTGGCTTTGGCGGATCGCTCAACGCATTCGAGCTCATGAAGGCCATGATCGAAGCCGGCGCCGCAGGCGTCCACTTTGAAGATCAGCTTTCTTCGGCCAAGAAGTGCGGCCACATGGGTGGCAAGGTCCTCGTCCCCACCCGCGAGGCCGTCCAGAAGCTCACCGCCGCGCGCCTGGCCGCCGACGTCCTTGGCGTACCCACCCTCCTCGTCGCACGCACGGACGCGAACGGTGCGCAGCTCATTACCAGCGATTGCGACCCTGCCGACGCCCCGTTCATTACCGGCGAGCGCACCGTCGAAGGCTTCTTCCGCCTCACCGGTGGACTCGACGTAGCGATCGCACGCGGCCTTGCTTATGCACCCTATTGCGATCTGATCTGGTGCGAGACCTCCGAGCCCAATTTCGAAGAGGCGCGTCGCTTTGCGACCGAGATCCATGCGAAGTACCCCGGCAAGCTTCTCGCCTACAACTGCTCGCCCTCGTTCAACTGGAAGTCCAAGCTCTCGGACTCCGACATCGCCGCTTTCCAGAACCGGCTCGGCGAGATGGGCTACATGTTCCAGTTCGTCACACTGGCTGGCTTCCATGCGCTCAATCTTTCGATGTTTGAGCTCGCAAGCGCATATAAAGATGGCGGCATGTTCGCTTACTCCGCACTGCAGCAACGTGAGTTCTCGCTCACCGATGAGGGCTACGGTGCTGTCCGGCATCAGCGCTTCGTCGGCACCGGCTATTTCGATCGCGTGTCCACTACCATCTCCGGCGGCGACACCTCGACCAACGCGATGGAAGGCTCGACCGAAGAAGAACAGTTCGCGCTTGAGCCGGCAACTGTAGCGTAAAGTCTTCTATCTCCGACCCCTGCTGAAAGGAACCCGTCCCATGCCTACCGCCACCTTACGTCCTCCCATCCAAAGCGCCGGCCTTCAAGCTCGCGCCCACAAGGTTCTTTCGCCTGATGTGATCGATTTTGTTGAGAAGCTCGACCTGCACTTCGAGGCCGAGCGTCTCAATCTTCTGAACCGTCGCAAGGTGCGGCAGGCTGAGTTCGACAAGGGCATTCTCCCCGACTTTCTGGAGACGACCAAGTCGATTCGCGAGTCAAATTGGCAGGTGGCAAAACCACCACAGGAGCTACTGGATCGTCGGGTCGAAATCACCGGCCCGACGGACCGCAAGATGGTTATCAACGCGCTCAACTCTGGCGCTAGGGTCTTCATGGCAGACTTTGAAGATTCCACCGCGCCTACCTGGGCTAACATCATTGACGGCCAGCAGAATCTTTACGACGCAAACTGCCGCGAGATCACGTTTACCTCTCCGGAAGGCAAGCGTTATCAGCTTTCCGCGGAGCCGGCGGTGCTCTTTGTTCGCCCTCGCGGGCTGCATATGGAAGACAAGCACTGGGGCGGATCACGCGGGTCGATCTCCGCATCGTTCTTCGATTTCGGCGTGTACTTCGTCAATAATTATCGAACGTTGGTGAACCGCGGCAGCGCACCCTACTTCTACCTGCCCAAGCTGGAAAGTCACCTGGAAGCCCGTCTCTGGAACCAGATCTTTACCTTTGCAGAAGACGCGGCGGCCATCCCTCGCGGCACCATTCGCGCCACGGTGCTGATTGAAACCATCACCGCTGCCTTTGAGATGGATGAGATTCTTTACGAGCTGCGGGACCACTCCGTGGGCCTGAACTGCGGGCGCTGGGACTACATCTTCAGCTTCATCAAAAAGTTCAGTGCCAATCCGGCGTTTGTTCTTCCGCAACGTGGCGACGTCACGATGGAGCAACCCTTTCTCGCCTCCTACGTCAACCTTCTGATCCAGACTTGCCACAAGCGTGGCGCCCACGCGATGGGCGGCATGTCCGCTCAGATCCCCATCCGCGACGACGCCGAAGCCAACGCGGAGGCCATGGAACGCGTACGCAAGGATAAGCTGCGGGAAGTGCGCGCGGGTCATGATGGCACCTGGGTCGCGCACCCTGGGCTAGTGAAACTGGCCATGGATATCTTCGATGAATACATGCCCGGCCCTAACCAGATCGAAAAGCCACTCACGCAAACCGTCATCACCGCGGCCAACCTGCTTGAGCTGCCTACCGGCCGTATCACCGAGCTGGGATTCGTCCGCAATATAGAAATCAGCCTGCTTTACCTGGAATCGTGGCTGCGCGGCATCGGCTGCCTGCCGATCTTCCACTTGATGGAAGACGCTGCGACGGCAGAGATTTCCCGAGCACAGCTGTGGCAATGGAATCGCTATCAGGTCACCACGGAGGATGGTGTACTGATCGATACGGCACGCATTCAGACTGCGCTTGACGGTATCGTCGAGGCGAAGCGCGAGAGCATGGGGACCTTGTATCAAAGCTCGAAGTTTACGCAGGCCGGAACACTGCTCATGAACTTGGTCCAAGGTCCATTCCGGTCCTTTCTGACCACGGAACTGTACAACGAACTGCTGTGACTCTGGGTGTCCCACACGTCGAGCCACCCACGTCATCTATTACCTGGGCATGAGTTTGAGCGTGTGGGTAGCAACAGCGTCTACAGCGGTTGGCGAAAAGGCAAAGGCAAAGGTAGTTCCATGGGACCAGGCAGGGAACTGATCCAGGTACCAGCCGCTCATGGGATTGCCCGACTGCCCGCTCACGACGTTGAGCGTGCTTGCGTCCCAGTCTCCGATGGCAGCGGTGAAACGCTCTGAGGGACCAAAGACATGACCGACCTGCTTGACCGTGGTTCCGTCACCTGACTGGGCCTGCGGACCTGTTCCTGTGGCTACGCCGAGCAGCTTTTTCAAGGCGGCCGACTGGTCAAAAACAGGGTTTTCAATGTCAACGGTGTGTGTGGATCCATACTTCCACCGCGACAGGTCGGCCGGTGCCTTGGAATCGCCGAGAGCCTGGTCGAGAGCCGACGCCAGAAAGTCGTTCCAGTCGTGCATGCCTGGGGGGAGCCAGCGGGCCGGGGTGTGCATCAGGATTTGTTCCAGCGCATAATCCTTCTCGCCCCACAGATATGTCTCGTTCAGCTTTTCTCCATGAGCTTTCAGCAGCATGGGCCAAAGCTCTGCGTGCACACTGCTGACGATTGCTGCGGCGGCGGAGTCGATCGACATCCTGCCATTCCACGAGCGCAGCAGGTCGGCTGCTTGTCGCAGGCTTTGCTTTCGGCTGGCGCTGTAGTGGTCGGCGGCAAGCGCTGGGCTGTGGTCGATTGCGTACGCCAGGCGCTGTGCCAGCACATGATCGAAGTCGGAGTAAACATCGTTCTGGATGGACAGCATATCCGCGGGCTTTAGGCCCTTGCTGCCCGCCAGCACGTGCCAAAGGCGTTCGTTGCGATACGGGGCCGCCCAGTTCAGCGTCACCGGATAGGCATAGTCATCGGGGACGATACGCGAGTTTGCCGTGGCGATGACGCCGCCCGGTGGGTCGAAGACCTGGGGGAGCCGATCAAACGGGATGTAGCCGGTCCACTCGTGCGCCGCGCTGGGTGCGAGCGGTACGGGACTTAACGGTCCACTCTGCTGCGGGATGAGCGGAGCGGGCGCGGCCTGGATGTCAGTTGCTGCAATCGGGCTCGGTGCCGCGGTCAAGTCTGGCGACTCGTTCGGATCGCGTGCGGTCACTGGGCTGGCAAGGTCGCTCGGCACGGCGGGGCTTGGGGAAGCCGCGGGGCCGCGCAGAGGAATGCGACCGACGGCGTGATAGCCGATGTGACCCTGATCGTCAGCGTAGACGACGTTCTGTGCGGGGCCGCCAAAACGTGAGAATGCGTCCGTGAAGGTTTGCCAGTCGTGGGCCTGGGCGAGCGAAAGGACAGGCAGTTGGAGCACGGCTGGGTCGTACAGAGTCCAACGCAGGGCCAGGGTGCGGGTTTCGCCTTTTAGCAGAGGGGTGAGGATGGGGGTGAGCGTCTCGCCATGCTTCGTTGCGTGCACTTTCAGGTGTACGTCTAACCCATGCTTGACTTTGATAGTTTCGGGAAGCGTCATGACTGGCTGCCAGGTGCCGTCGGTGCTTTGGAATTGCAGGGCCGTGCCGGTGCCCTGGATTTGCTCGATGTAGAGGTCCTGGACGTCGGCGCCGAGGTTGGTGAAGCCCCAGGCGATGTGGTCGTTGTGACCTACGACGATGAGGGGGAGGCCGGGGATGGAGACGCCGGCTACATGGAGCGGTTCGCCGGACGTGGTGGCGGAAAGGTCGGCCTCATACCAGATGCCAGGGAGCGTGTGCAGGAGATGCATGTCGTTGGAGAGGATGGGCTTGCCGGATGCGGTGTGGGTGCCGGCGACGACCCAGTTGTTGGAGCCGGGGGTGCATTCCTGGCAGTCTGATTGAGTCATTTTGGGAAGTTCTACAGGCAGGTGGAGTGAAGATTGTGATTCGTCAAGGGGGACTTGTTCGATAGGGGGGCCGGGTAGGGTGAGGTCGGGCTCGGGGGTGGTGGGGGGGTGGTCTCGCCAGGAGCCTACGGGGTAGAGGTCGGGGACCAGGTTTGCGGGGAGGCGGGCGGTGAGGGCCTCGCGGGCCAGCTTGGTGGGGTAGGTGTTGGTGAGGTCCTGGAACATGGCTAGCGAGACCAGGATGGAGTCGCGCGGGGTCCAGGGTCTGGGGGTGTAGCCGAGGATGTGGAACTCGATGGGGAGGTGAGCGTGCTGCTGGGCGATGGCGGTGTTGACGCCGCTGGCGTAGACCTCGAGCAGGTGAAGCTGCTCCGGGGGCAGGACGGCAACGGCGCGGTCGGCAGCGGCGCGGATCTGGAGTGTGCGCTGCAGGCGATCGTGCGGGAGCATGGAAGAGCCGAGGATCTCGGCCAGTTCGCCGGCGGCGTGGCGGCGGAGGAGGTCCATCTGGAAGAGGCGATCCTGGGTGGTGACGAAGGCCTGGGCAAAGATGAGGTCGTCGAGGCTGGCGGCCTGGATGTGAGGGACACCGTGGGCGTCGCGGCGCACGGTGACGGAGGAGGAGAGGCCGGAAACTGCGAGGGTTCCATCGATCTGGGGCAGGGCGGCGCGGGTGGTGGAGCGGAGCCAGAAGCCTGCAGCGAACCAGCCGACGACTGCGAGGAAGATGAGCAGGAGTCCCATGACGACGGCGGCCTGAACGATGCGCCGGGGGTCGCGCCAGGCGGGGGTGCGGGGGGGCTGGGGTGGGGCTGGCGGGAGAGTGGAGGCTACGGTGATGGGGCTGTGGGGGTCCAGGTCAGTGTGGGGGGGGAGGTTCATGCTGGTTCAAGTCTACTTGGCGCGTGGGCGGTGGCCAGGTGGCTGGAGGTGCGGGGGTACCCCCCTCCCCCCCCTGATTTGTGCAAAATCTTCATTCGAATGGGGTTATGGCGAAAATGAAGGGTTTAGGGGGTCACTTTGCTTTCAGAGTGGAGAGGCGGTGTGGTGAATGATCAAGCTGTCTCCGTTAGACTGTCGTACCTGCCAGCGCTATGAGTCGCGCTTGCAGCGCTCTTGGTCTTACTCCGCAGCGAACCTGGGCCTTGCGGCCCAGGCTGGTATGAGACGAGCCTTCAGCCCTAGAGCAATGGCGTTACACCTTGTAGAGGACGCTAAGCTGGAGGGTTGTAGGTGACCCGTACGAAGAGCCCGGGGCTGAAGCCCACTCCTGCTCAGCGACCGTATTCGTGGGGCTGAAGCCCACTCTTGCTCAGCGACCGTATTCGTGGGGCTGAAGCCCCACGCTAATCCGGGCTGAAGTCGCTAGGCTGAAGTCGCTAGGCTGAAGTCGCTAGGCTGAAGTCGCTAATCCTGGTAAAGCGCACTCGAGCCCGGGGTGGTGTTTTCTGGTGGGGGCATCTGGTCGGGGGTGAGAGGGTAGGGGCGGCGGGGCAGGGTGAAGTGGATGATGACGGCGACCAGCAGCAGGGTGGGGATGCCGAGGACGCTGCCTTCGGGGCCGTCGGCGCCGCCGGAGAGCAGTTTGGAGCCGATGGGGTGGGTGGCGAAAAAGTGGCCGAGGGCAAGGTTGCCGGAATCCGGGGTGCCGTAGAGAAAAGACTGGGCCCAGTCCCAGGCGGTGTGCAGGCCGATGGCCCACCAGAGCGAACCGGTGCGGTAAAGCGAGAAGGCGAAGACGGTGCCGGCGAGCGCTACCTGAAAGATGCCGATGAAGTTTTCGCCACCATTGCCGAGGTGGCCGAGAGCGAAGAAGCAGATGGAGAACAGGAAGGCAGAGACCCAGAACCCGATGACGTGGCTGTACTGGTTGGTGGGGTCCATGGCGCGGGTGATGCCGGCGACGCCACGGGCGACGGTGTACTGGAGATAGCCGCGGAAGACAAATTCTTCCGCTAGGCCGACGAGGAAGAAGACGAGGCCCCACTTGCAGGCGTAGGCGAACGCCGTGGCTCCATGCAGCAGGATGCCATCGAACGCGATGCCGTGCGCGAGGTACAAGACGCCGACGAGGGCGGAGAGGGCAAGCAGGCCCCAGAAAAAGCCGGTGCAGAAATCTGTGAACGTTCTGCGATTGGCGACGAGGCCGTAACGCTGGAAGGAGCGGCGCTCGACGAACGACATGATGAAAGCCGGGATGGCGACGACGGCGAACTGCACGAATTCAAAGATGCTGGCGGGCCGCGGCGTCATGACCATGGAGGCGCCGTCTTTGGGGGGCTGCGGCGGTTTAGGCAGTATATGGTGATGCACGAGCATGGCGAAGACCGAGCCGCAGAGGGCAACCAGCAGGAGGAACAGGAGTACGCACCAGCCGGCGCGGAGACCGTCATCGCCCAGGAAGATGCGCTTGAGGCTGGGGGTCTCGGAAGGCGTCTCGGGAGAGGTGTACGAAAGGTCAGCGATGGGGGAATCCGGCGGCGTGGTCATAGGAGGTTTGGGATGATCATAACTTGTTGCGGAGAAGGGGCGGAATGATTCTGCATGCATGGTGGAACACGGATGAGCGATGCGTCTGTGCGGGGGGCGCAGCGTTGTTTCTCGATTACCTGATATTGTTTTTCAGGCCCGAATGGTTACCAAACGGGATACGATGGTTTCTTCAAATCAAGGTCAAGGAACGCAGGTGGTACTGAGTTTCCGGCGAAGATGTGCGACGGTGGTTTGTACGGGTTGGAGGAGTAGATGACGTTTCGGGTGTTACACCACAATAATTGTTTCGATGGCGCGTGCTCGGCGGCCATGTTTACGAAGTTTCATCGCGAGTGTGCCGGTGGTGCGGACGCTTACGAGTACGTGGGTTTGCAGCATGGTCCGGGTGGCGGGATGACGGGGGAGATTTTTGGGCCCGGTGAGAATGCGATTGTTGACTTCAAGTATTCGCGTTCACCCAGGCTGACGTGGTGGTTCGATCATCATCAGAGTGCGTTTATGACGCCGGAGGACAAGGCGGCGTTTCTGGAAGGGCAG
This sequence comes from uncultured Granulicella sp., assembly GCA_963693065.1. GTDB lineage: Bacteria > Acidobacteriota > Terriglobia > Terriglobales > Acidobacteriaceae > Edaphobacter. The sequence goes on along the minus strand of OY843766.1, from coordinate 1,984,838 downwards.
CGCGGGCCGCAGGGGATGCGGCAGTTTTTCGATCCGGAATTTATTTCCTGCACGAGCTTCATCGCAGCCGTGGGCAAGACGCGATTCGGGTTCGACGTGTCCGGGCTGGGCGAGCTGCTGTACTGGGCGGACATCATCGACGGGGCGCGGTTTGAAAGCGCGACGGCGGCGGTGGAGATGGAAGCGGCAGCGATGAAGGTCGCTATGGTGATTGAGAATGCGACGGAGCCGGATTACATTCCGCGGATCATCCCGCTGCTGACGACGATGCCGATGTCGGAGATTTTGCGGCAACCGTTTGTGCATGAAAAGGTGACGCCGCTGCTGGTGCAGCATGTGGAAGCAGTAGAACTGATCCGGAAGCGGGCGGAGCTGAAGGATGGTGTGATCTATTTCGACCTGACCGAGGATGGCGAGGTAGAAGGTTTGAATAAGTTCATTCCTTATTACCTTTACCCGAAAGCGACTTATACGATTGGGCTTTCGCGGTCGAAGTCGCGGACGAAGATTTCAGTGGGAACGAATCCGTGGACGACGCTGAAGGGCGATGAGCTGGCTAACCTGGCGCAAGTGTGCGAGCGATTTGGCGGCGGCGGCCATGCGCGGGTGGGTGCGATCAGTTACAGGGTGGATGAGCTGGCGTTGGGGCGGGAAGTGGCTGAGGGGATCGTGCGGGATTTGCGGGCGGTTTATCGGCCGGAGCGGTAGGGTGCGGCATCAGGGTTGATGGGCGGATGTGAATAAAGGACAGTCCGTGGAAGCGTGGTCGAGCGGGCTCATTCTGCATCAGGGGCAACAGCGGGGGTGGATGTGGCCTCTGACTGGATGAGGTATGTGCAATGATTACTTTTTTCTTTTTAATTTTTATTGCCGGTGCGGTGATTGGCGGAATTTTTCTAGCGGTAGGGCGCGGAAAAAAAGGCAGGCCGAGTGGTATGGCTGGCCAGGCGGAGCAGACGGCGCAGATGCAGAACAACAATCCGCGGGGGGATGTGCGAAGTAGTGGAAGTGGTAACGACTAGCTATCGTGGATTGCGATGAAAGGTGGAAATTAACCCAGGTCACACGATGAAACCGTGTGGCCTGGAGCACCCAAACATTTCTGGGTTGGTTAGGTTTTGGCGTGGGGGATGAGGCGGGTGATGTCGTTGAAGATGACCATGGCGGCGAAGAGGATGAGGCAGACGAAGGCGACCTGGTAGATGCGTTCCTTGACCTGCTGGTTGATGTCGCGGCGCATGAGCGACTCGATGAAGAGGAAGACGATCATGCCACCGTCAAGGATGGGGATGGGGAGCAGGTTGAAGATGCCGAGCTGAAGGCTGATGCCGGCCATGAGCTCGAGCACCGAGCTGGAGCTTTGCTGGAAGGCCTGGTGGACCGCGACGCCGATGCCGATGGGGCTCTGCAGGGCCTTGACTGACACCTGACGGGTGAAGAGGCGGTGCAGGACTTCAAAGACCAGCTTTGAATTTTTCAGGTTGTCATGGAACGAGGTGGCGGCGGCCGCGGCGAAGCCAAGATGCTCCTTGTGGACGGGCGGCAGGACGCGGGAGAAACCGAGGCGGTAGCCCTTGCCTTCGCTGGTGTCCATCTGCTCCGGCGCTACGTCGATGGTGAGCGGCTGGGCCGTGCCGGGGCGCTGGATGGTGAGAGCCATGGGCTTGCCGGCGTCGTCCTGCATGTAGGGGATGAGGGCTTCGACGGAGTGGAGGTGGAGGCCGTTGACGGCGAGGATCTGGTCGCCGGGCTTGAGGCCGGCACGGGCGGCGGGGCCGTTTTCATTGCCCTGGAGCGACTGGACCTCAATGGGATTGGCTTGCATGACGCCATAGAGACCAGAGTTTTTGATGTCGAACTCAGAGGGGTCGCCCTTGTTTTCTACGAAGAGTTTTGTGTCGACGCGCTGGCCGTTGTGGAGGTAGGAGAGGGCTACGGACTGGTTCTGATTGACCTGGCCGCGCTGCTCGAGGTCAAGCCAGGTGGGGTTGTCGGTCTGGTCGAAATGGACGATGCGGTCGCCGGGCTGGATGCCGGTTTTTGCGGCGGGGCTGTTGGTGGCGATGTAGTCGGCGACGGCGGGCTGGGTGAGGAAGAGAGGGATCTGGTGATCGCTCATGTAGAGCCCGGTAAGGAGGGCGAAGGCGAGGAGGAAGTTGGCGATGGGGCCGGCAAGGGTGATGAGCGTGCGCTGCCAGCGGGGATGGTTCTGGAGCTCGCCGGGATCTTTGGTGGCGGATTTCTGTTCGGAACCGGAGATGGGTTCGTCACCGACGCCGGCCATTTTGACGTAGCCGCCGAGCGGGATGGCGTTGACGCAGTAGTCGGTGTTGTTGTGGACGATGCCGAAGAGGCGCTTGCCGAAGCCGATGGCGAAGGTTTCTACGCGGACGCCGCAAAGCTTGGCGACGGCGAAGTGGCCGAACTCGTGGACGAGGACCATGATGCCGAGAACGATGGCGAGCTCAGGGAGCGCGGACAGGGAAGAGTTGGTGATGAAATTCATGCGTTCGATGCTCGATCAGTGAAGCAGTTCAGTGGCTCGTTGACGGGATTCGCGGTCGAGGGTGAGGACGGCGGCGATGGACTCAGGGTTAGACGCGGGGGTGGCCGCGAGGACACGCTCGATTGTACGAGGGATGCCGAGAAAGGGGATAGTGCCGGCGAGGAAGGCGGCTACGGCGATTTCGTCCGCTGCGTTGAGGGCGATGCAGTGGGACTGGACGGGGGCGGCCTCATAGGCAAGGCGGAGGCAGGGGAAGCGGTCGAAGTCGGGGGGGGCGAAATCGAGATGGGAAAGGGTGGCGAGGTCGAAGGTGAGGGTGCTTGCAGGGCGCTCGGGATAGGCGAGGGCGTAGAGGATGGGGAGGCGCATGTCGGTGACGGAGATCTGGGCAAGGATGCTGCCGTCGATGAACTCGACCAGCGAATGCACCGTGGATTGGGGGTGGACGGTGACGCGGACTTTTTCGGGCGGGAGCGAGAAGAGGCGGCAGGCTTCGATGACCTCGAAACCCTTGTTCATCATGGTGGCGGAATCGATGGTGATGCGCTGGCCCATGACCCAGGTGGGGTGCTTGAGGGCCTGGGCTGGGGCGATGGATGAAAACTGCTCGATTGGGGTGTTGCGGAAGGGGCCGCCGGAGGCTGTGAGCCAGATCTGCTTGACCTCGTGGGGCTGGCCGCCGCGCAGGGCCTGGTGGACGGCGTTGTGCTCGCTATCGATGGGGAGGAGCGGGACGGCGTGGGCGCGGGCGGCGGAGATGATGAGGTCGCCGGCGGCTACGAGGCACTCCTTATTGGCGAGGCCGATGGTCTTGCCGGCGAGTACGGCGGCGTAGGTGGCCTCGAGGCCGGCGACGCCGACGATGGCGGAGACTACGAAATCGACGTCGGGGTGGGTGGCTACGGCGATGGTGCCGGGTGTGCCGTGGACGACCTGGATGTCGGAGTGGCCGGCGTGGGCGAGCTTGCGGGCAAGCTGGGCGGCGAGCTCTTCGGTGGCGAGCGAGATGAGGCGCGGGCGCCAGCGGAGGGCCTGTTTGTAGGCCTCGTCCAGGTTGCTGCCGGCGGCGAGCGTGATGGGGGTGTAACGGTCGGGGAACTGCTCGCAGATGGAGAGGGTGCTCTGGCCGATGGAGCCGGTGGAGCCGAGGATGGCAATGTTCTTCACTGCTTCATTCTAGGGCCTGGTGGCGGAGACGAGGTAATAAGCCATGGGCCCGATGGGTTTGCCGACGAACGGCAGCAGGATGGGCGCGAGGATATTGTTCCAGCGGGCGCGGGACATTTTGCGGGTGCCGAAGAGGACGTCGGTGAGGAGGAATTTGAGGGTGACCCAGGGGACTTGCAGGACGGAGAGAGTGACCCGCGCCTGGACGGGTTCAATGCGGATGTCTGTGAAGCCGAGGCGCTCGAGGGTGGCGCGGAAAGCGTGGATTTCGCCTAGGGTTTCAATGGCCCAGCACTTGCAGAGGGTGCGGCAGATGGGGGCCTGGATGGCGTTGAGCGGGCCCGTGAGGAAGCCGTCGGCGACGACGAGGCGGCCACCGGGACGGAGCAGGCGGAAGGCTTCGGCGAGGAAGCGGTCCTTGCCGGGCGCGTGGGCGTAGCAGGAGGACTCGCAGGCGTAGACGGCGTCATAGTCGGATGAGGGCAGCGGGGTGGCTTCATAGTTCGCGATTTGGAGCGAGATGGCCCGGGTGCGCGGGGTGGCTTCCGGGCCGGAGCTGTTGAGGCGAGTGCCTTCTTCCAGTTGCCAGGGGACCAGGGTGATGCCGGTCAGGTCGGCCTGCGGGCAAGTGCGGGAGAGGCTGCGGAGAGTGGCGGCGAGGCCGCAGCCGAGGTCGAGGATGCGTGGGGAAGATAAGGTGGAAACGTGCAGGCGGGCGAGGATCTGGCGGTTCATCTCTTCGAGCATCGGTTCGCGGGCGAAGGGATTGAGGCCGCGGCGGAAGTAGCCGAAATGCATGTTGAAGGCGGGGGACCAGGCGGCGTAATCGGGGCCGGCCTCTTCGTAATAGCGTTGGAACTCGTTGGTCGCGGTGGTAGTGACGGCTTGTGTACGGGCTAGGGTGGTCATGGCTTTTTTCCTTTTGGGAGCCAGCGGGTGATGCCGGAGCCGAGACGCATGAGGGCGCGCAGGCTAGCCGGCGGAAGAGATTTCATCTGGGTGTACCAGGCCATGGTGTCTTCAAAGAAGGCGGCCATGGCGGTGATGCGGGCGGTGGTTTGGGGTTGCTTGTCGCGGCGGGTCTGCTCGGCGCAGGTGCGGAGCATGGTGAGAGTGGGGAGCAGCTCGCGCTCGACGCGCTGGTCGATGACGGTGAGGAAGAGCTGCCAGACGTCATGCGAGGTGTGGAAGAAGTCGCGGCGGTCGCCGAGGCGCGGGACGATGTGGACGAGGTTCCAGTTCTGCAGCTCTTTGAGGGAGTTGGAGACGTTCGACCGGGCCACGGCGAGCTGCTCGGCGATATCTTCCGCGGTAAGGGGTTCGGGCGAGAGATAAAGGAGCGCGTGGACCTGGGCTACGGTGCGGTTGACGCCCCAGCGGGTGCCCATTTCTCCCCAGTGGAGGATGAAGGTGGTGGCGGCGGGGGTGAGTTCCGTTACTGGCATACAAAAATGATACTACTGTTATTTCTGTTGTGACAGAAATAACAGGAATGTAAGTCAGTTTTGGATATTTTGCTAATGAGTCTCCTGGACAAGCAGCTTGCCAAGATTAATCCCGCGCAGGCTGCCATCAGGGAATATAACCTGGGGTTAGCGGCAAAGTATGCGGTATGGATCTGCTGCGACGAAACGAGGATGTGCTGGCCCGTGTGCTAAGGACGTGGAGAGAGGTTGAGCCGGGGATTAGCGTCGTAGTTGCAAGGCTGCTGCTGTGTGGGTTGTCGCTTAGAGCGTGATCAGTCTGGCTGCTGAGGCAGTACAAACGAACGCAGATTCCCTTCGGGAATGACAACAATCAGGCTGGTTTCTCGTCGGGATCGCGTGTCTGAGCAAATTCCGTCCAGTGATTCACGGATGGCTCTTAGTTCCGGGATGACAAGCTCCTCGAACGCTTCACGTAATTCCTGGACGATGGCTTCGCTCTCGATCATGGGAAAAGAATACGCCGGGTTGGGAGTTAGTGGAAGAGAGTTTGCCAGTCGCGGAGGAGCAGGAGGTACCAGAGGACGGGGGCGGCGAGGAGGAGGGCGTCGATGCGGTCGAGGATGCCGCCGTGGCCTGGGAGGAGGGTGCCGGAATCCTTGACGCCGGCACCGCGCTTGATGGCTGATTCGAGAAGGTCGCCGAGCTGGGCGGCGATGTTGAGCACGATGGCGAGCAGGACCATTTGCCAGGCGGGGATGGCGATGTGGAGCGCGGTGGTGGTGTGCACGGTGAGGTATTGGCCGAGGTAATAAAGGCCCATACCGCATAGTACGGAACCGATTACGGAGGCCAGGGAGCCCTCCCAGGTTTTGTTGGGTGAGAGGCGTGGGGCGAGCTTGCGCTTGCCAAAGTTTTTGCCGATGTAGAGGGCAAAGATGTCGCCGGACCACACGACGACGAAGAGGAAGAGCAGGAGGCCGGTCCCATCCTCATGGGCCTTGATGAGGGGGAGCAGGGTGAGGGGGTAAACGACGTAGATGAGCGAGAAGAGGCCGAGTGCGGTATCGAGCAGGACGCGGTCGAGCGGTGCGCGAAAGCCGGACCAGGCAAGCAGGATGAAGGTGAGGAGAGACAGCACGGGGAGCTCGAAGTCGGGCAGCTTGACGGTGAAGAAGAAGATGAGAGCGGTGGCGGTGAGCAGCCACCAGAGGGGGATGTAGACGGACTTCTGGTGGGCGAGATCGCGGTACTCATACGCAGCGAGTGCGGCGACGACGGCGGCGAAAAGCGCGATGGCCCAAAGCGGCGCGTAGAGTACCAGGGCGAGGACAGCGACGATGAGGACGATGGCGGTGAGGATGCGTTTCATGCAGTTATGAGGATATCGCGTTCTGCTGGTGGGTCGGCGATTTCAAACGAGGGGCCGAGCCATCGCAGCTATGTCTTGACACGATAAAGATATATCTTGTATGTTTCTTTCTATGAGACATGACAAGAGCAACTACAGAGGGTTTCGCGGCGGTAGAGGCTGCGAGGCAAGGGAAGACGGAGCGGCACAACAGGCTTTTGGAGGCTTCAGGAGCAGGATGTTTGCAAGGTTTGGCGGCGAAGGACCGTTCGGTGGCCGGGGTTTTGGGCCGGGTCATGGCAGAGGCCATGGCGGGCGCGGCGGGATGCGGATGTTCGGCGCTGGCGATTTGCGGTTTGTCCTTCTGCGGCTGATTGAGGAGAAGCCGCGGCATGGCTATGACTTGATCAAGTCGATCGAGGAGCGGCTTGGAGGCGGGTATGCACCGAGCCCAGGCGTGATTTATCCCATGCTGACGATGCTCGAAGAGATGGGGCAGGCGACGGTGGAGATGGACGGCAGCCGCAAGTTGTATGCGATTACGGACGCGGGGCGGGCGGCGCTCGCGGAACAGAAAACGCTGGTCGACGGGCTCTTTGCGCGGATGGATGCGGCGCGGGAAGCGAAAGGGCCGGGCAGCGCGCAGGTACAGCGCGCGATGCAGAACCTGATGATGGCCATGCGGCTGAAGATAGACGCGGCGACGATGGAACAGACGCATGCGATTGTCGATGTGCTGGATGCGGCGGCGAAGCAGATCGAGCGGATGTAGGCGCTATTGGTCAGCGTTTGGCTAGTTCGGCGGCTATGGATTCGGGGGTTTCGAGGGTGTCGTCTTTGCCTTCGAGGTGCTCGTCGGTGCCTTCGCCGAGGCCGCCGAAACGGCGTTCGCGCTGCTGGAAGTTGTGGATGGCTTCAAGCATGTGGATGCCGCGGAAGTCGGGCCAGAGGCGGTCGGTGACGAAGATTTCAGCGTAGGCGATCTGCCAGAGGAGGAAGTTCGAGATGCGCTGCTCGCCGGAGGTGCGGATGACGAGGTCGGGGTCCGGCATGTGGGCGGTGTAGAGGTTGGCGGCGAGCTGCGCTTCATCGATGCGGGACTCGAGGCCGTCGACGGCGAGGAGGTCTTCAAGGGAGCAGCCGCGCTTGGTGGCCTCGGCGAGGAGCGATTGAACCAGGGCGCGGGTGGCGTCGGTGATTTCAGTGCGGGAGCCGTAGTTGAGGGCCAGGGTGAGGGTGGTGCCGGTGTTGCGGGCGGTCTCTTCAGACGCCCACTGCATAGTTTCCTGGATCTCTGGTGGCAGGCCGGCGGTGCGGCCGATGTAGGCCATGCGGACGTTGTTGTCGTTCATGCGCTTGACGTTGCCGACGAGGTAGGACTTGAGCAGCGTCATGAGAAACGACACTTCGCTCTTGGGGCGGCGCAGGTTGTTTTCCAAGGAGAAGGCGTAAAGCGTCAGCCAGGGCAGGTCGATGCGCGAGGCGGTTTCGACGACAAATTGAACGGATTCCGCACCTTGCTGGTGGCCTTTGAAGCGCTTGAGCGTGCGTTTGCCGGCCCAGCGGCCATTGCCGTCCATGATGATGGCGACGTGCTGCGGGATGCGGGTGGGGTCAAGCTGGCGGTAGACGGCTAACTCTTCAGCAGAGAGCTCGTGGAGGCGGGAAGGGATTTTTGTTGCTGCAGCGGACACGTCTGGCCTCAATCCCGTAAGCATACTAGGATGCGCAGGGTTTTGGGAGGCGGGTGAGGGCCGCGTCGCAGGTACGACGCGGCACCGGAGACAACATGAGTGCAACGGCCTGGGCTCAGGCGGTGCGGCGGCGCCCGGCGGCAAGCTCGCGGACGTGATTGAGGAAGATGGAGCGCTGCAGGGCGTCGAGCTTGGACGTGTACTGGGCGATCTCGGCCAGAAACGGGTCGGCCGTAAGCATGGTCGTCTCGTTAGAGTGGCGGGTGGTGGCGTCGCGCAGCAAGGCTGAGATGTCGACCTCGAGCGCTCTGGCAAGGCGGTCGAGTGAGGACAGCGTGGGCATGGCTTTGCCATTCTCGATCTTCGAGATATAGGTGCGGGGCACGTTCATGCGGGCGGCAAGCTGGCGCTGGGAGAGATTGCGGACGTGGCGTAAATCGCGCACGGCGGTAGCGACCTGCAGGCCTTCGCGCTCGGCTGGGGGCGCGGGGAAAACCGCAATGGGCGCAGGCGTCGGTGCGGGCTTTTCTGCCTCGAGCGACTTTTTGCAGCGGCGGCAGCTTGGGCTGGGGGTGCGGAATTGCACCAGTTTGCAGTGATCGCAACGCAGGACTTCACGTGCGGTTTCTGCGGTGGCCTCGGGGTTGCCGAACGGCGCCATCATCGTAGCCATGTTGTGTGTAGCGGGCGGGGGCCAGAGCAAGGTCCGCAGCGCGAGCGTCCGATAACCGGAAACCTGCGATGAGCCTAGATTGCCACTGGGTATCGGAGGAGTCAAGGGGAATCGCCGACGATACCTTGAGAAAGCCGGAGAAACCCGAAGTGGAACCAAGGTAGTCAACATGGGGTTCAAGGATAGGATTAGGTTTGTACGGCTTTGGAGGGATCGGTATGGCGCATGGGCGGGATGAAGCACGGGCTTTGATGGAGAGCTGGACAGCGGGTGGAAGCCTGCGGAAACATGGGCTGGGCGTGGCGATCTGCTGCGAGGCGTATGCGCGGCTGGATGCGCCGGGCGATGACGCGCGGGCGGACCTGTACGCGTGTGCGGGGTTGCTGCACGATTTCGATTATGAGAAGCACCCGACGGCGGAGGAGCATCCGTTTGTCGGCGTGGCGTATCTGCGGGAGCATGGATGGCCGGAGGAGATGCTGCATGCGATCCTGGCACATGCGGATTACTCGGGGTTGAAGCCCGAGTCGCGGCTGGACAGGGTGCTGTTTGCTTGCGATGAGCTGGCGGGATTCCTAACGGCGTGCGCACTGGTGAAGCCGACGAAGAAGATTGCGGAGGTGGAGGTCAAGGGCGTGCTGAAGAAGATGAAGGACAAGGGTTTCGCGCGGGCGGTGAAGCGGGAAGATATGGCGCTGGGGGCGGAGTTGCTGGGGGTGACGCTGGAGGAGCATGTGGGGGTTTGTCTGGGGGCTATGCAGGGAAGGGCGGGGGAATTGGGGTTGTGATGGCTGGAGGCTCAGGGGTAAAGCTGAGCTGAATGGCGGACCCGTAAGACTCGAACGGCGTTTCCAGAAACTTTGTAAACGGCAATGTACTTCCAAGGGCGGAAGATCAGTTCTCGCGTTCCGGGAACGATGCCTGCGCGGCCGACTTCAGGAGTGGACTCGAGTTCCATGATGCGCTTGTAGATGCGGGCTGCTACACGTACGGCGGCGTCTGGGTTGTGTTGTTCTATGTGGGCTGCTGCTTGTGCGAGATCGTTGGCCGCGCGTGGGGTCCAGATGACCTTCATGCCGTCTTGCGAAGATTGCCGCTGATGCGCTCCATAACTTCGTCCGTGGTGAGCCAGCCGTCGCGGTCTGCTTCTGCTTCCGCTTCGTCGAGCTCGGCGGAGAGGGCCTGGATGTGATCGAGGTAGCGCTGAATGGCGTCCCGGGCGAGTTCGTCGACGGAGCGATGGGTGGCTTCGGCGAGGTGCTGAAGGTTTTGCTCTAGCTCAGCGGTGAGGTGGACGGGCATAGTGAGAATGTAAGCCAGCGGCGAGTTGCGGTCAATGAATGGCTGCACTTACGGGAATCAATCCTCGAAGTTGGAGTTGATTCTGAGACACTGTTACGCTTGGGTGCTATGAGCGTCGAGTCACTGCCAAAGTACGATAGCTTGCTGAATCCTGTTCTTACCGCGCTTCGTTCTCTGGGGGGGTCTGGCTCTATTCAGGAAGTTTACGACAAGGTCATTGAGCAGGAACGGCTGCCTGACGAAGTGCTATCTATCATTCACGATGCTGAGAAGAGTACGCAAACCGAGGTCGCGTACCGTCTTGCTTGGGCAAGGACCTACTTGAAAAAGTATGGCCTAGTTGAAAACTCCAGCAGAGGCATTTGGGCTCTCACATCGAAAGCTGCTGCATTGAAGCAGATCGATCCTCGTGAAGTGAAGAGAGCTGTGCGTTTACAGACCAAGAACGCCACGGAGACGGAACAGGTTCTTGAAGTAGTCGTAGACCGTTCAGCAGCGGATGATGAATGGAAATACCAGCTAAACCAGCTACTTACTCAGAAGATTGATCCTGCTGGCTTTGAACGGCTGGTGCAGCGACTGCTTCGGGAGTCTGGGTTCACGCAGGTCGAGGTGACCGGGAGAAGCGGTGACGGTGGCATTGATGGAAGAGGTATCGCAAGAGTCCATGGACTGCTAAGTTTCCATGTACTTTTCCAATGTAAGCGATACCGCGGTGCTGTCGGTCCCTCCGAGATTCGTGACTTCCGGGGAGCCATGGTCGGTCGTTCTGATAAAGGTCTGTTCATCACGACAGGCACATTTACGCCTGCTGCTGTAAAGGAAGCGACAAGAGATGGAGCGCCCGCAATCGATCTAATCGACGGAAACGATCTCAGCGAAAAGCTTAAAGAATTGAAATTGGGAATCAGCACTGCCACAGTTGAAGTAGTGACAATCGATGCTGCGTGGTTCGACGCTATTTAGCCTAGCTAACACTCGATGATGTTGAGGGCCAAGCCGGCAAGGGAGGTTTCTTTGTAGCGGGATTGCATGTCGAGGCCGGTGCGGTACATGGTTTCGATGACTTGGTCGAGGCTCAGTTTGTGGCCTTCGGTTTCGTGCATGGCCATGCGGCAGGCGTTGACGGCTTTGACGGCGCCCATGGCGTTGCGTTCGATGCAGGGGATCTGGACGAGGCCGCCGATGGGGTCGCAGGTCATGCCGAGGTTGTGCTCCATGGCGATTTCAGCGGCGTGCTCGACCTGCGCGTTCGAGCCCGAGAGTGCGGCGACGAGGCCTCCGGCGGCCATGCTGCACGCGACGCCCACCTCGCCCTGGCAGCCTACCTCGGCACCGGAGATGCTCGCGTTTTCCTTGTAGAGGATGCCGATGGCGGCGGCGGTTAGGAAGAAGCGGAGCAGGCCTTGTCGCTTTTGTTCAGGGGTCTTGTCGGTGTCGATGAAGCGCAGGTAGTAGCTGGCGATGGCGGGAATGACGCCGGCCGCGCCGTTGGTGGGGGCGGTGACGACGCGGCCGCCGGCGGCGTTCTCTTCATTGACGGCGATGGCGTAGAGGGAGACCCAGTCGAGCGGGGCGAGGGGGTCGCGGGGCTGGTTGGTGTCGGCTGCGGCTGTGTCGAGTGCCTGGATGCGCTGATGCAGACGCGGGGCGCGGCGGCGGACGTTGAGGCCGCCGGGGAGGATGCCTTCGGTCGCGATGCCGCGGGTGACGGAGGATTGCATGGCTTGCCAGAGGGCGAGGATGCTGGCCTGGATGGAGTCGGTGGAGTTTGTAGTGGACCCACTCATCGCGATGGGGCCTGCGATGAATGGGGCACTTGGAAGTTTTGCGGAGCTTGGGCGGGTGATCTTGTCGGTAGGGGATTGAAGCAGGGATACTTCGTTGGCCAGGACGAGCTCGGCGATGGTGAGGTTGTGCTGCTCCGCAATCGTGAGAAGCTGGGCGGCGCTCGAGAATGGGTAGGGGACGGCGCGGGATGGGACCTGTTTTTCTTTGGGGTCGGGGGCGAGCTCGGCGGCGGAGAGGATGAAGCCGCCGCCTACGGAGTAGAACGTGCTTTGGGAGAAGACTTCGCCTGCGGCGTCGAAGGCGGTGAAGCGCATGCCGTTGGGGTGCGAGGTGGCGGCTTCCGCGTGCGGGGGGTACATCTGGGTGCGGTGGAAGAGGAGGTCGGTCTGCTCGTGGAAGGGGATGGTGCGGGTGCCGGCCAGGGGGAGGGTCTGGGTGGTTTGGATTTGCTGGATGATGGCTTCGATGTTGGCGGGTTCGATGGTGTCTGGGGCCTGGCCGGCGAGGCCGAGGAGGATGGCGCGGTCAGTGGCGTGGCCGATGCCGGTGTGGGCGAGCGAGCCGTAGAGCTCGGCCTGGATGCGCGTGACGGCGGCGAGATCAGGGAGCTCGCGTACGAAGCGGAGGGCGGCGCGCATGGGGCCGACAGTGTGCGAGGAGGAGGGGCCGATGCCGATTTTGAAGAGTTCGAAGAGGCTTGTGTTCATTGGTGGTCTGCTGTGATTGTAGGGCGGATTGGCGCAGGTGCTATAGTCAGGTGACTTTGGGCCTGTGTTTCACGGGCTAACTTTTCGACCCCCTCAGGGCAGGATCGGGTGCGGCATGTTGTTCAAGGCGCTGAGCGCAGCGGTGTACGGGATCGACGCGCACCTCATCGATGTAGAGGTGGACTATAGCGGCGTGGTGCTGGAAAAGCTGATCTGGAATACGGTGGGGCTGCCGGATGCGGCTGTGAGGGAGAGCCGGGACCGGGTGCAGTCGGCGATAAGGAACAGCGGGTTTGATATGCCGCCGACGCGGATCACGATCAACCTGGCGCCGGCGGATTTGAAGAAGGAAGGGTCAGGGTTCGACCTGCCGATTGCGCTGGGGATTCTGGGTGCTTCGGGCGCGCTGCATATCAAGGATGTGAGTAATTATGTGCTGGTGGGAGAGCTGGGCCTGGACGGGCAGCTGCGGCCGGTGCAGGGGATGTTGCCGATTGCGATTGCGTGCAAGGCGCGGGGAATCGAAAACCTGATCTGCCCGGCGGGCAATGCGCGGGAAGCGGCGGTGGTGGAGGGGGTGAAGGTGTATCCGGTGCGCAGCCTGCTGGAGGTGCGGGAGCTGCTGAATGCGGCGGCGTTCGGGAGCATGACGCAGATGCCGCTGGCGAGCGAATCGGCCGCGCTGCTGGAGGAACTGCAGGTGTTTCCGCATGACTTCAAGGATGTGCGTGGGCAGCATGTGGCGAAGCGGGCGCTCGAGGTGGCGGCGGCGGGCGGGCACAACATCCTCATGATCGGGCCGCCGGGCAGCGGAAAGACGATGCTGGCGAAACGGCTGCCGTCGATCCTGGCGCCGCTGCGGTTTGAGGAGGCGCTGGAGACGACCAAGATTCACTCGGTGGCGGGGGTGTTGAACGCGGAGGAAGGGCTGGTAGCGCATCGGCCGTTCCGCTCGCCGCACCATACGATTTCTGACGCGGGGCTGATTGGCGGGGGGGCGGTGCCGCGGCCGGGTGAGGTGTCGCTGGCGCACAATGGGCTGCTTTTTCTGGATGAGCTGCCGGAGTTTCCGCGCAATGTGCTCGAGGTGCTGAGGCAGCCGCTCGAGGATGGGCAGGTGACGATTGCGCGGGCTGCGATGAGTTTGCAGTTTCCGGCGCGATTCATGCTGGCGGCGGCGATGAACCCTTGTCCTTGCGGGTATTTCAACGACAAGAGCCGGGAGTGCAGCTGCACGCCGCCGATGATTCAGCGCTATGTGAGCAAGGTGAGCGGGCCGCTGTTGGACCGGATCGATATCCATATCGAGGTACCGGCGGTGCAGTATAAGGAGCTGCGCGGAGGCGCGTCGGCGGAAGGGTCGGCGGAGATTCGGGCGCGGGTGCTGGCGGCGCGGGAGAGGCAGCATGAGCGGTTTGCACGGGTGGGTGGTGAGCGCACGCGGGCGGTGGGCAAGAGCGCGTCGCAGGCGGTGTACGCGAATGCGCAGATGACGACGCAGCAGATTCGGCTGCATTGCGAGCTATCGAGCGATGCGGAGCGGATTCTGGAGCGGGCGATGCAGCAGCAGGGCTTGAGTGCGCGGGCGCATGACCGGATCCTGAAGGTAGCGCGGACGATTGCGGATCTGGAGGGCGAGCGGGACATCGCGGTGAAGCATATTGCGGAGGCGATTCAATACCGGACGCTTGATAGGAGTTATTGGTCGTAGTGGTTCGCAATGTGTCTTGTTCGGGCACCGTCAATGGACGCTGGATCGGAGTTGTGGGTCGTGAGCTTCGAAGTGCGGCTGTGGAAAATAATAGGTGAACGAAGATTCAATTTCCAAAATAAGTATTGACTTGCTGTCGGCGATCCCCTATTTTTGAAAGGTTGCCGCATGTTGATCGAACGTACGTGACGATACCTGAGAGACGGCGCGGCGGGCGCTTTCCAGTATTTTCACAATGGCGAAGCTTCCTGAGCCGAATCAGCGTCTAACGGTTGTCTGCGGCAATAAAGTCATACTTTCCGGGTTTTACCGGGTACCCCGCATCTGGGAGTGCTGGTGGGCGGGACTGTAAAAACGAAGCGTTCAGAGCACTGCGCCGTTGACGCAGATGCGCAAGAAGAAGGAAGAAGGAGAACATCATGCGTTCAGACCTCATTTTCGGAGCATTGACTCACGTAACGAATCGCTATCAGCTTTGCCAACTGGCTGCCAAGGCGACACGCAAGCTGCACAAGCCGAACACGCGGCTGCAAGATACGACCAACGAAGTGCTGGATCGTTTCAAGGATACGGTTCCGATGGACGACGGCACGGAGCCGACGGTTGAGAAGATTCATCAGCCGGACCAGGAACGCCGCGCGGCATAAGGCTGTGCGGTGTTCGATCCCGCTTTTTCACAGTCCCCATTTTTTGTTTTGTTGTATGCTGATTGAAGTACCTCCCTGCACAGATTGTCTGCACTCCCCCTCCGGCCCTCGGATTCCGCTTCCTCCTCTGCTGCGACGCAGTATCCCGCCTGAGTTTTACCCTTCCCCTTACCCCCTGCTGGACCCATCTCCGTAACTAGAAACAGGCACTAACATGACAATTTCCGAGTTGAAAGATCACAATATCGCCGATCTGGGCAAGATTGCGCGTGGTTTAGACATTGGCGGCACCAGCGCGTTGCGCAAGCAGGACTTGATCTTCAAGATTCTGCAGGCGCAGAGCGAGAAGGAAGGTCACATCTTCGCCGAGGGTGTGCTGGAAATTCTGCCGGACGGCTACGGCTTTTTGCGGTCGCCGGACTACAACTACCTGCCGGGACCGGATGATATTTACGTTTCGCCGAGCCAGATTCGCAAGTTCGACTTGAAGACTGGCGATACGATCAGCGGCAATGTGCGCTCGCCGCATGAAGGTGAGAAGTACTTTGCGCTGGTGAAGATCGAGGCGATCAACTTCGAGAGCCCGGAAGAGACGCGCAACAAGATTCTGTTCGACAACCTGACGCCTTTGTACGCGCAGGAACGGGTTAAGATGGAGACGGTGCGGGAGCACATCTCCGGCCGTGTGATGGACCTGTTGACGCCGGTGGGCAAGGGCCAGCGCGGGCTGATTGTGGCGCCGCCGCGGACGGGTAAGACGATGCTGCTGCAGTCGATTGCGAACTCGATTACGGCGAACCATCCGGAAGTGGTGCTGATTGTGCTGCTGATCGACGAGCGGCCGGAAGAAGTGACGGATATGCAGCGCAGCGTGCGCGGCGAGGTTATTTCGTCGACGTTCGATGAGCCGGCGGCGCGACATGTGCAGGTGGCCGAGATGGTGATCGAAAAGGCGAAACGGCTGGTGGAGCATAAGCGCGACGTGGTGATTTTGCTGGATTCGATCACGCGTCTGGCACGGGCTTACAACACGATTGTGCCGCCGAGCGGTAAGGTGCTGTCAGGCGGTGTGGACTCGAATGCGCTGCAGAGGCCGAAGCGGTTTTTCGGCGCGGCACGCAACATCGAAGAAGGCGGCAGCTTGACCATCATTGCAACAGCCCTGGTGGACACCGGGTCCAGAATGGACGAAGTGATCTTTGAAGAGTTCAAGGGCACGGGCAATATGGAAGTGATCCTGGATCGCAAGCTGGTCGACAAGCGGGTGTTTCCAGCGATCGACATTCAGCGCTCCGGCACGCGGAAGGAAGAGCTGCTTATTCCGAAGGACGACCTGCAACGGACGTGGATTTTGCGCAAGGTTCTGAATCCGCTTTCGCCTACGGAGGCAATGGAACTGCTGACTTCGCGGCTGGAGAAGACGCGGAACAACCAGGAGTTTTTGCACAGCATGAGCCACAACTAGTAGCCGTTAGCTAGTAAATAATCTTCAGTGAGAGTCCAGTTGGGCAGAGATGCCGGGCTGGACTTTTCTGTTTGTGCGATTGGCGAGGCGTCTGCCTGGCGTTCTGCATACTTGGCGAGGACGTCTACCTCGATGTTGAGCGGCGTGCCGGGAAGTGCGGCGTGCAGGGCGGTGGAGGCGTAGGTGTGGGGGATGATGGCGATGGAAACGATGTCGCCGAGGATGGCGGCTACGGTGAGGGAGATGCCGTTGATGGTGATGGAGCCTTGGGGGACGATGTAGCGGGCGAGCTCGGAGGGGACGTGAAGGCGGAGGCGCCAGTCGGTGGTGGTTTCTTCGGGCGAGATGGGGTCGAGGGCGATGAGGGTGCCGACGCCATCAACGTGGCCCTGGACGACGTGGCCGCCGAGCGGGGCGCCGGCGGGGGTGGGGAGCTCCAGATTGACGACGGTGCCGAGCGGGAGGCGAGTGAGAGTGGTGCGGCTTACCGTTTCCTGGGCGAGATCGGCGGAGAACTGGGTGAGGGAGATATCGAGTGCGGTGAGGCAGACGCCGGAGACGGCGATGGAGTCGCCGAGGCGAAGGCGCGGGGCAAGGGTGGGGGCGGAGATGGTGATGCGGGTGGGGCCGGAGGGCTGGGCGGGCGGGGTGAGGGCGAGTAGGATGCCTGTGGCTTCGATGAGTCCGGTGAACATGAGGTTAGGTTAGTCCTTTGTGAGGGCTGGGGGCCAGGGATTGTTGATGAGGCCGGAAACGCGGACGTCGGGGCCTAGCTGGTGCTTTTCAACGCTGAGGAAGGACTGCTCGAAAGCGAAGGGGGTGGGGCCGCCGGTGGCGAAGGGGATGGCGTGGGGGCCGAGCTCGGTGGGGGCATAGAAGAGGGTGGCACGGTCTACGAGGTTGGCCTGGATGAAGGCGGCGTTGAGGTGGGAGCCGGCTTCGAGCAGGACGGAGAGGAGTTGCCAGGAGTGGAGGTGGGCGAGGATTGCGGCGGGGTCGAAGCGGCTGGGGCCAGGGAGAGGCATGACGGTCACGCCCAGGCCTTGCAGGGTGCGGAACTTTTCTGTTTGGCTGGCATGGGCGGACTCGGTGCAGAAAATATAGAGGTCGTTGTCGAGGGTGGTGACGAGCTTTGAGGTTAGGGGGATGCGCAAATGGGGGTCGAGGACGATGCGGAGGAGGGGGCGGCGGCGGAGGAGGGCGGTGCGGTCGGTGAGGGCGGGGTCGTCGACAAGGACGGTGCCGATGCCGGTAAGGATGGCGTCGGCAGCGTGGCGGAGGAGCTGGACCTCCGCGCGGGCGGCGGGGCCGGTGAGCCAATGTGGCTGGTTGGGTGTGCGCAGGGTGGGGCTGGGGGCGAGCATGCCGTCGGTCGAGAGGGCGGACTTCAAGTGGACGAACGGGCGGTGGCGGGTGATAGAGAGGGCGAAAGGCTCGTTGAGGCGGCGTGCTTCAGCTTCGCAGGGGCCTAGGATGACTTCAATGCCAGCGGCGCGAAGGCGGGCGATGCCGCGGCCGGAGACCTGGGGGTTGGGGTCGGCGGTGGCGATGACGCAACGGGCGATGCGGGCCGCGATGAGGGCGTCGGCGCAGGGGCCGGTGCGGCCGTGATGGGAGCAGGGCTCGAGCGTGACATAGGCGGTGGCGCCGGCGGTCGAATGGCCAGCGGTCGCGGCTGCCTTGAGGGCGGCTATCTCGGCGTGGTCACGGTTGGCGTAGAGGTGGGAGCCTTGGCCGATAATCTGGTGATCGCGGGTGAGGACGCAGCCTACCTGAGGGTTGGGGGACGCGAGGGCTGCGGTCTGGACAGCGAGAGCCAGGGCCTGGCGCATGTAGAATTCGTCATCTGGCGGGCGGGCTGCGGGCATTGCTTCCATGCTAAAGCAGAAAGCCCCGGCGGTTGCCGGGGCTTTGCTGATGGAGCAATGTATGCGACTAGGGCTTCTGGACTGCGTTGGTGGTGGTGGCACCGGCAGCGAGGCCGGCGGCAATGGGGGTTACGACCGGTACGGCCGCGCCGACGATTTCCGTAATGCCGGTGCCGGTGGCGGAGTTGGAACCGAGCCAGACGTTACCCGAGGGGTCAATGGCGACACCGCGAGGAGCGATGGGTAGGACGGAGTTGTCGATCTGGAAACCGCCGTTGACGGTCGAGGTTGAGGTCGCTGCGGGGCTGGAGTTGGGTGAAAGCGCCGCGCCGGCCGAAGAGAACTCGGTGAGGATGTAGGTGGTGGTTGCGTTGGTGGTACCGGTGACGTAGCTGCCGCTTGCCGCGGTAGAGCTGGGCGACCAGATGTTGCCGGCACCATCGATGGCGAGCTCACGCGGGCCGACGAGACCACCTGCGTACTGGGCGGAGTTGGCCACGGTCACCGTACCCGCCGTTGCGGAAGGGGTGATGATGGCTAGAGTATTGGAGGCGGTGCTGGTCGAAAGATTGCCGTTGGCGATTGCGACCGTGCCGTTGAGACCGGCCTGGACACCGTAGACGTTGGCGGAAACCGTGCTGGTACCGAAGTCGGTGGTGTCATAACCATTCAACGTGGTGCCATCGGCCGTTGCGACGGGGTAAACGTCGAAGAGGTCGCTGGTTCCGTTGGAGTTTGAAACGAAGACGCGCTTCTTCGTATCCGCGGCGAAGAAGTAAGGTGAAGGTGCGGCGGTGCCGGAAGGCGTAAGGGTCGAAACCTGAACGCCGGGTGCGCCGCCTACCAGCTCATAGAGTGCGTTGGTGGTGGAGGTTGCGGTGTAGGGCGAGGCGAAGATGTCGTTCGACCCGTCAATGGCGACGTACTGCACGCCGGCCTGGGTGGTGGTTGCGCCACTGGCGACTGCGGTGGCGGTGGTGCCGCCGGGTGTGTATTTGAAGAGGTTGGTGCTGGTGGTGGAAGCGATCCAGAGATTGCCGGTGGTATCGATTGCAAAGCCGTTGCTCTTGGCGATGGTGGTGCCGAGAGCGCAGGTGAGCGGGGTGCCGTTGGGGCTGAGCTCGAACAGGTTTCCGCCGGTGGCGTTCGAGACGGCGTAAACATTGCCGGCGGCGTCAATGGCGAGGTGGTAGGCGTAGAGCAGGAAGTTGGCACCGGCAGAGCAGGCGCTAGCGCTCGAGTAGCGGAGGCCGACGTTCCAGTCTGTCGGTGCGACCGCTTCTGTGGGCTGGAAGGGCGCGGTGGCGGGCACGAGCGCGTAGAGATTCTTGAGGTTCGTGACGCTGCCGTCCGTGGGGTTTGTGAGCATGTAATAAGCGGCCTGCAAGGTGTCGGTCGCCGTGCCCAGGTTGAGCGCCGGCTGGCTGGTCACGCTTGGGGAAGGAGGCGTGGCGTTGGCGAACAACGTGGTGCATGCTGAGGACGTGCTGGAGGTGGTGTTGACGCAAGCGGCGAGAACGTCTGCGATGGTGTTGATCTTGGCCGCTTCAGGCGTTACGGTGACGGCGACAGCAGCGGTTGCGCCGGTGGGGGTGGCCGTCTGGGTGACGCCGGCAATGGTGCCCGCCGAGACATTGGCCAGGTTCGAGATGGTGGCGACACCATTGGCAAAGCCGGCGGCGGCCTGGGTGGTGGCAGGATAGCCGAACTGGTTGAGGTTGGTAGTGGTGGCGTTGGCGGGTGCGAAGTATTGCTGGAGCGCGGCCATGGTGGCGACGGTGGTGATCTCATTCATGTCCACGAAGGTGGCTGCAGAAATCTTGCTGCAGGTACCGATCGCGACGATGAAGGCGGAAGCGGTGTTGGCCCCGTTGCCGGCACCCTGCGTGTTGCCGCCGCGGGCGATGATGTACATCTGTGGGTCAGAGGTGGTGGGGCAGCCGTAGACGGGGGTGGAACCGCCGCTGGTGGGGCCGGTGAGTGCGGCATTCTTCGTGAAGGAGAAGGAGCCGAAGCCGTCGTTGGCGGTGGTGGTAGACGCGTACAAGGTGGACGCGGAGCCGTAACCGGTAGTGCCGGCTGCGTAGAGGCGCACGTCAGCATTCGAGACGGGCTGGTTGCCGCCGTGAATGTGTCCGGAGATGCTGGCGGCCTGGGCGAACGTGTCGCCGGTGGAAGCGGTATTGCTCATTGCGCAGCCTGAGAGTAGAGTGGCGGCGGAAGCCAAGGCGATTGCGGCGGCCTTTGCGGGGGAGTCCTGCTGGAAAAGGGATGAGAACTTCGGCATGAATTTGCTGCTCCTGGAGAGGGTTTGGACGAGAAGGTTGGGACAGAAAGGTTTGGACGGGGTTTTGGTAGGGAATCAGTCGAGACTTGCGCTGGGTGGATTCTCGGGAAGGTATGTCAGTTTTACAGTTCGATGCACCCATCTTCGCATAACGCTGTACGAAGTTCATGAAAATTCGGCTTTTTCGGCTAGTTTGCGTCGATTAGCGCATTGATGAAAGATTTGCTGTCGAAGGGGATCAGGTCTTCGATTTTCTCGCCAGTTCCGGCGTAGACCACGGGCAGGCCGAGCTCGGTGGCGATGGCGAGCACAATGCCGCCGCGGGCGGTGCCATCCAGCTTGGTGAGCACGATGCCGGTGACGCGGGCGGCCTCAGTGAAAAGCCTGGCTTGCGTGAGGCCATTCTGGCCCGTGGTGGCGTCCATGACCAGCAGGACCTGGTGGGGCGCGCCGGCAATGAGCTTCTCGGTCGTGCGGCGCATCTTGTCCAGCTCTTTCATCAGGTCTGATTTGGTGTGGAGGCGGCCGGCGGTATCGGCAATGAGGATGTCGATGTTGCGGGCTTTGCTTGCGGTGCAGGCGTCGTAGAGCGCGGCCGAGGGGTCGCCGCCCTGCTTGGTTTTGATGAGCGGGACGCCGGAGCGCTGGGCCCAGACTTCAAGCTGCTCGATGGCGGCGGCACGGAAGGTGTCCGCGGCGCAAAGCAGGACGGAGCGATGCTGGGCGGTGAAATGTGCGGCGAGCTTGCCGGAGGTGGTGGTTTTGCCGGTGCCGTTGACGCCAACCATCATGATGACCTCCGGGCCTGAGGACGGGTGGGCGATGGGGGTAACGACGCGGTCGAGGACGTGCTGAAGCTCGAGCTTGAGCAGGGTCTTGAGCTCTTCGCCGCCTTCAATGTTCTTGATGAGGGCACGCTGGCGCAGGTTTTCAAGCACGATGGCGGTAGTGGCGGAGCCTACGTCGGCGGCGAGCAGGAGGGGCTCGAGCGACTGGAGGGTGGATTCGTCGACCTCGCGGGACAAGGCGATGACGGAGTTGAGCGACTGGGAGAAGGACTCGCGGGTGCGAGTGACGGCCTGGCGCATGCGGTCGAAGAAGCCGGTGCGGGCGGGGGGGGCGTCGGCGACTAACTCGGCGCGGGCTTCTTCGAGGGTGGCGGGTGCTTCGTCGTCTGCGGGGTCTGGCTTGCGCTTGCCGAAAAGGGAAAATGCCATGCTGGGGTTAGTTTAGTGCATTGTTGCAGCGGGGCGGCGGAACCGGCTGGGATTGCGGTTCTGGTGAAACGAAGGGACGGCGATGAGGGTGAGGAGCAGGATGGCAATGGCGGCGAGGAGGATCTTGGGAAGACGGTTGGGGTTGGGCGGGTAATCGGCTAAGAGGTTGGGGGCGGCCGGGACCATGCAGACGGCGGCGACCGCGGCGAACAGAGGCGTGAGGATGCCGGCGAGACGGCCGGTGTTGTTATTGCTGTAGGTGGCCAGCGAAAGCAGGACAAGAAAGGCGAAGGCGACCAGGGTGCGGGGGAACCAGAAGCGGACGGCGGGGTTTTTGGGGCGGGCGAGCAGGTAGGCCGCGAGAGCGATGAAGAGAATATTTTGTGAGATGGCGGCCTGGAAGAAGAGGCCGCGGTCGAAGTCCACGTCGAACAGGGCGTGGAGGAGGAAGAGCGGTTTGAGCTGGTCGTCATAGCCGGGGATCTGGTGGCGCAGGATGGCATAGACGGCGAAAGCGAGGATTGAGGCGATGAGGGCGAAGAGGGCAAAGCGGCGGTGGCGGCGGGCGGCTATGCGTGGAGCGGCGAGATCGAGCACCGCGAGGACCGCGATGACGGCGAGGATGGTTTCGCGCTGCAGGATGGCCAGGGCGAGGACGACTGCCAGGGCAATGCGCGCGCGGCGAAGATAGAAGAGGAAGGCGAGGGTGAGGAGGAGCCAGGCGGGGCCTTCGACCAGCGTGGTGATGACCGCGGGCTGGGTGTGGAAAGACAGCAGGCAAAGGAAGGCGGTGAGCGTGGCGAGCAAGGCGTTGCGTGCGCCGAAGAACTCTTCCGCGATGAGGCCGGCGGTGAGCGCCGTGAGCACCAGCGTGAGCCAGTTGACGAAGAGGGCTGCGAAGAAGATGTGCTGGTCGTAGGTGGGGCTGGTGTAGACGATGTGGTTGGGATAATAGATGTGTGCGCGCCAGACGAGCCAGGTGAGGACGGCGGAGAGCTGGCGCAGCACGAAGGGAGCGGGCGCGGCGGAGAAGTCGAGGGGAAATCGGAAGGTGCGGTAGTAAAGCTCGGTGTCGCCGAGGGCGGTTTCCGGCTGCAGATATTTGTAGGAAAAGTAGAGCAGGCCGTAGCTCGCGGTGAGCAGCAGCAGGAGGCGGGAGGCGAGGTTGCGGAGGGTCGGGCGGGCCAGCAGAGACCGCTCCGTCGCGTGGAGCGGAACTCTGCTCTGGTTGTCTGCTGTGTCGGATACGTCCATGTTGCGCCAGTATATGGCTTGGCTGATTGGTGTCGGCCTCGCGCCCAGCACGACTAGCCGACTAGCGAACGTGGATGGGCTGGTAGCACGAGAGAGTTTGGAGTGGGGTCCGGGGTGTGGGCGGGCATTTTCCTCTCCACATGATGGACGATGAAATATCCGGCAATGAGGACGAGCAAGAGCACGATGCTCGAGAGGATGACGATGCCAAGGAAGTTCGGACCCTTGGGGTACTTGCGGTAATCCGCGGTGGGGTTTTCCTGGAAATTTTCCTGCTTGGGGTCTGCCATGGGCTGTTAGATGCTGGGAAACGGGAATTTGTCAGGAGGCGGGTGTCAGGACTCATCCCGGCTGGGGCGGGTCATGAGCTCGTGGATGGCTTCGCGTGGGCTTTTGTCGTGGTGCAGGATGGCATCCATCTGCTGGGCGATGGGCATTTCCACCTCATAGCGCGCGGCCAGGCCGAGTGCCCCGGCGGTGGCGCGGATGCCTTCGGCGACCTTGCCGTTCATGCTGGCAAGGATGTCCGGGAGCTTGCGGCCGCGGCCCAGTTCGATGCCGACGGAGCGGTTGCGGGAGAGCGCGCCAGTGCAGGTGAGGATGAGGTCGCCCATGCCGGCCAGCCCGGCGAGCGTCTGGCGGCGGCCTCCGCAGGCGACGGCCAGGCGGGTGATTTCCGCGATGCCGCGGGTGATGAGCGCTGCCGAGGTATTGGCGCCAAGCCCGAGGCCGGTGATGACGCCGGAGGCCAGGGCGATGACATTCTTGAGCGCGCCGCCGAGCTCGACGCCGGCTACGTCCTCATTGGTGTACAGGCGGAGCGAAGGGGATGAAAAGTCGCGCTGGATGATGGTGTTGACCTGGGCGCTGGAGCTGGCGACGACGATGGCGGTGGGGAGGCCGGCTGCGACCTCCTGGGCAAAGGATGGGCCGGAGAGGGTGCCGCACTCGTTGCCCGTGATAGAGGCGATGACCTGAGTCATGCGCAGGTAGGACTGGGGCTCGAAACCCTTGGAGGCGGAAAGGATGATCTGGTTGGCGGTGAGCAGCGGGGCGATGGGGGTGAGGGTGTGGCGCAGGTGCTGGGACGGGGTGACGCAGAGCAGGACGTCGGCGCCGAGGATGGCGCGTGGCAGGTCGGCGGTGACCTGAACGCCGGTGGGGAGGATGAAACCGGGGAGGTAAGGGACGTTTTCACCGGTGTCGGCGAGCTGGTCGGCCAGGGCCGGGGAGTGAGCCCAGAGGGTGAGGTCGTGGTCGGCGCGGCGGGCCAGCGAGATGGTGAGGGCGGTGCCCCAGGCGCCGGCGCCAAGAACGGTAATGCGACTCATGCAGCCACCTTTTTCTGACCCATGCGGGGTTCGGTGTGGGCCAGAAGGCGGGTGATGTTGGCGCGGTGCATGAAGACGATGAGCGCGGGGATGGCGAGGAAGCCGAACACGACCGCGGGGGTGGGATGTCTGAAGAGGAGGAATCCGAAAATTGGGAAAGACGCGGCGGCGAGAATGCTTGCAAGCGAAACGTAACGGGTGAGGGCGAAGAAGATGGCGAAGACCACGAGGATGCCGAGTGCCGCCAGAGGGGCCAGCGTCAGGAAGACTCCGAGAGCGCAGGCGACGCCCTTGCCGCCGCGAAAGCCGAGCCATACCGGGAAGCAGTGGCCAACAATGACGGCAACGGCGGATAGCGTGGCAAGATCGAAGGCGCGGGTGTAGGAGTGTTGCCAGGGCATGTAGTGGGCGGCGATCTGGAAGGCAATGAGCACGGCGGCGACGGCTTTGAGCAGGTCGAGGACGAGCGTAGCCGCGCCGAGGCCTTTGGCTTCACGGGCTACGTTGGTGGCGCCGGTTGCGCCGGAACCGGTTTCGCGGATATCGCGGTGGAGGAAGTGCTTGATGAGGATATAGCCGAACGGGATGGAGCCGAGGAGATAGGCGAGCGGGATGGAAAGGAGCCAGGGGTTCATGGTCGTCGAGGGTTAGTTTAGCCGATTGGCTCGTGGGCGCGGTGTTTTTAGAGGAGTTGCAGGCGGATGAGTTCGAGCGCCTGCATGGTGGCGAACGTGCGGATGCGGTCGCGGTCGCCGGGAAAGTTGAGCTGTTTGACCTGGGTGCCGTCGTCGGATGCGATGGCGATGTAGACCAGGCCGATGGGCTTGTCGGCGTCCGGCCCGGTGCCGGGCGTGGGGCCGGCGATGCCTGTGATGCCGATACCGATGCTCGCGCCGGTGACCTGGCGGATGCCTTCGGCGAGGGCGCGGGCGACTGGTTCAGAGACGGGGCCCTGCTCTGCGATGAGCTCGGCAGGGACCTTGGCAAAAGTGGTCTTGAGGGCGTCGGAGTAAACGACGGCGCCGCCGAGGAAGTAGCGCGAACTGCCGGGGATGGCTGTCAGGCGCTGGGCGAGCAAGCCGCCGGTGCAGGATTCTGCCGCGGCCACGGTGAGGTTGCGCATGCCGAGCATGAGCAGGACGACCTCTTCCAGCGACTCGCCGTGCGCGGAGAAGATGGCGTCATCCATCTCGGCTTCCACGCGCTCGGTGAGCTCGTCGACGCGTGCCTGGGCTTCTGCCAGGGTGGGTTTGGCGGCGGCGAAGTGAAGCTGGATCTCGCCGGAGTGAGCAAGGATGGTGGTTTCGACGTCGGGGTAAACCTTATAGATTGGCGAAGTGCGGGCGTCCACGGTGGACTCCGGCAGGAGCGCCATGCGGAGCTGGCGGCGGGCGAGTGAGAAAGGTGGCAGCGCGGCGGCGAGGCGGGGCTTGACCTGCTCGTCGAACAGCGGCTTAAGCTCCTTGGGTGGGCCGGGCAGCAGAATCACGATGCGGGCTTTGCCTTCGTACGTGGTGGCGAGGTACTGGCCGGGGGCGGTGCCGTTCTTGTTGCGCAGCAGGATGGCGCCGTCCAGGATGTCAGCCTGCTTGGAGTTGCTGGGCGGCATGGCGATCTTGCGCTCGGCGAAACGCTTGTAGAGCCATGCGATGGTGCCGGGATCGGGATGGAGTTCGAGGCCAAGGGCCGATGCGGCGGCTTCGCGGGTGAGGTCGTCTTCGGTGGGGCCCAGCCCGCCTGAGAAGAGGATGATGTCGGCGCGGGAAAGCGCCATGCGTGCGGCACCGGCGAGATGGTCGAACGTGTCACCGACGATGGTTTTGAAGGCGACGGTGACGCCCAGGTCGTTGAGCCCCTGGGTGAGGTAGAGGGAGTTGGTGTCCTGCCGGAAGGGTGTGAGCATTTCGGATCCGGCGGCGATAATTTCGGCGATCATGTGAGGTTGGATGCGTCACAGGCCAGGGAGAATTTGTGTATTTAGCTCGAGCGGCGAAACTTTGAAGCGGCGTGCGGTTTTGTGCAGGGACGGGTCGATGCGGCAGGGAGTGAGGGAAATCATGAGGATATTTTTGAGACAATGCTGGCTGGGTCTGCTTGGAACTGCGATTTGCGGCTGTGGCAACGCGAACTTCGGCAGCGGCATGACGCCGGCTCCTATAACGCCGACTGCGGGTACCAAGGCACCGCTGCACGGAATTGTGGCGATGAATACAGAGGCGTTCAACTCGAACCCGGCGGTGGCGCCTGATAACTCTCTGGCCGACCCAATCGCCAATCCTAATGTTTATGTGGCAAGCGTCATTCTTGTGACGTGGAACCAGCTGCAGCCGGTCAATGGGAGCTCGATCGACACATCCGCGATTGACGCGGGTTTGACGGCGATCACCAATTACAACGCGACGCGTACCAAGCCGATGGTCGGCAAGCTGCGCGTGTTTGCAGGCATCAATACGCCGAACTGGGCGATGAACCTGGATGGAGGCCCGGTGACGGTGCCGACCTCAACCTATCCGCTGCCACGCTTCTGGACCGCGAACTATGTGGCCGCCTGGAAGAACCTGCAGAACCTGCTCGCGGCAAAGTATGACAAGGATGCGCGGCTGGGTGAGGTGGCGGTGAGCGGCTGCTCGTCCAACACGGCTGAACCGTTCATTCACCCGACGGGCATCATGGATATACCTGTTTTGAAAGCGGCTGGGTTTACGGACGCGCAGTTTCAAAACTGCCTGAACACGATGGGAGACCAGTATTCCGCGTGGACGATGACGCCGCTGGACTATACGTTCAACCAGTTCATCGGGATCGACACGGGGCAGGATGTGGTGAATGCCGCTTATACGACGGGGCTGATGGCGGCCGGGCGGGCGAGCCTGGGTACCGGGCGCGGCGTTGTGGCGAATCATGGGCTGCAGCCTACACTGGCGCCTTCGGCCACGTCGATTTACCCGGAGTTTACGGTGCTGGGGCCGCCCATCGAGTTTCAGGCCTATGGGCCTTCCGTGAACTGGGACCAGACCGTGGCGCTGGGAATTTCCTACAAAGCATCTGAGATCGAGATCTGGCAGACGAAGCAGGCGGGTGGGCAGGCGGTGATTTCGCTGGCGCAACTGCAGAGTTATGCGGCCATGTTTTAGCAACGACTGCTGACCGCAGCTATTCGAAAGAGGGTGGAGCGTCGTCGGGTGCGGTGCCCCAGGTTTTGCTGGGGGTTGTGCCCAGGGTGAAGGCCAGGCTCCCGCCGTGGAGCGCGAAGGATTCGGGGAGCCAGGTGTGGGTGGCGGGGTGGCCGTCGACCAGGAGTGCTTGGACGTAGAAGGTTTCGGCGGAGGCGCCGGGGGCGGTGATGAGGACGTCGCCACCGGGCCGGTGGAGGGTGATGCGCGGGAAAAGTGGCGAGGCGAGGACCAGCTCGGCGCGGCCGGGAATCTCGGGATAGAGGCCCATGGCGGCGAAGACGAACCAGGAGGACATTTCGCCGAGGTCGTCGTTGCCGGGGATGCCGGCGGGGGTATTGCGCCAGAGAATGTTGAGGACCTGGCGAACGAGTTGCTGGGTTTTTGCGGGCTGGCGGGCGAAGTCGTAAAGCCAGGGGGACTCGATGGAGGGCTCGTTGTTGAGCTCGGCGTGGAGCGGACCGGCATTGGTGACGGCTGGCTTGCCCTGGTCGTCGTAGAAGAAGCGGTCCAGGCGCTGGGTGGCGGGTACAAGGCCGCCCATGAGGCGGAAGAGACCCGCTGGGTTGAAGGGAACCATCCAGACGTACTGCGCGGCGGAGCCTTCGACGAAGCCATCGCCGGTGGCGGGGGTGAAGTCTTCCGGGTGGGCGATGGGGTGGTTGTCGTCGTCACGGTCGGCGCCGAGCCGGGCCCAGGTGCCGTCGGGGTTGCGATTCATGAAGTAGCCCCCATCCGGTGCGGCTGCGGGGTTCCAGATGTTTTTGAAGTATTGGGCGCGAGTGAGGAAGCGGCTTTGCACGGCTTTCTGGCCGAGATGGCCGGCGAAGGCAGAGACGGAGAAGTCGGCGGTGACATCTTCGAGGGTATCGGCCGCGGGGCCCCAGGCGGGAGCGCCGGTGGGGATGTAGTGGAGCTTGAGGTATTGGTCCAGGCCGGGCCGTTGGCCGGGGCACTCGACCGGGCAGCCGGCGGCGGTAAGGTCTTCTTTCGTGGGAACTTCGGCGGCATGGACCAGCGAGGCGAGGGCGGCGCGGGCAGGGAAGGCCTTGCCTCCGAACGCATAGATGGAGGCGATGGCAGCGGCGGCCGGGTCACCGTTCATGACGTGCGTGGCGCCGGAGAGGTGAGTCCAGCGGTCCCAGCGGCCGTTGTCCTGGAGCGATTGGTTGTAGAGGCTTTGGGCGATGTCCGAGCCCTGGGCCGGGTCGAGCCAGGTGAGCAGCTGGAACTGCGAACGGTAGACGTCCCAGCCGGAGAAGTTGGCGTATTGAACCTGCTGCGGCGCGGTGATGCGATGGGTCTGGCGATCCATGCCGGTGTATTCGCCGTTGCTATCTGAGTAGGTGGTGGGGGTGAGGGACGCGTGGTACAGCGCGGTGGTAAACACGATGCGTTGCTCGGGCGTGCCGCCCCCGATTTCAATGCGCGAGAGGCGCTGGTTCCAGGCAGTACGGGCCTGGGCGGCTACGGTCTCGTAGGTTTGGGCGGTGCGGGATTCGGCTTCCAGGTTGGCGAGCGCGTTGGCGGCGCTGACGTAGGAAATGCCGATGCGGACGCGAACCGTCGCCCCGGGCGCAAAGCCGAGCCACACGCCGGAGCCGTGGCCTGCATCCGGGAAGCCGGTGCTGCCGTAGCCGTTTCCACCGCTGGCGTGGGTCGCGCCGGGAGTGACGGTGAGGTCCTGCCAGGCGCCGGTTTCAGTCACGGGCGTGTCAAAGCGGGCGACGAAGTGGAGCGTGTAGTAGGAGCGCCGGTCTTCCGTGCCGATGTAGCCGCAGAAATTGCCGCTGGTGACTTCGCCGGTCACGGTCTGGCCGTCGACGTTGGTCTGGGCGGCGGTCGAGCCGGCTTCGGAGTCGGAGGTGCGGATCAGCAGGCGGGCAGGGGTATCGGCCGGGAAGGTGAAGGTGGCGGCGCCCATGCGGGTGGCGGCGGCGAGCGCGACCTGGACGCCGTTGCCCAGGGTGACCCGGTAGGAGCCGGGGGTCGCCCGCTCGTCGGCATGGGTGAAGGAGGAGGTATAGGTGGTGCGGAAATCCGTGGACGGGGATTGCGTGATGGGCTCGGTGACGGGCATCAGGGGGATGTCGCCGGAACCGCCAGCACAGCCCCAGCCTTCGACGTTGGTGAGTGCGAAGCCGCGCAGTGCGGTGGCGCGGTACTCGTAGCCGCCGGGTGCTGCGATATGGCGTTTGAGATTGACGGGCGTGGCTTCCGGGGTGAACTGCACCATGCCGAAGGGCATGGACGCGCCGGGAAAGACGTTGCCGCCGTTGGCCGTGCCGATGAGGGGGTTGACGAGGTCGGACTGGGCGAACAGCGATGCGGTGCAGAAGGTGAGCAGAAGAAAGCGGCGCATGAAGGTAAGGGTACAGCGAGCGGGGAGATTGCTCCGCGCCTATGTGGCGGAATCAATGCTGAGGTCTACCTCGTAGACGGCGTCTCGGGTAGCCAGGGCGATGCGGTTGCGTGGAAGGAAGCAGAGGCCGATGAGGTTGCTGCCGGAGATGATGAGGGAGGCCTCTTTCTCTGGCGTGATGCGCAGGATGCCGCGGTCGCCGTGGAGGCTGGCGGCTACGTACAGGTTGTCGTGCTCGTCGAAGGCCATGCCCTGGGCGCGGCCCAGGCCGCTGAAAAAGATCGACGCGTTGCCATCGGGCGCGATGGCGTGGATGACCTGGTTCGACGCGGTGGTGGGGCCGGTGACGTAGAGCGTACCGGTGCTCGCAAAGGCCAGGTGGTAGGCGGCGATGGAGGGCTCGAGCGTGGCGAAGACGAACGTCTCCTGCTCGCCGCTCTGGCTGGTGTGGATCTTGAAGATGGTGCCGGACCGGTCGCCGACGAATAGGTCGCCGGCCGCGTCGAATGCGATGCCGGTAGCGATGCCTAAGCCTTCTGCAAAGACGCGTGCGACGCCGGTGGTGCCTACCTGGTAGATGGTGCCTTCGGCGCGTGAGGATACGTAGAGCAGGCCATCGGGCCCGAAGGCGAGGCCGGTGGGATTGAGGATCTCACGGACGTAGGGGCGGAGCTCGGCGACGGTATCCTGCGGGCCGGGCGTGATGCGGAAGACAGAGACCGGGGTTTGGTCGCCGCGGGAGCCGGAGAGCGTGGCGTAGACCTGGCCGTGCTTGTCGACCGCGGGGTTGGCGACGGGGTGGAGATTTTCTGCAAGCGGCACGGCGATGCGGACGCGCAGGGGATTCGAGACGCTGGCGCCGGACGCGATAACAAGCTCGCCGGGGAGCGTACCTTCCGGGATGCGCAACGTGATCTGGGTGGGGCGGGCAAGCGTGATGAGGGCAGGGATGCCGGAGATTTCAGCAAACAGCGGTGCGCCGGGCGTAGGGGCGAGACCGGTGCCGGTGATCTGGAGCTCGCCGCCGGGCAATGCGGCTGAAGGATGGACGGCGGTGAGAGTCGGCATCGCTCTAGATTATAGGAAGTGCAGGATGAGGTGGCCGGCGGCCAGGGCGAGCAGGCCGGCGGCGACATCGTCCAGCATGATGCCGGTGCCGTTGGGCAGGCGCTCGAGCTGGCGGACGGGCGGTGGTTTGAGGATGTCGAACAGGCGGAACAGCAGCAGGGCGAGTAGCACCTGGGGCCAATGTGCAGGGATACCGATGAGGGCGACGAGCTGGCCGGCGACCTCGTCGATGACGACATGGCCCGGGTCTTCGCGGTGCGACTCGCGGGCCACGATGGTGGCGGCGGGGATGCCGATCAGGGTGACCGCGATGGCCGCGATGAGGGTGATGACGGCCTGGTGGTGGAAGGGGCGGATGAGGAGCAGCCAGAGCGCGGCGGCGGCAATCGACCCGTAAGTGCCGGGGCCGGGGCGTCCCAGGCCGGCGCCGAAGAAGGTGCCGACGACCCAGGCCCAGCGGGTCTTGGCGAGGCCACGGACGTCGATGCGAGGCTGCGCGTTCCCTAATTTAGCCATCGCTGTCGTTCGTGGTGGATTTGTTGCGGTGTTGCAGGCCTTCGAGCTCGTCCAGCAGGTCCGGGTCATGGATGGGCGACGAGATGACGTAGCCGCCGGAGGCCCACTTGCCGAGATCGAGGATGCGGCAACGGTCCGAGCAGAAGGGAAAGTCCGGCGACGAGGCCGGAACCACCTTGCGGCATGTGGGACAGAACAGTGCTTTGGGAGTGCTCATACTGGTCCTAGTTTAGACCTTGCGAGTTAGCCGGTATAGGCGTTATGGCGCTTGAGGCCACCGGCTTCAAGCTGCTCGATCGTGATGCTTTCAAGCGCGATGCCAGTTCCCGCCAGTTTGGTGGGATCGGGGACCTGTGCCGGGGTCAGGATGCCGGCTTCAAGCATCGCCACGTTGGCTTCTTCTGCTGAGTCGAAGGCAAGCTCGTAGAGCTCGGAGGCGTTGTGCGGGTTGCCGACGCGTACGCGGGTGGAGGCTCCCTGGGTGAACATCGTCAGGGTCATACCCGCGACAGTGGTTTTAACTGGTGCGTCGGTCGCGTCCTCTTCGTTGACCTCGAGGGCCGCGTCGTCTTGGGGTGTCGAGTAGCCGTGCTAGAGTTGCTCGGTCTGGTCGACGTGGTCTGCGCCGGATTGAATGTCTTTGGTCGTCATCTTTGGTTGGAGTAGGTAGAGAGTCCAGGAGTTGTTGCGAAACTGCTCGATCAATCATTTCGGCCACTTACTCGATGATGCGGGCCACGACGTCGTAGTCGTGGGACTCCGTGATCTGGGCGCGGTAGAAGGTGCCGGGGACCAGGGTTTCGTGGGGGCCAAAGTCGTTGATGAGGACCTTGCCGTCGATTTCGGGCGCGTGCAGGGGGGTGCGGCCTTCCCATAGGAGGTCGGTTTCTTCGCTGACACCTTCGACCAGCAGATCGATTTCACGGTCGACCCAGGCGCGCTTGGCCTTGGTGCTGATCTTCTGCTGCAGGCGCATGAGCTTGCGGCGGCGGGCTTCGATGGTGCGACGCGGGAGCTTGGTTTCGGGTGCAAGATCGAACGCCTTCGCGCCTTCCTCGTCCGAATAGGTGAAAACGCCGAGCCAGTCGATCTTGGCGGCCGTGACGAAGGCGCAAAGCTCGGCGAAGTCGGCTTCTGTCTCACCGGGGAACCCAACGATAAACGAAGTACGGATGACGATGCCGGGCACGATCTGCCGGGCTTTGGCGATGAGGTCGAGAAAGATCTGCGCGTTGCCGCCGCGCTTCATGGTCCTGAGGACGCTGGCGCTGGCATGCTGCAGCGGAACATCAAGGTACTTGGCGACGGTGTCGTGCTTTGCCATGGTCTCGAGCAGGCGCGTGGTGACCTTATTTGGGTAGGTATAGAGGAAGCGGAGCCAGCGCAGGCCGGGCAGCGGGGCCAGCGCATCGAGCAGTTGCGCGAGACCTTCCTTGAGGCCGAGATCTTCGCCATAGCAGGTGGTGTCCTGGCCGATGAGGGTGATCTCGCGCACGCCCTGGGCGATAAGGTTCTGGGCCTCCGCGATGATGGAGCCCATGCGGCGTGAGCGGAATTTACCGCGCAGTTGCGGGATGATACAGAACGAGCACGGATGGTCGCAGCCTTCGGCGATCTTGATGTAGGCGGAAGCGCGTGGGGTGGAAAGGATGCGCGGCGTGGCGTCGGAGTAGAGGTAGTCCGGCAGGGCAGCCGCGGCGCCGTCCCAGGCCTCGCGGGAGAAGCGGCCGGATTGCTCGCGGGCGTCGCCTTCGGCACGGAAGGCGACCGGTTCGCGGCCTTGCGTGCCGGCTTCCGGCGTGTGGGCGATGTGCTTGCCCGGGTGGTTGGTGTGGTCGGTCGTAGTGCCGGTTTCAGCGAGCGACTGAACAATGCCAAGCTGCGGCACGACGCGCAACTGCGGGCCGTCGGACTCAGGCCGGGAGTGCTGATTGACGGCACTGGGAGCGCGCGAGATGAGGGTTTCGTTCACCAGCGGCTGTGCCAGAAGCTCGAGAGCGGATTGCGTGTGCGCCTCAATGGAGGGCTGGTTGAAGTCCTGCGGGAGGATGGTAAAGGGGGAATTGCTTTGCGGGCTCAGGCCTGCGGCGGACAGGATGGCTTCGAGCTCGCCGGTGCCTACGACCGCGTCCACCTCCGGGATGTTCGCGCGGATCTCATCGCGGTACCGCTCCACCAGGCAGCCGGCGACGATGATGCGGGAGGCTTTGCCGCCGTGCTCGCGCTTGTGCTGCACCATCTCGAGGATGGTGTTGACCGATTCCTGCTTGGCCGAATCGATGAAGGAGCAGGTGTTGATAACAATTATGTCGGCGTCGTCGGCACGCTGGATCAGGTCGGCGCCGTTGTGGTGCAGCAGGCCCATCATCACCTCGGAATCGACGAGGTTCTTCGGGCACCCGAGGGAGACGAAGCCTACCTTGGGTCGGGTTGCGGTGGTGGGTTCGGTCTCGGGCTGCAGCAGGGTGGCCATCACTCTTCATTCTAGCTGGTTTGCAGGCCGGGCTACTGGAAGAGCATGCGCAACGCGGCAATGATCAGGACGACGGCGAAGCCGCGACGCAGGGCGATGTCCGGCACATGCTGCGCGTAGGTGCCGCCCAGCCAGCCCCCGACCAGGAAGCCGCAGGCCAGCAGGCCGGCCAGCTTGAAGTCGATTTCCCCGGCACGCCAGTATTTCCAGAATGCGAAACAGCCCACCGGCAGCAGCAATACGGCAATGGTCGTGCCGACCGCGCGATGCTGGCTGAAGCCGTAAAACACGACCAGTGCCGGGATGAGCACGATTGCATTGAGCCCGGTGAGGCCATAAACAATGCCTACGATGAGGCCGAGAAGGAGACCGCCGACGATGAACATGCAAACAAGTTTAGCGGGTAGATTTGTCTACCAGCGACTCGTAGAGTGCGATGGTTTGCGTCGCAATCGCTTCCCAGGCGAAGTGGGCTTCCACGCGCCGGCGGCCGGCCTGGCCCATCGCCTGGGCGCGGGCGGGGTCCTCGAGCAGCGTGGTGATGCCGGCGGCGAGGTCGCGGGAGAAGCGGTCGGGGTCGGCCGGGAAGGTGGTGGCGGGGTCGGGCGCGAAGGGGATGAGCAGGCCGGTTTCCGGCTCGGATGCGCCGGGCGGGATCACCACTTCAAGAATGCCGCCGACCGCTGAGGCGACTACCGGCGCGCGGCACGCCATGGCTTCCAGGTTGATGATGCCGAACGGCTCATAGACTGAGGGGCAGCAGAAGACGGCGCAATGGGAGTAAAGC
Source organism: uncultured Granulicella sp. (assembly GCA_963693065.1). Classification (GTDB taxonomy): domain Bacteria; phylum Acidobacteriota; class Terriglobia; order Terriglobales; family Acidobacteriaceae; genus Edaphobacter. The sequence continues at coordinate 1,950,064 of OY843766.1, read as the reverse complement.
TCGATGGCTTCCGGCTTAGTGACCATCTGCTCGATCCAGACGATGTTGTGGCCGCGGCCGGTGGGGTCGCCGGTGGAGATGCTATGCCCGCCGTCTTCGGTAGTATTTTCGACAAGCGCGGGCTGGCTGCCGGGAGTTTCCTTGCGCAGGGCCTCGACTTTGTCGCGCATTTCAGCGGCAATTTCAGGTGTGTCTGGTGCGCCGGCGCAAAGCACCACCTGGGTGCCGGGCGGCAAATAGCGGACAGCGTCGACCAGGTGCGTGACGCCTTTCTGCCGGGTGATGCGGCCTACGAACAGGACGTAAGGTCTGCTCAGGTCGACACCATATTTCGTGAGGGCGTCGGTGGCCGGGGTCTGCTGATATTCCTTCAGGTCGATGCCGTTGTAGATGACGTGGATGCGGGCGGGATCGACGTCAGGGTAAGCCGTCTGGATGTCTGCTTTGGTGCCGTTTGAGACGGCGATAATGGCGTCGGCATCCAGGATCGCGGTGCGCTCCATCCATGAGGAGAGCGCGTAGCCTGATCCCAGTTGCTCGGCCTTCCAGGCGCGCAACGGTTCCAGTGAATGGGTGGTGAGCACAAAGGGAATGCCGTAGAGTTTCTTTGCCAGGAAGCCGGCCATCGCCACGTACCAGGTATGGGTGTGGATGATGTCAATCTGGCCCAGCTCTTTCATGGTCGTGAGGTTCAGGGCAAAGGCGTCGACGGCGGCTTTGAACTTGGCTTCGGAGCCGGCGGTGACTTCGGGCGGCGGCACATCGCCACGCACACGTAGATTGGGCGCGTCTTCTTCCTGATTGCCCCAGCAGTGGACTTCCACCTCAATCTTGCGGGCTAGCTCACGGGCAAGGTACTCCACATGAACGCCCGCGCCGCCGTAGACGGCGGGCGGGTATTCACGGGTCATCAGACCGACGCGCAGGGGGGACTTTTCTTTCACGATCTGAACTCCCGCAACCGGACTAGATGATACCCAACAACTTGAGAATCAGCAGAATGACGAGAATGGTGACGAGGCCGCCGCCGCCGTAATAGCCCAGGCCCGGTCCCATGCGGAAGCCGCCAAAACCAAAAACCAGGATGAGGATAATGATCAAAATCAACATGTCTTGCTCCGTTCAAAAAGTACGAAATTTGCGTGACGTGAAAACGTAACACCTCCGCGTTGGATGCGAAGCAGGCCGATACGTTGTTTGCAACTACGGGAGTTTTGCGGCTTCGCCTTCAGCGTTCCAGTGATCCGCGCCCGCCAGGAAGTTTGCCGGCAGGAACTGTGCTGCTTGTTGCGCCGTGAGTGTGTGGGCCCAGGGCGCGCGGGTTGCAGGGCTTGCGCCGGGGCCGGTGGATTGGTACTCCGCGTAAAAAGCAGTGGCTTCGTTTGAGGCTTTGCCCCAGTGGTCCCAGCCGGCGGGGTTGATCTGCGCGGGCAGCACGGTGTTCAGGTAGACCACGCGGGAGTAGGGTCGCCAGGGCCGGCCGAGCCCGACCATGTTGCGGGCCGCGGCGGTACTGGTGGCGCCGGGCGCTCCGGCAGGGATCGCAGCGGGTTCAAAGCTGGCGGTGACGGTGGAGTTGAGGATGACGTAACCCGTGGTCTGGTCGGCACCGGTGCGGGATTGCGCGGTGAGGTAGCCGGGTCCATTGGACTCCAGGTGCGTGTGGTCGAAGACGGCGGTGGCATTGCCAAAAATGAAGTCGACCCCGCCGGTGATGAAGCAGTCCAGGTAGTACTGGCGGCCGTAATCGGCGAAGAGCGTGTCCTGGTGGCCGAGGAAGTGGACGTGCTTGAAGACGGCGCGGTCGGCCCGGACGGCTGCGGCTACGGCCTGGCCGGTGTTGCCGGCGGTGTTTTCGATCCTAAGGTTGTCGGCTTCAAAGCCGTTGCCGTTGATCTCTACTGTCTCGGTGAAGAACGTGCCGCCGGCCTGTTTGGCATTCAGGGCGTTGGTAATGACGGTGTCTTCCGGCCGCAAGCCTTTGCCGAGCAGGGTAATGTCCTGGTGATTCTGGGTAATGTCGAGCCGCTCATGATACGTGGCGGGAGCGATCTCGATGACGACGCGAAAACCTGCCGGCGCAAAGGGATGATGGTCCAGCGCATTCTGGATCGTGGGAAAGTCCAGCGGCCCCTCGATGCCGGTGGTCACGGCGGGGTTGACGTGAACATGTACGTCTTGCGCGAGCGCAGGCGTGGCAAGCAGGAGAGTGATGAAGAGGGTGCGGGATATGAGGGTGCGGGACATGGGGCTGCGTGTTACTCCGGGCGCTTCCTTGAAAAGACTAACGCAAGCAGGAAAGCGGCGGCACCGCAAAGCAGACCGGCAACCGTACCGAATCCCAGCGCAGGCATCGACGCATGAGAAAGGTGGTCGGGAAAGCGCACCCCGGCACGGTGGACGTACCAGGCGTAAAACAGACCGACGGCGACGACGAAGACGAGGGCGGCAGTGACTAACGCTTTGGCGAGGCGAACGATGATGATTCAGTTACGCGCGGAAGAGCCTTGCAGATTGTCATGGGTCACGCTTCCAGGCCCATCATGCGGACGATGGCGAGCGCATTGGAGCTGGTATTGACACCGGGTTTGAGCAGGTAATCGAAGGCGAGGGGATCGGCGGGGTCAGGGCTGGCCATGTGGAGGTTGCGGCCGGCGTTGGTCTCCATGGCGAGCTCGGTGAGGGCGAGGTCGTGCGTACTGAGCGCGCCGATGCCGTGATGATTTAGCAGCGCACGCAGAACGGCGGCGGCGGCGGTGCGGCGGTCGGCGGAATTCGTGCCGGAAAAGATTTCATCGATCAGGAACAGGACCGGCTTTTCCTTGGCGATGGCGACGATGGCGGCCAGCCGCGCGACCTCTGCCTTGAAGCGGGATTTGCCTTCGGCCAGCGAGTCGGTCAGCGCGAGTGAGGCACCCAGCGCGAGCGGCGTGAGGCGCATGCTGCGGGCCTGCACGGGCGCTCCGGCATAGGCCAGCACGGCATTGATCCCGATGGAACGCAGCAGGGTGGACTTGCCGCTCATATTCGACCCGGAGATCAGATAAAAACTCGTCGCCGCACCCAACGCCACGTCGTTCGGCACCGCACCGGCAAGCAGCGGATGGCCGAGCGATTTGGCTTCGTACAAAGGTGGGTGCTCGGGCGGGAGCAGCTCGGGCCAGCAATTTTGCGGATGCTCAAAGGCATACGTGGCCAGCGCGTTGAGCGCTTCAAACTCCGCCCATGCCGCGATCCAGGTGCGCATTGCCTGCGCGTTGGCACGCTTCCATGCGGCGATCGATACGGCCGCCTGGGTACCCGCGGCCAGCAGCAGCGAGAAGATGAAGAAGTATTCCTTGGTGCGTTGCTCGACGATGGTGAGCTGTCCGTCCAGCTGCTTGAGCAGCCTGACCGCGCCGGCCGGCTCGAGCGCCTGGCGCTTCAGGTAGGCGAGCTTGGGGCAGGCAGGCGTCGAGGCCTGCAGCAGGGCGAGCCCTTCCGACAGCAGGCGGATGTTGCCCTGCAGCCGTGCCCCGCCTTGCAAGAGCGGCAGCACCTCGGCGCGGAGGTAGGCGCAAACCGCGGCCTGGATGCCGAGCACGATAGCGAGGTTCGGCACCACGAAACCCCACGGCCGCAGATGCGTCAGCCCGGTGAGCAGCAGCACAAGGTCCAAAGTAGCGGTGATGAGCAGGACGGGGCGGAAAATGCGGTTGAAGGCAGGCGCGGGTGCGTCCAGCCACTCTTCAAAATAGGTCGCGGTGATCTGCTGGAAGCTGCTGGCGCCCAGCAGGGCGATGCGCTCGCGGGTCTCGAGCTGGGGCAGCAGCTCGCGCACCGCGTTTTGCCGAGCCACGGTATCTGTATGCGGTGCCGGGCGCAGCAGGTACTGCGTCAGGCCGTGCTCGCCCAGCCCTGTGCGGACGGTGCTGAGCAGGGTGAACAGCGAGTCGGGGCCGAGCAGGTCGAGGTCGTGTTCATAAAGGTGTGTGGCGGGGCGGGCGGGCAGCGTTTCGGGTTCGGGCGCGGTGCCGTCCAGGCGGCTCAGGGCGCGGTCATAATGGCCCAGAATGCGCTGCTGGCGGGTGACCTGCGCCTGGGTGCGCAGCGAAAACGGAATCAACGCGGCGATAGCGACGAACGCCCCAAGCAACGCCCAAGGAGAGCCCGCGCTATGCACCGAATGCACGGTCAGCGCGACGATCACAAGCACGACGAAGCCGATGCCGCCCAGGATGCGCGATTGGCGGGCACGCCAGGAGTCCTGCGTGGCGGTATGGAGGGCGATCAGTTCGCGGTAACAGGCTTCAACTTCGGCTGCGGTGGTCGGGGCGGGCATCGGATCTGACATGCGGGTTGGAAGACTCCTGATGACGATGGTAGACTGTGGTCTGTGCCGGGTCCTACGCGACGTAATCCCGCCAACCCCGCCAGGTCCGGAAGGAAGCAACGGTAACGGGCTAGTATGGGCGCAGTAGGTCACCCGGTGCTAATGAATCGGCGTTGATAACGCGGTGGAGATTCCCGCAATGGCGCAGTGGTTACCAAGCTCTAGCAATTGCAAGTGGCGAAACTTAGAGACGCAGTCGCTTACAAGACCGTGTTGGGCCAAAACCAAGCCGCGGTAAGCAAAGCAGCCAATCCTAAAAATAGAGGTACCCACCGGTGCCAGGGATGCAACGGGGTATCGGCTCCTGTGTTTTCATTAGGATGGTCTGGGTGGTACTGGATCATGAAGCGACTTCCGATTTCAGTAGCCGAATTTGCGCGGAACCTGCCACTGTATGTTCTTCCATGGACTTGATAGGAGAAGGTGACAACAAACTCGGGCAGCAGGTCATCGCCTGAATCTGGTTGGAAGCCCCACTTCCTCTTGCAACTCAGAATGGTAGCCTGCGCCGCCATCCATTCGGTGATTGGCTCAGTAGCAGATCTCCCACGCATGTTCGAATTGTATTTGCTGGGCAGGCACTTTCTCAGAGCGGGCTAAAATGAATTCGCGTTCAGATAACATTTTTTTTGTATGCTGGGGACGTTGCAGTGAGGTGCAGGTTTGAGTCTTGTATTGCGGAATGTGGAACGGGCCAGGGCCAAGATTACTTCGGTGGGAGCGTATGTGCCGCCGCGGTTGCTGACGAACGCAGATCTCGAAACGATGGTTGCGACCAACGATCAGTGGATCATGGAGCGGACCGGGATTCGTGAGCGGCACCTGGTGGACAAGGGTGTGGCAACGAGCGATCTGGCGGTTGAAGCGGCGAAAAAATGCCTCGCCAAACGCGGTGTAGAAGCCAGCGAGATCGAAGTCATCATCGTCGCGACGGTGACGCCTGATATGTTTTTCCCGGCCACGGCATGCCTGGTGCAGGACAAGCTGGGCGCCAAGGGGGCGTGGGGTTTTGACCTCTCAGCGGCATGCTCCGGCTTTCCCTATGCGCTGCAGGTGGGGGCCAAGCTGATTGAATCCGGCATGCACAAAAAAGTGCTGGTCATTGGCGCGGATGTGATGAGTTCGGTCATCGACTACACCGACCGTGCCACGTGCGTCATCTTCGGCGATGGCGCCGGCGCGGTCTTACTGGAGCCGTGCGTAGGCGACGAGATCGGCCTGATCGACTACTGGCATGAGATCGATGGGTCTGGCGCACCGGCGCTCAACATGCCGGCCGGCGGTTCCTTGAATCCGTCCTCGCATGAGACGATCGATGCAAAAATGCATTACGTCCACCAGGATGGCAGCGCGGTCTACAAATTCGCGGTGCGCAAAATGGCCGAGGCCTCTGAAGGCATTCTGACGCGCAACGGCGTCACCGGCGCTGACCTCAGTTGCTTCATCCCACACCAGGCCAACAAGCGCATCATCCTGGCGACGGCCGAGCGGCTGGGTATGCCGGAGGAATGCGTGGTTATCAATATCGACCGCTTTGGCAACACCACCGCGGCGACAATCCCAATGGCGATGCAGACGGCGCTCGACGATGGCCGCCTGAAAAAGGGCGACCTGGTACTTCTGGCCAGTGTCGGCGCAGGCTTCACGGTTGGGTCGACCCTGCTGCAATGGGAGTTTTAGCGGACAGAGGGGGCCTGATGACATACTCTCGGTATCGCTAATAGAAACCAGGAGGACTGCCGATGCATGCTGACCCGCTTTGGATGAAGGCTTTTCTGGGAGTGCATATCGCCGCGGGCTTCACAGCCTTTGTGCTGGCGCCGGTGGCACTGGTGACGGCCAAGGGCGGCAAGCAGCATCGCCGCTGGGGCATGGTTTACCTGTGGGCGATGGGTGTGGTCGCTGCCACGGCGTTGCCGATGGCTTTGTATCGGCCGGTACTTTTTCTGGCGCTGGTGGCGGTTTTCAGCTTCTATTCCGCGTTCAGCGGCTGGCGGATCCTGAAGCTCAAGGACCTTTTGCGTGGCGGCCACGCGAAGCCGATCGACTGGTTTGCCGCGGTGTTCACGTTTGTCAGCAGCGCGGCGCTGGCCTTGTGCGGCGCGTTCAAGCCGGTGCTGGTGCAGAACATGGGCATCGTGGCGATTGTGTTCGGCATCCTGGGCATGCGGCTGGCGGCGACGGAGATCATGAAGTTTCTCAAGAGGCCCACCGAAAAAATGTTCTGGTGGTACACCCACCTCGGCAACTTCATCGGCAGCTACATCGCGGCCTGGACGGCGTTCCTGGTCACGAACATTCATCCTCACTCGCAGGGCCTGGGCAGGGCGCTCTGGCTGCTGCCCACGGCAATCGGCGTGCCGTCCATCATTGCGACCATCGCCTATTACAAGCGGAAGTTTACGCCGAAGAAAAAGGACGTGGTGGAAACGATCGTGATGGCTTAGGCAGGCTTCGGGCTTGCGGGACGGACGGCTTTGCGGGTCTTCCATATCTGCCAGAACGCGTAGGCGACGCTGGCGAGGATCAGCGTCCAGAGAAGGATGAGGATGGGCGTTCCCCAGCGCACCAGGAAGCGGTTCCAAAGCACCAGAACGGCGCTGCCATAGCGTACGCCGAGCCACGCGGCGATGCCATGCCGCACCAGCCGGCTGGTGGTGAACGTGATCATGAAGGTCTTCAGCGACATCTTGAGCGCACCGGCGGCCAGCACGAACGGGCTCAGGGGAGCAGGCGGCGGAAGGATCGCGGGCAGCGCCACAGCCAGGATGGAATGTGATTCCATCCAGCCCGTGACTCGCTTGAAAATGCGCGGCGGCGTGCGCTTTTCGATGAACGCCATGCCGCCGGACTGCCCAACCTGGTAAGACAGGTAGCCACCCAGTGCGGAGCCGCTTGTCGCGGACAGCAGCAGCAGCCACAGGTTGGCGTGCTGCGCCGCGTAGAGGATGACCATGATGTCCGTGATGCCGGGGATCGGCAGCGGGACAAACGAACTATCGACAATCGAGACGAGGAACACACCGAGCAGGCCGAACGAAAGCGCAATTTGAAGCAGGTGGCCGCCAGGGGCAGCGGTCAGGGCGAGGAGCATGCTGGTTGAGACGCGGGTTCAGCGCGGGAAGTCGCGGCGAATCTTTTTAGGGCTGTAAAAACATGGGCTCGGCGAGCGGCGGCAGAGTGCCGGTTTCCGCCGCGAGCTGGCGGAACAGGCGGATGGCCTCCAGGCATGGTCCGTCCAGTGTGTAGTGGATGTTGCGGGTGAGGTAGTGGCGTATGGTCGCGGGCGGGAGCGCGATCCGGGTGGTCCACTCTTCAACCAGCGAGGGAATGTTGGCAAGGCCGTGGTCGCGCGATTGCTGGAGGTCCTGGATGAGCCGGGCGGGGTCCGCAATGGCCCGCGGGCGGCAGGCCCAGACCGCCGCGACCCACGGCAGACCGGTGCGGAGGTGCCACTCCGCGGCGATGTCATGCCAGGTGCACGGGCCGGTTGTGGCCTCGATCGCGCCACGTCGCTCGAGCGCGAGCAGGGCTGGGTCGCCGATCAGCAGGGCGGCATCGGCCTGGGCGAGCATGGCTTCGGGGTCGGCGGGCGCAGGCAGAAAGGTGGGGTCGGTGTGCAGGAAGTGGCGGAACAGCACCTGCGCGTAGGCCACCGAGCTGCGGGAAGCGGTGTCGGCCGCAACCGTGCGCACCTGGTCGAGCGGCAGCCGGCTGATCAGCTGGATGGAGCGCACCTCGCGCAGGCTGGCGATGGTGCAGCCGGGCACGATGGCCAGCGCGGGCGTCAGCGCGGCGATGGGGATCAGGCCAAGATCGGCGCGGTCTTCAAGCAGGTCGTGGGCGCATTGCGCTGGCGCGGTCAGGTGGATGGCGTACCGCTCGGCCAGCCCGGCGGCCAGCGGCGGATGGTGGAAATCCCACATCAGGGGGGCCGGGTTGAGGAAGTCGATTGCCGCTACGCGTAGAGCCACACTGTTAGTTTACCGGGCGCGGCATGATAGGCTTCTGGGCAATACCTTGCCTTGCGGAGTTGGATATGGCGGCGTCAACGGTTTCATCCCCTGTGTATACCTCATCGCTTGAAACCGCGCGCCTGGCGTGGCTTGGCCTTACGTTGACGCCGGGCCTGGGACCCACGCGCATCAGCCGCACGGTGCAGCTGCTGGGTGGCGAGGCCGCACGCATCTTCGATCTTCCCCTTACCGAACTCGAAGGGCTCAAGCTGCCCGCGAAGGCCGCACAATTCATCGCGGATGGCCGTGCGCGCAGTGCCGCTGAGCAGGAAGCGAAGCTGGTGTACGACGCGGGTGCTACGTTCTTGACGCCCGATGATCAGGACTACCCGGAGCGACTGCTCGAAATCTACGACCCGCCCAGCGTGCTTTGGGTGCGGGGCAACACGGCTTTGCTGGCGCGGCCCGGCATCGCCATCGTCGGCACGCGGGCGCCTTCCCCATACGGCGCGGGCATGGCGGAAATGCTTGCGCGCGATCTCGCCAACCGGCGGCTTACGGTGATGTCCGGCATGGCGCGCGGGGTGGATACGGCGGCGCACAAGGGCGCGCTGGACGCCGGGGGCGCAACCGTCGCGGTCTGGGGCACGGGGCTCGATGTGGTTTATCCGAAAGAGAACAAGCGACTGGCCGAGCAGATCATTCTGTCCGGCGGGGCCATCGTAACGGAGTTCAAGATGGGCACCTTTCCGGCCCCGCAGAACTTCCCCATCCGCAACCGCACGCTCTCCGGCATGAGCGTCGGCGTGTTGGTCATTGAAGGCGCCGAGCATAGCGGCACGCGCATCACGGCACGCTGCGCGATGGAGCAAAACCGCGAGGTTTACGCGGTGCCGGGCAACGTGACTAACAAGAATGCGTGGGGCCCCAACACCCTCATCAAGCAGGGAGCCAAGCTTACAGCGACGTGGGAAGACATCTGGGAAGACCTGCCCTCGGAAGTGCGCACCGGGCTTGAGGATGAGATGGGCGTCACCGGGCCGGGTGAATCGAAAGCCGGCGGCACCGCATCTTTATTTATTGAGCAGCCCATGAGCCCGAACGAGCGCATGGTCTTTCAGCGGCTCAGCCATGATGAGCCTGTGCAGTTGGATGAGCTGATCGAACAGTTGGAAAACGAGCTGGCGTCGGCGGAAATCTTCACGGCGATCTTTGAGCTTGAGCTTTCCGGCAAGGTCAAATCGCTGCCCGGAAAAAACTATCTGCGAACATTTTAGCCCCGCCGGGCAAGGCCGCAACCGTTACCGAAGTGACGCGTCTATAGAGAGCGTGCATAGGCGGCGATTGGCGCGGCCTCGGGAATCGTGTTAGGTTCGCAATGAAACGAACGGGGCGTCCGCATCGGGCGGAATTCCGTTGCGGTTGGTGGAACGAAGGGAATAATGAGCAAATCACTGGTTATCGTCGAGTCGCCTGCAAAGGCCAAGACGATCAATAAATATCTGGGTTCAGACTACGTGGTGGAGGCCTCCATCGGCCACATCATGGACCTGCCCAAGAACGATATCGGCGTGGAGCTGAAGCGACGGACGTTCGCGCCCACGCTGATCGTGTCCCCCGGCAAGGAAAAGATTGTGGAACGGTTGCAGAAGCTCGCGGCGAAGGCTGATTTTGTGTACCTGGCACCGGACCCTGACCGCGAAGGCGAAGCCATCGCCGCGCACCTCGCCATGCAAATCAGGCCTGTGCTCAAGAAGGATGCGACCCTGCAGCGCGTCACTTTCAACGAGATTACTCAGAAGGCCGTGAAGGCGGCGTTTCTCAACGCACGCGACGTCAACGAAAACCTGGTGGACGCGCAGCAGACGCGTCGCGTGCTGGACCGCCTGGTGGGTTATCAGATTTCGCCGCTGCTGTGGGACAAGGTGCGGCGTGGGCTTTCCGCGGGCCGTGTCCAGACCGTGGCGCTGCGCTTGATCGTCGAGCGTGAGCGGGAAATTAATGCCTTCATTCCGGTCGAGTACTGGCCCATCAGCGCTGCCCTCAAGACACCAGCAGGCGCTGAGTTCGTGGCAAAGTTTACCGGTGCCGATGGCGAAACAGCCAGGGTCGCAAACGGTGTGGACGCCGACGGCAAAGAGCAGTTTCTGTCCGGCGCCATGGCCGATGAAGCCGCCGCCACCAAGGTCGCCGAGCAGCTGCGCAAAGCCGCGTGGAGTGTCGTCAACGTGGAGCGCAAGCAGCGCAAGCGCAACCCCACTGCGCCGTACATTACCAGCAAGCTCCAGCAGGATGCCGCCGGCCGGCTCGGCTTCAACGTACGCCGCACCATGGGCGTGGCGCAGCGTTTGTATGAAGGCGTAGACGTCGGCACGGACGGCACGGTGGGCCTGATCACCTACATGCGTACCGATTCGATACGCGTTTCCGCCGATGCCATCGCCGAAGCGCGCACCTATGTACACGGCGCGCTGGGTGACAAGTACCTGCCTGAAAAGCCGCTCGAATACAAAGGCAAAAACGATGCGCAGGACGCCCACGAGGCCATCCGCCCAACCCACGTGGAGTACACGCCTGACGCGATCAAGCAGTATCTGAGTGACGAGCAGTACAAGCTGTACAAACTCATCTGGCAGAAATTTGTCTCGTCCCAGATGGTGCCGGCGGTCTTCGACCAGACCACCATCGCCATCGCAGCAAAGGCGGACAAGACCTACGACTTCCGCATCAGCGGCTCCATCCAGGTGTTCGATGGCTTCCTGGCCGTCTGGGAGAACGTGTCTGAAGACGTCATTCTGCCGGAGGTCACGTCGGGTGACAAGCTCGGCATGACGTCAGTCGACCCGGAGCAGCGGTTCACCGAGCCGCCACCGCGCTTCAACGAGGCGTCGCTGGTCAAGACACTGGAAGAGAAGGGAATCGGCCGGCCGTCCACCTACGCGTCGATCATCAACACCATTCAGGACCGCGACTACGTCAAGAAGATTGGCGCCAAGTTTGTGCCGACCGAGATCGGCATGGTGGTAACGGAGTTGCTGGTCAAGAACTTTCCCTACATCTTCGAGGCCGGTTACACGGCCAAGCTCGAAGGCGAACTGGACGCGGTGGAAGCCGGCAAGGAGCGTTGGACCGACCTGCTCGATGGCTTCTACGGGCATCTGGAAAAAGAGCTTGCGGTGGCTGAAGTCGAGATGGAAGACGTCAAGCGGCGCGAAGATGCCACCACCGAAATCTGCGATAAATGCGGCTCGCCGCTCATCATGAAGTGGGGCAAGTTCGGCAGCTTCTACTCGTGCAGCGCGTTCTCCAAGGCCAAGCCGGTGACCATTGCCGCCGCGACTTGGAAGAAGGACCCCAAGGCCGTCCTCAAGAAGGTGCTCGGCGGCTTCCATTTCCCTATGATCGTGAAGAGCCTGATGGATGACCACGTTCATTTCCAGGAAGAGGTCAACGACGCCAAGGCCTTTGCCAAAGCTGTTGCCGCGGCACAAAAGGCCGTCGGCAAGAAGGTCACCGCGGAGCCGGTATCGTGTGACTTCACCAAGGAAAACTTCGCCGCCAAGCCTGACCTCAGTGCGCCGGGTGCGGATGAGGCCCCCGAGGAAGAGTTCTGCGATAACTGCGGCCGCCTGATGGTGCTGAAGAATGGCCCATGGGGTCCGTTCATGAGCTGCCCCGGCTACTCCGATGACCCGCCCTGCAAGACCATCCGCAAGCTGACCCAGAAGGTGCAGTCCAAGCCGCCCGTGCAGCTGGACGAGCCCTGCCCCAAGTGCGGTAAGCCGTTGCTGCAGCGGGATGGCGCGTATGGCGAGTTCATCGCGTGCTCGGGCTATCCAAAGTGCAAGTACGTCAAGCAGGATCTGCTCGATGTGAAATGCCCCAAGGACGGCGGCGATCTGGCCGTGCGTAAGACCAAGCGCGGCGACACATTTTACGGCTGCGTCCACTACCCCAAGTGCGATTTTGCAAGCAATCTTTTGCTGGTCAACGAAACATGCCCCAAGTGCGATGCCGCGTATCTGCTCGAGTATGGCAACAAGGAAGGCACGTACCTGGTATGCCCGAACAATCGTGAATTCCTGCCCAAGCGCAGGCCCAAAAAAGGCGTGCCGGCCGAGGTGCCGACCACGCCGGAATGTAAGTATGAGCGGCTGATCGGGCCGCCCAAGCCCAAGGCCGAAGCAACAGAGACCGACACTACCGTGGCTGAAGTCGAAGCCGCCGCATAGCTGATTTCCAAGGAGACAGATCCATGGCCACACCGCAGGATGCCCAGTTGATTCTTGAGTTGTACAAGCTACGCACAGAAGCCACGATGCGTGATTCGCGCACCATCGTCGGCGGCCTGAACCTGAATAATTTTGCAGATGTGCAGGCCATCCAGCGCAACGCGGGCTCACGGGAAAATGCCGCCTGGCGCCAGGTGATCAGCTATTGGGAAATGGCCGCGACGCTCGTGCTTCACGGCACGCTGGATGCCGAGCTGTTCCTCGATACCAACGGCGAAAACTTCTTCTACTACGCCAAGCTCACACCGTTCTTCGAGGACTACGCCAAGGCGATGGGCCAGCCTTTCATGCCCAAGCTGACCAAGCTGATTGAAACCAATCCCGCCTACCAGCAGCGCTACACCATGACGCTGGCGCGCATTGAGGCCCAGAAGAAACAGGCCGGCGGGTAGGCTAACCGGCCATCTACTCCTCGTCACCCCGCAGCTTTGCGATGACGCCGAAATCCTCAAGCGTCGTCGTATCCCCGGTGACCGTGCCGGTCGTGGCGAGCTCGCGCAGCAGCCGGCGCATGATCTTGCCGGATCGTGTCTTGGGCAGCATTTGGGTAAAGCGCAGGTCGTCCGGCCGGGCCAGTGCGCCAATTTCTTTCGCGACCCATTGGCGCAGTTCCTGCTTGAGCGCTTCGGTGGGCTCGTGGCCTTCTTCAAGCGTCACAAAAGCCGCAATGGCCTGTCCTTTGAGATCGTCCGGACGGCCCACCACGGCGGCTTCCGCCACCTTGTTATGAGCTACCAGCGCGGACTCGATTTCCATCGTGCCCAGGCGATGGCCGCTGACGTTGATGACATCGTCCACGCGGCCCATGAGCCAGTAGTAGCCATCGCTGTCGCAGCGTGCGCCGTCACCGGTCATGTAGGCGCCGGGCAGCTCGGAGAAGTATGCCTGCTGGTAGCGTTCCGGGTCGCCGTAGATCGTGCGCGCCATGCTGGGCCACGGCTTGCGGATGACCAGCAGGCCGCCCTGCCCCGCTTCCACGGGTGCTCCTTCTTTTGTCACCACTTCCGGCACAATTCCAAAAAACGGCCGTGTCGCCGAACCGGGTTTGGTAGGCACCGCGCCGGGGATGGGCGCAAGCAAAATGGCGCCGGTTTCGGTCTGCCACCACGTATCGACAATCGGGCAGCGCTCCTTGCCGATCTCGCGGTGATACCACATCCAGGCTTCCGGGTTGATGGGTTCGCCAACCGTGCCGAGCAGCCGCAGCGACGCGAGCGAATGCTTGTGGACGAACGAGTCGCCCCACTTGATAAACGCCCGAATCGCGGTGGGCGCGGTATAGAAAATAGTCACCGCATGATCGTCTACGATCTTCCAGATGCGATCGTTTTCCGGCCAGTTCGGCGCGCCCTCATACATCATCACGGTGGCGCCGTTCTGCAGCGGGCCGTACACCACATAGCTATGCCCGGTCACCCAGCCGATGTCCGCCGTACACCAGTACACGTCATGCTCCTGCAGGTCGAAGACATACTTGCTGGTGAGGTAGGTCTGCACCGCGTAGCCGCCGGTCGTGTGCAGCAGCCCCTTGGGCTTGCCGGTGGTGCCGCTGGTGTAGAGCAGGTAGAGCGGATCCTCTGACGCCATCGGCTCGCACGGGCAGTCCATGCCGGCGGCGGCCATCGCTTCATGCCACCAAACGTCGCGCCCCGCCCTCATCGTGATTTCCGTTTTGGGCTTTGTCGTGCGCTGGTAGACCACCACCGAGCGCACCGACGGGCACCGCTCTACCGCTTCATCCACAATCACCTTGAGCTTGACCTCCACCCCACGGCGATAGCTGACATCCTGCGTCAGTACGGCGACACATTGCGAATCGTTTACACGATCCACGATGGCCTGCGGCGCAAACCCGCCGAAGATTACCGAGTGAATGGCCCCGATGCGGGCGCACGCCAGCAGCGCAATGGCGAGTTCCGGGCACATGCCCATGTAAATGGCCACGCGGTCGCCCTTCTGGATGCCCAGGTTTTTGAGCACGTTGGCGAACCTGCGTACCTCGTCGTAGAGCTGCGCGTATGTAAGCTTACGTACTTCCCCCGGTTCGCCTTCCCACAGCAACGCGACCTTGTCGGCGCGGTCGCTCAGCGCGTGCCGGTCGACACAATTGTGTGCCACGTTGAGTGTGCCGCCGTTGAACCAGGTGGCGTTGCCCATGTCGCCTTCCATCACGGAGGTAAAGGGCGTAAACCAGTCGATACCCGCCGCGGCCTCGCGCCAGAAGCCGTCGGGGTCTTCTATGCTGCGGCGATACATGGCATCGTATTCTGAGAGGCTCTGGATGTGCGCCTTCGCGGCAAACTCGGCCGGCGGCTGAAACACGCGGTTCTCGCGCAGCATCGAATGCATATGGCTGGGAGATGAATTGGGTATGGACGTTTCAGCGTTCTGCGACACGAAGAGGATCCCCTTTGCCGTGCGACTCGGATTAGCGCGGGCGCACGGTTTTCTTTGGAGAAGGTACGCTAAATTTCTGCGTATTAGCAATCCCGAACGACTCTCCTGTAACGTGAAAAAAGAATAAGTCTGTTCAAACCTTCTTCCGTCCTGTACAAAAGACACGCACCGTTAACTGCTTTATTTTGCTCCTGGGGTTTTCTGCCGATGCTTTCTTTTCTTGACCGTGACCGTTCCGTTGCGCCCGCGGGTTATAGCCGCTGGCTCGTTCCACCGGCCGCTTTGGCCATCCATCTTTCCATCGGCCAGGTATATGCGTTTTCCGTCTTCAAAAACCCATTGCTCGCGATGGATGCCGCCGGGCCGCATACGTGGAACCTTAAAGCTGTCGGGTATATCTTTTCCATCGCCATCGCGTTCCTTGGGCTGTCGGCTGCGCTGTTCGGCGCCTGGCTTGAAAAAGCCGGACCGCGCCGCGCCATGTTCTACGCGGCCTGCTGCTTCGGCGCTGGCTTCTTCATCGCGGCTGCGGGCGCGTCCGCTCACTCGCTTGCGCTGATCTACCTGGGCTATGGCGTGGTGGGTGGCGTGGGTCTTGGCCTGGGCTACATCTCGCCCGTTTCGACGCTGATCAAGTGGTTCCCAGACCGGCCGGGCCTGGCGACGGGGCTCGCCATTATGGGCTTCGGCGGCGGTGCCATGATCGGCGGACCGCTCGCTACGCAGCTCATGGCGCACTTCAAAGCCGCGGGCCAGCCTTCCATCCCCTACACGCTCATGACCATGGGCGCGCTTTACTTCCTTTTCATGATGTTCGGTGTCTTCACCATCCGTGTGCCGCGTGAGGGCTGGAAGCCGGAAGGCTGGTCGGGCGCGAACAAAACTTCCGCGCTCATCTCCACGCATAATGTCGCCGTGCAGCAGGCCTGGCGGACTCCACAGTTCATCCTGCTCTGGATCATTCTCTTTACCAATGTCACGGCGGGAATCGGCATCCTGGAGCAGGCTTCGCCCATGATTCAGGACTTCTTCAAGGGCAGCATCGGGCCGGTGGCGGCGGTCGGATTCGTCGGTCTGCTCAGCATCTTCAACATGGTCGGCCGCTTCGTCTGGGCGTCGGTTTCAGACTACGTCGGGCGCAAGGTGACCTACTTCATCTTCTTCGTGCTGGGTGCCGTCCTGTTCTTCGTTCTTCCGCTCACGCGCGGCGACCACCTCAACTCCGTCCCCCTGTTCGTCGCCATCGCAGCCCTGGTCATCTCCATGTACGGAGGCGGCTTTGCCACCATCCCCGCATACCTCAAGGACCTCTTCGGCGGCTATAACGTGTCCGCCATTCACGGCCGTCTGCTCACCGCGTGGTCGACCGCCGGCATCGTCGGTCCGCTCATCGTCAACGGCATCCTGGATCATTACGTGGCCAACCACATGAACAAGCAGGACGCCTACCCGATGATCCTGCATATCATGACCGGGCTGCTGGTCGTCGGTTTCATCGCCAATCTGCTGGTAAAGCCGGTGGCTGAAAAGTATTGGATGAAGGATCAGAACCTGGCGCCTGTCGGGCCCGCACACTAAGCATCTTTGAGGAAACACCATGACAGATAACGTCGTTCACAAATCATCTCCCGCGCTCATCGCGGCGGCCTGGCTCCTGGTCCTGATTCCTACCGGCTGGGGGCTGACCCTAACAGTACAGAACGCCAGGAAGCTGTTTACCGCGCCACCGGCGCCGGCAACCAGTACGACTGCACCCGCGGCGACTACCCCTCCGGCGAAATAAATCGCCGGAGGTATCCAGTTGCTAACCTCCGCCCCATGTGCGAGGATGCTTGTGTCTATCCTTCCGGGGTTTCCTTATGCATGACGTCTTCATCGTTGCCTTGTTCTTCACCATGATTCTTACTCCGTGCGTCATCGCGCTGCACGCCACTTTGGGTGAAGAAGACTTCTCGCTTGGCTATGCGACGTCTTATCGGCACGCCAAAGCCTGGCTGATCGAAACCTTCCGCATTTGAACTTTCCTGCCGCCGCGGTCGTCGGCTTCTTCCTCGGATTCGTGTTCGGCGTCGGGTGTGCGCTTGCCGTCATGTATTCCATCTACATGGGTGGCTATCGTGCCGCGGTCCATGACTTCCAGGCGCCGGCACCGACAGAACGCCTCACCCGTGAGCTTGCCCGGGAGCACAAAACAGCCCCTTAGCTCCTTAGCCCATCAGCTGCGAGCCGCCAGCAGCGCCTTCACCTCCGCCAGGTCAGCGCTGAGCCGGCGTACAGAATCCACCAATGCCGCCACGTCCTTCTCCTGCGACGATGGCGATTTGCTCTCTACATAGAACGTGCCGTTCGGCTCCAGCACGCATTTCCTCACTTCGTCAAAGCTGTCCAGACCCTGTTTATGGAGCACCGAAAGCAGCTCTGATTCGAGCAGCGTTTCGCGTTTCATCGCCGCGTAATCCACCACGCCATCGACTACCAGCGTCGTAGAGCTGCCTTCGAGCGCCGCATTGAGCTTCGGCATCTTGAATAGCAGACGCATCAGCAGCCAGTTGATGGCGAGCAGGGAAAGCGCGCCGATGATGCCGCCCGTAACCGAGTTGTCATTGCCGATGATCGCGTTCTGCACCGTGTTCGAAAGGCTCAACAGCACCACCAAGTCGAACGGATTCAGCTGCGCCAGTTCGCGTTTGCCAAACAGGCGCAGTAGAAGAATCAGCGCAAGATAGACGACGACGGGGCGCAGGATCTTCTCAAGGATCGGAAGCTCAGTATGGAACATGCTTTGCAGAATGCCGTGGAGCATCGAGAACCTTTCTTGTACCTGGCGTTGGGGGACTCAGGCGTGTAGTTGCTGATGCCACTGCCAGGCGCTGCGGATGATGTCATCCAGCTCAGGATAGCGTGGCTGCCAGCCCAGGTCCCGGCGAATCGCGTCTGAGCTCGCCACCAGCACCGCGGGGTCACCGGGCCGGCGCGCACAGAGCTCCACGGGGATGTTACGGCCCGTCACCCGCACCGCCGATTCGATCACCTGGCGGACCGTGAAGCCAGTCCCGCTGCCCAGGTTGTAGATGAGACGCCGCTCGCCGGTCAGTGCCTCCAGTGCCAGCAGGTGCGCGTTGGCCAGGTCCTCGACGTGGATGAAGTCGCGCACGCATGTGCCATCCGGCGTCGGGTAATCCTGCCCGTAAATCTTGATGCTGGCGCGGCGGCCCAGCGCGGCATCCAGCACCAGTGGGATCAGGTGCGATTCCGGCTCATGCGCCTCCCCGTAGCCTGCAATCGCGCCCGCCACGTTGAAGTAGCGCAGCGCGGCATAGCGCAGGCCGTGCGCCTCGCTCATCCAGCGCATCATGTGTTCGCTTAGCAGCTTGCTTTCCCCGTAAGGATTGGTGGGTGCCAGGCGGGCATCCTCGCGAATCGGCGTGCTTTCCGGTTCGCCGTAGCAGGCTGCGGTGGAGCTGAAGACCAGGCGGTCATGGCCGGTCGCAAGCATCGCCTCCAGCAGCGTCAGCGTACCCGCCGTGTTATTGCGGAAGTAAATCTCCGGGCAGCGCATCGATTCCCCCGCCTCAATGAGCGCGGCAAAATGCAGAATGCCGTCAAAGTGTTCAGCCCTGAGCGTCTTCTCGAGCAGTGCGCGATCGGCCAGATCGCCTTCCACCAGCCGGGCGGCGGCGGGCATTGCCGCAGGTTTGCTATGACAAAAGCTGTCATAAATGCAGACTTCGTGGCCCGCCGCAAGCAGAATGCGGCTGACGGTCCCACCGATATAGCCGGCGCCGCCGGTAATAAAAATCTTCAAAGCACATACCTCATGGAACCGGGGGTAAGACCGCTGCAAGAATCCTGCCACAAAAGTACCAGCGGAGTAACAGGTTGGTCCCTTGCAAAGTGTAAGCCGTTACTTTAGTTTTGCCGATAGACCCCGTATCGGGTGGGGGGAAAGCGAGTTTGTCAACGCCGTTGAAAGAAAAACATATTCGTTTCACCTTTCGTTTGATATCGTACTTCCATAACAACATTGTTGGCGAGACAGAGAAGCTGCCGAATCTGGCTACTGGCTCTCCTTTCCGGGCTATTGCCGTACCCGTCTTTTATAAGCCGCCTAGACGGCATTGAAGCCGCATAGATGGCTCGCCAGTTCGTGAGACACCCTTAGGGTTCTTGTAACCTTTTCCGCCTGTCGCCTCCTCTCCACGGGGCCCTCCTCAAAGGACCTTTGAAATGCCGAAGCCTCTCCGCAGTGAGAATCAAACGCCGAAAGACATTCAGTTCGCGCATTTTGGCGTGCTGGATTCTGGCCACCAGAGCAAGGGATCGCTGCTGACAGCGATCATTACAAATGTTCTGCTGGCTCTGATCGCCATCATCATCGGGGCGGCGGCTCACAGGGTGATCGTCAAGCCTGATGAAAAGGTTGCCGTCTTTGTGCCGCTGAAAGAAAAGCCGCCGGAGCCGATCAAGCCCAAACCAGTGCCGCCAAAGATTATTCCGCCCAAGCCGGTCATCAAACCACCGGAGCCCAAGATCAAGCTCCCTGACGTAAAGGTCATTGAACCGCCCAAGCCGGTCGCGGTCAACATTCCCAAGCCCATGCCGGTGGTCACACCCGCACCGCCCAAGGCCGTCGTAGCGGCCGCCGCGCCCAAGCCGGTTTCGGTCAGCCTGGCGCAGTCGGCCTCGGTCGTCAATCATGATGCGCATCCCTCGGCAGTCGCGTTGGGTCATCCTGATAACCCCATCCATCCTTCCAACCTGCCGGCAACTGCTTCGGTCAACCTCGGTCAGCGCGGCCTGAGCGGCATGCCCGCAAGCAACTCGGGTGGCGGGCCTAACTCCACCAGGGTCAATCTCGGCTCCGGCCAGCCGAACGGCAGCATCGGCGGTACGGGTGCTCGCGCCGTCTCCGGCGTCAAGCTGGGTGTGCCCGGCGGTCAACCGGGCGGCACGGGCAACGGTATCGGCACACGGCCCGCGCAGGTTGCGCTCGGTCAGCCGCCACCGCCGCCACCTTCGGCCGTCTCCATGGCCACCAGGCCTGCCGTTCGCCAGGGCCCGCAGGTCACCTACAAGCCCAAGCCGGTTTACACCGCGGATGCTACGGCCGCGCATATTGAAGGGAACGTTTCGGTACGGATCCATGTGTCCGCCAGTGGCGCGGTGACGGTGATCGGCGTGACCAGTGGCCTCGGCCACGGGCTCGACGAAGCCGCCGTGCGCGCGGTGCAGGGAACCCGTTTCAAGCCGGCAATCGATGCGGGTGGCAATCCCATCGACTGGGATGGCGTCGTCAATATCAGCTTCCAGTTGGCCGGGTAACCTGCTGAATTATTTCCCACTCGCGCTCTCATCGGCTAGCATGAGTCAATCGAACTGTATTCGCCTTGGTCGCACCGCAAAAAATGCGGAAGGCCGAAGCCTAACAAACAGGAGCTGCACATCATGATTTCTCGGAACCAGACCATAGCCGGCTTTACACTGGCCCTTTTCGCCGCCATCTCTTTGCCGGCACACGCTCTCGGCAGCAAGAAGGATGACATCTCGGGCAAGAAGCTCACGCCCGGGCAAAGCGCTCTGGTCGATAAAGCCATCCTGCGTGAGAAGCAGGTCATCAAGGTCGTCAAGGAGCGCGCTCCTCTCGTCGAGACCTACATCCAGAACATGAGGCCCGATGCGGTCATGCGGCAGGTGCCCGACTCCGACCAGCATTTCCTGGGTCGCGTCGATTTCGGTAAGGTCATTGGCGGTCAGGGCTACCAGGATGGTCCCAAGGCCGGCCAGAAGCAGGGCATCTTCAGCAAGATGAAGGGTTCGGTCGGGTTCCTCGGCGGCATCAGCAGCGGGCTGCACCTGCAGCTGTCGGAGAACGGCTTCATCTCCATGTTGCTGATGGATTCCAACGACTTCGATAAGCAGCACTACAATTTCTACTTCGTGCGCAATGACTTTCTCGGTAACGTGCAGACGTCCGTGTTCGACGTCAGCCCGGTGACCAAGAACGCCAAGGGCCGCTTCCTCGGCCGTATCTGGGTCGAGACCCGCGCCGGCAACGTCGTCCGCTTCAACGGCGATTTCGCCGGCGGTGAAAAGGACTTCGCTGAGTACTACCACTTCGATAGCTGGCGCACCAACGTGCAGCCCGAGCTCTGGCTGCCCACCAGCTTCTACGTGGAAGAGAGCGACCCCAAGAGCCAGACCAGCACCCTCAAGTTCAAGGCCATCAACCATGTCTGGGGCTACGTGCTCAAGGTTCCGCCGGTCGTCGCGGAAAACACCAGCATGGAAGTCGTAGGCGCCACCGATACCTCCAGTGACGCGACCGACGTCAGCCCGCTCGGTGCGGAGCGCGCGTTCGTCAAGCAGGCTGAGGACAACGTCGTCGAACGGCTCTTCCAGGCCGGTCTCCTGGACGCGCCCAGCGATTTTGATAAGACGCTCGAGGCCCTCGCCAACAACATCCTGGCGTTCAACAACATCGCCGTGACCAGCCCCATTCGCGTCCGCACCCTGCTCACCGAGCCGCTTGAATCGCTCTCGGTCGGCAACACCATCATCCTTTCGAAGAGCCTCATCGACACCACCGCGGTCGTATCAGCCGACGGGCAGCAGCAGCTCGGCAACCTGAATGCGGTGCTCGCCTTCCAGCTCGCCCACATCCTCTCCGGCCACAAGCTGGACACCAAGTACGCCTTCAACGATCGTCTGCTGTTTGACGATAAGGCCGCCTTCAAGCGCATCCCCATGCACCACACGGACGGCGACAACCTGGAAGCTGCCAAGAAGACGCTCGAGCTGCTTGACCCCAAGTGCGATGCGACCATGCCCGACTGCAGCAAGCTGGCCGACGCGCAGAAGTACTTCGGTCTTTACCTCCAGCAGCTTCAGGCACGCGCCAAGGGCATCCATGCTCTCAATGAGCCGATGATCGGTGACGGCCTCTTCAAGAGCGACACCGACCAGACCCTCTGGCTACAGGCCATGGTGCCCAAGTCCGAAAAGCTGGATGTCAAAAATTTGAAGCAGCAGGCCGCCGAACCGCTTTCGAGCTTTCTCCGGTTCGACCCCTGGACCGATCAGGTCATCACCTTGCACACGGCTTTCGAGCCAATCCTGAGCCCGAGCGACAAGATGCCATTCGAAGTCGCTCCGGTTTACATCAAACTGGGCTATTACAAAGCACCGGCCGATGTCCCCCCGCCGGCTGCCGCGCCAGCCCCTGCTGCTCCTGTTGACCAGACCGCTCCGCCGGCAACACCTCCGGCGGCCGATCAGACTGCCCCGGCCCCCGTCGCACCCACATCCCCCGCACCCGCAGCGCCGTCGACGAGTAAGAACTAACCGAAGCAGGAAGTGGGCGGGCGCATCGTGCCCACCCACTGCAACAGCCCGGATGATGGGTCTGCTCGAATCCCCGCCGTCTGTGTCTCAGGAGATCATGATGAAAAAGTTGTTCCTCACTACCCTCGGCTTCGCCAGCCTCCTCGTAGCTGCTCCCGCCTTGCGCGGCCAGGCTACTCCCACTGCCACCCAGAGCTCGCACATCCAGGCCGGGGCCGGCGTCATGTTCCTTGACAACGACTACACACCGAAGAAAGCCGGTGGTGTCTCAGCCTGGGCTGACTATGACTTCCTGCGCTTCTTCCACACAGAAGTCGGCGCGGAAGCCGAGCTTCACTTCGGCGGCATCATTACGCCGGACGATATTGGTGAAAACTCCTACCTCATCGGACCGCGCTTCGCCTATCGCAAGAACAAGTTCAACGTGTATGGCAAGATCATGTTCGGTCGCGCAACCATCACCAACCAGCTCTTCAACACTTCTTCGTCATTCAACATCTACGCCTTTGGTGGCGGTGTGGACTATCACGTTAAACGCAAAATCAACATCCGTCTGGACCTGGAAGAGCAGAAGTGGGGTAATTTTGAGCCACACACCCTCTCTCCTATTCCAATCAGCTTGGGTGTAATGTACATCATTCGCTAAGCAGCCCGGCGAGGCATAGTCTTGACGAGGGGCCAGATTGTCATTGCTAACATGGTCGACCAGTGCGTCGCGTCCTTCGGGCAAGTTGTCGCGAGGTAGGCTTGTCCTCTCCGCGCTGCTCGTTTCCTGTACCCTCGCCGGGGCGCAAGCCGTCCCAACTGCAAGCAGACGTGCCGACCTCCAGGTCGGCATCGGCTTTTCCGGTGCACATTCGGATTACTCTATCGGCACGTCCAAAGGCATTGCCGGCTACGCCACCCTGGACCTGACAAATCATTACGGCGCTGAGTTCGTCGTGCATCAGGTCAACTCCCCCGCTGGCGATCAGTCTTACGAGCGCACCTACGAGCTGGGAGGGCGATATTTCCGGACCTACGGGCGATTTTCGCCCTATGTTAAAGCCATGTATGGCCGCGGTGTCTTCAATTTCCCGTTCACCTCGGCCAATCTGGCCTATAACCTCTTCGCGGGCGGCGCCGGCGCCGATCTCCACGTCCTGCCCTACCTCAACGTGCGCGCCGACTATGAATACCAGACCTGGCTCGGTTTCCCTCCAACCGGCCTTACTCCCCAGGTCGTCACGCTGGGCGTCGCTTACCACTTCGCCGGCGGTCTTAAAGCAGGAAAGCGTGTGCGATAAGCACACGCCTCCACCATCCACTCAACGTCTAGAAGTGGTAAGCCACGCCGATCGCCGGCATGCTCACAACCTCGTAGCGACTCGTCTTGAAGATGTCCCCGGGCAGTTTATAGTCCGGTGCCTTCACAAAAATCCCACGATACTGCAACCGGATATCGAAGCTGGGGCTAATCTCATAGGCAACACCCCCGCCAAACAGCGCGCCCACCCCGGTGTTCGTCTTGCTGTCCAGCTTGCTTGTTCCTTCCAGAATTGGCGTAAACTGCACGCCACCGACCCCTGCCTCGACAAACGGGTTGTAATTCTTGAACGTAAGCCCAAACACGTACGCCGTCGTGAGTTCCTGCTGACGAGAGTGCACCGCGCCCGAACCACCGTTATAGGTAAAGTAGTTCGTGTTTTGCGCAAACGAGTAGTTCGCTTCAAGCGCGCTATGCGGCGTAAGCAGGTAGCGGTAGCTCAGCAGAACGCCACCCGTATAACTTGGCCGCAGTGTGACCTGGGCCGGGCTGTGAACGGTCGGTCCGAGAAGTGCGAATCCGCTGACACTGACGTCCTGCCGGCTTTCCTGTGCTAATCCGGCCGCAGCTGACAACATCAGTGCGCCCAACAACATCATCTTCTTCATTCTTCGTCAAACCCTCTCGCATGTCGGGAAATGCCACCGGTTAGACTCCCCATGCGGCAATTGGCTGGGTGCTACGGGCGCAAATTCACTTCCTTCATTGTAACCGTTCGCCAAGCCGTTCCGCCGCGGCGACGCAAAAAGGCCGAAGCGACGACTTGTCACTTCGGCCATCATGCCCGGACGGCGTCTACGCCGAGGGCGGCGGCGGCGGTGGTGCCTGACCCCCCTCGCGCCTCTCCTGTTCCCGTTCTTTCTGCTTCGCCAGCATCGCGTCATACTGCGGCTTCTGCTGATCGGTAAGCACAGCGCGCACACGGGCCACGCCATCCTCATGAATCGCCTTCATCTGCTTGTGCTTGCCACGTCCACTATCGGCCGTATCCGCCTGCAGCGCCTGCATTTTGCTCGCTTCGTCGGCCTGGATCGCCTGCACCTGCGATACCTGATCCGGTGTCAGGTTCAACTCTTTCGTGAGATGTTTCAGCATGCGTGCCTGCATCTCAGGACCATCATGCCCCATGCGTCCGCCGGCGGGCGGGGGTGGGGGGCCGTCCTGCTGGGCCATCACAGGAGCAGCCGCAGCGGCCGCGCACAAACCCAGCACTGCCACGCGCAGGGTAGAGAGACCATAACTTTTCAGCATCATTTTCATCGCAAGTCTCGCTTTCTCATTGATAAAACCGCTACGTTGCCCGAAAGCAATCTTCCGGTTCGCTCTACTTCTCAGACGCGATTCTGCTGGGAAAGTTCCGGCCCCCCCCATCGATTCATCCCCGGGCTAGCTCAGCTTGTACGAGTACGGGTCGCCATGCGCCGCCGCGTAGTCCTCCACCACCCGCAAGAAAGCCAGCGCCGCATGCGAAAGGTTTGCCTGCTTCCGATACACCAGCCGCAGCCGCCGCTCGATCTGCAGCTCCTTCACGTTCACCCGCACCAGCGACCCGCTGGCCAGCTCGCTTTGCACCGTCAATCCCGGCACCAGCGCCACCCCGTTGCCCATCTCGACAAAGCGTTTGATCGCCTCGAGAGAGGGCAGCTCCACCCCCATCTGCAGCGGCGTCTTATGCCGGCGAAACGCCTGGATCACCTTCTGGCGCTGCGGTGAAGGAATATTATGTGCCACAAAATTCAGGGCCCCCAGCTGCCGGATCGTCACTTCTCCCGCCTTGGCCAGCGGATGCTTCGGGTTGACCACCACGTTCAATTCGTCCCGGTACACCGCCACCGATTGCACCTGCGCGTCATCCGGTTTGAAGCTGAGCACCCCAATCTCGACCGAATGCATCAGCACTTCATCCGGTATCCGGCTGCCCAGCGAGCGTTGCACGGCCACTTTGATCTGCGGATTCTGCCGCCGGTACTCATCCAGCAGCGGCAGCAGGTAAAGGCACGTGTACTCGTTCGCCGCCAGGTTCAGCCGGCCGCGATGCAGCTCGCGCAGCTCAGCCAGCGCGCCCGCCGCGTCATTGCGCAGATTCAGCAGTTTCAGCGCGTATTCCCGCAGCACCTCGCCCGCATCAGTCAGCGTCCCGTCGCGGGAAGACCGGTCCAGCAGCACCTCGCCCAGTTCGTTCTCCAGTTTTGCCAGCGCCTGGCTCACTGCGGGCTGCGTACGGTGTAGCCTTGCCGCCGCCCGAGAAAAGCTGCGTTCTTCGGCCACTGCCAGAAACGTCTCCAGTTGGAACAGATCCATTGCAGCTCCCGCGCTTTGCTGTCAGCGCAAACCTTATCAAAATGCACTATCCTGTTGGCCGGCGGCACAAGCGGTTCGTCCGCGTATTCCGCCCAATGGGAAGATTAGAAATAATGATACTCGTCCTAATCAACATAAGCTCACGTTATAGTAAAGCAGGAAACAGCAAGCCATGAACCAAGCTCACGACCCAGCGCAAATCGTCTTCTTCGATACCACTCTCCGCGATGGCGAACAGAGCCCCGGCTGCACTATGCATCACGTTGAAAAGCTGCGTCTCGCCCACCAGCTTGCAGCGCTCGGCGTGGACGTGCTGGAGGCCGGCTTTGCCATCGCGTCTGAGGGCGATCTAGAATCCATTCGCGCCATCGCGAAAGAGGTTCGCGGCCCGCGCATCACCTCGCTCGCACGCTGCAAACGGGAAGATATTGAAGCTGCTGCACGCGCCGTCGAACCCGCACCAGCCAATCGCATCCACGTCTTTCTCGCCACCTCTGACCTCCATCTTGAGGCCAAGCTCAAGATCACCCGCACCCAGGCGCTCGAGCAAACCGCGCAGTTCGTCGCGCTCGCCTGCGGCTACACGGACAACGTCGAATTTTCCGCCGAGGATGCCACCCGCTCAGACCCAGCCTTCCTGCTGGAGGTCGTCAAAGCAGCCATCGCTGCCGGCGCTACGACCATCAATCTCCCTGACACCGTCGGCTACACCACGCCCGATGAATACAAGGCGCTATTCGCACGGATGCACCGTGAAATTCCCGGCGCCGCGAACATCATCTTCTCCACCCATTGCCATAACGATCTCGGCATGGCCGTAGCCAACTCGCTCGCCGGCATCGAAGGCGGCGCACGCCAGGTCGAGTGCACCATCAACGGCATCGGCGAGCGCGCGGGCAATGCCGCGCTCGAGGAAATCGCCGCCGCCCTCGCCACCCGCCGCGACAAGTTCCCCTACACCAACCGCATCCACATGCAGCAGCTTTACCCCACCAGCCGCCTGCTTGCGGAGCTCATCAGCTTCGGCTGCTCGCCCAACAAGGCCGTCGTCGGCGCCAACGCCTTCGCGCATGAATCCGGCATTCACCAGCACGGCGTACTCGCCAACCCGCTCACCTACGAGATCATGACCCCGGAGTCCGTCGGCGTCTCTTCCACTAACCTCGTGCTCGGCAAGCACAGCGGCCGCCGCCTGCTCGAGCAGCGTCTCGCCGAGCTCGGTCACCCTCTCACCCGCACCCAGCTCGACGAGGTCTATCAGCGCTTCACCTCGCTCGCCGACCGCAAGAAATCCATCTACGACCAGGACCTCATCGGCCTGCTCAAAAGCGCGGAGGAGGGCGTCCCGGCATGACCTCGCAGACGCTCTCCATCCTGTGCGGTTTCCCATCGCCATCGCTTACTTTGCAACATTTCACCTCTGGCTCCACGCCTTCTAGGAAATCATGAAACTCAACATCGCAGTCCTCGCCGGCGACGGCATCGGGCCGGAAGTCACCGCCGAAGCCACCAACATCCTCACCGCGGTCGCCGAGCTCGGCGGCCATGACTTCACCTTCACGCACGGCCTGGTCGGCGGCGCGGCCATCGCGGACGGCGGGCACCCCCTGCCCAAGGCATCCATCGCCATGGCCCTCGCCGCCGACGCCACATTACTCGGCGCCGTAGGCGATAGCCGCTACGGAGCCCTCCCCCCCGGGAAGCGCCCAGAGGCCGGTCTCCTCGACCTCCGCTCCGAGCTTGGCGGCTTCGCCAACCTCCGCCCCATCCGCGCCTCCGCGCCTCTTGCCGGCAACTCGCCCCTGCGTCCAGAGGTCACGGCCGGCGTCGACATCCTCTTCGTCCGCGAGCTCCTCGGCGGCCTCTACACCGGCGCCCCCCGCTGGTGGAACAAGGATTCCGGCGCCGCCATCAACACCATGGCCTACACCCGCGCGGAGGTTACCCGCGTCGCGCGCGTCGCGTTCGATCTCGCCAGCAAGCGCCGCAAAAAGGTCACCAGTGTCGACAAAAACAACGTCCTCGAGGTCTCCCAGCTCTGGCGCGCCACCGTCACAGACGTCGCCCGCGACTACCCCGATGTCATCCTCGAGCACCAGCTCGTCGATTCCATGGCCATGCACCTCATGAACACCCCGCGCAACTTCGACGTCGTGCTGACTGAAAACCTGTTCGGCGACATCCTGTCCGATGAAGCCGCCGTCATCACCGGCTCGCTCGGCATGCTGCCCTCGGCCTCCATCGGCGGCAAGGTCAACCTGTATGAGCCCGTGCACGGCTCAGCCCCCGACATCGCCGGCCAGGGCAAGGCCAACCCACTCGGCGCCATCCTCACCGCCGCCATGCTGCTGCGCTACTCCGCGCACCTTGAGGCGGAAGCAGCCGCCGTAGAAGCAGCCGTCGAGCACGTCCTGCTGGAAGGCCATCGCACCGCCGATCTCGCCCGCGGTCAGGAAGCCGCGCACGTCGTTTCCACATCCCAGATGGGCAAGCTCGTCCACCAGGCGCTCACCCAGTCCATCGCTCGCAACCAGTCTCTGCACGCCGTCTAACCCCTATGTCGTTCTCCGCCAAAACCCGCTATCTGCTCGTCACCCTCGCCGTCCTCACCGGCTCGCTCATCGAGCTCGCCCGTGGCTACCGCGCGCTCATCGTCGTGGTCGGCTTCATCGCGTTCTCGCTCGTCGGCAACGCCCTCGTCTACCTTTCCGGCAGCAAGGAGCGCGCCATCCGCCGCAAGCAAAAGCGCGACTATTTCGCCGCCATCCTGCTGCTCTTCTTCCTCCCCCACCTGGCCCCCGCGCAGCTCCTGCCCGAGCCCGCCATCCCCGCAAAAGTCAAGAAGCAAAAGCGCCAGCCCGCAGACCTCGAATGGATGTGGCAATACAGCCCCCCGCCCGCCGAAGGCCGCGAGCACGAGCTCATCCAGGACCCCGAGTACCGCCCCTTCCTCGAGCGTTACTTCACCGCCCCGCAATCCTTCTGGGGACCCAATCCCACTGACCCCAAAAGCCCCATCCACAAGTCACTCGCCGACACCGTCGACGACTTCCTCACCATCCCCAACAAGGTCGCCCAGGATGACAACCGTTACATCACCGTCACCGGCGCCGTCCGCCGCTTCCGCACCTCGCGCGGCCTCATCTTCGCCGATCTCAACGCACCCTCGGGCCATTTCAAGGAGAGTGACAAGGATCCCCTCGTCGTCTTCGCCGCCATCGACTGGATCCGCGACAGCAAAACCGTAGACGATCCCGCCGCCGAGTACACCCTCTGGATCTTCCCCAACCAGCCCGTCGGCCCCGGCACCGCCCCGCTCAACCTCCCGCCGCCCCTGCTTCGCTCGCTCACCCGCTGGATGTCCGAGCCCCTGGCCGGCACCGGTATCGTCCAGAAAATCACCGCCGCCATCCTCGTCGATCCCGACGGCACCCCACACCAGATCCCCGTGCCCGCCACCACGCCCGCACCCACCAAAACCGAAGAAGCCGCCCCCCTCACGAAACGTAGATAGGAATCACCATGACCCAGACACCCCGCACCATGTTTGAAAAAGTATGGCAGCAACACCTCGTCGCCGCCCCCGCCAACGAGCCCTCCATCCTCTACATCGACCTCCACCTCGTCCATGAGGTCACCAGCCCGCAAGCCTTTGACGGCCTCCGCATGGCCGGCCGCAAGCTTCGCCGCCCAGACCGCACCGTCGCCACCGTAGACCACAACGTGCCCACCAGCAGCATCGCCGATCGCCTCCACATCCTCGACCCCATCAGCTTCCGCCAGATCGAAGCCCTGCGCATCAACTGCGCCGAGTTCGGCGTAGAACTGTACGACGTCCAGGCCCCGGAGCAGGGAATCGTCCACATCATCGGCCCCGAGCTCGGCCTCACCAAGCCCGGCATGACCATCGTCTGCGGCGATTCGCACACCAGCACCCACGGGGCATTTGGAGCCTTGGCCTTCGGCATCGGGACAAGTGAAGTCGAGCACGTCATGGCCACCCAGACGCTCCCCCAGGACAAGCCCAAAACCTTCCGCATCTCGGTCGAAGGCCAGCTCCCCCACGGCGTCACCGCCAAGGACATCGTCCTCCACATCATCGGCCAGATCGGCACCGCTGGCGCCACCGGCTATGTCGTCGAGTACGCCGGCTCGGCCATCCGCGCCCTCTCCATGGAAGGCCGCATGACCATCTGCAACATGAGCATTGAGGCCGGTGCCCGCGCCGGCATGATCGCCCCTGACGCGACCACCTTTGCCTACCTCAAAGGCCGCCGCTTCAGCCCATCCTCCGCCCCACTCATCGAGCATTTAGACGTAGAACGCGAGACCCCCATCAGCATCGAAGACCCCGGCGCCTTCGACACTGCATGGACCCGTGCCGTAGACCACTGGGCCTCACTCACCACCGACGAAGGCGCCAGCTTCGACCGCGAACTCCACATCGACGCCACCACCCTTTCCCCCACCGTCACCTGGGGCACCTCGCCCGGCATGGTCACCGGCATCGACTCCTCCGTCCCCACCCTCCCGCCAAACTCCAGCGAGGCTGACCAGCGCAACTACGAGCGCGCCCTGGAATACATGGCGCTCTCCTCGGGCATCCCAATGACCGAGATCAAAATAGACCGAGTCTTCATCGGCTCCTGCACCAACGCCCGCATTGAAGACCTCCGCGCCGCCGCCTCACTCGTCCGCGGCTACCACGTCGCCACCACGGTCAAGGCCATGGTCGTCCCCGGCTCCCAGGCCGTCAAAGCGCAGGCCGAGCGCGAAGGCCTCGACCACATCTTCACCACCGCCGGCTTCGATTGGCGCGAGCCCGGCTGCAGCATGTGCCTCGGCATGAACCCGGACATCCTCGCCCCCGGCGAGCGCTGCGCCAGCACCTCCAACCGCAACTTCGAAGGCCGCCAGGGCCGCGGTTCCCGCACCCATCTCCTCTCACCCGTCATGGCCGCCGCCGCCGCCATCACTGGCCACCTCACAGACGTCCGCACCTGGAAATTCAACCCCTGATTCTTCGTCATTTCCTTTCTTTGTCATTCCCGAAGGGAATCCGCTTCTGCACTTGTCTTTGTCTCTTTGTTTGTCATCCCGTAGGGATCTGCTTCTGCTTTGTACTTTGCACTTACCGATTAGCGTGGGGCTTCAGCCCCACGACCCAGCCACAACCCTGAAGAGGGGCTTCAGCCCCGGGCCTTCGCTAACGAGGACACCATGATCGCCATCAACACCCTCACCTCCATCGCCGTCCCCCTCGACATCTCCAACATCGACACCGACCAGATCATCCCCAAGCAATTCCTAAAACGCATCGAGCGCACCGGCTACGGCGAGTTCCTCTTCTTCGACTGGCGCCGCATCCAGGAGCGCACTGCCGCCGCCCACGAGGACGAGATCCCCCTCCTCGCCGAAGGCCTCCACCCCGGCGACCCCGACCCCACCTTCGCCCTCAACCAGCCCCAATACGCCGGCGCGAAAATCCTAATCGCCGGCAAAAACTTCGGTTGTGGCAGCTCCCGCGAGCACGCCGCCTGGGCCCTCACCGACTTCGGCTTCCTTGCCGTCATCGCCCCGTCCTTCGCCGACATCTTCTTCTCGAACGCCGGCAAAAACGGCATGATCCTCGTCCGCCTCTCAGAAGCCGACGTCCAGCTCCTAACCCACCGCGCCTCAGGCGAAAAGCACACCATCACCATCAACCTCGAGCACCAAACCATCATCGATAACCGAGGCTACGAAGGCACGTTCGAAATCGACCCCTTCAGAAAGTACTGCCTCCTCAACGGCCTCGACGACATAGGCCTAACCCTCCGCCACGAAGCCGAACTCAACACCTACGAAGCCCAACACGACAAACAATTCTGGCTAACCCCACGCGCCCAAACAGCGACCGCCTAAGCTCCTTAACCGACACTTGAAAGCGCTGAAGGCGCGCCACATAACAGCCTAGGCCGAAGGCCTAGGTCCACAGCCATAACGAATGCAGAGGGCTGAAAGCCCGACACATAGCTTTCGACGAGAACCGACATGTCCACCCCCGGCAAATCCCGCTCCAACGCCCTCACCGAAGGCCCCTCCCGCGCCGCCGCGCGTTCCTACCTGCGCGGCGTAGGCTTTTCCAAAGAAGACCTCCACAAACCCATCATCGGCGTAGCCAACACCTGGACCGAAATCGGCCCCTGCAACTACCACCTCCGCGACGTAGCCGCCGCCGTCAAAGAAGGCATCCGCGAGGCCGGCGGCACCCCCATGGAGTTCAACACCGTCACCATTTCCGACGGCATCACCATGGGCACCGAAGGCATGAAAGCCTCGCTCATCTCCCGCGAGGTAATCGCCGACAGCATAGAACTCGTAGCGCGCGGCAACCTCTTCGACGGCATCGTCTGCATCGCCGGCTGCGACAAAAACATGCCCGGCACCATCATGGCCATGGCTAGGCTCGACATCCCCGGCATCATGCTCTACGGCGGCTCCATCGCCCCCGGCCGCCTGGCCCAACCCGACGGCACCGGCGGCACCAAGTTTGTGGAGATAACAATCCTTAACGTCTTTGAAGGCATGGGCTCGCACGCCGCTGGAACCATCACTGACCAGCAACTCGAGGACCTGGAAGCCGCCGCCTGCCCCGGCCCCGGCGCCTGCGGCGGCCAGTTCACCGCTAACACCATGGCCATGGCCGGCGAGTTCCTCGGCATCTCTCCCTTCAACCTCACCGGCGTCCCCGCCATGTCGCCTGAGAAGCATGCAGCCTCCCGCGAAGCCGGCGCCATGATCATGAATCTCTGCCGCACCGACATGCGTCCCAGCAAAATCATCACCCGCCACGCCCTCGAGAACGCCATCGCCGCCGTCTGCGCTTCAGGCGGCAGCACCAACGCCGTCCTCCACCTCATCGCCATCGCCCGCGAGATGAACCTCCCCCTCGACATGGCCGACTTCGATCGCATCTCCGAGCGCACGCCGTTCATCTGCGACCTCTCCCCTGGCGGCAAATACGTCGCCAAGGACTACCAGGACGCAGGCGGCTCCCGCGTCCTCGCCGCCCGCCTCCGCGCCCACGGCAGCCTCCACGACAGTCCCACTGTCTCCGGCCTCACCTTATATCAGGAGGCTGATAAAGCCATCGAAACCCCCGGCCAACCGGTCATCCGCCAATGGTCGAATCCCCTCAAGCAAACCGGCGGCCTCGTCATCATGAAAGGCAACCTCTCGCCTGAAGGATCGGTCATCAAGGTAGCCGGCCACGAGCGCATTCACCACACCGGCCCCGCCCGCGTCTTCGACTCAGAAGACCTCTGCCACGCAGCCGTCGAGGCCGGCGAAATCTACCCCGGCGACGTTCTGGTCATTCGCTACGAAGGCCCGAAGGGCGGCCCCGGCATGCGCGAAATGCTGGCCGTCACCGCCGCCATCAAGGGCATCCCCGCCCTCTCAGAAACTGTAGCCCTCATCACCGACGGCCGCTTCTCCGGTGCCACCCGCGGCCTCATGTGCGGCCACGTAGCCCCTGAAGCCTACCTCGGCGGCCCCATCGCTGCCGTCCACGAAGGCGACACCATCACCTTCGACATCCCCAACCGCCAGCTAACCCTCAACGTGCCGCCTGAAGAAATCACCACCCGCCTGGCCGCCTGGCGCGCCCCCGAACCGCGCTACAAACGAGGCGTCATGGCCAAATACGCCAACTCCGTAACCAGCGCCAGCCAAGGAGCCATCACCACCTGATTCTCACCAATAAGAGCTCCGTCATTCTGAGCGAAGCGAAGAATCTCCGTATTGGCTTTTTGTCGTTGCTTGTTCTTGTCGTTGTCGTTGCTTGTTCCTCGCCTCGCTTAAGGGCACGGCTTCAGCCGTGCCACAACAGCCACCGAACCATCCGGGCTTTAGCCCCTGAGGTAAGCTTTGGGATTCCTGGACCACTATCTGAAATCGAAAGCCGTGCATCCACCAGCCGAAGATCAGGCGGTCCTTATCTATTTTGCTAACGAGGATCTCGACGCGTCCATCCCGCTACAAGAAAAGCTCTACAACCAGCTCAAGGACAGCGATCTAGGCATGTTCGATGGCAATGAATTGGGTGGCGGGGAACTCGTCCTCTTCCTCTACGGTTCAGACGCAGAGCTCCTCTTCAAAGACATCGAACCGACACTGCGCGGTGACCCATACTGCACCGACGCTCGCGTCGTCATTCGCTGGGGCGGCATAGAAGCACCCCGACGCGAAGTTGTAATCCAGCGAGACCACATCAGCAAGGAGCAATGATGAACACAAACCCACAACTCACCGGCGCAGAAATCCTCTGGGCCACCCTCGTCGGCGAAGGCACCACCACCGTCTTCGGCTACCCCGGCGGCGCCATCCTCCCCATCTACGACGCCCTGCGCAAGTTTCCCATCCATCACGTCCTCGTCCGCCATGAACAAGGTGCCAGCCACATGGCCGATGGCTACGCCCGCGCCTCCGGCCGAGTCGGCGTCTGCATGGCCACCTCCGGCCCCGGCGCCACCAACCTCGTCACTGGCATCGCCACCGCCATGCTTGATTCCATCCCCATCGTCGCCATTACCGGCCAGGTCTCGTCCAAAGTCCTCGGCTCCGACGCCTTCCAGGAAATCGACATCACCGGCATCACCCTCCCCATCACCAAGCACAACTTCCTCGTCACCCGTGCTGAAGACATCGCCCCCACCGTCCGCCTGGCCTTTGAAATCGCACGCTCCGGGCGTCCTGGTCCGGTGCTCGTCGATATAACAAAAGACGCCCAGCAATCCACCGCCCCCTTCTCGTTCAAAGCCGCCGCCCCGCGCCCCACACGCCAGCATCCCATGCAGCCCGCCCTCACTGCCACCACGCCCTCCCTCCAACTAGCCGCAACGCTCATCAAACAATCCCAGCGCCCCATCATCCTCGCGGGCCACGGCATCGTAGAGTCCCACGCCGAAAGGGAAGTCCTCGCCTTCGCCGAATCCCTCGGCATCCCCATCGCTTCCACTCTCCTCGGCCTCGGCGCCATCCCCGCCGCGCACCCGCTTTCGCTCGGCATGATGGGCATGCACGGCGAGTCATGGGTCAACGAAGCCATCCAATCCGCCGACCTCCTCCTCGCCTTCGGCATGCGTTTCGACGACCGTGTCACCGGCAACCTCGCCAGCTACGCCCCCAACGCAAAGAAAATCCACATCGAAATCGACCCCTCTGAAATCAACAAGAACGTCCGCGTCGACGCCGCTCTCATCGGCGATCTCAAGCACGTCCTCGCCCTCCTAAGCAGTGCCCTCGAATTGGGTGCCCCAGGTCTCGCTTCTGAGACCTGGGATCGGACCGCCACCAGGCCCTGGCTCCAACAGATCAACGCCGGCAAAGGCACTGCAGCCGTCCGCGACATCCTCTCTCTCCCTGACAACGGCCACCTCTACGCCGCCCACGTCATCAACGACATCTGGCGTGAAGCCGCCGCCGCCGGCCGTCTCGATCAAACCATCATCGTCACCGACGTCGGCCAGCACCAGATGTGGGAAGCCCAGTACTTCAAGCACCAGGCCCCCCGCTCGCTCGTCACCTCCGGAGGCCTCGGCACCATGGGCTTCGCCCTCCCCGCCGCCATCGGCGCCAAAGCCGCATGCCCTGAAAAAGACGTCTGGGTCATCGCCGGCGATGGCGGCTTCCAGATGACCGCCTGCGAGCTCTCCACCATCGTGCAGGAGGGCCTGGCCATCAACATCGCCATCATCAACAACGGCTTTCTCGGCATGGTCCGCCAATGGCAGGAGGCCTTCTACGACAAGAACTACTCCGCCTCCCCCATCCTTTCTCCAGACTTCGTCAAGCTAGCCGAAGCCCACGGCATCCCCGGCGCGCACGTCGCCGAACGCAAACAAGTAACCCCCACGGTTACAAAAGCCCGCACCTCCGGCCAGGCCTTTCTGATCAATTTCCAGGTAGAAAAAGAAGACGGCGTCTACCCCATGATCGCCCCCGGCGCCGCCCTCCACGAAATGGTCCGCCGCCCCGTCCACGATCCACTACTCGAACTCCCAGAGGACAAATAGACATGACCGCCCGCCAGTCCCTCACCGACCGCATCCTCGCCGCCAAGCTCCGGCTCGGCCTCACTTGGGCCACCATCGCCCAGACCCTCGGCACATCCTCCATCATCATCTATACAGCGGCCCTGCTCGGCCAATTCCCACTGACCGCAGAAGAGGCCCAGAAAGCCGTAGCCCTGCTCGAACTCGACCCCGCCGACGCAGCTCTGCTCACCCAGTCCCCAGACCGCGGCGCAGGCACCGTCATGCCCCCCACCGACCCCCTCATCTACCGCTTTTACGAGCTCGTCCAGAATTACGGCCACACCTGGAAGCAGCTCATCAATGAAGAGTTCGGCGACGGCATCATGTCTGCCATTGACTTCAACATGTCCATCGCCCGCGAGCCCAACCCCGCCGGCGACCGCGTCAAAATCGCCATGTCCGGCAAGTTCCTCCCCTTCAAACGCTACTAGAATCGAGTCCCCATGCTCCACACCTTCGTAGCCCTCGTCCAGGACAAACCCGGCGTCCTCACCCGCGT
This sequence comes from uncultured Granulicella sp., assembly GCA_963693065.1. GTDB lineage: Bacteria > Acidobacteriota > Terriglobia > Terriglobales > Acidobacteriaceae > Edaphobacter. The sequence goes on along the minus strand of OY843766.1, from coordinate 1,913,521 downwards.
CGCCTCGCTCTTCCGCCGCCTCAACATCAACATCGTCTCCCTCACCGTAGGCCAGTCCGAGCGGGAAGACACCTCCCGCATGACTATCGTCTGCGAGGCACCTGAGCACGCCGCCCACCGCATCCGCGCCTCGCTCTACAAGCTTGAAACCACCGTCGACGTAGACGAAATGGGCCGCTCCGAAGCCGTCATCCGCGAGCTTTGCCTCATCAAGGTCGCCGCCGGCCCGGCCACTCCCAACGGCATCCCATCCCGCGGCCAGATCTTCGAGCTCGCCACCGTCTTCAAGGCCCGCATCGTCGACCTCGCCCCAGAATCCATCATGCTCGAAATGACCGGCTCCGCCAGCAAGATCGAAGGCCTCGTCCAAGTTCTCACCGAGTCCGGCTTTACCATCCTTGAAACCTCCCGCACCGGCCGCATGGCCATGCGCCGCGGCCACCACACCAGCCGCGTCCTCCAGGCTCTCGGCACCACCCAGCAGGGAACCGCCCCCGAACCCGACTACCCCACCAAGCCCTCCGCTGAAGAAATCCTCCCCAACGAGTTCGAAGACGTCCACGAAGAAGAACAGTAAACCGCTAAACTGAAATCGACTGAAAAAGGAAAATCATGGCAAAGACTTACCACGATCAAGACGCAGACCTCTCCCTCATCCAGGCAAAAAAAGTAGCCGTCATCGGCTACGGCTCGCAGGGCCACGCCCACGCGCTCAACCTGAAAGACTCCGGCGTCGATGTCCGCGTCGGCCTCCGCCCCGGCTCAAAAAACGCCCAGCGCGCCCAGAACGCCGGCCTCGTCGTCATGTCCGTCGCTGACGTCTCCGCCTGGGCCGACGTCATCATGAATCTCACGCCCGACCAGACCGCCGCCAAGGTCTATCACGCCGAGATCGCTCCCAACATGAAGCCCGATTGCACCCTCATGTTTGCGCACGGCTTCAACATCCGTTTCCGCACCATTACCCCGCCCGCCGGCGTCGATGTCTCCATGGCCGCGCCTAAAGCCCCCGGCCACCGCGTCCGCGAGGTCTTCACCGAAGGCGGCGGCGTCCCGGCCCTGGTTGCCGTCGAGCAGGACGCCTCCGGCAACGCGCTGGCACTGGCACTCTCGTATGCCAAAGCAATCGGCTGCACCCGCGCCGGTGTGCTCGAAACCACATTCACTGAGGAAACCGAAACCGACCTCTTCGGCGAGCAGGCCGTTCTCTGCGGCGGCACCGTCGCCCTCGTCAAAGCCGGCTTCCACACACTCGTCTCGGCCGGTTACCAGCCCGAGCTCGCCTACTTCGAGTGCCTCCACGAGCTCAAACTCATCGTCGACCTCCTCTACCGCGGCGGCGTCGAATACATGAACCACAGCATCTCAGACACCGCCGAATGGGGCGGCTTCCTCGCCCAGTCGCGCATCGTCACGCCGGAGGTCAAGGCCAACATGAAGGCCATCCTGAACGAAATCCAGGACGGCTCCTTCGCCAAAAAGTTCCTCCATGAAAACGAAACCGGCCGCCACGAGTTCGCAAAATTCCGCCAGGCCGAAGCCGATGACCAGATCGAAAAGGTCGGCGCCGCCCTCCGCGCAGGCATGCCCTTCCTCGACCCCGTCAAAATCCAGGACGGTGCCGTCGTCAAAGCCTAGCCGACAAAATCGGGTGCCCCAGGTCTCGCTTCTGAGACCTGGGTTCTCCCATCGCAACAGAGTTCAATCAGCGAGCCACCATGTTTACCGCCCCCGCCCCAACCCAACCCGTCACCCTCCACTCTCTCCGCGACACCGTCCGCCCCGTCCTCATCTTCGCCCCCACCGCCGCCGACCCAAGCCTCCTCAAGCAACTCCATCTCCTCGCCGCACAGGTCCCCGGCCTTGACCTTGAAGACCGCCAGGTCCGCATCTTCGTCGTCACCCAGCATCCCTCTCCCACCCAGCCCCGTCTCGCGGACTCTCCCGACCTGCTCCGCCGCCGCTTCCACATCGCCCCCGCCAACTTCACCGTCATCCTCCTCGGCAAGGACGGCGGCGAAAAACTCCGCACCACCCAACCCCTGCCCTGGCCCCATCTCCGCGATACCATTGACGCCATGCCCATGCGTCAGCAGGAAGTCCGCCAGAAGTAAATTGCAGCCACGCCCGTCCAGGCGCATCATAGAACCGTGGCCACCACATTCCAGCTCGTGAACCAGCCCGCGGAAGCGCCCATCGATCGCCAGTCCTCCATGCCTGAAAGACCGACACCCATCCCCGAGCGTATCGCCGCCTTGCGCACCATCCCCAGCTTTACCGATCTAACCGACTCCGATCTCGAGTGGATCGCCACCCACGTCGAAGAGCGCCGCACCGAATCCGGCGCGCTCATCTTCCGCGAAGGCGAACCCGCCCACCACATGAATCTCATCCTAGAGGGCGAAATCCAGGTGCGCCGCCGCCACTCCGGCCCCATGGCCCTTTTCATCGGCCGCGCAGGCCAGATCACCGGCAAGCTGCCCTATTCCCGCATGAAAACCTACGGCGGCGACGGCTACACCACAGGCCGCTGCTGGGCGCTCGATCTCCACGAAGACCTCTTCCCTGAAATGCTCCGCGTCATTCCCGCCATGGGCCAGATCAGCGTTTCCATCCTGCTCGACCGTGTCCGCGAGGTCACCCGCATGGAGCAGCAGGCTGAAAAGCTCGCCGCCCTCGGCAAACTCGCCGCCAATCTTGCTCACGAGCTCAACAACCCAGCCTCCGCCGCCCAGCGTTCCGCCGCCAGCATCTTCAGTGAACTGCGCGATTACGGCGACCGCAAATACACTCTCGGCGCACTCGCCCTCAAGGCAGAAACCGCCGCCAGCCTGCAGGATTGGATGGTCGAGGCGCGCAACGCCATGGCCTCCTACCAGCCCGATTCAGCCCTGCCCGCCAGCCCCATGGATGCAGTCGATCGCGAAGCCACCATCCTCGCCTGGCTGGAAAAACACAACGTCCCGGACGCCTGGAACGTAGCCCCCGCCATCGCCGAAAGCGCCACCCCCCTGCGCAACCTGGAAGATTTTACCGATCGCTTCTCAGACGACATCGTCGCCGCCGCCATCACCACCTACTCCTCCGCCCTGCGCGTCGAGCGCATGGCGCAAACCATCGTCACCTCCACCGTCCGCATCTTCGACCTGATCTCCGCCATCAAGGCCTACAGCTACATGGACCAGGCCCCCATCCAGGCCGTCGATCTTTCCCAGTCCCTTGAAGTCACTCTCAGCATGTTCGGTTCGCGCCTCGCCGGCATCGCACTCGAGACCGATTTCGACCCCGACCTCCCCGCCGTCCACGCCTACGGCAGCGAACTCAACCAGGTCTTCACCGCCCTCATCGAGAACGCGCTCGACGCCATGCCGGAAGGCGGTCTACTCCGCCTCAGCACCCGTCGCAGCGGCGCATTCGCCCTCATCGAGGTCTGGGACACCGGCGCCGGCGTCCCCGCCGACCTGCAAACCCGCATCTTCGAGCCCTTCTTCACTACCAAAGCAGTAGGCAGCGGCCTCGGTCTCGGCTTGGATATCGCACAACGCATCGTAAGCCGCCACTCCGGCTTCCTCACCGTAGCCTCCCAGCCCGGCCAGACCTGCTTCCAGATCCGCCTGCCGCTAGACCAGGCCCAAGCCTATTAGCTCGTCACTTCCACACCACGCCAGAACGCCACATGATGCTTCACATTGCGCGCCGCCGGCTTCGGATCAGGGTAGTACCACGCCGCATCCGGGTTCTCCTGCCCATCCACAATCACCGTCAGATACCGTGCCTGACCCTTCCACGGGCAGCTAGACGTCGTCGAGCTTGCCTTCATAAACTCACGCTTCACATTCTCTTCAGGAAAGTAAACATAGCCATCGACCGTCTCGGTCGTCTCGCTCTCAGCCAGTATCTGGCCGTTCCACATTGCCTTCGCCATGTTCTTGCCAGCTCACTATTCTCGTGACACAGGGTACGGCGCCGCCCGGCACGCCGCGGGCACTCAGCCCTACGGAAACCCATAAGGCTCCCCCGCCTTTGTAGCAGAAATCTACAGAAAAGGGAAGCCCACGCTCCGCCCTAGCGAAGATGCCCACTCGGCTGCGTCGGCAGCGTAAAGTGGAACGTGGCGCCTTCACCCGGCGGGCTCGTCACCCAGATGCGCCCGCCATGCTGCGCCAGAATACTCCGGCAGATTGTCAACCCCAGCCCCGTCCCCCCCATCGCCCGCGAGTCCGACGCGTCCACCTGCTGGAATCGCTCGAAAATCGTCTCCAGCTTATCCGCCGGAATCCCGCGCCCCTGATCCCGCACCGCAAACACGGCCTCGTGCGTGTCGAGAGCCGTCGCCGAAAGATGGATCTCCCCCCCCCGCGGTGAAAACTTGATCGCATTCGAAATCAAATTCGCCAGCGCCTGCAGGATCCGGTCCGCATCCGCCCACACCGAAACCCCATGCGTCTCCACCGAGATCTTCACTCCGGCCTTCATCGCCGCCGCCGCCTGCAGCCCCGCCGCCCGCTCCAGCAGCCAGTCCGCGCTGCAATTGGCGCTATGCAGCTCCGCATTCCCGCTCGCGATCCGTTCCATATCCAGAATGTCATTTACCAGCTTGATCAGCCGGTCCGTATTCCCAATCGCGATTTCCAGCATCTGCTTCATCCGGTCCGGACGCGCCGTCAACGCCCCGCCCGTCACCAGCCCCAGCGCCGCCCGCAGGCTGGTCAACGGCGTCCGCAGCTCATGGCTCACGGTAGAAATAAACTCATCCTTCATCTTGTCCAGCGCCCGCCGCTCCGTCGTATCGGTAAACGCCACCACCACGCCGATGGCCCGCCCCACCCCGCCGCGCTCCGGCGTATCCATCTGCGGCCGCGCCACATACTCCACCGGAAAACTCGTCCCATCCTTACGCCAGAACACCTCCGTCGAAACCCGCACCGAGTTCGCATTCTCCGTGCTCGCCATGATCGCGCTTTCCGCCTCCGGGTAAGGCGTCCCATCCGCCCGCGTATGCAGAATGAGCTCATGCAGGTTACGCCCCAGCAGCTCGTTCGGCCTGTAACCCAGCATCTGCGCCGCCGCCGGGTTGATCACCGTCACCCGGCCCGCCAGGTCCACGCCATAAATCCCATCGCCCACACTCTCCAAAATCGAGTTCGACTGGTGAATCAGCGCCCGCAGCTTCTCCTCCGCACGCACCTGCTCAGAAATATCCACGCCAAACCCAAGCACATACGGCGCCGTCCCCGGCACCTCGATCAGCTTGTTCCGGTAAGCCAGAATCCGTATATCCCCATCCCGATGGCAAAGCTGCAGCCGCCCCTGCGCCTCGCCCGTCCCCAGCACCTGCCGCAGGTACATCCCAAATGCATTGCGATACTGATCCGGCATAAAGCTGCGCAGATTTTCGCCGATCATCTCCTCCACCGTCCGCCCCAGGCTTTCCGCCGCATGCACGTTCACACTCAGCAACTGCCCATTCACATCGTGCGTGCACACCATACCCAGCGACCCTTCCACCAGCTGCCGGTACCGCGCCTCGCTTTCCCGCAGCGTCGCCTCCGCCTGCCGCTGCACCGTCACGTCGATCCCCGTCGCAATAATGAACGTCGTCAGCCCCTGCCCATCCACCAGCGCCGTCGCCGACCACGCAATCCGCCGCAGCGACCCATCCCGGTTCTGCCACTGGTTCTCAAACGCAGCCGGAAACTTACCCGCCCGCAGCCGTTCAAAATTCTCGATCGCCTCCGGAATATCATCCGCAGGAATCAGCTCTTCCCACAGATACCGCCCCACCTGCGACGCAAACCCGTACCCGGAAACCTCCTCGCACGTCCGGTTAAACCGCACAATTCGTCCCGCCGTGTCGAACACCGCTACCAGCGCCCCCACCGTATCCAGCACCGTCGATACAAAATTCCGTTCCACCGTCAGCGCCTGTTCCACCCGCAGCCGAACCCCCCGGTCGCGCTCCATCGTCCTGACTTTTGCGTTCAGCTCGAACCGGTTGATTACCTGCCGGCTCAACGTCCCCAGCGCACGCCGCTGCTTTTCCGTCAGCGTATGCGGCATCGAATCCTGCACAAAAAGGCACCCGATATTGATCCCGCTCGGCGTCGTCAGCGGCGCCCCCGCATAAAACCGGTAACCACGCCCCCCCATCATGATCCCGTCCGGCCTGAAATCCTCGTGGTACCGCGCATCGCTGATCTCGTACACACCCGTCTGCCGCATGCAGCGGTCACACGGAATCTTGCCGCCCCCCCGCGGTAGCCGTGCCGGCCCCGGCCCAATCCGCGCCTGGAACACAAAACCATCCGCCAGCGCCAGCGAAATTCCCGCCATCGGCGTATTGCACATCTCCGCCGCAAGCGATGTAATCTCCAGAATCGCCGGATCAGGCGCAGCACCACGCAGCTCATAATCGTCCAGTGCCGCCAGACGAGAGACTGAATCGTGTACCAGGGAAGCCATCATCACCCCTCATGGTAGGCCAAAGGTAATCCCGTTGACTCTCCCCCGTTCGACGCACCATAGGGTAACTAAAGTAACCTAAAGTAACCGCCCAGTATTCGGCAGCTATTTTGGCAGAGCGCAGCATTCACCCGCCCCGGCACCATCCTCCGCGCTGGCGTCCATCGCGACCTTCCACCCCGCCGGACCCTTGCGCCACACAGTCATATAACGACCCCCCGTCACCACAGGGTTACCCTGCTTATCCTTCGTCCGCCCCTCGTAATGGCCCCACGTGAACCCCATATCGTTTGACGGCCCCATCTGCGCCCCCTGCGGCACCCACGTCAGCTGATACACCTTCGGGTCCCAGTTCGCCTGCGTCGCAATCGCCCCACGCCCCAGCACTGCCGGCTTGCCGTTGTTCAGCGCCACCGCATCATCCCCAAACCACGTCGCAAACGCCGCCCCCCCACCCTTCGCGACATCCTCCGCAAACCGCGCTTCCAACTCCAGCAGCTCCACCTGACCCGGCGAGATCGTCGGCATCACCACCGGGCTGATCAACCTGTAAGGCGTAGCCCCCGGCGCCGCCGTTCCCGGCACCTGCATCCCAGGCGTCGGCGCCTGCGGTGCCTGTATCTGCGACGCCTGCATCCCGGTCACCACCCCCGTCTCCACAGAAGTGGCCGAGGCAGGCGTAGTCCCCTGAACCATAGCCTGCCCCATCGCCTGCCCCATCAGCGGCGCAGCACAAAACACCATCACCAGAAGCGTTCTCATCCCGCCATCCTAGCAAAACGTGGCCATTCTCTCCCGCACCTTCCCGCTTTTTCCCGCCTTGTCCCCGTTCCTGTTCTCAGCTCGAACCCGGCCTACTTCTTGTGATAATCCGGGTAAGCCGGACGATGCGGCTCCGGCACCGGATGCTTCGCCAGCTCCTCCAACGCCAGCGCCACCGCTTTCTCCAGCTGCGGATCGTGCCCTTCGCTCACCGCCTTCGGGTCCTGTTCCACCACGTAATCCGGCTCGATCCCGCGATTCTCCACATCCCATTCTCCATTCACAGAGAACTGCCCAAAGCTCGGCGAGGTCACCGTCCCCCCATCCATCAGCACCGGGATTTGTCCAATCCCGACCAGCCCGCCCCACGTCCGTTTCCCTACCAGCGGCCCAATCTTCTGCTGCCGAAACAGGTACGGCATCGCATCCCCGCCTGAGCCCGAAATCTCGTTCGTAATCATCACCTTTGCCCCCAGAATCGCCGCATTCGGCGTCCGGTCGATCTGCCCATACCGTGGCGACCAGTAATCCATCAGGTGCCGCTGCATCGCGTCGATGATGTAGTCCGCCACCTGCCCGCCCGCGTTGAACCGCTCATCGATCACCGCGCCCTGCTTGTCGTCCTGCGCAAAGTAGTACCGGTTGAAGCTGGAAAAACCACCCTCCCCCGTATCCGGCAGATACACATAAGCCAGCTTGCCGCCGCTCATCTGATCAACCTTCTTCTGGTTGCTTTCAATCCAGTCCTGGTTGCGCAGCGCGACCTCGCTCCGAATAGGAATCACCGTAAGATCCCGCCCGGCGCTCCCATTCGTATCGCCTACACGCACCGTTACCGCATGCCCCGCCGTCCCTTCCAGAGGCCGCTGAATATCCTCATCGGCCGTCACATCCTTGCCGCTGATGGCAAGGATGCAATCGCCCACATGCACGTTTAGCCCCGGCTGCGTCAGCGGCCCCGTCATCCCCGGGTTCCAGTGCCCGCCGTCGTACAGCTTGCTCACACAATAGCGATTCCCACTCACCACATAGTCAGCGCCCAGCAAGCCGCCCGCCACACGCTTCGCCTCCGGAATGCTCCCGCCATTGCCCCGCAGATGCCCCACCGAGAACCCCTGCAGCATCTCCTGCAGCACATAGTTCAGGTCCGTCCGGGAAGCGATCGACTGCACATAAGGCTCGAACCGCTTCTCCTCCGCCACCGTATCGACCCCATGGAAGTGCGGGTCATAAAAGTAAGCCCGTTCGATCCGCCAAACCTCGTGATAAATCTGCTCCCACTCCGCCGCCGGCACCACACGAACCATCATGTCGGACAAATTCAGCGGCCCGCCCGCACCCTCAGCCATCGGCCGCGCAGCCCCACCCGCAGGCATCGCCGCAGCGCTAAGAATCGAGTAAGTCGGCCCCGCCCCACGCCCACCCGCAGCGGCCTCATCCCCCTCACCCGCCCGCCTTTGCGCGACCAGCACTTTCTCGCCGTTGGCAGAAACCTCGTAGAACGTCACCCGTTCCGCGACCGTCTCCGCCTTGCGGCTTTCCAGCGAGAAACGCTTCACCGTCCCACCGCCCCCACCGCCCCGGCCCTCACCGCCACGTTCCAGAAAGAAGAACCCACCAGCCTTCCCCGTCTGCAACTCTTCATAATTCCCGGCAGGCAAGGGAAGCGCCACCACCCGCGCCTGAATCCCATCCAGATCTACCCGCGTCGGCTTGGTAGAGGGTGCCACCGGCATCGAAGGCTTCTCCTCATCCTTCGCCGCAGCCGCCGCACCACCGGCAGCCGCAGGCTCATCCCCCATATCCCGGCTCCGCTCCCGCGCCGCTCCCACCGTCTTCTCGTCATCACTTTCAGGTGCCAGCGGACTCGCCCCATCATTCGCCAGCACCATCGCATACACACTCCGGGTCGTACGCAGCAGGTCGCTCGTCATATCCAGCCCAAACGCCGTCCCCGCCTCATTCGTGCTCGCCGTAAAGTACAGGTACTTGCCGTTCCGGTCGAACACCGGCGACCGCGAGTCCGCCATCTGGTCCGTCACCTGCGTACTTTGCCCCGTCGCCACGTTGTACAGGTTCACCGTGTTCGCATGGTTGCCCACGTTGCGCGTAGAGGCCAGCCACTTGCTATCCGGTGAAAACCCATACTCCCGCTCGATCGGCGAGAACACGCTGTTCTCCCCCACATGCGTCAGCTTGCCCGTCGTCACATCCAGCAGCCACATATTCAGCCGGTTGTCATGGAACGCCACCAGCTTGCTATCGGGCGACCACTTCGGCGCAAAGTAGTACCCCGGCTCCTTCGCCAGCGCAAACTTCTTCACCGGCGCGCCGCTCGTCTGGCTCGCCACATACAAGCCATACAGCCCACCCTCATCGCTGAAGTACGCAATCGATTGCCCATCCGGCGACCACGCCGGGCTCCGCTCCATCGCACCCGGCGTATTGCTGATATCCCGCGTCGGACCCTTCTTCGCCGGCACCGTCAATATCTCGCCATGCGCCTCGAACACCGCACGCAGCCCCGTCGGCGAAATCCCCGCACTCACAATCTCTTTCGACACATCCTGAATCCGCTCCCGCACCTCCGGCAAATCGCCCGTCACGTCAATCGACACCAGCTTGCCCTTGCCCGCACCCGGCGCCCACGTATAAATCTCTCCCAGTTGGTCATACACCAGCCCATCCGGCCCCGCACTCAGCGAGTGGATCTCCGGCCCACCATTCTTCATCACCTCCACGACCGCCTTCGTACCCGGGTCATAGCTGAAAATCCCCACCCCACCCGCCCGGTTCGACAGAAAATAAACCTTCCCCCCCAGCCACACCGGTGAAAAATCCGAGCTCTTGTCATGCGGTATCGTCACCGTCTCCAGCGTCGAAAGGTTCGTCACATTGATCGTCCCCGCCCGCCCCCCACGATAGTTCCCCCAGCTCACATAAGTCGTATAGTCGAACCCACTCGCAGGCGCCAGCGGCGAGTACGCCATATACTTCCCGTCCCCGCTCAGCGACCCCTGGTAAGCCATAGGCAACGGCATCACCTTCGCCGCGCCACCCTTCGCCGCCACCTCGTAAAGCTGCGTATACCGGCTATTCGCCTGCCGATTGCTGCGAAACACAATCTGCCCATCCGCCGTCCAGCCCACCGGCACATCCGCCGCCGGGTGATACGTCACCCGCTTCGGCACCCCACCCTGAACCGGAATAGTAAATACGTCCGTATTGCCGTCATACTCGCCTGAAAACGCAATCGTCTGCCCATCCCCGGACACCACCGGCGAGGTCTCCAACCCCACCCCCACCGTCAGCCGGCTCGCCTTACCGCCATTGCGATCCACCACCCAAAGGTCCCCCGCATAGTTGAAAACAATCTGCGTCTTCGTCAACGCCGGCTTCTGCAAAAGGTGCGGCCCCGCCGCCATCGCCAACCCGCTCACACCCAACACCGACACCATAGCCACAGAACGAATGCGCAAGGAAATCTCCTGATCCAAAAAGGTATGCCCCGATACTATCGCAAATAAATCCGAGCATTCCGCCCCCCACTTCGTCTGTCTTACAAGTCAAAACAAATTTCCAAATCAAATTCCAGCGAGGCTCAAGCCCCAGCCGATGTTCTTCAAACTTGCCTCACTTCTTTCCGCCACCCTCCTAGCCGCTACGCTCCAAGCCCAAACCACCCTCACCGGCCTCGTCACCGACCCCACCGGAGCCGTCATCCCCGGCGCCCACCTCATCCTCCACTCCAAAACCGCACCCGACATCACCGCCACCGCCGGAGAAGCCGGAGCCTACACCCTCACCGCTCCCCCCGGCGCCTACACCCTGGACGTCTCCGCCGCCGGCTTCGCCCCCTACCTCAACCCCACCCTCACCCTCCCCCGCCGCGCCCCCCTCAACATCGCCCTCATCATCGCCACCCAGTCCGAGCAGGTTGAAGTCTCCTCCGACTCCGCCTCCCCCACAGACCCCGCCCACAACGGCGACGCCCTCACCCTCAAAGGCGCCGCCATCGACCAGCTCCCCACCGACCAGACCCAGCTCAACCAGCAGCTCACCGCCCTCACCGGCGGCAACACCCCAGACATCTACGTCGACGGCTTCTCCGGCGGCACCATCCCCCCCAAAGAATCCATCCGCGAAATCAAAATCAACCAGAACCCCTACTCCGCCCAGAACGACACCAATCCCGTCAACGGCCGCCTGGAAATCCTCACCAAGCCCGGCTCCGACAAGTTCCACGGCCACCTCGGCGGTTTCGCTGACGAATCCGCCCTCGCCTCCAAAAACCCCTTCGCCCCCAACCAGCCCCCCTACTACTTCCTCTTCCTCGACACCAGCCTCTCCGGCCCCATCAACAAGACCTCCTCCTTCTTCGCCCAGGCCAACCGCCGCACCTACCAGGGCAACAACATCGTCTCCGCCCAGATCCTCGGCCCCGCCAACCAGCCCACCGTCTTCAACCAGGCCATCCCCGCCCCCACCGCCGACACCAACTTCACCCTCCGCTACGATCTCGCCGCCGGCAAATCCAGCACCCTCACCGCCCGCTACAGCTTTGACCGCAACGCCGTCACCAACGCCGGCGTCGGCGGCCTCACCCTCCAGTCTCAGGGCTACGCCAACACCACCACCGTCCAGACCCTCCAGCTCAGCAACTCCCAAATCCTCTCCCCCCGCATCGTCGACGACACCCGTTTCCAATACGTCCGCAGCCGCATCGACCAGATCCCCAACTCCACCGCCCCCGCCCTCGTCGTAGAAGGAGCCTTCAACGGCGGCGGCTCCAACGCCGGCTCCTTCAATGACAACCTCGACCGCTACGAGTTACAAAATTACGTCGCCGCCGCAGAAGGCAAGCACTTCCTCAACTTCGGCGGCCGCCTCCGCGTCAACCGCGACGCCAACTCCTCCCGCGCCAACTACAACGGCCAATACACCTTCACCACCCTCGCCGCCTACCAGCAGACCCTCCAGGGCGTCCCCGGCGCCGCCCCCAGCCAGTTCACCCTCACCACCGGCAACCCCACCGCCATCGTCACCCAGGCTGACCTCGGCCTCTTCCTCCAGGACGACTGGAAGCTCACCCCATCCCTCACCCTCAGCCCCGGCTTCCGCTTTGAAACCCAGTCCGGCATCCATGACCACGCCGACTACGCCCCCCGCCTCGGCCTCGCCTACAACCTCTTCGCCCACAAAGCCAGGCCCGGCAATTACACCCTCCGCGCCGGCGTCGGCTATTTCTACGACCGCATCGGCTACTCCTACCTCCTCCAGGCCCAGCGCCAGAACGGCATCTCCCAGCAGCAGTTCGTCGACAACACCCCCACCTACCCTGAAACCAACCCGGTCACCCAGCAACTCCCCTCCCTCTACCAGCTCAGCCCCAACCTCCACGCCGCCACCTACCTCAATACCACCCTCGGCCTGGACCGCCGCATCGGCACCCACGGCACCGTCTCCGTTGCCTACACCACCAACCACGGCACCCACACCCTCGTCACCCGCAACGCCAACGCTCCACTCCCTACCACCGGCCTCCGCCCCTACGGCACCCAGCAGGACATCTACCAGTATGATTCCGGCGGCGTCTCCCGCAACCAGACCCTCCTCTTCAACTCCAACCTCAACTTCGGCCCCGTCTTCCTCTACGGCTTCTACCGCTTCCGGTCTGACTTTTCCGACGGCCAGAACGCCAACTTGGCCGCCCACCCCTACAACCTCGGCCAGGACTACGGCCCCACCTCCTACGTCCGCGATACCCTCAGCATCGGCGCCGGCGGCCCCCTCTCCCACGGCTTCCGCCTCTATGCCAACATCAACGCCCGCTCCGCCACCCCCTTCAACATTACCCTCGGCCAGGACCTCAACGGCGATTCCATCTTCAACGACCGCCCCACCTACGCCACCGACCTCACCCGCCCCTCCGTCATCCACACCGCCTACGGCAACCTCGATTCCTCCCCCATCGCCGGTCAGACCACCATCCCCTACAATCTCGGCCGCGCCCCCGCCTTCTACAACCTCTACACCAATCTCCAGCGCGAGTTCGCCTTCGGCCCTGAAATCAAACCCCCCGCCGGCACTCCCGCCCCCAAACCCGGCGCCAAAATCCCCAAACCCGACCGCCGCTATAATCTCTCCCTCCAGCTTTCCGTCATCAACCTCCTCAACCATCCCAACTACGCCGTCCCCGTCAGCGTCCTCACCGCCTCCGATTTCGGCCGCCCCACCGCCCTCGCCTTCAACAACAACTCCGGCGTCCGCGAAATCGAACTAGGCACCTTTTTCCACTTCTAACCCGTTTATTTGTCATTCCCGAAGGGAATCTGCGTTTGCTGTTGCCGTTGCTTGTTCTTTTGTTTGTCATCCCGCAGGGATCTGCGTTGCCCTTGCCCTTCGTTTGTCATCCCGCAGGGATCTGCGTTTGCACTTGCTGCTGCTCACCCCCCCAAAAAAAATAAACCCGGAACCAAACCCCCCAACCCACGTACCATCTCCCACAAGGAGACTTCCACCCCCATGCGCCGAGTCCTAGCCCTCTTCACCCTCCTCCTCGCCAGCACCCCTTTCCTCCACGCCCAGACCCCCATCATGGAAGAGCCCGGCTACGTCCCTACCCTCACCTTCGACGTCGTCACCATCCGCCCCTCCCCCCCTCCTGACGCCAACTTCCATGTCGCCGTCTCCAGCCCCCCGCACTCCAGCCGCTTCGAGGTCACCAACCTGCCCCTCAAGACCATGCTCCAGATCGCTTACGGCTACGACGCCCCCGTCGTTGGCGCGCCCGACTGGGTCGCAAACACCCTCTACACCATCCAGTGCCGGTCCGACGAAGCCGCCGACGCCCGCCTCGCCAAGCTCACCGATAACGAAGTCCGCCTCGAAAAACGCAACGCCATCCGCGTCATGCTCGCCGAGCGCCTCGACCTCAAAACCCATCTCGAAACCCGCAACAGCGCCATCTACCTGCTCAACATCGCCAAATCCGGCCTCAAGATGCAGCCCGCCCCCGCCCCCCCGCCGCCCGCACCCGGGGAAACGCCGCTCCCCCAACCCATCGGCAACGTCCAGGCCCACGGCGGTGCCCAGGGCCTGGAGTTCATCGGCACCAACGCCAACATGCGCTTCATGACCGGCAGCCTCAGCTCCATGGTAGAAGCCCCCGTCCTCGACCGCACCGGCCTCACCGGCGTCTACAACTACACCCTCCAGTTCGGCCGCGAGTGGTCCGCCAACAATCCCGATTCCTGGCCCCCCATCTTCACCGCCCTCCAGGAACAACTAGGCCTAAAACTCGAAGCCACCCACGAATCCATCCCCAACCTCGTCGTAGACCACATCACCAAACCCACCGCCAACTAGTTCGCCATTCCCGGAGGGCAGTCTTGCTTAAGGGCACGGCTTCAGCCGTGCCATAACTCTTCATGACGGAAAGCGGCTTCAGCCGCTGAGGTACGCTCCGCCGCAAGTCCGCGCCTTACCGGATTAGCGTGGGGCTTCAGCCCCACGAATCAAGGCACAAAACGTATACGGGCTTTAGGTTGTGTCTGACGAATCGCGATTATCGAACAAGTCGTGTTTTTCGGTGGAAGCGGGGGGCTTCAGCCCCCCGAAAACAGGCAGAAGAGAGGTGGGGCTTTAGCCCCGGGTCGTTCGTTGGAGATCTCAAAGGTTGCAAAAGGATTCGTCAGACACTACCTAGCTTTTGCTTCTGAGATAGGCCCAAGGCTTTAGCCTCGGCATTCAAACAGCAGCAAACGGGCTTCGGCCCTGAGAGATGCCCTCATTCCACCAACTAAGCAAACCAACCGCCCGATCTCCCCATCACCACGACCCCCATCCGAGCCCCATCGACAACCCGCACCACTTGACAAATCCAAACCAGAAACACCCCCAGACCGTCCCCAACAGCCGTTTACCGCACACCCCAAAAAACAAGCCTTCCCCAGCCCACTGCTAAGTCCCACGCTATGAAGATTTTGCAAAATGGGTAGGGGGGGTACCCCCCCTTCTCTCGCTCAGCCCACCTGAATAGCAGCACCATCCCGCGAAACCTGACACCAGCCTGAAAATATATTTCCCACCCTGCTATCCTCTGCTCCAATGCCAAAGCAAACCGCGCAGCACCTCATCGAGCGAATCCTCATCGCCACAGCCGCGCTCCTTTTCCTCCCCAGCTTCCTGCCCCACGCAGCCAGAACCCCCCTCCCGCTCGCCCTTCGCTGGCTCGCCATCGCCCTGCTCGCCGTCGTCGCTTTCCGCCGCCGCACCCTCACTCCCTGGATCTTCGTCAGCATGGTCGCCGGCGCCGAGCTCGGTTTCGATGCCCCCGCCTTCGCCGTCCACCTCCGCGTCTTCTCTGACATCTTCCTCCGCCTCATCAAGACTATTGTCGCTCCGCTCATCCTCGCCACCCTCATCACCGGCATCGCAGGCCACGGAGACCTCAAGCAGGTCGGCCGCATGGGCATCAAGAGCCTTATCTATTTCGAGGTCCTCACCACCCTCGCCCTCGTTATAGGCCTGGTAGCCATCAACCTCTCCAAAGCCGGCGTCGGCCTCACCCTCCCCGCAGCGACGGGCGCCGCCGAAACCCTCGCCAGGGTAGCCCCCACTCACTGGGACGATTTTCTCCTCCACGTTTTCCCTGAAAACATCGCAAAATCCATTGCCGAAGGTCAGATCCTGCAGGTAGCCGTCTTTGCCGTCTTCTTCGGCATCGCCCTCGCCACGCTGTCTGAAAGCAAACGAGCTCCCGTCCTTCGTCTCACCGAATCGCTAGCAGAAGTCATGTTCAAATTCACCAACCTCGTCATGTACTTTGCCCCCATCGGTGTCGGCGCAGCCATGGCTTTCACCGTCGGACACATGGGTCTCGGCGTCCTGGTCAACCTGGGCAAGCTCCTCCTCACGCTGTATGGTGCGCTCGCCGCCTTCGCTCTCCTTGTCCTGCTGCCCGTCGCGCTGCTCGCCCGCATTCCCGTCCGCCGCTTCCTGTCAGCCGTCGCCGAGCCAGCCACTATCGCCTTCGCCACCGCCACCAGCGAGGCCGCGCTGCCTCGCGCCATGGAGGCCATGGAAGCCCTCGGCGTCCCACGCCGCATCGTCTCCTTCGTCATCCCCGCAGGCTACAGCTTCAACCTCGACGGCTCGACGCTCTACCTTGCCCTTGCCAGCATCTTCGTCGCCCAGGCAGCCGGCATTCACATGCCCTGGCCCCAACAGCTCCTCATGATGGGGACCCTCATCCTCACCTCCAAAGGCGTCGCCGGCGTACCCCGTGCCACCCTTGTAGTCCTCCTTGCCACCGCCAGCACCTTCAACCTGCCAACCGAACCAATTTTCGTGATCCTCGGTATCGATGCGCTGATGGACATGGCACGCACCATGGTTAATGTAGTGGGAAATTGTCTTGCTTCAGCTGTCATTGCGCGCTGGGAGGGAGAATTCGGCGACGGCAGTCCCAGCGCCGTCGTCTTGGATGCAGCGACAACATAAAGGTCGCTTCGTCGTATACTCTTGATTGCACCCTTGGGCAGGCATGAGCGCTATTCTGGAATCTATTAATTCGCCGGCGGACGTAAAGAAGCTATCAATCGCTGAACTGACGCAACTCGCGCAAGAAATTCGCGAACGGCTGATCCAAAGTGTCGCGAAAACTGGTGGCCATATCGGGCCGAACTTGGGTGTCGTCGAATTGACGATCGCGATGCACGTGGTGTTTGACACCCCTGTCGACAGCTTGATCTTTGATGTAAGCCATCAGGCTTATGTTCATAAGCTGCTCACTGGACGCGAGAAAGAATTCCATACGATAAGGCAGCCGGGCGGCCTGAACGGCTTCATGCTTCGAACGGAAAGTGAGCACGACAGCTATGGAGCAGGGCATGCAGGTACCGCACTTTCAGCGGCACTCGGTATGGCTGTGGGTCGTGATATGTCAGGAGGTAGCGAGCATATTGTGGCTTTGGCGGGGGATGCTGCGTTCACAAACGGAATTAGTTTCGAGGCGCTCAATAACATTGCCTCTCAGACGAAGCGCCTGATCATCGTGCTCAACGACAATGAGTGGTCGATCGATAAGAATGTCGGAGCGATAGCTGAGTACTTTCACAAAATCGTTACGAATTCTACATACAACAGCTTGCACGATAAAGCTGCCGACCTGGTTGAGAAGTTTGGGGGGAAGGCCGTTCGCCACGTGGCGCGCAAGGCTGAAGAAGCCGCCAAGGGTTTGGTGGGTCGAGGCATTATTTTCGAAGAGTTTGGCCTTAGCTACTTCGGTCCCATTGACGGCCATAACTTGCAGTTGCTTATTGAAACCTTCAAGTTTCTAAAGC
Source organism: uncultured Granulicella sp. (assembly GCA_963693065.1). Taxonomy (GTDB): domain Bacteria; phylum Acidobacteriota; class Terriglobia; order Terriglobales; family Acidobacteriaceae; genus Edaphobacter. The sequence continues at coordinate 1,895,951 of OY843766.1, read as the reverse complement.
AGCAAAACAAGCCAGTCGTCCTCCATGCGATCACGCAAAAAGGCCGAGGCTTTCAACCTGCTTTAGAAGGTCAGAAGAAATTTCATGGCCTTGGCCCCTACAACCCTGAGACGGGCGAAACCAAGGTCCCCGGCCAGAAAACATATTCAGAAATCTTTGCCGAGACCTTGACCAATTTAGCCAATAAGAACAAAAAAATTGTGGCCATCACTGCTGCGATGCCTAACGGAACTGCACTTGATTTATTCCGCCCTCATCATCCTGATCGTTACTTTGATGTCGGCATCGCTGAGGAGCATGCGGTCATCTTTGCGGGAGGCATGGCGATCAAAGGATACAAGCCGTTCGTCGCCATCTACTCTACGTTTCTTCAGAGAGCTTTTGATCAGGTTGTGCATGACATCTGTCTACAAAATCTGCCCGTCGTCTTCTGCATGGATCGCGGCGGCCTGAGCGGAGATGACGGTCCCACACATCATGGCCTCTTTGACATCAGCTATTTACGATCGATCCCAAATCTCATTCACATGGTCCCAAGCGATGAGGATACTCTTGCCGACATGATGTACACCGCCATGCTTCATGATGGACCATCGGCCATTCGTTATCCACGCGGAACCGGTCCAGCATCGCAGCTTAAGGCAAGCCCCGTCGCGCTTGCGATTGGTAGATCAAAGGTTCTCGTTGAAGGCTCGGATGTAGCTGTTTTTGCCTTGGGTGCCATGCTTGGCGAAGGAAAAAGACTGGCTGAAATGTTGGCTGCACAGAATCTGAGTGTTGCCCTGATCGATCCTCAATTCGTGAAACCACTTGATCGTGACCTGATCTCCTTCTACGCCGAGCGTTGCGGTCTGTTTATCACGATGGAGGATCATGTGCTTGCGGGTGGGTATGGTTCTGCGGTTCTCGAATGTCTCAATGACCTTGGTAAGGACATCACGGTCGTTCGTATTGGGTGGCCGGACTCATTTATCGAGCACGGCAAGGTTGACGACCTTCGCCGCAAATACGGCTTGACGGCAGAGTCTGCAATGGAGAAGGCTGCAACTTCATTAGATGAGCTACAACGGTTCCGTGCACCTAAACTCGCTATTCAGTGAGAGGGCAGAGTTAGTGCAAGGAGTTCGGCGGTGCGTTCCTGCCTGGTGCGAAAGATGCTGTTGAACTGCCGCTCTGCAGCAAGTTTGCTTATGATTTCACCTAAGAAGCCAAAGGGTAATTCATACTCGACGATGTCACGAAGGAGGGAACCTTCGTGTCCGTCCCGTGCTTCCGGGGAGATGTAGTGACAGTGATGCCAGTAGGCGAAGGGACCCTTTGTCTGAATGTCGCAGAAGTGATCATTCCATTCAAATTCCGTGATCTCAGCGAGCCAGGGTACACGAATCGGGGAAAGTGGAAATGGCCGGAAGCTGATGGTCATTCGAGTGCCTGCGCCTGCGGCGAGGGTCTTGCTCGCGGCACCTGAAGCTGCTGGTTTCGGTCTTGGCGGGGGAGGAGCGAAGGAAGCTTCTTCGATTCTTGCTTGTTGCCACCGTGGCATGAGTTTGGGCAAGTTTTCCGGGTTGGCGAAAAAGGAGAAGACCTGTTCCACTGGGAACGGAAGCCACTGCTCAGCTTTGAAAGTGTGACGCATATTCTGTGTGATGCTTGCGATCTGCGTAGGGCAGCACAAAGGGTGCCCGAAGGCACCCTTGTGGAGAAGCAAAGCAGCAATTAGGGCATGAGGACAGTGTCGATGACGTGAATCACGCCGTTCGACTGGTAAACGTCGGCGGTGGTGATGGTGGCGGTGCCACCCTTGGCGTCGGTGATGGTGATGACGCCACCGGCTTCGGTGAAGGTGAGGTCTTCGCCCTGGACAGTCTTGAGGGTAGCTTTGCCGCCGCCCTTCTTGATGTCCTTCATGAGCTTCTTGGAGTCGATGCGGCCGGCAACGACGTGGTAGGTGAGGATCTTGACCAGGGTGGCCTTGTTCTCTGGCTTGAGGAGGGTGTCAACGGTGCCGGCGGGAAGTTTGGCGAAGGCATCGTTGGTGGGTGCGAAGACGGTGAAGGGGCCGGGGGAGCTGAGGGTGTCAACCAGGCCGGCAGCCTTGACGGCGGCGACGAGAGTGGTGTGGATGGGCGAATTGACGGCATTCTCAACGATGTTCTTGGTGGGGTACATGGCAGCGCCGCCGACCATGGGATCAGTCTTCTGCGCGGTCGCGGTGAGGGTGGTCGCAGCGAGGATGGCTGCAGCGAAGGTGGTGAGGAGAGCTTTCTTGATGTTCATCGTGTTTGTCCTTTTGGATGTGGTGCGTCTTCTAAGCTTCGCCCTTGTTGCAGGCTTTCAAAATCTTCTACGTGGCCCGAAACAAGCTGGATTGCACTGACTCTGGTTTGGATGCGGAATCTTATTCGAGTTAGATGTTGGTTGCATGTGTATTTTGTCGGGATGATGGGGTGAACGAGTTTGTCATCGGGTGGTGATAGCGTTGATAGGTATGGCAGAACAAGTTCCAGAGAATGCGGGAGCGGAGATTGTTTCGGGGAACCGGAACAACAATCGTGATGGTCTGCTGGCGATTGGCTTGTTCAAGCTGACGAAGTCGATTTTTTTCCTGGGGGTGGGGGTGGGTGCGCTGCACCTGATGCACAAGGACCTGGGGGATGAAGTGATGCGGGTGGCGACGCAGCAGTTTGGACGCGATCCTGAAGGGCACTTTGTGCAGCTCTTGATGCAGAAGGCTAACCTGCTGGATGCGCACAAGCTGCGGGAGATCGGTTTTGGGACGTTTGCCTATTCCGCGCTGGCGCTGGTGGAAGGGATTGGGTTGATCCTGGCGAAGGTGTGGGCGGAGTACCTGACCCTGACACTGACGGTGCTGTTCCTTCCGTGGGAGTTGTTTGAGCTGTTTCATGGGCCGTCGTTGTTTCGGTGGGCTTTGCTGGGGATCAATCTGCTGGTGCTGGTGTATCTGCTTTGGCTGCTGCGGCGGAAAAAGGTTGTGGCGGGCATTGGATAGGTACCCCCTACCCCCCCTTTTTTTGAGGCAAAATATTCATTCTATTGGGGTTAGGTGACTTTCTCATGCCTAATGCGAGGTGAATTGCGTTTGGTCGCGGCGAGAATGGCGGTGTGTTGAGGGGATGGTTCTGGAGGATCTTAGTCTGAAGGGTTTTTGTGGCTGAGGGAGGGTGCTGAAGGCATGAGCGGAGTTGTGGCGGTGCGTACCTCAGCGGCTGAAGCCGCCTCTCATATGCAGCCGTCTTGGCACGGCTGAAGCCGTGCCCTTAAGCAAAGCTGTTTATTTATTGCGAAAGCGCGATGCCCACGCTGGAAGGCGAAAGAGACTTTCGCTTTTACTTCGCTTTATCAGATTCGTTAGCCCGGTGCAAGGGGTGGCACGCGGGGGACTCAAAGTAGCTAACTCTACAGGTTGTGGCCCCTACCGATGGCTACACCATTTGTTGAGTTTTCCACAATATGAAATCGAGATCTGAGGGAAATTTGCAATTTAGTGCTTGCATCCGGGGGTGGGCGCACTGATGATGTGGACAGAAGTGGTCAAAAGTGGAGCAAAAGGGACCAACTCATGAGCAATCTGAGTGAAGTCTACCCCACCGGAGACGAAACGCAAGCGAAGTTTGACTGGCAGGTGTGCAGGTATGTTCCGGGGCAATCACCCAACGCGCGTGGACGAGAAGGGCCGGCTGAAGATGCCGGCGGACTTCAAGCGCGAGCTGGCGGACGAGCAGGAGTTTTACATCACGAGCCTGGATGGCAAGCGGGCTCAGCTTTACCCGATCAAGGAGTGGAAGAAGAAGGAAGAGGCGCTGGAGAAGATGCCTCCGTCGCACCCGGCACGGATGCGGTTTCTGGACGTGACGAGTTACTACGGCCAGATGGCGACGATGGACAACCAGGGCAGGTTGCTTCTGCCCCAGTTGCTGCGAGAGACGGCGAAGGTCACGGGAGATGTGGTCGTGCTGGGCAAGCAGGGGATTCTGGAAGTAGTGAATCATGACCTGTTCAAGCCTGAGACGAAGCCACTGACCGCGGACGAGCTGAATGCGCTGGCCGAGTTTGGCCTGTAGATGCAGGGAAGCGGGAAGCGGGATGAGGGAGACGGGCGAGTACGGCCGAGACTTCTGATTCCCAGCAGTGCCAAGGCGGAAGAGGCTTTGGGTTTGGACCAAGAAGCCCCCCAGGGGGAGCACGTTGAGGAAGCTGCAAGCGCTCATGTGCCGGTTCTTTTAGAGGAAGCTTTGGAGTATTTGCATGTGCGCCCGGGCGGGACGTTTGTAGACGCGACGCTGGGGCTGGGCGGTCACTCCGCCGCAATTGCACGACGGCTGGGTGGGGCGGGCAAGTTGATCTGCTTCGACCGGGACCCGGAGGCGATGGGCAAGGCGAGAGAGCGGCTGGATGGTTTGAAAGCCGAGCTTGGCAGCGAGATGCCGACCGTGGTGTTTGAGGCGCGGGCGTTCTCAGAGGCTGGGGACGCGATTTTGCCGGGCACGCTGGATGGCTTGCTGGCGGATTTTGGCGTGAGCTCGCTGCAGCTGGATGAGGCGCACAGAGGATTTAGTTTTCGGCAGGACGGACCCCTGGACATGCGGATGGATACGCGTGGGGGCGAGACGGCCGAGCAGGTGGTAAATCAGGAAAACGAGGAACGTCTTGCGGACCTGATTTACGAATTCGGTGAGGAGAGGAGATCGCGGAGAATCGCCAGAGCCATTGTGCGGGCGCGGCCGATTATGACGACAGCGGAATTAGCTCGAGTGATAGCGGCCGTAGCCCCGCAGATGAAAGGCGAGAAGATTCATCCGGCGACCCGTACTTTCCAGGCGATCCGAATTCGCGTGAATGATGAGCTGGGAGAGATTCAATCGCTGCTGAAAAGCGCGGGATCTCTATGCAAGCCGGGCGGGAGGCTGGTGTTGATCAGCTTTCATAGCCTGGAAGACCGGCTAGTGAAGGATGCTTTGAAGGCTTCATCGGAATGGCTGGTGCTGACGAAGAAGCCTGTGGTTGCGGGTGAAAGTGAGATCGAGCGGAATGCACGGTCGCGGAGTGCGAAGTTGCGGGCTGCGGAGAAGGTGTAGCGCAGGCAACAACAGGAACGCGGATCAGAGCGGGATCAAGGCGCGATAAGAGCGGATAGAACGTTTGGGTTGGCTGCTTGATTAAGGTTTGGCTTACTGATTTGGGATTAATGGTTTAGGGGTTTGGTTCTGCTTGGAGTTGGTGGTTGTTGTTTGCACTGTTAGTAGTGCAATGATTAACACGATAGATGTGGTTTGGGTGGGGGTGGGTTGTCTCCCTGAGTTTGGTACGAACGCTTCAAGGAAACGAGGGTTGAACGATGGCGGCGATGACGGTGAACCTGAATGGGATGGTGATGAAGACGCGGAGCCGGAACGATGAGACGGCGGACCGGAACCGGGAGCTGTTCGACAATCAGCGGCGTGCGCGGCGGGGGCCGACGCCGGAGGTGTTCTTTACCAAGCACCTGGATAACAGCCGGATTGTGAAGGCGGACGACCCGGAGCGGAAGCGCGAGATGCGCGTGTTCACGATTGTGATGAGCGTGCTGTTTTCACTGGTGATGATTTATGTGTGGCAGCATTTCTCGGCGATCGAGATGGGGTATTCGATTGAGGCGCAGAAGACGCAGGTGGAACGGCTGCGGGAGGATAACCGGCAGTTGCGGCTGAATGAAGCGCAGCTGACGGAGCCCGGGCGGATCGACCATATTGCGAAGCAGCTTGGGCTGGATCAGCCGCAGCCGGGGCAGGTGGTTCGGTCGGAAGGGTTTACGGGGCAGGAGGCGGAGGCTGAGTTGCGGGTTGGGTACTAGAACGGACGCAAATAACGGCAAATGCAAACGCAGATCCCTACGGGACGACAACAAAAGAGCAAAGGCAAGTGCAAACGCAGATCCCTACGGGACGACAACAAAAGAGCAAAGGCAAGTGCAAACGCAGATCCCTACGGGATGACAAACAAAAGAGCAAAGACAACTACAGAAGCAGATTCCCTTCGGGAATGACAAAAGATAGGGGAGTTTGGGATGAGGCAGGGGACAGCGTTGCGGCAGGCTTTGGTGGCGCCGATACGGCGGCAGCGGTTTGCGTTTGTGGCGTTGTTTTTTTGCTTCTGGGTGCTGGCGATTGGGGGGCGGCTGGTTTGGCTGCAGGTGTTTCAGAACAAGCTTTGGGTCTATCGTGCGGCGCGGCAGCAGACGGGGGCGTTTGAGGTGGCACCGCGACGTGGGGTTTTGTATGACCGGAATTTGAAAGAGCTTGCGGTTACGGTGCAGGTGGATTCCGTGTATGCGGTGCCTAGTGAGCTGGACAAGAATCGGGAAGACGCGGCCGAGATGCTGGCGACGATTGTCCATACGGACCCGACGGACAACTTTACGAGTGAGCACCAGATGCTGGCGCGGTTCAATGCGTCGCATGGGTTTGCGTGGGTGGCTAGACGGGTGAGTCCGGAGATTGCTTCACGGATTAAAGAGCTGAATATCAAGGGAGTTTATTTTCAGAAGGAGTTCAAACGGTTTTATCCGAATGATGAATTAGCGGCGCAGGTACTGGGGTATGTGGGGACGGATGACTCGGGACTGGGCGGGCTGGAGCTGCAGTTTGACGAGGATATGCATGGGGTGCCGGGGCATATGTTGACGGCGCTCGATGCAAAGCGGCATGTGCTGGGAAGCAAGGTGGATGAGCCGCAGCCGGGTGAAAACCTGGTGCTGTCGATCGACGCGAATATCCAGTACATGGCGGAGCAGGCGCTGGATGCGCAGATGGCCAAGGTCAAGGCGCTGCACGGAACCGTGGTGGTGCAGGACCCGCATACGGGGCAGATTCTGGCGCTGGCGATTTCACCGCGGTTCAATCCGAACGATCAGAAGCATATGGATCCTGGGGTGTTGACGAACCTGGCGGTGAGCGATGTGTATGAGCCGGGGTCGACGTTTAAGCTGGCTACTTATGCGGCGGCTATCGACGCGGCGGGGGTGGAGCCTACGGATATTGTGGATTGCCAGGGTGGCAGCATGACGATGTATGGGCGGACGCTGCATGATGACAAGGACGACCACTTTGGGCGGGTGACGGTGCAATATGCGTTGGAGCACTCGAGCGACGTGGGGGCGGCGAAGATGGCGCTGAAGCTGGGGCCGGATAAGTTTTATTCGTACTTGAAAGGGTTTGGGTTTGGGGAGCGGTCGGGTGTGGAGCTGCCTAGTGAGACGCGGGGTTTGTTGCGGGCGCCGCGGAAGTGGGGGTCGACTTCGATTTTGTCGATCTCGATTGGGCAGGAGGTGGGGGTGACGCCGGTGCAGTTGTCGACGATGGTGAGCACGATTGCGAATGGTGGGGTTTATATGCCGCCGCATGTGCTGCTGGAATCGACCGATGAGATGAAGGGGGATGCGCGGCTGCGGCCGGCGGCGTTTCATCCGGCGAGCCAACTGCCGGCGACGTTGCCGGATGGGGCGCATCGGGTGATCAAGGAGCTGACGGCGGCGAAGATGCGGGAGATGATGCGGGGCATCGTGGTGGAGGGGACGGGGAAGGCGGCGGCGCTGAACGGGTATAGCTCGGGGGGGAAGACGGGGACGGCGCAGAAGATCGACGTGGCGACGCATACGTATAGCCATACGAAGCTGGTGGCGAGCTTTGCGGGGATGGCGCCGGTGAGTAATCCGGCTATTACGGTGGCCGTGGTGATCGATAATCCTACGGTGGGGAGCTTGTATGGGGCGGCGGTGAGTGCGCCGGTGTTCGCGCTGGTGGCGCAGCAGGTGCTGGAGTACCTGGGAGTGCCGCATGATCAGCCGCTGAAGACGAAGCAGGAGATGCTGGCGGCGTCGACGGGGAAGGACGTGTTTGAGGGGTTGCCGGAGGAGAATGGGGCGGACCTGCAGGCGATGTTTGCGGATGTGAATAGTCTGCCGGTGGAGGATCCGTTGCGGAATTTGGGGGCCGTGGCGGCGGTAGAAACGCCGGTGGTGGCGCCTACAAGGATGGCGAAGGTGGAGGCGCTGTTTCGGCCGGCGGCGGTGACGGCTGAGCCGGTAAGGCTGGTGGAGCCTACGGATGCGGATAAGGCGGCGGCGGGGGTAAAGGGAGCGGTGGTCGTGGGGAGCGGGGAGAAGGTGGCGGTGCCGGTGTTTGTGGGGGCGGCGCTGCGGAGTGTTGTCGAGCGGGCGGGAGCGGCGGGTTTGCGGGTGCAGCCGGTGGGCACGGGGCTGGCAAGGGAGCAGGTGCCGGCGGCGGGGGTGATGGTTCCTGAGGGGACTGAGGTGGTGGTTCGGTTTACACGGTAAGGTTTGATTATGCGGATTGATGAGGCGATGGCTGGCGTCGAGGTGGTGGAGTGGTCGGCGGCGGGGCAGGAGGTTGGGGGGGTGGAGTATGACTCGCGGCGGGTGAGGCCGGGGGATGTTTTTGTGGCGATGCGGGGGGGGACTGTCGACGGGAATGACTATATTGATGCGGCGCTGGGGCGGGGTGCTGCGGTGGTCGTTACGGACTCTGTGGAGTCAATGAAGAGGCTTGGGGGGGCGGGGATTCTGGTGGCGAATGGGCGGCGGGCGCTGGCGGGGTTGGCGGGGAATCTGCTGGGGCATCCGGAGCGGAAGCTGGCGGTGAGCGCGGTGACGGGGACGAATGGGAAGACGACTACGGCTTGGATATTGGAACAACTGCTGCGGAGTGTGGGCCGGAAGTGTGTGCTGGTGGGGACGATCGAGACGCATGTGGGGGACGAGGTGAGGGTGAGTGAACATACTACGCCGGAGGCTTCGGACCTTTATAAGCTGATGGCGGATGGGGTGGCGGCGGGTTGTACGGAGGTGGTGATGGAGATGTCGTCGCATGCTTTACAGCAGGAGAGGGTTTGGGGGATTGGGGTGGATGTTGGGATTTTTACGAATTTGACGCAGGATCACCTGGATTTTCATGGGTCGATGGAGGCTTATGGGTCGGCGAAGGCGAGATTGTTTGCGGGGGTTGGGGCGGGGGCTCCGCGGGTGAAGGTGGTGAATGTGGATGATGGGTTTGGGCGAGGGTTGTTTGAGGAAGGGTGGGTGGGGTATGGGCTGGGCGAGGGGGCGGGGATGCGGGCGGAGGGGATCGTTTATGAGGCGGGGCGGACGGGGTTCAATTGGGTGCTGGGGGATGAGAGGGTTTGGGTGGAGTCGCCGCTGACGGGGAAGGTGAATGTTTATAACCTGCTGGCGGCGGGGTGTGCGGCGTTGGCGCGAGGGTTGACTGTCGATGAAGTGGTGAGGGCGGCGAAGGGGTTGCGGCAGGTGCCGGGGCGGTTTGAGACGGTGGCGAACGATCGTGGGCTTACGGTGGTGGTGGATTATGCGCATACGGATGATGCGCTGCGGAATTTGATTGGGGTGGCTCGGGAGCTGGTGGGGCCGGGCAGGGTGGCTGGCAGGGTGGCTGGCAGGGTAATTACAGTGTTTGGGTGTGGGGGGGATCGGGATAAGACGAAGCGGCCGAAGATGGGGCGGGCGGCGGGGGAGGGAAGCGATGTGGTGGTGCTGACGAGTGATAATCCGCGGAGTGAGGAGCCGGGGGCGATTCTGGCGGAGGCGTTGGTGGGGGTGAGGGAGACTGGGGCGGAGTGTTATGTGATGGAGGATCGGAGGGAGGCGATTGGGTTTGCGATTGGGTTGGCGAGGGTGGGGGATATAGTGCTGGTTGCGGGGAAAGGGCATGAGAAAGTGCAGATTTTGAGGGGGGGGACGGTGCCGTTTGATGATGTGGCGGTGGCGGGAGAGGTTATGCGAGGGTTGGTGGGGTAGAGCTTGCGCCAGGAATACGACGTCTGAAAGCCGTTGTGAGTAACAAGCAAAAGCAAGAACAGGCAACCGCAAAAGCGAAATACTGAGATTCTTCGCTTCGCTCAGAATGACGGTGCTTGATTTTGCCCTACGCCTGCGATCTACAAGCTCTAATCGGGTTTGAAGTGCGGCGCGCTCGTGGTTGAGGGCGAGGAGCCGGGCGAGGATTTCCTGGTCGGTTAGATTGGGCGACCAGCCGTAGGCGGCGAAGACGGCTTCGTCGAGGGTGCGGTGGGCGTTGGCGAGCCACGCGGGGCGGGCGTTGTAGAGCTTGGTGAGGGTGCGGGTCTTGAGGTCTTCGTCGGAGGCTTTGGGCGGGTTGAGCCAAGCGTCGCGGAGGCGGACGAGTTTCGCGAGCTGCGTCGGCGATGGCGCGGACGACGGGAGAGTTCGCATCGCTTGGCTCGCTGCCGGGACGCCAAAGAAAAGGGTAGGTGTCGAAGCAGGAGTCTGGCGTATATCGAAACCCTGACTCTACCTCACGCACTTGAAAGCCCTGGCTGCGGGCCCAAGTCTCGTGGTCAAGCGGCATGGGATGGGACCGTTGTGACAGAGACGAGGAGTTTTCAGAAAGAGATGGACTGTGTCTGTGTTTGTTCGGGCAAGGATAGCGGGGTGTTTGCGGATGGGTGGCTTCTATCCATCCATGGTTTTGCATCCTAGGGATGATGATGCAAATGTCCTTGTTTCGGAAATACCTTTTTTTGGCTGCGATCCTGATGCTGTGTGCCTTGCCGGTTGTTCGTTTGCAGGGGCAGCAGCCTTACCAGATTCTGGACCATTGGAAAGTGGGTGGGACGGGTGGGTGGGATTATCTTCTGGCTGATCCGACGACGCCTCTGCTTTACGTCACGCATGGACCTCGGGTGGAGGTGATCGACACGCGGACGGGCAAGGTGGTGGCTGCGATTACGGGGATGAAGGGGACGCACGGGATCGCGCTGGATGATGCGGGGAAGCTTGGCTACATCAGCGACGGTGGGAGCAATAATGTCGTGGTGTTCGACCGGCATACGTTTCAGACGGTTGGGACTGTGGCCGCCGGTACGAATCCGGATGGGATTCTTTTTGAGCCGACGACGAAGACGGTTTGGGCGTTCAATGGACGGAGCAAGGATGTAACCGTCATCGACACGGTGACCGGGAAAGCGATTGCGACGGTGGCTTTGCCGGGCAAGCCGGAGTTTGCGGTGGCTGACGGGAAGGGTTCTGTGTTCGACAACATTGAAGATGCCAACGAGATTGTGCGGCTGGATGCAGGATCTAAGAAGCTGACTGCGACGTGGAAGTTGACGGATTGCGATTCGCCGAGCGGGTTGGCGATGGACCGGGAGCATCGGCGGCTGTTTGCTGTGTGTGATGGCGGGAAGATGGCGGTGGTGGATGCGGACAGTGGCAAGCAGTTGGCATCGCCGGAGATTGGGGATGGGCCGGATGCTGCTGCGTTCAGTAAGAGGCGTCAGGTTGTTTTCAGCTCCAATGGGGCGGGAACGTTGACGGTTTTGGATGCGGCTGCGAGCTACAAGGTAGTGGAGAATCTTCCCACGGCGAGAGGCGCGCGCACGATGGCTTATGACGAAAGCACGGACCGGGTTTACCTGGTGACGGCGATGTTCGGGCCGGTACCGGCGGCTACGGCGCAGGTGCCGCATCCACGTCCGTCCGCGATGCCGGATACGTTTGAGATTCTTGTGGTGGGGCGGAAGCCGTAAGACTCCGCTGCATGCGGTTGGCTAGGGTTTGATGTCGTTCTGAATTGCCGGCTCTTTAGGGCCGAGCAGGACTTGCAGGCCTACGTAGGCGATCCAGCTGGGCTGGCTGTTGGTTGAGGTGACGGCCTGGAAGCTGCGGCCGCCCATGAGCAGGAGGTTGAGCGTGCGGGCGTGATTGAGGGCTTGCCGGCCGCCGAGGCCGAGTGTGGTCTGGCGCTGCTTGGGCTCGCCGGTGGCGAACTGGCCTGTGCCTTGCCCTTCGCGTAGACGGTTGGCGTCCTGTTCGTCGTACAGCTCGAGGTAGGCCTCGGTGTGGTCGTTGAATTCATGGCCGACGAGGAGGCCGCGGCTCCAGGTCTGTGGGACGGCGTGGTTGCCGAAGTTATAGCCGACCTCTCCGTTGAGACGGATGGGGCCGATGCGGGCGTTCACTTCAAGAGGGAGGAAGAAGCTGGGTCCGGGAGCGACGAGGCCGCGGGGTACGGCGCGGGTTGGATTGTCGAGGAAAAGCTGGGGGTAGGTGGAGATGCTGAGGTTGACGTTTCCTTCCGGGGTTTCGGCCGCGCCGGGTGCATCGCCGGCTGCTGCGGCTGGCTCTGTTGTGGGGTTATGGTGACCGAAGGCGCCGAGCAGGCCGGTGCCGAAACGATCTTTGAACAAGGGGTCATGGGGATGATGCTCGTAGAAACGCCACTTGATGCCGAGGAGGCTTTCTCCCAGGCCGCCGATGAGCTGGCCGGGTTGGGCGGCCTGACCGGGGATTGCATCCTGGGGCCGAGTTTCTTCTAGCGCGATGGGGATTTCGTACTTGAGCTGGATGCGGTCGCCGAGGCCGTAGTTGATGTCGAAGTCTGGAAGCTGGTAGGCGCCGGCGGCGGGGTTACGGTCGGCGATGAAGCCGAAATTGATTTCCCAGTGGCGATTACCGGGAGTTTCGGGGTCATCGGTGCGGAAGGGTGGGCCGCCTTGTGCGACAGCCAAGGTTACTGCGTGGGCGAGAGTGAAAGCGACGGCGAGGCGCAGGCTGAGGGAACACGCCTTTGCGGGGAAGAGAACCATGACTAACAGTATGGGGCGGGTCGAGTTGTCCGCCAAGCTGTTGTCCGCCAAGCTGTGAATTGGGGTGGAAGGGGGGAGGGTTTCTGTGGCATGGTGGATGAACGAGGTTTGCGATGCGGTTGATGCTTGGGCAGGTGGCGGATTGGATTCATGCGGAGGGAGACTTTACGACGAACGTGGAGGCTTCAGGGTATTCGATCGATTCACGGACGATTGGGGAAGGGGATTTGTTTTTTGCGGTGACGGGGGAGCGGATGGATGGGCATGATTATGTGGCTCGGGCGTTAGAGAATGGGGCGGTGGCGGCGGTTGTGAGTAATCGGTGGCTGGCGCCGGATGAGATGGATAGCTGCAAGCTGCTGTATGTGCCAGAAGGGGAGGATTGTGTGCTGAAGGCGATGCAGACTTTGGCTCGGCAGGTACGACGGGAGTGGGGGGGGCGGGTGATTGGGGTGACGGGGTCGGCGGGGAAGACTACGACGAAGGAGGCGGTGGCGGCGGTGCTGGGGGCGCGGTTCAAAGTGCTGAAGTCGGCGGGGAATTTGAATAATCATTTTGGGGTGCCGCTGCAGTTGTTGCGGCTGGAGAGGGAGCATGAGGTGGCGGTGATCGAGATGGGGATGAACCATGCGGGGGAGATTGCGGCGTTGGCGAGGATCGCGGAGCCGGATTGGGGGGTGGTGAGCAATGTGGCTGCGGTGCATTTGGAGCATTTCAGTGATGGGATCGAGGGGATTGCGCGGGCTAAGAAGGAGCTGATCGATGCGCTGCCGGGGGATGGGATTGCGATTTTGAATGGGGATGATGTGCGGGTGGCTCGGTTTGGGGATGGGATGGGGGAGCGGGCGGTGCTTTATGGGGTGGGGGAAAATGCGCGGGTGCGGGCGGAGGGGATCGAGGAATTGGGCGCGGATGGTTTGCGGTTTACCGTGGTGGCGGATGGGGCGAGGGCGGAGTGTGAGCTGAGGATGCTGGGCCGGCACAATGTGCATAATGCGGTGGCGGCGGTGGCGGCGGGGTTGATGAGTGGGATGTCGCTGGAGGAGTGCGTGGCGGCGGTGGGGACGCTGCGGGCGACGGAGAAGCGGGGGTTGGTGGTGGAGTGGGGGGGAGCGCGGATTGTGAACGATTGTTATAACTCGAACCCGGTGGCGCTGGATGCGATGGTGGGGGCGCTGAAAAGTATGCCGGTGGCTGTAGGGGGGCGGCGGATTGTGGTGGCGGGAGAGATGCTGGAACTGGGGCCGGATGGGGCGAAGCTGCATGAGGGGTGTGGGTCGAGGATGGAGGGAGTGGATTTTGTGGTGGGGGTGAGGGGGTTGGCGGAGGAGTTGGTGCGGGGGGCGGAGGGGGTTGGAGTGGCGGGGCTGTTTGTGGGGTCGCCGCGGGAGGCGGGGGAATGGATGGCGGCGCATGTGCGGGCGGGGGATGCGGTTTTGCTGAAGGCTTCGCGGGGGGTGCGACTGGAGGAGGCGCTGGAGAGTTTGGGGTAGGCGACAGCGATTTATTTTTGTTTGTTGGGTGGTAGCTGCGGGCTGCGTCGCATCTATGGGTTCATGGCGATTGAGCGTTATGGTGCGGGGCAGGCGGGACTGGCGCGGCGGGTGGGGCTGAAGGCCGCGAAGAATACGGCTAAGAAGGGTGCGAAGCATGTCGGGGAGAAGCATGCGGGGAAGAAAGCGGCTAAGAAGGACGCGAAGCATGCGGCGAAGAAGGGAGCCAAGCATGTGCCTACGCGGGATGAGTTGATGGATGGGCATGACTCGGAGTTGGATCATGCGTTTCATCATCTGCACCGGGCTGCGGCGGTGATCTCGCTGCTGGAGAAGGATAGTGGCGGCGACCTGCGGATGCTGATGGAAAACGGGATGGAGCTTTACAGGAATGCGCTGGGGGCACGGCAGAATAGAAGCATGGTGCGGTGTGCGCATGGGTTGCTGCGGGCGGCGGAGCATCTGAGCATGGCGGGACTTTATGAGGCGCGGAGTGGGTATCGGGTGGAGGTGGCGCCGCCGTCGCGGGGTGGGGTGTCGCGGCAGTTGCGGGAGCTTGGGCCTCGGCTGGATGGGCTGGGGTCGCCGGAGCGGGAGAACGCGCGGCGGCTTTGCAGCATGGCGCGGGAGCTGCTGCATCGGGCGGAGAGGGCAGGGCATGATCCGCATCTGGAGTACGAGTTGGTGATGGCGGCGGAGGGCATCTGCGTGGCGCTGGAAGAATGGCTATAGCTTGCTTGATTCCTGCTGGGCGATGCGGGGGCCTGGGCTGTATAAGATTGGGATAGTTCGCGGCTGTTTGAGGCCGGTGCGACCAGGCGGAACCCGTGCTCTATTGGCTGCTTTATCAGAAGCTGTTTCCTTACTTTCGGCTGTTTAGGATTTTTCGGTATCTTACGTTTCGTTGCGTGTTTGCGAGCCTTACCGCGCTGCTGATTGGGCTGCTGATCGGGCCGTTTGTGATCGAGCGGCTACGGGAATTTCAGATTGGGCAATACATCCGGGAAGAAGGGCCGCAGAGCCACCAGAAGAAAGGTGGGACGCCGACGATGGGCGGGGTGCTGATTTGTATTTCGATCCTGGTGCCTACGCTGCTGTGGTCGGATTTGTCGAACCCTTTTGTATGGATTGTGATGTTGTCGACGCTGGCGTTTGGGGCGATTGGGTTTGCGGACGACTATATCAAGGTGGTGCATAAGCATAATCAGGGTTTGACCGGGCGGCAGAAGCTGGCGGCGCAGTTCACGGTGAGTGGGTTGATTGCGGTGGCGCTGGTGGTGCTGGAGGGGCGGGGAGGGTACTCGACGCGGCTGGTGGTGCCGTTTGCGAAGAACCTCAGGCCGGACCTGGTTTGGGACTGGATGGGGGTGATACCGCATCTGCACTGGCTGGCGTTTGTGCCGTTCGTGATTTTTGTGATGATCGTAATTGCGGGTTCAAGCAATGCGGTGAACCTGACGGATGGTCTGGATGGGCTGGCGATCGGGTGCACGATCATTGCGGCCGGGGCGCTGACGATGCTGACGTATGTGAGTGGGCATGTGGTCTTCAGCGACTATCTGGAACTGCAACGGATGCCGATGATCAGCGAGATCACGGTGTTTTGCGGGGCCATGGTGGGGGGGAGTATTGGATTTCTTTGGTACAACGCGCATCCGGCAGAGATTTTTATGGGGGATGTGGGGTCGCTGGCGCTGGGTGGGGCGATTGGGACGGTGGCGGTTTGCATCAAGCAGGAGCTGCTGCTGCCGTTTATCGGGGGTGTGTTTATTTTGGAGATGCTGAGCGTCATGCTGCAGGTGGGGAGTTACAAGCTGCGGAATGGGAAGCGCATTTTCAAGATGGCTCCGCTGCATCATCATTTTGAATTGCTGGGGTGGAGTGAGAGTAAGGTGATTGCGCGGTTCTGGATCATGGCGCTGGTGTTTGCTTTGTTTGCGTTGACTACGCTGAAGTTGCGGTGAGGCTAGTCTTCAATGCGTTGGTGGGGTTCCGGTAAGCACTCTTATGATGGCTTCACGGATGATCGATAAAGCAGCCGGGTTTAGAGTTCCGGCGATTTCCGTGAATATCTCTTCATTCAGTGTGCTGAGTTTTTGAGGACGAGCAAAGCTGAGATGATCCAAGCCGCCGGACGAGAAGAAGCTTTGTGGAATTGCGAGAGGGCTGGGAATGGCGTACGGATTGCTGGTTACCTGGCAGCAGATCCAATCTTCGCGGCCTGCGTGTGCGATCAGGATGGCTGGTCGCTGCTTATGTTTCGTGAAGTCGGAGTAAGGATAGGAAACAAAGACTATTTGTCCAACTGAAAACGGGCCCATGCCTCATCCTCTTCCGGGCGCAGCCAATCCTCGCCAAAAGCCGAGTAGGCCAGCATGAGATCCTGCTCAGACGGACCTTCCTGCCAGCGGAGTTGCGCTCGTCCCTGGGGCAGTTTTATGGATGGTTCCAAGGGCCTGACATTTCCCATTGCGTCCACTTCAACATCGATAACCATCGTCATGGGCTGCTCCAATAAGATAAAGGATAACAAACTGCAGTGACCTCGATGGATTAGATTGGAGGGATGGAACTGAAGGGTAAGCGGGTTTTGGTGGTTGGTTTGGGGAAGAGTGGGATGGCGGCGGCGCTGTTTTTGAAGGAGCGTGGGGCGCGGGTGACGGTGAGCGATACGCGGAGTGCGCAGGAGCTGGCGACGCAGGTGCCGGGGTTGCTGGATGCGGGGATTATGGTGGAAAGTGGAGGGCATGGGTTGCTGACGTTTCGGCGGCAGGACCTGATTGTGGTGAGCCCGGGGGTGCCGCTGGAGACGCCGGAAGTAGCGCAGGCGGTGGCGATGGGCCTGCCGGTGATTGGGGAGCTGGAGCTGGCGGCGCGGTACCTGGCGGGGAAGGTGGTGGCGATTACGGGGTCGAATGGGAAGACGACGACGACTACGCTGGTAGGGGAGATTTTTGCGACGGCGGGGTTGAAGACGCTGGTGGGGGGGAACATCGGGCTGCCGGTGATCGAGCTGGTGGGGGCGAGTACGGCGGAGACATGGGATGTGCTGGAGGTCTCGAGCTTTCAGCTGGAGACGGTGGATACGTTCAGGCCGAGGATTGCGATGGTGCTGAATATTACGCCGGATCACCTGGACCGGCATAAGACGTTCGAGCGGTATGCGGGGGCGAAGGCGCGGATTACGGGCAGGCAGACGGGCGAGGACTTTCTGGTGCTGAATGCCGAGGACAAGGCTGCGCAGAGGATCGCGGGAAAGACGGCGGCGCAGGTGTACTGGTTCAGCGGAGCGCGGCAGATCAAGCAGGGGGCGTTTGTGAAGGGCGAGAGCGTTTTCTGGATCGGCAAGGAGGGGGCCAAGGCGGAGGCGGTGCTGCCGGTGGCGGAGATTGGGTTGAAGGGCGCGCACAATGTGGAGAATGTGCTGGCGGCGGTTTGCGCGGGGAAGCTGGCGGGAATTGCGAGTGACTCGATACGGGAGACGGTGAGGGGATTCAAGGCGGTGGAGCATCGGCTGGAGCTGGTGCGGACGGTGGGGGGTGTGGCGTTCTATAACGATTCGAAGGCTACCAATGTGGACGCGACGATGAAGGCGGTGGCGGCGTTTGCGGGTGGGGTGCGGTTGATTCTGGGTGGGAAGGATAAGGATTCGGACTATACGGTGCTGGCGGAGTTGCTGCGGGAACGGGTGCGGGTTGTTTATACGATTGGTTCGGCTGCGGAAAAGATTGAGCGGGAACTGGCCGGGGTGGTGAAGATGGTGAGTGCGGGGACACTCGCGGCGGCGGTGGCGCAGGCTGCCGGTGAGGCGGAGGCGGGTGAGGTGGTGCTGCTGGCGCCGGCTTGCTCGAGCTTCGACCAATTTGAGAATTATGAGCAGCGTGGGCGTGTGTTTCGGGAGCTTGTGATGGGACTAGAAGGCAACGATGGCTAAACGGGTTGGCGTGGACAAGTGGCTGTTCGGCGTGGTGTTGCTGCTGGTGCTGTTTGGGCTGGTGATGGTGTTTTCGGCTTCGGCGGTGGTTGCGAAGTCACA
Organism: uncultured Granulicella sp.; assembly: GCA_963693065.1. Classification (GTDB taxonomy): domain Bacteria; phylum Acidobacteriota; class Terriglobia; order Terriglobales; family Acidobacteriaceae; genus Edaphobacter. The sequence continues at coordinate 1,877,786 of OY843766.1, read as the reverse complement.
GTATGGGTCGCCATATTATTTTGTGGTGAAGGAGTTTGGGTTTGCGGTGGCGGGTTTGCTGGCGTTGATCGTGCTGATGCGGGTGGATTACCGGCGGTATAACAATCCGAAAGTGGTGTTCCCGGCGATGGCGGTGACCACGGTTTTCCTGGTCAGCGTGTTTGCGATGCATGCGTTGAACAATACGCATCGGTGGATCAAGATGGGGGTGTTCACATTTCAGCCTTCGGAGCTGGCGAAGCCGATTACGGTGCTGTTTCTGGCTTATTTTCTGCAGACGCGCATCGACAAGATGGATGACTGGAAGGGAACGGTGATGCGCGCGGCGCTGCCTCCGCTGGTGTTTGTGGGGTTGATTTTGAAGGAGCCGGACCTGGGGACGGCGCTGGTTTGCGCAGGGGTTACGGTGCTGATGCTTTATCTGGCGGGGCTGCAGATGAAGTGGCTGGTGGTGGCGGCCGCGGCGGCTTCTCCGGTGATGTATTACATGCTGATGATGGTGCCTTGGCGGCGTGCGCGGCTGGATGTTTACTTCCATCCGGAGCGGGATCCGCTGGGGAAGGGTTTCCATATTATGCAGTCGCTGATTGCGGTGGGGACGGGCGGGCTGCGTGGGCTGGGGCTGATGGAAGGGCGGCAGAAGCTGTACTTTTTGCCGGAGGCGTGGACGGATTTTATCTTTGCGAATATCAGTGAAGAGCTCGGGTTGCTGGGGGCGCTTGCGCTGGTGAGTTTGTTTGTAATGTTTGGGTACCGGGGGATGCGGGCGGCGTTTCTGTCGACGGACCCGTTTGCGCGGTTTCTGGCGTTTGGCTTGACCTCGGCGATTTTGATCCAGGCTTTCTTCAACATCAGCGTGGCGCTGGCGCTGGTGCCTACGAAGGGGATCACGCTGCCGTTTATTTCCTTTGGCGGGACTTCTCTTTTCTTTACGCTGGCGGGTATGGGTGTGCTGCTGAACATTACGCGCGAGATCGACTGACATGCGGGTGCTGATTGCGGGTGGCGGGACGGGCGGGCACGTGATGCCCGGGCTGGCGATTGCGCGGGAAGTGCGCGACCGGTATGGGGCCGAGGTGAGGTTTGTGGGGACGGCGGGGGGGCTGGAGACGAAGCTGGTGCCGGCGGCGGGATTTGGGCTCGACTTGATTCGGGTTGGGAAGCTGAAGAATGTTTCCTTGATGACGCGAGTGCGGACGCTGGCGGACTTGCCGCTGGGAGTGCTGCGGTGCGTGGGTTTGCTGCGAGGCTTTAGGCCGGATGTGGTTGTCGGGGTGGGGGGGTATGCGAGCGGGCCGGGGATGCTGGCGGCGCTGCTGCTGCGGCTGCCGACGCTGGTGTATGAGCCGAATGCGGCGCCGGGGCTGGTGAATCGTGCGGTGGGGAAATATGTGAGCGCGGCGGCCGTGAGCTTTGCGGTGACTACGCACTATTTTCGAAACGCTACGGTGACGGGGGTGCCGGTGCGGCAGGCGATCTTTGACATCAGGCCGAAGGCCGCTGTGAGTGCGCCGCGTTTGCTGGTGACGGCGGGGAGCCAGGGGGCGAGGATTTTCAATGAAACGATGCCGCTTCTGATTGGCAGACTGCTGGATGCTGTGGCGGGTTTGACGGTAGTGCATCAGTCGGGGGCGGCGGCGCTCGAGAGTACGAGGGCTGCTTATGCGGCGAGCGGGGCTGATCCTGCACGGTGGGAGGTGCGGGCGTTTCTGGAGGATATGCCGGCGCAGTATGGGGCGACCGATTTGGTGCTGGCGCGGGCGGGAAGTACGGTGGCTGAGTTGGCTGCGGCGGGCAAGCCTTCGGTGCTGGTGCCTCTGCCTACGGCGGCGGACGATCATCAGACCAAGAACGCTGAGGTGCTGGCGAAGGCTGGAGCGGCAGTGCTGGTCAGGCAGGCGGGGTTGACGGCGGAGTCACTGCTGGAGGTGCTGGTGGGTTTGCTCGAAGACCGTGAGGGCTTGGAACGGATGGGTGTGGCGGCTAGGGGATTGGCACGGCCCGGGGCCGTGGAGAAGATTGGGGAGATGGTGCGGGGGTTGGCGGGGCGGGTCTGATTTTGAGGTCGGGCAAACCTGCTTGGTGATAGCGGAAAATGCGAAACCCACCTCAATGGATGAACGATTGAGGTGGGCTGCCTGCTCGTGCGGGTTAGCGGTGGCCGGTGTGACCGCCGCCGCCTCCGCCGCTTGGGGCTGAGGCGTGACCGCCGCCACTGCCTGGGGCCGCGGCGCGGGGTGCGCTGCCACCGCTTGGCGCGGCGGTACGTGGCGCGCTGCCGCCGCTGGGAGCAGAGTATTGAGGAGCGCCACCACTTGCGGGGGGTGCGGAGTGGTTATAGTTGCCGCCGTTTCCGTAGCTGCCCAAAGGACGGGTCTGGTTGGGCTGATTGGGCTGATGAGACATCGGCTGGGCTGCTCCGTGGGCGTAATCTGCGCCGTAGCCGGGGCGTTGCTGGCCGTTTAACCCCTGCGGAGCGGCGGAGCGGTTGTAGGCCGAGCCTACTGTGTTGCCATGGTAGCCGCTTCCTGCCTGATTACTGAAGCCGAGCTGGTTGTACGCGCCGCCGCGGAAGCCCTGCGCACCACCATTGACGTGGGTGAAACTTGCACCGCCGGGGTGAACAACGCCGATGCCGCCGACGCGTTGGGTGTATCCGTAGCGGCCATAGCGCCCGACATTCCAATAGGCGCGGTTGTAGAAGAAGTTGCCGCCATTCCAGTAGCCGCCGTAGAAGCCGGTGCCGAAGTAGCCGAATCCATAATTGATGCCGCCGTAAAAGCCTACGACGGGACCCCAGTAGCCGGCGTTCCAGAAGTAGCCGGCGTCACCGTCGCCCCAGTAGCCGGGCGTCCAGAGCGCACCTTGGTAGGGGGGCTCAACCCAGGCGCCGGGGACCCAGTAGTAGCCGCTTGGTCCGAAGGCCCAGTAGCCAGGAGTCCAGAGGTAGCCGTCGCCGGGGGCGTCGGGCTGCTGGTAGTCAGGGAGCGGCGGTGGGGCCTGGTCTGTGTACTGCTGGTTGAGGGCTTGCTGACCCTGCTGGTAGTTCTGGTCGTCCTGCGGGGAGCCCTGGTAGGCGTTGGGATTGTAGGGCTGATTGCCCTGCATGGGTTGGGCCTGGTACTGGGGCTGGCCCTGATATTGGGGCTGGCCCTGATAGGGCTGTTGTTGCTGCTGCTGTTGCTGGTAGGGCTGCTGCTGGTAGCTTTGAGCAGCGGGGGAGCCATAGTTTTGGGGGTCCTGACTATTGTAGGGCTGGGGGTACTGCGCGGTGGCAGCGGTGGCGGCCAGGGCTAGAGTTGCGAGCGGGAACGTGAGATTTGCAAAGCGCATACAGTTTGCCCCTGATCCTAATCGTTGATGCCTGGTCCTGGTGTTGCGTCATGCTCCGGGTGGCGTTGACGAGGACTGAGTTTCGGCTCTCTGCTGAGTCCGGTCTCAGTTTATTAGACACCGGCTGTTTGGATTGGTTGCGCGGGGCCGGCTAGAGGCGGGCGATGGCGCGGGCGGAGAGGAGGCGGCGCTCGAGGTGGCGCTCGAGGGTGTCGATGGCGAAGCGGCGGAGCTCGAGGATGCGGGGGCGGGGCCATGGGTGAGGGGTCATGGGGGCGAGAGGGCCGCGGAAGATGTGGCGGGCGTCGGCAAGGGCGGTGGGGGAGAGGGGGAGGGAGTTGGGGCGGCGGTCGTCGTGGCAGGTGAGACCGTCGGCGGTGGGGGCGTAGAAGGCGGGCTGGGTGTGGAGGTCGAGGCCGCAGACGACACAGTGGTTGAGCTCCGGCATCCAGCCCATGAGGCGGTTCATCCAGAGGCAGAAGTAGATGATGGGGAGGTCGGTGCGGGTGATGTGGAGCTCGGCGAGGACGGCGAGGGTGAGGCGGAAGACGGCATCTTCGACGGCGCCTTCGGGGAGCTCGTCGAGGATCTCGGCGAGGAGCTCGAGGGCGGCTACGCGGGGGTAGTCGATGGGGCCGGTAAGGGGCGAGGTGATGATCTCGAAGGCGTCGAGGCGGACTAGCTCCTCGCCGGATACAGGTTGGCGCCGCTCGGCCCAGGTGGCGCGGACGTGGGTCATGGGTTCGAGCGCACCACCGAAGCGGCGGCGGGAACGCATGGCGTGGCGGGCGATGCCTTTGACCTTGCCGTGGTCGCGGGTGAAGAGGCTGACGAGGAGGTCGGCCTCATGGAAGGGCCAGGTGCGGAGGACGATGGCTTCGCCGGTGTAAAGGGTGATGCGGCCTTGTGGCATGATTGGCCTAACGAAGAACGCGCGACCGGATGGCCGCGCGTTCGAGAGGTGAGCGGAGCTTAGCGGCCGAAGTGGGCGGCGTTGATGTCCTGGAAGGAGACCCACTTGTCGGGGAGGTCGTCACCGGCGTAGATGGCGGAGACGGGGCAGACGGGGACGCAGGCGCCGCAGTCGATGCATTCGACGGGATCAATGAAGAGCTGGGTGGTGTCGGAGTAGCCGTTTTCGTCTTTTTTGGGGTGAATGCAGTCAACGGGGCAGGCATCGACGCAGGCCGTGTCTTTGGTGCCGATGCATGGTTCTGCGATTACATATGCCATCTTCTAGCTCTCCTGTGGTGTTACTTGGGCTTTTCACGATTCTAGCAGAGTGAGGCCCGCTTGCTTCCTATGAGTGTTGGACGGGCAAAAGCAAACGCAGATCCCTACGGGATGACAAACAAAATAGCAGGACGACGACGAAAGAGTTCGGTCTAGCTGGGATGGCCGTATTGCGTTCTGAGATCTTTCTTGAGGATTTTGCCGGTGCCTGTTTTGGGGAGGATCTCGACGAACTGGACGTAGGCTGGGCACTTGTAGCCGGCGAGGTGAACGCGGGCGTGGGCGATGAGCTCGGGTGCGGTGAGGGTGTGGCTGGGTTTGAGGACGATGAGAGCCTTGGGGACTTCACCCCAGCGCTCGTGCGGGACGGGGATGACGGCCGCTTCAAGAACGGCGGGGTGTGCGAGGAGGGTGTTTTCGACCTCGAGCGATGATATGTTTTCTCCGCCGGAAATGATGATGTCCTTTTTGCGGTCGACGAGGGCTACATAGCCCTCGGGGTTGATGGTGGCCATGTCGCCGGTGTGGAACCAGCCGTTGCGGAAGGCTTCCGCGGTGGCTTCGGGCTGGTTCCAGTAACCGTGCATGACGCCGTCCGAGCGGGTAACGAGTTCGCCGAAGGTGACACCATCTTCGGGGAGGAAATTGTCGTCTGCGTCTACGATTTTGAGGCGGGTGCCAGGGTAGGGATAGCCGGCGAGGGACTGGGCGATGTAGCGCTCTTCGCCTGCGATGTTGTCTGGGTTTTTGTTGCGGGAGGTGCAGAGGGTGGGTGAGGTTTCGGTGAGGCCATAGCCGGTGTAGACCTCGCAGCTGAAGGCCTGCTCGGCCTGGCGGATGAGGGTGGGCGAGGGTGCGGCACCGCCGATGGTGATGGACTTGAGGCTGGAGAGGTCGTATTTGGTGCGGTCGGGGTGGTTGACGAGGACGGTGACCATGATGGGGACGCCGCGGAAGTACTGGACGCGCTCGGCCTCGATGAGGCGGAAGAGCTCGGTGGGGTCGAAGGCGCGGAGCATGACGTGTTTGCCGCCGGTGACGGTGAGGAAGTGGGCGATGCCCCAGCCATTGGCGTGGAAGAGGGGAATAGAGTGCATTTCGACGGAGCCGTTCTGGATGGAGCCGCCGATGGCTGAGTTGTAGGCGTGGAGATAAACGTTGCGGTGGGTGAGGGCGACGCCTTTAGGGCGGGAGCTCGTGCCGGAGGTGTAAAAGATTTCGCAGACGGCGTCTTCGTCGATGGTGTCGATGTCGGTCTGGTGGGGTTCGGCTTTTTCTATGAGGGTTTCGTAGGTTTCAGGGCTTAGCCAGGGGTAGGTTGCGGTGTCTGGGGTGCCCTCGATGAGGTGGATGCGCTTCAGGGTGGGGACTTGCGGGAGGAAGGCTGCTACGACGGGGAGGAACTGCGGCTCGACGAAGAGGGTGCTGGCGGAGGAATCGGTGAGGATGTAGGCGAGTTCGGCAGGGGCGAGGCGGATGTTGAGGGGGAGGAGAATGGCCTGGGCGTCGAGGACACCGTAGTAGGCCTCGAGGAGCTGGTGGGAGTTGGTGGAGAGGAAGGCGACGCGGTCGCCGGGTTGGACGTTATGGGCGAGGAGGGCACCTGCGAGGCGTGCTGCGCGGTCTGCGAACTGGGTGTAGGTGGAGCGGTAGGTGCGGTCCACGATGGCGGTGCGGGTGGCGAACTGGCGGGCGGCGTGGCGGAGGAAGCGGAGCGGCGTGAGCGGGATGTTCATGGAGGGCTCGTCTGGATGCTGGGATGTTGGATGCTGAGAATAAGTGAACGGAAGGACAGAAAACTTTATAGCATGTGGGTGGTACGGTGGGCGAGGGGTTGTCATCAATGTCTCCTTCCTGGGGGGTGGGCCCCCCCGTACTTTTTGAGGCAAAATATTGATTTGGTTGGGGTTACGTGCGAAAGCCGCGAGTGGCCCGAGGGGTGGGGGTTCGCGGCTTTCTTCTAGCTTGATTTCTATACCTAGTTTACTAAAACGGCGAGGGTAAACATGCCAACTATTTTGAGGGAGTTTGGCGTTTAGTTTGTTGGGGTTACGGGGTCTTGCACAGGGTTGGGGGGTTGACAGGTTTTGGGGAGGCCTCAAAACAGGAGTGCCTAACCCCAGGTCACTGACGATGAGGCCGTCAGTGGCCTGGGGCACCCCAGACTTTTGAAGTTTTGTTTGGGTCACGGGGTTTGTTCGCGGGTGGCGCGGGCCTGGGCGGGGGTGGGGATGGGGGAGAGGTTGCGGCCTGCGAACATGTCTGAAAACAGCTCGGACATTTCCGCGAGTAAAAGAGTGTTGGTGGCGAAGACTTCGCGGCTGTCGAGGGTGAACTTGCTGCCGTCGAAGTGAGTGAGGGTGCCGCCGGCTTCTTCTACGAGGAGGTAGCCGGCGGAGGTGTCCCAGGGGTTGAGGTTGAACTCCCAGTAGGCGTCGAGGCGGCCGGCGGCTACGTAGGCGAGGTCGAGGGCGGCGGAGCCGGCGCGGCGGACGCCGTGGGAGCGGAGGGTGAACTCCTGGTAGAAGTGGATGTTGGGACTGGCATGGCGCTTGTGGGAGGGGAAGCCGGTGCCGGTGAGGGCTTCCTGAAGGGTTCTGGTGCGGGAGACGTGGATGGGGCGGCCGTTGAGGTGGGCGCCCTGGCCGCGCTGGGCGGTGAACATTTCGTCGCGGAGAGGGTCGTAGATGATGCCGGTGACCATCTGTCCGTCCTCGTTTTCAGGGGTGCCAGGGGGGCGGTGTTCGCAGCCCAGGACTACGCAGAAGGCGGGGAAGCCGTGGGCGAAGTTGGTGGTGCCGTCGAGGGGGTCGACGTACCAGCGGTATTCGGATTGGAGGCGCTCGCGGGTGCCTTCTTCACCGTAGATACCGTGGTCTGGGAAGGCCTGGGCGAGGCGTTGCTTGATGAGGGTTTCGGAGGCGCGGTCGGCTTCGGTGACGAGGTCGACGTCGCCTTTGTACTCCATGGTTACGCCTTTTTGGTAGAAGGATTTGAGGAGGGCTCCGGCTTCGCGGGCTATGGGTTGGGCTGCGGTGAGGAAATCTGGCATGGGATTAGGGTATCGCTTTTGAGGTTGGGTAAAACAGGAACGCGATAAGGGCGGATCAAGGCGGGATGAGGGCGGATGCGGTTGGATTCGGGGATCTGTAGCGGGACGGATGGCTGCGAACGCAGATTCCCTTCGGGAATGACAAAGCGGGGGACAAAAGGGCTAGGGTACTCTTTTGTGGGTTGGGGGATTTGTGGCGGGGCTGACGGCAGCAGATGCAAATTCCCTTCGGGAATGACAAAAAAGGGAATCTTTGAAGTTGAGGTAGAAGTCTGGGGGTTCGCTGTAGCCGAATGTGGATTGGAGGGCGGCGGCGTGGCGGAGGGCGGCGAGGGCGGCGGGGCGGTGGTGCTGGGCGAGGTCGAGACGGGATTGGAGGTCGAGGCGGGCGAGGGTGTAGATGGGTGCGGCGGGGGTGCCGAAGTCGGTGGGGGTGTCGGCGGGCAGGGTCTGGGCTAGCTGGGTGAAGCGGGCTAGGGCTGCCTGGGCCTCCGGGAGGCGGTTGGTGGCGACGAGGGCGCAGGCGCGGGCGTAGAGTGTCATGTCGGCGAGGACTTTGGGGGTTTCGGGCGGGAGGGGTGGGGCGGCGAGGATTTCGGTCCAGTGTTCAAAGCGAACCTGCATCCAGGGTTGGGAGACGAGGAACCAGGGGTTGAGGTGGGCGGAGCGGGCGTAGGCGGCGAGGGCGGCGGCGGCTTGCTGGGCGCAGGCGTCGTCAGGCTGGAGATTGCAGGCGGCGACGAGGAAATACATGTTGTGGACGCGGTAGGAATCATAGGCGAGGGTGCCGGGGGGAGGGTTGTGCTGGGACTGGTAATAGGCGTCGTCTGCGAGGATGGCGTTGCGATTGGCCTGGGCGGCGGCGGCGTACAGGCCGAGGTGGAGCTGGATGTGGGAGGGCATATGGAGGAGATGGCCGGCGGCGGGGGCGAGGGTGGCGAGCCGCTGGGCGGCGGGGAGGGCGAGGGCGGGGTTGCGGGAGGCCTCGACGGCGTGGATGAGGAGGTGATTGGCGCCGACGTGGGAGGGGTCGCGGGCGAGGACGGACTGGAGGGTGGCGAGGATGAGCGGGGTGGTGGGGCGGGGCCGGCCGGTGGAGGACCAGAGGTTCCAGGCGTTGAGGTCCATGAGGGCCTGGGCGTAGAGGGTGGCGGCGTCGAGGTCGGCGGGGTAGCGGGCGGCGAGTTGGGCCATGGCGTGGGCGTAGCGGTCGCCGTGGAGGTTGTGGGGTGGGACGGGGTCGTAGAGCTGGGTGAGGGCGCTGAGGTAATCGCGCTCACGGGGGTCGGCGTGGGCGGCGAGGGGTTGGGCCTGCTCGAGAGCTTGCCAGGCTTGGGCGCGGCTGTTGGGGTCTGGGGAGGTGTCGTTGTAATTGGGGCTGAGGGCGAGGGCGACGCCCCAGAGAGGCATGGGCGAGGTGGGGTCGAGGGTGGCGGCGCGGGCGAAGGAACGGCGGGACTCGTCGAAATTGAAGGCGTAGAGGTACTGCAGGCCCTGATTGAAGAAGGCCTGGGCCTGAGGGTTGGCAGTCTGGATGGGGAAGCTGGCGTTGCCGATGCCGGGGACGAGGGTGACGGGGGGCCGGGTGTAGGACGGGGCTTTGGGAGGCGTGGGTTTGGGTTTGCAGGCGATGAGCGGGACGAGGAGGAGAGGAAGGAGGCGGCGGATTTTCATTGTTTGGGCGCGTAGTAGGTGGTGCGGTAGCGTAGGTTGAGGCGGGCGGCGGCTTCGGGGTCGGTGAGGTTGATTTCGATTTTGCGGAGGTTGTCGCTGTGGCGTTTGGCGGGGACCTGGGGGGCGTAGTAGCCGAGGACGTATTGGGTGCGGAGGTCTTCAGAGACCTGCTCGAAGGCGGGGGCCAGGTCTTTGGCGTCTTGAATGTAGAAGAACTTGCCGCCGGTGTCCTGGGTCATCTGGATGAGGGCGTGCTCGCCGCCGGTGTTGCGGCCGGCGTCAGCGTAGATGGGGATGATGATGAGAGCGTAGATGATGATGCCGGCGCGCTGGGCCTGGTCGACGGCCTGGGTGTAGGTGGAGGTGTGGGTGTCGTCCCCGCCGTCCGTGATGAGGACGAGGACGCGGCGGCGGCCGTCGGTGAGGGGGGTGGCGGCAAGGGATTGGCTGGCGAGGTAGATGGCGTCGTAGAGGGCGGTGGCGCCGCCTTTGGTGAGGCGGTTGAGGCCTTCGGCGATGAGGGATTTGTCGGCGGTGAAGGGGGTTAGCTCGCGGACGGTTTCAGAGAATTCCTGGAGGTCTAGCTGGTCTTGCGGGCGGAGGAGGGTGGCTACGAATTTTTTGGCGGCGTCTTTTTCAAGGCGCTCGTTGCGGAGGAGAGAGCCGGAGCCATCGATGGAGAGGACGATGGAGAGAGGGGTGGTGGAGGACTTTTCGAAGAAGGCTAGTTTTTGGGGGACGCCGTCTTCCAGGATGCGGAAGTCTTGTTTTTCGAGGCCCGAGGCTGGGGCGCCTTGTTTGTCTACGGCGTTGACTGCCAGGGTGACGAGGCGGGTGGAGAGTTTGAGGGTTTCGAGGGGGCCGCCGGGGGTGCCGGGGGGTCGGCGCTCGATGGGGGCTTGCGCCATGGCGGCTGAGGTTAGCAGGGCGAGGGTGAGGAGGAGGCGGAGCATCGGGTTATGGGGTAAGACGCGGGTTTTGGGGGGAAGTCGTGGGGTGGGTGGGGAAGAACAGGAATGGGGACAGGGCGGGAAAAAGCGGGGAAGTGCGGGAGAGGGCAACGGATAGTGTAACGGCAACAGCGGAATCCTTTCGGGAGAATGATCAAAGGGCCGGATGCGGTGTGGGTTGGTTTGAGGAGGGAGTAACGAAACTTGGAGTTCGGAGGTAGACCCAGGTCACTGACGATGAGGCTGTCAGTGGCCTGGGGCACCCCACTACTTATCGGAGGGGGTTAGGGGGAGGTGGGTTGTTGGCGGTGGCGGCGGAGGGCGTCGAGGTGGATGATGAGGGCGATGGCGGCGCCTGCCATGGTGCAGAAGGCGCGGCGGTGGGCGATTTCAGGGCCGGGGACCTGATTGAGCGAGAGCAGGAAGACGATGTAGGAGGTGATGCAGATGGCGTACAGGCCGTAGTTGACGGCGATGGTGGCGTAGCAGCTGAAGGCGAAGAAGGTGACGAGGGCGGCGAGGGTGTAGTTGGAAAGATGGAGGTGGGCGGCGATGATGGTGGCCAGGTAGGCTCCGGCGAGAGTGCCGATGACGCGGAGGAGGGCGCGGGTGAGGGTTTCAAAGAAGGCGGGTTTCTGAACGATGAGGGCGGTCATGGGGATCCAGTAGCCGGACTGGATGCCGAGGCGGCGGTAAAGCTCGGAGGCGATGAGGACGGTGATGACGAGGCGGAAGGAATAGACGGCGGCGGCGCGGCGGTCGGGGGCGGGGAGGGATTGCTCGAGGGTGGTGGGGAAGTGGCGGATGTGGGTGAAGAAGGCATGGCGGCGGCCGTAGAGGGAGGCGACGTCCTGGCGGAGGTCTGGGATGAGATGCAGGGCGAAGGAGGTGAAGAGGAGCTGGATGAGGGCGCCGCCAAGGACGAGGCCGGTGCGGGTGAAGGCGAGGCGCGGTCCGGCAGGGAAGGCGGAGGAGACGAACAGGTTGATGGAAGCCTGCTGGCCGACCCAGGCGAGGCCGGCGTGGCGGATGGTGAGGACTCCGTAGATGGCGGCGGAACCGGCGGAGGCGAGCAGGAGGGAGGCGCCGGTGTGTCCGGCGAGAGTGCCGATGAGCGTGGCCGACGCGGAGGCGAAGGCGCCGAGGAGCATGGGGAGGGCGCGGGAAGTGCCGATGCGCTGGTTGGCTCCGAAGCCGATGAGGAAGGCGCCACCGGCGGCTGTGAGGGCACCGCCGGGATGGCCGAGGAGGATGCCGAGGAAGACGCAGAGGGCGACGGAAGCGGCGGAGACGAGAGGGAGGCGGACGGTGAGGGTGGACCAGTCGAAATGGTAAAGGTCAGCGTAGAAGGGAGTGGGGGCGGGGGTGGTGGCCACGGGATATTGTAGCTTGGGGCGCTAGTCCTGCCAGCCGAGGACTTCAGAGATCTGGGCGGCGAGGGTGAGGGGGTCGAAGGGCTTGAAGAGGACGGCGGCTACACCGAGGCCGGCGAAACGGCGCTGGTCGACGCCCTGCACCTTTGCGGTGAGGAGGACGACGGGGATGCCGGCGGTGGCGGGGTTGAGCTGGAGCTGCTTGAAGGTGGTGGGGCCGTCCATTTCCGGCATCATGACGTCCATGAGGATGGCCTCGGGGCGCTCGCGGGCGGCGGTTTCGATGCCCTCGCGACCGGAGGAGGCGGTGGTGATGTTCCAGTTGGCGGTGGCTTCAAGGGAGAGAGCGGCGACTTCGCGGATGTCGTCTTCGTCGTCGATGATGAGGAGTCTTCTCAAGGCAGGAATAAGGGATCAGGGTTACAGGGGTTAGTGAGTTTGAGCGTATCGCGTTCGTGGTGGGTTGGCAATGGGAGTGAGTAACCCCAGGTCACGCGATACAGCCTGCGTGGCCTGGGGCACCCCAAACTTTCCAACCCAAAACCACCTAAGGGGTGCGGAGGCGTTGGACTATGTTGAGAACCAGTTCTTCTACCTGGTGGGGCTGGACTTTGGCTTTGGTGAGGAACTCGGTGGGGCCGAGGCGGAGCTGGGTGCGTTCGGAATCGGTGACCTCGCGGCCGGAGTAGACGACGAGGGGGAGGGTGCGGAGGGTGGGCTGGTTGCGGAGCCAGTCGACGAGGGTGAAGCCGTCGCCGTCAGGGAGGGTGAGGTCGAGGATGAGGAGGTCTGGCGGGGCGAGGAGGCAATGCTCGATGGCGGCCTGGCGGGTGGCGGCGTGGAGGATGTGGACGTGGGCGTCTTCAAAGCCGGCGATGACGACGGCGGCGAGGTCCTGATCGTCCTCTACGAGGAGGATGTGGGCGGGGCCTTCGCCGGGATGGAGGACGCGGGAGAGCTCGGCGAGGAGGAGGGTTTCGTTGAAGGGCTTCTGGACCCAGCCCTGGGCGGCGGCGGCGGCCTTTGCGCCGGACTGGCCCGCGCCGGCGGGGGAGAGGACGGAGAGGATGACGACGGGGATCTGGGCGGTGGCGGGTGTGTGCTTGAGGCGCTGGAGGGTTTCCCAGCCGGTGAGGCCGGGCATGTAAAGGTCGAGGAGGATTGCCTCTACGGGGTTCTGGGTGGCGAGGGCGATGGCCTGCTCGCCGGTGGAGGCCTCGAGGATGCGGTAGCCGTGCTGGAGGAGGTGCTCGCCGACGATGGTGCGAACGTGGGGGTCGTCGTCACAGAGGATGACGATGCCTTCCCCGGGCGGGGCGAGGAGGGGGGCGGTGGAGCTTTCAGACAGGCGTGCGATGCGGGGGAGGGAGACGAGAAGGGAAGCGCCGGGGCCGCGGTTTTGCTGGGGGTTGGATTCAGCCCAGATGGAGCCGTTGTGCTGGAGGATGATGGTGCGGCAGATGGCGAGGCCGAGGCCGGTGCCGCCTTTCTGGCGGGCGTCGGAGGCTTCGACCTGGCCGAATCGGTCGAAGATGGAGTCGAGCTTGTCGGGGGGGATGCCGCGGCCTTCGTCGGCTACGCGGAGGAGGAGGTTTTCCGGGCCGGACTCGACCGAGAGGCGGATGGTGCTGGCGACGGGGGAGAACTTGATGGCGTTCGAGAGGAGGTTGGTGATGACCTGGAGGATGCGGTCGGGGTCGCCGTCAAAGAAGGCCGGGTCTGGGGCGGGGAGCAGGGTGAGGGTGACGTGGGCGGACTGGGCCATGGGGGTCATGGTGTCGATGGCCTGGTGGGCGAGATCGGCGAGGGAGCAGCGGCGGACCTGGAGGGGGGCGCGGCCGGATTGCATGCGTTCGAGATCGAGGATGTCGTTGATGAGGCGGATGAGGCGGTCAGTGTTGGTGACGGCGATGCGGAGGAGGTTCTGGGCTTTGGGGTCGAGATTTCCCATGAGGCCGGCGGAAAGCAGGCCGAGGGAGCCGCGGATGCTGGTGAGGGGGGTGCGGAGCTCGTGGGAGACGGTGGAGATGAACTCGTCCTTGATGGTGTCGAGCTCGGAGCGCTGGGTGAGGAGGGAGTCTTTGGAGCGTTGGGATTCTGCGGCGCGGGCGAGCTCGGCGCGAGTGCGGCGCAGGGTCAGGCGCTCGCGGATCAGGGCGAGGGCGAGAAGGAGCGAAAGGACGGCAAGACTGATAGTGACGAGCGCCATGCGTTGTGTCCTAGAGTACGCTTGCTGCGCGAAAGCGGATGGCAGGGGCTTGCGTTCTCTGTTGACTGGATGCTGGGAAACACCCGCGCGGTGGCTTGGGCTTCGGGTTGGGGGTTCGAGAGTAGGAGTGAGGCGGGCTGCTGCGTGCTTTGCGCGGCGGCCTGGTGTGTGTCGGTTTTGAGTTTACGGTATGTGGCGGGGGTGGGTGGGTACTTTGTGGGTGCGGGGGTGGTGAGGGAGAGGAACAACCCCAGGTCACGCGATGAAGCTTGCGTGGCCTGGGGCACCCCATGCTTTGCGGCTGGTTAGGCGGGGACGGGGACGCGGTCCAGGATGTCTGCGAAGTGCTTGCCGGTGCGGGCGGCGGCGGCTTGCTTGTGGAAGGCGTAGCCGGCGATGAGGGGCAGGGCGAGGGTGGCTTCCGAGAAGACCATCTGCTCGTAGGTGAGGTCGACTTTGCCCCAGGAGCTGGCTTCCTTGAGGGTAGAGCCGGAGAGGGCGCCGTCGCGGGCGTCGGCGACGGTGATCTGGATGGCGTACTTGTGCATGGAGGCTTCGACTCCGAGGATGTCGGCGGCTACGACGATGTCCTGGGCGAAGTTTTTGGGGACGCCGCCGCCGATCATGAGCAGGCCGGTGGTGGGGTTTTCGATTTTGAGCCTGGTGATTTCGTAGAAGTCCTTGGCGGAGTCGATCGATACGACTGGTTTGCCTTGACGGGCGTGCTGGTGGGCCACGAGGCCGAAGCCGGCGGAGCAGTCGGAGAACGCGGGGCAGAAGATGGGAATGCCTTTTTCGTAGGCGGCGAGGACGATGGAGTCGGGGTTGCCGTTGGCTGGGGTGCGGCCGTTATCGGCGAGGTACTTGCCCATGTGCTGGATGAACTCGCGGGAGCTGTAGGCGCGGGGCTCGAGGGAATTGGTGATCTGGAGGGTGGTGTCGTCGCAGATGCGGAGCTGTTCCTCGTCGATGAAGGTGTCGTAGATGCGGTCGATCATGAGTTCGCGGAGGTCGGCGTCACCGGCACCGTATTTGTACTCGTCGCCGGCGATGTAGTGCTGGAAGCCGAGGGCTTCAAAGAAGTCCTGGTCGACGATGTTGGCGCCGGTGGAGACGATGGCGTCGACCATGTTGTTGCGGATGAGATCGACGAAGAGCTTTTGCAGGCCGGCGGAGATGAGGGAGCCGGCGAGGCAGAGGATGACGCCGCAATCGGTGTCGCGGAGCATCATGTCGTAGATGGAGGCGGCGCGGGCGGTGTCGCGGGCGGAGTAGGCCATGTGGGCCATGGCGTCGACGAGGGGGACGACGTTGTGCTGGGTGATGTCGATGTGGCGGATGG
Source organism: uncultured Granulicella sp. (assembly GCA_963693065.1). Classification (GTDB taxonomy): domain Bacteria; phylum Acidobacteriota; class Terriglobia; order Terriglobales; family Acidobacteriaceae; genus Edaphobacter. The sequence goes on along the minus strand of OY843766.1, from coordinate 1,862,620 downwards.
GGTTCTGGAGGAGTTCGGCTTTGGTTGGCATGTCGTTCTTAGTTTAGCGGATGTAAAACAGGAACGCGGATCAGGGCGGATTAAGAACGGATGAACGCGGATGTCGGGGTCTTGGGATTTAGTCGCGGGACAGACGAACAGGCGACGGCAAGAGCCAATACGGAGATTCTGGCTTCGCCAGAAGGACGGCGGTGGGAGGGTTGGGTATTGCGGTTAGGTTTGTGTGGCGGAGTAAAACCCAGGTCTCAGAAGCGAGACCTGGGGCACCCGACTCTGTGGTGATGTGTAGGTTGTCAGGGGCGGGTGGCGAGGGTGTTGTTTTTGACTCCGGCGGAGATAGGGGTGACGACGGGGGTAGCGATGCCGATGAGCTCGTGGATGAGGGGGGTTGTGCCGTCCGCGTTGCACCAGAGATTGCCGGAGCCATCGACGGCGACGGCGTACATGGTACCGATGCTGGCACCGGAGTAGGCTGCTGCTCCAGGGACGACCGTGCCGCTATTGTTGAGCTCTGTGAGGGTGGACTTCTGGATGTTCGGGACGAAGACGTTGCCGGCGCCATCGATGGCGATGCTGCCGTTGCCGGCCGTGGTGAAGCCGCCGGAACCGGACAGGATGGCTCCTGAGGAGGAGAGTTTGACCACGTTGGTTTCGTCGACGATCCAGGCGCTGTTGGCGCTGTCGATGGCGATTGTGAGAGTGCCGGTGATGCCGCCGCCGGTGTAACCGGTTGCCGGGGACAGGGCCGCGCCGGTGTTGCTGAGCCTGGTGACACTGCTGCCCATGTACGGGATGACCCAGGCGTTGCCGAGGCCGTCGATGGCGATGGCGCCGGGGTCTGTGAGGCCGCCGCCGGTGTAGCCGGTGGTTCCGGAAATTGGGCTGCCGGATGGGGAGAACTCGATGACGTTGTTTGCGTTTCCGTTGGCGACCCAGGCATTGCCGGAGCCGTCGAGTGCGACGGCGTAGCCATCCGAGAGGCCCCCTCCGGTAAAGCCGTTGGTGCCGGAAAGGAGGGTTCCTGATTGCGAGAGCTCAGTGAGATAGGAGTTGTAGCCGACGGACCAGAGGTTACCGCTGGGGTCGAGCGAGAGAGAGGTAAATTGCGTGCGGGAAGGATCTGTTCCGAAGCCGTTGGCACCGGAAAGGAGGGCGCCGGCGGGGCTGAGTTCGTCGGCAATCATTTGAGTGGTTTTGGTGTTTGCCTGGGCGATCCAGACGTTGCCGGAGGCGTCGATGGCGAGTTGCCCGGCGGCGACGGTGTTGGCGAGGCCGAACTCGAGGGTGATGATGAAATTGTTGGGCTGGGCGGTGAGGGCGGGGGCGAAGACGGTGGCGGGGGTGGGTATGGAATAGAGGGCGGCGACGTTGGCGCCGGGAAAATGCGCGATGTTGATGGCGGCGGTGGCGGTTTCGGTGGGCTGGGTGCCGGTGGAGGTGCCGTCGGCGGTGGCGCTGGAAAGAAGGGTGCCGCAGGCGCTGGAGGTGAGGCCGGTGGAGTTGACGCAGGCGGCGAGGATGTTGGCGAGGGTGTTGATTTCAGCCAGGGGGACGATGCCGTTGCCGTTGGGGGTGGTGGCGTAGGCCTGGCCGCCGGAGAGCGAGGCGAGGTTGGCGGCGTTGGCGAAGGCGTTGGCGATGCCGGTCTGGGCGAGCGGGGTGCCGGAGCTGGCGACGTGGGTGACGTCCGTGGCGAAGCCGGCGATGGCGTAAGCGGCGGCGATGGTGGTGACCTCATTGATGGAGAGGAAGGGCGTGGCGGCAAGGAAGTTGCCGGCGGCGGGGCAGTTGCCAAGGACGGACATGAGGCCGGAGGCGGGGTTGATGCCGGAGCCGGGGTTGCCGCCGAGGGCGACGATGTAGACCTGGGTGCCGGGGGTGCAGGCGTAGTCGCCGGTGATGTTGAAGTAGCCGCGTGCGTTGGTGGTGACGTAGTAGTCGCCGGCGGTGGGGCCGGTGGAGGTGTCGGGGAAGGTGCTGGGGGCGGCGGTGAGGAGCGAGGTGGAGGGCGCGCCGTAGCCGGAGGTGGCGGCGGCGAAGAGGTAGACGTGGGCTCCGTTGACGGGCTGCTGGCCGCCGTGGACGGTGCCCTGGATGCCGAGGGCGGGTTGCGGTGTTGGGGTGGCGGTGGGGGTGAGGGAGCAGCCGGTGAGGAGGAGGGGGAGGATTGCGGCGAGGGTGAGGCGGAGGTTCATGGGGGGGCCTTTTCGTGCTTGAGCTGGAGGGATTTTAGCAGTTTTGGGTTTGAGTAAGCCCAGGTCCCTGGCGGTGAGACTGTGAGAGGCCTGGGGCGTTCCTTACGTCGTGGGTTGGATTTTGGAATGCGTAACCCCAGGTCACGCGATGATGCCGCGTGGCCTGGGGCACCCCATGCGTGGTGGCTTAGGGGCGGGTGCCTAGTTTGGTGGTGCTGACGGCTACGGCTAGGGGGGTGACGACGGGGCCGGCTACGCCTAGGAACTCGGTGACGGAGGCGGTGCCGGCGTTGGTGGTCCAGACGTTGCCGGAGCCGTCAATGGCGGCGACGGTGGGGTTGATGACGTGGGGGTCCATGAGGCCGATGGACGAGCCGATGTTGGCGCCGGTGGCGGAGATGTGGAGGAGGTTGTCGGCGTCGCCGGCGACGGAGCAGGATTGGCAGTCGGCGACCCAGGCGGTGGAGAAGCCGTCGATGGCGGCGGTGTTGGCGTTGGAGATGGAGACGGTGTAGGGGGAGGCGTTGACGTTGGCGCCGGTGGCTCCGTTGATTTCGGTGATGGTGCTGGACTGGTCGTTGATGAGGAAGAGGTTGTCAGAGGAATCGATGGAGACGCTGATGGGCCGGGACTGGCTGCCGTTGGCGTAGAGGGCGGAGACGGCGCCGGCGGAGGTGAGCTTGAGGACGCTGTTGGAGCCGGTGCCGGCGGTGAAGATGTAGCCGGAGGAATCGATGGCGATGCCGGTGGGGTAGTAGAAGCCGGAGGTGGTGACGGGGGCGAGGGTGCGGGTGCCGCCGGCGAGGATCTGGTCGATGGTGAAGGTGTTCTGGTTGGCGATCCAGGCGTTGTTGGAGGAATCGATGGCGATGGCGTAGGGGGTGCTGAGGGTGGAGTCGGAGAAGGTGAATTTGACGGCACCGGCGGTGAGCTTGAGGACCTGGTCGGGGTAGGAGCCGGTGGCGAGCTCGGTGAGCCAGAGGTTGCCGGCGTTGTCAAAGGCCAGGCCGGCGGGCTTGTGGATGTTGGTGGAGTAGACGGCTGAGGTGGTGAGGAGGGTGCCCGAGGCGCTGAAGGCTACGAGGGAATCAGCGCCGGCGGCGCTGGTGCAGGAGGGGCAGTTGGTGATCCAGGCGGCGCCGCTGGTATCGATGACGATGTTTTGCGGTGAGGTGAGGGTGGGGGTGGCATAGGTGATGCCGAGGGAGAAATCGTTGGGCTGGGTGGCGAGGGTGGGCTGGAAGGGGGCGGCGGCGGTGGCGATGGGATAGAGGGTGGCGACGTTGGCGTTGGGGTTGAGGGCGATGTTGAGCATGGCGGTGAGGACGTCGGTGGGGATGGTGCCGGTGGTGGAGGGTGCGGCGTTGAAGAGGGTGGTGCAGGCGGAAGAGGCGGGGCCGGTGGAGTTGATGCAGGGGGCAAGGATATCGCCGAGGGTGTTGAGCTTGGCGGTGGGGATGGCACCGGTGCCGGCGACGTTGGTGGTGGCGGCGGTGCTCGAGCCGATGTAGATGAGGTCGTTGGCGAGGGAGAAGGCGTTGACGAGGCCGGTCTTGGCACCGGTGGAGGCGCCGATTTTGGCGGGGCCGGCGATGAATTGCTGGGCGGCGGTGACGGCGGCGACGGTGGAGAGCTCGTTGATGACGACGCTGGGGAGGGCGCTGAGATTGCCGCACTTGCCGAGAGCGGCGATGAGGGTGATGGCGGTGTTGTTGACGGCGGTGCCGTAGCCGGGGTTGCCGGCGTAGGCGATGAGGTAAACCTGGTCGGCGGGCTTGGCGCAGGTGTAGTCGGCGGGTGGGAGTTTGAAGGAGCCGTCGGCGGCGGAGAGGACGTAGGGGCCGAAGGTGTCGGAGCCGGAGGAGCCGGCGGTGATGATGTTGGAGGAAGCGGAGCCGTAGTTGGCGGAGCCGACGGCGAAGAGATAAATGTGGGCGGACGAGATGACCTGCTGGCCGCCGTGGACGGAGCCGTGGAGGGTGGCGGTGGGGGCAATGGTGGAGGTGGTCGCGGTGGTTTCAAAGCCGGCGCAACCGAGAAGGCAGGCGGTGAGGGCGGCGGCGAATGAGAGGGAGAGAAGGCTGGTGCGGGGCATGCGGGAACTCCGAGGGTGAGGATGGGGGTGGGTTGCGGGACCGTCTGTGGGTGCTTGCGGTCGCCTGCGGGGTTATCGAGGTGGGGATGACTGATGTTCAGGATACCTGTCGGCGGGGCGGGGGGGAAGCGGTTAGTCTTAGGGAGTGGGCAGAATTCATGTGCTATCGGACCAGGTTGCGAACCAGATTGCCGCGGGCGAGGTGGTGGAACGGCCTGCGTCTGTGGTGAAGGAGCTGCTGGAGAACGCGCTGGACGCGGGGGCGACGCGGATCCGGGTGGAGGTGGAAGGGGGTGGGCGGAAGCTGATCCGGATCGTGGATAACGGGTGTGGGATGGTGCGGGATGACGCGCTGCTGGCGTTTGAACGGCATGCGACTTCGAAGCTGCGGAGTAGCGATGATCTGCTGTCGATTGCTACGTTGGGGTTTCGGGGGGAGGCGCTGCCGAGTATCGCGAGCGTGGCGAGGGTGCACCTGGAGACGCGGGCGGCGGAGGATGCGGCGGGGACGGTGATCGAGATTGCCGGGGGCAAGATGACGCGGGTGGAGGAGGCGGGGCTGCCGGCGGGGACGACGATCGCGGTGAAGGATCTGTTTTTCAATACGCCGGCGCGGCGCAAGTTTTTGAAAAGTGAAGCGACCGAGCTGCAGCATATTGCGGCGCTGGTGACGCACTATGCGCTGGCCCATGCGACGCGGCATTTTGAGCTGCATAGCGCGACGCAGGCCCTGCTGGTGGCGCCGGCGGTGGCAGATGCGGGGGAGCGGCTGTTCCAGATTTTTGGAGCGGAGACGGCGGGGCTGATGCTGCCGACGGCGGCGGAGCTGGACTTTACGCGCGGGGGTTTGCCGGAGCCTCCGCCATGGCGGCGGGAAGAGGATTATGAGACGCCGGACCCGGGGTTTATACGGGTGAGTGGGTTTGTGAGCAAGCCGGAACTGCAGAGGCTCAATCGCAACAGCGTTTATGTTTTTGTGAACAAGCGGCTGATCCGCGACCGGCTGGTGCTGCATGCGTTGCAGGAGGCTTACCGGAATGTGATTCCGCCGACGAGCTTTCCGGTGGTGCTGCTGTTTCTGGAGATGCCGCCGGCGGAGGTGGATGTGAACGTGCATCCGGCGAAGACCGAAGTGCGGTTCAGGCAGCAGACGTTTGTGCATGATTTCATTCGCGATACGGTGCGGACTACGTTGATGAACGCGCGGCCGGCGGCGAGCTTTGCGAGTGCGTTGACGGGAGCTCCTTATGCGGGGGCCAGCGCGAGTCTGCTGCTGGATGTGAGCCCGTTGCCGGGGGTGGCGGAGCCGTTTTTTGAGCCCGGGAAGAGTGTGGGTTTTTCGGAGGGGACGGAAGCGGAGGCGGAGCGGTTTGAGTTGCGTGCGGTGGCTGTGGCGGAGTCGCCGGGGCGGCTGGATTTTGTGGGGAATGGGGTGGCGGTGGGGTACGAAACGCCAGTGGCTCCGCAGCATGTGGCGAGTGGAGTGGTGGAGAATCCTACGCTGGCGAGTTTGAGTACTTTGAGGGCGCTGGGGCAGGTGCGGGACTCGTTCATCCTGGCGGTGAATGAAGAGGGGTTGTGGATTATCGACCAGCATGTGGCGCATGAGCGGGTGCTGTTTGAAAAGGTGATGCGCGAGCGGGAGACCGAGCAGGTGCAGCGGCAGAGGCTCCTGATGCCGCTGCTGATCGACCTGCTGCCGGCGCAGATGGTGGTGTTTGCACGGATTGCGCAAGAGCTCGAGCGGAACGGGTTCGAGGTGGAACCGTTTGGGCCGAGGACGCTGGCGGTGAAGGCGGCTCCGGTGGGGCTGGAAGGCAAGGAACTGGAGCTGATGCTGGGGGAGCTGCTGGGGGCCGAGGGTGGGGAGCAGGCGGAGAACGCGGAGGCCAGGCGGCGCAGGATTGCGGCGAGCATTGCGTGCCATGCGGCGGTGAAGATCAATATGCGGCTGGAGCCGGAGAAACTGGCGTGGTTGTTGCAGGAGTTGGGCAAAACGGAGCATCCAACGAGCTGTCCGCATGGCCGGCCGATTGCATTGCGGTATTCTTATAAAGAGATTGAACGGGCATTTCAACGGACTTGATCCGATTTGTGTGTGATTGAAAATTTATGTTGGCTCCTCTGTGTGAGGATGCACTGGCGATGTTGGCAGATGCGGGAAGGTAGTTGGCTGTGGACTCTGAAATGGATTTGAATGCTGGGCAGGATGTAGAGGCTGTAGAGGTTGTCGAGGCGGCGCCGGTGGCGACGACGCAGCAGCCCGATGCAGGGCAGTTGGCGACGGCTCGTGCGGCGCACTGGCACCAGAGTGGGAATGCGGTTTTGAGTCTGGAAGAGGCGCGGAACTGGCTCAACCGGAGCGGGCTGGTGCTTTATGGGCAGAGAACGCAGCTGGGGGCGCCGGCGCCATCGTTCTTAGAGGCTACGCTGGGTAAGGCGGGGGCGGCGGAGCTTGCGGAAACGGATGCCGCGAAGAGCCTGCTGGCGCGGCTGGTGGCGGAAGGTTCAGCAGTGCCGCTGAACCTGATGGGCGTGGCGGGTGGGGTGGGGACGGATGTGCCGGATTTTGTGGTGTCGGCTGGGGTGTTCAGCTATATTTTTACGCTGCGTGGGAACAAGGCGTGGAAGCAGCTGCCGAGCACGAGCGGCGCGGTGAAGGTGAGTCCGCTGGCGCTGGCGGTGTACGAGATGCTGGCGGCGAAGGTGACGCTTTCAGCCTACGACCTGACGACACAGATGGGCGGCGGGGTGACGGAAATGGCCGTGCTGCGGGCGTTGACGGAGCTTTGGGGGCAGCTGCGGGTGATCCCGGTGGGGCAGCAGGATGGGTCGAATACGCTTTGGGAACTGAGCACGGCGCGGTTTACCAAGCAGATCAAGAGCGGGGCGAATGCTGGACAGCCTACGGCTTTGAGTGCGTTGATTTCGCTGTACCTGGGGCAGGCGGTGGCGGCGACGGAGGATGAGATTGAATCGTTCCTGTCGCCGGTGGCTCCGCGGAGCCGGGTGCGGGATGTGATTCATGCGCTGCTGAGTGCGCGGCAGCTGGAAACGCTGGTGGTAGACGGGAAGACGCTGCTGCATGTGACGGGCGAGCTGCCGGGGTTCGCGGTGGTGGCGAAGCCGGTGGTCGAGACGTCGGAGGGGGCTGAGGAGGGTGGAAGGATTTCGAAGTTTGCGGCTCGTCCGGGGAGCAAGCTCGGGACGGGTCTACGTACGGGTGCTGCGGCGAAGCCTTCGTTTGGGAACAATCCGGCCTATGGTGCGGGGGACCGGGAACGGCGGCCGTTCAGGCGGGATGAGGGTGGTGCTCGGCCCGGGGGGGCTCGGCCTTCGACGCCGCGTCCTGCTGCGCCGCGGCCATCTGCGCCCCGATTTGACAAGCCGTGGCAGGAGAATCGTCCGGCGCGGCCTGCGGGTGAGGGGTTTGGTGCTTCTGACAGGCCTTCGCGGCCTTCGTTTGGGAGCCGGTTTCCGGCCAAGCCGCGGTTTGAGGGCCGGGTTGAAGGTGCTGGGGAACGTCCGGCTTTTGGGGAGCGCAAGACGTTCAGCAAGCCGGGGACGTTTGGGCGGAAGCGTGAGGGTGGGGATCGGGCAGATCGTCCTTCTTTTGGGGGCGATCGTCCGCGGCCTTCGTTTGGGGATCGTCCGGCTGGTGGTGGGTTCAAGCGGCCGGGGTCGTATACGCCTGCGCCGCGGTCTGGTGGGTTCAAGGCCGAGGGTGCGGGTGAGGGTGGTGGGGATGCGCCGGCGAAACGGGTTTACCGGAAGTTCGATGCGCCGCGGGATAAGAAGCCTTTTGGTGGCAAGCCGAGCTTTGGGGCGAAGCCTTTTGGGGCCAAGCCCTTTGGCGACCGCCCGGCGCGGCCTTCGTTTGGTGGGGATCGTCCGGCTAAGCCGTTTGGGGATCGTCCGGCGAGGCCATCTTTTGGGGGAGATCGTCCGGCACGGCCATCGTTCGGCGGGGATCGTTCAGATCGTCCCGCGCGGCCGTTTGGGGATCGTCCGGCACGGCCTTCATTTGGTGGGGATCGTCCGGCGCGGCCTTATGGGGATCGGCCTGCGAAGCCGTTTGGGGATCGGGCGAAGCCTTTTGGGGCGCGGCCTTACTCGGATCGAGGGGACCGACCGGAGCGTCCGGCACGGAGTTTCGATCGTCCGGCGGGTGGGGACCGCGGGGAAGGCGGTCGGCCGAGCTTTGGCGGGAAGCCATCTTTTGGGGCCAAGCCATCGTTTGGGAAGAAGCCTTTTAGCAAGCCGGGTGGTTTTGCCGGTGCGGGTGGGCCGTTTGCAAAGTTTGCGGATGGCAAGAAGCCGTTTCGTAAGCCGGGGCCGGGGAAGCCTGCGGGGCCGAAGCGTGATGGCGGCGGGTATGGGCCGGTGAAGCGGAAGCGGGAGGACTAAATGGCAAGTGGGCGCAGCAGGCCGGTGGTGGCGATCGACGGGCCGGCGGGGGCGGGGAAAAGTACGATTGCGGCGCATCTGGCGCGGAAGTTCGGCTACCTGAACCTGGAGACGGGGGCGATGTATCGGGCGCTGGCTTATAAGGCTATCGACGGAGATGTTGATCTGGACGAAGAGGCGGCGCTGGTGGCGCTGTGCCGGGTGACGACGATCCAACTGGAGCCGACGCATGAGGGTAACCGGGTGCTGGTGGATGGGCGTGACGTTTCGCGGCGGCTGCGTGAGGGGGACGTGACGGCGGGAGCGAGCCGGGTGAGTGTGCATTCTGGCGTGCGGGTGTGGATGGTGCGGCTGCAGCAGGAGATGGGGAAAGCGGGTGGGGTGGTGATGGAAGGGCGGGATATCGGGACAGCGGTTTTTCCGGATGCAGAGGTGAAGATTTTTCTGGATGCGGACCCGGAGGTGAGGGGCAACAGGCGATTCAGGCAGGTTGCAAGTAACCAGCATGAGGCGATACCGGTTACTGAAGGGGCGATTGTGGAGGAGATGAAGGCGCGGGATGCGCGGGACCGGGGGCGGAAGGATTCGCCGCTGCGGCCGGCGGAGGATGCGGTGGTGCTGGATTCGACGGGGATGAGTTTGGAAGAGGTGCTGGCGGCTAGCGAGGGGATTGTGCGGAAGTATCTGGGTGGCGTTGGTGTTTGAGGAATGCGGTACGGGGAATTGGTCGCACTGGTTTTAGGGCTGGAGCCGGGATTGTCAACATTTTTCTGTGGAATTCTTTGATCTTTGTGCTAACCTTTGGTCATCGTTTGAAACAGATTGGTTTTCTGCATTTGATGTACGTCGAACCCAACCCTGTTACAGCGTCAAAACTATTGTTTTAAGGGAATAACGAAAATGGAACAGGGAACAGTGAAGTGGTTTAACGATGCCAAGGGGTTTGGCTTCATCAGTCGGCAGAACGGCGAGGATGTGTTTGTGCATTACTCGGCGATCAACTCGAACGGTTTCAAGAGCCTTCAAGAAGGTCAGGCTGTGCAGTTCAACGTGGTCAAGGGACCGAAGGGCTGGCAGGCGTCTGACGTTCAGCCTCTCTAGTTTTCCGGCACTACGGTAACTTGCAGCACCTTACAGGATTTGCGAAAGGGATGGCTTCGGCTGTCCCTTTTTGCGCTTGTTATGTGAGTGAACGGGCGTTCAGTTTTTGTGTATGCTGGCTGGCATGGAATATTCGTCGATCAAGCTAGAGATTGCGGGGGGGGTGGGGCGGTTGACGTTGAATCGGCCGGAGAAGTTGAACAGCTTTACGGCGGCGATGCATCGGGAACTGGCAGCGGCGCTGGGGGAGTTGAAGGCGGCCAATGATTTGCGGGTGGTGGTGCTGACCGGGGCGGGACGGGCGTTTTGTACGGGGCAGGATCTGAAAGACGCGGAGATTGTGGGTGGGGCGCGGGAGGATTTTGCGCGGGCGATCGAGCTGTACTACGCGCCGTTAGTGCTGGGGTTGCGGGCGCTGCCGGTGCCGGTGGTGGCGGCGGTGAATGGGCTGGCGGTGGGGGCGGGAGTGAGCCTGGCGCTGGCTTGCGATGTGGTGGTGGCGCGGAAATCGGCTACGTTCAACCTGACATTTGTGAAGATCGGCATTCTGCCGGATACGGGGGCGACTTACTTTTTGCCCAGGTCGGTGGGGATGGCGAGGGCGATGGGACTGGCGTTGACGGGTGGGTCGGTAACGGCGGAGGAGGCGGCGCAGTGGGGGCTGATCTGGAAATGGTTTGAGGATGAGGCGTTTGAGGCGGAGGTGGAGAGGCTGGTGCAGGGTTTTGCGCAAGGGCCTACGCGGGCTTTGGCGCAGACGAAGAAGGCGCTGTATGCGGGGGTTTCGGCTACGTTGGAGGAGCAGTTGCGGCGGGAGTATGTGTTGATGGGGGAGCTGGCGGATAGTGCAGATACGCGGGATGGCTTGGCGGCTTTTGGGGAGAAGAGGGCGCCGCGGTTTACGGGGGAGTAAGGGGGTGGGGGTCGTGATGGGGCGAAGAGACGGGCCGGGGCTGAAGCCTCACGCTAATCCCGGAGGGCGAAGGGAGACGCGGATTCCTCTAAGAATGACAACTAGTTTTTGGGGTGTTTGGTAGTTAGTTTGCTTAGGAGGAATTCCTGAGCGAGGGCGTTGAGCATGCGACCGGCGGTGGTGATGGCGGCGGTGTCGAAGACGAGGCCGGGGCCGCGGTTGGACTGGGGGTAGTAAAGGTTGGAGACGGCTCCGGTGACGAGGTCGCCGCCGACGGAGGAGAAGTTGAACTCAGGTTTGCCGTTGTCGCCTTTGCAGATGAAGGGGCTGGCGATGGCGTGGAAGGCGCGGGATTTCTTGGTGCCGGTGCCCTGGTAATAGTAGCGGGGGTCCTGGTGGAGGAGGGCGGGGAGGATGGCACCGCCGACGAGGATGTCGGTGACGCCGTTGGCGTAGATGGCGCCCATGCGCTGGCCGTAGCCTTTGGCTCCCTGGACGTAGTCGGGGGTGTCGGCGGCCTGGTAGATGCCGGCGAGGAAGGCGGAGGCGAAGAGGTTGACGGGGTCGGTGGTGGCTTTGTAGGCGAGCTTGAATTTCAGTTTGGCGGAGAGGGGGGCTACGTGGGAATCGTAGACGACGTAGAAGTTTGGGATGATGCCGAGGACGCGTTGGGACTCTTCGGCCTGAACCTGCTCGACGGCGAGGATGTCGTCCGGGACGACGGTGATGCTGGTGCCGACGGACCCGATGGAGAGCTTGACGTCGTCCAGGGTGAGGGTCTGGCCGGGGGCGATGGTGATGTCTGGGGAGTTGTACTGGTTGAAGCCGGGGGCGTTGGCGGTGAGGTGATAGATGACGGAGGGGCGGACGTTCTGGATGAGGAAGTAGCCGGAGGGGTCGGCTTTGACGGAGCGAAGGTCTGGGCGTGGGTCTGCGGGGTCAGTGCCGCTGATGACGATCTGGGCTCCGGGGATGGCGGCGTCGTCTGCGTCCTTGGCGTAGCCGTTGATGTTGCCGAGTACCTGGGGTGCCTGGGCTGCGAGGACCGTGGGTGCGAGCACGCAGGCGAGGAGGAAAGTGAGATTTCTTACGTTCATTCGTGAGGCGTCCTAGAGGAGCTGCGAGAGATTTGGGCAGATAGTCTGTTCGGCCTGGGGGTTTGTCCTTCTTAGTAGACGCTGGAATGGGCGGGGAGTTGCGGAAATTGTTGGAATTGGGACGATGTTTGAATGGGTTCTTCACGGCATGGAAAACAGGAACGGGGATAAGGCGGGAAAGTGCGGGAGAACAGGAGCGCGGATTTGAGCGGAGGCGGAATAAGGGGGACGATTTTGAGGACTTCCGGCGTGAACCTGGGGGCGTCGGGGTGGCCGCGCGGTATGTCGGACCAATGCCGGGACCTTCAGGGATCTGCGGATTGTCGCGAGCGCGGCCTGGCAGGGGCTGGGCCGGGTCATTGACAGTGGTCTGCGGCTAGGCTAAGGTGGTCCGGCCACTGTCAAGAGAAGAAGCTCAAGAGTGAATCGGTGAAGTCCATGCAAGCAGCATTGTTGTCCGCACTAAATTTCTGTCGTGGTTTTTTTCTGGGCTCTTCTCAACGGGCGACGCTTACGGTTTTGTTTTTGTCGCTTGTGGGCGCTATGCCGGCTGGTGCGGCGGTGCAGCTGGACGGTACCAGCACGGGCGTGGCGGTGCAGGGCGCGACCACGCTTTCGTGGACGCATCCGCTGGGGAACGGCAGCAACCGGCTGGTGGTGTGCGGGGTGACGTTTGGGTATAACGATACGGCGGTGTCTTCGCCGTTAGCGCCTGCGCCTACGATGACCTTCAATGGGGTGACGATGACCTCGGCGCTGCAGTCGCCGACGCATGCGCTCTCGAGCACTGCAAAGGTGTACTCGCAGATTTTTTATGTGAGCGATACGGGGCTGAACTTTCCGGCGGCGGGCAGCTACCCGGTGGTGCTCTCGAACTTTGCGGCGGTAACGGGTGGCGTTTCAGGTGGATGCAGCTCGTATTTTGGGATCAATCAGCCGGGTACGCTGGAGTCGCCGGTGGTGGCTTATAGCGGGTCTGCACTGACGCCGGCAACGCTGAACCTTACGGGGTTGAACGTCGGCGACCTGGTGGTGGATAACTTTGGCGGCGGGTATGGGTCTTCAGGCAGCGCTACGGTGGGTGCGGGGCAGACACAGGTTTATAACGTGCAGCAGGCGGCCGGAGCGAAAACGACCGGGGCGTCCAATGGTGGGGAAGTGTCTGCGGGGAGCTATCTGATTGCGACCGCTTCCACCGCTTCCGTGAGCTGGACGAACACGACCGCGCGCGTGGCGTATGGGGCGGTTGGGTTTGCGGCGGCACCTTCGACGAACTATGCGGTGGCCACGTCGATCACCAGCAACGGTGCGGCCGGAGGTGCGGGCGGGTCTGTGACGCTGAGCCCGGCGGGCGGGAATTATGCCAGCGGGACGGTGGTTTCGGTAACGGCGAATCCGGCGATCGGGTATGCATTTTCAGGGTTCAGCGGAGATCTTTCCGGGACGGCGAATCCGGGGTCGCTGACGGTGAACGGGCCGAAGTCCGTGGTGGCAAATTTTGTGACGGCGCCCTGCACGCTGGCGACGAATGTTTCCGGCATGGGGTCTGTGACGTTGAGCCCGGCGGGTGGGACGTATACGTGCGGGACGCAGGTGCAGGTGACGGCGGTGCCTTCAGCGGGGTATAGCTTTGGCTCTTTCAGTGGGGCGCTAACGGGGACGACGAATCCGCAGACGTTGACGCTGAACAGCAACTCGACGGTGACGGCTACGTTTGTGCAGGGGAGCTCCTGCACGTTGACGACGAGCACGACTGGGTCCGGCACGATTACGGTCAATCCCGCAGGCAACAGCTTCAGCTGCGGGACTTCGCTGACGATTACGGCGAACCCGGCGCAGTACTACTCGCTGACGGGATTTTCGGGCGCGATCACGGGCACGACCAATCCGCAGACGTTTGTGATCAATAGCAACTCGTCGATTGCGGCGGCGTTTGCGCAGACGGGTTATCCGATTACGACGACGATCGTGGGGCCGGGCAGCGTGACGGCGAATCCGGCTGACAGCGGCCAGGGCTACACAGTGGGGACGCAGGTGACGTTGACGGCTACGGCTGCGGCGGGCGCGACGTTCACCGGGTTTAGCGGGGCGCTTACGGGGACGACGAATCCGCAGACGCTGACGGTGGATGCGGCGAAGAGTGTGACGGCTACGTTTGTGGCTTCAGTGATTACGCAGGATGCGGTAAGCCATGGCGTGAGCACGGGGACGGCGGCGAGCACGATCAGCTGGCAGCATACGCTGGGCAGCGGAGGCTCGCGTGCGATTGTGATTTCAGTGGGGCAGACGGATACGGTGGCGAGTCCGGACCCCTCGTCCGTGGTGACGAGCGTGCTGTTCAACGGCATTTATGCGACGCCTGTGCCGAACTCGATTATTTATGGCGGGACGAGCGGGAGTGTGCAGGCGCAACTGTTTTACCTGCTGGAGCCGGAGCTGCCGGCGGCCGGGACGTACACGATTACGGTGAACCTGGCGGGTGCGGTGGGTGGGGTGCAGGGCGGGGCGGTTTCGTTTATCAACGTGAACCAGGGTCCGCCGGAAGCGGTGATGACGCACAGGGACACGTCTGGGGCGGATTTGATTTCGACCGCGATTACTACCCTGACGAACAATGCGGTGGTGGTCGATATTGTGGAGGACAACAATGTGGCGGCGCTGACGGCGAACAGTGGGCAGAGCGTGGTTTTTGCTGCCTCGGCTGCATCCGGGAGTGGTGGGAGCAGTGTGAAGTTTACGCCGACGGCGGGTTCTACGACGCTGGGATGGGCTGGGTCGGCGAGCAGGCTGGTTCACTCGCTGGTAGCGTTTCCGCCGGCTACCTCGATGGTGCCTGCGACGTATGCGTTGACCACGAGCGTTGCCGGTGGGGTGGGTGGGACGGTGAGCTCGAACCCGAACCTGGCGCAGTACCCGGTGAGCACGGGCGTGTTGCTGACGGCGAACGCGGCGACGGGCTATACGTTCAGCAACTGGACGGGGGATTACAACTCGACGGCGAACCCGCTGCCGATCACGATGGATACGGCGCGCAATGTGGTGGCGAATTTTACGTCGGTGGCGACGTGTACGCTGGCGATCAACGTTGTGGGGTCGGGTACGGTGACGCCGGCGGCAGGCACTTATAACTGCGGCACGGTGATTCACTTTGTGGCGACGCCGGCTTCGGGTTATACGTTTACTTCTTTTAGCGGCGACTTCAACAGCGTGGACAATCCGGCTGACTTTACGATTTCGTCGAATGCTACGGTGACGGTGGAGTTCGATCCGATTCAGTACTGCAGCTTGACGATTACCGCTGCGAATGGGTCGGTGACGCCTGGGTCAGGGAACTTTACCTGCGGGACGGTGGTGCAGCTGCAAGCTACGGCGAACGCGGGCTATGGGTTCTCAAGCTATAGCGGCGGGATCAATACGACTGCGAATCCGGCGTCGCTGCAGCTGACGCAGAATACGAGCGTGACGGCGAACTTTACGGCCGGGCCGGTGTGCGCGCTGACGTCGAGCGTGAGCGTGGGGTCGGGGACGATTGTGCCGGCTTCAGGATCGTGGTCGTGCGGGACGGTGATTGCGATCGAGGCAGACCCGGCGGCGAAATACCAGTTCACGAGCTGGGGCGGCGCGCTCGCGGGTTCTACAACGAGCCCGACGACGTTGACGATGGCGGCCAATGAGAATGTAACGGCTGCGTTCGCGGTGGATACGGCCGGGGTTACGGGCGATACGCGCACCGTGACGGAGCCGGTGTATCCGCCGGTGTGCACAGTGCTGACGGCGTTGCAGACGACGGGCGGGCTGGTGGAGACCTCACCCGATACGACGCGTGTGCAGGCCGCGCTGAATGGCTGCGCGGTGGGCCAGGCGGTGGAGTTCTCAGCCAATGGTAGTGCCAATGCATTCATCATTCAGCCGATCACGCTGCCGGCCGGTGTGACGATGCTGGTCGATGCGGAAGTGACGATCTATGGGTCAATCAAGTCGACCGACTATCCGTGCACATCGTCGAGCTTCTGCAAGCCGTTGATCGATGTGGCGGCAAATGCTTACCCGGCGACGGGCTCTGGGATCATGGGCCTGGGTGTGATCGATGGGCGGGGCGGCACGCCGCTGACGGACCTGCATAAATCGTGGTGGGGGACGGGGTCGGATGCGCGGCCGCGGCTGGTGTATCTGTCGTCGAATGCGAACACGGTGCCGGCGGACAACTTTACGATGTACAAGATCACGCTGATGAACTCGCCGAAGTTCGAGTTCTCGGGGATCGGCAACGACCTGACGATCTGGGGCGTGAAGGTGATTGCGCCGCCGGACTCGCCAAACACGGACGGGATCGATCCATCGAGCTCGCAGAATATTACGATTACGAACTCGTATATTTCAGACGGCGACGACATGATCGCGATGAAGGCGGGCAACGGGCACATTGCCAATGTGACGATCTCGAACAACCACATGTACTCGGGGCACGGGATCACGATTGGCTCTGAGACGAATGCCGGGTTGAACAACATGCTGGTGATCGGCAATGCAATCGACAATGGATTTGGCGGGTCGTCGGTGGATTCGTTGCGGATCAAGTCGGATACGAGCCGCGGCGGCAACGTGTATGACGTGCTGTACAAGAACACGTGCGTCAATCATGGCGGCGATACGATTGTGATCGATCCTTACTACTCGTCTGAGACGGGGAGTTTGATTCCGAACTTTCATGACATTACGGTTTCGAATTTTCATGAGCTGATTCGCGACTCGAGCCATAAGTCGACCTTTACGGGGTACAACACGAATGGGACGATCAATCCGCTGACGATTACGTTGGACAACGTGTCGTTCGACGGGGCGATTGCGAATGACTTCAAGGCACCGGATAACGTGAACAACGTGCAGTTTACGTTTGGGCCGGGGCCGGTGAATATCGCGTCGATCCTTACGGCGGACGCGGCGACGCCAAGCAACTACATCACGGTGACGAACAGCGTGACGAACAGCAATGCGGTGCTGGATTGCTCGACCGCGTTCGTGTACCTGGCGGGTGATCTGACGGCGCATGTGTCGGCGGTGACGGCGGGGAGCTCGCCCAGTGTGATTGCGGTGCTGCAGAATGTGGTGGCGCCGCTGGTTGCAGGGACGATCAGCTATCCGCAGCAGAACATGCCTACGGGGAACATCCAACTGCTGGAAGGTACGACGGTTGTGGCCACGGGGGCGATCAGCGCGGGCAGCAGGATCACCTCGCTGACTGTGCCTTCGATTACGGCGGGCACGCATGTTTATACGGCTAAGTATCTGGGCGACTCGAACTTCGCGGCGCTCAACTTTGGGACGTACACGCTGGTCGCGACGAATGCGGCGCCAGTGGCTGCGAGCCAGTCCGTGACCGTGCCGTTCAATACGGCGACGGCGATTACGTTGAGCGCCACGGGGAGCGGAACGCTGCTTTACTCAGTGGTTGCGAACCCTACTCACGGGGCGCTGACGGGTACCGCGCCGAACCTGATCTATACGCCGACCTCGGGCTATGCGGGTGCGGACAGCTTTACGTTCAAGGCCAACAACGGAACCGACAGCAACGTGGCCACTGTAACGATCAACGTGCAAAGCGCGGGCGGGACTGGCAGCCAAAGCATCAGCTTTCCGGCGCCTTTGAGCCCGGTGACTTATGGGGCGGCGGCGATTACGCTGAACGCTACCGCGAGCTCCGGCCTGGTGGTGAGCTACAGCGTGAGCGGGCCGGCTGTGCTGAGCGGAGCCAATGGCGCGACGCTGAACTTTACGGGGCAGGGCACCGTGACGGTGACCGCGACGCAGGCCGGCAATGCAACCTACGGTGCTGCGACGCCGGTGTCGCGATCGATTATTGTGAACGCGGCGGTGCTGACGGTGACGGTAGTTGGCACGCCGGCGCGAATTTTCGGGCAGCAGAACCCTGCGTTCAGCTATACGGTGAGCGGCTTCGTGAATGGCGATACGCAGGCCTCGGCTACGACGGGCGCGCCCGCGTTGACGACAACGGCGGTGGCGAAATCAGCCAGTGGCGCGTACCCGATTCAGGTTGCGGTGGGGACGCTGGCAGCCGCGAACTACACGTTCAACCTGGTGAATGGATCGCTCACGGTGAACGGTGGTGCGGCACAGGTGATCCTGTTCTCAGCACTGGCGAACTTCACGCACAACACGAGCGTGCCGCTGGCCGCGATCGCTACGAGCGGGCTTCCGCTGACGTATGCGGTCACGAGCGGCAGCGCCACGATCAGCAATGGCAACACGCTGAATATTACGGGTATCGGCACGGTTACGGTGACGGCGACACAGGCCGGCGACGGGAACTTCAGTGCCGCGTCCGCCGTCTCACAGAGCTTTGTGGCGCAGTAGTCAACGGATTCAGGGAGCAATTGCAATGCACGGTCATGTTACCCGCTTGTCCCGTATTTTCTTTACCGCCGCGCCGGTTGCGCTGGCGTGCATGCTTTCAGGGTGCGCGACCGGCGGCGATTCGACGGTGGGCACTCGTACAGGCACGACGGGCGCGACACGCCTGACGGGCAGCGTCTTTGGCGGGCAGCAGCCGGTAAGCGGTGCGCTGATTCAGCTGTACAGTGTGGGCACGACAGGAACGGGCTCTACTTCAGCGGCTTTGATCTCTACGACAGTGACCTCGAATGCGTCGGGCGGCTTTGCGATTACGGGGGACTACTCATGTGCGTCGGCTACGCAGGTGTACTTGACGGCGACGGGTGGGAATGCGGGTTCCGGCGTGAATTCTGCGCTTTCACTGATGGCGTTTCTGGGCTCCTGCTCTACGCTGCAGGCGAACGCGGCGACGACCTTTATCAACATCAACGAGCTGACGACGGTGGCCGCGGTGTATACGCTGGCGCCGTTCATGACTGACTACACGCATGTGGGTGCGACGGGTTCGAACCCGGTTGGGCTGGTGAATGCGTTTGCCACCTCGGGCACGCTTGTAAATACGACCAGCGGTCAGATTGCCACCGCTGCCGCAGGGATTACGCTGCCGGCCGCGAAGCTGAATACGCTGGCCAATATCGTAGCGGCTTGCGTGAACACCAGCGGCGCCACGTCAGGACCATGCACGACGCTATTTGCGGCTACGGGGGCAAGCGAGACGATTGGCGCGGCGCTGGCAATTGCGAAGAACCCGGGGGCGCCGGCTATCACGGCGCTGTGGAGTTTGCCCAGCGCTTCGCCGCCATTTTTGCCGGGGCTCAGTGCGCAGCCGAATGACTTTACGCTTGCTGTGAAGTACGCGGGGACCGAGCTGCTGAGCCCTTATGGGATTGCGATCGATGCGGCGGGCAACGCGTGGGTGACGAACGAGGCGGGGAGCTCGGTGGTGAAGCTGCCACATCCTACGGCAGGCTTCAGCAGCGCGGTTTATACGGGCAACGGCAGCATTCTGGCGGCGCATGGGGTGTCGATCGATCGCAGCGGCAACGTGTGGCTGGCGAATACGGGCGCCAATAATGTTGTCGAGCTCTCGAGCCTGGGCGCTGTTGTGACGGGCAGCCCTTATACCAGCGGAGGGCTTGCGACGCCGGTAGCGATTGCGAATGACTCGGGCGGTAATGCGTGGATTGCGAACCTGAGCGGGAACTCGATCAGTGAGTTGTCGAATACGGGTGTAGCGGTGGGGGCGACGCCATTTACGGGCGGCGGCGGGGTTGCTACGCCGACGGGAGTGGCTATCGATGCGACCGGCCGCGTGCTGGTGGCGAATGCCGGCTCAGGCGAACTATGCGTGTTCAGCAATGCAGCGCTGCTGCAGACATGCGCGAGCGATGGCTCGCTGTTTGGGGCTACGGGGGTCGCGGTGAATGGATCCACCGTTGCGATGGCGGGCTCAACGACGGGCACGGTGGTAACGGGTGCGTTCACGCTGGCGAGCAGTACAGGCGCGATCAACAGCGCGAGTCCGGTGTCTGGCGGCGGATTGACGTTGCCGACGGCGGTTGCGTTCGATGGCGCGGGCAAAGCATGGTTTGCGAACACAAGCTCGATCGCGGCATTTGCGGGATCGTCAGCGGTGTCTCCGGCGACTGGCTTCAATGGGCTGGTCGGGCCGGAGGGTATCGCGATTGACGCGAGTGGCAACGTGTGGACAGCCAATGCGGGGGATAACTCGGTGTCGATTTTTGTGGGGCTGGCTGCGCCGGTTGCTACTCCTCTGGCCGTGGTTGCCGGGCCATAAGAGGCGGTGGGTTTGGCTTAGACTTGAGGCAATGCTCAATCAGGGGTACGCCTTTCGCAGTGTGATCAAGAGCAGGGACCGTGGGCAGGCTCTGCTCACGCACCTGGCGAGCTCTTATGCACACGCAAGCGCGTCGGCCTGGCAAGAGAAGCTGGACAAGGGCGAAGTGACGCTGAACGGCGTTGTCGCTGATGGAAGGGAACTGGTCGCTGCAGGTCAGACTGTTGTGTGGAATCGTCCGCCTTGGATGGAGCCGGATTGTCCAAAGGACATCAAAGTTCTGTTTGAGGATGACCATTTGCTGGCCGTCGACAAGCCAAGCGGATTGCCCACGCTGCCCGGCGCCGGTTTTCTGGAGAACACCCTTCTGCGGCTGGTGCAGAAGCAAAGCCCCAAAGCAAACCCGGTACACCGCTTAGGCCGAGCTACTACCGGCGTCGTGCTGTTCGCTAAGACAGCACAGGCTGCGGCTGCGCTCAGTGCGAAACTGGAACACCCCACGGATCGTCAAGATTTACCGTGCGCTGGCGCAAGACGTTGCCCGGCAGGACGCGTATGAAATTGCTATGCCCATCGGCCTTCGACCGCATCCGCTGCTCGGTTCAGTGTGGGCCGCCGACCCGGATGGCAAAGCGTCGAAGTCCTCAGCCAGGGTACTCTCACGCACTGCGAGCACCACGACCTTTGCAGTCAGCCTAGGCTCGGGGCGCCCTCATCAAATCAGGATTCACCTGGCATCCATCGGCCATCCGCTGGTGGGTGACCCCCTGTATGGCCCGGGCGGGATTCCGGTGGAAAAACTTCCGGGCCTGCCCGGAGATGGAGGATATTTGCTGCACGCGCAGTATCTAAGATTCGATCATCCGGTTACCGGGGAAAGGATCGATATCGAGGCTGGGCTTCCGTGTGAATGGTCCGCTTAGTGCGCGTGGCCCTTGCAGCTTTGAATGGTGGGAGGACGCGGGAAGGCGGCGGCGTCTGCCTGATGGGGGGTGTTTTAGGCCAGGCGCGGAGGGGAAGACCAACTGGGCAGTTGTCCGTATCGGACCAGTCGTTTTGCGGGGAAGAGTGGCTCGGAGTTATTCATGGAACAGTACTTCTAAAGGAGACCACCATGGAAACGACCAGCGGAATGACAATGACACAGGTTGGAAGCGGCAGCATGGGCGAGGGACTACAGCACGCGGTCGTTCACCACGAAGCTTTCCCTGAAGCGGGAAGCTCGGCATCGCTCCCCGAACATCCTTGCCCCTGCCCCGGTTGCTTTGCGGCGATCGACGCCTGAACGGTGAGTCTCGCTGTGCAGCCCTGGGCCTCAATGCGAGGCACACTGCTTCGGTCCAGAAGCTTATCTTGGTGCCGGGAGGGGGGGTCGAACCCCCACGAGGTTGCCCTCGGCGGATTTTGAGTCCGCTGCGTCTGCCTGTTCCGCCATCCCGGCTACCTTGTTAGTTTAGCGCATTACTGGGGTTGGACGTTGGGGGGAATGGAGGGTGGTGTGCTGAGAAGCTGCTCGACGATGGATTGGCCGGTGGCGGCCATGCTGGAACAGGTGCCGCCGGGGACGGTGCCGTCGAGGAAGGCGGCGATGTAGTCATTGGGGCAGGAGGAATCGGCGGGTAGGCTGGAGGCGCGGTCGATGCGGATGTCGGTGACGCCGTCGGGCTTGGTGAAGGCGTGCATGTCGCTGTATTGGGGAAGCTCGAGGGCGCGCTTCATGAACTCGGCCCAGATGGGGGCGGCGGTGTCGGCGCCTTGGACCTTGTGGGTAAGGCCGTTGGAGATGTCGGTGTAATCGTCATTGCCGACCCAGATGATGCAGATGAGGTTGGAGCTGTAGCCGGCGAACCAGACGTCATGCGAGGTGCCGGTCTTGCCGGCGGCGGGCGCGGTAAAGCCGTGGGCGCGGACGCTGGAGGCGGTGCCGCGGGCCATGACGCCTTCCAGCAGCGACTGCGTGAGGTAGGCGACGCGGGGGTCCAGGACTTGTTTGGCTACGGGGGGGAAGTCGGCGAGGATGTCGCCGTTGAGGTTGCGGACGCTTGAAACTTCCCACGGGGTGAGGCGGACGCCGGCGTTGGCGAAGACCGTGTAGGCGCCGGCCATGTCGATGGGCGTGGCGTTGTAGGTGCCGATGGCGACCGACGGTGTGGCGCGGGCGTTGACGATGCCGGCCTGGCGGGCGAGCGCGGCTACGTTCTCGTATCCGACCTTTTGCGCGAGGGCGATGGTGGCGATGTTGAGCGAATGAGCGAGTGCGTCGGCGGCGGTGACCATGCCGGGGTACTCGCCTTTTTCAAAGTTGCCGGGGGTGTAGGATTGGCCGTTCTGGCCGAAGTCCTGGGGGTTGTCGTTTATGCGGGTGACGGCGGTGAAGACGCCTCCGTCACCGAGCGGCGTGCCCTGGAGCGAGGTGTTGAAGGCGGTGGCGTAGACGAAAGGCTTGAAGATGGAGCCGGTGGGGCGCTCGGCGGTGGCGTGGTCAAGCTGGGAGACGCCGTAGTTGCGGCCGCCGACGAGGGCGCGGATCTGGCCGGTGTGGGGATCGAGTGCGACGAGGGCGACCTGGGGGTAGTTGATGGGCTGGTTGGATTTTGGATTGTGAAGCTTGCGAATGTGCTCGTCTACGTTGCGCATGCCGACCTCTACGGCTTCAGAGGCGACGCGCTGGAGCTCGGGGTCAAGCGAGGTGTAGATGCGGAGCGACTGGTGGTTGAGGTCGTCGCCGAGGCGCTGGACGAGCTGCTCGTGGACGAGATCGACGAAGTAGGGGGCTTCCGAGGCGTCGACGTTGGGTGGTGCGAGGCGGATGGGTTCGGCTTTGGCGCGGGTCGCTTCTGCGTCGGTGATGGCGCCGGTTTCGACCATGGAATCGAGGACGATGTTGCGGCGTTCCATGGCGCGGTCGGGATGGCGGTAGGGGTTGAGGCGGTTGGGGGACTGGATGGTGCCGGCGAGGAGGGCGCATTCGGCGAGATCGAGGCGGGAGAGGTCTTTGCCGAAGAAGGCCTGGGCGGCCTCGCCGAAGCCATTGATGGCGAAGGAGCCGCGCTGGCCGAGGTTGATCTGGTTGGCATACATCTCGAAGATCTGCTGCTTGGAGAAGCGCGATTCGAGCTGGTAGGTGATCATGATCTCGCGCAGCTTGCGGGAGTATTTTTTCTCAGGCGTGAGGAAGAAGCCGCGTGCGAGTTGCTGGGTGATGGTGGAGCCGCCGCATTCTTTTTCGTGCGACATGAAGTCCTGGTAAGCGCATTTGGCGGTGCGCAGGTAGTTGACGCCGCCGTGCTCGAAGAAGCGACGGTCTTCGATGGCGGTGACCGCATCCACCATGCGGGTGGGGATTTCCTTGAAGGTGACGAGGCGGCGCTTGGTGCGGTTTTTGTCCTCAGAGAGGGCGGTGATGAGCTGAGGCTCGAGCTTGTAGCCCTGGAGGGCGACGCCGTTCTCCGCGGTGATGGAGGTGATGTCCGGACCGGTGGTGGCGATGGTGGCGCCGTCGGACGCGAGGTAGGACTGGGGGCCGGGCTTGATGAGGATGGCGTTCTGGCGGACGTCATAGGTGCCCATCTGGTTGTTGATGTTGTAGCCGGCGGAGTGGAGATCGGCGGCGATGGCGGCGATGGAGAGCCGCTGGCCGACACGGATCTCACGCGGCGCGGCGTAGATCTGGGCGACGGAGGCGAAGAGGGGGCCGGCGGCGAGGCGGTCGTCGACGACCTGCTGGTACATGTTGTAGTAGTAGGCGAAGACGGCGACGCCAACGAAGATGCAGACCACAACGACGAGCAGGAGGAAGCGAAAGATGTGCGAGAAGAAGCCGACCTTGGGGGCGTTGGGGCCGAGTTTTAGTTTTACGGGCATAGAGTCATCAGTTCTCGGTGGGGTTGCGGTCGACATGGTCAATGACGAGGGTGTCTGAAGGGACTTTTGCGGCGTTCAGCTCCAGGCCGAGCGAGTCGCGGATGGCAGTGAAGAGGGAAGGAAGCTCGGTGTCGGAGGTGAGCTCTGGTGCGTACTGGAGGCTGAGGTCATAGTTGCCGGTAAGGCCGGTGCGATCGACGACGGGAGAACCTGCCTTGGGCGTTAGCATGAGGGCGCAGAACGGCATGGTCCAGTTATAACCTTTGAGGTTGCCGGGGCTGACATCGGCGCGGAAGTTTATGGTGTGGCCGGGGGCAGCTTCTTGAAGGCGTGAGCCGTGTTTCGCGACGACGAGGAAGTAGCCTGGAACCATTCTGACTTCATGATGGACTACAAGGTGAAAGCGCTGGGTGAGCAGGTCCTGGAGACGTGGTCGTAATTCCTCGCGGGTGAGCGCGATGCCCGCCTCTGGCTTGGCTTCGAGGCTGTAGAGGGACGAGTCGAGCCAGGCCGGGCTACCGGCAATTTGTTGCTTGTCGATGCCAAAGGCAAGTTGGATCAGTTGTGTGAGTGGCAGATTTTTCGCCCAGAAGCGGCCTATGCCGGGAGGGCTCCAGCTACCACTTTCCGGCATAGTGGATGGTGGAGATGGCTTGACCGTGGCTACTTCAAAGGCTGGCTGATTCGGTTGCGCTGCCTGCGCCAAGGCTGGTGATGCCAGCGCACAGCAGGACAAAAGCAGGAGATTGGCTGCAAGTGTCCTTGCCATGTGTCGCGGCTGTCGTGCTTTGGTCATAAGGTAAGTTTGGCTTGCAGGGCTTGGACGATTTGTGTGGTGGATATGTTTTCAGTGGTGTTGGTGAGGCGGTCGAGGAGCTCGACTTCGTTGTTGGCGAGGGCTTTGCCTACGGCGATGCGGTAGGGGATGCCGGTGAGGTCGGCGTCTTTGAACTTGACGCCGGCGCGCTCGTCACGGTCGTCGAGCAGGACGTCGATGCCGGCGGCGGTGAGGTCTTGTGCGATCTTTTCGGCGGCTTCGATGAGCGGCTGCTCGCGGGTGTTGGTGATGGTGACGACCACGTGGAAGGGTGCGATGGCGGCGGGGAGGACGTAGGCTTCTCCGCCAAGTTTTGCGGCGGAGGTTTCGATGGCGGCGGTGAGGATGCGCTCGACGCCGATGCCGTAGGAGCCCATGATGGGGGTGACTTCCTTGCCGTCGCGGTTGAGGACTGATGCGCCCATGGATTTGGAGTACTTGTAGCCGAGCTTGAAGATGTGGCCGATCTCGACGGCCTTGCCGAGGCGGAGGGGCTGCTGGCCGATGGGGTCGAGCTCGCCCTCGTTGATGTTGCGGATGTCGGCGATGAGGGTGGGGGTGAAGTCGCGGGCGGGGGTCACGTTGCGGTAGTGGTAGTCGAGCTGGTTGGCGCCGGCGACGAGGTTGGTGCGGCCTTGAAGGCCGAGGTCCATGATGACGATGGTCTTGATGCCTTCGGTGGGGATTTCGCGGGAGACGCCCTTGAGCTTGTCGAGCGGCTTGCCGGAGTTGAGGCCGTTGAGCGAGCCCTGGGTCATGACCTGGGGGATGCCGACGGGGCCGAGGAAGCCTGCAGGGCCGCCGATGTAGAGGGCGAGTTCCTCGGGCAGCATGGGGCGCAGGTCTGTGGTGTGGGCGGCGGCGTTGAGCTTGGTTTCATTGACCATGTGGTCGCCGCGGAGGAAGGCGACGATGGGCCGCAGCGACGGACCCAGGTCAGACGATGAGGCTGTCTGGCCTAGGGCACCCAGGGCTGTTGTCGTGCTGCCCATGAAGGCTACGCATTTGATGTCCTGGGACGGCTGGATACCGAAGAAGTCGGTGACGTCGGCGATGGCGGCCTGGCCGGGGGTGTAGACAAGCTCGGGGAGGCCGTCGCCGGTGGGCGCCAGGTCCTCGACTGGGGCGAGGATGCTGGTAGCTTTTTCGAGGTTAGCGGCGTAGCCACTGGGGGAGCTGGCGATGAGGTCTTCGCCGGCTTCGGTGTAGACCATGAACTCCTGCGATTGCGAGCCGCCCATGGCGCCGGAGTCGGCTTCGACGGCGACGAACTCCAGACCGCAGCGCGTGAAGATCTGGCGGTAGACACGGTCGTGGGCGTTATAGCTTGCGTCCAGGCCGGCTTCATCGATGTCGAACGAATACGCGTCCTTCATGGTGAACTGGCGGACGCGGAGGAGGCCGGATTTGGGTCGGGGTTCGTCGCGGAACTTGGTCTGGATCTGGTACCAGATCTGGGGCAGCTGCTTGTAGCTGCGGAGCTCGTTACGCGCGATGGCGGTCATGACCTCTTCATGGGTCATGCCGAGGCAGAGGTCGGCGCCTTTGCGGTCCTGCAGGCGAAACATGTTGTCGCCCATGCCGGTCCAGCGGCCGGACTCTTCCCAGAGCTCGCGGGGCAGGATGGCGGGGAGCAGGAATTCCTGGCCGATGGTGTCCATCTCCTGGCGGATGATGGCGACGATCTTGTTGACCGAGCGTGTGCCGAGAAAGAGGTACGAGTAGATGCCGGCGCCCAACTGGCGGATGTAGCCGGCGCGCAGCAGCAGTTTGTGGCTTGCGACCTCGGCGTCGGCGGGGGCCTCACGCAGGGTGGGGATGAAAAGTTTGGACCAGCGGTGCATGGTGTCTGTTGTTGCCTTTCGTACCAGCGTTTGCAGGCGAGACTTGCTTGAGACATTCTATCTGCTAGGGATATCAGCCAAGGCGCGATGAAGCGGAGGATTTGTATGCTGCGTGACAGACGTGTGGGTGCAAGTAGCGTAGTTTGAGGTAATTGCACATTTAGCACGACCAGGCGGAGAAGATAATTTCGCCGGCTTTTGCAATTGTGGGAGCTTCGACTTTTGGAAAATACGCGGCCACCTCTTAGCCCAACGACTCGACCGCGAAATCTTATTCTTGCAGAGATGCCGGAGGAGCAGTTCAACGCGATCTCACGGTTTCTCGTCCCGGTAGAGCTGCCGTCTGGTATGCAGCTTTCGATTCCCAATCATCAGGTGGAGTATGTCTACTTTCCACTTTCCGGGCTGGTGAGTACGGATGCGCTTACCAATCGCGGGGAGACGGTGGAGGTTTCGTTGATCGGGCGGGAGGGGCTTGCGGGGTTTTGCGGGCTGCTGGGGCATAAGCAGATGGGCCACTCGGTGATCATGCAGTCACCGGGCAAGGGGCTGCGGGTACGGCTGGGCGTGGTGCAGAAGGAATTCGCCAAGGGTGGGGTGTTTACCCAGCAGGTTCATACGTTTGTTTATCTGCAGATGGTGCAGATGGCGCAGAGCGTGCTTTGCAATCGTCTGCACCCGGTGGAGGAGCGGATGGCGCGCTGGCTGCTGAGTGCGAGCGACCGGATGCAAAGCGAAACGCTGTTGCTGACGCAGGAGTTTCTTGCGCAGATGCTGGGGTCAAGGCGGTCGACGGTTACGGTGGCGGCGGGACAGTTGCAGCGCCTGGGCTTGATTGAATACACGCGGGGCAAGGTGCGGATTGTGGATCGGGCGGGTCTGCAAGCGAAAAGCTGCGAGTGTTACCAGATTGTGCGGGCGAAATATGACGAGTTGCTGGGGAGCGATTACTGAAGCAGGTCGTGCAGGTGGATTACGCCCTGCACCTGCTGGTTTTCTACTACGACAAGCGATGTGATTTTGCGGCTTTCCATGTGGAGGAGGGCTTCGCTCGCCAGGGCGTGTGGGGCGATGGTCTGGGGGGTGGGGTTCATGATGGCACCTGCGGCGGATGAGAGGATGGCTGCGCCGGTGCGCTCGAGTACGCGGCGGAGGTCGCCGTCTGAGATGATGCCGGCCAGCGTACCGTTGGGGTGAAGGACGGTGGTCATACCGAGCTTCTTGTCTGACATTTCATGGATGACGGCGGGCATGGGCGTGGACGGACTGACGTGGGGAAGGGCCGGGCCGGCGTGCATGAGGGCGTGGACGGGTGTGAGCTGGCGGCCAAGATTGCCGCCGGGATGGAGGCCGGCAAAATCGGTGGGGAGGAAGTTGGCGCGGCTGGAAAGGGTGAGGGCAAGCGCGTCGCCAAGGGCCAGCATGACGGTGGTGGAGGCGGTGGGGGCGAGATTGTTGTGGCAGGCCTCGGCGGCGACGGAGGTGTCCAGCGTGACTGTTGCGGTGCGGGCGAGCGCGCTGGTGGGGCAGCCGGTGAAGGCGATCAGCGGCGCACCGAGACGGGTGATGGCGGGCAGCAGGCGCAGCAGCTCTTCGGTTTCGCCGGAGTAGGAAAGGGCAAGCACGGCGTCCTGCGCGGTGAGCAGGCCGAGGTCGCCGTGCAGCGCCTCCGTAGGGTGGAGGAAGAGCGCGGGGGTGCCGGTGGAGGTGAGGGTGGCGGCGATTTTGCGTGCAATGATGCCGGATTTGCCGACGCCGGTGACGGCTACCAGGCGGGCGGCGGCGAGCAGCTCGAGGGCACGCTCGGCGGGGTCGCGGAGGGTGGTCGAGAGCGAAGCGGCGAGGCGGGTGAGGGCTTCGGCTTCCAGGCGGACGAACTGCGAAGGGGTTTGCACGGCTGCAAAGATGCTAGCAGGTACGTTTGGACTAGACTTGAGTCTGAGTAAAGGATTGGAGTTTGGCGTGAATCAGAGTTTGCGGAGCGGGTTGGTCGTGGCGGGTGCGGTGGTGGTGATTGCGCTGCTGTTCTGGGCGGGGGTGCATAACGGGCGGGAACGTCGGCTGGCCCAGCAGCAGATGGCGCCGAAGATGTCGATGCCGGAGGCGGATCGTGCGGGCGGTGATCCGGCGGCGGGCGCGGGGATGACGCCGGCGCTGCAAGGGAAGGTGGCGCCGGGGTTTACGCTGGTGGACCTCGATGGGAAGAAGGTGTCGCTGGCGGACTACAAGGGCAAGCCGGTGCTGGTGAACTTCTGGGCGACATGGTGTGGGCCGTGCAAGATTGAAATGCCGTGGTTCCAGGAGTTCAGCCAGAAGTATGCGGGGCAGGGGCTGGTGGTGCTGGGGCTGGCGGCGGATGACGCTTCGAAGACGATCATTGGAGGAACGGCAAGGAAGCTTTCCGTGAGCTACCCGATCCTGATTGCGGACAGCAAGGTGGAGGAGGCGTACGGGGGGGTGAGCTACCTGCCGGAGAGCTTCTATGTGAGCAAGGATGGGAAGATTTTGCTGGAGACGGCGGGGATGAGCGATGACTCGGGTGGCAAGGATGAGATCGAGGCGAATATCAAGAAGCTGATTGCGGCGGGTGGGCAGTGATCGCGCTTGGGCTGGTGTTGATTCTGGGGCAGGCACTGGACGCGCCGCCGGTGAAGGTGAAGCAGTACGTGGCATTTGCGGCGGAGTCGCAGACCGTGGCGGCTGGCAAGCGGGCCGTGCTGGAGCTGCGGTTTGAGGTGTTGCCGGGATACCACGTGAACTCGCATGTGCCGCGGTCTGAGCTGCTGATCCCCACCGTGGTGGAGCTGCCGGAGGACAAGGGTGTGACGTTGGGCAAGGCGGTTTATCCGGCGGGGGTGGCTTACAGTTTTGCGATCGATCCTACGGAAAAGCTGGATGTGTATGAGGGTGGCTTCAAGGTGCTGGTGCCGGTGACGGCTGCGGCCGGGGTGCATGAACTGAAGGGGTCGCTGCGGTACCAGGCTTGCAATAATGCTGCTTGTTATCCGCCGAAGAAGCTGGATGTGGATGTGCTGTTTACGGCGAAGTAGTAAGCCCAGGTCACGCGATGGTACCGCGTGGCCTGGGGCACCCCATACTGATTTCTGTGTGTCAGGCGGGTTTGGGTTTCTGGTTGGCGGCTCGCTTTTGCGCTTCGAGCTCGCGTGTGAGGAAGCGGCGGATGCGGTCGATGGTGCGGGCGCGGCCGAAGACTTCCATGCTTTCAAGCAACGGTGGGGACTGGGTGCTGCCGGTCAGAATGGCGCGCAGGAGCATGAAGTTTTCCTTGACCGACCACTCCTTTTCTGTGCCGAGGGTGCGGATGGCGAGGTCGAGACCTGTGTGGGTCCAGTCGGCGGCTTCGAGCGCAATGAGCAGCTCCGCGGTGAAGGCGAGGGTCTCTTCCAGCGTGCGCTTTTTTGGGATGAAGAGGTCTGGGGTGGGTTTGATTTCGTCGGTGAAGAGGAAGGCGGCGACGTCGCCGACCTGGGCTAGGGTTTCGATGCGGGTCTGGATGAGCGGGACGAGCGCGCGGAGGTAGTCGTCAGCGAAGGTGGTGCGTTTGAGCTCGTCGAAGAACTGCTCAGGGGTTAGTTTGCGGAGGTATTCGCCGTTGAGCCACTTGAGCTTGACGAGGTCGAAGACGGGGCCGCCGAGGGAGATTTTGTTGAAGTCGAACTGCTGCAGGGCTTGAGGCAGGGTGAAGATTTCTGCGGTGTCGTTCTTCTCTGTGGGGGCGGGCATGCCGCCGCCCATGAGGCCGAGAAAGTTGAGCAGCGCCTGGGGGAGGAAGCCGGCCTGCTGGTAATAGATGAGCGAGACGGGGTTTTTGCGCTTGGAGATTTTGGACTTGTCGATATTGCGAAGCAGCGGCATGTGCCAGAAGCGGGGCAGGTGCCAGCCGAAGGCGCGATAGAGCAGGACGTGTTTGGGCGTGGAGGAGATCCATTCCTCGGCGCGGATGACGTCGGTGATGTGCATGAGGTGGTCGTCGACGACATTGGCGAGGTGGTAGGTGGGGAAGCCGTCGGACTTCATGAGGACCTGGTCGTCGACGTTGTTGTGGGAGAACTTGATCTCGCCGCGGAGCTCGTCGCGGAAGGCTGTTTCGCCTTCGGCCGGAACCTTGAGGCGGATGACGGAGGGCCGGCCTTCGGCTTCGAAGGCGGCGATTTGCTCTGCGGTGAGCTCGCGGTGGGCGCCGTTGTAGCGCGGCGGCAGCTTGGCGGCGAGCTGCGATTTGCGCATCGCCTCGAGCTCTTCGGCGGTCTCAAAGGAGCGGTAGGCGGAGCCGTTGGCGAGCAGGATCTGGACGTGCTCGCGGTAGATTTCAGTACGCTCGGACTGGCGGTAGGGGCCGTAGGGACCGCCGACGTCGGGGCCTTCGTCCCAGGTGAGGCCGATCCAGCGGAGGGAGTCAAAGATCTGCTGCTCGGAGGTGGCGACGAAGCGGGCACGGTCGGTGTCTTCAATCCGGAGGATGAATTTACCCGCGCGCTGGTTGGCGTAAAGGTAATTGAGCAGGCCGATGTAGGCCGTGCCTACGTGGGGGTCGCCGGTGGGCGAAGGAGCGATGCGGACGCGGATTTCTTTGTCAGTTTCAGGGTTCATGTTCGTCCCTGATGGTAGCAGTTTGGGATGGTAGCAGTCTGAGGGCAGGGCTATACTTTCCGGAGGAGGGTGCTATGGCGGCTACAGTTGCTTTATCGGACTTACAGGAACACCTGGTAGACGTGCTGGCCCGTGTGGAAAATGGTGAGGAGATCCTGGTGCAAAAGGATGGAAGGCCGGCGTTTCGGCTTGTGCCGGCTCCTGAGCGGAAGCTAGTGAAGGGACCTCGCATCCCGGGACAGAATCTTCTTGGCGTGACCTACGTCGCACCCGACTGCTGGGACCCTATGACGGAGGAGGAACTTGCTGAGTGGGGCATTTAGAGCCACAAAGACTTCTTCTGGATTCCCATGCACTTTTCCGATGGGATAGTGAGGCTCATTTGCTTTCGGAACGGCAGCGCAGCGCGATGTCTGACGTTCGGAACACGATTTACGTAAGTGCCGCGAGCGCGTGGGAGCTTGGGATCAAGTGCGCCAAAGGCAAGCTTTGGATGAGTACTTCGGTTCCAAGTATGTTAGGGCGTTTCGGCTTCATCGAGTTACCCGTGACGATAGCTCATGCGGACCGGGCAGCTGGGCTGCCAATGCTGCATAGGGATCCTTTCGACCGGCTGCTGGCTGCGCAGGCGCTGATGGAAGGGCTTACGCTGGTGACGGTCGACCCGATGATGGCACGGTATGGGGCTTCCGTTTTACTTTAGTGAGTGGATGCAGGCGACTGCGAGGGCCACGGATCCAGCGGAGAGGTGAATTACACGCGGGGCTTCTCAGGCATCTGGCTGGCGCGGAGCTGCGCGCTGGCTGGGGTGTTGTCTTTGACGTCATGATCCATACGTCGCCAGAGGATGCGCAGAATGGCGACGATGGGGACGGCGACCAGGGCGCCGATGACGCCGCCAATTTCACCGCCGGCCAGGACGCCGAAGATCGTGGCTAGAGGGTTGATCTCCATCTGCTTGCCCATGACGCGGGGTGCGTTGACGTAATCCTGAATGACGCGCCAGGTGCCCAGAACGAGGAACAGCGCGAGGATATGCGGGTAGCCAAGCAAAATGGCCAGGCCCCAGATGACGGCGGAGGCGACCGCAGGGCCGACGACGGGGACGAACTCGCACATACCTGCAAGGGGGCCAAGGATGAGGGCGTTGGGCACGCGCATGAGGGCGAGCACCGCGGTAAGGCAGACGGCGGTCAGCGCGGCGAGAATGATCTGGGCGCGAATGTAAGAACCGAGCATGACGTTGACATCCGTGATGATGCCGGAGAAGGTGCCTTTCTGCTCATGGGTGTGGCCGAGGTCGATGATTGCGGCGGCGATGGCCGGGCCATCGCACAAAAAAAAGAAGCTGAGGATGGGAATGAGGATGAGCCACCAGAAGTGCGATAAGGGGGACTCGAGGCGGGAGGCGAGGCCGGCGGCGAAGCTGGCCAGGGCGTTTTTGTGAGTGAGGAAATACTCGTGCACCTGCTGGAGGTGGCTTGTGCTGAGGTGTTGCCGGGCACCGAGCCGTGTGATGATCTCGCCGGACGACAGTTGGGTGGCGACGTTGGGGAGGATGGTCAGCAGGGCGCGGAAATCGCGGGCGAGCGAGGGTCCGAGGAGGAATCCGAGAGAGACCGCGACGACAGCCAGAACGGCGTATAGCGCGGAGACCGCGTAGAAGCGGCTGTTGAAGGGCTTTTCCAGGCGGCAGACCAGAGGCTCAAGAAAGTAGGCGAAAAGGATGGAGAAGAGGAAGAGCGTGAGGGTGCCGCGGGCTCCGTGCAAAAAGTAGAGGACCATGGCGAACAGCAGGGTGGTGAACAGGATGCGAAAGGTGCGGGCGTCCCAAATTTTATCGAGCATTGTGATCGCACCCCCCTTCTTTTTGGTCAAATGCAATTCTAGTGCAGGTCTTTGTATTGTGGGGAAGTGACGACCAGGAAGGTGGCGACGCGCGCGGCCTGGGCGGTATCGCTGAGGGTGGAGACGTGGTTGATCAGTGCCTGGCGCATGTTGGCGGGCATCTGGCCGTGCATGAACATCAGGCCCAGGGTGTCGATGAGGTCCGCGGTGCTGGAAGCGGCGAGCGTGCCGAGCGGGCTGGTGGCGGAGAGATCGACCGTGATGCCGTAAATTGGCGTTGTGGATGATTTCATCGGCGATGGTGATCCGGAGCATGGAGGAGGCGGTGTTTTCAAGCGCGAACTCGGGCGCGTTGGTAGTGGTGCCGGGGATGGTGTAGTCGGGAGGCCTGGACCTGGTCGGCGGTGTAGGTGGGGATGGGGTTGCCGTTGGCGTCGAGCACGAGCGTGCCATCCGGGTTGAGCTGGTTGGGGCCGATGGTGAAGAGCTGCATGAGCTCGCGGGCGTAGTTTTCGTTGGCGATCTGGCCGGGGATGGGCGCGGCGCTGTTGAGCATGTTGAGGTAGTCGCCCATGGCGGTGGAGGTGGAGACGTCATGGAGGAGGGTGCGGAAGTTGCCGACGGAGTCGCCGAGCAGGAGGTTGTGGAACGGGGTAATTTCGTAGGGGACGGCGGCTGCATCGGAGACGACAAAGATTTCAGACAGGGCGAAGGCGACGCGCTGGCGCAGCTGGTCCGGCGCGGTGAGGGCGTTGAAGTAAAAGTTGGATTCAATTTCATGGCGCTGGCCGGCGACTTTGTCGGTCACCATGATGTCCGCGAGGTAGCTGGGCGCGGTGGCGATCTGCTCAGCCACGTAAGGGGCGAGGCCGATCTGCTGGACATGCTGGATATCGGTGAGGGTGGGACCGAAAGTCGCCTGGTCGAGCAGGCGGGAGGCGGCCTGCACGGTGGCGAGGGGCGCGGCGTCCTTTGTGCGGTGGGGAGCGTGAATGTTGGTGGTGCGCGTCTCGGGCAGGAACGATGACTTGCCGGCACAGCCGGTCAGGGCAACGGCGAGGCAGGCTAACAGGAGGGAAGATTTGACCAGCAGAAGCATGGCGGTACCCTCATGGTATCGCGAGGTGTTGCAGGTGGCGGACCCATTTACTGCAGCGTCTGCACGAAAGTCCAGAACGGTTCATCGGTCTTCAGCTTCATCAGGGAATCGTCGTTGGTTGGGTCGGGCATGGATTCACCGGGGAGTATGTTGGCTTTGCGAGCGAAGGCTTGCTCCAGGTGGACGCGGGCGGCGGCGGCGTTGCCCTGCTCGGCATCGGCGCAGGCGAGATTGTAGTAGTTGAGAGGGTAGTCGGGGTCTTGCTCGATGGCGTGAGTGGCGAGAGCACGGGACTGGTTGAGATCGCCGGCCATGCCGTAGGCCATGACTGCCTGGTCGGTCGTGACTCGCCGCCATTTGTGGTCGGGGTCGTCGGGCGGCGTAAGAGGCAAGGCTTTGGCGTAAATGGGTGCTGCCTGCGCTGGATGATCGTGCTGCAACAAGACGGTCGCGTAGCGAAACAGCTCGAGAAAGTTCGCCTTGGCTGAAGGGTCGAAACGAATGGATTCGAGAATGGCTTTTACCTGTGGGGTTGAAGGATTGCCGGGTAATGTCGAGCTGAATTCTATGTCGGCACAGAGATCTCCCTGTGCGACAAAGGCACGGACCACGCTGATTTCCGCCTTGGTGTATTGCGCGAGAGCGATCGAGGCGACGGGATGCGCCAGCGTGAGGAGCGCAGGGTCATGGGGCTTATCATGACTCAGGATTTCTGCGCGACACTTTTCGCTCGTGAGCGGTGCTTCCTCCGGATAGAGAAAGAGGAAAGCGAGTAGGCGGATGCCGGTAGCCTTGTCTTCTCCACGGAGACCGAACTCAGAGCCCGAGGACTTGGCCGATGCCTCCACGATCAAGAAGGTGGGAGCCTCGAATTGCAGGCGGCCTGCATGATTCGGCAGGGCAAAGGTATAGAGCAATGGGTCTTTATCAGGGTTTTGCGCACGCAGCGGAAGGCTGAGCGCGGAGAGCGCGAAAATCAAGGCAATACGCATGAGGGAAGTATAGGGCGATACTGGACTGGTGTTTAGAGCTCGATGGCGAACTGGGGGTTGGGGTTGTGGGGATTGGGCTTGGGGTCTGAGGCGAGGGCGAGGACGAGGCGCTCGAGGACGAGGCGTTTGTCGGGCGGCGAGCTGCGGATTTCGAGGTCGGCGCGGGCGATGAGGCGGAGGGCGCGGGTGAGACTGGCGCGGGATTTATAGCGGCGGGCCTGGCGGATGAGGTCGTCGGCGGCGAAGGGCGGCATGCGGAAGCCGTGCCAGAGAACGGACCAGATGGCGCGGGAATCGCGCACGTTTTTCTCGAGGATAATGAGCATCTGGCGGAAGGTGCGGGCGAGCATGTAGAGGTGGCCGATGGCGGAGTCTTCGCCGCCGTCGGACGCGTTGAGCAGGCCGTGCAGCAGGGCGAGGGCCTGCGGGCGGTCGCGGCGGGAGATGGCGTCGGTGAGCTCGTAGAGGGAGCGCTGCTTGGCCGCGAGGACCATCGTTTCCACATCGCCGAGGGTGATCTTCGGCGGCGGCGCGGGGGTGATGAGGAGGCTTTTGCCCTGGACGTAGAGGGTCAGCTTCTCAAACTCGGAAGCGATGAGAAGCATGTCGGCGCCAAGTGCATCGACGAGCTCGCGGGCGGCGGCGGGGTCGATATCAGTGTTACGGCGCGTTGCTTCAAGCTGGAGCCAGCGGGCGGCGTCTTCTTCGGTCACGCGGGCTAGCTCGATCAGGGCGCAGTGATCGGAGAGGGTGTCGCGGATTTTCTCGTAACGCTCCTTGTCCTGCAGGTCCATGCGGCGAAGGTCGGGCGGGAGGTGGAGATGGTCGGCGACGAAGATGAGGACGGCCTGGGGGTTGGGGTGGCGGAAGTAGGCGTCGATGGCGGCGAACTCTTCTTTTTTTGCACCGCGGCCGTAGAGGGCCTTGAGGCCGCGGATAAAGAACACCTGGAACGGGGCCATAAGTGACGGGGTCTGGGCGCGGTCGAGGATGTCGAAGATGGTGGTTTCGGCCAGGTCGAGGTCGAAGAGGCAGAAGTCGCGCTGATCTGGCGGGGCGAGCGTGGCGAGGATGCCGGCGCGGCAACGCTGGTAAAGAAAAGCCTCATCGCCGAGCAGGACGTAGCCGGGCCGGAGCTGGGGGGTGGCAATCTCGGCGAGAAAGCGGTCGGCGGCGGCGAAGGATTTGATGGGCGTCATTGGAATGACTCCAGCATGTCGGAGACGAGGGTCTGGGCGAAGTTGTGGGCGAGGCGCTGGACGGCGGGAGAGTTTTCCTGGATGAAGCCGGTCAGGTCCTGGGTGGACTGGTACTGTTCGCGGTAGGCGAGGGCGTCGTTCTGGTAAAGGACGTGGCCGTCGCGAGCGATGAGCGTGACCCGGGCGGTGATGGTGATGAGGTAGGAGGAGGTCTGGCCGGAGTTGGAATCGTAGGTCAGGGGTGATGAGGTTTCAGAGAGGATGGTGCCTTTGAGGGTGGCGTCCGCGTCCGCAGCGGTGGAGGTGGAGATGCGGTAACGGGTGCGTGTGTTGAGTTCACGGACGATGGCTTCGGTGAAGGCGGTTTCAGTGTGGAAGGATTGGGTTTCTGTGGAGAAGATAGGCACGGCGAGGGTGTGGATGGAGGCGGGGATGTGCGTGGCGGTGCCGGCCGTGTGGTAGCTGCAGGCGGTAAGGAAGGGAAGAAGGACGAGGGTGGGGAGGAGGCGCACTGAGCTTATTGTCGCACCGGGCGGGGTGTGGGAAGAGTGTGGATTCGGGTGCGGGTTGTTTGAGCTGCAATGAAAACCCCACCTCTGCGGGAGGTGGGGCTTGGACGTTTGCTCGACGGGACGTTAGGCCGGGCTTGGCTGGCCTTCGCTGCCGAAGCCGGGCTTGCGCCCGCCTTCCGGCTTGACGACGATCTTCGGGGTTTCACCCGGACCGGGGTCAGGGGCGGAGAGCGGCGAGCGAGCTTCCGGCAGGGCTTTGCCCTCGATGATCAGCTTGATCTCCGCAGCATCCAGGGTTTCGCGCTCCAGCAGGGCGGCGGCCATGCGATGCATGATGTCCTGGTTGTTGTTGAGGATCGAGTAAGCCGAATTGTAGCCGGCATCGACGAACTCACGGACGGACGCGTCGATCTTGCGCGCGGTATCTTCAGAGTAGTCGCGAGCCTGAGCCAGGTCGCGGCCAAGGAATACTTCCTGCTCCTTCTTGCCGTAGGTGAGCGGTCCCATGCCGGACATGCCGAACTCACAGACCATGCGGCGAGCGAGCTCGGTGGCGCGAACGATGTCGTTGCCGGCACCGGTGGTCATGCGGTTCATAAAGATCTGCTCGGCGCAGCGTCCGCCCATGAGCACGGCGAGTTGCGTTTCGAGATAGTCCTTCGTCACCGTGTGCTTGTCTTCCTCGGGCAGGTGCATCGTCACGCCCAGGGCCATGCCGCGGGGGATGATGGTGACCTTATGGAGAGGGTCGGAGTGGTCGCGCATGGCGCCGACGAGAACGTGACCGGCCTCGTGGTAAGCGGTGTCCTTCTTGTCGTCGTCTGAGAGCAACATGGATTTGCGCTCGGCGCCCATCATGACCTTGTCCTTGGCGACTTCAAAGTCATACATGTGAACTGCCTTGCGGTTGAAGCGGGCCGCGGTCAGGGCAGCCTCGTTCACCATGTTGGCGAGATCGGCGCCGGAGAAGCCCGGTGTCCCACGTGCCAGGACGCCCAGGTTCACGTCTTCCGCCATAGGAACCTTCTTCGAGTGGACGCGGAGAACTTCTTCGCGGCCGCGGATGTCGGGGCGATCGACCATGACGCGGCGGTCGAAACGGCCGGGACGGAGCAGGGCTGGATCGAGAACGTCGGGGCGGTTGGTGGCGGCGATCAGAATGACGCCGTCGTTGGCTTCGAAACCGTCCATTTCAACCAGGAGCTGGTTTAGGGTCTGCTCGCGCTCGTCGTGTCCGCCGCCCAGGCCTGCGCCACGGTGACGGCCTACGGCGTCGATTTCGTCAATGAAAATGATGCAGGGAGCGTTTTTCTTGCCCTGCTCAAATAGATCGCGGACGCGCGAGGCACCTACGCCTACGAACATTTCCACAAAGTCCGAACCGGAGATGGAGAAGAACGGCACGTTGGCTTCACCGGCGACGGCGCGGGCGAGCAGGGTCTTGCCGGTGCCCGGAGGCCCGACAAGCAGGACGCCCTTGGGGATGCGGCCGCCCAGGCGCTGAAATTTCTGGGCCTCGCGCAGGAACTCGATGATTTCCTTGAGCTCTTCCTTGGCTTCATCGACACCGGCGACATCCTTGAAGGTGATCTTTTTCTGCTGCATGGAGAGCAGGCGAGCGCGCGACTTGCCGAACGACATGGCCTTGTTGCCGCCGGACTGCATCTGGCGCATCATGAACAGGAACAGGCCTAGCAGGACCACCACGGGCAGGATGCCGATGAGCGCCTGCAGCCAGAACGACTGCGACTGGTCCTTGTTGGTGATGCTGACGCCGTGCTCACGCAGCGAGCGATAAAGGTCAGGGAAATTGGCAGGCGTAAAGGTGGCAGGGATGACCGTGTTGTAG
Source organism: uncultured Granulicella sp. (assembly GCA_963693065.1). Lineage (GTDB taxonomy): Bacteria > Acidobacteriota > Terriglobia > Terriglobales > Acidobacteriaceae > Edaphobacter. Next base: position 1,823,968 of record OY843766.1, on the reverse strand, counting down.
ACCTGCTTGCCCTTGTCCTTATAGTGCGCGGCGATGTTGTCGCCGGAAACGGTGATGTCGGAAACTTTGCCCGCGTCCACGTCGTTCTGGAACTGCGAGGCGATGACGGTTTCCTCTTTGGCGCCGGTGGTCTTCATGACGTAATTGACCAGGATGAAGAGGCAGCCTACAAGGGAGACCCAGAGAAGGATTTGTTTTAGGGACGAGTTCAAGCGAATTTCCTCAAGTTGAGTGCGGGACGGGTACTAGCTCTGGTTAGACGGGTCAGCGGCGGGAAGGTGCTGGAAGCCGCTTTAGCGTCAAGTGAGTAGATTCTACTCTTTCCGGTAAAGATTCATGGCAGGAAAACAAGAACTTTAGTGGGACGGAATCAGGTTCGGGAAAGGCGAAGCTCGCGCGGGCTGCGCTCGGCAAGCAGAGAGCCGGAAAGCTGCAGGCGAGAGCCGGGTCTGGTCGCAACAGTGGGGTCCGGCGGGGTGGCGGGAAAGCCGGCCAGGGCTAAAAGGCGTGCGGTTTCCGCAAAGGATAGGCGGCAGCCGAGTTGCAGGGCGGCGGCGCGCAGGACGCGGCGGCGCAGGGCGGGGTCGAGCGGGCGCAGACGGTCGAGCTCGATGGCGATGGTCTGGTTCTGGCCGGAATTGGACCGACCACCACCCCGGACGGGTTTGCCCGGAAGTAAAAGCTGGGGCAGGATGCGGGGCAGCTCGGCGGCCCAGCGGGCTTCCTCCTCGCGGGCAAGCGCGGCGAGGTTCGCCAGCGTTATATCGATCTGGGGATTCTCCTGGCGGAGCAGCGGTAAGACGGTATGGCGAAGGCGGTTGCGGGTGAAGGCCAGGTCTGTGTTGGAGGAATCTTCCCGCCAGGTCTGGTGAATAGCGGTGAGGTAGGCGCGGAGGTCGTCGCGGCGCAGGGTGAGGAGTGGACGCAGGATCCTGCCGCTGTCGAGCGCGGGGCTGATGGCGGAGAGGCCTTCCAGCCAGGCGCCGCGCAGCAGCTTGTGCAGGACGGTTTCGGCCTGGTCGTCCAGCGTGTGGGCGGTAAGGGTGTGGGTGGCCTGGCCTTCTGCGATGAGACTACGGAAAGCTTCGTAGCGCAGGTTGCGGGCGGCCTCTTCCATGGTTTGCTTGTGGTGGGTGGCGTGGGAGGCGGTGTCGACACGGATGATGTGGAGCGGGACAGCGAGCTCCGCGCAGAGGGTTTCGACGAAGAGCTGGTCGGCTTCGGATTCGTCGGCGCGCAGGGTGTGGTTGATGTGGATGGCAGAGATCACAAGGCCGAGGGCGTTGCGGGGCTGAGTGTTGGCAGCGTGCAGCAGGCGCAGGAGGGCGGTGGAATCGGCGCCGCCGGAGATGGCGATGCAGGGGCGGTCGCCGGGGCGGAGAGAAGTAGGGGGTAAGGTCATCACGGGGTGCATTGGGTGTTCGAGTGGGCGAGGTGAATATTCAGCCAATCAAGCGGTTTATGGTTGCGGTGCGGTTGGCCTGGATGCAGACTGGGCTGGTAGTCGATCTGATTCTATCGGAGGCCTCTCTTGATTTGTTCCGTTCGTGGTTTTGTCGCAACTCTTACGTGCCTGCTATTTGCGGGTGCGGCTCATTCGCAGACACTTTATACGGAACCGGACCAGGGGTTCACGCCGATTTACAACTTCATGAAGACGGCCACCAAGACACTGGATATGACGATGTATGAGCTGGTGGATACGACGGCGACGGCGGACCTGGCGGCGCTTGCGAAGAAGGGTGTGGTGGTGCGGGTGATCCTGGACCAGAACCTGGAGAAGAGCAACAACACAACCGCTTACAACTACCTGAACGCGAATGGCTGCCATGCGGTGTGGGCCAACACGACCTACCATGCGACCCACCAGAAAACAATTACGGTCGATAGCACGACGTCCATGATCTTGACGGCAAATCTGACGAGCAGGTACTACAGCTCTACACGGGATTTCGCCTATACGGACACCAACGCGACCGATGTGGCGGAAATCGAGTATGTCTTTGGGCAGGATTACAAGGCTGCGACCGTTACGCCCAATGCAGGGGCGAATCTGATCTGGAGCCCGAATGAGGCGACCACCGCGCTGACTAACTTCATCAATGCGGCGAGCCATACGCTGCTGGTGGAGACCGAAGAGATGAGCGATTCGACGATCGTTACGGCGCTCGAAAATCGCGCGAAGGCGGGCGTGAAAGTCACTGTCATCATGACCAATACGGATAACGATTATGAGACTGAGTACGAGGCGCTGACGGAGGCGGGCGTGAAGGTCTATACGTATGCTTCCGATGCTTCGCTGTATATTCACGCGAAGATCATGGTGGCGGATGAGACCTACACGACGGCAAAGGCGTTTCTTGGATCAGAGAACTTTTCGGTTGACTCGCTGACGGAGAACCGTGAGCTGGGGCTGACGCTTACGACTTCTTCCATCATCACGAGTCTGGGGAATACCTTGACGTCCGACGCAAATGGCGGGACGCTTTGGACGAAGACCTAGTTGAGGAACTGTCTGAGCAGGGCCTCACGCCACAACGGTGTGGGGCTTTTCTCTTTCGGCATGACCCGGGCTTAGACGCCGTGGGTGTTGCCGATGGGTTTGGCAGTCAGGGTGATCTGGAAGATGGTGGGCCACTGCTTGCCGGTGACGAAGAGGCGGTCGTGGGCGGCGTCGTAGGCGATGCCGTTGAGGACGGCCTCGGGGCCCAGGGTCTGGGTCATGGGGAGGATGCCCGTGAGGTCGATCCAGGAGAGCACTTTGCCGCTTGCGGGGTCGATGCGGGCGATGCGGTTGGAGTGCCAGACGTTGGCGTAGATCTGGCCTTTGATGTACTCGAGCTCGTTGAGGTCCTTGATCGGGAGCAGGCCGTCGTGGACCAGGATGTGGCGGGTTTCGGCGAAGGTTTCGGGGTTGCGAAAGCGCAGCGTGGCGGTGCCGTCGGAGGTGATGAACTGGCGGTTGTCGCGGGTCATGCCCCAGCCTTCGCCGGTGTAGGTGAAGGTGCGGACAGGCTGGAGCGTGGCGCGGTTGAAGACGTAGCCGATGTGAGTCTGCCAGGTCCATTGATACAGGTTCGGGCCCCAGTCGACGATGCCCTCGCCAAAGATGTTGGCGGGCAGGAGATGCTCGGTGAGGACGCGGCCGGTGGCGGGGTCTTCGGCCAGGATTTCGGAGTGGCCTTCAAGGCCGGTGCCTTCGTAAAATTTCCCATCCAGGTAGAGAAAGCCTTCGGTGTAATTGGCAGTATTGTGGGGAAACGTGGCGACGACCTTGAAGCCGTAGACGGGCGCGGCGTGGGCGGCGGCGGTGATCAGGAGCAGGGTGAGTGCGAGGAGTCGGCGCATCATGCTTCTTACGATAACCCAAGGTTTTGCCGGCATGGCGTGATGTTGAGGGGCAGGTTGATATAGTGAGTGAGCTATGCGTGTTCATGTGATCTTACCGGCGGCAGGGATTGGGACTCGGATGCAGTCCAGTGTGGGCGAAAAGCCCGCGGCAGCGAAACAGTATCTGATGGTGGGCGGCTTGCCGGTGCTGGTGCATTGCCTGCGCACGTTTGTCGGCGTGCCGCGCGTGGCAGAGGTGCTGGTGGCGGTGAAGGCCAGTGAGATGGCGCGGGTGGAATCGCTGATTGAAGAGTATGGGTTGCGGAAGGTGCGCGTGGTGGAAGGCGGCGAAAACCGGCAGGGAAGCGTGGGTAACGCGCTGGCGGCGCTGGCTTGTGAGGCGGATGATGTGGTGCTGGTGCATGATGCGGTGCGGCCGCTGATCGATGCGGCGACGATCGAGCGCACGATCGACGCGGTGGTGAAGCATGGGGCGGCCATCGTGGGGATGCCGGCGGTGGACACGATCAAGCAGGTGGAACGCACGGCGGACGGTGCCATTGTGAGCTCGACCATACCCCGCGAGCGGGTGGTGCATGCGCAGACCCCGCAGGGCGCGACCTTTGCCTCGCTGCAGCGGGCGTTTGCTGAGGCCGCGGCGGATGGCTTCGAGGGGACCGATGAATCGAGCGTGCTGGAGCGCGCCGGGGTGCCGGTGAGCGTGGTGGCTGGTTCGGCCCGCAACTTCAAAATCACCACGCCGGGCGATATTGAATTGGCGGAGTTTTACCTGCAGCAACATGGAGGTCTGTGATGGGGATGAGGATTGGTTTCGGGTTCGACTCGCATGCGTTCAAGGCTGGCGTGCCGCTGGTGATCGGTGGTTTGGCGATCGAGCATAGCGAGGGATTGGCGGGGCACTCGGATGGCGACGTGCTGCTGCATGCCATCACCGACGCGTTGCTTGGCGCGGTGAGCGCTGGGGATATCGGCACATTTTTTCCGCCCAGCGATGAGCGTTGGAAAGGTGCGGCCTCGTCGCTCTTTTTGCGGACGGCCATGGAAGAGATTCATCATGCAGGCTATCGCATCGTGAACCTGGATACGTGCCTGGTGATGATGCGGCCGAAGATTGTGCCCATCGCCGGGGAACTGCGGGCGAGCGTGGCGGAGTTGCTGGGCGTAAAGGAAAATCAGGTCGGCATCAAGGCCAAAACGCCCGAGGGGCTCAATCAGGATGGCGTTGCGGTGGCTTACGCGACGGTGCTGCTGGAGTCGCTCGAAGGCAGCGATGGCAAGCAGGCGATCGCGGCCACGGCGGATATTGAAGACGTCAATGACGTGGTCGAAAGCCTTGTAGTCGGCGTGCGGGATACGAGCGCGCTAGGGCGCAAGGTGCCGGTGTTCGATACGGACGATCTGACGTAGCCGTCAGGCGGCCTCGTCAGGCGAATGGGTGCTCGAGGCTGGGGCTTTGCGGGGTGAACAGGACGCCGCCATGTTCGGTGAGGTGCCAGTCGTCTTCCAGGCGGATTCCGAATTCGCCGGGGAGGTAGATACCGGGTTCGTCCGAGAAACACATACCCGTGGCGAGTGGTTGCGTGTTGCCGCCGACGAGGTAGGGCCACTCGTGGCCGTCCATCCCGATGCCGTGGCCGAGCCGGTGCGAGAAGGTGCGGTAGGCCGGGCCGAAGCCTGCATCGGTGATTACTTTGCGGGCGGCCGCGTCGATGGCCTGGCACGGGACGCCGGGGGCGGCGGCGGCGAGCGCGGCGGCCTGGGCGCGGTGGACGATATCGAAAACGTCACGCTGGCGCTGTGTCGAGGCGCCGTAAACGAACGTGCGGGAGATGTCGGACTGGTAGCCTTCGACCGTGCAGCCGTCGTCGATGAGCACGATCTGGCCTTCACGGATGACCTGCGCGACGGCGCTGCCGTGAGGCAGGGCGGAGGCAGGCCCGACCTGGCAGGACGCGTCGCCCTGCACGCCGGACTGGCGGTAAAGCTGGCCGATGAGCGCGGAGAAGTCGCGGTTGGTGGTGCCGGGGCCCGCCTGTTGCCACGCGGCTTTGTAGACGGCCAGCGTGATGTTGTTGGCCAGCTGCATCAGGGCCAGCTCGGCCGGGCTCTTGATGCTGCGGCACCCGGCCACGACCGGGATCGCGGAGACGAACTTGCGCCAGGGGTCGGCTTTGGCCAGGCCGTCGGCGAAGACGAACTGGACGCGTTCGTCGATGGCGCAGCGTCCTTCGGGCAGGTGTGCGGTCAGCAGGCGATAAGGATTCTCGTCTTCCTGCCAGGTGAAGATGCGGGTCTGCGCACCGTCCGGAATGGACGTGAGCTGTTCGGTCATGCGGGCTTCTTCAAACGCGGGGCAGACGATGTACGGCGCGCCGGCCGCGGGGAGGATCCAGGCGAACAGGCGCTCGGACTGCCCGGAGTGGATGCCGGTGAAGTAGACCAGCGACGTCCCGCCGGTGATGACCAGCGAGGCGATGCCCTGGCGCTGCATGAGGGCGCGGGCCTTGTCGGCACGTTGCTGACGCTCGGCGGGCGTGATCGGCACCGCCTCATGGGCGCGGTTGGGAAGCGTGGCCGGCGTAATCTGGGCAGGCGACATCAGCGGCAAGGCGGCGGCGGTGGCGGCGGTGAACGCAAAGCGGCGGCGAGTGAGCATGGGGCCAGTGTATCGGGTGCGATGGGCTGGGCGTGAGAGCGAGGCACGAAGAATGCGTGGGTCGGGCTGATCGCTATTGCGCTCGATGCTGTGTGTGGCGCGCAGACGCTGGGATGCGGACCGGCCGGCGGTCCGGTATTCGGCGTACCGGCGCTTTTAAGGAACGATTACCGTGCTGCCCGACGTAGAGAAGGTGCCAGATTCGCAGTGAGGTAGATAGAATCGCGTGAGAGTAAATAGGAGCGGCACGGACCATGATCATGACGGTGCAGGGACACATTTCGCAGGCACGGCCCGAGGCCAGCGCGGAATTGGGCTGGCTGCTGAGCGGGATCACGCTGGCGACGAAGATGATCGAGGCCAAGATACGCTCGGCTGGGCTCACGGATATTTACGGATCGTTTGGCGCGGAAAACGTGCAGGGCGAGCAGCAGCAGAAGCTGGACGTCTACGCCAACCAGGCGCTGCTGCATTGCCTGGGCATGCGTGACAGCGTGGCCGCGCTGGTGAGCGAGGAAGACGAGCAGCCGGTGACGTTCGACCGCAAGCTCGAGGCCGGCAAATACATCATCGTGTTCGATCCGCTGGATGGGTCGTCGAACATCGACGTCAACGTGAACGTGGGGACCATTTTCAGTGTGCATCGGCGGCTGACGTGGGGGTCACTGGATGAGTCGATCCTGCAGGCCGGGACCGCGCAGGTGGCGGCCGGCTATGTGCTCTACGGCCCCTCCACCGTGCTGGTTTATACCACCGGCAATGGCGTGCATCTGTTTACGCTCGACCCTGCGATCGGTGCGTTTGTGCTGACGAAAGAGAACATGAAGATGCCGGACAAGGGCCCGTACTACAGCACCAATGAAGCCAATGTGGCGACATGGCCGGAGGGCTATGAAGCGTATCTGGCGGGGCTGCGACAGGAGGGTTACAGCTCGCGTTACATCGGCAGCCTGGTGGCGGATTTTCACCGCACGCTGTTGAAGGGCGGCGTCTTCCTTTATCCGCCGACGAAGAAGCAGCCGGGTGGCAAGCTGCGGCTGCTCTATGAGGCCAATCCGCTGGCCATGATTGCCGAACAGGCGGGCGGTGGAGCAAGCAATGGCAAGGGCAGGGTGCTCGAGATGGTGCCCGACGGCATTCACCAGCGCACACCTTTTATGGTTGGCAGCAGGTGGGAAATGGACCGCTTTACGGAGGCGATGGGTTGAGGGAGTTTACAAGCAAGGTGGCGGATATACGGCTGGAATCAAGCGTAGGCACGGTGCAGGTCTGGCAGATGACGCTCGATGGAACGGGATTTCGGCCCGGCGATACGGGCGTTCTGGAGGCGGTGACCAGGACCGGCACGCGGCTTGAGATTGCGGTCTCGCGGGTGGAGCAGGATAGTGGCGGCGTGGTGTGGCACGTGGTAGAAAAGCCGCTGGCCGCCGGGACCGATGTGCTGGGACGCGTTTTCGCTGCCGTTTCTGCATCAGAGGCTTCATGAAAAACTTTCTGGCCTTGATGCTGATCAGTTTGAGTTGCACGGGATGCGTGGCGGTGGGTTACTCGAGCGGCGGCGGCTGGTTCGTTTGGCCGGGCGGGCTTGGCCTGCTGCTGGTCGTGGGCCTGGTGATCCTGTTGCTGCGACGGCGTTGAGGCTGGTACACTAGCGTTGGTGTGGGGTTGTAGCTCAGTTGGGAGAGCGCCTCGTTCGCAACGAGGAGGTCAGCGGTTCGATCCCGCTCAACTCCACCATAACCTTCCATTCTGATCAGCGGAAAGTCCTTCCCACAACCTTACGCGCCGGCTTTTTGAGCGAAGTACCAGCTTGCTTCAGCCAGCTCCGGTGCTCGCGCAGCCATCTCCCTGGCTTGCGCACTGGACGCGGTTCCTTCGCGCACCCGCCCTGCGATTCCCTGAACAATCCCCAGTAAACGAAACAGGTTGTAGCTGAAGTACCAGTTCAGATCCGGCAGCGTGGCCCGGTGGGTGAGCTTGCAATAGAGCGTCATCATCTCTTCCATGCCCGGGATGCCGAGTTCCACCAGATCGAGGCCCTGCAGCGACGTGTCACGATGGTGCGGCAGCATCCAGCACATCAGCAGATAGCTGAAGTCAGCCAGCGGGTCACCAAGCGTGGAGAGCTCCCAGTCGAGCACTGCGGCTACGTGTTGCCCTGTGCCCGCGAGCGCAGGCGCCATGACTATGTTGTCCAGCCGATAGTCGCCGTGGACGATGGAGACACGCTCCTGCACGGGGACAGTACGCGGCAGGAATTCGATCAACTTTTCGGCGGTTGGGTTGGGTTCGCCGGGAACCTCGGAGGCGCGGTATTGCCTGGTCCAGCGCTCGACCTGCCGGGCAAAGTAGTTGCCGGGCCGGCCATAATCGCCCAGGCCGATGGCCTCGAAATCGACCGAGTGCAGTTGCGCCAGCGTCGTCACCAGGGCTTCGTAAATGGGGCGGCGTTCTGCCTTCGGCACTTCCGGCAGCGCGCCATTCCAGTAGATGGGACCTTCCACCGCCTGCATGATGTAAAACATGGCGCCGATGACGGAGGGATCCTCGCAAAGCGCGTAAGCCTTCGCGACAGGGAAGCCGCACTTCGCCAGCCCTGAGATCAGGCGGAATTCCCGATCTACCGCATGGGCGGAAGGCAGCAGCGTGCCAAAGGGCTTGCGCCGCAAAACATAAGCCTGGCCTGGGGTTTCAAGCCTGTACGTCGGGTTGGACTGCCCACCTTTGAACTGCAGCACGGTGAGCGGGCCGGCGTATCCGGCGACATGCGCCTGCATCCAGCCGGCGAGCGCCGCTTCATCAAAAGCATGCTGCGCGGCCACGGGCTGCGTGCCGGTGAATTGCGAGGAGGCGTCGTTCATCCGCGCGGCGTCCTTTCCATGTACTTGCCGAATTCCAGTCTCGCGATGGTGCGGTTATGGACCTCGTCCGGGCCGTCAGCCAGGCGCAGCGTGCGGATGCCCGCGTAGTTATGGGCCAGGTCGAAATCGTCCGAAAGGCCCGCGCCGCCGAACGCCTGCATGGCGTCGTCCAGCACTTTCAGGGCGATGCGGGGCGCGGCGACTTTGATCATCGCAATCTCCAGCCGTGCGCCCTTGTTGCCCAGCTTGTCCATCTGGTCGGCGGCCTTCAGGCATAGCAGACGCGCCATTTCAATGTCGATGCGCGCTTCCGCAATGCGCTGTTCCCAGACGGATTGCTCGGCCAGCCGCTTGCCGAACGCCTTACGCGACAGCAGCCGCTTGACCATCTGCTCGAGCGCGGTTTCGGCCACGCCGATCGTGCGCATGCAGTGGTGGATGCGGCCCGGGCCAAGCCGACCCTGGGCGATCTCAAAGCCGCGGCCTTCGCCTAGAATGATGTTTTCAACGGGCACCCGGACGTCGGTCAGCAGGACCTCGGCGTGGCCGTGCGGCGCGTCGTCATAGCCGAACACGGAAAGCTGGCGCACGACCTTCACGCCGGGCGTGCTGAAGGGAACCAGGATCTGCGATTGCTGCAGGTGCGTGTCGGCCGTGGGGTCGGTCTTCCCCATCACGATGGCAATTTTGCAGGTCGGTCCGCCCACTCCCGTCGACCACCACTTGCGTCCGTTGATGACGTAGTGGTCGCCGTCGCGGCGCATGGAGGTCTCGATGTTCGTCGCATCCGACGAGGCGACGTCGGGCTCGGTCATCAGAAAAGCCGATCGAATTTCGCCCGCCATCAACGGCTTCAGCCACTCCGCTTTTTGCGCCGCAGAACCGTAGCGATGCAGCACTTCCATGTTGCCGGTGTCCGGCGCGGAGCAGTTGAAGGCCTCGCTGGCGAACCACACGCGGCCCATCTCTTCGGCGCACAGGGCGTAGTCCAGGTTGCTCAACCCGGCGCCGTGGTACTCGGGCAAATCATGCTCGGGTGAAGGTGCGAGAAACAGGTTCCACAGGCCCTGAGCCTTTGCCTTGGCCTTCAGCGCTTCCACCTGCGGCAGGGGCGCCCAGCGGTCAAGCCCCGGGGCGCTTATAAACTGCTTCACATCCTGAACGACCGGGTAGACTTCGGCTTGCATGAAAGCGCGCACGCGGCCTTGCCAGTGGAGTTGCGAGGGGGACAATGAGAAATTCAAACTTTCACTCCGAAGAACTGACTTGGACAACGCACGACCGACGTGAAGCGAGACGAGTCTATCATTCTGACCAAACGGTCGGATAGTGAGTCCCTGTTCGTGCCGGAGACACGTGGACGCATTGCCATTTACCATCAATCAAGAGATACTTCTTTAGGTTCATCCTGTGCGGGAGTAGTTCAGTGGCAGAACGTCAGCTTCCCAAGCTGAATGTCGCCGGTTCGATCCCGGTCTCCCGCTCCATAGAATTCCGAATGCCCAGCCTGGTGAGCGCCAGCTGGGCATTCTCCATTTGACTTAGGCAAGAGCACGGGTAAGCTGCCGGAAAGGCAGTCACGCCGTGGGCGAATGGTAAACTTCTGCCATGGATAGTACCTCGCTGCCTGTGGGGCGATTTCAACATATTCGCGAGTTGGATGGGATTCGCGGAATCGCCGTACTGGCTGTTTTCTTCCACCACATCTGCTATGCGGATATTCCAGCAGGACATTGGAACGGGTGGATTACTTTGCTGAGCCGCATCAGTGTTTATGGTTCGCTGGGTGTGGACGTATTTTTCGTACTCTCTGGATTCCTTATCACTTCCCTGTTGATCCAGGCACGCACGCGCCCGGGCTACTACCAGGATTTCTACTGGAAACGCGCTCTCCGCATCCTGCCGCTTTATTTTGTCTTTTTGCTTATCACTCTGCTTGTCTTCAAACATTCAGCCGTCTTCGTCCTTTTCTCGGCGTTGTTTCTCGCTAACATCAGCACCATTTTTCATGTGCAGAACTTTGGCAGTCCTTTCTGGTCGCTGGCGGTGGAAGAGCAGTTCTATCTGCTTTGGCCTACCGTGGTACGCCGGCTGAAGGTCAAGCAACTTGGCTACTTTGCCATTGCCATCTGGGTCGGTTGCATCGTGGCCAGGTTCAGCCTCGCCATGAAAGGTCACCATAACTACTACCTGACGTACATGCGGTGCGATGGCCTCGCGCTAGGCGCGTTGATGGCCTCCCTGTCATCGGCTAAGAAGGACCGCAGCCGCTTCTATTTTTGCCTGCTGGGAGCTGCCTTGGTTCTGCTTGGGGCAGCAGCCGCACTGCCCGGTGCCATGCCGGGTTATATCTATCGCGAGGCGTGTATCCAGACTGCTGCGCCGCTGGCGTTTGGCGGCCTGATGGGCCTGAGCATCCTGTGCAGTGGCAGCAGGGCCACCGCCATTTTGCGCGGACGCGTACTCAGCTTTTTCGGACTCATCAGCTACGCCCTGTACCTGATCCATACGTTCGTCTCGCTGGCCTATGACAAACGCTGGCCGCTGACGGTCGGAGACACCGGTGCATATATCCTGCGCTTTGTCGTGATCGCCGTGGTGACACTGGCGCTGTGCCTGGTCTCACGCTATGTGATCGAGCTGCCGGCCCTGTCGCTGCGCCGCTTTGTCCTGAAAACTCCCGCGCCGCTGGCCGAGACCGAAATGCCACTGGCCGGGTAAGTTCCTTCAGCAGGAAAGAGAAAGCCCCACCTCTCGCAACCAATCAGCGAGCGGTGGGGCTTCAGTTCGGGGTCACTAGCGGCTGGCCGTCGTCGTCTTCTTGGCGGTGTGCTCTTCCAGGGCCTGGGCCTGCGGCATGAAGCCGAGCGCCTTCTGCACCTGCGGATCCCACTGCGTGCGCACCTCGAGCCCCAAGGTTTCGCCATATTGCGCGACGAACAGTTCACTCTTGATCCAGGCCTTGACCCAGTCGATGTTCGCCGCTATGTCCTGGTCGGTGACCTCGATCTTCTTCGTCTTCAGAAATGCTTTGAATTCAGAGAGCGTCGCGTCATCGACCTGGAAGTCTTTCGGCACCGTGCTGTGCGTGGCGAAATAGTGCTTGGAGAAGTTGAAGAAGGCGTACGGCGCCAGGACTTCCTGCACATGGTTGGACTTGATCTGGTCGATGTGCTCATCCGGCGTGATGCCGCCGCCGCCGTAGACGGTGCGCCCGTCGTCGGTCAGCTTCACCTCACGGTTCACGTTGGTGGCGTTGTTCTTGGGGTCGGAATCCGCGCGGACGTAGTAGTAGTCGTAGAGCGAGAGGTGGTCGTAGGGCCGCTGAATCAGGCGTCCGGACGGCGTGTAGTAGTGGAACGTGGTCAGGGCGAGGCCGGTGTTTTCACGGATCGGGAACACCGTCTGCACAAGACCCTTGCCGAAGGTGGTCTCACCGACGATCAAGGCACGGTCATGATCCTGCAGTGCGCCGGAGACAATTTCAGCCGCCGAGGCGGTGTTGCGATTGACCAGCACCACGATGGGGAACCTGGCGCCCTGCTCGCCGCGGCTGGCGGCATAGACCTGGTCGGCTGAGGCGCGGCCATGCTGCGAGACCACGACCTGACCCTTCTGCAGGAACTTATCGCACATATCCACGGCCTGGTTTACGAGACCCCCGGGGTTGCTGCGCAGGTCGATCACCAGGCCCTTGAGCGGTCCATCAGCCTGGAACGTGTCGAGGGCTTCGCCGACTTCGCGGGCGGTGGTTTCCTGGAAGCCGGTGACACGCATGTAGCCGACATTCGGGCGGATCAGAAAGGCGAGATCGACCGACGGGCGCGGAATCTCATCGCGCACCAGGTCAAAGGTCAACGGCTTCGCGGTCCCCTCGCGCTGCATCACCACCGCAACGTGCGTACCGCGCGGCCCTTTGAGCAGACTGGCCACGGCTGCGGAATCCATGCCGTCGGTCGACTTGCCGTCCACGGTGGAAACCTGGTCGCCCGGCCGGATACCGGCCTTGTAAGAGGGGCTGCCCTCAAACGGAAAGAGGACGAAAATTTTGAGCGCGCCATCGACCAGCTGCGGCTGAATCGTCATGCCGACGCCGTAGTAACGCCCGTGCTGCTCCTCACGCATCTGCGCATAGGCCTTGGGATCGTAAAAATTGGAGTGGGGATCCAGCGTGTGCAGCATACCGGGAATGGCGCCGTCGTAAATCGCCTTATCGGTGCGGTCGGTGTCCATCTTTTCCGCGTAATTCTGCTCTACCACCGCGTAAACCGAAGTAAATGACTTCAGCGAATCGCGCAGCGTCGACTCATCCGACGCCGACTGCGCCGCAACCTTCTGGCTGATGACCGAGCCCAGAATGCCGCAGGAGGCAAGGAAAATGGTGACCGAGAACAGGGCGCGGCGGGAGCGGGAAGGGACAGGAGCCATCTTGTTTGTGACCTCAAGGGAGTGCGGTAAGGCGCTGGTGCGCGAACGTTTTCTTTGGACGGAGTATAGCAGGGCCGGGTTAGCCGGCGACGGAAAAGGTAGAATGGTGGGATTGGATACCGAGTGCCCCGTCAAGCGAGTCTGATGGGGATGGGTCCTGCTGGATTGTCTGCGGCTTTGCTACGGGAAGTGAGATCGGCTTTGAACGGATTGACACGAATTGCAGTGGTGGCGGTACTGGTGGCGGGCGCGGCGGGCGCGGGCGCGCAGGTAGTCAAGGCTCCGCGTTACACGGGCGGCGTGGTCGAGGAGCCGGTGCGCCAGTTGGCGTTGCCAGCTCTGCCGCCGGCCATCACCAAAGGCGGCACCGTGGTAGAGGATGTGGTTGTGCGGGTAAACGACCAGATCATCAGCCGCAGCGACGTCGAACGCTCTGAGCAGCAGCTGGAAGAAGAGGCGGCGCAGCAGCATGTGCCGGCCGATGAGCTTGCGCAGAAGCAGCGCGACATGTTGCGCGACATGATCGACCAGCAGCTTCTGCTTTCGAAGGCGAAAGACCTTGGCTTGAACGCCGACGCGGACGTGATTCGGCAGCTCGATGAAATCCGCAAGCAGAACAACATGGCTTCCATGGATGAACTGGAGCGCGCGGTGCGGTCGCAGGGCATCAGCTTTGAAGACTTCAAAGCCAAGACACGCAACCAGATTCTTACCCAGCAGGTCGTGCGCGATGAGGTGGGCCGCCGTCTGCAGATGACCCAGACCGAAGAGGTCAATTACTACAACGCACACAAGGCGAGCTTCGAGCAGCCCGAGCAGATCAAGCTGAGCGAGATTCTGATTCCGCTGCCGGAAAACGCGACCCCGGCCGAGATCGTACAGGCGCAGAAGAAAGCCGACGGCCTCAAGACCGAAATCATGCAGGGTCAGGACTTCGCCGCGGTAGCGAGGAAGAGCTCCGGCGGCCCCACCGCGGCGCAGGGCGGTGAGCTTGGTTTGTTCAAGCGCGGTGCCTTGGCCAAGGTGCTGGAAGATCAGACGTTCAGCCTCAAGGCGGGTGAATCGACCCAGCCCATCCGCACCCGGCAGGGCTTTGTGATTCTCAAGGTTACCGAGCACCAGGATGCCGGCACCGCGCCCATGAAGGACGTAGAGCCGCAGATCCAGGAGGCTCTGTACATTGAGGCCATGCAGCCTGCATTGCGCACCTACCTGACCAAATTGCGCGAGCAATCGTATGTCGACATTCAGCCCGGCTTTGTGGATTCCGGTGCGAGCGCCAAGGAATCGAAGCCGGTGTTTACCGCCTACGCACCACCACCTGTGAAGAAGAAGAAGGTCAAGACCACGGTGCGGTTCGACCGCAGTGGCCGTGCGGTGCTGGTGCCGGTGAAGGATGCGGTCATCGTGCAGGGGCCGGATACGACCGGTGGACGCACCCTTACCGGCGCGGAAGCCGAGACCAATACCGACCCGTCCACGGGGCTTGCCAAGGTGTCGGCGCCTGCCGTGCAAAAGACCGGCGCTGCGGGTAAAAACGGCAAGGTGGCAAAGATTAAACGAGAGAAAATTCGCTACGGCCAGGCTCCACGCAATGCGCTGCCGGGCGGCGATGATGAAGTCGCGGTCGGCAATGGCAGCAGCACGCCGGCTACGCTGCAATCCAATCAGACGCAGGCGACCAACGCCGCTGCGAATGGAACGCTGGGCGGCGTTTCCACCGATGCGCCGGCCGAGACCGCCAACCTGAGCGACAATCCGTTGACCCCTGTCGCCCCGCCCCGCGCCAAGACTCGCTTCGCATCCAAGTCCGCGGAGGTCAAGGTCGATAAGGCCAAGGCCGTATCGGCGAAGAAGCAGGAAAAGGCCGCCGCAACTCCCATGGCCGCGACGACCGAAGAGAAGACCGCAGCGCAGACCCAGGCGGCTCCGCTGGGCCTGAACGGCGACACCTCCAAGAAGCCTGCCAAGCCGAAGAAGGAAAAGGGCGCCCCCAAGGAGCGGTTGGAGGACAAGAAGAAAGTCGAGCCGGCAGCTCCGGCCGTGATCGCCCCGACCGCGAACCCCGCGCTCGCACCGACCGACAGCACCCCGCCCTCGACCCGCCCGACGCCCGCGCCTGCAACTCCGCCGTCCATGTAAGTCGAAGCACCGGGACGAGCAAAGACGCGGGCTTCTGGCTCGCGTCTTTTGGTCAACTTCGTTTAGGGTGGAGTGACCATGAAAGAGTTCTACGTTGCTGACGCCGCCCGCTTTGAAAACCAGCTGATCACAAGCTACTTCTGCCTCTCACAGATGCAGGTGCGCGAGCGGCAAAAGGGTGGCGGCCAATACGTCGCCCTGACCCTGGGCGACAAGACTGGCAGCTTTGAAGCACGCATGTGGGAGGAGTTCGCCGAGGCCATCCAGACCTGCGGCGAAGGCTGCTACGTCAAGGTGCAGGGCACCATCTCGCAGTACAAGGGCAAGTGGCAGATCACGGTGGCGAAGATGCGCAGCGCCGCTGAAGCCGAGGTCGAAACCAGCGATTTCCAGGCCGTCTCAGCCTTCCCCATGCAGGCCATGGATGCGGAACTGCGCGCCATCGTTGCCGATTTCAAGGATGCCGACCTCCAGCGCCTGGTGCTGGCCTTTCTGGATGATGACGAAATCGGCCCGGCGTTCCGTGTCGCGCCGGCCGCCAAACTTTTGCACCATGCCTGGCTCAGCGGCCTGCTGGAGCACGTGCTTACCCTGGTCAAGGTGCTGCTGAGCGTCGCGCCGTTCTACCCGGAAATCAACCCGGATCTGCTGGTGACGGGCGCCATTCTGCATGACATCGGCAAGGTGCGGGAACTTGGCTGGAAGACCAATTTTACCTACACGCTGGAAGGCCAGATGATCGGTCACATCTCCATCGCACAGGGCATGCTGCATGAGAAAGTGCGCGAGCTGGCACCGTTCCCTGACAAGTTGCGTGTGCTGGTGGAGCACATGATCCTGAGCCATCACGGCCGCTACGAGTACGGCAGCCCCAAGCTGCCCATGACGCCTGAGGCCATGCTGCTTTCCGCCATGGACGACCTCGAGGCCAAGTTTGCCGCCATGCGCCGCGAGTTTGCCGCGGCTGAGAGCGCCGGCAAAAAACCGGATGAAACCACCGACTGGGTGCGCAGCATGGAACGTCCGCTATTCGATAGCCGGCGCTGGCTGGAGGAAGACAAGATCGCACCCGCTGAAGAGCCGCAGGCTGCTACGCCGGAAGAGTCAGAAGCAAGCGACGCATTGTTACAATAGAGGTTGGGTGAGGCGGAATGCTCAGGTTTTCGACGGCGGGGGAAAGTCACGGAGAGGCGCTGATGGCGCTGGTAAGCGGGCTGCCCGCGGGTGTGCCCGTCGATGAAGCCGTCCTTGCCCGTGAGCTTTGGCGCAGGCAGCAGGGCTACGGCCGCGGCGGCCGCATGCGCATCGAGCGCGATCATGCCCACATCCTGAGCGGCGTGCGCCATGGCCGCACCATCGGCTCGCCGGTTGCCATGACCCTGGCCAACGCGGACTGGAAAAACTGGGAAGAGATTTTGCCCGTCGGCGCAGGCGATGAGGACAAGCACAAGGCGGTGAAGTCGCCCCGTCCCGGCCATGCCGATCTCGCGGGTGCGTTGAAGTACAACTTTGCCGATGCACGCTATGTGCTCGAGCGGGCCTCCGCGCGCGAAAGTGCGGCGCGTGTGGCATGCGGCGCGCTGGCCAAGATGCTCCTTGCGGAGTTCGGCGTCGGCGTGGCGAGCCATACCATCCGCGTAGGGAGCGTAGAGCTCGGGCGTGAGGCCGCGTGGGCGGAAATAGTTGCGGTGAACAGTGTAGAGAGTGTGCTGCTCAACTGCGTGGATGCGGCCGTGGAAGCGCAGATGAAGGCGGAGGTGGACCGCGCCCTAAAAACCGGCGACACGGTCGGCGGCATATTTGAAGTGGTGGTGCATGGTCTGCCGCCCGGCGTGGGCACACATGTCAACTGGGATGAACGCCTGGACGGGCTGCTGGCGCAGGCGGTGATGAGCCTGCAGGCGGTCAAGGCGGTGGAGCTTGGACGCGGCGTGACAGCGGCCTCGTCCATGGGATCGGGCGTGCATGATGCCATCGGCTATACGCGGGAAATCGATAGTTTGGAACCGGAGGATGGCGGCCGTAAGTACACCGATTTCAAGCGCGAAACCAACAACGCAGGCGGCGTCGAAGGCGGTATTTCAAATGGCGAGGACGTCGTGGTGCGAGGCTATCTCAAGCCGATCTCCACCTTGCGCCGGCCGCTCGCCAGCGTCAGCTTTGACGGCCGTGAGGATGTCAAAGCCGCGTACGAACGCAGCGATGTATGCGTGGTCCCGGCTGCCGGTGTGGCGGCAGAGGCAATGGTCGCGCTCTGCGTCGCCAGGCTGATGGTGGAGAAGTTTGGGGGCGATTCTCTGCTGGAAATGAAGCGTAACTTTGATGGATATTGCGGGCAGATCCGCAGATTTTAGAGGGGCATTGAGCACCATGGCGAAGAAGAAGTTTGCAGGCAAAGTGCATGAGGTGGTCAAGTGGCCGGAGCCGGTCCTGGCCAGAAAGGGCGCGGCGATCACGTCGTTTGACGAGAGCCTGGCCACGCTGGTCCATGAGATGTTTGAGAGCATGTATGCCGCGCAGGGCATCGGGCTGGCCGCGCCGCAGATCGCCATTTCGCAGCGCATCGCCGTGGTGGATCTCTCGTTCAACAAGGATGTCAAGGACCGCATCGCGCTCATCAATCCTGAAATTGTGGAAATGAAGGGCAAGCAGATTGAAGAGGAAGGCTGTCTCAGCCTGCCTGATATTCGTGAGAAGGTGCAGCGCGCCGCCTACGTCAAGGTGCGTGCGCAGGACGTGACCGGCGCATGGTTTGAGGTGGAAGGCGAAGAGCTGCTGGCACGTGCGCTGCAGCATGAAATCGACCATCTGGACGGCGTTTTGTTCATCGATCGGCTCAGCCGGCTCAAGCGCGAGCTGGTCATGCGTAAGATCAAGAAGATGCAGAAGAACGGTGAATGGTAGATGAAACTGGTTTTTTGTGGCACTCCAGAGTTCGCGGTGGGAACACTGGAGGCAGTGGTTGCGGCAGGCCATGACGTAGCGTTGGTGGTGACGCAACCGGACCGCGCCGCGGGTCGCGGCATGCAGGTCCAGCACGGCGCGGTCAAAGCTGCGGCATTGCGGCTTGGGCTGGAGGTCGTGCAGCCCGACAGCATCAAGCGCAATGACGCGTTCCGCGCGCAGCTTGAAAGCCTGCAGCCGGATGCAATTCTCGTCGTCGCCTATGGACGCATCGTGCCCGACTGGATGCTTGCGCTGCCGCCGCACGGTTGCCTCAATCTGCACGGCTCGTTGCTGCCCAAGTACCGTGGCGCCGCGCCCATCCAGTGGGCCGTCGCGAATGGCGACACGCACACCGGCGTGACCACGATGCGGCTCGATGCAGGGCTCGACACGGGGCCCATGCTGCTTGCGCAGGTGGAGCCGATTGCGCCCGAGGAAACAGCCGTCGACCTTTACGAGAGCCTTGCGGCCATCGGCGCGGCGCTCATGGTCAAGACCCTTGCCGGGCTCGCATGTGGTGAGCTTCAGCCCATCGCGCAGGACCACAGTGCCGCAACCCTGGCTCCCATCCTCACCCGTGAAGACGGCCGCATGGACTTTACGCGAGGCCCGGCTGCGCTCAGAGATCGCTGGCGTGGCTTTCAGCCCTGGCCCGGCGCCTGGACCATGCTGCGGGGTAAAAAGTTGATCGTGCATCGTCTCGTGGTCGGCGAAATGGAAGCCGAACCGGGCGTGCTGCGGGTCGATGGAGACAGGCTGTTTGCCGGTTGTACAGGCGGTTCTGTGGAGTTGCTGGAAGTGCAGATGGAAGGCAGAAAACGGATGCCGGCCAGCGAGTTTCTGCGTGGCTTTCAGGTCAAGAGCGGAGAGAGGCTGGGATGAAGGGTAAAGGAATGAACACAGGACGCCGGCGCGAGGTTTCACCGCCCCAGGACGCGCTGGGCGTGGACGCCGCCGCACGTGTACTGGCCGCCGGCGGGCGGGTGCCCAAGAAGTTCATAAAGATGGCCGAGCAGAAGGCCGAAGAAGCTCGGGCCAGGCCCGCCGGTGCCGGCCCCACGCTGGGTGAACAGGAAGCGCGGGCCAAGGTTTCACCAGCACGTTGGCTGGCATTCGAGCTCCTGCTGCGGGTGAGCGCAGGGCGCGGCCACTCGGACGACCTGCTCCGCGGCAAGGCGATGGACGCGCTCAGCGAGCCCGACCGGCATCTGGCAACGGCGCTCGTCATGGGCGTGCTGCGTTGGCAGATCGCGCTGGACGCCGGTGTGCGCCGATACTTCGACAGGCCCGGCCAGAAGGTCATGGAAGAGGTTATGATCGCTCTCCGCATGGGCGCCTTCCAACTGCTGCACATGGACCGAATTCCCGCTCACGCAGCGCTCAGTGAAAGCGTGGAGCTGTGCCGCGCGGCCGGGCAGCCGCACGCGGCGGGCATGGTCAATGCCGTGTTGCGCAAGGTCGCGGGCGCCGCACCGGCGGGCGAAAAGGTCTTTGAAACCGCGGCCGCTATGGCCGAACGGCTGGGCCATCCGGCCTGGCTCGTCGAGCGCTGGGTCGCGGCCTACGGGCGTCCCGCGGCCACTAAGATCTGCGAGGCTGATCAGCAGGAAGGCACAGGCGGCGGCCTCTTTACCGGCGATGCAATCGGCATGGATGACGGCTCGCGGCTGGTCGCGGAGGTCGCGGTCGCAGCCGCCCCGCCGGTCGAAGGCCGTGCCCTGCGGGTATGGGATTGCTGCGCCGCGCCGGGCGGCAAGACCATGGTGCTGGCAGCCAGGCTCCCGGGCGCCGAGGTGCTGGCGACCGATGTCAGCGAACGCCGGGTCGCCGCGATGGTCGGCCGCTTCAAGCGTCACACCGAAGCCGAAGCTGTCCAGACCGCCGCGGTGGATGCAACCAAACTGCCCTCCAATGCTGGGCTTTTCGACTTGGTGCTCTGCGATGTGCCGTGCAGCGGAACCGGCACGCTGGGTCGTAACCCGGAGATCCGCCTGCGCCTCAAGCCCGAGGAGTTGGACCGCCAGGCGGCGCGCCAGCGCGATATCCTGACGGCTGCGCTCAAGCGCGTCGCGCCCGGTGGCCGGCTGGTTTACGCCACCTGCTCGCTTGAGCGGGAAGAGAATGAAGGCGTGGTGGAGGCGGTCGCGCAGGGTTGGCGCAGGGTGCCCATCAGCGTCCCACAGGCGCAGGGCCGGGTGGTTGAAGACGCACTCCGTACCTTGCCCGGAGTCGATCCGTGCGACGGGTTCTACGCAGTCGTGCTGGAGAGGGAATAGCCTACGGAACGATGGCCGTGCTCGCTGTCGGGACGTTCACCCTGGGCAGTGAGGCGCTCACCCGGATAGGGTCCGCCCGCGTGACTTTGTGGCCCGCCGCGGGTTGCTGATAGGAGATCACGGCCGCCCCGCTGACCGGCGGCGGCGGGATCACGGTCACAGGGATGGCCGGATCAGGCGGCGGTGCAGCAATCGCAGGATCAGCCGGAACGGCAGGCGTCGCCTCGGGCGGGGCGTAGGTCGGGTCGGTCGCGCTGGCGATGCGCAACCCGGCCGTGGCCAGGCGGGCGTTGGCCGCTTCAATCGTCAGCCCGGTAAGCTGCGGCATCACATACGCGATGCTGTTCGCGGCAGGCTCGTCATCCGACACCAGCAGTCCGACATGCGGCCCGGAAAGCCCCGCGCTGTTAGCCGGCGGCGACTGCGCCAGCACGACGCCGGGGCTGCCGGGCGCGGGCAGATGCGCCGTCGCACCCGGTTCAAGCTGCAGCCGCCGCAGGATCAGTTCGGCCGGGCGTTCGGTCTGCCCGGTGACATCGGGCACGTTCACGCGCTGGCCGCCCAGCGATTCCGTCACCCTCACCTGCCAGCCGCGGCGCACCCGCGAGCCCGGCACCGGCGACTGCGAAAGCACGTGATTCGGCGTAATCGCCACCGAGTAAAACCGGTTCTCCACCGAGAGATTGAGCCCCAGCTTCGCCACTGCCCTCGCCGCATCCTCGTCAGAAAGATTGGTCAGGTTCGGCACCGCCACCTCACGCCCATGCAGAAACAGCCGCAGCGTGGTGAACGCGGCAAGC
Organism: uncultured Granulicella sp.; assembly: GCA_963693065.1. Lineage (GTDB taxonomy): Bacteria > Acidobacteriota > Terriglobia > Terriglobales > Acidobacteriaceae > Edaphobacter. Next base: position 1,802,508 of record OY843766.1, on the reverse strand, counting down.
AGCGCGACAAACGCGAGGAGCAGGCCGGCAGCAGTGCGGGTGAGAATCGTTTTCATAGACTGGAAACCTGGTGGGTCTGCTAGTGGGTCTGGTTGATCAGCGTTATCAGGTCGAGCAGGATATCGGCTGAAATCTGCAGCGACTGCGGCGAAATCTTGTCGATCGTATCCTCCGCCGTATGGTGCCAGCCGTCCGGGTGTTTGGCGTCGTGCGGGCCGTAGTCGATATCCAGCAGATCCAGCACCGGCACGCCACGCTGCATAAAGGGCACGTGCCCGTCCGATACATCGACCTGCGGATGCTGCAGCACGTTGTGTTCGTGGTGCGTGTCCTTCGCGGCCTGGCGCAGCAGATCCACCAGCCACGGGGTCGAGCCGGAATCGGGATTGATGTTCAGGTCGCGATCGCCGATCATATCCGCCAGCAGAAACGCCTTGATATGACCCAGCGTGCCATCCTGCGACCACTTGGCCGCAAGGTGCCGCGTGCCGTAATCATTGTCCGTGCCTTCCCATTGCTTGACGGCTTCCTCGCCATCGTCAAACAGGATGTAGACGCTGTAGCCCTGCGGCGGGTGCGTGCGCAGATACTCGCCGATGCGGATGAGCAGCGCAGTGGTACACGCGCCATCATTCGCGCCGACGAAAGGAATATCCTTCAGCGGGAAGTTCGTCTCGTAGTGCGAATCGAGAACGATGATGCCGTCTTTCTTGCCCGGATATTTGACGATGAAGTTATGCATCGTCTGATAGCCGGCGGGCGTGGAAGCGGTAAACGCATCGTCGAAGAACCGCCCGTCCTTCGCCTCAGGCGCAAAGTGGCTCTTGATGAACTGTTCCGCCGCGGCATGGCCGGGTGAGCCGTTGAACCGCCTGGGCGCGACCGCCAGCAGCTCTTTGGTCAGCGCATAGACCGATTGGCCGGTCACCTTCTGGGGCGAGGCCGGAGCTGCAAAACCGACCGTCCAACCCAAAGCAAACACGCAAAGCGCGCGAAGAATTTTCATGCGGGAACCAGGTCCTTTTTGCGGCGATTGGGATGGACGAAATATGCAATCGCCACGCCCAGGAAATACAGCACGATCATCGGCGACGCGAACAGGCACATGCTGATCGCATCCGGCAGCGGGCAGATCACAGCCGAGATAAGAAAGATAATCAGGATGGCATAGCGAAAGTTCTTCAACAGAAATTTACTGTCCACAATCCCGAACAGTGCTAGAAAAAAGATGAGAATCGGCAGCTCGAACGTGATGCCCAGCCCCAGGATCACTGCCATGAAGAACGCACCCCAGTCATCCACCGTGAGGATGTGATTGAAGCCCTTGCCGAAGTCCAGCACCAGCACCTTCAGCGCGCCCGGCAGCACCCAGTGATAGCCGAACCACGCCCCGCACAGGAACAACCCGACCGTCGCAAAGATGAACGGCCAAACGTACTTGCGCTCATGGTGATACATCCCGGGCGAGATAAATAGCCACAACTGGTAAAGAATGTACGGGCTCGCCAGGATCGCGCCGCCCACGAACGCGGTCTTGAGATAAAGGTTCAGGATGTCGGTCGGGTGCGTAAAATTCAGCGGAATCCCCAGCTTATCCAGCGGCCGTTTGATGATCCCATAGAGCTGCACGTGCCAGTAGTACGCCACCGCGAAGCCGATCACCAGCGCACCAACCGAGTGGATGAGCCGCTTGCGCAGCTCGTTGAGGTGCTCCATCAGGCTCATGCCCGGGAGCTCCGCGCGGTCCGTCATATTGGCGCGAACGGAATCGATAACGTCAGGCATGGTCTGTTTCCGATGTTGTTGAGGTGTGGGGAACCGAATCGAAGATGCTCGCGACGCCCGAGCGAGGCGACGGCAAACCGGTAGCCGGCGGCCGCATCTGGATCTCGCCCGTGATGGCGATGGGCTCCACCGGTACCGCCGCGGGCTCCTCCGGCACGCCCTCAATCAGCCCGGCAGGCATATGTGGATGTTCGGGCTCGGCAATCTCTTCGGCCGGAAACGCCGCGGTGGGCGGCGCGGCGGCCTGCATGGCGGCAATCTTCTTCTGCTGCTCGGCCTGTTCTTCCACGCGGAACTCATCTTCCATCTGCAGCCGGAACTCGTTGGAGGCGCGGCGAAACTCACCCATCAGCTTGCCGGCCTCGCGGGCGAGCTTGGCCAGACCCTTGGGGCCGAAGAGGAGGAGGGCGAGAAGGACGAGGAAGGCGCTGTCCTGAAAGCTAGGCATCGTTCACCAGTGTAAGGCTTGTTGGCCTTTGGAGGATAATAGGGGGGTGAGCAAGACTTTTACCCTGGATGAAGCACAGACCCTGCTCCCCACCCTGAGTGCGCTGCTGGAGCGGGCGCGGGAGCATGCCGTCGCCGCCGGCAGGCTGGAGGCGGAGATGCAGGCGCTCAGCCAGCGCATCTTCCTTTCAGGCGGCCTGCACGTGGATGTCCCGGCCGCCGCCCGGCGCCGCGCCGACCGCGAAAAAGCACTGCAGCAGGCGCGCGCAACCATCGAAGAGATTGAAGAGATTGGCGCGCAGGTCATGGAAAACGAAGGCGGCGGCCTGGAATTTCCGTTCATGTTGGAAGGACGTACCGTGCTGCTCTGCTGGATGGTCGGCGAAGAGGCCATCACGCAATGGCGTGAGGTAGGCGATGAAGCCGACGTGCGCAAGGACGTGGACAGCCGGTTCGGCAGGCGCGAGCGCGACCGGCTCAACTGAGCCTGCCCCCGCACCAGGTTGCCACGCACAGGAGGTAACGGCGCAGTCTCCCGTGCGTCGAAGTTGCAGTACCATCAGGATGGGGAGCGAGTATGCGAACGAAGTGGCTGGGCGGTTTGGTGCTGGCAGCGTTGCTGGCCGTTACAGGATGTGGCAATTTCTTCCAATATCCCGGCAGTTCCACCACCACGATCGTCGGCTCGACGACCGCTGATTTCGCCTACGTCGTCAACACTACCGCCAACACCCTGAGCGAGTATGCGCTTGGCAGCGGCACCCTCGCCCCCATCACTGGTTCGCCCATCACGCTTGAGACCGGCTTTGCCGCGCGTTCTGTCGTGGTCGCGCCGGGAAACGGCCTGGTCTACGTGGGCGGCAGCAACTTCATCGACTGCTTCACTGTTGGCTCAACCGGCGCGCTGACCGAGGTAACCGGCAACAGGGTCTCCGCCTTGAGCGCTAACTTTGTATCCCTTACGACCAGCGTGGACGGCAAGTGGTTGCTGGGACTCGACAGCGGCGCCCAGGCTCTCTACGTATACGGCATCAACACGTCCACCGGAGCTCTCACCCTGATCGCGGAAAATCCGGTCACCTCGCCGAACGGAGGTGCCACCTCCGTGCCTTCTACGGTAAAGATTTCACCCAGCAGCAACGTCGTCGCCGTAACCCTCGGCTCGGCCGGCAGCGTCGTCTACGCCTTCAACGATTCCACCGGCGCCATCAGCGGTGGCAGCACGACCTACAATACCGGCTATAGCATGAGCGGCGTTACCTTCGACCTGACAAGCGCATACGTCTATTTCACCCTGACAGACGTAAATGGCGGCAACAGCGGCGTCGAAAGCTTCGCCGTCTCGACCGTGGGCGTACTCTCCAGCCAATCCACTTTGGCCACCAGCGGCGGCGGCCCCGCAGCCCTGGTCTTCAACCTGGGCGGCACCTACCTCTACGCCGCCAACAAGGGCGACTCCACCGTCAGCGGATACACCGCCACCAGCGGCGCACTGACCACCCTGGGCACGGCCGTCACCAGCGTGCCCAGCGTCACCGCGCTTACCCGCGATAACGGCAGCACCTACATCGTGGCCGTCGGTTCAGGCGGCGGCAACGATGTGACCCTCTATGCGTTGGACGCTCTGCAGGCCGGCAAACTGGACTCCGTCGCGGTCGCCGCCACCGGCTCGACAGGTGCCGTTGCAGTCGCCGCGACCCATCCTTCTACAGGCCTCTAAAAGCCGTCGATGGTAGTCTGCTTGGTGGACGGGACACTTGAGACTTTTACGGGTTTTGCTGGGTACGGGGTTGGTGCTGTTAGCTGCGGGTTGCGACCGGATGAAGAGCAAACCGGCCGACCACTATGTCTATGTGACCGCCAAGGGTGCCAACCTGCGCGACCGCGTCGCCGCCGTCTCGAACCGCACCGGCGCCGTCCAGAACGGCGATAAGCTCAAGGTGCTCGACCACGGCCGCCACTGGGTCAAGGTCCAGACCGCCAAAGGCGAAATCGGCTGGATCGAAGAAAAAGCCGTCGCCACCGACGAAACCCAGGCCGACTTCGACAAACTCAAAGACGCGCATAAGGGCGACCCCGAAGTCGCCAGCGCCGTCGTCCGCGACCAGGTCTACATGCACCTCAAGCCCGGCAAGGACGCCGAGCACTTCTACCTGCTGCCAGAGGGCGAGCACCTCAAGCTCCTCCGCCGCGCCACGCTGGTCAAAGCCGTCCAGCCCAGCAACATCCTCAAGGCCCAGAAAGCCATCCCCCAGGCCGCCGGCAGCGACGCCAAACGCAAAGGCCCCGCCGCTCCCGCCCCCGTAGCCGCCGCGACCGAACCCGTAGCCCCCGCCATGGAGGACTGGTGGCTCGTCCGCGATTCGCAAGGCCACGCCGGCTGGGTCTTCGCCCGCATGATGGACGTCGACGCTCCCGACTCGCTCACCCGCTACGCCGAAGGCCAGCGCATCGTCGGCGCCTACATCCTCACCAAGGTCCACGACGACGAAGCCCCCGGCGGCCCCCAGGACGTCCCCATCTACGTCACCGTCCTCTCGCCCTACAAGGCCGGCCTCCCGTATGACTTCGACCAGGTCCGCGTCTTCACCTGGTCGCTCAAAAAACACCGCTATGAAACCGGCTTCCGCGACAAGAACATTGAGGGCTACCTCCCCGTCGCCATCGGCACTATGAAAGACCAGTACGGCAAGGGCGCCCTCGCCGCCGAGCCGCTGCCCAGCTTCAGCTACAAGGTCCTTACCGCCGATGCCCCCCCCGTCCTCCCCGACCCCGAAACCGGCACCATGACCCCCACCAAAACCATCACCAAGGTCTACCGCCTGGAAGGCAACCTCGTCCGTCGCATGGGCCCACCCGGCAGCACCGCCGGCGAGCAGCTAGCCCACCCCGCCCCAGAAGAGAAGAAAGACAAAAAGGAGAAAAAGAAGTAATCCAGGCAGCCTAGACTTCCTGCAACGATTCGATCGGAACAACTCCGTCTCCGAAAACAGGAGGCCCTGTTCGCAGAGTTTGGAGTATCCGAAAACCTGACTTTCGAGGAGCTACTTCTCTGTCCAGGTTGAAATGAGTCCGTGGTTCTGAAATGTCTCCAGAATCTGCGGGGTCAGAGCGGGTCCGAAAAGCATCGCTTTCGGAGCGAAGTTGTCGTAAAGGCCGAGTTGAAGCCGGTCGGCTTTCTCAACTTGAATATGAATGATTCCCCTCGGCACAGTTCCTCCAATTGCGTTCATGATCGACGCTGCTGTCTCTGGCTCCAACGGCAGGACGATGAAATCCTGCTTAGGCCACAGTGTGTTCCGCTTCAAGACCTTTGTCTCGTCGTCAGAAGACCCGGTCATATTGAGCAGCCCGGTTCCACTGAGGCTTCCTTCAAAGGAAACCATTGCTGATCCGGCAAGCTGTCCGAACGCGGCGGTTAGAAATGCACGTTTATCCCGGACTTTGTACAGAGGAGGCATACGTTCTTCTATCAGAGGGAATGCAAAACGGCGTTTTGAGAAACTACTCACTTCGTCACCCATGACAATGACGGTTGTAGTTGCGGCCGGCCCGGTCCGTCAAGCGGCGCAGTAAGCGCTAAAAGCTGCCGCGAGTTCCGCAGGCAAAGCTACCCATAAAACCGCCGAATCGCCTCCACCACCACATCCTGCTCTTCCTCCCGCAGTTCCGGATACATCGGCAGCGCGAGCACTTCCTCCGCCGCCCGTTCCGCCTCCGGGAAATCCCCCACCCGATACCCGAGCCCTTTGAGCGCAGCCTGCAGATGCAACGGCAGCGGATAGTAAACCTCGGTCCCAATCTTCTCCGCCGCCAGAAACGCCCGCAGCTCATCCCGCCGCGGCACCCGCAGCACATACTGATGAAACACATGCTGCGCCCGAGCCGCCGTATACGGCAGCACCAGGCCATCGGCGACACTCAGCGGCCGCTCCGGCGAAGGCACAGCCCCCAACCCAGCCCGTAAAAACAACTGGTTATACCGAGCCGCCAGCGCTCGCCGCCGGGCGTTCCCCGCAGCCACATGCGGCAGCCGCACCAGTAGAATCGCCGCCTGCACCGTATCCAGCCGCGAGTTCCACCCCAGGTCGTCATGGTAGTAACGCCGCGTCATCCCATGCGCCCGCAGGCTCATCGCTTTTTGCGCGATAGCCGAAGACCGCGTCGTCAGCAACCCCGCATCGCCAAACGCCGCCAGATTCTTCGTCGGATAAAACGAGAAAGCCGCCGCATCCCCCAGCGACCCCGCCGGCATGTTGTCCCAGGTTGCGCCAAACGCCTGCGCCGCGTCTTCCACCAGTAGCAGCCCGCCATGCGCCTGCTGCAGCTGCGTAAACGCATCCCAGTCCGCGCACTGGCCGAACAGGTGAACCGGCAGCACCGCCTTCACGTCCGCATTTGAAGCCAGCGCCGTCGCCGTCGCCCGCGGACAGAGATTGAACGTCAGCGGGTCGATATCGGCAAAGACCGGCCGCGCCCCCGCCCGCAAAATCGACGACGCCGAGGCAAAAAAGCTGAACGGCGTCGTAATCACCGCATCGCCATCCCCAACCCCCGCGGCCGCAAACCCCAGCCACAGCGCGTCGGTCCCAGAAGCACACCCAATCGCATGCGGCGCAGCACAGGCCAGCGCTGCAGCCGCCTCAAACGCCGCCACTTCCGGCCCCAGGATGAACCGTTGCGAATCGAGCACAGCTGTTACCGCCGCCAGAACTTCTTCACGAAGCGGACCATACTGGCGGGAAAAATCGAGGAAGGGAACAGGTTGAGCGGACACCTCTACAGAATACAAGCTTGCCGAATCCTGCCGGGGCTTGATATTGCCTGCGCTTCCTCTGTATGGTGGTGGGGCTTGGGTTGGTGCCGCATTTTGCCCGGGTGTGGTCTGCAATTTGCTTGAATTGAACGCATGAAAACCGGAGCACCTTCCGGCATCGAAAGGAGATCGGCATTATGGATTCCAAGCCGGCGCAAAATATACAGGACACGTTCCTGAACACGGTCCGCAAGGACAAAAGCCCCATCACCATTTACCTGGTCAGCGGCGTCAAGCTCACCGGCAAGATCCGCTCCTTTGACAAGTACAGCGTTCTGCTTGAAAACAATTCTCAGGAGCAGCTCATCTTCAAGCACGCCATCTCCACGGTCGTCAGCGGGCGTGCCACCAGCCATGAGCCCCGGCCGGATGGCCGCGCCCACACGAGCGCCGGCGCCCATGCCGGAGGGGACGCCGTCCCCCAGGACTAGTCATTTGGCCGGTGCGATTACCGGATAGGGCGTTCGTTTACCGTGATGAAGCATTGACACTCTGTTCCGGCGTTTGCTAAAACTAGGTGTATCGCAACAGGATTTTTCTGCACGTCAGCAGTCGGCCAGCATCGGCCGGCAAGGAAGAAAATGAGGATTTCAGGCCGGTCCGGCACAAAGGATAGCCTCCTAATTCTATGGATTTGATGAATCAACTTGGTGGATTGGTCCTTGGCTCCTTGCCGACGGTCGTCTTTTTTCTACTGCTCGTCGTCGCCTACGGATTCCTCGTCCGGCGGCCGCTGGACAAGATTCTGGCTGAGCGCCACGCCCGCACCGCCGGCGCCATCGAGCAGGCACGTGGTGCCATCGGCGCCGCCGAAGCCGAGACCGCCGTCTTTGAAGACAAGCTGCGTTCGGCCCGGCGGGAGATCGCCGAAGCCCGCGACAGTCGGCTGAAGCAGTGGGCCGCCGAGCGCGAACAGGCGCTCTCGCAAGCCAGAGAAGCCACCCAGGCCAAAGTGAAAGCGGCCCGCCAGGAAATCGAGCAGGGCGCAGCCACCGCAAAGAGCCAGATTGAGACGCTCAGCGGAGAACTCAGCGCACAGATCCTCAAAGCAGTTCTGCCGGCCGGTGTCGCTGGTTCGGAGGCTGCCCAGTGATGCATTCGATCAAGCGATTCGGTCTGCTGTCCCTGCTCCTTCTCGTCCTCGCAGGCTCCTTCGCACAGGCCCAGACTGAGGCGCACAAGATCGGCGAGAACGGCAGTGGCGGGCGTGAAGCCACGCCGGCCGGCCAGTCCGCCGGCGCCAATGAAGAGGTCAAGGATGAGAATGACGCCTACCGCCATTCCGCCATGGTGCAGAAGATCGGCCACATGATGGGTATGAAGACTGAGACCGCGGCCACCACCTTTGAGGTCTTCAACTTCGCCATCCTTGCCATCGCTATCGGTGGCATGCTGCTCAAGCTTCTGCCCAAAACCTTTCGCGACCGCAACTCCCAGATCCAGAAGCACCTGGTAGACGCCCGCACGGCGACCGAAGAGGCCAGCGCGCGGCTCAGCAGCGTGGAAGAACGCCTGTCGCATCTCGACACCCAGATCGCTGCCATGCGCACCCAGTCAGAAAAGGATTCTGCCGCCGATGAAGCCCGCATCAAGGCCTCCGTCGAAGACGAACGCAAGAAGATTCTAGCCAGCGCCGATGTCGAAATCGCCGCCGCAACCCAGCAGGCCCAGCGTCAGCTGCAGACCTACGCGGCCGAGCTCGCCATCGAACAGGCCGCCCGCAAGCTGGTCGTCACGGCCGAAACCGACCGCCTCCTCGTGCAGAGCTTCGCGCGGCGCCTCGGCGAGACGAAGGGCGGCGACAACTAATGGCCGGCAAAGTCGTTTTCGCACCCAAGTACGCCCACGCCTTCGCCTCGGTAGCCGCCTCCGCGGGGCTAGATGTCGCCGCGGCACAGCAGCAGATGCAGGATTTTTCAGCCACAATCGATAGCAGCCCGGACCTGCGTGAAGTGCTGATGGACCCATCCATTCCCGCCGAGCAGAAGCTTGCCGTGCTGGACGCGATGAGTGAGCGCATGGGCATGATGCGTGAAGTGCGCAACTTCTTCGCCGTCATCCTCGACCATCAACGGCTGGGTGATCTGCACGAAATTTTGAAGGAATATGCGCTGGTCGCGGATGAAGGCCAGGGCGTCGCCGAAGCGGAAATCGTCAGCGCCCACGCGCTCAACGACGACGACCGCCGGGAGCTCGAAGCCCAGGTCGCCAAGCTCGCCGGCAGCCGGGTTCGCGTAGCCTACCGGCAGGACGCCGCCTTGCTTGGAGGTGCCGTAGTCACCATCGGGTCCACCGTGTACGACGGTTCCATCCGCGCGCAGCTCGACCGTATGAAGCAGGCTTTGGTAACAGTTTAGTTTTTAGCAATACAGGGATTTGAAAGAGAGATATGGCACAGATCAGAGCGGATGAGATAACGGCAATCCTTAGCCAGAAGATTGCGAACTACGAGCAGAAGGTTCAGGTAGACGAGGTCGGCACCATCATGTCGCTGGGTGATGGAATCGCCCGCGTACATGGTCTGGACAAGGTCATGGCCGGCGAGCTCATCGAGTTCCCGCACGGCGTCGCCGGGCTCGCCATGAACCTGGATGAAGACCAGGTCGGCGCGGTATTGCTGGGTGACTTCGCCGAGCTGCGCGAAGGCGAGCAGGTCAAGCGCACCGGCAAGATCATGTCCGTGCCGGTCGGCCCTGAGCTCATCGGCCGCGTCGTCAACGCGCTCGGCGAGCCCATCGACGATAAAGGCCCGCTCAACACCACGCAGACCCTGCCCGTCGAGCGGCTTGCCCCCGGCGTCATCGACCGGCAAAGCGTGCGCGAACCCATGTACACCGGCATCAAGGCCATCGACACCATGATCCCCATCGGCCGCGGCCAGCGCGAGCTGCTCATCGGCGACCGTCAAACCGGCAAGACCGCCATCGCGCTCGACACCATCATCAACTCGGCCAAAAACAACCTCATCTGCATCTACTGCGCCATCGGCCAGAAGCGTTCGAGCGTCGCCCAGGTCGTGCAGACGCTTGAGGAATACGGCGCCATGGCTTACACCATCATCGTGGCTGCCACCGCGTCCGAGCCCGCGCCGATGCAGTACCTCGCGCCCTTCGCCGCCACCGCCATGGGTGAATACTTCCGCGACAACGGCAAGCACGCCCTCATCATCTACGATGATCTTTCCAAGCACGCCGCGTCTTACCGTGAAATTTCGCTCCTGCTCCGCCGTCCGCCAGGCCGTGAGGCGTACCCCGGCGACGTGTTCTATCTGCATTCCAGGCTCCTCGAGCGCAGCTCCAAAGTATCGGACAAGCTCGGCGGTGGTTCGCTCACCGCGCTGCCCATCATCGAAACTCAGGCCGGCGACGTCTCCGCTTACATCCCCACCAACGTCATCTCCATCACGGATGGCCAGATCTTCGTTGAAACCGACCTCTTCAACTCCGGCGTTCGCCCGGCCGTCAACGTCGGTTTGTCGGTCTCGCGTGTCGGCTTTGCCGCGGCCATCAAGGCCACCAAGCAGGTCGGCTCCACCCTCAAGCTTGACCTCGCCCAGTACCGTGAGCTTGCCGCCTTCGCGCAGTTCGGCTCCGACCTCGACAAGGTCACGCAGAACCAGCTCAACCGCGGCGCACGCCTGGTCGAGTTGCTCAAGCAGCCGCAGTTCCAGCCGTTGCCGGTCGAAAAGCAGGTCGCCATCATCTTCGCCGGCGTCAACGGTCTGCTGGACGATGTCGAAGTCAAGGATCTGCGCGCTTTTGAAGATCAGTTTTACCCTTACCTCGAGTCCGCCCAGGCTTCCGTACTGACTGACATCGCTACCAAGAAGTCGCTCGACGACGACCTCAAGAAGCGCCTCACCGACGCCGTCAACGACTTCAAGGGCACCTTCCTCGCAAGCCTCAAGGAAAAGGCAAACGCACCGGCCATGGCGGGCGCAAAGTAACTCTATGGCAAACGTACTCGATCTCCGGCGCCGCATCCGCAGTGTGAAAAACACGCGGCAGATTACCAAGGCCATGAAGATGGTCTCGGCGGCCAAGCTGCGGCGTGCGCAGGAACGCGCCATGCAGGCCCGGCCCTACGCGCAGATGCTGGTCAACGTGCTTGAATCGCTGGTCCGCCGCACTGATCTTTACAATGACCAGACCGGTGAAATCGTCCATCCGTTGCTGGTCGAGCGTGAAGAGAAAAACGTACTCGTCATCGTCATCGCAGGCGACAAGGGCTTCGCCGGCGGCTTCAATTCGAACGTCGGCAAAGCCGCCCAGAAGTTCATCGACCTGCGCTCCGGCAAAAGCCAGAACGTCGACCTCGAGCCGGTCGGCAAGAAGGCCATAGGTTTCTACAAGCGCCGCTACCCCGCCGCGGAGTACGACAAAACCGAGCAGCATTATGACAACGATCTCTCCGTGCATTACGCGTCGACCCGTAAACGCAACGCCCAGATCGAAGTCGCCGCCGAGCATGCGGACCTGCTGCTCAAGTCCACCTTTGAAGACGTCACCGCGATGGCTCGTTCCATCATCGAGCGTTACGAGCGTGCCGAAATCGATGCCGTCTACATGGTCTACAACGAGTTCAAATCGGTCCTCTCGCAGCGCATCGTCGTTGAAAAGCTGCTGCCCATCCTGACCCTCGGCGGCCATGCCATCGAGTCCTCCGAAGAGATGACCGAAGAGCAGCGCGATGCTGCGGTAAAAGCCGCACAGGCTGAAGGCATCAGCGTTCACGAGCCTGAAACCAGCGTCATGGAGCAGGAAGCCAAGAAGTTCGGCACGGCAAACGTCGATTACATCTACGACCAGTCGCCTGAGGAGCTTTTCAGCCACCTCATGCCACGCTACGTCACCACCCAGATTTTTCACGCGCTGCTGGAAAGCACAGCAGCCGAACACGCGGCGCGCATGACGGCGACCGATGCAGCAACCAAGAACGCAGGCGACCTGATCGACTCGTTGAGTCTGACGATGAATCGGGTCAGGCAGGCGGCGATTACCAAGGAAATCATTGAGATTGTGAGTGGAGCAGCCGCGCTGTAAGCGGCTGTGCGAGAGAGACTATGGCAGAGAATATCGGAAAAGTGATTTCAATCAGCGGCCCCGCCGTTGACGTGCAGTTTGAAGAAAAGAACATGCCGCCCATCTTCCAGGCGCTGCGCATTACCAGCGAGGGCTTCACCGTGCCCACGCCGCTCGACGTCGTCGTCGAAGTCCAGCAGCACCTTGGTGAAGGCCGCGTGCGCTGCATCGCGATGGTCGCCACCGAGGGCATGGTCCGCGGCATGAACGCGCATGACACCGGCAACGGCATCCTCGTGCCCGTCGGCCGCGAGACCCTTGGCCGTGTGCTCAACGTGCTCGGCGAGCCGGTCGATGAACTCGGCCCGGTCAACGCCAAGGTACACATGCCCATCCACCGCCAGGCCCCTGCCTTCGACGAGCAGTCCACGTCGGAAGAAATGTTTGAGACCGGCATCAAGGTCATCGATCTCATCCAGCCCTTCCTCAAGGGCGGCAAGATCGGCCTGTTCGGCGGTGCCGGCGTCGGCAAAACCGTCATCATCCAGGAACTCATCAATAACGTCGCCCAGCAGCACGGCGGCTTCTCGGTCTTCGCCGGAGTCGGCGAGCGCACCCGCGAGGGCAACGACCTCTGGTATGAATTTCAGGAGTCCGGCGTCATCGACCTCAAGGACTTCTCGAAGTCCAAAGCCGCGCTCATCTACGGCCAGATGACCGAGCCTCCAGGGGCGCGTCTGCGCGTGGCCCTCACCGGCCTCACCGTCGCCGAGTACTTCCGCGACGAGGAAGGTGCCGACACGCTGCTCTTCATCGACAATATCTTCCGCTTCACCCAGGCCGGTTCCGAGGTCTCTACACTCCTCGGCCGTATGCCATCCGCCGTCGGTTACCAGCCCAACCTGGCCACCGAAATGGGCGAGCTCCAGGAGCGCATCACCTCCACCAAGAAGGGTTCCATCACGTCCGTGCAGGCCGTCTACGTGCCCGCCGACGACTTGACCGACCCGGCCCCCGCCACCACCTTCGCCCACCTCGACGCGACCACCGTTCTTTCCCGGCCGCTGTCCGAGCTTGGCATTTACCCCGCCGTCGACCCGCTCGCCTCCACCTCCCGTATCCTGTCGCCGCGCATCGTCGGGCAGGAGCATTACGATGTGGCGCAGGGCGTCAAGCGCATCCTCCAGCGTTACAAAGACCTGCAGGACATCATCGCCATCCTCGGCATCGACGAGCTGTCCGATGAGGACAAGATCACCGTCGCCCGCGCCCGCAAGGTCCAGCGGTTCCTTTCGCAGCCCTTCCACGTAGCGGAAATCTTCACCGGCATCCCCGGCGCCTACGTCAAGGTCGCAGACACGGTCCGCGACTTCAAGGAGATCATCGAAGGCAAATACGACGATCTGCCCGAGCAGGCGTTCTACCTCAAGGGCGGCATCGCCGACGTCAAGGCAGCGGCGGAGAAGATGAAGCAGTAATGGCAGACAACCTACAGGACGGGAAGTTGGCGGTACGGCTCGTGACGCCGGACCGCGTGCTGCTGGACGCGACCGCCGATGCAGTCGAACTGCCCTCGGCGTCCGGCTATCTCGAGGCCCTTTACGGAGCCGCACCGCTGCTTGCCGAGCTCGGCGCAGGCGAGGTCCGGTTGCATGGTGGCACCTCCGGCGACCAGGCGTTCTTCGTCGCCTGGGGCTTCGTCGAGGTGCTGCCGGACCGGGTTACCATCCTCGCCGAAAAAGCCATGCATCCCAACGAGATCGACCGCGCCCACGCTGAAGCCGAGCTCAAGCGCGGCCAGGACCTCTGGTCGCACGCAGGCGATGACGGCCTCAAGTACGACGACGCCAATGAAATCACCCGCGAGGCTGAAGCCGAACTCGCATCGGCCGACGGCAAGAGTCAAGCCTAGCCGTAAACCTATCATCACGCCGCCCCGGTCCCTCCGGGTCGGCGTTTCCTTTTAGACCAGCACAACTTCATCCCCACGCGCGATCGGCCCCGGCGTCAGCACGGCCGCATAGACACCCGCCCGGGTCTGGTGATGCCGATCCAGGTATTTCATCAGCGGGATCAGCGGTTGGCCGAACGGGTCGATCGGGTCGAAGGTGATGAAGCGGCAGCGCGGGTCGCGCTCCAGAATACACAGCATAGCCGTGGAGCCGACGCGTAGAGTCCGCCCCACAAAGCTGTCTTCGAGAAACGGCTCGGGCAGATCGAGCAGCAGATTCGCCCGAAATCGCCGCGCATCGAGCGCGACGCCCAGTCCCTCAGAAACACTCTCGACAGTCCGCAATCCAATCAGCGCGAGCGGCCTGACATCGGTCTGGGGCGTCGGCTCATACGTCAGGCGCACCCCGGCCGGCAGCTCCGCCACCATTTCCGGCGAGTCCACCGCCAGGCGCAAGCCGGCTGGCGTAACCACTTCGACGCCCGCGTCCCGCTGCCGTGCCGTAAACCGCAGCAGCTCGCGCCGGTCCTGTGCCGGTAGGCGCAGCATCCCCGCAGGCGCGGCCGGCGACTCGAACGCATACAGCCGATCGTGCTCCAGCCCATCCGCCGTAAGCCGGGCCTTCGCCACTTCCTCGCCATGCATCGATTTCACCGGATAACGCCAGATCTGCGCAACGCGACCCATCGAATCAGTCCCCGGCATCCCCATTGGATGCCCCTGGCGCCTTGAGCGAGTAGGCATGAGGCATCCCCGCAAAGAGCCGTTCCATCTCACACTGCACGACGCAGAACGCTGATGGACCCCAATCGGATTTTGCTAAACTAAAAAATCGTTGTTCGCGAAAGTTGAGTCGTAGATCCGTGGGCCCCGATGTAGCCGTAATTGATCCCGTCCCCAGTGAACTGATCGGTAGAGCGCCAGGTGCCCCCTTTTACCCGGCATTTGACGGGCTTCGCGGGATCGCGGTCCTGATGGTCTTTCTCTGCCACTTCGGCTACGCCTTCTGGCCCACCGACACCTTCTTCTGGGGCTTCACCGGCGTCGACCTCTTCTTCGTACTCTCCGGCTTTCTCATCACCGGCATTCTCTTTCGCACGCGGCACCGCGCACACTACTTCAGCACCTTCTACTGGCGACGCACGCTGCGCATCTTCCCGCTTTATTACGCCTTCTGGCTCGCCGTCTTCGCAACCGCCTGGATCACCAGGCCCATCTGGCATTGGCAGGCGCTCTTGTTCGCGGTGTACCTGGGCAATCTTGTCCCGCTCAGCGCCGCGAACCCGGCGTATTCCATCTTTCTCGGTATAGGTCACGGCTACACGTCCATCAACATCGCGCACTTTTGGACTCTCTGCGTCGAGGAGCAGTTCTATCTCACCTGGCCGCTGGTAGTTTGGCTCTGCCGCGGCCGGGATCGCGCAGTCCTGATGACGCTCGGTATTGCCGGCGCGCTGTTCGTTTTAGGCCTCCGAACCTTTCTTTATTTCCACGTCTCCCCAGCGCTCCTGGAAGCAAACCTGCTTTACGGTGCGACCTATACTCGCGCCGATTCACTGCTGATCGGCGCGGTACTGAACCTCTGGCTCACCGGCGCTCCCCGGCGTCTGCGCCCGGTCGGTTTGTGGCTCGTCTTCGCCCCCCTTGCGGTGCTCGTTCTCTCCATGACGACCATCGGCCGGCGCTGGCCGCTCACCTCCTACCACCCCCTGCTCACGACCTACGGCTTCACCCTCATCGCTCTGGTTTGCTGCGGCGTGGTCGTGCTGACGGTTGAAAACACCATGGCCTGGACCCGCCTTTTGCGTTGGCGACCGCTCGCCGGGCTAGGCACCATCAGCTACGGTTTCTACCTGCTGCACAACCTGCTTGCCTATAGCTGGAGCAAGTTGCTCACGCGTCTGCGACCCTCCGGCCTGGGCTTTCTCGTGCCCATCGCGGCCTTCGCCGTTACGTATCTGGTCGCGCAACTCAGCTATCGCTACCTGGAAACACCCTTCCTAAGGCTCAAAGAGCGCCACAGAACATAAGGTCAGGCGGCTTTGGATTTCTTCGCAGCAGCCGTTTTCACGTCCGGCACCTGTTCGGCCTGTTGCCGCAGCGCATGCACGACTACCCGAAGCATCTCTTCCTCCGGCGCCGGCTTGCCGGTCCAGATTTCAAATTGCCGCGCACCCTGCTGCACAAACATTTCCACGCCTGTAATTGCCGGAATATTCAGTTGCCGTGCCAGCTTCAGCAGCGGCGTGTCCACCGGGTTATACACGCAATCGAAAATGTACTGAGTCTTCAGCCCCGCCTTGAAGTCGGCTTCGGTCAAAATCTGCGCGCCCTTCTGCCCCGCCATGCCGACGGATGTGGCGTTCACGATCACGTCGAAGCTGCTCTTGGCCAGTGCCTCGCGCTTCAGCACCTTGGCCCCGGCCTGCTTGGCCAGCTTGGCCGCGGTTTCCGGCGTACGGTTCAGAATGAACACCTCAGCGCCCTTATCCTTAAGTCCGAACACCGCCGCCCGCGCCGTGCCACCTGCCCCAAGCACCAAAATTTTCGCGCCTTTCAGCACCAGCCGTTTCTCAAGCGGCATGACAATGCCCGCCACATCCGTATTGAATCCGTAGAGCTTCTTGTCCGGCGCCCGCAGAATCGTATTGCATGCGCCAATCTTTTGCGAAAGCGGGTCCGTATGCTCCAGGTGCGGCAGAATGCTTTGCTTGTGCGGCATCGTAACACTCACGCCGCCAATCGGAATTTCCCGGATCAGCCTCACCAGGTCTTCCACATCCGCCGTCTGCAGCGCCAGATACACCGCATTCACGGTCTCCCGGCGAAACGCCGCATTCATCATCAGCGGTGAAAGCGACTTGTTGATCGGGTTACCCGCCACCCCAAACACCTTCGTCGAAGCGTCCACTTCTTCAATCCGGTAAGTCTCGATCAGCGTCCGCGCCGCAATCTGCCCGGGCCCTGTTTCCTCGCCCGCCGTCGCCGCCGCAAACGTAAACATGGAGCCCGCACGCAGGCCGAGCACGCGCGAAATGATCCCCGCATCGCCCATGCAGATGCCGATGATGTTCGCGCTATCCGACATCCGCTCGATAAACTGCATCAGCGTCAGGTTGTCCGTGAGCGTACGCGCCGTCGGCACAATCTTGACCAGGTCGGCCGCAAACGGCGCCATCCGCTTGTACACCGCGTCCAGATCCTTGGTCTGCTTGAAGTCGTGGTGTGAAACGATCAGCCCCACCTTGGTCGCGCGCAGCTTCTCCACCGCCGCCGGCTTCAGCGTCTCAGCCGACTCGAGCGCCAGGTCGACCAGCTGAAACCCGGCCCCCGCCGCCTTGATCAGCACGTCGAGTTCTTCCGCCTCGCTGCCCGCAAACTTGCCGCCTGAGGCCACCCGCCGACACGTCGCAATCGCCGTCACCTCGCTGTGGTCGGCCAGAAACTGTTTCAATTTGGGCAAACCCAGTGCCGGCTTGTCCAGATAATCCAAACGAAACTCAAGAAAATGCGTGTCGGCCAGCACGGCGGTGGCCTTCTCGAGCATGTCCTCGGGCGTCGCGCCGATGATAGCGGCGCACACCTTTCCAAGGCGGGAGCGAAGATTCGGGTTCAGGCTAGGCAAGTTCGGTTCTCAAAAATTCAAATAAGGCTATCAATCGCGGTATCTTACCGCTCAGTCCGGTAGGATGCAAATGGAATCGTACAGGAACCCCACAACACCTAATTAGACGAGGGAGCATCGCAACTTGGTAACAATAAAAGACTGGGAGCGATACCAATGGCTCCGCCACGCCTTCAGCACCCGTGCCGACGGTGACGCACGCCAGGCCCTCCCCGGCTGGGCCAGCATCGCCCGCGTCCGCCAGGTCCACGGCAACCACGTCGTCCCAGCCAGCGACCTCGCCGGCCACGCAGCTGAGCCGACAGAGGCCGACGGCATCGTCACCGCCCAGCCCGGCCGCGCCATCGGCATCCTCACCGCCGACTGCGTCCCCATCCTCCTTGCCGACACCCGCCTCCGCGTCGTCGCCGCCCTGCACGCCGGCTGGCGAGGCACCGCCGCCGCCATCGCCACCGCCGGCGTCCGCAGCATGGTCGAGAAACACGGCAGCCGCCCGCAAGATCTCATCGCCGCCATCGGCCCCTCCATCGGCCCCTGCTGCTACACCGTCGGTCCAGACCTCCGCTCCCACTTCGCCCCCGGCCTCTTCACCGGCGACCACCTCGACCTCTGGGAGGCCAACCGCCGCCAACTCGCCGCCGCCGGCGTCCCGGACATCACCGTCCTCGCCGAATGCACAGGCTGCACCTTCGACAACGGCGAACGAAAATATTTCTCCTATCGCCTCGAGCGCGGCGCGGAAAACTGGACCGGCCGCATGATGGCCGCCATCGCCATCGCATAGCCCCGCCGCAATGATAGGGTGCTGACATGGAGCATGTAGAACCCCTGATCCCAGGCGAGGGTAACCAGGCCCACTCCGAAGCCCCGCCCGTCTGGATGTTCGGCCTGCTCGTCCTGCCCTACGCCATGTACGCCAATGGCTTCGTCAACACCGTCCTCGGCGCACTGCTCACCGCGCAGGGCGTCTCCGCCGACCGTGTCGCCGATGTCGTCGCCGCCGTCACCCTCCCCACCTCCCTCTACTTCCTCTGGAGCCCGCTGGTCGATCTCTGGGTCCGCCGCCGCACCTGGGTTGCCGTCTGCTCCATCCTCACCGGTATCGTCATCGCGGTCGCCCTGCAGTCCGCAAAGCTCGACGCACTCGCCCCCCGTTTCCTGCTCGTGCTCGGCATGGCCGTCGTCATGCTCACCTCGAGCGGTGTCGGCGGGCTCATGGCCGCGGTCGTCCCGCCCAACCTCAAAACCCGCGCCAGTGCCTTCTTCAACGCCGGTTCGCTCGGCTTCGGAGCGCTTTCGGGCGGCGGCCTGCTCTGGGTCTCACAGCACATGGCCCGCGGCGCCTTCGGCCTGCTCTGCGGCGCGCTCGTAGGCTTCCCCGGCCTGCTTGCACTGCTCATCGCGGAGCCCCCCGTCACCGCCCACGGCGAGCCTTTCTCCGCCGTCATGCGCCGCATGGGCCGCGAGTTCCGCCAGACCTACTGGAATCGCCGCGGCATCCCCCTGCTCCTCATGCTCGCCGCCCCGCTCGGCAGCGGTGCCGTCCTCAGCCTCTTCTCCGCCATGGCCCCCACCTACGGCGTCTCCATCAACGGCGTCGCCCTCATGAACGGCGTAGCCGGCGGCCTGCTCAGCGCCTTGGGCGCGCTCCTCGTCGGCTACCTCAAGCTCCCCGCCGACATGCGACCGGTCTATGCAGCCGCCAGCCTGCTCAACGCCGCCACCCTGGCTTTGCTGCTGCTCGGCCCGCCCCGCCCTTGGGGATACTACGCCGCATCCATCCTCTATTCGCTTACCGTCGGCGCCTGCTACGCGCTTTTCACCAGCCTGGTCCTGCAACTGCTCGGCGCCAGCGGCAAAAGCGGCAGCGGCCGATACGCCATCGCACTCTCGCTCGGCAACGCCCCCGTCGTCTACATGACCAAGCTCGATGGCCTGGGCGCAAAATGGTTCGGCGTCCGCGGCATCGGCGGCATGGACATGGCCGTCAGCGGCGGCGTCTCCCTGCTCTTCCTGGCCTGGTTCTGGTACCAGCGCCGCACCAACGTAGCGTCCAACGCCTAGCCCTGACTCGTCATCCTCTGATTGGGATGAGCGTGGGGCTTCAGCCCCACGAATCACCGCAAAATGAAATGGGACTTTAGGTTGTGTCAGACAAATCGCGATAATCGAATAAGTCGTATTTTTCGGTGGAAGCGGGGGGCTTTAACCCCCCGAAAACAGGCAGAAGAGAGGTGGGGCTTTAGCCCCGGGTCGTTCGTTGATCCGCCGCGACATGCAAGGCTAGGACCAGCGCAACCCAATCCTAGCTGGCCTTGCATAACTCCTCGATCATCGTCTCCCGATTGTTCAGCGCCACCCGGTCGATCGACCCCAGACTCCGCCAGTAAAGCGCAAACGCCCCCACCGCCAGCCCCGCCAGCACCGGCAGCGGCAACCATGCCATATTGAAGAACGCAGCCACCGCCAGCAGCATCGCCCCCACGGCAATAGTTCCCAAAAGTATCCCCACGCTCATCAACGCGCTCAACTGCGATGCCTGCCGCCTCGACACCTTCCCCGGATCCATCTTTTTCGGCGCCGTCAGCGACCGGCGATTCCCGAACATCGCATTGACGAACGCCGCAAACAGCAGCCAGCAAGCCGTCGCCAGCACCGTCAGCATCGGCGGCGGCCCCGCCGTATAGCTGATCAGCCCGTAAATCACCAGAATCTCCACCAGGTTCACCGCAAACCCAAAGATATTCTTCGCCAGCAGAATATCCCCAAACCGCACCGGCGCCAGAAAGTAGAACTGCACCCCCGTCGCATCCAGCCCCAGCGAGTTATACGCCAGCGCCCCAATCCCCAGCGCCGAATAAGCCACCGCTGCCGGAAACAACCAGCTGCTATGCCCCATCCGCCCGCCCATCCGCAGCGTGAACAGAAACACCATCGCCAGCGGAGCCAGCAGCCCGTAAAACTGCGCCGTATTCCGCCGCAGATAGATCCACTCCTTGGCCAGCACCGCCGCAACGGTGGGCGGCACACCAAACGCCGGAGCCGGAGCAGTCGCAGCGCTGGCGGTCTGTACCACCGCCGGCCTCACCACAACGCGATCCACCTGCACCACCGGCGAATTGTTCGCTTCCGAAAGATTTTCCCCGCGATATTCCCGCTGCATCCGCCACGCAAAGATCCCCGCCCAAACCGCTCCAAAGCAAAAGATCGCCAGCAGATTCAACAAAGCATGACCTGCAGCCCCAGACGCAATCGCCGAAGCCCCCAGCCCCGGCGGCAGGTGCCGCAGCACCGGCTCCGCAACCGCATACAAGTGTTGTCCCTGCGCAATCTTCGCCGCCGTCCGCGCACGATCCGCCCGCCCATGACCGAAGCCCGGGTTATAGGTAAAGTTCAGGTACTGGATCCCCAACCCCACAAAGATAAAGAAACCCACCGCCAGCTCACGCGCCCGCCGTGTCGCCAGCCAGCGGTCTATCCATGCAAAGATCATGCGGATAAAAAACATATCCGCCACCGCCACCAGCAGCGCCGTCGCAAACGCTATCACCCAAAGTCCCGGCACCGCCACCGTCACGCCCGCCGCCACACCCAGCAGGCAAAGCGTGGAGATGATCGTCGAAGCACTCAGCAGCCCCAGAAAAATCCGCACCACAAAGTATCGCGAAAACGAAAGCGGAAACCGTATCAGCGATTCCGGATCGAACGACAGGCCCGGCTGCGACACGTTGATGCTCACCACCACGCGCAGCGCAAAAATACTCCAGAAGATCGGCGCCAGCAGCAGCAGATGCCCCGTGGAAGCGGCATAGTACGCCGCCGTCGTTGCAATCACCAGCGGCCCCAAAATGAACCCCGCAAAAATCGGGTAAACGATAAACCGCGCAATCAGCTCGCCCGCGCCGCCCTTGCGCCGGAACCCATTGCGAAACAGACACCAGCGCAGGTACGCAACGGCCTTGAACTGCTGCGTCGCCGTAATTGCCGTCATCCCAGCCACGAAAGCTCCTGCTCCGGCGGCGCCATCCCCGTCGTCCCCAGCACATTCAGAAAGATCTCTTCGAGCGTTGCCTTGTGCGCATTCGCCTCATCCGGATGCTGCGCCTGCACCCCCGCCCGGAGCTCTTCCAGCGACCCCTGCGCCACCAGCGTCCCCCTCTGGATAATCGCCACATGCGTACACAGCCGCTCCACAATCTCCAGCACATGCGAGGTCAAAAAGATCGTCGCGCCCCGGTGAATCATGCCTTGCAGCATAGACTTCAACGTGCCCGCCGCAATCGCATCCACGCCTTCGAACGGCTCGTCCAGAAACAGAATCCTCGGTCCATGGATCACCGCCGCTGAAAGCGCCAGCTTCTTCTGCATGCCATGGGAAAAGTCCGTCACCAGCTTCTTGCTGTCGTTGGTCAACGACATAAAATCCAGCAGCTCCTTCGATCGCGCCGCCGTCGTCGCCGCATCCAGCCCATACATCCGCCCCACAAATGTCAGGTATTCCGGCGCCGTCAACCGCCCGAACAGCGCCAGCCCCTCCGGCACCACGCCAATCTGCCGCTTCAGGTCCACCGTGTTCGCCGTCAGGTCCTGACCCAGGATCTCGATCCGCCCCGACGTAGGTGCAAGCAGTCCCGTCAGCATCTTGATCGTGGTCGATTTCCCCGCACCATTCGGCCCCAGGAACCCGAAGAACTGCCCCGGCGCCACCGTCAGGTTCACATCGTTCACCGCCGTAAACGGCCCAAAGCGGCGCGTCAGTGCGGTGGTCTGGATTGCAGGCGTTTGGGCTTGTAACACATGGTCAGGCAACATGGGCGTGGGGCTAGAATACGGCACAATCGGCAGCCCGGCGAGGCTAATGTTTCGCCCAGTGATACCGGTGCGCCAGCTTCGGCAGAATCGTCAGCAGATCGTACCCCGTAAACGGCTGATAGGTCGCCGCCAGCAGCAGAATCGCCACGCACACCGGCGCCAGCGCCTTCTGCCACCTCCGCAGCGGCAGCTCCCGCGACACCTTAGGATGAGTCATCCCCGCCATCAGCAGCACCAGCCCCCACAGAATCCACCCCACCCAGAAAAACACCCCCGCCAGCACCAGCACCGCCACAGAAACCCGTGACAACACCCGGTGCAGCCCCGGTGAAAGCGCATACGCAATATGCCCGCCATCCAGCTGCCCCGCCGGGATCAGGTTCAGCGCCGTAATCAGCAGACCCATCCACGCCGCGGTCAAAATCGGATGTGGCAGAATGAACGCCAACGGCTGTGACGCATGCAGCAAGCCATGCGCCGCCGCCAGCAGCATCGGCGGTTGAATCCGGTGCAGCACCGGCGCAGCCAGGTACACCGAGTGCCGCAGCCCCACCACCACCGCACCCGTCGCCACCACAAATCCCGCAATCGGCCCCATCGCCGCAATCACAATCAGCGCCGACCGCGAAGGCACCCGTGAGTGCAGTCGAATAATCGCCCCAAACGTCCCCGAAAGCGATGGCGCCGGCAACATCAACGGCAGCGTCGACCGCACCCGAAACGCCTTGCACGCTAAGTAATGTCCAAACTCATGCGCCAGCAGAATTGCAATCAACGTCATGGAAAACGGCAGACCCTGCGCAAAGTCCCCCAGGTTCCGCCACACCCACCCATACGGCAAAATGTCCGCGTCGTCGGTCAACGGCCCCCGCCCCATCTGAAAGTTGTGCATGTACCGCATGCCCACGGCGGTCGTCGAAATCACTGTCACCAAAAAAAGCAGCAAGGGAACACCCACCCGTTTCAGGGCGGAAGGCGGCTGGGCAATGGGAGCCTGGGGAACCGGATGACTGAGAAGGCTCGGCGATGTCAATGGATTACCTGGCTGAAAAAATACCGTACAACAGTGAAACTTCTAGTCGATTAAATGCAGTTCCTTGCCCGGCTTAAAGCGTACCGCTTTCCCCGGCGCAATCGTCACTTCAGCGCCCGTCCGTGGGTTCCGCCCCACACCGGTCTTGCGCGGTTTCACCGTAAAAACCCCAAATCCACGCAGCTCGATCCGTTCCCCGGCCACCAGGCTCTGCTTCATCGAATCGAAGATCGCGTCCACGGCAGATTCCGCCTTCGTTCGAACCAGGCCCGTGCGCTCTACGACTTTCTGAATAAGATCCTGCTTGATCATCGAAACCCTTCAAAATAAGTTCTTGCCGCCTGCACTCGCTGGCCTGATGGTAGAAACAGGGGTTCCGATTGTCAATGTGAGTCGCCTCTCGTACTATCAGGTTGAGGCCGATTCATACACAATCATCGCGCCTGCAATGGTTACTTAAGTTCCACGCTCACTGCTGCGCAAGGGAAGGCATAAAGATGGCAATCAAGAGCGACCGCTGGATCCGCGAACAGGCAACAAAACATAAGATGATCGAGCCCTTCAGCGAGAAACAGGTCAAGGACGGCGTCATCTCCTACGGCCTCTCCAGCTACGGCTATGACCTCCGCGTCTCGGACGAGTTCAAAATCTTCACCAACGTCAACAGCGCCATCATCGACCCCAAAGCCTTCGACGAGCGCTCCTTCGTCACCGTCACCGCACCCAGCGTCATTGTCCCGCCCAACTCCTTCGCCCTCGCCCGCTCCATCGAGTACTTCCGCATCCCCCGCGACGTCCTCACCATCTGCGTCGGCAAATCCACCTACGCCCGCTGCGGCATCATCGTCAACGTCACTCCCTTCGAGCCCGAATGGGAAGGCTTCGTCACGCTCGAAATCTCCAACACCACCCCGCTGCCCGCCCGCATCTACGCCAACGAAGGCCTCTGCCAGATCCTCTTCTTCCAGTCCGATGAAGTCTGCGAAGTCAGCTACGCCGACCGCAAAGGCAAGTACCAGAACCAGCAGGGAATCGTCCTCCCCAAGCTCTAAATGACAGCGCTGCCCGGCGAATCGCCCACCCCGCGCCCAGCCGCCGTAGGACTCATCGCCCGCGATCCCCTGCGTATCGAAGGCGTGCGCACCCTGCTGGAAGATAACGCCGCATGCCGCGTCACCCTGCTCAAGGCCCCCCGCGCCAAAGACCTCGCCGACCTCGATCTCGTCCTCATCGACACCACCGCCACCGACCATCTCTTCGCCTTGCTCGGCGCCTTCCAGCGCATGCGCCCCCTGCTCCGTCTCCTCGTCGTCGGCGAAACCGATGACATCGAATGGACCGAAGAAGTGCTCGCCGCCGGAGCGCACGGCTACCTCTCGCACGTCTCCACCTCCTCAGAGTTCCTGCGCGCCGTGGAGGTCGTCCGCGATGGTTCCATATGGGCTCCACGCAAAGTCCTCGCACGCCTGCTGGAGCGCGCCCGTAGAAAGCAGGAAACCGCGTCCGAAACCACCCTGCCCAGCCGGCGCGAACGCGAGGTTCTCCGCCTGCTCCTCAACGGCCGATCCAACCAGGAAATCGCCAGCCACCTCCAGGTCCATGTCGGCACGGTCAAGTCTCACCTGGCCCGCCTCATGCGCAAAGCGGGCGTAAACAACCGCACCGCACTCACTCTCCGAGCGATCTCTATCGGCTGGTGCGATGTCCCAAAAAGGGAATAAATCAAGGTCCGAGATGGTTACTTATGGACGACAACGTAAGTACTGTAGCGGTTACGAGAGTTGTACCCCACAGTAAAGCAAGCAACACAGACCTGGGAGAGTGGGACTGCGACCGCCGGATGTTTCGGGCCGTGTTCGCAGTCCCCGTTTTTTTTCTTACTCCCACTCTCCCACACATAAGTTCTTTGCCACCAAGTGCAACCCAGCCCCCACCTCGCCCATCGTAGGTAAGGGAAGCGTGGTTTCTAGCGCATACGCAGATTTACCGGAGGATTTTGATCATGAAGCAATTTGGTGCAGTTTTGGCCGTCGCGGCCCTCGCAACTGGACTTTCGCAGACGGCCTTTGCCGCTGACACAAACAAGGACATTGACCGCCTCGCAAAAGCCAAAATGGTCATCGATGAAGTTGAGGGCGTGCCGGACAAGGGTATCCCCCAGACCATTCTCGCTGGCGCATCCTGCGTCGTCGTCATCCCCGGCCTCAAAAAGGGCGCATTCGTCGTCGGCGGCGAGTACGGCAAAGGCGTTGCCACCTGCCGCACCGGCCACGGCTGGAGCGGACCGGTCTTCGTCAAGCTCGAAGGCGGCAGCTTTGGTTTCCAGATCGGCGGTCAGTCTACCGACCTCGTCCTCGTTGCCATGAACAAGGGCGGTCTCGACCGCATGTTGCATGACAAGTTCAAAATCGGTGGCGATGCCGCAGCCGCAGCCGGCCCGGTAGGTCGCAACGCGCAGGCCAGCACAGACATTGAATTGCACGCAGAGTTCCTCACCTACTCCCGGTCGCGCGGCCTTTTCGCCGGCATCGACTTGAACGGTGCCGTCATCTCCCAGGATGGTGACGATACCCGCGCCATCTATGGTTCGGATATCCCGTACGCCACCGTCCTCGGTGGTTCCACCCCTGTACCGGAAGCCGCCAAGCCGTTTGTCCGTACCGTCTCCCGCTACTTCGTCGTCTCCAAGGACAACCACTAGGCCTCATCGTTTCACCCGAAAGAGCCAGCCCCCATCGGCTGGCTCTTTCGTTTTCGGCCCCCATTTAGAATAGAGACTTGACGGGTCAACCCATCTCGACGCCGACCCCACAGTCCGAGCCCGCGCATCTCCGTCACCGTCTCGAATTTGCCGTCGTCTGGCTAATGGTTCAAGTTATCGGCGCACTCCCACGCCCTCTCGCCCGGCAGGTCGGAGCCGCCATCGGTGCTGCGGCATTTCTCCTGCTCGGCCGGCTCCGCAACGCAGGCCTCACCAACCTCGCCGCAGCCTATCCCCAGCAGACCCAGGCCCAGCGCACCCAGACTCTGCGCAGGGTCTACCGCCACCTCGGCTGGCTCCTAGCAGAATTCTGCCTCATGTCCCATTACACCCCCGCCCAGGCCCGCCGCTTCATCACCTACGACGGCCTCGACCATTACCTCCAGGCCCGCGACCGCGGCAAAGGTGTCCTCGTCCTTACCGGCCACCTCGGCGCCTGGGAGCTCTCCAGCTTCTTCCATTCGCTCGTCGGCTATCCCATGGGCCTCGTCATCCGCCGCCTTGACAATCCTCTGGTCGATTCCTTCGTCAATCGCATCCGCTGCCTGCATGGCAATCGCGTCATCCATAAAGACGACTTCGCCCGAGGCCTCATCGCCGCCATGCGCCACGGCGAAACCGTAGGCATTCTCATGGACACCAACATGACCCCCCCGCAAGGCCTCTTCGTTCCGTTCTTCGGTCGCCCCGCCTGCACCGCCGCCGGCCTTGCCCGCATCGCGCTCAAAACCGGCGCCGCCGTCCTCCCCGGCTTTCTCCTCTGGGACTCACCCACCCAGGCCTATCGCCTCACCTTCGGCCCGCCCCTCGCCCTTGTCAGCACCGGCCATTCCGAAGCCGACGCTCTCGCCAACACCGCCATGTTCGCCGCCGTCACCGAGCAATACATCCGTCGCAACCCCGACCAATGGCTGTGGATGCATCGCCGCTGGAAGACCCGCCCCGCCGGCGAGCAAGGAGTCTACTGATGCACCGAACCGTAAGCCGCCAAGAAATCGCAACCCTGCTCGGCCTCGACCCCACCGGTCCAACCACATCGTTCAGCAACGTCTCCGCCATCGAAACGGCAACCGCCACCTCCATCGTCTTCGCCCAGGACCCAGCCTCTCTCGCCAAAGCGAAAGCCTCCGCCGCGGGCCTCATCCTCGCCGGCCAGCCTGATCCCGACTCCCGCATCCTCCCCGTCCGCGAGCCCCGTCTCGCTTTCGCCCAGGTCTACACCCGCTATTTCGACGAACGTGGCCGCAACGGCATAGCCTCCTCGGCCATCGTAGAAGACGGCGCGGTCCTCGGTGAAAATTGCGAGATCGGCGCCGGAGCCTTCATTGCCTCCGGCGCCCGTCTCGGCGCATTCTGTGTCATCGGCCCCCGCGCCGTCATCCACGCCGCCTGCACCCTCGGCGAGCGCGTCCGCGTCCAGGCCGGTGCCATCCTAGGCTCGGACGGCTTCGGCTACGCCCACGCGCCTGAAGGCTACATCGGCTTCCCCCAGATCGGCACCCTCGTCATCGGTGACGACGTAGAAATCGGTGCCAACACCACCATCGACCGCGGCGCTCTGGGCGAAACCCGCATCGGTCGCGGCACAAAAATCGACAACCTCGTCCAAATCGCCCACAACTGCATCATCGGCCAGGACGTCATCATCGCCGCCCAGGTCGGCCTCGCCGGCTCCATCACGGTAGAGGATGGCGCCATGCTCGGCGGCCAGGTCGGCCTCGGCGAGCGCGTCACCATTGGTCGCGGTGTCATCCTCGGCGGCCAGGGCGGCGTCCTCCCCGGCAAGCGCCTCGATGGTCCTGGCCAGGTCTTCTGGGGCACCCCCGCCCGCCCCGTGCGTGACTACCTCCGCGATCTCGCCCGCCTGCGCAACCCCCGGGGGCGCGACTAGCCATGGCCATCATCGTCATCGGCGGGCACACTCGCAACATCGGCAAGACCAGCGTGGTCGCCGGTCTCATCGCCGCCATGCCTGAAAAGCATTGGACCGCCTTCAAAATCACCCAGTTCGGCCACGGTGTCTGCTCCGCCAACGGCGAACCCTGCGACTGTGAAACCGCCGACCACACCATCGCCATATCAGAAGAGCGTACGCTCACCAGCGGCACCGATTCCTCTCGCTACCTCGCCGCCGGCGCCGCCCGCTCCTTCTGGGTCCGCACCCGCCAGGGCCAGCTCGCAGAAGCCATGCCCCGCCTGCGCAAGGAACTCGCCGCTGCGGAAAATGCCATCATTGAATCCAATTCCATCCTGCGCTTCCTCCAGCCCGACGTCTTCGTCAGCGTCCTGGACGCCGCCACCGCAGACTTCAAAACTTCAGCAAAAACCTACCTCGACCGTGCCGACGCCGTCGTCATCACCGGCGGCGACCTCGCCTCTGCCGCCTGGCCTGACGTCTCGCTGCGCCTGCTGAGCAAGGCCAGGCTTTTCCACGGAGCTCCCGGCGCATATTGCGAGGCCCCGCTGGTAGCTTTCATCCGCGACAGAATCGCCCACGCCTAAACTGAAGATGGCCCCAGCTTTCGCTGAGGCCATCTTCGCAACACACTATCTGAGACTGACTTGTTAGCTGAACAGACCGTTCAAGCCGCTCGGGAAGAATACGCCCTTCGCGGTAGCACCGGCCGTCAATGCGCCGCCGCCCGTCACGATGTTCAGCACCTGGTTCGTGTTCCGCCCAAACGCAATCACGTTCGTGTCCGCGTCCACGATCTGGGTCACGGTCACGGAACCACCGCCATCCAGCGTCTTCTTCACCGTGCTGATGCCGGGGCCTGCGAGACCGTAGTCATCGGCCACCGTCACAGCGGTGTTCGCCTGCAACGACAGCTTCGCGCGAAGGTTTGCGATCAGCTGTGTCGCCGTGATCGCTGAAGAGGTGTTATTCGGATCCAGCAGACCGATCGTCGTACGGATCAGGCCGGCGTGATACGCCTCGACAGCAAGAATACTTGCCGCGGCGCTCAGGTTGGCTGACGCGGTAATCAGCGGAGCGGCTCCGTGGTACGCGGTAACCCCAACATCCTCAAAGATGAACGCGCCCAGCAGGAAGTACAGGTCGTTCGCATACGGGTTGAAGTTGAGCGCAGAAGGAATCGTCGCGGCATTCGCAAGTGTAGTGAATGCACCCAGCGGGCTGACGTCGATCGGCGGTTGTGCCACTGCGGCTGCGCCCAGTGCGCTGCGGAGCAGGTTGACGTGCTTGCCTTCTTCGATCGCGGTCTCGATCGCGTAAGCCTTCACCGTCGGATTCACGAACGGAACATTTGTCGCCGTACCGACGGTCGCGGTAATACCTGCCGTTGGATTGCCATTGGTCGCCACGCCGTTGAGCGCGATGGTAGCCGTAGGACCACCCAAAGCAGCCGAAGCCGCCGTAGGCTTGTCGATGGTCGTCCCAAAGGCCGCCATGTAGTAGAAGTTAGCCTCGAGATATTCGAGGTTCAGCGCAAAGTTGAGAATATCCGCGTCCGTATAGGTCGAAACGGTATTCGCAGCCTTCGCCATCTTGGGTGTCATCGCGAGCGCGGCCAAGGCAGAACCGCCAAGGAGAAGCGCACGCCGGCTGGAAATAATACTGTCGAGTTCCTGTGTTTCCTGAGTAGCCATGGAATGATCCGTCCTTATAGGTCTATGTGGTGGTGGTGGCGAAGCGGTAGTTGGCGCCGTTCGGCAGGAACCCGCCCTTGGCAGTGCCGGGCGTGGCAGCACCGTAAACGATGTGCAGCACCTGATCCGGCGTGCGCGCATAGCCCTGTGCAGTCGAGGCGGAAGCATTCACAACCGTAGAAGGCGCGGTCGTCGAGGTAGGAATCGTGAGCAGTGTCTCACCGGTGCCACCGCTCAACGCGGCACGCAGCTTCTGCACCAGCACTGCGGAATTGAATTGTGAGTACGTCGTCGTGCCAGCCGTTGCGCCAGGCGAATTGATCGCATTGCCGGTCAAGATCGTCCGCACATAACCCGCGTGATACGCCTCGACGGCCAGGATGCCAGCCGCAGCCAGCAGATAACCCGCCTTCACACCGGCAGCCGAAATCAGAGGAGCCGCTCCGCTGTAAGCCGTAACACCTACGTCCTCGAAGATGAACGCGCCCAGCAGGAAATTATCGAACGAAGTAAACGGGCTGAAGTTCGTCACCTGCCCCGTCGTGATGCCGGCATTCGTCTGCGCAGCTACGTAGAGAGGTGCAAAAAAGGTCAGGTCGATCGCCGGACGCGCAACAGCGGCAGAGCCCAGCGCACTACGCAGGAACTGTACGTGCGTCTGTTCGTCGTAGGCAATCTCGTTCAGCGTGTTCTGCTGCCCGGTGGTAAGCCCGGTGAGCTTGGTCGTCGCCGGGACAATCGTTGTACCCGCGCCGGAGCCGGCATCCGCCGCGCTCAGACCGGTGCCCGTGGCCGCATAGAGGTAGTACTCGGCCTCAATGTATTCCAGGTTCAGCGCAAACGTCAGAATGTCGCTGTCCTGCAGCGAATTCAATGTGCTCGTCGGCGTGATGGTCCCCGGATCGTTGCAGCCCGCAAGCGCCGCAACGGCACCAGCCGCGCCTGCCGCGACCAGGAAATTGCGCCTCGAAACGCCCTTCTGATAAAGCCTGTCTATTGTGTCCACGATTGTTACCTCTCCGGTTAGCTTGCGGTTATAAAAACTCGTTGCTGCATGTTCTACGGCGAATCATCACAACTGGATTTGTGTGAACTCGACTCGTATGTCAATCTGCCAACTCATTCTGTGATGCAGATACGCAGTCAGTTTCACAAAGAAGAAGAAACTTTCTCTAACTTTTCAATAGTCGAAATCAAATTTTCCCGTAACAGCATTAAATCGAAGCCACCGGTAAATGCAGCAGATCACCCACCAATGCCACTTCTTTCTGCACAAACGGTTCCGCGTACCGCACCCCTGCCAGCAATCCGTAATGTCGCGCCGTCGCAAACGTACGCTCGCGAATATCCGCTTCCGGCACAAACAAACCCTCGCCCTCAGGCCGATCCCCATACTGTGACCGGTAAGCCAACAGCGCTTGCAGACGCGTCTCCACATGCACTGAAATGTCCACAACAAACGTTGGTCTCACATCCGCATACAGCGACGCATAAAGAATCTTGTATGGCCTGTGCGGTGCCCCAGCCACATCTACCTTGCTCAGCCCCGCCGCAAAACAAGCCTCGTACCCCAGCGTCGCACACGTGGAATGATCCGGGTGCCGGCCTTGCCAGTAAGGCAGAATCACCACCCGCGGGCGCAGCCGCCGAATCACCCCCGCCACCTTCAGCCGCGCCTCCATCGTATTCTCCAGCGACCCATCCGGCAGGTCCAGCGCCTCCCGGTGCGAAACCTTCAGCAGCCCCGCCGCCTCGTTCGCCTCGGCCTCGCGTTCCGCCGCCGTCCCTCGCGTTCCACCCTCGCCCCGCGTCAGGTCCAGAATCGCCGTAGTAAATCCCAGCGCCTGCTGCACCAGCAGCGTCCCCCCGCACGTCTGCTCCACATCATCACGATGCGCCGCAATTGCCAGAATGTCGAACGTCGTTGAAGGGGGGAAGGGAACAGGAGAAGGCATAGTCCCCCCAGTCTAATCCCCCCTTGAGGCTAGTTGGCCGAGTTCGTCAACGCATCCATATACGTCACATCCAGCGCCGTCCCCTGGATCGTGATGTTCACGTTATTGATCTCGGATCCATCCGCCGTATTGAACGCATGCACCTGCCCGCCATACGCCGTGTACACCTTGTGCAGATTCTGCACCCAGCAAATCCCGGTCAGCGACCCGTAATAAACCAGGTTATTATTCTGGTTCGGATACGGCACACTCAGCACGCCATTCGCATTCGTAGCCAGCGCCGGCACAATCGCCGCCGTATGCGCACCCAGGTCATACCGCGTCAGGCAGTTGTAGTTCGCCGCCTGCCCCGTCACACCCAGCGACGCCTGGTAAGCACGCTCACCGGTCGCACAATACTGTGACCCAATCCAAAGCGTATTGTCATCCGCAAACAGCAGCTTCGTATGGTACCCGTCAGAGATCGGCACCGGCGCACTCACCGCCAGCGTGGTCAGGTTCAGCGTCGTAAGTCTCCCGGCCAGGTAGCCATCGGCCTGCATCTGCTGCCCGGCCAGGTAGAGATTCGTACTATCCGCCAGCCCCACCGTAGCCCCGCCCGGTATAGGCGTCGTGCTCGTGACCACCGCCGGATAAGGAAATGAAGTCGGCACCGTGTTGATGTTCAGCGTCGCCTGCGGAATCAAACTCACCGACGCGCCCCCGTTCGTGCCGCCCCCGCACTCCGCCCCGCAATTGATCACGTAAGCGTTCGAGCCATCCAGCGCATAAATAATGTTCTGCGGCCGGTCGAACGTCCCCGGAACCGGCACCACGCAGTAGATTGGCAAAATCGTAGGCTGGCAATCCGTCGCACCCGGCGGAGCCAATGCACCCGCGTTCAAATGCACCACCCGATACAGCAAATTCGAGTTAGCCACCATCGCCAGCGCCACAGTGTCCCCGCGATTGACAAACACCCGATACACATTCGGCAGATTCAAATAGTAAGTAATGCCCGTCAACTGATCAGACACCACCAGTTGATTGTTCTGCTGCTCCGAGCTATAGACCCGCACAAAATCAGGTGCCAGATCAAACGATGAAGACGGCCCGCTCAGATTTGCCACCGAACCTGCCACCGTCTCCGTGCTGTAGTTGATAATGGAAATCCCATAAGGCGAAGCACTCGAGTAAACATACCCGCGCGTCTCTTCCGGAAACGAAAGAATCGTCGTCGGCAGCCCGCCTGAGAACCCGCTGATGCCGAAGCCCTGCACCGTATTCTGCAGGTTGTTGCGAATATCGCGCAGCCCATCCAGGATCACCAGCGCGCCGCTCCCACCATTCGGCGTCACCGAGACCATCACCCGTTCCAGCAGTCCGCTAGGCGGCACCGGCCGGCCCGCAAACGTAAATTCCGGCGTCTTGTAAAGGTTCTGCCCGCATGCAGTCAGAAAAATCGTCAGGCCGGAAACAGCCAGCAACACCAGCGTGCGGGCCATACGGGTCGTAAATTGCTTTGAAACGGGTGCTGACAGACTGCGAATGTTCAACGGGAAAGACCTCTTGCCTGCATGGCGGCGCAACGGCGGAAAATGCCCGCGCGGCTAACCAAAGTATACCAAACGGTACTCCGATAGACGCACCCACCCCCTCTTTGGAAAGCACCCCTGCAGCACCACCCCCATTGTGTCTTAGACTGGATTCATGCCAGACCCTCAGCAAACCGGAGCACGGCAACTCTTCGCCACCGGCTCAACCGCCACCGTCCTCTGCGACGGCGCCATGGGCTCCATGCTCTACGGCCGCGGCGTCTTTATCAACCGTTGCTATGACGAGCTCAACGTCTCCCAGCCCGATCTAGTCCGTGCCGTTCACACCGAGTATCTCCAGGCCGGCGCCGTCGTCATTGAGACCAACACCTTCGGCGCCAATCGCCTCCGGCTCGCCCGCTACGGCCTCGAAGAGCGCACCGCCGAGCTCAACATCGCCGGCGTCAAACTCGCCCGCGACTGCGTCCGCCAGATGCAGGAAAAGCACGCCTCCCAGGCCTTCGTCGCCGGCGCCATCGGCTCCCTCGGCACCCGCACCGTCGCGCCCGCGGAAGCCTACCAGACCTACGCCGAGCAGATCCGCGCCCTCGTCGGCGTCGATCTCCTCATCGCCGAAACCCTCACCTCCATGACCGAGGCCCAGCAGGCCATCCTCGCCGCCCGCGCCGAGCTCCCCGGCATCCCCATCGTCGTCATGGTCACCGTAGACGACGCCGGCAACTGCCTCGACGGCACCACCCCCGAGCAGGCCGCCGCCCTCCTCACCCAGTGGGGCGCAGACGCCGTCGGCTGCAACTGCTCCGAAGGCCCAGGCATCGTCCTCTCCGTCATCGAGCGCATGCGCACCGCCACCAACCTCCCCCTCGCCGCCATGCCCAACGCCGGCATGCCAAAGGTAGTCGATGGCCGCAGCCTCTATCTCACCTCCCCCGAGTACCTCGCCAGCTTCGCCAAAAAGTTCGTCAAAGCCGGCGCCACCTTCGTCGGCGGCTGTTGCGGCACCACCCCCGCCCACATCCGCGCCGTCCGCGGCGCACTCCGCGCCATCGACGCGCAGGTCACCGGCGTAGCCCAGGCCGCAAGCGAAAAGCGCCAGAGCCAGATCGACCCGCCACCCCTCGCCGAACGTTCCAAAATCGGCGCCCTCATCGCCAGCAACACCTTCTGCACCATGGTAGAAATCGTCCCGCCCAAAGGCTTCGATACCACTAAGGAAATCGATGGCGCCATCGAGCTCCACAAGCTCGGCGTAGACGCCATCAACATCCCGGACAGCCCTCGCGCCAGCGCCCGCATGTCGGCCATGACGCTTTGCATCCAGATCCAGCAGCGCGTCGGCATCGAAACCGTCCTCCACTACACCTGCCGCGATCGCAACCTCCTCTCCATGCAGTCCGACCTCCTCGGCGCCTCCTCCATCGGCTTGAAGAACATCCTCTGTCTCACCGGCGACCCACCCAAAATGGGCACCTATCCTGACGCCACCGCGGTCTTCGACGTCGACGCCATCGGCCTCGTCAAAATCTGCCGCGACCTCAACCACGGCCTCGATATCGGCGGCAACTCCGTCGGCTCTTCCGCCGGCTTCACCCTCTCGGTAGCCGCCAACCCCGGCGTCCCTGACATCGACAACGAGGTCCGCCGCTTCGAAGCCAAGGTCGAAGCCGGCGGCGAGTTCGGCATCACCCAGCCCGTCTTCGACCTCCGCCTCCTCGAGCAATTTCTCGACCGCATCGAAGCCTACCGCATCCCCATGGTCGCCGGCATCTGGCCCCTGACCAGCGTCAAAAATGCCGAGTTCATGCGCGACCAGCTCAAAGTCTCCATGCCCCAGCAAATCCTCGACCGCATGGGCCGCTGCCCAACCCCCGAACACGCCCGCGCTGAAGGCATCCTCATCGCCCAGGAAATGCTCGCCGAAGTCCGCGCCCGCGTCCAGGGCGTCCAGGTCAGCGCACCCTTCGGCAAATACAAAGCCGCCGCCCAGGTCCTGGGCTTCGCCCGCGGCTAACCCACCAAGCCGCCCACCACCGCCGTCATTCTGGCGAAGCCAGAATCTCCGTATTAGCTTTTGCCGTTGCCTGTTCTTGCCGTTGCCCGTTCTTTTGTTTGTCATCCCGCAGGGATCTGCGTTTGCTTTTGCCGTTGTCTGTCCACCGAACCACCCAAGGAGCCCCTCATGCCAACCTTCGAAGACCGCCTCACCGCCCTCGAAACTGTAGTCGAACGCCTCGAACGCGGCGAACTCTCCCTCGACGATTCCGTCCGCCTCTTTGAAGAAGGCGTCCAACTCTCCAACGCCTGCAAGCTCGAACTCGAAAAAGCCGAAGGCCGCATCCAGCTCCTCGTAGACACCCAATCCGCCACCATAAAAACCACCGACTTCGAAGCCGACCAGGACGAAGATTAGTTTGTCATTCCCGAAGGGAATCTGCGTCTGCACTCGCTCGACCCATTACCGTCCTAATCCTCCACCACACCCCCGCCGATACTCCCCTCAAAAGGAGCCCCGTCCCATGACCGAGCAGCAACTCAAACAAATCCCAATCGCCCCCCGCGACCCCATAGCCCACCCCCTCCTTCCCAAGCGAAACCCCATCGCCCGACGCCCCGTCTACCGCCCTGAAGAGCAGACAGAAGACGTAGGCGCCGAGCAACGTACGTCAACCTAGAAATGCAGCGCAATCTCCCCCGTCACCGTCTGCGGCGTCAAATAATGCGTCCCGCTGAACGTCGACAAAAAGTTATAAAGCGCATACTTGTTGCTCACGTTGATGGCCGTCAACGTAGCCCCAATCTTGTAGCGGTCGCCCGCCCCAAAATGCACCACGTTGTCATCTCCCAGCGCCATGTCGAACAGGTTGCGGCTCGCAATCCGTTGCGGATTCCGGTCATCATCCTCGGTCCCCGCCCCCGGTATCTTGACCAGCGCCGACGTCAACCCCGCCGCATCGCAAATCCCGAATCCACGCGTCGGCGTAGCCCGCACCCCATCGCACGTCAGCCCCGCCTGAAACTCCTCATCCGGCGTCAGGCTCGCCAGGTTGATCGCCGGCTTTCCGTTCAAAGTAAGCGGAGCCCCATTCGCTCCAAACGAGTACGCAGCGCACACACTGTTCGGGTCCGTAGCGTTGTAGCAAGGCACCGCCCCCGCCACCAGCCCCGAGTCATAATGCCAGTTGAACGAGTAATACAGCGACTTCCTGAACGGCATCTTGTACTCGAAATGCGTGTTCTGGTTGAACCGTTCATCATGGTCGATCCGGAACGGATACCCGCCCGGCGCCCCGATCGTCGCGCCCACTCCACCCACCTGCGGGTTGAAGAACCGCGCCGCCACCGACGAAGCCGTAAAGCTCGCCGAAAACCCCTTGTACTGCGTAAACGTCCCCGACAACGTATACCCCGGAATCTTCGAGTTATGCCATTCGATCGGAAACGTAATCGGCGTCGCACCCAGCACACTGAAGTCGTAAGCATTGTGCGTGTACTTCGTGATGTACTCCGCGTTCAGCACAAAATGCCGCCCAATCGCCTGCTGAAAGCCCGCATGAAATTCATTGCGAAACCCCGGATTGAACGGCGCCGGCGTACAGTTCCCAATCGTTGAAAACACCGCATTGATCACCGGGTCCAGGCACCCCTTGGAAGACAGGACCAGGTTCTCATTGAACGGCGTTTCCTGCGTCCGCGCATAAGAAACCCGCAGCACCGTCCCCGTCTTCTTCACGCTGTAGGACACGCCCGCCCGCGGCTCAGCCACATCCTGGATCGAAAGCGCGTTATAGAAATCCCCCCGAACCCCCAGGTTCACCACAAAGTTCCCGGCCGAAATCTGGTCCTGCCCATACAGCGCAAGCTGCTTCACATCCGTCTGCCCGTGAAAGTGGTAAAGCCCCCCACCCCGCGTGATGTCGTAAGGCGTCAGCACCGGGTTGAACGTCGCCGCACCCGGCGCATTCAACCCCGGGTCCACCACTCCGATATTGTCGTTCTCCCGCAAAAATGTCTGCGAATACATCCCTCCCAGCTTGAAGCTGTTATGCCCCTTCACATAAGAAACATCGCTATGCACCCCAGCATTGGTCAACGACCTCTGCTGCGCCACAGCCTCCTGCTGAATTGGCCCAAAGTCCGCCAACAGATTATTGCTCGGATAGTAGTTAAAGCTATCCCGCCGCAGATAAGGGCTGATGTTGAACACCGTCGCATCGTTCAACACCGCCGTATAAGTCGGCGCCACATCCACCGTCTCGATCTTGCTCCGCTGGTCCGTAGCGCTCGGCGTCAACCCATTCTGCACATACGAGTACTGCGTGTCATAGCTGTTCGGTGTCTGAAACCAGGACCGCGTATATTGCAGATTCAAATGCACTGAATCCTTCTCATTGATCTGCCGGTCGATCCGGTCGAACAGGTTCTCTTCATTGCCTTTATCGTGATAAACCACAAACTCCGGCGCATCCAGAAACCGCCCCGACTGCAGCACATTCCCCGCAAAAAAGTTCCCCCACTTCGCCCCGCCATACGCCACATCGAACGCCAGGTTACTCGTCCCGAACGCCCCATAGGAAGCCGCCAGCGTGCCCGTAGGCCTGGTCACTCCTTGGCCCGACCGCGTCGTCCCCACAATCACCAGGCTCGTCTTGTCCCCATACTCCGCCGGTGGCGCGCCCTCGATCACCTCCAGCGACTGGATCGCCGCCGCCGGCACTTGGTTTGAGAACACCTTCGACTGCTGATCCGTAATCGGCTGCCCATCGATCGAAAACGAAACCTCGTTGTGGTCCCCCAGCCCATGCAGCAGCCCATTCGAGTCCGCCGCCACCCCCGGTGAAAGCTGCGTCACAATCGACGAAAGCTGCGACGATGGCGACTCCACCGGCAAGTGATCGATCGTAGACCGGTCGATATCCACATGGTCATGCGGGTCCGCCTCAATCAAATCCACCGGCGCCTCCACCGTCACCACCGTATCCGATGTCGCCACCTGCAGCGTAATCGGCAACGTAATCGGCAACCCCGAATTCACATCCGCCGTCGTCGCATTCGTCTTGAACCCAGCCATCGTCACCGTAATCCGATAAGGATTGAACGGCAGGTTGAAGAACTTGAAACCACCCGTCGCATCGCTCTGCATCGTCCGCGTATATCCACTGACCGGGTTCGAAAGTGTAACCGTCGCACCCGGAATAATCGCACCCGTAGCATCCCGCACCAGCCCGGAAACATTCCCGGATGAACTCTGCGCCAGCGTCATCGCGGCAGGAACCATCAAAGCCAAACCTAAGGTCTTATATCGAGAAAAAGTCATACGGCAAGGTCTCCAGCCTGCGGGGTGCAGGCATCCCGGAATCCTTCCGGGTGTTCGAGTGCGCGGTGCGGGTCGACATTCCATCAAACAGATAGTCGGCAAACGTACGGGCGAACGGAACTAAACCACCTTGGGCGGTGGCCTTGAAAACAAAATAAAATGCCAGTCCGGCGAGCTCCCACGCGAGATCACCTCCACCGCTGCGGACGTCACCGGCACCTGCACCGTAGCCTGCAGCACACTCCTGGCTATCAACGCAGAATGCATCGCCACGCACAGCGGGCAGCCGGCCTCATCTCCCGCCACCTGCGCCCCATCCACCTGCGCCGCCACCTGCGCATCATGATGCGGCAGCCAGTCTCCATGCACATGCATCGCCTGCGCACAGCTCGCAAATAGCAGCAGCATCAGCGCAAACCATCGCACCCACGCAGTCTGCACGCAGGCTGAAGCACCGGATTGGGAAGAAGTCAGCATGGAACTGTTCTAGTATGACGCATTCTCGGCAAAAAGAGACTCAGTTAGAACAACTATTGCGAATAAATTATCAACTACCCAACACAAATGCCAGCCATCCCCTATTTGGTCTATAGTGATATCGGTTCTGGCTGCACCCGCGCATCTCTACGGGGCGGCACTGGAGACTCCCCTCATGAGCATCACCCCCTCGCAGTCCGCGACAAAAGTCACCGTCGCCTCCCTCGCCCGCGCCAAAGCTGCCGGCACCCCCATCACCGCCATCACCGCCTACGACTACCCCACCGCCCGCCTCGCCGACGAAGCACAGATCGACATCCTCCTCGTCGGTGACTCCCTCGCCATGGCCGTCCTCGGCCACCCCGACACCCTCTCCGTCACCATGGACGAGATGCTCCACCACACCCGCTCCGTCCGCCGCGGCACCCAACGCGCCCTCCTCCTCGCCGACATGCCCTACGGCAGCTACCACCTCTCCATCGAGCACGGCGTCGCCAACGCCATTCGCTTCCTCAAGGAGGCCGGCGCCGAAGCTGTCAAAATCGAAGGCGACCGCGTCCCCCTTGTCGAAGCCCTCACGCGCGCTGAAATCCCCGTCGTCGGCCACCTCGGCCTCACCCCCCAAAGCGTCCACGCCATGAGCGGCTACCGCGTCCAGGGCAAAACGCCCGATGCCGCTGAAGCCCTCCTCAACTCCGCCATCGCTCTCCAAGAGGCCGGCGCCGTAGCCCTCGTCCTTGAAGGCATCCCACGCGAACTCGCCGCCCGCATCACCGCCGCCCTCCACATCCCCACCATCGGCATCGGCGCCGGCCCCCAATGTGACGGCCAGATCCTCGTCTTTCACGACATGTTTCACCTCACCTTCAGCCCGCCCGCCAAGTTCGTCCGCCGCTTCGGCGACGCCCGCGCCCTCATCGCCCACGGCCTCGCCGATTACCGCGAAGCCGTCGCCGCCCACACCTTTCCCGCCGATTCCGAAAGCTACCACCAGCCCGCCCCCGCCCCCGAACCTGCCTACGCCACAACCGCCGCCTGATCATGCAAATCGTCACCACCATCGCAGAACTGCGCCAGTCCCTCCACATGCGTGCTCCCGGAGCGGCGCCCGGCCCGGCATTCGTCCCCACCATGGGCGCCCTCCACGCAGGCCACGTCTCGCTCCTCCGCGCCGCCCGCGCCCACGGCCCCTGGGTCGCCGCCTCGCTCTTCGTCAACCCCCTCCAGTTCGCCCCCGGGGAAGACCTCGCCCGCTATCCCCGCACCTTCCAGGCAGATTGCGAAATCCTCCAACGCGAAGGCTGCGACCTCCTCTTCGCCCCCGCACCCGAAGAAATATACCCCGCCGGCGCAACTCTCACCATAGACCCCGGCCCCCTGGGCGATCGTCTCGACGGCATCGCCCGCCCCGGCCATTTCCGCGGCGTCGCCACCATCGTCGCCAAGCTCTTCCACCTCATGAGTCCTTCCGCCGCCTTCTTCGGCCAGAAGGATGCAGCCCAGGTCGCCGTCCTCCGCGCCATGGTCCGCGACCTCAACTTCTCCCTCGACCTCATCGTCTGCCCCACCATCCGCGAGCCCGACGGCCTCGCCATGAGCTCACGCAACACCTACCTCTCGCCGGCCGAGCGCCTCGAAGCCACCCGCCTCTTCCGCACCCTGCAGTCCGTACAACGCGACCCGTATAACGCCCAGCGTGTCATGACTGAATCGCTCGCCGGCATGCAGGTCGAGTACGCCGCCATCGTCGACAAGCAAACCCTCCTCCCCACCGAGCCCCACCCCGGAGCCCTCGTAGCCGTAGCCGTCCGCGTGGGCACCACCCGCCTCATCGACAACATCATCCTCGAGGGTTACGCTCAATGAACATCCTCCTCGGCGTCTCCGGCGGCATCGCCGCCTACAAAGCCATCGAGCTCGTCCGCGAGCTCCAGCATCGCGGCATCACCGTCCAGGTCGCCATGACCGCCGGCGCTGAAGAGTTCGTCCGCCCCCTCACCTTCGCCACCCTCACCGGTCGCCAGGTCCTCACCACCCTCTGGCTCCCCACCACACCCGTAGAAGGCACGCAGGATCCCTTCAGCATCGAACACATCGACATCGCCCAATCCATTGACGCTCTCGTCATCGCCCCCGCCACCGCCAACACCCTCGCCCGCCTCGCCCACGGCCACGCCGACGACGTCCTCACCACTGTCCACCTCGCCACCCACGCCCCCGTCCTCCTCGCCCCCGCCATGAACGTCAACATGTGGCATCACCCCGCCACCCAGGCCAACCTCGCCCTCCTCCGCAGCCGCGGCGTTCACATCGTAGAGCCCTCCTCCGGCGAGCTAGCCTGCGGCATGGTCGGCCCCGGCCGCCTCGCCCCCGTCACCACCATCGCCGACCAGGTCTACCGCATCCTCGAGCAAACCAAAGACCTGGCCGCTGAAACCATCCTCATCACCGCCGGCGGCACCCGCGAACCCATCGACCCCGTCCGCTTCCTCGGCAACCGCTCCAGCGGCAAAATGGGCCACGCCCTCGCCGAAGCCGCCGCCCAAAGAGGCGCAAAAGTCATCCTCATCACCGCCTCACCGCTACCCGCCCACGCCTGCGAAATCATCCCCGCCACCACCGCCCGAGCCATGCGCCAAGCCGTCATGCAGCACTTACCCCAGGCCACCATCGTCATCGCCGCCGCCGCCGTAGCCGACTACCGGGCCAGGGAAGTGGCACCCCAGAAACTCAAGCGCACCGGCCCCCTCACCCTCACCCTCGAACCCACCGAAGACATCGTCGCCGAAGTCGTAAACTCCCGCCAACCCAACACTCTCGTCATAGCCTTCGCCGCCGAAACCGAAAACCTCCTGGCCAACGCCCGCGCCAAGCAACAGCGCAAAGGCGTAGACGCCATCATCGCCAACGACGTCTCCCACCCCCACCAAGGCTTCGAATCCGACCACAACGCCGGTCACTTCCTCACCCCCACCACGTGTCACGACTTCCCCCCATCCACCAAGCCCCAAATGGCCCAAGCCATCCTCGACCAAATCCTAACTCTCCGCCCGGCAGTGCCAAAAACTCAACCACCGTCATTCTGAGCGAAGCGAAGAATCCCCGTCTTAGCGTTTGCCGTTGCTTGTTCTTGCCCTTTTGTTTGTCATCCCCGAAGGGAATCTGCTTTTGCTCCTGCACTTGCCTCTTCTTGCAACCCACCCAAATAAAAAGGCCCCAGGCCCACGCAAACATCGCGCGAACCCGGGGCCCTCATCCCTCGTATCAGAACGACAACCGAGCCCCAAACTGAAACTGCCGCGGATCGCTCGCCGAAGTCTCCTGCCCCGCGTTCG
Source organism: uncultured Granulicella sp. (assembly GCA_963693065.1). Classification (GTDB taxonomy): domain Bacteria; phylum Acidobacteriota; class Terriglobia; order Terriglobales; family Acidobacteriaceae; genus Edaphobacter. Next base: position 1,760,032 of record OY843766.1, on the reverse strand, counting down.
TATAGAGCAGGTTCACATCCAGCGTATTGTTTTTGTTGATCAGGTTGAACGCATCCGCCGTCAGCTGCAGTGCAAACGTGTCATGGAACTGGATCGCCTTCGCCAGCCGCAGATCCGTAAACACCACAAACGGCCGAATCCCCGCATTGCGGCTCAGGTTCCCCGCATAGTAGCTGGAAGCCGGACCAGCCGTAGCCGGCGCATCCAGGTAGCAGGGCACGTTGAACGCCCCCAGCGGCGAGTACTTGCTCGCCACCGGCGCATACCCGCAGCTGTTCGTCCCCGAGTTCACCGTCACCGCATTCGGCCGGTCCGTAATCGGATCGAAGTCGAAGTTCGAGTCCACTGACGTAAACACATTGAACGGCCGCCCCGAGCTTACTTCAAAGATGGGCGCCACCGTGAACCCGCTCAGCGCCCCCGGCAAAAAGCCCGAACCCAGCATCTTCCCGCTCAGCTTGCCCGAGTTGAACACCCCCGAAACCACAAACCTGTTCCTCTGGTCGAACACCGAAACCGACCGGTCGCCATTCGGGTTGAAGTTGCTAGCCGGCGCATCCGACGTGCTCACAATATCGTCCACATCGTCGAACGCATGCGACCACGTATACGAAGCCAGGAACTGGAAGTTATCCGAGAACCGCTTGTTCAAATTCACGCTCAACCCGTTGTAGCTTGAGTTCGCATTCGTAATCTGGCTCGTCAAATCACTGAACGGAACCGGAACCCCCACGCCCAGCCCATTCGCCAGCCCCAGTTGCTGTGCCAGCGCCACGCATGGCCCCGCACCCACCGAAGTCAGAAAATTGGCCAGCGAGCTGTTCAGCCCACTCTTGCGATAAAAATTCAACAGCGCCGGCGTCACCCAGGGCCCGCCCGCACCGACACCGCATGGCGCCTGCCCCGCGTTCGTCCCCACCGTCAGCGGATTGGTCGCCGTCGTAGCCGCCCCCGCCGCGATCGCCGCCCGCAGGTTCGCCGTCAGCAGCTGCGGATTGACCGGGTTCAAGTTGATCGGCCGTGTCAAATGCCGCCCGCCCGTATTGTTATACGCAATATTCAGCGACGTATTGTGCCCCAGATCCTGCTCCACCCCGAACGAAATCTGCTGCACCAGCGGCGTATGCCAGCCCTTCCCAATCAGCGTACCCGAGGGCAGAATCGGCAGCGGAAACCCTGCCGCCAGAAAGTTCTCATGCACAAAGATCGAGTTGTTATTCGCTCCATCGAACCGCTGCTGCGAAGGAATATAGTTGGTCCCCGCATACGGCGCGCAGTTCGTGTTCAGCAGCGATCCCTGAAACAGATTCGTCGCATTCAGGTTCGTCGGGCTCGCCGTCGTCGTCGCCCCGCAAGCCGCGCCCCCGGCAAGAATAATCAGCGGATCGTCATACGTATCCAGCGTCTGCGCCTGCGGCCCAATGCTCCCCGGCGCCCGGTCGTAGAACAGCCCGTAGTTGCCCCGCACCACCGTCTTGCCCGTCCCAAACACGTCATACGAGAAGCCCACCCGCGGCGCCACATTGCCCAGCCGCGTATTGATCCCCTGCACCACGCCGAACGCATTGAACGCGCTCGCCAGCATGCTGCTCCCTGGCGGTTTCAGCCCGTAACGCTCCGCGTCATACCGAATCCCGTAGTTCAGCGTCAGCCGCCGAAACTTCCATGAGTCCTGCGCATACGCCCCAATCACGTCGATATTGTCGCTCCCCTCCTGCGTCCCCACCGCTTGCACGTAAGATTGCGGAATCCCCAGCCCATACGCCTGCACCGCGCTCAACGTCGGCGTCCCCGCCGCCACCGACACGTCGCCAAAGCTGTAATCCCCGCCCTGGTACGTCTGCACGTTGGTAAATTTCGTCTTCACATACCGCACATCCACGCCCACCTTGATCGTGTGGTGGCCTTCGGTCAGCGTGAAATTATCCTGAAATTGCGACTGGTCTTCCACCCGGTTCGAGTTCGCAAAAATCGTCCGCCCAAAGTAAGCCGCACCCGGGATATTCACCGCCACATTATTACCGGCGGTCGTATTCGGGTGATCGAACCCGAACGAGTGCCGCGCAAACTGGAACCGCGCCTCGTTGACCTTGTTACTGCCGAACAGGGTCGTATGCTGCCCCAGAATCGACCAGTCATGCAGGTGCTGGATCCCTTGCCGAGATCCACTGTTCTGCCCAAAATTCTGGTTCGAAGCATTCTCCTGGATGCCCGAAATATAGCTCGGCGAAGCCGTCCCGCGCAGCAGCAACTGCTGGTTATTCGTCAGCTTATGGTCGATCCGCAGCGAGTAAATTTCCGTCTTCTCCTGCACCGGAAAGTTTCCGATCAGCGTGTTCAAAGCCACGTAAGACGCCGGCGTAGGCTGCCCCGAGCTCGCAAATCCCGTCACCCCCAGCGTCCCCTGCAGAAACCCCGGGTTTTTCCCCGTCGTTGCCAGCGAAGAGCTCGAAGCCACCGCCCCAAGGTACTGCTGGAACGCGGCTGAAGCCCCCGCCTGCGCCGGTGTCGCATTGAAAAACTGCTGCTGCGCCGGCGTCCCCTGGAACGTGATCGTCCCCGTCGGCAGCCCAAAGAACTTCGACCCATCGATCGGCACCAGGCCAAAATTATTCGCGCCAATCGTTGAAAAGCCCGACTCTTCCCGCCGCGTAATCTCCGTCCCGAAGAAGTAGAACGTCCGATCCTTCTTGATCGCGCCGCCTACCGTAAACCCTGCCTGCACCCGCGTATAAGCCGGCTGATACGTGGTCGAAAACGGGTTCGTCGCCTGGATATACCGGTTCCGCAAAAACCCAAACGCTGAAGCATGCGTAGCATTCGCGCCAGACTTCGTCACGATATTCACCACGCCGCCCGACGCCCGCCCAAACTCCGCCGAAAAGCCGTTCGTAATGATCTGAAATTCCTGCACCGCGTCCTGCGACACCGTCGACCGGCTACCCCCCGACGTGTAATCCCCCGAGTCCGCCCCATCCACGTTGATCGAGTTCGACCGCGCATTCACCCCGCCAAAGTTCAGCCCCGACGTCGGAATCGCACCCACGGAAGGTGTCGAGTCACGCGCAATCTGCGAGTTCGTCAAAGTAAAGTTCACATAGTTCCGCCCGTTCGTCGGCAGGTTCGTGATCTGCACCTGGTTCACCGTCGTCGCTTGCGACGACCGCTCCGTCTCGATCACCTCCGCGCCAGACTGCACCGTGACCGTCGTATCCGACCCACCCACTTGCAGCGCCAGCGGCAGGTCCGCCTGCTCGCCCACCGTCAGCACCACGTTCGTCTGCACCAGCTTCGTAAAACCCTTGTACACGGCTGTAATTGTGTAGTCGCCCGGCGGCAGCTCCACCAGCTGGTACTGTCCGCCGGCATCGGTCACCACGCTCCGGCGAAACCCCTTCGAGCTATCGTACGCAGTCACACTCGCACCCGGAATCGCAGCCCCGGAAGGGTCTTTCACCACACCCTTCAACTGCGCGGTTGAAATACTTTGAGCGCTTGCACTCGGCGCCAGCATGGCCCCGGCAAGAGGAACCCCCGCAACCAGCGAGGCGGCAAAAGAAAGACGGCTGAGGCGTGTACGACGAATCGACATAAGAATGGCTCCGGTCGCCCTCACCAGACTCCAAATCCGCCACACTCTGGCGTCCCTGGAAATGGCGTTGTTTGCGACCGCGCATTTCTACATGAATGAGCATTCATTGCGCAAGTGCAGAATCAGACTCAAACCCCCATCACCTTCCTACCCAAACAACGCCGTCCTTCTGAGCGCAGCGAAGCACCTCCCCCAATCTAAAAAAACGCCGTCATTCTGAGCGAAGCGAAGAATCTCCGTATTGGCCTTTGCCGTTGCTTGTTCTTGCCGTTGCTTGTTCTTGCCGTCGCCTGTTCTTGCCGTTGCCCGCGGACCCGCCACTCGGCGCCTTACCCTGACTACCTCCGGTCACGACTCCAACCCCAAACCCACAGCCCTCTCGCGCCTCTTCCCGCCCTGTCCCGCCCTATCCCCGATCCTGTTCTTCAAAACCCAGGCCTATCCGCCCTGATCCCGCCCTTATCCGCGTTCCTGTTTTACCCCACCCACCCACCTTTGCTAAACTTTCCCCACAACCTTTGGCGATGGGGTTCGCCAAAACTGCCGCCGGCAATCGCCGCAGCTGATGACTCCTACCATCCCGTAGGAGGCCTATGTCTCACACTATCCGCTACCTCACCCGCTGGATCCCCATCGCCACCCTCGCCGGCATCCTCGCCGGCACCGCCTCCGCCCTCTTGCTCGTCTCGTTGGAATGGGCCACCCGCACCCGGGAATCCCACCTCTGGCTCATCGCCCTTCTCCCTCTCGCCGGCCTCGCCGTAGGCTGCCTGTACTTCTACTACGGCACGTCAGTCGAGAAAGGCAACAACCTCATCCTCGACCAGATCCACGCCGAGGCCGGCCAGCGCCCCATCACCATCCCCTTCCGCATGACGCCGCTCATCCTCCTCGGCACCGTCATCACCCATCTCTTCGGCGGCTCCGCCGGCAGGGAAGGCACCGCCATCCAGACCGGCGCCTCGCTCGCCGACCAGCTCGCCCGCCCCTTCCGCCTCCTCGCACCCGATCGCCGCATCCTCCTCATGTGCGGCATCGCCGCCGGCTTTGCCTCCGTCTTCGGCACCCCGCTGGCAGGCACCGTCTTCGGCCTCGAGGTCCTCACCGTCGGCTACGTCACCTATGAAGCGCTCGTGCCATGCCTCCTCGCCGCCTTCATCGCAGACCTCACCACCCGCGCCTGGCACGTCCACCACACCCTCTATCGAGTCGACTCCACCCCCGCCATGAGTCTCTCCGGCCTCCTCTGGGCCGCCCTCGCCGGCGTCGCGTTCGGCCTCTGCGCCCTCGCCTTCACCCACCTCACCCACACCATCTCGCACCTCTTCAAGCGCTACATCGCCTACCCCCCGCTCCGCCCCTTCCTCGGCGGCATCCTCGTCGCCCTGGCCGTCTTCGCCCTCCACACCACGCGCTACATTGGCCTCGGCATCCCCACCATCCTCGCCTCCTTCACAGGCCCCCAACCCCCCTGGCAATGGGCGCTCAAGCTCGTCTTCACTGCGGTCACACTCGGTGCCGGCTTCAAGGGCGGGGAAGTGACACCCCTCTTTTTCATCGGAGCCACCTTAGGCAACGCCCTCGCCTTCTTCCTCCCGCTCCCGTCATCCCTGCTCGCCGGCATGGGCTTCGTAGCCGTCTTCGCCGGAGCCGCCAACACCCCTCTAGCCTCCACCCTCATGGCCGTAGAGCTCTTCGGCCCGGAGGTCGGCGCCTACGCCGCCATCGCCTGCGTCACCGCCTACCTCTGCTCCGGCCCCGGCAGCATCTACACCTCCCAACGCCCCGGCCCCGGCAAAACCCACCCCCACCCCCAACCCAACCCCCGGGTGCCCCATGATCACGAGCCGCAGGCGAGTTATCGTGGGGTTACTCACTTACACCATTGATCGTGAGCCGGAAAGGAGCCACATGCTACGTCTAGCCATTTTTCTGACGATACTTTTGTCAGCTGGAAACGCTCAATCTTTTACGCCTCCTGAAACTGTAAAGGTGTATTGGTTATCACCCCGACTAGAGACGTACCTGCCGGTCACCAAAGACACAATCGAAGAAGCGTCGTCGAAAATCATCGAGCTTCGCAACTGGACAGTAGTCCACGAGACCCTACGGCTCATTATGGCCAGCACAAAGAAGCTCGACCCTATGAGGGTTAGGGTGAAAATCCAAACGAACAATCAAACCTACTACTTCGATTCAACGGGAAGGGGCCTTTCGTCAAACGGTAAGGCTGTTTACATCGACCTCAGGCGCTTGAATCATGTTTTCAGCGAGTAAAGTGAGGTATTTTACTTTTCTCTTCCGCCATGATCCTCAGCGCAGCGAAGCAACCTCGCATCATTCTCTGCGACATAGCCCCAAATCCGCCTTCATCCGCTCTTATCCGCGTTCCTGTTTTGCCCTCTCCCGCTTCTTCCCGCCCTTTCCCGCCTTGTCCCCGTTCCTGTTCTCGTCCGTTTCGCCCCCTTCCAAAACCTGTCAACCCCCCCAGCCTGTGCAAAACCCCACAACCCCAATCAATGCAACACTTACTACCTCAAAATACTTGGCGTGTTTACCCCCAGCCATTTGCTAAACTAGAAACAGATCAAAAAAGCCGCCAACCCGAAAGGGAAGGCGGCTTTCCAACGTTTGGGCATAACCCCAATCGAATGAAGATTTTGCCCCAATGTACGGGGGGGGGCGCCCCCCGCACCCTAACTACCGAAAGGAGTACTCGCAGCACCCTTCGCAGGCTGAACCCTCAACCGAACCGCTCCAGCCTTCTCATACTTATCAGTCAGCGAACCCACGAAGATCCTGAAGATCTCCTCACGCTTCTCGTTCAGCAGGTTCTCACGTGTCGTGTTGAAGTTCTGTGCAATCTCATCCGAGCTGGGTTCCACCTTATCCGTGACGCTCAGCACCACACCCACCCGTCCAGCATTGATCGGACCAGAAATCTGACCTTTAGCCAGTGAGAAAGCAGGAGCTCCAGGACCAGCCATCGAGCCAAGATCAGGAACCTGTCCATCCTTGCCAACCAGATCGCTGGACTTCACCGGAATGTTCATCTCCGCTGCAGCCTTCTTCAAATCGCCAAGCTCCTTCGCACGATCGTCCAGCTTCTTCAGCTGTGCCGAAAGCATCGCAGGAACCTGCTGCTCGCGATAATCAGCCAGCAACGTAGGCTTTAACTGCTCGAAAACCGGAGCATGCGGAGCCTTCACATCCTCAACCTGGTACACAGCATAACCATCACCAGTAGACACACTCGCAGGCGCTGCACCCTTGCTCGCACCAAACGCCTGCGCCAGCATCGCAGCACCATCAGAAACCCCAGCAATCACACCATCTTTAGCGACATAGTCAGTCGTCACCGCATGCAGACCATGAGCAGCAGCCGTCTTGTCGAAGCCGTTCTTCCCAGCTTCCGCAGCCAGTGATGCAGCATAGCTCTGTTCCGCCTGCCCAACCTTCTGCTGCTCGAGCACCGGAACAATCTCAGCCTTCACCTCGCTGATCGGCTTCAGGTGAGCCTTGTCATGCTGTTCAACCTGAATGATGTGATAGCCGAACTTGGTCTTGATGACGTCGGAAGTTTGACCCGGCTCCATCGAGAACAGTGCCTTGTCAAACTCCGGAACAGTCTGTCCAAGCTGCATGAAAGGCAATTCACCACCCTGCGCTTTGCTGCCCGGATCGTCAGAATTCGCAGCCGCCAAAGCAGCAAAGTTGCCGCCAGCCTTGATCTGCTTGAGCAGGTCGTCAGCCTTGGCCTTCGCCGCAGCATCGGTCTTCGCGTCCGCGCCCGCAGGCACCGCGATCAGGATGTGACGAGCCTTGACCTGGTCCTTCACCTGGTACGTCGCCTGGTGCGCATTGTAGTAAGCCTGAATGTCAGCATCGGAAACCTGAGGCTTGCCACCAGGCAACTGGTCGATGCCAAAAGAAATGTACTCAATCTTGCGAGTCTCGGGAATCGCCGTCGCATAACGAGCCGCATTCTGTTTCAGAAACGTCTGCAGATCGCTGTCGCTCGGGTTCAACGTCTTCCCGATCTCGTCAGATGAAAGCACCGCATAATCGAACTTCACCTTAGTACCGGAAATCCGGTACGAGTCGCGAACTTCATTGTCCCCAACCGAAGCACCACCAGTAATCATCTGCTGCAGCCGAACCCGTTCAATCTCTTTCTTCAGCAACTCCTCAAACGTCCCACGAGTCATCTGAAACTGGTTCTGCACAAAGTTCATGTACTGGTCGTCGCCAATGTAATTGCCACCCGGAAAAAGCACCTGGCCAAACTGACCGGAATGCAGAAACGTCGCCAGGTCCGCATCCGAAACCTGCAACCCGAGCTTGTCTCCCTCGAGCTTCAGAATCGCCTGCTGCACCAAAGCCGTTCCAGCCTGGCTCTCCATATAAGGAAGCAAAAACGCCGGCAAACGCTGCTGCTGCAATTGCGCCTGCGCCTCACGCGTGACCTCGCTCTGCGGCACCGGCTCACTCTCGCCAAACAGGCGACCGAAGTATCCAGGTGTGCGAACCGTCGCGTAATTCGCGGTGTCAGCGCCCGCGCCCGTGTTGTCGAAAATACCCGGAACGAGCGTGATAACCATGGTCACAACCGCGGCACCGATAATGACCGCAAAAACGGCCTTAGTGATCTTATTGTCCTGCTGCAGAATACGAATCATGCTTGCTGACGACCTTCATTCACACAGAGTTGGTAGAGCCGCACACAGTGCCAGTCTCAAACCGTTCGGCCAGGCAGACCGCAAAACGGCCGCGCACAGCGCAGCCTAGAGTATAAATCATCATCTGAGCGGACCCGAACGCAAGTGGCCCGAAGCAAAGCCTCGGGCCACCCATCACGTTTATCGCGGATATCCATACGGATATCCATAAGGATAGTAACCACCATAGTAAGCACGTCCACGTTGAGGCTGCTGACCGCCTGTCGGAACGCCATAAGCAAGACGCTGCATTTCCTGCTCGGAAACAGTCGTTACAGTAGCAGGCTGAGCCAGATTAAAGGCCAGCATGCCCTCAGCCGGCACAAAGACCTGTCCGCGTCCAGATGCTGCCGACGAACCGAGTCCGGCTGCCGCCCCAACACCACCACCAACTGCCGCTCCAACGCCGCCACCAGCCAGCGCACCGAAAACTGCTCCAAGTGCACCAAATCCGGCCGTTTTATCGAGCGTTTCGATCGACTTGTCCCCACCATGATGCGCCCAAACCTCCGACTGAACAGGGAAGTTCTTACCGCCAAGCGTCACCTGTGTCAGCTGGATCGACAGCTCACCACGTCCCTTAAGAACACCAGAGCTTTTTGCGTCAAGCACTGTACCTGAAACCTGGGCACCACGAGGAATCGCCACCACGCCACCCGCGACAACGTCGTTGACTACGACTCCATCAAACGAGCTGCCAACCTGTGAGTGGTTGCTGGACAGACTTCTATTAAGGCGAACGCGCACCAGGGTGCCTGCAGGAACAACGACGGTCTGTCCTCCTACCTGTCCGCCGTACATCGGCTGGTTGGAGCCTTGCGTCATGCCGTACCCAGGGTTGCCAGCCGGTGGATAACCGTAGGGAGGATATCCAGCGCCGAGAGGGCGTCGACCCGTTGATGGGTCTTGTTCGCTCTGCCCTGTCTGACTTTGCGGGTTCGCGGAAATCTGCGAATTTGAAGAGTTTTGCTGGGTGCCCGCCTGCTGCTCCATCTGCTGATCAAGTGCCTGATCGGCTTCGGGATCGTTTCTCTGGGCCTGCTCGGCAGGTGCACTGCCTGCGGCATAAGTGCCATCGGATTGGAGGACTTGGCCCTGGCTCGGGTCCGTGATAGTGGAAGATGCGGTTGCAGCAGTGCTGATGCGTAGCTCATCGACTACTTTGGTGACTCCGGTGGCGTTTGCTGCCAGGGTCTCGGCATTGCGTCGCATGGGTTCGTTGGCGACTGAACCTGTGAGTGTGACAGTGCCGTAGACGGTTCTGGTTGTTATGTTCTCATTGGCGAGTTCCGGCGCGCCGGCTAAAGCCTTCAACACGTTCGCTTCAACTTGTGCATCTGGAATAGCGGTTTGTGCGTGAACGGTGCTTACGGCTAAGCTGCCGAGCAGAATCGATCCGCCAGCGACCGATAACCAAACGGGATTTCTTGCCATCTTTTCATCTCCTGCAGGCGCTGATGTCTTCGATCTGAGTGCGCTTTTATGTAAACGCGTGAGTGAGCAAAAAGTTACGTTCCGGATGGGTGCGGGTGGCACGGGGATGGTTGACCCTGGGGGAGCAAATCCATATACTCAAAGATGCGGGGTGGAGCAGCCCGGTAGCTCGTTGGGCTCATAACCCAAAGGTCGTAGGTTCAAATCCTACCCCCGCAACCACTTAGCGAAAACGTCAACCCCAGATAACCCCAAATAAGAGCGGTCTCAAAACCTCTTTGGGAATTGTCGAGTGCGGTTGGCGTTTTTTGCATGGGCTAAGCGCTCCTCAATGCCATCTTTACGACCTTGCTGTTGGCCTCCCGCTTGGCCGTCATCAAGGCATTTCCGTACACGTTCATCGTGGTCGAAACCTGCGCGTGCCGCATGAGCTTCTGCTGCACACCGATAGGCGCTGAGGTGCTATCCAGCCAGGAACGATAGGTATGGCGGAAGGTGTGCCACCCTACGCTTCCGTACTTCCCGGCGGCCTCCCACCGTTCATCATGCAGCGGTAGACGCTTCCCGTTTGGCGTTTTCCCAGCTTCAAGACACCAGACGCCCGCTCCGGCGCCGCACTTCGGGCATTTCACCAGGCAGCAGCCAGCGGGACGGATGTAGTCCTGCTGTGCTGGAGCCGCGTGGAAGTGCCTGCCGGTAGCGGTGCTCGGAAACACTAGGTCCAACCCCACAAATGGGGTTGAAATCCCGTTTTGCGCTTCGCGTTCGGCCCCTAACCTGAGCTTCCATGTGAGTAGGACTTCGGCGAAGCCGGGATCAAGCGGCAGTTCGTCCTCGGAATAATCGGTCTTCACCGTCTTGATGCGGCCATGAACGACCGCCCGGACGACCTTCATACTGAGGTTCTCGAAGTCGATATCTTCCCATTCGAGCGCCAAAACCTCTTCGGCACGAAGGCCGGTGCATTGGGCGACAACCACCATGGTCTGGTAGGGCTCTGGCAGCAATGCGAGGATCTGGTAATACTGCTCGACGGTAAGAATGATCGGCCTCTTTTGCCGCTTGCTCACGCCTTTGATTTCGACGAACTCCATCGGATTCCGCTGCCACTCGACCATCTCCCACAGCATGGCCTTTTCGTACAGGCGATACATGACTGCCTTGATGTGGCCTTTGGTCTTAGGAGCGGCTTCCAATTCTCTAAGCCAAGCTTGAATCAGCATCGGCTTCATTCGCGTGATGCGGGTGGTTCCCCACTTCGCGCGAACTCGCTTGATGACGCTAAGGTAGGAGATAACCGTCGAGTAGCTCAGTTGGCCGTCCTTGAGGTGCTCCCCGGGGCGACTTTGCTTGATTTCCATCATGCGTTCGTCCTCGATAAACCGGTCAAGAATCGCGTCGAAGGTCGGCTCCAACACGGCCAGAGTCGGGTTTTCTGCGTTTAGTTTCAGCACGAAAGCTTCCAGATGACGCTCCGCAGAGGTCTGCGTTGGAAACTTGTCAAGCCCTAGAAAAATAGACTTTCTCTTCATGGTTATGGGGTCCTGGTAGCGGTATTCCCAAGCCCATTGATTGTTGGCCCGCGCGACTTTGCGCAGGGTGCCGCGTTGAAAACGTTGCCGTGTGAACTTCAAGGATGTTGCTCCTGTCCAGTCACAGCGGCCCGATCGGTTGTATTTGATTTTATTCCTTCGTCCAGCCAGTTGTTGAGCGAACTTAGCCGGAAACGCCAGCGTTTTCCAACTTTCACCGCTGGAACTTGCCGTTGCCTCGCTTTGATCTCGAGGGTCTTCCAGTGCATTCCCAAGACGAGGGCGGCTTCATGTAAGTCGAGGAGAGGCTCGAAGACAGAACGGGATGTGGGGGAAGCGGATCTTGCCTGTGCAGCGGATAGCATTGTTGACCTCGCAACTCGGCAGGGCTCTCGTTCACTCGCGCCGATTACCTTCACGATTGCCTGACCGCGTTATTTCTGTCCAATTCACAATTAGGGACCGGTTATTCACAGGAGGAATCAGAGGGGTGAACAACGCAAGTATCCAAATGGGCATCACGCGGCGTCCAAGCAAATACGGCACCTTGCGGACGACCCCGTCTGGCATGAGGCAGCCTTGGGCCCTCAATGTTTCAGCCGCGGTTTGTCCGCTCCATGTAGAGCGACAAGGCGGGTGAGTCATGACAGAAAACGAAACGAAGTTTATGGACTCCGCCATGGCTCTGGCCGAGACTCTTCACTTTACGAAAGCGGCAAGGCGGCTAAGAATCAGCCAGCCTCAGCTGACCAAGAACATACAGGAGTTGGAAGACACCGTCGGTGTCCGCCTCTTTGATCGAGACCGAAAGTCCGTGGTTCTCAACGATGCGGGTCGTGCATATCTGGAGCAGGCGAAACTTTCCATTATGTATGCCGAGAGAGCTTTCCAGGCCGCTAAAGAGGCCGTGCGAGAGGCAGACACTGCTCTTCATATTGGGCGATCTCCCTACACTGATCCGTTCCTGATCTCTACGCTCGATTCCATTCAACTGCCGCTATATACCCGTCTACGGATTGAGATCATCAGTCACTATTCTTGTGACCTTGTTGATGAGATTCTTGCCGGCGCGCTCGACGTGGCTATCGCCACAGAACCTCCAGAATCTCCGCTGCTGACCACAGTTCAGATCGCGGAATTGCCTTTTTATATAGCAATGTCCAGGAGGGACAAACTTGCAGCAGGTCCGAGCGTCACGCTGGAAGCGCTTTCGAATTACTGCTGGATACTGTTTGAGCGCAGATTGCATCCTCCGCTGTACGACCACGTGCTGCATTTGGCGCAAGACAGAAAGATCGCTCCCAAAAAAATTAGACACATCACAGCACCCGAGGAGGCGTTCCCCCTCGTTGAGGCAGGACAGTGTATTGCCTTTGTTGTCAAGACAGGGGCACTTCTCCTTGCGAGAAATGGAGTGACTGTCCGTCCACTTGAGGAACCGGCACTCAAATTGAAGACGTATCTTGTTTCGCGAGCAGACAACGAATCGAAGCTGGTCAGCGAATTCGTGCGAACCTACATGCGTAAACTCTCGCCACCGAAGAAGGATGTGCAATCCGTATCTCTAACGGCAGTCAGACGAATGGCCTAGAACTCGTTTTGAGGCGAAAGCTTCACCGCGTTACGCGTATACGGCTCTCCCGTATAACGATGACTTTCACGACCTACGTCGTCCGCCGTGCAGGTGCGGGGTTGGTGTACGTCTTCAGAATCTGAGGCTGTCCGCCTTCGTCCCGGATCGATTTTGCCTCGACCGATACTGAGGTCTTGAGGCAAACCGTAAATGTAGTGTCGTCCGTGAATTCAATGACCACTTCCGGGCCGTCGCTCCCATCGTCGTAGATGGTGCAATCACGGATGACTTTACCGGCGAGTTCTGAGCACTGGATCAAGGTTTTCAGTATGTACTGCACCACGATAACGCAGAGCAGGAATGGTAGATGATCTGATTTTGAAAAATCTTCACTTCATGCGACTAAGGCCCAACGATTCGGAGCATATCACACTCATCGTGTGTAGACTCATAGTGGTCAAACGCCAAGCATTGGGGAGTGGCTAAAGCTCCCGTCAAGGCAGTCTTCGGAACAGCGGTGCGATCCTTGCGAGAGGATCGCGGCTATTCGCAGGAGCAACTTGCGGAGAGGGCCGGGCTCCACCGCAACTATGTTGGCGGTGTGGAGCGCGGAGAGCGGAACATAGCCTTGGAAAACATCGTCAAGCTGGCCCAAGCACTTTCGGTTCGAACACGGGATCTCTTTGAAACGCTGCCTTAGTCTGGCGCTTTACGATCCCCGTTCAGATCAGCGACTCGAATTTCTATCGGGCCCTCCCAGTGGCATTTTGGACATTCCACGATTCCTGTCGTAATCGTCCTCATATCAATTTCCTCGAGGTTTAGGGCGTGTCCACAGCGGGGGCAAATGTGAACACTCTCCCACTGCACTTTCTCGGTCGGACTATCAGGCGGCGAGTTCATCAAAAGTCCCTATGTGTCTCGGTTGGTCGAACTCGGTCGTCACGTAATGGTTTGATGCTGCGTCCACAGCATCTTCTTCATCAGGACAAGGCGTGAACCCGCCAGAAAACCGCCTGAAGGGACTTACCCGAGTGCCACTTAGGGGGGATTATCCTCATCCGACCCCGCCTCGTAGATTGGGACATTTCGCTGCGGAAAGAGGCTTTCGTGCTTCCGCAACAGTTCGTGCATTACACGAATGCTGATGCGAGCCGCGAAGCTCACCTCTTTATCGAGTTCCACATCAACATCCGAGAACTGGCTGTCGCCAGAGGCTTTCGCCGCCCATTTAGCGGTCCGGATCGCCACAATCAAAGCAGTCGCAATGATGATGGAGGGGCCGAGCTTCGGCCAATCAGTTCGACGATCGTTTCCGGCAACTTTCATCTGGAGAGTATAGGCGAAGAATAGGCGAATATGCCAGAATGTACCTGAGGCGCTCATCGGCGGCCAAGGAGGTGTTGATGGCTCACAAAGCGATCTCATGGGAAGACCCAATCGTGCAGGTCTTCTTCCCGTGCCAGGCTGGCACCACCCTTTTGGAACATTTCGCCGCGACTCGCCCGCAGGACTACTCATTCGCCTGGAGCCAAGGATTTTGGAGACCTGCGGAATTCTGCGTTCGCTGGTATCCCCGAATTGGATGCGTTTGCAACTCATGTGCAAATGTGCGCGCTTTGTGGTGAGGTTTAAGCATGTGCGGACGATATGTAAGACGAAGCGATAAACAAAAGATTGCAGAGCATTTCCATGCTCGTCCTATTCCGGAAGATCTACCAATGCCTGCGGCAGACTACAACGTAGCGCCCACAACTCATCAACCCATCATTCGTCAGAGTAAAGAAACCGGAGAGCGTGAACTCATCCTGGCGCGGTGGGGCCTCGTGCCGTTCTTCACGAAGGACTTAAAAGAGATCAAGGGGCTATCGACCATCAACGCACGCGCGGAGACAATCGCTACCTCTCGCACTTGGCGCGAACCAATGAAGAAGCGACGCTGCCTGATTCCCGTAAACGCGTTTTATGAATGGCCTAAAGAGGGCAAGCCTCCCAAGCAGCCTTATGCCTTTGAGTTGTCGAGCGGGAATCTATTCTCCTTCGCCGGGATTTGGGATGCATGGAAGGATGGAGAAGGCCACTGGCTCCAGTCGTATGCCATCGTGACGACGGAGGCAAACGAACTCATGTCACGAATCCATCCTCGAATGCCCGTCATTCTGCATTCGCGGGACTACGACCGCTGGCTTGATCGAGAGGAAACTGAGCAGCTACCGCTCGATCTGCTGCGGCCGTTTGAGTCAGAGGCGATGGAGATGTATGAGGCGAATCCGAAGGTGAACAACGTTCGAAACAACGGGCCTGAACTGATGCGTCAAGCTGCACAAGCTGCCGAATCTGGGCAGTTGCCCTTGTAAACTGCTTCCGACAAGCCCGACATATGAGGATCGTTATACTTCTTGCTGTGCATGGCGAAGCGGTCAGCGAGCCTATATCTTTCAGCCCCTCTTTGTACAAGAAGGTCATAAGTCCCAGAATTCAACTCAAGATCGCTAACACAAACCTCGGAAAAAGAAACAGACGATCCCTGGGATAACCATTGAAGTCCTGTGAAAAAATGATATGCGCAAGCAAATCAACTTTTCCGGTCATCTGTTCGCCTTATGACTACCCGAGGAAGAAAGCCGAAGGATGTACTCGCTCGCAAGAGCGCCCAGGTTCCTGGGCAGCTTTTCGGCTACTCCTTGCAACCGATCCGGCTACTGAGCCTCGCGCTTGATGCAGCCGAAGGAACGGCTCTCAGCCTGGAAGTCTTCGAAGACGTGGGCGCTGTCTCCGAGGCTGGGGGTGCGCTCGCTTCTCAAACGAAATCTGCTCTGGAGACTAACCCCGTCAGCGATAAGGCGATCGACCTCTGGAAGACTTTCAGCAACTGGAAGACAGCAGTCAACTCCGGTCAAATCAGCCTTGCGACCACAAAGTTTGAAATCTACCTTGCCAAGCGCCGCACCGGAAAGCTCGTGCAGTTCTTCCACGATGCGCAGACCGAAGAAGCCGCTAAAGCCGCTCTTGGTCAAGCACGCGACCTGCTCTGGGGCGCTGCTCCGGAGTATCTAAAAAAGGAAAAGCTCGCTGAGGGGCTGGCACCTTACGTCAACCACATCCTCGAAACTCCAACCGACATTGCTGTCGGCATCATCCAGCGGTTCAATCTTTCGGTGGCCGCCAAAGACCCGCTGCGTGACCTTCGGCCCAAAGTGGACAGCAAGTGGGTTCGGCCGGAAAGCGTCGACGCCGTAATTCAGCACGCGCATGGATGGATCAAGGAGAAGATGGACGGGCTTATCCTCGCGGGAAAGCCTGCGTCTTTGAACGTGGACGAGTTCAACGATGAAATGCGATCGTTTCTGCCGAGGATCGACTTCCAGCACATATTGGCCGCCATCGCCGGAAAGGTTGAGCTCTCCGAAGACACCTTGGCAGCAGAACAGCTGCGCACCTATGTGCGGCAGCTTCAATTAATCGAGGGCTCTGACGAGGACGTGTTCGAGGCCATCAACCAGTTTTTACGCTCTGCTGCGGAGCGCTCCGCATGGAGCAAACAAGGACTTGTTCACGAAAAGAGTTTCGATGATTACGAAGAAGCACTCATCTCCGCATGGAAGAACAAGCGGTCGCTTCACAACATCACCCACAAAGACCATTCCTCCGTAAACCGTGGAAAGCTCCTTCTCGCCGACTGTGGCCTCCATCAGCAAAAGCTTCAGGGGTTGGAGCCACCACCCTTCTTCACCCCGGGTAGCTTTCACGCACTTGCTGAAGACCAGACTGTTGGTTGGCACCCTGAATACAAGAAACTTCTCAGCCCCGGAGCGGACCATGGCGATTCTAAATAGAGAGGTTCGCGCCATCCAGAACCCAGCCTTGGGTTCGATATTGATCTGGCGTGCCGCGTCCAGCTACCAGAAGACCCATCTGACCAGCGACTTCATGCCTTTGCCGCTAGCGTTTTTGGTTTTGCCAATTCTCTATCACGAGGAAACGGCGTCGTTGGTCACTACGACGCGTACCGCTTCCGGGCTTCGCAAGCTGACTGAAAAGTTCCGCAGCGCGGAGGAGTCAAAAACTGATCTGCTGCTCGCCGTGGGCGGTCGCGCAACTGCAATGAGGGAGCTTTCCTGGGAGTCGCTACGCCTCGCTTTTTCCTCCAACATCCTCGCCCTCGACACGGCCAAGGGGACGCTTCTATCGTTATCGGAAACACCTCTGGTTAGCGGGGTCCCACTCCAGATTCGCCCTATGCTTGGCAATGCCGAAAAACTAGGCGCATGGTTTTCCAGCCTCACGATGTATGAGATCGGCTTACAAATGCAGGTGACCTTCTAGTGGACTTCCAGATCAGCAAGATTATCCTGTGGCCTAAGAACCCGAAGCACATGATTCGCACAGTGGTCTTCGAGCGCGGGCAGATCAATGTCATTTCGGGCCTCTCGCGAACCGGCAAGTCGGCCATCATACCCATCATCGATTACTGCCTCGGGTCTGGCCGATGCACGATCCCTACGGGCGTCATCCGTGAGAAGACGAGTTGGTTCGGCGTGGTCATCAGTACCGCCGAGGGAGAAAAACTGTTTGCGCGCCGAGAGCCCGAACACCAGCAAGCGACCGACGACATGTACCTGCAGGAATCCGCGCAGGTCGTCGTCCCAAACATCGTCACCAAGAACGCCACGCGAGACTCTGTGAAGCAGCGACTCGACAACCTGTCGATGCTGACGACCCTGAGTTTCACCGCGAATGATGCCGGCAGTGACGGACTCGGCCGGCCCAGTTTTCGGGATCTAGCCGCCTTCAATTTCCAGCCTCAGAACATTGTTGCCAACCCTAATGTCCTGTTCTACAAAGCGGACAGCGTAAAGAATCGCGCAAAGTTACAAAGCATTTTTCCCTACGTTCTCGGAGCCGTCAGTGGTGAAACGCTAGCCCAGCGGCATGAGTTGCAACGGCTGCAGCGAGAACTGCGGAAGAAGGAAGCTGATCTACGAAACATCCAAAACCTTTCGGAGCGCTGGCGCGCCACGATTGACGCGCGTATCTCCGAGGCGAAGGATCTGGGCCTCATTGCCACTGGTACGCCCGCACCCGCAAGTCAGTCGTTTGCTATGGACCAATTGCGTGCCCTTGCTTCCTCCACCACGGCCGATCCCCTGGTCACTGCGGCTGCCGTGAGCGAGGGCGTTACCGAATTGAACAGATTGAGTGCCGAAGAGCAAACAGTCGCCCAAGAGCTTTCTCGGCTCCGACGACGCAGCGCGGAAATGGAACAGCTCCGCCAGAGCTCGACATCCTATCAGGGATCAATCGTGTTGCAACGAGATCGGCTTCATCTCAGTCGTTGGCTGAGTGACCAGCAGACAGACCAGGATTGCCCGCTGTGCAGCACCCATCTTGTCGCGCCTCCCGCGAAGCTTGGAGAGTTGCTTACCAGCCTCTTGACGTTGGAGGAGGCCGCATCTGCCAACGCGCTCCCTCCCAGCTTTGACCGCGAAATCGAGCGAGTCAGTACTGCCATCTCAGAACAAGTCGAGCGGCTGAAGGGTATCCGCATCCGTCAGGCGGCGCTCACCAAGCAATCTCAGGCGGCGCGCGACCGCCAGTATGCACAGATGCGAGCATCGCGCTTTCTCGGACATTTGGAAGCAGACCTGAGCGTCTTCGATAGTATCGGTCAGGATGGCGAACTTTCCGCTGAGGTCGCTTCTCTGCGCGAGCGCGTTCAGGTGCTCGAGCGTGTGATCTCCGAAGCGGAAATCGGTCAGCGAATGCGGCGTGCTCTTGACTCAGTCAACCTATTCACCGGTCGCCTCATGCCCCTACTGGATGCGGAAACTCCCAACGATCCCGTCAGCCTTTCCGAAACGGAGCTGACGCTTAAAGTTAGGCGCGTGGGCCGCGAAGACTTCCTCTGGGAGATTGGCAGCGGATCAAATTGGCTGTCATACCACGTCGCCCTCACGCTCGGGCTGCACCAATACTTTCTGAATCTCACTTCTTGCCCCGTACCCAACTTCATCGTGTACGACCAGCCCAGTCAGGTTTATTTCCCCCAGCGCCTTGTTGACAGAAAAAATACCGAGCCCGCTTCGGAGCCGGAATGGCGCGATGAAGACGAGGAAGCTGTCCGTAAGGTTTTCACCGCCATATCTGAGGCAGTAAGATCCGCGTCGGGCAAGTTCCAAGTTATCGTCCTCGATCACGCACCCAAGACCGTTTGGGGCGGCATCCCGCGTGTGCATGAGGTCGAAGAGTGGCGCAATGGACAAGCATTGATTCCCGCCGAATGGATGGACTAGCCGGGTTGCTCAGGGAAGCGTGGAAGGTCATGCTTCCCGGGACTGAGGATCGGCGATGCTTCGTCTCATCGACATTGGTCCTGATAGACGCTGTTCACGTCAAATGCATGGGGTTCAACGGGGAAAGGTGCAGGAGGAGGAACTTGACTCCTGCCGCGCATCCGGCGAGCGGGGGCCGGTAGCAGAGCGGGATGAGGGCTCCGGGAGAAACCGAAGGGGTGTCTCCCGGCGCGATTTCGCGGTCGGTCGGACGCAAGCGGCCCCGGACGAATCCGGGGCCACAATGAAGGCATCTAGGCTGCTTTCTTTCTTGTCGTCTCTTTCTTTGGTGTCGCTTTTGCGGCTGTCGGCTTCGGCTTGTTGGAACCATCGGTCTTGGCTTTGACGACCTTCGGCTTCTTCGGTGCGAATACCTGCTCGGCCTCGGCGAGCAAGTCCGGTTGGCTTGCGTGAGGAATGCCAACGTGGTCAGAGAGGACGAGGCGCAAGGCGAGGCCGGTGAGTTTCTCGTCTGCGGTGCCGTCCAGTGCGGCCAACACGATTTCATCGTCCGACTGTTGTGTGTTCTCGTCGCCGTTAGCGTAGTGAGTCGCCACCTCCTCAAGGAAGCTACAGTCCAAATGGATGAGCAAGCGAAGGAAGACGCGCAACTGTGCGGGGCTGAATGACGCGGGAGCCTCTTCGATGATGCGCTCGAAGGTGGCAACCCTTGCCTTGCGCTGTTTGTCGCGGCGTGTTTGCTCGGCCTCATACTCCTTCTGCTGGCGGTCGAACTCGGCTTTGCGCTCCTCCTCTTTGCGTTCCTGTTCGGCCTTGTACTCCGTCATACGCTGCTGGTGCTCGGCTTCGCGTTGCGCAGCTTGCTCTTCCGTCTCGGCCTCGTGCGCGGGTGCCATTGTCGGGGCGGGATGGGCTGCTGCTTCGGCTGCTGCCTGTGGGTCATGCACCGTGCAATGCTTGTCGGTGCAGACGGTCAATTTTCGGCCAAGCTGCTTGCCGTACACGACGATGGCAGGTTTGGCAGCTTCGCACGGCATCACTGGTTCCGCGTCCGGGTTGTCGATCACGGTTTCAAGCTCCCGAACATGGCCGCGCTGGACGGCTCCCGGTCGCTGTTCCTTGGGATTGCGCCAGCCGTTCTCGATCTGAACGAGCCCGGGATGAGCGGCAATCTCCCGGTCAAGGAATGCCTCAACCTTGCCGTGGTAGCAAGCGGAGTCGAGGCACTGGTCACCCTGCACGTCGCAGAAGAGAGACGTATTGTGTCCGCTGCGGCGCGGGCAAGTGACGCAAGCTCCGGCGGCGGGGTTGAGGGTGGGGTCTTCGCGGTCGAACGGTGCATCCGCTAGAGACAGATAGAGGTTGGCCTGAATCCACGCGGCAACGTGTTTGGCGGGTAGCAAGTGCGGCTCTTTGTCCTGCCAGTCCTTGCGCCAGCACTGCTCGAAGGCTTCGGCCTGGCTCTCCTGCGGGAGACGGGCGATAAGGTTGGCGTGGCTGGCACTGATGCGCTCTTGCGTGAATGCCTCGGCCACAATTGGGATGAGTTGGAGAAGAGACAGCCGGGTGTAGACATGGCTTGCGCTCTTGCCCGACTTCTCGACTAATGCGGCAACGTCATAGCCGGGAACGTCGAGCAAGCGTTGGAAACCCTGCGCCTCCTCGTAAGGGTGAACATCTACCCGCTGGCTGTTCTCGACTAGCTGCCATTCAAGCGCCTTCGCATCGTCGATTTCGACGATACGGGCGGGAACGGAAAACAACTCGGCAAGCTGGGCGGCGCGGTAACGTCTGGCTCCTGCGACAATCTCGAAGCCTTGGTTATTCGGTCGCACGGTAATGGGCTGAATCAAGCCGTTGTGCTTGATGGACTCGGCGAGTTCGTACAGCTTGGCTTCATCGAAGGTTCGGCGGGGGTTGGTGGTGGACTCGTGGATGGTATCGATTGCGAGAAATTGAAATGCGCTGCTGTCCTGCATGGCGGTTCTCCTTGATCGGTTGAACTTGCGGTGGTGGTTTTGGACCGGACAGCAGACATATCCGCCCCTTTAGGCGATGGCTATCTGCTGTCGTGACGGCTTACGAAGGCATTGAAAAGGTCTTGGGTTCTGAGAACGTCCTCCCATTCCGCCGCAAAACGCAGGTGTCTTTGGTGAGCTTCCGCGCTGACGACGTAAGTCCCGTCAGCGATGAAGCGGGAATGTTGGTCTGTCCCAACGAAGTCATTGCGCCAATAGAAAGGATCAAGAAAGTGCGTGCTGTCGTTTGCACGCCCCAACTCAAAAACCATCTCTGGTCGCCTCATCAAGTCGCCGTTCCGTTCGGCGTAGTACGCGACGGAGATAGCGGGTAGACCGCATGGCCCTGACTCGTCTGTTGCCTCAATCACTATCGCCAGATAAGGCGGGTTCTCGATCTTGAGACAAAGGCCGTGGTGCCAACCTCCGGCCTGTTCGAGGATGCGGAGAATGGTCTGCATTAGGCCACCTTCGCGAGTTCTGCATCGGGCATCTCTGCCTCTGCTGCGGTGGGTGGCTGCAAGGCGGCAAGGATGACACCGGAGGTCTGCTGGATGACTTCCAAGCTCTCGATCAAGAGTGAGGCGTTGCCATGATAGAGATTGATGTAGTCCGCACTAGCCGTTCCGGTTTCGAGTCCTACAGCTTTGCCGATGACAAAGGCGATCGCCTCGGCCTCCGTCTCTCGAACTACCTTGGTAGTAGTCGTGCGCCGCTCTGCCTTGTGCAACATCTCGTGCGCGAGTTCATGGACTAGGGTGCTGAACTCCTCGGCCTCGGACTGTCCGGGGAGAATGGCAATCTTTCCGCCGTAGCTCATGCCTAGCGCGGGGGCGATCTTCTCGGTAAAGGAAAGCTCGATGCCCTGGGCTTCAATGAACGAAACGAGACGGTCGCGGTTCTCACCTACCGTGCCGGTCATCTCCCGCAACGTGGGAAGCTCCGCGCCTTCGGTCTGCTCCACGTCGAAGACGTAAGCGTTGCGAAAGCCAACCAAGACGCGGGTATTCTGCTTGGTGATGTCCTTGTTCGCTTCCTCGTCCTTCTTGCGCTTGATGCCGACGATGGGGGCGAGAATCCGGATGCCCTTCTCGCCCTTCTTCACCTTCCGTCCTAGCTGGTTCCATGCGTAGAGGCCAGCAACGCGGGTTGCGGTCGGCCTCTGCCGTGCAATCTCCAGAATGTTTCCGAAGCTGTAGTTATGGAATCGGCTCATCGCGTCGAGGTAGGCGGTGAGCGCGTCGGAGTGTCCAGCCTCAAGCTGCTCGATAAGGCTCTTGACGTTGGCGGCGATGATGTCTTTGGCTGTCTGCCGTTCCTGCGACTGTTTGGGGGTTTCGCTGATCGGGGTGACGGTGCTTGCGGGGGTGTTCATGGGTGCTTCCTCCTTGGGTGTTGGCCTTTGCACGTCCGCGTTGAAACGCGGCATGTACATGCCGAACGCCACCTGGCGAAGGCGGGGGTAGCAAGGCGCAAGGGGAGGGGTCTCCCCACCGGAGCGAAGCGGAGGCGGCCGCAGGCTGGTCTGCACAAGCGAAGCGCGGAAGATTGGGGATGCCCCTTGTCGCCGCGCGATCGGGGCAGAGCCCCTTAGCGCACGGTCTATGAACCGTTCTTAATCGCGAAGCGGACGTTTACAGGGTGGGCGTTGCGGGCGGGAAAGGCCCGCTGAGGTGGGATCGAAGGACCGAAGGGCTGAAGAGAGGGAGGAAACCTCATCCCTTCAATCACATACGGTTATGCGGCGTTTTGGATATGAACTTGAGCAGGGCCCTTTGTCGTAAACTTGGTGCACTTTGAAATGACATGAAAGGACTGCTTCCACGCAATGGGCGCCAAGGAAACGTTTGTGACGATTCGTCAGAGCGCCGATGGTATCGGGAAGTTGAAAGACATCCGAAACGGACAGGCAGAGGTCGAGTTTTTCGATTCTCCGGCCGGCCCGCGACTTAGTCAAAAACACGTACCCGTTCGAACGATTGAGGGCGTGGAGTTGAGTTCCCAAACGCGCGTGTTCGCCTTCGATCCGATCACTGGAGTGTGGAAGGCCGGTCGGGCGGGTAACCTTCTGAGTGCAGAGGCTGCCCAGAAAGCAGAAGAACACTACGTCGTTTACTTTCCTAACGGTGAGATGGAACAGGTTCCAATCTCTCGCTTGTTCGTGCGTTGGAATCGGGCGATAGAAGACCCTACGGAATATCTCGCTGCCAAGATCACTGACACACCCTTCTTTTTCGAAGGTCGTTCGAGGATCGTGAGGCAATTTGCGAAGCAAAGAGCAGCTTTTGGCGGTATGACCGCGTTGGCCTCTTCAGGTATCGAGTTGCTAGAACATCAAGTATCCGTGGTCCGAAAGGTTCTCGCTGATCCTATACAGCGCTACCTTCTTGCAGACGAAGTCGGTCTCGGGAAAACCATTGAGGCTGGAATTCTGATAAAGCAGCATCTGTTAGACCAACCATCTGATTCGTCCGTTCTGGTTGTTGTGCCGGATCATTTGACGGCGCAATGGAAACTCGAACTCTCGACGAAGTTTGGAATTTCTCCGTTGGACTCTCGCCTGCGGGTGGTGGCGATGTCGAAGTGGTCTGAACAAGACCTAGATCCAGCGCGCACATTGATAGTGATTGACGAAGCTCACCTTTTGGCGACATGGGCTTTCAGTGAGGATTCCGAAGCCCGTCGTTCGCTTGCAAATGCCCAGCGACAAGCAGGATCAAGTTCTCGGTTGCTTCTGCTTTCTGGAACCCCTGTTCTTTACCAAGAACTTCAGTTTCTTGCGATGCTGAATCTCCTCGACCCGTCGGGGTATCCGTTAGATGATTTGGACGGTTTCAGACTGCGGGTCGCAGAGCGTCAGACCGTCGCGGAGGCATTGGTCGATCTCACGGAGCGTGCCAGTGGCAGCTTCGTCAATGAAGCAATCGGGCGTTTGAGACCTCTATTCCCTGACGATGAACGCTTGGAAGAATTGAGCACTCGGGTGGAGTCGCTGCTTTGGAATGATGAAAGTGACACGGATCGCATCGACGCGATAAATGGTTTACGGACACATATACGAGAAACTTATAAGCTTCATCGGAGATTGTTGAGGACCAGGCGCGTTGATTCTCGCATATCGGAACACCTGTTATCTCGATCCGGGGCAGAACGAATCACCTATGAGGATTTGGCGAGGGTCGAAAGTGCTTCTTTCCTCGATGTCTGGAGACAAAGTCTTCTAGAGAATGCGTTGGAGCAGGAATCAGTTAAAGCTTTGTTTGCAGTGTTCGTGGTTGGCGCATTTGAACATCCGCGTGTATTGGTCCGACTCCTCGAACAGCGCTTAGCGTTGCTCGGAAACGGCCTACCTGAGAACGAAGAAGCATCGCAAGTAAACCTGCTGAGCCAGGCCCAACTGTTTCCAAACGAAGTCGAACTGATGGAAGCCCGGAGGGAATTGATTTTATCCGTCTCGGAGGATGACGAACGACAGCATGCTTTATCGGATTGGCTTGTTCGCAGGTCCGAGATTCGCCGCATCGTTTTGTTTGCGAGCGACTCCGAAGTTGCAGACCTCTTGGCTTTGAGATTGCGCTCTTCATTGTCAGACTTGTCGGTATGCAGGTTCTCGGGCAAGAATGCTGATATTGCCGAATTCCATTCAGCAAAGCAACGAAGTATCTTAGTGTGCGACCGCAGCGCAGAAGCGGGCCTCAATCTGCAGCGTTCGGGCGCAACGATCGTTCATTTTGACCTTCCTCTTGACGCCTTGAGAATCGAGCAACGGATCGGAAGGCTCGATCGAATCGAGGCTATCGGAAAGCTGAGAAATGTAGTCTTTTCTGGGAATTTTCCTTATGAGCTTGAATGGCTCGATTGTTTGCTTTCTGGTGTTGGCGTATTCTCTCGTTCGGTTTCAGCGCTGCAATACTTGCTTGCAATCTCACGAGGCCGAATTGAAGGAGATTTACTTAACGAGGGGCGAACTGCATTTAGCTTAGAACTTGAGCGGCTTCTCGATTCGGACGGAGGCGTGGATTCCGAGATTCGGAAGATTGAAGCACAGGAAGAAATGGACTCCGTTGAGGTCGATTCCGAGGAGGAACATGCCTTTTACGCTCGGTTGCTGGACATCGACGAGGCTGTTGAGACTGACGGGCAAGCAAGCCTCGATGCTTGGATAGTCAGACGGCTTCAATTCAGCTACCAACAGTTGGGGCCTAGTATTGGGCGCTACGTTTATGTCGCTGATCAGACACTAGTTCCGCTTTTCGACGCGTACCGTACTTTTCAAGAAAGCTTAGACACCGACTCGAGTACCTACCGTCGGCGTCATGAACTACCGCTCCTTCCTGCAACCTTTGATCGTGCTGTTGCCGGGCAAAAGCGGGTGGCACTTCTCAGAGTTGGAAATCAGATGCTTACTGCCTTGGAACGGTTTGTCCGCAAGGATGACCGTGGCACCGCGTTCGCTTACTGGAGGTATCTCCCGGGGTACGAAGGTGTTGCCGACTACTTCTTCCGGTTTGATTTTTTCGTTGAAGCGCGTCCTTTACAGGCCGACCCTGGACATGGACTGAGCGGTCTGGGGAATGCTGCGGTGTTTCAACGTCGCGCAGACGCTGTATTTCCGGTTCAATATCGAACGGTCTGGCTTAACTCAGACCTCGAACCTGTATCAGATCTGAATTCGCTTAAGGCGCTTCGCCTGGGATACAACAAGCAGGTTCGAACTGATGGCTCGTTCGACCGAAATCTTAACTCGGATCGCTGGCGGATCGCTCAACTTCGCTTGAACTTTGGAGACTGGAACAATAGATGTGAAGGTGCCCGCGTAGAAGCGGAGCGACTGCTTCGCCTTTCTCCAGCGTTTACGGAGACTTGCTCTGGTGCTATTGCGCGTTTCGAAGCAGCGCTGACCGAGAGAACCCAGATATTCGACAGTCGACTGCGGCGACTGTCCGGCGCTTTGAGAAACGCGGAACTTCAGGCGTTCGCAGTTGAAGAAGAGTTTGATCTAGCCATCATGGCTGCGGTCAAAGCGCCTTCGGTTCGAGTCGACTCGGTCGGCGTTGTCGTCCTTGCGTCTGCGCCCCTAGCTGAAACCTCCCTAGTAGGAGGGCAAGATGCAGCGGTTTGACCTCATCCAGAGACTGCTGTTCTTTGAGGACGCCCGTGCTATCGAGGCTGTCCAGGCCGACCCATTGCTACGGCGAGTTTGTAACGTGCTCGGGTCTATCGAGACGAATGATGAGCCCGGAAAAAAGTCGGACCTGATTGTTCTGGTTAAGCAGGCTCTGCTTTCTTGCAATTTGCTGCAGGGCGAGCAGTTGCGAGTGCCTTTAAAAAAGGGTTGGCCAACGAATGATGCCTGGCAAGCCTCCGGGTTCGAGGTAACTGCCGCTGGCGTTGAGGCCTTGTTTATACGAGTTCACCCGTGGACGCCGTCGTGGCTCGATACGGGAGCTTCAGAAGTGGTTGCGGACGCAATACGGCGTCTGCCGCGACGACCAGACCGGAGGACGCAGGCAGACCCTTTCATCGAGTCCAAGTTGCATACGTCCACTTATCTTTCAGCCAGTCAGCGGACGGCAGTCCAAACCGCGTTCCTAATGCCGCGAGGCTCAACCGCCCTCATAGTTCTGCCGACGGGGTCAGGCAAGTCGCTCGTATTCCAAAGCCCGGTGTTCTCCAGCGCGTTTCAGATCGGCTTGAGCGTTGTGGTCGTCCCCACTGTCGCCCTTGCAAGGGATCAAGATCTGAGATTCCAAGAGTTGAGCACTGAACTTTCCAGTGCTATTGGCACGTTTGCCTACCACAGCGGGATGTCCGATGAAGATAGGCGAACGACGAGACAGCGAATTGAAGAAGGCCAGGTGCGCGTTCTCTTCGCTTCGCCTGAATCCTTGATGACATCCCTGCGACAACCGCTCTTCAAGGCGGCATCGCAAGGTTTGCTAAATTATTTCGCAGTGGATGAGGCGCACATGATTTCTCAGTGGGGAGAGTCGTTTCGCCCAGAGTTTCAGATGTTGGCTGGCTTACGCGATCTTCTACAAAATGCATGCCCTGAAACTCGTAAACTTCGCACGTTGCTGCTCACGGCGACTATGACGGCAGACTGCTATGAAACGCTTTCATCTCTATTTGGTGTCGGTGAGTTCCATGTCGTCGGAGATGCGAGTCTTCGTTCGGAAATTGGTTTCTTGATCCGAAATGCGGCAAACGAGCAGGAGCGCCAGTCACGCATCGAGGAGGCTCTAAAGGAACTCCCCCGGCCTCTTGTCTTGTATACGACGAAGCGAGATGATGCAGCGCGTTGGTATGACCAGATTTGCAAACTCGGGTTTGAACGTGTTTCGCTTGTTAGAGGCGGCGATCTATCTGACGAGAACGGAGATCGGATTCTACGCGATTGGAATGCAGGCGAGACCGACATCATCGTGGCAACGTCCGCTTTTGGACTCGGAGTCGATCAGAGCGAAGTGAGGTCTGTCGTCCACGCCTGCTTGCCTGAATCGATTGACCGTTTTTACCAGGAAGTTGGGCGTTCGGGGCGGGATGGCCGAGCATCAGTGAGCCTCCTAGTTACCACACCTGACGATGAACGTCTTGCTTCTGATATGGCGAG
Source organism: uncultured Granulicella sp. (assembly GCA_963693065.1). Taxonomy (GTDB): domain Bacteria; phylum Acidobacteriota; class Terriglobia; order Terriglobales; family Acidobacteriaceae; genus Edaphobacter. The sequence goes on along the minus strand of OY843766.1, from coordinate 1,732,259 downwards.
TCAGGCACGAATCGGTATCGACCGGGGTTTTCAGCGCTGGCAAGAGATGTCAATTCACGGGAGAAGCGGGCCTGACGGCACATACATCGTTTCGCTGAACCGCAGACCACACGACATCGATTACGCGGGGCCGAGAAACGCCTCCTGGAATCTTCGTACTCTTTTGCTCATGCGACGAGCCAGACTCTTGGACTTTAGACCGCATCTGCCACTTCATTTGGAACGCAGAATTGATGAGACGGATGAAAGCTACCTAGAGCGTCAGAGACTTGAAATGGATCGTTTCTCCAGTGAGGTGGCAATCAGTTTGATTGATCCCGGTCATTCGGACCGCCAGGTTTGGGAAGCGTCTGTTGCATCTGCGCGGGTTTCTCTGCGCAATGGTGAACTCCAGGCACTGTCAAGGACCAAGGAGTTGTTGGCACTCGCGAGGCCTTTAAATGATGTCTTTGCTGAAACATATACAGTTCCACGAATCGGACTCATTCCTAAGCATTTCAACGGGAATTGTCCAGTGACTCGAAGGCGCGGCGATGTCGAGTATGACACCGGCCCTTCGCTGGAATGTTTAGTACAGCCTCCACTCTGTTCGCAACTGGCGAGGAACTTTTCTAGTTCTCTATCCTCTTGTCGAGACGACGGTGGGCGTTATTGGATTCTCATGGAGTCATTACCAACGCAGAGCCTTAAGCGGCGTTCCGCATTGCGTCAACTCACTGACTTTATCGGACTGTGCATATCCTCAGGAGTCGATGTGGTGAGCCTGCCCATGGCTTTGCGGAAGGACCTAGATTGGGCCTCGCTGGATAGTCGATCTTTGAGTGGTTTTGTCGCTACAGGTGAAGTCGGGCAGGTCTTACATTCCGACTTCTCGGTTCCTATCCTCAGTTTCGTGGGTGAGGATGTCTCCGACCCTGATCTCATCGCAGGTGTGATGAGTTTGCCGGTTCCCGCGAACATCATCCTGTTCACTGCAGTTGCACCAGATCCGCGGAACAAAGCGCGACGACTCGTCGATGTTGTCTCTTACCTCCCGCTTGGGAGCGCCATTTCGAGGTTGCAATCATGAGTCTGCTTAACCGGCCATCAGACGGCCTTCCAAGTGTTCTAATCGCTATTTTTCGGACGTTACGAACCTTCGGACCGATGTCTGAAACAGAACTGATAGATTTGGTGGCTCCCGTCACCGCTATCAAACAGGACATGGCCAAGAAGACGCTCACACGATGGAAACAACTGGGGTTCATCGAAAACAGCGATGGGGCCGCGCTGACGCTCGCGCCATCGGTCGCATCGGTGCCGATCGATAATCCAGTTCAACTTCGAACTGAGCTTCTTCGATTCATCTTCCTCGAAAAGAACAACGCCACTCTTCTTCTCGATGAACCAGACGAAGATCTTCCATCTGGCTCGGCGGACCTATGCCGCGCCCTTGCATGGTCTTTGATGCAAGATCCCTTCACTTTCCCAAAGAGTCTTCATTCGGTGGAAACTCTTCAGGGGCAACAAGGAATAACTCCCCGAGCCTTCGCGAATGACACCCGTTGGAGTGGGTTCCAAGAATGGGCCGTTTTTCTTGGAATGGCTGTGGACTCCGGTAGAGGGATCACGCCTAACCCTGCACTGGCACTGTCTGGTTACATTGAGGAGATTCGCGGTTCAAGTACAGAACTCGCGCAAGGAGTTTTTTTTCAAAGAGCCTCCGAACTGATTCCCGTGTTTGACGGGGGCACGTTGAGGAAAAAGGTTGAGGGTTCAGTAAAGACCACCTGGACAGTGCTCAATCCAAGTGATGTGTCACCCAGTTTGTCAGCGGCATTACTAACTCTCGAAGCTTCTCGGCGGATTCGATTTGAGTTGAGGTCAGATGCCCCGGAAAAGAACTTACTGGGTCGCGGCGCCCGCCTGATGCGCCCCTTCAGCCACATTGTCTTCAGCGGGAGTGAACGATGAATAGTGAACTGCTAGAACTCTGGCCGGATGACCGAGCGGTAGCCGCTTGTATGAAAACGGATGCGGAAGCGGCAAGCGAAGCCGTGTCCATGGCTGTGCATCAACCCGTCATGTTTGAGCGCCGGCGCATCGGTGGAGAGGGCTCTCTCTCCCCTTGCGACGAGACGCAATTCCTCGAGGCTTTTCTCGAACCACATTTATCCGACGGAAGAGTGATAGCACCGCTCGTCGGACGTTCAGGTACAGGAAAATCTCATATCATCCGTTGGATAGCTGCAATGTTGAATCACCTGCCGGGTGCGGACTCGCGTGTGGTCATCCGCATACCTAAAGGCACCAGCCTCAAGGGTGTATTAGACATACTCCTAGAACGTCTCACTGAACCAGAATACGAACCGTTTCGCGCAAAGTTGCGTGCAGCCAATGACCAACTCGACCCAGAGCGATCGGCTGGACTTCTTTGCGAAATGTTGGCCCAGACTCTAGCGGAGAATGTAACGAACGCAAGATCCAAGCTGCTAAGCAATCCGAAGGATCAATCAGCGCGTGAAGTTGTTGACTATGGGAAGGCCGATGTTCTCCAGACTCTGCTCGTGAATAAGGGCTTGAGAGACCGCCACTTCGTGCGCGAACCATCTTATGCAAATGCACCGATACGAAGACTGGTCGAACAGTTGTCACGTTCGAAGGGCTCAGAGAATGAGGAAGATAAGCAGTACATCTTTGTTTCTGACGACCTTGATTTCAGCGGCGTAGATACGTCGGACTTGGGTCAGTCCGTAAAGACGGCCATCGCGCAACTCGGCCGTCCCGAAAGGAAAGTCGCTGCTTGTCGTGTGTTGAATGACGCTTTAGACGGGGCGAAACAGAGCTTGCTTGGCATCGATCCCACAGTGACAGAACTATTCGATTCAGTTCGGAAGAAACTGCTTGAGCAAGGCAAGGAACTCATCTTGCTGATCGAGGATTTTGTAGTTTTTTCGGGGATACAGAAGCAAATCCTCCAGGTTGTTATCAAGGAAGGGATCAGAGACGGCAAGCAGGTGCTGTGTACCATCCGGACGGTTCTTGCCTATACGTCAGGCTACTTGGACACCGCGACAGTGCTGACAAGAGCTGGCATCGAATACGTGATTCCCGACATGCTGTCTTCAGAAGATGAGATCTTCGACAAGATCGAGAATCTCGTCGGAGCTTACTTAAATGCCGCAAGACTCGGACAGCTTCGCCTCGAAGAAATTTACGACCGGCAAACATTGGATACTCGGGCTCAGCATAACTGGGTTCCCAACTTCGAATCTGGAGTCGATGAAGCGACTCAGCGGACGGTCGATAGTTTTGGCATCACGGGCCGGGGCTATTCTTTGTTTCCTTTTAATCGGGCAGCTATCAAAGAATTGAGTCGCGATGGCTCGCTACAAGCTGGACAACTCGTTTACAACCCGCGCTTCGTGATTCAAAACGTGCTGAAAAAAGTTTTAAAGCATCGTATCGAATTCGAGCAAGGTAAGTTCCCGCCAGAAGAGTTGAATTCGACTACGCGTAGGCTGGGAGCGCGCGTCCAGGAAGAGGTTCGCTCTCGCGTTGTGCCGCAAGACTTCGAGAGGTGGGTGCGCTTTCTGTCGTTTTGGGGTGGCCGTCCCGCCACGACGGATGATCTGGCCGGGCTGTCGGTCAAAATTCCCCTGGCATTCGGGTTAGATCCGTCACGTTTGAAACTTCCTGTGGAAGTCAACGCGGATATTCCGCGTCAACAGCTTGAAACGAAGTCGTCGTCACCAACTGCGCTTAAGGCGGTGAGTTCGGTCATTGCTCCCGAGGCTCCGGAGAAAACCCTTGCTGAATCGCAGTTCGAGGAAAACCTCCAGCGTTGGCGTAGCGACATCCCCTTGACTCAACCTCAGGCACTCCAAATTAGAAAACTGCTGGCAGAGGCACTGGAAGAGACAATCACATGGGACTGGGACCTCTTCATGCCTCTGGAGAACGTCTCTAAGTTTTTCGATGCCATCTACATCCCAAACGCCGGCGGGAACGCGGGCAATAAGCAGGATTCGAAATCCACAATGTTTGCGCTGTGCACTGATGAAGAAGTGCGCGATATGGATAAGAGCGGTACAGTCGCGGTTGCCCTCTTGGCGATGTTCAGGCACCGCGTTGTTTACAAAGGTTCCTGGGATTATCCCGACGGCGACGAGGATTTGCCGCGGTATACAGCCCTCGTTCAAAGCTTCATAGACGCAACCAAGGCCTTTGTAATGGTGCGCTATATGCGAACATCCGAAGACCCTCTTCCCGCTCTGATCCAAGGCTTGTTGATTGGCTCGAAGGCGTTAGGTCTTGATCGTTCAACTCGCGGTCTCGACCGTCCGACGGTTCATGCTGGACTCTTCCTCATGCCAACTGAAGATGAGGAGCACAAATTTTTTCCGAAGCCTACTGTGTTCGAGAAAGACCCGTGGGACGACTTCACCGCCAAACTGCTGGCGATCCGTAAGAACTCGGACGCCAAAGGCGGGATAGTTTCTTGGTCTCAACACGTTTTAAATCTCGTCGGGGCACGTCAAGGAGGAGGCTCGATTGTCCACGGAGTCGACGCATCTCGCCTTAAAGGACCAGTGGAGACAGCCCACAAGATGTTGGTATTCGACCAAAACGTTCCGGCTGGAGGCAGCGTTGAGAATGAACGCTTTCGGGCTGCATATAACGACCTAAAAGGCAGCAGTAGAGCCGTAGAAAAGGAAGTGACGGTGCTTCGGGCTTGGAGGGATGAGGTGGTTGCTTGGGCTGGAGCCAACCCAGATAAGGACCAGATGGTTCAGGCATTTAAAGATCTGATTGAGCTCGCTAGGAATGAGAGTCTGTCGGTGGGATTGGACGGTGGGCAGCTACTCAAGACTGTTGAGGAATTCCGTGATTCTCCGTTCAAAGCAACGTTCGATGACATTTGTCGCTTGAGTGATTCCCCGTCGCGGGCGGTCATTCTTGTAGTCCTTGGCTCGAATCATCGTGAAGTAATGAACGTCGCTCGAGGCCTACGAAAACGCTTGAATGAGTTCCTTGACGGCCTTCAAAACGCTCTCAAATCAAAGTCGATCTTGTTGACCGATGATCCGCGTGGCGAAGCGGTCCACGCACTGGAACATGAGATTGAACTGCTTGTTCCGATTGTGAAGGAGATTGCCGCGCTATGAGCATTATCGACACATGCAAGTCAGTCGTCGCGGAGATTGATCTCTATAAACGTCGTCAGCAGGACTACAACGACGCTGAGCGATTCCGCAAGCGGGCATCGGAACTCGCAGAACTCCGTGCGCCGCTAGAGGCGGATCTTCGCCGCCTTCAGTTATTGGCGAAACGAGGCATACTATCTAAGCCCGTTAAGTTTCCACCGTCGCTAGTCTCTTCCGTTGAAGAGTTGAAACTAAACGCCGAGAGTGAAGAAACAGGCCGCCAGAACGTTTACGCGAAGGCCAAGACCAGCGTCTCGAAAGCGGCAGAAACCGCGAGCACTGCGGTTCAAGCGATTCTGTCAGGGATTGAAACGCCCGTTGGGTTTGTCGAAGAATCGTTCCTCAAACGAGTGGAACTTGATCCCTCTCTGCAGGCCCGAGTGGCGGAAACTCGCGCGAAGAAGGAGGAATTCCTGAAGGCCCTTCAACGCCGCTCAGGTTCACCCGCCGATCTAGAGGTCTTCTTATCTAGACGGGCCGAGTTGCTTCTTTTGATTGACCAACTCAAGAACAAAGACCTCCCGGACGAAGTGTTTGCTTTCTTCCGCGCAGTTCGCGCATCTCAGGCCACCTTTGCTCATTTGACTCCCGTTGTACAGAATTGGCTAAAAGAGCATGACCAGCTTAAGGATGTCAGAATATTCATGGTTAACGAAGTGAGGAAGCCGGTCTAGTGCACAGTGAAGACATAGCGTTGGTCTTTTTCGACAGTCTCGAACGCGCTGAGAATGCGCTTCTTGCTTGGGGCGTCGTAGACAGCTTCTTTGCTGAGGAAGAACTGGTTGAACGAGCAGAAAGTTTTCTGGAATCTTTGTCGCCGTCCGAGAGGGTTTACGACACGGGCAGCGACCTCATCTCGGCCCTCCTAGACGCTCATTTGCTTTGGGAAATTGCCGGCAAGCCGGGCCGCTATCGGACGCGGATGGCCGAAACGGTGAGACTATTCACTAGACTCCGGCAGATCTTTTCGAATGCCCCGGAAGACGCTTGGAGGCTTGCCCCTGGACTAGTTGCGGACTATCGCCTTCTCATTCGGCCCCGGCTTTTCCCGCGTCGGAACGTATCGGCCGCTGATTTGCTCGCTTACATTTCCGATTCGGGACTGAGTTTGCAGACAGTGCAAGCCAACGTCCTTAAGAACTTCTTAGCCGTTGGAACGGATCACGAGCGGAAAGCAGCAGCTTTTCAGGTAAGAGCGACTGCCCGAATTTTGCGGATGGCGGGTGAATCCGCGGCCTCGGGAACGGTTGTAAGCGCTGGGACCGGAAGTGGAAAGACTTTGGCTTTCTACCTTCCTGCATACGCGGCCATGGCGCCACTGTTGACGAAAGGCATCTTTTGGACGAAGTGCTTGGCACTCTATCCCCGAAATGAACTTCTAAAAGACCAACTCAGAGAGTCCTTGGTAGCAGCCAAGAGGATTTCTGCGACCTTGATCGGTGCTGGCAAGCGTCGACTCATCGTGGCAGCGCTTTACGGCGCTACTCCGAATGATTCGAACCGTGTAAAAGCTGAAGATAGTCAATGGAACAAGCTCACGGTTAAGGGACAACCGGCTTTTGAGTGCCCTTACGTTCGTTGCCCGGAATGCGGTGCAAGGATGGGTTGGCTCGACAAAGACGTGAACAAGGAGGAAGAGAGACTTGTTTGCTCGAATTCTGATTGTCACACCACGATCGAAGCTGACGAAATCCGATTGACCAGAAAGCGAATGCAAAAAGAACCCCCGGATGTTCTTTTCACTTCGACCGAGATGATGAATCAACGAATGTCGGATTCGAGGTTCCGACAATTGTTTGGTTGCGAAGTCCAGGCTGATCGAAAACCGCCTTTTGTATTGATCGATGAAGTTCATTCGTATGAAGGTGTGCATGGCGCTCACGTCGCGCTTCTTCTGCGCCGTTGGGCGCGCGCCTCAGAGGCGCGACCTCACTACGTTGGTCTGTCGGCGACTTTGGCGGACGCTCCCAGGTTCTTCGCAGAACTCGTGGGACTCGTTCCCGGCTACGTCGCAGAGGTGATCCCCGCGCCCGAAGAGATGGTGGGCCGCGATGCAGAATATCTGCTCGCTCTGAGAGGTGACCCGTCCTCGGGTACAAGTCTTCTTTCGACCAGTATCCAGGCGCTTATGCTTTTAAGGCGGACCCTTGCGCCCACACCGAGCAACCAGTTTGGAACCAAAGTGTTCGCTTTCACTGACAACCTGGATGTAACGAACAGGCTGTACCACAATCTTCAAGATGCTGAGGGTTGGACGTCATGGGGAAGACCGAACCCGGCACGCCCTGATGGTTCCTTAGCAAATATCCGCTCTGAGACCCGGTCTCAAGCCGGTCCGCGATTGCAAGAGGGGCAAAATTGGCGAATGGTGGAGGACATCGGGCATTCTCTTCTCTTCGGGAGCCGTGTCCGGGTCGGGAGAACCAGTTCTCAGGATCTTGGAGTCGACTCTACTGCCGAAATTATCGTCGCGACTTCTGCTTTAGAAGTTGGCTTTGACGACCCTGAGGTCGGAGCAGTGCTCCAACACAAAGCCCCTCAGAGTGCGTCTGCTTATCTCCAGCGCAAAGGTCGAGCGGGCCGCAAGCAAGGGATGCGTCCTTGGACCGTTGTGGTCTTATCCGACTTTGGTCGAGATCGTCTCGCTTTCCAAAACTACGATCGCCTCTTCTCCCCGACGCTGAGTCCTCGATTCCTCCCGCTTGGAAATCGTGCTGTTTTGAAGATGCAAGGAACGTTCGCTCTGTTCGATTGGCTGGCACGCAGAATTCCCAAAAGCATGTTTCCAAATCCTTGGAGCGACTTCTCGCAGCCTTCAAAGGAAGTCTTGCCGCCCTCATTTGCAGAGAAAGCTGCTGAGCGTGCGGGTATCTATGTCACTCATCTGCACTCTCTTCTGACTGATAGTTACACGCGTGACGATTTTGGGCGTTTTCTAGCGCGTTCGCTCGCGATCGCTGCTGAGCAAGTAGATGCGATTATGTGGGATCCTCCAAGGTCAATCATGATGGAAGCAGTACCAACATTATTGCGGAGGTTGGAAACCGATTGGGGTTCCACCGACGCGACTGCAGTGGAACCCCACCAGCGGCACTCACCCCTGCCCGAATTCGTTCCGAAGACTCTTTTTAGCGACCTCCAACTGCCCGAGGTCACGATTTCAATCGGCAATGGTGGGTCTGCCAAAGAACGTTTAGAAACGATGCCCGTTGCAGCGGCGCTGCGCGAGTTCGCTCCCGGTCGCGTTTCACGGCGGTTCGGAGTGTCCCATGGCAACGAGAAATATTGGATTTCGAACGGGACAGAGTCGGAAACACTGATCGACAACTTTTGTGCGACTGCAGAGCGGCAGGAGCTAGGTTTTTTCAAATACGGTGACTCGGATTCGGGAATGACAACGGAGATTCCGACATTTCGACCCACTGTTCTAAACGTGACGAGGACTGAACCACAAGTCCAGCAATCATCCAATTCTTTCCTGGAATGGCACACGGAGATAGTGCCAACTGATCAGGGGCAAGTTCTCGAACTTCCGCAGTCTCGTCGTTGGGTAGACATCTTAAAGCGCGTTGAAGTACACACCCATAGTCTTGGTCTACCGCTGGAAGTTCGACGCTTCTCAACAGGTTTTAAGGCTACAGTGGGTCGCGGGCGACAAGAAGCGAAGACAACGTCGCACACATTCTCATTCATTGATGTAACCGGACAGCCCCGTTCGGCAGCGTTGGGGTTCGCGGCAGACGTTGATGGTCTCAGGTTCACCTTCAACTATCCCAACAATCTCTTTGATCGCATCAGCAGCGACTTATCCCTCGTACGCAGTCTTCGAGTTGCTCGCTTTCGCGAGTCGCTAAAACAGGATTCGACTTTGGCGCTACTAGCGAATTCGTTTCAGTGCGATTGGCTCGCTCAGATTTTTGTATCCGCCATCACGATTTCGGCATTACGGCGGTCGCTCTCTGTTCGCGAGATCGTAGAAGACAGTCAACCGCAAAATTTAGGTCTTGTTTTGCAGGAAGTTGTCGCCACAATCATGCAGTCTGCGGCGCATGAAAGTGACGATCCCAATGGCGCTGATGATGATGGAACTCAAGACGAACGCTCTCCGAAACGACTGACTGAACTGCTGGTCCTTCTTGGCGATCCCCTGGTGCAGAAAACTCTCAGAAGCTCGGCGTCAATTTTCTGGTCTCCGCTCGATGGCGAATGGGAAGCATGGCTCAAATTGCGATTCAAGACGACTTTAGGGACAGCTCTCCTTGAAGCGGCTTGCGCTTTAAACACGAGCGCCGAGCAAGGATCTCTTGTACTCAGCGTGAATTCTGTGGTCACCCCGCCCACTCCGAAACTTGCTAACGAAGACGAGATATGGCTCACAGAATCTACGATAGGGGGCGGCGGCATCGTCGAAGAATTTACTCGCCTCTATGCAGAGAATCCGCGGCACTTTTTGCGTCTGCTCGATTCCAAGCTGGCGCCCTCCGATCTCGAAAATGCTTCAGAAGACCTGCATCGCATCTTGTCTGTTGCTACATCTGGACTTGCGAAGTCGGAACTCGTCGTGGGCTCCTTTGAAGGTATTCGTTCAGCCGAGTCGCACGATAAGAGTGTAGCCGCAGCCAGGCTGCTGAGGGAGTCGCTGAACGCCAACGGATTTACCCCAACGACCACACTGTTGGTTTCTATCAACACTAGGATTCTCCATCCAGGTACAAGCGCAAAGACTGACGCCTTTGTGTGCTTGTTAAAGGATGAATGGCGTGCTGCAGAGACAGCTTTAGGCCTTGAGATCGATGTGCGGGTGTTTGCATTAGTCAAGTCCACGACTCCCGAGTTGCTCACAGTTCTCGACCTAGAGAACTATTCGTCGTCGGCGTCTGCTGCGTGGCGTTACTCGCTGCTCTACAGTTTGCTTTGGCCTTCGGGTTCGCAACTGCGCATCGAGGGCCTCCGGGCATACAGTCCATTTGAATCCTTTGTTGACTGTGACCGCTTGATCGTTGCAAGTGCGTTAACAGAGACCGTACAACGCATCTCCGTTGATTCAGTTGACTGGTTTTCTGCGTTTTCAGCGCACATCGTATCCGATGGCGAAGTTGAACTGACTGCGGAAGACGGAGCATCGGATAAACTTCGTGACGCACTTTTGAGGGTAGCGACTGATCCAGTGGATTCGGAGGCACTTCTTGTGCACGCAAGATTGACTGGAATTCGTCAAGACCTGACAGGTCTCATTGCAAGCTTCGAATTGCCGGAGGCTTTTCAATGAGCGGAAACCGCCAGTTTCTTCAGAGCGCAAGCGATTCACGCAACGTGATGAGAGAAGTGTTGCAACTCATCTTTGCGGCTGAGTTGCTCTCACCAAGCAAATGTCTATGGATCGTTTCGCCTTGGCTCCGTGACATTCCAATCATAGACAACTCATCTGGTTCCTTTTCGACCCTTTGTCCCGAGTTCCAAGCTGCAGATATCGGTCTAGTGGCCGTGCTCCGCGAACTACTCGATCGAGGAGCACAAATAGTCATTGCAACTCGACCGGAAACCGGTAATCTTCAACTCCTGGATACACTCAGAGATAAACAATCGTCCGGAAAGCTGCTGCTGATCGAGCGGGCCGAATTGCATGCCAAAGGGATTATTGGAGATCGTACAGCCTTGTTCGGCTCGATGAATTTCACGTTCAATGGCCTTGAGCGGTTGACCGAAATGCTCGTTTTACAGACCAAGGCTGACGAGGTCGAGAAACTCAGATTGACGTTCAAGGAAGAATACGGGGGAGACGCGTGAGCTTCGAATCCAGATTCTTTGGGCCTGGTAATGGCATCTCCTGGGAGAAGATCAGCGATGGCTCGCTATCCGCGGCTGAACAGCAATCGCTACAGCCATTCTTGGATTCTCTGCGTGGGAACGCCGACGTTGCGATCCTGCCGAGAGCGCAAGGTGGTCAGCCGATCGTTTGGTATGTGCTCTGCCGCTCTGCTCGTATCTCCCGATTCGTCAGAGATGAACTCCGTGGATTTATCGGAGCTACCTATTCCGACGTTCGGAAAGACTCGACTGCGCTCAGCCCGAGCGACTTGATCGAAGCTGCCGTGTTGGAAAACTACGGACTGAATGCCTTCAAGTTCGAAGTCCCGTTTGATCTGCGAAAACCCGCGCGCGAACGCTTAGCCAACTACTTGGCGCTCCGAGTCGAAAGACCAAATCGCCTCACTCTACTCATTCGCACGGCTGGTCAAATCCTTAAGGACTTCGAGTATGCGCTTCTTGCGGGTAGGGTACAGGATGCCTCAGCTTTAGTCGAGGAATTGCGCAGCGGCGGATATTTGAGTGCCACAAACGTTCTCTTCTTGGAAGTGCGCGCACTAGCCGCAAACCGGGACTGGAATGCGATTCTGAATCACCGCGACTTTGGGTCGCTGCTAGCGATTCAGCGGCCCCTTCGAGTCACCGAAGCCCTTGTGAAGGCGATTTACAACGTCAATTTGAAGCGCTTCGAGGAATTGGGAGACGCTGATGGAGCTCTGGCCACCTTCCGGCCTCTCTTCGACTCGTATTCTGACGTCTATCGCTTTCGCGGGAAGATGGATGCTCCCGAAGTGGATGCGAGCTTCTTGCTGGTCGGTGCTGTCAACACTGCGCAAGACCCCGCCGTTGCGACCGACATCATCGAGAAAGCAGAGCAACGGAAGGCAGCCAATCTCGACTTTCTTCGCCTACTTCGAAGCCTCACACATGGTGAAAGCCTTTCGTTCACCGCGGATCTACGCGGAACTCAACTCGCCTTTGGGCTCGGAGAAATTGAGCGTGCCGCTGAGATGGCCGCTGCTTTGCCGGCGTCTTACGAACGCACCGCACTACTGCTACGCTGTGCTCGTGACCTCGACACGTTGGAGAGCGCGCAAAACGCCCTGCAATCCTTTCAGGAACTCTCAGAGACTGACCAAGCTAGGATCGCTGCCAATGTGGTTCTGTCCAAACTGCTTAATCATTTCTTAGGGCTTTCCAGCGCACCAGAATCGGTCGGCAGGCCAGACGAAGTGGTTCCTTTGCCTACTGATTGGGAGACTTGGTTCGTCGGACTCTCCCACACTGCGCCTTGGCCGGGCGCTCTTGAGGCGGCATCCCTTGGCAGCCAAGAATGGAATCTCAGCACCCTAATTAGCAGCCCCGAACGAACCCTGCGACTATCGAACCTCATCTTGGAGGAACGTTCCAGTTGGGCAAGGCATACCTTTCGTGATGCCTTGCCTCACTTGATCGAGTTCTTTCAACTCGACGTCCCAGACTCTCGCTTGAGAGGCGTTTACGACGCTTTATTCCTAGCAGTGTCTGTCGACGAGGAGATTTCGATCAGCCAGATGCAAGTTCTCAACCGCTTAGCGGACATGAGACTTGAGCTGGGAACCAGCGCGGATGAGTATTCGGGAATCGCGGAAGAACTTGGATCGGCGATCTACAGACTCGACAGCCCAGCGGTGATTGATGGGGCGCTGGAATCCTGCGAGCTTCTTGTCTCAAGACCTTCTGGTTCTGCGGAGAAGCGCCTTGCCGTATTCGCTGCAACTGCCGCTTGTTTGTCTAAGTGGCACAGGCGCGCGAGCAACGCGCAATTGGCCCTCTTTGCTCTTCTTTGTGAGGAGCTTGGCGCCGGATTCTCGTCTGCAATTTCGATTCCTGAAGTACAGGACGAGCAGGACGAGATCCCCTGGGCGAGATTGACTGGTCTCACGATTGCTCTTTATTCACTTCAGGAAGGTGCAGTGAAGCGCGCAGCTTTGCTACTTAAGAAGATGATTGGTCAGACGAAGATAGATGTCTTTTCAGATCATGTGGGCGGATCGCCCGCGCTAAAGACCGCAGCGCAACAGGCCGATGTGTTCGTGATCACGACAGCCGCAGCGAAACACTCCGCGACTATGTTCATCGAAGCTAAGCGACCGAAAACCTTGCCAACTCTTTACGCCAACGGGCAAGGAACAAGCAGCATCATTCAAACGCTCACTCGTTACCTCAATGCGTCTGCCTAAAACCGTCTTCATCGTATCTGAAGCAGTTTGTGGGTCTGGAGGCTGAGATTCCACTTCGGATTTTCAAGGCAGAAGTTGACCGCTCTTGAGAGGTTCTTCGATTGGTTGAGACCGTCCATCGCCTGGATATAGAAATATTGAAAATCACAAAGTTCGAACTCCCGAGGGTCGTATTCCTGCGGGTAAACAACTTTGAGTTCGTTGCCTTGGCGCACGACGAGATTCGTCCCGTGTTTCGGGCTAACGCACACCCAATCCACACCGGCAGGTACAGGAAGAGTTCCGTTGGTCTCGATTGCTACCTCGAAACCATGAGAATGGAGTGCTTCAATGAGGTTGGTATCGAGTTGGAGGAGAGGTTCTCCACCCGTACACACGACCAATTTCCGTGCGGCGTGCCCTCTTGGCCACATCGAATTCACGGCCATCGCCAGGTCATGGGAATTCTTGAACTTTCCACCGCCGAGACCATCCGTGCCGACAAAATCAGTGTCGCAAAACTTGCAAACGGCGGTGGCCCGATCTGCCTCTCGGCCCGACCAAAGGTTGCAGCCAGCAAAGCGACAAAAAACAGCGGGCCGACCAGAGTTCCGGCCTTCACCCTGCAGGGTATAGAAGATTTCTTTGACAGCGTAGCTCACTTGGCGCTCCTCTTCCGGTATTTAATCGGGTCGGTCGCGCCAGCATCCGCGAATCCCTTCAGTCGTAAGAGACAAGAGTCGCATTCGCCGCAAGCTTCCCTTGATGGTGATGGATCGTAGCAACTGCTCGTCGCGCTATAGTCGACGCCAAGTTCTAAGCCACGCTGTATGATCTGCGCCTTCGTTAGCGAAATCAAAGGAGTGTGGATTTTCAAGCAGGTTTCTCCTTCAGTTCCCGCTTTCGTCGCGAGATTCGCCATCGCCTCGTAGGCATGGATAAACTCAGGCCGACAGTCCGGATAGCCGCTGTAGTCAAGGGCGTTCACGCCGATGAAAATATCACCTGTTTGGAGAACCTCAGCCCACGCCAGTGCAAAAGACAGAAATACTGTGTTGCGAGCGGGAACGTAGGTGACGGGTATGTCGCCTCCCATCTCAGCGATACTGCGATTCTTGGGGACGGGAACATCGCTTGTGAGCGCTGAACCACCAAACACTCTGAGGTCGATCTTTGCCACGACATGCTGAACCACACCGAGGCTGTTCGCTACGCTAGAGGCAGATTCGAGTTCCACGCGGTGATGCTGACCATAATCAAAGCTCAGCGCATACGCTTCATACCCTTCATGCTTCGCTATAGCGAGAACGGTGGTCGAATCCAATCCGCCACTGAGCAGTACGATTGCTCTCTTCTTCGTTTCGGTCATCCTGGACACCTTTCAGTGAACTAATTGCGACGGTGGCTCTACGAACGTTTGTTCCAAATGTCAGTGCGATAGTGCAGAAGCAGATGATTCGCCAACAGTCGGATATCCTTCGTCGTGTTTTGAATCTCGTTCCATTTCCTGTTTACGTTACCGCCAAAATCCCAATAGCCAGAGGTCCAACGACAAAAGCGGCTCATTCCCTTCAGGTCCTCGGCGAACTGCTCCCGAGTGATGGTCTGAACGTCGTGATGACGATCCGCTATCGCGTCCATCACAAATCCCATGCTGACGATGCCTGCACCATGAACTAACCGGGACCGTGTCGGAGGCAACTCCCAAGCGTCCTTGAATACGACAGCAACGGTTCCCCAATAGTCCTTAAGGAGTGCCAACATGGCTTCTGAATCCCCACCGCCGTCTCTATCTCGAAAGCGGTAAAGAGCCCCATCGCTCAAGCTGTGCTCGATCATCTTGAGAATTGAATTGTCCTGGATGACACCGCCCGGATTGGTAGCCGTTTTGATCTTCGAGAAAAACGGCGATTGAGGATCATGGTTCAGATTGTTCAGTAACATTGACGGGAATCTTCGCTTAGCCAACATATCCGGCAAGACCATCTGCGTGGTCGGAAGGAGTTCGTAGATTAGCCCCTTGGCCAGAGGTTTGGTTGAATTGACGAGGATGAACTGCTCCCTCTGTTGTTGAACATCGTGTGCTACGAAACCTGTGACACATATTGGGAAGTGATCCACGTTCGCTTCACGAATGGCGGCCATCCGCTGTTGTCCGTCCACTACCCAAGCTGGTTTGTCCTCGTCCTTCCAACCTTCTTGGACCGGAATATGTATGACTCCGGCACGGCTATAGTTATTTTTTGCATGCGCATCTGAAACAAACGTCACTCGCTGATCGAATGCGAGGACGATGGCATTGGGGATCATCGGAGATTCAGACTCGATGTACTTTCTGATCTCACGAATATGCGAAAGAACCTCTGGTCTCTGATAGCCCTCAATGTGCTCGCCGTTTGGACGAGCGATGCGAGAAATCGCAGCGAACTCAGGAAGTTGCTTGCCATCAACCGCAAACGTATAGAGTTTCCGACCTTCGCTTTGCTGCACTTCGATTGCGGGGAATGTGAGCGTCTTCATTGCCATTTATCTTGTCTCCGATGTCACCAGCGACGCGCTCATGGCCTGCCGTGATGCCTTCTTGCCTTGCAACTTGTTGTAGAAAACGAACAGATTATGGAATCCGCGTCTCCTATTCCTCTCCGCCCCTCTAAAGAGCATTACGTGTATGCCAAGGGCTTGGCATACCTCGCATGAACACCTATCCCAAGGTCGTTCTTCAAGGGTTTCCCGGTAGATTTCCTCGAATGTTCTGCGGTCCTCATACAACCGCTCATATTCAACAAGGAGACTCACAGTCTCGCCGACGCTCGCCATCTTCTTATCGAAAGCGTTGACCACTTTCAGACAGGCGACCTCTAGTCGTCGGGCCTCGCGTTGATCGACTTTCCCAGATTTGATCAAACGAACGAGTTGGGGATTGGCCTCTACTTGAGGCACCCGAATCGCGGTGTACGTCCGTTCATCGGCGTAGTAGTTGTCACGCATGTCTTTGAATGCTTGGCGTAGTGGTGAAGTGCTATCGATACTTGTTACGCCGTAGTCGCCGAACTCCAACACGCTCTCTATACGAGTGATTCCAAGCAAATGCATCGAAATCCCGGGCGCCAGTACCGGTTTGATCTCTCGTAGGCACTTCAAGATGTCGGCAGTCTTCAGCCCAACCATTCCTCCCAAAGCAACGTATTTGTACCCTAGTTCCTGAAGCTTCGTGACAGAGTGCGCATAGGACTTGGGACTCCAACCCTGTGCAACACCGATTGGCGTAAACTTTGCGCCCATTGCGGAATGTCGCGCGAGGAAGTCTTCCGCTAGTTTTAGGGTGAGGGCTTGCCTCTCGATCCAGTCAACTGGGATGTCCGTGTCAGTCGCTTCATACCCAAGAATGATGTGATCAACCGACATTCCGTAGTCGAAACCCATAGTTTGATAGAACTCGACAACCTCTGCGACTGAAAATGGTGGCGTGTCTTCACGAACGTATGCAAACGCCCCGCAATCGCCCATGGTCTGAAGCGCGGGGTCCGTAATGCGGAAGAAATCCCTGACGCCACTCCGAAGCATCCTGTGCTTCTGAGCCAAGCTGTATCGCCCTGAATCCAAGACCGCTTTCGAAACCAGTACTCCGTCAAATGGAGCCCGTTTGAAGACTTCGTGTGCATACTCGTCGTCGCGATGACGCATTCGGGCGGACGACCGCTCTTCCGTTACGAAATCAAACGATGGGTCAACCTGATCCTGACTGTCAGGAAAGAAAAATTTCATTGGTTATGACCTTTTTGAACATAAGTGCGCACAAGCAGGCTGGAGAGGAGCTTGATGTGGCCGTGAACGTTCTGGATATCTTTCCAGGCCAAGCCGCCCGCCTCATCTCCCCAACGACCACTCGTCCAGTGACAAACCGGGACCAAGACTTGCAATTCAGTTTCTACCTGCTGCACAGCTTTCCGCTCCCTAACGTTGATCGCCGGCATCACGCGATCCATGACCCGGCCCATGGCTCTAATCCCAGCGCCCCCCATTAGCCTGCTTTTCGCTGGCGACTTTCCCCAAGCCTCGGGAAAGACGTTTTGGACAGCTTTCCAGAAGGTCAAGACATTCGCCCAGATAACATCTGTATCGGAATGGCCAGTGGCGAGGTTGCGATATGGGAAAAGACAGCCCGAGGGCGTGGTGAGGCTTTCCTGCAACATCTGGATTACTGACGTATCGGTCACCACAGCCTTTCTTCTCGCTGCAGTGGTCATAGAGGTTCTGATGATTAGTCCCCTAAAGGGCGAGGCGTCATCCGTGTTGAGCAAATCGCAGAGAGCTGAGGGGATCTTTTTTGCCTCCATCGTGGCGGGGAGTACCGAAGACACCTGCGGCAAGAGTTCCGTGATGAGTCCTCGAGGTAGAGGTTTAGTGTTATTTACCCGCAGGAATTGGTCTCGCTGCAGTTCTACGTCATCAGCAATGAACGCGTTGATCGGGAAACTTGATCCTTTGCGCTTGGACTTCGATATCGCCAATGCTCGCTGTTGACCATCAACAATCCAACCTGGACGGGGTTCGCCCGGCGCAGGAAGAAAAATTTCTAGTTCGCCTGCCTCTGAAAGTCCATCACCGACGCGCGGTCCGCGGGCGGCCCTAAACTTGATATTCGAAGAGAGAGCAAGAATGATCGAGTTTGGAAAGAGCCCTCCTTCGTTATCGAGGTAATCGACGATGTCTTGAACATGCTTCTTCACTTCAGGCCGTTGATAGCCGAGCAATTTGCCATCATCCCCCCGTGAGAGACGGGAGATGTCGGCAACTTCTAAGATTTCGGAGCCTGTGAGGCTAAACATGAACAGAGGATGATCTTTGCTCTGCTTGATTCGAATCGCTCGGCGAACGATAGAGCGTCTCTTAGCTGGCACTTCTGACCTCCGTGATTTCGTTGTAGATCTTGCCGAATCGGGACTGTTCTACCGCGTATCCCTTTTCTCGAAGCACGCGCAGAAGGGCGCTTCGCGACCTGTGTTGCGTCCTCTGTTCTCGCTGTATGAGAAGAATTATCTCGGCGTCGTTCATCCTTGTTCTCTTCGGAACTGCGCGCGCGGGGCAACGTTCGGCCAACTGCCCCACGTAACGCTTGACGGTAGACCGGGTGAGTTCCGCCGTTCCGAACGACACAAGCCACCGGACGACCCGAGCGTTAAGAGATGTCAGCGCACCGCCCAACTCAGAAGCAAAGCTTGCGTTCAATGCCACTACGAACGGTTCAAGTTCCGTCGGTGCCCCGCCTGTTCTGCACAAGACGCTCAGCAGGTTGGGCGTGTCGAGCTTTGCGACCGCTGAGAGGATGTCGTCCGCCATCGCATCGATGTACTCGGGTGATGCAGCGATGATGAGAGGACTAGAGGAGTATTTGGAGGCCAGTTGCCGGAGGCTTCTCGGCTCTACTGGCAATACTCGGGCGGGAGAATGGGTCAGCGATGTCCACCACAATCTCCTGTCGTCACTAGAACAAGCAACGGTGTCAGGGTGCCTACCAGCAAGCGTCGCGGCGTAGGCGACCACGCGTGACCTCGGCGAGATTAGGCCATAGCCAGCCGAAGCGATCCAAACATTTACCGTCAAAGCCCCGCGCGAAGGTGCGATCGATTGGATAACGGACCAATGGTCTCCTTTGTATAGAGCTCCGGCCGGAATCCCGTCAGTCCTTTCGGCGAGTCTCTCCGTCCATACTTTGGCACGAGAAGCGATTGATTTGCCGGTCAGGGTGCGCGCCTGAAGCGAAGCAGGTGCAGCCGTCGCTTTCCTATTTGTGCAGGTGACGACCAAGTTAATTACGTGATTGGGAAGCGGCAACGGCATGTAATTAACTTAACGCTATCACCAGGAGGAGCTGCCTGTCACGGTCTCATACGACTACGAGTGCGGCCCCAGATAAACAGCCCCTGTGGTGCAAGTTTCCTTGACCACGACCTTGCTCAGTCCGGGCAGTAGAGGAGCCATTTTCGACCAGATCCATAGGGCTATATTCTCGCTCGTCGGATTCTCCAGGCCTTCGATTTCATTCAGATAATGATGATCTAGCAAGTCATAGTACGGCACAAATGCCGCCTTAATGTCAGCGAAATCGAGTACCCATCCTGTCAACCGGTCGACCTCGCCCGAGACATGAATCTGCGCCGTAAAGGAATGACCGTGGAGTCGAGCGCATTTGTGGCCCTCAGGGACGTGCGGCAAGCGATGCGCTGCTTCGAAAACGAACTCTTTGAATATCTCCATACCTCGAAAATCATACAACACCATAGGCTATGGAAATAATTACGGGCACCTCGTATGAGGGAGGTCTGTAATTAAGTGCGGCAGAGTGGTGTTCGGCTCTACAGGGAAGGCGCGACGTCTCGGCTCCTTTGGGGCGCTAGGTGCGACAGGAAATTCTCAAACAGTGCAGGGTTCTACCGACACTGCCGCCCTCACAAACTGATGCCAAGCTCTTCCATTCTCGTCGCCAGGATCTTTGGGGGAGTTGGCTTCCGATTGAAATCCTCGGTTCGGAGAGCGTTTGCTGGGATCTCAGTTCCGTCGACAGCTACCTTTTTCGTTACGTCAGTGGACAGCCGTTCTCCTAGTGCCGCCGCGTCATTGGTATAGATTCGTGCTTCGTCAGAAGCCCGTGAGATGGAAACATAGGCCAGTCGATTATTGATGAGACTGCGCGGTGAATCGGTGTCTATATGCACTAGGACACGGCCTGCGGTGAGTCCCTGTGAACTGTGCGAGGTCACAGCGTAGCCGAGGTCAAATTGACGGAATTTCGCGGTCTCAAACGTGACCATGCGAGCGGATTTCCCGTCCAAACGCAGAGTCATCTGCCCATCTTCGAGCCTAACCACCGTTCCCAAGTCGCGATTAGCAACACCAAGTTCTTTGCTGGGTGCGGTGAACTGCACGCGGTCGCCAATGGCGACCTCCCGCTCGACCTCGCGAAAGACATTGACACCCTTAAGGCGGCGCGGATCATAGGTGAGGTTGGAACCGTCTCCCAACGATACCGTCAAGGTGTTTGTCCTTGGATTGACGGATTGAACGGTCGCGAAACTGCCCCTCTCAACCCCTTCTATCTTACTGCCTGTGTTGTACTGGAGAACGTCGCCGACGTTGTAACGCGCCGCCCAGGTTCGGTCTGCTCCAGTCATGTCGGAGCGGTGAGCTAAAGTCCGGAGCGTCTGGCCTTTCTCAGGCAGTTCGCCCATGTTCCGCAACTCCAACCGCACAGCCTCGTTGATCTTCTGCCGGCTCCGGTTGTCCGGGGATACGATGATCGTGTTCTCCGGTTTAGCCGCATAGTCTTTGGCTATGGCAGCGATGCGGTCGATAGCGTTCGCGATCTCGGTGACTCGGCCCTGGTCGGCCAGCATCGCGATCCCTTTCGCGGTTTCGTTGTTGGCAAGGTGTTGGACTGCTTTCAGGAGTTCCTGGTCCTTCTGGCGCATGATTCGGTCTAGTTGCGAGGTCTGCATCCCCGCTTCCTGTATTTGCTGGAATGGCCGTCCGGCATCAACACCCTGATGCTGCCGTGTGTCTCCGATGACGAGCACACGGTCCTCGGGATTAAGCTTGCCGAGAAACGACCGCATCTGTTTCGTACTCGCGAGACTGGACTCGTCTAGTAGGTACAAATGCCGGTTTGTCGGGTCGGCGCTCGGATGATTATGACCACGGGCGAGGAAGCTCTGAAGGGTGGTTGCGTTGATTCCAGCCTCGCGAAGTTGCCCTGCCGCCTTGGAGGTTGGAGCGAATCCTTCGACGACATAGCCGCTATTCTCTGCGCCTTCACGGATCGTCTGGAGTGTGCTTGTTTTCCCGCTGCCTGCCAATCCCTGCAGGCCGTGGATACGGTCGGACGAGTTGAGAACCTCCTCAATGACCCGACGCTGGGAATCGTTCAGAAAGGACCGCGTGTTGGCTTGGTCCCGAGCCAACTCCGCGCTCATGATCGGCCTGACGGTGTTCCGACCTTCCAGAACATAGCGGATGTTGGCTCGTTCGGCGGAGATGGTCTCAGGCGTTGTAAAACTGCGGCCCGAGTCGTGTTTCATGCCCTGGACGGAACGGAAATCTCCTGCTTCCCGACGGTTGTCATACTCGGTTCGAATGTCCCGATATGACGTTTCCCCCATTCCACGTCGAAGGGCATCTCGAAGGATCGTACGCTCGTCCGCAACTGCCTCTCGCTCGAATATGCTGTCGCGAGCGAAGGTTACGGCCTCTTTGGCGCGAGTTGTCGACTGACGCTGATGTTCCTGTTGCTGGGCATTAGCGTGGGCGGCGGCGACCACCTTATGAGCCTGATTCCCGAAACTGGCCGCCATCTCTTTGTGTGCGGCCAGGACTTCTTCCGCTGTGAGTGCTTGCTTTTTGTCGCGGGTCGAATGCGCCGCGATCTGCGCGGCCTCGGGGCCTCTGTATCCAGTCTTTTCAAGCTGTTCTCTGATTTGCCGGGAGCGCGGACTGGAGGCGTCGAGATACTCCTGGGAGTATCCTTTGATCTCAGGAGCCCCGCTTCTCCCAGGCTCGACTTCGTATCCAAGCTGCGACAGCCGGAGAGTCAGCTCAGACTGATAAACGGCTGTCGCAAAGTTCTGGCTGTCAAACAATCCCTGCGGCTGGATGGCGCGCGTGCTGCCGTCCGCGCGTTCGGTAACGTTGAAGATTACAGCATGAGTGTGGAGTTGCGGCGCGGCGTAGCCGTCCACCGGACGCGCGGTGTCGTGCTCAAACTTTGCCGAGATGAACTTACCTGTAGCCTCGGCCGGATTATTGCCGCCGATCCGGGCCTGGGTATAACGCTCCAACTCCTGTAAAGCAGTCGTGACAGCCGCCCGGTGCGCCGCGCGCACACGGTCGTCGCCGCCTACGAGGGCGGTCAAGGAGACGGACTTTGGGGCTGAGAATGTGGCATCCCAGCCGGCACGGTGCTCAACTGCCTTCGTCGTTGTGCCGTCGGCGTTCTTGTATTCCATTGCCGCCCGGTGCCTCACCATCTGCTCGTCGGTAGAGGGGTTCTTGCCGTCTGCGAGCCGCGAGAATTCTAATGGCGATACCTCCCCGGATAAGCCAAGGCGAGCGGCAAGCTGGCCTTGCCATTCGCCTCGGACAGCATCGCCCTGCTTGTAGTAGTTCTGCGTCTCCGAGGTGAATTCCAGCTTGTGATAACTCTGCGCCTGGCCGGAACTGAGGGGTTTGGATATGGTTAGCATGGTTTAGAAGATCCCCGGATGAACCGCGTGCTCAAGCTCATCGAGCGGCGTTTCTAAAGCGTGATGATGCGGACCATGAGGTAGCCTGACACTCTCGGGGCCGTCAGGCGCGAGCGCCACTTCCGAAGCGACCCCAGCGGCTTGTTCGATCTGCGATTCAGACGCTGTTTGTTTTTCGATTTTGTGGGCCAGCGGAGCGCCGCCACCCGACGCCGGTTCCGACTCTGCAGGGGGGCGAGCCGTCGCGATTCGACGCGGCTTCAACGTGTCGGGGTCGAAGCTCATCTCGCCATCGGCAGAGCGCCGTTGTAAAAAGCCAGGTGTCGGAGTGGGCAGGTCGAGATAGTCGAAATCGAATCGCGCTACGTCGTTGCCAAGTTTCAGATAGGCGTGCCGGTCGTCCAATCCAGCGATCTCCGAACCCATCACTAGCGGCTCGATCTGGCGATCAACGGTGAAGTTCTTGCCAGAGCGAGAGCCGTCAAACTTTGTCTCCTTGAGCCGTTCAATCTCGACTTTGCCGATAGCCTCAGAGATCCATTCCGCCGCCTTGGGCTCTGCCGTCTTCATGAAGATTTTGGTGGCGGGCTGCGACAGCATGACTTCCGCAAGATGGCCATAGGTGACCTCAAGCTGGGCCTTGCCCTGGAAACCAAGCACGAGCGGGTTCTTGCTCTTTCGGTTCTCAGTGATGGCGGTGTGGAGTTGCGGGAGCTTCTGCAAACTGGCAAGCTCGTCAATCACAAACCATACTGGCTTCTGTCCCGGTTGAGGTGCCGTGAGCAGGCGCATGACGAGCAAGTCGATCCACAGTGAGTGCAGAGGACGGAGTGTTTCGCGCTCGGGTGGGCGGGACGTGATGAAGATCCAACCCTTCCGTTCCTTCGCCCATGTCCGAGCATTCCAAATGCGGCTGGTCTGGTCTTTCTCGGGCAAGAGGCGAAAGCATTTCGCTACCAATCCAAGGGATGCGAGTACCCCTGCACGCTGCGGGCCTGCTTTCCGATCAATGTAAAAGGACATCTCCGTACCGGCAACCAACTGCTCCAATGTCTCGCTGTTAGCCATCCACTCCGCGAGTTGGTGCGGCGTCGGTCCCTTCCGTAAGAGGTGGGCGAATATCTGTGCTGGCGTCTGGTGAAAGAACTCGTCCTTGGCGTCCGTGGCAGGCTGATAAAGCGATGCCGCGATAGCGTCGGCCTCGGCATTCGAGGCCATCTCGTGAGCCGGTCCCCAGTACGGACAGCGTTCGTCCAACGGGTTTAGAACGATGTCTCCGCGGTCCTTGTCGAAAAATCGCTGGACGTATTCGCAGGCCGGATCGTAGACGATGGCAGAGTCGCCGCGCTCGCGTATCTGGCGCAGGATTTGCATGATGAGCTGGGTCTTCCCGACACCCGTGTCGCCCATGATCTGAAAGTGCTGCGCCTCCTTTCGTGCTGGAATCCGCATCATCTTGCCCAACTCGTTCGTCTTGAAACCGATGCCGTCGCCCTTCTGCTGGCGATTAAATTCCTCTGGAGAAAGCAATAGCGGACCACGCAAAATGCGGCCGTACTTCATCTGTTTGAACCGCCTGATGTCATACGGGACGGCGAACCAGAGCATGGCCGCAAGACAGATTGCGCCTTCGACGAAGCTGATGGCGAAGAGACTCAGGAGCCCTTTGTCCTCATAAGCCGTGAGGCGGAGCCAACGGTTTAGAGAGAGGTCTGCGAATTTCTGTTCGGGTCCACGATAAAAGGTGCGATAGCCCTGCGCGACGGCCAAATCCGATAGTGCGACTGGTACAACCTTGCCGCCCGGAAGAAGTGTTTGACCTGGAACAAAGTCGACTGGAAATGCAAGGCGTGGTGCTCGCTTCCCCCCACCCAGATAGACAAGCCGATACGACTCGTGAGCTTTGAATGTGCCTCCTACGCCAGAGCGGATGTACTCGGTAATGTAGCTCTTTTGGAGTGGCTCCAGTGAAAAGGCCAGCCTCTGCCAGATGAAGACACAGGTGCAAAAAAGAGCCGTTGCGATAGCCGTGTAGCTCAGGATCGGCACATGCGGAGGCCAGATGATCGTCTCTTTTCGTCCCCATTTTGCCGCCATGGTTACAACTCCCTCGGTGAAGCGGTTATGTACTGCTGCTGGATTTCCTGGGCCACCTTGCGTTTGTCGGAGCGCACGGTGGCGCTGATACGCGAGAAATCCTCTGGTGTGACAACCTGGCCCATAGCCAAAGGCTTTAGTAGGTTGAGCAGGATCATGCGCGTCGCGATGAGTTCGGTGAATAGTGGGTCTTCGGTACGGCGAGCCTCGCGCAACAGGACTTCGCGAGTCCATTCGCCCAAGGCTCTTCCTTCCGAGCGCGCAGCTTTAAGCAGTTGGTCACGTTCGTCTTCGGTGACCCGTGCCTGAGCCACGCAGACTCGGGAGGGTCGGCTTTCTGAACGCGAGAGCCGATTCTCCATCTGTTCGGCTTGAGCGATCTTTGGTGACTTCATTTCTTCCTTTCTAAGCCGTATGCAATCGCATACGGCCTGTATGCAGTTGCATACGGGCCCCCGCTAAACAACTGATTCGAGGAGCGTATACAACTGCATACAAAACGGCTTTTTGCACGACCCTCGAAGGGGTGGAGTGTCAACATTCTTCCGGTGCGCAGCACCGCAGTGCTTTTGCCCCGGAATGAAATGGAGGATCAAGCGCCTTTCGCCTGGGCAACTGGAACGGCGACGGGTGCAGGAAACGGCTTCTGCGAAGCCGACGGACAAACCTCAGCAGCAGGGACTTTCCGAATACGAAGGGTCGCCGCAACCTTTCGGGCTTCCGGGGTCTTCAGGAAGTCCTGGAAGTCGCGGTCCTTGCTGAAGACATATGCGAGAGCTTGTTCGACAACATCGTCGGCACAAGCCGAGATGAAAGCGGCGTACTGATCGACCTGGGTAGCGGTTGTGTCAGTGAGCCGAATGGATGCGCTGATCTGACGCGTTTGGACGACTTCAAGCAGGGGCATTGTGGTTCTCCTTTGGGTGGTGAAATGAAGCAAAACTTGCGCGGGCAATCATGCGCTGCGCTGTGGTTGCAATCTCCCGTGCGCGGGAAGAGCAAAGCGCCGGGGAAAGTTCGGTTGAACGACGGTCTTCCAGCATGGCGATTACGTCCTCAATCGCCATGCCTCCCGTCAATGAGAGGCGCGCTGAGGCGATGTCGATCGTGCGTTGCGCGTAATACAGAGGATTCGGCTTATCGAAGCGCCGGGACGCCAGCATTTCCGTCAGTTTCGCCGCATCGACTCCGAGCGAGAGATGATGAACAGCCCATGCCCAATCCTGCTCAGAGAGTGTGTTCTTGGTCGTGGGGTATGTCCGGGCAATTCCGCGACCAACTTGCACGGAGGCAAGCAGTGAGTCATCCAGTCTGAAAACCTCGGGACTGTAAAAAGAATTGCTGGGGTATTCGACCGTGACTTGGTGAGCCGGATCGTACTTGCAGTTGCGGAAGCCAGGCACGCGAAGCACCCGGTTGCGGTCGGTGCAAGCAGAGTCTCCACCGAAGGCTATAGCGAGCAGCCTCAGCGTGTTCTCCTGCTGATCAAAGTCGAACCCTTCGACCCTCCAAAGCGCCTGGTACTTGCCGGGTGAAGTCGAGAGGATCATGCTCGGAACGGGCACGCAATCGGAAGCTCGAAGGGCGGCGATTCGCTCCTCACCGTCTACGTCGATATCGATGTAAAGGTGCCGAACCTCTGCAATGCATTCTTTTGTCCTCTTTCGGCTTCCGGGGAGTAGTGGATTGGCGGCGACATAGACGTTTGCTCCGTTGTGATTCTCATAGCGGAGCCAGGCAAGATAGCGGGGCGCGAGCGCTTGCTCCAACCGAACGATGCGCTGCGTCGTAGACGCCGGGTTCTCCTTCCGGAGGAGAACGGCAATAGTCTCTCCTGACTGGAAGCATCGGGTTAGGAATTCTGTTGCGGTTTGTGTGCTCATTGCGGGTGCCTCACAGGGTTGGAAGCCCGGCTTCTACCGGGCTCCCGAGTCGATGGAAGGAAAGCGGCTTATGCGGCCGCTTCCAGATGAAGTTGAGTGTCTGCGTCCTGCTCATCCGGGCTGGCCTTCTCCGCCCGGTCCAGCTTGAGAATCGAATTCACCCGAATCTCCCAGATGGTCTTCTTCTGGGCTGGCTTCTTGCCGACCTTCTTGGTCTCGTATTCCCGGCTGCGCAGCTCGCCTTCCACCTGCAGATGAGCGCCCTTCTTCAGCGTGCCGGCGAACTCCGAGAGCTTGCCGAAGATTACGCAACGGTGCCATTCAGTGTGCGAGATGTACTGGCCATCCTTCTTGTAGGAACTCTTGGTTGCCAGCGAGAGAGTGGTGAAGCTGCGGTTGTCGTTGGTGCGAACTTCTGCGTCGTTGCCAAGGAAGCCGATGAGGGTGACTTTGTTCTGGTACATGGTGGTGATCTCCGTGAGTTGAATTTCCCGATCTTGCTCGGGTCACTAATAAGCGAAGTGGGCCCGGCTCCCAAGTGCCAAGCTCTGCATTTGCGGAGGGTCCGGCGAAGCTGGAAACCGTAACCCGAAGGGCGACGCAGTCGAAGCAGAAGAGCGCCGAGCCGCAGGGCGCCGGATAAGCCCCGAAGCAGTGACCGTGCAAAGGCGGGATACGAGACGGATGAATCCCTTTGGACCGAAGTCATCCTCTCGCTTCTCGGCGGCGAATGTTCGCCCAAACCGCAGCTCATTGCTGCTGGCTTGAGTTCCGTAGAAGGACGGCCTTTCGCCACTGCCGTTGTGTTCTTCGCGGCTCTGTAACCACACGCTGAAGGGCGTTAGAGACAGGTGGGGCTGTGCCGCCGGATTGGGAGCATGAGGGTGCATCGGTAAGACCTCGGATAGGGTTGGGTTCTCTAGCGTTTGGACTGGGCGTTAGGCTGCGGAGGCGCGGTAGACCTCCTCGGTCTGGAAGCTCTGGTCTGCATGGCTGTAGCCGGCGACTGTAATCAACTCACGGACTCGACGCCGCCCTGTATGGTCGCGCTCGCAATAGAGCACGAAGTCGATGGCTTCTGCCGTCTCAGACCGCATAAAAGCGTGGTTGAGATTGGGTCGCGCACTCAAAGCAAGATTGGAGAGACGGTTCAACGCATCCCACGCCGATTTCGCGTGGATCGTAGACAGCGTTCCGCCGTGCCCGGTGTTCATGGCCTGGAGCAAGTCGTACCCACACTCGTTGCGAATTTCGCCCATGATGATCCGGTCTGGACGATGGCGGAGTGCCGCCGCTAAGAGTTCACTCGGCGTGATGGCAACCTGACCCGGTATCTCCTCCACAGCTTCCCAACGAACGGCGTTCTTGTGGGCGACTTTCAGCTCTGCCGGTTGCTCGATAATGAGCAGACGCTCGGTCTCCGGGATGTGGTCGAGGAATGCCTTCATCAGGGTCGTCTTCCCCGAGCCCGTACCGCCGCTGATGATGCCGTTCTTCTTCTTCCCGATGAACTCAACAACCGTGTCCCGAACCTGCTCCGTCATGCTGCCGGATTCGATCAATTCATCGGAGGTATACCAGCGGTTGAACTTCCGAATCGTCAGCGTCGGCCCATTGATGGACGATGGCGCACCCACAACGGCGACACGAGAGCCGTCCGGCAAGCGGGTATTGAGGATGGGATTCTGGGTCGTGAGGTCTTGGCCCAGAATCCTGGCAACCCGCTCAATAGCCGCCTGCAGTCGCTCATTCGTGTACGGCTCGGACAGCGGAATGTGCTGCACGACCCCGGCTCGATCCGCATACACGCCGGTCGTCCCATTAATCATCAAGTCCGAGATGGACGGGTCGAGCAATAGCTCCCGCAGCTCTTCAGGAAAGAATGGCAGTATGAGGTGGTAGCTCATCGCGTTCCCTCCGCGACTGGCAATGTCGTCGCCGTTGGTGAGGCAGCGTTGACACCGACCGGTATTGGATCGACGGACATCCGGTTTTCGTGGAACTCGGTGATGGTCAATCCCAGCGGATTGATCGTCTCGAACTGCGGGAAGACTCTAGCCTGGTCGCTTACCTGCTTGGGGTTTAGATAATAGGTGACACTCAGCAACCAATGTTCCATTCTCGGCTCGCGGGAATTGCGGGGTGAGTAGAGCTTGTCGATGGTGACAAGCGCGGTCCCTCGGGCGATCGTCGCGTTCTGAACAGTCTCCTCCGACATGGTCGTGATGGTCACGTTCTTGACCTCCACATCACTCTGTTCGATCTGTCCACCGACAACCTGCGAGACAAGGTGATTCTGGTTATCCTGGCCCATCAACTGCGAAGCCAAGTTCTGCGACAGGAAGTAGTAGTTGAGCGGATACTTCTTGGCGATCGTGTCGCGGCTGACGGTATACCGATAGTTCGCCCAATCGGTCAGATACGTCCGGACTTCGCCCTCGCGCGGGCTGTAGTTGAGGTCGGTGTACGCGATGGCCTGTGCGCGTCCCATCTCGTCGATGCGAATGTAACGATTTGCAATCGGGCGGTGCGCCAGAGAGAAGATCAATCCGAAGGCTCCCAGCAGGAGCACCGTTTCGGTTCCAATGACGAATCGGCTGAGCTTCCGCTCGGCATAGTGGGAGGCATAGACCTCGTTTCCAATCTCGTCGGTCAACAAAGACTGCTGAGGCGTAAGTCGGCTCTCATTGGGAAGAGTGGTGCTGTACATGGTGACCCTCCGGCGTTGAACGGACTGCATTGAACATGGCGATTGCGTAGATGAAGCCAACGAATACGCAAGCCATCAAGATGATCAGGAGTGCGGCTCGCATATAGCGCCAACCGCCCGTTGCTCGACCTACAAGAAAAGCTGCAAATATGGACCACATGTCTAGCCTCCTGCTCCTTTGATGGCGGCTCCTCCGACAACGGCTCCTACCGTATTCACTGCGGAAGAGGTGAGTCCAGCAGCGCCGCCAAAGATGGCCTGGGTCATACTCGGAATAAAGAGCATATTGATGATGAAAGCGATGAAAACCATCACGCAAGGGATCAAGTTGGCAAGCCACATCTCCATTGAATAGTTGCCGTTGAATGTCTGCTGGATAAAGCCGTTCATGAATCCGGACCAGACAAAGATGAAGGCGGCGGCAACGGCCCGAATCATGGCGAATCCGATCAGCACATCGAGAAAATGAAAGAACTTAGATCGGAAGCTCTTAGTCATTAGCAGAGGAACGAAGATCGGTCCGAATAGAGCAGTCACACCGTAGAGGATGAACGCGCTGCAATTTATCAGGAAGAGGATGGCAGATGCCAGCCCAAGCAGTATCTGCACAAGGAAGTAGCAGAGGATCTGGACCGGTGCGGTGAACGACGGCATCTGCGTCTGATCTCCGGCGGTCTTGAGCAGATTCAAAAGCGAATCTAAGGAGCTCTGGTCGAAGGCCGCTACCATTGCCTGAGCGATGTAGGAAAAGAAGTGGTTGATGCCAAAGCTCGCGCCGGGGAACGGATTGACCCAGTAGGTCTCCAAGAGGCAGCAGATGATTAGCTGAAGCAGAAACTTGGTCAGGTCGCCCGCTTGAATCGGATGATGATGCAAGCGGAACGTCATCGTCGAGGTCTGCCAGTTCACGACCATGCTGACGAGCATAAAGAACGAAATGCAGGCTAATTCTGTCATTCCAAGCTGGGTGAGAGCCCCGCCATTCTGTGTCGTCAGGTTGGTCAGATTGTTGGTGAACTGGTACAGCCAATCAACGCCGGAACTCGCGCTGGGAAGGGCCTGGGCTAACAACACAATGGAAGACATGGCGGGTGCTCTCTCTGGGTTCTGGGACTCGGCTTCAGTCCAGGGCTAGGGGATGTAGGTCTTCCAGGTCTTGCCTTCATGGGCTGCGGCTGAACTGTGCTGCTTCTTGTCTGCCTCAACCTGTTTCCGAAGGGCCTCGTTTTCCTGCTTGAGGTATTCGTTGTCGTCCTTTTGCAACTGAAGAATTTCGGCTGCCTTTGCGGCGGCTGCGGCCGTCTTCGCAGCTTGGTCGGTTTGATAAATGGCGGCACCGCCTATGACGCTCAGTGCCGCAAGGATTGCAAGGAGAATCTTCGTATTGATTGCTGTCAGCATTTCTTCTCCGAATCAGGGCAAGTAGGTCGTCCAGGTGCTGCCCTCATTGGCAGCGCTGGTGTCATTCACCGTCCGTTGCTGCTGGACCGCCGCCGCCGTGTTCAAATCCTGTGCTGCGGCATTGCGCTGCTGCATGTTGGCGACAGTCATCTGAGAGGCAAGGCAGACGTGCATGGCGGCCTGGGACTGCATCTCGGTCAACTGTTGGGCTTGAGCGGCGTTCAGAAGGTTCAACTGCTGCACCTCGCTGTTCGTCGCTGACGTGGTATCGAATTGCTGCTGCGTGAGCGAGTTGTTCGCGATTCCGTTCTGGCTACGCCCGGCACGGTATTGTCCAACGGCCGTAAGGCAGTCCGGCGAGACCGAATCGGACATCTCGATCATGGCGAGCTGCGAAAGCTGCGCGCTGTTCCCGACCGTCTGCCCTTGCAGATAGGTGGTCGTCCCGGTGCTGACCGGCACGGTCGCCGTCTTCCAGGCTGTGAGCGATGCACTTGGCGAATTGCTGTTGAGCGCGATGTTCACGCCCGCCGTTTCACCGAACATATTCGCCACGTTCGCATTCTTTAGCGCATTGAGCGTCGTCTGCCATTGCTGCTTGAACGAGAAGTGGGTGACGTTGTTCTTGAGCATGTTGTACTGCGACTCAAGGGTGGTGAGTTGGGAGACAAGGCTCGCGTAGCTCGTGGGATCGAAGACAATATCTCCGATTCCGAAGAGCGCGAAGCTCGGCGTCGCTGTTGCCAGAAGAAGCCCGCCTGCGAGCAGGTACTTCCGTCGTTTGTTTAGGTTGAACTTCATAGAGGCTCCTAAGGGGTTGAGGGTTAGTTGCACTCAGAGCGGGTCGGGTTCATGCGCTCCGGAAGCATTTTGAAGTTGGTCACGACATCGCTGATACGGTCGGGCACGTTGGCATAGAACAAGATGGTGTCGATGGCATCGCTTGCGTTGACTGTCCGCACGATATGGACTGCGGCGTAGCTGGCAGGCACAGCTAAGGTTAGGGAAAGCGCGATTTTGGGAATACGGACCTTCATCTACGGCTCCAGTACGCGTGGCTACAGGGTTGAATCGACGCGGTGTTCCGCGTACGACGGGATCAGGATGTCCGTGCCGATGTAAACGCGGGCACGCGAGCCTTCCTTGAGCGTGATGATCGGGAGCCGGTTGAGAAAGTGATTGAGTACCTGTTCTCCCTCGGCTGCGGACTGCTCCGATATGCCGTCACGGATCTGGGTCGAAGGCGAGAGGACGCTGCCACTGTTGCCGATCTGTGCGAGGCCGCCCAAACCGCCCACTGCCGCCGCTGCTGCGAATGCCTGCAAATAACCGTGGTCAACCTTGGTAGCTAAGCCTGTCGTACCGAGCGGGTCGAGTCCGACATACTTGTCGAGTTCCAGCGAGAACCCATCCGGACAGATCGCACGATGGAAGGTCACAAACATCTTCCGCTGCTGGGCGTTACCAACACTCTGCACCGTTCCAATCAGACGCGTACCTTGCGGCATGAGAAGCTGCTGATGGTCATGCGAGTAGTAGTCAGTCGTAAGCATGATAAGGATTGGCCCGTTCAAGCCGCCGTCAATATGGTTCGTAACGACACCTTCCAGAACGGTTCCTTCAAATACCCGGTAAAGCTGACCCTGATAGGAATCGAACTCGTAGGGTGCCATCGGATTGCTCCTGCCAGCCAACTTCGGCTGCTGATCCGAGACCGCCTGAGCGCCTCCGCCTCTCCTGGCTTCTCCCACCTCGGGAATTGACCCTGCCATAGTTTCCGAAGCTGCCTTCGCCGTCATCTCCTCACGTTCGCCCAGTACGGCGGCGGATTGAGCTGCGGGCGAACCTGCGGCGGGGGAAGCGGTCGTCGGATGAGCGAAGTCGATGGCGACGGTATCGCTGTTGAGCGCTTCTTGATGCAGCTTCTCTTTCTCCAGTGCCCTCTGTTTCGCCTCGGCTTGTACTTGCGAGACATTGGATGTCTTGGCCGGTGCGTTCGGGCTGTCGCCATACATGGCGGAACGCTGGGCGGCAGTCATAGGCGGTGCTCCTGCCGCCTCCGGCCCTGGCACATTTTGCGCAGCCTGGAGCTGCTGCATCTCGGCGGCTAGCTCCTGTCGCCGCTGCTGATCCTCGGAATCTCGCTTCGCCTCGGTCGCCTGCTGCGTCTCGAAGCTGGAGACCTGCTGAGGATTTGCCGTAGCCGGACGCATCGGTAAGGCACTCTGCGGCGCGGTTCTCTTCTTTCCGCTCACAAGGCTCGATATGTTTGCGAGTCCTATGAGGCCGACGATCACGACAAGAGCAATGATGACGGGCGTACTCTTCTTCACTGGCCCAACAGCTTCACGCTGCGGGGGGACGGTAGCGGGCGGGTTGGGATTCTGGTCGGTCATGGCTAGTTCTTCTCCCCTGTTCCGTTGGAAGTGCGATGGAAGTCCACCCGCTTTTTGCCGATCGCCAGATATCCCGTTTCCAACTGCTTGGGTACGGTGTACAGCCCGGCGTTGTAGTCGAAGTTGATGAGCGAACCTTTGCCATCCTTCAGTTCGTACAGTGCAGGAGTCTCTTGGAACACACCTCGCAGATAGGTGAACTTGTCGTCGTGCCATATCTGCTGCAAGCCAAGCTCTTTACCTTTTTTCTCGTCCCAGGTGAAATCGAAGTGCAGGCTACCCGGATACTGACTGCGATAGGTCTCCGCTTTGGTTTCCTCCGACTTCAACTCGGCAGCTTGCGCGGCCTTGGCTGCGGCAGCTTCTTGCTTGGCCTTATCCAACTCAGCGGCGGGTACGAACACAGGCATGTCGGTAAGCCTGTCCTTCGCAGCCTTGTCACCGGGCACGATGAACACCTTCGAATCGAAGTGCGTGTCCGCGTCGTCCGAAATCTCCTGAAGTTGCAAGGTGTATTCGTTGCCGTGGTCAGAGACGATGTGAATGTCAGTGGTTGTGTTCGCGAGCTTTGGCTTGACGCTGATGAAGCGGCTGGCTACATGGCCGCCATCGAACACCCAGTCCACCGTGTCTCCACCGAAGACGGTCGCAATCTTCTCCTCGGCGGGTAGAAGAATAAGAGTGGACTGCAGCAGCCCGGCCCGTATGACGGGCGGCGTCTGCGCCTCGGATACGGTGAGGGAACGTGGCGCGTTCGGCTCAAGTCGATGCGGCGGAGTCGCGGGCAATGCCTGAGCAACGCCACAGGCGAGAGAGAGAAGAGACGTGACGGTTAGGATCATCGACGGTTTCATAGGGGCCCTTTGGTTGTGAAGTGGAGACACTGGTTACACAGCCTCGCCCTGGGCAAAACGAGAGATGCCCTCGGCGAGACCGTACTTTTCGATCAGCTTCGTCCGGCGGACACGGTCCTTCGGCTTGGTCGAAAATGTTGCGTAGCTGCGGCTGTCCAGATTCAGGGTGACGACCTTCGTCAGCCCATCGCGCCGCATGTAAAGTCCTTCGCGGTCCTGCAAGCTCTCGAAGAGAGCGAGCTGCTGCTCGTTCATCTTGAAAAGTTCGGCGTACCGCTTCCGGTTGAACGTGGCGTCTTTGAGGAACAGGAACGACGTGCAGGAGTTCACGATGCTGTCGGCATTCGCACCCAAGTCATCGGCGGACTGGCCGATCAAGGTGACGCCGCCAAGGTTCTTGCGGACGGTCTTGATCGAAGCCAAAGCTCCATCCAGGAGTTGCTTGTTCTTCATCGAAGAGAAGATCTCCTCGATCAGGATGTGCTTGGGAACTCCGAGATTGGCTGGGTTATAGAGAACGTCGTTGATTCGGCGTAGCAGCCACACCATCAACGGCTCGATCAGGTCCGCGTATTGCTCGTTGTTCACGCCCTGGAAGTCGAAGCATTGAAGTCGAGAGAGCGAGAGGCTATCTTCCACGTTGTCGAAGACGGCGTTATAAATACCTTTCCCGACCCACTTCGCCAAATACCTGTCGAGCTTCTTCGGTAGAAACAGATTCGAGAGCCGGCGATTCACCGTGTCGAGCAGATACATATCCTGCACGGCCTTGTGGATCACGTCGTCGTCTTCCGGCTCCAGCTCCGCCCCGCTGTTCGTAAGCAGGAGCTTCACGAACGAATAGAGGAACTTGATGTTACTCTCGGTCGGCTCCAGGGCGAACGGATTCACCCGTGGCCCGTCCTTGCCAACGCGGTCTACCTTCCCTCCATAGAGTTCGACAACGCTCTCGTAGCTGCCGCCAATGTCGAAGATGTAGGTGAAACCACCGTATTTCTGCTCAAGAGCGATGATCTGATTTCCATGAACTGATTTCCCGGTCCCGGTTGGACCGATGATGAGCATGACTCGAACGCCGTCTACATAAACGTCCTGAAAGAAGGGGGTCCGAGTGCGCGTCTCGAAGATATTGAGGTACTCGGAGCCAAGGTCGTCGGATTGCTGATGGCCGATATGAGGCGCGAACACAGAGGAGAGACGAGCATAATGGTCTTCGGCCAGCCACAGCGGGAAGACGTTGAATTTGTGGTTGCCGGGGAACATTGCGTAGAAGGCAGAGAGGTTGCCCAAGGTCTCTTCCATCACCTGGGCCCGCGCATCGACGAAGATCCGATGCACAGAAGGGACCACGTCACGGAGTTGCTCCGGACCGCGAGCAGCAACAAGCAGACGAAGTGAGAACTCGCCCTGCGCCTTTTTATCCAACGACCGGATGACATCACTGAGATCATCGACGCTGTTGTTGGCGGCTTTCGCACCTGCGCCCGTCTCTAGTGAAGCCGTATCGCGTCCGCTCATTACGCGGGTCAGCACGCCGACTTTGAAAAACGAGATGAACTTTTCCTGCTGATCGATCTCGCTGCGAGCCGCGGATGCAGACTTGACCCGCCATGTTGTGCAAAGGACGCTGTCACAGTCGAGTGAGAGCAAACCTGAGAAAAGGCATGGGCGGGAAGCCTCCGGTGTCGTCTTCAGGGAAAACATCTGGACATGCCGCTGGCCAACCTGAACGTGGTCGCTATGCCAGGCCACAGGACTCTGTACGATCTGGCGGTCAACTCCAGTGTCGCCGCGAAGCTGCCCTTTGCCGGCCCACTCCTCCAAATTGAAGAGGTAGCTGAAAAACTGGAAGACATATTCCTTGTCGAGCAGGCGCAAACCAAGTGCGCTGCACAGATGTCCCTCCAGCAATGTCGCAGTCTTCTCTAGGTCAGAGAGCATCCTGGACGTGTCGGCAGCATTCTCGTCCGGCTCCCGCTGGAAGGCCTTCGCTTGCGAAGGCTCCAGCGTCAGGCACCAATGGAGGTCAATCCGACGAAACGCAGCTGTCTGATCCAGATGTATGAGACGGTCGCTGGCAAAGGTCTCCGTCACTTCATTCGCATACCGGTTTTGCCGGGGAAGGTCGAACCCGGAGATCACACGGGTGTACTGATAAAGGCAGGAGCCCTCGGGTAATCCACGCAGAGCGCCTTCTATCTGCCGGACACGAGCCTCAAGCTCCTGGTCGGTCAAGCCTTCCTCATCCAAACCGGTGAGGGTGAAGAGGCAGCCGTAGCCGCCACCCTTCAATGCGAAAACGTTTGGACCGACGAAGCGGGAGATGGGGACGATGCTGCAGGCCGCTCCCGCCTTCGCAAACCACGGAGTATGTTTGATCTGTTCAGTATTTGCGCGGGTCATAGTAGGACTTCTGGTTGAGGCTCAGGCCCCAGAGTTGAAACATCTTTGGGTGTTTACGGACGATCAGCCATGCGCCGCCCGCGAGGGTTGGAAAGCTTAGGATCGCTAGCATTCGGAACCCGACGAGGAAAACCGTCACCGTGACGAATACGATCGCCATCCATGCTGAGAGATCGAGGCCGAGCTTGGCCCTCGGTCGGTTCAGCGCCTGATTGATTGGTAACGGTTCTCCCCGCCTGATCGTGTGCATGGCACCCTCACATGGACTGGCCGGTGAGAGAGCCAATCCAGCCTGCACCCCAGCCGAGAACTCCTGCGCCAAACAGAGCGCCAAAGAGTCCTGGGATTGCGTCCTGGAACCTTCCCGACATCATCCGGATTCCGGCGAAGATCAGACCGCCGAAACAGATGACAGCACCCGCGTATATGGCGAACGTTTTGAACGTCCCCATAAGCGTCTGAGCACCGGAAAAGTCCATGGTTCCTTGGGCATGGGCAACGCTCGCGAAAGTGAGCGTAAATATGGCTGGTGCCAGAGTACGAATGGCATTGTTGATCTTCTGTTTGTTGAAGCGTTGCGCCCACCTGTTGGTGAGCCGGGACTCAAGCTGAACTGTCATCTTCATTAGCACCTCGATCAACCGTGGAATCGGTTGGGATATGCGTAACGTAGAGTCCAATCGTTCTGCGAGTCCAATAACTTTTGAGGGTTCACTTATTCAAAAAGCGAATGACGGGGAAAACATCACTCGAAGAGAAGCAATCACGAACCCTCTGCAGGTAGATCACGAGACAATGGAGAGCAGAACACCTCAAGCGCTCAATTAGACAAAGGACGATGGAGATAACTTTGACAAACCACAGCTATGAAGAAATCCGGGCCGCAGCAATCGACTTGCTTGCGGGACGGGAGAAAGGCAGCTATGACACCAGTCAGTACGAGCACCTTCTCGTCGGCGTTGCTGAGGTGTTCTCGCGCAGAGAGACGCTTCATTCCCAGCCCAACTACTTCGTAGCCGGGAGTAATGCGACTCTTTCCAACGCCGACAAGGAGATTTTCCTTGAAGTCTTCTGGGGTCTATTCCGAGAGGGAGTTATCACACTTGGGATGAACGACTCAAACCGT
The DNA here is from genome assembly GCA_963693065.1 of uncultured Granulicella sp. Taxonomy (GTDB): domain Bacteria; phylum Acidobacteriota; class Terriglobia; order Terriglobales; family Acidobacteriaceae; genus Edaphobacter. The sequence continues at coordinate 1,694,958 of OY843766.1, read as the reverse complement.
CAGTTCCCGTGGTTCCGAGTCAGTGCGTTTGGGCAACGAATTCTTTCCAATCAGGACACGTATTTCTTCCATGATGTTTCGACGTATGAAGGCCTGATTCGCAAAGAGATCCCGCAGATCGACGCCGTTACGGTCCTGTATCTCAAGGAAGCGATGCAGGCATTCCGCGCAGGAGCGATTCTAGCCTCAACCGTAATGCTCGGTGTGGCGACGGAGCATACTTTTGAATTGCTGCTCGACAGCGCGGCTGCCGATGCCACTTGGGGGGCGAAATTCGCCAAAGCAAAAAGCGAGCGGATGATTCTTTCAAAAGTGACCCGCTTTAAGACCGTTCTTGATGGAAATCTGGCTGCCCTGACAGCACCGATACGGGAAGACCTGGACACACATTTTACGGGGATACTTTCGGTTATCCGGAACTTTCGCAACCAGTCGGGACATCCCTCTGGGCAGATCATTAGCCGCGAGCAATGCTATGTGCTCTTGCAGTTGTTTGTGCCATATGCAAAGAAAATGTATCAGTTACGTGATTTGTTTGTTTGAGAGAGGGCTACTCAAGGCGAAACCGCGAACGTCCAGCTTCATCGAGATTGGCCGATTCGACGGGTCTTCCAGGTATAGGAATGACGCCTTGAATCTGTTCAACGAGTCTGCCGCTTTCGTCGTGAACAGCGAAACGCTCTTCAACCAGTAATGAATCGGGCAGGATGTCGAGGCAATAGCCCTCCTTGTGGGCTGCGCTAGGAACCTTGAGTGCCGAGACTCTACCACTGAAGGAACAGGCAGCCCCGAGGGATTGCGTTGGCGTCTCGTTTCCACGGGCATTGACGATAAACCGCGATGGCGTGAAGCTCACGAGTTCTTCCTGCGTCGTACCTAGATCGCTACATACGTGATCATCGGTGAGGTCTAGTACGCGCCCAAGCACACAGCGCAAGGAAAGCACGAGGTCGGGATCGCGAGGCACGCCTTGCAACCGTCCGTCCGCTGTGGCGAAGAGCGCCTCCACTTCAAGAAGTGCGGTCATCTGGCTGTCCGCACAGTACAAGACCGGGAATGTGTTGGGGGCGTTGTACCGCCCACCGGCTCGGATCGAGCCGGTGGTGGAGAGAGGAGAGTCGCGCCAGCGTTCGGAGATCACCCGATAGACAAACCCGTCGAACGGTTTGACCGGGGCATGCTCCAATGCGCGAAGGAGTTTGTCGGGGGAATACAAGCGAGGAGTTCCTAAACGGTTTGGCGAATGCTCATGGCTTCGACCAGGGCTTCGAGAGGCTTGAGATTACCCTTCTCAATGAACTCGATAGGAGCCTGAAGTTCCAGGTGCCGGTTCGGTGCGTTCAGAAAGATGCGAACATGCTTTTTGTTCCCAGCATAGAGATCGACGAGTGCAACCCAAATGCGATACACGCGGCGGAGTTCTGGTTGAAGGCTGCTGGCGTCTGGATGCTTGCGCACGCTCGGGGCTTTTTTGCCTATCGCATCCGCAATGGTGGCGACAGGAAGTTGGATCTCGTGAGCAATCCGGGCGGCATCGAGCCGACCTGTTTGCGGATTGAAGAGCGCGGGATCGGCGCTGATGAATGCGGGAGTTGCCGACATGGGAGTCACCTCGACTGCTCCTAGAATAGGGTATCTTGAAAGTATCGTCAATGTATCGCCATAGTATCGCTCTGTGGGGTTGGTTCTTAACGGGTGCCAAATCCCAACCCCAAACCAACCCCAAATAACAAATCGACTGACGTATTTTCAACAACTTGCGGCTCTGTAAAGCTCCCGATCAGGCCGTGTAACTCGTTGAAACTACGTTTCTGTCGCCGCTCATAACCCAAAGGTCGTAGGTTCAAATCCTACCCCCGCAACCAAAGAATCAATAAGTTACAAGCACCGAAAACCCAAGCAAGACCCCATTATCCCCCAATCGGAAATGGCCCCGTACAGACCTTCATCTCTTGAAGGTCTTTCGTGTTTTTACGTCCCCCTTTCCAACATCAATGGCTCACCGAAGACAACTCCAACAACTTGGCTGTTGGCCTTGCGCTTGGAGTCCGTCATCGCTCGTCCATAGATGTTCATCGTCGTCTGGATCGAAGCGTGACGCATGAGTTCCTGCTGCACCTTCATCGGCGCTCCTGTCTCATCGAGCCAGGAACGGTAGGTGTGGCGGAACGTATGCCAACCTATTCCCTCCGGCAGACCGATGAGTTCGGCGACCGTCTGAAGCTGACGCTTCTTCAGGCTCTCCTGGTGGTACGGCTTGCCGGTCTGCGGATTGGCGAAAACCCAATCCGTATCCTTGGCGTAGGTGCTGAAGCTCCGCCACCGCAGCAGCAGTTCTTCCAGACGAAGATCGAGCGGCACATAGTCCGTCGAATACTCCATCTTCACTTCGTCGATCCGTCCACCCACTGAGCTGCGCTGAACCAGAAAGGTGTGCTTCTCAAAATCAAAGTCACCCCACTGCAGGCCAAGGATTTCGCTGATGCGAAGTCCCGTACACTGAGCCACCATCACCATCGTGCGGTAAGGCTCCGCGAGATGCTTGACCAGTTCGAAGAACTGGGGCACCTCAAGGATTTGTGGCCGCTTCAAACGCTTGCTCGCGTCCTTGATGCGAACAAGAGTGACGGGGTTCTTGCCCATCTCGATGACTCCCCATCGCTCTCCGCACTTCAAGACCAGGTGCATCAGGCTCCGAATGTGAACCTTTGTCTTTGGAGCGAGTGGCATATCGCGTAGCCATTGCTCCATCGCCATCGGCTTCAGCCGGTTGATTGGTTGATCACCCCAACGCGGTCGAATGTGCCTCCGAATATTCGACAGATGCGAGCTCCGTGTGGAGTGACGCTCTGGTAGCTCATGCTCGATGTAGCGATCGAGCAAGGCTCCGAATGTCGGTGCTTCACTTCCGAGCGGGGTGCTTCTTCGTTGAGCCGCATGAGAAGAGCTTGCGTTGCCTTCCGTGCATCGGCCTCGGCCTTGTACAGAGCTTGTTCCCCAAGGATTACGCTCTGCCTAACCCGATGACCTTCTGGGTTGGTCTCGTAATAACGAAACTCCCACACGTCAGAACCTCGTTCGCGCTTCCGTAGCCGCAGACTGCCGTATTGAAACCGTGTCCGAACAAACATGGATTACCTCCTGTTAGTTGCGGGCACGAGTGGTACTTAAAGCGTACCGCTGGGCCGTGTCGGCGTCGAGTGTGGAAGAAAAACCATCGTTATGGCCTTCGAGGTCGGAGGCGTGAAATCGCCATAGCTTGCCGACGCGATAGCCGATCACCTGGCCGTGTCGTGCCAAGCGCTGCAGGGTTTTGGGATGGATGCGAAGGATAGCGGCAGCTTGATCGCTATTCAGAAATGGTTCGGCAATAAATGTGAGTTCGGACATGGCTCGTACGCCTCCTGAACTCACAATGAAACGAAGTCTGTCCCTTGTCTATAGCCGCTGTTTTTGGGTGCTTTACCTCATCGAACCGGCAGGACTGCACAGAGTTGCACTGGACGACTAGAGTGTCCTGGAGTGTCTTTTAGGGAACTTTAGGGAACAACTCATTTTCGATGAGATGAAAGTGAATCGCTCATTTCAGCCTCCAGGGCCTGCTTTAGCTTCTGACGTAGCTGCTAGCTGGATACAGGGCTGGGAACCACCGTTCGACGACTGCTATCGGAAATCCGAGCCGCACGCGGGCTACATGACTCGGCGAGGTCAGAAGGCCAACCTCTAGCAACTTCGAGACGACGCTTCTAGCCATGCGCTCTTTGTAGCCCGTGAGCGAAGGTGCCTGCCCACGCTCAAACTCTCCTGCAAGGAGAACCTCTCGTAGAAGCGGAAAGCTCCCCTTCGGGAGCCGTCCCGCTCGCGTCTCATCCTCGACGTAGATTTCCATTCGGCGAAGAAGTTCTGAGGGCTGCAAGATCGAACTCATATAGGTGACCTGGTCGTTCGATACACGCAAAAAGAATCGACTGAAGTCATCGAGCGCAGACTGCGAGAGATTCCCGCGTCCGTCAAGATCACCGCGACGCGGGGCATCCGCAGCCATCAAGAGCGATTTGTAGTCCCCGACGTTACGAGCAAGCCCGCGCGCCACAGACCACAAGCTGTTACCCACGCCTAGACGGCGCAAGAGCGCATGAGACATCAGACGAGCCACGCGGCCATTCCCATCGTAGAAAGGATGAATCCAAAGGAAACGATGATGCGCTGCCGCTACCGCGATGACTTGACGCACTTTCGAAAGGTTCTCCGGGCTATACGCTCGTTCGAAGCGCTGAAGAAAAGCTGGCAGAGCTTTCGCTGGCGGTGGAAGATGACGGCCCACTACAACTTCGCCTTCGCGCAGTGCGCCGGGGATAAGCCTGATCTTACGAGACTGCTCTGGATCTTCTACCCACAAGAGTTCATCTGGCAGACGACGGCAGAACTCCTGATGCAGCCAAACAGCATAAGCAGATGAAGCCGGGAAATCTGCGGGATCATCACCTTTATCAATCGCCCGTTGAACTTCAATATGAGCGACTGCCTCCAGTTGCAGCGCGCGCTGCTTCGGCTCTGCGGAGTAATCTTTATGGAGCGCCCGATCAATATCGCGAGGATGCGTGTCGTGCCCTTCGATGAGATTTGAGTAGTAGCAATTCATCGAGCGGACTAGGTCGCCGACCGATTCTGTGACGATGGGGTGGAGCTGACCGGCAAGAGCGTTCGCATTGGCTATTAGGTCAAACGCAAGGTCTTCGGACGCTTTACTCCCGTCTGATGGGAGCATCGGCTCCATCCAGGAGATGCCAGGAAGATCGCTCTTTTTTGCCGGTTTCATATCCAGATAAAATCATACTCCTGACTGCATTTTAGTGAAATACGGCGATGCTGATTGCCGGTTGGATTGCCGGTTCCATTCTGGCTGCTCGTTTCACAAGCCAAGGCCAAAACCGTGCTCTGGGCTAATCTCAAACTTCGGTGCTGACGGCTGCATACTCGGACCCGAAGCTTGCGCCATGCCTTGTTCGGGCGCTTGAACAGATTGCGCGATCTGGCTTGCCAACTCCATCGCCGACGGTCGCGCCATTGATACCCCAAGAGACTCGCCAAGCCGGTTCGCATCGGAAGTGACGATGGCAATGTCCTCGCGGCCACGCGAGGCTGCGACATAGAACAACTCCTGCTTCATTGCATCCACCGAAATGATGACCTTATCGACCGTCTTGCCTTGGCTGCGATGCGCTGTGACAGCATAGCCGTGCGTGAACTCGCGGTAGTTGCTCGGGAGCGAGCGCCCATCTTCCAGACCCATGTTGCCACGTTCGACGCTGCGAACCGTCACGAGTTCGCCATTCGTCGCGCGGAAGCCATCTTCTTTGCGGTTGCTCATCAGAAGCAGCTTGTCGCCCACAGCAATGTCAATGTCCCTGCTCTCATGAACTGAATAGGAACGGGCCTGCGTCAGATTCACAGACACGTCTTCTCCACGATCATTGCGAGTACGAACGGTGTCTCCACTCGCGCCGGTCACGGCCAGCGCCTCATGCTTCTCGACACCATGAGACGAACGATGAAAAACGAGCACTTGCCCATGTTGGTAGTTCGCAATGTCCTTCTTCTGAGCTTCCGTCCATTGCAACGGGATGTGCTGCTGGAGCACTTCACTCCTTCCCAGCACTCCACTCCGCTTCAGTTCTTCTCGAATGGAATGAGTGACACGGCCAATCTCTTCGTGTGTCGCCGCGACGACGAGCACGCTCTTGCCAGGATCAGCGCTCATCTCCCGATAAGCATCCGCCACCGCCTGCCCGCGTTCCAAGTAAGGAATCTCTCGAATCGCGCCCAGGTCTTGCAGCTTGGCGAAGCCTTGATCGGGCGATACTCGGAAGGCTTTAATAGCCGAGCGGTACTCCGCGTTCGACTGCCGCTGAATGCCCGTGAGTGAAATGCTCGTCATCCTTGACTCGCGCTCCAGGATGCGTAGAGCATCTGAGGACTCGACACTCTGAATCTGCCGCGTGTCACCGGAGAAGACGATTCGGGAATCTTCGCGCTTAGCTAGCTCGAGAAGGCCCTCCATCTGGCGGCCAGAGACCATCCCAGCTTCATCGACGATGAGCATATGACCGCGCAGCCTTTGCTGTGCGCTCTCATCCTGCAGCAAACGTGTGATTGTCATGGAGTCTTGAAAACCGACCTTTTGTAACTCCTCTACAGCGCTTCGGGTGGGCGCTACCGCGAGAACATCATGGCCAGCGTCTTGCAGACCACGATGCACCTCGCGCAGGGTGGCCGTCTTGCCTGTACCGGCAGCACCTCGTAGGTTCACGGCCAAATCGTGGGAGTCCAGGATGACTTCTACAGCACGGCGCTGCTCTTCGCGCAGGGAGGTGCTCGCGTCGGATTGTTCTTTGCCTCCAAGCCTCGCATAGAGTCCGATACCTTCGTTGACGACTGCGACCATCGCCCGCTCGCGCTCAAGACTGTATTCCGTGGCGACGTTTCCGCCAGTCTGAAGGTATGTCCCACGCGATACCTCGAACTCGTACGTACCGCGTAGGGTCGCAAGGTCTATTTCGCCCCGACTATGCCGCAGAGCCTCCGTGAACAGCTCATGATCTTTAGCAACCGTCTTGCGCTCGAAGAGATGCTGCTCTGCGTGATTCAATGCAATCGCCGCTGAGTGCGGCTCTAAGGTCTGGCTATGCGATTGCGCTAAAGCCACCTCCTTGAGGCTCACAAGATTCGTATGCTCTTCGAGAGAGAGGCGGCCCAACTGACGTGCGTGAACTTCTGCCGTGCTGATCTCGTGCAGCTTGTCGGGCCTCGTATCCCGAACAAGAACGGCAACCTCGTTATCTGTAGGTTGTCGGCCTTCCGTTTTCACGAAATCTCGGATTGCTTCATCACGCTCTCTGCTTCGTTGAGAGAAACGTTCTCGCAACTCGTCGGACACACCCTTGATCTCAAAGCCGTTGTCGATGCCCTTGGAGTTGCGTTTGCTCTCTATCTCGTAACCGAGAGCCTTGACCTCACGAGCCAGTTCATTGCGGTAGACCTCGGTAAGATAGGCTCTCCGTTCGTAGATGCCAGAAGTTTGAAGAGCTTTCCATCGCCCCTCGGCACCGTCGTAGCTGAGATTGGCAGCAACGGCATGGGTGTGGAGTTGAGGATCGAGCTGGCGGCTTGTGTCGTGCGTATACGCCGCCACGATGAGATTGCCCGTCTGTCGATCATGGTTGGCACCGTTCAACCGGACGCGGGTTCCAGCATGTCGCTCCGCTTCCTGCAAAGCCTCTTTAACCGCATGGCGATGAGCGTCGAGTAGTCGCTCGTCGCCAGCCACCAACGCTTGGATCGAAACAGACTTCGGAGCGGAGAACGTCATGTCGTACAGAGAGCGAGCCTTGCTCTCGACTTCGCCAGTTGCTCCCGTGCGGTCAGCGCTGTGGCGAGGACGGAGAAACTCGTCCGTATCGGAATGCTGACCTTCGCGTATAGCTTCGAATTGCTCAGGTGTAACCGATCCATGTAACCCAAGGAGTTCCGCTCCACGCCCTTGCCATTCACCCTGCACCGTGCGGCGCTGGTCGTAGTAGTCGCTATGCTCCAGGTGCCGCTGCGCGTATCCCTTGCCGCCCGTCATGGCTCGAATCGTCAGCATAGGCCGACGCTATGGCTGTTCGAAATTGCAATGCAAGGCTTGAAGATAAAGATTTCAGGGAAATCCGAAGCGGGCCTTTATAACTTTTGCTCACAACGCTATAGCTAGGAAGTATTGGACATCTTGCGGAACATCTCGCACTCTTTAAAGAACAGCGCAGCCGCACCAGCCATCGCAAGGAGGAAGAGTCACGATGGATGTTCCCAAGAAACCACCTCAACGCGCCGACTATGGCCATCGCGAGATTGAACCGCTCATCAGTACGGAGCAAGCAGCGGCGATACTTTCGGTCCATCCGAAGACGATTCAGCGCATGGCACGTCGTGGAGAGATCAAAGGTCTACAGATTGGCAATCGCTGGCGGTTCCGCGCTTCTACTCTCTTAGCGAAGACATCCTAAAACAGGGTCAATCTATTCGCCGCAGATATAACAGATTGAAGTGCTTCTTGGCGGCGGGAGTACAACCCGCTTTGCGGCGTCTGTTGAGGAAGCACATTGCTATAGGAAAAGTCTCACCCGATACGAGGGATTCCAGCCCTATGAGCGTGGAGACGCGAGATGATCGATCCATGTAATCGGACATAAGGATCAAGATTAGTTGCCCGCGAATGTATTGACTAGACCGGCTGTAGTCCGCGCAGCGACATGCAGTACCGGGCGATGATCTATTAATAGATCCCGCGATGCGTCCATGTGACCGCACAGACACCTTTGAGGAGAGAGTTACCTAAGCGGCGGATTTCCATAAAAAAAGGACATCTTGGTTGCCGCTGAAATTCGATGACCTCTGATAGGGGGCGCAAATAGCTTCCATGATCCCCAGTGCGGTCGAGTCCATGGGATGAGCCTCTACGGACGAAACTAATTGCGGATCGGTGGTCTTATAAATGCAAGAACTAGCGTCGAACGACTTGTTCCATGGGATCATTAGCTTCTTTGGGCACGTTTCGGAGAAATGCAGGGATTGCCGTCGGTATTTCGGAGGTTGCACAACGGGAAGAATGGGTCCTCCCAATCCAGTAAACAAAGTGCTTTGACTGCTTGAGGCTGAGGCGTCGAGCTTCGCCTGATCGCCCTTTGTATGCCGGAAGAGAGCAGAGCCGGCAATAGCCACTCCCGGATAGGCCGTTGCGAGGCGATACACCGTCGCTTCTATGGAAGCTCCAAACACTGTTGCAAGTTCTTCCGCTCTACTCAAGCTCCAATCGGGAGCGGCTTCGAGGGAAAACTCTTCCAAGGGCATTAGCAATTCTGCGGCCCCCACATGGCACAAGCGTTCCAGTTCGCTCGCCTCCTGTTCTTCGTCGTCCAGCATCTCTCGAAAACGTGCACCTCCATTGGTCGACGGAAAGAAGGTATGTGCAATTTCGTGTGCTACGGAAAACGCCACACGTCCTGGAGACCGCAGAGAGTTGTAGAAGATTTGGCCGCCCTTGCTGTGACTGGTATCGGCCATGATGACGACGGCCTCACGTTGGGTATCATGCCGACCATCGAGCAGCATCGGAGACACTTCAAAGCCTTTGATAGAAGCTAGCTGTTTCAACCTCTCAAAGGGAGTTGACGTACCGCCATCAAATTGTCGATACAAGGCATTCAACTTGCGTGCCTGATTAATCACCAACGACCGAGGGTCTTGAAGACCTCCTCCAGCAGCAATCAATGCCACAACATCAGGATCACGATACGAAGTGCGACTCTTTGTTTTCATGCGTGACGTTCACTTTTGACTCGATCTCTGGCTTACCATTTTCAGTGCTTCCAGAAGAAATCTCCAGCCTTCCTTATCCCGTGGCCTGTGACCGCGAAAGTTTACATAAGCAAGCATCTCCACATCTTCCTGCGTCAGGGAGAGCTCCTGCTGCAATTCCAGCAAGCCTACCGGCAACTCTTTCAGAGAACGCTTTTCGCGCCGGTGGACTTTGGGCTTCGCGTCGCCGAGGAGATCGTCCAGCGTCACGCCTAATGCAGTAGCCACCGCATACACGTATTGGATATTCGGTTTACCCGCGCTGCCGTTTTCGAGATCGGACAAGTAGGCCTTCGAAACGTTCGATTCTTCCCCAAGCTGGGCCAGACTCCATTCCTTGCCAAGGCGAAGGGAGCGAATTGTTTGCCCGAGTATTACTAGATCTAGACCTTGATCGTCTGCCATTACCAACCAGTTGTAAAAAAGTGTTGCACTCAAGCTGAGCTTGCGCTACGCTTGTCGTGAATTGGCAACCCGTCTCTTTTATACACTGCCGGGTGGCTGATCGGTATAGCGAGCAGTGGAGGTCACAGTGGCAAAATCAAGACTTTTTGTAGAACAGCGGCCGCAAGGAGACTTTGCGGTCAGAAAACCGAATTCCGAACGCGCCAGCGCCGTTCTGCCAACTCAGGGAGCCGTAATTCAACGGGCAAGAGAGCTGAACCCAACCGTACAGCCTCTCGTGGAGCGCGTACGGCATACGTCCGTTGGCAAACCTGATCAGTGGCGCAAGCCTTAGGCTTTCGTCGTCAACCAAAGTTCAGAAACAGAAAGGAATATCACCGTGGCAAAGGTCTACGTCGAAGCGCGGCCAAAGGGCCGTCCAGAACATTCGCCCATCACTGACTATGTTGTCGAAGACAGCGCGGATAAGGTCCTCAAAACTACCTCCACGCAGAAGGAAGCTATCGACTGGGCAAAGGCCAACGGTCATTCCCCGCATGTGGCTCGGGTGCGTCACCTGAACGACAAGAAGAATCCCGACCATTGGCGGGCAGTTTAACGCTGCTTTTTACTACCTCGTGTGCGTCCCAATCGACATGCACGAGGGTATAAACCCAGGAGTGTGACTAATGAACTTTCTATCCAAGTTTTGGCACAAAATCGTCGGTCAGAAGAGTGCTGTCATTCGGCTGCTTGAAGAGGTTGCTGGACGACTAGAATCCTCACATCCTGAGACGTTAGCCCATCTAAACAATGCGTTCCACCCTGCGACGAACTCCGATCTTGAGGGGTTCCGCGTGAAGGTTGCAGCCGATCTGCGCGCAGCGAGCAAGTCCGTGCACGCTGAGCATCACGCGAAAGACGATGCATTCGAGAGCCATGATCAACACGCTAGCCTAGCTCAGTCGACCTTCAATGAACAGCTCACCTACATGGAGGTCACCCACACAGGTGTAGGCGACGATTTCGACGCTTTCTTAAACAAGTACGGCACAGGTGATCTAGGCGGCTGGATTCCCGTGTTCCTGAAGATCGTCGCCGAAAAGGTACACCTGCAGAAGAAGATCGAGTTTCCTCACGTCGATCCCGACGATCCTGAAGCTCTTGTCACTCTCCTCCCAGCTACGTGCAAGGTCATCCTCATCTCGGACTGGGGTGCCAACAACGACCATGCAGCCAATGTTCGTGATCGTATCGCGGCTGAAATCCAAGCAGCGTCTGTTCCCGTTTTTCTCGTTCACCTAGGTGACATCTACTACTCGGGTACCCGGTCCGAGTGCTTGACCTTTCTTCGGAACTGGCCTCTCAGGGATGCGAATGGACCGATCAAGGGCCGTAGCTTCTCGCTCAACGGCAATCACGAGATGTACTCGGGTGGGGATGGGTATTTCAATGTAGTCCTGCCCGCGTTCGGACAGAGGGCAAGCTACTTCGTGCTGCGCTCCCCGAAGTGGGATTTTTATGGTCTGGACACCGCCTATGTAGGTGGATGTTTCCATACGCCGGAAGACACCCGCCTCGACGCTCAATGGAAGTGGCTACAGAATCAGATGGACGGATCCGTGGATCGTAAGCATGTCTTTCTTACACATAATCAGCCCTGTTCTGCGAATCTCCCTGAACACAACGCAGGAGCGACGCTCCGAACCCAGGTAGCCGAACTACAGGAGGGAAACAGACGTCCGATTGAGGGCTGGTTTTTTGGCCATCAGCACAAGTGCTACATCTACGAAGACGCCCGCCTACCGTATCGCGCCCGCCTGATCGGCCATGGTTCCTTCCCTCATGACATTCAACGGGAGAAGTTCCCGGACGATGATGAAAGCGGCAAGCCATTGATGGCCTTCGCTCAACTAGACTACCGTGGCTATCCAGGCGGCCTGGCCTACAGCGGATACGTCAGCATCGACGTAACGAACGATGAATTATTGGTTCGGTACATCGATGAGGATGGAGGCGTCTTTCACGAAGAAGGATGGATGTCGCATAGTGTTGCTTGAGAAGGTTTGGAGCAGTGCTAATGAGGATTTTTCTCTGAGCGATGCTCACCTGTCCATATCTCTCCGAACTACTCAGAGAGTTGGATCAAGGTGCACCGATTCTTTCTGGCTAAGCATAGAACATATCGAGTAGTCTGAGTTCATTCCGACCATGGCCAGTTCTGACATGACACCGAGCGCACCTTTCGTCACGAAGTTTCCTCCAGACACGGAGCTCCTCGAAGACCAACTTCGCGATTGCTTTGGGCGCACCGCTTATTCCCATAAGACTCACGAAAAGATGGCGGATGGCTGTACTGCCACACTGCGACGAATAAAACTTTGGCAGTTGATCCTCGCCTTGATCAGTACTGGAACAATTGCTCTCACAATCCTGATCGACGAGACCTTTATGAAGGTAATCGCGACACTGATTTCTGCAGGCACTGCCTTCCTGGCGGGTTATACGAAGAGCTTCGATCCGGGTGGCACTTCCCAGAAACATCGGGACACAGCGAATGCCCTATGGGGTATCCGAGAAAGCTATCTCTCGCTGATCACTGATCTATCAGGAGGTGCAGTAAGCGATCAAGATGCTCGGAAGAAGCGAGATGTTCTCCAAACGAAGCTGGAATCTGTCTATAAGAGTGCGCCTCGTACAAACTCGAGGGCGTACAAGGCCGCGCAGGTCGCGCTCCAACTCAACGAAGAACTCACCTTCTCGTCATCCGAAATCGACCGCCTCTTGCCTCACTCGCTGCGCAAAACGGAAAGGACGTAAGTAAGTTGCTCACGCAAAATGCTGAAGCATTGATTCGAAATCTGGCGCGAGAAATTGAGATTCCCATCGAGCGCTATGAATCCGCCGAAAGGAGCTACAAGTCTTTGGCGGATTGGCTCGGTCGGGAGGGCTCCCGGTTTGAGCACACAGGGCTGTCCGTGTATACCCAAGGTTCATTCAGGCTAGGTACCGCGATTCGGCCATTGAACGGCGATGAGCATTACGACCTAGATATCGTTTGCGAATTCGAGACCGGAAAGACGACCACGACTCAGAAGAACCTCAAGAGCAATCTCGGCCATGAGGTGATCGCATATGCCGCAGCGCACGGCATGGATTCACCCGAATGCTGGGATAGATGTTGGACTCTCAATTATGCCGACGCAGCGCAGTTTCATATGGATATACTGCCGTCCGTTCCCGATGGCATCGCTGTCAGAGATTCGCTTATCCGCTCGAACCTCGTGAACTCATTCGCGGGGAAGGCTGTCGCAATCACGGATCGTAAGCATCCGCAGTACGAAGTTGTTTCCTATGACTGGCCGACAAGCAACCCAAACGGATATGCAGATTGGTTTCTTGAGAGAATGAAGCCGGTGGCAAGAGTCGAGATGGCGAGCAAAGCCATGGCGAAGGACGCAGACATCGCGGAGATTCCTCGATTCAGAAGAAAAGTTCCGCTCCAGTCAGCTATTCAGATTCTCAAGAGGCACCGGGATGTCATGTTTGCAGAAGATGAAGACCATCTCAAACCGTCTTCCATCATCTTGACCACCCTAGCAGCACATGCATACCAGGGTGAGGATATGATCGGGGCCGCTCTGTACGGTGTCCTCGATCGCTTCGATCAGAGGATCGAACGTAATGGTTCGCTGATCGTTATTCGGAATCCTTCTGACCCTCGCGAGAATTTCGCCGATGGGTGGCGCGAGCATCCCGAAAGGCAGAAAGCCTTCTTCCAATGGATGGAGGCGGTCAGGAACGACTTTACGGAGGCCTCAAAGCTTTCGGATGTCAATGACTTGGTGAAGACACTCGCGCCCAAGATCGGGCGACAGTTAATTGAACGAGCAGCCCCTAACCAACGAGCGTTTGCGGCAGATTCATCCCCGACCCGTGAGCTCACGAGCCTAGGCCTGACCCAAATCTTGCATGCGTCTCACCGGCAAGCCATCCAATGGCCAGCAAGGATGACAGGAAACGCCTTCTTTAAAGAGGCACTCGCAACAAGATATGGTTTCCGGCCTCGGCGACTTCAGACGGATGATGCTCCCGTCAAACCGGGCACCTCGCTCCAATTCACGGTTGAGACATCTGTGCCCGGTCCCTTTAAGGTCTATTGGCAGGTTGTCAACACTGGTCCGGCAGCGACCCAGGCAAGAGATCTACGCGGCGGGTTTGAGGAAAAGGAGCTCGTGCTGGGGCGCCTGACAAAGAAGGAAACAGCCAAATACCCGGGCGTACACAGCGTCGAATGCTTCATCGTCAAGGATTTCGTTTGCGTTGCCAGGACTGGACCTTTGGTGGTCAACATAAGCTAATCGATCAGTCTGACTCTGAAGGGGTCGCTGATTAGTTCAGTGAACCCGACTTATTCCTCTTTGTAGTGCTCCCTCTGCGTATATATCGGCTGAATATTTCATTCCGAATACGACGCGTCCTAGTATTCCTCACGTGCGTTAACGCGCGCCAACAAAAAATCAAACCTCGCTGAGGGCTCCGCCCTGGCGCGGCGCAAGGAGTCTCCCCAGGCTTCCGCGCTGCGCTTGTGCAGCCCTTCGCTTCGCTGCGCTCTTTCCGCTTCAGCTCTGCTTTCGCTTCAAGAGTGGGTGATCCCCCTCTCCCTGCGCCTTGCCGCCCCGCCTTCGCCAGGAGGCGTTCGGCATGTAGGTACATGCCACGCATGGCATGAAAAGCAACGGCAACCGCCAAGGGAGAGAGCATCCATGAAGACCACCGCCACTATCGACAGCAAGCAGCCCATCAACAAGCAGGAACTCATCGCCGCCAACATCAAGCTTTTGATCGAACAGCTTGAGGCTGGAAAGTCGGACGCGCTGACCAACTATCTAACGGCCATGAGTCGGTTTCACCACTACAGCTTCGGCAACGTGCTGGAGATTGCGCGGCAGCGCCCCTATGCCACGCACATCGCTGGGTTCTGGACATGGAAGAATCTTGGCCGCAACGTCAAGGCCGGACAGAAAGGCATCCGCATCCTTGCCCCCATTGTTGGCGTTCGCCGCAAGAAGGACGAAGACGCCCAGAAGGACATCGCCAACCAGAATGAGCGCATGTTGCTTGGTTTTCGCAATGCCTATGTCTTCGACATCTCACAGACCGAAGGCGTTGAGCTTCCCAACCTGCACGAGGTTTCCGGCGACCCCGGCGAGAACCTCGACCGGCTGGCCGCGTTCCTAAAAAGCAAGAGCATTCAGCTTGTCTACAACGAGAAGATTGCCCCCGCGCTTGGCATGAGCTACGGCGGACGCGTCGCGATCCTGCCCGGACAGTCGAAGGCCGAAGAGTTTTCGACGCTGGTGCATGAGACGGCCCATGAGCTTCTGCACAAGGCCGAACGCCGCACCGCAACCACCAAGACCATGCGTGAACTGGAGGCTGAGTCCGTGGCCTTTGTGGTGGGCAAGGCGGTGGGGCTCAAGAACGACAACGCCTCTGCCGGCTACATTCAGCTTTACCAGGGCAATGTCTCGCTATTGGCCGAATCACTCGAAATCATCCAGCAGACGGCGAGCCTCATCCTTGCTGCACTAGAGCCGACGACTGAAGCCGAAAGCTCTGCAGTCGAAGAGCCAGAACTAGCGGAGGCTGCAGCATAGAGAATTCAAGACGGGGCGGTGATAGAGCCGCCCTCTTTTGCTCTGAAACGGCAGGGAGAACCCTCTTTGGTTTCTCCCTAAAACCCTCTTCCAGCTATGCCCAGCAACTTAGCGGTCGCGCCAGGAGTCGAGTTTCTCCTCCTGGACCTTTCCCTGAGGAATTGCTTGGAAACGACTCATTAGCTATTCATGAAGAGGTTTGGTGGTGCAGAGATAAGCGATGTTGCGTTACCGAACGCCACGACATGAAGAAGCACCGGTTTATTTTGCTTTTTTGCTCTCGGATAGCATCTTGCGTGACGCCTTCTCGAAGTCGCTTTCGAGAAGGCGGTCCTGCAGCTTCGCGAAGCTCTCGTACTGCTCTTCCGCCAATCGCTTTGCGACTTCATGCGAAACCTTGCCAGCATTCTTCAGAACTTCGTACTCATTGAACTGTAGGAACGCATCGAGCTTAGAAACCCAATCGGCCATCTTCATAGCAATCTGCCGCGAGGCCTGATTCTCGGCATAGTCCAAGTACATACCCACGACACGTTCCAAGGACTTCAGTTCGTCCTCAATGAGATAGTTCTTGGCGACTGTCACATCGGATTTGAGGATGCGACCTTCTGGCGCATTCTTCCAGGTGGTCAGCCCCATATTGGGCTGCTCTGCGTCAGCACGATGCGCGATGAGTCAGCGGCTGTCTTGCCCGTGATAGCCCAGTGCAACTTGTTCTGGACGGTCTTGAAGAAGGTCTGTGTGATTTCAGCGTCACGGCTGTAGTCGATACTGCACTGCTCGTAGATGTCCGTGATCTTGAGGTAAAAACGCCGCTCGCTTGCCCTGATGGAGCGAATGCGCTCCAGCAGTTCATCGAAGTAGTCTTTGCCAAAGCGAGCACCTTGCTTCAGACGCTGGTCATCCAGGACGAATCCCTTGATGAGGAACTCTCGGAGCACGCTTGTCGCCCAAATGCGAAACTGAGTCGCCTCCCGGCTGTTGACCCGGTAGCCGACCGCAATGATTGCGTCGAGGTTGTAGAATTCGACCTCGCGCCGAACTTCGCGAGAGCCCTCAATCTGAACTATCCAATTTTTTCGGATAGTTGCTAACTCGTTCAATTCCTGCGACTTGAAGATTTCCAGCAGATGGTAGCTGATTGTGCGGACATCGACTCCGAAGAGTTCTGCCATCCGCTTCTGAGTCAGCCAAAACGTCTCTTCCTCAAAAGTCACCTCAACCCAAATGTCACCGTTGGGAGTCGAATAGAGCAGAATCTCGGATTGGCTCTTAGGATCGCTCATTCGCTTTCTCTTCTCTATCAGGTTACGCGACATGGATGGGCGCTGGAAAGCTTCTCGGCTAAAAACGAACCGGGCTAACGCCGACTCATCTCTTATCGGGGGGATGCGCGATGCGCCATGCATGAGCACGCAGACATGCGGACTTCACAAGGAGAGCAGAAGGAGAAGAGAGACACCATCCCTAAGCCTATCGGCTTAGGAGAGGGCTAGAACATTTGCATTTAGAACAGCCATCGAACAAACTCGAACGCTGGTCGAGAGTTATTCGATGACTGTTCGCGTTGCGTTCGAGCTCATCAAAGGCATGACCACAGTGCTTTGGCGTAACGCTAGAGCAAGACGCTTTGTGAAGGTGTATCCAAAGCCTGCTGCAGACGCTTCTGCAAGTCGGAGCCAACTCGCTTGAAGCCCAAATAACGGGAGGCGGCTCGGATAAGCTCGTTGTCTGAACCCCCTCCGTTGTCAGTTCGGGCATAATCAAGGGCCGCCTGGAGCTCAAAAAGCGAGATGTACTCAGCTTTCAACACGGTGCCTTCTTCTTGAGATCGGTCGCGTACGGGAGGATTCTCCTTTTGCGACTGGATAAGCCAGAACTGGGAATCACTGAGCAACTGCGACTGATACCTTGCCGTACGTTTAAGAGCCGCCCTCACCGCTGCGGCGATTCGAGCTCCTGCTCGTTCCTTTCCAAAGCACGCAGCCACACGGCGCGCTACCTCGTCCTCATGGATTGGCCCTTCTGCTGTGACGATGATCAAGGCAGTCTTTTCTAGAAGCTCGGGGCTAGCTTCATGTGGCTCCATGAATGCATCAACCAAGAAACTCGCCCTTACATACAGAGGAATGGCCCGGCCCGAGACGGGTACGATCGTCTGGTCGATTTCCAGATTGTTATCGTCCTCGGCGTCATCAGACGCGAAAGAAGGGCTCTCCTCAGCGTCGCCTTCATCCACCAATTGGTCTTCACAATTCAGCGCAGAAAACAGAACCTCACGCAAGCGTTCGATTTCCATGGTCCTGCGATAAAACCAATCGGTGCTCCATATTCTGTGAAAGCGCCAGCCCAGATGCTCCAGCACTTCCTGACGCATTCGATCCCGTTCGCGTGCCCATAGCGCATGATGGTACGTTGCTCCATCGCACTCAACGGCAAGTAAGTAGCTTCCAGGACGGGATGGATGCCGAACTCCAATATCAATTCGGAAACCGCTCGCTCCGACCTGCGGGTCCGCCAAGAATCCCATCTCCCGGATGACATCGGCCACATCTTGTTCCAGTGCAGTATCTGCCCCCTCACCCGTTGGAGCATCTTGTTCAAGCTTGCCGTTCTTGGCAAAGTCAAGATATCGCTTGAAGATGCGGACGCCTTCGCCGCGTGCACGGCTGAGATCAATCTCTGAAGGATCAAACGAGGCGAAGACTTCACAGCGCAGACGAGCGCGCGTGAATAAGACATTCAGTCGGCGGCCGCCACCCTCGCTGTTCACCGGGCCAAAGGATAAGCTGCTTAGCCTGCCACCGGCTACGACAGGGCCATAGCAGACACTGATGAGGATGACATCTCGTTCATCCCCTTGAATGTTTTCGATGTTCTTGACGAAGACACTTTCTCTCGATGACTCGCTAAGGAACGCATCCAGAGTCTTGTCCGAGCGTCTAGCGAACTCCAACAGCTCTGTGATGAGGTTCCTTTGGGAGACAGAGAAAGTTGCGATTCCAAGTGACTGATCTGGGTTCATGCGCGCATGCTCTGCGACTCTTCGAACTAGCGCCTCACCCTCGAGACGATTGTCTCGCTTGCCGCCACGGTCATAGATGCCGCTCACTTGGGTGAAGCAAAGTCCAAAGCGGGGATCGCTCTTGAGTGGAGAAGGCAGAAGAACAAGTTCGTTGTCATAAAATTCTGCATTCGAGACCTCGATCAGGGAAGGATCCTTTGAGCGATAGTGCCACTTCAACATCCGGCGACCGAGTCCCCGGGCTTCGCAAAGGGTCAGAATGCTTTCCATCTCTTCGAGCTTCGCGGCTCCCTCAAGCAAGTCCTCGTTCTCTTCTTCGTTGCTTTCGTCTTCTCGGTTGTCACCGTCGAGGAGCAGCCTGTCAAAGAAAGAGGTTGGAGGAAGCTGTTTAGGGTCACCGACAACAACGAGTTTGTCGGCGCGGGCTACTGCGCCCAGGGCATCTTCCGGGCGCACTTGGCTGGCTTCATCGATAACGAGAAGGTCGAACTTAAAAACTCCAGGTTGAAGGTATTGAGCCACTGAAATAGGGCTCATCAGCATGACGGGTTTAATCCGTTGAATCGCACTCGGAGCGCTGTTCATCAGCCGCCGTAGAGGAATATGTCTGCGTCGCTTCGCAATCTCACCACGCACAACCTTCATCTCGCCGAGCGCTCCAGTCGGCACATGCGACAAGTGTTTATGACGGATATGTGTAACATTGTCGCGAAGATGGCTTCTTTCAAGGGCCGCAAAAGTCTTCACTAGCTCATGGCGATCAACCCCATCCAACTCCTGTAACAACGGATGAAGGGCGCGTGCTTCGGTCCAAAGCCTTTCGGCCCTTGCGAAGCGAAGTTCTACCGCAGCGGCATCAGGCTGCAAAGTCCCCGCATGCATCTCAGCCACAATCGACTCAAGCCCCAAGTCGATCATCTTCGCGCGAGTTCGTTCAGAACTTGCCCAGGAAACGTAGTCCTTCAAGTGGATCTGGAGCAGCCGCAAATCGTCCAGCGTTTCTCGCAGCGAGAGTTCTGAAACAGGCCGAGTCGCCCATTTCGTGATGTCAAGACTTAAAGCGTTACACGCCTGATCCAGCAACCGTTGCGAGTGTGGAGCAACCTTTTCGAGCTCTACACTCAGGGAGTCGAGTCTAGAAGGGTCTTCTGCAAGTGCGATTGCCCGCTCGATAGGTGCGGATAACCCAGAACGGTCTATCTGAGAAAGCCAATTCCCAACAGGCCGTAGATGCGCGAAGTCAGTTTGCTCACCTCGCCAAAGCGGCCCAAGGCTTTGGGCGCAATAGGCTTCATCATCTCGAAGTTGCTTGCGGAGAGCCTGCACATGAAGAAGTTCTTCAACGAGTGCGAGCCTGTCGCTCGCGGACTTAGGAAGAGGAGCAGAAAGGTACCCGCCAAGCTGCTTCGAAGCTTGCTTATAAGAACTGCCAAGGCGACTAAAGAAGGACTTTTGACCAGCCGTGAGCGCCGCACGCAGATTGAAAACCGGTGCTTCGAGTGCCTGCTCCAGAAAGCGGCCTCGCGCAGCAGTCGCTGCTTCCTTCCAACGCTCCCCGGCTTCTAAGGCCTCACCCAGTCGAGCTCGGTCTACTGCTCCCATACAAGCTCTAGCCGCAGGTGCATCCGCAGCAGGAAGCAGTGCGATTGTGCGTAACAGATCGAGAACGGTTTGTGCCTCAGAGGCTTTCAATGGCCGCCCAATGCCAAGCGCTGCCGCGCAGGCTTCGAGCGCTCCGAACAATGAATCCAGCGCGAGAACAGTCTGTTCCAGGAGAGCCGTTGCTCGAGCCAAGTCAGTAGGCTGAAGATCGAGACGCTTCAGTGCCCGCAGAGGATTCGTATCGGGCGAGCCAAGAACCGCGATGTGCTTGCCATACTCGTCAATCAGTCGGCATAGTTCGTCCTCATCGGCTCGACTCATCGTTACCAGCTTTTCAGAAGCAAACTTCGGTGGAGTGTGCCCCATTCCCAAATAACGAGCTTGCCGGGCCAATACCCCGATCGCGGTTTCACCGGAACTCCCAATCAGCTGGTGCAAAGCTTCAGCAATCCTGTTCAACCTGTCTCTTGCCGCTGTGAGTTGGTTTGGTTCATCCGGTACTCGCGGAATAGCCATCGCCGCGTCGAGCGTTCTGCTTAGCTCCTCTAGAACGGCTTTCTTATTTGCAGATTTCGAGTGCAGTTCCAGGCACACGTCGCGCATGCCCACCTTCACCAAGCGGTCATGTACCACTGAGAGCGCAGCCATCTTCTCCGCGACAAAGAGCACAGTTTTGCCCTCGCGTACGGCAGTGGCGATGATGTTGCAAATCGTCTGCGACTTGCCCGTCCCCGGAGGTCCTTGAATCACGAGGTTTCGCCCTGCTCGCACTTCCTCAACGGCGATAGCCTGTGACGCGTCTGCATCGACCACATGGAAAAGCTTTGCTGGTGGCAGTGCTTCATCCAGATGCTTGTCCAAGTCCTCCGAGAGTTTCACCCCTTCGAAGCCCTCAAAGAGCAGTCCGCGCGTAAGCGCATGCTTCTTCAGCGACCCGTCCGGCCACGAATCTGGCGAGAGATCCTGGAACATCAGCAGTTTGGAAAAGGAGAAGAACCCCAACTGCATACCATCCCGATCAATCAACCATGATGGCCAATGAGCAGTCGCCTCGGCCACCAGATCGAAGTACCTCGAAGGCGTCCACTCTTCCTCAACATCGAGCTCTGGAAGCTGTATCCCGAAATCGTCTCTTAGCCGGATCGAAAGGGGGAGGTTTGCAATCAAATCCTCCTCCCGCATGCGGATGTCAAATGTCGAAGTTCGCTCATTGCGAACCAGATCGACCGGCAACAGAATCAGCGGGGCGACACGCGGCACGCGAGAGGTCTTGTCCTCATACCAGGTCAAAAACCCTAAGGCCAGATAGAGAATGTTCACGCCTTGCTCTTCCTCGGCGGTACGAGCCTCCTGAGCAATTGAGAGCAGCTTCTTCTGCAGGCCATCCGGCCCCAGCGGAGTCTCTAGAAACTCATCCGTGAACCGCGATGGATCCATGGACTCAACCGGGTCAGGCAGCGCCAGTGACATCTCTTTCGAATCAGTGGTCTTGTCAGTGCCGCGCGCCAGGAAGCGCATCGTCTTGCGAGCGCTTAAGGTTGCGTACACGTCTTCCGTGCGCTCGTTGATCAAGTTGAGGATCGGCCCGCGCGTGCTCGAACGGTTGACGTGGATCAGGCGGTTTCGGGTGCCGGTTTCCACCAAACGGCGGCGGGCTTCTTCGAACAAACGAACGACCCCATCATCATGGGGAGTCTTCGAGGTGGCAGTTACTCGATCAAGAATATCCAATGTCGCTCCAGAACCAACGCAGCATTACGACAGGCATTGAGTACAGCAAATGAGGGATTCCGCTATTGTTTATGTCCAGCCTGTGATAACGCAATGTTTTTCTAAGAATCACACGCGATTGGCCGTCCTGACTGTCTCTAGAGGCCGGAACTAACCAAACCGAGGGGCATACCGGTGCATCCTCTCAAATCCGGATGAGATAGTGGTAAGGCATGCTAACTGGCGACATTCGTAATCAAATTGACCGTATCTGGGACGCCTTCTGGTCCGGCGGCATCGCCAACCCGGTCGATGTCATCGAGCAGATCACCTATCTGTTGTTTCTAAAGCGCCTTGACGAGATTCAGGAGCTTGAGGAACGCAAGGCTACCCGCCTCGGCACACCTCTTGCACGGCGCATCTTCCCGGAGGGTAAAGACCCGAAAGGTGTGCCGTATGAGGACTTCCGTTGGAAGCGCCTAAAGAACGCCTCGGCATCGGAGATGTACACCCGCTTTGCCGACCACATCTTCCCATGGTTACGGACCATGGGCGACGGCACCACCTACGCGCACTACATGCGCGACGCCCGCTTCACTATTCCCGAGTCGCTCATCGTCCGGGCTGTAGACCTCATCGACAGCGTGCCGATGGACGACCGCGACACCAAGGGCGATGTTTATGAGTACATGCTGGGCAAGCTGGCCACCTCGGGCACGAACGGCCAGTTCCGCACTCCGCGCCACATCATTCGGTTCATGGTGGAGATGATGGCTCCCACTCCGAAGGATGTGATGGTGGACCCCGCCGCCGGCACCTGCGGCTTCCTCATGGTCACCGGCGAGTACCTGCGCGACAACTTTGACGATCTGCTTTCTGATCCGAAAAAGAGGAAGCACTTCAACGAAGAGCTCTTCCACGGCTTTGAGAATGACGGAGCCATGCTGCGTATCGGCAGCATGAACATGCTGCTGCACGGTGTGGAGAACGCCGACATCCAGCGCCGCGACTCGCTGGCGCAGGACCACTCCGGCGAGGACGAGAAGTACACCTTGGTCCTGGCCAATCCGCCATTCGCCGGTTCGCTCGACAACGAGAACGTCGCCAAGGACCTGCAGCGCGTCGTCAAGACCAAGAAGACCGAGCTGCTCTTCCTCGCGCTTTTTATGCGACTCATGAAGCCTGGCGGACGCGCGGCAGTCATTGTGCCAGACGGCGTACTCTTCGGCTCAAGCAAGGCGCACAAGGAGCTACGCCGCTTGATCGTCGAAGAGCAGAAGTTGGACGCCGTGGTCTCGCTACCCTCGGGTGTCTTCCGCCCGTACGCGGGTGTCTCGACGGCGATCCTCTGCTTCACAAAGACAAACTCGGGCGGCACGGAAAACGTCTGGTTCTATGACATGGAGGCCGACGGCTGGTCGCTCGACGACAAGCGGCAGGAGTTGCTGCCCTTCGAGAAGCTCGGCTCCACGCCAGCTGAGCCGCTGACCGAAGCTGAACACGCGAAGAACAACCTGCCCGACGCCCTGGCTCGCTGGAAGCAGCGCGAGGATGCCGAGGTAGAGCGCCCTCGAACGGCGCAGAGCTTCTGCGTGCGGAAGAGTGAGATCGTCGAGACCGGCTACGACCTGAGTCTGAACCGCTACAAGCAGGTGGTCTACGAAGAGGTGGAGCACGTCCCGCCGCAGGTAATTCTGCGCGAGCTGATGGAGTTGGAGAGGGAGATTGAGACAGGGCTGAAGGAGTTGGAGGGGATGCTGCGGTGAGCCATCCCAGAACAATTCAGTTGAGCCAAATCATGGCGAAGAAGCTAGGTTCTGTAGATCCCAGCAAGTTTCCCGATGAGCAATTCGACTATTACAGCATTCCCGCATTCGACACAGGCGCGTCGTCACTGGTTGCTGGCAGTGAGATTGGCTCATCGAAGCAGATTGTCCAGCCTGGTGACGTTTTGCTTTCTCGCATCGTGCCCCATATTAGGCGCGCGTGGGTCGTAAGGCATAACGAGGGGCATCGCATCATCGGTTCTGGGGAATGGATTGTTTTCAGAAGTGATCGCTTCTTTGCGCCGTTTCTGCGTCATCTCCTGATAAGCGACACATTCCACCCAGAGTTCATGCGGACTGTAAGTGGAGTAGGAGGCTCTCTACTCCGCGCTCGTCCGGCCACTGTAGCTCTCATAAACATCGACCTCCCGTCTTTGGAGGAGCAGCAGAGGATTGCGGCAATTCTGGATCAGGCGGAGGCGTTGCAGGCCAAGCGCCGCCAGGCTCTCGCCAAACTCGACACCCTCACCCAATCCCTCTTCCTCGACTTGTCCACAAAAGGCAACCCATCTCCTCTTTCATTGAAGGAAATCGTCACCTTCAAAACGGGCAAACTAGACTCGAATGCTGCAGAGGCTAATGGCCGATACCCCTTCTTCACGTGTGCTAAAGAAGACGCTTACATCAACACTCATGCCTTCGATCAAGAGGCTCTTCTTCTTGCCGGAAACAACGCTGCAGGCGAATATTCAGTCAAGCACTTCAAGGGGAAGTTCAATGCGTATCAGCGAACCTATGTGATCAGTGTCGACGAATCGCAGTGCACATATGAGTATGTGAGATATGCTCTTCAATCGAAGTTAGCGGAGTTGAAGTATCAATCCAAGGGTACTGGCACTAAATATCTAACTCTGGAAATCCTCAACCGCCTCAAAGTGCCCCTACCGAGTATTCAGGGCCAGCAAGAGTTTTCAAGCCGACTCAAAGGGCTCGGTATTCAAGAGGCGGCTATTCTTAAATCCGATCTTCAGTTGAAACAGCTGCAATCAACCTTAGAACATCGGGCTTTCAGAGGTGAACTCTAGCCATGTCCACGAATTTCGGCTTGCTGGAAAATGAGTGGCCGCAGATTTGCGATTCTGCGGTAAAGGCCGAATCGTTTGCTGTTTCCGACCTTGGCGCGCCGCGTGCCAAGTGTCGCGTAACGACTTCGCTGACTTCGGGTCTTAGGGGTAAGCGTTGAGCGCGTCACTTCACAGTCTGTCTTTCAATGGTGGCTTGTTGGAGCGGGGCTTCTGGCTCTATGTTTGGGAGATCATTCCTGCAAACGGAGATGCTGTTCTTTACGTCGGAATGACAGGCGACAGCTCCTCAGCGAATGCTCAATCACCCTTCAACCGTTTGAGTCAGCATCTCGGGCGGAATCGGCATGCGAACGCGCTACGCCGCCAACTCGTGGCGAAGGACATCGAGCCAGAGTCCTGCCGATCCTTCGAGATGGTCGCCTATGGGCCGATCTTTCCGCATGCTTCGACGGAGGAGGAGCACAAAGCGAGTTGGCGTCTGGTGGCGGCAATGGAGAAGGCTCTACGCGATGCCTTACACGCAGTGGGCTACACCGTTCTCAATGACGTGCAGTGTCGTCAGATTCTGAACGAAGAACACTGGCAAGCAGTGATCGCAGCCTTTGCAGGGCGCTTCAGCCGCCTTGACGGTGTGTCAGATGAGCGAGGCACGACCTCATGAGCTTCCGACTAATGGACACAGGATGGGACAAGGAACTGAGCAATGCGCTTGCGGCAGACCGCAGCAGTGTTCGCGTGATTTCTCCGTTCATCAAAGAGAAGGCCGCCAGGAGACTTCTTGAGCATGGTCGTCCTCAGCACTTGGAAGTGATTACCCGGTACGACCTGGACGGCTTCTGCGACGGTGTGAGCGACATCTCAGCCCTACGATGTCTTCTGGAAGCTGGAGCAAGAATCCGAGGAATCAAGAATCTTCATGCGAAGGCCTACCTGACCGGGGGGACTCGCTCGATTGTGACTTCGGCAAACTTGACCGAACAAGGCTTGCTCAGAAATCACGAGTTCGGCTTCTCGTCGGATGAGGCGGCTATAGCGGCGAGCTGTCATGCATACTTTGAACGACTGTGGAAACATGGGCGGACCAACCTGACTTCGAGCACATTGGACAAATGGGAGCGGAGGGTCACGAAGGCATGGACCTCAGGCGTCGGAACTAAGAAATCTGCACGGCTCGGAGATGAAGGTGAGGAAGCCGGCCTTCCCGCCGCACCTGACCACTCGCCCCAAAAGCCGATCCTCGCCGAACAGGGTTTCGTAAAGTTCTTTGGCACCTCCCGCGATCGTTTTGAGCTTTCAGAATCGATCTTCGACGAGGTTGACACTTCGGGATGCTACTTCGCGTGTAATTATCCAGCCAACAAAAGGCCGCGCGCCGTCAAGGATGGCGCGGTCATGTTTCTGGCCAGATTGACCAAGAACCCGATTGATATCGTCATTTTTGGACGTGCTGTAGGAAAGCATTACGAGGAAGGAAGCGACGACGCATCAGCGGAGGACATCGCGAAACGCTCGTGGAAAGTGGATTGGCCGCACTATATTCGCGTCCATAACGCCGAATTTATCGACGGCCCGTTTTCAAACGGCATTCCCTTATCTGAGCTGATGAAAGCGTTAGGGTCACAATGTTTCGCCGCAACGGCACGAAACGTTGCTGCTGGCCATGGAAACACCGAACCACGAAGAGCCTTCAACCAACAAGCAGCCGTTGAACTGACTCCCGCAGGCATAGTTTGGCTGACTGATCGACTAGAGCGCGCCTTTTTCGAAAAGGGTCGGATAGGCGCAGATAGATTGGCTAAACTGGACTGGCCAAAGGTTTAGTCCAAATTTCCCCGGGGTTGTCGTTTCTCATGAGCAATTTCGCCTTTCTGCAAAACGAGTGGCCGCAGATTTACGAATCTGCGGTGAAGGCCGAGTCGTTCGCCATCCCAGACCCTGGGACCGCATGTTTTCATGCACGGCGCACGCTGGAATTGGTGATGAACTGGCTCTTCAAGAGTGACAGCCGCCTGCACGTGCCATACCAGAGCAATCTGAGTGCACTCGTCCACGAGCCGACATTTATACAGGTGGCAGGGCAAGGCATTCACACCAAGGCTCGCCTCATCATCGAACACGGCAACCGTGCCGTCCACGCTGACCGGCGAGTGGTGACGAAAGAGAACTCAATCGCCGCCGTGCGCGAACTCTTCCATATCACCTTCTGGATGGCCCGCACATACGCGCGTGAAGCTAAGCCTGCCGACTCACTCCAGTTTCTTCCGTTACTGTTGCCAGCGACTTCACCCGTGACTCCGGCGACCAAGGCCAAGCTGCAGGAGCTGGAATCTTCGCTTGCTGCAAAGGATGCGAAGCTTGCGGAACTGATCACGGGGCAGGCCGCGATGGATTCCGAGCTGCAGCAGCTCCGAGCGGAGATCGCCGAGGCGCGCAAGCGCAACGAAACCGCAGCGGACACCCACGACTACAACGAAGCCGAAACGCGAGATGCTTTCATCGACCTGCTATTGGCGGAGGCTGGTTGGTCGGCCTTTCAGCATGGTCGCGATACGGAGTACGAAGTAAGCGGCATGCCCTCAGATTCCGGAGTGGGCTTTGTGGACTACGTGCTGTGGGGCAAGGACGGCAAACCGCTTGGACTGGTGGAAGCCAAGCGCACGCGCAAGAGTCCGTTGGTGGGCCAGCAACAGGCAAAGCTGTATGCCGATTGCCTGGAAGCGAAGTTCGGCCAACGTCCGTTGATCTTCTACACCAACGGTTATGAACACTGGCTATGGGATGACTTGCAGCATCCACCGCGCGAAGTAAGCGGCTTCTACACGCACGATGAGCTTGAGCTGATGATCCAGCGCCGCCAGACGCGCAAGCCGCTGGCGGGCGAAGACATCGATTCGAGCATCGTCGAACGCTATTACCAGACACGAGCTATTCGTAAAGTCGCCGAACGCTTTGGAGCGGACAAGCAGCGCAAGGCATTGCTGGTGATGGCCACCGGCTCCGGCAAGACGCGTACTGTGATTGCGCTCTGCGACTTGTTAATGAAAGCCCGATGGGTGAAACGCGTGCTCTTTTTGGCTGACCGCGTGGCACTGGTGAAGCAGGCAGCGAACGCTTTCAAAGAGCATCTACCAGCATCATCCCCGGTCAATCTTGTGACGGAGAAGAGCGAGAGCGGGCGTGTTTACATCTCCACGTACCCGACGATGATGAATCTGATTGATGACAAGCGCGATGACGGCACACGGCGCTTTGGCGCGGGTTACTTTGACCTGATCGTCGTGGATGAGGCCCACCGCTCGATCTACCAGAAGTACGGCGCGATCTTCGACTATTTCGACTCGTACCTCGTCGGATTGACGGCAACGCCAAAAGACGAGGTAGACCGCAACACATATCGCCTCTTTGCGCTCGAAGATGGGCTTCCTACGGATGAGTATTCGCTGGATGACGCCATCAAGGACAAGTTTCTTGTGCCGCCGAAGGCTGTCTCTGTACCACTGAAATTTCAGCGCGAAGGTATCAAATACAACGAGCTCTCTGAAGAAGAAAAAGACCAATGGGATGCGTTGGAATGGGACGAGGAAGGTGATGTTCCCGACCAGGTCAATGCTGCAGACATGAACAACTGGCTCTTCAACAAAGACACCGTGGACAAGGTGCTGCAGCACCTGATGGAACGCGGCCAGAAGGTTGCTGGTGGTGACCGGCTGGGCAAAACGATCATGTTTGCGAAGAACCACGAGCACGCCGAGTTCATCTCTAGACGCTTCGACGCAAACTATCCACAGTACGCCGGACACTTTGCGCGGGTGATCGACTTCAAGGTCACCTACGCCCAAAGTCTGATCGACAACTTCTCGCAGCCGGAAAAAGCGCCGCATATCGCCATCTCGGTAGACATGCTGGATACCGGCATCGACGTACCTGAGGTAGTAAATCTTGTCTTCTTCAAAATGGTGCGCTCGAAAACAAAGTTCTGGCAGATGGTCGGACGCGGAACCCGTTTGTCGAAAGATCTGTTCGCTCCGGGCAAGGACAAGCAGTTCTTCTACATCTTCGACTTCTGCCAAAACTTGGAGTTCTTCAGTCAGAGTCCGGAGACGACAAACGGCTCTAGCGCCGACTCATTGAGCAAGAAGCTCTTCGTCAATCGAATCGAACTATTGGCCGCGATAGAGAACGTGCTCGTCCACGACATACCCGAGAACATCGAAGCAGAACGAGCCTTGCGAGCAGATATCGCAGCGAGATTGCAACGTGAAGTCGCGGCAATGACCGTGGAAAACTTCCTTGTCCGCCCACACCGGCGACTGGTGGAACTCTTCGCGACTCCGGAGGCATGGGACACGCTCTCGGAAGAGGACCGCACGGCCCTGAGCCGAGAGGTTGCCGGGCTCCCGTCCGCGCTTCCAATAGAGACTCCTGAGGCCAAGCAGTTCGATCTACTCATGCTGAGAATGCAGTTGACGCTCTTACGCGGCGAACCTGGCTTCGAACGAATGCGTGAAAACGTCCAGACCATCGCCCGGCTGCTTGAGTCCCAGGTAGCTATTCCAACGGTGGCTGCAAAACTTACTCTCATTCAAGAGATTCAGTCCTCGCCATTTTGGGAGGACGTGAATATTGTCACGCTGGAACAAGTTCGTAAGGGGTTGCGCGATCTCGTTCAGTTCATCGAGCGGCGGCGGCGTGCGACGGTCATCACAGATTTTGAAGATGAGATCCGTGAGGGCTCCACGATTGCGTTGCCGGGTACATCCATTGGTGTGGACATGGATAAAGTTCGAGATAAGGCGCAGGCTTTCCTGCGTAAGCACGAGAACGATCCAGTCCTGCATAAGCTGCGCTTCAACGACCCGCTAACGCCCGAAGACTTGGAAGAGCTGGAAAAGATATTTACTGCAGAGGGCAGCACTCCTGAAGAGATCGACGCCGTGAAGAAAGAAACTCAGAGCCTCGGTCTATTTGTGAGATCGCTGGTCGGATTGGACCGAGAGGCAGCGAAGAGGTCCCTATCGCAATTCACACAAGCAGGAACGCTGACTGCAAACCAGATGGAGTTCGTGAACTTGATCGTGAACCACTTGGCGACACGCGGTGTGATCGAACTGGGCCGCCTCTATGAAGGCCCGTTCACGGACGTGCACCCGTTCGGGCTCGATGGACTCTTCAAGGAAGAATCGACCGTGGCTTTACTTACAGCATTGAATGCGGTTCGACAAAATGCGATGGGGATGCCGAATTAAGCTACCCCCGAAAGGCGCCTATTTCGCGTGCGTTCTCGTCGGAAGAACCTCAGCCTGCGGAGCCATGTGACCGGGGACGACATCGACTGGAACGCTCACCTGAGTTGGTGATGGAGGCTCTCGAAACCGCTCCAACGATGCACCCGCAGAGAGTCCGAGGAGGAAGGCTCCGCATGCAGCGAGCGGAAGCCAAATCTTCAGAACATCCGACTTGAAATTGTGAAGCAGATAGTCGAGCTTGTGGACTCGCTCCTGCAGCAGCACGTCGAGCTTCTTGTTCGAGCTTTCGACCTGAGCTGCAAGCCCTTGGCGGGGATCGGAGATATTCACAAAAGTTGCGACGAGTCGCTTCTGTGCCGAAGACAGAGCAGAAGCTGTTTGCTACAGCGCGTTGGCGGCATCTTCAATGCCGGTCTGTGCCAGGTGCTGGCGTAGGCTTTCCCCGAGCAGCTTCGATACCTTCTCAGGGTTTAGTCCGTCCTCAACCTCGGAGGGCAATGCTGCAAGACGGCCCTCGAGCAGTTGGTTGTATTCAAGCATTCGTTGCTGCGCTTCGCTCGCAAATTGCAGATGGATATCCAGCATCTCCTGAATGCGCTCGCGCTCGGCTGCGATGTCCGCAGGCGTATGGCGCGTGATCAGCGCGAGGATGCCCATTGCCTCCAAAATCTTGAGCATCTCGTCGTCTGGATTGAGAGAACGGGTGTGAGCGAGGACACGGTAATACTCGCGCTGTAGCTCACTGGGGACAAGCCGGGAGAGCGAGTCGAATAGACTCGGCTCTCCCGTGGCTGTTTCCTGTTGTGGCATAAAGGAGGTCGTCATGGCAGGAACACCTCCTTCGTGCGGTCGAACTCGGAGAAGAGTCGACGCCGATAGCTCTGAGCGCGCATGATGAGCGATGCTCGCTTCAGTTCGTCTACTGTTGCCTTGCGGTCTGCGATATCACCGAGCTTGATACCGTGCTGACGCACTGGGTTCTCAAGCTCGGCCAGCCGGAACTCCATCTGGAGGACGGTTGGGTCGAAGGCCTCGCGGAACTGCTTGGCCTGATCGGTGGAGCGCCAGTAGGTGAAGTCGGACAACGTACTGGTCGCATTCTCGACGACCACGTAATCCACGCGGTCCTGTAGCCGGTTCGCCCAGGCGAGGATGCTCTCCACACTGGCGGGATCGGGTGTGACCACCCCGACCGCAGTGAAGCGGACGCCGGTTGCAGCCACGTCCTCGTGCATGGACTCGAACCAATCGGCTGCGACCTGCCCGGCACCCGCCCCCATGTCGGCCAGGACGATCTCGGAGCCGCTGTCCAGATGATCGACAAAGGCATCAAGACCCGCAGGCGTGTGGATGTTGACCTTCGTCACGCTGCCGTTGAAGAAATGTTTCAGTGAGCCTCGTGCCTTGTTTTCGGTATCGAGGTCGAGCAGGGTGGTCGGAATCTCGTTCGCTTCGAACCACTCGGCCAATGCCACCATCACGCCGGTCTTGCCGACGCCCCCTTTACCGCCCATCGTGAAAACTACGCGCTTTGAAGTTGTCATTGAGCACCTCCGTCGGAGCTAAGGGTGAGTGGTTCGTTTTCGCGGAAGACGAAGCGGGTTCGCTTCGTTTCATTGGCGGGCGGCTTGGCCTTGAGAGCCGCAACGCGGCCTGAAGGTTCTATTTCATGCACCGCCTGCACCGACGGAGGCAGTTCGAACTGCACCTGTTTCCGGTGGCGCGCTCTGACCTTGACGAAGGAATGGAGCGTGCTTGGTGCGACATGGAATCCGAGGCGATCGGAGAAGAGACGAGCGACCTCGCGGTAGGTTCGTCCGCTGCGGCGCAATTCGCGGATCAGCTCGCGATGCGGCTCCAGCTTCGAGCGTGGGGGCTTTGGAGGGAGGTTTGCGAGATCCGCCAGCAGACTCGCAGGCTCGCAGGTTGCATTTGAAAGATGATTCATGGCGGCTCCCTTTAAGTCCCCAATGGGGACTTAAATTGGCTGTGACGCCGACTTACGGACGTAAAAAAGGCCATCTGGAGGGGTCCTTGAATTCTCGGTCCAAAGGTCTCGGAAATTGAACTGGCGACCCTTGGGAAATCGCTGCAAAAACGTCAAAAAGGCAATAAATCGGCCCTTTAGAATCAACGACTTATGTGCCTTGGGCAAAATGGGGACTTAAGAATATTTTAAGTCCCGATAAGGTCCCCATTGCCCAATTCCCAAAAATTCCGATCTGCTCCTAAACCTTTCCAGATGTATCACTTAGAGCCATTCCCGATTGTTCCGATGGGTTACCACTCGTGCCCATTGTTTTCAATGACTTTACAGTGATTTTAGGCCTCTCATAACCCAAAGGTCGTAGGTTCAAATCCTACCCCCGCAACCAATCAAATCAATAAGTTACGAAAGTCTGGAAATTCTGACAGACTCCCATAACTCCTAATAGCAAAAAGTGGAATTTAGGCGCTCGCTTTCAACGGCTTGAGCACCATCTCTACCCCCTTCCCATTCGCTTCCCGCTTCGATGACGACATTGCCTGTCCATAGACGTTCATCGTCGTCTGGATGGAAGCGTGTCGCATCAGCTCCTGCTGCACCTTCATCGGAGCTCCGGTCTCGTCCAGCCACGAACGATACGTATGGCGGAACGTGTGCCAGCCGATGGACCCGTACTTGCCGGAATTCTTCACGCGCGTCTCGTGCAAAAGCATACGAACGCCGTTTCCGGTTTCTGATCCTGGTTACACCAGACACCAGGTGCTGCCCCGCACGTCGGACATTCGACCACACAGCAACCCGAGGGGCGAAGATGCCGTTCTGGATCTCGGTGTGATAGTAGGGCCGATTGGTTCTCGGATTGGCAAAGACCTAGCCTTCTTCGGAGGCCACAGCTCGCGTGCTCCACTTCAGAACGATCTCGGTCAAGGACGGATGCAGAGGAACATAGTCCTGGGAGTATTCGGTCTTGACGTCATCCACCCTGCCGTTCACAAAGCTGCGCTGAACGAGAAGCTGGTTTTTGTCGAAATCGAAGTCGTCCCATTGAAGCGCCGCGAGCTCGCTTACGCGAAGACCGAGGCATTGGGCTATCTGTACCATCGTGCGCCACGGCTCTTGCAGTGTCGCAACGATGAGTTCGAACTCCTCCACAGTGAGCGAAGTCGGGCGTTGCCGGAGCTTGCTGCCACCTTTTACGCGAACCAACGCAATCGGGTTCGGCGCTCGTTTAAGAGTTCACACCGCTTGGCGCACTCGAACATCAAGTGCATCACGCTACGGATGTGGGCCTTCGACTTCGGAGCCATAGAAAGGTTCTTCAACCAATCCTCGACCGCCATCGGCCGGATCTTTTCGAGCAGATAGTCGCCCCATCTAGGCCTGAGATAGTTTTCGATATTTGAGCGGTAGGACTTCGCCGTCGAATACCGTTTCAGCTCCCGCCGATGTCGAAGATGTAAGTGAAGCCGCCATATTTCTGCATAAGCGAGATGATCTGATTGCCGTGGACCGACTTTCCGGTCCTGTTGGCCCTATGATTCCTCGATATCGCAACGTACAGGAATGACCGTACTCGGCTCGCCACTCGAACGCGCTCGGAACTCCAGTTTGACCCTCGGAAGGGCATAGCTCGATGCCGGCGTTAGCGGCTCGTATTCGATGAGGATGCAGTCCTCAGTGACTAGACTCGTGGCAGATCCTAAAGCCGTCAATTCCGCTTCAACTACCGGATGTGCGTCGTCGCGGAGCCACGCTGAAGAAGCTCTCGGCGGATTCCATCGGACCACTTCTTCTCTTGGCTTGGGCTCGGTGGAATGGCGTCGATTCCTCCCGGCGCATTGCCAACCAAGTGCGGTGCCAAGGCCCGGATATCGTAGGTGAGATCGACATCTTCAGAGAACCTGCGGATGACGTTGTACGCCTTCGAGAGAGCAGTGCCGCCTTTGAAGACGAGGTGGGAGCCGAACTGCGATTCGAAGAGCGCAGCAAGCGACCAAACGACCCAGATGTCCTTCTCTAGCAGGTGAGGCGGGCGACCCGAGACCGCCGATGCCGCGTTGAGCGCATCTGCCTTGTCCCTGGCACTCAAGCGGAAGTAGCTCTCAGGCATTGACGATACTCCGGCTCAACGCGGTCGCCACCCACCCCGGGAAACGGGAGACCTGTTGAGCCACCTTCTGCAATTCGGACTTGGGCACCTTGCCGCCGATCTCGGCGAGGACGGATTGGACTCGTTCTGGACCGGCCCACGCGAGCGCACGGACAATCTCCCCGGCTGGCTCCTTGGCGAAGGCGAGTTGCCACGAGGGGACGTGCTCCAGTTGAATGACGAGCTTGCCAAGGTTCAACTTTCGCTTTCTGCCCGATGTCCAATAGATCGTCTGCGTCGGCACCTGGGTGGTGAGTCTCAACGCATTGGCGGACGTGGCACCGGATGGCGCAACGATCTCGCCGCGCTGGGTGGACAGCTCTTCGACCAGACAATGTGCGGATGGTGCATGAGTCCCGAACCGGCTCTTGACCGGGGACACATACATGCCTCTTCCTGCCCGCAGCAGCTTGCCACTCCGAGCGAGCCGCGAGAGAGACTGGTCCACCGCCGGGCGGCTTCCAAGATGCAGGAGCATCTTGGCGCTCACCGGAGCGCCCTCGGGCAGTTCGTCGTCTTCCGCAGAATGGCTTCGGTAAGGCGTTCCATAATTCCCCACTCTACTTTTGACACTTCAATCAGACGCACAGTAAAGGAGAGAACCCAATGTGAAACTGCACGGCTGTTCACCTCGAACCTGGCCGATCACGTGGCATTTCTGGTGGCCAGCTCCAACCCTTATTAGTGCGACGCGTCAATCGGTTCGCCGAAAATTGCTGGCTGCAATCAATTCCGCCACCCAATACACTTGTACGCCGCCTCGCTGTGCACAGTTGCAACCGCCGGTACAATACATTCCACCACTAATTACAGCGGTCTCGGAAGGATCATCGCTTGCGGGCGTGCTCGGGAAATCGTGGTTACCGACACGCCGCTTTCACGGAATAGCGATCTTCGATGGGCAGTTGGGGGGATTGATTGAGTACCTTAGCGTGTTCTCGCCAGGCCAGCTCTTTTTGAGTTTGTTACAGATCTTGGCACTGCTACATCTATCGTTTGTCAGGAGGCATTAGGGACGTAACCCATTCAACATCAAGGGAAGAAGCCGCGGTTTACTCGGATTGCTCGTGGCCAGCGCCTTATCAGAATTTCGCGATCAGGCTAATACCACCCACAAGCAGAACACCGCCTATGATACGGCCCGCGTTCAGTGGGTGAGGTTGCATCCTGAACCAGCCGAAATGGTCGATGAGCAGCGAGGTGATTAGCGCAGCAGTGACCGTGAAGCCTACGAACGGCCCAGCGCCCACTTTATTGACCAGCGTGAGGCCGGCGTAAACCTGCACTGCTCCCACTAGACCACCGACAACTGCCCACCAGGGCAGTTCAGCCAAGTCCTTCTGTGTAGGTAGCGGGTGCGGATGGATCAACGAAGCGCCCGCGAAGAAGAAGGTAATCAGGGCAAATGAGATGGCGGACGCAAGCCAAGGGTTCACGACATGCTTGTTGAGTTGGCCGTTCATTGCCGCCCCGCAACTCTGGAGCGCACCTCCGATGATGATGAATGGGATGATCCATCCGGCATTCGCGTTCATAAGACTCTCCTCTGTATTTAGTGTTTTCCAACTAGCATGTTCATCAGGATCGCTCCGCCCAGCGCGGCAAAGAGCGCCAAGGGCATTGCGACCGCACCCACTTTCAAAAACTTCCAGAAGCTCACATCGAGCTTTTCTCCGCCTGCTTCTTCGCCCGAGTCCTTGCGAAGCGCGAGGAGCCACAGAATGGTAGCGAGAGACCCAGTGACGGAGAGATTTGGCCCAAGGTCCACGCCGATCAGAACGGCATTGGCGATCAGTCCCTTCGTATGAGCCGCTTGAATCGTGCCGCCTGCGATAAGACCTAGAGGGAGATTATTCACAATGTTGTTCGCGACTCCTACGACGAAGCCGACGACTAGAGCGCCCAGGTTCTGACCCAAGTGCGATGCCCAGGCGAGCCACTGCTGTGTGAGGTTTAAAGCTCCCTGACTCTCAACAGCATCGACCATGACAAACAGGCCAGCGACTAGCAGAAGCGTAGACCAGCTAACCTCGCGGGCAAGCTTTGCGGGATTACTTTTTGCCTTGATGGAGACGATAGCGGTAATCACGAGTGCAGCAAGGCACGTCGGCAGTCCCAAGTCCTTCTTCAGTGCGGAGGCCGTCAGAAGCACCGCAATCATTAAGGCGAGACCGGCGAGAACAATCTTGCCGTTTCCGCTCAACTTGATATCTTCAAGGTCGCAGTCGATGCTCTTGCAGAGGTCTTCTCGAAACATGAGACGCATGACGAAGAATGTCACGAGGATCGAGAACAGTGACGGAATACCGAAGTCTGCCAGCCAAGTCCCCAGAGGAGGCATCCCATTGTGGAATACAACCAGATTCGCCGGGTTTGAGATCGGGAGCACGAAGCTCGCGGCGTTCGCAATAAGCGCGCAGACGAACAGGAACGGAAGTGGTGAGACCTTTGCTTTGCGTACCGCTGTCAAAATGGCGGGCGTCAACACAACCGCCGTCGCGTCATTCGACATAAAGATGGTCACGAGCGTTCCCACCCCGTAGACCAACAGGAACAGACGCGAGCAACTGCCCTTAGCTCCGCGCACCGCGACTGAAGCTACCCAATCAAAGACACCTTGCTCCCGCGCCAACTCGCTTAGCAGCATCATGCCAATGAGGAACAAGTAAACGTCGCTGCCTTTAGCTATCGCCTGCCCGGCTAACTTCAAGGGTACGAGACGAAGCACGATCAGTAGAAGCGCTCCGCCCGAGATCCACCAGACTTCGGGGATTCCACGCGGGCGCGTCAGCATCAAGGCGATGCTGACGGCGACGATGAGAGGCAGAACAACGTGTGCAATGTCGATCGGAATCATCACCACTTCTTCCCGTTCTTGTTGGGGCCGAGTTGAGTTCCAAGAAGGCCATGATCAGGCCATGCCTCAAGCGCATTGTCCTGATCGCGTTCCTCGGATTTCCATTCTGTGCGCTGACCGACTGCGAGATGAATCTCGTCGCTTGCTACCTTGCCATGCGCGTCCTTGAAGGACACCTTCAAAGGGTGGGTTCCTTCACTCGGAGTCGACAAGTCTGCCTCCCAAACATGGCTGTCGCCTACGCGTGTCATGGTGTGAGTCTGGCCGCTCAGATCGGCGGTCGCCTCCAAGGCTTGGGCCTCGCCCCAGAACTTCGCTCTCACCTTCAAAATTTCTTGCTGTATCTCACTGGACTTTGTCAGAAGACGCTCGTCGCTCGGCGAGGTGATGACAGCGATGGGCAGTTTGCCCAACTCTACGAATCGCCAACTTACTATGTTGGCGTCAAGGCTGGTGACTGAATAGCCGACTGGCCCCTCCTCAATTTGTCCCGTGGAGCGGGTGGCAGAGTAAAGTGTCCGGCCGTCGTTGGCGATCTCGTTGTAGTGGGTGTGTCCCATATCGATCAAGCGCACGTCGTACTCGCGGACGAGACGGCTTACCTCATCTCCGCCGACCTTCAGGTCGCTCGGATAGCAATGTAATAGGAGAACTGTGGTCTGCCCACCTTGTGTGGCCTCTTGCAGTTCGACTTCAGCCCAGCGGAGCTGCTCATCTGACACGGTGAAGGAAGGAGGCTCAGGTACATCGAAGGCGTTCATTGCCAGGAATCGTGTGTTTCCCACCGTGAAGGCATAGTGAGTTTCTTCCGACATTGCTTCCTTGAAGTTTGCGAAGCTCTTTTCATGAACATCGTGATCGCCGATGATGGCGCACCAGGGCACCTTGAGACGGTCCAGTTCGCCGCGCACGACCGCGTAGGCGGCGCGGCTACCGTCGTCGGCTACGTCTCCGGGCAAGAAGACGAAGCTCACAGAATCGGCGAAGGCTCGATTGACCTCATTCACGATCTCGGCCAGGTCGAGATCGTTACGCTCACCGGCCTTGGTCATGTGGAGATCGCCAAAGTGAACCCAGCTAACTACACCGGCAGCGTCGGGCGAGTTTGGTCGGAATGGACGTTTCGATGCGAGAGTGTTCATGCTGGAATCTCCTGGGGAGTGACTGGGGAAGATGTGTTTCTGTCCGGTTCAGCCTCGTTCGTAAGAGTCTCTGGAATCGCCGTCCAGAGCAAGGCAAACGCGAGTACGGCGATCGCTCCCAGAGACAAGAAAGAGATTCGGTAGCTGAAGTGCTGAATCAGCTTCCCACCGAACGTCGTGCTGAGAGCTGCGCCGAGTCCAACTGCTGTTGCAAGGCTGCCTTGAACAAGATTAAAGCGGCCTGTGGCACGGGTTCTATCGGCCACCACGAGGATCGAGACAACACCGAAGATTGCGTTCGCGACTCCGTCCAATAGTTGGATAGCGATCAGGCTCTCTGTGTTGTGGGTCAAGGTGTATAAAAGGGCGCGGATCGGCAGAACGCCAAAGCCGACCAACAGTAATGGCTTCCGGCCATGCAGGTTAGCGAATCGTCCAATGGCTGGGGCGAAGCACATGATCACAACTTGCGTCATGATGATGCAGGCCGACATAAAAGGGGCGGCAGATGCCCGCGAACCATGCGAAAGCATTTCGCCTAATTGCGGCAACATCGCCGCATTTGCAAAGTGGAAGAGGAAAGCACAGGCAAGAAAGACCAAGAGAGTTCGGTCTCGAAGGAGCGTTTTCATCACTGAAACTCTCGCAGCGACTTCCTTCCCATCAATCTGAATGGATCCGCCACGGGCGAGGTCATAGTCGATGTCCTTACTCCTAATCGCTCGAATTGCGAGCACAGTCGGGATGGTCAATACAGCAGCCGTGATGAAGATAGCTCGATTACCGAAGAAGTGACTCATGCCCGCGATCAGCAGAGCACAAGCCACGTTGCCAGCCGAGTTGAAGGACTGGTTTTTCCCAAACTGGCGATCAAAGAAGGTAACACCGACGACTCCCATTGTGACGGCGGCAAGTGTCGGTCCCAGGAATGGTCCCGCACCTCCGATGAGGACTTGAGAGGTATACACAGCCCAGGGTGCAGCGGTGATACTCAGCACGACAGCTCCTGCGGCGAGAACGGCTGAGGCCAATATAAGAATCAGTCTTTTTGATCTCAGTTGATCGACAATCGCGCCAGCCGGTGCCTGTAGGACAACTGTGATGATGCCGCCGATGGTCAACGCCATCCCGACTCGCCCCGGCTCCCAACCGGCTCCCGCCAGGTAGGCAGCAAGAAACGGCCCGAGCCCGGTCTGCACGTCGGCGAGAAAGAAGTTCGTCGCCTCAAGGGCTTGGATGCTTCGTTTCTTGCTCGGATCGATTTGCGTAGCGTTGACCATCGGTGACAACTTTCCAGGAACTAAGCACTTTTGAGTTGCAGGTGTTTGCGGCCACTCTCAAGCTTCAGGGAATCATGCTGCTTCACATGAGCGAGAGCTTCCGCAGCTCGCGCAAACTCAAGGGCTTGGTGATAAGCGCGAGTTTTGAACGTCTTGGTGGCGCTGTTGCGGGCGCTTTGATAGATCCCGGTCAGAGTGCTCAAGTGCTGCTCTTCTTCTCCCCAGTGTGCGTCCGCCCTTCGCGTCAGTTCGTCTAATTGCTCAGTGATCGACTCTTTGAGTTCGGCAGAGACGCGCACGATGCCAGAGACCTCGCCAGCCAAGACCGCAAAGCTGAGATGCTCCGATGCTCGGAGAAGATCGGCAGCGTCTTTGGTGTGTCCGTCTTTCTCGCTCGCTGAGCTAACGCGATAAGTTCGGCAACTGCATCCGTCGCAGACGACTGTGAGCTTTGGCGGAGCACTGCTACTCGCCCCATGTGCTCATACGCGCGGCGCAGATCTTTTGCTTGGTGATGCTTGTCGTGGTGATGGCCGGCGGCCTTCTTGGCGGCCTTCTTTGCAGCTTTCTTCGCTGCCTTCTTCGGAGGTTGCATAAAACGGTTCCTTTTTTCTCTTGGCAAAGCGTTCGATGCCAGTGCAGTTCGGCCAATCGAACAGGCTTGCTATTTGTCACAAGCTGGTCTGTTACAGCTCCGGTCGGATGCGTGGCCGTAAAGGTCGCGCGCCTCCGGTCGGCTTGGGATACAGCCGGGATCAGAGGCAGCCTCAGTTTTGAGGCGGCGGCGGAGGGGCCATTCCTTCCGGCGGCGGGGGTGGTGCTGCTCCACCCGGAGGCGGAGGAGGAGGCCCAGCTTCGAATCCGGGAGGCGGCGGTGGAGGTCCATCTGGGCCTGCCGGCGGCGGGGGCGCAGCCGCAGTCACTCCACAGGGTGCAGGTGCACCAGCTCTGTTTCTGCGTCGCGGTGAGGGCGGAGGAGGTGGCTGCGGTGCGCCCGGTGGCGGAGGTGCCACACCGTCGGACAGTGGTCCAGGAGGGGGCGCGTTTGCAGAGAACGTCTGTTCGTTGAGACGGACGCTAGCCGCTTCAACTAAGGACTGTCCATCGATCTCTGACCTCGTACCAGTCACCGTTATTTTTTCGCCCTTACGAACTGCGGGGCCGATCTGCCCCCCGAGTCCAGGTGCCAGATCAACGACACTGCCATCCTGGAGGTACAAACTGCGCACCTCTCCGCTTGGACCAGCGTTGAAAGCGCGGACGCGAGAGGATTGGGTGATGACGGGAAGTTGCGGCGAAGTAGCGGGACTCGCAGCAGCCCGATCCAGCGGAACAGCCAGAGGCCCTGGGGGTGTGGGAATTGGACTCTGTGCAAATGCCACAGAGCTAAGTGCCAGCCCGAGAGCGGTGATTTTCAGCGAAGATGGAAAGTGCATTGGCAATACCTCTATCTGTCATAAGGCAAGTGGCGTTCCATTCCTCCAGACCGCCGAAACCTTGTAATAACTACATATATTGGGTGTCGAAGACTTCAAAAGTCGTATTTGCCTGACCGCAATTCGCTCACCTGCTGTGCGGATTGCGTACAGCTCGTTGTCAATCGCAGTGGTTCGCAGCATCTGATACTCGTAACAACGGCCGAATCAGGCACGATGCCGATGGCGGCCAAGTTGCTTAGCATAACGACAGGTGCTTGATAGAAGTTCTGAAGAGCATGACGAGAGAGGAGCCGAATGCCGAAGATCTTTTGGAGAAGCCTTCGCTCCCGCATCCTGTTGCTCGTCGTTCTGACGTTTCTCTTCCTCGCCGCTGCTGCCATCAGTCTGTTTACATTTCTCCGCAATCGTCATGCGGAAACGCTGTCACTGACGGAGCACCATCTTGTCAGCGTCGCAGCGAGTCTCGCGAGGAACTACGCTGACCATAGAACCGCTGATAACTCTCTGCGAGCTATTGAGCCGGGACCTCCGCCGCCACCACCTCCTCCTCTCGCACCTCAGAAGCCTCCGGCGCTGCCGCACCCAGAACATGACCGGCCACCGCATCCCAGACCTAATCTCCTCAAAGGGTTCACGTCCGAAACCTTGCAGCACGAAGACGGCGTTGAAGGCGGCTTCTATGCCGCCAGAGCCGATGCGCTGCTTGGGTATGCCTTCCCGACTCACGAGGGACCAGGCGCTGAAAAGGGCATGCCTGAGCGAGAACGCCCGACCATCGAGACTCTTGCCCGAGAAGCGGTAGCGGCAAACGCTATCAAGACCTTTCGCTTCGAAGGGCCGCATGACGCCATCCTCTTTGTGGCGGCTCCGATCCACGAACCGTCCCGGACGGACCAAATCGCCAAAGCTACAGATGAAGTTACTGGCGCTGCGTGGCTGATGGAGCGCCTCCCTGGAATCGAGGGTGGACAGAGCCGCGAACTCCTATTTGGAAGTGTCGGATTCGGCATTGCGGCACTGATGACCGCGCTGCTTGCGGTATTCGTTACGACTGAGATTCGCAGCGGAGTCAATATCGTTCTCCAACGATTGGGTTCAATGGAGGGCGGATTGCCGGCAGCAAGTCAGCAGATGCAGGACCGTCCACCGCTCGAAGAATTCGACCGCGTTCTGCACGGTATCGACTCGCTGGCTCTCGCCTTGCAAGAGAAGATCGAGAACGAGCGGACGTTGGAGTCTCAGGTTCGCCACAATGAACGACTCTCCGCGTTGGGGCAGTTTGCCGCGGGAATCGCGCACGAACTGCGTAATCCGCTTGGGACGATCAGAATGCGCACGCAAATGTGGGAGCGATCTACTGACGCGGAAGCGGCCAAGCGGAGCAGCGCCGTGATCCTCGAAGAAATTGACCGTCTCGACACGATCATCAGTCGTCTCCTCTATTTCGCCAGACCGATCCAGCTCCAACTTCAGCCCGTCTCGCTCGATGAGCTATGTGCGGTCATGGCATCGACGTGGGCAGACAAAGAAGCGGCAAAGGGTATCCAGATTGTCTGTCAGGCAACATCCCGCAGCGTCGTCACGGCAGACCGAGGACGACTCCTCCAGGTGCTCGACAACCTGTTGGAGAACGCCGTTCATTCAGCCGCGCAATCTATCGCGCCAGGTGGAATGGTAACGATCACCACGAGGCTCGATGCTGACTTCGCCAGGATAGACGTCACGGACGACGGACGGGGATTTACGCCAGCAGCTTTACGTCATGCGATGGACCCCTTCTATACGACAAAAGACACCGGAACAGGACTGGGTCTTTCTATCTCCTTTGAGATTGTGCAGGCTCACGGAGGCGAGTTACTTCTTTCCAACCGCGATGGTGGAGGAGCTGTAGCCTCAGTCCGGCTTCCTCCAAATAGAGATGATCGCGATACGCTAAGACAGGCAGATGAAGGGACAGGACAAGATGTCTGAAGTGCTCATCGTGGACGACGATCACAACTTTCGGGAAACGCTACGGGAACTGCTGTCGGATGCGGGATATCAGACACGCATCGCAACGAATGCTGAAGAAGGGATAGCCTTGCTTCAGACGACGACCCCCGACCTTACGCTCTGCGATTGGAAGATGCCCGGTGGCGGAGGAGAGCAGTTTCTAAGAAGTCTTCAGTCCGAAGGGCTGCTGACCACGATGCCTGTCATCATCCTCACCGCCCACGGCACCGGGCCGAACGCGATGCAGGCGATGCAACTTGGCGCCTATGACTTCATTACTAAGCCTCTCGACATCGACTTGGCCCTCGCCACCGTCGCACGCGCAGTCCGCCACATGGAACTGCAACGCGAGGTCGAGGTATTACGACAGCAGCGGTTCAAGGACAGTTCTCTTGATGAGCTCGCTGAATCCGAAGGTGGGGTCAAGCCTCAGCTTATCGGCAACTCGCCAGCATGGATTGAAGTCTTCAAGAATATCGGCAGAGTCGCCGCCACCGACGTTGGAGTCCTGCTGCTGGGAGAATCGGGCACAGGAAAGGAAGTCGTTGCCCGTGCAATCCATCAAAATAGCGCGAGAAGCCGTCGCCCGTTCATCATCCTCAACTGTGCAGCCTTGCCTTCCGAATTGCTGGAGTCCGAACTCTTCGGGCATGAACGCGGTGCCTTCACAGGGGCAGTCGCGCTGAAGCGCGGAAAGTTTGAAGCCGCAGACGGCGGAACGATCTTCCTGGATGAGATCGGAGAACTGCCCTTGTCGCTTCAGCCTAAGCTCTTGCGTGTTTTACAGGAGCACACCTTCGAGCGGGTTGGCGGAACGGCTTCCATACATGCAGATGTAAGGGTTATTGCCGCAACGAACCGTTCGCTGGAGGATGATGTCGAGCAAAAGAGCTTCCGTGCTGATCTGTTTTATCGCCTGAACGCCTTTACGGTTCGGCTCCCGCCACTGCGAGAACGCCAATCCGACATCCTTCCATTAGCGGAGTATTTCCTCGCGCGATACGCTAAACGAAACCAACTCACCTCGACTGGCTTCTCTGCCGATACGATTATGGCCTTGCAAAATTACTCCTTTCCAGGGAATGTGCGGGAACTGGAGCATTTGATTGAGCGAGCTGCCGTCAAGGCCGGGGGACGGGCCATAACAGCCGAGCTCATCCAAGAAGAGTTAGCCAGAGAGAAGAGTGCCGCACCGGGTATTTTTGACACTCAGGCAGCCGAAGCCTTGCCTTTCCACGAGGCGGTCGTCAGGTGGGAACGCCATCTACTTGAACAAGCATTGAAGGCATCCCACGGTAACAAGTCGGATGCCGCGCGCAGGTTGGGAATCCACCGGCGTTTGCTCTACGAAAAGCTGACACAAATGGGAATGGTTTAGTCTTC
Organism: uncultured Granulicella sp.; assembly: GCA_963693065.1. Lineage (GTDB taxonomy): Bacteria > Acidobacteriota > Terriglobia > Terriglobales > Acidobacteriaceae > Edaphobacter. Next base: position 1,650,855 of record OY843766.1, on the reverse strand, counting down.
CGCGTTTGAGGTCAAAAGGTCGTCTGAAATGAAGTGCCTTTAGCCTGTCCAATGCGTACTTTTCGGTACTTCTAAGTCGCCATTCGTGCCGTAACGTCAATAAGATACGCGTTCCCGTGGTCGCTCATGAACCAAAAGTCTTAGGTTCAAATCCTACCCCTGCAACCAAACATCAGATCTAGTCAGTAGCCTACCCCTCCCCCCCCTTTTTGCGGCAAAATATTCATTCTGTTGGAGTTACGGGAATTGGACTGAGATGGCAAAGCCGAGGCCCCTGGGGGGCTTCGGCTTTTAACTTACTCTTATAGTTTAGCAAAATGGGTGAGGTGAACATGCCAACTATTTTGAGGAGCTATGTGTGGGAATGATTGGGGTTGTGGGCTTTTGCACAGACTCGGGGGCTTGACAGCTTTTGGAAGAGAGCCGGGTGGCTGGTGGTGGGTTTGGTGCTTGGGAGTCGGCTGGCGTGGATTTGCATCTGAGGGTGTATGCGGTGTGAGTGGTAAGGAGAGTGGATGAATTCCAAGCGAGTTTCTGGGGTGCTGTTGCACGTGACGAGTTTGCCTTCCTATGGGGGCGTGGGGGATCTGGGGCCGGCGGCTTATGCGTTTGTGGATTTTCTGGCGGCGGGCAAGCAGAAGCTTTGGCAGGTGCTGCCGCTGAGCCCTACGGGGTATGGGAATTCGCCTTATTCGGCGCTTTCGGCGTTTGCGGGGAACGCGCTGATGATCAGCCTGGAGGTTCTGGTTTCGCAGGGGCTGATCGAGGCGGATCGGATTACGGGTTTGCCGGGGGCGGAGGGGCATGCGGTGTTTGAGGCAGCCACTGCGTTGAAGCTGCCGCTGCTCGAAGAGGCTGCGGGCAATTTTCTGGATCGGGCTACACCGGAACAGAGGGTACGGTTTCAGAAGTTCTGCAACGAAAACTCCTACTGGCTAGCGGACTATGCAATGTTTGCGGTGCTGCGGCGGATGTTCGCGTATGCGAGCTGGCATGAGTGGCCGGCGGAGTACGCGCGGCGGAAGAGCGATGCGCTGACCCAGATGCTGACGGACAAGGGCAGGGAGCTAGCAGTGCAGCAGGCACTGCAGTACTTCTTCAGCGAGCAGTGGTGCACGCTGCGGGCTTATGGGGCGGAGCGCGGGATCCAGGTGATGGGGGATATCGCGATCTTTGTGAATTACGACAGTGCGGATGTGTGGACGCACCCTGAGATCTTCCAGCTGGATGCAGACCTGCGGCCGGTGCGAGTTTCCGGTGTGCCGCCTGATTACTTTTCAGCGACCGGGCAGAGGTGGGGCAATCCGCTTTACAACTGGGGGGAGTTGAAGGAGCGGGGGTTCGACTGGTGGGTTGCGCGGATTCGGCGATCGTTGACGCTGTATGACTCGATCCGGCTGGATCACTTCCGGGGGTTCGAGGCGTTCTGGTCGATTGCGGCGGAAGACGACACGGCGATGAATGGGCAATGGATCAAGGCGCCTGGGCATGAACTGTTTCAGCGGTTGAAGGAAGTGTTTGGAGAATTGCCGTTTGTCGCGGAAGACCTGGGAGTGATTACGAAGGAAGTGGATGAGCTGCGGGAGCACTTCGGGATGCCGGGGATGCGGATTCTGCAGTTTGGTTTTTCAGACCGGGGAGGGCATCTTTACCTGCCGCACCGGTGTGTGGCGAATACGGTGATCTACACGGGGACGCATGACAACAATACGACGCTGGGCTGGTGGCTGGATCAGGCGAGTGAGCTGGAGAAAGACAATGCACAAACTTATTTGCAGACGATTCAGTATCCGGGGGAGATCGTTTGGGCGATGATCAAGGCGGCGGCGCGGAGTGTGGCGGATATTTGTATTTTGCCGCTGCAGGATGTGCTGCACCTGGGGAGCGAGGCGCGGATGAATACGCCGGGAGCGGGGGAAGAGAACTGGGCGTGGCGCTATAGGCCGGACGCGCTGCATCCTGATTTTGCGATGAAGCTGGCGAAGCTGATGGAGATGACGGACCGGGATGGGTATGAGATTCCGTTGGAGGGAGTGGATGCGGGGAAGCCTACGGATGAGGCTTCGATGCGGGTTTTGCTGGAGGCTCAGGGGTAGGGTAAGACGGGAACGCGGATAAGGGCTGATCAAGGCGGGATAAGGACGGATATTACAAAACAGGAACGGGGATAGGGCGGGAAAGGGCGGGAATAAGCGGGAGAGGGCAAGGGTCGTGTTGTAGGTGGGGTGGTGAAAGGTGCCGCAGCGGCCTTGAAGCGTACCTCAGCGGCTAAAGCCGCGCGCTCGTTCCGCTTGTTATGGCACGGCTTAAGCCGTGCCCTTAAGCAGGACAAGTCCAAGAGCTTTTGACGTCCGCCTTACATCGGGCTGTTTCTGGTGAAGCTGAAGCGCGATGCTAATCGCAAGTGGGCGAGACGGTTTATGGGTGTGTGCAATAGACTGGAGAGGAAGTAATTTTAGTTGGGAGACTTGATGCCGCTATCTGGGGAAGCAATACGGACGATGAATTATGTGGATGATATTTCGGTGACTTTGCGCCGGATTTTGACGACTTTGCCGTCTTTGACGGAAGAGGAACGGCAGCGGATTGCGGAGTATATCCAGAAGTCCGAGCCGAATTACGAGACGGTTTTGAACCATATTCAGAAGGGCTAAGTGGAAACGGTTGCGGTGATAGGGGCGGGGGCGGCTGGACGGTCGTTTGCGAAGGCCTGCGCCGCAGCCGGGTTTACGGTGGTGCTGGAGGACGTGATGCCGGCGAAGCTGCGGCATGCGGAGATGGAGTTTGCCGGGCTGGGGCGGGAGGTGGCGCTGGTCTCGACGGTGGAGGCGGCGGTAAGGGATGCGGATGTGGTGGTGGATTTTGTGCCGGATGAGCTGGAGTCGAAGCTGGAGATATGGAGCTTGATCGACCGGATGGCTCCGCCGAAGACGGTGATGTGTACGCCTAGTGAGGTGTTGAGTGTGACGGATCTGGCTTCTTGTACATATCGGGCGGACCGGTGTTGCATGGTGCGGGGGGGGCTGGGTGGGGGGGATTTGCGGGTGCTGGTGGCTGGGTGGACTTCTGGGGCCACGGCGGATTTGGTGAGGCGGGTATTTGAGGGGGTGGGGTATGGGGTTTCGGTTGAGGTGGATCCGGACTTGCCTATGTTGTTGAAAAATATGAATGCGGTGACGTTGGTTTAGGGGTGGTGGCTCGTTGGGCGAGGGCCCGGGGCTGAAGCCCCTTTCATTTTGGCGGCTTGTTCGTGGGGCTGAAGCCCCACGCTTCCACCGAAAGACAAAGGCAAAGGCAAACGCAGATCCCTGCGGGATGACAAACAAAGATGCAACGGCGACCGACGGCGGTTGGGGTGGGGAACTTTGGGGGTGGGGGGTGCGTAGGTGGGGGTGTGCAGAGTCTTGGGGATATTTTTCGGCAGGTGTTTGATTCGATCTGGGCGCATCGGCTAAGGTCGTTTTTGACTATGTTTGGGATTGCCTGGGGGGTGGCTTCGCTGCTGCTGCTGATTGGGCTGGGGGAAGGGTTTCGGTCAGGGCAGACGCGGAGTTTGAAGCAGGTGGGGAGCGATGTGATCCTGGAGTTTGGCGGGATGGTGCCGGCGCTGGCGAATCAGCACCAGGGGATGCGACCGTACAAGCTGACGGTGGGGGATGAAGAGGCAGTGCGGGTAGGGGCTCCGCATGTGAAGAACGTGACGGCGATGATTACGCGGGGGGATTTGAAGCAGGTAAGTGAGTTTTCAAGCGCGAGCGGGGCGGTGCTGGGGGTGCAGACGAACTGGCCGGAGATTCGGAATATGCCGAAGGGGGAAGGGCGGTTTCTGGATGATGCGGACCTGCGCGAGAACCACATGGTGGTGGTGCTGGGGACGAAGAATGAAGAGCTGCTGTTTCCGCGGGGGCGGGCGATTGGGAGCTGGATTACGGTGAATGGGTATCGTTTTCAGGTGGTGGGGGTGGCGGGGAAGATTTCGCGGGGGAACAATAATGGGGATAACCAGCGGGTTTATATGCCGCTGGGAGTGATGCAGGAACTGTTTCCGCTGCTGGGGGAAAATCTGCCGCGGGATGCGGTGTCGTCACTGCAGTACCAGCCGGTGACGGAGGCGGCGGATGTGGCGGCCAAAACGGAGGTGCATGGGATTATCGCGGCGCGGCATGGGTTTGAGCCGGTGAAGGACGCGTTCGATGAGTGGGACACGATTGAATCGAGCCGGATGATTGGGGTGATATTTACGGCGATGGATGTGTTTCTGGGGGGCGTGGGGGTGGTGACGCTGGCGCTGGGAGCGGTGGGGATCGTGAATATCATGCTGGTGACGGTGACGGAACGAACGAAGGAGATTGGGTTGCGGAAGGCGCTGGGGGCTACGAACCGGAACATTATGGCGCAGTTCTTTTTGGAGGGGCTGGCGTTGACGGGGGTGAGTGGGGTGATTGGGATTGTGGGGGCGGCGGGGTTGATGGCGGTGATGGGAGGGATGGTGGGGCAGAGCTCGACGGGGTTCGATGCGCCGCGGCTGGTGCCTTGGAGCGCGGCGGTGGCGCTGGGGACGTTGAGTTTGTGCGGGATTGTGGCGGGGGTGTATCCAGCGCGGCGGGCGGCGATGTTGGAGCCGGTGGAAGCTTTGAGGAAGGACTAGGGGATGCTACGGGATATTTTTGGGCAGGCGCTGGAAGCGATGCGGCATAATGGGCGGCGGACGGCGATTACGGTGGTGGGGATGGGGTGGGGTATCGCTACGGTGGTGCTGCTGCTGGCGTATGGGGCGGGCTTTGGGAATGCGGTGAATGCGATTTTTCAGCAGTTTGGGACGAACCAGATCGGGATATTTCCGGGGAGGACGAGTGAGCAGGTGGGGGGTGAGAAGGCCGGGGTGAAGGTGAGGCTGACGAGGGAGGATGTGGAGAGGATTCAGGAGTCGGTGGCGGGGGTGATGGAGGTGGCGGGGGTGGTGGATAAGGTGGTGACGGTGGGGAATGCGCTGCATCAGTACTCGTGGGATGTGACGGGGGTTACGCCGGAATATCTGCGGATACAGAAGGTGGAGGTGGCGGAGGGAAGGCTGCTGACGGAGGATGATGTGGCGAGCCGGGCGCATGTGGCGTTTATCGGGAGTGAGGCGAAGACGAAGCTGTTTAGCGGGGGGTATGCGCTGGGGCAGAGGATCCAGGTGAACGGGGTGAGCTTTGAGGTGGTGGGGGTGCAGAAGGCGAGGATGCAGGAGGGGGATGATGACATCAATCGGCAGGTGAATGTGCCGTTTACGACGATGAGCGATGTGAAGGATACGAAGTATCTGGATGGGATCTGGTTCAGCTACCAGGGGGACTTTGCGCTGGTGGAGAAGGCGGCGAGGAATACGCTGGCGGTGGCGCATGGGTTTCGGCCTACAGATAAGGGTGCTATTTTTGTGGCGAATATTATGGAGCAGTTGGCGCAGTTTCGGCTGATCTCGCTGGGGCTTAGTGTGTTGCTGGCGTTTATTGGGGCGTTGACGCTGGGGATTGCGGGGATCGGGCTGATGAATATCATGCTGGTGAGTGTGCAGCAGAGGACAAGGGAGATTGGGGTGGAGAAGGCGCTGGGGGCAAGGAAACGGCATATTCTGCTGCAGTTTTTGAGTGAGGCGATGGTGATCACGGTAGCGGGGGGAGCGCTGGGGATCGGGCTGGCTTATGCGGTGAGCGCGGCGGTGGGGAGGATACCGTTCTATAGCGCGGTGGCGGCGAACGCGGAAGCGGCGGATATTCGGCTGGCGATCAGTGGGGAAAGCGTGGCGGTGGCGGTGGTGATTTTGTTTGTAGTGGGGGTGGTGAGCGGGATGGTGCCGGCGGTGCAGGCGAGCCGGTTGAACCCGATTGAGGCGCTGCGGTATGAGTAGGGTTTATTGGCCGGCGTCTTCGCGCTTGTAGGGGTGGGTGAGGAGGTTGCGGGCTTCGTTGACGGCGCCCTGGGTGTTGTCGTTGGTCTGGACGGCTAGGCGGTACTCGTTGACGGCACGCTCGCGCTGGCCGGTGAGGTCGAAGATGCGGCCTAGTTCGATGTGGGACCAGACTTCGGTCCAGCGGGGGTCGCCGTCGCCGCGGAGGGTGTCGCGGAAGCTGTTGGCGGCGGACTGGTAGTTGTGCTGGGTGAAGAAGATTTCGCCGATCCGGTAGGCGGCGAGGGAGGAGTTTTTATTGGCGTCCAGGGCTTTCTGGTACTCGACGAGGGCGGCGGTGAGGTCGCCCTGGCCGACGAGCTGCTGGCCGCGGAGGACGGCTACTTTGACGGCGAGATCGGGGGTAGTTTTGAGGACCCAGGACTGGGGGTCGATGGTGATGCGGCGGGGGCGGCCGAAAGTTTCAACGGAGTAGGAGGAGTCCGTGCCGGTGACGTCGACGCGGCGGGTTTCGGTTTTGCCTTCGGTTTCGATGCGGAGCTCGAGGGGCATCTGGAAGAGGTCGAGGTCTTGCGAAATAGAGCCGGTGGTGCGGAAACCCTTGTTGTCGCCGAGGCGGTATACGGTGTACTTATCGGTGAAGGCGGGGGCACCGGTGCCATCGATCCATTGGGCGAAGAAGGGGGCGAACTGGAGGGAGGAGACCTGTTCGGCGTCGGCTTCTACGTCGCGGGTACGGATGGATTTGTCTGAAAACTGGGTGAGGATGGTGCGGAGGAATTTATCGAAGGTGTCGTCGCCCATTTCCCAGCGGAGCATGTGGTAGACCATGGCACCTTTTTCAAGGGTCATGTATTGGAACTGGGGGCTGTAGGGGTCGAGGCGGCCAAGGGTGGAGAGGGGCTCGGTGTCGTAGGCGAGGGCGCCGGCGGAGACGTCGGAGACGGCGGTCTGGAAGGGCTGCTTGCCGGAGGCGTCTTCAAGGTACATGAGCTCGGCGTAGCGGCACATGCCGTTGGTGACCCACGCGTCGTTTAGGGTGGCGGGGGAGATCTGGGAGCCGAACCACTGGTGGGCGAGGGTGTTGGAGAGGAGGCGGGCGGAGTTGTGGTCGACGATGCGGTTGCCGGCGATGGCGGCGATGCCGGGTGCCCAGAAGGCGGAGACGGAGTCGGTGGGGAGCTCGACGATGGTCATGGCGCCCGTTTCGGGCTGGCCGAAGATGGAGGCCATGAACTCGAATTCCTTGGTGGCGGTCTGGCCAAACTCAAGGGCGCCGGATTTGTGGGTGTCGAGGGTGTAGACCTGGAAGTTTTCAACGCGCTGGGGGGCGAGGAATTTGCCGGCGATGACGGTGCCGGGGAAGCCGGGTTTGGTCCAGTTGAAGTCGTAGGTGGTTTTGGGTCCGGTGGGATGGGCGTTGCCGGCGGGGCCGGAGGCTACGACGCGTTCTCCGGTTGGGACGGTGATGTGCATTTCAGCGGTGAAGCGGTCTGTGAAGAGGCCGGTCTGGGAGATGGGGAACCAGCGGCCGGGATAGAGCAGGATGGAGATGGGGTCGGCGATGGAGGCGAGCTTGATGCCTTCAACGGGGCTGGAATCGACGTTGAGGGTGCCGGCGTAATTAAAGGTCCAGGTGGTGGAGGTGCCTTTGGGGATGGGCTGTGGGAGGGTGAAGCGGATGGCGTTCTGGGGTGTGAGGCGCTCGGCGGTGAGGGTGTGGTTCTGGGCGTCGGTGGCGGAGGTGACGACGAGGCCGTTGTTGAGCTCGAAGGTGGGAGTGTTGAGGTCTTCAAGGGCAGTGAAGGTGACGCGGGCGGTGGCGGTGAGCTTGCCGGCGGTGGGGTCGAGGTCAGCCTGGATGACGTAGGCGGTGCATTTGAGCTGGGGGCGCAGGGGGGCGGCGAAGGCGGGGAGGGTGAGGAGGGCGGCGGTGAGGGAGGCCAGAAGGCGGGGGGCCAAAGACATGATGTGTCCTTTAGATGCAGCGATGCTGAGGATGGCTATCGTCGTCAGATTGTTAGACGCTGGTGCGAGGGGTTGGGATTTAGGGTGGCGGTGGGGGGGGGCGGACGTTGATGGTGGATAAAGCTTTTTGGTTCGATCAGGCGCGAAAGAGTGCAAAGCCCAAGGGCTAAGGCGTCTGCAGCAATATTTGCGGACTCACAGAACGCGTACCTCAGCGGCTGAAGCCGCATGGCATCCGAAGCACTTACGGCACGGCTGAAGCCGTGCCCTTAAGCAAGGCGACTTTACGAATTGTTTGGACGACCAGTCTCGGAATCACAGCATAGCTGGAGCTTGAGGGGTTTCGGGTCGGTTTTGCGCAGTATGGTTTGACGTACCAGGGGGATTTCTATGTGGATCGGGCTGCGGAGTTTAGGAGTGGCGCTGGTGGCTGTGGCGCTGAGTGGGTGTGGTGTGGGGAATTTTGGCGCGGTGGCGGGCGGCGGGAGTGGCGGCGCGGGGCAGATGCAGGGCAATGTGCATGGTGGACAGCAGCCGGTGGCTTTGGCGAAGGTTTATTTGTATGCGGTTTCTACGACGTCGGTGGGTGGGGCGAGTACCTCGCTGCTGAGTGCGCCGGGGTACGTGCTGACGGATTTAAATGGGAATTTTTCAATTACGGGGGATTACACGTGTCCGGCGGGGGCTTATGTTTACCTGTTGGCGCTGGGTGGGAATCCGGGGCTGACGGGGGTGGTGAGCAATCCGCAACTGGCGCTGGCGTCTGGCGTTGGAGCTTGCAGCGGGTTGAGTGCGTCGTCGTTCTATACGATCAATGAGGCGACGACGGTGGCTACAGCGAGCTCGTTGGCGAGTTTTGCGGTGAGCGAGACGCAGATTGGCGGGCCGAACTCGATGGCGACGGCACCTGCCTTTTTCAATGTGACGAACCTGGTGGATCTTACGAAGGGCGTGGCGCGGGCGACGGATCCGCTGGGGGCGACGGTGCCGCAGGCGGAGGTGAACTCGCTGGGCAATGCGCTGGCGGCTTGTGTGAACTCGTCTGGCGTGGGTGGGACTTGTGCACAGTTGATGAGCCTGACGGGGACGGCGGGTGCGGGCGGGACGCCGGTGGATACGTTCCAGGCGGCGTTGAATATCGCCAATAACCCTACGGTAAATGTGGCGGCGATCTATAACCTGGGGGCGGCGAATGGGCCGCTGCAGCCCAGTCTGGCGGCGGCTCCGGCAAACTGGACAGTGACGGTGCCGGCGCCGCCTACGCCGAGTCAGCCTACGGGCAGCATGGGTGGGGCACCGGGGAATTTGCCGTTCTTTGCGGGGCAGACGGCGCAGGGAAATGGAGTGGAGTACCTGGTATTGCCGAATGGGACCGTGTTTGGTTATTACTCCTACCTGCCTGATGCGCGGTATATCTACCACTACGATATGGGGTATGAATATACGGTGGATGCGGCGGACGGGCAGGGTGGGGTCTACTTCTATGACTTTCAAAGTGGACACTACTGGTATACGAGTCCTGTGTTCCCGTTTCCTTATATCTATGATTTTACTTTGAATGCGGTTATCTACTATTACCCGGATACTCAGAATGCGGGCCACTACACGACTAATCCGCGATATTTTTACAACTACGCGACGGGACAGATATTTTCGCAGTGAGAGGGAACGCAGCGGCTTCACTTTGCGTAGAGTCATTTGGGAGGCTGCGCATGAAGAGTTTGCTGGTGTGGTTTGTGGTGGCTGCGGGGGCGTTGAGGCAGGATGTGAAGCCGATGGCCAAAGATGCCAAGCCCGTGTTTGAGGTGGCGGCGATCAAGCGGACGGACCCGGCGGAGAAGAGCCAGGGGTTCCAGACGCGGGGGCGCCGGGTGGTGCTGGTGCGGGAGTCGGTGGCGAGCATGATGATGTTCGCGTATGGGATGCATCACCAGCAGATTGTCGGTGCGCCGGCATGGGTGGAGGATGAGACGTATGACGTGAACGGGCTGCCGGATGTGGAGGGTGAGCCGGATAGCGAACAGATGCAACATATGGTGCGAGGTCTGCTGGTGGATCGGTTCGGGCTGAAGTTTCATGGGGACAAGCGGGAGAGGAGCTACTTTGCGCTGACGGCGGTGAAGGGGAGTAAGCTGACGCCGGCCAAGGACCCGGATGCGCCCGCAGACGATAATGGAAACGGGAACGGGAACCACATGACGATGAAGTGGACGAGCAATTCCATGGATGAGTTTCGGATAGGGCTGTTGTACTTTGTGAACAAGCCAGTGGTAAACCAGACGGGACTGACGGGAAAGTACGACTTCGCTTTGACGTGGACGCCGGATGAGATGAAGGCGAGCGAAGGGGATCAGGCTCCGGGGTTGTTTACGGCTATGCGGGAACAGCTTGGGTTGGAGCTGAAGCCGGCGAAGGGGCCGGTGGAGGTGATGGTGGTGGATGCGGTGGAGCGGCCTAGCGCCAACTGACAAGGGCAAGTGCGCCCTGGTGCCGGGCGGGCGGTGCTTCGCACGGTTTTGGAAGCTTCGCGTGTTTTCTAGTTCAGGAGGTGACCGGGCAGGAGGGAAAGGATTGTGTCGCGGACCTGGTCGATGGGTGGGGGGCCGGGGGTGGTGAGGCGTTGGCGGAGTTGGGCCAGGTTGTCGATTTGCTTTTGGCGAGTGGGGGTTTCTTCGAGGAGGGGTTGGAGGAGGCGGGAAAGCTCGTCGGGGTTGAAGCGGTCTTGCAGTAGCTCGGGGACGATGCGGCGGGCGGCGATGAGGTTGGGCATGGCGACGGGAAGATTGCCGTCGCGGTCGGCGCCCTCTTCCGTTGGCCAGATCTCTGGCGGGTACCAGATGAGGGATTTGGCGAGCTTGAAGGTGAGGGCGGAGACGCGGTAGACGACGAGGAAGGGGTTGCCAATGAGGGCGGCCTCGACCGTGGCGGTGCCGGAGGCGACGATGGAGGCGCGGGCGTGGTGGAGGGCTTCGCGGGCGGCGGTCGGACCTTCGACGAGGTGGATGTAGGGGAGTGAGATGGATGCGTCAGTGCCGGGGTGATGGGTGATCCAGCCCTGGACGAAGTCTGCGAGGCGGGTGTGGTCTATGGTGGAGGCTACGGGTAGGAGGTACTCGACTTGGCGGGGGTGGCGGCAGGCCATTTCTACCATGGTGGGGAGATGGCGCTCGATCTCACGCCAGCGGGAGCCGGGGAGGAGGGCGATCCAGGGGATGGCGGGGTTGAGGTTGTGGTGGGCGGCGTAGGTTTCGCGGGGGATGGTGGGGAGGGGGAGGGAAGCGAGGGGGTGGCCGATGAAGGTGGCGTCGACTTTGCGGTGCTGGTAGAAGGGGGCTTCAAAGGGGAAGATGACGAGCATTTTGGTGACGCGCTGCTGGACCCAGCGGAGACGGCGTCGCTTCCAGGCCCAAAGCTGGGGAGAGACAAACCAGATGACGGGGATGCCGAGGCGATGGAGGTGCCTGGCGAGGCGGAAATTGACGTCGGGGAAATCGATGAGGATGGCGGCGGCGGGGCGGGTTTGCTCGATGTGGCGGACGAGTTTGCGGTATTGGGCGAAGATGTGGGGGGCGTGGCGGAGGACCTCGGTGATGCCCATGTGGGCTACGTCTTCAGCGCGGACGATACGGAGTTGGCCGGCTTGCTGCATGAGAGGGCCGCCGAGGCCGGAGGCGGTGAAGTGAGGGATGGCGGCGCGGAGGGAATGGAGGAGTTGGGCTCCGTAGCGGTCGCCGGAGGCTTCGCCGGCGGAGAGGAAGAGGTGCGGGTTGGGGGAGGTGGCGATGGGGTTAGTTTACTTGGTTTGAGGGGGCGGGTGTGGAGAGAGCAACCCCACGATCACCGCGATGACGCCCGCGGTGATCATGGGGCACCCCGGTGAGTTTTGGCTGGACTGGTTGCTTTAGTGGGGAAGGCGGAGCATGGCGCGGGCCTCTGTCTGCTCGGAGATGACGTAGAGGTTTTTGGGGTTGGGGGGCATGAGCTTGAGGGCTCGCTGGGCGGCATCGGCGGCACCGCGGAGGTCCCCGACGGCGATCTGGGCGTTGGCGTAGGTTAGGAGCTGAAGCGCGGTGGGTTTGGGGGTGATGGTCAGGGCGCGGCGGACGAAGACGATGGCTTTTTCGCCGGTGGCGCGATCGACCTGGGGCCGCACATCGTCGGAAGCCTGGTTGGTGCTGCCCATTGCGCTGGGCAGTCTGAGGAGGGCGGCGGCGATGAAGAAGAGGGCTTCCGGCGAGGCATTGGGTGACTCTGCGAGTTTCTGTGCGAGGGCGAGGCCTTGTTGCCGCTCACGGGCTGCGAGGTCGGTGTGGTGCAGCTTTTCTTCAACTGCGGCTGTCTGGATCAGCGCTTCGGCGAGGTGATTTTCGACCGCGGGGTTTTCGGGATCGGCATGGGCGAGGAAGGTTGTCACTTCGAGCCGTTCGCGGACGGTTTGCTCTTCAAGGTCGAGGCGGTGCATATCGTCATAGGCGTTGGCCAGGTCGAAGTCGAGGGCATAGAGGTCGAAATGGGCGCGGATGTCGATGGGGTCGTTCTGGATGGCGAGCTGGAAACGTTTTTGGATTTCGCTGAGATTTTGGATGCCGTCGGTGAGTTGGCCCATGCGGTACTGGGTGTTGCCGAGGTGTTGCTGGATGAGGTTGTGCATGCGTATGACACGGCTGGTTTTTTTCTCTTCGGGAACCATGGCGTCGAGGTCGGTGAGAGCGAGGCGGAAGTCGGCGGCTGCTGTTTCGGGGTCGTCGTCCTCATTGATTGCACCGAGCTTCCAAAGCTCGAGAGCAATGCCACGCTGGCAGCGGGTGCAGGAAGGGTCGCGCGCGAGAGCCATCTTATCGAGAGCGATGGCCTGCTTGTAGGCCGCGTCTGCCCTTGGTTGATCGAGAAGTGAGTTGGTGCGGGGCATGTCATAGATGTCGCCGAGGCGATCAGAGGCAGAGGCACCGAGCGAGATGACGGTTATGGGCGCCTGCGGCTGCCGGATGATGAGCAAGGCATCGTCGCTTGCCGCCTGGGCGAGACGAATGGCGTTTTGCAGTTCGCCATCGGCAAAATAAATGCCGCTGATGCTCAGTTTGGCGTTGATGCCGGCCCTCTTGTAGGCGGGGACGCCGGGGTGATCGTGGTTGAGCTGTTGTGACAGGTCTACCGCTTTGGTGAGGGCAGCGATTGCGGCCGGAATCTCGCCGAGGTTTTCCTCGTAGGGGCTGCCGAGAAGCTCACCCATCCTGGTGTAAGCCTCCACGGCGTCGGCTTCGAGTTGCGGGTCTTTGTTGGTGTTGATGCTGGAGAGGCTGTCGAGGAAGTTGACGGCCTGGGTGACGGTGCGGCGCTGGGGGTCGGTGGAGCCGGGAATGGCTTTGAGCTGTTCGAAGTAGTCGAAGAGGAGGGTGTGGGCCAGTTTGCGCTCGTCTTCAACGCCTACTTGGGCGCGGGCGGTCTGGGCGTTTGCGAGGGTGGCTTCATGGGCCATGACGGGGAGGCCGATGGCGAGGACGAGGAGGGCGGCGGCGGCGCCGAGGACGAGGGTTCGGTTGCGGGCGAAGAAGCGGGCGGCGCGGTAGCGGACGGTGCCGGCGCGGGCGAGGACGGGCTGGCGGTCGAGGGCGCGCTGGAGGTCTTCAGCGAGGGCGTCGGCGGAGGGGTAGCGGTCGGCGGGGTCGAAGCGGATGGCGTGGAGGGCGATGGCGTCGAGGTCGGCGGTGAGGGCGGCGTCGAGGCGGCGGCGGGCGGTGCGCATGGAGGCGCTGGGGGCGAGGGGGGTGCGGGTTTCGAGGCGGCGAAGCTGCTCGGGGAGGGTGAGGTCGGTGTCGGCTTCAGGGAGGCGGCCGGCGAGGAGGCGGTAGAGGGTCATGCCGAGGGAATAGACGTCCATGGAGGTGGACGGGGGGTCGCCGCGGATGTGCTCTGGGCTGGCGTAACGGAGGGTGAGGGAACGCATGCCGGCCTCGGTCATGGCGGAGTCGCGACGGAGGCTGGGGTCGAGGGACTTGAGGGTGCCGAAATCGAGGAGCTTGACGACGCCTTCGTCCCTGGGGCCGCCGGGGGTGACGAGGACGTTTCCGGGTTTGAGATCGCGGTGGAGGATGAGGTTGCGATGGGTGTAGCCGACGGCGTGGCAGAGCTGGATGATGAGGGAGGCGATCTGGGGGAGTGTGGTGCGGGGATCATCGGCGAGGGTGTCGAGGCGCTGGCCTTCGATGTAATCCATGACGACGAAGGGGAGGCCTTCCGGGGTGAGGCCGCCATCGAGCAGGCGGGCGATGTTGGGATGGTGGAGGTCGGCGAGGGTGTCACGCTCGAGCAGGAACTGGGTCTGGGCGGGGGTGGACTGGAGGTGGCGGGCGATGAGCTTGATGGCTACTTTTTGGGACAGGCCCTGCGCGGTGCGGGTGCCGAGATAGACGACGCCCATACCGCCGCGGCCGAGGAGCTCGACGATCTGGTAGCCGCCGAGGGTGCGGTTGAGCCAGGGGTCTTCTTCAGCGGGAGGCGGGGTGGTGGCCATGAGGCCGGAGACGGAGGAATCGGATTCGAGGAGGGATTCGAGCTCGAGCAGGAGGGTGGTGTCGGCGCCGCACTGGGCGTTGAGGAAGGCCTGTCGGTCGGCGGGGGGAAGGTCGGAGGCCGCAAAAAAGAGGGATTCGACACGCTGGTAGCGTGCGGTTGCGAGGTCTGAATGGAGCGTGGGGTTGGTGGGGTCAGGCATGGTTGGGGTGAGGGGTTTTGAGTTCGTTGTAGAGCCAGGAGCGGGCGAATTTGAGGTCGCGCTCGACGGTGGCGAGGGAGAGGTTGAGGACGTCGGCGGCCTCTTCCATGGAGAGGGCGAGGAAGAAACGGAGCTCGACGATCTGGGCTTTGCGGGCGTCGAATTTTTCCAGGCGGTCTAGGGCGCGGTTGAGATCGAGGACGTCTTCCGGCGAGGAGGAACGGACCCATGCTAGCTCTTCAGAAAGGGGGAGCTTGATGGATTCCTTGCCGCCGCGGCGGTCGGCAACGTGAGCGCGGGCGTGGTCTTTGAGGATGTTGCGCATGACGCGGGCGGCGAAGGTGAAGAAATGGGCGCGGTCGTTCCAGGTGGCTTTGCGCTGGTTGATGAGGCGGAGGAAGACCTCGCCGACGAGGGCGGTGGGCTGGAGGGTGTGGTCGTCACGCTCACGGCGCATGTAGGAACGGGCGATGATGTGGAGCTGCTCGTAGACGAGGGGGGCGAGGCGGTCGAGGATGTCGGGATCGCCCTCACGCCAGCGGTGTAGGAGGACGGTGACCTCACCTTCAGGTTGGTCGATTGCGTGGTCTGCCATGGCCTGGTGCCCCGTGATGTTGCTTGGGGATGATTTTACGGCATGGTGGGGTTTGTGGGCGAAGGGAATTTTGCCCCGGGAGCTTAGGGTAGAGTGAAAAAACAGGAACGCGGATAAGGGCGGATAAAAGGCCGATAAGAACGGATGAACAATGATTGAGGGTGAGATGGAGTTGTCGCACCGGGAGCTTACGGAGGAGATTATTGGGGCTTTCTTTTCTGTTGCGAATGAACTCGGGACGGGCTTTCTCGAAGCCGTCTACCGGCGCGCGCTTCTGATTGAGTTGCGGGAAAGAGGCCTTGTTGTTGAGGAAGAGTATCCGATACCTGTGATGTTTCATGGGCAGGTGGTCGGGATTTACAAGGCTGATCTGGTGGTCGCGGGCATCGTCATCTTGGAGTTGAAAATTGCGGAGGAGATTACGAAGGCCTTTGACGCGCAGCTTCTGCATTATCTGAGGGCGACGGAGATGGAAGTTGGATTGATTCTGGCGTTTGGATCGAAGGCTCGCTTTCGACGGGCTGTCATGAGGAACTCGAGGAAGCGAGGTTTGGAGAAACAGGACGCGGATAAGAGCGGACAAGGCGGGATAAGAACGGATTAAGGCTGCGTCGGCTTAGCTCTTGTGTTCTATTCGTTCTCATCTTGTTTTTATCGGCTTTGATCCGCGTTCCTGTTTTGTTTGGTCTTATAGGGGCGGGAGGGATTGGGCGGTGGTGGGGAGTTTTTGCCAGGGGTCTTTTTTGAGGCGGGCTTGCCAGTCGGGGAAGTTGGCTATGCGGAAGTCGGGGCGTGTGGGGGTGGAGAGCTCGGACCAGGTTAGGGGGACGGCTACGCCGGGGTCGGGGCGGGCGCGGGGGCTGTAGGGGGCTACGGCGGTGGCACCGCGTTCGTTGCGGAGGTAGTCGAGGTAAATCTTGTTGGTGCGGGCGGCTTTGGTCATGACGGTGAGGTAGAGTTTAGGGTTGGCGCGCTCGAGCAGGCGGACGAAGGTGTGGCACCAGGTTTTGATTTCGGGGTAGGCGAGCGATGGGGTGATGGGGATGACGACGTGGAGGCCCTTGCCGCCGGTGGTCTTGAGGAAGGAGGTGAGATGGAGGCGCTTGAGGGCGTCGCGGACTTCAAGCGCTGCGGCGGCTACGGTGGACCAGGGGAGGGACTCGTCGGGGTCGAGGTCGATGACCAGGCGGTCGGGGTGCTCGAGGTTGGAGGCCAGGGAGCCCCAGGGGTGGACTTCAAGGACGGACATCTGGGCGAGGGAGGCTATGGACTCGACGGTGTCGAGGGAGACGTACTGGTGGATTTCGCCCGTCTTTTTGTCAGGGACAGGGACGGACGAGAAGCCGGGCGGGAGGGTGGCGGAGACGTTTTTCTGGTAGAAGGATTCGCCGCCGATGCCGTTGGGAAGACGGACGAGGGACAAGGCGCGGCCGGCGATGTGGGGGAGCATGCGGGGCGCGATGGCGTAGTAGAAGTCGGCTAGCTGCTGCTTGGTGAGGCGGGAAGTGGGGTCGAGGATCTTGTCAGGATGGGTGAGGCGGATGGGAGGGTGGGGTAAGGCCCGTGCGTCGCTAGCCGGCGACGGACGGGCTGGGGTTTTTGGGGGCGGTGCCTGTTTGGGGAGGGATGGGCTGGTGGCCTTGTGGTCGTTGGTTTTGGGGGTGGGGGCGGCGAACTCGCGGCGGACTTCCGAGGCGGGCTTGTCTTCACGGAGGCCGAGGAAGGCGGCCTGGCGGAGTTGGTCGTCGGCGGTCCAGGTGGCGAAGCGGACCTGGGCTACGGTGCTGGCGCGGACCCAGATGGCGTCCTTGCGAGCGGCGGCGGGCGGGTTGAAGAAGGGTGGGGTGTGGGTTTCAGCGGTTTCAAGGCGCTTGCGGAGGACGGTGGCGAACTTCTGGTTGAAGCCGGTGCCGGTGCGGCCTGCATATATAAGATGGCCGCCTTCCTTGGGGTCCTTGTCGTAATAGCCGAGGAGGAGGGCGCCGAGGCCGGGGCCGCCGGCTTTGCCTTTGCCGGGGAGGGTGTAGCCGCCGATGACGAATTCCTGCTCATGGAGGCACTTGGATTTGAGCCAGTCGCCGGTGCGGGTACCGGTGTATTTGCCGGCGGATTTTTTGCTGACGATGCCTTCGGCGTGGAGCTCGCAGGCTTTTTTGTACATGACGTCGGCGTTTTCGGTCATGTGCTCGGAGATGAGGAGAATGTCGGGATTGGCGGGGGTGAGGACCTGGGCGAGGAGGGCTTTGCGCTCGATGAGGGGGAGCTCGCGGGGGGAGTGGCCGTCGATGTGGAGGAGGTCGAAGCAGAAGAAGGTGAGGGGGTGGCGGGCGCCCTCCTGGAAGGAGGCCTGGAGGTCGGCGAAGTTGGTGGTGCCGTTTTCGGCGAGGACTACGATTTCGCCGTCGAGGGTGAGGGAATGGGTGGGGAGGCGGGCGACCTCGGCGGCGATGGCTCGGACGCGGTCGGTCCAGTCGATGCCGGAGCGGGTGAGGAGCTGGACCTGGGTGGCTTCTTTGCGGGCCTGCATGCGGTAGCCGTCGAGCTTGAGCTCGTGGAGCCAGCCCTCGGCGAGTGGGGGGGATTCGGTTTCGGTGGCTAGCTGGGGCTTGAGGAAGGTCGGCTGGAGTTCTTTGGGGAGGGCGGTGAGGTCTAACTTGGGAGCTGGGATGGGGGCCTTCGTGGCTGCGGGCTTGGCTGCTGGCTTTGAGGTGAGGGCTTTGTCGGCTGGGGTTTTCTCGTCCTGGCGGAACCAGGGCTGGGGGCCGGCGTTGGTTTCTTTGGAGTTCCAGACGTGGTCTTCGTTGGCGGCGATCTGGTCGAGAGTGCGGCCGGTTACGGCGGAATTGGGTTGGGCTTCGGTGAGGGCGGGGGCGGTGGCGGGCTGCTCGTGCTCGTCATGCTCTTTGATGAGGAGCCAGTTGGGTTTGGTGGAAGAAGACCAGCGAGATTTCTTTTCTCCGGGCTTTTGTTCATGCTCCTTGATGCGGATGAGGGCCCATTTGCCGTGCATTTTGCTGCCATGCATGATGAATTTGAGCTGGCCTTCGGCGAGGCCGGCGTCGACATCGGTGTGGCCTTCCTGGGGCTCCCAGGTGCCCTGGTCCCAGACCATGACGGTGCCACCGCCATACTGGCCGGCGGGGATGATGCCCTCAAAGCCACCGTATTCCATGGGGTGATCTTCGACCTGGACAGCGAGGCGCTTGTCGGCGACGACGTAGCTGGGGCCTTTGGCGCAGGCCCAGGACTTGAGAACGCCGTTCCAGCCGAGGCGGAAATCGTAATGGAGGTGGGAGGCGGCGTGCTTCTGGATGACGAAGGGGTACTGCGTAACGTTCTGGGCCTGGCGTGGGGTGGAAGATTTCGAGGTGGCTCCGGCGGGCTCTGCGGTGACTTCGAAGTCGCGCATGGAACGGTAGCGGGCAAGTTGCTCGTCTACCTGATCGGCAGGGCTGGCCGGGGGCGCTGGTGTCTTTGCAACTTTCTTTGCGGCTTTTTTTGCGGGTTTTGCTGCTTTTTTGGTGGCCATGTACTTCGCTTTCAAGGGGTTCCGAGGGCGTCAGCGAAGGACGCTGGATGGAGTGCGGGCCGGAGGAAGTCTGCGGACGTTAATTTGCGTTGGCGGCACAGACCTGAGTTACGAATCGGTTGAGGGAGCCGTCCTGTATGGCGGCGCGGAGAATGCCGACGTTGAAGCAGTCGGGCTGGCTTTTGTGCTCGTTGCAGGACTTTTCAATGGAGAGACGATAGAGGTCCTGGGCTGGGGCGTCGAGGTTGTTGATCCAGATTTTTCCCTCGGTGTGGAGGTCCTGGCCGGACATGTTTTCAAGGTGCTTGGCGGGGCATTGCTGAGCGACGACCTGCTGGAACTGGAGGGTGGCCTGGTCGGGGGTGCGGAGGGGCTCGACACTATTGGGGTGCTGGGTTTGCGTGGTGTTGTGGCAACCGGTGAGCGTGAAGGCGGCGAGGGCTAGAGCGATTGGGAAGCGGTACATTGGGGCCTTTCTTGTTGTCAGGCGGACTTACGTTTTGGAGTTTTGGGGGCCGGCTTTTCTGCTTTGCCTGATTTTACTAGGGCGATGCCTTTGGCGGCGTGTTTTGCGGGGGCGGTCTTCTTTTTGGGCTCGGTGCGGGCTTCGGCTTCTTCCGGAGTGGCGGAGGCTACGGACTTACGGAGGGCGTCCATGAGCGAGACGACCTTGCCGCGGGGAGCGGCGAGGGGCTCGTCGTGGGGGATGGGGGCGTGCTCAATCTTGGCCTGGACGAGTTCTTTGAGGGCTACTTCGTAGCCGTCGACGAACTGGGAGGGGTCGAATTTGGCGGCTTTCTTCTTGATGAGCTGCTTGGCGAGGTCGAGTGAATCTTCGTCGACTTCTACCTTCTTGATGTCGCGGAAGTAGTCTTTGGGTTCGCGGAGTTCGGCGGCGTAGCGCATGGTGTAGGCCATCATGCCTCCGTCTGGTGCGGGGGTGATGGCGACGACGTGCTCGCGACCGCCGAATGCGATCTTACTGAGGGCTACTTTTTTGGTGTCTTCAAGGGCCTGGCGAACTACGGTGAAGGCCTGGGTCTGGGACTCGTTTTCAGGGGTGACGAAGTAGGGTTTTTCATAATACTGCGGGTCAATGTCGGCTTCGTCGACGAATTGGGTGATC
This sequence comes from uncultured Granulicella sp., assembly GCA_963693065.1. Classification (GTDB taxonomy): domain Bacteria; phylum Acidobacteriota; class Terriglobia; order Terriglobales; family Acidobacteriaceae; genus Edaphobacter. The sequence continues at coordinate 1,631,035 of OY843766.1, read as the reverse complement.
TCCATGGTGTGCTTGGAAGGGACGCGGAGGTTGGCTAGTTCGGATGGTTCGATGGTGACGTACTGGCCCTTTTGGTATTCGTAGCCTTTGACGATATCGTCCTTCTGAACGACGGGGGCCGAGGGAGTTGCGGGGATGTCTTCGTCGGGGGACTCGTCGGCGAGGGAGGCTTTGAAGGCGTCTTTTACAGATGCCGGTGGTGGAGGTGGGGCGTTCTGCTGGGCTTCCGCGGCGCTGGCGGTGATCTTCTGGTACTTGACGCGCTCGCCGGTACTGCGGGAGATCTGGTGGAAGTGGATTTCGCCTTTGGCCTCCGTGGCGACGAAGAGCTTTACGCCAAAGGAGACGAGGGAGATGGTGATTTGTCCGGACCAGTAGGGGCGCGCCATGGAAGTTGAGATTCGTGTGGATGGGGGAGCGTTGTAATGGCGAGTTGGTCAATAGCCGATTGAGCTAAGCGAAGTGGCAGTTGACGCGTCCAAGGGAGGCGAAGTGGGCGGTGGCGGAAGAGCGCTGTTCCGCGTAGCTGGCTCCGGTGAAGGAACCGGTAGTGATCCACTGGCCAGCGCGGAGGCCATGGGTGCGGGCGTGCTGGTTGGCGAGCCAGGTGAGTAGGCGGAGGAGATCGCCGGAGGGATTGGAGCCAGTGCGGTCGACGCGGATGATTGCGTCGATGGAGAGGGTTACGTGCTCCTGGGAAAAATCGATCTGACGCCAGGTGGGGCAGGGGGCACCGAAGATGAAGCCGCCGTGGGATTGGAGGTCGGCGAACTTGGAGAGCTTGAGATCGGGGGCGGCGGTGTTGGTGAAGGAGGATTCGAGTATCTCGATGGCGGGGTGGCAGGAGGCGATGGCGGCCAGGGTTTCGGCGAGGGTGTAGGGAGCCGAGCGGGGCGGGAGGTCGTGGGCGAGGAGGAAGGATATCTCAGCCTCGACGCCGCGCAGACGGCCACCGGTTATGGTTGTGTTGTCGGGACCCATCCAGGCGGAGGGCATGGGGGCGCAGGTGGGCGTCGCTGTCGGGCTGGAGGCACCGACTTTCCAGCCGCCGATGGGGCCGTAGGCTTCGGCGAGAATGTTCTGGATGTAGATAGCTTCTTCCTCGGTGGCCGGCGGGGAGGGCAGGGCCGAGATGGGGGTCAGGGTGCGCCGGGCTGTGAGGAGAGTGTCGGCGGCTTCAAGGAGTTGGGATTCGCGGAGTCCGGTGATCATGGTGGATTGGATGCGGGAAAAACAGGAACGCGGATAAGAGCGGATCAAGGCGGGATAAGGGCGGATGGAGCGGGTGGCTGGATGTGGCGACAGGGTACGTACGGCGGCTGCTGTGACGGAACGCAAAGATCGCGAACTTTCGCAAAGATCGCAAAGGAAGAACAAGCAAATGCAGATTCCCTTCGGGAATGACAAATAAGGCTAGTCTGGTTTGTTGGCCGGATTTTTGGGGTTGCTAAGGAGGTTCGCGAGGAGACGGTAGGAGCCGGGGACGCCTTCCGGGAGTTGGCGATAGATTGCGTAGGCGCAGTAGATGTAGGCGCCCTTGCCGACGGGGGCTAGGAGGAGGCCGCCGCGCTGGGGGTCCTGGCCGGGGTCGTGAGTTTCAAGGAGAGGCTGGTAGTGGTCGTCCCAGCTTGCGGGGAAGCCGTGGCCGCGCTCTTCGGACCAATGGTCGAAATCGGCGGAGGTGATGTGGTTGGGCCAGTTGAGGATGGGGGCGAGGGGGGCGAGGATCTGGACGGGGTCGGACTCGTCGACGACGTTGTGGGCGGAGTCGCCGGGGAGGGTGAAGGGGTAGGGGGCGGTGCCGGTGGCGTCGCTGGCACTGTTGTACTGGACGATGACGGTGCCACCGGCGGCGGCGAAATCAAGGAGAGACTTGGAGCCGGAGCCGGCAAGCTCGGGATGGGCGGCGTAGGCGCGGACGCCGAGAACGATGGTGTCGAAGGCGGCGAGTTTGGCGGGGATGAGGTCAGCGGGGGTGATGAGGGTGGGGGTGATGCCGAGATTGGGAAGGAAGGCGGGGACGTCGTCGCCGGTGCCGGGGAGGTAGGCGACGCGAAGGCCGGGGGCGGTGATGACGTCCACGGGGACGGCTTTGAGGGTGGCGGGGGTGTAGTAGTTGGTGTAGGGCAGGCCGGGGTAGCCGACGGAGCGATAGCCGAAGAGGACGCCGGTTTTGCCGGGGATTTTGGGCTCCGAAGCGAAGGCCTGAAGGGTGACGGGGGCGGTGAGGATGGCGGGCTGGACGGTGATGGGGATGGCGCGGGTGTCGCCGGGGTGGACGAGGATAAAGGTGGGGGGTGGGGTGAGGATGGTCCAGGTCTTGGGGAGGTCGAGGTCGATGCGGGGGTCGGCGGCGGGGACGTTGGTGCGGATGTCTACGTTGAAGGACAGCGGGGGCGGGGCGGTGGTGGGGACTATTTTGATTTTGGGAGTGATTTCAAGTGAGAGGCGGGGGACGACGATGAGGGGTTCGGTGGGGTGGCTGGGGGTGGGGACAACGGTGGCGAGGCGGAGCTGGACGCCCTGATCGTCAATGAAGGCGTGGGCGACGATGGGTGCGGGGGTGGCGGGTGCATTGCGGAGCTGGGGGACGGCGATGTCGTAGAAGGGCTGGTCCAGAGTGGGGCGGGAGAAGTAGGGCTTGGTAGCGGCGAGGCCGGCGAGGTAGGGGAGGCGTAGGTAGAGGTCTTTTGAGGTTTCGGGTTCGAGCGGGCCGGCGGGTGGGGTGCCGATTCCTTCATCTTGCAGATTTACTGTGAGCTGCGCGCTGCTGATTTGGCTGGAGTTAGCGCTCTTATCGGAAATGGTGAGGGTGGCGGAGAGCGAGGATATGGAGGTGAGGAGAGGGGCTACGCCGGGGTCAGTCAGCTGGGCATGGAGGGTCAGGCCGTGGGCGAGGAGGAGGGCGTCGTTCAGTTGGACGCGCTTGATGCGGAGCTCGTGGAGGAGCTCGGGGTTGGTGGTGGTTTGAGCGATAAGTGTGTCGAGGGTACGGAGGGCGTCGCGGAGGGGTGGGGCGGTGAGTTCGAGATTGGTCGGGTCGAAGAGCTGCTGGGCTTGGGCCAAGAGGGCATCGATCTTGGGGAGTGCGGGGTCAGAGGAGAGGGCGGTGAGGGAGGTGTCGATGCCTTGGAAAAGGTCGGGGTCCGACTGCTCGGGAGACCATGGATTGGCATCGGGGGTGATGGTTTTGGGGGCGGTGGGGCAGGCGGAGCCGAAGATGCAGGCGCGGGCGGCCATGAGGGTGTAGCCGGATTCGGCGCGGCCGGGTGGGGGGAGACGGACGCCGGGGCCGATCTGGGTTTTCTGCTGCGCGAGGCCCTGGCGGGCGAACTGAACGTAAGTGAGGTCGTCCATGCCAAGGGCGGGAGCGCCGGCGATGAGGGCTGGGTCGCCTTCATGAATCTGGACGGTGGGGGCGGGTGGGTCGGTGGAGTCTGCGTTGGTGACGTAATTGTGAAAGAGGGGGGGGATGGTCTTGCCGGTGGCGTAGTCGAACATGCCTTCAGCGGTGACGCGGGAGAAGGGGACGCGGGCGTAGACAGCGAGAGGGGCCCAGGGGGGGAGGTTCATTTCGGGGAAGATTTTGGGGTCGGCGGCTGCAAGGAAGACCTCCTGGGAGATTTCACCGGCGACCTGATGGTGGCCGTGGCCGTCCGTGGGGCCGCCGACGAAGACGCTGGCGAGGACGAGGGGGCGGTAGAGGCGGACGGCGCGGACGGCGTCATAGAGGACGCGGTCGTGGGTCCACTGGGCCAGGGTTTCTTCCTTGGTTTTGGAGAAGCCGAAATCGACCTCGGTGCCGAAGAACTGGGTGACGCCCATGTACCGGTCGGCGGCGAGGAGCTCCTGGGTGCGGATGAGGCCGAGAGCGTCGTTGAAGTCGGCGGACATGAGGTTCTGGCCCCCTTCACCGCGGGTGAGGGTGAGCATGGCGACACGGGCGCCGCGGCCGCGGGACTCGAAGGTGAGGAGGCCGCCGTCTTCGTCGTCAGGGTGGGCGACGATGAGCATGAGGGAGGCACGGGTGCGGAGCTTGAGGAGAAGCTGCTGGAGGGCGGGGGCGCCGTGGTTGATGGGGAGGGTGTCGGCGAGGGACTGGGGGTAGGTGCGTTCGCCGGCGAGGTTGGCGGGGTCGTCGAGCTGTTGAGCTTGGGCGGCGGCGGCGGCCAGGAGTAGAAGGAGGGGGAGGAGGCGGGGCATTGTGACTAATCTCTCATAAAGCGTGGCGGTGCGCAGGGCTTAGACTGTCGGGATGGGTGCGGCGATGCAGCTCGAGCGGACGATGGGGCTGCGGCAGGCGATCGCGGTGAATATGCTGGACATGATTGGGGTGGGGCCGTTTATCACACTGCCGCTGCTGCTGGGGACGATGGGTGGTCCGCAGGCGATGCTGGGGTGGGTGGCGGGGGCGGTGTTGGCGGTATGCGATGGGCTGGTTTGGGCGGAGTTGGGAGCGATGATGCCGGAGGCGGGAGGGAGCTATCGGTTTTTGCGGGAGATGTTTGCGGGGGAGTGGGGACGTTTTTTTGGCTTTTTGTTTGTGTTTCAGCTTATGTTTTCAGCACCGCTTTCGGTGGCTAGCGGGTGTATTGGGTTGTCGCAATATGCGGGGTACCTGATGCCGGGTTTGAATGCGCATGTTTGGCACTGGGGGCGGGTGAGCGCCGGGGCGGGGACGGTGGTGGCGACTGGGGCTGTGGCGCTGGCGGTGGGGATGCTGTATCGGAACCTGGCTAGTCTGCGGGTGGTGAGCTATGTGTTGTGGGTGACGGTGATGGGGACGATCGGATGGGTGTTGGTGACGGCGGTGCTGCATGGGCACGTGGCAGTGGCCTGGAGTTTTCCACAAGGGGCTTTCGCCTTAGGGAGACCGTTCTTTGCTGGGCTTGCAAGTGCTATGTTAATCACTACTTACGACTTTTGGGGATACTACAACATTACCTTTTTGGGTGGGGAGGTAGTGAAGCCGGCGAGAACTATTCCACAGGCGATTTTGTGGTCGATTGGAATTGTGACGGTGCTTTATCTGCTGATGAACTTTGCAATCCTGACAGTGGTGCCCTGGGGGCCGCTGCTGGGTGCGACGGGAGTCGGGGCAAGGCAGGCGCTGGTTTCAAGCTTTATGGAAATGGCTTATGGGGGTGGGGTGGCGGGGAAGGTGGCAGCGGTGCTGGTAATGGTGACGGCGTTCGCGAGTGTGTTTTCTTTGCTGCTGGGGTACTCGCGGATACCGTTTGCGGCGGCGCGGGATGGGAATTTTTTCGCGGTGTTTGGTCGATTGGAGGAGAGGCGGAAGTTTCCTTATGTGTCTCTGCTGTATCTGGGCGGGGCGGCGATGGTCTTTTGCTTCTTCTCGCTCGGAGAGGTCATTGCGGGGCTGGTTGTATTGAGAATTTCGGTTCAGTTTTTGCTGCAACATGTTGGTGTGATGAGACTTAGAGTTTTGCAGCCCAGGCGAGTCAGGCCTTTCCGGATGTGGCTTTATCCAATTCCGCCGTTGGTGGCGATGGTTGGATTTGGGTACATCCTGGTGGGGCGGGCGCACTTCAGCCGGGAGATCTGGATGGCGGTGGCGGTGGTGTTGCTGGGTGCTGCGGCGTATGGCTTGAGGCGAAAGATGGTCTGACCATTTTCGTTTTGTGTGTCCGATGATGGTGGCGGTCTGCTACCATTCCGGCGGAGGCATTCGGGATGAGATTTGGTGGTTTGAAGGCGCTGGTGCTTGGGTTTGCAGTGTTGGTGGGTGCGGGTACGGCGGCGTCTGCGCAGGTTGCGTTTTATGGGGATTTCAGTGCAAGCAAGTTGACCAATCTAACGAACACGTATGTGCTGTATGGTCCGACCGTGGGGCTGCAGGATGACCTGGGAACGAAGTTCGGGTTGACGGGCGGGTTCGATATCCGGGGCGGGTTTTATGGCGGGAGCCAGCGGCTCGACGAGATTTCATTTGGGCCCCGGGTGAGCGGGCATGTGAAGGGATTTATGCCTTACGGGGAATTCCTGGTGGGGCTGGCGCGGTATAACGATGGGCTGGGGCGTAAGTCAAGCGGCACGACGGATGAGCAATTCGAGCTAAATGTTGGGCTGGACCGGATGATTACGCCGCGGTTCGACGTGCGTTTTTTTGAGTTTGGGTATCAGGAATATTTCGCGCTGGGTGGGCAGTTCAATCCAAAGACGTTTTCTGCCGGGGTGGTTTACCACTTGCGGAAGCGGTAAGGGTAAGGGGTCAGGGGTAAGTTGCGACCGGTGAACATCGGGGGATTGAGAGTGAGTCGTTGCTAGTTCGGTTGCGGCGGTTGAGTTAAGATGGAGGGATGAGCGAAACGTTGGAAGCAGTGAAGACGAGTCATGCGGCACTTTATACCCGGAACAATCCTTACCAGAGCACGGTGGAGGTGAATTATGTGCTGACGGCGGAGGGGTCTGAGAAAGAGACCCGGCATGTGGAGTTGTCGATTGAAGAGGGGATGACGTACACGCCGGGGGATGCGGTGGGGATTGTGCCGGAGAATCGGCAGGTGGTGGTGGACGAGATGCTGGGGGCGCTCGGATTCACGGGGTCTGAGCGGGTTCTGGATCATTATAAGGTCGAGATTTCCTTGGATGAGGCGCTGCGGACGCGGCTGGCGATTGGGGTGCTGGAGCGGGGACGGATCACGCAGATGTTGAAGCTGGCTCCGGACGCCGAGGGGCTGAAGGCGATGGCGGGGCAGGATAACAAGGCGCGGGCGGAAGAGTATTGCTACGGGCGAGAGTTTATCGACCTGGTGAGGGACTATCCGGGGGTGATCACGGAGCCGCAGCAGCTGTTTCAGGTGCTGGCGCGGTTGACGCCGCGGATGTATTCGATTTCAAGCTCGCAGGCGCTGCACCCGACAAATGTTCAGACGACGGTGCGGGTGGTTCGGTATGAAGCGCATGGGCGAGAACGGCAAGGGCTTGCGAGTGGGCACCTGGGAGAGCGGGCCCCGGTGGGGGGAACGATGCCGATTTTTCTGCATGCGAATGGATTATTCCGGCTGCCGGAGGATGATTCGGCACCGGTGATCATGATTGGGCCGGGGACGGGGATTGCGCCGTTCCGAGCGTTTCTGGAGGAGCGTCAGGCCAAGGGCGCGAGTGGGGATAACTGGCTGTTTTTTGGGGAACAGCGGCGGGCGTTGGACTTTCTTTATCAGGAGCAGTTAGAAGGGATGCACAGGGATGGGTTGCTGACGCGGCTGGATACGGCTTTCAGCCGGGACCAGGCGAAGAAGGTTTATGTGCAGGACCGGATGACGGAGCACTCGGCTGAGCTGTATGCGTGGCTGGAACGGGGAGCTTACTTTTACGTTTGCGGGGATGCGACGCGGATGGCGAAGGACGTGGAAACGGCGCTGCTGGATGCGATCGCGCGTGGGTCGAACGGGACGCTGGAGCATGCGGCGGAATATCTGGCGGCGATGAAGAAGGATAAACGGTATCAGCGGGATGTGTATTAGAGCTAATTGTGTATGAGGTGCGCGTAGTCCTTAGCGAAAGCAGAAGCAGATTCCCTTCGGGATGACAAAAAGGAGCCCTTCGGGGATGACAAGAATGGCTCAGTAGATGTCGGTAATGGCGTGAAGGATTTCGCGGTGGCCCTGGGCATTGGGGTGCACGATGTCTGCAAGGTCAGCGGCGGTGCCGGTTTCATATTTGGTGGTGGTGAAGATTTCTATGTCGAGGCCGTCAGAGGCGAGGAGGTTCGCGTTTGCGGTGATGTCCGCGGTGTACAAGGGGCAGGGATCGATGGCGAGGCCGCCGCCACAGGGTGCACCGCTGGGAGTGAGCTGGAGGGGCGTGGTGCCAACGAGGACGCGGGGAGAACCTGCGAGGCGGGTAGAGGGTGGGATGCCAATGGCGACGATGCCCATGCCGCCACCGGCGGTGCTGGTCTGGGTGAGGGTGATGGTGTGGGCGCCAAGAGCGACGCCGGGGATGCGGAGCAGGGCCAGTGAGCTGATGCTGCCGTTTTGCGTCTGGATGGCGGGGGTGGTGGTGGATTTGATGGTGGCGGAGGTGGTGCTGTCGAGGGTGTAGGTGAAGGTGCCCTTGGAGTTGTCCGTGATGCGATACCAGACGTAGACGGGGCCGGGTGTAGTGCGGCTGAAGTTGAAGGTGATTGTGGCGCCCTGGGCGTCGGTGGTGAGGGCGTTGAAGCCGGCGGTGGTGTCGATGTGGGTGGCTCCGGTGGTGGTGACGGACGAGGCGGAGGCGAGGATTTTGGCTTGTGCGGGGGTGGCGAGCCAGGCGAGGGTGGCCTGGTGGCAGAGGTTGAAGACGGACTCGTAGGTGCCGGAGCCTTTTACGTCGACGTCATTGGTGGAGATGAGGACGGTGTAGAGGGTGGGGGTGGCGGTGGTGGGCGAATCGGCGGCGGGAAAAATCTGGCGAGTGGGGATGTCGCAGGCCTGGTCGCCGGGGAGGGCGGCATTGGTGAGGTAGCGGGATTCGACGTTGGCGAGGAGGACGGGATACTCGTCGGTGCCGGGGTTGGTGAGGCCGTAGCCGGCGGTGATGGAATCGCCATAGGCGTGGTATGGCGGGTCGCCGGCCGAGCCGCCGTGGACAGGTGGGCCAGAGGAAAAATCACTGTTGCCACAGCCTGTAAGAAGGATGAGGGGCAGGAGATAACGGCGCATGTGGCGTGATCCTGAGATTAGATGAGGCGGAGCGATGCCTGCCGGGTGCTCTGGTGCAGGTGAAGGCTCCACCTTGCCTAGGATAGACGAGGGTCAGTAAATGTCGATTATGGCCTGAAGGATTTCATGGTGGCCCTGGGGGTTGGGGTGAACGGAGTCGATCATGTCGGCGGCGGTGCCGGTCATGTATTTGCGAGAGTCGAAGAGCTGGATGTTGAGGTTGTCGTGGGCTAGGACCTTGACGTTGGCGGTGATGTCGGCGATGTAAGCGGCGCAGTTGGAGGCGTCGGGTGAGTTGCAGGGGACGTTCTGGCCGTTGTACTGCATGGGGGTAGTGCCGACGAGGACGCGTGTAGATGGGAACGGGTGATCGCCGGGTGTGGCGACGGCGACGACGCCCATGCCAAGCTGGCCGGAGGTGGTCTGGGTGAAGGTAAGGGTGTGGTCGCCGGGTTGGATGTTGGGGATGCGGAGCAGAGCCATGGAATCGGTTGAGCCGTTCTGGGTGTGGATGGGAGTGGCGGTGGCGGTGGTGAGGGAGCCGAGCTGGGTGCCGTCGAGAGAGTAGGTGAAGGCTCCGGGGTTGTTGTCGCCGATGCGGTACCAGACGTAGATGGGGCCGGCATGCTTGCGGGCGACGGGGAAATTGAGGGTCGCGCCGAGGCCATCGGTGATCAGGGCGTTCCAGTTGTTGGAGGTGTCGAGGTGGGTGGGGCCGGTGGTGGAGATGGAGGGGTCGGAGCCGAGGATTTTGGCTTCGAGCGGGATGCCAAGCCAGGCGAGGGTGGCTTGATGGCAGAGGTTGAAGACGGCTTCGTAGGCGCCGGGACCTTTTGCGTTTACGTCGTTGGTGGAGATGAGGACGGTGTAGAGGGTCTGGTAGTCGGCGATGGCGGGGGAATCCTGGGCGGGGAAGATCTGGCGGGTGGGGATGTCGCAAGCCTGGTCGCCGGGGATGGCGGCGTTGGTGAGGGTTAGATTTTGCGCCTGGGCGAGGAGGTAGGCGTAATTGCCGGTCTGGGGCGATTGGAGGGAATAACCCTCTGTGATGGAGTCGCCGTAGGAGTGATAAGGGAGGGCGCTGGATTGCGCCGGGACTGGCTGGTAAGGAGCGACGATGTGCTGCGGGGCGGGCTGAGAGCTGAAGGTGGCAGGACTCGAATTTGCGGCACAGCCCGTAAGACACAGGGCCGCGAGTGCGGCGGGAAGGAAAACGCGCATGAAGGTGAAGCTCCGTCAGATTTTATTGGGATAGAACTACTGGGGCCTGTGCAAAGAACGCTATCTCATGTATCGACGGATTGGGTGTTTGCACGAACATTTAGTAACGTGCGTGGCACCTTCGGGGGATTGGAAGTGGGTACTGGGGTGGGTTACGGCGCGGGCTTGCTAGGCGGAGAGAGCTTCCTGGTCCTGGTACTGCAGCTGGTAGAGCTTGTAGTAGAGGCCGTGGTGGGCGAGGAGCTGTTGGTGGGTGCCCTGCTCGCGGAGGGTGCCTTTGTGCATGACGAGGATGGTGTCCGCTGACTGGATTGTGGAGAGGCGGTGGGCGATGAGGACGCTGGTGCGGCCGGTGATCATGCGGGTTAGAGCAAGGCGGACGCGGTGCTCGGTTTCAGTGTCGACGGAGCTGGTGGCTTCGTCGAGGATGAGGATGCCGGGGTCGTGGGCGAGGGCACGGGCGAAGGAGATGAGCTGCTTCTGGCCGGTGGAGAGGCCGGCGCCGCGCTCGCGGACGGGCTCGAGGAACGAGAGGGGGAGGGTGCGGATGAACTCGCCTACGTTGACCTCGTCGGCTGCTTCTTCAAGGCGCTGGTCTGTGATGCGGGCGGTGCCGAGGCGGATGTTGTCGGCGATGGTGCCGGAGAAGAGGAAGGGGTCCTGGAGGACTACGCCGAAGCGCTCGCGGAGTTTCTTGAGATTTTGCTGGCGGATATCGATGCCGTCTACGAGGATTTCACCGCGCTGGATATCGTAGAAACGCATCATGAGGGCGGTGATGGTGGTTTTGCCGGCGCCGGTGTGGCCTACGATGGCGGCGGTCTCGTTGGGGGCGATGTCGAACGTGACGCCTTTGAGGATCCACTCTACTTCGGAGACCCAGGATTCTTCGCTTGCGCCGAGGTTGAGATTGCGGAGGTGGTGGAGCTGGTCGTGGGTGAGGTCTTCGTAGGTGAACCAGACGTTTTGGAATTGGATGCGGCCGTAGTCGGGGCTCGTGGAGCTGGGGGTGAGGGGGGTGGAAGGGCTGGTGATGAGGGGGTGCTCGTCGAGGAGTTTGAAGATGCGCTCGGCGGCGGCCATGGCGGCCTGGAGGATGTTGAATTTGTCGGAGAGCTCCATGATGGGGCGGAAGAAGCGCTGGGCGTACTGGATGAAGGCGACGAGGACGCCGAGGGTGACGGTGCGGAAGATGCCGGTGGGGGCTGCGACGCCAAGGTGCCGGTAGATGGCGAGGCCGCCCTGCCAGAGGACGAAGGCGATGGCGAGGGAGGAGAGGAATTCGACGATGGGGTAGTAGAGGGCGTAGGCGAAGATGGCGTCGGTCCAGGCCTGCTTGTTTTCATCGTTGACGGCGGAGAAGTCGTCAAAGGCGCGCTTTTCACGGTTGAAGAGCTGGACGACAGACATGCCGGAGACGTACTCCTGGGTGAAGGAGTTGATGCGGGCGGTGGCGGCGCGCTGACGGCGGTAACTGCCGCGGATGCTGCGGCGGAAGATCTGGGTGACGAGAATGATGAGGGGGATGACGGAGAGGGTTAGGAGGGCAAGGGGCCAGGACATCCGGACCATGATGACGACGATGGCGAGGAGAAGGACGACGTTCTCAAAGATGGCGAGGACGCCGGAGGTGAACATTTCGTTGAGGGCGTCGACGTCAGAGGTGACGCGGGTGACGAGGCGGCCTACGGGGTTTTTGTCGAAGAAGCCTACGTCCTGGAGCTGGATGTGCCGGAAGATTTCACGGCGGAGATCGAACATGATCTTCTGGCCGGTCCACTGCATCTGGTAGGTCTGGACGAGCTCGAGGAGGAAGGAGATGGCGAGGGCGAGGAGGTAGAGGCCGGCGAGCTGGGTGACGCCGGTGAAGGGGACGGGGGAGAGATGGCGGGCGAGCCAGGAGGGATGGTCGGCGGGGGCGAGGTAGGTGTCGATGGCGACTTTGACGAAGTAGGGGCCGACGACATCGGTGGCTGCTTTCAGGAGGATGGCGAGGGCGGAGGTGGCGACCTGGAACTTGTAGGGAGCGAGGTAGCGGACGAGGCGGCGCATGAGGCGAGCGTCGTAGACTTTGCCTACTACGTCGTCATCTGGCTTGGGGGATTCTTTGGGCTTGGGGGCGGCTTTTTGTGTCGTCATCTGGCTGATACGAGTTTAGATGACGCGGAAGGGAGGGTGGGTGCGGGAAGTTAGAATGGTGAGGTGAGTGCGCTTGGGGTTTATGTGTCGGTGCCGTTCTGCAGGGCGAAGTGCAGCTTTTGTAACTTTGCGTCTGGGGTGTTTGGGGACGCGCAGATGCAGGGGTATGTCGGGCGGGTTTGTGAGGAGATTCGGGGGGCGCGGGGGTATGGGGCCGGGCTGGGAGTTGGGGTGGCGGAGTCGGTGGACTCGGTTTATCTGGGGGGTGGGACGCCATCATTGTTGACGGCGGGGATGTTTGGGGAGGTTTTCGGGGCTTTGCGGGGAGAGTTTGCGGTGAACGCGGGGTCTGAGATCACGTGTGAGTGTGCGCCGGGCCAGGTTTCGGAGGGGAGCCTGGAAGGGATGCTTGGGGTTGGGGTGAACCGAGTGAGTTTTGGGGTGCAGAGCTTTGTGGATGCTGAGGGTGCAGGTGTGGGGAGGATGCATACGGGGGAGGCGTGCCGGAAAGAGATACGGCGGATGCTGGGGGCGGGCCTGCGCGTGGGGGTGGATTTGATCTGTGGCTTGCCGGGGCAGACTTTCGAGAGCTGGAAGTACAGCGTGGGGGAGGCGATTGCGAGTGGGGTAGAGCATGTGAGCGTTTACATGCTGGAGGTGGATGAGGGGTCGCGGCTGGGGCGGGAGAAGATGGCGGGAGGGGCGCGATATGGGGCGGGCGTGCTGCCGGAGGATGAGGCGGTGGCTGATTGGTATGTGGCGGCTTGTGAATGGCTGGAAGAGGCTGGGCTGGGGCAATATGAGATTTCGAATTTCGGGGTGAAGTCTCGGCATAATTTGAAGTATTGGCGGCGGGAGGGGTATCTGGGATTCGGGATGGATGCGCACTCGATGCTGCGGGATGGGGTGGGTGGGGTGCGATGGGCGGGGACGGCGGCGATGGGGGAGTACCTGGGTGGGATGGGAGCCAGGGGGTTTGTGCGGACGGTGGAACGGGTGGGGATCGAGGGTGCGTTTGAAGAGGCTCTGTTTACGGGGCTGCGGCAGGTGGAGGGGGTATCGCTGCGGGAGCTGCGGGGTGAGTTTGGAGGATTGGTGGATGGGATGGATTTTGGGCAGGCGGGGCTGGTTGAGGTTTGCGGGGATCGGGTGAGGCTTACGCGGGCGGGGAGGCTGGTTTCTAATGAGGTGTTCGGCAGATTGTTGGAAGGTGTTGTGGTTTAGGGGAGTGGGCAATGGAGTAACCCCAGGTCACGCGATACGGCCCGCGTGGCCTGGGGCACCCCAAACGATTTGGCTTTGTCTTTGAGGAGATGGTGATGATTGATTTGCGGAGTGATACGGTGACGCGGCCCAGTGCGAAGATGCGGGCGGCAATGGCGGCGGCTGAGGTTGGGGATGATGTTTATGGGGAAGATCCGACGGTGAATCGGCTGGAGGCGCGGGCGGCTGAGGTGTTTGGAAAGGAGGCGGCGCTGTTTGTGCCAACGGGCTCGATGGGCAACACGATTGGGTGCAGGCTGCACACGGAGCATGGACAGGAGGTGATCTGCGAGTCGAGGGCTCACATTCTGGATTGGGAAATGGGGATGGTTTCTGCGTTTTGCGGGTGTGTGCCTCGGGCTATTACAGGGAAGACGGCTGCGGGAGCGCGGGGGATTTTGACCTGGGGGGATATTGCGGGGGCGATTGCGCCGAAGATCTATTATCGGGCGCAGACTGGGCTGGTTTGGCTGGAGAACTCGCACAACATTGCGGGGGGGACGGTGACGCCGCTGGCTACGCTGAAGGAGATCTGGGCCGGGGCGAAGGGGGCGGGGTTGAAGTGCCATCTGGATGGAGCGCGGGTTTTCAATGCTGCGGAGGCGCTGGGGCTGAGAGTGGCTGAGATTACGGCGGGGTTCGACACGGTGATGTTTTGCTTGTCGAAGGGTCTGGGGGCACCGGTGGGGTCGATGCTGGTGGGATCGCGGGCGGATATGGACAGGGCGAGGGGGTTTAGGAAGGCGCTGGGTGGGGGGATGCGGCAGGTCGGGGTGCTGGCGGCGGCGGGGTTGATTGCTCTGGAGGAAGGGCCGGGGAGGCTGGGGGAGGACCATGCGAATGCGCGGCTGCTGGCGGAAGCGGTGGCTCCTTATTGCAGGATCGACCTGGAGGGAGTGCAGACGAATATCGTGATCTTCGAGGTGGAGGATGCGGCGGGGGTTGTGGCGCGGATGAAGGAGGGTGGGGTCGTGGCTAGTGCGATTGGGCCGGGGGCGGTGCGGTTTGTGACGCATCTGGATGTGAGCCGGGTGGATTGTGAGCGGGCGGCGGAGGTGACGGTGGGGGTGTTGCGGGGGCGGGGGTAGGCCCCCCCCGGATTTTGGGGCAAAATCTTGATTTGATTGGGGTTATGGGTTTGGGCTAGGCTTATTGCGTGGGGAATCGCAGTTGATGTGGGCGGGAATGGCGGCGGAACAAGCTTTGGTGGCGGATACGCAAATTGCTTTTGGGAATGACAGATGAAGCGGCGGTGTGCGCGATGCTTCAGTTTCATGGCTCCATGAACGAAGAATCCGGGCTGAATACTCGCAGACGCACAGGGGAGCGTCCCTCAGCGGCTGAAGCCGCGTTGCAGCCCGAGCAGCTATGGCACGGTTGAAGCCGTGCCCTTAAGCAAAGTGTTTTCGGCAACCTCTGAAGCCTTACGCTTCCATGGACCTACGTGGGGTTGATGGTTGGGTTGGTGGCGAGGAAGACTTCGGCGGTGGTGCCGTGGTTTTCGGGTTGGGTGGCGCTAAAGAGTTGGATGGTGCCGCCGTGTTTGCTGATGATGCCGCGGCTGACCCAGAGGCCGAGGCCGGTGCCGCGTTCGCCCTTGGTGGTGTAGAAGGCCTGGAAGAGGTTGGCGAGGATGTCGGGGGCGATGCCGGGGCCGTTGTCATGGATGCAAATGGTGGTGCCGGGGGGGTGGCGGAGGCCTTCGGGTGTGAGGCCGGCGGGGGTGGGCTCGGCGGTGATCTCGATGAGGGGTGAGGTGGAGGTGCTGGGCTGGTTGCTAAATTGGGTGCAGGCTTCGGCTGCGTTGGTGAGGAGGTTGGTGAAGACCTGGCGGAGCTCGGCGGGGAAGCCGTGGATGATGAGACCGGGGGGGAGATCGGTTGTGAGGGTGACGCCGAGGGTCTGGAAGCGGCGGTCCATGAGGAGGAGGACGGACTCGAGCATTTCCTTGAGATCGATGGGGACGGGGGTTTTGGACTCGCGGTAGAGGGACAGCATGGCACGGCTGATCTGGGTGACGCGGGCGGTTTCCTGGCGGGCTAGTGCGAGGAATTGGGCGGACTCTTCAGGGGTGGACTCGCCGTCCATGAGGAAGAGGAGGTTGGAGATGGAATCGAGGGGGTTGTGGATTTCATGGGCGATGGTGGCGGCGAGGCGGCCGGCGACGGCGAGTTTTTCATTGGCGACGAGAGCCTGCTGAGATTTGCGGGCGAGGGTGATGTCACGGAAGACGAGGACGATGCCGAGGATTTTGCCGTTTTTGTCGCGGATGGGGGCGGCGGAATCATCGATATAGATCTCGGTGCCGTCACGACGGAGGAGGAGAATGTGGTCTGAGGTGGGGATGGGATGGTTGGCCTGGATGACGAGGGCGACGGGGTTTTCGATGGGCTCGCGGGTGTGCTCGTCGACGATGCGGAAGACGGTTTCAAGCGGCCTGGTGAGGGCTTCCGAGGCTTTCCAGCCGGTGAGCTGCTCGGCGACGAGGTTCATGGATTCGATGGCGCCTTCCGGGCTGCAGGTGACGACGGCCTCGCCGATGGAGTGGAGGGTGGTGCGTAGTTTCTGCTCGGAACGGAAGGCTTGCTGGGCGCGGATACGGAGTGCGTTGTGGGACTGGCGGAAGGCGCCGGAAACTTTTCTGAGGCTGGCGCGGATGTAGAAGCCGATGAGGAGGCCGAGGAGGATAGCGACGGCGATGAGGGCGAAGGAGAGGAGGCGGACCTGGTGGTGCCAGGTGCGGATGTATTGGTCGCGGCGCTGCATGGTGAGGGTGTTGAGGTCCGCGAGACGTTGGCGGATGCCGTCCATCTGGCGCTTGCCCTGGAGGTTGAGTTCGAGATCTTCGGTGTGGCCGCCACTCTCTATGGTAGCGATGAGGGGCTCGGCGAAGCCGGAATGCCATGCTTCGTAGTCTGAGGTGAGGGCCTGGAAGGCGGCGCGACGCTCCGGGGTGCGTGCGAGGGCCTGGCGATTTTTGAGGGCCTGAGGGAGGATGGCTTCGGCGGCACGGAAGGAATCGAGGAAGACGGGGTCGTGGGTGGTTTCGTAGCCGCGGAGGCCGGTTTCTTCATCGACGATGAGGGACTCGATGGAGACGACTTGCAGGATGCGCTCGTCGCTGCTTTGAATTTCTGCGACGGTGGCGTTGGTGATGCGCATCTGCCAGAGGAGGATGCCGGCGCCGAGCAAGATGGCGACCAAGGGGACGAGGAGGACGTTGCGCAGGATGCGATCGAAACCGGCAACGTTCAAGGGCGGAACTCCGTGAGGGTGTAATTTACAGGGACTGAGATGCTTCGAGGGGGATGAGGCTGCCTAGTTTTTTGAGGAGCGCGGGGGCTCCTTCGCCCTTGGTCATGGAAAGGTCGACGACGCCGACGACTTCAGGCGGGAGGCTGGTGTAGGCGGAGAGCATGAGGATGGGGACGTCGGGCTTGGCGGCACGCATGGAGATCGCGACCTCGCCGCCGTTCATGCCGGGCATGGAGAAGTCGAGGACGACGGCCTGGACGGGATTGGTGGCGAAGAGGGCGAGGCCGGTTTGCCCGTCGAGGGCGGTGATGACGCGGTAGCCGGCGCGCTCGAGGAGCATGCGGCGAACCTGGAGGCCGATGGTTTCGTCATCGACGCAGAGGATGAGGGGTTGGGTAGTAGGCATGGCAGTGGTGGAACCTCCTCGGAGACAGGATATATGAGAACGGAATGTGACGATTCATCGTGTGTTCGCAAATGGGGGTGGCGGGTGCGATAGGCTGATGGCGGAATCGAAATGCGAGGGACGACCAAGTGAGTGGGACGATTTTTGTGCTGGAAGATGAAGCAGATATCTCGCGGCTGGTGCAGTATCACCTGGAAGGCGCGGGGTACACGGTGAAGGCGTACGCGGCGATGGGTGGGATTGTGGCGGATGCGGAGCGCCAGCCGCCGGTGCTGTTTCTGCTGGATATCATGGTGCCGGGCGGGGATGGGCTGGACCTTTGCCGCAGGCTGCGGGCGAATCCGGCGCTGAGCGTGGTGCCGATCATCTTTTTGACGGCGCGGGCGGCAGAAAACGACCGGGTATACGGGTTGGAGATGGGCGCGGACGACTACATCACGAAGCCGTTTGCGACGCGAGAGCTGGTGGCCCGGGTAAAGGCGGTGTTACGGCGATTTGAACGGCCGGAGAAGCCGAGCGTGGTGAAGTTCGAGGAGATCGAGATCGATGCGGGGGCGATGCAACTGCGGGTGAAGGGCGAGCTGGTGACGACGACGGCTACGGAGTTTCGGCTGCTGGATTACCTGGCGCGGCACCCGGGGCGGGTGTTCAGCCGGGATCACCTTCTGGATGCGGTCTGGGGGGATTCGCGGTTTGTGACGCCGCGGTCGGTGGACGTGTATGTGCGGCGGATTCGGGAGAAGATCGAGGAGGATGCGGAGACGCCGCGGTATCTGAAGACGATGCGGGGGGCGGGGTATCGGTTTGAGATACCGAAGGTTTTGGCGGGGTAGGCACGGCCTGGGTAGTGGCCGGGAGGAGGTGGTGTGGGGCGAAGCTCGGTTGTCTTCTCAGTGTTTGCAGCGATGCTGATTGTGGTGGGTTGGGTTGCGATGGCGACGCGGGTGTTGCCGGGACATCCGGCTGCAGGGTGGGGTGGGGGTGTGGCGCTGGCGGTGCTGTTTGCTGCGCTGTTCCGGGTGCGTCTGCACGTCGAGCTGGCGAAGCTGGAATGGATGGTGCAGCAGTTGCCGAAGCTTGGGATGGGGGACAGGAAGCTTGCCGGGGAGTTCGACGGTGCGGTGAAGGCGATGGAGCATGTGGGCGGCAGGATGGAACGGCAGCTGCAGGCGGCGGATGAGGACCGGGCGGAGCTGGCATCGGTAATGGATTCCATGCAGGATGCGGTGGTGGCGGTGGATGCGGCGAGCAGGATTGCATGGACGAATGGGCGGATGCAACGGCTGGTGGGTGGGGGGGCTTTGCGGGTGGGCGCGGGGCTGGTGGAGGTGGTGCGGGACCCGGAGGTGCTGGAGTGCGTGCGGGTGGTGATGGCGGAACGGATGGTGCAGGTGCGGCGGTCGATCTCCCTGGTGCCGGGAAGGATTTTTGAGGTGAACGCGGCGCCGATGCCGGGAGGTGGCGCGGTGGCGGTGTTGCGGGACGTGACGCGGATGGAAGAAGTGGAACGGACGCAGCGGGACTTTGTGGCCAATGTGAGCCATGAGCTGCGGACGCCTTTGACGTCGATTACGGGGTATGTGGAGACGCTGCTGGATCATGAAGTACTAAGTGGGCAGGCGCGGGAGTTTTTGCAGACGATTTTGAAGAACGCTACGCGGATGAATCGGCTGACGGAGGATCTGCTGGTGATGGCGCGAGTGGAGCGGCCGGCGGCGGAGATGAACCCGGCTCCGGTGGCGGCGGACCTGCTGGTTCGGGATGCGGTGAAGACGATGAGTGGGCTGGTGCAGGAGAATGATGCGGTGTTGGAGCTGGGTGAGGTGACGAAGTGCCAGGTGTTTGCGGATGCGGATTCTGTGATGCAGGTGCTGGGGAATTTGATTGAGAATGCGGTGAAGTATGGGCAGCCGCGCGGGGCGGCGCGCTCGCGGGTGCTGTTGAGTGCACGTGAGGTGACGAGCCCCTATGACGCGGTGGAGTTCAGCGTGCAGGACTTTGGGACGGGGATCGGGAGCGAGCATCTGGTGCGAATTTTCGAGCGGTTCTACCGGGTGGATAAGGCGCGGTCGCGGGAGAGTGGCGGGACGGGCCTGGGGTTGGCCATTGCGCGGCACGTGGTGCAGATGCAAGGCGGGGCGATCTGGGCGGAGAGTGAGCTGGGGCAGGGGAGCCGGTTTGTATTTACGCTGCCGAAGGCTCTTTATCCAGTGGAGATGGTTGAGTGATCGGCTATCTGATTTTTGGGGTTTTTATGTTTATGTAACGCTGGCGTAACAATAGGTGCGCAGACTCGCACTAGATACAACAGACGATTTACGAGGTGTGCGTTGAAATTGAATTGGATGGCAGTGGGCATGTTGGCTGTGACGGCCGCGGCAGCAACCGCGCAGAACCTTAACGGGGCTGGCGCCTCGTTTCCGAACCCGATCTATTCGAAGTGGTTCAGTGAGTACAGCCAGCTGCATCCGGATGTGAAGATCAATTACCAGTCGGTGGGTTCTGGCGCGGGGATTCGGCAGGTGTCTGAAGGCACCGTGGACTTTGGGGCGAGCGATGCGGTGATGACGGATCAGCAGATTGGCGAGGCGAAGGTGAAGGTAATCGCGCTGCCGACGGTGCTTGGGGCGGTGGTGCCGATTTATAACATTCCCGGTGTGAATGCGGAGATCAAGTTTTCTCAGGATGCGATTGCAGGCATCTACCTGGGCAAGATCAAGAAGTGGAACGATCCTTACCTCACGCATGAAAACCCGGGAGTGAACCTGCCGGACAAGGAAATTGTTACGGTGCATCGGACGGATGCAAGTGGGACTTCGTACATTTTTACGGACTACCTAAGCAAGGTGAGCCCGGAGTGGAAAAAGGATGTGGGGACCTCGGCGGCGGTGAAGTGGCCTGGTGCCGGCATCGGCGGCAAGGGGAATGATGGGGTTTCGGGTCTGGTGGAGCACCAGCCTTACTCGATTGGGTATGTGGAGCTGATTTACGCGGCGCAGAACAAGATTCCTTATGGGTCGATTCGGAATTCTGCGGGCAAGTATGTGAAGGCGACGACGGGCGGTGTGACGGCGGCGGCGGCAAACCTGAAGAACATGCCGGCGGACTTCCGGGTCTCGATTACGGATGCGCCTGGGGCGGATTCTTATCCGATCTCCAGCTTTACGTGGCTGCTGATTCCGGTGCAGTCGGCTGACCCGGCTAAGGCGCGGGCGCTGCAGGGCTTTCTGAACTGGATGCTGGAGCATGGCGAAGGCGAGGCGGCCGGCATGACCTATGCGCCGTTGCCTAAGGCTGTGGCGGAGAAGGTGCATCAGGCAATCGCAACCATCAAGTAGAGGTGTGCGCCGTGCAGAGCCTAGAGCTGCGCGGCGCATTTTAATTTCCGGTTTCCAGTGGAATGAAGGGTACACTCCTGCTTGCATGACTGCCGATAATGTTGCCAAAACGATGACGAGCGCTCCCAAGGTGGAGGTGGCCGCGCCGCGTGCCACAGTGGCTGCTCCGGTGGAACCGCAGAGCCCTTCGCCTATCCGCGCCTATCTTGCTGGGCGAGGCAGCGGCAAGCTGCTGGATGGAGTGTTTGCGAGCGCGATGCTGGTGTGTGCGCTGAGTATTTTCGCGATTGTGGTGTTTATTGCGTCGATCCTGGTTCTGCGGTCGCAGATGAGCATGCACCAGTTTGGGTTGAAGTTCTTCAAGGGGCAGAACTGGGATCCGGTGAACGGGGATTTTGGGGCGCTGCCATTTATTTTTGGAACGCTCGCGAGTTCGCTGCTGGCGTTGCTGATGGCGGTGCCGCTGGCGCTGGGTGTGGCGATCTTTCTGACGGAACTTTGTCCGCGAAGACTGCGGGCGCCGATCTCGTTTTTGACGGAGCTGCTGGCGGCTATCCCGAGCGTGGTTTATGGGCTTTGGGCGGTGTTTGTGCTGGTACCGCTGATGCGTGATTCGATTGGTCCGCTGCTGAGCAAATATCTGGGTTGGACGACGTTGTTCGAAGGACCGAACCTGGGGGTGGGACTGCTGACGGCGAGCATCATTCTGGCGATCATGATATTGCCGATCATCAGCAGCTTGACGCGGGACATTATGTTGAGCGTGCCGAATCATCAGCGGGAAGCGGTGTTGGCGCTTGGGGCGACGCGCTGGGAGATGATCCGTGTGGGTGTGCTGCGGAACGCGCGGATCGGGATTGTGGGTGCGGTGATCCTTGGATTGGGACGTGCGCTGGGCGAGACGATGGCCGTGACGATGGTGATCGGCAACCAGGTGAGTATTTCAAAGAGCTTGTTTGCGCCGGGTTACACGCTGGCCAGCGTGCTGGCGAATGAGTTCAGCGAGGCTACGGGCGACTTGTATTTGAGCTCGTTGATCGAGATTGGGCTGGCGCTGTTTCTAGTGACGATTGTGGTGAATGCGATTGCACGGCTGCTGGTGTGGGCGGTGACGCGCGGTGCGCCGGCGAGGGTGGCATAGATGGCGACACAGGCGATGACTCCGGATACGGGGCAGCGGGCTCCCATGGATTTTGGGACGCGGCGGATGAGGGCGAATACGGCGCGGCGCAAGGTGGTGAACTACCTGGTGAGCGGGTTGGCGGTGCTGGCTACGGTGGTGGTGGTTGCGCCGCTGATCGCGGTGCTGGCCTACCTGATTTACAAGGGTGCGAGCTCGTTGAATCTGAATTTCTTTACGAAGATTCCGGCGCCGGTGGGTGATGCGGGCGGCGGGATGGCGAACTCGATTGTGGGATCGGCGGTGGTGCTTGCGCTGGCTAGTTTGCTGGGGATTCCGGTGGGGATCGCGGCGGGGGTTTATCTTGCCGAATATGGGCGAGGCAAGCTGCTGGGGAACGCGGTGCGGTTTACGGCGGATGTGCTGAATGGAGTGCCATCGATTGTGATGGGAATTGCGATTTATGCGTTGATTGTGGTGAAGCAGCATCACTTCTCAGCGTTTGCGGGTGGGGTGGTGCTGGCGGTCATGATGGTGCCTACGATTACGCGGACGACGGAAGAGATGCTGGCTACGGTGCCGCATGCGATTCGTGAAGCGGCGCTGGGTTTGGGCGTGCCGAAGTGGCGGACTACGTTGTCGGTGGCGTTGCGGACGGCTTCACCGGGGATCATTACGGGTTGCATGCTGGCGTTTGCGCGGGTCGCGGGTGAGACGGCTCCGCTGCTGTTTACGGCTTTTGGGAACCAGTTCTGGAGCCTGAAGCTGAATGAGCCGATCGGTGCGCTGCCGCTGCAGATTTATACATATGCGATTTCGCCCTATGAGGAGCAGCATCGGCTGGCGTGGGCGGGATCGCTGGTGCTGATTTTGATGATTATGGTCTCGGTGACGCTGGTGCGGATTTATGCGAGCCGTGGAAGTTTGAAAGGTGGGAACTGAGTGGGCGTTGGGATACAAGTCGACAATTTGAATGCGTGGTACGGGACGACGCATACGCTGCAGGACATCAACCTGCATATTCCGGCGAACCATGCGACGGCGCTGATTGGGCCTTCAGGCTGTGGCAAGAGTACGTTTGTGCGGTGTCTGAACCGGATGCATGAGACGAACCCGATTGCGCGGGCGACGGGCACGGTGAAGATGGGCGATGTGGACATCTATGGATCGGATGTTTCGCCGGTGGAGATTCGGCGGCGGGTCGGTATGGTGTTCCAGCGGCCGAATCCGTTTCCGACGATGTCGATTTATGACAATGTGGCTAGTGGTTTGAAGTTGAACGGGTTTCGCAATCGCAAGATTCTGGATGAGACGGTGGAACGGTCGCTGAAGGCCGCGGCGCTTTGGGACGAGGTGAAGGACGACTTGAAAAAGAAGTCCGGCGCTAGCTTGAGCGGTGGGCAGCAGCAGCGGATGTGCATTGCGAGGGCGCTGGCTGTGGATCCGGAAGTGCTGTTGATGGATGAGCCTGCATCGGCTTTGGATCCGGTTTCTACCTCGAAGATCGAGGACCTGATCTTTCAGCTGAAGAGTCAATACACGATTGTGATTGTGACGCATAACATGCAGCAGGCTGCTCGTGTGGCTGAAAATACGGGCTTTTTCCTGATGGGCAAGCTGGTGGAGTTCGATTCGACACACAAGATTTTTACGAATCCCAGCGACAAGCGGACCGAGGATTACATTACTGGGAGGTTTGGCTGAAACATTTCTCCTGTCACTTGCAATTGGACACAGTAGAGGAGTGCTGTTTTCTTTGAGAGAAAACAGCGTTGAAAGTTTCAGTTTCGGTGGGCACCCACAGGAGAAATGTTCATGGCAGGACGAATCAAGTTTCAGCAGAACCTAGATGATTTGAAGGAGCGATTGCTGGAGATGGCCGGGATGGCCGAGCAGGCGATTCAGCGGTCGATTGAGGCTTACCGGACGCGGGACATGGCGTTGTGCGAGCAGGTGTTTCGCGGTGAGCCGAGAATCAATCGGCTAGAGCGGGAGATCGACCAGATGGCGCTGGACTTGCTGGCGATGGAACAGCCGATGGCGATCGATCTTCGGTTTATTTTGTCGGTGATTCGGATCAACGCGGATCTGGAGCGGGTGGGCGATCAGGCGGTGAATATCGCTGTGCGGGTGAAGGAGCTGGGTGCGTTTGCGAATGTGGATCTGCCGGTCGACATTCCGAAGCTGGCATCGCTGGCTAGTGCGATGGTGCAGCGGGCGCTGCGATCGTTCATTGAGGCGGATGCGGAGATGGCTGCGAGCGTGCTGGCGCTGGACGACCAGGTGGATGAGATGAACGATGCTGCGTTCTACTCGCTGAGTAACTTGATCAAGGAGAATGCGGAGCTGACACCACAGTCTTTGAATGCTTTGCTGATTGCTCGGAACCTGGAGAGAGTTGGCGATCATGCTACGAACATTGCGGAGGATGTGATTTTCTGGGTTCGGGGTGCGGATGTGAGGCATAGTAGCTCGGTGATTTAGGGTCTACAGTGGTCCGGAAAAAGACAAGACGGACACAGAGAACACAGAGGTTCACAGAGTACACAGAGAAAGACCAAGCGTGTGGGTTAGAGGAGGTGGAGGGTGGGGAGCATGGGGTAGAAAAGGGCTATGCGGATGGGGGTTTGGGGGGTGGATTGGAGTAGTTGGGTGGCGTAGTTTTCTAGTCGGGGGCGGTATTTTTTTTCTTCGTCTGTGAGGAATTGCGTGACGCCCTCCTGGGCGTGGGTGGCGGTTTTGTAGTCGATGATCCAGAGGTGGGTGGTGCCGGTGGTCCCTGGAGTTGGGCCGGCGAGGAAGGTGCGGTCCAGGCGGATGGTTTGGGTGGTCTCGGAATTGGCAGCGGTGTAGGCGGATTCGGTGGCGGCGGTGGGGTGGGGGGCCAGGAGCCAGCGGCCTTCTGGGGATTCGAGGGTTTGGGTGAGGCCGCGGAGGATGGCGGCGGTGAGGGTGGGGGGGGCGGCGGCGGCGCGGAGGACGGCGGTGATGCGGGGGGGCCAGGTGGGGAGTTCTGTGAGGAGGGCGTCGGGGGATTGGCCTTGGGCTATGCGCTGGGTGAGGAGTTGGAGGAAGGCGTGGAGGGTGTTGCCGAAGGTTCGGTTGAGGTAGTTGCCCTGGGGTTGGTGGGTGTTGGAGGGTTGGAGCTCGTCGCTGGAGTTTCGGTGGCTGTCTCCGGAGCTTTGGTGGTGGTCCAACCCAGGTCTCAAAGGCGAGACCTGGGGCACCCAAATTGGTGGTGGTACGGTTTGGGGGGGGAGTTGGGGGAGGTGCTGGAGGTAGGTGGGGGCGGCGGCGGCGGCCAGGGCGAAGGTGGGTTGGGGGAGTTGGAGGAGGGGGAGGGTTTGCTGGGGGGCAAAGTGTTCTTCGGCGGCGGGCCAGGCGGCGGCGAGGAGGGAGTTGGGTGGGGGGGCGTAGTCGCCGGCTTTCTTGCGGGTGAGGGTGGCGAAGAGGTGGAGCTCTTCGCGGGCGCGGGTGCAGGCTACGTAAAGGAGGCGGGTGCGTTCGGCGGACTCGCGGTTGGATTCGATCCCGTCCATCCACTTTTTGAGCTGGGTGGCGGCGGTGCCTTTGGACTGGATGGGGGCGAGGATGCCGTGGGCGATGTCGGGGTCGGCGAGCGTCTGCCCCTGAAGGTCGGGGCCGGCGTCGGTTTCAAGCCAGGAGACGAGTTTGGTGGTGGGGTTGCGGCCTTTGCGGTGGAGGGCGGGGACGAAGACTACGTCCCATTCCAAGCCTTTTGCGCCGTGGATGGTGACGAGGTCGACGGCGCCGGAGGGGTGGGGGGCGGGTAGGGCGTGGAGGTCGGCTAGCTGGGTTTCGAGGGTGGGGAGGTCGAGGGTTCCCTGGGTGGTTTCAAGCTGGGCTAGCAGGGCGAAGAAGCGGTTGGCGTTGGTGAGCTCTTCTTCGGTGGCGAATTCGGCTGCCTGGAACGAACGCCAGGTGCGTTCGATCCAGCGGGCGAGGGGGAGGCGGGTGCGCTGGGCGAGGGCGGCGGTGATGACCTGGTAGAAGGGTTCGAGGCGGGCGATGGAGGCGGAGGGGAGGAGGTCGCCGTGGGTTTCGAGGAGGGTGAGGATGGGAGTTTGGCTGGTGGCTGGGTCGCCTGCTATGAGGTGGAGGTCGGCGAGGGTGAGGGCTGCCCAGGGGGTGCGGAGGAGGGCTAGCCAGGAGGTGCGGTCGGCGGGGTGGAGGAGGGCGCGGGTGAGGGCGAGGAGGTCGAGGATTTCGCGGCGTTCGCCGAGGGGTTCGATCTTGAGGGCGCGGTAGGGGATGGAGGGGGATTGCTGGAAGGCGGCTACGATTTCAGTGAGGTGGGCGCGGTTGCGGACGAGGACGGCGAGCTTCCAGGGGGCGGTGCGGCCGGGGGGGAGGGATTTGGCTAGCCAGGTTTGGGCTATGGTGCGGATTTCTTGGGCCTCGGATTGGGTTTGGGTGCGGGCCATGGTCTGGCAGAGGAGCTTGTCGTCTGCGTAGGGGAGGATGGCGGTGTGCCAGGTCTGGCCTTCATTCTGAGTAGCCGGCGAGCCGGGGGGGCGGGTGGGGACGGCGGGGGTGTAGGGTACGATTTCGGGGCGGGTGGGGTCGAGGTCTGATGGGAAGAGAGCGGTGAAGGTGGTGTTGAAGTCTTCGACGAGGGTGCGCTGGGAGCGGAAGTTGGCGGTAAGGGCGAGGGGGGTGAGGGGAACGTCGCCTAGCTGTTTTTTGTGGAGGGTGTGGACGAAGCGCTCGACGCGTGCCTGGCGGAAGAGGTAGATGGATTGCTTGGGGTCGCCGACGAGGAAGACGGTTTGGGAGTGGCCGTCGAAGGAGGCGGTGAGGAGCTGGATGAGCTCGTACTGGGAGGAGGAGGTGTCCTGCATTTCGTCGACGAGGAGGTGCTGGAGGGTGGTGCCGTTGGCGGTGCGGAGGGCGTTGAGGGCGCCATCGGTGCGGAGGGCGGATTTGGCCTGGAGGGCGGATTCGGTGAAGTCGCAGGTGTTTTGGGCGGTGAAGACGAATTGGAGCTCGACGAGGGCGCGGGAGAGGATGCGGAAGAGGGCTTTGGCGATGGGCCACTGGTCGCGGGGGTATTGGGCGGGGGGGAGGGCGTCGATGCGGCAGAGATCGTCGAGCAGGTTTGGGGTGCCGGCGAGTTGGGAGATGATTTGTTTGAGATCGGCATGGTGGTGCTTGAGGATTTCAAAGCCGATGTGGTTGCCGGAGAGGGATTTGCGGAAGTCGCGGGGTTTGGAGGGCTTGACGAGGAGGTGGATGAGGGCGCGCCAGTGGTCGAGGTCTTCGGCGCGGTCGATGGGGGATTGGTTGCGGTTGCGGCAGAGGGCGATGGGGGATGGGGCGCCTTTGTAGCCCTCGGCTTGGGCCATTTCAGCGGCGAGGGCGGAGAGCTGGGCGAGGATCGCGGGGGGGAGGATCTGGGTGAGGCGGGTGAGGACGCGGCAGATGGCTCGGTCGAGGGCGCGGTCGAGGCGGGGGAGGGCGATGGTGTCGAGAGTAAGGTCGGTGAGGTTGGTGAGGGGGACTAGTTCGCCCCATTGGTCGCGGGTGGCCAGCATTTCTGCGATGAGGGATTCGCAGTTGGCGAGGTTGCCGTCGCGGTGGAGGAGGATGAGCTGGAGGGACTGGGTGAGGGCGGAGTCGGGACCGCCGAGGAGCATGAGGGTGCGGCGGGCGGCTTCGGCGTGGAGGGGGTGGGCGTCTTCTGTGGGGGTGAGGGGGGCGCCGGCGCCGGTGAGGATGGGGAGCTGGCGGGCGATTTCGGCGCAGACGCTGTCGATGGTGCGGATGTTGAGGGCGTTGGGGTTGGCGAGGAGGTTCCAGGCGAGGGCGTGGTCTTTGGCCAGGACTTGCTGGGCGAGTTGGCGGGTGAGTTGGGCGTAGGGTTCGGAAGGTTCGGTGGGGTTTGAGGCGGCGGAGAGTTGTTGCCAGATGCGGTCGCGCATTTCCGCGGTGGCTTTGCGGGTGAAGGTGATGGCGAGGACCTGGGCGGGGGTTTCGACGGCGGGCTGGGCGAGGAGGGCGAGGAAACGCTGGATGAGGAGGGCGGTTTTGCCGGAGCCGGCGGGGGCTTCTACGATGAAGGAGCGGGTGGAGTCGAGGGCGGCCTGGCGGGATTGGGAGTCGTTAGAGAGCATAGGGGACTCCGGGGATCTGTTCTTCGGGGTCGTCTTCTTCGCTTTGGAGAGTGGCGGGGTCGAGGCGGCAGAGGATGCGTTGGGTGCAGTGGGTGCAGGTCTGGGGGTAGGACTTTGGGTCTACGCGGGTGTCGCCGGCGGCGAATTGTTCGGCGAGGGTGGTTAGGGTTTGGTGCCATTCGGCGATTTGATCGGCGAGGGTGGGGGCGTCCATGCGGGAAGGCTTGGCCAGGGTGGCGGTGGAATCGGCGAAGCCTTTTAGGCAGAGGTCTTCGCCGGCGCGGAGGTTGGCGAAGGCTACGCCGGCGAGGGGTTCGGAGTCAGGGGAGGCGTTGGCGAGGACGGCGTAGAGGGGGAGCTGGGGGAGGTCGGGGCGGGGGGTAAGCCATTGGGAAGGGGCGGCGGGGCCGGTTTTGTAGTCGAGGATGAGGGGGCCGGCGGCGGTAAGGTCGATGCGGTCTACACGGAGATTGAGACGGAGGGGGCCGAGGGGGATGTCGCGGAGGGAGCTCTCGTGGGAGGCTACGACGAAGTTGGGGCGTTCGAGCTCGATGAGGAGCCAGGGGCGGAGGAGGGCGGAGAGGCGGTGGTGCTGGACCCGGAGGTAGGCGTGGTCCCAGGGGGTCTGGGCGAGGCGGGAGGCGGCGGTAAGGGCCTGGGTGATGCATTGGTCGAGGAGGGTGTGGCGGTGGGGTTCGGGGAGGTCGCGGAGGGCTTGCTGGGATTCGAGCTCCTGCCAGAAGAGCTCCATGACCTGGTGGACGAGGTTGCCGCGGTCGCGGGGGTCGAGGCCGGGGGTGCGGGTGTCGAGAGAGGTGGCGTGGAGGCGGATTTCTGCGAAGGCGCGGAAAGGGCAGGCAGCCTGGAGCTCGAGGATGCGGGCGCCGCCGCGGAGAGGCTGGTCGGGGAGTGGGGGGAGGGTGAGGTTGTCGGGGATTTGGGTGGGGGCGAGGATCTGGGGGGCGGGTGTGGGGGTGGGGGTGTAGGGGGGAAGGTTGGGGGGGATGGCGGGGGAGGGGCGGCGGTCGCCTTCTTCGGCGTGGAGGGAGTAGCTGTAGATGATCTGGGTGGCGGCGGAGAGGGTGGGGGTTGGTGCAGTGAGTAGGCCGAGGGTGCGCTGGAGGTGGTAGGGGATGAGGGGGTTGGGGGTTGGGGTGGGGGGCCAGGTTTGGTCGTCGGCGGAGAGGAACCAGAGGGCGGTGAAGGGGACGCCGCCAAGCTCGAGGGGGCCGAGGATCTGGATGGGTGTCTGGCGGGACTCGGGGGCGAAGATGGTTTGGGTGGCTATGCGTTGGAGGGCTGCGAGGGCTACGTCGTAGGTGGCGGTGGGGGTGATGAGGTCGAGGGTGGCTAGTTCGTCGAGGGTGGCGGAGAAGCGGGATTGGGTTTGGTAGTCGAGGGAATCGGTGGGGGGGAGGAGGACGCGGGTGAGGGTGGTGCGGATGGCCTCGGCCCAGGTGGCGTGGGTGGTTTGGGTGGGGATCTGGAGGTGTTGGAGGGTGGGGAGGGGTGGGTTGAGGGCTAGGAATGCCTGCAGGGAGAGTTCGGGGCGAAGGAGTTTGAGCTGGCGGAGGGTGTGGGCGTCGAACTGGGCTGCGGGGAGGGGTGAGGGGGTGAGGTGGCGGGAGGTTAAGAGGTTGCTGATGGTGGTGAGGGGGAGGGGTTCGGCTAGCCAGCGGAGGAGGGTGAGGGCGGTGGCGGCGTAGGGGGTGCGGTCGAGGGGGATGCCTAGGGAGAACTCGTAGGGTGGGGGGGTGGGGTCGGCGATGTGCTGAGTCTGGGGGGCCAGGGTTTGGGCGAAGGTTTGGTCGATATGGTGGCGGCGGGCGGACTGGTTGGGGAGGACGATGGCAATGGTGGCTTGGGGATCGGCGGCGAGGAGGGTGGCGGCCCATTGGGCGGCGGCTTCGAGCTCGGATTGGTCGTCTGGGGCGGTGTGGAGGTGGGTTGGGGTTTGGGTGGTGGTTTGGAGGTGCGTGATGGGTAGGGTGGCCAGGAGAGCGGCTTGGGCGGGGGGGAGGGTTTCGAAATCGACGAGGGTTAGGGGGGGGATGGTTAGGTTGGGGAGGTGGGGATGGAGAGCGAGGGGGAGGGCGGCGGCGGGGAGGAGGGATTCGCGGTGGCAGCGGCGGTCGAAGGCGAGGGACCAGCGGGCGAAAGCCTGGGTGTCTGGGCTGAGGGAGAAGGCGGGGGTTTGGGCGGAGGCATTGTGGGTTAGGAGCTGGGTGTGGGCTTCGGCGGCGAGGGGGGCCAGGGATGGGGGGTGGCCGTCCTGGGCGATGATCTGGCGCCAGAGGGCGAGCTCCTGGGTGCGGTTGAGGAGGGTGCGGGTTTCATGGCCTTCGAGGAGGAGGGTGTGCCAGAGGGTTGTGAGCCAGGTGGTGAGGGGGAGGACGGTGGGGGGGTGCCAGAGGGTTTCGCCGCGGGATTGCTGGAGGTGGTCGTAGGCGCGGCGGATGGTGCGAGCGGCGCGCTGGGAGGGGGTGAGGATGAGGTCGCCGCGTTGGAGGGCTTCAGCGATCTGGGGTGGGAGGGGTGGGCCCATGGGTTGGTTATACGCTGGCGGGGGGTCTGGAAAAGGGGGGTGGGGTTTGCTGAGGAAAAACAGGAACGCGGATGAGGGCGGGATCAAGGCGGGATAAGAAACGGGCAACGGCAAGAACAGGAACGGGGAGAAGGCGGGACAAGGCGGGAAGGTGAGGGAGAGGGCTTGGAGGGGGATATTGTTCGGGCTGCCCAAACGTGCTTCGGAGGTGATTTGGTGGGGCTGAAGAGGGTGTTGGATACTTGCGGACTCGCGGCGGAGACTACCTCAGCGGCTGAAGCTGTGCCCTTAAGCACAACCAGCTTCTTAGCAATCTCTGAAGATCAACGCTTCCACTGGAAAGCGCTAGATGGGTGTGGGGGTTTTTGAAGGGTGGGGGATTAGGGTCAGGAGGAGCATGAGGAGGGCGGCGGCTACGGGGATGACGAGGGCGTTGCGGAGGCTGCCGGTGTGGGTGGAGATGAGGCCCATGAGGGCGGGGAAGCAGGCGGCACCGATGCCGGAGGCGGCGAGGATGATGCCGGCTTGCCGGGCGGGGGGTTTGGCGGCGAGGACGATGGCGAAGGTGGCGGGGAAGATGGGGGCGAGGGTGATGCCGAGGAGGATGGCGAGGATGGCAATGAGGGGCGGGGTGTGGGTGAGGGCTAGGGCAGTGGTGAGGAGGGCGGAGAGGACGAGGGCGAGGCGTTGGAGGGTGGCGTCTTGCACGAGCTTGAGGAGGTAGCCGGCGATGGCGCGGCCGGCGGTGAGGCCGAGGAGGAGAAGGACCATGATGTATTGGCTGAGGCGGAGGGAGGTGGCGGCGTCGCGGACGGCGTAGGTGGTGAGCCAGGCGGAGAGACAGGTTTCGAGGCCTCCGTAGATGAAGAGCAGGGTGGCGAAGTAGAGGAAGAGGCGGGGGGTGAGGGATGGGATGGTGTTGGTGGTTTGGGTGGTGGTTTCAGTAGAGTGCGTGCGGAGCTGGAGGGCGACGGCGGCGGCTACGGCGAGGAAGGCGGCGGCGAAGAGTGTGAGGAGGTTCGGGAGGGGGAAGCGGGAGGCTAGCCAGGCGGCGGAGAGGGGGGAGAGGAGGGCTCCGAAGGACCAGGAGAAGTTGAGCCAGGAAAGGGCGGAGGCGCGGTGGAGGGTGTAGCGGTTGCCGGCCAGGATGTTGATGGAGGCGATGATGCGGCCGATGCCGAAGCCGCCGAGGAGGAGTCCGGTGCAGGCGAGGGGAAGGCCGGGAGCGAGGGCGAAGAGGGCCATGCCAAGGGCGGCGGCGAGGAGGGCGAGGAGGATGTCTCGCGTGAGGCGGCGGGTGAGGGTGGCGCCGCCGAGAGTGGCGCCGGTGAATTGGGCGAGGATGAGGAAGCCGGCGTGGGAATCGTTGAGGTGCCAGCGGAGGGCGAGGAGAGGGAGGATGGGGCCGAGGAGCATGGTGCCGAGGCCGGCGAGGACGAAGGCGGCGTGCATGAGGGGGAGGGTTGGGGCGGGGGTGGCATGCGGCTGCGGCATGGGAACCATTATCATCTTGAGATGGGACGTCTGCTTATGAAAAGCTTGGGGATTTGGCTGGTGGTTGGGTTGGCGATGGCCGGGTTGGCGGGCTGTCGCAAGGCTGTCGAACCGCAGCAACAGAGTTACTCGCTGCGGGGGAAGATTGTGGCGGTGGATGCGGCGGATGGGATGGTGACGGTAAATCACCAGGCGATCACGGGGTTGATGCAGGCGATGACGATGCCTTACAAGCTGGCGGCGCCGGAGACGGCGAGTGAGTTGCATGTGGGGGACGTCATCACGGCTCGGGTGCTGGCGGAGCATGATGCGGCGGGGCCGCTGCATATGCGGCTGGATCATGTGGTGGTGGTGGGGCAGGCGCGCCCGGATACGGTGCCTAAGATCCAATACCACGTGCCTGCGGTGGGGGATGCGGTGCCGGATTTTCACCTGGTGGACCAGAGCGGGAAGAGGATCGATCTGAAGCAGTTCAAGGGGCGGGCGGTGCTGATGACGTTTATTTATACGCGGTGTCCGCTGGCGGATTTTTGTCCGCGGATGAGTGGGAATTTTGCGGAGATCGATAAGGCGCTGGCGGAGGACAAGAAGGCATATGGGAAGACGCATTTGCTGAGCGTGAGCTTCGACCCGAAGTACGATACGCCGGCGGTGCTGAGGAGCTATGGTGGAGCGCATACGGGGCGGTTTACGCAGGAGGATTTCAAGCATTGGAGTTTTGCGGCTCCATCGCTGGCGGATTTGCAGGGGATGGAGCAATGGTTCGATGTGGGGGTTACGGGGGACACGAGCGATCCGGCTAATATCATGCATTCGCTTTCTACGATTTTGATTGGAGAGGATGGCAGGGTGGTGGCGTGGTATCCGACGAATGACTGGAAGGTTGCGGATGTGCTGGGCGCTTTGAAACAGGCGGCTGTGTAGGATTGCACTAGCGAGGTTCTGTATGGCGAAGCTGACGATTGTGTTTGGGGTGTTGCTGATTGCGGTTGGAGTGACGGGTTTTGTGATGACGGGGAGTCATGCGCCGACGGCGTTGATACCGAGCTTGATTGGGCTGATTCTGGCGGCGGCGGGGACGCTGGCGATGACGGAAGACGCGAAGAAGCGGATGCTGTGGATGCATATCGCGGTGACGGTGGGGTTGCTGGGGTTTCTAGGGACGATCAAATCGGCGTTCGATGTGAAGAAGCTGGCAGCGGGGGTGGAGTTTCCGCACCCGATTGCGGTGGTGGAGAAGGCCACGACTTGCCTGCTTTGCCTTTTGTTTGTGGCGTTTTGTGTCCGGTCATTTATTGAGGCAAGGCGGGCGAGGATTGGGACGGCATGAAGACTTCATCGTATGGCGCGAATATGCCGGCAGGCGATAGGCCGGCGCGGGGAACGGGACGGGCGGTGGCGGCGGACCTGACGAAGAGCCGTCCGAAGCCTAGCCTGCGCAAGGTCTGGCCGGAGATCTGGAAGCTGGTGAAGCCGCGGCGGATGTTGCTGGCGGGAAGCTTTCTGCTGATGATTGTGAACCGGATGAGCGGGCTGGTGCTGCCGGCATCGATGAAGTACCTGATCGACAATGTGATGAAGCAGCACCAGTTGAAGCTGCTGCCGGTGATTGTGGGCGCGGTGGTGGGGGCTACGGTGCTGCAGGCGGTGACGTCGTTTGCACTGACGCAGCTGCTGAGCAAGTCTGGGCAGAGGCTGATTACGGAGTTGCGGACGCAGGTTCAGTCGCATATTGGGCGGCTTTCAGTGACGTTCTTCGATGAGAACCGGACGGGTACGCTGGTGGCGCGGATCATGACGGATGTGGAAGGGGTGCGGAACCTGATCGGGACGGGGGTGCTGGACTTCTTTGGCGGGCTGATGACGGCGGTGTTTGCGTTTGTGTATTTGATCCACCTGAGTGTGGAGATGACGTTGCTGACGTTTGGTGTGCTGGTGGTGTTTGCGGTGATTCTGCAGCGGGCTTTCAAGACGATTCGGCCGATTTTTCGGGAGCGGTCGAAGATCAATGCGGAGGTGACGGGGAGGCTGACGGAGTCGCTAGGCGGGGTACGGGTGGTGAAGGGATATCACGCGGAGGCGAGCGAGGCGAATGTATTTGCGGCGGGAGCGCAGAGGCTGCTGGAGAATGTGATTTCTTCGCTGACGGCGCAGAGCATGATGGCGCTGGCCTCGACCAGTGTGCTGGGAGTGGTGGGGGCGCTGATTATGTATATGGGGGCGCGGCAGGTGGTGAGTGGGCACCTGACGACGGGGGGCTATGTGACTTATGTGGCGTTCCTGGCGTTTATGGTGGCGCCGATTGCGGGGCTGGTGTCGATTGGGACGCAGGTGACGGAGGCGATGGCGGGGCTGGACCGGACGAGCGAGATACTGGGTGAACGGGAGGAAGATGGGGATCCGAAGCGGACGGTGGCGTTGCCGGAGCTGCAGGGCGATGTGCTGTTTGAGGATGTGATGTTTGAGTATGAGAAGGATAAGCCGGTGCTGCATGGGATCAGCTTTGAGGCGAAGCCGGGGACGGTGACGGCACTGGTGGGGTCGAGCGGGTCGGGGAAATCGACGATTATTTCTTTGATTTGCGGGTTCCATACGACTACGGGGGGGGCGATCGATGTGGATGGGGTGGACCTGGCTACGGTGAAATTAAGCAGCTATCGGCGGCAGCTGGGTGTGGTGCTGCAGGAGACGTTTTTGTTCGATGGGACGATACGGGAGAATGTGCTGTTTTCGCGGCCGGAGGCGACGGAAGAGCAGTTGATGGAGGCTTGCCGGATTGCGCGGGTGGACGAGTTCGCGGAACGGTTTGCGGAAGGGTACGAGACGATTGTGGGGGAGCGGGGGGTGAAGCTTTCTGGCGGGCAACGGCAGCGGTTGTCGATTGCACGGGCGATCCTGGCGGACCCTCGGATTTTGATTCTGGATGAGGCTACGAGCTCGCTGGATTCGGAGTCGGAGGCGATGATCCAGGGGGGGCTGAATCACTTGATGAAAGGGCGGACTACGTTTGTGATCGCGCACCGGCTATCGACGATACGGCGGGCGGACCAGATTCTGGTGGTGGAGCAGGGGAATATTGTGGAGCGGGGGGTGCATGACTCGCTGATGAAGCTGCAGGGGCGGTACTACGAGCTTTATACGCGGCAGCATGGGATTGAGGCGAACTTGTTTTTGGCGCCGGGGGAGGGGGATTTGGTGGTGGCTTAGGGGTACTTGCCGCGTCTGACCCTGCTATATGCTGGATAGGTAGCGGAGGTGCGCCGTGGATAAGATGAAAGCGAGAGTCATCACCAGTGGTGAGGACCAGCTTGTGACGATACCGGCTGAGTTCCGATTCAAGACGGATGAAGTGTATGTGAAGCACGATCCCAGGAGTGGGGCCGTTACTCTTTCTGAAGTTCTGCCGCGGCCCACATGGCACGAATTATTTGCTATGTTCGATGAGGCCGGAGCTGCGGATTTTGTGCTTGAACGCGATATGTCTCCACCCGATGACAAGGATCTGTTTTGACCGACAAGCCGATGTATATGCTTGACACGAACATGGCGAGCTATGTGGTGACTGGACGGTCTGTGACGGCTAGGATAAGTCTGGCTGATACGGCGCAGTACGCGGATATTGCAATTTCAGCTCTTACCGAAGGCGAGATACGTTTCGGTCTTGAAAAGAAGTCTGAAGCTGTGAGAGTGGCCGGCGCGTTTGAGGAATTCTTTTCGGCGGTGCAGATTTTGCCCTGGAGTTCGGACGTCGCCAAAGCTTACGGCAAGCTGCGGGCGAGCATGAATGCTACGGGAAAAAGCTTATCTGTCATGGACATGCTTCTTGCTTCTCATGCTCTTTCGGCGGGTGCTGTGCTGGTAAGCCACGATAGGGCGTTTCGGCATGTAGAGCCGATGCTGACAGTCGCTGATTGGGCTGCTGACGTTTAGAGCATTTATCCAGTTACCGGGGTTCCCGAAAAAGGCTGGCAGCGGCGTTTCGTCGGAGGAAACGCCTATAAAATTCAAGGCCCTACGATACACCCACAGGAGAAATGCTCTAGCGCTGTCGCTTGACGCATTGGGCGGCGCGTCGTTTATGCGGCTTGGAGTTGGGTGAGGAGGAAGGCGTAATCGAAGGCTATTTCTTTGAGGTAGTCGTAGCGGCCGGAGGCTCCACCGTGGCCGGCTTCCATGTTGATGTGGAGGAGGAGTGGGGTTTGGTTTTGTTTGAGAGTGCGGAGTTTGGCTACGTATTTGGCGGGTTCCCAGTACATGACCTGGGAGTCGTTGAGGCTGGTTTTGACTAGCATGGCGGGGTATGCGGTGGGGGTGAGGTTGTCGTAGGGGCTGTAGGCTAGCATGGTCGCGAAGGCTTCGGGCAAGTTGGGGTTTCCCCATTCTTCGTACTCGGCTACGGTGAGGGGGAGTGTGGCGTCGAGCATGGTGTTCATGACGTCGACGAAGGGGACGTGGGAGAGGACGGCGGTGAAGAGGGTGGGGCGAAGGTTGACGACTGCGCCCATGAGGAGGCCGCCGGCTGAGCCACCTTCGATGGCTACTTTTTCAGGGCTGCCGTACTTCTGGGCCAGGAGGGCTTCGGTGATGGCGATGAAGTCGGTGAAGGTGGTCATTTTGACTTGCATTTTGCCGGCGTCGTGCCAGGGGTCGCCGAGCTCGCCGCCGCCGCGGATGTGGGCGTAGGCGAGGACTAGGCCGCGGTCGAGGAGAGAGAGGCGGGTGGGGGAGAAGCCGATGGGGAGGGCGTAGCCGTAAGAGCCGTAACCGTAGACGTAGAGGGGATTGGTGGCGTCTTTGGCGAACTTGTCGCGACGGTAGACGAGGGAGACGGGGACTTTGACGCCGTCGGGGGCTTCGATCCAGAGGCGCTCGGAGGTGTAGTCGGCTGCGTTGAAGTTGCCGGGGACCTCTTGCTGCCGGATGAGGGTGGGGGTGTTTGTGGGAACGTCGTAGTCGAAGACGGACGGGGGGGCTACGAGGGAGGTGTAGGTGTAGCGGAAGGTGGTGGTGGTGAACTCGCGGTTGGCTCCGGCGGATGCGGTGTAGGTGGGGTCGGGGAAGTTTATGGGGGTTGGGGTTTGGCCGTCGGCGTGGATGGTGAGGGTGGGGAGGCCAGCTTTGCGCTCGGAGAGAACGAGGAAGGTGGCGAAGAGGTCGAAATCTTCGAGGGGGAGATCGGACCGGTAGAGTTCGCGCCAGTTGTCGCGGGAGGGGGTGGCTACGGGGGTGGTGATGAGGCGGAAGTTGTCGGTGGTGTCGTTGGTGCGGATGTAGAACAGGCCTTCGCGGTGGTCGGGGTAGTACTCCTGGTCGTCGAGGCGGGGGGCGATGAGGGTTAGGGCGGCCAAGGGAGTGGTGGTGGGGAGGTAGTGGTACTCGTTGGTTGTGTGGGAGCCGGACTCGATGAGGAGGTACTGGCGGTCGCGGGTGCGGCCTACGCCGAGGTTGAAGCGTTCGTCTGGTTCTTCGAATACTAGAACGGGTTCCTCATTGGTGGTGATGTTGTGGCGGAAGAGTTTGTCGTGGCGCTTGGTTTGCTCGTCTTCGGTGGTGTAGAAGAGGGTGGCGGAGTCGGCGGCCCAGGCGAGGGAGCCTATGCGCTCGGCGGTTAGGAGAAGGTCTTGTCCGGTGGTGAGGTCGCGGAGGTGGAGGGTGTACTGGCGGTAGCCGGTCGCGTCCGTGGTGTAGGCGAGGAGCTTGTTGTCAGGGCTGGTGGCCATGGCGCCTACGGCCATGAAGGGTTGGCCTTCTGCTAATTGGTTGATGTCGAGGAGGATTTGTTCGGGGGAGCCTGCGACGGCGGGGCGGCGGTAGTGGATGGGGTATTGGCTGCCCTGGACGGTTTTGGTGATGTAGAGGAAGGCGTTGTCGAGGGT
Organism: uncultured Granulicella sp.; assembly: GCA_963693065.1. Taxonomy (GTDB): domain Bacteria; phylum Acidobacteriota; class Terriglobia; order Terriglobales; family Acidobacteriaceae; genus Edaphobacter. The sequence goes on along the minus strand of OY843766.1, from coordinate 1,593,575 downwards.
GGGGACGGACTCGTCGGTCTCCTTGATGTGGGAGAGCATTTCTTTGTAGAGGGTTTGCTGGAGGTCGGCGGTGGGTGCCATGACGGACTCGGTGTAGGCGTTCTCAGCGGCGAGGTGGGCGAGGACCTCGGGGGAAGATTTTTCGCGGAGCCAGGCGTAGTCGTCTGTGAGGGTGTGGCCGTGGAGGGTGGTGGGATTGGGCTGGCGGCGGGCTGTGGGTGGTGCTGGTGGTGTGAGCATGTCTGTTGTAAGGATACTGCGTGAGGGGGCGTAGACTGAGAGCGATGAAGCGTTTGTGGGTGATGATCGTGCTGGCGCTTTGCGCCACGGGGGTGTGGGCCGAGAAGGTGGCGGACCTGCCGGTGCCGACGAGCTATGTGAACGATTTTGCGCATGTGCTAACGCCTGGGGGGGCGCAGCAGATCGAAGACCTGGCGCGGGCGGTGCATAACCAGGCGCAGGCGGACCTGTTTGTGGTGACGATCAAGACGCTGGACGATGGGGAAAGTGTCGAGGATTTTACGGCGTCGCTCGAAGAGAAGTGGAAGGTGGGTAAGAAGGGGGTGGACCGGAGTGCGATCTACCTGCTGGTGCTGAACCCGCATAAGCTGCGGATCGAGACGGGGTATGGGCTGGAAGGGATTTTGAACGACGCGAAGGTGGGGGCGATTCTGGATACGGCTACGCCGGCGGCGGCGGCGGGGGACTACGACCGGGCGATGCTGGTGGGGATGCAGGGGCTGACGGATGTGATTGCGGCGGATGCGCATGTGACGATCGCGCCGGTGGTGCATACGTATCATCGGCAGGCGGCGGCGCCGCAGAAGATTGGGGTGGGGCAGGTCGTGATCGGGATCCTGGTTGTGATTGTGCTGTTTTTCCTGATCAAGACGGGGAATCTTGGGTGGGCGTTCTTGCTGTTGCAGATGTTTATGGGGGGCGGTGGTGGTGGCGGTGGGGGGCGGGATGATGATGAGGGGGGTGGGTTTGGCGGGGTGGGTGGTGGGGAGTCGGGTGGGGGTGGGGCTTCGCGGGATTTTTGAGTTTTCGTTTGCGGCTTGCGGTATGGAAGCGGATGATAGAGTCACACAGGTTGTACGGAGGAAGCGATGAAGGGTTTAGTAGCTGGGTTGGGCGCGTTGGCGGTAGTGCTGCTGGTGTTGTTTCTGGTGGGCGGGAGCTATGTGAGTACGAAGAATGGGCTGGTGGCGAAGAGTGAAGCTGTGGATCAGCAGTACTCGCAGGTGAACGTGGAGCAGCAACGGCGGCTGGATTTGATTCCGAACCTGGTGGCGAGTGTGAAGGGCTACGTGGCGGAAGAGACGACGGTGCTGACGAACATTGCGAATGCGCGTGCGGGCGTGATGGCGGCGACGGACCGGGCGAGCAGCATCAAGGCGAATACGGCGCTGGATGTGGCGGTGAGTCCGCTGCTCAGGCTGCAGGAGGCTTATCCGAATTTGAAGGCGGATGCGCAGTTTACGCGGTTGAGCGATGAGCTGGCGGGGACGGAGAATCGGATTGCGGTGGCTCGTGGACGCTACAACCGGGAGTTGGCGGATTACAACGTGTATGTGAAGCAGTTTCCGCAAAGCATCTGGGCGGGGATGGCTGGGTATCATGCGCGGGAAGAATATTTCAAGGGCGATGCGGCGAATAGCGCTGCGCCGAAGGTTCAGTTCTAGGCTGCAGCGGGGATGGGGCCGCTGCTTCGGCGGCGGCCCTTTTTACGTGCGTGGGTTAGGATGCAGGAAGGAACCGCGATGAGCTTGATGGGAAATGAGCGTACGAGTGTCTCCGCCCTGATGGGTGCGTCCATTGTGGATGCGGGCGGGCGTGCGTTTGGGCGTGTGAAGGAGTTTGCGGTGGCTCCGCAGACCGATGCGGGCAGGGTGGAGGCGCTGGTGGTGCGGCGGACGGGTGCGGCGCGAGGGGATGCGGCGACGCTGGTGCCGGTGCAGAGTTTGAAGCGGACGGCGGCGGGTGGGCTGCAGATTCTGGAGCATGCGGAGGCTGCGACGACGGGCAAGCTGGACGACTACCTGATGCTGGAACGGGATCTGCTGGATCAGCAGATTATCGACGTGCATGGGCATAAGGTGGTGCGGGTGAACGACGTCGACCTGGTGTGGGAGAACTGTACGGAGGCCGATGAGGCGAACGGGTGTGCGCTGAACCTGCGGATTGCGGAGGTGGAGGTTGGGGTGCGGGGGGCGCTGCGGCGGCTGCTGAAAGGGCTGCCGAACGGCGCGGTGGAGGTAGTGGCGCACAAGGTACGGGCACGGGTGATTCCTTGGGATTTTGTGGATTTGATCGATCGCGATCCGGCGCGGCGGGTGAGGCTGAAGATCGAGCAGGACCGGCTTTCGAGGATGCATCCTTCTGACCTGGCGGACATTCTGGAAGAGCTTGCGCCGAAGGAGCGGCAGGCGCTGTTCAGCAGCCTGGATGAGGAGGTGGCGGCGGAGGCGCTCGAAGAAGTGGAGCTGAAGACGCAGAAGACGCTGATCGAATCGCTGGACTCTGAACGGGTGGCGGGGATTATTGAGGAGATGGATCCGAGTGCGGCGGCGGACTTGTTGTCGGAGCTATCGGATGAGGATTCAGACGCGATTCTGGAGGAGATGAACGAGAAGGAACGGCATGATGTGGAGGAGTTGCTGGAGTATGAATCGGACTCTGCGGCGGGGGTGATGACGACGGAGTATGTGGCGCTGCGGGGTGACGCTTCAGTGACGGAGGTGGTGGCGGCACTGCAGGCGTTTGAAGGGGATGCGGAACGGGTGACGGATGTGTTTGTGCTGGATGAGCTTGGGCATTTGAAGGGGGTCGCTCCGCTGGCGCGGCTGGTGATTGCGGGTGCGGAGAGCCGGCTGGGTGACCTGGCGGAGAGCCATGTGGTGAGCTCGCAGCTGGAGGCGAATATACGGCGGGTGGCGGAGCAGTTCGATAAGTACAACCTGAGGTGCCTGGCGGTGTGCGATAAGGATGGGCGGCTGGCGGGGGTGGTGCATGCGGAGGATGTGATTGCGTGGTTGCGGACAAAGCAGTGATGGGAGTGTAGCGGACGGATGAAGATTCTGTATGCGGGGTTTTTGGGAACCGGGCACTCGGCGGGATACCGGACGCGGGCTCTGGAGCGGCTGGGACATGAGGTGGTGCGGTTTGAAGTGGGCGGGTATCAGGCGGGGAACGCGCTGCTGCGGAAAGTGGAATTCCGGCTGACGATGGGGACGCAGGTGGCGCGGTTGAACGCGGATTTGCTGCAGGTGGCGCGGGAGGAAAAGCCGGATGTGTTTTGGGCCGATAAGGTGTTGAAGCTGCGACCGGCGACACTGAAGGCGATGCGGGCGATGGGGATTACGACGGTGAGCTACATGATCGACAATGCATTTGGGCCTCGGCGTGACCCGGGTTGGCGGTTGTATGTGAAGTGTGTGCCTTACTTCGACCTGCATGTGACGCAGCGGGATGTGAGTGTGCGGGATTACCTGGAGCGAGGGGCGAAGAATGTGATCAAGATTCAGACGGCGTTTGAGCCTACGCTGCAGTATCCGCCGGCGGCGGGTTGGTCGGATAAGGACAGGGACAGGGAGATTAGTTTTCTGGGGACGCCTTATGACAATCGTGCGACGATGCTGGCGCGGCTGGGGGCGGCGGGGTTGCCGGTGACGGTGTCAGGGAGTGAAACGGCCTGGACACGGGCGTTGAGCAGGGAGGCTAAGGCGCAGATTTTTTATAGTGATTTGTTGTACGACGATTTGTATCGTGAGGCGATATGGAAGTCGAAGATCAACATCAGCTTTTTGACGCGGGCTAACCTGGACGAGTACACGCATAAGAGCTTCGAGATAGCGGGATGTGGGGGATTTCTGCTGGCGGAGCGGTGCCCGGGGCATGCGGCGAAGTTTGTGGAGGACCAAGAGGCGGTGTTCTTCGAGGGGGTGGAGGAACTGGAGGCGAAGGTTAGGCAGTATCTGCCGGATGAGGCGGCGAGGGCTCGGATTGGGGCGGCGGGGCGGGCGCGGGCGGTGCGGGATGGGTATGACAATGACACGCAATTGGGGTTGGTGATGGAGCGGGTGGCTGCCATACGAGGGGCGCGATGATTCGGGATCTGGAGCGGGAGCGGCCTGTTGGTACGGGGGCTCATGATGTTTGTATCGTGGGGGCGGGGGCGGCGGGGATTGTGCTGGCGGTGGAGCTGCGGCGGCTGGGGAAGAGTGTGTTGGTGCTGGAGGGTGGTGGGGGGCAGGTGGAGGAGGCGTCGCAGGAACCTTATCAGAGCGAGGTGGCGGGGCTGCCGCATAACGGGATTCATACGGGAAGGTTCAGGGCGAAGGGTGGGACGACTACGCGGTGGGGTGGGCAGATCCTGGAGTTCGATGAAGGGGACTTTGCGCAGAGGGAATGGGTGGCGGGGAGTGGGTGGCCGTTCGGGAAGAGTGAGTTGACGGCCTGGTATGCGCGGGCTCTGGAGTTGGAGGGATTGGGGGGGACGATTGGGGAGGATGCCGCTGTGTGGGAGCGGCTGGGGCTGGCGATGCCGGAGGTGCGGGGGTTGCAACAATACTTTTCGCGGTGGTGTCCGGAGCCGAACTTTGCAAGGGTGCACGGGGCGGTGCTGGAGGGTGAAGGGGTAACGGTTTGGCTGCATGCGAATGCGGTGGAGCTAGTGATGGATGGGGGGCGGGCGGTGGGGGTTCGGTGTCGGACGCTGGGGGGTGTGGAGGCTACGTTTGCGGCGGGGGAATATGTGTTTTGTTTGGGGGCGATCGAGAGCTCGCGGTTCTTCTTGCAGCCTCGTGAGGGTGGGTTGCCTTGGAATGAATCGGGCTTGGTGGGGAGGCATTTTCAGGATCATATCGATGCGAATGCTGCTACGGTTTTGCCGAAGTCGGCGGGGGCGTTTCATGAGGTGTTCGACAATGTGTTTCTGGATGGGTTGAAGTATCACCCGAAGATGCGGTTGGCGGCGGCGGTGCAGGCAAAGCGGAAGACGCTGAATGTGGCGGCTACGATGAACTTCGTGAGTGATATGGACGATGCGATGGCGCAGACGAAGGCCACGGTGAAGCATCTGCTGCGGGGGCGGCTGGATGAGGTGGGTGCCCGGGATTTGGCGGGGTTGCTGGGGAATCTTCCGCTGCTGGCGCGGCAGACGTATCGGTATACGGCTCAGCATAGGGCTTATAACCCGGCGGATGCGAGGATTCTGTTGCGGGTGCATTGCGAGCAGGAGCCGGAGAGCGCGAGCAGCATCACGCTGGCGGAGGGGCGGGATGGGCTGGGGTTGCTGAGGACGCGGCTGGACTGGCAGATTGCGGACACGGAGCTGGAGACGATTCGGGCGTATGTGGCGGTGGCCACGGAGGCGCTGGGTGGGTTGGCGGAGGTGGTGCCGGATGGAGCGCTGGGATCGCGTGAATTTGTGGTGAATTGTGTGGACAGCAATCACCACATGGGCGGGATGCGGATGGCCGCGGACAAGAGCGATGGAGTGGTGGATTTGAACCTGCGGCTGCATGGGACGCGCAATGTTTATGTGTGTTCGAGCGCGGTCTTTCCGACGGGTGGGTATTCGAACCCGACACATACATTGCTTGCGCTGGCTGTTCGTTTGGCGGCTCATTTGAGGTAGCCTGAAGAGGTGCCCCGAAAGGAGATCCGCTGTGCAGACAATCACGCTTGGAAACAGCGGACGGGAGACGACGCGGCTGGGGTTTGGGTGCTCGAGCGTGATGGGGGCGCTGGGACGGAAGGACTCGCTGAAGATGCTGGAGGCGGCGTTCGACGCGGGGATTCGGCATTTCGATGTTGCGCCCTTGTATGGGTATGGCGAGGCGGAAGGGTGCCTGGGTGAGTTTCTGGCGCGGCACAAGGGCGCGGTATCGGTGACGACGAAGTTTGGGATGGCGCCGGAGGATGGCAGGTCACTGAAAGCGGTGGTGCGGGGGCTTGCGAGGCCGGTGCTGAAGATGCTGCCGGGGTTGAAGGCGGGGCTGCGGGGTGCGGCTGCGGCCAGTATGGGGGAGGCGGCGCGGCCGGTGTTCAATGTGGGGAACGCGCATGCGTCGCTGAACAGGAGCTTGCAGGCGCTGCAGGTGGACCGGATCGACGTTTGGCTGCTGCATGAGGCGACGGCGGAGGACCTGGTGCATGACTCGCTGCTGCGGTTGATGGAGGACCTGGTGGGGTCTGGGAAGGTTGGGACGTTCGGGGTGGGGAGCGGGCGGGAGAAGATTCCGGCGTTGCTGGCGGAGCGTGCCGGGTATTGCCCGGTGGTGCAGTATGAGTGGTCGGTGCTGGATGGGCTGATAGCGCCGGGGGAATCGTTTCGGATTCATCATCGGGCGTTGACGGAAAACTTCAGGGCTCTCCATGCGGCGCTGGCGGAGGATGGGGCACGGGCGAAGCGGTGGTCGGCGGCGTGCGCGGCGAATGTGGCGGATGCGGAGGTGCTGGCGCGGCTGATGCTGAAGGCTTCACTGATGTGTAACCCGGACAGTGTCATATTATTTTCTTCAAAACGGCCGGAGCATATTCGCAACAATGCGGCGCTGGTGGATGATGTGGCAGCAGGCGAGCAGGCGCTGCAGCTGTACGCGCTGGTGCGGGCGGAAGCGGAAGCCGGGGTAAACGTGTGAGCCTGTGGAAGAGCTGGCGGCTGCGCATCGTAATGATTCTGGCGGTGCTGGGGCCAGGGTTCATTACGGCGAATGTGGACAACGATGCGGGTGGGATTTTGACCTACTCGCAGGCGGGCGCGGCGTATGGGTACCGTCTGCTGTGGACGATGATCCCGATTACGCTGGCGCTGATTGTGGTGCAGGAAATGTGCGCGCGGATGGGGGCGGTGACGGGTAAGGGGTTGAGCGACCTGATCCGTGAAGAGTTCGGGCTGCGGATGACGTTTGTGATGATGATCCTGCTGGTGCTGGTGAATTATACGAACGTGATTACGGAGTTTGTGGGGATTGCGGGAAGCATGAGCTTGTTCCATGTGAGCAAGTTCATCAGCGTGCCGATTGCGGCTTTGCTGGTCTGGTTCCTGGTGGTGAAGGGGGATTATAAGAAGGTCGAAAAGATTTTTTTGATCGCTAGTGTATTTTACATTGCGTACATTGTGGCGGGGGTGCTGAGCCAGCCGAACTGGCACCAGGCGCTGGTGCAGACGGTGCAGTTGCCTCCGCGTAGTGACTGGTCGGATAAGGCTTATATCTACATGACGGTGGGGGTGATTGGGACGACAATCACGCCGTGGATGCAGTTCTATCTGCAGAGCTCGATTGTGGAGAAGGGCATCACGGTGAAGCAGTACAAGGCTTCACGGCTGGACGTCATTATCGGGTCGATTTTTACGGATGTGGTGGCCTGGTTCATTGTGGTGGCTTGTGCGGCGACGCTGTTTGCGCATGGGATTCGGGATATTCCGGATGCGAGTGTTGCGGCGCAGGCGATGAAGCCGCTGGCGGGGGATTACGCGTTTCTGCTGTTTTCCGCGGGGCTGTTCAATGCTTCTTTGTTTGCGGCTTCGATCTTGCCGCTGTCTACGGCTTATACAGTTTGTGAAGGGTTGGGGTTTGAGAGTGGGCTGGACAAGAATTTCGACGAAGCGCCGTTTTTTTATTGGTTCTATACGCTGCTGATTGGGCTGGGCGCGGCTACGGTGCTGATTCCGAATTTTCCGATGGTGAAGGTGGCGTTGCTGTCGCAGGTGTTGAATGGGGTTTTGCTGCCGGTGGTGCTGTTGTTTATGCTGCGGCTGATCAACAAGCATGAGCTGATGGGGAAGTATACGAATTCGGTTTTGTTCAATGTGGTGGCTTGGGCTACGGGGGTTGTTGTTACGGGGTTGACGCTGGTTTATTTGTGGCTTTCTTTCAAGCATGGGTAGAAGGAGTAACCCCAGGTCACGCGATAAAGCTGCGTGGCCTGGGGCACCCCACACGGTTCAGATGGGGGTCAGAGGAGTTTGCCTTCGGCCAGGTCGCGGATGAGGCCGAGGTCGGCGGCGAGGAAGTCGTAGTCGGGGAGGCGGGCGAAGGGGGACCAGCGGACGTCGTTGAAGATGCGGTTTTCGAGTGGGCCGCGGAACTCGTTGACGAGGAAGAACTGGAGGTCGATGGCGCCGCCGTTGCGGTAACGGTGGCGGACGTGGGCGACCTGGCGGCCGATGGTGGCGGTGATGCCGAGCTCCTCATCGAGCTCGCGGGCGAGCGCCTGGCGGGAGGTTTCACCTTCTTCGACCTTGCCGCCAGGGAACTCCCACTTGAGGCTCATGGGCTGGTCTGGCTTGCGCTGGCAGATGAGGACTTCGGGGGAGCCGTTGGTGCGGTCGGCTTCTGCGCGGAGGATGAGGGCAGCGACGACGAGGCGCGCGGGGCGGAGTGCGGCGGTGTCGGTGCGGGTGTCGAGTTTGCGGATCGGTTCTTTCACGGTCGCTCTCCTTTCCCGGGGAATCTTGTGGCTTATTGAAGCAGGCCCGGGGCTAAAGCCCCACATAGTTCCTGGCCCGGTTTCGTGGGGCTGAAGCCCCACGCTAATCCCGAACAACTTATGAGGTTAGACGCAGGGTGGGGCGTATTGGACGTAGGTGGTTCAGGTTGGTTTTACCGATGCGGGAAAATAAACGGGCCAGCCGGTGGTGTGAGCGTGGGCGACGAGGGCAGGCGAGGGGTTGACGGGGAAAGGGCGGCGGGCGATGGCGAGCATGGCGGCGTCATGGACGGAGTTGCCGAAGACGGCATCAGGTGCGGTGATGCCGGCGTGGGCGAGGGCGGTGACTTTGCCCTGGTCGGTGGGGACATCGAGGAGCTGGTCGGTGACGAGGCCATGTGCGATGACTACCTGGGCGGCGAGGACGCGGGTGGGGGGAATGTTGAAACGCTTGACGCCTTCTTCAATGACCCAGTTGTTGGTGGAGGAGACGGCCCAGATTTCGGTGCCTTCGCGCTGGAGATGGGCGATGAGGGAATGGAGTTCGGGGAAGATGTGGGGCTCGATGAAGTCAGTGAAGAAGGCGGCGGCGGCGGCGCGGAGGGCGGACTCGGGGAGGCCGGCGTAAACCTGGACCATCTCGCCGCAGATGGCGAGCTCGTCGATTTCGCCGGCGCGGTAGAGGCGGTAGCGGGCGTCGAGCCAGGCGGTGGCGTCTTCAGAGAGGAGATTGGTTTCAACGGTGTAGTTCATGAAGGAGGAGCCGGCGTCGGGGGACCAGAGGGTTCCGTCGCAGTCGAATACGGCGATGGCGGGGGTGGGGGTTGTGGCCTGGTGGTGGAAATCGGTGGGGCTTAGGTATTGGGGCATCTGGGTCAGTTTAGCTGACGTGGCGGGGTGAGAGTGCGAGACGGAACGCAAAGTTCGCGAAGATGCGCAAAGAGCGCAAAGTAAGGGCCGAGGTCTGCGGCGATGCCGGTGGGGTCAGCTGCAATGCGAACGCAGATTCCCTTCGGGAATGACAAAAAGTGCATCCTATGTAGCCAAGGAGATTTGTGATGAGCGAAGAAGTGCATTTGAGCGGGGCTGAAGGGCAAAAGAAAATTGGGGAGTTGATTAAAGATATTCGGATCTGCATGCTGACTACGGCGAATGCGGATGGGTCGTTCGATAGCCGACCGATGGCTACGCAGAAAACGGAGTTCGATGGGACGGTCTGGTTTTTGACCCGGGGGGAGTCAGGCAAGGTGCATGAGATTGCGGATGATGCGCATGTGAGCTTGATGTACGCGGATACTTCGGATTCGAAGTATGTGGTGGCGAAGGGGAAGGCGAGCGTGAGCAAGGATAAAGCGAAGATTCATGAGCTTTGGAATCCTATGTTTCATGCTTGGTTTCCGGGTGGGGAAGAGGATCCGGCGATCAGCGTGCTGAAGGTGGATGTGAGCGAGGCGCAGTTCTGGACGGCTTCATCGAGCAAGATTGTGATGGGGGTGAAGTACCTGGCAGCGGCGGTTACGGGGGATCACTCGAAGATTGGGGAGCATGGGGTGGTGAAGCTTTAGCGGTCTGCCGGGCCTAAGCGAAAAGCAGAAGCAGATTCCCTTCGGGAATGACAAACTAAAAAGAGCTTAGATAGGAGGGGTGCCGTTGACTACGGTTACCCCTTCTGGTGTTTTGAAGGCGAAGTCGGCGTCGCGGGTGGGGATGTTTTCGTGGATGTCTGTGAAGTTGAAGGAGGTGGTGGCTCCGTCGGTTTCTTCCAGCTTCATCTGCTCGATCTGGCCGTCTTTGGTGACGATGAGGGTGAGGAGCTTGATGCGGTTTTGCAGGCCCTGGGGGATGCCGGTGATGCAGATGTCGGGGCCCTGGGGGGTGACTTCGATTTGCTGGAGTTCTTTTTGGAGCTGGGTGTGGCCGAGGAGGAAACGGAGGGGGGTGCGGAGGTCGTCGAGTTGCTTGGCGGAGAGGCGCTGGGCCTGGGGGTCGCCGGGGGTGTAGAAGGTGGCGAATTTGTTGTCGAGGACGAAGACTTTGCCGGGGGGCTGGTCGTATTGCCAGAGCATGCGGCCGGGTTTTTTGAGGGTGAGGGTGCCGGATTCGTCGCGGAGGAGGCCCAGGCCGGCGTAGTGCTCGGTGTAGCGGCAGCGGAAGGAGGTGAGGTGGTTGTAGTGGTCGTCTACGAGCTTGAGGATGGGGTTAGGCGGTGGGGGGAGCATGAGGGCCTTAAGGGAGTAACCCCACGATAACTCGCCTGCGGCTCGTGATCATGGGGCACCCGGATGCGGATTTACTGGACGGCCTGGGTGCAGTTGGTGCCGCCGGCGGGGTCGTACTTGATGATGTTGTTTTCATCCATGCAGTAGCCGCGGTCTCCGGTGCGGCCGATGGAGTTGGGGACGGCGGTGACTTCAAAGCCGGTGAACATGTCCTGATTGTTGACGGTGACCTTGGTGCAGTTGGTGACGGCGAAGGTGTAGCCGGATTTGGTGCCGTTGGATAGGCCGGGGTCGAGGAGCTCGGCAGAGGTGGGCGATGGGGCGGTGCCGGATGCGCCACCGAGGGCGGCGAGGGAGCAGGAGAAACCGTTAGAGGGGTAGGCGGAGCTGTACTGGACTTCTGCCGAGCCGATGGCGCGAACGGACTGCATGGCGGAGGTCTGGTTGGCGCTCTTGATGGCCTTGACGGCCTGGGGGATGGCGAGAGTCATGAGGATGAGCATGACGGACATGACGATGAGGAGTTCGATGAGGGTGAAGCCTTGATCGTGGTGAGGATGCTGGTTGTTCATGCGGGTTTCTCCGGCGTGAGGTGCGAGTTTCATTTTAGAGTACTTAGGACTAGCAGGCGAGTTGATCGCGGGTGATTTTCATGGGTCCGAGGTTGCCGAGGAGGGTGAGGGCCATGGCATCGGGGTTGAAAAGCTGGTTGGCGAGGCTGAGCGTGTCGTCAGGGGTGATGCGGTCGATTTCAGCGACGATTTCTGCTACGGGGATGAAGCGGCCGTAATACATCTGCTGGCGGGCGAGGTTGCTCATGCGTGAGCCGGAGGATTCGAGACCGAGCACTATGTTGGATTTCATCTGATCCTTGGCACGTTTGAGTTCGGCCGGGGTGACGGCCTCAGTCTTGAGACGGCGGAGCTCGGCGAGGGTGAGCGTGAGGACGCGTTCGGTTTTATCGAGGCTCATGCCGGCGTAGATGGAAAGGGCGCCGGAATCGCGGAAGGGGGAGAGCTCGGAGTAGATGGAGTAGGCGAGGCCCTGGTTTTCACGGATGGACTCAAAGAGGCGGGAACTCATGCCGCCGCCGAGCATGGAATTGAGGAGATAGATGCCGAAGCGGTCGGGGCTATCGAGCGGGGGGGCGGGCATGCCGAGGCACATCTGGACCTGCTCGAGCGAACGCTTCTTTTTGAGGGTGATGTGAGGGGTGGTGGTGGGAATGGTGTGGGGGATGGCGGGCTGCGCGGGCGTGGGGGGGAGGGCGCCGAATTTTTGCTCGATGAGGGCTACGATGGTGTCGTGGTCGAGGTGGCCGGCGGCGGAGAAGACCATGTTTTGCGGGGTGAAACGGCGGGCGTGGTGGTCGAAGACGGTGGCCTGGGTGAAGGAGCTGACGGTCTGGACGGTGCCGAGGATGGGGCGACCGAGGGGCTGGTTGCGCCAGAAATTCTGGACGAAGGTTTCATGGACGAGGTAGTCGGGGTTGTCCTCATCCATTTTGATTTCTTCGAGGATGACGCCTTGCTCGCGCTCGAGATCGGCGAGGGAGAACTGGGGGTGGAGGACGAGGTCGGAGAGGACGTCGAGGGCGGGGGGCATGTTCTCGTCAAGGACTTTGATGTTGAAGCAGACGGACTCTTTGCCGGTGAAGGCGTCGAGGTTGCCGCCGATGGAGTCGACCTCGCGGGCGATGTCCTGGGCGGAGCGGGTGGTGGTGCCTTTGAAGACCATGTGCTCGACGAAGTGGGAGAGGCCATTTTCGAGGGGGGGCTCGTCACGGGAACCGGAGTTGATCCAGGCGCCGAGGGAAACGGAGCGCATGTGGGGCATAGATTCGGTGAGGACGAGGAGGCCGTTGGAGAGGACGGTGCGGCGGATATTGCGGTCTGGTGCTGCGGACATAGACTTTATTGTTTCACAGGGAGCGTAAACTGGAGAGATGGAGCTGGCGGCCGACAAAGCGTTGTTTGGGATGACGGTGGCGGAGTTGCGGGCGGTGATGGCAGGGCTGGGGCAGACGGGGTATCGCGGGGTGCAGCTGGCGGATGCGCTGTACCGGCAGCGGGTGGAGAGTGTGGAGGAGATTACGACGCTGCCGAAGGGGGCTCGTGAGGCGCTGGTGGCGGCGGGGTATGGGGTGGGACGGCCGGTGCTGGCGCAGACGGCGAAGTCAGTTGATGGGACGGAACGGTATCTGGTGCGGCTAGGGGATGGGGAGACGGTGGAGACGGTGTGGATGCCGGGGGGAGATGGGGGCGAGGAAGCCGCGGAGACCCAGGTCTCAGAAGCGAAACCTGGGGCACCCGGACCCTCCGCTTATAAACGGGCGACTATTTGTGTGTCGAGCCAGGTGGGGTGTGCGGTGAATTGCCAGTTTTGCCTGACGGCGAAGCTGGGCATCAAGCGGAATCTAACGGCGGGCGAGATTGCGGGGCAGGTGGCGGCGGTGCTCAGTCGGCATGATGTGGAACTGGCTACGGGAGGGAATCCGGACCGGATCAACCTGGTGTTTATGGGGATGGGTGAGCCTTTTTTGAACTACGACAATTTTATGTCGGCGTTTCGGCTGCTGAGTGGGGAAATGGGGATCGCGCCGGCGCGGATGACGGTTTCGACCAGCGGGATCGAGCCGGCGATACGGCGGTTTGCGCTGGAACGGGTGCGACCGCGGCTGGCGTTGTCGTTGAATGCCTCCAATGATGTGGTGCGGGAACAGATTATGCCGATTACGCGGAAATGGAATATCGCGGCGCTGCTGGAGGCGTTGGCTACGATTCCTTTTGGCAAGCGGGAATATATTACGTTCGAGTACGTGCTGCTGGGTGGGGTGAACGATCAGCCGGAACATGCGGCGGAGGTGCTGGCGCTGTTGAAGGGTGTGAATGCGAAGGTGAACTTGATTGTCTGGAATCCGGGGCCGGGGGTGGCTTATACGCAGCCTTCTAAGGAGGCGAGTGATTTGTTTCATAAGCTGCTGGTGGATGGAGGGATTCCGGCGTTTACGCGAAGGCCGCGAGGGCGGGATATTTATGCGGCTTGTGGGCAGTTGAAACGGACGGTGGAGGGGGAAAGCGGCGAGTTAGTAAGCATCGGGTTGACGCAGTCCGCTCAAGCTGGCAGTTTGGACTTGTCGCACCAGTGAATGCAGTCGACTGGGTTTGGGTCGATGCCGGCCTGGGCATTTGCTATGAGACGTTCCGGAAGCCAGCTGAAGATGGAGCCTGCTGAATACAAAAACCATGTATCCCATGCGGGAGCATCTTCGCAGTCAAAAAAGCCCTGCGAACTCATGCTAGACGCGCCGTCGTCCACCGTCTCCAGCGGTTCATAGAGCAGTAGCTTTCCTCTGGGATTTGCTGGATCGATTTCCTGACTTGCGTCTCGCGAGAGGTTTGAGCGCATTGAGTTAATTGACTGAACCGCGCGCTCGTAGCTTTGCCTCCGTTGCATCAGATGAGCTTCCATCCCAATCTCATCGAACGGACGTACTTTGAGTAGGGATGTCGGGTCGAGTTCGCTGCTACGAAGCTGAGCGTTTTTTGAGCAACGGCACCATGCGGCTGTGTCTGAGAGCGCCTGCAATACTGCCGGCGAGGGCTTGAGCTGTGCGACGATCTCTGAAAGCGTTTGCGGCACAGCTGAGGTCGTCACCCACCGTTTTGGAAGCAAATTGCAGAGACCTAGTGTAATCATTCGTTCAACTCCCTTTCAGATCCTTTTCAAGGCCCTTAGCACGTTCGTTGGCTTCTTCTACGACGCTTCGAAAGATCCAGTTGCAAAGTTGCCGGTTGGTCATTGAGGTTGGAGCTTTGGGATCGAGAGGGGTGTGTGCTCCTCGTCGTAACTAGCTAGGCAGCGGTGGTGATAGAAGAAGACTGCGCTCTCGATAACTTCGCTGATGGAACGCTCCATGTCTTTAGACAGGGTGTCTAGTTGCTGCGCGAAGCATTCTTCGATGGTGATGAGGAGTTCACGAGTGGTCGCTCGGCCATGAGGAATGATAGTCCCTTATCCGCACCTGATTGGAATTAGTGCCGCGTCGAACGAAAAGCAGATTCCCTTCGGGAATGACAAAAAAGGTGGAAGGTGGGGTGGCCAAAAGAGGAAATTATCAGGAGACGGGAAAAGATGGGGCCGGGTTCAGCGGGGGTGGAGGCCGAGGTGGAGGAGGGTTTCGGTGACGCGGTCGTGGTCGTGGCGGAGGACGTCGCCTTCATGGACGAAGTTGCCGGTGATGGGTTCTACGCCGAGGGAGCGGATGCGGGCGAGGTCGGGTTCGATGGGAGTTTGGCCCTCGGCGGCGTATTGCTCGACGAGCCTGGGGGAGATGGGGGCGGTGTTGATGAGGGCGTGGTCGAAGATGGGGGTGGAGGTGCCGGCGTGCTGAAGGATTTTTTCGATGTGCTGGCTGGCGGTGAGGCCGAGACTCTCGTTGGCCTGGGTCATGAGGTTGCAGACGTAGACGCGGGTGGCGCGGGATTCGGCGAGGGCCTGGGGGATGCCGCGGACGAGGAGGTTGGTGATGAGCGAGGTGTAGAGGGAGCCGGGACCGAGGGTGATGAGGTCGGCGGCGGCGATGGCTTCGAGGGCGTCGGGGAGGGGCTGGGCGTCGGGTGGGTTGAGGTGGAGCTCTACGATGCGGCGGCGGCTGGCGGTGATGTTGGTTTCGCCGTGGACGAGGGTGTGGTCGTCCATGAGGGCGGACAAGGTTACATTCACGTTCGTAGCTGGATAGATGCGGCCGCGGGTGGCGAGAATCTGGGAGGAAAGGCCGACGGCCTGGGCGAAATCGCCGGTGATGTGGGACAGGGCGGCGAGGAAGAGGTTGCCGAAGGAATGGCCTTCGAGCTCGCCGGTGGGGAAGCGGAACTGGAAGAGGCGGGAGAGGAGGTGCTCGTCTTCAGAGAGGGCGACCATGCAGTTGCGGACGTCGCCGGGGGGGAGCATTTTGAAGTCTTCGCGGAGGCGGCCGGAGGAGCCGCCGTCGTCGGTGACGGTGACTACGGCGGCTAGGTCGCGGATGAGGCATGGTCCGTCATGGCAGCGGGAGTCTGAGAGGGGCTGGGAGCCGGCGGGGGTGGCGACGTAGCGCTTGAGGCCGCGGAGGAGAGTGGAGAGGCCGGTGCCGCCGCCGATGGCGACTACGCGGAGGGAGCGGGGGTCGGGGGTGTCTGGTTGGGGTAACTCGGGCGGCATTTTGCGGAGGGGCCTCTCAGGCGGGGTGTGTGGTCGTCCTGTTGGGAGCCTGGGGTGAGGAGGAGCGCGCTTGCAGCGGGTCGTTTCGATCAGGGGGCGCCGGCGCGTCAAGGACTAGCAAAGGCAAAAGCAAACGCAGATCCCTACGGGATGACAAAAAAAGGAGAGACCTGCGCTGCGCTAGATTTCGGGGTAGAGGAGTTCGGTGAAGCGGGGGTCGTCGGCCATGTCCTGGAAGTCGGAGTCGGAGCGGGCGAGGATGCGGTGCTGGGGGTCGTGGGCGATGGCTTCCGCGAGGTGCTTAAGGCAGAGGTTGCAGTCGCCGGTCATGCTGGCGAGGACGGCCATGCCGTAGAAGACATATTTGGCTTCGGGATGTTCTTGCTGGATTTGTTTGAACTGTTCACGGGCGGGCTCGTAGTCACCCTGGTTGAGGAGGGAGATGGCATAGTCGTAACGCTCTTCATGGGACTCAAAGGTGGTGGTGCCTTTGACCTGGAGGAGGCAGGCGTTGATATGGCAGCGGATGCGGTCGGCAATGTCGACGGGGGCGTTGGTGAGGGTTTTGAGGAAGATCTCACGGGCCTTGACGTACTTGCCGGTCTGCATGAGGGCGAAAGCGGTCTCATAGCCGGCGATGGCCTGGGCTCGGGCTTCATCGCGTGGAGGCGGGGGGGTGCCGGCGAGGGTGCGGGGAGCGCGTTTCGCGGGTGCTGCGGGGCTGGATTTGACGTGCGCCATGAGAGGGTCCTGAGTGTAGCCGGGGGTAAATCGGGGTGGAACGATGCACCGATTTTGGCATGGAACTTAATGCCGGGAACGGTGCGGGTCAGCTTAAGGTGTCTCACGGTTTTATACGCAGAAGGGAGGTTGGGGTCAACTCCCCTTTGGTGCTACGGGGTGGCGTAGAGGACGGGATTGAGCTCGGGGTCGTTGTACATCTTCATCTGGCGGTAGAGTTTGAAGCGGCGGCGGCCGGTGAGGACCTGGGTCCAGAGGTCGTCGAGACAGCCGGCGAGGTCATTGCGCTGGGCTTCAAGGACGGCGAGGCGATGCTGGTTGCGCTCGCGGTGGGCGGGGGTGGCGGAGGCGCGGTTGGCCTCGAGGGCGGTGTGGTAGATCTTGAGGGCCAGGATGGAGAGGCGGTCTACGATGAGGCCGGGGGTTTCAGAGTGCAGGGGGGAGGTGGGCTGCTGGGGACCGGCTTCGGCGAGGAGGAGTTGGTCGATTTGTTCGACGAGGTCATTGCGCTGCTGGTTGAGCTCGTCGATGGTGTGCTTGACGACGGCGATGTCATGGTCTGGGGCGCGGGGGCTGCGGGCTTTGTCTTCCTGGTGCCAGAGGTCGTAGTTGGCGTGGTGCTGGGCGAGGGCAAGGGCGGCGAGGGGGTCGGGTGAGGGGGGGAATGGTTCGGCGCGGTGCCAGAGGTGAGTGGCTTGATCGTGCAGACGGATTAACGCTTGGGCCTGAAGCATGCTTGCTCAAGCGTAGCGCAGAATAGGAGGATGGGGAAGGACGTGAAGCGGGTGCTGGTGTACCGGCTGGGAAGCCTGGGGGATACCGTGGTTGCGGTGCCGGCGCTGCACGTGGTGGCGAAAGCGTTTGCCAGCGCGGAACGGCGGCTGGTGACGAACACGCCGGTGGATGCGAAAGGGCCGGCGGCGGCGGCGGTGCTGGAAGGTTCGGGGCTGGTGGATGGGTACTTTGAATACGGCGTGGGGATGCGGGGTTGGGGGCTGGTGAGGCTTTGGTGGGAGATTGTGCGGTGGCGGCCGGAGGTGCTTGTCCACCTGGGGGCGGGGCGGGGGGTGAAAGCGGCGCGGCGGGATGCGTGGTTCTTTCGGGCTTGCGGGGTGAGGCGGATGGTGGGGGTGCCGGTGACGGAGGGGATGCAGCGGCATGCAGTGGTGGATGGGGAGCTGGAGGGCGAGTGGTCGCGGCTGCTGCGGAATGTGGAGGAGCTGGGGAGTGGGGTTTGCTGGGATTTGGGGTTGCGTGCGGCGGAGTTGGCGAGGGCGCGGGAGGTGGTCGGGGTGGGGGCATTTGTGGCGGTGAGCGTGGGGACGAAGATGCAGGCGAAGGACTGGGGGTTGGAGAACTGGCGGGAGTTGGTGGGTCGGGTGCGAGAGGAGTGGCCGGAGACGCGAGTGGTGATGGTGGGGGCGGTGGAGGAGTTTGCGGCTTCGGAGTTTGTGCTGGGTGGGGCGGGTTTGAATTTGTGTGGGCGGCTTACGGTGCGGGAGAGTGCGGCGGTGCTGGGGATGGCGAGGCTGTTTGTGGGGCATGATTCGGGGCCGATGCATTTGGCGGCGGCTGTGGGGACTCGGTGTGTGGCGGTGTTTTCTGCGCGGAGTTTGCCGCGGGTTTGGTTTCCTTTTGGGAGTGGGCATGAGGTGATTTATCACCAGGTGGAGTGCATGGGGTGCCGGTTGGAGACTTGTTTGGTGGAGGGGAAGAAGTGCCTGGTTTCGATTGTGGTGGAGGAGGTGGTGGGTGCGGTGGGGATGGTTTTGGGGGATGGGTGAGGGAAGGCAACGGCAAGAACAAGCAACAGCAAAAGCCAATACGGAGATTCTTCGCTTCGCTCAGAATGACGGCGGTGTTTCTTTGGACGGCGGTTCTTCTTTGGACTGCGGTGTTTCTTTTGGAGAGCGGCGTTTCTTTAGAGGGTGGCGTTTCTTTGAAATGGCGGCGGTCATCCCGGGGGAGCGGAGAGGTGGTCTGGTATCGTTAGGGCACGCCGATGCTTCCTGAACTTCATTCCGTTTTGAATCTGCTTGAACGTGGGTTTGGCCAACTGCGGGTGCTGGTGGTGGGCGACCTGATGCTGGATCGGTATGTGATTGGTGAGGTGGAACGGATCTCGCCAGAGGCGCCGGTGCCGGTGCTGCGGCATGCGCAACGCTACGAGCGGCCGGGGGGCGCGGCGAACGTGGCGATGAATCTTGCGGGGCTGGGTTGCCAGACGTTTCTGGCGGGGTTCTGGGGGGCGGATGGGGAGCAGGCGGAGCTGGCGGGGCTGCTGGAGGCGGGCAAGGTGAATTGCGATGGGGTGGTGACGAGCTCGCTGCCGACGATTTCAAAGACGCGGATTGTGGCGCGGACACAACAGGTTTTGCGGCTGGATATCGAAAGCCGGGAGGCTTATCCGCTGGAAGAGGCAGGGCGGCTGGAGGCCAGATGCGTGGAGCTGGTGGGCAAGGTTCATGCCGTGATTTTGAGCGACTATGCGAAGGGTGTGCTGGGGCGGGAACTTTGCGAGGTGATGATTCGGACGGCGCGGCAGGCGGGGGTGCCGGTGCTGGTTGATCCGAAAGCGAAAGACTTGAGCAAGTACTCGGGGGCTACTACGATCTGCCCAAATTTGAGTGAGCTGGCGATGGCGACGGGGGTTCCGGCGCACCATACGGCGGAGCTGCTGGCGGCGGCGCATGCGCAGATGACGGAGCATGATTTTGCGTTTTTGACGGTGACGATGAGTGAGAAGGGGATTCGGATTTTGAGCCGGGACGGGAGTGCGGATTATCACTCGCCAGCGCGGGCGCGGGAGGTTTTCGATGTGTCGGGCGCGGGGGATACGGTGATTGCGACGCTGGCGGCGGGGATCGCCGGGGGGCTGCATATTCATACGGCGGTGGAGCTGGCGAATTTGGCGGCGGGGATCGTGGTGGGGAAGGTGGGGACGGTGCCGATTGCGCAGCATGAGCTGATTGCGGCGCTGACGCCGAGTACGGGGATTACTTCAGGCGAGAAGATTCTGGATTTCGAACGGGTGCAGCTAAGGGTGGCGGAGTGGCGTGCGGCGGGGGAGACGGTGGTGTTTACGAATGGGTGTTTCGACCTGCTGCATGTGGGGCATATCACGCTGCTGGAGGATTGCAGGCGGTTCGGGTCGAAGCTGGTGCTGGGGTTGAATGCGGATGCTTCGGTGTGCCGGTTGAAGGGGCCTACGCGACCGATTGTGGGTGAGCGGGAACGGGCGCGGGTGATGGCGGCGCTGGCGTCTGTGGATGCGGTGGTGCTGTTTGAGGAAGATACGCCGCTGGAGCTGATTCGCGCGCTAAAGCCGAACGTGCTGGTGAAGGGTGGGGACTATACGGTCGAGACGGTGGTGGGGCATGAGGATGTGGTGGCGGCTGGGGGGCGGGTAGAGATTGTGCCTACAGTTGAAGGGTTTTCCACGACGAATATTGTGAAGAAGTTGACGGCGGCACCCCAGGAGATTTCGCTTTGATCATTGTGACCGGCGGGGCGGGTTTCATCGGCTCCAACCTTGTGCAGCAGTTGAATGCAGTAGGCGAGAAGGACATTCTCGTGGTGGATAATCTTGCGCCGGCGGCGAATTTATCCGGGCCGAAGTTTTTGAACCTGTGGGGCGCAGAGTATGCGGACTACATGGATAAGGCGGAGTTTCGGCGGGCGCTGGCGGCGGGGGCGTTCGACCGGGCGGGGGTGCGGGCGGTGCTGCACCAGGGGGCCTGCTCGAATACGCTCGAGGACGATGGGCGGTACATGATGGACAACAATTTCACGTACTCGAAGGAAGTGCTGGGGTTTACGACGAAGGCGGCGGTGCCGCTGGTGTATGCGTCGACGGCGGCGGTTTATGGATTGAGCGAGACGTTTGCGCCGACGAAGGAGAATGAGAAACCGCTCAATGTTTATGGGTACTCGAAACTGGTGTTTGATGATTATGTGCGGCGGAAATTTGCGGCGGGGGGAATTGGCAGCACGGTTGTGGGGCTGCGGTACTTCAATGTCTATGGGCCGAGAGAACAGCATAAGGGGCGAATGGCGAGTGTGATCCACCACTTTACGAAGCAGCTGCGGGAGACGGGGACGATCCGGATGTTTGTGGGGTCGGGTGGGTACGGGGATGGAGAGCAGCGGCGGGATTTTGTGTTTGTGCGGGATTTGTGCCGGATCAATATGTTCTTTGGCGGGTTGCTGAAGGAGAGTCCGAAGGGGCCGGTGCATGCGATCTGCAATGCGGGGACGGGGCAGGCGAGTACGTTCAAGGCTGTCGCAGAGGCGTTGATGAAAGTGCATGGGCCGGGGACGATTGAGTACATTCCGTTTCCGGGGGATCTGATGAACCGGTATCAGCACTTTACGGAGGCCGATGTGGCGGGCCTGCGGGAGGCGGGGTATGGGGATGCGTTTACGGGGCTGGATGCGGGCGTGGCGGCTACGTTTGCGGATGCTTCGATGGTGGGGCGATGACGTCGATTTTATGTATCAGCACGTATGAGAAGGGGCAGGCTTTTTTGCGGGAGGTGGCGGCGGAAGGGGCGGAGATCCGGCTGCTGACGGTGGAGAAGCTGCGAGATGCGGACTGGCCGAAGGAGATTCTGACGGAATTTTTGACGATGCCGGAGGATCTATCGCCGGAGCAGGTGCAGAACACGGTGAGCTACCTGGCACGGACGCGGCGGTTCGACCGGATTGTGCCGCTGGATGAGTTCGACCTGGAAGCGGCGGCGTTGCTGCGTGAACATATGCGGCTGCCGGGGCTGGGTGAGACGGCGACACGGTTTTTCAGGGATAAGCTGGCGATGCGGACGGAGGCCAGGGCGGCAGGAATTGCAGTGCCGGAGTTTTGCCGGGTGTTCAATGACGACGAGCTGCGGGCTTACATGCGGGAAGTGCCGGGGCCGTGGCTGCTGAAGCCGCGAACGAACGCTTCGGCGATCGGGATCAAGCCGATTGGGTGTGCGGAAGAGCTTTGGCCGGTGCTGGAAAAGCTGGGCGACGAGGCGAGCCACTACGTGCTGGAACGGTTTGTGGCGGGTGAGGTATTTCATGTGGAGGGTGTGACGTATCGGGGGAAGCTGCTGTTCGAGCAGGCGTTTGTTTATGGGAAGCCGCCGATCCAGACGATGCACCAGGGGGGGATTTTTACGACGCG
Organism: uncultured Granulicella sp.; assembly: GCA_963693065.1. Lineage (GTDB taxonomy): Bacteria > Acidobacteriota > Terriglobia > Terriglobales > Acidobacteriaceae > Edaphobacter. Next base: position 1,571,807 of record OY843766.1, on the reverse strand, counting down.
GACGCTGGAGGCGGGGTCGGCCGATGCGCGGGGGTTGAGCGAGATTCATGGGCGGTTGCTGCCGGCGCTGCACCTGGAGACGGGGGTGACGCACTCAGAATTTATCAAGGCGGCGGCGGATGGGAAGTTTTATTTTCTGGAGACGGCGGCGCGGGTGGGCGGGGCTTACATTGCCGATACGGTAGAACTGGCGACTGGGCTGAACCCGTGGGTGGAGTGGGCGAGGCTGGAGGTGGCGGCGGCGCGGGGGACCGAGTACACGCTACCGGCGCTGCGAAAAGAACATGGGGGCGCGGTGATTTCACTGGCGCGGCAGGCGGTGCCGGATACGAGCGGATACACGGATGCGGAGATCAAGGTGCGGCTGCACAAGAATCATCACGCGGGGCTGCTGGTGCGGTCGAGCTCGAACGCGCGGGTGGCGGAGCTGGTGGAGAGCTATACGGGCCGGTTTCTGACTGATTTCAACGCGGTGCTGGCGGCGCCGGATAAGCCGACGGCTTGATGCGAGGGAGGAATGGTGAGCCCGCTGGGGCTCGAACCCAGGACCAACGCCTTAAAAGGGCGATGCTCTACCAACTGAGCTACAGGCTCCAAACCACTTCTTGAAAATAACACAGGCGGTGGGGGAATCTCAAAGGGTGGATGAATGGTGGGGGGTGAATTTGGTGGGATGAAGGCTTTGGGCCGTGAGTATAAGACGCGGGGGTTATGTGGGTGCTGAAGAACGAATGACGGCGAAACTTTAAAGAGCTAAGAGCTAGAACTCAGCTGATAGCTAACAGCAGGAGTGATTGGCGTGTTGGGGTCAGATCGACAAGTGCAAAGCAAAGCAGATTGACCACGGGAAGGCGGGTAATGGACTACAACTTACGGAACCACTTTAGATGACTCTTTGGTTACCTCCGTGCAATTGCTGCTGCTAAAAGCAATCCTTGCACTAAAGTGGCATTACGAACACATTGACGTGCCTACGGTCACCACGTAGCCTTGTCGAAATGCATGAAAATTTGTGCAGACGAGTTCTGCTTGACCACTGGATGAAATGTGCTTATCGGGAACGGCCCGAGAGTGTTGAACAAGCAGGGTTGAGCGGCAGGGATGAGGAACGGACTCACTGGAAAATAATCTATGGATAAGCTGAGCGACCAACCGATATCTCCTGACGAGCTTCTTTCAGAGACGCCTGAAGATGTGGCGATTCTGTACTCGTGGGCCAATTTGCATGGAGCGAAGTACCGGGATTTTTCCGCATCGCGGCGGGAGTATCGGGCGCAGGTGCGTCATCGTGCGGCGGAAGAACTGCGTGAAGCCGAACTAAAGGCGAAGGCGGAAGCGGAAGCGGCGGCGTCTGAGGCCGAGCGGATGGCGCGTGAAGCAGAACGCGCAGCGGCGGCGGACAACTACGATAGTGGCATCACCCGGGAGCATGCTCTGCGGGATGCGGAATCCGCGGCGCGGCGAGCGGCGGCGGAGCGGGTGGAAGCGGCTCGGCGGGCGGAAGCGGCGGCGCTGGCCGAGGCTGTGGCTCGGCGGGAAGAGCGTGAGATTGCAGAGGCGCATGCGTCCGCGCAACGGCAGGCGGCAAGGTACCAGGAGCATGACAGCCGGATGCGGATGGCGGCTGGTCCGCAGCCACGGCCGGCGGGTTTGCAAAGCGATCCTTATGAATTTGCGCAAGGGTCAACGGTGGACGACCTTTACAGTCCGAACCGGGCGCTGGATTATACGCAGCCGACGGCGCGGTATCGGGATGAGTCTGCGAGCCGGAACCGTGAGGATAGCAGCCAGGTTTCGGGTGAGCGGCGGGCGTTTGTATCGGGGGAACGGCGGGCCTTTGTTTCAGGCGAACGACGGGCTTATGAATCGGGCGAGCGGCGGATTTTCAAGCCGGTCGATGTAGAGATGCGACGCAGGCCGCAGGGATACAAGCCGGATGATGCTTCCGGGATCCGGCCGGCGTTTCGTCCGGCTGCTGAGCCTGCACCACTGCGGGCGCGGGTGAGCCAATCGATTGCGGATGGGCCGGCTGGACGGCAGCAGGGGAGTGGACGGCCGGACGTGTATACGTCTGAGATTTCGCGTCCTTATGAGCAGCCGAGCCGGCAGGAGCGGCAGGACAGGCAGGAGCGGCAAGATCGTCAGGATCGGCGTGACGCGCAGGACCGGCTGGATCTGCAGGAGCGGGAACGTAAGCAGCTTGCAGAGCGTCAGGATCGGCAAGCGCGTCAGGATCGTCAAGACCAGGTGGAGCGGGATCAGAGCGGGCCGGCGTGGCTTTACAGCGGGACGCACCAGGCGGCGACGCCAGGGTCTGCGCCGGCTGCGAGTTCGCCTTCTGGGGCTTCTCCTTCTTCGGTGTCCGATACGCTGCAGCACTCGCGTGAACGTGTCGCGAGCCGGTGGTTTGCACTGAAGGGTGTGTTTGAGCCGGGCGAAGAGCCGGTAGGGGCGGAGCCTGTGCCAGTTCGCCGGCAAGAGAGCCGGACGCCGGTGCTGGCGGTGTTTTCGCTTGCCGGCGGTGTGGGCAAGACGAGCATGGTGGCTACGCTGGGACGGGCTTTGTCGTCGATTGGCGAGAAGGTGCTGCTAGCGGATACGACGTCGCACGGGCTGCTGCCTTACTACTTTGGCGCGAGCGAACTGCGGCCTGGCGTGGTACGGACTTTCTCGCCACCGAGCGGAAGCACGGATGCGCCAATTTACATGGTGAGCTACGACGTGAGCAGCGATCGGGCGGCGCAGGACAGCTTCAGCAAGGACCTGACGGAGAGCGCGAGTGGGACGCACCGCGTACTGCTGGATCTGAACTCGACCTCGGGGTGGATCATTCGGCGGCTGCCGGGCATGGTGCCTACGGTACTGGTGCCGGTGGCGCCGGATATGAATTCGGTGATCAGTTTGCAGGCTGTCGAAAAGTATTTCCAGGACGTGGTGGATTCTGATGGACGGGCGATTCAGCCTTACTACGTGATCAACCAGTTCGATGCGTCGCTGCCGCTGCACCTGGACGTGCGTGAAGTGCTGCGGCGTCAGCTTGGCGAGCGGTTGCTGCCGATTGCGATACGGCGCGCGCCGGCGGTGAGCGAAGCACTGGCCGAAGGAATGACGGTAGTGGACTACGCGCCCGATACCGGGGTAACGCAGGATTATTTGAACATCGCAAGCTGGCTGCGCACGAAGTCGGCGCCGGCGTCGCAAGGTTTCCGCAACGTGAGATGGAGTGAACGATGACAAGATCGCCTTTATGGAGAGAGTTTGAGTCCGGAGACAGCTGGGTTCTCAAGCTGATCCGGTTTCTGATTTTGGCAGGCGGGATCTGCTTCCTGATGTTTACGGGAATACTGGACCTGACGTGGCCGCAACAGGCCGTGCTGGGTCTGCTGACGGTGCTGCTGGCGATCTGGATGGATCGCAGCTCAAGCTCATACCTCGTGACGCTGACACTGATGCTGGTGAGCATGTATGCGACGTTCCGTTATGGGTATTGGCGTATCTCTTATGTGAGCCGGTTCTTCATGGACCGTGCAAGTACGCAGTGGACCTACCTGGATGCGTTCTTCATCATTCTGCTGGTGCTGGCGGAGCTATACGCGTTTGCGATTTTGTTTCTGGGTTATCTGCAGACGCTGTGGCCGTTGCGCCGGACGCCGGTGCCGCTGCCTGAGGATACGGAAAACTGGCCGGCTGTCGACCTGCTGATCCCGAGCTATAACGAGCCGCTTTCAGTAGTTCGGTTTACAGCGCTGGCGGCGATGAATATCGACTGGCCGGCGGACAAGCTGAACGTTTACATCTTGGATGACGGCAAACGGGAAGAGTTCCGGAAGTTCGCGGAAGACGCGGGCATCGGGTACATGACGCGGGACGATAACAAGCATGCCAAGGCGGGTAATATCAATCGGGCGCTGGAGCGTCTGGACGCGCCGTTTGTGGCGATTTTCGATTCTGACCACGTGCCGACGCGCAGCTTTCTGCAGGTGACGCTGGGCTGGTTTCTGCGCGATCGCAAGCTGGGGATGCTGCAGACGCCGCACCATTTTTATTCGCCCGATCCTTTTGAGCGCAATCTGGACCAGTTCCGGGTGATTCCAAACGAGGGCGAGCTGTTCTACGGGATTGTGCAGGACGGCAACGACTTCTGGAACGCGACGTTCTTCTGCGGTTCGTGCGCGGTGCTGCGCCGGACGGCGCTCGATGAGATTGGCGGGATCGCGGTCGAGACGGTGACCGAAGACGCGCACACCAGTTTGCGGATGCAGATGAACGGCTGGAACACGGCGTATATCAACATTCCGCAGGCGGCCGGGCTGGCGACCGAGCGGTTGAGTGGGCATGTGAAGCAGCGGATTCGCTGGGCGCGTGGGATGATCCAGATTTTACGGATCGACAACCCGCTGTTTGCGCCGGGCCTGAAGGCAGCGCAGAGGCTCTGCTACTTCAATGCGATGTCGCATTTTCTTTATGCGCTGCCGCGGTTGATTTTCCTTACGGCTCCGCTGATTTACCTGATCCTGGGCCATACCAATGTGCCCGGATACTGGGCAGCGATTCTGGCGTATGCGTTCCCGCACCTGGTGCTTTCGTCGCTGACGAACTCACGGATTCAGGGGCAGCATCGGCACTCGTTCTGGAACGAGATTTATGAGACGGTGCTGGCACCGTATATCTTTCTGCCGACGATGCTTGCGCTGCTGAACCCGAAGCTGGGCAGCTTCAACGTGACGGCGAAGGGCGGCGTGGTGAATCGGGGCTTCTTCGATACGCGGATTGCGCAGCCGTTTTTGCTGATGTTGGTGTTGAATTTCGTGGGGCTGCTAATGGCGATTCCACGTTACTTCCGGTTCCCAACCTTCGACGTCTCTCCCTGGATCGGCTGGCTGGTCAACGCGCCTGCCCGCTCTTTCGATGGGACGCATCCGGGCACGATTGTGATGAACGTGATCTGGACTTGCTTCAATATTGTGATTCTTGGCGTGGCGACGGCTGTGGCGTGGGAAAGCCAGCAGCGCCGGCAGACCGTGCGCGTCTCCATGGATGTGCCGGCGGACGTGGTGCTGGCCGATGGCACGGTGGTGCAGGGTGTGACGGCGGATATGTCGTCCGGCGGGGTGCGGATCAATATCGACCGGAACTTTACGGCGGTACCGGGCGAGGCGGTTAAGATTGTTTTCCCGGTGCTGGATGGCGATGCGATTCTGCCGGGGACGGTGATCAGCGCCGATCAACGGAGTATCCGTGCGCAGTTCGACCCATTGAACCTGCAGGAAGAAGAGGCGCTGACGATGGTGCTTTATTCCCGCGCCGATACGTGGCTTGGGTGGGGGGAAGCGCGTGAGATCGACAACCCACTTACGAGTCTCGGACGTATTTTGAAGCTATCCATGCACGGTCTTGCGCAGACATTCAGAGGATTGATGAAAACCAGAAAGACCGCACCCAAGGGACGTCTCGCTACGACCATTGCCCCGCTGCTTTTCCTTTTTGCGCTGCTTGGCTTGCATGCGTCCGCGCAGCAGGCGCCGGCGATGGTGGCCAATGGGCCTGGCTCGGCGGCGGCTTCTGTCGCGGGTGTGATTGATGGCGGCACGAATGCGCGACCGGTGGCGCCGGGGAATTTCGACAATGTGTTCACGATGTCCGATATCGGCGTGGCCGATACGATTGTGCTGCGTGGCGTGGATGCGTACCACACGGTGCCGTTCAGCGTGCCGCAGACGCAGGTGGTGAAGACGGCGACACTGCATCTGCGGTATCACTTTTCGCCCGGGCTGATTCCGGAGTTGAGCCATTTGAAGGTGTCGCTGAATGGGACGTTGTTTGCGACTCTGCCGGTGACCGCGCAGCCTGCCTATGTGAACCCATCGTCTGACCTGACGCCGGAACAGAAGGTGGCGGAATCGCAGACGCTGAATGTGACGCGCAGCGAGAACAATGCGCTGCTGCAGGCAGACCTCACGATGCCGGCGGAGATGCTGGTGCACCAGAATGAGCTGACGTTTGAGTTCATTGGGCATTACACGCTGCAGTGCGAAGACCCTTCGCACTCGACGCTGTGGTCGCATGTGGACTCGACGTCTACGATTGAGCTGGCGGGTGCGCTGCTGCCGCTGCAGAACGATTTGAGCCTGCTGCCGCTGCCGTTTTACGATGCGGCGGTGAATCTGCATCCGAAGATTCCGATTGTGTTTTTGAGCCAACCGTCAGCGAATGCGTTGCGTGCGGCGGGTATTATCGCTTCCTACTTCGGGATTTTGACGAACGATCATCCGGTGCAGTTTCCGGTTTCATTCGGGACGATCCCGGCGGGCAATGCAATTGTGATTGGGGAGAATGCGGCGGAGTTGCCGGCGGCGCTGAATGTGACTTCAAGCTCCGGCGCGACGATTGCGATGCGGACCAATCCTGTCGATCCTTACTCGAAGGTGCTGGTGATTACGGGGGATAATCCGCCTGACCTGGTGACGGCGGCCGAGGTGCTGGTGTTGCAGCGCGACCTGCTGCAAGGCGACCAGATGAAGGGCACGCTGACCAAGAAGGTGGTGGCGCGGGAACCGGATGATGCGCCGCGCTGGTTGAGCACGGAGCACAAAACGACGATCGGAGATATTACCGAAGGCAACGATCTGCAAGGCGACGGGAGTGTGCCGGTCGCGGCGTACATGCGGATTCCGCCGGATCTTTATCTGGATTATGGGCCGAAGGCGAACCTGAGCTATCACATGTCGTATCGGTATAACGGCATTCCGCTGGCGATGGAAAGCTCGCTGCAGGTGTATATGAACAACCTGTATGTAAGCTCAACGCCGATGCCGCATACGGACCAGGGTTCGGCACAGATCGATACGATTGTGCCCGTGCCGCGGGTGAACATGCGGCCGTTTTCAAACAGCTTGATGCACAGGTTCGTGTTCCAGATTGCGAAGAAGGGCAAGTGCCAGGATACGGCGCCGCTGAACCTGCAAGGGGCCGTGCTGAAGAGTTCTTACCTGGATATCGCAGACATTCCGCATTGGGTTTCGCTGCCGGATTTGCAGCGGTTTGCGAATGCGGGCTATCCGTTTACGCGCAAGGCCGATCTGGCCGATACGGCGGTGGTGCTGCCGGATACGCCGGCCGTGGATGAGATCGAGATGTTCCTGACGTTCATGGGCCACTTTGGCGCGCAGACCGGGTATCCGGTGCTGAACGTGACGGTGACGAACGCGGCGGGCATGAAGTCTGACCGGAACAAGGACTACATCCTGATGGGCACGGTGGATGACCAGCCGGCGTTGAAGCTGGTGAACGATTCGCTGCCGGTGAAGATTGAAGATACCGGGCTGCGGATTCAGGATACGCAAGGCTTCTTTGCGCCGCTGCAACATGCGTGGTGGAAGGTGCGGAGCTCGGATCATGTGCAGTCGGCGCAGCTTGAGACGGCGGGTGGGTTGCCGGATGCGTTGATCGAAGGGCTGGAGTGGCCGAGTGGTTCGAGCCGGTCTGTGGTGGTGATGGCGCTGCGCGATCATACGGTGGTGCCGACGTTCCTGAATACGTTTTTGAAGTATTCGCAATCGTCCGACATCGACCAGTCGGTGAGTGTGCTGCATGGCAACAAGTTCAGCTCGTACCGGATTGGCAGCGATGTGTACCACGTTGGGTCGCTGTCGTTCTGGATTCGGTTGAACATCCTGTTCTCGGAGTATCCGGGATTGGTGGTGCTGGGCGTGATCCTGCTATGCATTATGATGGCGGCGTTGATCCGGGCTAATCTGCGGCGTCGTGCGCGGGTGCGGTTGCAGGGCAACGACTAGGCCGGGAGCTAACGTTCTGGGGATTTTTGAACACATTCAACGCCGTTCCGGGTGGCTGCAACAGCTACCCGGGATGGCGTTCGTGCTGGTGATGCTGACTGGGCTGACGGGTTGCCGGGCGCAGCAGCCCTGGCCGCTCTGGGAGGCGTATACCAAGCATTTTGTGGATGGGCAGGGCAGGGTGATCGACCGGGCGGCGCCGGGTGCGCAGAAGGACCGGACGACGAGCGAAGGGCAGGCTTATGCGATGTTCTTCGCGCTGGTCGATGACGACAAGGCACACTTTGAGCAATTGCTGAGCTGGACGGAAGCGAACCTGGCGGGAGGCGATCTTACGCTGCGTCTGCCGGCCTGGGACTGGGGCAAGAGCGAACAGGGCGATTGGAAGATCCTGGATAACAACTCGGCGTCTGATGCGGATCTTTGGCTGGCTTACGACCTGCTGGAGGCGGGGCGGCTGTGGCATGATCCTCGCTATAGCAAGCTGGGCGAGTTGATTGCAGCGAGAGTTGCGCGGGAGGATGTGGTGCTGGTTCCGGGGCTGGGGACGACGCTGCTGCCGGGGCCGCATGGGTTTCATCCGGACGATCAGACGTGGGTGCTGAACCCGAGTTATCTGCAGCCTTCCGTGCTGGCGTACCTGTCGAAGACGCTGCCGCGGGGCCCATGGGGGAGTGTGCTGGAGTCGCTGCCGGCGCTGGTGGATCACGATATGGATCATGGTTTCGCGATGGACTGGGTGACGGCGGGGCCGGGGGGCGTGCATCCGGCGGCACCACCCGCGGAGCCCTCGGCGGGAGCGCGGGAGCCGCAACCGGCGGGGAGCTATGATGCGATCCGGGTGTATCTGTGGGCGGGGATGGCTGATCCGGCGACAGTGCGGGAGGTGCTGCCGCAGCTTTCGGGGATGGGGGCTTACCTACGTGGGGCCGCGACGCCGCCGCTCGAGGTGGATGCGATGGGCAATGTGCTGCATGCGGATGCGCCTGTGGGGTTCTCGGCGGCAGTGGTTCCGTACCTGACTGCGGTGGGTCTGAAGGGGCAGGCGAAGACGCAGGCTGACCGGCTGACGGCATCGCTCGAGCCGGGGTCTGGGCTGTTTGGCCGCGGGGAAGACTATTACGATCAGAATCTTGTCCTTTTTTCCACCGGTTGGGGTGAAGGAAAGTTTCGCTTCGAACGTGATGGAAAGCTCCGCTTGAAGTGGAAATAGCCGCGTCAACACTGGCGATTTGCACAACTCGGGGGTGCCTCATGGGGGGTGCAAAAAAAGGGCCACAAGGTGGCTGAAAGACGATACTCTCAGGGGGATAGCTGCAGTATCCAACTTGGTACCCGAGGGGCCTGACAGCGCAAAGACCTATGAATAAAACTTCCGCATTTCGGTTCTGGGCTCCAGCCGTGCTACTCGGTGCGGCGGCCTTTGCTCCCCTTGCGTCCACGGCGTCCGGGCAGAATCAGCAGGCTGCAACGCAGGCTGTGCTGGATAAGGCGCATGCCCTGGAGGTGCGCGGCCGGATGGATTTGGCGACGCAGTTCTGGCAACAGGTGCTGCTGGCCGATCCGAACAATACGGAGGCCCTAGGCGGTCTGGCGCGGGCGGCGAAGATGGGCGGCAATATGGCGCTCTCCAACAATTATGTGGAACGTCTGCGTGCGATCAACCCGAACGATCCGGGGATTGCACGAGTGGAACAGGTGGGCGCGCAGACGGATCATAATGCGCAGTTGCAGCAGGCGGGCAAGCTGGCGCAGCAAGGGCAGTATGCGCAATCGATGGGCGTGTACCGGCAGGTGTATGGAGATCAGCCGCCGCCGGGCGACCAGGCGCTGGCGTACTACGAGACGGAGTCGGCGACCGAGGACGGCAGGCCGCATGCGGTGGCGGGGTTGCGCGGGCTGGTGCAGAAATTTCCATCAGACACCCGGTACCAGGTGGCGCTGGGACGGATTCTGACTTACAACCCGAAGACGCGGCCGGAAGGGCGTAAGCTGCTGGCGGCGCACCCGAACGATCCGCAGGCGGTTGAGGCACTGCGGCAGTCGCTGCTGTGGGATGCGCAGAACCCGGCAACGTCCGGGGATATCCGGGCATATCTGGCTCGGCACCAGGATGCGCAGTTGTCGCAGGCGCTGCGGAGCCAGCCACGGGTGGCAGCGGGGCGGGCGCCGGCGGCACCGATGACAGAGGAGCAACGAGCCGGGGCGGCGGCAGCGGCGAGTCACAATGCGGAGGACCGGGCGGCTTACAAGGCATTGAACGAAAAGCATCTGGAGGAGGCGGAGACACGGTTCAAGGCTTCGCTGGCGAAAAACGCGGACGATCCGAATGCACTGGCGGGCATGGGTTACATCCGGATGCAGCAGCAGAATTTTGGCGGGGCGCTTTCGTTCCTGGTGCAGGCGAAGCAGAACGGGTCGAAGGATCCGGGGCTGGATGCGGCGACGAACACGTCGAAATTCTTCTACACGCTAGGAGAAGGGGCGATCGCGCTGAACGAGAACGATCTGCCGCTGGCGGAGAAGCAGTACCGGGCGGCACTGGCTATGCGTCCGAACAGCCCGGAGGCGCTGGAAGGTCTGGGCGGCACGCTGCTGAAGGCGCAACAGCCGGAAGCCGCGCTGCCGGTGTTCCAGGCGTTTTTGAAGGTGAGGCCGAAGGAATCGCATGCGTGGCGCGGAGTGTTTATCGCGCAGTATGGGATGGGGAATTCTGCGGCAGCGCTGGCTACGGAGCGGCAGTTTCCGCCTGCGGTGCGGGCGCAGTTGATGCGGGATCCGCTGTTCTTGCGGTCGTTGTCCTCGGCCTACTCTTCTGTGGGTCGTGATGCGGATGCGCAGCGGGTGCTGAAGAGTGCACTGGACCTGCCGTTCCCTGCGGATGCGAAGGGTGTCGAGGCTGAGACGCAGATTCAGTATGCGGGTTTGTTGCAGCAGGCGAATCACCTGGAGCAGGCCGCGGCGCTGTATCGCCAGGTGCTGGCGCATGACCAGAACAATACGGACGCGTGGCAGGGTCTTGTGCGGGTGGAGCATGCGCTGAGCCAGGATGCGCAGGCGTTGCAGACGCTGGAGAGCATGCCGCCGACGAGCTACGCGAAGGCGATGCGGGATACGGGGTTCGAGCAGACGGTGGCGTCGATTTACCAGTCGCAGCAGCGGCTGGATGTGGCACAGGATATTCTGGAAAAGGCTTTGGCGCAGCAGACGACTTCCGGGCAGCGCGCTTCGCTGGCGGCCGAGGTACAGCTGGCGGGGATCTATTTGCAGCGTGGTGACTCGCAGCACGCGTATCCGCTGTACCAGCAGATTCTGAGCCAGAATCCCGACCGTGTGGACTCGTGGAAAGGCTTGCTTTCGTCGCTGCACGATGCTGGGCGCGACAATGAGGTGCTGGCCGAGGTGAAGCAGATTCCGGCACCGACGCGGGCGAAGCTGGAGGATGATCCGGACTTTCTGCAGACGGTGGGCGCGGCATATAACGCGCTGGGACAGCCGCAGCAGGCACAGCTTTTTCTGAGGCGGGTGCAGCAGCATTACGCGTTCCAGCATACGGCGGCTCCGGCGGAGATCGACGTGCAGGAAGCCTGGCTGCTTTACAACAGCAAGGATGACGCGGGATTGCTGCGGCAGCTTCTGCGGCTGGGTGGCCGGACGGACCTGACGTTTGCACAGCGGCAGACGGTGCAGGTGATCTGGGCGAACTTTGCGGTGCGTCGTGCGAACCAGGCGGTGGCGCAGGGTGATCGGCCACGGGCGCTAGCGATTTTGAACGCGACGGCGCGGTCGTTCTCGGACAACCCGGTGGTGATCAAGATTCTGGCGGCTGGGTATGCGACCGACGGGCAGGCGAAGCAGGCGGTGCTGATCTGGAAGTCGCAGGACCTGAAGACGGCGAGTGTGACGGACTACCGGGCGGCGGTGGGGGCGGCGCTGGCCGCGAACGATCTGAAGGATGCCGAGGCGTGGTTGCGCTTTGGGCTGGACCAGTATCCTCGGGATGCGGACTTGCTGATTCTGGCGGCGAAGTTCGAAGAGGCACGCGGAGATAACAATCGTGCGGCGGATTACTACCGGGTTGCGCTGCGGGCGCTGCCGGCGCCTGACCCTGGTGCTGAGCTGGCGACAGAGCTTGGGCGTCCGATCCCTCCGCCGAATACGGGTAGCGACCGGCCTGCGCCTGACCTGGCGAAGCTGCTGGCACCGATGAAGGAAAGCGACATGGCACCGGTACGGCAGGTCATGGGACCGGGGATGAGTTATCCGTCGGCTGGGCCTTCGCAGCCCTATTTGCCGAGTGACGGCGCAACCGGAACAGGGGCGCCGATCCAGATGTATAGCCCGGGGAATTCGGATACGACGGTGCCGTCCTACATGTCGAACCCGGCGCCGACGGTACCTTCCAACACGAGCCCGCGTCTGCGAGATTATGCTCCGCAGCCGGGGCCACAAAGTGAGTTGCGCGTGCCTGCCGATGCGATGCATGCAGTGGCCGCGTTTACTGACGAGCCGACGATCACTATGGTTCCAGCCGTTTTCCATGCCAATCATGCCTTGCTGAGGCAAGCAAGCTATCTTCAGCAGAGTGGTGCCGAGCAGTCTGTACAGGCTCAGGGTTTAAAGCCGGGGCCGCTGAGTGCGCAGCCGACCGCGCCTGCTGCGCCTGCTGCTTCCGGGCAAGAGGTTTATGGGCCCTATGTGCCTTACCATCCGCCTGCTGCTACTGCCGCTCCGACTGTGGTCCCACCGGTAGAGTCGGCACCGACAGCGCGCTATGTGCCGAACGCGACTTCGAGGCCGACGAGTTCATCACACCCAGAGGTGAATGCCGCTGCGGCGGCTGGTGCGCGACGGAGGCAGTCTATTCCTGCGGCGACACCGCGGTCTGGCGAAAGCAAGCCGCCGGTGGAAGACTACAGCACGACGCCGACCGAGACGGTGCAGTACAACCCGGCGCAGGCTGCTTCGCAGACGGTGAACCAGACCGGAGCGCAGGTGACACAGCCGGGTGCGCAGAAGACGCAATCCTTGCCAATGCCGGCGGCGGGGAGTGGCGATAGCAATGGGCAGCAATATCCGCAGCCGGGGACCGGGTCAAGCCAAGGCTCGGCGACGGGCACACGTGGGCGGGTGCGGGCGAAGGGTCATGTAGCTTCGTCGACTCAGGCTGCGACGCCTGCTGCTCCTGCTCCGCAAGCTCAGCCGGCTTACACGGGTCTGAGCTATCCGGGTGTGGGGCAGGGTTTGACTTATCAGCCTTACCCGATCATTGGGCCGAGCTATCCGCTGGGGACGCCGCCAAGCGATGCGGACCTGATGGAAAAGCGGTTGCCGCCATTGCGCGGAGGGTACATCACGGACTCGCTGCCACCGGCGCTGCCGCTTACACCGCGGCAACAGACGGAGCGCGATCTGGCGATCCTGGAACAGTCTTACAGCGGCTGGCTGGGGGGTACGGTGAGTGCGCGGTATCGCAGCGGGACGGCGGGCCTGGACCGGCTGACAGACCTGGAAGCCACGTTTGAGGCCTCGGCTACGGTGGCGAACAATGTGAGGTTTACGATTGTGCCGCGGGCTGTGTTTCTGAATTCGGGGACGCTTGACCTTACGACCTATGCGGGCGCTACGACGGGTGTGCCTGTGCTTGGGACGCTGCCGCTGAATGCGGTGAATCCGCCGGCGCAGCAGAGCACAAGCGGCGTAGGGGGCGAGTTTCAGATAGCGGGCAACCGGTATGCAGCGGCTGTGGGGTATACACCTTACGAGTTCCTGGTACGGAATGTGACGGGCCGGGGGCTGTTCAAGGCGGGCAAGAATGTGACGCTTTACTTCAATCGCGACTCGGTGACGGAGACACAGCTTTCTTACGCCGGGTTGCGTGATCCGGGTTCGGCTACGGCGGTGTTTCAGGGCAACATCTGGGGCGGCGTGGTGGCGACGGGCGGCGGCATACGGTACGACCAGGGCGACGAGCATGCGGGCTTCTACTTTACGGCGGACGGCGCGGACCTGACGGGTTATCACGTCCTGCAGAACAGCAAGTTCGAGGGCTCGGCTGGGGCTTACTTCCTAGTGCATACGTTCCCGGGTTATGGGCGACTGAACATCGGGGCTTCGGCATTCGGGATGCACTATGCGCATAACGAGCGGGGCGAGAGCTATGGGCTGGGCGGGTACTTCAGCCCGGATGCCTACTTCCTGGCATCGGTGCCGGTGACGTTTGCGGGGCGGTATACGAACAACTTCCACTACACGGTGGCGGGTAGCCTGGGGGTGCAAACGTTCCAGGAAGACAGCCAGATCTACTTCCCGCTGGATCCAACGACTCAGAACAAGTTTGCTTCTACGGCGAATGCCGGAGGGCCTTGTCTGACGGCGCAGATCATTGCCGGGACGTGCGCTTCGATGCCGCGGAACAGCAATACAGGCGGCAACTACTCGATCAATGCGGAAGGGGTTTACCGGATTGCGGACCACTGGTTTGCGGGTGGGTTCCTGTCTGCGAACAATACGAACAACTACAACACGGTGACGGGTGGGTTCTTTGTCCGGTACCTGTTCCGGCCGCAATATGCTACGGACGATTATCCGACGGGGCTGTTTCCCGTGGATGGGTTCCGTCCGCTGCGGGTTCCGTAGAGTCTAGGTTCAGACGCGTGCAAGCCCGTTCCGGTTTGGGACGGGCTTTGTTATTTGAGGGGCTGGTTTAGCGAAGGTCGCTTGCAAAGGCTGGGCGCGTCGTCGTATAACAAGGCATTCATTTTCTTTTAGCCCTTGGTCCTGCTGGTCTCCGCCTTGCCGGCTTCTGCTCCTGGGTTGTTGTGTGTCGAGTTGGAAGCACTGTGGAAAGGCCTCTTATGCCGTATCGTCGTGTTTCCTTGAAAAAGCTGCCTGGTTTGGTGCTGCTGCTCGCGCTGGTGGGTGCGGGCCGATATGCGGAAGCGAAAGATTCTGTGCCGGATTGGGTGAAGGCGGCGATGGCGCAGCCGCTGACGGGCATTGGAGAGAACGCGAAGGCGGTGGTGCTGCTGGATGAGACGACGCTGACGGTGGGGGCGGACGGGAAGGCGGTGGAACATCGGCGGCGGGTGGTGAAGATTCTGCGGCCGACGGGACGGGACGAAGGGTATGTGTATGTGCCGTTCGATAACGATACGAAGATACTCTCATTGCACATCTGGAGCGTGGGCCCGGATGGGGTGGAGTATGCGGTGAAGGACAAAGACGTTATGGAGGTGGGGGAACCAAATTCGGGGCCGATGTACAGCGATGAACGTGCCAAGGTTGCGCAGCCGCCGGGACGCGATCCGGGTGGCGTGATTGCGTATGAATACGATCAGCGGAAGGCTTATTACGACCACGAGGCGGACTGGTTTTTTCAGGAGAACATTCCGCACCTGCAGCAGAGTTTTACGCTGGAGCTGCCAGCGGGTTACAGCTTTGTGACGGTGTGGGCGCACCATAAGGCGGAAAAGGCGATCGACCTGGAGCACCAGCGGACGCGGTGGGAGCTTGCGTCGACGCCGGCGATCGACCTGGAGCACGTGCCGCTGGCGCCGCCGATGGGTGGGTTGACGGGGCGGATGACGGTGCATTACGGGCCCTCGGCGGCGGGGTCGAATGGCCTGGGTACGTGGCAGCAGGTGGGTGCCTCTTATAACCAGATTGCGCAGGACCGGATGGTGGCGAACCCGGAGATTGCGGCGAAGACGGCGCAGCTTACGGCGGGGAAGACGGACTTCTACGACAAGACGGAGGCGGTGGCGGAGTTTGTGCAGAAGGATGTTCGCTACTTTGTGATCGAGAAGGGGATTGGCGGCTTGCAGCCTCATGCGGCGGCGGATATTTTTCGGAACCGGTATGGGGATTGCAAGGATAAGTCGACGCTGCTTTCAGCGATGCTGTCGAGTGTGGGGATTCATTCGGCGATTGTGCTGGTGGATACTTCGCGCGGGTTCGTCGATCCGGAGGCGCCTTCGATGCTGGGCAATCATGCGATTGCGGCGGTGGAGATTCCGGCGGGTTATGACTCGCCCAAGCTGCGGAGCGTGGTGAAGACGAAGTCCGGGAAGCGGTATCTGATTGTGGATCCGACGTGGGAGAAGACTGCGTTCGGGCAGCTGGAGAATAACCTGCAAGGCGGGTACGGGGTGCTGGTGGAGGGTGACAAGAGCGAGATTGTGCAGTTTCCGGTGCTGAGTCCGGAGCTAAACAGCATTCATCGTACGGCGACGCTACAGCTTGAGGCGGATGGATCGCTGAAGGGCAATGTGACGGAGACGCGGTTTGGGGATTTGTCGGAGATATCGCGCGACCTGTACGGCAGTGGGGACGGCAAGCAGCAGGATGCTTATCTGGACCATCGTTTGCGGCAGGATTTTTCGTCTTTTACGACGGCGCATGTGAAGACGGAGAATGTGGCTGCGCTGAACAAGCCGATGACGACGACGTTCGATTTATCGGCGGACCGCTATGCGCGGACAATGGGTTCGCTAATGATGGTACGGCCGCGGGTGCTGGGGACGGCGGGGTTTGAGCTGGACCGGAAGCAGCGGAAATATCCGATCGACTTGAAAGAAACGCTGCTGGATCATGACGACTTTACGATTGTGCTGCCGGACGGTTACGCGGTGGATGAACTGCCGGAGCCGGTGAAGCTGGACGTCGGGTTTGCTTCCTACGAAAGCGCTACGCGGCTGGATGGGAATGCGCTGCATTACACGCGGACGTATACCGTTCGCGAAGTGCAGGTGCCGGCGGACCGGTATGCGGATGTGCAGAAGCTGGCGGCGACGATCCAGGCGGATGAACAGAACCATGCTGTGTTCAAGAAGAAATAGTTCGACTTTAATGAAGAGGGAACCTTGTATGACTTTGAAAGCCTGCCTTGTACCGAGTCTGTTCGCGTTGACCTTTAGCTTGCCTTTGTCTGCACAATTTACGCCGCCTACGCCGGCGGAGCTTGCGATGACTTCAATTCCGCAGGTGCCGAATGCACCGGCGGTCTACCTGTTCAAGGAAGAGACGACGGAAGATGCGTTGCACATGCATAGCTTTTACGTGCGGCTAAAGGTGCTGACGGAAGGTGGGAAGGAGTATGCGAATGTAGAGCTGCCTTACTACGCGATGAGCGGTGGCAACTCAATCGACAGCATCAGCGGGCGGACGATTCAGCCGGACGGGACGATTGTGCCGTTCACGGGCAAGCCTTATGACAAGGTGAATGCGAAGGGTGCGGAGTTCAGCTACAAGTCGAAGGTGTTTACGCTGCCGGCGGTGCAGGTGGGGAGCATCCTGGAATATCGGTACAAGATTCGGTATGACGATGCGTATCTGGAGAGCCCGCAGTGGTATATCCAGTCGCCGCTTTATACGATCAGCGGGCATTACAACTGGAAGCCGACGACCGACATGGTGGTGAGCAGCGATCGTGGCGACGTGCAAAGTAGCATTGCGTGGACGCCGATACTGCCGCCTGGGATGGCGGTGAAGCAGACGGCACTGCTTGGGAAGCAAGGGCGTGCGGGAGGGAACGACGCGGGTGGCAGCAATATCGACCTGGTGGTGCATGATATTCCGCCGCTGGCGAGTGAAGAGTCGATGCCGCCGGTGAATAGCTTGAGCTATCGGGTGCTGTTTTATTACACGTCGTACAAGACGGCCAACGAATACTGGGACAAGGATGGGAAGCGCTGGGCGCACGAGCGTGACAAATTTATCGGGCCGGGGTCTGGCGTGAAGAACGCGGTGAAGGAGCTAGTGAGCCCGACCGATACGGAGCAAGTAAAGCTGAAGAAAATTTACGCGGCCGTGCAGGCTATGGACAATACGGACTTTACGCGGAGCCATTCGGCGCAGGAAGAGAAGGCGCAGGGGCTGAAGGTGGCCAAGGATACGGATGACATTCTGGCGCGGAAGCGAGGGACTGGCGATCAGTTGGACCTGCTCTTTATCGCGATGGTGCGGGCGGCGGGGATGAAGGCCTACCTGATGGGGGTGGCGGATCGGAGTGAGAGGATCTTCTTGAGTTCGTACCTAAGCTTGAGGCAGCTGGATGACGATATTGCGATTGTGCCGGTGGATGGGAAGGATATGTTTTTCGATCCGGGTTCGCGGCTGTGCACGTTTGGGCAGCTTGCCTGGAAGCATGCGCTGACGAGTGGACTGCGGGAGACGGATGATGGAGTGAAGCTGGCGGGAACGCCTGGTGTGCCGTTTACACAATCGCACACACAGCGTGTGGCTGACCTGACGCTGAACGATGAGGGCGTGGCGACGGGGATGGTGACGGTGACATACATAGGTGCGCCCGCGCTGCGCTGGCGGCAAGAAGCACTGCGTGGCGACGATACCAGTCTGAATGCGGATCTGCGGCAGAGCATGGAGCGCAAGCTGCCGGGCGGGATGGAGGTGCGGGTGGTGGATGTGGCAAATCTGAATGACTCGGATAAGCCGCTGGTGGTGAAGTACGAGGTGAAAGGGGCGGTAGGCAATGCGACGGGCAAGCGGCTGCTGTTGCCGGGGGCGTTGTTTGAAAGCAATGCGAAGCCGGAGTTTACGGCGGTGGGACGGGAGACTACGGTGGACATGAAGTATCCGGAGTTGGTTCAGGATGCGGTGCGGTTCAAGATGCCGGACAGCCTAGTAGTGGAAAGTGCGCCTGCGGCGGATACGTACAAGATTGGGAACGCGGCGGCTTATGCGTTTTCATCGAAGCAGGCGGTGCATGCGATTACGCTGTATCGGGATGTGACGATTGCTAAAACGTTTATCTCGCCGGCGGATTATCCGGAGTTGCGGACTTTTTATGGGAAGCTGGATGGCAAGCAGCAGGAGACGCTGGTGTTGACGAGGGCGGGTGATGGGAGTGCGAAGCCGGCGCCTGGCGGGAACTGAAGTGCCTGCGCGCGGTTTGCTGGCGAGCCTGATGCTGGGCGCCTGATGCTTGTTTGTCCGGCGCTTTTGCGTTAGATAATGGACGGCACCGACTGCGGTGGACTGGCGATGACATCGGTTGCACCGAAGCCGGGAGAGCCGGCGGTGCTCTTGGACCGGGATGTGATGCAGGACGATGTGAACAGGACGCAGGACTTCCATCTGCGGGTGAAGGTGCTGATCGAAGGGAGCAAGGACCGGGCTCATATCGAGCTGCCGGATACTTGGAATGAATTGATGAGGCCTGGGCCGACGCTATAAGAGGTGTGGAGAACTTATCGGTTGCGGGAGATAGCGACGAGGTGAAACTGGAGAAGATCTATGACGCAGTGGCGGCGAAGGAGGACGCGGATTTAGGCGATGGGTATATTGGATTCCGGTCCCGATCATCAAACCAGACATCGCGCCTAACCAGCAGTAAATCACTGCAAACGTGATTTGAGAGAACTCTCTATTTAGGGTCGATGGCGATTGCACTTGGGGTTGAGACGCCTACGGTGGAATAGGTCGACATGGCGCCGCCAGTGGTGATGGAGGTGATGGATGCGCTGTTGGCGACCCAGGCATTCCCGGCGGCGTCGATTGCGATACTTGCCGGCGCATTGAGACCGCCGCCACTATACACAGTCGGGTTTGAACCCATGGCGTTAAGTTCCGTCACGGAACTGTTTCCGAGGTTCGTGATCCACGCGTTGCTGCTGAGGGCGATTGCGATGGCGGAACGGCGTGACCATCGGGCCTGCCGTGAGCCGGAAGCTCCGGAAAGAATCCTGTGGAGTCGCTTGGCGTTACGCCCAGCGCGTCGATCTTGATAACGCTGTTGCCGGACGAATTGGGTACCCATAGATTACGCGCCGCGTCTACGGCAATGCCGCTCGGCGCGCTGAGACCACCGCCGCTATATGGGATCACTAGACTGAAGTCCGTAGGAATCGTGGTCGGCTGAAAGGGCGAGGTCGGTGTGACGAGCTGCGTCAGGTTTGCGACGTTCGTGCTCGGATGCTGCGCGATGTTCGTGGCTGCAGTAATCGTGTCGGTGGGGCTGCGCCGTTGACGGTGGTGTAGGTAAAGAGCCTGTCGCAGGCGGAATCCCGCCCGGTTGGTCGCGCAGTATTAATGCACGCTGCGAGGTTATCTCCCAGTGTATAGATGTTGGCAGACGGTGCAATTGCAGTCGCTGGGAGAGCTGGCCCGGAGGCCAGACCGTTACCAATATTCACCAGCATGTTGACCGAAGAGAAGGCGTTGGTAAGGCCGACGAAATTGCCTGTGGAAGTTGCAGAAGAGCCACTGGTGCCGATTCAAGTGATGCTCGACATGAACGGCGACAGTGCCCAAACCGAAGCGATGGTCGTGACCTCGTTGATGTTGACGAAGGATTTCCCT
Organism: uncultured Granulicella sp.; assembly: GCA_963693065.1. Classification (GTDB taxonomy): domain Bacteria; phylum Acidobacteriota; class Terriglobia; order Terriglobales; family Acidobacteriaceae; genus Edaphobacter. Next base: position 1,551,690 of record OY843766.1, on the reverse strand, counting down.
CCGGGTCTACCGCGATCGCCGATGGATTGCTGAAGCCGCTGGCCGCCGCCAGCTCCTGAAAGCCGTGCTTTGCATCAGCTCCGCCAGCACATTGCCTGTCGACACATCCGCGATAGAAACGTTACCCAGCCCGTCTACGGCCACGGCGCCCGGGTTATAGTTGCCGCTTCCGACCTTCTTTTCGATATACAAGCCACCATAATTGTGTCCCGCCAATACCTGGTGATTCCGGCTGTCGGAAACGTAGATGAAGGTGTTATCCACGGCAATGCCGTTCGGCGACGCGACGCTGCTGCCTACGCTGCTCAGCCTGTAGGTCCCGCTTGTGTTCGGCGTAGCCGAAAGGACACCTTGCTGAAGGTCGGCGATGTAGACTACGCCTGCGCTGTCGACCGCTACAGCGCGTGGCTGCGAGGTCGTCGCCACAACGCTCTGTGCACCGGCATATGTTTCCTTGAGCACACGCCCATTGCCCGTGTCGGCGATGTAGACGTTGCCTTCCCCATCCACAGCCACACCGTACGGCGTGTTTTTAGCCGCTCCCGATGCCGATGACCGTATAGTCGCCATAGCTCGGAGTCTCCTGCAACACGCGGTAGTTCGCCGCGTCCGCAATGTAGAACGAACCGCCGATATCGATCGCCAAGTCTTCGGGATCGAGGTTGGCCGGGCGAACGGCAGGCTTTGCGCCGCGGGATAAAAGGCCGCCTGCGCACTAATGGTCAAACAGCTCAGGTCCGTCTTCGCAATCAGGGTACCGTTGCACAGCGATGTCGTAAGGCCCGGTGGTCAGGCCGGCGACCACGTTGCTGGGAACATAACCTCCGTTCTGCGGTGTTTCCCTCACTACCCGGCTCGCGTACTGATCCACAAAGTAGACAGCGCCCGAGGCATCGACCGCCACGCCCAATTTAAAGGGGTTGTTTGGGGTCGTCTAAAGAACTGTCTGGACGCCGGCGTAGTGTGCCGTTTGTGCTTGGGTGCCGATGGCGCACCCTAGCTGCGCAACGAGGAGCGTGAGCCGGGTCAAAAGGCTGGGCAAGGTGCGCAAAGCCAAGGCTGGTTCGTCGAGAGTTCTTCGTGCGCTGTTCATATAGGATGACGCTCCTTGTCTGGTCTGGAAGTTTCCGTTGAGCTGAGGGAGGACGAAAGGCTGTCAGTGCCACCGGTAGAGCAGCCCCGCGCTAAGCCGCAGTTGGTTTTGCCGGTTCGTGGCGCCGTTTGAGAATGTCGTCAGCAAGTATTCGGCCTGTGCGGGCGCGGCTTGCCAGTGATGGCTTAGCATTAGCTGAAAGCCGCCGCCAACTGCAGGCTGAAGGTGTTGGAGGCGCCGTATCCGGTCCGCGATGGTGTAAGCGATCCGCCTGCATGAGCCTGCCCCAGCGGGGCGTCACCGAAGAGCTTTCGCCGGCGCTCTCTTGCGATGGGAAAGTAACGGAGGCCGCCCATGTAGGTCGACTCCGGCAGTCCATAGCCGTCGAGCGTTAGTCCGCTTTGCCGTGCGACTGTCACGTCGCCAATTAGAAAAGCCGGGGAGCAAGGCCGAACTGCACTTGCGCCGCGCCGCCGTACAGGTTGAAACAGTGGCAGCCATGCACCAGGTTGGCGTGTGCGTAGTCGAACTGAATGCCGGCGGCCACGCTGCCTGTTTGTCCTGCGGCGATCCGGCTCATCAGCATGCCTGCAACCAGTGCATCACACGTCTTCCAAAGCAATTTCATGGCAATACCTTTCATGGCGCGAGTTACTGAATGGTCAGGGTGACCTGCGTTGAGTGCACTGTGGTGCCACTCGTCGCCGTGATGGTGATCATGCTCGTCGTGGTTGGAATGCCGAAGCCATTGTTCGCCCCGCAGCCAGTGATGATCGCCGCGCTCGCCGCCGGCCCTCCGTCGCCGGAAAAGGCAAAGGCGCCTGTTCCAGCCATGGTGGTGATGATGCCATTCTGATCGACCTTTCAAATGCGACTGTTTTGCCTGTCCGCAATGTAGAGATTGCTCGCAGCGTCGGTTGCCAGAGCACTCGCGTTATAAAGGGCGGCGGGGGTTGCGGGTCCTCCGTCGCCTGAGTACCCGGAATTATCATTCCCGGCCACCGTTTTGATCCCGTTGACGGCATTCAATTGGCCGCACGCCGTACCCTGCGCGGCCGATAACAGCATCGCACCCACGACGGCCGGCACGACTGTGCGAGAGAGCGTGCGGAACCGGCCGGAGCAAAGATGCCGGCATAGCATCCACACCGGCGGCAAAGTGAAAATTAGGGCGACGATGTGCATCGGACGTCTGTTGCCCGCTGCGATGACCGGAAAGAACAGGGAAAACCAAAGCAGAAGCGTTAAGATACAGACGCTACTAACCGCGTCGACGGCAACACCATGGCGACTGCCAGGCAGGATATAGCTCGTATCGACGACCTGCCCCAGGCCATCATGAAGAACGGCGCGTCGATCAGGCATACTCTCGGCGAGTCGCGCCGCATGATTGCGCGCTTGAACCAATCGCTTGTGCCCGTGGCGACTGGTTCCATGGAAGCACTTTGGACTATAGCCTGGTGGGATCTCGGCGAGCTGGAACTTGCTTGCAAGTATCTCGACTCGGGACCGTTCCAGAGCGAATATGACACACTTCGCATCGTGGCAGAACTGGGCGATCCGACGAAAGCGGAGGTGCTGCTTCGCGACTATCTTGCAAACCATTCTCAATCTACGATGTGGAGCCGGCGGTACGCTCCGTTATTGCGCGGGGAGTTTGCACTCATGGCTCACAAGCCTCAGGAAGCCCTGGTCCTGATGGAACCCGCTCGGCAGTATGACGACGCGAGCCATGACGGCTATTATCTTCGCGGCCTCGCCTACATGCAGGCGAACCAGTTGCCTCAGGCGGAGGCCGAGTTCCGCAACCTGCTCGCTCACGCCTATATCGAGCCGACCGGCTCATCGTTGCCCCTGGCACAGTTGCAACTGGCCCGCATCCTGGCGAGGGAGGGCAATAGAGCCGCCTCAGCCGAAGCCTACCGGAGATTCCTCGACGCCTGGAAGAATGGCGACCCAGGCCGGCCGCTCGTCCTCGCAGCAAGAAAAGAATTAAAGGCACTCGAAGACGGCAAGTGCTTCTTATCCAACCATCATCGCAAATGGAGTCTGGCTTAGAGCGGGTTTATGCGCCCATATCGCGCTGCTCAAACGGCAGGGGTGTCGCAGCGGTTTTGTGCCAAAGGATATAGGCGACCATGAGGACGATGAAGAAGCAGAACGGGAACAGTGCGTATACGCGGTCACCCGTGATGACGTGCGCTGCCGTCGCACCTAGAAACTCGATGGAGAAGCCGGCGTATGCCCATTCCTTCATCCGGGGCAGCTTGCCCGTTAGAATCGCAATGCCGCCGAAGATTTTGAATGTCCCCAAAATCTTCATCAGGTACAAGGGGAAACCGAGCGCGAGCATGATCCTTACAATGCTTGCCGGACCCCTGGTGAAGGCTTCAGCGAAAGCTCCCAGAGTGCCGGGGACGAACATCAGCAGCGTCAAAGTCCAATAGACAATTTTATTTCGACGTAGTTTGCTGGCAGCGGATTGCCGCGTCAGGGCTTGCGTTGGAAGTTGTGCGGCGGTGGCAGGTGTCGTCTGCAAGTGCGTGTCCTCTCATGTGCTCGCAATTCATGTTTGCGAGTACGAACAAGCTGTTCGTAGCGCTAGTATGGAATGCATGGCAAATCCCCGCAAGGAGGCACTTTCTTGAGCGAAACGAACAAAAATGTTCCTACGGAAGCGCTTGGTCCCTCAGATTGCAAGGGACTTGCCGAAGTGCTGATGAGCGTCGGCGACAAGTGGACCATCCTGGTCGTGGGCGCGCTTTCGAAAGGCCAGTTGCGCTATAACGAAATCCAGCGGCGCGTGAGCGGCATCTCTCAGCGAATGCTGACGCTGACCCTGAAGCGGTTGGAAGCGGACGGGATCGTAACCCGCACTCTGTTCCCGAGTGTCCCCCCGCGCGTGGACTATGAACTGACGGAATTAGGGATGACGCTCCGGGGCGCGCTCGTTCCACTTCATCGCTGGGCGGCAGCAAACAGGCAGCCCATTCTTGAGAACCGCGCAAAAGCCGGTTTATGACGACACCTTATCCAGTCTTCGTAGGTCTGCCAAACGCTGTTGTCAGCGTTTGGCACGAATCGCCTCAGATCGCTAGCGTGCGAGTCTTGACGTGAAGGTCCCGGATCTCGTTCTTGAATCTCCCTTTCAAATCGGTCGAGAGACCAGTGAAGTACCGATGCCTGATCTGAGGATGCACGGGCAGCCACAACAGCGGGCAACGTGCCGAATAGCGCTTTCGCCTGTTCTCCCGAAAATTCGAACGGGCTCCCACCGGGGAAAGTCTCTACCTTCGTTGCAATTTCCGGTGCGGTTGCAGCCCCCGGCATAGCCCGCTTCTGCCGATATCTTTGGCAGAGAAAACTCGCTTGCCATAACAGAGGGCCGGCCGCTGGGAAGCATGAAGCAGTCAACGAGTTCCAGCTTTTCAGGTTTACCGCCACCCTCAACAGCGATCCAGCAGGAGCCTTTTGATCACAGCGTTGAACTTGATGTAGTCATGCGCCGGAAACTGTATAGCCCAGGTTCCGCAGCGTTCAGACCGGCGGACACACAGGTTTGTGGCTTCAGTAAAAACGCCGGGGGATGCGTCGAATAAGCCGCGGCAGGATTACGCCTTGAGGGTCGCGGTTTGTGGTGAAGGCGTAGATGTTTGCGGAGCGGAGGTTGCGCTGGATTAGCGGGGGTCGATTGCTATGGCTACTGGTTGGCTCAGGCCTGCGCCCGTGTAACCGGTGGTTGGGGAGAGGGCGGTTCCGGTGGGCGAGAACTCGGAGACGGTGCTGGTGGTGCGGTTGGTGATCCAGGCGTTGCCGGCGGTGTCGATGGCGATGCTGGAGGGGGTGCTGAGTCCGCCGCCGGTGTAGGGTGTGCCGGTGAGGGGGGTGCCGGAGGCGGAGAAGCGGCTAATGGTGCTGGTGCCCTGATTGGTGATCCAGATGGTGCCGGTGGTGTCGGCGGCGAGGGCAGAGGGCATGTTGAGGCCGCCGCCGGTGTAGCCGGTGGTGGGGGAGATGGGGGCGCCGGTGGGTGCGAACTGGGTGAGGGTGGAGGCGGCGGTGTTGGCGAGCCAGATGGTGCCGGAGGGGTCGATGGCGAGGGCGCGGGGTGCGGCGAGGCCGCCGCCGGTATAGGAGACGCCGATGAGGAAATTGTTGGGTGCGGCAGTGAGGGTGGGTTGGAAAGGGGCGTTGCTGACGGAGAGGGCGAAGAGCGCGGCAACCTGGCTGGCGGGGTTGCGGGCGATAAGGGCGGCAGCTGCAAGGGTGTTGGTGGGAGCGGCTGCGCCTGCGGGGGTGGCGGCTGTGAAAAGGTTGCCGCAGGGGGAGCCGTCGCCGGAAGTGCCGCCGGCAGTATTGATGCAGGCGGAGAGGATGTCAGCGAGGGTGTTGAGGCGGGTAGTAGGGAGAGTGGCGTTCGTAGGGAGGGCGGGGCCGGGCATGGTGCCGGTGGAGGTGTTGACGACCTGGTTGACGGCGGCGAAGGCGTTGGTGAGGCCGGTGAGATTGGTGGGGCTGGTGCTGAGCTGCGGGACGTCTGAGAGGAATCGGGCGAGGGACCAGACGGAGGCGACGGTGGTGAGCTCGTTGACGTTGATGAAGGTAGACGCGGAGAGGCTGGAACAGGGGCCGAGGGCGGTCATCATGGCGAGGGCGGCGTTGTTGGTGGAGGGGGCGAGGCCGGGGTTGCCGCCGGTGGCGGTGAGGTAGACCTGGGCGTTGGCGGGGCAGGTATAGTCGCTGGTAATGGAGAAGCCACCGGTGGCGTTGGAGTGGACTGCGTTGGTGAGGAGGGGCGTGGCGGCGGTGCCGTAGCCGGTGGTGCCAGCGGCGTAGAGCTGGATGAGTGCTCCGGCGACGGGTTGCTGGCCGCCATGGACCTGGCCGGTAAGCTGGGCGGCGATGGGCGTGGCGGTGGTGTTATTGGCGGGAGCAAGGGCGCAGCCGGTAAGGCCGAGGGCTATTGGGAGGAGGATGAGAGGCTTGAGCATGAGGCGGACTCCGGGTGCTGCACTGGTGGTCGGGACGGGGGGCGTGTTAAGGGTCATGGGCGTACTCCGGGGCCGGTGACTCCCGTGCCCGCGGCGAGAGGAGTGGCTACGGGATCAGCGGCGCCGAGGAAACGGGTGACGGTGGAGGTGGCGGAGTTGGCGACCCAGAGGCTGCCCGAGGTGTCGACGCCGAGCGCGGAGGGTGCGGCGAGGGTGGGGTCAGTGTAGCCGGAGGTGGGAGTGACGGCGGCGCCGGCGTTGGTGAAGACGCTGAGGGAGCTGTTGGTGTTAGCGATGATGAGGTTACCGGAGCCATCGACCACAATGGCTACCGGCGCGCTGAGGCCGGCACCTGAGAAGGTGGTGGGCGAGGTGCCGGTGTTGGTGACGCGGGTGAGGGTGTTGGCGGTGGAGCTGGTGGACCAGATGCTGCCGGCGTTATCGATGGCGAGAGCGGAGTTGCCGCCGGTGGGATTGGTGATGGCGGCACCAGTGTCAGAGAGCTCGGAGAGGGAGCCGTTGGCGTTGACGACCCAGACGTTCTGAGGGCTGATGGTGACGACGACGGCGGGGCTGGTGGTGGCTGCGAAGTTGGAGGTGCCCAGGTAGCTGACGGTAAGGGTATTGGTGCCGGTGGGCAACGTGGTGGTGGTGGTGGCCTGACCGCTGGTGTTGAGAGGCAAGGTGATGAGGCTGGAGTTGTTGAGGGTGAAGGTGACCGATCCGCCGGGGGTGCCGGTGGTGGTGGAGATGACGCTCGCGGTGAGTGTGGTGGTGGTGCCGGCGGCGGCGTAGGTGGGGGCGGCGGTAAGCGAAGCGGTGGCTGCTGCCTGGGTTACGGTGAGGGTGCCGGCAATGAAGTTGAAGGTGTATTTGGTGGAAGCGAGTGAGCCTTGGGCGATGCTGATGGGGTATGTGCCGGGCACCGAGGTGGCGGTAGCGGTGGTGGACTCAGTGGGGGTGCCGGTGACGGAAGAGGCGGCGGTGTCACCGTTAACGAAGCCGCTGAAGCTGTAGGTGAACGTGGGGTTGGCGGCACCGTAAGCGCGGCCGGCGCTGTTGGCGGCCACGGTAAGGACCGGCGCGGTGACGACGATCTGGGTGGTCGCGCTGGTGAGCCCGGAGCCGGAGACGGTGAGGGTGTAGGTGCCGGCCGCGGTGAAGGTCTGGGCGCTGAGGTTGAAGACTGCAGAGCCGTTGGCACTGGTGGCTGAGGCAGTGGCGGCGTAGCTGGACGGTCCGGTGATGGTGAGGGTGAGGGACTCGGCGGGCGCGCCGATGATGGCTCCGGCGGAGTCTGTGACGTTGACCGTGATGTTGCCGGGGGTAGAGCCGGCGGCGAGGGTGGTGGGATTTCCGGTGGCGAAGGCGAGCTGCGACGCCGTGCTGACGGCGGTGATGTTGACGGGGATAATTTGCCAAAGCTGGTTGGGGCTGGCGGCGGTGATCCAATCGAGCGTGGTGGTGGCGGGCGCGACCTGCTGGATGGTGGTCGCGCTGGTGGCTGTGAGGATGTCGCCGCTGATGCGACTGACGAAGGCGAAGTAGCCGTTGCCGGCGGTGAGGACGTTCCACTCCTGGGAGCCGGTGCCGGCGACGAAGGTGTTCTGGGTGATGGCGGAGGAGGCCGCGGTGCTGTTGTTGTTGTCAAGGACATTGGCGCCTGAGCCGTTGACGTTGGCTACGTGGAAGTAGCCGTCGTTGTTGCCGATGATCTGCCACTGCTGGTGCTGGCTGATGGTGCCGGGGTCGGGTGTGGTGTCGAGGGCGGCGCCTGTTGCGGTGGAGGCAAGAGTGGTTTCGAGGATCTGGCCGGTGGCCTGGTTCACGAGCTTGTAGTTGAGGGTGGGGTCCAGCTTGCCGCCAACGGCGTCGAGGGCGGGCAGGGCGGCGGAGTAGTTGGGGAGGGTGTCGACGGAGCTGCCGGAGGTGTCGGCGTTGTCGAAGAGGGTGAGTCCGTTCCAGCTATAGATGGCATCGATGGCGCCGTCGCCGTTGGAGTAACCGTTGCCGGGTTTTGGGATGTTGACGCCGGTGGGGTTCCACCACTCGATGCCCATGCCGAGGTTGTTGGGGAGAGTCTTGATGACGGAGTCGACGTCAAGGACGAACTGGCGCTGGCCGGCGCGGGTGAGGGCGTACCAGGGGTCGGCGGTGCCGAAGCCGGATTCGTAATGCTCGCCGATTTCGATGAGGAAGATGGGCTTGGCGAGGGCGTTGGCGGCCTTGATGATGGATGCCTGCTCGACGGGCTTGTTGTTGGGGTTGGAGGCGGCGGCCTGCGCGGCGGTGAGGGGGCCATGATAGATGGGGTAATAGCTCTGGCACATGGCGTCAAAGGGGATGCCATTGGTGACGGCGTTGGTGAAGAAAGACGTCATGTCATACGCGGGGGTGATGTGGATGCAGCGAATGGGTGGGGCAAGGGCGGGACCGATGGTGGTATCGGCGGCGGCGTCCAGGATTGCCTGCATGCCTTGCTTTTGGACGATGGCGAAGTTAGGGAAGTTGCTGGTGGTGGTGCCGAGTTTGGAGAGGAAGCCAGTGTCAACTTCATTGCCGACGGCGACCATGTCCGGCATGGCCCCGGCGGTGCGGTAGTTTTCCACCTGCTGCTTGACGTAGTTGTAGACGTCCGTGCCGGCCTGGGTGACGGAGTCTGCGGACCAGGCGGCGGGGACCGCGGCCGAGGAGCCGCCGTCAAAGAGGAAGGAAATTTCAACGGACATGCCGAGTTGCTTGGCGCGCTTGGCGAGGTCGATGCTCTGGGCGTCGGTTTCTGCGTAGCAGCCGTTGCCCGTGCAGGTGGTGGAGGTGAAGGTGTTGTAGGGCGGGATGCTGGTTGGACGGATGCGGACCAGATTGATGCCATGATTCTTGAGGATCTGGAGCGTGTCCTGGGTGGTGCCGGCGTCAGTCCACCAGGGGACGCCGTTGGCTACCTTGTTGGCTTCCTGTTTCTCAAGCAGGGCATTGTCGACGCCGCGGAAGAAAGCAGGGCGGAGGAGCCATTGCTGGCTTTGGGTGGGTGTGGAGGTGAGGGCGGACTCGGTAAGGTTGGCGCCGACGGTGGTGGACGCAATATCCAGGGCGAGGCCTGTGAATGTGTTGAGGAGGACGTAGTAGCCGCTGGTTTTGGGCTGGAGTGTCCAGAGCTGTGTGGCGGTGGCGGCGTTGCAAACGCTCTGCACGGGGGTGTTAGCAAGGGAGTCGAGGCAGAGGCCGTTCGAGATGTTGCTGATCTTCCAGGAGGAGCCGGCGCCGGTAAGGCCCCAGCGCTGGGTGAGCGAGGTGAAGGAGCGGGACTGGTCAGTGAGGACGTCGCCGGGGGCGGTGGAGCCGTTGTTGAGGTCGGCCTGGAAGGCGGTGAGCTGGTTGATGAGGTAGTACGTTTCGCCATCGAGGGGAGTAATGTCGACGGGCTCCGCCGGCTGCTGGGCGTGAAGGACAGCGGCGGCTGACAAGGTCAGAGCGATGGTGCGGAGCAGCGAGGAGACGTTCGGCATGAGGTGCAACCTGGGGCCCGCAAGGCGGATTCCCACTTCCATTGGGAATGATCTCGCGCCTGAAATGAATGCGTTCCGACGCACCAGAAACACTACTCCGTTGTCTGCATGGTGCGAATCCGCCTAAAGGCGGAGTGGCTGGAGAAAAGGCGGGTGCGAGAAACATTGTCGGAGTGCTACTTTCGGCTGATTCGTGCGGTGTTGGCGCGAGGGTAGGATGCGTTTGCGTTGTAGTTTCAACGGGCCACGTCACGAAGGTCCGGAGGCCGCGCACGGAGATTCTGGATCATGAAAAATGTAGCGAATGCCGCGATGGCAAAGTCTTGGTGCGTTGCCGCGTCTTCCACGCTCGCCCTGCTGCTGGCAGGGTGCAGTGGGACCGGCGTGTTTCCCGATACGACGACTGACGGGGTTGCGCAGGCGATGAGCGGTAAAGTGCACGGTGGCCAGCAGCCGGTGACAGGCAGCCACGTTCACCTGATGCAGGCGGCGAGCTCAGCGTATGGGGCGGCTTCGACGTCGCTGCTGACGGCCAATGGGGTCACTGTGCTGACGGATACGATTGGCGGCTATGTGGCTACGGACGGTGGTGGGAACTTCAACATTACGGGGACATACACCTGCACGGCGGGGTCGCAGGTTTACATCCTGGCGACGCAGGGCAATCCGGGAGTGGGAGCGAACAACGCGAGTCTGGCGCTGATGGCGGGGCTTGGAGTTTGTCCTTCGACGGGTAGTCTTTTGACGACGGTGCCTACGATTTTTGTCGATGAGGTTTCGACTGTGGCGACGGCCTTTGCCCTGTCCGGGTTCTTCACGGACTCGACCCACCTGGCGACGAACGGTACCGCGGGTGCGACCACGGGGATCAACAATGCGGCGGCAAACATTGCGGCCATCTCAAGCATTACGACCGGCAATGCGCTAACGACCACGCCCAACGGCAAGGGCGCGGTGCCGCAGGCGGAGATCAATGCTCTGGCGAACATCCTGGCGACCTGCATTAACTCCAGTGGGACGGGATGCACGACGCTGTTTGCAAATGCGAAGAGCACGAGCGGCACGACGCCGACCGATTCCGCCACGGCGATGATCAACATCGCGCATTCCCCGGGCGCGAATGTCAATGCGCTGTTTGCGACGCAGTCGGCGACGAGCCCGTTTCAACCAACACCGGCGGCTGCTCCGGCTGACTTCAGTCTGCGTATCGACTACACGCCGGCGACCGCGCAATTCTACGTTCCGGGTAATAACTCGAACACGACTTCACAGGGCAGCATCGCTATCGATGCCGCAGGAAATGTCTGGGGACCTGCTGCGGGGTCGAGCGCGACCAACGGCGCCGGGGCTGCGCTGGAGCTAAGCCCGCTGGGTGCGACTGTGAACAGCATCAAGTTTACGGGCGGATCCAATAGCCAGTACAAACCGCTGAACGTGAGCGTGTCGCCGGCAGGAACGATCTGGGCGGCGGACTACTCGCTGGCTTATGCGACGCCTACCGCGACAGCTTTTACACCGGCTAACGATACTGGTGCGAGCTGGGCGGGGTCGGAAAATATGGTGGCGTTTGATACTTCGAACAATGCCTGGACGGGGAATCAGTATCCTTCGACGTTTGGCGAGATCAGCGCGTCTGGAAACCTGGTTGCGGCGAGCACGGCCGGGTATGCGCCCTCTGGGTTTGCGCCTTCAACGGGCAAGCAGTTCCCGAGTGGAGTCTTTGCGGTTGCAGTGGATGGCGTCAATCACATCTGGGGTCTTTGCAATACCTGCAATGCGGCGGGCACGGGCGTGGTGGCTGAGATCACCAGCGGTGGCGTGGCGGTTTCGGGCACGGGCGGCGACACGCCGGCCACCATTCTGTATCCAAGTGGGATTGCGATCGATGCGAGTAACAATGCATGGATCAGTGACTTCAGCAGCGGGTACGTGACCAAATACAACAGCGCCAATGTGAACCAGAGCGTGGGCGGGTATCCAACGAATGCGTTGCCGAATACGATCTTCAGCATTGCGATCGACGGCAATAGCAATGTTTGGCTCGGTGGCGGGAACGGCACTACGAGCGGTGTTCTGTTCTCACTGAACAACGCTGGTACGTTGACTTCGCCGGCGGCGGGATACCAGTCGCAGACGAACGTCACGTATTACAAATCGGCAAGCATCGCTGTGGACGGCTCGGGCAATCTCTGGGTCCTGGACGCGAACGGCGGACTGCACGAAACACTCGGTATCGCCACGCCTGTGGTTACGCCGATCAACCCTTCTTCGCTGGGCAAACGGCCATAGCGCCTGCCGCGAATCACGATGTTCCTGGCTTGGGGGCCCTTCGGGGCCTCCTTTTTTTGTGAGATGGGATGGCTAGCATCTTGATGATAAGAATGCGCGGGTGTATCAAGCTGGTCGCTTGGAGGCAAGCAGCAAGCTAGGCCTGGCGGCCCAGGCTGGTTTGAGGCAGGCTTTAGGCCTGTACGCAAGGAGGCTGCGCATAAAGAAAACTGGTCTAGGGTGTGGGTGGGGCTGTTAGCTTCAGGCGGTAGATGGGGGTTAGCTTGACGCTTTCGAGGGTGGCGGCTTGAGCTTTGGCATCGAAGTGCAGGGCGGAAGGGTCTTCGAGGTAGAGGCTGTAATCGGCGCGGAGGGGAAGGATGCGCAGGATGTAAGCGGAGGATGCAGTGCGCCAGTGCGGGTTGACCTCGGTGAGACCGATCTGCCAGGGGATACCGCTCCAGAAGTCGTCGTCAACGAGCGCGCCGGCCTGGTAGAGACGGGCTACATCTCCGGTGTAGTGGAAGGTGAGCAGGGCGTCAGACAGGGAGGTGCCGGGAGGTGGAGTGGGAAGGTCAACCTTCCACTCGGCGGCCTGGGTGAAGTCGGTGTCGGTTGGGGCGAGAGGTACGGGGTTTTTGCGCCAATCAAACGTTGGGCCAAGGAGTGAGGGGGAACGGGTACCGGCGGGATGCACCTGCGTGACCCTGGGTGTGAGCGTGACAGCGGGGAGTGTCGCCTGATAGGAGGCGAAGAGGGCATCGGACGGAAGAGCCTGGAGTGGGACGTTGGCTGAGGGCTCTTTTTTGGTGCCGAAGATGGCGAAATGGAAGGTGTTATCAGCCTGGGCGTCGAACGTCCAGTGGTCCGCCTCGGCGTAGACGGCGGCGTCGCTTTCGAGCAGAAGGGCGGGATTGGTGACGCGCCAGACGGTTTCAGCCTGCTGCTGAGGCATGACGACGAAATGGATGTTGCCGGGGAGTCGAAGTTCCGTGGTGGCAGTGGGCTGGGCGAGGAGGCGCAAGAGGCCGGGCGCACGAAGCGTCTGCACCGCGGCGTTGGAGGTGATGGTGGGTGAGCCGGAGAAGGCGAACTCCGGCTGGACGCCGGGAAGGGCGAAGAAGAAGTACCAGGTGTGGCCGGCCGTCTGGACGCGCTTGAAAAGCTGGGCGGTGCTATAGCGCAAGTTAGTGCCGCCGAACTGCATGTTCACGGGCCAGATGCCGTAGCTTTCAGCAGGCAGGCTGATGGGCTGCTCGGGGATATTGATGGTGCCGGTGGGTAGCTTGAGGGCGACCTGAAAGGCTGGGCGTGCGGGGCTCTGGACGCCGCGGACGTGATTGCTGATGAAGAGGAAACCGTGATCACCGAGGGTGCGGGCGGCGAGGCGGGGCATGGTGATATCTGAGGGCGTGGCGGGGACGATGGCGGGGGCGCGCGGGGCCATGGGGGCGAGGATAGAGCCGAAATCGTTGAGGAAATAGTGGATGAGCTTGAGCTTGCGGAGCGATTCGCGCTCCTGGCCGTACTCGCCGAGGGGGGCCTGGAAATCATAGGAACGGAGGGGTAGATCAGTGGGGTAGCCGGTGACTTGCGACTCCTGCAAGGTAATGGCGGAGCCTGGCTCGGGTTCGGGGTTGCGGCCGCCGTGGAACATGTAATAGCCGAGTAGATTGGCACCGCTGCCGAGGATGACGGTGGGGATGGCGGCGATGTCATCTGGGGTGACGACGGGGCGGCGGAAGTAGGTGTCCTGCATGCCGTCGCCCACCTCAGCGGTGAGGAAAGGCGTGCCCCGATAGGTATCGGCTGCGGACTGGTTGCCGCCGCCAATGGCGCCCATGCTGCCGGCGGAGCGGTTGGCGAAGCGGAAGGCGTAGACCTCATTGGGCGGGAGTTTGGATGGGGAGCCATCCCATGGGGCGTCAGGATAACCACCGAAGACGGGCAGGGCGGCGTCCAACGGGATGGATGCGCCGTCCCAACCGGTTACGGTGTAGAGGGGGACATCGAGGCCGTCATCGACGGCCATCTTTTTGAGGGTGCGGATGTGCTCGTCGCCCTGGCCCGGTCCTCGCATGCGGTACTCATTTTCGATTTGCAGGCCGATGACGGGGCCGCCATCTTTCCAGAGCAGGCCTTTGAGCTGGAGGGCGATCTGCTGGTAGAAGGTCTGGACTTCAGCGAGGTAGACGGGATCGTTCTGGCGCGTGGGACCGGCCTGGACGACCCAGTCCGGGAGGCCGCCGTTGCGCACCTCGGCGTGGGCCCAGGGGCCGATGCGGGGGTAGACGTACATGCCGTGTTTTGCACAGAGCTGGGTGAAGAGGCGAAGGTCGCGCTGGCCGGTCCAATCGAAGACGCCCTGTTGCTGCTCATGATGGATCCAGATGACGTAGGTGGAGACAATCTGCACGCCGGCGGCTTGCATTTTGAGGATTTCCTGCTCCCACTGGGCTTGCGGGTAACGCGAGAAATGGAACTCGCCCATGACGGGGAGCCAGGGTTGACCGTTGAGCGTGAGGTACTGGCTGTTGACCGCGATGGTTTGGCCGGTGGGACTTTTTGCAGTGCCGAGAAGGGCGGTGACGGGCTGGGGAACTGGTACGGGTGCAGAGGCGTCGATCGGCATGGTCTGGGCGAAGGCCGGGACAGTGAGCGAGATGGCCGCGAGGGCAAGGGTCTGGAAGGAGTTTGGCATGATCTCTCTTGTTTCTACTCAGCGTTCAAGGCAGTGACAGAGGCGTCCAGGAGGTGAAATGCAGAACGGGTCACGAAGATTTGTGTTGGGGAGGAAGCACTCTGGTGCGGTGTCACGTGCGAGCAGGAACGGAATGTCGTGCCAGAAGGAAATGGCGGGCGAGCAGCAGAGCAGCGGGGAGGTCCTAGATTTGTCAGAGTCGGCCTCAATGCAGCTGGTTAGGCCGCAGATGAACTATAGGAGGTTCGCGGTATGAGGCGAATCCGACGAAAGTAGGAGTTGTCTGGATTCGCTGCGTAAAAGCGGTTCGACTCTGCGACGCATGGCGCGGTGGGTTGGATGGTTAGAGGTGTACGAGGCCGCGCTTGAGGCCTTCCACTACAGCCTGTGTGCGGTCAGTTACATTGAGGCGCATGAGGATGACGCTGACGTGCGACTTGACGGTGGCCTCTTTGATGAAGAGGGTTTCGGCGATTTCACGGTTGCTT
This sequence comes from uncultured Granulicella sp., assembly GCA_963693065.1. Taxonomy (GTDB): domain Bacteria; phylum Acidobacteriota; class Terriglobia; order Terriglobales; family Acidobacteriaceae; genus Edaphobacter. Next base: position 1,536,643 of record OY843766.1, on the reverse strand, counting down.
TTGCCGGCGAATAAAAGCTGCAATACCTCTTGCTCGCGCTGGCTGAGGTTTGAGCCGGGGACGCGGGCGGAAAGCGCATCGGTGATTGGCTGGGGGAGGAAGCGGTTGCCGCCGTGTACGCGCAGCAGGGCCTTGATGAGCAGATCGTGCGGCATGCCCTTGATGAGGTAGCCGCTGGCGCCGGCGGCGAGGGCCTGGTGGATGTCTTCATCGCCCTCATAGGTGGTTAGCACGACGATGCGGGCTTTAGGGGACTGGGCGCGTATGGTGCGGATAGCTTCAACGCCGCTCTTGTCAGGGAGGCGCAGGTCCATGAGGGTGAGGTCGGGGGCGAGCTGGACGAAGAGTTGCTCGGCCTCTTGCGCGGTGGCGGCCTGGCCGACGATCTCCATGTTGGGCTGGGCGTTGATGATGGCTGCGATGCCGACGCGCATGATGGGGTGATCGTCGACGATGAGGATGCGGATGCGGTTAGAGGTCTTTTCCAAGGGGCTCCTGGGATTGCTGCTGGGATTGCTGCTGGGATTGCTGCTGGGTATGGTCCTGCAGGGCGGCTTCTTGCTGGCGGCGGGCGCTGCGGCGGGCAGTGCGGCGGACGGTGAGGTGGACGCGGGTGCCGCGGCCAGGCTCGCTGGTGAGGTGCAGCTGGCCGCCCAGACGCTGGACACGCTCGCGCATGCCGAGCAGACCGAAGTGTCCGTTCTGCTGGGCTACGGCTGTGGGCTGGGTGATGCCGCAACCTTGATCGACGATGGATAGATTGACCAGCTCACCGCGGAGCATGAGCTCTACGGCGACCTTGTTGGTGCCGCTGTGCTGGACGGAGTTATAGATGGCCTCGCGGGCAGTCATGAGGATTTCATGGGCGGCGGAAGCGCCTACGGTAAGCTGATCCATAGGGTGCGAGAAGGTGATGTGGGTGCCGTATTCGCGCGTGGTCTGCTGGGAAATGCCGTCGATGGACTGGACCAGGTCGACATCGTTTTCGCGCTCGTGGCGCATGTTCCAGACGGCCTCACGAGCTTCATCGATGGTGGTGCGGGCCTGCTGGCGTGCGTAGTTGAGGAGCTCGGGCGTGGTGGCTTCACCGGGTGTGCTGGCGATAGCTTCCAGCAGGGCGGAGATGCCGGTGCAGCCCTGGATGACGGTGTCATGCATCTCGCGGGCTAGGCGGTTGCGTTCTGCGAGGACGTCTGCGAAGCGCATGCGGATGCGGCGGACGCGCAGCTCGTAGATGGTGAAGACGATGCCAGCAAGGGCCAAGACGAGCAGTGCGTAGAACCACCAGGTCTGATAGAAGTAGGGCTCCTTGATGATGTCGATGAAGGCTTCGGATGTTTGGGCGGGGAGGGAGCGGTCGTAGGCGATGACGCGGAAACGGTACTTGCCGGCTGGAAGGTTGGTGTAGCTGGCGAGGCGGTCCGAGGCGGCGGCGACCCAATCCTTGTCAAAGTTTTCAAGCTTGTAACGGAAGCGTATGCCTACCTGCGAGCTGAGGGAAATGGCTGAGAAGGTAAAGCTGAGTCGTGCGACATGGGAGGGTACTTGCATTGACTGGGTGAGGCGGACGCTGCGGCCGTCTTCTTCCACGCTGGCCAGTGATGCGAGCGGTACGGGGGCGGCGGGAAGGCTGGCGGACATGATGTGGGCGGCGCCGCGTGTGGTGGCGAACCACACGCTGTCATCGGGGGCTAGGTAGCCGGCGGGCTGGCGACCGCCGTACATTTGTGCGTCGTCGCCGCCAAAGGGCATGGGATAGATCATGACGCTGAGGGACTGCTCCGAGGTAGCGGAGAGGGCTTCCATCTGCGCGGCGGGAATGGAGGCGATGGTGTTGGGTCCGGTGAGCCAGAAGGTGCCGGCGCGATCCTGGAGGATCTGGTAGATGCTGTTGGAGGGCAGGCCCTGCTCTGTGGTGAAGCGTTCGAGTGCGCCGTTGTGGTAACGGAAGAGGCCGTGATCGCGGGTGCCGAACCAGAGGGTGCCGAGGCGGTCTTCCAAGATAGCCCAGACCTTTTCTGTGGCGAGGTCGTCTACGGCACGGTTGTGCTGGAAGCGGCCGTTCTGCCAGAGGCTGAGGCCTCGGTCGGTGCCGATCCAGATGCCGCCGGTGTGGTCCTGGAGTAGACTGCGGGTACTAAAGAAGGCGAGGCCGTCGGCCTCGGTGAAGCGTTGTGCGCCGGTGTCCGCGATGCGGGTTACGCCTTCATCGGTGGCGATCCAGAGGTCGCCATTGCGTGCCTCTATCATGCCGCGGATGAAGTTGTTGGTGAGCACGTCCGGTGCGCTGTAATGCAGCATGGTGGAGCCGGCGGGACCTTGCCGGAGGCGATAGGCGCCGCTGCCATCGGTGCCGAACCAGAGGTCGCCATTGCGAGCGCGGAAGACGTTGCGGACGTGGTTGTGGCCGAGCTGCGGATAGATGAGGCGGTTGGCGCGGCCATCGTGGACGAGGTAGAGATTCTGGGCGGCGACCCAAATGTTGCCGTGCTGGTCGCCGGAGATGGTTTCGAAGTCGGCATCCCCGCCCTCAGGCAAACGGATGAGGGTGACTACCGTTTTGCTGAGACGTACGAGGCCAGCCTGGCTGCCGACCCAGATTTGATGCTGGGCATCTTCAAGGAGGCAAAGTACGGTGTCTGACGGGAAGAGGCCGGGATGGACGGCGCGGGTGAAGCGGCCTGCCTCATAAAGCCAGAGGCCGTCGCCGATAGTGCCGACCCATAAGGTGCCGTCGCTGGCTTGAAGGAGGGTGCGGACGGTGGCGTGGAGCTGCGGGACGGGGGAGAAGAAGCCGTGGGTGAGGCGCTGCAGGCCGCCAACGGTACCGACCCAGACTGTGCCGTCGGCGGTCTGGAGGATTTTTTTGACGCGATTGTTGCTGTAGGCACCGGGCAGCGTGTAGGTGGTGGGCTGGCCTTCGGGCGAGAGGGCTACGAGGCGGGAGCCGCCGGCCCAGATGCGGTGTTCGTGATCTTCCATGACAGAGTGGACGGAGAGGGAGGGCAGGGCGGACGTGCCGTCAACACGGCGGACGGTGTCGTTTTCGATGACGAAGAGGCCATCGTCCGTGCCGGCCCAGACGCGACCGAGGTGGTCTATGATGACGCTGCGGACGAAGAGATCGGTAAGGCCTTGCTGGACGGAGAAGACGGTGACGGATTCGCCGCGTACATGAAGGAGGCCGCCGCCCTCCGTGCCGAGCCACAAAGAGCCGTCTGGCGCGGCGGCGAGCGCGAAGATGCTGTTGGCGGTGAGGGCCTGGCGACCGCGACCGAAGACGCGAATCTGGGAGCCGTCAAAGGAGGCGAGGCCACCGGTGGTGCCGACCCAGAGGAGGCCGGAGGAGGACTCGGCAAGGGCCTGGACGGTGTCCTCGGGGAGGCCATCGGAGACGCGCCAGAGGGTGCGTGCGAAGTTGAAGGCAGGGGACTGCTCGCCACGGGCGCAGTCGCCGGTCAGCATCAGGATGCACCAAAACCCGAGAAGAAATTTGAGCATGCGGCACATAGGACGATTGGACTGCTGTTGCACTATACAGGCTGAACGGTAATGCGTGCGGGCCTACTTAAGGCGTTTTGCGCGCCAAGCAGCAATGGTCATGATGGCACCGAAGATCAGCATGACGATGCCCCAAATAAAGTTGACGTTGATGCCGAGGGCCTGGGCATACATGGCGTTGCCACGGGTAAAGAGACCGTAGACGGTGAGGATGCCCCCGAGGGCTAGAAAGATCATGCCGAGCGGGAAACGAATGTCCAATCCCATTTTTGTGCCTTTCCTCTTTAGGCGAAGATCAGATTCAATGCAACGAGTACTACGCACACGCCAATGGCAAGACTTGCGGGCTTTTGATACCACCGCATGTGCGCGGTGACGGGCCTGGGCGTGAGCGAGTAGACAAGGCCGACGAGCTCACTTTCAGGCTTAGGCCGCGTGAGTAGACTTAGGACGATGGTGACGACGAGGTTGACGGTGAAGGCGAAGATGGCGGTCCAGAAGTTTTGCATCATCTCACTGTGATAGGTGTGGACGACGTGGATCCAACCGCCATGCAGGCCGGGGAGCGCGTCAGCCGGGAGGGTGAGGCCGTGATGCGCGAGCGCGGCAGCGGTGCCGCTGAGCAGACCGGTGAAGGCGGCGTGGCCGGTGGTTCGCTTCCAAAACATGCCGAGCAGGAAAGTGGCGAAAAGCGGTGCGTTGATCAGAGAGAAGATCAACTGCAGAGCGTCCATGATGTTGTTGAAGCTGGTGGCGGCATAAGCTGCGGCAATGGAGAGCAGGACGCCGCCGATGGTCGCCATGCGGCCCATCCAGAGGTAGTGTTCGTCAGACGCGTTCTTGTTGATGTAGGCCTGGTAGATGTCATAGGTCCAGACCGTGTTGAAGGCGGTGACGTTGCCCGCCATGCCGGACATGAAGCTGGCGAGTAGAGCCGTCAGGCCGAGGCCGAGGATGCCGGTAGGAAAGAAGTGCAGGAGCATCATGGGGATGGCGAGATCATAGTTGTAAACAGGCGAGCCGTCCGGCCCGAAAACCGCGTGGCCACTGAGCGGATCCATTTTGACGGGGATGATGCCATGGCTGCCGAAGGAGGTCATGCTGACTGCGATGATGCCGGGAAGGATGACGAGGAAGGGGAAGAACATTTTGGGAATGGCGGCGATGATGGGGACTTTGCGTGCGGACTCCTCAGACTCGGCAGCCATGGCACGCTGGATGACCAGGAAGTCTGTACACCAGTAGCCGAAGGAAAGGACGAAGCCGAGTCCCATGACAAGCCCGACGAGCTCTACGCCCATGGAGTTGGTGGAGGTGTGGGTGATGCCGCGCCAGGAGTGGGTCATGGTGGAAGGTAGGGTGTCCTTGATGCCTTCCCAGCCGCCGACATTGCGCAGGCCGATCCAGACCAGAGGCAGGAAGCCAGCGACGATGAGGAAGAATTGCAGGACTTCGTTATAAATGGCGCTGGTGAGACCGCCCAAGAAGATGTAGCCGAGGACGATGACGGCCGCTATGACGATGGAGACGTGGAAAACCGCGGCATCCGGCACGATGCCTTTGAGCAGGCCGAGGGTCTGAATGAGCAGCGCCATGGCATACATGGAGATGCCCGAGCTGAAGACGGTCATGATGGCGAAGGAGAAAGCGTTGACGGCACGGGTCTTCTCGTCATAGCGCATGCGCAAATATTCAGGGACCGAGCGCGCCTTGGAACCGTAGTAAAAGGGCATCATGAAAAGGCCGACGAAGAGCATTGCCGGGATGGCGCCGATCCAGTAGAAGTGGCTGGTGATGATGCCGTACTTGGCACCCGATGCACCCATGCCGATGACTTCCTGAGCGCCGAGATTGGCGGAGATGAAGGCGAGTCCGCAAACCCAGGCTGGAATGGAACGGCCTGCGAGGAAGAAGTCGTTGGAGGTGCGCATGTAGCGCTTGAGGGCGAAGCCGATGCCGAGGACAAAAGCGAAGTAGACCAGCATGATGAGCCAGTCGACCCATGAGAGATGGGACAGGTTCATCGAGAGCTCCCGAGTCTTCGGTCTGTAGAAGTGGTGGCGAAGGCGCGGCGCAGGGTTTCGGCGGCGGATTCAGGGGTGATGTCACGTTGCGGCGAACCGAGCAGCTCAAAGCCGACCATGAATTTACGTACAGTTGCAGAACGCAGGAGCGGGGGGAAGAAATGGGCGTGGAGCGTCCACTCCGGGTGGGGGTTGCCATCGCACGGTGCTGGGTGGAAGCCCATGGAGTAGGGGAACGGTACGTTGAAGACGGCGTTGTACGTCGCGGTGAGTTTTTTGAGGATTGCGGCGAGCCCGCTTTGTTCGTGCGGCGTCAGCTCTGCAAAGGAGCTGACGGAACGCTTAGGGAGCAGGATTGTTTCAAATGGCCACACGGCCCAGAACGGGACCAGGGCGACCCAGGTTGCGTTCTCTGCGACGATGCGCTCGCGCTGCGTCAGTTCCATGCGGAGGTAGGCTGCGAGAAGTGGCTCGCCTTTGGCCTGGAAGAATTCCTGTTGGGCGGCGAGCTCGGCCAAGGGGTCATTAGGGATGTGCTCGGTGGCCCAGACCTGGCCGTGCGGATGGGGGTTACTGGCTCCCATCATGGAGCCGCGATTTTCAAAGATCTGGACGTAGCGAATTTCGGGTATGGCACCGAGTTCAGCGGCTTGATCGCACCAGACCTGAACAACGCGCTCGATTCCCGCAGTGTCCATGGTGGCCAGGGTGAGGTCGTGACGAGGATCGAAACAGATGACGCGGCAGATGCCTCGCTCGGTCTGGGCGCGGAGCAGACCGGCACCGTCGACATCAAGGGCTTCAGGAGTTTGATCGAGCTTCAAGGCTGCGAAATCGTTGGTGAAGACGAAGGTGTTTCGGTAGTCAGGTGTCTGGTCGCCGCTGGCACGCATGTTGCCGGGGCACAGGTAGCAGGTGGGATCGTAGGCGATTGCGGTGGGGGCTGTTGGCTGCTCGGTCTGGCCTTGCCAGGGACGCTGGGTGCGGTGAGGAGAGACGACGACCCACTCGCGCTTGAGCGGGTTCCAACGGCGGTGCGAAGCCTGGAGCCAGAGGTCATCCATGGTGATCTCCTTCGAGGAAGCCGTTGCTTCGCATGGCGCCGTCTACTGCTTCGCAGACATAGGTTTGGGCTTCGATGCCCCAGCGGTCTAGGTATTGTCGACGGAGGGCTGCGGCGAGGCTTTGGCTATGATCGCGGCTTACGAGGTTGACGGTGCAGCCACCGAAGCCGCCGCCGGTGAGTCGCGCGCCGAGGCAGCCGGGTAGTTCGAGCGCTGTCTCAACGAGGAAGTCGATCTCGTCGCAGGAGCACTCGAAATCATCGCGTTCGCTGGCGTGGGCGGCTGTCATGAGCTCGCCGAGGGTTTGGGCATCGCCGTGTTCCATGGCATCTTTTGCCTGGAGGACGCGGCCGTTTTCCGTGATGATGTGGTGGGCGCGCTTGTAGGCGTTGGCGGAGATGCGGTCGGCTACCGTGTTGAGCATTCCGATGGTCGCGTCGCCGAGGTCGCGGATGGCGGGATGGGCGGCGCAGATGGCGGCCTGGGCCTGCTCGGATTCAAGGCGGCGGGTGCCGTATTCGCCGGCTGCCACGGAGTGTTTGACCATGCTGTTGCAGACGACTATGCAGGTATCGTCAAGGGTGCCGCGGTTCATGGGCAGGCACTGGTAGGTGAGGTCGCGCGTGTTGAGCATGAGGGCATGGTTGGCGCGGCCGGAGGCGATGACGAACTGGTCCATGATGCCGCAGGGCGACTGGACGTAGATGTTTTCTGCGCGCTGGCAGAGTTGGGCGACTTGCTGCGGCGTCAGGGTTTCGCGGGCGAGGCGCAGGATGGCGAGACAGGAGGCGACTTCGATAGAGGCCGAAGAGCTGAGGCCGGCGCCGAAGGGTACGTTGCCGGTCAGCTCAAGGGTGAAGGGGGGCGGGGAGATGCCGATTTTCTGGAGCTCGCGGAGTACGCCGACGGGGTAGTCGCTCCAGAGGTTTTCCCTGCCCTCACGGTCATCGAGCGTGAGGATTCGTTCGCCGGGGAACTGGTCGCTACGGAAGCGGTACTGCCGGCTTGCGCCGGGCTGAATGGTGGCGCGGGTTTGAAATGGGATGGCGATGGGCAGGACGAAGCCGCCGGTGTAGTCGGTGTGCTCGCCCAGCAGATTGACGCGCGCAGGAGCGGTGATCTGATTTCGGGAGCTAGCTGTTTGCGAGCTGGTCACGGCTTTGGTCCTTGATATGGTTCGTAGTGTTCGTTGGTTTTGGTATCGATTACATTATGGCAACCGCAAGCATAGGTTCATGGATGGGAAGCTGTCAATCGGCAGTGTTCGCGGTGTGCGGAGTGCGCTATCCTGATTCGAGTCATCATGGATATCCAGCAGGTAGCCCGGCGCGCGAACGTGTCCACCGCGACGGTTTCGCGGGTGCTAAACAAATCGCCCAAGGTGAAAGCGTCGACGCTGGAGCACGTGAAGCGCGTGATTGCGGAGCTGGACTACATTCCGAATACGAGCGCTCGGAATCTGCGGCGCGGACGGTCGAGGATTCTTGGGCTAATTGTGTCTGACATCAACAACCCCTTTTTCCCTGAGTTGATCGATAATTTCGAAGCGCTGGCACGGGCGCACGCGATCGATGTGATTTTTTCGCATACCAACTATGAGGTCGATCGGCTGAGGCAGTGCATCCGGAGGATGGTGGAGCGCAATGTGGATGGGATTGCGGTGTTTACGTCGGAGGCGGACCAGGCATCATTTGAATTTGCGCGGGCTCGCAAGCTGCCGCTGGTGCTGATGAATCAGGATGGGCCGCGGAGCAGCTTCCATAACATCAATGTGAACCATCGTACTGGGGCAATTGAGGCTGTGGAGCACCTGTATGAGCTGGGGCATCGGCGGATTGGATTTATCGCCGGGCCGGGACAGTTTCAATCGACGCGGGATCGGCGTAGTGCGTTTGTGGCGGCGATGGCGAAGTGTGGGCTGGCGGTGAAGAAGCAATGGGTGGTTGAAGGCGATCTGCACTTACAGGGCGGCTATGCTGCGATGTTGGAGATACTCAGGAGTTCGCCTTGCCCAACTGCTATTTTGAGCACCAATGACGTGATGGCGGTGGGTGCGCTGCAGGCGGCGCGTTCGGTGGGACTGGCGGTGCCTGGGGATTTATCGATCATCGGGTTTGACAATCTGCCCGTGTGCACGATGGTCACGCCGCCGCTAACGTCTGTGGATATACCGCGGCGGGATATTGCGGGACATGCGTTTCGGATGCTGCTAGAGGCGTTTGAACAGTTGCATGCGGAGCCTTTGGCGACGCCTAAAGTGCTGACGCAGCTTGTGGTTCGTGGGTCAACGGCACCACCTGCGGCTGGGCGCAGGAAATAGTCATTCGACGCGGCAGAGTTTGACGGTGGCGTTGACGTAGGGGCAGGACCAGGCGGTCTGGCTGTTTGTTTGCAGGACGATCCAGGTTACATGCAAGGGCGTGAGCTGGGTGTGTCTTTGGGTGTTGGGCATGGTCTCGAGGTTTGTCTGGGCGGACTGACCGCGGAGCCAGTCATCAGTGAGGGCGGGGGTGATGGAGGCTTCTCCGCCGTCTTTGGAGTAGTCAGGGAGGGCGCTGCGCTCGGCGATGGCGCGGAAACATTGGGCGTCTTCACCGGGACCCTGGGTGATGTAGTGGGCGTCGAGGGCGAAGAGGGCGTCCGGGGGGGTGTTGTCGCGGGCCCAGAGGAAGGCTTGCTGCCAGGCGTTGCGGGGGGGTGTTCCGGGCCACTCAATGTGGGCGGAGTGGGGGTAGATGTTGCGTTGGACGCTGAACATGATGGCGCCCATGGATGCGAGGAAGACGATCCATCGCCATGATTTTGCCTGGAGGATGCGCTCGCCGAGCCATGCGCCGAGGAGCAGGGCCATGACGAGGTAGACGATTTGAAAGCAGCGTAGAGGCTGCATGCGTGCGACGAGGTGCGTGGTTGTCGACAGGCGTGCGAACAGGATGGCGATGGCTGTGGCGACGGTGCCCAGGAGGATGGCGGTGCGGGCGAGTTGGGTGAACGGCTGCCGGCGGCTTAGCCAGAGGAGAATGGCGATGGGGCCGAGGAGGCCGAGGATTTCATACCATTGCCACTGGCTTAGGAACCAGTAATAACGGGTGGCTACTACCTGACGATAGGCGAGGTTTTCAGGTGGGGCGAGGAGTTGCAGGATGGTCGCTGTGACCAAGGCTGCGGCTGGTGGTAGCCAGGCTGGACGAATGGTAAGGACGAGGATTGCCGCGAGTCCATAGCCGGCCATGAGAGGGTGCATGGCGGCCGCGGCTGTGAGGGCGAGGGCGCAGTAGAGCCATTGGCGGGACAGGGCCCAGGCGATGGCGGCGAGAACCAGGGGGGTGGAGAAGGTTCGCGCGGTTACGTAGGGGTCCATGAGGATGAGGGAGGTGCCGGCGATAGGGAGGGTGAGCCAGCAGGCGAGGAGAGTGATGGCGCCCCAGCGGGCTCGTTCGTCGACGGTGCATTTGGCGATGAGTATCCAGCCGGCGAAGAGGGTGGCCCAGGCGCCGAGGAGGTAAAGGAGGAGAAGCAGCCAATCGAGGGTGAGGCCGGGGAAGTGGGCCAGGGCGGCGACGGTGGGGGCGAAGAGCGAGAAGCGGAGATGCTCTGTGACGAAGACTGCCCAGGTGGGATAGAGGGCTGGGTGAAGGAGCTTTTTGACACCTGCGAGGTAGACGCCGCCATCCTCTGAGTAGGGGTGAAAGCCCGCGACGGCGGCGGCGAAGATGGCGAGTAGAAGGGTTCCCCCGGCGGCGCGGGTGCGCTGGTGCATAGCTTGAGTTTACCCGTCAGCTAGACTGGTAGGAGCATGTATCGGACAATCCAACAGACCCTTCTTACGCGCATTGAGGCGATTGTCGCCGCCAAGTATGACGTTACGCTTGCGAGCCTGGCGGTGGAGCAGCCGCCGAAGATCGAGCTTGGCGAGCTGGCGCTGCCACTGGCGTTCGAGCTGGCGAAGAGGCTGCGGAAGGCTCCGCGGGTGATTGCCGCCGAGCTGCAGCAGGCGCTGACGGACGACCTGGCGAACCTGCCGGGGATCGCTGCGGTGGAGGTTGCAGGGGCTGGGTATCTGAACGTAAAGCTGGACCGTGCGGCGATGGTGGCGCGGATTGCGCGGGATGAGCATGCGGACCTGGGGGGGGCGGGCTTCCGGTTGATTGAGCATACGAGCATCAACCCGAACAAGGCGGCGCATATCGGGCATCTGCGCAATGCGATTCTGGGCGATACTTTTGCGCGGCTGCTGCGGCGGGATGAGTATAAGTCAGGGTACGGGCTGGGGGTGCAGAACTATATCGACAATACGGGGGTACAGGTGGCGGATGTGGTGGTGGGGTTTACGCATCTGCTGCATCTCTCGCTGACGGGGGTGCGGGAGAAGGTTACCGAAATTTTTGAGACGAATGAGCTGATCGATTATTTCTGCTGGGATTTATATGCGCGGGTTTCGGCGTGGTACACGGCTGCGGGGGTAGCGGCCGAAGAGCTTGCGCGGCGGAAGCAGATTCGGCTGGATACGCTGCACCAGTTGGAGGTGGGGGGGAATGACACGGCGGAGATTGCGGATTTGATTGCTACTTCTGTGTTGCGGCGTCATTTGGAGACGATGCAGCGGTTTGGAATTGAGTATGATTTTCTGCCGCGTGAATCGGAGATTTTGTCGCTGCATTTCTGGGATGCGGCGCGGCAGTTGATGATCGAGAAGGGAGTGCTTTACGAGGAGACGGAGGGCAAGAACAAAGGGTGCTGGGTGATGCGGCGGGCAAATACGGATGGAGCTGTGGAGGCAGGGCCGGATGAAGAGGCGAAGGTGATTGTGCGGTCGAACGGGACCGTGACTTACGTGGGGAAGGATATTGCTTATCACCTTTGGAAGTTTGGGCTGCTGTCGGGGAAGGACTTTTACTACGAGATCTTTCATGAGTACCTGGAGGGCGAGTCGACTCGGACTTGCTGGGCATCGACCGGGGTGGCCTCGGCTGACAACCCGGCGCATCCTGTGTTTGCGAAGGCGGATGCGATCTATAACGTGATCGACAGCTCACAGCAGGACCCGCAGAATAATGTGATTGCGGCGCTGCGGGGGATGGGGTTTACGGAAGCGGCGGATCGCTATACGCATTTCAGCTATGAGAAGGTGGCGTTGACGCCGCGATGTGCGATCGAGCTGGGGTACACGATTGCCGAGGAGGATAAGGGCCGGCCATTTATCGAGGTTTCAGGGCGCAAGGGGCTTGGGGTGAAGGCGGATGACCTGCTGGATCGGATGATTGCGGCGGCGGCGGAGCAGGTGGATGAGCGGAATCCGGAGCTCGAGGCCGAGGAACGTGGGCTGATTGCGAAGCAGATCGCGGTGGGCGCGCTGCGGTATTTTATGCTGCGGTTCAATCGGAACACGGTCATTGCGTTCGACTTCAAGGATGCGTTGAGCTTTGAAGGGGAGACAGGGCCTTATGTGCAGTATGCAATTGTGCGGGCGACGAATATCTTTCGCAAGGCTGGGATCACGGCGGACGAGGCGCTTGCCGGGATGCCGGGGGGAGAGCAACTGGCGGGGATGCTGGATGGTGAGGATGGGACGAGTGTGTGGGAGATGTGGCTTGCGGTTTCGCGGCTGACGCAGCTGCTTGATCAGGCGATCACGGCGGCTGAGCCCGCGGTGCTGACCAAGTATGCGTTTACGCTGGCGCAGCAGTTCAATACGTTTTACCATCGTCACCATATTTTGAATGAGGCGGATGAGGGGCGGCGGGGGTTGTTGCTGGGGACAGCGGCGGCGGCAAGACGGCAACTGGTGCGGACGCTGGGGTATCTGGGGATTGAATCGCCGAGTGTGATGTAGGGGTCGGCTGAGTGCCTTAGTTCTAGAGGGACTCCCAACGAGAGCCTGGGGCTAAAGCCCCTCACGTTCAAGGTCGGTTGTCGAGGGGCTGAAGCCCCACGCTTCCACCGAAAAACGGCTTCGAGGAAATGTCTTGGCAGCTACAACGCCTCTAAGCCTCGTAGGTGCGGACCCACTCGGTGATGGAGCGGACGGCGACGCCGGTGGGGCCTTTGGGGAGCCAGGGTTTTAGTTCTTCGTTCCAAGCGCAGCCGGCGATATCGAGGTGGATCCAGGGGGTGTCGCCGACGAACTCCTTGAGGAGCATGGCGGCGGAGATGGCGCCGCCGGCGCGGCTGCCAGAGTTGACCATGTCGGCGATTTCGCTTTTGATGCCGGGCTTGTAATCGTCTGTGCAGGGGAGGCGCCAGAAGCCTTCACCGGACTTCTCGACGCCCTTCATGAAGGCGGCCCAGGCTTGCTCGTCGTTGGTGAAGAGGCCGGCGTTGAGGTAGCCGAGGGCGACGACGCAGGCACCGGTGAGGGTGGCAGCGTCGACGAGGTGTGTGCAGCCGAGGGTGCGGGCGTAGTGGAGGCCGTCGGCGAGAACGAGGCGGCCTTCGGCGTCGGTGTTGATGATCTCGATGGTTTTGCCGCTCATGGCGGTGACGACGTCGCCGGGTTTGAAGGCGGTGCCGCTGGGCATGTTTTCAGCCGAGCAGACGACGCTGATGACGCGGACGCGCGGCTTGATGGCGGCGATGGCTTTCATGGCGCCGATCATGGCGGCTGAACCGGCCATGTCGTATTTCATTTTGTCCATGTTTTCCGCGGGCTTGATGGAGATGCCACCCGTATCGAAGGTGATGCCCTTGCCGACGAGGCCGATGATGGGGCCATCCGTGATGCCCGCAGGCTCGTAGCGCATGACGATGAGGGCGGGGGGTTCGGCGGAGCCCTGCGCGACGGCGGCGAAGGAGCCCATGCCGAGTTCCTTGAGCTTGTCCATGCCGTAGACGTCGCAGGCTAGGCCCGCTGACTCGCACATTGCTTTGGCGCGGGCGCCGAGGACGGTGGGGGTGAGGACGTTGCCGGGCTCATTGACGAGATGGCGGGCGAAGTTTTGCGCGTCGGCGAGGATGATGCCTTCGTCGAAGCCCTCCTGGATTTCGGCTTTGGTGGAGCGGTCGCCATCCTTGCCGACGAGGGTGAGGGCTGTGATGGATTGGTCTTTGCGGTCGCTTTTGTAGGTGTCCCAGTCGAGTTCGGCGAGCTCGGCGCCTTCTACCAGGGCGCGCGCGGTGAGGGAGCAGGGAAGGGTCTCGAGGTGCTCATCGCTCAAGGCGTGATCTTCGGGGAAGGCGATCGCGAGTTCGCGGATGCCTCTGGGTTTGCAGGCTCTTACGGCGGTGCCGGCGCCTTTACGGACCTCATTGACGCTGAGGCTTTTGGCCTTGCCGAGGCCGACGAGCAGCAGGCGCTCGGCCTTGAGGCCAGCGGGCGCGTGGAGGAGCATAGTTTCGCCGAGCTTGGCTTTGAATTCGCCGCCGGTGAGGAAGGTTGCGGCGGCGTCGGTGACGGCATCGCTGGTGGTGAGCAGGACGGGAAGTGCGTCTGCGTCATTGGGGCCTGCGAGATCGACGGCGAAGACCGCCAGCAAGGCTGTGGGCAAGCCGACGACATCCTGAAACACGAGCTTACTTTCCATACCGGTATCCTATCTTGCCGCTGATGGCTGGTTGGGCCGTTAGTACATTTATCGGCGTTGGGCGCGGGCCATGGCGGCTTTGGCTTCCTTGTCGCCTTCACGTTTTTTTTCCGTAGCGCGCTTGTCGTATTCCATTTTGCCTTTGGCGAGGGCTATTTCACACTTGACGCGGCCGTGCTTGAAGTAGAGGCGGACCGGGATGAGCGTGAAGCCCTTCTGCTTTGTGGCGGCGACGAGCTGGTCGATTTCTTTTTGGTGGAGCAGCAGCTTGCGGGTTCTGAGCGACTCATGGTTCATGGCGTTGCCGTGGCTGAATGGGCCTATGTGCGCGTTGAGCAGGAAGCATTCGCCGTCTTTGAGGAGGCCGTATGCGTCCTTGAGGTTGGCCTTGCCTTCACGGATGGATTTGACCTCGGTGCCGCGCAGGGCGACGCCGGCTTCATATTTGTCTGTCAAGAAGTAGTTAAAGGCCGCGGACCGGTTGTAGGCGGCGTCTCGCTTGCCGGCCGCGACGGGGTCGCGATCCTTCTCCTTGACCACCGGTTTGGGTGCGTGCGCCGGTGTGGTTACCATCATTCCCTTAGCCATGTCAGGTTCAAGTTTACATCCAAGCGGGGACTCACCCTGTGGCGCGAGCGACGTCTAAACCGCAGAACACGCGACTTGACCTTGTCATGGCGTACAACCGAATCAGATGCGAGGCTGGACCCTAACCGCCCGTAGACTCAACCAGATCGCCCCGCTCTACCCTGAGGCCGCCAGTGACCCGAATGTTATACTTCACGGAGCCAAAGGCTCCCGTAGGCCCCTGCCCGCTCGCCACACCGGAGGTGATGGAAGTGGCTGTTCAAGCTCAACCGCACCCTATTCTCAGTGCACAGAAAGCGATCCTACCCAGCATGATTCGCGGGCTTCTCCCCTCACTCCAGCACGTCAAAAAAACTTTTGCCATCCTGCTATCGCTGATTTTGATGGGCTCCGTGGCGCATGCGCAAAGCGCCAATGGTTGGAACAAGCGGGGCCAGGCGGCGGAATCCCGTGAAGATTACGACGCGGCGTATGAAGCGTACAAGCATGCTCACGACAAGTCGCCGAAAGATCTCAGGTACAAGACGCACCTGGAGCGGATGCGGTTTCTAGCGGCGGTTCAGCACGTGGACAGGGGCCGGGTGCTGCGGCAGTCGGGTGATTTCGCGGGAGCGATTACGCAGTTTCTGAGAGCGGCGGAGATCGATCCGTCGAACCAGTCTGCGCAGCAGGAGATCGAGATTACGCAACGGGAGCAGCCCTCGCCCCAACTGACGGGGCCGGCGGCGGTGGCGGCGATGGAGCAGAGCTCGAATGCTTACCGGGTGAAGGAAGAACTTTCATCGATTGCGGGGCCGATCGAGCTGAAGACCGTGCCCTCTGAGACGTATACGTTTCATGCTGTAGAAGACGTTAAGGTGATCTACCAGGCGATTGGGAAACAGGCAGGATTGAACGTGATTTTCGACCCCGACTATACGTCGAAGCGGATTCCGATTGATCTGACGAATGTTTCGCTGTCTGAGGCGCTGCGCATTGTGGGGACGATCTCAGGAACTTTTTACAAGCCGATTACCTCCAACACGATTTTTGTCGCGCAGAATACGCGGACCAAGCGCGGGGATCTGGACGATCTGGCGGTGCAGACTTTCTATCTTTCGAACACCTCCCAGCCGAACGACGGGAACGAAATTCTGACCGGGTTGCGGCTCCTTCTGGACCCTTCCGTGAAGCTTTACCTAGTGCCCTCACAGAACGCTATCGTGATGCGAGCCACGACCGACCAGCTGCTGCTGGCGCAGAAGCTGATTGCAGACTTTGACCGGGCGCGGGCCGAGGTGGTGGTGGATGTGGCGATTTTGGAAGTAAACCGGGACAAAATGCGGAACCTCGGGATTACGTTGCCGACCTCCTTTGGCCTGACCCCCGCGACTACGACCTCCAGCACAACGGCAACCGGGACGACCACGACGGGGACCACGGCTGCGACGACGGCGACCAACCTTACGCTGAACAACCTGGCTAATTTGAATGCCACTAACTTTCAGGTGAGTTTGACCGGTGGGACCGTGAATGCGCTGCTGTCCGATGTGGATACGCGGGTGTTGCAAAATCCTCGGGTGCGGGCTACCGATGGGCAGCGGGCTACGCTGAAGATCGGGCAGAAGATTCCGGTTGCGACGGGTAGCTATAACTCTGGCGTATCGACCGGGGTGGCTTCGATTGGAGTGCAGACGCAGTTTACGTTTCTGGATGTCGGCGTTTCGATTGACATTACGCCTACCGTGCATCTGGATCGTGAGATCTCCTTGAAGACGTCGATCGAGGTTTCGCAGCAGAACGGTTCGGTGACGATCTCCAATGTGACGCAGCCTATTATTGCGCAGCGGAAGCTGGAGAATATCATTCAGCTGCGGGATGGGGAGCCGTCGATTCTGGCGGGCATTCTGACGAAACAGGATAACAAGTCAGTGAATGGGACGCCGGGGCTGGGGGAGATTCCATTCTTCAAGTTCTTTTTCTCTTCGCAGTCGAAGGAGGTGCAGGATGATGAGATCGTTTTCCTGCTGATCCCTCATATTGTGCGCGAGAACGTGATTACACGTCTGAATACCGCTGCGATCGATACCGGAACCAGCACGCAGATCGAACTGCGGCGTGATGAACATCCACGTTCTGCTCAAACAGCAAGCGATCTGCCGGACCCAGGTTTGTATCGGGCACCGGCGCCGATCACGGCGGCCAATGCCGCTTCCGCGGCGATTCAGCAGATGCAGCAAGCGGCGGGGCCGCAACAGCAGCCGTTGCCGGTGAATCCTGTGGGTGGTGCTGCGGTAAACTTTGCGATTACTCCGCCGCAGTCTCAGCAGGCCGTGGGCAATACGTTCCAGGTGTCTGTCATGCTGAGCAATGGCCGGGCGATTGCCTCGGTACCGCTGCAGGTGAAGTTCGATCCCTCCATCCTGCAGCTGGTGAATGTGGATGCGGGTGACTTCCTTTCCAGGGATCAGCAGCCGGTTGCGATTTCGCATCGTGATGAGGGCAATGGGCTGGTTTCCCTGACCGCGACACGGCCGCCGGGGGCTGCCGGGATCTCGGGCCAAGGAAGCGTGGCGGTGCTCACCTTCAAGGCGGTTACGCCGGGAGATTCGAAACTCACTTTGTCTCGTGTCGGCGCGATCGACGCGAAAAAAGCAAGCCTGCCTGCGACGGGGACGGAAGCGACTGTACACGTACGATGATGAGCCAGAAGCCAACCCGAGTGTTTCAGGTCTCGCGCTTGAGGCCTGGGTTGGCGTGTGGGCGGCCGAGGAGAGATGCCGGCGTGACGCTCATCGAGCTGATCATTACGGTGACGATTATTGCGCTGCTTGCGAGCGCGGCGGTACCGGTTGCGCGGTTCCAGGTGAAGCGCGGGAAAGAGCGTGAGCTGCGGCGCGATCTTTGGATGATGCGCGATGCGATCGATAAATATAACGACGCTGCGGCCAAGGGCGGGATTCAGACTAAGGCCGACTCGTTTCAATATCCGCCGGATCTGGAGACGCTGGTAGATGGGGTAGACGTCGCTACGAAGAAGGTGAAGTTTTTGCGGGCGATCCCAATCGATCCGATGACCGGCAGCAAGGAGTGGGGTCTGCGGTCCAATCAAGATGATGCGGATTCGGACTCGTGGGGCGGGCAGAATGTGTTCGATGTGCATACGAAATCTACGGCAACTGCGCTCGATGGGACAAAGTACAACACATGGTAGACAAGCTTACAATGCGGGGGGACGTGGAGGCTGCGCCGGGCGGTGAGGGGGGGTTCACGCTTTTGGAACTCCTGATTGTGATGGCAATTATTGCTACGCTTGCGGCTATTGCGATTCCGTCCTTTACCCAGAACGTGAAGCATGCCAAGGAAGCGGTGCTGCGTGAAGATCTGCATACGATGCGCGGTGCGATCGATTCTTTTACGTACGACAAACAGAAGGCTCCGCAGGATGGTGCCGACCTGGTGCAATCCGGGTATTTGAAGGCGATGCCGAAAGATCCGTTTACGAACCGGACGGACACGTGGATTTTCGACCAGTCGAGCTCTTATACGGCTACGGATGAGACGCAGTCGGGGGGGATCGACGACGTGCATTCGGGGTCGCAGCAGGTGTCGTCCGAAGGGACGGGGTATAACACCTGGTAGGGTGCCGGACTTGCTACTTTCTGGCGAAATCCGCGTCTAACTGGGTGTACTCTTACGTCCAGGCCGCAGTTTGATCGTTCCCCAGTATTTCAGGAGTTCCCCCATGCGCCGTCTTTCCCTTGGCTTAGCCGCTACCCTCCTTGTCGCACCCGCAGTGTATGCCCAGGTTACGCCGGGCACTTCGACGCCTGAACTTCCCGGACCGCCGACTGTTTCGACAGATCCATCCGTTCCTCAGGTCTCGCAGAAGCCGCTACCCAAGCCTGACTCTACCGATACGCCTGTGGTGGTGGACCCGAAGACTGCGAAACGGAATGCTGATGATGCTGCGCGTGCGAAGGCCATTTCTGACTCAATGCCGTCGCCGGGGGAGAATCTGGACCCGCATATCAAGCCTGGTTCCGAGGCGGATGTGAATGCGATCGGGACGCGGACGATCGGTGGGCGGGGGATGGGGAACTGGTACTCAACCGACTGGGAGATTCGGGTGGGCAAGCAGTACTCGATGGAGTTGGAGCGCTCGGCTCACCTGGTGACGGACCCGGTGATTGTGGAGTATGTGAACCGGATTGGGCAGAATCTGGTGAAGAACTCGGATGCGAAGGTGCCTTTTACGATCAAGGTGATCGACTCTGATGAGATCAATGCGATGGCACTCCCGGGTGGTTTCTTCTATGTGAATACGGGCCTGATTACGGCTTGCGATGAGGAAGCTGAGTTGGCGGGCGTGATGGCGCATGAGATTTCGCACGTGGTGGCGCATCATGCGGCACGGCAGCAGACGAAAGGAAATTACGCGACGATCGCGTCGATTCCGCTGATTATCATGACGCAGGGAAGCTATACGGGGTACGGGATTTATGAGCTTTCGCAACTTGCGATTCCGCTCACGTTTCTGAAGTTTTCCCGTGAGTCAGAGGCGGAAGCGGACTATCTGGGCGTGCAGTATATGTATAAGGCCGGCTATGATCCGCAGTCTTTTGTGACGCTGTTTGAGAAGCTGGATGCGCTTGAGAAACATAAGCCGGGGACGTTGGCGAAGGCGTTCAGTGATCATCCGCAGACGCCGGACCGGATTGCTGCGAGTGAAGACGAGATTGCCACGATTCTGCCGCCGAAGCCGGATTATGTTGTGACTACGAGCGAGTTCGACGATGTGAAGGCGCGGCTGGCACGGCTTGAGAACAAGCGTAAGATCAACGACAAGAAGGATGGCAATAAGCCAACGTTGCGGCGTGCGGGGGCGGGGAATAATGATCCTGGTGCGACTACGCCGACGACGAGCGGCAGCGATCAACCCACGCTGGGGCGACGCAACTAGCTGCAGCGAGATGAAGGGGCCCGGGTCGCGTGTGAAGCGTGAACCGGGTTTTTCGTTTTGAGCTCCGCTTTCGACGGTGTTTTGTGGCGCACTTCAGCTGGTAAATCGAGCTAAACTAGAGGCAGATGAAAGTTTTCGCTATTACGCTTGCAGCCTTCGCCGCCATTCTTGTCGTACCTCTCTCCTCCCACGCGCAGGCTGGTTTATATGGGGAATTTACCGCGTCGCGTATGGGCGGCATTCAGTCGTCGCCTTATGCTGCCTACTCTGCCGCAAACGGGGGCACGCGGGCGACGATTGATATTTCGGGCGGCACGTTTGGCGGTTATTACGACTTCAAGACCGTTGGACCGGTGCGGCTGGGAGCTGACGTGCGCGGCGTTGTGACGCGGAGCTCGCGCGGGGGTGCGAATGCTTACGTGGGTGCGGGGTCGCATCTGTACTCGGCGCTTGGGGGTGTGCGCGGCTCATTTCACACGCCGGTCAAGTTTCTGGAGCCATACCTTGTGGCCTCGGCTGGTCTGGGCCGGAGTGACTATGGGTTGCTGACGCAGACACTGAACAATAATTTTGAATACCATCTTTTTGGCGGTGCGGACCTGCACCTGACGTCGTTTCTGGATTTCCGGGCGGTGGAACTTGGCTACGGCGGGCTGGAAGGTGGCAGCCATCACTACCCGATTCGGTCGGTTGCTACGGGTATTGTGCTGCACTTTCCGAGTGTGCCTTAGGCTCCGGTAAAATAGGATGATGCGTACCCAAAATACCGGCTATACCGATACCCATGCAGCCTCCGGGCTGGACTATACGTTTCCTGCGATCGACGTGTGGGAGAACCAGTTTCCGGGTTATGAGATTTTGATCGACGATCCTGAGTTCACGAGTATCTGCCCAAAGACCTCGCTGCCTGATTTTGGTGTGCTGACGATCCGGTATATGCCGGATAAGGAATGCCTGGAGCTGAAGTCGCTGAAGGAATACCTGTTTCACTACCGGGGGCTGGGGATCTTTCAGGAGAATGTTTGTAACCAGGTGCTCGAGGATATTGTGGCGGCGACGAAGCCGATCTGGGCGGTGGTAAAGGGGGATTTTCGGCCTCGGGGGGGGATTTCTACGGTTGTGACGGCTACTTATCCGCGGCCGGAGAATGCTTTGCCACCCAAGAGCTAGGAGAAACGTGGGGCTGAAGCTCCACGTTATCCCAACTTCTTATTCAGCCTGACAGCGCTCGAGGATCGATGACGATCCTCGAGCGCTTTCTCATTTGTGGGATTGGCGGGCGCGACTGGCGAGTAGAGTGTGGGTTGTAAGGGTTGGAGGTGCTTATGCGTGGTCTTGCGGCTGGGTTGGTGGTGGTGCTCGGGTTGGGGGTGGCTAGTGGGCAAGAGGATGTTGGAATGCCTGCGGGGACGCAGAAGGCTACGGCGCAGTTGAAGCTTCCGGCCAGCAAGGTGGCTCCGAATGTGGTTTTGAGTGCGCGTGAGAAGGCGTTGCAGATACTGAATCGTTTTGCGTATGGGCCGCGGCCGGGGGATGTGGATAAGGTGTTGGCGATGGGGAGTGATGCGTGGTTTGCGCAGCAGTTGTCGCCCGAGGGGGTGAAGGATGGGGCGTGGGATGCCCGGGTGAAGGACTATCCTACGCTGGGGATGACGGCAGAGCAGTTGTTGATGCAGTTTCCTACGGATGGGTATGTTAAGCAGGTTGCGGGGGGGCAAAGGGCCTATCCGGCGGATGCAATGCTCGACAGTTTGTATGAGGTTCAGATTTACCGGTATCAGCAGAGTGTGGTGGACAAGGATCATCCGGCGGCGGTGCCTACGGATGATGAGAAGGCTGCGAAGAAGAAGGCGCAGCAGGTGGTGGGCGCTCGTGTGGCGGGGGAACTGGTGGTGCTGCCGAAAGGGGAGCGGATGGCAGCGGTAATGAAGCTGCCGGTGGAAGACAGGATTGCGTTTGCGGAGAATATTCCCGGAGGGCTGCGGGGGCAGTTGCTCGCGGATTTTGGGCCGAAGGAGCGTGAGGTTGTGCTGGCGATGGGTGGAGGGTTGAATGTGGCGTTTCGGGCGGGGGATGAGCTGGGGCAGGCCAAGGTGGTGCGGTCGATTGTGACGGAGCGGCAGGTACAAGAGGTGATGACGGATTTCTGGTTCAACCACTTCAATGTGTATCAACCGAAGGATAGCGACCAGTGGTACACGACGGGGTATGAACGGGATGTGATTCGGCCGCATGCGCTGGGGAAGTTCAGGGATCTGCTGCTGGGTACGGCGATGTCGCCGGCGATGATGGTTTATCTGGATAACTGGCTCTCGGTGGGACCGGACTCGGTGGCAAACAATGCGGGTGGAAAGCGTGGGGGGAAGGGGCTGAATGAGAATTATGGGCGGGAGGTGATGGAGCTGCATACGGTGGGGGTGAACGGGGGGTATACGCAGGCGGATGTGACCAGCCTGGCGGCGATGTTGACGGGGTGGGGGGTGGATGATCCGGGGCATGGAGGTGGGTTCAGATTCGACGTGAGGCGGCACGAGCCGGGGACGAAGAGTTGGTTTGGGTACACGATCGATGATGACGGCAAGGTGCTGGGGGGGCAGGCGCTGACCGCGGATGAAATGCAGGCGATTGCCGCGGCGAAGGTGCCGGATGGGATGAAGCAGGGGTATACCGCGCTGGTGCTGCTGGCCGGGTCGGCGAAGACTGCGCGGTTTGTGAGCTATCTGCTGGCGCAGAGGTTTTTGGCGGATGAGCCGCCGGCGGGGCTGGTCGATAAGCTGGCGGGAGTTTACCTGGCGAACGATGGGGATATCAGGGCGGTGTTGAAGGCGCTGGTGGGGTCTGCGGAATTCAACTCGCACCGGTATTTCCGGAACAAGGTGAAGACGCCATTTGAGTTTCTGGTTTCGGCATTTCGGGTTACGGGGACGGACCCGCAGAACGCGGGGGCGCTGGTACAGGTGCTGGCAACGCAGTTTGGGGAGCCGCTTTATCGGGCGCTGCCGCCTACTGGGTACTACATTACGGCGGATCACTGGATGAACACGCAATCGCTTTTGCAGCGGCTGAACTTTGCGGATGCGCTGACGCATGGGAAGGTGGGGGGGCAGAAGTTCGACTCGTCACGGGTGCTGGCTTTGAGTTTGATGAATGACTGTGGGGTGCGGCCGGTGGTGTATGAGCAGGGGTCGGACGTGGCGCTGCGGGCGCTGGAAGGGACGCTCATTGGGGAGGAGCTGTCGCCGACTACGGACCGGTTTGTGCACCAGCAGATGACGGCGCAGGGGAGTGGGAATCCGGCGGATACTTTGAATTTGTTGACGGCGCTTTTGCTGGGGAGCCCGGAGTTTCAGGTGAGGTGAAGGGGTGTCGCGGCGGGGTATAGGCTGGTGATATGGATATGGCTACGACGAAGGAACCGCTGGCGTTGTTTGAGGAGTGGATGGGGGCGGCGAAGGAGTCTGAGGTGAATGACCCGAATGCGATGTCGCTGGCTACGGTTTCGGCGGCGGGATATCCTTCTGTGCGGATTGTGCTGTTGAAAGGAGTGGATGAGCGGGGTTTTCGGTTCTTCACCAATGCGGAAAGCCGGAAGGGAGATGAGCTGAGGGCGAACGATCATGTGGCGCTTTGCTTCCACTGGAAGAGTCTGCAGCGGCAGGTGAGAGTGACGGGGACGGTGACGGAAGTTTCGGCGGAGGAGGCGGATGCTTACTTCAAGCGTCGTTACAGGATGAGCCAGATTGGTGCGTGGGCGAGTGAGCAGAGCCGGCCGCTGGAGAGTCGGGAGGTGTTGATGGCGCGGACCAAGGAGTTTGAGGAGAAGTTTCCGGAGCCTGAGGAGGTTCCGCGGCCTGGGTATTGGAACGGATTTGTGGTGAAGCCGGAGGCGGTCGAGTTCTGGATGGAGGGGGAATTTCGGCTACATGACCGGTTTGTGTTTACGCCGGAGGGGGGGGAGTGGGGGAGTCAGAGGCTGTATCCGTAGGGCGGGGTATGCTTGAGGGATGGATATGACGGCAGCGGATCGGGTGGCTTTGGGACGGGCGGTGGGACAGCTTGAGGGGAAGAGCTTTGCGATGACGCTGGCGCAAAAGGCTGGGATGCCGGTGGAGGCGATGCTCAAGTTGCTGCCTGCCAAGGCTCAGGACAGCGTGGGCAAGACAGTGAACAAGGCGCTGGAGCAGTGTTTGCGGGTGGCTTTGAAGATGGGGACGAGTGATGCGACGGTGGGGAGCAAGCGGGCGCATGTCTGGACTACGGCAGTGACGGGGGCTGTCGGGGGATTCTTTGGGCTGCCTGGGCTGGCGGTGGAACTGCCAGTGACTACGACGATTATGCTGCGGTCTATTGCGGAGATTGCGCGGGCGAATGGGGAGGACTTGAGCACGCCGGAGAGTGCGCTGGCTTGCCTGCAGGTGCTGGCGCTGGGACCGGAAGGGCAGCGGACGGAGGCTCTGGAGAGTGCTTACTATGCCACGCGGGCGGCGCTGGCGCAGGTGACCCGGGATGCGGCGGCTTACGTGGCGCAGAAAGGCATGGCGAAGGAGGGGGCTCCGGTGCTGGTTTCATTTGTGAGCAGGATTGCGGCACGGTTTGGTGTGGAGGTCAGTGAGAAGGTTGCGGGGCAGTTGGTGCCGGTGATTGGGGCTGCGGGGGGAATGGCGCTAAATGTGATGTTCATGGGGTACTTTCAGCGGCTGGCGGATGGGCACTTTACGGTCAGGCGGCTGGAGAGGGTTTATGGTGCGGAGAGGGTGCGGATGGAGTATGAGGGGTTGCGGGGGTAGGGTGCCCCCTCCCCTATTTGAGGCAAAATCTTCATTTGATTAGGGTTAGGTGGATTTTGGGTTGCTATTGCGTGGTGAATCGCAATAGCTGTGCGCGGAAATGGGAGGCGGGTGCGGGTCTTTTGGGAATGACGAAGTGGGGCTCGATCCTGGAGTGTGTGGCTGGTCCGAGGCGCAGACTCCCTTCGGGAATGACAAAACAAGGAGCAAGCAGCGGCAAAGCAAGAACAGGCAACGGCAAAAGCCAATACGGAGATTCTTCGCTTCGCTCAGAATGACGATGGTTGCTTATGACTTGGGTGGTTATGTGGTGAGATGGTAGGGAGAAACCCCACGATAACCGCGATGAAGCCCGCGGTGATCATGGGGCACCCGATGCCATGACGGGTCAGGGGCGGGTGAAGTCGATGAAGGCGTTTTTGGGGTCGGTGTGGGAGAGGGTTACGGTGACCTGGTCGCCTACGTCAAGGCCTTCGAAGCCTTTGACGAGCTTGCCTTCCACGGGTGGGTTGAAGACGCGGACGTAGGTTCCTTTGGGGGTGGCGCCGGTGATGACGCCCTGGAACTGGTGGCCTACCTGGTCGGCGAGGGCTACAGCGGCTACGCGCTTTTGCATGGCGCGCTCGACTTTGCGGGCAGCGGAGTCGCGGTCGTTGAGGTGGAGGGCGATGGTGGCTAACTCTTCGTCGGTGTAGGGGGCGGGCTGGTTGGCGAGCATGGCTTTGACAATGCGCTGGGTGACGAGGTCTGCGAAGCGGCGGTTGGGGGCGGTGGAGTGGGTGTAGTCGAGAGCGGCGAGGCCGAAGTGGCCGGGCTGGTCGGCAGAGCCGCCGGGGGCGAGGACGTACTCGCCGGGACCCATGAGCTTGATGATGGCGAGGGCGAGGTCGGGGTAGTGGATGGGGTCGGCCTGCTGCTGGATTTGGAGGAAGGTGTTGAGGGCGGCGGAGTCGGGAGTGTCCGGAAGTTGTGTGCCTTTAGCGGCGACGAGGGTGATGATGCGGGACCAGCGCTCGGGCGAACGGACGACGCGGCGGAGGCAGGAACGGCCGGAGGCGCGAAGGGTTGCGGCCATGGTCTCGTTGGCGGCGATCATGAAGTTGGCGATGAGGTCTGAGGCACGATTCTGGGAGACGGCCTGGATGGATTGGACTTTGCCGTCGATGACGACGGGGTCGGCTTCAGTGCGGTTGAAGTCGAGAGCGCCTAGAGCGATGCGGTGGGCGCGGAGGCGAAGAGCGGCGGCGTCCTGGAGGCGGAGCTGGGCGGCGAGGGTTTGGTCTTGTTCGAGCCTGGGTTCGGTGCGACCGTCGGGGCGGGTGTGGCCTTCAAGAAATGGGCCGGTGGTGGAGTAGGCGAGCTGGGCGCGGTTGCGGACGAGGGCGGGGTAGATGGCGGGGAGGGTGGGGGCGCCGGTAGCGTCGACCGTGAATTCGATGACCAAGGCGCGGCGGTCTTGATCTTCATTGAGGCTGGTGAGGTCTGTGGAGAGCTCGAGAGGGAGCATGGGGAAGTTGTGAGAGGCGGTGTAGATGGTCTGGGTCTGGGAGGCGGCGAGTTGGTCGAGGGGGGAGTCTTTAGGGACCGCGAAGGCTACGTCGGCGATGGCTACTAAGATTTTGGTACCGGCTGGGGTGGGTTCGGCGTATTCGATCTGGTCGAGGTCGCGGGAGGTGTCGTTGTCAATGGAGGACCAGAGGAGGTGGCGGAGGTCGCGGGCGTTGGGATCGGTGTCGGGGTCATTGATGGCGGCGCGGATGCGGGCTAGTTCTTCGGCTTCGAGAGGGCCCGGATAGGTAATGTGGAAGCGTTCACGGATGAGTTCGGCACGGGCGGCGGCAGTGAGATCGAATGGGAGCGTAGGCATGCGATTGAAGGGTAACATTGGGCGATGAGCGATGGCTTGGTGCAGGCGGTGGCGCGGAGTGGGGTGCATGGGTTTTCAAAAGATGTGATGGGGGAGATACGGCTGATTGCGGGGCTGGGGGTGGATGGGGATGCGCATGCGGGGGTGACGGTGAGGCATCGGTATCTGGTGAAGAAGGACCCTGCGGCGGCGAATTTGTGCCAGGTGCATCTATTGCAGGCGGAATTGTTTGCGGATCTGGCGGACTTCGCATTGAAGGCTGGAGATCTTGGAGAAAATGTAACGACTTGTGGGGTGGATCTGCTGAGGTTGGTGGTGGGGTGCCGGGTGCGGCTGGGGAGTGAGGCTGTGGTGGAGGTAACTGGGTTGCGGACGCCTTGTGTGCAGATGAACAGGTTCAAAGCGGGGTTGATGAAGGCTTGTATGCCGGGTGGGTTGAGGCGGGCAGGAGTGATGGGGGTGGTTGTGACGGGTGGGGTTGTGAGGGCGGGGGATGAGGTGAGGGTGGAATGGCCGGAGCAGCCCTGGCGGAAGATGGGGCCGGTTTAGGGTCAGAGGGCGTAGGGAGTAACCCCACGATAACTCGCCTAGCGGCTCGTGATCATGGGGCACCCGGATTGGGTGACTTTGGTGCGGTGTAGACTGGCGACATTATGGGTTTGGTGCGGTGCTGGTGGATTTTTCTGGTGGTGGGTGTGGGGGTGGCGGGGGCGCAGGATACGCGTGTCGTTTTTGAGCCGAAGGTGCCGCCGGTTTGCAAAGTGTTGACGGCTGAGTTGACGCCGGTAAATGGGGGGTTGCCGGATAGTGTGGAGCGGCATTATCGGGATACGGAACGGGTGGAGAAGGCGATGCGGCACTGCGGGGATGGCAAGGCAGTGGTGCTGCGGGTTGGGGAGAATGGGAAATCGGTGTTTCTGGTCGGGCCGACGCGGCTTTCCGGTGGGGTGACGCTGGTGGTGGAGGCGGGAGTGGCGGTGTGGGGATCGAGGGATCCGCGGAATTATGATGTGGCGGCGGGTAGCTGTGGGATCGTTGGGGAGCGTGGTGCGGGGTGTAAGCCGCTGTTTGCGGCGGAGAATGCGCCGCATGCGGGGATCATGGGGGATGGGGTGATCGACGGGCGGGGCGGGGCGCGGTTGCTGCTGCCGGGTGGGCGCGAGGGGGAGACGTGGTGGGAGCTGGCGCATAGGGCGAAGGTGGAGGATAGTCAGCAGGCGGTGTCGCGGCTGGTGGTGGTGAGGCACTCGGATGACTTTACTTTGTATCGGATTACGCTGCGGAACTCGCCGAACTGCCATGTGAGCAGCGAGGATACGAATGGTCTGACGGTTTGGGGGGTGAACATCGATACGCCGAAATGGGCGCGGAACACGGATGGAATCGACCCGGGAAGCGGGACGACGAATGTATCGATTGTGGATACGTTTATCAGGGCGGGGGATGACAATATATCGCCCAAGGCGAATGGGGGGGCGATGACGCACCTGACGGTGCGCGGGGTGCATTTTTATAACGGGCATGGGTTCGGGATCGGGTCGCAGACGCAGGGTGGGGTGGGGGCGGTGAGGGTGGACGGGTTGTCGATTGATGGGGCGGATAACGGGCTGCGCATCAAGAGCGACAGGAGCCGCGGGGGGCTGGTGGAAGATGTGCAGTTCAGCGATGTTTGTATGCGCGGGGTGGGGAATCCAATTGTGCTGAACCCGTTTTATACGACGGTTGAAGGGACGAAGATACCGGTTTACCGAGGGATTGTGCTGAAGAATGTACGGGCGATGGGAGTGGCGGCGCCGGCGGTGGTGGTGGCGGGACTGGATGCGGGGCATCGGCTGGAAGCTACGTTTGATAATGTGACGGTGGATGGGGTGAAGACGGGGGTGATTACGGCGCGGCATGCTTTGGTGACGGAGAGGCATGGCAATCTGGAGCTGAGCGGCGAGGATGTGAAGGTGACCGGGGGGGATGGGGGTGGCGTTGCTTACGGATGCGCGGGTGCGTTTGTGGAGTTTCCGGTGACGGGGGGGCCGGTTTCGGCTGAGATTGTGCCGGCGGCGGATGCTACGTTTTATGTGGCGGCGGATGGGACGGGGGATTACTACTCGGTGCAGGCGGCGCTGAATAAGGTGCCGGCTACGGGGGGAGTGGTGATGGTGGCGCCGGGGGTGTATCGTGAACGGCTGCTTGTGCGGCAGAATCATGTGACTTTGCGGAGTGCGAATAGAGATGCCAGCAGGACGGTTGTGGTGTTCGACCTAAGCAAAGGTACGCAGGGGAGTGCGCTGGGCTTTTCTACCGTGCGGGTGACGGGGAATGACTTTCTGGCGGAGAATATCACGTTCGAGAATGACTTCAACCGGACGCATAAGCAGGAAAATCAGGGGTCGCAGGCGCGGGCGCTGGCGCTGGTGGGGGATAGGAATGTGCTACGCAATGTGCGGGTGCTGGCGAATCAGGACACGCTCTATTTAGGGGCCAGGCAATGTGGAGAAGCGACGGGAAGCTCTTGCGAGGTGGGGCGGAGTT
This sequence comes from uncultured Granulicella sp., assembly GCA_963693065.1. Classification (GTDB taxonomy): domain Bacteria; phylum Acidobacteriota; class Terriglobia; order Terriglobales; family Acidobacteriaceae; genus Edaphobacter. The sequence continues at coordinate 1,507,824 of OY843766.1, read as the reverse complement.
ACTTTGAGAAGAGCTTGATTGCAGGGAATGTGGATTTCATTTATGGGGATGGGCTGGCAGTGTTTCAGGATTGTGAGATCCACTCGACCGAGCATGCGGCGGGGGGATTTATCACGGCGCAGGGGAAGCATTATGCGGGGCAGGAAAGCGGGTTCGTGTTCAGGAATGCGCGGCTGACGGCGGATGCGGGCGTGGGCAATGTGTACCTGGGGCGGCCGTGGCGGGACCTGGCGGACGTGGTGTTTCTGGATACGACGATTGGGGGGCATATTGTGGCGGCGGGATGGCGGGAGTGGCATCCGGGGGAGACGCATCGGCTGGATACGGCTTACTACCGGACGTGGGATACGGTGGGGATTACGGGGAAGCAGTTGACTGCCGGGGAGGCTGGTCACTATTCGGTGAGAGAGGTTCTGGGGGGGAAGGACAAGTGGGATGCTGCTGGTGTGCGGTAGGTGGCCCCCCCCCTGTTTGGGGCAAAATCTTCAGAGAATTGGGGTTAGGGTGGGTGTTGCTCCAAGAGTTGTGCAGAGGGGGTCGGGGGAAATCGGGGTCAGAGGTTTTCGAAGAGGTCGGTGAGGGGGGTGGCGGGGCCGGGGGTGCGCTGGGCGATGAGGGTGTAGTGTTCGGTGGCGCCGTACTGGTCGAAGACCGCGCGGGTGCGCTCGATGAGGGGGGCCTGGGAGGTGTGGCGGTGGAAGGCCTCGCGCTTGCGGTCGAGGACGGCGCGGATGTCGAGGGTGGCGGTCCAGGGGGCTGGGATGGGGGCGGGGCGATCTTCCAGGAAGAAGCTGGTAGTGACGATGAAGAGGCGGTCCGCGCGGTGGATGGGACCGGTTTCCGGGTAGCGCTTTTCGCTGGCGGCCCAGTGGAAGGCGGCGGCGGTGAAGGCGGAGACCATGGTGTGGTCGGGATGGGTGTTGAGGGTGCCGTCAAGGCCGAAGGTGAGGACGACGTTGGGTTTGTAGGCTCGGATTTTGGCGACCAGGCGGCCGGCTACCTCTGAGAACTCGGCGAATTCCAAGTGGCCGTCCTGGTAGTCGAGCAGCTCGGGGTGGTGGACGCCGAGGACCTGGCAGGAGGCGAGGAACTCTTCACGGCGGATGCGGCCAAGGTCAGCGGCAGAGGCGGAGGTGCCGCGGTTGGTGGCGGCCTGGCCGTCAGTGAGGCAAAGAACGGCGGTCTCGATGCCGGCGTCGGCGGCGAGGGCGAGGGCTCCACCGAAGGCGAAGCATTCGTCGTCGGGGTGGGCTACTACGAGGAGGAGCTTTAGAGGCATGGGTGCTCCTGAAGTCCTGGGTGGGACGGGATGCTTGAGTGGGACTGGGGTTCGGCGGAACCCAAAGGCGAACGCGGCGGCGCGGCGGTGCGCGGCGAAGGGTCGGCGATGAATTCAAGGGCGGGTTCGAAGTCGGGCTCGAGGTCGTAGATTAGGTTTTCGGTGTCGATCTCATCCGCGTCTATTTCGGCCTGGGATGCGCCGGGGCGGCAGGGGGCGAAGGACTGGCGGTGGAGGGGGGTGGGGCCGTGCTGGCGGAGGGCGCGGCGATGCTCGGGGGTGGCGTAGCCTTTGTGGGAGGCGAGACCGTATTGGGGGTGGACCTGGTCGAGCTGGCGCATCAGGTGATCGCGATGGACCTTGGCGATGACGGAGGCGGCGGCGATGGAGAGGGAAAGGGAATCGCCATAGAAGAGGCGGGTCTGGGGGGTGGGGTGGTCGAGGCGCATGGCGTCGATGAGGAGGTGATCTGGTGTCTGGGCGAGGGTGTTGACGGCATTGCACATGGCGAGGCGGGTGGCCTGGTAGATGTTGATGCGGTCGATGGTGAAAGCGTCGACTTCCGCGATGGCGATGGCGATGGCGATGCGGCGGATGCGCTTGTCCAGGCTTTCACGCTGCTCGCGGGTGAGCTGTTTCGAGTCAGTCAGGCCGGCGCGGGCGAGGGCGGCGAGGCCGCGCGGGAGGATGACGGCGGCGGCGACGACGGGTCCGAAGAGGGCGCCGCGGCCTACTTCATCGACACCGGCGATGTGGGTTGCGCCGTGATAGCGGAGGGCTCGCTCGGGGAGGTCGGAGCAGACGAGTTGGCGGAGCATTTGTTGCTTGGCGGCGGCGCTGGCCATGTGGGGTTAGTTTATATGGTTGGTGGTGGAAAAGGGGTACCCCTAAGGCGAACGCGGCGGCGCGGCGGTGCGCGGCGGACGCGGCGAAGAGCCCGGAGGACTGGGTGAGACGTGGTGAATCTGCACGTGGAAACCCCAGGTCACGCGATGAGGATGCGTGGCCTGGGGCACCCCAAACTTGGGATTTGGGTTCTGCTTAGACGGTGGGCTTGACGATCTTGCGCTCGACTTCGCGAAGACGGGCAGCCTTGCCGCGGAGGCCGCGGAGATAGAAGAGCTTGGAGCGGCGAACCTGGTAGGAACGGACTTTCTCAACCTTGTCGACTACCTTGGAGTTGAAAGGGAAGATGCGCTCCACGCCCTGGCCGAAGCTCATTTTGCGGACGGTGAAGGTGCCGTGGGGGCCGCGACGGCAGGCAATGACCATGCCCTCGAAAGCCTGGAGGCGTTCTTTCTCGCCTTCCTTGATTTTGACTTGCACGCGGATGGTGTCGCCGGGAGCGAAGGCGGGGAGATCGGTCCGCTCATTCTTGGCGGCCAGCTTCTGCATGATGGGATGGATTGACATTGTTACTTTCCTGTTCTGAACTCGAATACTTAGTTTACATGAAAATCTGTGGCGGTGTGGGCAAAATGCGGGACACAGAGGGCACAGAGATCCACAAAGGACACAGAGAAAGCAAAGGCGTCAGAGGGTCTTTAGATAGGCTCTGTCTTCTTTGGTGAGGGTGGCCTGGGTTAGGAGGTCGGGGCGGTTTTGCAGGGTTTTTTTTAGGGACTGATGGCGGCGCCAGCGGCGGATTTCGAGGTGGTCGCCGTTGGCGAGGACCTCTGGGATTTGATGGCCGCGGAAGTTGGCGGGGCGGGTGTAGTGAGGGTAGTCGAGGAGGCCGCCGGTGCCGTGGGTGCTGGGGGGGACGGCTCCGGGTGCGTGGGATGGGCCCTGGTCTGCCGTGCCGAAGGATTCATGGCGGGCGGAGGCGGGGTTGCCGAGGACGCCGGGGAGGAGGCGGACGATGGCGTCAATGATGACGGCGGCGGGGAGCTCGCCGCCGGAGAGGACGTAGTCGCCGATGGAGATCTCGCGGTCGCAGAGGAGGGTGTTGACGCGCTCGTCTACACCTTCATAACGGCCGCAGAGGAAGACGACCCGGTCCGCGGCGGAGAGCTCGTGGGCGATGGATTGGGTGAAGGGGCGGCCCTGGGCGGAGAGGAGGACTACGGACTCGCGGGTGCGGTCGCGGGTGGCGAGGGGGGCGATGGCGAGGGTTTCGAAGCAGTCGAAGATGGGGTCTGGCTTGAGGACCATGCCTTCACCGCCGCCGAAGGGACGGTCGTCTACGGTGCGATGGCGGTCATGGGTGAAGGCGCGGAGGTCATGGGTCTGCACGGAGACGATGCCGGTGGCGATGGCGCGGGCGAGTACGCCGTGGGTGAAGGGGCCAGTGAAGAACTGGGGAAAGATGGTGAGGATGTCGAACTTCATTCGTCGGAATCGTCCTCGTCGGGCTCGGGATCGTAAGGTTCCATTTCAGGGTTGGCGGAGGGGCGGTTGAGGTCTACGAGGCCGGGGGGTAGCGTCATGTCGATGCGTCTGGTTTCGACGGAGACGGTGTTGAGGAAGGCCTGGACGTAGGGGATGAGGACCTCGTCGCCGGCGGGGGTCAGGACGGTGAGGAGAGGGGCGGCGTCGGGGAGGCGGCGGGTGCCGTCGGGGGTGGTGGGGAAGTCAACCGCGGTAACGGTACCGATGGGTGTTCCGGAATCGTAAAGAGTGCAGGTGAGGAGGTCGTCGATGTACTCGGCATCGTCTTCGAGCTCGAGTCGCTGCTCGGTGGGGATGAGGACTTCCAGGCCTTGGAGGAGTTCGGCGTCGTTGATGGAGTCGATGCCTTGGAAATGGAGCACGATGCGACCGTTGTTTTTTCCGACGGGGAGCCAATGGTTGACGATGGTGATGGGGCGCGCGTCGGCGGGCGGGCCGGAGAAGTCAGGCCTGGCGAGGAAGACGGAGGGATGGTCGCGGAAACGCTCGGGGAAGTCTGTGAGGAGCTCGGCGAGGAGCTCACCCTTTCTGCCCTGGGGGCGGAGAAGGTGAGCGAGTGGTGTCCAGGCGGTAGAGGACTGAGAATCGGACATGCTGCCAGCATACCGAGTCTTGGGGGTGCGCGTCAGGATTCGGGGTCGGGTGGGTGGTTTGGGGCGTCGGTGCGGCCAACCTGCTGGATATCGAGCGAGAAGCGATGCTGGGCTTTCATGCTGGCGGCGCCGAGGATGGTTCGCATGGAGCGCGCGGTGCGGCCCTGCTTGCCGATGACTTTGCCGAGGTCAGCTTGCGCGACGCGGAGGAGAAGCGCTGTGCCGTCGTTTTCTGTATGCGCGACGACGGTGACTTCGCCGGGAAAATCGACGAGGGCGACGGCCATCTTGTGGACGAGGCCGATCATAGACTGCGTCAGACTGTCCCGGTTTTCGGGATTTGCTTGAACTAACATTTGCCGGCACCTCCCTGGGTTTCGACTGCGTTCACTTCGCGACCAGAGACCGCCCCGTCTTGTGCAAGGCTAGGTCAACAGGCAGTGAAGAAGTGAAGCAGCGAGTCAGGCGAACGGACGTGCCTAGTTTAGGACCTATCGCGATTCGTCTGACGGATGGTGTTGGAAAGCACCATTCCTGACTCAGAGTTTACTGGAGGAGCAAGCAGAAAGGCGTTGCAGAGTCGATGCTTTGATGCATCTTTGGGCACTGCGGAGAGTACCCAAAGATGAGTTTAGTAACCTAAACGGCCGGGGCTACGACCTCTGCGGGGGCGGCGGCGAGGAGCTTGCCGACGCGGTCAGAGAGCTGGGCGCCGTTGCCGGTCCAATAGGAAATGCGATCGCGCTTGAGGTTGACGGTGGCGGGCTCCGTGCGTGGATTGTAGGTGCCGACGACTTCAATGGAACGGCCATTGCGGGCGCGGTCTTTTTCGATGACAACGACGCGGTAGTGGGGCTGCTTGGTTGCGCCTACGCGCGCCAGACGGATCATCAACACAGGAAAACCTCTCTTGGTGGAACGAAGATGTGTTTGGGTGAGTGGTACCGGGGCAGCGGGTGGGACACACGCGTGCAGAGATGTTCGACCCAACCTTACAAGTATCGGGGATTTTGGGGGAATTGGCAAGGGATCAGGTTGCGGGGAAGAGGAAGCGGAGGACCTGGTCGAAGCGCGCGGCCCAGGCGTCTTCGTCGTGGACGGCGTTGGGGATGATGAGGAGGTGAAGGTCTACGCCGGACTGCCAGCCTAGACGGAGGAGCATGCGGTTGAGGAGTTGGGTGTCGTTGACGTGGCGGAGGCCTTCGCCGGTGCCGATATCGAGCCAGATGCGGAGGTTGGGCTTGGGTTTGGCGGCGGCGACGAAGGTGAGGATGGAGCGGTGATCCCACCAGATGGACGGGGAAAGGATGGCGAGGAGGCCGAAGACGCCGGGATAGCGGAGGCCCAAGTAAAGGGTGATGAGGCCGCCGAGCGAGGAGCCGCCGAGGCCGGTGGTGGCGGGGCCGGGGAGGGTGCGGTAGGTGTGGTCGATGAAGGGTTTGACCTCTTCCACGAGGAGGCGGCCGTAGAGGGCGCCCTCGCCGCCACCGAGGCGGAGGTCGCGGGTGGGGGTGTATTCAGGCATGCGGCGGAGGCCGGTGTTGGCGATGCCGACGAGGATGAGGGGTTGGGTTTCGCCGGCCTGGTTGGTGGAATCGGCTGTACTGCCGACGCGCCAGGTGCGGCCGGGGATGTAGGAGGTGAGGGGGTCGATGAGGTTCTGGCCGTCGTGGAGGTAGAGGACGGGGAAGCGGGTGGTGGGGTCGGCGGCGTACTGGGGAGGGAGGTAGACGGAGACGACGCGGTCGTCAGGGAGGATGGCGGAGTGGAAGTGGTAGGTTTCGTAACGTGGGAGTGCGCCGGGAAGAAGGGGTGCGAAGGTGGGGAGGTTCCTGCGTCTGGATTTGGGGGCGGTATTCAATACGAGAAGGCTCTCAAGGTGCGCTACGATTGTGACTGACGAGTTAAGACTAGCAGAGGCGGTGGGATGAAGAGGGAATATCACAAGTGGTTTTCGCCGAGCCTGGGGCGCGAGATGGAGATGCTGGTGTTTGGGCATGGCGGGTTGCCGGCACTGGTGTTTCCGACATCGTGCGGACGGTACTTCGAGTTTGAGGATCGGGGGATGGTGGGGGCCGTCGCGGACAAGATCGAGCGTGGGGAACTGCAGCTTTTTTGCGTGGACTCAGTGGATGCGGAGAGCTGGTACAACCGCGAGGTGAGTGGGCGATGGAAGATCGCACGGCAAATGCAATATGAGAACTACTGCATGACGGAGGTGCTGCCGCTGATGCAGAAGCTGAACTGGAGCCCGCGAAGGATCGCGATGGGTTGCAGCTTTGGGGGGTATCACGCGGCGAATATTTGTCTGCGGCACCCGGGCGTGTTTTCAGGTTTTCTTTCGATGGGCGGAGCTTTTGACACTACTAATTTTCTGCGGGGCTTTCATGATGAGGATGTTTATTTCAATGAGCCGATGCAGTATGTGGGGAATGCGTGGGATGTCGACCGGTGGAAGCATGGGACTTATGTTCTAGCTACCGGCGAGTGGGATATTTGCCGCGGTTTTAATGAAGACATGGCAAGGGTTTTTGCGAGTAAGGGAATTCCTTGCAAGCTGGATGTCTGGGGGGACCACTCGAAGCATGACTGGCCTTACTGGGAAGCGATGATCAAGACTTATTTGTAAGTACTACTTTGAGGAGATTGTTATGAAGAAGATCGGTGTTTTGTTTGGGCAGGAGAATTCATTTCCGGGTGCGCTGGTGGAAAGAATTAATTCCATGAATGTGGATGGAATCAGCGCGGAGTTTGTGACGGTGGGTGGGGTGGAGATGGCGAAACCGTGTGGCTACGCGGTGATTGTGGATAGGATCTCGCATGACATGCCGTTCTACAGGAGTTACCTGAAAAACGCTACCCTTACCGGGACGAAGGTGATCAATAATCCGTTCTGGTGGTCTGCGGATGACAAGTTCTTTAACTATGCGCTGGCTGAGAAGCTTGGGGTGGCGGTGCCGCGCACGGCGCTCATTCCGCATAAGTACTTTCCACCACAGATCAATGCGCAGTCCTGCCGGAATATGCAGTTCCCGCTGGATTGGCAAGGGATTTTCAACTATGTTCAGTTCCCCGCGTTTCTCAAGCCGCATGATGGCGGCGGGTGGCGGGACGTATTTCATATCCATAATTGGGATGAGTTTTTTGCGGCTTACGACCAGACGCGTGACCTTTGCATGACGCTGCAGGCAGCGGTGAACTTCAAGGAATATTTCCGGTGCTATGTGGTGGGGCAGGAGGAGGTTCGGATCATGGCTTACGATCCGCGGCGGCCGCATGCCGAGCGTTATGTGCTGGAGCCGCAGACTTATCCGGATGGGCTGCTGGCGCGGGTGGAGAAGGATGCGCTGACACTTTGCCGGGCCTTGGGCTATGACCTGAATACGGTGGAGTTTGCGGTGGAGGACGGGGTTCCGTATGCGATCGATTTTATGAACCCGGCGCCGGATGCGGACTACAACTCAGTCGGTGCGGAGAATTTTGAATGGATTGTGGACAGGGTTGCGAAGCTGGCGATTAAGAAGGCGCAGGAGTTTACGGGCGAGCCGATGGGTGGATTGCGGTGGTCGGGATTTTTGCAGGGAGAAGCGCCTGTGGTAGCGAAGGTGGCGGCTACGAAGACAGCAGCAAAGAAGACGGCGAGTAAGAAGACTGCATCGAAGAAGTAAGTCCCAGGAGAATTGCGATGCGGCCCACGTTTACGCTTGGAATCGAAGAGGAGTACCAGACGATCGACCCTGAGACGCGGGATCTGCGGTCGCACATTGCGACGGAGATGCTGGAGCAGGGCAGGATCCGGCTGGAGGAGCGGGTGAAGGCTGAGCTGCATCAGTCTGTGATTGAAGTGGGGACGCGGGTTTGCGCCAATATCGAAGACGCTCGTGAGGACCTCTACGATTTGCGGCGGAACATGATCCGGCTGGCGGAGGAGAATGGGCTGGTGCTGGTGGCGGGGGCGACGCATCCTTTTGCGGACTGGCGGACGCAGGAAATTTATCCTGACCCGCGGTATGCGCAGGTGGTGGAGGATCTGCAGTTGGCGGCGCGATCGAATCTTATTTTTGGTTTGCATGTGCATGTGGGGATCGAGGACAAGGAAGCTGCGATTCGAATTATGAATTCGTTGCGTTATTTTCTTCCGCACATTTTGTCTTTGTCGACTAACTCGCCTTTCTGGCTGGGGATGGATTCGGGTTATAAGAGTTATCGGTGCAAGGTCTTCGAAGGCTTTCCGCGGACCAATATTCCGGATAGTTTTGCGAGTTACTCGGAGTTTGAAGGTTATGTCGACTTACTTATTAAAACGAACTGCATCGACAATGCGAAGAAGATCTGGTGGGATGTAAGACCGCATCCATTCTTCGACACGGTGGAGGTGCGGGTTTGCGATATTCCGATGCGGGCCGAAGAGACGATTGCGATTGCTGGATTGATCCAGGCTACGGCTTGCAAGCTGTGGAAGCTGCACTCGGCGAACGTGGACTACCGGCATTACTCGCGGGCGCTGCTGATGGAGAATAAATTCAGGGCGATCCGCTATGGGTTGGATGGAAAGATGATCGATTTTGGCAAGCAGGAAGAGCTGCCGGCGCGCGATCTGATTCGGGAATATCTGCTGTGGGTGGATGATGTGCTGGACGAGCTTGGAAGCCGAAAGGCTGTGGAATATATTCACACGATGCTGGAGATGGGATCGGGTGCGGACAGGCAGTTAGCGGTGTTTCGTGAGACGGGTAGTTTGCGAGCGGTTGTGGATTTTATGGCTAAAGAAACACGGGCGGGATTGTAAGTGGCTGGTTTGTAAATGAAACGAGGATTGGTATGACTGAAATGACGAGTGTGGCTTTAGAAGATGCTGTGACCGACCTGCTGACGGTGCCGTTTCCGGCAGAGTTCGCAGAGGGCGCGCATAACGCGGTGACGACGTGCCTGCGCATCCAGGCGGACGAGAAGGTGACGCTGATTACGGACCGGAGCTGCCTGGCGGTTGCAGCGTCGATTGCGGTGGAGCTGGAACGGCTAGGGTGTACGTGGACAGGCTTTGTGCTGGAAGAGCTGGCACCGCGTCCGCTGGACGGAATGCCGGAGGCGGTGCTCGAAGATATGGAGAGCTCGCAGGTGAGTATCTTTGCCGTGGAGGTGCAGCAGAATGAATTGCGTAGCCGCATGCAGATGACTGATGTGGTGAACCGCAGGCGCATGCGTCATGCGCACATGGTGAATATCACGGCGGACATTATGACGCAGGGGATGCGGGCCGATTTCAACGAGATCGACCGGCTGAGCCAAGCGGTGCTGGATAAGGTGCGCAAGGCGACTTATGTGCGGGCGACTACGCCGGCGGGCACGGATATTCATGCACAGATGAACCCGGATCATCGGTGGTTCAAGACGTCCGGGATTATTAGTACGGAGAAGTGGGGGAACTTGCCGGGTGGAGAGTGCTTTACGGCTCCGGGTGAGGTGAACGGGGTGTTTGTGGTGGATGGTGTGGTGGGGGACTTTCTCTGCAAGGAGTATGGCTTGCTGAGGGACCAGCCGCTGACGATCTGGATTGAGGGGAATCGGATCAAGAAAGTAAGTTCACCGAATAAGAAGCTGGAGAAGGATTTCTGGGCTTATACGCATACGGATGAGAACTCCGATCGTGTGGGTGAATTTGCGATAGGGACGAATATTGGGGTGGAACGAGTTATCGGCAATATTTTGCAGGATGAGAAATTTCCTGGGGTGCATATTGCTTTCGGTGATCCTTATGGGGCGCATACGGGGGCTAAGTGGAAGTCTTCCACGCATATCGATGTGGTTGGGTTGCAATTCAATATCTGGCTGGGGGATGCTTCAGGAGAAGAGCAGATCATGCGGGATGGGGTGTTTTTGATTGAGGAATGAGAGATGCGCGATCATGCTTCGTATGCTGCGGTCGGCATAACGATCCTTGAAGAAGACGATGGCATGGTGAGCTTGCAGGTGATAACAGACAAGGGCCCTGTTGTGATTGTGGCTGAGGTGTTGTTGCTTGAGGACCGTTTGATTCTGGACAGGGTAGATGTGATGGGCGAGGGACTGAACCTGGGGAACATCCGTAAGCTTGCGCAACTGTGCGGAGAGGTTGAAGATGTAGTAGAAGTGATTGTCATTGGTGGACGGCGTGTCTCGGGACTGCACGAGGGTCGCTATCCAACCCCAATCAGGGTGAGGGTGAAGTGATGACGACAGTATCGGTTTATGGATGGAAGACCGGGTTTCAGAAGGTGCAATTTACCTTCCTGCTGCAACGAGAGTTGGGGTACTCGTTACGGGAAGCAAAGGCACGAACGGATGCGGTGATAGGCGATCGATCTGTGGAGCTGCAGATTCCGGGCGATGCCGAGCTTGTTCTGGAGTCGTTGGAGCGGCTGGGTGCACGGTTCAACGTTCTGGTGACAGAGGGCAGATGATCGAGCCTTATCGGCATGATTTCAATGCTCGGCAGTTTTCTGAGGGGAAGTATGAGGAGTTACTGCGGCGGTTAGACGAGCGGACTGGGACGAAGGTGGAGTTCCAGGTATGCGAGACGCCGTGTTTCTTTTCAGCTGCGATGTTGGAGGAGATGGCTGAGATTGGGCGGGTGCTGACGCATCAGTTGATCGATAATGCAGATTATATGCGGGTTTCGGAGGGGGCGATTCCTGAGGCGTATCGGGTGCCTAATGATAATCCGAAGCCGAATTTTATGACGGTGGATTTTGGGCTGGTGCGGGATTCGGAGGGGTTGCTGCGGCCAAAGCTGGTGGAATTGCAAGCGTTTCCTTCGATCTTTGGGTATCAGGATGTGCTTTGTGAAGAGTATGTGCGGACTTATGGGTTGGATGAGAGGTTGGAATGGCGATTTGGTTTGAGTTCCGCACAGTATTGGGGATTGCTGCGGGAGACGATTGTGGGGGATCATGCGGCGGAGAACGTGGTGCTGATGGAGGTGGAGCCGGATGGGCAGAAGACGCTGCCGGACTTCAAGGTGTATGCGGAGCGGCTGGGGGTGCGGACGGTGGATATCGCCAAGCTGCGCAAGGAAGGAAACAGACTGTATTATGAGCGGGATGCGCGATGGGTGCCGATCGAGCGGATTTATAACCGGGCGATTGTGGATGAGGTGGAGCGGAAGGGGATCGTGCCGAGCTTCGATTATCGGGATGAGCTGGCGGTGGAGTGGGCGGGGCATCCGAACTGGTATTTCAGGGTGAGCAAGTTCAGCCTGCCTTATCTGGAGCACGAGTCTGTGCCGACGGGAGTGTTTCTGGATGACTGGTATGCGGGCGATCGGCGAGGGTTGCCGGAGGACAGGAGCAAGCTGTTGCTGAAGCCGCTTTACTCGTTTGCGGGGAAGGGGATTCAGTTTGAGCCAACGGATGCGGACCTGGCGGCGATTGCGGTGGAGGATCGGCGGAATTATCTGCTGCAGGAACGAGTGCGGTTTGAGCCGCTGATCGAGACGCCTTACGGGTTGACGCAGGCGGAGATCCGCGTGATGTATCTGTGGCCCGAGAGTGCGGCGGAGATGCGGCCGGTGATGAGCCTGGTGCGGCTGGGCCGCGGATTGATGATGGGAGTGGATCATAACCGGAATCAGAAATGGGTTGGGGGATCGGCTGCTTTGTCTCCCGGGGGGTAAATCCAAGTGACGGTAGTAACCGTTCTCCAGGCAGGTAGTTGCTGAACATTGCTTTGGCTGGAGTACACTCACGGACGAAGTAGAAAGTGTACTAACATGTTGCCAATGTTCAATTTATCGGCGAATGAGGATGCCGGAGCAGACCAGGTGCGAACTGCGGTGCGGTTCCCGATGGTATTGCCGCTGGTGATCGTGACGGAGTCGGAGACGATTGAGGCGATGACGGAGAACATTTCGGCGAACGGGATATTGTTCAATGGTAGACATCTGCCCGGAATGGGCCGTGTGATTCGTTTCACGATCAAGATGCCGGCCGCGGTGATGGGTGCGGAGCAGGATGTATTGATTCAATGTGTAGGACGGGTGGTACGACACGAACAGAAGGGTGCGATGCAGCAGGCGGCTGCGATTATCGACGATTATTCCTTGAGGGTTTGAGTGCATGACTGCGGCTGAGAACGATAGTGAAGACGAGTCTTACGAAGAATCCGGGAGCGGTGCAGCGATACGCATTGTTCTTGCAGATTCGCAGGCGATTTATCGCGTTGGGATGCGGAAAGTTTTTGCGCTGGAGGACGATATCCGGGTCGTGGCCCAGGCGGAGACGCTGGCTCATCTGTTCGCGGCGTTGCAGCGTTTTCCGACCGATGTGGTGGTGCTGGAAGGGCAATTGATTTCAGGAACGATCGACGCAATACCGGAACTGGTACGTCGGGCTCCGGAAGCAAAACTGATTGTGCAGGTGACGGAAAGCGACGAATCGAACACAGTGGAATTGTATCGGCGCGGGGTGCGTGGGGTGGTGCCGCGGTCGATTTCGCCGGACTTGCTGATCAAGTGTGTGCGGAAGATTGCGGATGGCGAGACGTGGATCGATAACCAGTCGATTAGTTGGGTGATCGATGCTTATCGGTCGCAGGCGACAAACCTTACGAATCCGAAGACGCAGCCCAAATTGTCGAAGAAGGAACTGGCGATTATCAGCTGTATTACGCGAGGCATGCGGAATAAAGAGATTGCGTACCAGGTGGGGACGACCGAGCAGGTGATCAAAAACTATTTGAGGAAGGTGTATGACAAGCTGGGAGTTTCGGATCGGCTGGAGTTGGCGCTGTATTGCCTTCATCATCAGTTGCTCAAGAAATATAACCAGGATGGCGATGAGACTGCCGTGCTGGATGGAGTGAGAGGCAAGGCGTAAAAAGGCCCCTGAGGGGGCCCTTTTGTTGGCTACTGCTTATCCATTTCGATGTCAATGGTGAATTTGACATCATCTCCGAGCATGGGCGATCCGTACTTGGCACCGAAATCGAAGTCTTTGCGGTGGATGAGGCCGGTAGCGGAGAAGCCGCTGACGATCTTGCCTCCCATGCCCTTCTGAGGGGCGGCGGGGCCGTCGAGATCCAGAGTGACGGGCTTGGTGACGCCAGCGAGGGTGAGGTCGCCGATGAGCTGGAGCTTACCTGTCGACCTGGTGAGCGAGGTGGACTTGAAGGTAAGTGTCGGGAACTTGGCTACGTTGAAGAACTCGGGGGTTTTGAGGTGCTCGTCGCGCTTGGGCTCGTTGGTATTGACGGTGTTGGCGTCGATGATGGCTTCTACGGCTGACTTGGTGATGTCTTTTTCATCGAGCTGGATGGTGCCTTCGATCTTGCTGAAGCTGCCGCGGACGTTGGAAACGCCGAGGTGGCGGACCTGAAACTCGACGCCGGAGTGCGCGGAATCTATTTTCCAAGTGGAGACCTGGGCGTGAGCGGCGGTTGTGAGGAGGGCTGTGGTTACGAGGGCGGCGGTGGCGAGTCTTGCGAGGATGGTCAAGATTAAACCTCTTTCGTGATGTGAATAGTTTATGCCGATTGTGTAAGTAACGGAGATTGGATGTGGAGACATCCAATTGGGCTTCGGAAGTTTGCGAAGGTATATGCTTTATCTGCGAGGGATGTATGGGTTCTGAAGTGCTGGAGTTAGCGGATTCGCGGGAGCGGGAGTTACAGTTTGCCGGACGTTTTCTGGTGCAGCAGGACTGGGGCGCCTATACGGCGGAGCAGCATGCGGTGTGGTCTGAGCTGGTATCCAGGCGTATGCCGCAGCTGGAGGCGCATGCTTGTGCCGAGTATCTGGATGGATATGGGCAGATCGGGTTGAGGCAGGACGCGCTGCCGGATCTGAAGGCAGTAAGCGCCCGGTTGGCGCCGCGGACGGGTTGGTCTTCCAGTGCGGTGAGTGGATTTCTGCCGGCAGATGCGTTTTTCGAGATGCTTTCCGAGCGGATGTTTCCCACGACGACGTGGTTGCGCTCGCGGGAAAGCATGGATTACACGCCGGAGCCGGACATTTTTCACGATGTTTTTGGGCATGTGCCGATGCACGCACATCCGGTGTTTGCGGAGTTTTTGCAGGAGTATGGCAGGGTTTGTGCGGCGGTGATCGAGCGCCCAGAGGCGTTGGAACGGCTGGGACGTCTGTTCTGGTACACGGTGGAGTTCGGGTTGATTCGCGAAAAGGGTGAGATCAAGGTTTATGGGAGCGGGTTGATCAGCTCACATGGGGAATGCACGCGGGTGCTGAACGGTGGGTGCGAGGTGCGGGATTTCACGCTGGATGGGGTGCTGGACCAGGCGGTGGATACAGGCAACATGCAGCCGGTGCTGTTTGCGGTGGAGTCGTTTGAACAAATTTTTAGGGCTATGAAGACGGCGGCGGCGCGGTACCGGTAGGTGGGAGCTGGATGGCTCGGCCGATGAGGAGGAGCAGGGGGGCGGGGCCGGGTTGGGTCTGGGGGAGGGTGGCTACGGTGGCGGAGGTGACGTGCTGTTGGGGGGTGGAGGCGCGGCTGACGGCGGCGATGGGGGTGTCCGGGGCGATGCCGGCGGCGATGAGGGAGGCGGCGAGGGCGGTGAAGTCGCGACCGGGCATGTAGAGGACGAGGGTGGATTCGGGGGGGAAGGCGCCTTCCCAGGCTACGGCGTGGGTCTTGTCCGCGGCGTGGTGGGCGGTGGCGAGGATGAGCTTGGAGGCGGAGTTGCGGTCGGTGAGAGGCGTCTGGAGGGAGGCGGCGACGGCGAAGGCGGCGGTGATGCCGGGGATGATCTGGAAGGGGATGCGGGCGGCGCGGAGGGCTTCGATTTCTTCATTGGCGCGGCCAAAGACGAGGGGGTCGCCGGATTTGAGGCGGAGGACGGAGGCGCCGCGGTGGGCGTGCTGGAGCATGAGGGCGTGGATGCCGGCCTGGGTGATGCGAGGCTGGCCGCAACGCTTGCCGACGGGGATGATGAGAGCGGCGGGGCTGGCGAGGTCGAGGATTTCCGGGGAGACGAGGTCGTCGGGGAGGATGACGTCGGCGGTCTGGAGGAGGCGGAGGGCGCGGAGGGTGAGGAGCTCGGGGTCGCCGGGACCGGCACCGCAGAGGTAGACGGTACCGGGTTCGGCTTGCGTGGGGTGGTTAGTCATGAGTGGGTTTGGGGTTGGTGAGGGCGTGGGCGCGGGCGTAGGCGCGGGAGGGGCAGGCGTCGAAGCCGCAGACCTCTCGGGTAGCGAGGGTGTGGAGGAGCTGCTTGCGCTGCTCGTTGAGGGGCTCGAGCTGGAGGACTTCACGGCGGAGATTGCCTAGCTCGGCGAGCCAGGCACCGGTGTCGAGAGGGAGGGCCTCGTTGAGCTCCTTGCGGAGACGCTGGGCGAGGGCGGGGGAGTCGCCGGCGGTGGAGATGGCGATCTGGAGGTCGCCGCGGCGGACGATGGACGGGAAGTAGAAGTCGCAGTAGGGTGGGTCGTCTACTGCATTGCAGAGGATGGATTTAGAGGTGGCTTCAAGGTAGACGGCGCGGTTGACTGCGGGGACGTCGGTGGCGGTGACTACCAGGAAGGTGTTTTGGGCTACGTCGCCGGGGAGGTATTCGCGCTGGTGCCAGATGATTTCACCGGTTGCGGCGAGGGCTGTGATGGCGGGGGAGGCCCAGGGGGCGATGACGGTGACGGCGGCTTCGGACTCGCGGAGGGACTGGATTTTGGACTCGGCGAGGTTGCCGGCACCGATGACGAGGCAGGGGCGGGCGGTGAGCTTGAGGTAGATGGGGAAGAGGGGCATTGGGTGTCCTTGGCCTGGTGGGGGGAGGGTACCCCCCTCCCCCCGGTGTTTGGGGCAAAATCTTCAAAGGAAAGGGGTTAAGGGTGAAATCGTATGGTGAAACAGGGCACTTTATTTTATGAGTGAGGCAAATGGGGTTTGGTCATTGTCACGAATAGTGAATTCTTAGCTTCGTATCCAGTATAAAGTTCGACGGCGAGAAACCCCACCTCAATGGGTGACCGGTTGAGGTGGGGTTTCCAATGATTTGGGTGGTGAACAACTCCAGGTCAACCGTTGAGTCTGTATCGCGCCGGGGTACCCCCTCTGTGGTCTACGTTGGGTTAGGTAGTAACACCACCTCACGCGATACGGCCCGCGTGAGATGGGGCACCAGATGTGTTGGGGATTGGAATGAGAAACCCCAGGTCACACGATGAGACTGTGTGGCCTGGGGCACCCCAAACTTTTGTTGGATGGGTGGATTATTTGTTGCTGATGGCTATGCCGAGGGGGTAGACGATGCCGGCGCCGGTGTACTTGTTGAAGGTGGTGACGGAGGCGTCGCTCTGGGTGAGGGCGGAGTCGGTGGCGTAGGTGATCCAGACAAGGCCATTCTGGTCGATGGCTACGTCGGACGGGCCCTGGTAGGGGAGCAGCTGGTTGTAGGTGGTGGCGAAATCCGACTTATAGTGGCGGACGGTGGAGCTGGCAGAGAGAGGGTTGGTGGCGAAGACGCCGTCCAGCGACTCGACTGCTACGGAGGAGAAGGCAGAGGAGGCGGTGGGGGTCTGGGTGGCGGTGAGGGCGCCGCTATGGGCGAGCTTGAAGATGCTGCCGGACTTGTCTGAGACGTAGGCGTTGCCGGTGCTGTCAAAGGCGATGCCGGAGGGCTTGGACATGCCGGTGGGGGCATAGTTGACGGCAAGGGTGAAGTCGTTGGGCTGGGCGCTTAGAGCGGGCTGGAAGGGGGAGGAGCCGTTGCCCGCGGTGTAAATGGCGGCGATGCCTACGGCGGCAGGATAGTGGACGATGTTGAGGACGGCGGTGAGGGTGTCAGTGGGCTTAGCACCGGCGGGCGTAGTGGTGGCGGTGAAGAAGGTACCGCAGGCGGTGGTGCCATCGCCGGCAGAGCCGCCGGTGGTATTGACGCAGGAGGCCATGGCGTTGGCGAGGGTGTTGATTTCGGCGACTGGGAGGGTTGCGCCGGCGGGGAGGGTGGTGTTGGCGGGCAGACCGGTGGCGAGGTTGAAGAGCTGGGTGGCGTCCGCGAAGGCGAGGCCGAGTCCCTTGATGTTGCCGGTGCTGGTGCTGAGGGTGGTTGGGCCGACCATGAAGGCGCCGAGGGCGTAGGCTGAACCGACGGTTGAGACTTCATTGATGACGGCGTTGGTGAGCGAGTTGACGTTATCGCAGAGGCCGAGGGCGGCGAAGAGCTGGGCGTTGGGGTTGGTGCCGGCGCCGGGATTGCCGCCTACGGAGGTGATGTAGAGGTAGGTGCCGGTGGTGCAGGTGATGGTTCCGGTATCGAAAGAGCCGTCCGCGCCGGTGGTGGTGGAGGCGCCGACGGTGGGTGCGCTGACGCCGTAGCCGGTGGCCGCGGCGGCGTAAATCTGGATGGTGGCGCCGGCGATGGGTTGTTGCCCGCCCATGACCTTGCCCTTGATGCCGTGGGCGTTGAACGGGTTGGGAGCGGGGGTGACGGAGGTGGGGGCGTGGAAGTTGCCGGCACCGCAACCGGTAAGGAGGAGGGCGAGGGCGGCGGCGGAGAGGGTGAAGAGGAAACGGTTGGTGATCATGCTGGCAATCCTTTGGGGAACTCGGGCGTGCGGGTTTGAGTTGACGACGCTGGACGAAGAGGGGTTGAGGTTCTTCATGGGCGAGTCCCCTGGGTGCCGTTGGTGATGGCGGTTACAAGTGGTGTGGGGACGGGGGCGGCGGCACCAAAGAAGCGGGTGACGGTGCCGCTGGTGGAGTTGGCGACCCAGACCGAGCCGGTGGTATCGACCACGATGGCGGAGGGGGTGGCGAGGACGCCGCCGCCGGTGTAGCCGGTGGCGGGCGAGACGGCGAGGGGTGCGGCAGAGGCGGAGGTGGCGAGGCGGGAAATGGAGTTGTTGGCGTTGGCGATCCAGAGGTAGCCGAGGCCGTCAACCGTGATGGCGGTGGGGAGGTTGATGCCGCCGGAGGTGGAAGTGTAGAGGAGCGCGCCGGTGGTGGGGCTGTACTGGGTGACGTTGGAGACGGAATTGGTGACGGCGTAGGCATAGCCTGCGTTATCGACGGCGATGCCGCCGAGGGTGGCGACGGCTGCTGCGGTGCCGGCGGTGGTGAGGACGTTGCCGCCCTGACCGAGTTGGGAGACGGTGGTGTCGTTGTTGACGATCCAGAGGGTGGCGTTGACGAGGATGCCGGCCTGAGTAGCGGTGAAGTTATTGGTGATGTCCTTGACGGTGAGGGACTGGGTGCCGGTGGTGTTGAAGGCGGCGGAGAAGGTGTGGATGCCGGAGTCGGCAGCGGTGAAGGTGTAGCTGGCAGGCAAACTGGCCGCGGCGTCGGTGCTGGTGAAGGAGATGGTTCCGGTGTAGCTGGTGGCGGTGTTGCCGCTGGAGTCCTTAGCGGTGACGGTGAAGCTGTGCGCGATGCCGACATTGGTGGGGCTGGGATAGGTGCTGAGCGCGATGGAGGCGGCGGGGTTGGTGTTCGTGGCTCCGCAGGCGGTGATGGTGGTGGTGGAATTGTGCGGGACAGGGGTCTGGGTGGCGAAGTCAGTGGAGGCGACACCGGTGTAGGTGCAGAGATTGGTGCGGGTGTCACTGAGGATGGCCGACGGGGTGGGCGCGTTGGTGGTGGTGGGGCATCCTGCGCCGGTGTTGGTGCCGAAGAGGACGAGGTCCGTGATGGAGGCGGCGGTGCAGGAGGTGATGGGCGCGGCTCCGTTGACGAGGGCGATCTTGCCCTGGGTGGCGCTTATGTTGGTGGTGCCGGTGGTGCCGGTGTCGCTGGTGGGGTTGGTGGCGCCGGGGGTGCCGCCGGAGGCGAGATTGATGAGGTAATACTGGCCGGGGTTGAGGACGGTGACAACGGATGAGGTGCCGCCGAGGGTGGCGGCGACGGCGAAGGTGATGGACGCGTTGCTGGCGTACTGGATGGTGTATCCGGCGACCGAGATGGGACCCGTGCTGGGATTGAAGACTTCGATGAAGTCGTTGTGATACGTCGCGTTGGCGTTACCGCCGCCTCCGTAAACCTGGGAGATGACGAGGTGATTGACCTGGGCTGAGGCGGCGGTGGTGGCAAGGACGAAGAGGGCCGAGAGGAGGCAGAGAGCGTGTCGCAGGAACTTCATGAAGGACTCCAAAGACATGCGTGGAAGGAACAAGAACGGGTTGGCGGGGGATGCTGGCGCGGACGGGGAGCGAGGGCTATTGCCTTCGCTGGGCAGAAGGTGGGTTGGGCATGGGTGCTATTGGCAAAGCATCAGCAAATGCGGTGAAGCGGGTGGCGGGCAAAGCGCGAAGCGACATCGTGCCTCCTGTGGGACATTGCGTAGCATGACTGCCAAGGTTCAGGACAGGCGTCTTCTGATTTCTGGTGTTGACTTTGAATATACCTTTCTCTGGATGAATCGTGGATAAATTTGCGTAGGTGTGAAGGAAAAATGCCGCTACCCGAGCGGGGTGGCGGCAGAGGTTTAGGGATCGAGTGGGGATCTAGTGTCTGTATTATGCGTCTACCGCGTGGCGGCCGCCGGCGGGGGCTTCGTCGCGGGTGACGGGTTGGGTGGGGGCGCCGTTGAGCTGGGTGCGGAGGTCTTCGTCGGAGGTGCGGGCGAAGTAGGCGCGGAGGTCTTCGTCTGGGGTGCGGGCGGCGAGGTAGCCTTTGAGGAGGCGCTCGATGGCGGCGGGGGTGTCCTCTGCAGTGGCGCGGTAGCCGAGGGGGCGGGCGGGGCCGGCGTACTTGCCTACGGAACCGCCGACGCAGAAGTAAAAGGCGTCTTTGAGGATGCCGTCGACTTTTAGTTTTTTGCCTTCGAGGCCGATGTCGGCGATCCAGTGCTGGCCGCAGGAGTTGGTGCAGCCGGTGACGTGGAGCTTGATCTGCTGGTCGAAGCCGGGGAGACGGCCTTCCATTTCTTCGACGAGCCAGCGGGCGAAGGATTTGGTTTCGGCGATGGCGAGCTTGCAGAACTCGGTGCCGGTGCAGGCGATGGCGCCGCGCCAGAAGGGGGAGACGTGGACTTCAATGTCGATGGCTTTGAGGGCCTGGATGAGGGCGGGGACGGCCTGGTTGCGGATGTTGACGAGGACGATGTTCTGCATGATGGTTGTGCGGAGGCTGCCGTCGCCATGCTGGTCTGCGAGGTTGGCTAGTTGTTCGAGCTGGTCGCCGGAGAGACGGCCGCGGAGGACGGAGGCGCCGACGGCGGAGAGGCCGGGCTGGCGCTGGGGGGTCACGCCTACGTGGTCGCGGTAGATGTCGGCGGGGACGTTTTCAGGGACGGGTTGGCGGGGGGAGGCGGCTGCTGTAGAAGAATCCCAGGTCTCAGAATCGAGACCTGGGGCACCCGGATTTGTGGCGATGAGAGGATCTTGCTCAAGCTTGTAGCCCAGCTTTTGCTCGATGGCTTCGAGCATGGACTGGGCTGTCCAGCCGTGGCGCATGAATAGGTACTTGATGCGGGCGCGGGTGCGGTTTTCGCGGAGTTCCTGCTGCTCGCGGAAGATTTCGCAGACGGTTTCTACGACCTGGAGGGCTTGCGATTGCTGGATGAAGGCGGGGATGCGGACGGCCATGTGAGGCTCGGTGGAGAGGCCGCCGCCTACGCGGAGGGTGTAGCCGATTTCGCCTTCGGGGTTCTTGACGGCGGTGAGGGCGAGGTCGTTGATTTCAGGGTAGGAGCACCAGAGGGGGCAGCCGGTGACGCAGATTTTGAACTTGCGAGGGAGGTTGTAGAAGGCGGGGTTGGCGGTGAGGTGATGGGCGATTTCGAGAGCGAGGGGGCTGGCGTCGAGGAGCTCTTCGTGGTCGAGGCCGGCGAGGGGGCAGCCGGTGACGTTGCGGACGACGTCGCCGCAGGCGCCCTTGGGGGAGAGGCCGATTTCGGTGAGCTGGTCGGTGATTTCAACGAGGGACTGGATGGTGAGCCAGTGAAGCTGGATGTTCTGGCGGGTGGTGATGTCGGCGAGGTTGCGGGCGTGTTTGCGGGTGATGGCGGCGATGACGCGGAGCTGATGGGCGGTGAGGATGCCGTTGGGGAGGCCGATGCGCATCATGAAGTACTCGGTGGCTTTGCCTTCGCCGGCGGTGCCGCCGGTGACGCCGAGGCCATCGCCCTGGGTGTAGATGCCCCACCATTTGAAGTAGAGGCCGGTCCAGGCGGCGTCGACGTGGTCGCGGCCCTGGCGGGCGTACTCGCGGACTTCATCCCAAGCATCCCAGGGATTTTTGGCCAGCTTGAGGCGCTCGGACTTCTGGGCCTTGGTTTCCTTGGGGGCGGGGGTTACGTGGAGGGCTTCGGATTCGGCCATGATTTGGTTCCTTGGAAGTAGCAAGAAGAAAGCCGCCCACGGGTGTGTGGGCGGCTGGTTTGGTCTCAGAAGGGTTGGACCAGAATCAGCGCGCGAGACAGGGACAACAGGTGCGCGGGCTGGGGGTACAGGTCATACGATAAGGGTAAGGGGCGGGGGGTGAGGCGTCAAGGCTTGGGGTTGGCGGGGGCGTTCATGGGGTCAATCTTAGGATCAGCGAGGAGAATGGGTTTGCGGGCGCGGTCGATGGCGGCCTGGGCTTGATCGAGCTGCTTCTGGGCGGTGGGGTCGGTGATGGATTTGCGGGCTTGTGCGATGCTGGCGGCGGCTTCGTCAAGCTGTTTGGCGCGGTCGGCGCGGGCGGTAAGGGTGAGGCGTTTGGCTTCTGCGATTTGGGCCTGGACTTGGGGATTATTGAGGGCGAGATCCGTCTGGAGCTTGATTTGGTCGTGCAGTTGCTTTTGCAGGTTGGCGGAGAAGGCTGGGTCCAGGGGCGCTTGGGCGAGGCCCTGAACCTTGAGGTCTTTGAGATGGGCGGTTAGCTCCTGCATCGCAAGGCGGCTGGCGGTGGTGTCTAGCTGGCGGAACTGGAGCTTCATGGCGTCGGTCTGGAGCTTGAGAGAGTCTTTGTTGAGGGCTTTGGACTGGCGGGTGAGGTCTTTGATCTGCTTTTTGAATTCAGGGCTGTCGAGGGAGATGGGTTTGCCGTTTTTGTCGAGGAGCTGGATCTGGTCTTTGAAGTCCTGGGAGTTGAGGGTTTTGGTGAGTCGATCGACCTGATTTTGGAGGTCCTGCGTGTTGAGGTTTTTGGTCTGGTCTAGGGCGCTCTGGGCGTCGGCGAGGAGCTTGGCGGTGGCTTGGTCGAGCTGGGATGGGGAGAGGTCGGTGATTACGGGGTTGGAGCCGTCGGGGTTGATGTCGAGGTGGAAGAATGCTTTGCGGGCGGCGGCAG
Organism: uncultured Granulicella sp.; assembly: GCA_963693065.1. Taxonomy (GTDB): domain Bacteria; phylum Acidobacteriota; class Terriglobia; order Terriglobales; family Acidobacteriaceae; genus Edaphobacter. Next base: position 1,485,364 of record OY843766.1, on the reverse strand, counting down.
TTGCGGGGATGGCGATGAGCATGGGGGTGTCGGCGGTGGCGGGGGAGATGATCTGGACTTTAGGAGCGGCCTGGGCCGCGGGTGGCTGCGGTGTAGGTGCGGCGGCGGGAGGGGCTGGGTCGGCGAAGGTCTGGGTCGGGGCGGGCGGCGTGACTGTCTGCTGGGCGTGGGCCGCGGGGATGAGGTGGAAGGAGGTGGCGGCGAAGGTGGAGGCGGTGAAGAGTGCCGCGGCAGTGGTGAGGCGGGTAAGGCGCTGGATGCGGGTGGGGGGCGGGGTGATGAGATGCATGACGCGATCCTCCAGGGTGGGTTGGGGGTTGAAGAAGCCGGCGGCGGTTTGGGGAGCGGCCGGGATGTATGTGCGGGAGAGGTCGAGGAGCGTCTGGGCGTAGAGGGCGGGGGTGGGGAGGGCGCGGGCGGCGGCCTGGTCGCAGAGCAGCTCGCGGGCGTGGCGGATGCGGCGATGAAGGAAGGCGGTGGCGGGATGATAGGCGATGGGGGCGGCGGCGAGGCGGAGGATGAAGTTGCTGAGGAGGTCGCGGCGGCGGAGGTGGGCGAGCTCATGGGCCAGGATGGCGGTGAACTGGAGCTCGGTCAGGTGAGGCGGGATGAGGATGACGGGGCTGCGGAGGCCGAGGAGCATGGGGCTGTTTGGGGTCGTGCGGATTTCGGGTGGGTTGGGGGTGAGGGTGGCGAGGATGGTACGTTCGGCTGCGGTGAGGACGCGGGGGGTGGACCGAGCGAGGAGTGCGCGGGTGCGGCGGGTGGCGAAGTAGAGGCGGGTAAGGGATAGGACGATGGTGAGGGCGTAGAGTGCGGCGACGACGTGCAGGGCGACTGGCACGGGTGTGATGGTGTGGACGGGCGGGGTGTAGGGCTCGGCTTTGCTGTGGAAGGGGAGGGCGATGGCGGCGAGGAGGGTGAGGGTCCAGAGGCTGTAGCGGGTGCGCTGGCCGGGCTGGATGAGCGTGATGGTGAGGGCGGTGGCGAGGGCGAGGACGGGGACCTGCCAAAGGGAATTGAGGAGGTATTCGAGGATGTGGGACTCGATCATTTGGGCTCCTTTGCTTTGGCGCTCTCGGAGGCGGCTACCAGCTTGGAGAGGCGGTCGAGGTCGGCGGCGGTGATGCCTTTGGTGTCGACGAGAGACATGACCAGGGCGTCGGCGGAGCCGCCGAAGACGCGGTGGAGGAGGTCCTGGACGGCGGTGCCGGTGGCTCGCTCACGGGAGACGGCGGCCCGGTAACGGAAGGCGCGGCCGGTCTGGGTGCGCTTGACCTTACCCTTTTTGAACAGGACGCCGAGCATGGTCATGACGGTGGTGTAGGCCTGGCCGCCGGCGAGGTGCGGCTGGACCTCGGCTACGGTGGAGGGGCCGTGGTCCCAGAGGATGTGCATGATTTCAAGCTCGAGCGGGGTGAGAGTGGTAGCTTTCAAGGGATGCTCCTCACTACTATAGCGTTAGTTGATTGATAGACGAGAGTGAGACGAGTTGTCAACTAAATTGTTAGTAGCACGGGGATATACTTTTTGGATGGGAGTTCTACGGATGGCGGGAGTGCTGGTAGTGGGATCGATGATGGCGGCGGCAGGGGCACAGGAATTTGGAGCAGGTAACCCCTTCTATAAGGCGAGCACGTTGCCGTTTGGGGCGCCGGCTTTCGACAAGATTCATGATGCGGATTATGAGCCGGCATTGCATGCGGGGATGGCAGAGCAGATGCGGGAGGTGCGGGCGATTGCGGATGATGCGGCACCGGCTACGTTTGAAAATACGGTGGTGGCGCTCGAGAAAAGCGGCGAGCTGCTGAACCGGACGAGTAGCGCGATGAGTGCGCTGGCGGGGGCTTATACGAACCCGACGATTGAGAAGATCCAGGAGACGATGGCGCCGCAGCTGGCTGCGCACAACGATGCGATTTATCTGGATGGAAAGCTGTTTGCGCGGGTGAAGACGGTTTATGAGAAGCGGGCGTCGTTGAAGGGCGAAGACCTCCGGCTGGTGGAGGTGACGTATGAGGAGTTTGTGCATGCGGGTGCGAACTTGAATGCGGCGGATAAGGCGAAGCTGAAAGCGTTGAATGAACAGGAGTCGACGCTGAGCAATGCGTTTGCGCGGAAGCTGCTGGCGGCTACCAAGGCGGGTGGGTATGTAGCCAAGGACAAGGGCGAGCTGGCGGGGATGAGTGAGGCGCAGATCGCGGCGGCGGGCGCGGCGGCAAAGGCCAGGGGGAGCGAGGGGTATGTGCTGCCGCTGCAGAATACGACGCAGCAGCCGGTGCTGGCGCAGTTGAGCATGAGGACGACGCGGCAGGCGGTGTTCGACGATAGCTGGACGCGGGCGGAGAAGGGTGGGGATAACGATACGCGGGCTACGATTGCGCGGTTGGCGCAGGTGAGGGCGGCGAAGGGTGCGCTGCTAGGGTATCCGAGCTATGCGGCGTGGAAGCTGCAGGACCAGATGGCGAAGACGCCGGAGGCGGCGATCCACTTTATGGATGCGCTGGTGCCGGCAGCTACGGCAAGGGCGGGGAGGGAGCGGGCGGATATTCAGGGAGTGATCGATGTGCAGAAGGGTGGGTTTGAAGTAAGTGCGGCGGACTGGGAGTTTTATGCCGAGCAGGTGAGGAAGGCCAAGTACGACCTGGATGAGACGCAGGTTCGGCCTTACTTTGAGATCAATAACGTGCTGCAGAATGGAGTATTTTTTGCGGCTACCCAGTTATACGGAATTACTTTCAAGGAGCGGCATGACGTTCCGGTTTATGCGCCGGATGTCAGGGTGTTTGAAGTGTTCAATGCGGATGGGTCGCACCTGGCTTTATTTTATTGCGACTACTGGAAGCGCGATAACAAGCGGGGTGGTGCGTGGATGAGTAGCTTTGTGCGGCAAAGTAAATTGAAGGGTACTTCGCCGGTGGTTTACAACGTGGCTAACTTTACCAAGCCGGCGGATGGGCAGCCGGGACTTATTACTTTCAGCGATGTGACGACTATGTTTCATGAGTTCGGTCATGCGCTGCATGGGATGTTTGCCAATGCGGAATATCCGGGCTTGAGTGGTACGAGTGTGCCGCGGGATTTTGTGGAGTTTCCTTCGCAGTTCAATGAGCACTGGGCTATGGATCCGCTGGTGTTTGCGCACTATGCAAAGCACTACAAGACCGGGGCGGCGATGCCTGAGGAGTTGGCGGCGAAGTTGAAGAAGGCGGCTACTTTTAATCAGGGCTATGCTTTGACGGAGTTACTGGCGGCGGCGGAGCTGGATATGCAGTGGCATACTCTTAGCGCGGATGCTCCTTTGCAGGAGCCGGATGCTTTTGAGAAGGCTGCTTTGGCTAAGAAGAATTTGGTGGTTGATGCTGTGCCGCCGCGGTATCGGTCGACTTACTTTTCGCATATTTTTGCGGGCGGCTATGCGGGTGGGTACTACGCTTACTTGTGGAGCGAAATGCTGGACGATGCGGCTTACCAGTGGTTTGTGGATCATGGTGGGCTGACGCGGGCGAATGGGGATCGGTTCAGGACTATGGTGTTGTCGCGGGGGAATACGGAGGAACTGGGGGCTATGTATGACAGGTGGCTGGGTGGGGAGCCGAAGATTGGGCCTATGTTGAAGCAGCGGGGGCTGGCGGACTAGGGCGAGTCTGGGTTCGTACCTTCAGCGAGGGCCCGGGGCTAAAGCCCCACCTATCACCGGTACCCTTTCGTGGGGCTGAAGCCCCACGCTTCCACCGAACTGCATGCGGTTTGCGGCTAGTTGAGGGTGGGGAGGTGTTTGTCTTCGTTGGTGGGTTCCTGGAGGACGGAGAACTTGTGGCGGACGTCGTTGCCGCGGACCCAGAAGATGACGTCTTCTGCGATGTTGGTGGCGTGGTCTCCGGCGCGCTCGAGGTTGCGGCTGATGATGATGGCGTTGAGGGACTGCTGGGCGGCATCCGGGTGGAGCTGCATGGAGTGGATTAGGTCGCGCTGGATGGTGCGGTTCATTCCGTCGATTTCCTCGTCGAGGGCGAGGACGGTCTGGGCTAGCTCGGAGTCGCCCTCCAGGAGGGCCTGGATGGCGCGGCGGATCATGATGCCGACCTTGGCGCCCATGAGCTTGATGTCGGCTGGGTGGGTGGTGGTTTCAGGGTTTGCGGCGGTCTCGGAGGCGCGGGCGGCGATGTTGGTGGCCTGGTCGCCGATGCGTTCGAGGTCGCCGTTGATTTTGATGACGGAGAGGATGAAGCGGAGGTCGATGGCCATGGGCTGCTCTTTGGCGAGGAGGTCGTAGGCCATCTCGTCTACGGAGGTTTCAGCGGCGTTGATGGCTTTTTCGATGTCGCGGACGTGCTGGGAGAGGGAGAGGTCGTGGGTGAGGTAGGCTTCGACGGAAAACTCAAGGGCCTGCTGGGAAAGGGCGGCCATGGCGAGGAGCTTGTCTTTGAGGGCTACGAGTTGCTGCTGGAAATTGATGCGGGGCATGGTCTATTTTGCGACAGGGTGGTTACGGGGCGGTGAAGATTCTGGGGTGGGGGTGTTGGGGTGGGTACGGGTTCAATAGAGGAGATAGGGTTTGGTGGCTTCGCGGAATTGGTTGAGGGCGGGGAGCCAGGTGGCGGCTATGTCGCGGGGGTCGGTGTGGTGGTGGAGGGCGGTGAGGGTTTGGGCGTTGGCGAGGAGGGTGTGGGCCTGGTCGAGGTGGAATTGTTTGGGGTAGAGGGTGTCGAGGGCGGCGAGGAGCTCGATGCCAAACTCGGGGGAGTCGAAGAGGGTGGGGTTGGTGACTTCGAAGTGGAGGCCGGGGATGGTCTGGCCGTGGCTGGGGTAGTGCTCGGGGGTTTCGGCAATGGTGAGGGTGGTGGGGGTAATGAGGATGCCGGGGATTTGGCGATTGGTGAGGTAGGTGGCGAGGGTGGGGGCGTCGATCCAAGGGGCTCCGAGGTTTTCAAAGGGGGTGGGGGTGCCTCGGCCGACGGAGATGTTGGTTTGCTCGGTGAGGCCTACGGCGGGGTACAGGATGGTGGCGGCGAGAGTGCGGAGGTTGGGGCTAGGGGGGATCCAGGGGAGGCCGGTGGCGGCGTAATAGTTTGTGCGGCGCCAATGCTGCATGGGGATGACGGTGAGGTTGGCGTGGAGGCCGGGGTGGGTGGCGGGGGGTGTGATTTCGACGACGGGTGGGCCGATGTCCAGGGGGTTTGCGTTGAGGATTTCGGGCTTGAGCTGGACTTCGGTGGCGGTGGCGTTGAAGTAGCGGGCTAGTTCGCCGAAGGTCAGGCCGTGGCGGACGGGGAGGGGGGTGAAGTTGGTGTAGGATTCGAGGCCTAGGTCTGAGGTGGGGCCTTGGGGGGTAGTGCCGGAGATGGGGTTGGGCCGGTCTAAAACAAACACCGGGATATGGGCCTTGGAACAGGCTTCGAGCATGTAGCCGAGGACGGTTTCGTAGGTCCAGAAGCGGACGCCGGCGTCCTGGAGATCGATGACGATGGCGTCGAGTTGTTTGAGGTCGGATTGCTTGGGGTGGCGGTCGGCGGGGTGGGCTCCGTAGAGGCTGATGACGGGCAGGTGGGTGGCGGGGTCGGTTTCGGCGGTGAGGTGCTCTGCGTCCTGGTGGGCGGCGAGGCCGTGCTCGGGGGTGAAGAGGGTGGTGAGGTGGAGGTTGGGGGCCTGGGCGAGGATGTCGATGGTGCGGGTGCCGTGGGCGTCGCGAGAGGCGTTGTTGGTGAGGAGGGCTATGTGGTGGTAAGGGGTCAGGGGGGCGAAGTTGGTGGCTTCCAGGACGTCTATGCCGGTGAGGGTTTGGGGCGGGGGGAGCGGGCTGAAGGAGGCGGGGTGGATGCCTGGGGGTGCGCCGAAGGAGTCGCAGATGATGGGGGGGGCACAGGGGTTTTTCGGTTCGAAGGGTGGGGTGTACAAGGTCGAGGTTTGAGGCTGGAAGGGTGAGACGGTTTGGGTTGGGCTGGCTTCGTCGGGGTCCTTCGACTGCGGGCTGCGCCCTTCGCTCAGGATGACGGGATGTACGGAGGGAAAAACACCTCCCTGGCCGAGAAAGGCTGGATAACCGCTTTTGAGTTCAGCGATGGTGTCGAGGTGGAGGGCCTTGGCGGCGGCGGTGGCGAGCTGGCCGCGGAGGGGGGAGATGCTGGCGGCGCCTTTGATGTGGATGGAGTTGGCGAGGAGGATGACGTAGGTGTTGGAGGTGGGGTCGAGCCAGAGGGAGGTGCCGGTGAAGCCGGTGTGGCCGAAGGAGCCTTGGGTTTTGCGCGTAGCGATGGGAAAAACGGTGCCGCGGGGGCGGGAGAAGGGTGAGTTGAGGTCCCAGCCAAGGCCGCGCTGGGCTACGCCGGTGGTGGTTTGGCCTTCGGGGGTGAAGATGGTGGCGGTGGTGACGGCTGTCGCGGGGGCCTGGGGGCTTGTGACTAGTTGAAGGGTGGATTGTCTCAGGGGGAAAGGGCCGGTGTTGCGGAGGAGTTTGTCGAGAAGGGCCTGGCAAAATTTGGCGGAGTCTTGGGCTGTGGAGAAGACGCCGGCGTGGCCGGCAACACCGCCCATGCGGCGGGTGGTGGGGTCGTGGACGGTGCCGCGGAGGAGGTGGTCGAAGTCTGGGTTGGTTATGGGGGTGCCCTGGTCGTCGTGGGCTGTGGGTGCGGTGTCGTCGAAGAGGGCGTTGGGGGACCAGGTGCCGGCGGGGCAGGCAAAGGATTCGCGGGGGGACGGGGCGGGCTGGTTGGGGTCGGGGTTTTGGAATGTGCCGCCGAGACGAATGGTGGGTGCGGTCTGGAGGATGCGACCGATTGGGCGGGGGCCGGGGTAGACGGCGGAACCGAGGCGGGTGGCGGGGCCGCAGGTTTTGTCGAAGGGGTGGTAGGCGGTGTGGGTCATGCCGAGGGGGTTGAAGATGTGGTTGCGGGCGTAGAGGTCGAGAGGTTCGCCAGAGAGCTGCTCGACGAGGTAGCCGAGGGTGATGAAGTTGATGTCGGAGTATTTGAAGGTTTGGCCGGGGGGGCCGTAGGGGATGGCGGTGAGGGCGCGGCCGATGGCTTCGGGTTTGTCTGGTGCGGCCAGACCCCAGGGGTCAGTGAGGGTGATGTCTTCGGGGAGGCCGGAGTAGTGGGTGAGGAGTTGGCGGATGGTGATTCGGGATTTCCAGGTGAGAGCCTGAGGAGTAGTGGCGGGGCCAGACGCAGCTCCGTCCGCTGCGCTGCGGGATGACAACAAAGTGGGGTCGGCGAAGGCGGGGAGGTAATGTGCTGCGGGGGTGTCTAGATCGAGCTTGTTTTGTTCGTAGAGCTGGAGGATGGCGGTGGTGGTGACGAGGACCTTGGTGAGGGAGGCCATGTCGAAGAGGGTGTCTTCTGTCATGGGTTCGGCTATTTGCGAGTCGCCGGGTTCGAGAGTGCGGTTGCCGTAGGCGTGCTCGTAGGCGATGGTGCCGTTGTGGCCGATGAGGACTACGGCTCCGGGGAGTTTGTGGGCGGCGATGGCCTGGGTGATGAGGGTGTCGATGGGGGTGAAGTCGTACGTGGGGGTTTGGGGTGGGGTAGGGACACTTCCCACGATAACGCTCGCTTGCGCTTGCGTGATCATGGGGCACCCGATCGCGAGGGTGAGCAAGATGGCGGCTGTCATGGCTCGTTCGCGGGGGAGGGTGAGGCTGAAGAGAGTGCCGACGGCGAAGGTGATGGCGGAGCCGATAAGGACGTACCAGGTGAAGGCGATGTGGGGGAGTGTCGGCATGGGAAGGAAGGGTTTGGGGAGAGACGCTTGCCAGAGAGAGAGGTTGGTGGCGAGGCCTGCGATCATGCCGAGGATGGCTCCGGTTTGGGTAGCGTATTTTGTGAGGGTGCCGAGGAGGAAGACGCCGAGCAAGCAGCCGTAGGCTACGGAGGCGATGCTTAGGCCGGTTTCTACTACGTGACCTTTGCCTCCGGTGTGGACGCAGTAGATGGCGATGGCGAAGAGGATGATGGCCCAGAAAATGGTGGAGAGGCGGGAGATGAGGGATTGCTGGCGGGGGGAGATGGCTTGCTGGTCCGGCGTGGAGAGCTGGGGCTGAAACGGTCGAACGTTTGTGGCGGGGCTTGTACCTTCGGGGTCCTTCGACTGCGCACCTCGCGAAAGGCCGCGAGGTGCTTCGCTCAGGATGACGGGTTCGGGTTGGATGCGGGCTTTGAAGGCTCGCTGCTTGAAGGGGACGTAGAAGTCGATGACGGTGGTGCTGGCGAGGGAGTTGAGGGCGGCCGAGAGGTTGGACATGGCGGCGGCAAGGATGGCAGCGATGAGGAGGCCGGCGACGCCGTGGGGCATCTGCTGGACGATGAAGGTGGGGAAGATGTAGTCGTTGGTGCGGAAGGTGGTGGGGTGGGTGCTGTAGAAGACGAAGAGGCCTACGCCGATGAGGAGGAAGAGGGTGAACTGGAGGAAGATGACGGCGCCGGAGGAGAGCAGGGCGAGGCGGGATTCGCGGAGGTTGCGGGCGGCGAGCATGCGCTGAACCATGAGCTGGTCTGTGCCGTGGGAGGCCATGGTGAGGAAGGTGCCGCCGAGGATGCCGGCCCAGAATGTGTAGGACTTCGTGAGGGTCAGGGAGAAGTCGAGCCAGTGGAACTTGCCCAGGGGCGCGGCTACGGCGTGGATGTGCGACCAGCCGCCGGGGACGTGGTGGGCGAGGGTGTAAAGCGCGAGGAGGGTGCCGGCGACGTAGAGAGCCATTTGGACGACGTCGGTCCAGATGACGGCCGCCATGCCGCCCTCAAAGGTGTAGAGGAGGGTGAGGGCGGAGATGATGGCGATGGAGAGAGTGTCTCCGGTGCCGATGGCGACCGAGATGACGATGGAGATGGCGAAGACTCTTACTCCTTCTGCGGCTGCGCGGGTGAGGAGGAAGAGGCCGGCGGTGACTTTGTGGAGGGTGTGGCCGAAGCGTCGGTCGATGAGCTGGTAGGCGGTTAGCATCTCACCGCGGAAGTATTTGGGCAGGAAGAGGGCGGCGACGACGATGCGGCCGAGCATGTAGCCGAGGACGACCTGGAGGAAGCCAAGATTGCCGGCGAAGGCTACGCCGGGAATGGAGACGATGGTGAGGGTGGAGGTTTCGGCGGAGACGATGGAGAGGGCGATGGCCCACCAGGGAATGGTGTTGTTGGCGAGGAAGTAGGATTTGAGGGTTTTATTGTTGCCGGCGGCGTTGTCGCGGCGAGAGAAGCGGAGGCCGAAGAGGGTAATGGCGATGAGGTACGCGGCGACGAGGGTGAGGTCGAGGGGGGAAAGGTGGGTGGAACTCGTCGGCATGGGGGTATGATAACGGGCTTATGGGACTGTTTGTCGGATTGGATAGCGGTGGGACGAAGACGGATTGCTGGGTGGGGGACGAGACGCGGGTGCTGGGGCGGGCGCAGTGTGGGACGGTGAAGCTTACGCGGGTGGGGCAGGAGGTGGCTACGGAGCGGCTGCGGGGATTGTTGCGGGCTGCTGCCGCGGATGCGGGGATCGATTTGCGGGAGGTTTCGCGGACTTGCGTGGGGGTGGCGGGGTTTGGGATTGCGGAGGTGAGGGAGTGGGCGGCTCGGGTTGTCGGCGAGATGGTTGGTGGTGTGGTGGAGGTTTGTGGGGATGATGAGATTGGGTTGGATTCGGCATTTTTTGGGGGGCCGGGGGTGTTGGTGATCGGGGGGACGGGGTCGGTGGTGTTTGGGCGGGGGAAGGATGGGGTGAAGTACCAGTGTGGGGGCTGGGGGCCGGGAGTGGGAGATGAGGGTTCAGGGTTTTGGATTGGGCGGGAGGCGGTGCGGCTGGGGTTCTGGGCGAGGGATCGGGGGGTGGAGACGGGGTTGCTGGAGGCGGTGCGGGTCGCTTGGGGTGTAGAGGATGTTGGGGCTGTGGTGGGGTTTGCGAATGGGCGGCCGGGGCCGGACTTCGCGGGGTTGGTGCCGGTGGTGGTGGGGTTGGCGGAGAGTGGGGATACGGTGGCTGCGGAGTTGCTGCGGAGGGCTGGGGAAGAGCTGGGGGAGCAGGTGATGGTGGTCTGGGAGCGGATGAAGGCGGCTGGTGAGGAGGCTCCGGAGGTGGCGTTTACGGGGAGTGTGTTGGAGAAGATTGCCATGGTGCGGGAAGCGATGGTGGGAAGAGTTGCGTGGGAGTTGAAGGTGAGGGATAGGGTGGTGAACTCGATGGAGGGAGCGATGTGGCGGGCTCGGCGGGGCTGAAGGAGAAACTCCAGGTCACGCGATGAAATTGCGTGGCCTGGGACCCCAAACTAGATTTTGCGAGGCGTTAGACACGGTGGCCGGCGAGGTAGGTGGCTTCGAGAGTGCCGGTGGGAGAGAACTGGTTGAAATTGGCGGGTTGGCCGGGGATGGGTGGGTAGCTCAGGCCTAGGAGAGCGGCGGGTTGGCTGCTGGCGGCGCGGACGGCGGTGGCGAGCGGGCAGTGGGTGAAGGCGATGAGGTTGGCGACGGCGCGGTCGAGGGTGAGGACGGAGCCGGCGAGGGTTTCAGGGGCGGCGGTGAGAGAGGCCCGGCCGTTTGCGACGGTGACGGGTTGGCCGGCGAGGGTGGTTGGGCCGTCTGGGAGGCCGGTGGCGGCGATGGCGTCGGTGATGAGGATGGCGTGGTCCTGCTTGAGGCGGAGCCAGAGGCGGACCAGCGCGGGGGCGACGTGGATGCCGTCGCAGATGAGCTCGGCGTAGAGGCTGGGGGTGTCGAGGGCGGTGGCTGCGATGCCTGGTTCGCGGTGGTCGATGGGGCGCATGGCGTTGAAGGTGTGGGTGGCGGAGGTGGCTCCGGCGGCGATGGCGGCGAGGGTTTCGGCGGCGGTGGCGTTGGAGTGGCCGAGGGAGACTCTTACACCGCTGGCGACTGCGTGGTGGATGAGGTCGAGGGCTCCTGGGACTTCGGGTGCGAGGGTAAGGAGCTTGATGTGGCCTTGAGCGGCTTGCTGGAATTGGTCGAAGAGGGCGATGGAGGGTTGTTGGAGGAGATCGGGTGCGTGGACGCCACGTTTGGCGTGCGAGAGGAAAGGGCCTTCGAGGTGGATTGCGATGGGTTTGGCTTCGTTCTGAGGCGTAGGGGTGGCTATGCGGTGGGCGATGCGGTGCAGGGCGGCGAGGGTGTCGGGGATGGAGGCGGTGACGGTGGTGGGGAGGTAGTGGGAGGTGCCTCGGGTGGCGAGGAAGCGGCCGATGGTGGAGAAGCCTGCACTGGTGGCGGTCATGACGTCGTGGCCGGCGGCGCCGTGGAGGTGGATGTCGAGGAATGTGGGGGTGAGGATGGCGGTGCTCGTGTTGGGTTTGGTGGAGATGTCGGTGATGTTGCCTTGGTGGTCGATTTGGATGGCTGGGTGGAAGATCTCACCGATGGGCGTGATGAGGGTTCTGGCGGTGAGGGTTTGCATGTGGTCTCCTTTCTGGGGGTGCCCCCCCCCGTACTTTTTGGGGCAAATTCTTGAGGTGATTGGGGTTAGGGGTTTGGCCCGGGTTTTTGGCTCGGGAGTGGTTTGGCTCTGGATTTAGTTTGTAGTTCTAGTTTACTAAAGTGGTGGGGGTGAACATGCCAACTATTTTTGGGTTTGTTTTGGCTTCGTTGTTGGGGATTTCGAGTTTTGCACAGGGGTGGGGGGTTGACAGCTTTTGGAGAGGGGCTCGGCCGGGGTGGGAGTAACCCCACCTCACGCGATACGGCCCGCGTGAGATGGGGCACCCGATGCGGTTGGTGGGAAGGGGAAAGCCCAGGTCACACGATGAGGCTGTGTGGCCTGGGGCACCCCATACTTTCTGTTGTTGGTTAGTGGGGGAGGCCGAGGTCCTGGGCGGGGGGGAGGGTTTGGTGGTCGGAGTATTGGCGTTGGGCGGTGCGGAAACGGTCTATGCGGGATTGCCAGAGGGCTAGGGTGGTGTCGTAGTGGGTGAGGATGGGGCGGAGGGCGTAGGGGCGGTTGGAGCGGAGCCAGGCTTGCTGGTAGAGGTCGCGGAGCAGGGCGTAGGTGTCGAGGATGTCTTCGAGCTTGCCGTTGATGCCGCGGATGTCGCCCAGTTCTCTGGTGGTGGTTTTGTGGAGCTGGGGGTTGGTGCTTAGGGCTGCGGTTTGGGCTCGGGTGTAGCCTTGGGCGATTTCATCGGCCAGTTGGAATTTCAGGCCTATGAAGTCGAGGCGGCGGGCGCCTAGTTCCAGGGCGTCGAGGGCTTCTGGGTGGTGGAGGGAGGTGGGGTTGGAGGGGAGGGGGTCTGGGTCGAACGCGGTGGCGGCTCCAGACGCAGATCCCTCCGCTTCGCTGCGGGATGACAAAAAAGCTTCGCTGCGGGATGACAAAAAAGAAGGGCTGTGGGGTGAGAAAGAGACGTTACGAAAGAATGACGTGGTGGGGCCCTGGGGTGACGTGGCTGGACCCAGGTCAGACGATGATGCTGTCTGGCCTGGGGCACCCCCTGCCTGTCTCGTTTGATTTGGGTCGGGGGGGTTCTGGGTGCGGGCCTGGGCTATGAGGGTTAGGGCTTTTTCGGCGTGGAGGCGGAGGTCGTGGGTGTAGGGGTGGATTTTTGTGGCGGTGGTTTGGGCGTCTTTGGCCCAGGGGTCGAGCCAGAAAAGGCCGTCGGAGCCGTCGCCTACCTTGGCCTGGTTGCGGAGGATTTCGTGGCATTGCATGAGTTCGGTCTGGGCCTGGTCGATGAGGTTGTCGTAGTCGCCGTGGAAGAGGGGGCCGTAGGCCTGCTGGAAGGCGGCGATGTCGGCGGTGCCGGGTTGCCAGGAGGCGGCGGCACCGAAGAGGAGGGCGTACCAGTTGTTGTTGGCGAGGGCTTCGCCATCGTCATACCAGGTGGTGGTGAGGACGCCGGTGGAGTGCTGGCGGTGGCCTTCTGCGACGAACTGCTGGATGTTGACGAGGGCGTCGTTGAAGTTGGGCCAGACGGAGGACCAGTTGTTGACGCCGGGGGCGACCCAGGTCTCGATGCCGGCCTGGGTGTAGGGGGTGAGGAAAGGGGCGAAGCCGTTTTTTGGGTGGGGGGTGTACCACCAGGCTACGGCGATGGAGTTTTGCTTGAAGGCGGCGGGGAGTTTGTTGAGGATCTCGGGGTCTGTGCGGTTGGGGTTGTCGGCGCCTACGGTGCCGTATGCGCCGGCGCCGGCGGTGATGGATTGGGCGATATCGCCCCAGAAGAGGATGCGGCGGTGGAGGGGGGCGAGGGCTGACTCGATTTTTTGGACGAAGTCGAGGTAGACGGGGCCAAGGCCGCGGGCGTCTACATCGGCCTTGGTCTGGCCGAGGCCGAGGTCGGTGGTTTCATCGGCGCCAATGTGGAGGAAGGGGCCGGGGTAGTCGGCGGCGAGCTCTGTGAAGATCTGGGTGATGTAGGCGAGGGAGCCGGGCTGGCCGGGGGCGAGGACGGCGCCGTGGGGGGTTTCGGCGAGGGCGCTGTAGTGCTCCCAGGTGAGGTTGTGGTGGAGATGGCCGAAGGCTTCCTGGTCGGGGACGACGGTGACGTGGAACTGGGCGGCGTAGGCGGTGATTTCGCGTGCCTCTGCGGGAGTGATGCTGCCGCCGGGCGGGGCGGGGAGCGGGTTGGAGGTGTATTGCTGGGTGTGCTCGAAGTAGGGGGAGTAGAGGTTGATTTTGTAGGCTGCCAGTGTGCGTATGAGTTGTTTTTGGAAGGCTAGGGTGGGGATGGGGCCGCGGGAGAGGTCGTCCTGCATGCCGCGCCAGGGGAGGGCGGGGTAGTCGCGGATGGTGGCGAGGGTGATAGTAGTGGCGGGCCCGTCGTGCTGGAGGAGCTGGAGGAGGGTCTGGGTGGCGTAGAAGAGGCCGGTGGGGGAGGCGGCGGCGAGGGTGAGGCCGGAGGGCGTGGGGGTGATGGTGTAGCCTTCGGACTGCATTTCAGGGGGGAGCTGGGTGCGGGTGAGGGTGATGGTGAAGGGGCCGGTGGTGGGGATGCGGCGGGCGGTGAGGGAGCGGGTGAGCTCGGCGGCGGTGAAGGTGTCGTCAGGATCTGTGGAGGTGGAGACGATGTGGAGGCCGCGGGGGAGGGGTTGGGTGGGGCCGGTTTTGAGCTCGCGGGGCTGGGGGATGAGGGGCAGGGGAGGCGGGATGGGAGTTTGGGCGGGTGCGAGGGCGGTGGCAAGGAGGGCGAGGAGGGCGAAACGAGGCATGAGGTGAGGGTAAATGACCGGGCGGGAATGGTGGTGTTGTCGAAAAGGGTAAGGATAGTGGCACTCTGGAAAAAAAAGGAAGGAAATTAGCTGTTCATTCACATTGATTTGGGAGCATAGTTTCTACACACATTAGGCAGCTCAAGATGCACCGGTCAAAGTGCCGGGTTGGTGTGAAGGCAGTGCAGTTCATTTTGGATAGATTCAGAGAGGTTTTGATGATGAATAAGCAGATGAAGGCGGCAATGGCTGCCATGTTGATGGTGGGGACGCTGCCGATGATGGCGCAGCAGTCCGAAACCAAGGTGGTCAAGGTAGCGCCGGGGCAGACCAAGACGACGGTGATCCACCGGAAGAATGGCGCGACGGATACGGTGGTGAGCGAAGGCGCATCGACGGGGACGCACAAAAAGCGCCGTGTCGTAGCTCACAAGCGGGTGATGAAGCATGAGCCGGTAGAGAGCGCGACGAGCCGCGAGCTGCGGGAACTGCGGGAGAAGCAGGCGGCGCAGCAGGCGCAGATCGACCAGCTGACGGCTGCGGGCGTGGCGAAGGATGCGGCGCTGGCACAGGCGGAAACGGACGCTCGCGGAGCCGAAGCGCAGGCGCAGACGGCGACCAGCGCGGCGCAGAGTGTGAGCTCGAGCGTGCAGGCGAACAGTAACGCGGTGCAGCAACTGCAAAGCAACGTGACGGATCTGCAGACGACCAATACGGGTCTGAAGACGACGATTGCGCTGAACAAGGCTGAGCTGCAGGGTGAGATCGAGAATCCGCTGGTGATCCACTACAAGGGTGTAAAGATTACGCCGGTCGGTTTCTTTGCGATTGAAGGTGTTTACCGGCAGCGGTCGATCAACTCGGATATCAATACGCCGTTCAATACGACGCCGTTTCCGGGGTCGAACGAAGGGCACATCAGCGAATTCAACTTTACGGGCCGGCAGAGCCGTCTGGGTGGTTTGTTTGAAGGGGATGCGGGGAGCTACAAGCTTTCGGGCTACTTCGAATCGGACTTCTTGAGCGCGGGTGTGACCTCAAATGCGAACCAGAGCAACAGCTATACGTTGCGGGTGCGGCAGATCTGGGGCAAGGCCGAGACCAAGGGCGGCTTCTCAGTAACGGGCGGCCAGACCTGGTCACTGGTGACGGAGAACGGCAAGGCGACGGACGTGCGGACGGAGAAGCTGCCGAACACGATCGATCCCTCGTACATGGTTGGCTATAGCTGGACGCGTCAGCCGGGGATCCGGTTGGAGCAGAAGTTTGGCCGGCCTGTGTTTGGCGCGGGCTTTACGGCGGCGATTGCGTTTGAGAATGCGCAGACGCAGCTTGGCACGGATGCCAATGCACCGACGAACTTCATCTTCGGCGGCGCGGGGCAGGGCGGCGGGCTTTATAACTCGACGGCCAACTATGCCAACAACGTTGCGCCTGACTTGATTACGAAGTTCGCGCTGGATGGCAAGCACACGCACTTTGAATTCGGCGGCATGGCGCGGTTCTTCCGCGACGAGTACAACCCGCTGGTTGCGGGGACGGCGAATACGATTCAGGGCGCAGGCATCATCAACAAGGACACGAAGGTCGGCGGCGGTGTGTTCGGGTCGCTGCGCCAGAGTTCGAAGTTCTTCGACGTGGCGGTGCAGGGCATGGGCGGACCGGGTGTCGGACGTTATGGCGCGTCGCAGCTTGGCGACGTGACGGTGCGGCCGGATGGGACGCTTGAGCCGATCAAGAACTACCATGGCT
The DNA here is from genome assembly GCA_963693065.1 of uncultured Granulicella sp. Classification (GTDB taxonomy): domain Bacteria; phylum Acidobacteriota; class Terriglobia; order Terriglobales; family Acidobacteriaceae; genus Edaphobacter. The sequence goes on along the minus strand of OY843766.1, from coordinate 1,469,492 downwards.
TGATCTCGCTGGAGACGCACCCGACCAAGAAGCTGGACGTGTTTGCCTACGGCGGCGCGGAGTATAACCAGCGGACGACGTACGTTGGACCCACCGGGTTGCAGGTTGGGTACGGCGTGAAGAACGCGAATGACTCGGGTTGCTATGCGCTGACGCTTGGCGCTACGGCCGGCACGGGTGTCACTGGTGCGCCGGGTGCTATTGCGAACTGCGCTTCTCCGACGAAGGTGATCGAGGAAGGGATGGTCGGGTTTATTTATAAGGTTGCGAGCAGCCCGAAGTATGGGACGCTGCGGTACCAGGCGACCTATAGCTACCTGGAGAAAGACACGTGGAGCGGGATTCTGAACACGACGACCGGGGCAACCGGCAAGGGTCGTGCGACGAACAACATGGTCCACATCAGCATGCGTTACTACCTGCCGTAGAGTGGTGGGTTTGAAGGTGACTCCAGTCCCGAGGTTCGGGGCTGGAGTTTTCTTTTGCGGGCAATGAAAAACCCCAGGTCACGCGGTGAGGCTGCGTGGCCTGGGGCACCCCATACTTGTTGGGGCTGGTTAGTTGAAGCCGCGGCGGGAGCGGGATTTGGGGTCCTGGCCTCCGCCGAATTCGCGGTCGCGGATGCGGTCTGCGAACTCGCTGGCGTCTACGTTTCGTTGCTTCTTTTCGGCGGCGGAGAAGCTGCGTTCTTCGCTGCGGCTGATGCGCTTGTGGGCGGTCATGCCTTCGAGGAGGAACTCGGCGGCGGAGACGGCGATTTCGGGTTGGGATTTGGCCGTGATGTGGAAGGGGGCGAGCTTGTCGAAGAGGCCCTGGATCTGCTGGAGTTCTTTGAGGGAGGCGGCGGAGGGTTGCTCGTCGTTGAGCTGGACGGTGCCGCCGAGGTTGAACCACTGCTCGATCTGCTGGGTGTTGACGGAGGGGAAGTGCTGGTCGAAGATGTTGGCGACGGACTGGCGGATGATCTCGCGGACGACGGTGTCGGCGCCCTTCATTTCGCCTTCGTACTCGAGCTCGATTTTTCCGGTGATGCCGGGTAGGGCAGCGTAGATGTCGCCGACGCGGGGGACGACTACGCTTTCTCCGTGGATCAATGCGCGGCGCTCGGCGTTGGAGAGGACGAGCTCCATGGTGGAGATGGGGAGGCGCTGGGAGACGCCGGAACGCTTGTCGACTTTTTTGTCCTCGCGGGCGGTGAATGCGATGGTTTCGACGATCTGGCGGATGTAGTGGGGGATTTCGATTTGCTGGATGGTCTGGTCGGTTGCGTAAGAGCGGGCGGTCCAGGCTTCCTGCTCGGTGATGGAGATGCCTTCGTCGACGGACTCGGGGTAGTGGGTGCGAATTTCGGAGCCGATGCGGTCTTTGAGGGGGGTGACGATTTTGCCGCGGGCGGTGTAGTCCTCGGGGTTGGCAGAGAAGACGATGGCGACGTCGAGCTCGAGGCGGACGGGGTAGCCTTTAATCTGGATGTCGCCTTCCTGCATGATGTTGAAGAGGGCGACCTGGATTTTGCCGGCGAGGTCTGGGACTTCATTGATGGCGAAGATGCCGCGGTTGGCGCGGGGGAGAAGGCCGTAGTGCATGGTGAGCTCGGAGCCGAGCTCCTGGCCGGAACGGGCGGCTTTGATGGGGTCTACGTCGCCGATGAGGTCGGCTACGGTGACGTCGGGGGTGGCTAGTTTTTCTACGTAGCGGTCGTTGGGGGTGAGCCAGGCGATGGGGGTGTCGTCGCCTTTGGCAGCGATGAGGTCTTTGGCGAAGCGGGAGAGGGGGGCGTAGGGGTTGTCGCGGAGCTCGGAGCCGGCGACGTAGGGGACCTGGGGGTCGAGGAGGGTGGTGAGGGCGCGGAGGATGCGGGATTTTGCCTGGCCTCTCAAGCCCAAGAGGATGAAGTTATGACGAGACAGCACGGCGTTGACGATCTGGGGGACGACTGTGTCTTCATAGCCAACGATGCCGGGGAACAATGGCTCTTTGGATTTGGCGGTGAGGCGGAGGCGGGCGATGAGGTTGTCGCGGAGCTCGTCTTTGACGGAGCGGGCGACGATGGCGGGGGTGTATTGGGATTTGCGGAGCTGGCCTAGGGTGGTGGGGAGGGTGGTGTTCGCGGATTGTTTAGCGGATGCCATGGGTCAAGTATAGATGGTGAGGGGGGGCAGCTGGTTTCGAGGATTTTGGCGAGGTGAAGTTCAGTGGAGCGAAAGAACCCACATCTCAGAAGCGAGATGTGGGGCACCCGGACCTGAGGCTACGTCTCGTGGCGGCGGAGGTGGAAGATGGCGTAGAGGTAGGCGGCGAGGGCGAGGGCGGGGGGGATGGAGAAGAGGGCGGGGTGGTGGAAGTTGAAGAGGCGGAGAAGGACGGTGTAGAGGAGGCAGGCGGCAGGGAGGACGGCTCCGAGGAGTGCGAGGCGGCGGCGATGGGTGTGGCGGGGGAGGACGGCGGAGGCGATGGCGGAGAGGCCGAAGCCGAGGGCGGCGGTGATGGCGAGGAGGACGAAGATCGCCATGATGAGGTCCAGGGTTAGCATCTTTGGGTATTAGAACAGGAACGGGGGGACGGGGGGGAAGGGCAACAACAGGAACGCGGATAAGGGCGGGATCAAGGCGGGATAAGGGCGGATAGGGCAAAAGCAACGGCATATGCAGATCCCTACGGGATGACAAACGAGAAGGCAAGGGCAAATGCAAGAACAAACGCAGATCCCCTTCGGGGATGACAAATAAAAGGCAACGGCAAGAACCAATACTGAGATTCTGGCTTCGCCAGAATGACGGCCTTCTCATTAGACAGAATGACGCCTTCTAATTGGAAAGTTTGAGTGCGGTCAGTTAACGGAGGAGGTCTTCGCGGAGGGCTTGCATTTCTGCCAGGGCGTGTTGGTTGCCGGTGCGGGTGGCGGCTTCGATGCCCTGGTTGAGGCGGGCTATGGCGGCTTCGGGTTGGCTGTGGGCGGCCATGGTCTGGGCGGACATTTGATAGGCGGGGACGTAGTCGGGGTTGGCGGCGAGGATGGTGTCGAACTCTGCGAGGGCTTCTTCATGGCGGTGCTGGGCTACGTATTCCATGGCAAGGCCGTAGCGGGTGAAGGGGTCGGTGGGGTATTCGGCGAGGATGGATTGGAGGGCAGCTAACTTGTCCATAGTGGGATGATACTTGGTGGAAGAGAGGACGACCGCGGATTACGCGGATGAGCGCGGATTGGAAGCGATACACTAAGGATATGAGCGATGTGGTGTTGACACGGAAGGTGAGTGAATCGCAAAGTGAACGGAATGAGTTCATCATGCCGGGTTTTGCGAACGGGATGGGGAACCTGTTTGGCGGGATGCTGATGCAGTGGATGGACCTGGTGGGGGCGATGAGTGCGACTCGTCATGCGCGGACTTATACGGTGACGGCGAGCATGGATCATTTGGATTTTGTGGCTCCGGTGCATGTGGGGGATTTGCTGATTTTGAAGTCGAGTGTGAACCGGGCTTTCAAGACCAGTATGGAGGTGGGGGTGAAGGCGATGGTGGAGGATATCCGGAAGCAGAAGCTGCGGCATGTGAGCTCGGCTTACATTACGTTTGTGGCGGTGGATAAGGAGGGGCAGGGGGTGGTGGTGCCGCAGTTGGAGCTGGAGACGGATCATCAGCGGCGGCGGTGGGAGGATGCGGGACGGCGGCGGGAGATGCGGTCGGGGGAGACGCTTCGGAAGAAGAGGATTCGGGAGTTGTTGACGGCGGATTGGCATTTGTGACGGGGAGGCGATGGGTCTGCGAAGCGTCCGGCAATCTTCAGGAGATCGTGACGACGAAAGTGTCTAGAATGAGGGTGAGTCCAATGAGGGTTACGGGACGGGGCGAGGGAGCTTCAGAAGACGAGGCTTGCCGGGCAGCGAAGCGGGATGCGGTAGGGAAAGCACCTGCTGGAACGTATGCAAGGCACTTGAGATGCAGGTGTTCTAAATGACGCAAGCGAATGAGACGGCCGTGCTGCAGCTTTTGGAACTGATGAGTGGCGAACCGGTGCGTGCGATGGAAGGCGCGAAGGGTTTGCTGGCGCTGCCGAGCCATGCGGTGAACGCTTCGATTCTGGTGAAGGTTGCGCTGGACGCGGGGTATCGTCCGTGGTCGCGGATTGGGGCTGTGTATGCGCTGGGTTTGCTGCCGGCGGGCGATGGGATGAGCCGGGCTTCGGCGCTGCGGTCGGTTTTGCAGAATGTGGGGGAGAGTGCGCGTTTGCGTGGACATGCGGCGGAAGCGTTGGGGAATCTGCGGGATTCGCGTTCGACGGCTTTGCTGCGCGAGAAGTTGATGGATACGACGGAGCCGCTCAGTGTGCGGCGATGGTGTATCTATGCGCTGGCGGAGTTGGATACGCGGGAAGCGAAAGAAGCATTGCGGGACTTTGCGGGTACGGGAGTTCGAGGCGTTTTGGCGGAAGAGATGCATGCGGTGAGCCCGGAATGGGCGATCGCGTCGTAAAGAGGAGAATGTGATGGCGGCTGGACAAAGTGGAATGCCGCAGGGGCCGATGCCTCTGCAGGGTGTGGCGCATGTGGTGGCGGTTGGATCAGGCAAAGGTGGGGTGGGGAAGACGACGACGGCGGTGAACCTGGCGGTGGCGCTGGGGAAGATGGGGTATCGGGTGGGGTTGGTGGATGCGGATATTTATGGGCCGAATGTGCCGATGATGCTGGGTGTGACGAGGCAGCCGAATGTGGTGAATGAGAATCGGATCGAGCCGATTTTGAGCCATGGGGTGAAGTTTATTTCGGTGGGGTTGATTTCACCGGGGGATAAGCCGATGGTGATGCGGGGCCCGATGCTGCACCAGATTATCCGGCAGTTTTTGCAGCAGGTGGAGTGGGGGGAGCTGGATTATTTGCTGATCGATTTGCCGCCGGGGACGGGGGATGTGGTGATCTCGCTGGTGCAGACGGTGCCGTTGACGGGGGCGATTGTGGTGTCGACGGGCTCAAGCGTGGCGTTGCAGGATGCGCGGAAGGCGTTGGAGATGTTTCACCAGGTGAAGGTGGATGTGCTGGGGCTGGTGGAGAATATGTCGCAGATGCGGATGCCGGATGGGTCGGTGCTGGATGTGTTTGGGGCGGGAGGGACGGAGGCTACGGCACGGCAGTTTGGGCTGGAGTTTCTGGGGTCGGTGGATCTTGATCCTAGTGTAAGGAAGGGTGGGGATACGGGGATGCCGGTGGCTTTGGCGGGGCGGGGGAGTCTGTTGGGTGGGGCGTTTTATGCGCTGGCGGATAAGGTGATTTTGGCGGCGGAGAAGGTGGCTGATGGGGAAGGGGATGTGCTGGAGATTAGCTAGATTTGCGGAGTGAACAACCCCAGGTCACGCGATGGGGCTGCGTGGCCTGGGGCACCCCGAGCATTTCTGTGAGGGCGTAGAGTGAGTAGTAAGGGGTGCTCGGATGGCGGAGATTACGCAGCGGCAGCGGGCGATCCTGATGGTGGTGGTGGAGCGGTATATCGAGACGGGGGAGCCGGTGGGCTCGGTGACGATTGCGGCGGCGATGGGGGCGATGAATGTGAGCCCGGCGACGGTGCGCAATGAGATGGTGGCGCTGGCGGAGGCGGGGTTGCTGGAGCAGCCGCATACGTCGGCCGGAAGGGTGCCTACGGGGGGGGCTTTCAGGATGTTTGTGGAGGGTTTGAGGCCGGGGGGGAAGATGCAGCGGCAGGCGCGGGAGGAGATCGACGCGCGGTTTGTGGATGTGGCGGGGACGCAGGCGGTGATGGAACGGACGAGCCATGTGCTGGCTGCGCTTTCAAGCGGGGTGGGGGTGGCGATGGCGTCGGTGCCGGGTGGGGATCAACTGGAGCATGTTCATTTTTCGAAGCTGGGGGTGGGGCGGGTGCTGGCGGTGGTGGTGACACGGGGTGGGATGGTGCGGGACCGGGTGCTGGCGTTGGATGGGGATATGTCGCTGGTGGAGCTGGAGACGGCGGGGAACTTTTTGAATGAAAACTTCAGAGGGTGGGAGATCGAGCGGGTGCGGGTGGAGCTGGCGCTGCGGGTGGAACGGGAGAGGACGGAGTACCAGAAGCTGATGAGCTCGGTGCAGGTGCTTTGGGCGAAGGCGGTGCCTGTTGAGACGGGGCAGAGGGTGTTTGTGGAGGGGGTGGCGAACCTGGTGGGGGCAGGTGTGCTGGGGGGGAGTGAGGACAGGGAACGGCTGCGCGAGATGCTGGTGGCGCTCGAGGCGAAGCAGCGGCTGGTGGGGCTGCTGAATGCTTATATCGACGCGAGGCAGGAGAGTGTAAGGGTGGTGTTTGAGCTGGAGGAGCAGGCGCCGGAGATGGCGGGGCTGGTGCTGATTGCGGCTCCGGCGAGGCTGGGGGGCGAGGGGGTGGGGACGGTGGCGGTGATTGGGCCGAAGCGGATGCAATATGAGCGGACGATGCAGGCGGTGGGGTATATCGCACAGGTGCTGGAGCGGCAAGGGCAAGGGTACAAAGGATGAATGGCTGGAAGAAGGTGACGCGGTGGGCCGGGATGGGCAACAATAGAGGAGATGCAATGGAAAGCGGAGAAGCGATGACGGAAGAGATGAAGGATGGCGTGGAGCAGGGGACGTCGACGGTTGAGGCGGGGATGGAAGGGCACGAGGTTGCGCCGGAGAATGCCGAGCTGGAGAAGCTGCGGGGGGAGAAGGACGGGTTAATCGACCGGCTGGCGCGGCTGCAGGCGGAGTTTGACAATGCGCGGAAGCGGGCGGAGCGGGAGAAGGCGGATGTGCGGGAGTATACGGTGGGGAACACGGTGGAGCCATTTCTGGGGGTGATGGATAATTTTCAATTGGCGTTGAAGGCGCAGGGGTCGGCGGACCAGCTGCGGGCTGGGGTGGAGTTGATTTTGAAGCAGATGGAAGAGGCGCTGCGCGGATTGCAGGTGATGGCGGTGCCGACGGTGGGGGAGATGTTCGATCCGCGCGTCCATGAGGCGTTGGGGAGCATCGAAACGGTTGAGTTTCCGGATCACCAGGTGATGGAGGAGATTCGCAAGGGGTATAAGATTCGGGAGAAATTGCTGCGGCCGGCGCTGGTGAGGATTGCCAGCAATGGGGCGCAGGTGGCGGACTAGTTGGATTGTGCGGCTGCGGGAGAAAGTGCAAACGCAGATTCCCTTCGGGAATGACAAACAAGGGAATGACAAAGAAGTGGGAGAGAGATGGCTACGGCGACGAAGGTTGATTATTACGAAGTTCTGAAGGTTGCGAAGACGGCTAGCGATGGCGAGATCAAGACCGCTTATCGGAAGCTGGCGATGCAGTATCACCCGGACCGAAACCCGGATAATCCGGCTGCGGAAGCGAAGTTCAAGGAGTGCTCGGAGGCCTATGGGGTGCTGAGCGATGGGGAGAAACGGGCGGCGTATGACCGGTTTGGGCATGCGGCGTTTCAGGGTGGGGCGGCTGGTGGGGGGAATCCGTTTCAAGGCGGCGGATTTGGCGGGCAGGATGTGGGGGACATTTTCGGCGATATTTTTGGCGAGATGTTCAACATGGGTGGGAACCGGAAGGCGAGCCGGGTGCAGCGGGGGCGTGATCTCCGGTACGACATGACGCTCGAGTTTACCGAGGCCGTGTTTGGCGTGGAGAAGGAGATTACGATCAAGCGGGCGGAGACGTGCGAGGACTGCCGGGGGACGGGCGCGGCGCAGGGTAAGCAGCCGGTGACTTGTCCGCAATGCAAGGGGGCGGGGCAGGTGCGGTTTCAGCAGGGGTTCTTTGCGGTGGCGAAGACGTGTTCGCAATGCAATGGGACGGGGACGATCGTGACCGATCCTTGCAAGACCTGTAACGGGCAGACGGTCTTGGAGCATGAGCACAAGCTGCTGGTGAAGGTGCCGGCTGGGGTGGAGCAGGATACGCGGATCCGGTACCAGGGCGAAGGCGAGGCGGGGCGGTTTGGCGGGCCGGGTGGGGATCTTTACGTCATTCTGGCGGTGAAGAAGCACAAGTTCTTTGAGCGGGATGGAGACGATCTGCATTGCATGATGCCGATTTCGTTTCCGCAGGCTACGCTGGGGACGGAGCTCGAGATCGAGACGCTGGAAGGGAAAGAGACGATCAAGATCCCGGAAGGGACGCAGAGCGGGAAGGAGTTCAAGCTGCGAGGAAAGGGGGTTCCGCATCTGAACGAACGAGGCAAGGGGGATTTGGTGGTAGAGATTCGGGTGGCTACGCCGACGAAGTTGACGCGGGAGCAGAGGGAGTTGATGAAGCAGCTCGAGGGGTCAATGACTACGGTGAATGAGCCGCATAGCCGGGGGTTATTTGGGAAGGTGAAGGAGATGTTTGGGTAGGGGAGTGCGATGTAAGCTGGCGTTGTTACGCTCGGGTCGTGCAGGAGACTTCGAAGGTACGGGGTTACTGAGAGAAGTCGTTGCCGAGGGGTAGCTGGCTTTGGTGAAGGATGCGCTCGACGCGGAGCGACGTGACCTTAAGGGTGTAGAAGATGACATGCTTGCCGTGTTCGAGGCGGCGGAGTCCGAAGGCCAGGCGTGAGCAGTCTCTGCCGATGTTTGGGGTGAGGGACAGCCTTTCGCATGCGGATTCGAGGCTGTCGAGGTAGCGGATGGCCTGGGCAATGCCCCAGGTTTCGATGGTGTAGGTAGTGATGTTGAGTAGGTCCTGCCGCGCCCTTTGGGAGTAGGTTGTTTGCTTCAAGACTGGGCCGCTCGTCGGGGGATGCCGGATTCCGCACGAACTTGTTCGAAGATGTCGCCATCGGCTGTGGGACTTTCCATTCCTTCGCGAATGAGGCGACGGAGTTCCCAGGTTTTCCAGGCTTCCGCCTTAAGCTCGTCGTGCAAGAGCGTTATGGCGCGAGCCATTACGTCATCGTTCTCTTGACCCAGAGATTTTGAGCAATCGTTGAGGAGTGTTTCCTGTTCGTCGGAGAGGTGGATGGTGTGGGTGGGCATGGGACCTCCAGGTGGTGAGGTTAGGGTAGCAGGACTGTGGCGGCTATGGCGGTGGCGGCTATGGCGGCGGTTTCGGCGCGGAGGATGCGGGGGCCGAGGGTGACGGGGAGCCATTGGTGTTCGGTGAAGAGGGTCATTTCTTCAGGGGTCCAGCCACCTTCGGGGCCTATGGCGAGGGCGTGATCGCCCTGGGTGAGGGCGGAGAGCAGGGGGCGGGATTGCTCGGTTTCTGAGAGGAGGATGCGGGTGGGGGCGTGCTCGGCGGGGAGGGCAAGCTTGAGGGTGATGGGGTCGTCGATGATGGGGACGGTGGTGCGGCGGGATTGCTGGGAGGCCTCATGGGCGATGCGGCGCCAGCGTTCTACACGTTTGAGCGAGGCTTGGGCGAGGTGCTTTTCTGTGCGGCGGGCGAGGATGGGGGTGATGCGGGCGACGCCGAGTTCGGTGGCTTTTTCTATGCCCCACTCGAGGTGGTCGAACTTGAAGATGGCGAGGTAGAGGTGGAGGGGGAGGGTGGTATCGGCTTCTAGCTCTTCATGGAGGAGGAAGTCTACGCGGGTGGGGGCGACGGTGAGGATTTCTGCGCGGTGGAGGAAGCCGGCGGCGACTACGTCGTAGATCTGGCCGGGTTCGGCACGGAGGACTTTGGCGAGGTGGGCGGCCTGGTCGCCGGTGAGGGCGGCGTGGGTGGGGTGGCCGGAGGTGGGGGTGTAGGTGTCGGCGATCCAGCGGCGGCGCATAGTTTGGGGGTCCCTCGGGATGTTTCCGTGGCTCGGTGATTTTGGAACCCAGGTCTCAAGAGCGAGACCTGGGGCACCCGATTCCGTCGCAGTGATGAGAACAAGCAATAACAAAAGCTAACGCAGATTCCCTTCGGGAATGACAAAACTAGGGGATGGTTTGGTAGACGGGGTTCTGGTGGTAGAGGGATAGTTTGATGACGGCGGATTTACGGGTGTCGTACATGGGGCGGGGGACCTGGAGGGCGAAGAGGAGAGTGCCCTGGGCGGATTGGGTGGGGTCGATGACGGTGTCGCGGTAGAGGGAGTGGGTCATGAGGGGTTTTAGGGCGGGGAAGGAGAGCTCGATGTTGGCTAGCTCGTCTTTCTCGAGGGCCTTGGTGGTGAGTTGCTGGCCGGCGGCGTTGGTGAAGGTGAGGGTGACGTCGTCGGTGGAGATGGGGACGCGGAGCTGATTGGTGACTTTGACGGTCTCGGCGAGGAAAAGGACGTCTGAGACGTCAGCCGCGCCGACGACGATGGAATTGGATTTGTAGACGGTGTGGGTGGGGAGGAGGTCAGTGTGGATGTGGGCGATGTCAATGGTGGTGGCGGGGTAGAAGTGCGTGGCGAGGAGGGCGGCGGCGACGAGGGCGGCGAGGGCTACGAGGATGGGGATAAGGTAGGAACGGCGCTCGGGTTGGGTGAAGGTGGGTTCCACTGGATGATTTTAGCAAGGGTGGGTGGTGATAGAGGCAACGGCAACGGCAAACGCAGATCCCTACGGGATGACAAACAACGAACGGGCAACGGCAACGACAACAGCAGATCCCTACGGGATGACAAACGAAGAACAGGCAACGGCAACGACAACAGCAGATCCCTACGGGATGACATACAACGAACAAGCAACGGCAACAGCAGATTCCCTTCGGGAATGACAAACCAAAGAACAAGCAACAGCAAAAGCCAATACGGAGATTCTTCGCTTCGCTCAGAATGACGGCGTGTTGAGGGTGGGGTGACTATGGCTTTTGGACGGCGTATTCGTCGAGGAGGACGGCGACGAGGGCGGCGGTGGGGACGGCGACGAGGGCTCCTACGATGCCGGCGAGGGAGGTGCCGATGAGGAGGGCGACGAGGACGGTGAGGCCGGAGAGATCGACGGAGGACTTCATGATGCGGGGGGTGAGGACGGCGTTTTCGAGATTGACGTAGACGCCGTAAAAGATGAGGACGCCAGCCATTTTGGCCCAGGAATCGAAGGCGGCGACTACGGCTACGATAGCGATGGTGATGACCCCGCCGGCGATGGGGATGATATTGAACAGGCCCATGCAGACGCCGAGCAGGATGAAGTATCGGACGTGAAGGAAGCCGAAGACGATGAGGGAAAGGCAGCCGAGGATGAGCATGAGCATGCCCTGGCCGAGGAGCCAGCCGGCCATTTTGATCTTGGCTTTCTGGAGGGTGATGTCAAGACGGCGGCGGTTGCCGGAGGGGAAGAGGGAGAGGAAGAAGGTGTAGACGGATTCGCCCTCAAGCATGAAGTAGATGCAGAGGAAGGCGCAGGTGAGAGCGTCAAAAAGGTGGGAGAGGTAACGGGGGATGGCGGCGACGATGTATGCGCCGATGGCGCCGATGAGGTTTTCAGCCTTGGCGGAAAGCTGGGAGAGGTCAAGCCGGTTGACGCCGGGGAGGTGATGGAGCCGGGCGGTGAGGGCGGGGATGCGGGAGGGGAGGTCTGAGAAGAAGGAGCGGAGGTCGTCCAGGACGGGGGGGAGGCCGATGAGGAAGAAGCCGGTGAGGGCGGCGACGACGGTCAGCATGAGGACGATGATGGCGACGGCGCGGGAGGGTTGGTATTTGCCGATTTTGAGCGTGGTGATGCGGTTGACGATGGGCATGAGGACTACGGCGAAGAGGGCGGCGACGTAGATCATTTCTAGCTCTTTGAGGAGCTTGTAGGAAAGCATGAGGAGCAGGAAGATGGCGACGGCGAAGAGGATGGAGGCGCGGGAGGAGGCGCGCTTGGCTTCTACGATGGGGGCGAGCGGGGGCTCGGTGGATGGGGGGTAGGGGCTGTGGACTTGCGGGGTGGTGGACAGGGGGTTGGCCTCAGTGATTTTTGGGTTTGATGCAGTTTATCAGCGGAGGAGATTCAGGATGGATTCAGTGGCGGATCCGGGGGTGAGGGTTTCGGTGGGGAGGGTGATGCGGGCGAGGCGGCGGTAGAGAGGGAGGCGGGTGGTGAAGCGGGTTTGGGCTTCTTCCGGCGAGGCCAGGAGGGGGCGGATGTGGGCTGGATCGCTAAAGGGCGAGGCGATGGTCTGGAGCATGCAGCGGTCGAAGAGGACGGGAAAGGGGGCGTCGAGGAAGATGACGGTGGTGGCGGGGGTTTGCTCGAGGAGAAGGCGATTGGTGAGCTGTTCGGGGGTGCCGCCGCCGAGGGCGATGACGGTGTGGGGGCGGGCGAGGGCGTTGGCGAGGGCGGAGGATTCGAGGCGGCGGAAGGCGGGTTCGCCGAGGGTGGCGAATAGGTGGGGGATGGTGGATTGGGTGCGGGACTCTAGGTGCTGGTCGAGGTCGAGGAAGTCCCAGGCCAGGGCCTGGGCGAGGAGGCGGCCGATGGAGCTTTTGCCGGCGCCCATGAAACCGGTGAGGACGAGGCGCTGGGTAGTTTCGGGGATGGTGATTTTGGGGGCGGTCTTCATGAGAGAGGCGACTGTCGGGGCGGTGGCGGTCATTTTCGGAGTCCTTTTTCGGGGTAATGAAAAGCCGCGACCTTTGTGGGGTCGCGGCTCGGGGATTTGGGGAATGTTCTCTGTGTGGCTGGAGAGTTACACGCCTGATCCTTCCGGAACCGCGGGGCACCACCAATAGCTCTGATAGCTAAAGCTTGCGGGCGGGATGGAAGACGTGTTCATTCTGAGTATAAGAGTACGCCTGGCGGGGCAGGGTTGCAAGTTTTAGAATGGTGCGAGAGGTGTGGCGATGGGAATGAGTGACGAGGCGTTCGAGGTGATGTGCCCGGATTGTGGGGGTTTGCTGAAGGTGGACCCGGTAACGCGGGCGGTGATTGCGCATACGGCAGCGAAACCGAAGAAGATGTTCGAGGATTTTGGGGAGGCGAAGCAGGCGCTGAAGGATGCGGATGCGCGGCGGGAATCGATCTTTGCGCAAAGTGTGGAGGCGCAGAAGAACTCGAAGAGCGTGCTGGAGAAGAAGTTTGAGGAGGCGTTCAAGAAGGCGAAGGAGAGCCCGGTGGATGAGCGGCCGTTTCGGGAGTTTGATTTGGATTAGGGGTGAGGGCGGGTGGGGGTCAAATGGCGCGAGCATCTCTGCTGAAAAGGAACTGACGTTGGTGGCGCATTGGACTTTTTCGGGGTCCTTCGACTGCATCTGACGCAAGGGCGCGTCAGACTTCGCTCAGGATGACGAGCATCTCGGGAGTGATAGGACACGACGAGGTTAGGGGCGTTTGTAGATCTGGCCGGACTTCATGACGAAGGTGACGTGGGTGAGGGTGGAGATGTCGGTGAGGGGGTTGCCGGGTACGGCGATGATGTCGGCGTAGAAGTGGGGTTTGAGCTGGCCGATTTCGTCTTGCCAGCCGAGGAGGCGGGCTCCGTTGAGGTAGTCGGCCTGGAGGGCCTGGGCGGGAGTCATGCCGTACTGGACCATGAGCTCGAGCTCGCGGGCCTGGGTGCCGTGAGGGAAGGGGCCGACGTCTGAGCCGACGGCCATGGGGACGCCGGCGGCGAGCTGCTTGCGGAACTCGGCGGCGTGGAAGGCCTGCTCGGCTTCACGATGGGCGCGGGCGGGGCCAGAGGAGTGGGCGGCGAAGTACTCGGCGATGGCGAAGGTGGGGACGGCGGGGATGTGTTTGGCTTTCATGAGGGCCATGGTGGCGGGGGAGAGTTTGTAGGCGTGGTCGATGGATTCTACGCCGGCCTGGGCTGCGTAATAGGTGCCGGGTTCGCCGGTGGCGTGGACGGCTACGCCGTGGCCGGGGCCCTGGGCGTAGCGGGCGGTCTCGGCCACGGCGGCCTGGAGCTCGGCTAGGGTGTATTGGTAGGGGGTGGTGAAGGTTTGGCCATCGAATTTGTCTGGGCCGGTTTCGTAGATTTTAGTGAAGTCGGCGCCTTGTTTGCGCTGGGCTCTGATGACTTCGACTAGTTGGTCGGCGGAGTTGGCGTAGTCGGCGTTGGAGAGGATGTGCTGGGCGGGGTTGAAGTGGATGGCGTCTTCATGGCCGCCGAGGATGTCGATGGCGTTGCCGGACATGCGCATGCGGGGGCCGGGGAAGAGGCCGGAATTGATGGCGTTGCGGATGGCGGTGTCGGCGGAACCGGCGCCCTCGGTGCCCATGTCGCGCTCTGCGGTGAAGCCGGCGAGGAGGTCGAGGCGGGCGGCGTCCATGGCGATGAGGGTGCGCTGGGGGATGGATTCTTCGACGGTCTGGAGGTCCTCGGCGCCGGGGTGGAGGAAGAGGTGGACGTGGGCGTCGATGAGGCCGGGGCAGAGGGTTTGGTCGCCGAGATCGATGACCTGGGTGTTGGGGGGGATGGCGGCGTTGATGGAGAGGATGCGGTCGCCCTGGATGAGGATGGTGGCGGGGGAGATGAGGGTGGCGGAGGAGACGTCGAGGTAGTGGGCGGCGTGGAGGGCTATGGGCGCGGGTGGGGTTTGGGCTGCTGCAGCGGCTGTGAGGAGGAGGAGGGCTGCCAGGGTTTTCATGTGTGACAGGATAGCGCAGCGTGGCGGATCAGGCTTGGAGAGGGCGTTGCAAAAGGGTGAGGGCGAGCATGGGGTAGGCGGTGCCGGTGTAGCGGGTCCACCAGCGGCGGGAGGGTTTCGGGGGAGAGATGATGGGTGATGTGGGCGCCCAGATGGCGAGGCCGGCGGCGAGTTAGACGGCCCGGGTGCCGTCGAAGGTGGGGTTGCGGGTTTGGGGGTCGGCGGCGAGGGCGGACTTGAGGTGGAATTCGCCCCGGGCGAGGTAGGTGCCCTGCCGGGTGGTGGGGATGGTTTGGGCCTGGGCGGTTTGGGGATTCGGAGGAGGAGTAGGGTGGGGAGGTTCATGGGTTTGATGGAGCTGGGTGGATGGTTATCAAATTGGGGCGTGGCGATACCCAAGAGAGTCATCCAGGGGCCGGAATGGCCGGGGTACGGTTGCTCATCGTAGAGGGGAAGGGTGATGCTTCCATTACCGGGCGTGTCCCGCAAGCCGCTGGTGATAATGCGACTTGGCAGTACCGACCTCACCTCGGGGGGGGGTCAGGATGTTCCTGTCTATTGCAGGATGTAAGGCCAGTAGTTGACTGACTAGACGAATATCTATATACACTTAGAACATGCCAAGAGTGAGGAGTGACGAGAAACGAAGCGCCATTTTGACTGCGGCGACTCACCTGATCGTGGAACAGGGCCTGGGAACGCCAACGATGGGCATAGCGAAAGCGGCCGGAATACCCAATGGGTCCCTTTTTACCTATTTTCCGACGAAGGCAGATCTTTTCAATCAGCTTTATCTCGAACTCAAATCGGAAATGGGTGCAACTGCAGTGCGTGACCTGAGAGAAGCCAAGTTGTCACGTGAACACTTCTTCCAGGTCTGGAGTAACTGGACCCATTGGGCGGTCGCTTTTCCTGAGAAGCGCAACGCGTTGACCCAACTTGATGTTTCCGAGGCGATCACTCCCGAAACGCGTGCCGCTGCGCAAAAGATGATGAGGCCACTCGGAGAGTTGATGGAGCATTTCCGTGCTGCGGGGCCTATGAGTAAGGTTCCACCGGTATTCGTCGCCGTGCTGCTTAACTCGGTCGCGGACGCGACGATGGCGTTCATGAGTCAAGACCCGCAGAATGGCAAGAAGCACTGCAAAGACGGTTTTGAAGCGATGTGTCGCATGTTGATGTGAAATTTCGTTGCAGTAGATAACTGGCTGGTCAGACATTCAAGGAGAAAAGGTATGATTTTTCGCAAGGGCACTTCGGAAACCAGGGCGTATATCGTCACGGGGCCAACCTCAGGCGTTGGCCGTGCAACCGCGCTGGTGATGGCAAGAGAAGGCACGCTGGTGCTTGTGGGCAGGAATCTCAACAAGCTCCGAGACACGCAGAAAGCGGTCGAGAAAGAGGGGGGACAGGCAGTTCCAATTGTGTGTGACATGTCGGATTTGCGGAGCGTTCATCGTGCGGCTGCCGAGGTACTTTCACTCAATCTCAAACTCGTCGGCTTGCTCAACAACGCAGGTATCCAGAATCCAAGTGAGACGAAAACTGCATACGGTTGGGATAATACGTTTGTGACGAATCACCTTGGTCCCTTCGCGCTGACGGAGGCCTTGCTGCCGCATCTCGAGAACGGTGCGAATGTCCTTTTCGTCGGCTCGGCGACGGAAGATCCCGAGCGCAAGCCTGCGGTGCGGGCGGGTTTTCGCGGCGGCCGCTACATCTCTGCCGAAGCAAGTTTGCGAGGCGAATGGAAGGCAGGTGGTTCCGCCAAGTCCGGGATGGATGCCTATGCCACGTCGAAGCAATGCAGCATTGTTACAGCGCTGGTGCTTGCGCGTGAGAATCCACGGTTGCGCATCAACGCCATCGAACCCGGAGTCATGCTCGCCACAGGCCTGCATGGCCATATGAGCACCGGTCGCAAGATGCTGATCGCTGTGCTCGTTCCAGTGCTTTTGCCGTTTGTGAAAGTGCTGAACACACCCAAACGGGCTGCGCACGTATTCAGGAGAATCCTTATCGATACCGCCGGCACAACCGGTGTCTACTTCGACGAAAGCGGCCACCCGATGAGCGGATCCGCATTCGTGCGGGACACCGACAGTCAGAACCGTGTTGTCGCTGAGACGCGCGCGTTGCTTGCAAATAATCCTGGTTTGATGCGCGAAGCGGATGCTGGTGTGGTGTGATTAGCCACTTGAGTAATCGCCTCACAACAGCATAGGGCACAACGCTAGTTAGCGATGGCCAGGATTGGTACCGATAAACGCCGTTGTCGAAGCTCATGCGGGCCGCGTGGATAGAGACGCGGCCCGGACCTGGTACAGCAAAGGCGGATTCATTTCGGGAGATGACAAACAGTGAGACAAACAAGGGAGAGCGGGATGGGGCGAGCCGGGGGTTGGGTTAGCCGGCTTTTTCGGCTAGTTCGGCCCAGCGGGCGTAGAGTTGGTCGGCGGCGGCTTGGGCTTGTTCCATTTCGTGGAGGGCGGCGGTAAGGGCTTCGGCGTTGGTGGCTACTGACTCTTCGTCGAGGAGGTCGCGGGCGGCGTTGAGGCGGGTTTCGGCTTTGTCTACATCGGCTTCGATCTGGTCGAATTCGCGTTGTTCGAGGTAGCTTAGTTTCTTTTTTCCGGTGCTGGGTGCTGTGGCGGAGGTGGGGTCTTTTTTGGCGGCGGGGGGTTCGGCCTGGTCGCGGGCCCACTGCTCCCATTGGGCGTAGTCGCCGAAACGGGCGGCGTTGCCCTGGCCGTCCAGGCCCAAGACTACGGTGGAGACGCGGTCGAGCATGAAGCGGTCGTGGGTTACCAGGACTAGCGCGCCGGTGTATTCGAGGAGGGATTCTTCGAGGATTTCGAGGGTCTGGATGTCGAGGTCGTTGGTGGGTTCGTCGAGGAGGAGGAGGTCGGCGGGCTCGAGCATGAGCTTGGCGATGAGGACGCGGGCGCGCTCGCCGCCGGAGAGGCGTTCTACGGGTTGGTTGAGCTGCTCTGAGGTGAAGAGGAACTTGGCGGCGTAGCTGGCGACGTGGACGACGCGGCCCTGGTAGACGACGGAGTCGGAGTCTGGGGCGAGGGCGCGGCGGAGGGTGACTTCTTCATCGAGCTCGCGGGTCTGGGAGAAGTAGACGGTGCGGAGGAAGGCGGCTTTTTTGATGACGCCTTTGGTGGGTTCGATCTCCTCGCGCAGGAGGCGAAGTAACGTAGTTTTGCCGGAGCCGTTGGGGCCTACGAGGCCGACGCGGACGCCGTTGGTGATGAGGAAGGAGAGGTCGTTGACGATGACTTTTTCAGTGGGTGGTAGCCCAAGGATGCATTGGACGTGGTCGAACTCGACGAGGCGCTTGGTCTGGCGGTCGGAGGCTTCGAACTCGATGCCGGCGGTGGAGGTGGCCACGCGGGCGTTGACTTCTTTCAATTGGCCGATCAGGTCGTTGGCGCTGTCGATGCGGGCTTTGGATTTGGTGGTGCGGGCTTTGGGGCCGCGGCGGAGCCATTCGGTTTCAATCTTGACGCGATTTTTCAGGGCGTCCTGGAGTTTTTCCTGGGCTTCGAGGTATTGGGATTTGCCTTCAAGGAACCTGGTGTAGGCGCCTTTGACGCGGAGGAGGCCATCGGCATAGACGCGGTTAAGCTCGACCATTTCATTGGCTACGTTTTCAAGGAAGTAGCGGTCGTGGGAGACGAGGACGCAGGCAAAGGGGGCGGCTTTCAACGTCTCTTCGAGCCAGGCTATGCCGGCCAGGTCAAGGTGGTTGGTGGGTTCGTCGAGGAGGAGGACGTCTGGGCCGGTGACCATCTGCTCGGCGATGGCGAGGCGTTTGCGCCAGCCGCCGGAGAGGGTGGCGGCTTCAGCGTCCATGTCAGGGAAGCCAACGCGGCCGCCGGTTTCACGGAGACGGCCTTCGTGCTCGGCCTCGGCGACCTTGGCGGTGACGAGGGCCGCTTCAAGGACCTGGCGGATGGAGAGGCCGGGGGGGAAGGTGGATTCCTGGCGGATGTAGGCGATGCGGGCGCGCTTGCGGGTGGAGACGTCGCCGGTGTCGGGGTCTTCTTCACCGGCGAGGACCTTGAGGAGGGTGGATTTGCCGGCGCCGTTGGGGCCGATGAGGCCGATGCGGTCTCCGTCTGAGACGGTGAAGGAGAGGTTTTCAAAGAGGGGGACTGCGCCGAAGCGTTTGGATACGCCCTGGGCGTTGAGGATGGGAGGCATTTGATTAGTTTAGAACAGGCAACAACAGGAACGCGGATAAGGGCGGGATAAGGGCGGATAAGCGCGGTGTCGGCTGGTTGAGGATGTTGTGGTTCAGGGAGGGAGTAACCCCACCTCACGCGATAGGGCCCGCGTGAGATGGGGCACCCGAAGCGTTCTTGGTGGCTTGGTGAAAACCCAGGTCACGCGATGAGGCTGCGTGGCCTGGGGCAACCCACGCGGTCTTTTCGATCCCCCCATTGAGGTCGTTTTAGAGGGGGTGGGTGGTGGCAGTGAGGATCTGGCCGTGGTTGGGGGACTGGGCGAAGAGGATGAGGTGGCGGGCGGGTGGCTGGCCGGGGAGGATGGGTGGGATCACCAGGGTGGTGGTGCCGGTGGCGGCGGTGCCGAGATTGGTGAGGGTGCGGGCTACGTTGACGTGGGTGAGGGTGCGTCCGCCGTTTTCACCGCGCTGGACCTGGGTGGAGGCGCGGTCGTCTGCGATGACGGCGAAGAGCTGGGTGCCGGGGGGCAGGGCGGAGGCGAGCCAGGTGAGGGTGAGGTGGGTGGGCGTGGCGGCGAGGGACTGGATGGTGAGGGTGGCGTCGGTGATGGGCTGGTCGGCGATGGCGCGCTGGATGGCGCGGGGGTCGCTGCCGAGAGCCTGGGCGGTGCCGTTGATGACGACCTGGGGGGTGTAGGTGTCGGAACTGCGCATGCGGCCGGCGTAGGCTTGCTGGCGCTGGGTCCACTGGTCGGCGGAGAAGGGGTCTTGCCAGCCGAGGTAGTTCCAGTAGGTGACGTGCTCGGAGAGGGTGAGGACGAGGCGGTTGCGGGCGGTGAGGGTGGGGAGGAGAGTGTCGGCGGGAGGGCAGGAGGAGCAGCCTTCAGAGGTGAAGAGCTCGACAAGGACTACGGATTTGGGGGTTTCTGCGGCGCGGATGGTGGGGGTGAGGAGGAGGGTGAGGGTGAGGAGGAGGTGGCGCATGGAGTTGGGACTCGGGGTGGGAGGAAGGGTAAGCCCGGTGGGGCTAAGTCCGGTGGGGAACTGGCCCTGGGGGCGGGCAGTGGAGAATGCCTAACGGCACCTCACGCGATACGGCTCGTGTGAATGGGGCACCGAAATATCTACGGGTGCTGTGTGTTGTGGGTTGGGTAGTGAGTAACCCCACGATAACTCGCCTGCGGCTCATGATCATGGGGCACCCGCACCGGCTTCAGGCGGTGAAGGGTTCGTCGGCGGAGGGGCCGTAGGTGCCGGGGACGGGGGCGTCGAGGAGGCGGAGGTAGACGCCGAGCTGGCCGCGATGGTGGATCATGTGGTTGACGCCCATTTCTCGGTAGGCCTGGTAGCGGGAGCCGGAGAAGATGGTGTGGTTCTTGTAGAGGAGCTTCCAGGGCTGGTGGAAGGTTTCGTCGGAGGTGAGTTTGATGTCGGTGATGGCCTGGTCGGCGGCGTGGTCGAAGTCTGCGAGGAGGGTGGCGCGGGTGGTGAAGAAGAGAGGCTGGAAGCCGGTGGAGATGTCGGTGTCGGGCTGGGTGAGGAAGAGGGAGATGAGGCGGGGGAGCTCGGCGGTGTGGCCGGCGAGGCGGGAGAGGGAGAAGGATTTCTGGTGGGGTTTGTAGTCGAGTTGGGCTTCAGGGAGGGCGTGGATGAGCTTGCGGGTTTTTTCGAATTCGTGTTCCAGCTCGGGGAGGAGGAGTTGGCTGAGGGGGGTGATTTCGGTCATGGGGTCGTGCCTTTCGGGTTTCGATGCGAAGAGGAAGCGTACCTCAGCGGCTGAAGCCGCGTCTACGGGATGGATGATACGGCACGGCTGAAGCCGTGCCCTTAAGCAAGGCGTTCAAGGCGATAGGGTCGGGTTAGGCGGGGTTACATGCCGGTGATGTTGAAGCCGCAGTCTACGAAGGTGACCTCGCCGGTGATGCCGGAGGCGAGGGGTGAGGAGAGGAAGAGGGCGGTGGCGCCTACTTCGGCGGCGTCTACATTGCGGCGGAGGGGGGCGCGTTTTTCTACGGCGTCGAGGATGGTGGAGAAGTCCGAGATGCCGCGGGCGGCGAGGGTCTTGATGGGGCCGGCGGAGATGGCGTTGACGCGGATGCCCTGGGGGCCTAGGTCGGCGGCGAGGGCGCGGACGATGGACTCGAGGGCGGCCTTGGCGGCGCCCATGATGTTGTAGTTGGGGAAGACCTTGTCTGCGCCGTAGTAGGTGAGGGTGAGGATGGAGGCGCCGGCGGGCATGATGGGGGCGAAGGTGCGGGCGAGGGCGATGAGGGAATAGGCGGAGATGTCGTGGGCTACGGCGAAATCGGCGCGGGTGGTTTGGAGGACGGAATTTTTGATGTTGGGGGCGAAGCCGATGGCATGGATGAGCGTGTCGACGGTTCCGTAGGCGGCTTTGATTTCGGTGAAGACGGCTTCGATTTCTGCGTCGTGGGCTACGTCGCAGCGGAAGGTGCGGGCACCGCCGGGAAGTTCGGCGGCGAGGGATTCGGCGTCGCGCTGTAGACGCTCTGACTGGTAGCAGATGGCGATGGTGGCGCCGGCTTCTGCGAGCTTCTGGCAGATGGCCCAGGCGATGCTGCGTTTGTTGGCAAGGCCGAAGACGATGGCGGTTTTGCCTTTTAGGTCGATCATGGTGACTCCTTGGAATTCGAAGGTGCAGGACACAGAGAACACAGAGGTGCACAGAGCGCACAGAGAAAGCTTACGCGATGAGCCAGTCGTATTGGGCGGGGGTGAGGGGGACGACGGAGAGGCGGAACTGGCGGAAGAGGATGGAGTCCTGGAAGACGGGGGCTGCGCGGATTTCGGCCAGGGGCTTGGGGTGCTTGAGGGGCTTGCCGGGGGCTATGAGGACCTTGGGGGCTTTTGGGTCGGTGGCGTCGACGGAGAGGACTTTGGCGGTGCCTATGGCGATTTTGCCCTCGTTCGAATGGTAGATGACGAGCTTTTCGTTCTTTTTCATTTCTCGGAGATACATGAGGGCCTGGTTGTTGGCGATGCCGTCCCAGATGGTTTGCTTGTCGCGGAGGAGGTCGTCGAAGGAGTATTTGTTGGGTTCGGTTTTGAGGAGGTAAGGCATGGGGATAGGGTACTAGAGCGAAGCGAGGCTGTGGCTGAAAGGCTCTGAGAGGTAAGGGTGGGCGGAGTGCTTCGGGGTCCTTCGACTGCGCTGCGCTTCAATCAGGATGACGGTTTCTGTGATGGGTGAAGGGGGTTATCCGCCTAGGTCGATGAGGTTTACTTTGGGGAGGGGTTGACCGAGGAAGTGGGAGCCGAGGCGTTGAAATTTGGCTATGGAATCGGTGGCGTAGAAGGTGCAGGTGGGGGGGGCGCCGGAGGGTATGGGGGGGAGGATTTGGGTGGTGGCTTGGGCGGTGGCGTGGGCGCTGTCGATGAGGTGCATGGGATGGTTGAGTTCCTGGAGGGTGCGTTCTATGAGGGGCTTGAGGAGAGGGTAATGGGTGCAGCCGAGGATGAGGGTGCGGACGGTGGGGGCTTCGGCTAGGGCTTCGGTGAGGTAGATTTTCAGGACTTCGGCGGTTACGGGGTGATCGATCCAGCCTTCTTCTACGAGGGGGACGAGGAGGGGGCAGGCTTTCTCGTGGGTGGCTATGCCTTTTTGAGTGAGGGAGTGGGCGTAGGCGTGGGATTGGACGGTGGCGGTGGTGGCGAGGACGAGGATTTGGGGCGGGTGAGAAACCCAGGTCTCAGACGCGAGACCTGGGGCACCCATTTGGGTGTTTTGAGCTGCGGCTTGGGTGCCGGGTTCTATGACGCCCAGGACGGGGATGGGGAGGGTGCGCTGGAGGTCGGGGAGGGCCAGGGCGGAGGCGGTGTTGCAGGCTACTACGAGGGCCTGGGCGCCCTGGGCTAGGAGGAAGGCGGCGGAGGAGAGGGCGTAACGGGCGATGGTTTGCTGGGATTTTTCGCCGTAGGGGAGGCGGGCGGTGTCGCCGAGGTAGTGGAAGTGGGCGCCGGGATAGAGGGGGAGGAGGGCGCGGAGGACGGTGAGGCCGCCGAAACCGGAATCGAAGACGGCGATGGTGGGAGGGGTCATTGTCTAGGAGAGTTTATCTGGTTGGGGGTGTGGGGTGCATGGGCGACCCGAGACGCAGATTCCCTTTGGAAATGACAAACCAAAGGGCAACGACAAACGCAGATCCCTACGGAATGACAAACAAAAAAAAGGTCCACCCGAAACGTTCTGGTGTTGTGGTTAGAGGGGGTTGCCGTCGGGGGACAGGACGTGGATTTGCCTGGTGGGGTCGGTGACGGCGTAGGGGCGGAGTAGGTCGGCGTGACCGGCGAGGGTTTCGCGGGGTTGGCCGTCTACGAGGAAGCGGACCTGTTCCAGGGCGGGCAGGTTGGCGTGGAGGGTGGCGATGATGGCGCGGAGGGTGAGGTCTTCGGCCTCGATGCCGGAGGGGTGGGCGTCGGCGAAGGTTTTGGTGAGGTTGACGACGGCTAGCTGGGCTCCGGGGGAATGGTTGTCGCCGTAGGGGCTGTGGGGCGGGTCGGGCTGGCGGGCGGATTGGGGGAGGTCGCCGGAGAGGCCGGTGGGGGTGGTGGAAACGGGCTGGCCGGGGGTGCTGGGAATGGTGAGGGGGAGGGGGAGGAGGAAGACGTCCAAGACTGCCGGGCCGGGGGGGATGGGGTGGGTGGAGGCGGGGAGTGCGGCGTCGGAGAGAGTGCGGTCGAGGAGGAGGCGGGCGCGCTGGGCGGGGTCCTCGGGGAGAGGGAGGGAGATGGTGTCGAGGGTGATGGTGGCGTCGGCGTCATGGGCAGTGGCGATGGTGACGGTGTCGAGGGGGAGGTTGGTGGGGGCGGGGATGGGGGACTGGTCGCGCATGGCGACGATGCGGTCATGGTTGCGGACGCAGCCGCGGAGGAGCATGAGGGTGAGGAAGAGAGTGCCGGCGACGAGGGTCCAATAGACGATGCGTTGGTAGCGGGGGATCATTGGGCAGGTCCCTCGGCGGGTGGGGTGACGCGTACGATGGGGGCAGGTTTTTTGACCAGGGGGGCGTCAGGATTGGCGGGATCGGTGGGGGCTGGTTTGGGTTTCGGTTTTGGTTTGGGGGTTGGGGTGGGTGTGGCGGGGGTTGGGGTGGCGGCTTTGGCGGCTGCCGCGGAGGCGGAGGATTCGGAGTGGCCGCGCCAGAAGACGAGGGCGGTGGCGAGGGCGTCGGTGACGCGGGTCTGGTAGTTGGGGTCGGCGACGGGGATGTTGATGTCGCCGTTGGGGGCGAGGGGGGTTAGCTCGACGGTGATGGCGGGGCAGGTGAGGGAATCGATGGGGCGGGTGGAGACGCGGCCGGTGATGAGGGGGACGCGGATGCCGACGAGGGCTGCGGAGGCGTCGGCGAGGAGGCGGATGGACTGGGGAAGGATGGGGGCCTGGGCGGTGTCCCAGGGGAGGATGGCGTTGGGGTCGGGGGCGGCGGCGGGCGGGGCGAGGGCGGAGGTGTAGAGATGGACGCCGTGGCCGCCGGGGGTGGCGTGGAGGAGGATGCAGGCGAGGGGGCGGGAGCGGTTGAGGAGCTCGATGCGGGCGTCTTCCGGGACGTCGTCTGTGGAGTTGTTGCGGGTGAGGATGACGGTGAAGCCTTTGGTCTGGAGGGTGGCCTGGAGGCGCTGGGCGAGGGCGAGGGTGATGTCTTTTTCTAGGGTTTTGTCTGGGAAGGTGGCGCCTGAGTCGGCTGCGCCGTGGGCGGGGTCGATGAGGATGAGGTTGGGGTTGATGGTGGCGGGGGTGGAGGGCCTGGGTTTGGGGTGGTGGACGATGGTGGGGGGGATGGCGGGGTCGGGCGATTGGGCTGCGGCGGCGGTGGCGGCGAGGAGGAGCAGGAGCGTGCGGATTGGGGGTGGGAGGGGGGGCACGGGGGTGAAGGTGGGACTTGGTGATTGTAGCGGACTTCTGAGGCGGAGCTACAAGTGCGGGACACAGAGAGCACAGAGATGCACAGAGGGCACAGAGAAGAACAGGCAACAGCAAGTACAGAAGCAGATCCCGTTCGGGAATGACAAAAATTAGTCGAGGGCGTAGATGGCGAGGCCGGAGAGGAGTTTGGGGTAGAAGTCGGTGGATTTCTGGGGCATGACTTCGTTGGCGAGGGAGATGTCGCGCATCTGGGCCAAGGTGACGGGGCGGATGAGGAAGGCGATGTCGGCTTTGTTGTCGGCTACCTGCTGGATGGCTTCTGGGGACTCGCGTAGGTAGCGGATGTTTTCTGTGTTGGCGATGGAGGCGTGGGTGAGGCGGAGGAGATGCTCGAGGACGATGCGGTGGAGTTGGACGACGTCGAGTTGGGCCTGGCGTGGGGTGATGCCGGCGTCGAGGGCTTTGAGGAGGATCTGGATGGGTTCTTCTTTGGCTGCGAGGAGGTAGGTGCCTTGCTTCATGACGGCTATGAAGGAGACCTTGTCCGGGAGGAGCTGGGTTGTGTCGGGGGTGGGGAGCTCGGTGATGTCGAAGAAGGCGTGAGCTTCGGGGATGAAGTTGGCGATGGTCTGGGCGGGGAGGTTGAAGACTACGCGGTGGGTGGGGAGGATGGTGATGCCGGGGGCTTCCATGTTGACGAAGGTCATCATCATGGCGGCTTCGGGGAAGGGTGGCGTGGGGAGGAGGGAGTGGGGTTCGTCGGCGTGGTTGGAGGGGGATTCTTCGTTGTCGCTGTCGTCCTGGAGGGTTGAGTTCGGGGTGGAAAGGTTCTTGGCCGTTGGGGCAGGGTCGGGTCCTTCGGGGTCCTTCGACTGCGGGCTGCGCCCTTCGCTCAGGATGACGGAGTTTGTGGGCGGGACGGAAGAAGGCTCGAGGCCGAGGGCCTGGGCGCGCTCGTGCATGTAGGTGACGGAGGTTTCGTAGCGGTGGTGGCCGTCGGCGATGATGAGTTTTTTGTCCTGCATGGCGGTGAGGATGAGGTTGATGAGATGGGGGTCGGTGAGGCGCCAGACGCGGTGGACGACGGCGTACTCGTCGGTGATGACGAGGTCGGCGGGGCGCGGGTGGTCGGTTTCGGAGCCGAAGATGAGCTGCTCGGCGGTGAAGGCGGGGTCGGCGTAGAGCATGTAGATCTGCTCGCAGTAGGCGCGGGTGGCTTTGAAGAGGGCGAGGCGGTCGGATTTGTGCTTGGGGAAGGTTTGCTCGTGGCGGTAGACGATTTTGTCGGCGTAGTCGTAGAGGTGGCCGAGGGCGATGAAGCCGCGGCGGGTTCTTACCTCGTCAGTGCCGGGGACGGTGTAGGTCTGGGAGTAGCCGTAGAGGGCGGGCTCGGTTTCCTGGCGGAGGATTTCTTTGCGGCGCCAGGAGGTGAGGGATTCGGCGGCGCGGGTGTAGACGTTCTGGGCGACCTGGCCTTCTGGCAGGGGGGCGAAGGGGTCGGTGTCGGTGGGCTCTTTTTTGCCCAGGATGACGCGGATGAGGTTGTATTTGGAGCGGTCGTAGTAGGCCTGCTGCATTTCCGGGGTGATTTTGTCGTAGGGCTGGGTGACGACGTCTTCCATGCGGACTTTGTTGGTGTCGTAGCGGAGGGCTTTGAAGGGGTAAATGCGGGCCATGAAGTTGATTGTAAGGGCGGGGCGTCCGATTGGATTGCTACAGCGTCAATAGAGGTACGGATGTCAGCAGGTTGGCGGGTGTAATCTTCTTGTCTGGAATGGTGCCTGTATGCGGATGCTGCTGGTGACGTTGGCTTTGCTGGGAGGGTTGAGCGGGGCTGCGCGTGGGCAGGAGAATCCGCTGGGGCAGGTGCAGACGCCGGGGGTGACGGCGCCGGTGAAGCCGAAGGTGGTGGCTCCGGTGGAAGGGGAGACGACTACGAGCGGGATGAAGGTGCCGCGGCTGAACGTGACGGCGAACCTGGTGCTGGTGCCGATGACGGTGACGGACCCGATGAACAGGCTGGTGACGGGGCTGGAGCGGAGCAATTTCGAGGTGTTCGACAATGGGACGGGGCAGGTGATCAAGTCGTTTTCAACCGAGGATGCGCCGGTGACGATTGGGATCGTGTTCGACCTGAGCGGAAGTATGCAAAGCAAGTTTGTGCGGGCGCGGAAGGCGCTAAGCGAGTTTATGCGGACGAGCAACCCGGCGGACGAGTTTTTTGTTGTCGCGTTCAACGACAAGCCGGCCGTGATTGTGGACTATACGAGCGATGTGGACGATGTGGAGGCGCGGATGGTGATGCTGCATCCGGAGAATCGGACGGCGCTGATCGACGCGGTGTACCTGTCGGTGAACAAGCTGAAGCAGGCGAAGTATGAACGGAAGGCGCTGCTGATTATCAGCGATGGCGGGGATAACCGGAGCCGTTATACGGAGAGTGAGCTGCGGCGGGTGGTGCGGGAAAGCGATGTGCAGATTTATTCGATCGGGATTTTTGATGTGTATGCGCCGACGCAGGAGGAAGAGCAGGGGCCGCTGCTGCTGAAGGATATTTCCGAGGCTACGGGCGGGCAGCTTTTCAAGGTGAGCGATACGGGCGAGCTGGGGGATATCGCTTCACGGATCAGTGCGGAGTTGAGGAATGAGTATGTTGTGGGGTACAGGCCGAGCGATTTAAAGAACGATGGGAACTGGAGAAAATTGAAGGTGCGGCTGGTGCAGCCGGCGGGGTTGCCGCCGCTGACGGTACACTTTCGGCAGGGATATTATGCGCCTTTGCAGTAGGGTCTGGATGTTTGGGTTGATGTTGATGATTGGGTCGGCTGGGTCTGCTGGTTTTGGGCAGGCGCGGACGCCGTTGCCGCTGAATGTGGATCGTGATCCGGCGCCCTCACCGGATGCGGATGTGGTGGGGCCCGTGGTGAATGGACCGGCGGGGCCTGCAGTGGGTGATGTGGGTAAGGGGGCGAACGGGCGTTATACGCTTTCAGCGGACGCGTTTGAGGTGCGGCTGGATGCGAGTGTGATCGATGGGAGTGGGAAGACGATCCAGACGCTGCCGCAAGAGGCTTTCCATGTGTACGAGGATGGGGTGCCGCAGACGGTGACGAGCTTTCGGCATGAAGATCTGCCGGTCTCGATTGGGCTGCTGATCGATAACTCGGGGAGTATGTATGACAAGCTGCCGGCGGTGGAGAAGGCTGCGGTGGATCTGGTGAAGCTGTCGAACCCGAAGGATGAAGAGTTTCTGGTGGACTTCAACTCGGACGCTTTTATCGACCAGGACTTTACTTCAAGCCTGGACAAGTTGCAGCAGGGTTTGAGCTATATCAAGCCGAGCGGGGGGACGGCGGCGTATGACGCGCTGGTGGCTTCAGCCGACTATCTGACGAAGGGTGCGAAGAACGCGAAGCAAGTGCTGATCATCATTACGGATGGTGAGGACAATGCATCGAGTGCAACGCTGGAGCAGGCGATACGGCGGATCCAGGATCTGGATGGGCCGGTGATTTATTGCATCGGGCTTCTGTTTGGGGACGATGTGGATAAGCGTGAGGCGCGGACGGCGCAGAAGGTGTTGACGACTATTGCGCAGCAGACGGGGGGGGAGGCTTATTTTCCGAAGTCGCTGAAGGAAGTGGACGCGATTGCGGGAGAGGTGGCGGCGGATATCCGGTCGCAATATACGCTGGCGTACCACTCGACGAACCCGCCGGCGAAGGGTGGGTACCGGGAGGTGCATGTGACGGCGAAGCAGGGTGGGTATGGGCGGCTGGAGGTGAGGACGCGGAGTGGGTATTATCCGCGGACGAGTACGGGGGCGGCGGCGAAGGGGCAGTAGAATAAAGGGCGTGATGGAACGGAATGGGTGCACGGGTTGAGGCGGGTTTGGCGGCTGGTGGGGTATCTGCGGCCGTACCTGGTGTTTTCCGCGGCTTCCGTGGTGTTGATGGCGGTGGTGGGTTTGATGGCGGCGTTCCGGGTGATGCTGATCAAGCCCATTTTCGACAAGGTGCTGCGGCCGGATGCGGCGCCGGACGACATGCTGCTGGTGCCGGTACCGCAGATACACAAGGTGCTGGATTTGCATTTTCTGGTGCCTCACCATTTTCATAATGCGTGGACGGTGGTGGCGTATGCGCTGGTGGTTTCGGCGGTGGTGAAGTCGGTTTGCGATTATGCGGGGACTTACCTGGTGAATTATGCGGGGTTCGGGATGATTACGGACCTGCGGAACGATCTTTATGGGGCTGTGCTGAGGCGGTCGGCGGCGTTTTTTCAGAAGCATACTACGGGGACTTTGTTATCGACACTGATCAATGATGTGGAGCGGGTGCAGACGGCGATGTCGACGGTGCTGGGGGACTTTCTGCAGCAGTTTTTTACGTTTGTGTTTATGGCCGGGGCGGCGATCTATTACGGGGGGAAGCTGGCGTGGGTGCTGCTGCTGTTTGTGCCGGTGGTGATTTCATCGGCGCGGCGGATTGGGCGGAGGGTGCGGACGACGACGCGGACGGGGCAGGACAAGCTGGCGGAGATCCAGAATATTCTGCATGAAACGATTACAGGCAATGGCATTGTGAAGGCGTTCGGGATGGAACGGTGGGAGATGAACCGGTTTCGGACGGCGGCGAAAAGGTTGTTTTCCGCCAATTTGAAGAGTGTGAGTATGCAGGCGATCAGTAGCCCGCTGATGGATGCGATTGGCGCGGCGGGGATTGCGCTGCTGCTGCAGCTGGGGCGGGAACGGATCAAGGTGCATGCGATGACGGAGGGGTCGTTTATTGCATTTTTGTTTGCTACGTTTACGCTTTACGACCCGGTGAGGAAGTTTGCGCTGTTCTATAACGCTGGGCAGCAGGCGCTGGGGGCGAGTGAAGAGATTTTCAGGTTTATGGATGCGCAGGATGAGGTGGTGGAGAAGAAGAAGGCGAAGGTGCTGAAGGGGTTCAGCGGGGCGATCGAGTTCAAGGGGGTGGAGTTTGGGTATGGGGAGGAGAGTGAGCGGGGGCCGCGACGGGTGCTTTGTGGGGTGTCGCTGAAAGTGATGCGGGGGGAGATGGTGGCGCTGGTGGGGCCGAGTGGGGCGGGGAAGAGCTCGCTGGTGAACTTGATTCCGAGGTTCTTCGATGTGACGGGGGGGCGGATCGAGATCGATGGGTTCGATGTGCGGGATGTGACGCTGGAGAGCTTGCGGAAGCAGATTGGGAAGGTGACGCAGGAGACGATCCTGTTCAACGATACGGTGCGGAACAATATCGCTTATGGGCAACCGGATGTGCCGCTGAAGAAAGTGGAAGAGGCGGCGCGGATGGCGCTGGCGGATGATTTTATTCGCAGGATGCCGCTGGGGTATGACACGGTGATCGGGGAGAAAGGGGCGCGGCTGAGTGGGGGGGAGCGGCAGCGGCTGGCGATTGCGCGGGCGATTTTGAAGAATGCGCCTATCTTGATTCTGGATGAGGCGACGAGCGCTCTGGATACGGAGAGCGAGGCGCATGTGCAGGCGGCGCTGGCGAATTTGATGGAGGGGCGGACGAGCTTTGTGATTGCGCATCGGCTGAGTACTGTGCGGCGGGCGGACAGGATTGTGGTGCTGGAGGCGGGGGCGATTACGGACGTGGGGACGCATGACGAGCTGCTGGCGCGGGGGGGGACGTATGCGCGGCTGTACGGGATGCAGTTTGAGGATGAGGCTGTGGTGGAGGGGGTTTCTTGATTCGGTCGATGACAGGGTTTGCGAGTGGTGAGGGGACGCTCACGGATGGGCGGGGGTTTGGGTGGACGGTGAAGAGTGTGAATCATCGGCACCTGGATTTGGCGGTGAGGGTGCCGGATGCGCTGGAGACGGCGGTGCGGAAGGCGGTGAAGGCGCGGGTGCGGCGAGGGCATGTGGAGGTGACGCTGAACGTGGAACGGGTGGCTGGGGCGGTGGGGCTGGATGAGAAGCTGCTGGCGGCTTATGGGGTGGCGTTCCGGCGGGCTTGTGAAGTGCTGGGGGTGGCGCAGGCGGTAGATGTGAATGGGCTGCTGCGGATGCCGGGGGTGATGGCTGTGGGGGCGGGGGTGACGGCGGTGGCGGAGGAGGAGGTGATGGGCTTGCTGGGGGAGGTGATGGATCGCTTTGAGGCGGTGCGGGTGGGGGAGGGCGCGGCGCTGGAGCGGGAGATGAGGGCTGGGATGGGGCGGGTGGGGGTTCTGGCGGAGGAGGCTGGGGTGCTGCGGGCGGGAGTGGCGGGGGTGGAGTTTGAGCGGCTGAAGGTGCGGATGGGGGAGCTGGTGGGCGGGAATGTGGGGGAGGAAAGGCTGCTGGTGGAGGCGGGATTGCTGGCTGGGCGGGGGGATATCGAGGAAGAGCTGGTGCGGCTGCGGACGCATGTGGGGCGGTTTTGCGAGATTCTGGATGGGGGTGGGGAGGTGGGGCGGGCGCTGGATTTTTTGCTGCAGGAGATGAATCGGGAGGCGAACACGGCGCTCTCAAAGACGGGGGGGAGTGCGGGGGAGGCGGGGTTGCGGCTGACGGAGATTGGGTTGGGGGTGAAGGTGGAGCTGGAGAGGGTTAGGGAGCAGGTTCAGAATTTGGAGTGATGCCAGCGGAAGTGCAGAAGCAAACGCAGATCCCTACGGGATGACAAACAAAATGGGTGAGTTGATTTCACTGGTGGAATGACGTAGTTGGGTACACTGAGGGGACATGGCAGGGATACTTTTTATCATTTCGGCGCCTTCGGGGTCGGGTAAGTCGACGCTGGTGACGCAGGTGCGGTCGCTGGTGGAGGGTTTGGATTTTTCGATTTCTTATACGACGCGGGCTCCGCGGGGTAGCGAAGAGGATGGGCGGGAGTATCACTTTACGGATCGCCGAGAGTTTGAGCGGATGATTGCGGCGGGGGAGTTTCTGGAGTGGGCGGAGGTTTTTGGGAACTACTACGGGACGGCGCTGAGCGCGCTGGAGCATGCAAGGGTGGGGGGGAAGGATTTATTGCTGGATATCGACGTGCAAGGTGCGTTGCAGATCATGGCGAAGGGGATGCCGCACCAGGCTTCGATCTTTATTATGCCGCCGAGCCCGGAGGTGCTGGAACTACGGTTGCGGAACCGGAGTGAGGCGGAGCATATGACGGTGGAGGATGTGATTTCGCGGCGGCTGGCTGAGGCGCGGAAGGAGCTGGGGCGGGTGGGGCAGTACAAGTATGCGGTGGTGAACGATGTGCTGGATGTGGCGGTGGGAGAGCTGCGAGCTATCGTGCTGACGGAGCGGGGGGTGGGGGATGGGGTGAGCGCGATGGCGGCGAGTTGCCGGACGGATGCGGGGTCGGCACGGCTGGTGGCGGCGCTGGGAAGCTTTGAGGCGGCGTGATTTCGATTTGTGGGTTAGGCTAGAGGAAACACACAACTTGACGAGGTGAACAGAATGTCTACCGACAATGCCTTGCTGAACAAGTACAGCCTGGTGAAGGGTACGGCGCGACGGGCGCGGCAGCTTCTTTCGGGTGCGCCGCAGCTGATGGATTCGAAATCGATGAAGGCTTGCCGGGTGGCGCAGGATGAGATTCGCGCGGGATTTGTGACGTTTGTGCTCCCGGAAAAGCTGGTGGAGCCGACTGTGGATTTGCCACTGCGGTAACAGGGTAAGCTGGGGAGATGGCAGGGGAACGGCAGGGTTTGGACGAGGTGCGGGCTTATCTCGAATATTTTCGGGATATGGGGGTTTACGACTTTTATCGCAATGGAGAGCCGGGGGAAGGGACGGCTGCGCCGGTTATGGTGGAAGAGGCGCCGGTTGTCACAGCGGCTGCGAGTGTTTTGGTTGAGGAGTCTGTTATTCCGAAGCTGGTTTCATTCAACGATCTGGCGCCGCTGCCGGCGGTGCGGGTGGGGCGTGGGGAAAAGGCCGCGGCTCTGGAGGCTTTGCGGGAGTTTATTGGGGATTGCACGCGGTGTCCGCTGGCGTATGCGGGCAGGCGGAAGATTGTGTTTGCGGATGGCGATCCGAACGCGCGGCTGATGTTTGTGGGGGAAGGGCCGGGGGCGGAGGAGGATGAGCAAGGGCTGCCGTTTGTGGGGAAAAGCGGTCAGTTGCTGACGAACATGATTGGGGCGATGGGGTTCAAGCGAGAGCAGGTTTATATCGCGAATGTGGTGAAGTGCCGGCCGCCGGCGAATCGGGCGCCGGAGTTTGTGGAGGCTTCTACTTGCGAGCCGTTTTTGTTGCAGCAGGTGGATATCGTGCAGCCGGAGTATATTGTGGCGCTGGGGACTACGGCGGCTAGTTATTTGTTGGGGGTGAAACAGTCGCTGGCTTCCTTGCGGGGGCGGTTTCATGAGGTGCGGGGGGCGAAGTTGGTGGTGACTTATCATCCTGCTTTTTTGTTGCGGGATCCGCGGCAGAAGGGGGAGGCCTGGAAGGATTTGCAGATGGTGATGGGGGCTTTGAAGGGGTGATACGAAGTGAGTAACCCCACGATAACCGCGATGAGACTGCGGTGATCATGGGGCACCCGGTTCGTGTCTTGGGGCAACCGATTCGGGTTTAGAGGGTGGCGGATTGGGCGCGGAGGCGCTTGGCTTCGGCTTTTTTGTGGTCGCGGTCCAGGATGAGGGCGTGGAGGAGTAGGGTTTCGCGGAGCTGGACGCGGTATCGGCCGGCGCGTTCGGTTTCGGGGGCGTCGTGGAGGGTGGTGGTGAGGGCTTCTTCGGCGACGGTGCAGTCGGCTTCGGTGCCGGGGAGATCGCCCTGGAGGGAGCGGACTTCAGCGCGGGTGATGTATGCGATGGCGACGGCGGGGGTGTGGGGGCTGGAGGTGGCGACGAGCTCGACGGCTTCCTGGGCGAGGGTTGCGGCTTCTGGGAGGTCGGGGGAGGCTTTGCCGGGGGCTATGAGGAGGAGGACGAGATCGTTGAGGGAAGTGGCGCGGGATTCGAGGTTGGCCTGAGGGGTGAAGTGGTGGCTGGTGAGGACGGCCTGGCGGCAGGTGGTGAGGGCGGCGGGGGATTTCTGGCTGGAGAGTTGCTGGCAGGCGGCTTGCTGGGGCTGGAAGTCGCGGTCGACGAGCTGGTCGGTGTCGGGGGGGAGCTCGTCGAGGTGGAAGTCGACTTCTGTGGTGATGACGGCGGGGGCGGGGCGGCCGTTGGCGGCGAGGAGAGGCTTGTAGGTGGCCTGGCGGTAGGCTTCGATGGCGGCGGCGCGGAGGGGTTCGGGGCCGTCGATGGCGCGGACGCCGAAGACGTGGCCGGTGGAATCGACTGCGATTTCAAGGTGGACGGTGCCCTGGATGTGCTGCTGGCGGGCGGTGGGGGGGTAGACGATTTGGGGGAGGGTGAGGGGTTCGTCGTGGATGGGTTGCTGGAGGAGGGTGAGGGCTAGAAGCAGGGGTAGGAACATTTGGGACTCCGTGGTCAGAGTCGAGGATACGCGATGGGGGGGGAAAGTGAGTAACCCCAGGTCACGCGATGAGGCTGCGTGGCCTGGGGCACCCAAAGCGTCTCGTGGTGGAAAGGATTGAAGTCTGTAACCCCACCTCACGCGATACGGCCCGCGTGAGATGGGGCACCCGAGACGTTTGGGAATTCACTAGACTAGTGGGGTGAGTCTTTATTGTGATGTTGCTTTGCCGGTGCCGCTGGACAGGACGTTTACCTATGCGGTGAATGGGGTGGTGCCGGAGGTGGGGGCGCGGGTGCTGGTGCCGTTTGGGGGGCAGCGGCTGATGGGTGTCGTCATGCGGGTGCACGATGAGGCGCTGCCGGAAGGGGTAGAGGCAAAGCCGGTGCAGACGGTGATGGATACAGGTGCGCTATTGGATGAGACGCAGAGGAAGCTGGCGGGTTGGATTGCGCAGTATTACTGTGCGCCAGTGGGGGAAGTGATCAGGGGGATGCTGCCGCTGGCGGCGGAGGTGCGGCGGCAGTTTGTTTATCGGATAGGGGATGCGGGGCGGCGGGTGTTGTACGAGGGGGCGGCAAAGGGATCATCGCGGCGGTCGAAGCTGACGGTGGAGGAGCAGGATCGGGAATATAAGGTGCTGAATTATCTGGAGAATGGGGCGGTGGCTAAGGTGGGGGCGCTGCGCAGTGCTACGGGGGCCGGGCGTGGGTTGCTGGAAGGGATGGTGAAGAAGAAGTGGCTGGTTCGGGAGGCGCTGGCGGAGGAGAGGGATGCGAGGCGGGTGGTGAAGGTGGCGGTGGTGGTTGGGTCCGTTGAGGAAGGTGGCGAGGAGACTCCCCACCTCACTCGCGATGAGACCGCGAGTGAGATGGGGCACCCGAAACTTGTGGGGTTGGGGCGGTTGCCGAAGCTGAATGAGAACCAGCTGGGGGTGATGGCGGAGCTGATGGCGGTGGGGGGGCGGCTGGCGGTGAGGGATTTGCAGAATCGGGTGCGGGGGCGGGGGGTGCCGGAGTCTACGCTGGGGTCGCTGGTGAAGAGGGGGCTGGTGCGGTTGGAGGAAGAGGCGGAGCGGTTCGAGATGGGTGGGGTGGGGCAGACGGCTACGCATGAGCATGGGTTGAATGAGGAGCAGATGGAGGCGGTGGGGTCGATTGTAGGGGCGATGGCGGAAGGTGGCTTCAGGCCGATGCTGCTGTATGGGGTGACAGGGAGCGGGAAGACAGCGGTGTATTTTGCGGCGATGCGGCGGGCGCTGGTGGCGGGCAAGAGCGCGCTGCTGCTGGTGCCGGAGATCGGGCTGACGCCGGCGATGGCGGG
Organism: uncultured Granulicella sp.; assembly: GCA_963693065.1. Taxonomy (GTDB): domain Bacteria; phylum Acidobacteriota; class Terriglobia; order Terriglobales; family Acidobacteriaceae; genus Edaphobacter. Next base: position 1,434,300 of record OY843766.1, on the reverse strand, counting down.
ACAGATGTACGCGGCGTTTGGGGATGAGGTGGCGCTGCTACATAGTGGGCTGAGCCCGGATGAACGGGCGGAGCAGTGGCATAGGATTCGTCGAGGGGAGGCGCGGATTGTGGTGGGGACACGGAGTGCGGTGTTTGCGCCGATGCAGGGGCTGGGGCTGGTGATTGTGGATGAGGAGCATGACGGGAGCTATAAGCAGGAGGAGACGCCCAGGTATCACGGGCGGGATGTGGCGGTGATGCGGGCGAAGCTGGAGGGGGTGACGGTGGTGCTGGGGTCGGCTACGCCTAGCCTGGAGAGCTGGGCGAATGCGGAACGGGGGCGGTATGAGTTGATCGAGATGAAACAGCGGGTGATGGGGAGGGCGCTGCCGGAGGTGGAGCTGGTGGATATGCGGGCGGAGTTTCAGGCGGTGGGGAAGGAGGAGATTTTTTCTCGTCGGCTGATTGAGGAGACGCATGCGGCGCTGGGCAGGGGAGAGCAGGTGATTCTGCTGCTGAATCGGCGTGGGTACTCGTACACGGTGATTTGCCGGGGGTGTGGGGAGAAGATCGAATGTGAGAATTGTGCGATTGCGATGACGTTCCATAAGAAGGCGGAGGAGGGGCAGGATGGGGTGGCGCCGGTGGGGGCGCGACTGGAATGTCATTATTGCGGGTTTCGGCGGGGGGTGCCGAAGGCTTGTCCGGGGTGTGGGAGTGAGCATCTTTATTTTTTGGGGGCGGGGTCGCAGCAGGGGGAGGAGAAGCTGCGTGAGTTGTTTCCGGAGGCTCGGATTGGGCGGATGGACCGGGATACGGTCAGGGGTCGGCACGATATGGAACGGCTCCTGAGCAGGCTGCATGGGGGAGAGATCAACCTGCTGGTGGGGACGCAGATGATCGCCAAGGGGCATGACATTCATGGGGTGACGCTGGTGGGTGTGGTGGGTGCTGATCATGCGCTGGGGATGCCAGACTTTCGGGCGGCGGAGAGAGTGTTTCAGCTGCTGACGCAGGTGAGTGGGCGGGCAGGGCGGGGTGAGTTGCCGGGAAGAGTGCTGGTGCAGACTTATCACCAGGACCACTATGCGGTGAAGTTTGCACAGCGGCATGACTACCTGGGGTTTGTGGGCAAGGAGATGTCGTTCAGGCGGAGTCTGTATTATCCGCCGTTTGCAGTGCTGGCGAATGTGCTGGTGACGAGTGAACGGATGGAGGAAGCGGCAGGGTGGGCGGCGGAGCTGGGGAGGTATTTCGAGCGGGCGAGACCGGCGGGGGTGAAGGTGCTGGGGCCGGCTACGGCTCCGCTGGCAAAGCTGAAAAGGATTTATCGGTTTCACCTGATTCTGAAGGCGGAGAGGCGGGCAGCGCTGGGAGACGCGCTGCGGGGGATGCTGGCGTTTGCGGCGGAGGCGGGCGTGCCTAGGAGGAACGTGGTGGTGGATGTGGATGCGGTGTCGCTCATGTGAAGGCTAGCGGCGGCCGAAGGACCAGAGGCGGTGAGGCAGGAGGTAGGTGAAGCCGGCGAAGCCTTCCCAGGCGGTGGAGGTGGAGGTGAGGCCGTGGTCGAAGCCGCAATCGAGGACGAGGGTGGGGCGGAGGGCGTAGGCGGGGGTGACGAGGAGGCCTACGGCGTTGGCGCGGGGGACGGGGGCGTTGTGGCGGTCGGTGGGGACGAGAGGCTGGGTGAAGTGCCAGAGCTCGCCGGTGAGGGAGAAGGGCTGGGTGATCTGGCGGGTGAGGGAGAGGGACTGGCCGTACTGGGCGCGATGGTGGCTGGAGTCGTCGGGCTGGGAGTTGACGGTGTAGTTGGTGTCGTAGTGGACGCCGTAGAGGGTGCCGGAGGCGAGGAGGACGAGGCCCTGGGAGAAGCTGCCGATGTCCAGGTCAGGGGAAGAGCCGGAGCGAATGCGGCCGTTGTAGGCAAGAGCGATGGTGGGGATGCGAGAGCGGCCTTCGTTCTTGTCGTCAAAGAGGACCTGGGCGCCGAGGATGAGGTCGCCGGTGTCTTTGGAGTGGAAGGTGGGCTGGTTGGTGGTGAAGGCGAAGGGCTGGCTGGCGACCTGGACCATGACGTAATGGTTGAGGGAGAGCTTGGTGGTCTGGACGATGGAGAACTGGTTTGAGACACCGGGCGAGCTGGCTGCCTGGAGGAAGCCTTGCTCAAATTGCAGGTAACCGGGCGGTGGGATGTGGGCTGGGTTGGTGACGGTGGGGCGGGCGGGGTCGGCGGCGGGGCCAGCGGATTGGGCGGCCGAGGAGTCTGCGGTGGCCTGGGCTGCCGCCTGGAGGGTGGTGAGGAGACAGAGGAGGAGGGTGCCGCGCATGGGTTGATGCTACATGGGTGGTGGATGATGCGGGTCGATGGGGTCTGTTGAGTCGGGGACGGCTTTGGGGTTGATGAGGTCGCGGAGCTCTTTAGAGGGCTTGAAGTAGGGGACGGTTTTGGCTGGGACGTCGACCTTGGCGCCGGTCTTTGGGTTGCGACCTGTGCGTGCGTTGCGCTGGCGGGTGCGGAAAGAGCCGAAACCGCGGATTTCTACCTTGTCGGCTGACTTGAGGGCGCCGATGACCGAGTCGAAAAGGAGGTCGACGATGATTTCACCGTCGCGTCGTGTGAGGTCGCCGAGCGCGGTGACCTTCTCGACCAGGTCTGCTTTAGTCAAAATTGATTCTCCTTGGCAAGCTGCCTTCAGATACGGATGAGTGTGTTGAATGGTTGCGGTGCGGCGGCGGAAATGTGTTTTGCATCCTGCTGTACAAGGCGGAGTTTAGCAGGGTTGTGGAGGTGGAGAAGAGCCCAGGTCTATGGAAATACATTTTGTTTCTTTGTGGGATGTTCATGCGTCTACTGAATAGAGTATGCTGGACGCCGGTGGTTGGGCTCCGAGAGTTTGTAAGAGTTGAAGGGAATTCATGTCGCATCCGCAGTTGAGCATTGTGATTCCGGCTTATAACGAAAGCGCTCGGATAGAGCATGCGCTGGGCCGTGTGATGCAATGCGTGGAGAGCGAAGGGTGGGACGCTGAGGTGCTGGTCGTCGACGATGGGTCGAAGGACGATACGGCTGCAATTGTGCAGGACTGGATGCAGCGGTATCCGAGGCTTCACCTGGTGAAGAACCCGGGGAACCGAGGCAAAGGGTACTCGGTGCGGAATGGCTTGCTGCAGGCTGCGGGCGAAGTGGTGATGTTTACGGACGCCGATCTTTCTGCACCGATGGAGGAAGCGAGCAGGCTGATGGCTGCGCTCGAGGCTGGTGCGGACGTGGCGATTGGGTCGCGCTGGCTGGACAAGGGTCGGCAGACGATTCATCAGCCTCTGTACAGGCAGTTTTTTGGGCGTTGCTTCAATGCGATTACGCGTGGCGTGATGGGTCTGCCTTTCAAGGACACCCAATGTGGGTTCAAGGCTTTCAAGCGTGAGGCTGCGCAGGTGATTTTTCGTCTGCAGACGATCGAGCGGTGGGGTTTCGATCCTGAGATTCTGTTTATCGCTCGGAAGCTGAAATATCGTGTGGTGGAGGTGCCGGTGACGTGGGGTCACGATGAGCGGTCGAGGATGAGCTATCTCAAGGACGGCATGAAGATGCTGGAGGAGATGGCTGTGATTCGCTATAACTCTCTGCTGGGCCGGTACGATAAGGCGATTGCTGGGTTGAAGGATACGAGTGGGATGGTGACTGCACCGGTGGAGCATGTGGTGAAGGTGGGTTCGCAGGTTCAGTAGTCGTTGGTGTGGATGCAAGCCTCCCCCTCCCCCCCTTTTTTAGGGCAAAATCTTGATTCGGTTGGACTTATTTTTTTTGCTAATGGAAAAGCCGCACCGGGTGGCCGGTGCGGCTCTGTCTGCTTTGATCTATGTTTCTATTCTATCGGATTGGGTGGGGTGAACATGCCAACTATTTTGAGGGGTGAAGGGTGCGGTTGGCGCGGGGTTTGGGGGTTTTGCACAGGCTGGGGGGGTTGACAGGTTTTTGGAAGGCTGCGGAAGCCCGGCGGAAGGAGAACAGGCCACGGCAACGGCAAAGGCAAACGCAGATTCCCTTCGGGAATGACAAAAAAGCCGGCGCTATTTTGTGAAGATGGGCGTGGTGAGACGTTCTTCGATGCGCCATTCGCCTTGGGCATTGTGTGCGAAGAGCTCTTCGACGTCTGCGACGATGGCTACCAGTGGCTGGCGTGTGTGGTCGTCTGAACGGAAGACGGTGAGTAGGGATTGCACGTTGACCCGGCCGTCCTGTTGCATCTGCAGCCTGAAGTTGGTGGCTTGATGGCGGGTGGTTAGGTGGGTCTGGGACTGGCGGGCTACCAGGAAGGCACGGATGGCTGCGACACCGGCGAGGGTTCCGGGTTTGGGCGAACCGGGACCGAAGGAGAGCTTCGCCTCTTCGAGGAAGAGTGCTTCACACTCGGTGGCGCGGCCGTGGTCGACCAGGTAACCGAACTCGGCACTGATGGCGCTGATGGCGAGTGCATCTTCGGGGGTGATTGTTGGTTCGACTTTCATCGTTTGATCCTTTGATTGCTTTCGATCTTTAGCGTTTGGGAAGGAAGAGGTCGGTGATGGTTCCGGCGGACATCTCGGCGGCGAGGCCGATGGTTTCAGACAGAGTGGGATGCGGATGAATGGTGAGGCTGATGTCGGTCTGGTCCGCGCCCATCTCAATGGCGAGTGCGGCCTCTGCAATGAGGTCGCCGGCGTTTGTGCCGACGATGCCGACGCCCAGCAGACGCTTTGTGGTGCGGTCAAAGAGCACTTTGGTCAAGCCTTCATCACGACCCAAGGCGAGCGAACGGCCCGAGGCGGCCCAGGGAAACGAGGCTTTCTCGACGGCGATGTTCTGTTGCACCGCCTCGCTTTCCGTAAGGCCGACCCATGCGACTTCAGGGTCGGTGTAGGCCACTGCCGGGATGACGCGTGCTTCGAAGGCGACCTTGTGCCCACAGGCCGCCTCGGCGGCTACCTTGGCCTCATGGGTGGCCTTGTGGGCGAGCATGGGTTGGCCGACGACGTCGCCGATGGCGAAGATGTGGGCGACGTTGGTGCGCATCTGGGCGTCGACTGGAATGGTGCCGTTGGAGGCGACGGTCACGCCGGCAATTTCGGCGCCGAGAGCTTTGCCGTTGGGCGTGCGTCCGACGGCGACGAGCACACGATCAAATCTTTCCTGCGTGGTGCCCTCCGGGCCTTCCATGTGGGCGACGAGGCAGTCGGTTTGCGGCTCGATTCTGGTCACTTTCGTTTTGAGTGCGATTTTTTCGCATTGGCTGGACAAGCGCTTGAAGAGCGGTGCGACGAGGTCGCGGTCGGCACCGGGAATGATCTGGCTGGATAATTCGACGACGGTGACGCGACTGCCGAGCGCGGCGTAGACGGTGGCCATTTCAAGACCGATGATGCCGCCGCCGATGACGAGGAAACGTTCTGGAATGCTGTCCAATGCCAGCCCTCCGGTGGAGTCGATGACGCGGGGATCGCTGTGCGGCAGGAAGGGCAGGGCCACCGGCTCAGAACCAGCGGCGATGATGGCCTGGTCGAACGAGACGCAGCGAGGGCCCTGTGGGGTATCGATGGTGACGGTATGGCTGCCTGAGAAGTGTGCGGTGCCATGCAGCACCTTTACCTTGCGCCGCCTGGCGAGATCGACGAGCCCGCCGGTGAGACGGGTTACGACGGAATCCTTCCAGGTGCGGAGCGCATCGAGATCGATCTGGGGCGCGGCAAAGCGGACGCCGTGCGAGCTCATGGACTCTGCATCGCGGATGGTTTTGGCTACATGGAGCAAGGCCTTGGATGGAATGCAACCTACGTTGAGGCAGACACCGCCGAGCTTGTCCCAACGGTCTATGAGGACGACGCTGCGCCCGAGGTCCGCTGCGCGAAAGGCGGCGGTGTAACCGCCCGGTCCTGCACCAATGACGAGGAAATCTGCGTGAAGGTCTGCGTGCTGGTTTGTGTGCTGGGCTGTGTGCTCATTTGGGGGGAGTGGCTCGTCCAGGGCTTCGACGGGCACGGGGACAGGGATGATGACGGGAACCGTTTCGACGGGGGCAACCGCTACCGCGGGGGCAAGGTCCGGATGCGCGGCGTCGGCGGGTGCGATCAGCAGGAGGAGGCTGCCCTCGCTAAGCTTATCGCCCAGGGCGACCTTGAGCTCCACGACGCGGCCCGCGACCGGTGTGGGGATGTCCATGGTTGCCTTATCGCTTTCGACGATGAGGATGGTCTGCTCGGCGGCGACGAGATCGCCGACGGCGACGTTGATCTCGATGACGGGGAGGTCATGGAAGTCGCCGAGATCGGGAAGCCTGATTTCAGTGAGTGGAGAGTGGCTCATCGGTGTGCTCATCGGTGTGCTCATAGGGTGGCCCTGCGGAAATCCTGCAGCACGGTGATGAGGGTGACGAGGAAGCGTGCGGCTTCCGCGCCATCGATGACACGGTGATCCCAGGAGACGCTGAGGGGGAGGACCAGTCTGGGCTGGAATTGCTGACCGTCCCACACGGGCGTCATTTTGGCGCGTGCGGCGCCGAGGATGGCGACCTCAGGAGCGTTGATGATGGGCGTGAAGCCGGTGCCGCCGATGCCGCCGAGCGACGAGATGGTGAAGCATCCACCCTGCATGTCGGCGGCCTTCAACTTGCCGGTGCGGGCTTGCTCGGCGAGGGTACTCATCTCATTGGCAAGCTCGGTGAGGCCCTTGGTGTCTGCGTTGCGAATGACCGGCACGACGAGGCCGCCGGGGGTATCGGCAGCGAAGCCGAGATGGAAGTATTGCTTGAGGATCAGGTGATCGCCACTGAGCGAAGCGTTGAAGGTGGGGTGGAGCTTGAGGGCGGTGACGGAGGCTTTGAGCAGGAAGGCGAGCATGGTGAGCTTGCTTGCCTTGCCTTGATTCTGGGCGTTGATTTCAACGCGGAATTTTTCGAGATCGGTGATGTCGGCTTCATCGAAATTGGTGACGTGGGGGATGACGATGGAATTGCGGCTGAGGTTGGCGCCGGAAATTTTTCTGATCTTGGAAAGCGGGGCGCGTTCGATGGGACCGAACTTTGCGAAGTCGACCTGGGGCCAGGGAGGCAGATCCAAGGCGAGACCGGTGCCGGCGATGGGGGTGGGGGGCGCGGCCATGACGGTCTTGACGTGAGTCTGAATGTCGCTGAGGATGATTCTGCCTTTGGGGCCTGTGCCTGCAACGCGGGACAGATCGATGCCGAGCTCGCGGGCGAAACGCCGCACGGACGGCGATGCGTGGGGCGGCAGGCCGGAGGGTGAGGGAACGGGGGCGGGCTGCGGCGCGGATGGGGCAGGAGAGGGCTGCGCTGGCGGAGGGGATGACGGCGCGGGTGGGGTCGCTGCTTCGACTTGCGCCGGGACAGTGGGAGCGGAGGCGTCCAAGGTGATGAGCACGCTGCCGGGATTTACGCGGTCGCCGACCTTGACGCGGACCTCGCGGATTGTGCCCGCGGCGGTGGACGGTACGTCCATGGTCGCCTTTTCTGTTTCGAGGACGACGAGTGTTTCGTCGACGGCGACGTGGGCGCCGACGCGGGCGAGCACCTCGATGACTGGTACGTCCTTGACGTCGCCGAGATCGGGGACGAAGACTTCGATGGTCTGGGCTGCTGATGTTTTCATAGGGTCTGGTCTTAGAGGGTCTGGTCTTATAGGGTCTGGATTCACAGGGTCTGGTTTCACAGGGTCCAAGGGGCGGGGCTCTCCTGTTCCTTCTTGAATTGCTTGAGGGCTTTGAGGAAGATGGTGCGCTCCAAGTGTCCGTCGCGGACCAGGGACTCGAGCGCGGCGAGCACGATGCTTTCTCGATCGACCTCGAAGAACTTTCGCAGCGCCGCGCGGGTGTCGCTGCGGCCGAAACCATCAGTGCCGAGGGCGACGAATCTGGCGCCGAGGTACGGTGCGATGAGCTGCGGGTAGGCGCGGACGTAGTCGGTGGCGGCGATGATGGGGTCGGAGCCTGGCAACATGGTTTCGAGATGACTGCGGTGGGCGGAGACGTCGGCGCCCAGGCGTCTGGTTCTCTCGGTTTCCGCGGCGTCCCTGGCGAGTTCACTGAAGCTGGTCGCGCTGAAGATGTCGCTGGCTATGTCGAAGTCCTGGAGTAATAAATCGGCTGCGGCGATGACTTCACGGAGGATGGCTCCCGAGCCGATCAGGCGCACCTTCGCTTTGGCGGTTTTGCTGGTGCGTGAGTCGAAGCGATAGAGGCCCTTGAGGATGTTTTGCTCAGCGCCTGGAACGAGCGAGGGCTGGGCGTAGTTTTCATTCATGACGGTGATGTAGTAGAACTCGTCGCACTGCTCCTGCATCATCCTGCGTGCGCCTGCGTCCATGATCACGGCGAGCTCACAGGCGAAAGCGGGGTCGTAGGCACGACAGTTGGGGATGGTGGCGGCGACGATGTGGCTGGAGCCATCCTGATGCTGCAAGCCCTCGCCGCCGAGGGTGGTGCGACCGGCCGTGGCGCCGAGGAGGAACCCGCGTGCGCGTTGATCGGCGGCGGCCCAGATGAGATCGCCTACACGCTGGAAGCCGAACATGGAGTAGTAGATGTAAATGGGCAACATGGGCAGGGCATGCACGCTGTATGAAGTGGCCGCGGCGACCCAGGAGGAGATGGCTCCTGCCTCGGTGATGCCTTCTTCAAGGAGCTGGCCGGTGCTCGACTCGCGGTAATACAGCATGGAGCCTGCGTCCTCAGGCTCATAAAGCTGGCCAACCGAGGAGTAGATGCCGATCTGGCGGAAGAGATTGGCCATGCCGAAGGTTCTTGCTTCATCGGCCACGATGGGCACGATGCGGGGGCCAAGTTCCTTGTCCTTGAGCAGGCCGCCGAGGATGCGGACGGCGGCCGTGGTGGTGGACATCTCCTTGCCTGCGGCGTCGAGTGCAAATTGGCCATAGGTGGCCAGGGCGGGCACCGCGACGGTGTGCGGCGCGTTGCGTTCCCGCAACGGCATGAAGCCGCCAAGGGCCCTGCGGCGGTCGCGCAGGTAGGTGAGCTCAGGGCTTTCTTCAGCAGGCTGGCAGAGGCTGAGTGTAGATACCTGCTCATCCGTGAGGGGCAATGCAAAGCGATCGCGGTAGGCGAGTAGAGCTTCTACGTCCAGCTTCTTGGCTTGGTGGGCGGTCATGCGCGACTCACCTGCGCTCCCCATCCCGTAACCCTTTTTCGTCTTGGCGAGGATGACGGTGGGGCGGCCTTTGTGGTTTTTGGCGGCGGTGAAGGCCGCATGCAACTTGCGGAAGTCATGGCCGCCGCGCTTGAGACGATGGATTTCGTCGTTGGACATGGTGGAGGAAAGGGCGGCGGTCTCGGGATCGCGATCGAAGAAGTTTGCGCGGTTGTAGTCGCCGTCTTTGGAGCCGAGGGTTTGATACTCGCCGTCGACGGTTTCTGCAAAGCGTCGCAGGAGAAGGTTGTTGGTATCGCGCGAGAAGAGGGCATCCCACTCCGAGCCCCACAGGACCTTGATGACGTTCCAGCCGGCTCCTATGAATAGGGATTCGAGTTCCTGGATGATTTGCCCGTTTCCACGGACGGGACCATCGAGCCGCTGAAGGTTGCAGTTGATGATGAACGTCAGGTTGTCCAGACCTTCACGCGCGGCCAGGGTCAAGGCGCCAATGGACTCAGGCTCATCCATCTCGCCATCGCCGAACACACCCCAGACATGGCGGCCTTCATCCGGCTTCAGGCCACGGTTTGCAAGGTAGCGCAGGAAGCGGGCCTGATAGATCGAACTGATGGGTCCTATGCCCATGGAGCCGGTAGGGAACTGCCAGAAATCCGGCATGAGCCAAGGGTGAGGATAGGAACAGAGCCCGCCACCACCGACCTCCTGCCGATACCGGGTGATGCGCTCGCTGCTCAGCCTGCCTTCGAGAAAGGCGCGGGCGTAGATGCCCGGGGCCGAATGCGGCTGATAGAAGACGAGGTCGCCGCCGCGCTCGGCGGACGCAGCACGGAAGAAGTGATTGAAGCCCATCTCAAAAATCTCTGCGGCGGAGGCATAGCTTGCGACATGTCCGCCCAGATCTCCGTAAGCCTCATTGGCGCGCATCACCATGGTCAAGGCGTTCCAGCGCATGATGGCGGTCAGCCGCTCTTCAAGCGCAAGGTCGCCCGGATAGGGTCCCTGCCGTTCCAGCGGAATGGTATTGCGATAGGCCGAAAAGGGTTGCGGCACTTCCGCGCCACCGCTTGTGCGTAAGGCATCGGCGAGCTGACGAAGCAGAAACTGGGCGCGCTCCGGCCCATACTCGCGGACGACGGCAGAGAGGGATGCAAGCCACTCGCGCGTCTCAGTGGGATCTTCATCGTGCGCGGGCGGCTGCCTGGCAAACTGGTTCCTGGGTTCGATGATCGATACAGAGCTCTCGCTCATAGCACATATGCTCCTATGACTTTTGCCAGCCACGAACTACCACTAAATGACGTATAGATCCACGTACTCATGGACCGGCATCTGTTCCAATGTTTTCTGATCGAGAGACGCATCGAGTATCCGGTTCTGCTGCGTGGCGGGGAACTTGCGCGCAAGATTGGTGCGGAACTTCGACACGAGAAGCGGGATGCCGTCCGTACGGCGCCGGCGATGCCCGATGGGATATTCGACTGACTCTTCAAGCACGGTGCCGTCGCTGAACTCAATCGAGACAGCGTTGGCGATCGAGCGCTTTTCGGGATCGTGATAGTCGAGGGTGAACTGGGGCACCTCCTCGGTCTGCATGCGTTCGCGCAATGCATCGATACGCGGGTCGGCGGCTATCTGGTCTTCATAGTCGGAAGCGGTGAGACGGCCGAAGATCAAGGGCACGGCGATCATGTACTGGATGCAGTGGTCGCGGTCGGCCGGGTTGTTGAGCGGTCCCTTTTTATCGATGATGCGGACACAGGCTTCGTGGGTGCGGATGACGATGCTTTGGATGTCTTCCGCGGTTTTGCCTATCTGCTTCATTTTGGCATGGAGCGTCACGGCCGCTTCGACTGCTGTTTGGGAGTGGAATTCAGCGGGGAAGCTGATTTTGAACAGCACATTCTCCATCACGTACGAGCCGTAAGGACGCTGGAACTTGAAGGCGTTGCCACGGAAGAGCACGTCATAAAAGCCCCAGATTTTAGCGGTCAGCGCCGTGGGATAGCCCATCTCGCCGGTTTTAGCCATCAACGCGAGGCGCACGGCGCGGCTGGTTGCATCGCCCGCAGCCCAGCTCTTGCGCGAGCCCGTGTTGGGCGCGTGGCGATAGGTGCGCAGGCTCTGGCCATCGACCCATGCGAGCGAGACGGCAGCAAGGGTCTGCTCGCGCGTGAGACCGAGCAGCTGGGAGACGACTGCTGTGGACGCGACCTTGACCAGGACGACGTGATCGAGGCCGACGCGGTTGAAGGAGTTCTCAAGCGCGATGCAGCCCTGGATCTCATGAGCCTTGATCATGGCGGTAAGAACCTGGCGCATCACGAGGGGTGGTTTGCCGGTGGCAACAGCGGTGCGGGAGAGCCAATCGGCCACGGCCAGGATGCCGCCGAGATTGTCCGAAGGGTGTCCCCACTCGGCTGCGAGCCAGGTGTCATTGAAGTCGAGCCAACGGATCATGGCGCCGATGTTGAAAGCAGCCTGGACGGGGTCAAGTTGAAACTGTGTGCCGGGCACCTTTGCCCCGTTGGGCACGACGGTACCGTGGACGACGGGGCCCATGAGCTTGGTGCAGGCGGGGTATTCGAGCGCTTCGAGACCGCAGCCCAAGGTATCGATCAAACAATGACGCGCGGTGGTGTAAGCGAGCTCGCTGCTGATGGTGTACGACTCGACGTAGTCCACGATGTCGACAATTACCTGGTCGTAGGGCTGCTGTTCTTTGCTGATGTGAGCGGACATTTTTCTCCAGACGTGCGAAAGGTGATGTTGCGTGCTCTTGCTTGGTCGCGCTCTGTAGTTGCGATCGTCTAGTTGCGATTTTTGATGGGAACGAACTTTACATCATGCGGACCGACATAGGTCGCGGAAGGTCGAATGATCTTGCCGTCGATACGCTGCTCGATGAGATGGGCACTCCATCCGGTTGTCCGAGCGATGACGAACAAGGGGGTGAACATGGCGGTTGGAATCTGCATCATGTGATAGCTGACGGCGCTGAACCAGTCCAGGTTGGGGAACATGTTTTTCATGTCCCACATGACTGATTCCAGCCGTTCAGCCACGTCATAGATCTTCATGCGGCCAGCTTCCCGGGAGAGCTCGTAAGCTACCTTCTTGATGATGATATTGCGTGGGTCAGAGATGGTGTAGACGGGATGACCGAAACCAATGATGACCTCTTTGGCTTCCACCCGGCGGCGGATGTCGGCTTCCGCTTCGTCTGCGGTGTCGTAGCGCTTTTGAATATCGAGCGCTACCTCATTTGCGCCGCCATGCTTCGGGCCGCGAAGCGCGCCAATGGCACCGGTGATGCAGGAGAAGATGTCCGAACCCGTGCCCGCGATCACACGTCCAGCAAAGGTAGACGCATTGAATTCATGCTCCGCGTAGAGGATGAGGCTTGTATGCATGGCGCGCACCCAGGACTGCGATGGAACCCGGCCATGGAGAAGATGCAGGAAGTGAGCGCCGATGGAGTCGTCGTCGGTTTCGACCTCAATACGCCGGCCATGCGTGGTGAAGTGATACCAGTACAACAACATGGAGCCGAGCACGGCGATGAGTTGATCGGCTATATCGCGCGCGCCAGCCTGGCTATGATCTTCTTTTTCAGGCAGGACGCAGCCAAGAATGGAAACACCTGTGCGCATGACATCCATGGGATGAGCTGCGGCGGGGAGGCATTCGAGGGCTTCCTTTACCGCCCTGGGCAAACCACGCAGCGATTTGAGTTTGGCTTTGTAGGCGATCAACTCCGACTGGGTGGGTAGTGTGCCATGGATGAGCAGATGCGCGATCTCCTCAAAGTCCGAGGTGGTGGCGAGATCGAGAATGTCGTAGCCGCGGTAATGAAGATCGTTTCCGCTTTTGCCGACGGTGCATAGAGCTGTGTTGCCGGCAGGTGTGCCCGAAAGGGCGACCGACTTTTTGGGCTTGAAGACCGGCGGTTGTTCTGCGATTGCTGCTTCACTCATTGATGGTCTCCGTAAGACGGGGGGCAATTCTGACCGCGTTCATTTTATGTTCTGCTTCGTCTTTGCGAACAGATCATCCAGCTTCTGTTCATACGCGTGATAGCCGAGAAAGTCATAGAGCTGCGCCCTGGTCTGCATGAGGTCCAAGGCCGGTTTCTGTGTGCCCTCGGTTCTTATGGTCTGAAAGACACTGAGGGCGGCGGCGTTCATCGCCCTGTAGGCCGAGCAGCAGTACAGCACGATGTCCACACCGGCGGCGCCCAGCTCATCCCGGGTGTAGAGGGGGGTATGGCCGAATTCCGTGATGTTGGCCAGGATGGGAACGTTGGTGGCCTGCTTGAACCTGGGATACAAGGCGAGGTCGGTGACGGCCTCAGCGAAGATCATGTCAGCGCCCGCAGCCACGTAGGCTGCGCAGCGCTCGAGCGCGGCATCGAGACCTTCGCTCGCGAGCGCGTCGGTCCGGGCCATGATGACGAAGTCCGGGTCTGTGCGAGCGTCGACTGCGGCTTTGATGCGGTCCACCATCTCCCCGAGCGGCACGACTTCCTTGCCGGGCCGATGGCCGCAACGCTTGGTGCCCACCTGGTCTTCCATGTGAACGGCGGCGACACCGGCTTTGCTCATGGAGCGGATGGTGCGGGCGATGTTGAACGCTCCACCCCATCCGGTGTCGATGTCAACCAAGAGGGGCAGGGTCGTGACGTCGGTGATGCGGCGGACGTCTGTGAGCACATCTTCCATGGTGCTGATGCCGAGGTCGGGCATGCCGAGCGAGTTGGCCGCCACGCCACCGCCCGACAGGTACAACGCACGAAAGCCTACAGCTTCCGCCATGCGGGCCGTATAGGCGGTGATCGCCCCGACAACCTGCAGGGGCTTTTCTTCCGCGACGGCCTGGCGGAACCGCCCGCCGGGGCTTTCTCCCTTGGTGTTCTGCATTCGCATCGACTCCTTTCTTATGTGGTCTTACTGGTCAGAACGGAGGCAGCCGAACATTAGGTGGCCATGCGCATATCGGGTCTTACCGACGGCTCAAAATGACCTTCCTCATAAGCCTTGCGGTGCAGCTCCTCAAGACTCATGCCGGCCTTGCGCGCGGCTGTCATCTTTGCAGGGTCGACGAAACGTCCTACAGGGTTGGCAAGGAATACCGGCGACGTTTCCATGAACAGGCAAGATATCGCGGGGTCGCGATTCCAGTCGGCCTGCAGCTCTACGCTGTTGCCGTCCGGGTCGACATAGTAGAAGGAGATTACGAAACCGTGGTCCAGACACATGTGGGGCTCAATGCCCTCGTTCTTCATGCGTTCCCAACTTTCCAGCAGGTCGTCTACCGAGGCGTATTCAAACGCTGAATGATGAATACCGGTGTGGCGGGTGCGGTCTGGATCGTCCGTCAGCTTGGGGCTCGTGAGCAGGGCGATGCGGCCGGGAACATCATCGTTGGTAATGAAACCCATGACATCATTCTGAAACTGCTTGCGACTGCCGATGACTTTGCCATACCACTCGATCATCTCCGACATACGGATGGTTTTGAGGTTGACGTGGTGAAAGACGGGTCTCTTGATGGCTGTCTGCGAAGTTTGGGCTGGTGTTGAGGCTGCTGATTGCATGGGACTGGTTCTCCTTTTTCTGTTGTGGTGCAGATGAAAGTGGCTAAGCTCCGGTAGAGGCAGGCACCAGCAAGTCAGCCAGGAAGTGGGGTCTGGCGGGTCCCGCTGCCGATTGCCTGTTGCAGGATGTGGGAAAAGTCATCCGGAATCTCATCTCCGCGCCACGCGACGTGCTGATCCGGGCGAATGAGGGCAAAGTTTGCCTGGTAGCGTCTTCGCAGTCTGTTATCGATAGGTGCGATGGTGCGGAGGGGTACGCGAATCGATGCGGCACTTTGTTCAGCGCGCGCGAAGTCCTGGCCCGTGGCGCCGATGGTGCTGATCAATGTAAAGCCATCACCGAAGTGATCGTAGAGTGAGGATCCATCTCGCAACCAAAGATGCGGCGCGAGGCAGCCTGGTCGCGCGGAAGGCTGGTAGATGACGGCTTGTTGCGGGGGAATCGATGTGCCATCGGGAATGACGATCGGCGAGCCGTCGTAGCGGTAGCCGAGCACGGCGCCGAGAGATTTGAACTCTCGTATCTTGGCTGTATAGATCACTTCGGCGGCTTCGCGCCGGGTAGCATCGCCAACCGGGCCCGGTTCTTCGATCCCCGCCACGGCCAATTGGTTTCCAAGCGCGTTGTAGTTGGCGATTGCCTCATCCATGATCCACTTATGAACCGGGCGTCTCTCTTCTTCATAGCTCGCCAATAGCTCTGCGCCGCCCCAACCCTGAAGAACCGCCCCCATCTTCCAACCGAGGTCGACTGCATCTCCGATGCCCATGTTCATGCCATAGCCGCCGAAGGGGGGATGCAGGTGGCAGGCATCGCCGGCGAGGAAGATACGACCTTCCGAGTACTTATTGGCGATGAGATTGTGCGCGTACCAGGCATCTCCGCCGAGGAGCTCCATCTCGAAGTCAAGATTGGTCGCCTTGCGAATCAACGCTTTTGCGTCAATATTCTCCATTTTCTCGTCGATGCGTGTGGCGATGAAGTACCACAAATCATCACCGTCCATGGGTCCGAGCAATGACGGAACCTCATCATTGATCATCCAATACATGATTGCCGGCCCTTGCGCGTGCATTCCGGCCAATGCCGGGGCGCGAAACTGGACGTTATAGTTTTTCGCGAAGCCGTGCTGGCCGGACATCACAGCATCGATAGCCGTGCGCACCCCACTGCGTGCACCGTCTGCGCCCACCAGGTAGCGGCTCCTGATAGCGTATTGCTCCCTGGTGCTGACGGCTTCAATCGTCGTCACGACATCTTCAGAGCTCTGTTCCGCACGGATGAAGCTGGAATTGAAACGGATCTGTACAGACGGGAAGGTGACGGCGCGGGCGCGCATGACTTCTTCGAGAACATACTGGGGCACCCACTGCGCAGATTCCGAATAAAGGTCATTTTTCTGCGGCGAGCAGGAAAGCGCATTCTCGATTTTCGTGAGCTGCGGACCGTTCATGCGCGTGGCAAACACGACATTGGAGGGGTAATCAGCGGGGAGGCTGGAAGCTGCCCGAAGATTGTCTGCGATTCCCCAGCGCCGCAGATGCTCGCGTGTGCGCACATTGGTCGTTTTGGCGCGAGGGCTGTAGCCGACGCGATCATTCTGTTCGATCACGATGCAACCGATGCCGAGGCGACCAAATTCAATTGCAAGCGCCAGCCCCACGGGCCCGGCCCCGATTATGACTACGTCCGTTTCTTCTTGCTCAAGCATAACGTTTGCACCTCATCCCAACCTGGCGTGGCTTGCACCGTACGCGGCGGATTTGTAAACCGGCGTACTTTGGCGGCGCTACAAATGCGACTGCGGTCATGTTTGAGAGAGTGCAGAAGACAAGGCTCACTTGTCAAGTGGATTCCAGAAAGGATGTTCGAGGGCTCTGCAGAAGTAAGTTTTTCCTGCACGAGGGGCCGGATTCAGGCGGTGTTGCGGCGAGATGTCGCGGCTCCATCGAGGAAAAGGTTCAGGTTGCGCCTGAAGAGCCGCAGACCTGCACGCCACTCGGGATGAGGTGTGATCAGCCACTCACGCACTGCGGTCGAGAAACAGAAGAAGAGCTGCTGCGCAATGAAAGTGGCGCTTTCCTTGCTTGAGACAACGCCCTCCTTTTGTGCGGCGATCACCAGTTGTTCCATTCCTTTGATCAAGCGCATGCGCAACTCGAGGAACTTGTCGAGGTGGACGCCTTCAGAGTGGAAGCGGACTTCATCCAGCAAGATGCGGGTGAGCTTGGGATTCTGCGCATAGAGGCGATAATGGAGCTCGGCGATGATGAGAATTTGTTCGGCAAAGCTCTTCTTTAAAGCCGCTTCCGCGAGTGCCTTCTCGACGAGAGACGTGATGTCCTGATGGAAGATAAGGAAGATCAGGTCTCGCTTATCGGTCACATAGTTGAAGATGGTGCCTTTTCCGAGGCCTGCGATCGTCGCGATCTGATTCAGGGTTGCCGCCTCGTAGCCAAGTTCGGTGAAGAGCATTCGCGCGGCGGTCAAGATCTTCGCCTGGCGTTCAACCTTGGATCGGTCCCTTTTTCCCGTTGGCACGTTCCGGGTTGTGGTTTTGTGCATTTATCCTCCTGATTCTTGACTCTAAATCACATTCCTCGGGCTTTCGCTTGATGGTCCGGCAGCGGTGGGCCGGTCCTCTGGTTGAAGCCGAAAGGCAACGAGTGGCTCAGCGCAAAGATGTGGGCCTCACCTCAAGTGCCGCCGTCAGACGATAACACTTGACACCAAACACAACCAAGATGCAATCTCATTTACGACCGTGGTCAGATTCCTAACGGAGATGCAGAGATCGTCGTGCACCAAAGGTCGAGGTCAAAGCTTCTTCGCAGCGTGGCACGCTTGCCGCGATGCCTTTTGCAGAAGCGGCTGTCAATGCTATTGAATATGTGAGATCGACGGGAGTAAGGGCATGAAGCTTGCAAGATTTTTGTATGAGGGCTCGGAGCGCATCGGCTTGGTTGTTGCGGAAGGCATGATCGACGTGGCAAAACATAAGCCTGGCTCGTTTTCATCGATGACCGCTCTTTTAGATGACTGGGCAGCGCTTGGTCCATTACTCGGCGAACTGCAAGCGGATACGCCTGCGGATTATCCCCTCAGCTCAGTGACATTGCTTGCACCGGTTGCGCGGCCTGGCAAGATTATGGCGATCGGCCTGAACTATGCGGACCATGCAAAAGAGGCCGGTATGGAGCTTCCGAAAAACCAGATGTGGTTCACGAAAGCTGTGACCTCCATTACTGGTCCTTTCGCGAAAGTGGAGTTGCCGAAGGTGTCTTCACAGCTCGATTACGAGGCGGAACTGGTGATGGTCATTGGCCGCCGATGCCGACACGTCTCGGTTGAGGATGCTGCCTCTGTGATTCTGGGTTACTGCGTCGGTAATGATGTTTCGGTGAGGGACTGGCAGTTTCATACCTCGCAATTCACGATTGGCAAGTCGTTTGATACGCACGGCCCGATCGGTCCATGGATTGTTACGGCTGATGCGATCGACCCTTTTCATCTTGGAATTCGAACCTTTGTGAACGGTGAAAAGCGGCAGGACTCCAATACCGACCAGTTTGTGTTCAATCCTTTTGAGTTGGTAGCGCATTTATCAAAGGCGATGACGCTCGAACCCGGCGACCTTATTTTTACGGGGACGCCACCGGGCGTGGGTGCCGCGATGAAGCCCGCGCAGTGGCTTGGCGCGGGAGACGTGATTCGGGTCGAGATCGACGAGATTGGATGGATTGAGAACGTTGTTGTCCCGGAAGGCCGTTGAGATAAAACCCATGACGAAGAATATAGCGGTAGTCACGGCGACGGGGGGGGCGGATCGGCGGTTGCACGTGCGCTCGCTCGCGATGGCTTTCCTATGGTTCTCGCGAGCCTACCGAGTGCGAGTTACTAGCCGATTGGATAAGTGAACTTTGTTACGGTCTTTGCTGGCCAATGACGAGGATAGTGGTTTGGATGGTGGGCCCAGCAGGATTCGAACCTACGACTTCCACCGTGTGAAGGTGGCACTCTACCGCTGAGTTATGAGCCCTGCCTGGATTGCGGCAGCCCCGGGTGGGGCCGGCATGTCCTTGATGTGAGGATAGCATTGGTGGGGGGTGTTCGTCTTGGGGGTTCGGGTGAAAAGGGGTGGGGGTGGCAGACTTGTGGCGGAGCGTACCTCAGCGGCTGAAGCCGCGTTGCATGAGCGGTTGTTATGGCACGGCTGAAGCCGTGCCCTTAAGCGAGACTGTTCCTGGCGAGTACGGAAGGCTAGGGCGAGGGAAGAGCAAAAGAGGATTCCGTTCGGGAATAACAAAGAAGGGGAACGACAAAGAAAAGAACAAGCAACGGCAAAGGCAAAAGCAAACGCAGATTCCCTTTGGGAATGACAAAGAGAAGGGGGAATGACAAAGAAAGGGGCGAATGACGACGAGAGGCTCGAAGTACAATTAGGGGCTGATGAACGCTTCACTCAAACCTACGCGGCGGGCCGGGCTGGCGCATAATGTTGTGCGCGCGGGGGTGGCTGGCGAAGGAGATGGGGGGGAGGACGGTGGGGAGGACGAGGATGACCTTTTTGCGCGGCCGATCAACCGGGGGTCGGCGGATGGGCTGGATGAGGATGAGGGCGGGGATTTGGAGGGTGGGGGAGAAGATGCGTTAGATTTTGTTGGTGGGGCGCAACCCGGCGAGGAAGATGGGGTTAGAGAGGATATGGCAACTCTGGCGCTCAACCCGGCTCGGCATCAGGATATGGCGGTGGAGGGTGCGGCGGCTGCCGGGCTGCATCCCAATGGCGATTTTGGCGAGATGGATGATGCCGCGATCATGCTGGAGCTGAAGGCCGGAAATATGTCCGGGTTTGACTTTCTGCTGCAGAAGTATCGCAAGCCGATTATCAACTTTATGTACCGGATGACGCGGAACCAGGCAGTTGCGGAAGAGCTGGCGCAGGAGGTTTTTCTCAGGGTTTACCGGTCGCGGGAGACGTACCGGGCGGAGGCCAGGTTCAGCACGTGGCTTTACCGGATTGCGACGAACCTGGGTGTAAACCATGCGCGGGATACGCGGCATGAGCGGACGGCCTCGACGGTTTATCTGGACGAGACCGACTCCGAGACCGGGACGACGCCGGATGTGCCGGACAGTACGCCGGGCGTGGAAACCCGGCTACTGCGTGATGAACGGATGGCGGCGATCCGGGATTTTGTGATGGCGCTGCCGGAGCGGCAGAGGATTGCGGTATTGATGCACAAGTATGAAGGGCTGGATTACAAGCAGATTGGCGATGTGCTGAAGCTGTCTGAATCGGCTACGAAATCGCTGTTGTTTCGGGCTTACCAGACGTTGCGTGAGAAATTGAAGGGCTTCGTCTAAAGACGGGCTCGGAAGGAGAATGACGATGGATTGCAAGGATTTCAAGAAAGAACTGCCGGACCTGGTGCTGACGCCGGGGGCTGTGCCAAGTGTGGGCGCGGTTGCGCATCTGCGGACGTGCCCGCCGTGTACGGAGGAGTATGTATCGTTTCAAGAGACGTTTGGAATGCTGGATGGCTGGAAGCCAGTGGAGCCTACGCCCTACTTCGACACGCGGGTGAATGCGCGGGTGAGGGAAGAGCAGGCCAAGCCGGCGATGAGCTGGTTTGAGCGGCTGCAGACGCGGTTGGCGCTGAATACCGGGCGGCACTTCAGGACGGTGCTGGCGGGGGCTTTCTCGCTGGCACTGGTGCTGGGCGGCGGCGGGATTGCGGGGATCAACTACCATAACCAGGGAGCGCCGGTTGAAGCTTCGGCAACAGTGAACGATCTGCAGATTCTGGACCGGAACGCGCAGGCGCTGCAACAGATCGACGAGTTGCAGATGGATGACGACGCGCCGCAGGGCAATGATGCGGCACAGCCTGTGGCTGGTCCTACTACGTAAGGCAGGATGTGAGTTTGATGATGTTGCGTGGACAGACCGGTGGATGGATGACCCGAGCGGGGAAGGCCGCTCGGGTTGCGGCGGTTTGTGGGTTGGTTATGCTGGCGGCGCATGGGCAGGAGAAGCGTGGGGGGCAGGCGCAGCGGCTGCGGGGGCAGCAGGGTCAGGGACAGGTGCGGCCGCGGGGGAACAATCAGCATCTGGCGCAGTGGATGGAAAGCCACCGGGATCAGCCTCTGGATCAACAGCAGCATGCGCTGGCCGCGGAGCCGGGGTACAACCGGCTGCAGCCGCAGGAACAGCAGAGGATCCAGAACAGGCTGACGCAGCTAAACAGCATGCCGCCGCAGGAACGGCAGAGGACGTTGGACAGGACCGAACAGATGGAGCGTCTGCAGCCGGCGCAGAGGCAGCAGATTCGCGGGGCGATGCAGCAGCTGGGGGCGTTGCCGGAGGATCGGCGGCGGGCGGTGGCGAGGACGTATCGGCAGCTGAATGGGATGACGCCGGGGCAGCGGGATGCTTATATGAATTCGCCGGGGTATCGGGGGGCGTTTAGTGAGCAGGAGAGGAATACGATGACGAATTTGTTGGCAGTTAGTCCGCTGTTGCCGGGGCAGGGTGGTGCGGGGCAGGGGCAGCAGGGGCCTCGGTAGGGGGTTTGTTCCTTTGATCTTGAGATCTTGAGGACACTGGTAAGAAGGCCCGGGGCTGAAGGCCCCATTCTTGTTTGGCCCCTTTTTGTGGGGCTGAAGCCCTACGCTTCCACCGAGAAGCAGAGGTCCGAACGTTAGTGAGTAACCCCACCTCACGCGAAACAGCCCGCGTGAGATGGGGCACCCGAACCGGTTGGTGGGGGATTCAGTTGAGTGAGTAACCCCAGGTCACGCGATGGGGCCGCGTGGCCTGGGGCACCCCAGACGTTTTCCCGCCACGGTTTCGAGTTGGTGGGTTAGTTTTTGAAGAAGTTTTTGGCCAGGAAGAGGACGTTGGCGGGGCGTTCGGCGAGGCGGCGCATGAAGTAGGGGTACCACTCGGAGCCGAAGGGGATGTAGATGCGGACGGCGAAGCCTTCTGCGACGAGCTTGCGCTGGAGGTCGCGGCGGATGCCGTAGAGCATTTGGAACTCGAAGGCGGATTTGGAGAGGTTGTTCTCGCGGACTACGCGGCGCATGATGTCGATGATGGCTTCATCATGGGTGGCCATGCCGCAGAAGACGCCGGAGGTGGCGAGGTAGACCATGAGGTCGGTGTAGTTGCGGTCTACGTCGACTTTTGAGGGGAAGGCGAGGGTGGGGGGCTCCTGGTAGGCGCCTTTGCAGAGGCGGATGCGGATGCCCTGGTCGACGAGGCGCCTGGCGTCGTCTACGGTGCGGTAGAGGTAGGCCTGAAGGACGGTGCCGATGCGGTTCGGCCAGCGGCCGTGGAGGCGCTCGGTGAGTTGGAGGGTGGCTTCGGTGAGCTCGGAACCTTCCATGTCGATGCGGACGAAGGAGTTGACTTCTTCAGCGTGGACGAGGATGCCGGCGACGATGTTTTCAGCGAGGGTCGGGTCAAGATCCATGCCCATCTGGGTGAGCTTGAGGGAGACGTTGGCGTCGAGTTTGCGGGCGGCGATCTGGTCGAGCACCTCATGGTAGGTGGCGGCGCTGCGATGAGCGTGGTCGGCGTCGGTAACGGATTCGCCCAAGGCGTCAAGGGAGACAGACATTCCTTCACGGTTGACGGCTTCAGCGGCGGCGAGGGCGGCCTGGACGGTCATGCCGGCGACGAAGCGGCTGGAGAGCTTGCGGCCGATGGTGGAGCGCTCGGAGAAGGCGCGGGCGGCCTTGTTGCGGGACATGGAGATGAAGAAGGAACGTAGCACGCTTTAGTTTCTCATGCCTGGAGCAGGCGTTGGCTGGTAGCGGGTGAGGAGGGCCGTGATGGCCTGGGGGGAAGTATGCTCGAACTCTTTTTCATGCTGGGCGTAGAGGAGTTTGCCGTGACTATCGAGGATGGCGAGACCGGGGACGCCGTGGGCGATGGGGACCTGGTAGCGGCGGGCGATGTCGAGGTTGCGATCGATGTGGCCGATGTCGATGTGGACGGTGATGTAGGCGCGGGCGAGGAGCATGTCGTTGGGGGGCTGTTGGTAGTAGAAGTCGAGGAGCTGGCAGTCGCCGCACCAGTTGCCGCCGAAATCGAGGAGGATGTTTTTGTGGGTCTTGGTGGCGAGGGTGATGGCCTGGGCGATGTCGGCGGAGGCGTTGGCGGATTCAGGGTAGAGGTTTTTGTTGACATGGAAGGGTTGCTGGGCGGCGGCGAGGGTGGCGGTGAGGAGGAAGATTGCGGGCTTGAAGGTCATTGAGGAGTTGGATGCGTCGCTTGGGGATTTGGCTCATTGGACCGGTGGGTGGTGGGGTGCGGAGAGGTTGGACCTTAGCATCATTGATGCTTTTGTGCGCGGGCATGCTGCGAAAGTTGTATGACCAGGATGAGTCTGGGAGGGTGTTTTGGGCGTAGGGTTGGTTCACTTACCCAAAGTAACCGAACGGATGGTTACCGGGAAGGAGCGAAGCATGAGACTCCCCCTGTGCGTATGTGTTACGGCCATGAGTTTGCTTGTTGGCTGTGCGTCTCCGACGAACCCGCCTGCTGGTGCAGGGTTGATCAGCTCGGCTGTGCATGGGGCTGTGCATGGAGGGCAACAGCCGGTGGCCGGGGCAACGGTGACGCTTTGGGCGGCGGGGACGAGTGGGTATGGGACCGGGGCGAGCGTGGTGGCGACGGCCGATGCGCCTACGGATGCGGGCGGGAATTTCAACTTTGCGAGCTTGACTTGTCCTGCGGCGGATACGCCGGTGTACCTGACGGCGCAGGGTGGGAACGCGGGGTACAACACGAATGCGAACATTATGCTGGCGGCGGGGCTGGGGGCTTGTGGGGGGCTGGCGGATGTATCGGTGACGCTGAACGAGGTGACTACGGTGGCGACGGCTTTTGCGTTGAGTCACTTTTTTACGACGACGCTGGGGGTGGGTTCGAGCGATGGGTTTGGCGGGACGGCTACGTTGGCGGAAGGGAACCATCGCGGGCTGGTGATGGCGAACGGAGTGACGATTCCAGCGCTGGTGGCGCTGGGTGCGGGGACGGCGCGTGCGAGCGGTGGGGCGGTGACGCTGGAGCCGGAAAAGCTGAATCATATGGCGAATATTCTGGCGGCTTGTGTGAACTCGGCGGGGGTGACGGGGGGGCTGGATACGACTTCTGCGTGTGCGCAGTTGTTTGCGGCGACGGTGCCGCCGGGCGGGACGACGAAGCCTACGGACACGTTGCAGGCGGCGGTGCAGATGGCGCTTTATCCTTGGCGGAACGTGGCGGCGCTGTTCAATTTGCCGCCGGCTGCTTCACCATTTGTGGGGCTGAGAGTGATGCCGACGGACTGGACGCTGGGGATTTCCTATACGGCTGCGGGGTTGGGGCTGGGGATTGCGGGAACGGCGAGCTCGGGGACGAGCAGTAATGTGGATATCGATGCGACGGGGCGGGTGTGGTTCCCGACGAATACGGCGGCGGCGCATGGGATTGCATATTTTGACCCGGCGGCGGGTGGGTTCAGCGGGCCGTTCGCTACGGCGCTGGTGCATCCGCAATATGTGGCGATCGATGGGAATGGGCTGGCGTGGGCTACGGACCTGGCGAGCAATGTGGTGGCGTCGGTGGATACGGCGCAGCCGGGGACGGTGACGACGTATGCTACGGCGACGGGGAGTACAGGGGGGCCGGTTGGGATTTCGTCCAATAGCGGGACGGCGAATGCGGTGCTGTTTGCGTGGAGCGGGAGCGGTGGCGGGCCGACTGTTTCGACGTTGATAGGGGGGGTGGTGGCGGATGTTTCCGCAACGACGTATGCGCCTACGGGACTGGCGCCTTATGCGTATCAGAGCGGGCCGCGGTATTGGGAGGCGGAGGTGGCGAGTAGTGGAATGGGGTCGAGCTGCCTGCTGGAAGCGCCGTATATTTCAAAGGGCGTGGCGGAGGATATCGTGGTGAGCGATGCGCCGGGGCCATGCGTTTCAGGTGGGATGGCGCAGCTGGTGCAGCAGAGCGAAGAGAGCGTGGCGGCGGCGACGAGCGATAACAAATTGTGCTCGTACCTGCTGGGCGTGTGCTTTCAGCCGGCGGTGACGGTGGATGCCCCTGAGGGC
The DNA here is from genome assembly GCA_963693065.1 of uncultured Granulicella sp. Classification (GTDB taxonomy): domain Bacteria; phylum Acidobacteriota; class Terriglobia; order Terriglobales; family Acidobacteriaceae; genus Edaphobacter. The sequence continues at coordinate 1,409,460 of OY843766.1, read as the reverse complement.
GTGGCGGTGGACGGGGATACGCGGATCTGGGTGGCCAATGCGGGGAACTCTTCTGTAAGTACGTTGAGTTATGCGCGGGTTTTGAATCTGTTGACTGATTATGGGACGGTGAGTCCAGTGCCTTATAGCCATGCTGCAACGATGCCGATGCCCTATGGGCTGGCGATTGATCGGAGTGGGAATGTGTGGGTGTCGAATGCGGGGTGCGTGACGAGGGGGGCTACGGCTTGTGTGCCGGGGGCGTTTGTGCTGAGTGAGCTGGTGGGGGCGGCGGCGCCTACGGTTACGCCGCTGGCGCTGCAGACGATGGGGGAGATGAATGGGGTTCGGCCGGGGTTGGTTTCGGTGGGGACGAGGGCCGTGGGGAGGAGGCGGTAAGGGGTGGTCCTGGGGGCGCGATGGCTCTTGCGGACTTCCCTGGGAGGTTGCGGAGCGTACCTCAACGGCTAAAGCCGCAAACGCGATTTAGCGCTTATGCACCGCTGAAAGCCGTGCCCTTCAACGGGACGTTTGCATGGATGGTTTCCTATGGCTTTGTTCGTGGGTTCGTGGCCGCAGCTTTTGCCTGGAAACGATGGCACGGGGGTTGAGAAAGTGAGTAACCCCACCTCACGCGAAACGGCCCGCGTGAGATGGGGCACCCGAAACGGTTGTCAGGCCTAGAGGTTGGTGTAGTCCATGTTGTGCAGGTCGGTAAGGAGGTCTGGGCCGGTGGGGTTCCAGTTGAGGGTTTGGCGGGTGATGGTGTTGGAGGCGGACATGTCCATGCCGGCGAAACCGGCGAGCCATCCGAAATAGGCTGGGGCTTCTTCAGCGGGGATGGAGACTGCGGGTAGGTTGAGGCCGCGGGCGATGGCTTCGGCGATGGTGCGGGCGGAGATGGCAGGTTCGGCTACGGCGTTGTAGCGGGATCCGGGTTGGGCACGCTCGAGGACGAGGCGGTAGAGGTGGGCGACGTCTGAGACGTGGGCGGCGGACCAGGGATTCTGGCCTTCGCCGAGGTAGGCTACGCGGCCTTGCTGGCGGGCGACCGGGATGAGGTAGGAGATGATGCCCTGCTTGACGGTATCGTGGACCTGGGGGAGGCGGACGATGGAGACGTTGACGCCCTGGGCGGAGAGGGCGGCGCCGGCGTGCTCGGAGCGGCGGGGGTGGGGGAAGTTGAGGTCGAAGTAGTCTTCCGTGGCGGGCTGGCCGGGACCTTTGCTGCCGAAGGCGGTGCCGGAGGTGATGAGGATGGGCTTGGCGGAGCCGACGAGGACGGAGCCCATGGCGAGGATGGCGGCTTCATCTTTCTGGCAGTTGGCGATGAAGTTGGAGAAGTCGTGATCGAAGCCGAGGTGGATGACGGCGTCGGCCTGGGCGGCGCCGGACTTGAGGCTCTCGAGATCTTCAAGGGAGCCCATGAGTGGGGTGACGCCGGCGGCGGTGAGGGTGTCGGCACCGGACTGCGAGCGGGTGAGGCCGAGGACGGTGTGGCCGGCGGTGAGGAGCTCGGGGATGAGGGCGGTGCCGATGAAGCCGGTGGCTCCGGTGAGGAAGATGCGCATGGTTTTGTTGCTCCCTTGCTGGGGATAGATGCGCAGGGGCGAGGGTCGGATTTTTTATTGCAGGGTGTCTATTTCATGAGGTCTAGCGCCTGGTTGAGGGCGAGGACGTTGACGCGGGGTTCGCCGAGAAGACCGAACTGGCGGGGCGTGGTGTGGGTGGCGATGAGGGTGCGGAGCTGGGTGTCGGTGAGGTGGCGCTGGGCGGCGATGCGGGGGAGCTGGAAGTAGGCGGCGGCGGGGGTGATGTCGGGGTCAAGGCCGGAGGCGGAGGCGGTGACGAGATCTACGGGGACGTTGGGGAGTTTTTCAGCGGCGATGGAGGCCTGGGTGCGGTCGGTGAGGGCTTTGCTGGTGGGGCCGAGGTTGGAGCCGGAGGAAGAGGAGGCGTCGTAACCGGTGCCGGCGTTGGAGGGGCGGGAGTGGAAGTATTTATCGCCGGTGAAGGGTTGGCCGAGGAGGGTGGAGCCTGTGATTTCACCCTGGGGGTTGGTGATGAGGGAGCCGGATGCCTGGTGGGGGAAGGCTACTCTGGCAATGGCGGTGAGGACGAGGGGATAGACGAGGCCGAGGACGAGGGCGGTGACTGCGGTGTAGAGGATGGCGGTGATGAGGTGTTTTTTCATGGGGTGCTCCGGGTGGCGGTTGAGGAGTGGGCTTGCTCTGCAACGGCAAGAACAAGCAAACGCAGATCCCTACGGGATGACAAATAAAAGAGCGACGGCGCTTGTGGTGAGTTGGAGGAGGGAGTAACCCCAGGTCACGCGATGAGGCCGCGTGGCCTGGGGCACCCCAAACGTGGGTGCGTCAGGCGAGGTGGATGGCAGTGATGAGGACGTCGATGGCCTTGATGCCGATGAAGGGGACGATGATGCCGCCGAGGCCGTAGACTAGGAGGTTTTTCTGGAGGAGGGCGGCGGCGGACATGGCTTGATAGCTGACGCCGCGCAGGGCCAACGGGATGAGGGCGATGATGATCAGAGCGTTGAAGATGACGGCGGAGAGGATGGCGGACTCCGGCGAATGGAGGTGCATGATGTTGAGAGCGTTGAGGACGGGGAAGACGCCGGCGAACATGGCTGGGATGATGGCGAAATATTTGGCGACGTCGTTGGAGATGGAGAAGGTGGTGAGGGCTCCGCGGGTCATGAGGAGCTGCTTGCCGATGGCGACGATTTCGATGAGCTTGGTGGGGTTGGAATCGAGGTCGACCATGTTGCCGGCTTCCTTGGCGGCCTGGGTGCCGGAGTTCATGGCGACGCCTACGTCTGCCTGGGCGAGGGCGGGTGCGTCGTTGGTGCCGTCGCCGGTCATAGCGACGAGCTTGCCCTGGGCCTGCTCGCGCTTGATGAGGTCCATTTTGTCTTTGGGCTTGGCTTCTGCGAGGAAATCGTCGACGCCGGCTTCACGGGCGATGGCGGCGGCGGTGAGGGGGTTATCGCCGGTGATCATGACGGTGCGGATGCCCATGGCGCGAAGCTGGTCGAAGCGTTCCTTCATGCCGCCTTTGACTACGTCCTTGAGGTGGATGACGCCGAGGGCGCGGCCGTTTTCGGCTACGACCAGGGGGGTGCCGCCGGAACGGGCTACGGTTTCGACGTCGGTGCGGACGGCGTCCGGGAGGCCTGAGCCGGCCTCTTCAAGGTAGCGGGCGAGGGCGTCTACGGCGCCTTTGCGAATGGAGCGGCCGTCCATGTCCAGGCCGGACATGCGGGTGGTGGCGGAGAAGGGGATGAATTTGGCGTCGAGCTGGGCGAGTTCGCGGCCGCGGAGCCCGTACTTTTCCTTGGCTAGGACGACGACCGAGCGGCCTTCGGGGGTTTCGTCAGGGAGGGAGGAGAGCTGGGCGGCGTCGGCGAGCTGGGCTGCGGTGACGCCGGGAGCGGGGAGGAACTCGGAGGCCTGGCGGTTGCCGATGGTGATGGTGCCGGTTTTGTCGAGGAGGAGGGTGTTGACGTCGCCGGCGGCTTCTACGGCGCGGCCGGAGGTGGCGAGGACGTTGTGCTGGACGAGGCGGTCCATTCCCGCTATTCCGATGGCGGACAAGAGGCCGCCGATGGTGGTGGGGATGAGGCAGACGAGGAGAGAGATGAGGACGAAGACGGTCTGCTTGGCTCCGCTGTAGATGGCGAAGGGCTGGAGGGTGACGACGGCGAGAAGGAAGATGATGGTGAGGCCGGAGAGGAGGATGTTGAGGGCGATTTCGTTGGGGGTTTTCTGGCGCTCGGCGCCTTCCACGAGGGCGATCATGCGGTCGAGGAAGGTTTCGCCGGGGTTGGAGGTGATCTGGACGGTGATGACGTCGGAGAGGACGCGGGTGCCGCCGGTGACGGCGGAACGGTCGCCGCCGGCTTCACGGATGACGGGGGCGGATTCGCCGGTGATGGCGGACTCGTCGACGGAGGCTACGCCTTCGGTGACTTCACCGTCGCCGGGGATCATCTGGCCGGCGGTGACGCGGACGGTGTCGCCGGCGCGGAGCTCGGAGGAGGGGATTTCTTCAAGGACACCTTTACGGAGGATGTAGGCGGTGGTTTCGGATTTGGCGCGGCGGAGGGCGTCGGCCTGGGCTTTGCCGCGGCCTTCGGCCATGGCTTCCGCGAAGTTGGCGAAGAGGACGGTGAACCAGAGCCAGAGGGTGATCTGGAGGTCGAAGGAGAAGTGGCCCTGGTGGCGGAGATGGTCGGTGAAGAGGAGGACGGTGGTGAGGATGGAGCCGACTTCCACGATGAACATGACGGGGTTTTTGGCCATGGTGCGGGGGTTGAGCTTGACGAGAGCGTCGACGGCGGCGCGGCGGATGATCTGGGGGTCGAAGAGGGACTTGCGTGTGGCTTGCGGCATGGTCGGCGTCCTTACGGTTGCTTGGGAGTTGTTGGCGGTTTGTAAACCCAGGTCTCAGAAGCGAGACCTGGGGCACCCAGAGTTGTGGGCGGTTAGAAGGATTGGCCGGCGCGGAGGAGGAGGTGCTCGAGGATGGGGCCGAGGGCGAGGACGGGGAAGAAGGTGAGGGCGCCGACTATGACGATGACGCCGGTGAGGAGGATGGTGAACAGCGGCGTTGTGACGGGGAAGGTGCCGGCAGTGGCGGGGATGGATTTTTTGGTGGCGAGATTGCCGGCGATGGCGAGCATGGGGATGAGCATGAGGAAACGGCCGATGAACATGGCGATGCCGAGGGTGGAGTTGAACCAATGGGTGTTGGCGTTGAGGCCGGCGAAGGCGGAGCCGTTGTTGCCGGTGGCGGAGGTGTAAGCGTAGAGGATTTCAGAGAGGCCGTGGGGGCCGTGGTTGGCGAGCGACGAGAGGCCGAGAGTGGGCGAGAGGACGGTGACGGCGGAGAAGCCAAGGATGACGAGAGGAAAGATGAGGAGGTAAAGCATGGACATCTGGATGTCGTAGGCTTCAATCTTTTTGCCGAGGTATTCTGGCGTGCGGCCTACCATGAGGCCGGCGATGAAGACGGAGAGGATGACAAAGATGAGCATGCCGTACATGCCTGCACCGACGCCGCCGAAGACGACTTCTCCGAGGAGGATGTTGACGAGCGGGACCATGCCGCCGAGGGGGGTGAAAGAGTCATGCATGGAGTTGACGGCGCCGCAGCTTGCGTCTGTGGTGACGGTGGCGAAGAGGGCGGAGGAGGCGATGCCGAAGCGGACTTCCTTGCCTTCCATATTGCCGCCGGGCTGGAGCGGCGTGGCTTGCTGGGACAGGCCGTGGACGGCGGGGGTTGGCTGGGATTCAGCCCAGTAGCAGGTGGCTACGCCGGCGAACCAGAGGACCGACATGCAGGCGAAGACGGCCCAGCCGTGCTTGCGGGAGGAGACCATCTGGCCGAGGGTATAGGTGAGGCCGGCGGGGATGAGGAAGATGGACAGGAGCTGGAGGAAGTTGGTGAGGGGAGTGGGGTTTTCAAAGGGGTGGGAGCTGTTGGCGTTGAAGAAGCCGCCGCCATTGGTGCCGAGCATCTTGATGGCTTCCTGAGAGGCGACGGGGCCCTGGGCGATGGTCTGGGTGGTGACGGTGGTGGGCTTGCCGTCGGTGCCGGTGACGGTTTGGGCTTCGACGAGTTTGGCGGTGTCGTAGGGGCGGAAGTTTTGCGGGACGCCCTGGGCTACGAGGGCGATGGCGAAGATGGTGGAGATGGGGAGCAGGACCCAGAGGGTGCCGCGGGTGAGATCGACCCAGAAGTTGCCGAGGGTCTGGCTCTGCTTGCGGGCGATGCCGCGAATGAAAGCGATGGCGAGGGCGAGGCCGACAGCGGCGGACCAGAAGTTGTGGGTCGCGAGGCCGAACATCTGGGTAAGGTAACTCATGGTGGACTCTGGCGTGTAAGCCTGCCAGTTGGTGTTGGTGGTGAAGGAGATGGCGGTGTTCCAGGCGAGGTCCGGGGCGAGGCCGGGGAGGTGCTGGGGGTTGAATGGGAGATGGCCCTGGAGTCGCTCGACGAGGTAGGTGAGGATGAGGGTGGCGGCGCTGAAGAGGAGCATGGCGACGAGGTATTCGGTCCAGCGCATTTCTTCCTCGGCGTGGATGCCGGTGAGGCGGTAGAGGGTGCGCTCAATGGGGGAGAGGACGGGATCGAGCCAGGTGCGGCGGCGCTCGAAGACCTGGGTGAGGTAGAGGCCCATGGGCTTGGTGAGAGCGAGGACGCAGGCGAAGAAGAGGGCGATTTGGAGCCAGCCGTTTGAGGTCATGGTGGAGGGGTTTCCTTTTGGAGCTTGGGGCGGGTACGGGAACGGCAAAGGCAAGAACAAGCAACGGCAAAAGCTAAATACTGAGATTCTGGCTTCGCCAGAATGACGGCGGTTGGTTGGCGGGATGACGAGGCGGCACGTTTGCAGTGGGCTCGGAAAGCGCTAGCTGGTTGGTTAGAACTTCTCCGGGCGGAGCAGGGAGTAGACGAGGTAGATGAGGAGGGCGAGGGCGAGTGTGAGGAGGACTATATTTTCAATCATTGGTGGGTTTGCCTTTCAGGCGGGCGCAGGCTTGAACGTAGAGGAGCGAAGTGGCGAAACAGGCGACGGTTGCGATGATGAAGACGAGGTCGAGCATTGTGTGGAAACTCCTAAAGGGTTCGTTACCAGGCGCCTTGCTTGGTGCCCCACCAGTAGACGAGGCCGAGGGTTGCGGTGGGCTGGGCGGCGGTGAGGACGCCCTGGGTCTGGGTGAGGAAGTACGGGCGGTTGGAGAAGTCGCGGCGGTATTCGGCGCGGAGGAGGAAGCCGGGTTCGAACTGGTGCTCGAAGGTGAAGGTGAACTCCTTGAGGGCCTGGGTGGTAGAGGAGAAGAGTCCACCGCGGTCGGAGAGGTATTCGGCGCGGGCGGCGAGGGCGAAGGAGCGGGGAAGCTGGTAGCGGGCGTAGGCGGCGCCGGCGGAAACGTGGGCGGGGGCGGAGTGGGATTGGATGCGGTTGATGACGTAGTCGGCTTCTCCGACGAGGGTTAGTTTGGGGGTTGCGGTCCAGGTGGCGTAGGTGTCGAAGATGTGCTCGCGGCCGTTGGGGGTTGCGGGCTCGGGCTGGCCGGTGGGGACGACGACGGCGCTGTCATGCTGCTCCTGGCCGAAGTAATAGTTGACGTTCCAGGTGACGGATTTTGCGGGTTTGAGGGTGAAGATGAAGGCCTGGGATTTGAAGCCGTTGAAGTCGTCAGTCTGCTGGGCGCCGTTTACGACCCAATAGGCTACGTTGACCTTGCCGGTGAGGTTATAGTTGGCGCGGAAGCCGGTGTGGTAGAAGGGCAGGTAGTTGAAGAGGTAGGAGCGGGAATAGTTGATCTGGTCCTTGGTGTAGTTGCCTTCTACGCCGAGGGAGCTGGCCCACTTGCCGAAATCGACCTGCAGGCCGGTGCCGATGGGGGCGAGGTAGGAGCCGTAGGCCTGGAAGAGATTGCGGAAGGTGGCGGGGTTGAGCTCGTTGGCGGGGGAGCCCTGGAGGGTCTGGGTGGCCTGGCCGTACTGGAGGTCGATGCGGCCGCCGAAGCGTTTGCCGGGTTCGGCTACGGGGAGGTGCTCGACCATGAAGCTGGCCTGGTTGATGGTGAAGGAATTGCTGGAGAGATCGTAGGCGCGGAGCTGGTTCTGGCGGCCGATGGGCGAGTTGAAGTTGTAGGCGTAGAAGCCGTCGACGCCGAAGTTGATGGTGGTGGCGCGGAAGAAGGTCTGGGTGGGTAGGTCGGGGTCGGGTTCTGGGGTGGGGGTGGCTGCTGTGGCTACCGGGGCTGGTGTGGGCGCGGGCTCGGGGGCGGCTTCAAGGAGTTTGAGGCGGGCTGCGATGGCGTCGAGCTGCTGGTGGAGGAGATGGATTTCTTCATCGCGCTGCTGGGGAGTGAGAGGGGGGGTGGTCTGGGCGTGGAGGGTGGCGGCAGCCAGGCAGATCGTGAGAGTGGACGCGATCTGGGTGCTGGGTTTCATGGTCTAGCTCCGTTGCTAGTTTAGGGTGGAGCGGTGTTGGAAGTCCGTATGAGATTTGTTAAGAGTCGGTAGGAATGGGTGTAAGGGGATGGCAAGGAAAAAACGCAGATCCCTACGGGATGACAACTAAAGGGTATGGCAAGGGGAAACGCGGATTCCCTTCGGGAATGACAAAGGTTGGGAATGACAAGGTTGGGGATGATAAGGGATGGGGATGATAAGGGTGGGATCAGGTGGTGCGGAGGCGGTAACCTACCCAGGGTTCGGATTCGATGTAGGAGTCCTGGCCGGGGGTGTCGATGCGTTTGCGGAGCTGGGCTACGAGGACGCGGAGGTAGTCTGGCTGGTCTTCGCCGGTGGGTCCCCAAACGCCGCGGAGGAGGGTTTTATGGGTGAGGACGCGGCCGGGGCTGCGGGCGAGGAGGACGAGGAGATCGAACTCCTTGGGGGAGAGGTGGAGCTCGTGGCCGCGGATGGTGACGCGGTGGGCTTCGGTGTCGATGAGGAAATCGCCCTGCTGGATGCGGGTTTCAGGGGGGGTGGTGATTTCTGTGCGGCGGCGGAGTTGGGCTCGGACGCGGGCGAGGAGCTCGGTGACGGAGAAGGGCTTGGTGACGTAGTCGTCGGCGCCGCTGTCGAGGGCGAGGATTTTCTGGGCGTCGTGGTCGCGGACGGAGAGGACGATGATGGGGATGTCGGAGAGCTTGCGGATTGCGCGGGTGAGCTCGACGCCATCGAGGTTGGGCATGGCGAGATCGGTGATGAGGAGGTCGGGCTTGACCTGGTGGAAGAGGTTGAGGGCGTCGAGGCCGTCGACGGCGATGGTGACTTCAAAGCCATGGGCCTGGAGCGAGGCGCGGAGGGCGCGGGTGATCTGGCGCTCGTCGTCTACGAGGAGGATGCGCATTCTATCTGGGTTCCTGGTTCATCTGGGTTCCTGGGTGACGATGTGGAGGTCCACGTGGGGGGCGGCGGCGGCGAATTGCTGGATGGCGAGGAAGTAGAGATATTTCTTGAGGCCGGTGAGGGAGGAGCGGCCGAAGATTGCCTGTGTGATGCGGTTTTCTGTGGCGAAGGCTGCTGTAGCAGCGGCGACATTGGTGCCTTTGAGGTGGACGATGCGTGCGCCTAGATTGGTGGCGAACTCGAAGTTGCCCTGGAGGGCGCGGGCGGCGTCGGTGGGGAGGTCGCGGTCCGTGTCGAGATGGAGGACGTAGAACTCGGCGTTGGTGGCGTGGGCGAGGCGGGCGCCGCGGGCGATGAGATCGCGGGCGGCGGGGCTGGCGCTGATGCAGACGGCGACTTTTTCGGCGACGGCGAAGTGGGCACCGAGGTGCTTGCGGGCGACGTACTCGTCCAAGGTACGGTCTACGGCGCGGGTGACGCGCTGGAGGGCCATTTCCCGGAGGGCGATGAGGTTGCCGCGGCGGAAGAAGTTGGCGAGGGCGCGCTCGGCACGCTCGATGGGGTAGATGTCGCCGCGGCGCATGCGGGTGACGAGGGCTTCGGGGGTGACGTCGGCGATGACGATTTCGTCGGCACGGTCGAGGACCCAGTCGGGAACGGTTTCACGGACGGTGATGCCGGTGAGGGCCTGGACGCGGGGGGTCATGGATTCGATGTGCTGGATGTTGACGGTGGTGAGGACATCGATGCCGGCGTCGAGGAGGGCGAAGACGTCTTCATAACGCTTGATGAAGCGACTGCCTTCGACGTTGGTGTGGGCGAGCTCGTCGATGAGGGCGACGCGGGGGTTGCGAGCGAGGATGGCGTCTACGTCCATCTCGGCGAAGAGGGTGCCTTTGTAGTCAAGGGAGCGGGTGGGGACGGTGGGGAGCTGGGCGGCGACGGCGGCGGTGGCGGGGCGGCCGTGGGTTTCGACGATGCCGATGATGATGTCTTCACCGCGTGCTGCGCGGCGGACGCCTTCGCTAAGCATGGCGAAGGTTTTGCCGACACCGGGCGCGTAGCCGAGAAAGACCTTGAGGCGGCCGCGGGGGCGGTCGGCGGGGCTGGTGGATTGGGTGAGGTGGTCTGAATCTGCGGCGGCGAGCCAGTCTTCTGGAGATTTACGGTGGTTTGCCGGCGCGCTCATGAACGTATTATCGCAGTGTGAACACTGAACGGATTGTGAACCTTGCGCGATGGACGTGGGCCCTGGCCGGAGTGGGGGCGCTTACGGTAATTTATGACCGCTACCTGCATGTCAATGCGACGACGGTGGCGTTGAGTTACCTGCTGTTTATCTTGTTTCTATCAACGCGGTGGGGACTGCGGTTTGCGATTGGGAGCTCCGTGATGGCTACGGGGTGCTATAACTATTTCTTTCTGCCGCCGGTGCATACGTTTACGGTTTCAGACCCGCAGAACCTGGTGGCGCTGCTGGTGTTTCTGACGACTTCTGTTTGGGCGAGCCGGATGGCGGAACGGGTGCGGGAAGAATCGCAGCGGACGCTGGTGCGGCAGGGCGAGCTGGAGGTGCTGTATGGGTTGAGCCGCGCGCTGCTGGAGACGGATGAGCTGGCGGTGCTGACCAATACGGTGCCGAGCGCGATTGCGGCGGCGTGCCGGGCGGATGGGGTGATGTTTTATCTGCTGCAAGGCGACAGGCTCTACCAGGAAGGGGCGGCGTGGCCGACGCAGATGGGGCCGGTGGAGCTGCGGGCGCTGGCCAATGCTTCAGCGGCTTCGATCAACCGGGATAGGGAGGAATCTGTTGTGCCGATACGGACGGGGGTGCGGCCGCGGGGTGTGCTGCTGCTGCGCGGGGTGCAGCTTTCGGTAGCTACGCTGGAGGCGATGGGTGGGTTGATTTCTGTGGCGCTGGACCGGGCGCGGGCGGTGGATGAGGCGACGCGGGCGGAGGGTGCGAAGGAAAGCGAGAGGCTGCGGACGATGATGATGGACTCGATTACGCACGAGTTCCGGTCGCCTTTGACGGCGATCAAGGTGTCAGTGAGTACGCTGCGGACGACGGCGCTGGGGGAGGGTGGGCAGCAGGAGCTGCTGGCGATCATCGAGGAAGAGGCGGACCGTCTGGATGGGCTGGTGGCGCAAAGTGTTGAGATGGCGCGGCTGGATACGCTGGATGTGACGATGAGCTTTGCGCCGGAGACGATGAAGGACCTGGTGGGGCGGGCAGTGGCGACGGCGGGGGTGGCTACGGCGCAGCATAAGGTAGAAGTGAGTTTGGCGACGGACCTGCCACGGGTGGAGGCGGATGCGGAATGGCTGACGAAGCTGCTGGTGAATCTGCTGGAGAATGCGGCGAAGTATTCACAGGCGGGTTCGCCGATTTTTGTGATGGCGGAACGGCGTGGGGAGATGGTGGCTTGCAGTGTGGCGGACCGGGGGATCGGGATCGATTTGCTGGAGCAGGAGTTAATTTTCGACAAGTTTTACAGGTCGCGTGAAAGGACGGCGAATGTTTCAGGGACGGGGATGGGGCTGGCGATCTGCCGGGCAATTGCGGAGGCGCATGGGGGGACGATGGAGGTGACGAGCCAGCCGGGGCAGGGGTCCGTGTTTACGTTTACGGTGCCGGTGGCGGAGTAAGAATTTGATGGGCCGTGTGGGCGTGCGTGGGTTGAATGACTGGTCGGCGCGGATCGATGAGGCGGCGTAGGTGACGGGCCGGCCCGCTCGGTCGCCAGAGGTGGGGGACGTCAATTTTTTGGGTGGTCTGGGTTTCGTGGTGGCCCGGGCAGGAGTCCAACCTGCGACCTTCGCGTTAGGAGTGCGCTGCTCTATGCAACTGAGCTACCGGGCCACTGGTTGTTGCGGGGGTGTATGGCGGAGAGAGAGGGATTCGAACCCCCGGTACCGGTAAAGGTACGTCTGATTTCGAGTCAGGTGCATTAAACCGGGCTCTGCCATCTCTCCGCTTGAGGTTAGTTTAGTCGGGTTAGGCTGAATCTTCAAATTGGGCTTAGGCTGAGGGTATGAGCGGGGTGTGGACGGCGGAGCTGATCGAGCGGGTGAAGGGGTGGGGAGCGGAGGTGGGGTTCGCGGTGGTGGGGGTGGCGGGAGCGCCCGGGGCGGAGGATGCGGAGGGGGTGGTGACGGCGGGGCGGTTTGAGGATTGGGTGAGTGCAGGGCGGGCGGGGGAGATGGGGTATTTGACCAGGCGGGATGAGGGTGGGGAGTTGCTGCGGCGGTCGGCGAGGGTGGCTATGCCGTGGGCGCGGTCGGTGGTGGTTTGTGGGTTCAATTACAACCTGGGGGGCGTGGGGTCGCTGGGGGTGAGCGAGGCGGGGAGTGGGTGGATTGGGCGGTATGCGTGGCTGGGGAGCGAGGATGGGGGGGCGGCGGATTACCATGACGTGCTGCTGGGGCGGATGCGGGCGATGGAGCAGAGACTGCTGGCGGCGGTGGAGTGCCGGACGCGATGCTATGTGGATACGGGGCCGGTGCTGGAGAGAGACTTTGCGGCGAGGGCGGGGGTAGGGTGGATTGGGAAGAATACTTGTGTGCTGAATGAAGGGCTGGGGTCCTGGGTGCTGCTGGCGGTGATGGTGACGTCGCTTGAGGTGCCGGGCGGGGAGGTGGCGATGGTGGCGGCGGACCGGTGTGGGAGTTGTACGCGGTGCCTGGAGGCTTGTCCTACGGGGGCGCTGGTGGGGGCGAGAGAGATGGATGCTTCGTTGTGTATCGCATACCTGACGATTGAGAAGAAGGGGGAGGTGCCGGTGGAGTTGCGGGAGGGGATGGGACGGCAGGTGTTTGGGTGCGATATCTGCCAGGATGTTTGTCCGTGGAATGGGAAGAGCCCGGTGAATGTGGCTAGTGGGTTGCGGGTGCGGGAGGAGTTGGTGAATCCGGGGCTGGGGTGGCTGGGGCGGATGGACGATGGAGGGTTCAAGCGGGCGTTCAAGGGGTCGCCGCTGGAACGGACGAAACGGAAACGGGTGCAGCGGAATGTAGCGATCGCAATGGGGAACAGTGGGGATGTGGGATTCGAGGCGCAGCTGCGGACGTGGGCGGCGGGGGAGGATGCAGTGCTGGCGGAGAGCGCGGGGTGGGCTCTGCGCAAGCTGGGATTGTTAGAGTAAAGGTATGTCCATGTTTTCGAGCGTAGTGCGGCGGCGTCGGGTATCGCCTGAGGCGGAGGTGGCGCCGATCGGGACGGTGCGGCCGGTGGTGGTGGAGCGGGGGTGGTGGCCGCAGGCCAAGGCTTTGCTGAGGTTTCTTTCGGGTACGGAGGTTCATACTTACGCTTTTAGCGTGGCGGCGAATGTTATTTTTTCGCTGTTTCCTTTCATCGTGCTGATGATCACGATTACGAAGAAGGTGTTTCACTCGGTGGCGATGGCGGATGCGATCCGTGACATGCTGGGGACGCTGCTGCCGGTGGGTGGAGCTTATGTTTACAAGAATATTTCGATCCTGGTGAATCCGCATAAAAGCACGCAGGTGTTTTCAGTGTTTATGCTGCTGATCACTTCTACGGGGGTGTTTTTGCCGCTGGAAGTAGCGCTGAACGAGGTCTGGGGTGTGAAGGTGCATCGGAATTACCTGGAGAATCAGCTGGTGAGTTTGCTGCTGGCGGCGGCGGTGGGGATACTGGTGCTGGGGAGCGTGGCGGCTACGGCGGGGCAGCATCAATTGATGAGCTGGGTGTTTTTTCAGCACACGGATAATGTGGTGTTCCGGTTTCTGGCGCGGGGTGTGCTGGAGTTCTTTGCGGTGCTGGCGGGGATACTGATGTTCTTTTTGATTTACTGGATTCTGCCGCATCGGAAGATACCGGCGCGGGCGGTGCTGCCGACCTCGATTGTAGTTGGGTTGTGTTGGGAGGTGGCGAAGTATCTTTATGTGCTGGCGCTGCCGCGGCTAGATTTCGAGGCGGTGTATGGGCCGTTTGCGAAGGCGGTGGGGTTGATGATGTGGGCGTTTCTAAGTGGGCTGCTGCTGTTGGCGGGGGCGCATTTTTCGGCTTCGCAATATGCGTTGGAGACGGCGCGGGAGGAGGGGGAGTAGGGAATCGTGGTGGGCTAGTGTCGCGCCTTCAGCGCTCTGTTGCGTCGTGCTTGCCTACCTAGGCCTTCGGCCTAGGCTATTATGTGGCGGGCCTTCGGCCCTGAAAGCGAGGGCCGCGTAGCCGATGCGAGGGCATCAGTCCAGTTGAAGCAAAGCAATGGCAGCAGAACCCATAATCAGATGGGTTTTTGGGGGGTGGCTTTGATGACGATGGCGGTGGGGTTGGGGCCGGCGGGGAGGAGGGTGAAGAGGCTGGGGCCGAGGCGGGACTGGGTGCGGATGAGGGCGATGTCGCCGGAGGTGCGGTCGGTGGCGAGGAGGAGGTGCTCGTCGGCGGAAAAGGCGAGGGCGGTGGGGGACTGGCCGGTGCGGATGCTGGAGAGGAATTTGCCGTCGGCGATGGAGTAGAGGGAGAGGGAATCGGCGCCGGTGTTGGCGATCCAGAGGGCGGAGCCGTCGGCGGAGACGATGCCGCGGGTGGGGTGGTTGCCGATGGCGTAGGTGCTGCCTACCTCGTTGGTCTGGGTGGCGATTTCAGAGATGGTGTTGGAGGTGGAGTTGGAGACGAAGACTTCGCCGCCATCTGGCTTGAGGGTGAGGGACTTGGGGTTTTCGCCGACTTTTAGGATGGCGAGGAGGTGGTCGGTGAGGAGAGTGGAGTCCTGGTGGGCGTCCCAGGTTTCCGAGGGGAGGTTGAGATCGAGCGCGAGGCCGATGGCCATGACGGTGTGGCCGGCGGAGCAGGCGACGAAGAGGCGGGAAGAGTTGGCGAGGATGGCCGGGGAGGTGGGGCCGGGGCAGCCGGCGAAGGTGTTGCGGAGGACGAGGACGGGGGCGGGTGGGCCAAGGGGGCTGACACTGTAGAGAGCGACGGCGCCGGCGGTCTGGAGGGTGACGACGAGGGTGCGGCCGTCGGGTGCGATGAGGGCGGACGTGGGGCGGTCCGGGGTGGGGATGGAAAAGATGGGGCGGCGGGTGTGGAGGTCGATGACGGTGATGAGGTTGGTGGTGGCGTTGGCGATGTAGGCGCGCTGGCCGAGGGTATCGATGGAAAAGGCGGTGGGGTCGCGGCGGAGGGGGATGGCGGCGGTGAGGGTGTTGGCTGGGAAGGCGATGACGTCGAGCGAGGACTGGGTGAGGGCGTAGATTTCCGGCTGGGTGGGGCTGGCGGCGAGGGCGATGGGGGGGGCGGGGAGGGTGAGGGTGCGGTCTTCGCGGAGGTTGACGAGATCGAGGATGGTGAGGGTGGGGGCGGCGGCGTTGGCGATGTAGGCGAATTCGCGATAGTTGGCGGGGTAGTCTGGGAAGCTGCTATGTCGGCAGGCCGACATAGCGGGGAGGAGGGTGAGGAGAAGTAGAGGGCGGAGAGTCACTTAGGGTGAGTTTACTTGTTTTTGGTGCAACTATTCATTGGGAGTGGTTTTGAAGAGAGGGATGTGACTGCCGTTGCGAGATGGTAGAGCTCATCTGCGAAATTCCTCGGACAGCGAGGCTGGGTGAATCCGGTCTCGCTGCTTTTTTTGTGGGGGTAAGGCTTGGCTTTCGTTGGGCTGCCGGCGAAAGACCCGGGGCTAAAGCCCCTGTCTTCCATGGCCGTTATTCGTGGGGCTGAAGCCCCACGCTAATCCGTTATGCGCCACGTTAGCCCTTAAGTGAGCTAGGGTTCTCGGATTTGGTGATTTTTAGCCACTGGATGGTGATGTGGGCGAGGTAGGCGAGTTGGATGATGGCTACGGTGGCGTAGGCGTAGACGAGGTAGCGGCCTTCCATGGTTTGCCAGCCGTCAAAATGCATTGTTGGGCTCCGATTGGTGGGGGTAGGTGAGGTCTGTGGGGTAGATGCCGGCTTCCAGGGCGCGGAGGGTGGCGGCTTGCTCGGCGCGCTGGCGGCGACGCTCGAGGGCGAAGCGGAAGGTGCAGAGGAGGATGCCCCAAAGGGTCCAGGCGAGGAGGTTGAAGTAGAAGATGTGCTTCATGACGGGGTCAATCTGGCCGCCGCCGCGGAGGACGGGGGCGGGGTGCTGGGTGCGCCACCACTCGATGGACTTCCAGACGATGGGGACGTCGACAGCGGCGAAGATGGAGATGACGGCGGCGAGGGTGGGGGTTTGGCCGGCGACGGCGAGGCGTCGGGTGAGGAGATAGGCGGCGAAGAGGAGCCAGAGGAGGAGGAAGGTGGTGAGGCGGGCGTCCCAGGTCCACCAGATGCCCCAGACGGGTCGTCCCCAAAGCATGCCGGTGATGATGCCGATGGTGGCGAAGACGAGGGTGATTTCGGCGGAGGCGAGGGCGAGGGCGTCGGCGGTGAGGGCGGCGAGAGGGTTGCGGCGGCGGTAGTAGAGGTAGGCGAGCGAGGCGAGGAGATTTACGTAGGGGAAGGAAAGGGCGAGGATGTTGGACGGGACGTGCCAGTAGAAGATGCGCTGGATGTTGCCCATGGTGGCTTCGGTGGGAGCGACGTAGAGGGCTTTATGGAAGCCTACGGCGAGGAGGGCGAAGGAGATGGCGAGGGCGGAGAGGAAGAGGAGGCGGGTGGCGGGTTTGGTGGATTGCTCCATGGGGATAGTTTATCGCGAGTTTGGGGTGGGGGTTTGAGGTCATAGCGGATGTGGTGGATTCCTGGAAAGGGATCTGGGGCTGAAAGGTTCGAACGGCTGCGTCGGGGGCGAGCAGCGTTGGGGTCCTTCGACTACGTTCGTCGATGATGCCGACGAACTCCACTCAGGATGACGGGAGTTGTGCGTGGAATGGACGGTGGCAGGGCTATTCGGCGTTGAGGATGGTTTCGAAGAGGAGGAGGGAGACGGTGGTGAAGGCGATGTCGTAGCCGAGGAGGAGTTTGAGCCAGAGGTTGGGTTCGGAGTCGCCGGTGAGGATGGCGGTGGTGGCCTGGACCATGGAGAGCAAGGCGGGGATGGAGACGGGGAAGAGGACGAGGGGGAGCATGGTTTCTCGTGCGCGGGTGCGGAGGGAGAGGGCGGCGAAGAAGGTGCCGTTGACGATGAGGGCCCAGGTGCCTAGAGGGAGGACGAGGAGGAGAAGCCAGGTTTGGCCGAGGGGGTGGAGGTTGTAGAAGATGGCAAAGAGGGGGGCGAGGATGAGCTCGATGGCGGTGACGAAGAGCATGTTGGCGAGGGATTTGCCAAGGAAAAGGGCGGCGGGAGAGCTGGGGGCCATGCGCTGGGCGTCGAGGACGTGGTTGCGGGCTTCACGGAGCCAGGACTGGTTGAGGGCCGAGAGGGCGGCGAACAACAGGACCATCCAGAGGATGCCGCCGGAGATTTGGCGGGAGACGGCGGCTGTGGGGTCGAAGGCGAAGGAGAAGACGATGACGACGAGGAGGGAGAAGAAGAGCATGGAGGTGAGGGCGTCGCGGGAACGCCACTCGAGGCGGAGATCTTTACGGAAATGGGCGAAGGTTTGGTGGAGGAAGGTCATTTTGTGATGTCGGCGAGGGTGGCGCCGGTGGCCTGGAGGTAGTGGTCTGGGTGGAGCAGGAGCTGCAGGCCGCGCTGGCCGGCGGAGACGCTGATCAGGGCGTGGAGCTGGATGGTTTCGTCCGCGAAGGCGGGGAAGGGCTTGCGGGCGGCGAGGACGGTGACAGCGCCGCGGAGGTAGCCGGTTACGGGTTCGACTTGCTTGAGGGGGGCCAGGGTGAGGGATTTCTGGCGGGAGACGGTGGCTAGTTTTTTGAGGTCGAGCTCCTGGTCGCCGGGGACGATGGCGAAGATGTGGTCGCCGGTGGGGGAGACGGTGAGGAGGGTTTTGAAGACCTGTTCTACGGGGAGGTCGATCTTGGCGGCTACGGTGGGGGCGGAGAGGTCTTCGAGGTCGACCTCATAGGCGCGGAGCTGGTAGGGGAGCTGGAGGGTGTCGAGGGTGCGGGCGGCGTTGGTTTTGGTCATGACACGAGGGTTCCCTGGCGCATGGTGAGGGTGAGGTTGGCGATGGGGGCGGCGAGGTGGGCCTGGTGGGTGGTGAGGACGATCGTGCGGCCGTCTGGATGGGGCCAGGTGAGGAAGTCGGCGAGGAGGGCGACGATTTGCTGGGCGGAGTGGGTGTCGAGGTTGGAGAAGGGCTCGTCGAGGAGGAGGAGGGTGGGGTCGGCCTGGAGGACGCGGGCGAGGGAGGCGCGCTGGCGCATGCCCTGAGAGTACTGGGCTACGGGGCGCTGGAGGGCGGGGTCGAGGGTGACGGCGCGGAGAGCCATTTCAGGGGAGGCGGCGCAGTCACAGGCGCCGGGGAGCTTGTGGAGGGTGGCGAAGTAGGCGAGGTTTTCTGTGGCGGAGAGCTCCTCATAGAGCATGGGGGCGTGGGACATGTAGGCTACGCGGCCGCGGTTCTGGTCAGCCGAGCGGCCGAGGACGGTGAGGGTGCCGTGGGTGGGGGCGGCGAGGCCGGCGAGGAGGCGGAGGAGGGTGGATTTGCCGGCGCCGTTTTCACCCAGGATGACGGTGACGGCGTTGGAGGGGATGGTGAGGGTGAGGTTGCGGAGGGCGGGGAAGGTGCCGTAGACCTTGGAGACTTTCTGGAGGGTGGCGGCGGGGGCGTGGGTGACGGGGGCCGCGCTCAGGGTGCAGCGGGCGGGCTCGGTGGGGGTTTGCATGCTGTGGGTGAGTATACGGTTTGGAGAGTCGGGAGCTTTGCCGGCGTGAAAACCCGGGTCTCAAAAGCGCGATCTGGGGCGTCCGGGTGGGGGGATTATTTCTTTTTCAATTCTTTGTAGGTTGAGCCGTTCCAGGCGAAGCGGCGTCTGGCGAGGCTTTTTCCGGGGTGTCCGCCGCCGTCTTCGACGAGCTTGTCGGTGCGGTCGTGTTCGAGCATGAAGAGGTCGAAGTGGTCGCCGGTTTCTTGGGGGCCGACTTGTAGCGTTGCTTTGGAGGTAAGCATTTCGTTGGGACCGCGTTCCTCGTAGCTGCCGGCCATTTCTTCGTTGAAGACCGGTTTGAGGTGGTGGGCGTCGATGGCGAAGAGGGTGAGGTTTTCGGAGTCGCTTTCTCCGGCTGGATAGATGCTGTGGATTTTGGTACGGACGCCGATGGCGGTTTCCGTCAAGGTGATGCGGTAAGGGGCCAGGTCAAAGTGGAAGTCGACGCAGCGGGTGCCATCCGGATCACCAAAGCCAGAGCCCAGGGCGGGATCTTTTTGAACGAGCGAAAGCTCGCGGCAGGGCTCGCCGAGTGCGTCTGGTGGGTTGGATTGGGCAACCGCAGTGAGTTGGCCGTCGACGAATCTGAGCAGTGCGAGTGTGGGCTGGAGACGGGGGGCTCGGACGGCTTCGGAGCCGCTATCGAGACTGGCGGAGGATGTGGTGAGGTAGACGAGCGCAACGAAGGTGCCGGGTTGGGCGGGCCAGGGCCTGGTCGTGAGGTGCAGAGCCGGCTCCTGAAGAAGGCGCTGCTGGCCGAGCGCGGTGAGGACGGCTTGTTTGGTAAGCGCAGGGTTTTGCTGTTGGGCGGGGGAAGGGGCGGCGACGAGGAAAAGCGCGGCGAGGACAAGGGTTGTGCGGCGAAGAAAGTCGGTGGGCTTTGGCACGGTGGGGCCAGTATACGGTTTGATTTGATGGTCAGGGACAGGGGGTTGCAGGTTAGTGCAGGGGCTTAGCGAGGGGGGGAGAGTGTGGCTACAGGTGTGGGGGCAGGCGGGGGGGCTGCTGTGCCGGGGCGGGAGCCGGGGGCGGGGGCGTATTTGCTGGCGCACTTGGCCTGGAGCTGGGTGGCGTGGAAGACGTTGTCGCGGCCGTAGGTGCCGATGGCGAGGGCCTGGGCGTCGTCTTTGAAGGTGTCGGGTGGGGGCTCGGTGCCCTGGTAGGCTACGTCGAGTTTTTTGCCTTGCTCAAGCAGGGTGAAGTGGGCGCTTGTGCCGACGCGGTGGATGCTGCCGGGTTCGACGTTGCCGGCTACGCGGAGGTGGCGGGTGAAGGCCTTCTGGCCCATGGCCTGGAGCTCTGAGATGGTGACGTAATAGCTCTTGTTGTCAGCGGCGGCGGAGAAAGCGAGCCAGGCGATGACGCCGAGGATAATGACGGACGCGATGATGATGTTGCGGGGGTTTTTGGACTGCATGGCTGACTGTAGTTTAGCAGTTGGGGTGGGTGTGCTCAGCGGATGAAGCCTAGAGGTGGGTGTGAGTGCGGGTCGAGCGCTGGATTTGTTGAGCGCATAGACGGCAGCGTGCGATGTGCAATTGAGCGCACCAGGATGCAGCGGAAACTTGGTATAACGGGCACGAGAGAAGAGGTGACGGATGGGTGCGATTGCATTGATTGTGTTGGTTGTGATGGCTTCGCTGTTGATTGGCGCTGTGGTGTTTGGAGTGATTCGGAATGGGAAGAAGAGCAAGGAGCGGTAAGGGCTGCGCTCGAAATGCGGGAACGAGGGCGGGTGAGCGGGTAGAGCTTGCGCGTATACTCATGCGATAACAGGCCTTGATTTCTGTATGGGCCATGGAGGGTTTCAAGGATGGGTTTGACGGCGAATGGTGCAGGTCTGGTGGTGGATAAGGCGATCGATGAAAAAGATCAATCGCTTCCGAGTAGTGTGGAGGCGACTCGCACGGTGGTGGAGCAGCCGGTTGGCGGGAACGACTATGCGGTGCCGGCGGGGCGCGGAGAGTGGATCGCGAAACGCAAGGCGGAGGCGGAGCGGACGGGCGATACGAACATGAGCCAGATGCACTTTGCGCGTAAGGGTGTGATTACGGAGGAGATGCTTTATATCGCCAAGAAGGAAAAGATTTCTGCCGAGCTGGTGCGGAGCGAGGTGGCGAAGGGGACGATGATTATTCCGGCGAATATCAATCATCCGGAGTTGGAGCCGATGGCGATCGGGGTGGAATCGCTGTGCAAGATCAATGCGAATATTGGCAACTCCGCGCTGCAAAGCAATGTGGATGAAGAACTGCGGAAGCTGCATACGGCGGTGCATTATGGGGCCGATACGGTGATGGATCTTTCGACGGGCGGGGATATCCCGATGATCCGGGAGCAGATTTTGCGGCACTCGCCGGTGCCGATTGGGACGGTGCCGCTGTACGAGGCGCTGAACCGGGTGAAGCGGCTGGAGGACTTGAATATCGATGTGTATCTGGAGGTGATCGAGGAGCAGGCGAAGCAGGGGGTGGACTACTTTACAATCCATGCGGGGGTGCTGGTGGAGTACATTCCGCTGGTGGCGAAGCGGATTACCGGGATCGTGAGCCGGGGTGGGGCGATCATGGCGCAATGGATGACGCACCATCACAAGCAGAATTTTTTGTATACGAATTTTGACCGGATCACGGCGATCATGGCGAAGTACGATGTCTCGTATTCGCTTGGTGATGGCTTGCGGCCGGGGTGTCTGGCGGATGCCAGCGATGAGGCTCAGTTTGCGGAACTGAAGACGCTGGGGGAACTGACGCGGCGGGCTTGGGAGAGTGATGTGCAGGTGATGATCGAAGGGCCGGGGCATATCCCGATGGACCAGATCAAGCTGCAGGTGGATAAGGAAATGGAGCTGTGCGATGGGGCTCCGTTTTATGTGCTGGGGCCCCTGGTGACGGATATCGCGCCGGGGTATGACCACATTACATCCGCGATTGGGGCGGCGATGATTGGGTGGCATGGGGCGGCAATGCTTTGCTATGTGACCCCGAAAGAACACCTGGGGCTGCCGAATGAGAAGGATGTGAAGGACGGGATTATCGCTTACAAGATTGCGGCGCATGCGGCGGATGTGGCTCGTCACCGCCCCGGTGCAAGAGACAGAGATGATGCGATTTCACATGCGCGGTACACGTTCGATTGGGATAAGCAGTTTGCGTTGTCGCTCGATCCGGAGACGGCGCGGTCGATGCATGATGAGACTCTGCCGGATGATTACTACAAAGAAGCAGCGTTCTGCAGTATGTGCGGGCCGAAGTTTTGCTCGATGAACTGGTCCAGCAAGGTGGATAAATTCAATGAGAGTGAGTTTGGGTTGAAGAAGCCGGATTTGACGCAGATCATGACGGAACAGATGGCGCTGCGGGGGTAGGTCAAGGCGAAGGACGGACGCGAACTTCGCCAAGTTCCGC
Organism: uncultured Granulicella sp.; assembly: GCA_963693065.1. GTDB lineage: Bacteria > Acidobacteriota > Terriglobia > Terriglobales > Acidobacteriaceae > Edaphobacter. The sequence continues at coordinate 1,387,462 of OY843766.1, read as the reverse complement.
GAAGATCGCGAAGAAGAATAAGGCAGCTCCCTTTGGAGCTGCCTTTTCTTTATGGGTTAGGTCTGGCGAGGGTTGCACTTGCGCGCGCAGAGGAGGGCCGGGCACGGGCCAGTAGAGCGTGTGAGTGGTTATTCGGATATGTCGGTGCGCATGGCGACGAAAGCGGGGGCGACTACCATGGACAGGAAGACGAGTGCGATGGCCAGATCGTGAAGCATGGGGAGAGCTCCTTGGTGGGATGGTTTGTATCCATCTCTGAAGCAAGGATGATCTTAAGTTCCAAAATGGGACATAGCACTTGGGCACTGAAGTAATGGTACCTAAGTTGTATTGGATGGATGGAGAAGGCTTTCGGTGCTGGGGATGGATCTTCAAGAGAGTAACCCCACGATAACCGCGATGAAGCCGCGGTGATCATGGGGCACCCGGTGGGGGTTACTTGGCGGCGGTTTCGAGGATTTGGCTGGCGCGGTCGAGGGCTGCGGCTAGCTGGGTGGCCTGGGTTTGGGTGCGGGGGGCGTCGGCGGCGTCGATGCCTTCGGTCACGCCGGGGATGACGACGGCGGCGTAGCCGGTGAACTCGCCGGGGGCGAAGACGGTGTGACGGAACCAGGGGCGCTTGGGGAGGCCGGCGGGATCTAGGAGGGCTTCCTCGGCGGCGCGGAGGCTTTGATTGAGTTTGGCTGGGTTGGCGGTGGGGGCGAGCTGGACGGTCTGGATGGCTTTACCCGCGGCGGCGAATCTTGCGGCGGAGGCTTTGAGCTGGGTGAAGTCGGCGGTGACGTTGTCGGTGGCGGCGCGGGTTTCCTGCTCCTTGACGTAGCCTACGACCTGCTCGCCGTAGGTGGCGTAGTTGTAGGGGAGGATGTCGGCGTCCGCCATGTGGAGGAGCTCGAGGCCGAAGACGCGGGCTTGCTGCTGCTCGTAGACGAAGGTGGGGTCGGCGTTTTTGATGAACCAGTTGTAGTTGTCGAAGACGGAGTGGTAGACGCCGTAGGGGCCGCCGGAGCCGATGTCGGTGGAGGGGACGGCTTCATGCTGGAAGAAGGGGGTGTAGTCGGAGCCGGAGCCGAGGTCGCCTACGCGGACCTCACCGGGTTTGCGGCGGCCGGTGGTGGAGAAGGGGGAGCCGGGGTCGTCCTCGGAGGAGCCATCGCGGCGGTGGCCCTGGCCTTTGAGCCATTGGTCGTAGACTGTGCCGCCGGCGGGGCTGGGGACTTCTTTGGTGAGCTCGGCGATGAACTGCTTGAGGGACGGGACGGCGGAGGCGTTGAAGCTGGGGCCGGAGACGCCGACATCCATGTTGAAGTAGCCGACGGCATGTTTCATTTCGGCGGGGTGCTGCTCAACCCATTCTGTGGAGCCGATGAGGCCTTCTTCTTCCGCATCCCAGGAGCCGACGACGATGGTGCGTTTGGGGTGCCAGCCGGTTTTGAGCAGGGCGCCGAGGCCGTGGACGGTTTCCAGCATGGCGGCGGTGCCTGAGTTGGGATCGACGGCGCCGTAGACCCAGGCGTCGCGGTGATTGCCGGCGACGACCCAGTCGTTTTTGGCGGCGGGGTCAGTGCCGGGAATCATGCCGATGACGTCCCAAATGGTGCGGAGTTTGGTGTCCTGGACGAGGTCCATGTGGATGGTGACGTCAGGGGTACCGCCGGCGTGGTAGGCGAAGGGGAGAGCGCCTTGCCACTCGTGGGGGACGGAGGGGCCGGCGAGGGCTTCAAGGATGGGGGCGGCGTCTTTGTAGCTGAGGGGGTTGACGGGGATGGAGGGCCAGTTGGCCTGGATTTTATCGGCGGGGATGCGTTTAGAGTCGGGGAGGTCCATGGTTGAGGCGATGCCGGGTGTTGTGGCGTCTCCTGGATAGATGGGGAGGAACTGGGTGGCGCCGCGCTGGACGGCGGAGTCTGGGCGGTAGGGGCCTTTGGGGTACTTGTCGCCGCGGAAATAGCCGTCGTCGGCGGGGTCTGAGTAGATGATGACGCCGATGGCGCCGGCGAGCTGGGCGTCGTAGACCTTGATGCCGCGGTAGTTGCCGCCGTAGCGGACGAGGACGATTTTGCCTTTGACGTCAACGCCGAGGGAGGCGAGGCGCTTGAAGTCGGCGGGGGAGCCGTAGTTGGCGTAGACGGCGGGGGCGGTGACGTTGCCGGAGGGGGAGGAGCCGTTGAAGGCGGGGAGGATGCGGGGGTCGTCCTGAAAGGGGTCGCCGCCAAACTCGGGGCCGACGTGCTCCGGGGTGGGGCCGGACATGAGCTTCTTGCCGGCTGGGCCGAAGGCTTCGATGAGGATGCTGACGGGCTTGTTGAGGAGGACCTTGTAGGGAACGATTTCGGTTTTGAGGCCGGCGGCTTTGAATTTGGCGGCGACGTACTCGGCGGTGGCGTAGTCCTCTGGAGAGGAGGCCCAGTGGGGGGCTTTGGTTAGCTCTTTGAGGTGCTGGCCGGCGAGGGTGGGGTCGGGGACGGCGAGGAAGGTGTTGTCGATGGCTTGCTGGGCGGTGAAATCGCGGTAACCGAAGACCTGGGGGGTGGTTTGGGAGACGGCGGGGAGGGTAAGGAGGACGGCTGCAAGGGCTAGGCGCGGAGTCACTTTTGGGGACCTCTTGGGGAGCGGTTTGTGTGAAGAGTAACCCCATCTCACGCGAAACGGCCCGCGTGAGATGGGGCACTCGAAACTTTGTGGTCGGCGACAAAGAGAGTAACGCGATGCTGTGGGTCAGGCGGGCTGGGTGCAGAACTTGCAGCGGGAGGCGGCTAGTGGGATCTCCGAGAGGCATTGGGCACAGGTCTTGGAGGTGGGGTCTACGACTACCGGCTTTTTGAAACGGGCCAGGGCGTAGTTCATGGGGACGACGATGAAGAAGTAGACGACGGATGCGAGGAGAACGAAGGAGATGACGGAGTTGAGGAATGTTCCGTAGGTGATGATGCCGCCGTGGAGGGTGAGGGTGAGGGCGGAGAAGTCCGGTTTGCCGACGATGGCGGCGAGCAGGGGGGTGATGATGTTGGTGACGAGCGAGGTGACGATGGCTGTGAAGGCGGCGCCGATAATGACGGCTACGGCGAGATCGATGACGTTGCCGCGGAGGATGAATTCTTTGAAGCCTTTGATCATGGGAGTGCTCCTCTAGTGCTGGGTCAGGCCGGTTGAGTTATGGGGACTGGGGGGAGTATAACGTGCCGGACGGCTCTAGGTGGAGGATGAGAGGAAGTGGGCGTAGGGGTAGAGGAGGCAGAAGAGGAGCATGGCGTCTGCCATGAGGTCCATGTAAATGCAGAAGATGACGCCGGCGTGGTAAAAGGACCAGCGCTTGCGGATGCAGCGGACGGTTTCCGCGGTGCCTACAAAGGCAATGAGGGTGGGGAGGATGAGCCAAAGGGTGGGGCGGTTGTGGGGAAAATCGGAGAGGAAGAAGGCGGAGGCGAGAGAGAGGAAGACGAGGAGGTTGGCGCGGGTGAGAGAGCGGAAGCGTAGGTCGAAGATGAGGGGGAGTTGCACCGGCTTCTAGGATACGGGATGTGGCTGGGAGCGTTTTGACGAGGGTGAAATGGTGGGGGTGGTTCGACACCTGACCGGTTAGGGTGTGGGTGCTGTGGCCGGGGCGACGGTGGCTTGCTGGGCGGGGATGCCGGCTACGGAGAGTTCGACGGAGCCGGTGCGGTTGCTGGTGCGGTCGTGGACGGCGATGCGGAGGAAGTACTCGCCGGAGGTGGGTACGGATACCTGCTGGTCAAAGTGGAGGCCGGTTTTGAGGGCGTCGGCGAGGCGGTCCTTGTCGTATTTGGTGGAGATGGAGTTGGATTGGGTGTCGATGAGGTTGCCTTCGGAATCGTAGACGGAGGTGACGAAGTCAACGGAGGCGTGGTAGATTTCGTCCGGGCCGTGGGTGAAGGCGATGTTGCGTGCGCTGGCGACGATGCCTACGGCGTAGTAGTGGTAGGGGGCGCGGGGTTTGCCTTCCTTGCCTTCTGCGGTGACGCCGAGGGTATTGCCGGGTGCCAGGTCCGGGTGGGTCTCGGTACCTTGCGGCTGGGCGTGGAGGCGGAGGAGAATCTCCGTGGATGGTGGGGCGCCGGGGCGGAGGGCCTGCACGAGCGGCGGGATGGCGGGGAGCTTGGTGGCGGTGGCGGAGCTTACGTGATGGGAGCGGTTGGTGTAATAGGAGCGGCGGTACTCGAGGTCGTAATTTTCATTGGGGGTGGAGATGCTGATGCCCTGGATGCCAGAGGCGGCGTGGCCGGTGGGGACGTAGGCGATGGTGTAGTAGTCGGAGCCGTCGGCGATGGCGTCGGCGATTTCACGGGAGAGGTCGTTGTGGTTGTAGAAGGCTTTGCCGCCGGTGTTGCGGGCGAGCTGCTGCATGCCGAGCTGCTCGGAGGCGCGGTTGGTGAATTCGGCGGCGTGGCCGGCGGCTTCGTTGCGGGCGTTGGTACCGCCGCCGAGTTGGTGGTTGGCCTGGGAGGCGTTGTTGAACTGGTCGGCGCGGAGGCCCTGGGCGTCGACGGGGTAGACGGAAACCTGGGCGCGGGAGAGGAGGTTGATGGTGTCGCGGTACTCGGCGTCGATGGCTTCGGTGTCGGCGAATGGGCCGTCGCTGGCGCCTTGCTCATTGGGGAAGAAGTCTACGGGGAAGTCGCCGGCAAACCAGACGAGATTTTTGCGGCCGGGGAGAGTGATGAGGGCGCGGGCGAGGGAATTGAAGGCGTCGAGGGTGACGTAGGAGCGGATGAGGTCCTGGTAGGAATTGACGGGGCCTTCAAAGCCGGAGACGCCGGTGGGTGAGGCTCCGGCGGCGGAGGAGAGGATGGAGCCGAGGCCGGAGGAGTTGGCGGAGGTGGTGAGGCCGCCGGAGACATCGTCACGGAGGACGCTGTTGGCGGGGTGACCTTTCTTTGAATCGAGGGCGGCGAGGAGGAGTTTAGGGTCCGAGGTGAAGCCCTGGAGGAGCTCGAGGTGGTTGTTGAGGCCGTAGATGGCGGTGCGGGCGTCGGCGGGGGCGTGCTTGAGGTAATCGATGAGCTGCTGGCGGAGGTAGAGCTGGTCTTTGAGGGCGGTGTTGACCTTGTCGACGAGGAGGATGTTGAGGGCGCCGGTGGGCGGGGCGGTGATGAGGTTGGTGTAGTCGCCGGGGGGAAGCTGGGGTGGGGAGGGGTAGGCGGCGACCTGGGCGGCGGTGGGTGTGGTGTGCTCTTCGACGTTGGTGATGGCCTGGGGCTTGCCGGACTCCTTGACGACGAAGTCCGATTGATGGAGGCCGTGGATTTTGTTGCCGTGCTTGTCTTTGACGGTGACGTCAAGGATGACGAGCTGGGTGCCGGCGCGGAGGGTGTAGGGGGTGGCGACATCGGATTGGGGGGCTGGGGGCGGCGGGGTGCTTTGGGCTATGGCGGCGGTTGTGAGGAGGAGGGTAAGGAGGGTGGGGCGCATGGTAGGGGCTCCGGGTGTGTCTGCTGGTTGGACGAGATGGCAGGCGGTTAGGAGTACTTCCCACGTCACGCGATGAGACCGCGTGGCATGGGGCACCCCAGACTCATGCTATCGGGACATGGCTGCTATGGATTCTGTGTAGGGGGCGCGTAGGATACCGCGTTCTGTGATGATGGCGGCGATGTACCTGGCGGGGGTGACGTCAAAGGCGGGATTCTGGATGGAGACGCCGGTGGGAGTCATCTGGATGCCGTTGGAGTGGGTGACCTCGCGGGGGTTGCGCTGTTCGATGGGGATGAGGTCGCCGTGGGGAGTATTTACGTCAATGGTGGCCCAGGGGGCGGCGACGTAGAAGGGAATGCCGTGCTCTTTGGCGAGGATGGAGACGCCGTAGGTGCCGATCTTGTTGGCGGTGTCGCCGTTAGCGGCGATGCGGTCTGCGCCGACGATGACGGCCTGAATGCGGCCGCCTTTCATGAGGTGGGCGGACATGTTGTCGCAGAGGACGGTGGTGGGGATGTTGTCTTTCATGAGCTCCCAGGCGGTGAGGCGGGCGCCCTGGAGGTAGGGGCGGGTTTCATCGGCGAAGACGTCGATTTCATGGCCGCGCTCGACGGCGGCACGGATGACGCCGAGGGCTGAGCCGTAGCCGCAGGCAGCGAGGGCGCCGGCGTTGCAATGGGTGAGGACGGTGCCTTTCTGGGGCATGAGGGAGGCGCCGTGCTGGCCCATCTGTTTGCAGTTGGCGATGTCTTCGTCGTACATCTGGCGGGCGCGGGCTACTACGGCCTGCTTGATTTCGGGGATGGATTTCGTGTGCTTGATCTGGTTGTAGAGGTCGCGGATCTGGCCGATGCCCCAGAAGAGATTGACGGCGGTGGGGCGGGTTTCGGCGAGGTGGGTGCAGATGGTTTCGACTTCGGCGTCGAGCGCGGGAATGGTGGCGGCGGTGGAGTTCTGGATGCCGAGCGCGACGCCCATGGCGCCGGAGACGCCGATGGCCATGGCGCCGCGGGTAATCATGTCGCGGATGACGGTGGCGACTTGGATGTAGTCGGTGGCGAGGACGTAGGTTTCTTCGTGGGGGAGCTTGGTTTGATCTAAAAACGAGACGCCTTCGGGGAGCCATTCCAGGGTGGGGATCATTGGGATTAGTTTATCGCGAGTTGCGGAACTAGCTCTTCAGATGGAGAAAGAGCGCCGGGGTCGCCTTCCTGCTCGAGCTGAAGAAGGCGGCCCTGGAATTCAGCCATGGTTTCGGCCTTGTGCTCCTCGGCGAAGGACATGGACTGCAGGCGTGAGCTGTTGGGGAAGAAGCGTTGATAGAGTTCGGCCTTCTGGCTGGTGGCCGCGACTCCGAGGTAAAGGCGGTAGTCGATACGTCCGGGACGGAGTAGGGCTGGGTCAAGGGCATCGATGTCGTTGGTAGTCATGACGAAGATCACGTTTTCCGGCGCGTGGAAGCCGTCGAGAACGTTGAGCAGACCGGAGAGGGTCACGTTGTGACTGCTGGAAGCCTCTTTGGCCGATTCAAAGTTTGACTGCGGCGGATTGGCTTTGATGGCTCGGCGACTGCCCGCCTTCATGCAGTCGATGTCTTCAAAGAGGATGACTGAGTTTTCCGGGACCTCACTGATCGCGGACTTCAGGGAGCGGTCGTTGAGCTCGGTAAGATTGAGAACGTAAATGGACATGCCGAAGGCACCGGCGAGGCCTGAGACGAGCGAGGTTTTACCGGTTCCGGGCGGCCCGAAAAAGAGATAGCCACGATGGTAGGGAACGCCGAGGGTGCGGTAGCGTTTGCGCGCATTGCGGAAGCGGGTGAGGTCGGCGTGGACGTGCTCTCGCTCACCGGGTTGCAGGATAACGGATTCGAGCAGCCGGGGCGCGTAGGCCTGAACGCAGTTCCAGTAATCGTCGTAGAGGTAGAGCAGGGAGGCTGTTTTGATTTTGCGGCGATGACAGGCGACGATCTCGGCAACAAAGCGGCGGAGAAAGGCCTGGTTGCGACCGAGGGTTTGAAAGGTAAGCGACTCGATGCGCCGCTGAGATTTGCCCTTGGTTTCGTCGCTGCGATAGAACCACACCCAGAAGGGACGACCATTGTGCCAGACGAGGTGCCTGCCGGGCGCGGGCAGCAGGGCAAGTTCGGCACCACGGAGAGTGGTATCGAGATCGACGCGGCGGATGCGTTTGAGGAAGTGCTGCTCGAGGAACCACTCCTTGACCCACTGGAAGGCGGCATCGTCGTCTTTGACAGTGATCATGAGGGTGAACTGGCGCTCGAGGGCTGACCAGAGCCCGTGTGGGAGCTGGCGCAGCAAGACGCCGGCGCTACCGAAGAGCATGAGCAGCAGGCCGCCCGAGGCGAATTGGTTCTGACTTGTGATGAGGTGATATAGCGATCGGAACATGGAATCTCTCTAGCCCGCGCATGGCAGGCAGACACGGACATGATGGTCTGCTCAAAGTTGAGCTGACGTGTGAATGAGAGGGTTTCGTTTGCCGATTAGCTGGACTGGAACGACGCCCGGAGCAGCAGTTGAAGCTGCTGAACAAGCCGAGATTGGATTGTATGCAAGATGGGTGGGCGTCCTTCCTAAAGAATTCTTCAACGATTGCATGAGAATGGATGGTTTGCAAGGAAAAACTACTTTTAAGTGCGTTTTTTCCGTATAGCTTGAGGGCTTAAGTGGAAACCCCAGGTCACGCGGTAAGGCTGCGTGGCCTGGGGCACCCACTTCGGTTTGTGGTCTGGTGCTGTGGGTTATTGGACGGTTAGGGTGATGTCGTCCAGGACGAAGCTGGTTTGGTTGCTGTTGTCTTCAGTGCCGGTGAATTTCAGGGTTACGGTTTGGCCTATGTAGCTTGCCACGTTGTAGCTGTGGAGGGTGTAGCCGGTGGCGGCGTTGAGGTTGGAGAAGGTGGCAAGGGTGGTGAGGACCGTGCCGGAGGAGTTGAGGAGTTGGACCGTCAGCTTGTCGTAGGCTGTGGTGGTGGAGGTTTCGGCTGTGTCGATATGGAGGTAGAAGGCGAGAGTTGCGGTGGATTTGCCGGCGGTGATGGCTATGGATTGGCTGGCAGTGTCCGTATGGGTTGAGCCGTAGCCGTCAAGCCAGATGAAGTATGAGCCGGCGTGCGAGGTTTCTCCGGAGCAGCTGCTGTTGGAGCAGAGGACGCCGGAGGAGAGGGTCCAGGGAGTGGCGGCACCGGTCTCAAAGCCGGAATTGGTGATGAGCTGGGTGGCTGCTCCGCCGGAGGTGGTGACGGTGAGAGCGAAGGTGGTGGTGTGGGTGAGGGAGCCGGAGGTTCCGGTGATGGTGACGGTGTAGGTGCCGGCCGCGGTGGTGGTGGCGGTGGTAAGGGTGAGGTTTGTCGACGAGGCGCTGCTGGTGGGGCTGAAGGCAGCGGTGACGCCGGTGGGGAGCCCGCTGGCGGTGAAGGCTACGGTGCCGGTGAAGCTGTTGATGTCGGTGACGGTGACCTTGGTGGTGGCGCTGGAACCGGCGGCGATGGAGGCGGAAGTGGGTGAGGCGGCGATGGAGAAGTCGGCGGTGGGAGCAGTGGTGCCGCCGGCTAGGGTGTTGATGAGCGTGGCGCCGTAGGGTGAGCCCCAGCCGGTGACGAGGTCATAACCGGTTACGGCGTTGAAGCCGGAACCGGAGCCGGCGGAGGGTTTGTTATTGCCGGCTGTGGTGTCGTGGTAATTGGTTTTGGAGCTGGCGCTGAGGCCGATGGTGTAGAGGGTAGGGTTCAGGAAGCCGAGGGTGCTGTGGCCATTGGCGACGGACTGCTGGTTGGCGAGGGCGATGTAGCCGGCCCAGCGGGGAGTGGCGTAGGAGGTGCCGCCGTAGCCGGTTTCAAAGGCTCCGTTGATGACGGTGGAGTTGTCGAAGTCGGCTTCCGCGGCGAGGTCTGGTGCGTTGCGGTAAGAGGTAGAGCCGGCGTTGGCGGTGGTGATGACGCCGGAGGTCTGCTGATAGGACGGGATGGCTACGCCGGCGGAGGAGTAGAAGCCGCCGCCGGAGCAGCCCCAACCGGTTTCAGAGGACCAGGCACCGCCGGCGGAGGCGGTCTGGAGATCGGTGCCGCCTACCTGGGTGATGTTGGCGTCGAGGGAGGGGGCGTCGTAGGTGGAGGCGTTGAACTGGCCGGAGTCGCCGGTGGCGTTGAGGTAGCTTTGGCCCTGGGTCTGGAACTGCTTGAAGATGGGATCAGAGGCTGTGCCGAAATCGCCGCCACCCCAGGAGCTGGTGAGGGTTTTTGCGGTATTGTCCGAGGCCATCTGGTTGAGGACGTTGGTGGCGCTTGTGCCCTCATAGAAGAGGACCTGGGTGAGGCCGGGAGCCATGCCGGTGACCTGGACGATGTCGAGGATCTGCTCGCCGTCGTCACAGGGGCTGTTGAGCTGGCAGGCGCCGCTGAAGCCATTGACGAGGACGTTTTTGACGGGAACCTTGGAGCTGGTGCCGGTCTTGGAATAGAAGAGCGGGAGGTCGGAGGCTACGTAGCCATCGAAGGAGAAGATGCCGACGGTCTGGCCGGCGCCGGTGAGTGCGGTGCCACCATAGTAGGCGGCGCGCATGTCGCTGGGGAGGTAGGTGCTGCTGGGGCCGGAACCCTTGATGGAGATGGTGGCGGACTCCTCAGCGGTGCAGCCATTGACGTAGGGGATGGGAGCGGCGCCGAAGCCGATGGGGGCGGAGATGCCGGCGGCGGCGGTGGCGGCGGCGGTGGGCTTTTTCTTGTAATGTGAGCGGCGAGGTGTGGCGTCGTCAAGGCCGGAGATAGCGTAGAGGGCGACGGGGGCGTCGGAGGTGGGTTCGCGGTCTGGGGCGTGGAAGGTGCGGCCGGAGGGGTCCTGGTAGGTGTTCATGAGGAGATGAAAGGCAGAGGAGATGGTGGCGATGGAGCCATCGACGTCAATGACGTGGCGGTTGCTGGTAGTGGCGGTGACGGTGAAGCCTTTGGCCTGGGCCCAGGCTACGGCTGCGTCGTAGTCTGCCTGCGAGGGCTGGTAGGCAGCGGTGAACTGCTCGGCGGTGAGGTAGTGGTGGTACATGGGGCTGGCGGGATCGTAGATCTGGGCGATGAGGGCATCCAGGGCGGCCTCATTGCGGAGCGGCAGGCTGAGGGCCAGCTGGAGATGGGTGCCGGCGTCAGTGGAGCCGAGGAGTTTAGCCTGGCCTGAGCTGACGAGGGCGGGGACGTGCTGCACGGTAGCGGGCTGCTGGGCTGATGCCAGAGATGCGGAGAGGACGAAGAGGGCTGCGATGGCGTGATTCTTGTGCGGGCTGCGAGACATGGAATCTCCCCGGGGTTTTTGGACCCTGTTGTGAGTGACACTTGGATGGTAGGCAGGAGAGCGAGTGTGGCTGCGAAGGTTTCTGAGGGGGCTGAACCTCTAGCGCGCTCAGACTAACGCGGGCCGAAGGGGGAGTCAACTTGTTTGTTTTGAATGATCTGTGGATTGTGGTTGCGGGAGAGAGGTGCTACCTTTTGGCGGCGCGGATTTGACTGGCTGTAAAGACCGCGATGAAGGGGATTGGTTCGTCGGAGTCGGTGGGGATTTCAGCGAGGGCTTGCTCGATGCGGAGGCGGCCGCCTTGTTCGCGGTCTACGAGGCAGAGGACGCCGACGACCTGCATGCCGGCTGCGCGGGCGGCCTCAAGGGCGGTGATGGTGGAACCGCCGGTGGTGCAGACGTCGTCCACGATGACGACGGGTGCGCCGGGTTGGAGGAAGCCCTCAATGAGGCGGCCGGTGCCGTGGGTTTTTTCTGCCTTGCGGACGAGGAAGCCGTGGAGAAGGGTGGGCGCGGGGCCGTGGTCTTCGTCGGGGTCGAGTTCGAGGAACTCTTCATGGTCGGCGAGCTCTTGCGCGGAGGCTGTGGCGACGTTCGAGACGAGGGGGTCTGCGCCCATGGTGAGGCCGCCGACGGCGACGGCTGAGGGGCAGTGCTCGCGGATGAGATCGAGGAGGACGATGCCGGCGAGGCGGCCCCCCTGGGCGTTGAGGGTGGTGATGCGGCAGTCGATGTAGTAGTCGGACTTTTGGCCGGAGGCGAGGGTGAAGTTGCCGGGGGTGAAGGAGAGGGCGGCAAGGAGGTGGAGGAGATCGGTGCGCGGGTTCATGGGTGGGCTCGCTTGGGGGGAATCTGGTTTACCGTAGCACGGCGGGACGCTAGGGACGGTGGGTGGTGAGGGCGACGGTGAGGAAGATGGTGGCGTTGTAGGTGGTGTGGACGAGGACGGTGGCAGCGAGGGAATGGGTTCGGAATCGGACGGCGCAGAGGACGACGGAGACGGCGAGGATGAGAGTGACGGCGGGCCAGTAAAAGCCGAGCTGGGAGGCGTGGAGGAGGGCGAAGAGAATGCTGGTGATGAGGGTGGAGAGGGTGATGGCGATGAGAGAAAAGGTGGTTTGGGCGCGCCACTTTTCCAGGGACTCGAGGGATTTTGGGAGGCGGAGGTAGTCGACGGCAAGGGCCAGGGACGGGAGGAGGAAGCCGCGGAAGAGGACCTCCTCAAAGAGCGGGGCGAGGAAGGTGCCGAAGAGGGCGAGGAGGATGAGGGAGGGGGTGGTGCGGAGGATCTGGTCGATGGGGAGGTCTTTGGGGGTGGGGAGGAGGCTCTCAATGGCTTGCGTGAGGACGGCGAGGGCTGGGCCCAGGAGAAAAAGGCGAGGCTTGATGGCGGAGGCGTTCCAGTGGAGGCCAGTGCTTAGGGGTTGGTTCCAGATAAATGGGAAGAGCAGGGCGGCGAGGGTGAGGGTGAGGCAGTAGGTTGCGGCGAGGAGGAGGAGCTGCGGGAGGTGCAGGGTGAGGATGATGGCGGTCGCGGGCAGCAGGACACAGACAGTGAGGAGGGCGAAGAGAGCAGTGTGGCCGAGGTGGGGATGGCGGGGCATAAGGATGCTGGGATGATAGCAAGGGAGTAAGCTATGACGATGGATCTGACTCTGTATTCCGCTTCGTGGTGCCGTGATTGCCGGGAGGCCAAGAAGTTTCTGGCCAAGCACAATATTGCTTATAACGAGATCGACATTGAGAACACGCCGGGTGCGGCGGAGGCGGTGATCGAGAATGTGGGGAAGCGGGCGATTCCTCAGTTTGTGATCGATGGGAGATGGGTGCAGCCTTATAAACCGGGGCAGGGGTTTCTGCACAAGGAAATGGCAGAGTTGCTTGGGGTTACGGCGTAGTTAGTCGAGGAACCGCTGGGTGATTGGGCTGTAGGCGTCGATGCGGCGGTCGCGGAGGAAAGGCCAGTTGCGGCGGGTGTCTTCGAGGAGTTTGGGGTCGAGTTCTGCGATGAGGATTTCTTCTTTATCGTGCGAGGCCTGGGCGAGGATGCGGCCAAAGGGGTCTGCGATGAAGGAGCCGCCCCAGAACTCGAGGCCGGCGCCGGCGGGGCCGGGGAGGGTGACGCCGTTGTGGAGGACGTCGCCCTGCTCATGGCCTACGCGGTTGACTGCGCCGACGAAGACGCCGTTGGCGATGGCGTGGGCGCGTTGCATGGTTTGCCAGGCGGAGTATTGGGCTTCGCCGAACTCGGCTTTTTCTGATGGGTGCCAGCCGATGGCGGTGGGGTAGAAGAGGGTTTCGGCGCCGCTGAGGGCGGTGAGGCGGGCGGCCTCGGGGTACCACTGGTCCCAGCAGATTAGGGTGCCGATGGGGCCTTGCGAGGTGCGCTGGGCGCGGAAGCCGAGGTCGCCGGGGGTGAAGTAGAACTTTTCGTAATAGAGGGGGTCGTCCGGGATGTGCATTTTGCGATAGGTGGAGTGGATGTGATCGGGGTGGGTGCTTTGGGGGTCGAGGATGGCGGCGGTGTTGTGGTAGAGGCCGGGGGCGCGGCGCTCGAAGAGGCTGGCGATGAGGACGATGTTTTCTTCCGCGGCGATTTGGCCGAGGAGGGCAGTGCTGGGGCCGGGGATGGATTCGGCGAGGTCGAAGAGGGCGTGGTCTTCGCGTTGGCAGAAGTACTGGGCACGGAAGAGCTCGGGGAGGCAGATGATGTTGGCACCGGCGCGGGCGGCCTCGCGGACGAGGGACGCGGCTTTGAGGAGGTTGGCGTGGGTGTCGGGGGCGCAGGACATCTGGATGAGGGCGATTTTTTTGGGCATGGGAAATCCTTGAAGTCAGGCGCGGAGGTGTGCGAGTCCGGTGGTCTTTGCGAAGGCGAGAACTGCCTTATCAGAAGTGACGAGGGTCATTCTTTCAACCCGGGCGGTGGCAACGATGATCCGATCTGCCGGGTCTTTGTGCATGGGCGGCGGGAGGCAGACGGTTTCTACGGCGATTCTGGGAGAAAATGGCAGGAGCTGCAAGCCAGGCTTGGAGAGGGCCTGCTCTGTCCAGTCAGAGACTCCTCCGTGGAGATCAAGTCTGCCGTCTCTTTCCAGCATGGCCATCTCCCAGATGGAGAAGACCGAGACATAGAGGAGATGATGCTCGGCGGCGCTCTCGAGCAATGATTCTGTAGCTGGTCTTATGGGCCTGGCGCCCGTCTGCAAGTTGATCCAGACATGGGTGTCCATTAGCAGTCGCGCTTCACTCGCCACTGACTGTCCACTCCTCCAGATAGGGGTTGACTATATCTCCGAGGACTTTGACGGTGCCTGCCATTGAACCCTTGAATTTTTGCGCGGCTTGCGCGGGGAAGGGAACAATCTGGGCAACGGGAATACCACGGCGGAGGATGGTGACGGGTTTGTGCTTCTTTTCTACTTCACTGAGGAGTGAGGAGAATTTGGCTTTGGCTTCTGCAACTGAAATTGACGTATCTGTGCGTTGCGACCTGAGTTGTTTGGGTAGTGTCGCCATCATGGTCAACTCCTGATGACCTGATTCTACACCGCTGCACCTGAGACTCAGTATGAAGAAGTGTGAGTGAGGATGAATTTCTGGTAAGTTTGAGGAGAGGAATCCGCGCTGCTTCCTCGTTCCCTGACACTACTTTGTTTGGCCTGACCTGGACTTGAACCTGCCCCTCAACTCTTGATGGGGATGCTGTCTTCACACATTCTAAGGAGCTTTATGTCGAGCGAATATCGGGATTTTCTGGAGTTGTCTTACTCGGAGCTGGAAGAGCTGAACCTGAAGGCGAAGGATCAGCGGAAGAAGCGGGTTCCGATTGAAGAGCTGGAGAAGGAACGGGTGGAGTACCTGACGAACGAGCCGCGGATCAAGGCGGTGACTGTGGTGTTCAGCGACCTGGAAGGCCGGCTGCATATGCTGGATTACGACAAAAAGTTTCTGGTGAAGAGCTATGACAACCTGACGTTCGATGGGTCATCGATCCGCGGGTTTACGGCGCAGCGTGAGAGCGATCTGCGGCTGGCGCTGGATTGGTCGGCGTTCTACTGGACGCCTGCGGATGTGTTCGGCGCGGGCAAGGTGCTGGTCTTTGGTGAAGTGATCGACAAGAACGGCACGCATTATGCTGGGGATTTGCGTGGCGTGTTGAAGAATTTTGCCAATGAGCAGTTCGAAAAAAACGGTTACGTGCTGAATGCGGCCAACGAGATCGAAGGGTTCCTGTTCGACGGGGTGGATGCGGAGAAGGAATTTATCGAGTCTGGGGAGTTTGTTTATACGAACAGCGGGGGGTATTACCACTCGCTGCCGGGGGACCCGCTGCGGGAGTTTATCGACACGACGGCGGAGGTGCAGCGGGCGATGGGTTTTGAGAACGAGAAGGACCATCCCGAGGTGGCGCCGAGCCAGTTCGAGATCAACTACACGTATGGCGATGTGGTGACGGCGGCCGACCAGATTCAGCTTTACAAGCTGATTTGCCGGCAGGTGGCGAACCAGATGGGGATGACGGCGAGCTTTCTGCCGAAGCCTGTGACGGGCGTGAACGGTAGCGGCATGCATACGAACATGTCGATCACGAAGGATGGCAAGAACCTGATGTGGGACCCGGCGGGTGAGGAGAAGATCTCGAAGCTGGGGTGGGGTTTTGTGGATCGGATACTGACGGTCGGGAATGATCTTTGCCTGCTGCTGAATGCGAGTGTGAATGCTTATCGGCGGCTGGACCCGCATTTTGAGGCGCCGAACCAGATCAAGGCTTCGGCTACGGATCGTGGGTCGATGGTGCGGATTCCGATTGGGAATGAGAAGTCATCACGGATTGAAGTGCGGTCTGTGGGGCCGGATGCGAACCCTTACATGGTGCTTTACTCGCTGTTCAAGACGGGGATCGATGGGGAAATTGGAAAGATCGAGAACCTGCGGCAGGCGGCGCGTTATCTGCCGGATAACGTGTATACGGCGATCGAGGATTTTCGTGCGGGAGCGTGGACGACGACGCTGCTGGGCGAGGATGTGAAGAGCCGGTATGCGGAGTTGAAGCAGGCGTCAGCGGACCGCTGCCCGCGGCTGCTGGGCACCATTGTGAAGGCGAGTGAAGTGCAGTTTCATCATGATGTTTATAACCAATTGCTCTGGGGTCAGTTCTAGAGTTGGTGGGTTGAAGATGCCTCGGCTTTGGCCGGGGCATTTTTTTTGCTGTGAACTGCGTCCAAGGAGTGTGATGACTGTTGCGATGATGTTGCCGGATTTTTTAGGGTCGCTGGCCGGTGAGCCGAGGCGTCTGCTGCTGTACCAGTTCTTCAAGATTGGGGCGCTGGCGATTTCGCCTTTGTTTCTGTTCAAGGCGGTGCTGTTTCTGGTGCTGCTGGTGCTGGCTTCAAAGTGGGCGCAGAAGCTGCTGATGTCGCGGGTGCTGACGCACCTGCATATTGCGGATGCGCAGAAGTTCGCGCTGGGCCGGTTTGCGACTTATGCACTGTTTCTGGGTGGGCTGTTTGTCGGGATGCAGTCGCTTGGGGTGAACCTGAACTCGCTGGTGGTGTTTGGCGGGGCGGTTGGGGTTGGGGTGGGGCTTGGGCTGCAGAATGTGGTGTCGAATTTTGTAGCGGGCTTGATTTTGTTGATCGAGCAGCCGATCCGTCTAGGGGACCGGGTGGAGACTGGCAAGCTGCTGGGCGATGTGGTGAAGATTTCGGCGCGCTCGACCTGGATCAGGACGAACGATAATTACATCATCATTGTGCCGAACAATGAATTTATCAATAATCCGGTGACGAACTGGACGGCGAACGATCCGAATGTTCGGGTGACGCTGCCGGTGGGGGTGGGGTACAGTTGCGATCCGGAGGTGGTGCGGACTGTGATGCTGGAGGTTGCGGCGGAGAATGCGGAGGTGCTGAAAGATCCGAAGCCGAGTGTGATTCTGACCGATTATGGCGATAGCTCAGTGAACTTTGCGCTGTGGGTCTGGACGGCGACAATGGCGCACAAGCCTACGTTATTGAAGAGCGATCTTTATTTTGCGATGTTCAAGAAATTTGGGGAGAAGGGAATCGAGTTGCCGTTTCCGCAGCGGGATTTACATATCCGGTCTAGCGATATCGCGCTGCCGTTTGGGGGAGCAAAGCAGGCTGACGGCGAAGGTGTGCGGTAACCGTCATGCCGTGTTGTCAGGGGTAAATTGGCAGTGGTAGTTTTGCTTGAGTCTATTTTGGAGTGAAACTTTCAATGCAATCAAGTTATAACGGCATAACGGTACCAGCGGGTGGGGCTGCAATTGAGTACGTGGATGGCAAGTTCAGTGTGCCGGATAACCCGGTGATTCCTTACATCGAGGGAGATGGGACGGGGCGGGATATCTGGAAAGCATCTGAGCGCGTGTTCGACGCGGCGGTGGAAAAAGCCTATGGGGGCAAGCGGAAGGTTTACTGGTATGAGGTGCTGGCGGGTGAAAAGAGCTACCGGAAGACGCAGGACTGGCTGCCGGAAGATACGGTGAAGGCTACCGTTGACTTTCGGGTGTCGATCAAGGGACCGCTGACGACGCCGGTGGGTGGTGGGATTCGGTCACTGAATGTGGCGCTGCGGCAGTTGATGGATCTTTACCAGTGTGTGCGGCCGGTGAAATATTATGCCGGCGTGCCGAGCCCGGTGAAGGCTCCGGAGAAGCTGGATGTGGTGATTTTCCGGGAGAATACGGAAGATATTTATGCCGGGATCGAGTTTCGCGAAGGCACGCCGGAAGCCAAGAAGTTCATCGATTTTGTGAATGACGACATGCTGAAGGGGACCAAGAAGAAGATTCGTGCGGACTCTGGAGTGGGGGTGAAGCCGATTTCGGTTTTCGGGTCGAAGCGCCTGGTTCGGGCTGCGATTGAGTATGCGATTTTGAACAATCGCAAGACCGTGACGCTGGTGCATAAAGGAAATATCCAGAAGTTTACCGAGGGTGCGTTTCGCGAGTGGGGGTATGAAGTTGCGACTGAGGAGTTCCGCGACGCGTGCGTTACGGAGCGGGAAAGCTGGATTCTGGGCAACGTGGAAGACAAGCCGGGGTTGAGCGCGGAAGCCAATGCCGCGTTGATTGAACCGGGGATCGAGTTTGCCGCCAAGGAGTTTGGCGACGGTGTGATTGCCGAAGTAAAGGCGACGCTGGCGGCGATTGGCGCGACGCATGGCGGTGGAAAGTGGAAGACGAAGATCCTGGTGAATGACCGGATTGCGGATTCGATTTTTCAGCAGATCATTATTCGGCCTTCTGACTACTCGGTGCTGGCTACGACAAACCTGAATGGAGACTACATCTCAGACGCGGCGGCGGCACAGGTGGGCGGGCTTGGGATTGCGCCGGGCGCGAACATCGGTGATGGCTATGCTGTATTTGAGGCGACGCATGGGACCGCTCCGAAGTATGCGGATAAGGATGTGATTAACCCGGGAAGCGTGATTTTGAGCGGGGTGATGCTGTTCGACTATATCGGCTGGCCGGAAGCTGCACGGTTGATTGAGCGCTCGCTTGAGAAGACGATTGAACAGAAGTATGTGACGTATGACTTCGAGCGGCAGATGCCGGGTGCGACGAAGGCGAAGACGAGTGAGTTTGCTACTCGTATGATTGAAAATATGTAGTTGTGGCAAGAGCCAAGGAGATGGGATGCGGAAGAAGGTCACAGTAGTTGGAGCAGGGAATGTCGGGGCCACGGCGGCCCACTGGATAGCGGCGAAAGAGCTTGCGGATGTGGTGTTGCTAGATGTGGCGGAAGGGATTCCGCAAGGCAAGGCGCTGGATCTGCTTCAGGCCATGCCGATTGAAAAGCGGGATGTTTCGATCATCGGGACGAATGACTATGCCGATACGGCGGGATCTGACATTGTGGTGATTACGGCTGGGATTCCGCGCAAGCCGGGGATGAGCCGAGACGACCTGCTGAATACGAACTCGAAGATCATGAACGATGTGGTTTCGAAGGTGACATCGGGCTCGCCGGATGCGATTTTGATTATCGTTTCCAACCCGCTGGATGCGATGGCGCAGGCTGCCTACAAGCAGAGCGGTTTTCCACGCGAGCGCGTAATCGGGATGGCGGGGGTGCTGGATTCGGCGCGGTTCCGGACGTTCATCGCGGAGGAACTGCAGGTCTCGGTGGAGAATGTGACGGCATTTGTGCTTGGCGGACATGGCGACACGATGGTGCCGCTGTCGCGCTACTCGACGATGGCTGGCATTCCGATTACAGAGTTGATCGAGCCTTCTCGGCTGAAGGAACTGGAGACACGGACGGCCAACGGTGGTGCGGAGATTGTGAAGCATCTGAAGACCGGGTCGGCTTACTATGCGCCCAGTGCGGCGGCTGTGGAGATGGTTGAGGCGATCCTTAAGGATAAGAAAAAAATTCTGCCTTGCGCGGCTTACCTGACGGGTGAGTATGGGATCAACGGACTGTATGTTGGCGTGCCTTGCAAGCTGGGTTCGAAGGGGATCGAGAAGATCATTGAAATCAAATTGACGGCTGATGAGCAGGCTGCGCTGCAAAAGAGCGCGGATGCGGTGAAGGAGCTTTGCACGGTGATTGGCGTAGCATAGCTGTCATGGTGGAAGTGAAAAAAGGTTGGAGCCGGGCGGCTGAGTGGTATGCTGCCGGGCTCTTTCTTTTTTACGCGGTGATGGTAGTGGTGCATGCGGGCGGGCCCAGTCTCACGGACTATGCGAACTGGACGTACCAGGGGTGGCTGCTGCGGGAACATCTGCTGAGGCATGCGGATGTGGCGCATACGTTGAAGAGCTATCCGGTGCCCAATAGCCTGACGACGATGGGGATCGGCGTGCTGGGGTTGGTGCTGCCGTGGCTTTGGGCGGCGAAGGTCTGGCTGGTCGTGCAGTTGGGGATTTGCTATGGAGCCATGCGGTATCTGCTGCGGACTGTGGGGGCTCCGGCGGTTGCCTGGGTGGTGGTGCCACAGGCTGTGTTTCTGAATGTGAACTTCTGGTATGGGTTTATGAACTTCGAACTGGGGCTGGCCTGGGTGATGGTGTTTGCGGCTTTGTTGCTGAAGGGTGCTCGGACCTGTTTGCTCGGTGGGGTGCTGGTGCTTGCGTTCTTTACGCATATGATTCCGTTTTGCTTTTGTGTTTTGCTGTTGTTTCTGAAGGTGTGGGAGAGCAAACGGTGGCTTGAGGTGCTGGCCGCGGCGCCGGCGGTGGCATTGACGGTGTGGTATGTGCTGGGGCGGTTTCTGGTGGCGGGGAACGCGGATGGGCAGGCGGGGATGCAGGCCAGTGTGCGGAATTACTCGGCGGCATTCTGGGTGTTCAAGGCGAACTCTTATGCCAAGTCGTTTGGGTTTGCAAATCCGCTGGGGTACGATCAGGCGGTGTTTGGGCGGGCGGGGTTCTATGCGTTGTTGGCGGCGGAGGTTTTGCTTGCGGGAGTGGTGGCGTGGGGGCTGCTTCGTTCAGCCAGAGGGGGGCGGCGATTTCTGTGGCTTGGGTTGGGGTTCTTTGTGCCGATTTATCTGCTGGCTCCGGGGACTGCGTTGGGAATTTCCGATCCCGGGGCACGAGTGTTGCAGACCGGGCTTGCGCTTGGAGTGGTGCTTTGCTGGGTGAGGATGCGGCGGGAATTGAGGATCGTTGCGGGCGCTTGTGGAGGTGTACTTGCGGCGGGCGGGTTGTTCATGTTTCTAAGCTACGGTGGGGCTTTGGGGTCTGTGTTGCATGAAGCGCCGGGGGATCGGGCGAAGGTGGCGCAGTTTGCGCGGGTGCCGAATGTTGACCAGGATTATTTTTATGATGCGTTGGATCGAGGGGATCTCATGTTGACGGTTTTTCCGACTGGAATGCTGCTGAACCGGAGGGTGGAGATGGCACCGGGCGGAAGGTAGTTGGCCGATGTCTTGCGTTTGCTTCGACGCAAGATCGGTGGAAAGAGAGACCCCAGGTCACGTGATGAAACTGCGTGGCCTGGGGCACCCAACTGCCGTTTGAGTTAGCTTTTGTTGATGGTGACAGACTCGAGGACGACCGGCTTTTTGGGGCGGTCCATGCCGTCGCGGGAGACGTTTGAAATCTTCTCAACGATGTCATAGCCCTCAGTCACGGCACCGAAGATGGTGTGCTTGCCTGTGAGCCAGGAGGTGTCGGTGACAGTGATGAAGAACTGGCTACCGTTGGTGTTGGGGCCGGAGTTGGCCATGGCGAGCTTGCCGGGTTCCTTGAAGGTGTGCTTGGAGCCCTTGGTTTCATCGGCGAACTTGTAGCCGGGGCCGCCCATGCCGGTGCCTTCAGGGTCGCCGCCCTGGATCATGAAGCTTGGGATGACGCGGTGGAAGACGGTGCCGTCATAGAGGTTGTTGCCTTTCTTGGAGCGGGAGGACCAGTCTTTGGTGCCCTCGGCGAGGGCGATAAAGTTCTTGACGGTTTCTGGGGCGTCCTGCTCGTAAAGCTCGCAGACGATGGTGCCTTCAGAGGTTTTGAAGGTAGCGGTAGTTGGCATTGTTACTCCTTGAATGGTGTTGCGTGTTTCAGTATCGCAGTTAGTTGGATGCGGCGGGAGGTGCGGGGGCGGCAGGCGGAGGAGGAATTGGCTGGCCGTCGGGGACGATGGTGACTTTGTTGAGGAGGACGGGGGTGAGGGGTTTGTCGCGGGAGTCGCGCTCGACGCGGGCGATGGTGGCAGAGATGAGGACGGAGTGGGGATCGCACTGGCCGAAGATGGTGTATTTGCCGTCAAGGTCAGGGTAGGCGGTTTCTGTGATGAAGAATTGGGTGCCGTTGGTGTTGGGGCCGGCGTTGGCCATGGCGAGGCGGCCGGGAGTGTCGAAGGTGAGGCCGGGGGTGGATTCGTTGGCGAAGTAGTAGCCGCCATCGCCGGTGCCGTCGCCGCGGCGGTCACCGCCCTGAATCATGAAGGAGGGGATGACGCGGTGGAAGGTGGTGTTGTCGTAGAAGTGGACGCCTTTGGTGAGTTTGCCGGTGGCTGGGTCGGTGAACTCCTTTTTGCCGGTGGCGAGGCCGACGAAGTTGGCGACGGCGAGGGGGGATTGGGTGTCGTAGAGCTTGCAGGTCATGCGGCCCATGGAGGTGTCAAAGAGAACGGTGGGGCCGGAGGGGAGGATGGCGGGTGGGGGAGCGGCGGTGGTGCCGGGGGAATCGGGCAGCGGGGCTGGCGCGGGGGTGGTTTGGGCGAATGCGGCGGCGGTGGCGGCGAGGAGGGTCAGGGTGACGAGTGCGGGTTTGATCATGACTGTTTAAGGCTACTCCTTTGAGCGGTGACGGGCAAAGACGCGCGGTGAGGGGCAAAGATTTGGCTGGTGTGTGGGACTGGTTTGCATCTCACTTGGTGAGGTGAATATGAGCAAGTTGGCGCTGTATGTACGGATGAAGGCGAAGGCCGGTAAAGAGGCGGATGTGGAAGCGTTCCTGAAGCAGGGCGCGGCGATGGCGCAGGATGAGCCAGGGACCGAACGCTGGTTCGGGATCAAGGAAGATGACGGTGCGTATAGCGTGTTCGATACGTTCGCCACGGAAGAGGCACGGGATGCGCATCTTCACGGCGAGATTGCAAAGGCGCTGATGGCGAACGCGGATGCGCTGTTTTCCGAGCCGCCGACGATCCACAAGATCAGCGTGCTGGGCGAGAAGTAAGCAACCTAGTGTGATGAATGGTGTATCGAACGAACTGAGGTGAAGTATGAGCACAAGCGATAGTTCCAGCAACAGGAATCTGGATTCGAGCAAGAGCCCGATCACGCCGTCGCATCAGGCTGTGGAGTCGGAGAATTCGGCTACAGGCGAGCATAACGAACAGACGCGGCTGGATCAGAGTGCGATGGAGAGCGCGAAAAGGGCGCAAAATCGGATTCATAACGATGAGGAGACTACTCCGGATAGCACGATCTTTTCGAAGTAAGTGTTTTGATAGTAAAGAAAAGCCTCGCTTGCGCGAGGCTTTTACTTTGGACTTAGGCTATGGCTTTTGCGCCAGCCTGGGCTACGGCGTGGTCCTGCTTGCCAGAACCGCCGGAGACGCCGATGGCACCGATGACTTTGCCGTCACGCATGAGCGGGATGCCGCCGGCGAAGATCATGACTTTGCCGTCGTTGGAGGCATGGATGCCGAAGAATTGGTCGCCGGACTGGGAGTGCTCGCCGAGTGCCTTGGTGGTGATGTCGAAGGCGCGCGAGGTCCAAGCTTTCTTCTGGGCGATATCGACGGAACCGATCCAGGCGTTGTGCATGCGCTCGAAAGCGAGGAGATGGCCTCCAGCGCAGACGACAGCGATGTTCATGGGCTGGCCCTGGGACTCGGCTTCTTTGGTGGCTGCGGCGAGGACGTTTTTGGCTTCTGCGAGGGTGATAGTGTGGCCGGTTGCGGGTGCTGTGGTGCTCATGGAATTTCTCCTTGGAGGCTGTGGGCCTGCATGGGTTGGATGCTTGATTTTGGTTGGAGCGGGGACCCCTCCCCCCCGTCTTTTGAGGCAAAATTCTGAAAGGATTGGACTTAGGTCTGATTTGTGTGACGTGTCAGGCTTCTCGTCCCGGTGGCCGCTTTTTGTTTATTCAGTAATACCAGTTTACCAAGGTGCGGGGGGTAAACACGCCAACTATTTTCAACTGTATCTCTTTCAGAATGAAGCAGTTAGCGGCATCTGACCGGTTGAAGGGCTTGACAAGTTTTATTGTGGAAAACTTCAAGCCCCTCGGTAGCGGCTACATGGAGAAGAAGTCTTTTACTTGCTGGATGACTACGTCGCGGGAGACGTCGGAGATGGCTTCTATGAGGGGGAGTTGCTTGGGGCAGGCGGCTACGCAGTTCTGGGCCATGCCGCATTCCTGGACGCCGCCGTCGCCGGCGAGGGCGCGGAGACGCTCGGATTTGAGGACGGAGCCAGCGGGGTCCATGTTGAAGAGCTTGACCTGGGCGATGGTGGCGGCGCCGACGAAGTTGGTGGAGTCGTTGAACTGGGGGCAGACCTCCATGCAGATGGTGCAGGAGATGCAGTTGGACAGGGGGTAGCGCTGTTCCTGGATCTGGGGGAACTGGCGGGGGGCAGCGCCGAGGTCGTACGAGCCGTCGATGGGTACCCAGGCTTTTACGGCTTTGAGGTTCTGGAAGAGGACGCTGCGGTCTACGGCGAGGTCGCGGACGACCGGGAATTTGGACAGGGGGGCGAGGGTGATGGGCTGGTCGAGCTTGTCCACCAATGCGGAACAAGCCATTCTGGCTTTTCCGTTAATTAGCATGGCGCAGGAGCCGCAGATTTCCTCGAGGCAGTTGGCGTCGTAGGCGATGGAGGTGGTTTCCTGGCCGGCGGCGGTGATGGGTTCGGCCGCGATCTCGCCGAGGAGCGAGGTGATGTTCATGTTGGGGCGGTAGGGGATTTCGAAGTGCTCGGTGCGGGCGGGAGAGTCAGGGGAGGCCTGGCGCTTGATCTGGACCTTGATGGTTTTGGTATTGGTGCGGACGGCGGCTTCGTGCGTTGTTGGTGCCGGGATGGTTGCGGTTGCCATGGTGATTCCCCTTTGAGTGGTGCTGGACGCCCGCTAGCGGACGTCTTCCTTCTTTTCTGTGGCCTGGAGGATGCCTTGCTCGACGGAGCCGCCAGTCTGGGAGAGCTTTTTGGTTTTGACGGAGCGGGTGTAGAAGAAGATGGTGAGGAGCGCGCAGAGGAAGAGGACGGCTGCGCCGATGTAGATTGCTGTCGTGATTTTGGGGTCCAGAGAGTTCATGGTTTGTTGGATGCGGGTTTGAGCAACTGCAAAAGCAAATGCAGATCCCTACGGGATGACAAACAAAAGCGCAAGAACAAGCAACGGCAAAAGCCAATACGGAGATTCTTCGCTTCGCTCAGAATGACGTGCTTCTTAGCCCTGGCCGGTGGCTGGGCGGCCTGGTTGTTTAGGTGGCGGTGTAGACGCGGGGGCGGGGTTTGATCCAGCTGGTGTCTACGTCTTCAAAGGTGATTTTGGGTGCGCCGTCTACGTAGGTGGCGATGGTTGATTTGAGGAACTGTTCGTCGTTGCGGTTGGGGAACTCTGGTTTGTAGTGGGCTCCGCGGGATTCGTCGCGCTGGGCGGCGCCCTGGACGACGACGCGGGAAAGCTCCAGCATGTTTTTGAGCTGGCGGCCGAAGGCGAAGCTGGTGTTGGCCCACTGGCTCTTGTCCGAGAGGTTGATGGCCTTGTAGCGGGTCTGGAGCTCGACGATCTTGGCGTCGGCTTTGGCGAGGCCGGCGTTGTAACGGACGATGGTAGCGTGCTCGGTCATGGTTTCGCCGAGCTCGCGCCAGAGCTTGAAGGGGTTTTCCTTACCAGTGGATTTGAGGAGCTGGTCGTTGAGCTCGAGCTGGCGCTGGCGCTCGGCGGCGTGGCCGCCATCGCCGACCTGCGGCTTGAGGGACTTGGCGTAGTTGACGGCGTTGGGGCCGGCGAGGAGCCCGGCATAGATGCAGGAGAGGAGGGAGTTGGCGCCTAGACGGTTGGCTCCGTGAATGGAGTAGTCGGCCTCGCCGGCGGCGAAGATGCCGGGGATGTTGGTTTGCTGGTCGAAGTCTACCCAGAGGCCGCCCATGGTGTAGTGCATGCCGGGGAAGATCTTCATGGGGGTGGTGCGGGGGTCGTCGCCTACGAATTTCTCGTAGATTTCGAGGATGCCTTCAAGCTTGTGGAGGCGCTCTTTGCTCAGGTGGGTGAGGTCGAGGTAGACCATGGGCTGGCCGTCGATGCCCATGCCGTCTTCATAGACGACCTTGAAGATTTCACGGGTGGCGATGTCGCGGGGGACGAGGTTGCCGTACTTGGGGTAGCGCTCTTCGAGGAAGTACCAGCGGTCGGCTTCCGGGATGGACTTGGCTTCGCGCTTGTCGCCCTTGGCGCGGGGGACCCAGACGCGGCCACCTTCGCCGCGGGCGGATTCCGACATGAGGCGGAGCTTGTCTTCACCGGGGATGGCGGTGGGGTGGACCTGGATGAATTCACCGTTGGCGTACTTTGCGCCCTGCTGGTAGAGCGCGGCCTGGGCGGATCCCGTACAGACGACGGAGTTGGTGGATTTGCCGAAGATGGCGCCGATGCCGCCGGTACACATGATGACCGCGTCGGCTGCGAAGGTTCGGATTTCCATGGTGCGGAGATCCATGGCGGAGATGCCGCGGCAGACGCCGTTTTCATCGAGGACGGCGGACATGAACTCCCAGCCCTCGTACTTGGTGACGAGGTTGTTGGACTCGTGGCGGCGGACCTGCTCGTCGAGGCCGTAGAGGAGTTGCTGGCCGGTCGTCGCGCCGGCGAAGGCTGTGCGCTGGTAGAGCGTGCCTCCAAAGCGGCGGAAGTCGAGGAGACCTTCTGGGGTGCGGTTGAAGGGGACGCCCATGCGGTCGAGGAGGTCGATGATGGCGGGGCCCTGGGCGGTCATGTTTTTGACGGGGGTCTGGTTGGCGAGGAAGTCACCGCCGTAGACGGTGTCGTCAAAGTGTTTGGCGACGGTGTCGCCTTCGCCTTTGAGGTCCTTGGCGGCGTTGATGCCGCCCTGGGCGCAGACGGAGTGGGAGCGCTTGACGGGGACGATGGAGAAGAGGTCGACCGTGGCGCCGGCTTCGGCGATTTTGATGACGGCGGAGAGGCCTGCGAGGCCTCCTCCTACGACGATGATGCGGGGTGTTGTTGCTGCTGCCATGTGCGATTCCTCGGTGCTTGTGCGTGCTTGCTTAGACTTCCGGCCAGCTTGCGGGTCTGATGCTCGGGTGCTGCTTGTAAATAGGGGCCATGACGTCGAGAACCAGGGACCCACAAACTGCACCGATTGCCTGACGGTATCGGTCAAGGTCTTGCGGCGACCTCTCCTCGACGAGGCGGACGGTATCTTCCAGATTTCCGAAAATGTCGTGTAGTTGCATCGAGACTTCCTCCGCAACTGCGCTATCAGATAGAAGCGAAGGCAGGGTTCTTTCCTGAGCGTCTTTTAGCTGTTCGGACAAGGAGCGTACCTCAGGGGCTGAAGCCCCATTTGCGGGTGGGACTGGGTGGCACGGCTGAAGCCGTGCCCTTAACAAGACGGTGTGACTTATAGCCAAAGGTTAGGTGTGGTTGGGGAGCGCGCCTTCGGGGGCTTGCTGGGGGTTGGCGGGGACGCTTAGGCCTGGGGGGTTCTCAGGCATGACGTCCTGGGGGGCGTTGGGGTATTTCCAGACTACGGCGTAGATGCTGATGAGGCCCATGACGCAGAGGGCAGAGCCGATGACGCCGCAGACGTAGCCCATGCGCTTGCGGGCGCGGTCGCCGGGGGTGATGCCCCACTTGACCGAGAAAAGCCAGATGCCGTAGGCGAAGTGCCAGGTGGTGGCGACCATGGCGATGACGTAGATGGCGAGCATCCAGGGGTTGGAGAGCTCGTGCTGGACTTTGGCGAAGGCGGCGCCGGGGTGCTCGGGGAGCTGGACGCCGAGGAAGCGCTGGCGGATGACATGTTGGATGATGTAAGCAAACGCGATTAGCCCGGTGACGCGCTGCATGATGTACATCCAGTTGCTGGCCCAGGGGTAGACGTTGACGTTGGCGCGGCCGCGGAAGCTGATCCAGACGCCGTAGCCGGCGTGGAAGGCGAGTGGAATGAAGATGAGGCCCCACTCGAGGATGCGGACGAGGGGGAGGGAGTTGAGGAAGACGACCTGCTTGGCGTAGGCGAGGGGGCCGTTCCAGGTTTCGAAGTTGGAGACGATGTGCTCGACGAGAAAGGCGCCGATGGGGATGATGCCGGAGAGGGAATGGAGGCGGCGCCACATGAAGGAATGGCCCTGGCCGGCGCGGAGTGGCTTGACGCCACGGCCTGAGGCGCGGCCGAGATCGGGTGGTGCGAAGGGTGCTGTGGCGGCCATGAGGTGTTGGGCTCCTGCTTCCGGGTGCTTCTAGACGCAACTGATTATTCCGCCGTGAGAAGACGAGCGTCAAGGATTGCACGGGGTTTGGTGCGATTAGCGAATGGTTTGTGCGATTTTGTGTGTGGGTGGAAGAGCTAGGTGAGGGATTTGAGGAGGTGGATGAGGGCGCGGCCACGGTGGGAGAATTCGAGGCGGGTGTCGGGGTCGAGCTCGGCCATGGTCTGGCCTAGTTCGAGGATTTCGAAGATTGGGTCGTAGCCGAAGCCGGCGGTGCCGCGGGGGGTGTCGATGAGGTAGCCCTGGAGCTCGCCGGTGCCGGTGGCGAGGAGTTGGCCGTCGCGGACGGCGGCGAGGGAGCAGAAGTAGCTGGCGTCGTGGTAGCGGTGGCCGCGGGTGCGGTCGAGGAGGCAGGCAACGTTGCGCTGGTCTGGGGTGCCTTCTCCTTGCCAGTTTTCGTCTTCTGCGTAACGGGCGGAGCGGACGCCGGGGGCGCCGTTTAGGGAGCGGACGGCGAGGCCGGAGTCGTCGGCGAGGACGATCTGGCCGGGGGCGAGGGCGCTGTAGGCGAGGGCTTTGATTAGGGCGTTGCCGGCGAAGGTCGAGGCGGTTTCTTCAGGGGGTGGGATGGTGTCGAGGTGGGGGAGGGGCGCTAGGGTGATGTGGGGGTGGGCGGCGGCGGCGTGGGCGAAGTCGCGGAGCTTGCCGGGGTTGGAGGTGGCGATGAGGAGGTGCATGGGTTTAGGGTATCGCGGGTTGGAGTGGAAGAAGCAAGGGCGAAAGCAAAGGCAAATACTGAGATTCTGGCTTCGCCAGAATGACGGCGATTTGCTCGGCGGATCGGGTCATTGGGTGATGCGGAAGCGGATGAAGGCCTGGGCGGCGAAAGGGGTGCGGCCGTAGGTGGAGACCAGCGGCGTGGGGGTGCGGTAGAGGGTGAACTGGGCGCCGGGGGCGGCGAGGAGGTGGGAGGCGAGCCTGTATTGGCGGTCGTAGCCGAGGGTGTAGGCCTGGACGTGGCCGAGGGGGATCTCGCTGGCGTTGGGGTTGAGGGCGAACTGGGTGCTGGCGTCCTGGAGGAGGTCGGAGGTTCGGCCGGCTGACTCGATGCGGGTCCAGGTGAAGTTGCGGGTGTGGAAGTTCAGGAGGGCTTCGAGGAGGTAGGAGTTGACGAGGGTGCCGTCTTTCAGGCTGAGGGCCTGGCCCCAGAGGGCGGTGGTGGCGAGGTTGCCGGTGGGGGAGGGGCGGTTGTACATGACGGATGCGGTCTGGCGGCGCTGGTCTTCAGTGGGGTGGAGCTGCTCGGGGCTGGTGATGCGGGCGATGCTGTACTGGGCGACGAGGTTGGGGGTGGGGGCGAAGGTGAGGCGGGTGCTGTAGGAATCGACGGCGAGGCCGTTGGGGGAGGGTTGGAAGTGCCAGCGGGCTTCGGTGGGTTCGGCGCCGTGGAAGCCGGAGCCTTCGAGACGGAGGGTGCGGTAGGTGAGGCCGGCGGTGAAGACGTTGAAGGCGATGTGGGTGCTGTCCTGCTGGTGGTGGCCGAGGGCGGCGTTGGGGTCTTCTGAGGCGGACTGGCGGTGGGGGTAGGCGGTGGGGCCGATGGTGGGGTCACCGATGGGGGCGGCGTAGAGGCTGAGGAGGGTGTGATGGGAGAGGCGGAGGTCGTAAAGGGCGGCTAGCTCCATGATGAAGTCGTGGGGGTGCTGGCCGTCGTAGATGGTGCGGCCCTGGGCGGTTTCACCTTGCTGGAAAAGCTCGGGATAGCGGCCTTGCTGGATGGTGGCGGGTTCGATATCGAGCATGGTGCGGAGGGTGAGCTGGCCGCGAGTGCCGAGGGGGCGCATGGCCATGGGCATGATCCAGTTGGTGGAGAAGAGCTTGTCTGTACCGCGGCGGGTGGGAGTGACGCAGGTGAGCGTGAGCTGGGTGCAGAGGGCGGTGGGGGGTGAAGTGGGGGTGGGGGTGGCGTGCTGCTGGGTGTCGGTGAGGAAGGCTGTGCCGTGGAGCATGAAGGTCCAGGGGCCGCGCTGGCGCATGTACATGGGCATGGGGGTGGAGGTGGGTTGGATGGTGGTGCCGGAGGAGTCGTGGTTGAGGATGGTGTCGGCTAGGGTGAGGGGGTGCATCATGCGTTGCATGGTGGGGGAGGTCATGTCCATGTTCATCTGCATGGAGGGCTGGGGGGGCATGGTCATGCCGGGCATGTCGGGCATGTCGGGCATGGCCTGGGAGTGGGCGGCGGGGAGAAGGAAGAGCAGGAATGGGAGGGCGGCGAGGCGAGGCATGGGATCTCCGGGAGGGTCGGCGGGCAGGGGAGGCGCGGTGGTGCGGCGCAGGTCTGGGGCGTCGGCGGCCGGAGATCAGATGCGGAGGTTGGGGTGGAGGCGTGGGGGTGGGGCGGCGAGGACCCTGGCGATGCGGGTGGGGTGTTGGACGGGGACGGGGGTTGGGAAAATTGTGGCGAGGGTAATTTCAGAGGGAGGGCGAGGGGCGTGGTGGTGGGCGGTGGTGTGGCTGGGCTGGGGGATCAGAGTGCAGCAGAGGGCTGGAGTGGAGAGGGAGTGGATGGGGGCGCAGCAATCGGCGCAGTGGGATGGGGTGTGGGGTGTGGCGGCGGGGCAGGGGACCGCGATGACGAGGAGGACGATGAGGCAGAGCAGCGCGGCGAGGCGGCGGAAGGTGTTGTGCGCGTTGGGTGCATCGAACGGCATGAGCTAAGTATATCTGCGGAGGAGATAAAGATGGCGGGGATGAAGGCGCATACGGAGTATCTGACGATCAAGACGGTGGAGCGTTACGAGATGGTGCATTTGACGCCGGAGGTGGAGGCGATCGTGCGGCGTAGTGGGGTGGTGGACGGGTTGTGTTTTGTTTCGCCGATGCATATCACGGCGGCGATTTATGTGAATGACAATGAGGATGGGTTGATTGAGGATATTTCTACCTGGCTGGAGAAGCTGGCGCCTAGCTGGCCGGGGTACAAGCATCACCAGACGGGAGAGGATAATGCGGATGCTCATTTGAAAGCGCTGCTGCTGCATCATGAGACTACGTTGCCGGTGACTCGGGGGAGGCTTGATCTGGGGCAGTGGCAGAGGGTGTTTTATGCGGAGTTCGATGGGCAGAGGACGAAGAAGATTATTGTGAAGGTGCTGGGGGTGGAGGCGGAGTGAGTAGGCCCAGGTCACGCGATGAAGCCCGCGTGGCCTGGGGCACCCCGGACTTCTTGTTCAGTTAGGAGTAGTGAGTAAACCCCAGGTCACGCGATGAAACCTGCGTGGCCTGGGGCACCCCAAGCTTTTTTTGGTTGTTATTTTGTGGGGGGTTGTTGGAGGAGGATGATGTCTACGCGGCGGTTCTGGGCGCGGCCCTGTTCGGTGGCGTTCGAGGCGGTGGGGTGGAATTCGGCTTCGCCAGCGGCGGAGATGCGGGTGGGCTCGGCGGCATGCTGGGTGATGAGCAGGCGGGTGATGCTGGCGGCGCGGGCGGTGGAGAGCTCCCAGTTGGTGGCGAACTGGGGGGTGTGGATGGGGATGTCGTCGGTGTGGCCTTCTACACGCATGGGCTGGTGGGGCAGGGCGGAGGCGATGGCGCGCAGGGTCTGGTAGGCTTCGGGGCGGATTTCGGCTGAGCCCGAGGCGAAGAAGCCGGCTTCGCTTAGACTGACGACGAGGCCCTCAGGCGAGGGGCGGATAGTGACGGAGGCGGCGGAAAGCTGGCGGGCGGCGGCTTCCTTCTGGAGGACCTGCTGGATGCGGGCTTCGGTCTGATGGGCCTCTTCAAGGGCCGAGGGGAGGGGCAGGGCGATGGGTGCGGGGGTGGCGGCCTGGGCGGGGCCGGAGTCGTCGGCGATGGGCGGGGTTTTGGCGTGGTTGTCGAAGATGCCGTTGTGATCGAAGGCGGTTTGCATGGCTAGCTGCATTTTTGTGGTCTTCTTTTTGTCGGACTGGCCGGAGGCGAAGAGGACTACGAAGAAGGCGAAGAGGAGGGTGATGAAGTCGGCGTAGGAGACTAGCCAGCGCTCGTGGTTTACGTGTTCTGGGTGTTTCTTTTTGGACATTTGTGCGGCTCCTGAAAACAAAGCGGAACGCGGCAGCGCGGCGGGTGCGCGGCGAACGCGGCAAGGGGCTAGGCGGCGGCTTCGGTGGGTTTGTTGGGGGTGGGGTTGGGTTTGGAGTCGAATAGGAAGGTGCGGAGCTTGGTTTCCATCATGCGGGGGTTCATGCCTTCGAGGATGGAGATGACGCCTTCGAGCATCATTTCTTTCAGCATGGTTTCTTCACGGTGGCGGAATTTTAGTTTGCCGGCGGCGGGGAGGCAGATGAGATTGGCTACGGCTACGCCGTAGATGGTGGCGACGAAGGCGGTGGCGATGCCGCGGCCTACTTCGTCGATGTCGTTGAGGTTTTTCATGACCTGGATGAGGCCGAGGACGGCGCCGATGATGCCGACGGTGGGGGAGTAGCCGCCGGCAGCTTCAAAGACCGCGGGGATTTTTTCTTCGATTTCGGACTTGTTTTCGAGCTCGAGGGTCATGATCTTGCGGACTTCGGAGGGGTCGGTGCCGTCGACGGCGAGCATGAGGGCTTGCTTGAGGAAGGGGTCGTGGACTTCAGCGAGGTCGCTGTCGAGGGAGACGATACCGGTTTTGCGGGCCTTATTGGCGAAGGCGACGAGCTGCTGGAGGATGGCTTCGCCATTATGCCCTTTGTGGAGGAAGACCTTGATGAGCTGCTTGCAGGCGGCGATGAAGATAGACATGGGGAACTGGAGCATGACGGCGCCGGCGGTGCCGCCGATGACGATCATGGCGGCGGTGGGCTGGGTGATCTGGGCTATGGATCCGCCCTCAATCATCATGCCGGCGAGGATGCCGATGAGGGCCAGGGCGATGCCGCCGATGCTTGCGAGATCCATGGGTTGCTCCTGTTGTACGTTGTACGTTGTGCGTTATACGGGTGGCATGGAAGCCAGGGCGTTGCGGGTGCTGAGGGCTAGTGAAGCTTCCGGCCAGGCGGTGCGGAGGACGGAGGCGCGGAAGGCGGCGATGAGCTGGATGAGCTCGGCGGTGGACTCGCGGACGATGAGCTTTTCTCCGGTGACGAGAGTGAGGGTGGTGTCCGGTGTGGCCTCGGCGTAGCGGATGAGGTCGCAGTTGAGGATGAGGGGGTGGCCATTGAGGCGGTGTAGATCGATCATTGTGCCCTGCCTTCAGGGGAGTTATCGGCTGGGTGGGGTGGAAACGATAGGGGTTGCAGATAGGGTGTTGGTTTAGAGCAAGAACAGGCGACAGCAAAAGCAAACGCAGATTCCCTTCGGGAATGACAAAAGAGGAATGACAAAAAGGGGAATGACAAAAAGGGAGGGATTGATGAGTGATGTTTGGTTGCGGCTATAAGGCTTTGGGATAGTTTGCTTTTGTGCTGATGGTTTGCAGTGGGGGGCCGATGAGGTGTGAGAACGCGGAGTCATCCACTTGGGACAGGCTCAGCGGAAGAAGTTTAAAGCGGAACAACAGGAGCGAACTATGTCCTTGGGTGTCTTGAATAACATTGCGGCGATCTATGCGCAGAACAATCTGAATCAGACGCAGAATAGCCTGCAGAACACGTTGACGCAGCTTTCTTCCGGATCTCGGATCAACAGCGGTGCGGATGATGCAGCGGGCCTGGCCGTGGCGGATGGCCTGGGCGCGAACGTGTCCGCGTTGACGCAGAGCAGCCAGAATGCGAGCGACGGCATTGGTCTGCTGCAGACGGCGGACGGCGCTTTGAGCCAGGTGACGAGCCTGCTGAACCGGGCGGTTACGTTGGCGACCGAGGCGGCGAACGGCACGTTGAACGATAACCAGGTGAGCTCGGCGAACCAGGAGTATCAGAACATTTTGTCGGAGATCGGCAACATTGGGAGCACGACAAACTTCAACGGCAACAGCGTGTTCAGCGCGGCGGCGAAGACTGTGTTTGTATCAGACGGCACCAGCAGCGGCGCGAATGTGTATAGCGACGTGGTGGGTGCGCTGACCAAGGGCAGCGTGGGGCAGACGGTTGGGACGGCAGGGACGGCAGCATCGTCAGCGTCGTTTACTACGCCGACACCGGTTGCGGGTACTACTACGACGGCTTCGACATCTACGTTCACGTTTGGCGCGGCTTCGGACACTATTTCGGGGACGTTGAGCGTGGCGGCCGGTACGGCCGGTCCGATTACGACGAACTTCGTTTCGGGGACTTCAATTGCGCAGGCGGCCTCGCAGCTGAATACGCAGTATGCGGCGGCGGGCAGCAGCTTGCGTGCGACTGTGACGAACTCCGGCACCACGCTGGTGGTGACGGGAACCAATACCGCGGGGACCGCGGGGACGCAGACACTGACGGGAACCTCGCTCACGGATACTACGCCGGCGACGCAGGGAACCTCCGGCGCGGGTGTGGACTTTACAGCCTCGAGCGTGGCGACTCTTTCTGCGAGTTCGGCGCAGACGGTGCTGACGACGGTGACCTCGGCGATTGGCGATGTGGCTTTCCAGCGCGGCATTATCGGAGCGGATATCAACCAGCTTTCGGCGGCATCGAACGTGGCGTCGAGTGAGAGCGAGAACCTGACCTCGGCGCAGTCGAGCATTGAATCGACGAACTATGGGAAGGCGACGAGCGATCTGGCGAAGTACCAGGTGCTGAGCCAAACGGGTATCAGCGCGCTGGCACAGGCGAACAGTGTGCAGCAGGAAGTACTGAAACTGCTGCAGTAAAGATCCGCCACCCTGGGCGCGTTAGAACAAAGCGCGACCCGGGGGCCGATAGTGTGCGGCTGGAGCAGGTCTCGGGAAATGAGGCCTGCTCCGATTTTTTGCTTTTGGTTAGGAACGGCTTAGGTGTTGCGGCCGGGGTTTGGCGATGCGGTTGCTTGGGAGTTGGTATGGGTACAGTTGGGTTGAGTTTTGGATCGGCGACGAGTGGGACAGGTTTCAATGTGACGACGACGGTGGCTTCGATCCTGGCGATCGAGGGCGCGGTGGAGACACCTTGGAAGGCGCAGCTGGCGTCGCTGCAGGCGCAGGATACGGCTTTGACGACGCTGGGGACGGGACTTTCGGCATTGGCCGCGGCGCTGAGTACGTTGACGAGCTTCGATGGATCGCTGGCGTCGAAGCTGGGGTCGAGCAGCGATACGAATGTGCTGACGTTGAGTGCGGCGGGTCCGTCGGCGGTGGCGGGAAGCCATACGGTTACGGTGACGAGCCTGGCTTCTACGAGCTCGGTGTACTCGGATAATGTGGTGAACAAGAGCGACTTGCTGACAGGGACGCTGAGCGTGCAGGTGGGGAGTGAGACGGCGAAGAGTATCGCGATCCCGAGCGGGGGTGAGACGCTGCTGGCGCTGGCGCAACAGATCAACAGCGGGGCTTATGGGGTGCAGGCTAGCGTGGTGACGAGTACGAGCGGCCAACGGCTTAGCCTGGTGAGCCAGACGAGCGGTGCGGCGGGGCAATTGACGCTGGGTGGGACGGTCAGCGATGGAAGTACAGGGGTGAACTTTACGCAGGGGACCTCGGGCGCAGATGCGCAGTTGACGGTAGATGGGCTGCCGACGACGAGTGCTTCAAATACGGTGACGAGTGCAATTCCGGGCGTGACGTTCCAGCTGCTGAGCAGTGCGCCGGGGACGACGGTGCAGGTGCAGATTACGAACGATACGAGCAGCGTAGAGACGGCGGTGCAAGCGGTGGTGACGGCTTACAACACAGTGGCGAGCGCAATTTCCG
Source organism: uncultured Granulicella sp. (assembly GCA_963693065.1). GTDB lineage: Bacteria > Acidobacteriota > Terriglobia > Terriglobales > Acidobacteriaceae > Edaphobacter. The sequence goes on along the minus strand of OY843766.1, from coordinate 1,352,075 downwards.
CGCAGGAGGGGAAGGATGCTACGGGGGCGGCGGAACCTTTGTACGGGAATCCTACGCTGGCGCTGATCCAGAATCAGCTTTCGAGTGCGCTGCTGGGTGGTGCAAAGAGCGGGTCGATCAGCAGCATTACGCAGCTGGGGATTACGGCGGGGACCGATGGGACGCTGACGCTGGATGCGAGCACGCTGGGGAGTGTGCTGAACTCGAACTTCAACGATGTGGCGGGATTTCTGCAGAATAGCGGGAGCTTTGGGCAGACGTTTACGACGGCGGTGAACAGCCTGGGGAGTACGAATACGTATGGTGCGGTGAGGCTGGCGCTGACGGAGAACTCGACCAAGGAGACGGACATCAATGCGGATATTACGAGTGAAGATGCGCGGATTGCGGCGGAGAAGACGAGACTGACGGCGGAGCTGAATACGGCGAATGAAGAGCTGCAGGCGATTCCGCAGCAGCTTGCCGAGCAGAACGAAATTTACGCGGCAATCACAGGTTACGGGGGAACAAACGGATGATGAACTACGGGCAGCAGACGATGGTGGGTGCTACGGGGATGGAGATGGTGATCGCGCTGTATGATGCGGCGATACGGGGGCTTTACCGGGCGAAGCAATGCTGCGAGGAGGATGACCAGATTGGGCGGCGGGTGGCGGTGAAGAAGGTGGTGGACATTCTGATGTATCTGCAGGCGCGGCTGCGGCCGGATGTGGGTGGGTCGGCGGCGGTAGCGCTGAGTGATTTTTATGCGGCGATGTTTACGATGACGCTGGAGGCGTCGCATGTCGCTTCTGAGGAGGGGTTCGACGAAGTGATTGGGTGTGTGCGGAATGTACGGGAGGCTTGGGCTGTTGCGGCTAAGGATCCGGCGGTGGGGAAGGTGTTGCCGCGGGAGTTGCGGACGCGGGAGGAGAGGTTTGTGGCTCCGGTAGCTAGCAGGGGGGAGGAGGGGAATGGGGGGGTGCGGTGGTCGGCTTGATGAGAGTGGTAAGTGGTAAGGGGATCGTTGTAATCTTTGGGGCCGCACGGGGAGGGGCGAGAGGCTTTTGCAAGCGAATGAGGCAGTTCGATGGTGCCGATGTGCTTATTGTTGAGGTCGGGAGGATCAATACGCTGGCCGACATCATTGCGAGTTGTGTGCCGGCGGGGGCGGGGCGTGCGACCTTGTTGAAATAGATGGGATTGGCTTGACGCGCAACGTGAGTAGAAAAAGCAGCACGCTGCCGACGGCCGGGACCAGCAAAGCGCCGCGCAGGGTATGCGACAGTGTTGCAACCCACCCGATGAACCAGGGAAACAATGCGCTTCCAGCGGAGGCGGAAAAGAATACGAGGCCACGCCGCGGCAGCTTGATGGCCTGCGTGAGGAGCATAGGATAGATGGGACCGATGGCAAAGGCCGTGGCTGCTACCATCACGACCAGCAATCGCGGCGTGTGGAACCAGACGAGGCCCAGACTGCCCAGACTGGCGACGAGAAGGGACACGGTAAAGACCAACCCTTCCAACCGCTTGGCCAGCCAGTGGGATACGACCAGGCGTATGGCCAGAACGCAACCCCAGAAGAGAGTGGCAAGCGGAACGGTAAGGGTTGGTTGCGAGAGATAGCGGGCTTGAAATGTTGGAAGCCAGTTGGCCAGGCCCGACTCTACGCCGACGGCGAGCAGTGCGAACAGGCTCATGATGAGAGTGAGCGATGAAGTTGTTTGCCGGGCGTGCGTGGGTGCGGGGAGATCGAAGGTTGGGTGCCGTGTGGAGGAAGCAGCGAGCACGGCAAAGATGACGGCGAGGGTGGTGAAGCAGAATGCCAAGGCGTGCTGCCCTGAGTTATATCCAGCAGCATGAGCGATGATCCAAGGGCCGAAGGCGGCTCCCAGGGGCCAGAAGATATTGAGGCGTTCAAGTCGCTTTGCTCTGAGGTTGTCTGGACTTTCGAGGCCTACGAGCGTGTTGATCGACGCCATGGCGAGGCCGAGACCGACCCCCATGACGAAGAGAAGAGGCAAGGACAGGTGTGCGAGGACGACCTGCGCGAGCATGGCGCCTGCCGTGAGCAGGGCTCCGAGGCGAAGTCTGGATGACAGGTGCCGGCCTACAAAATAGGAGCCGGTAAGTTGCCCTGCGAACTGCGTGCCGAGGAGGCGGCCTACCTCGCCATCCGGTACCTGCAGGAGGGCGCCATGCGACGCGACGAGCGCACCGACCGACACGGTGGCTATGCCGGTTGCGAAGAACGCAAGGTAGTAGAAGAGGGGTGAACGCATGGTTTGCACCCGAGTTCGGGTTCCCTATTCTATCGTTATGCCTTACAGGTCGATGCCGTTGTTGTGGATGACCGAAGCGTAAAACTGAGCGCTGAGCTTGGGGGTGCGCTTCTGGCTGGTGAAGTCGACGTAGACGATGCCGAAGCGCTTGCTGTACCCATCGGCCCATTCGAAATTGTCGAGCAGACTCCAGAGGAAGTAGCCCTTGATGGGAACTCCTTCCGCGATGGCGCGCTTGAGTTCCGCAAGATAGTTGCGAAGATACATGACACGGCCGCTATCGAGCACTTCGCCATTGGCGGTGAGCGTGTCTGCGGCGGAGCAGCCATTTTCAGTGATGAAGATGGCTTTGGGCTTCCAGAGTTCGTTGGTAAGGCGAGTGGCCCAGCGGATGCTCTCAGGACCGATGGTGAGCCATGAGCTTGCCATGTGGGGGAAATCGCCGGGCGCGGGTACGATCTGGTAGCCGGCGGGTGTGGCTGCGGCCCGGGCATAGGTGGGGGTGTAGATATTCAGGCCCAGCATGTCGAGCGGGGCAGCGATGATTTTCATCTGCTCCGGCGTGAACTTTGGGGCGTCGGCGCCAAGGCGCGCGAGGTAGCCGTCGGTGTAGCGTCCTTCGCAGATGGCGGTGAGGTAGGGGGCGTTTTCTTCACGCATGGCACGGCCGGCTGCTGCGAGATCGGCAGGGGACTGGGTGACGGGCACGATGGCGGTGGGGTTTTCCGCCAGGCCGACGCGGGTGCCGGGAGCAGCCTGGGCGCGGATTGCCGCGACCGCAAGACCGTGACCGACGAGGCAAAGGTGGGTGAGCTGGGCAAGTCTGCGGCGCCCGACCTGGAGGCCGGGAGCATGGGTTCCGTTGCCGTAGCCGAGCTCGACGAAGGTGCGGATCTCATTCATGGTGAGGAAGTCGGCGACGCCGGCGCGGGAGAGACGTGCCGCGGTGAAGCCGGCGTAGTCGGCAAAGGCTTTGGCGGTGTCGAGGTTTTCCCAACCGCCACGGTCCTGAAGTGGCTGGGGCAGGTCCCAATGATAGAGGGTGACGAATGGCCGGATGCCATTGGCTTGCAAGGCTTCGACGAGGTGCAGGTAAAAGTCGAGCCCGGGCTGATTGGGCTGGTTGTCTCCGTGGGGGAAGATGCGGGACCAGGATACGGAAAAGCGGAAAGAACGAACGCCAAGATCGGCCATAAGGCGGACGTCGTTGCGGTAGCGGTTGAGGAAGTCGTCGGCCACGTCGCCGGTGTCGCCCTGGTCGACTTTACCGGTGGTGTGGGAGAAAGTGTCCCAGATGGAAGGGCCGCGGCCTTCTTTGCGAGCCGAGCCTTCCACCTGGTAGGAAGCGGTAGCGGTACCCCAGAGGAAATCTTTGGGGTAGCCAGAGCCGATGACGGTTGCCGGTACAGCAGCGTGCGCGGGCGAGGAGATCAAGGGTGCGGCCGCGGTGACTGCCGCGGCCTGACCGAAAAGTGCTGCAAAGGAACGACGAGAAATGCGGGTTGTCATTGGACTCTCTTTTGCCGGCTGGGTGGCTATCGGTTATTTGACGGTGAGGGCAATCGTGAACGACTTGAGGATGTTTCCCGCGCCGCTGACCGGTACGGTGGCGGTGCCGCTTGGAGCGCCGACGAAGTTTACCGTCACGTTAGACGTGCCGGAAGGGGTGGTGTTTGAGATAGAGCTGCAGCCGCTGACGCCGATGAGAAGTGTAACGGAGGCAAACAGTAGAAGGGCCGCGGTGAGCAAGCCACGCCCAGCAACATGCCGGCGGAGGCGGTAGGTCCCGAGGAGCAGAAGACCTCCGAAGGGCAGGAGCCAGCTTGCGACGGTTGTAGAAGACGGGGTGTTGGTAACGATGGTGAGGGTGACGGTTTGTGCGGGCGTGGCCGTGGTACCGAAGTAGATGATGCCCGGGATGAAGCGGCATTGTGCATTGGCCGGCAAGCCGCTGCAGGACATGTCCACGCCGCCGGTGTACCCGCTGATCGGCGTTAGCAGGAAGCTGGCGACGACAGAACCAGGTGCTGTGACGGACAACGCGGTGGGTGCGTTGGACACGATGTACTGGGGCGCTACGATGGCTACGGAGACGGTGTTGGAAGTAGAAGCAGCGAAACCGGCGTCGCCACTGTAGGTTGCGACGATGGTGTAGGTTCCGGTGGGTAGCGCGGAGGTGAGAACGGCCGTGCCGTTGGGGCTGAGAGCGACGGTGCCGAGTGAGGTTTGGCCGGCGGTGAACGTTACGGTGCCGGTGGGTAGCGGAGACGCGAGGGACGACGAGACCATAGCAGTAAGCGTGGAGACAGTACCGGGAGGCACTGGCGTTGTGGAGGAGATGGACGAGGTGAGCGCTGTAGTGGTGGTTGCCGGGGCGACCACGATGGTGAGTGCGGTGCCGGTGCTGCTTGCGAAGGTGTTATCGCCATTGTAGGTGGCGGTGATGGTGTTGGTGCCGGCCGGTAGACCGGTCAAGGTAATGCTGGCGGCGCCATTGGTGAGTGTGACGGCGGGACCGTTGTTTGTGCCGTTTACCGCGAACTGGACTGTGCCCGTCGGCGTGCCGCTGGTCGACTGTACTGCGGCGGTGACGGTGACTGGCTGGCCGAAGGTTGCTGAACCGGTGGGCGAGACCTGGGTCAAGGTCAAGGTCGTTGTCGCGAGGTTGACGCCGGTACCTGAGAGGGCGACGGTTAGAGGGGTGGCGTTGGAGGTGAAGCTGAGGGTCTCGGTGCGGGTGCCGGTGACGGTGGGTGTGAAGGTGCCGGAAACGCTGCAGTTGAGGCCCGAGGCGAGAGTGCCTGTCGCTGAGCAGGCGTTGGCTCCAGTTGTGGTGACTGTGAAGTCTGTGGTGTTGCCGGAAGCGGTGTAGAGGGGCGAGGAGAAGATGGTGGAGAGATCTCCGTCATCGGAGAGGATTTCACTTTGCGAGGCGCTTGTGGAACCTACGTTGACGCGTCCGAAGGGAAGTGTGGCGGCGGTGCGGAGAAGTTTAACGACAGCGGGGGCGCCGGAGTCGGCAAGGTAGAGGTTGCCGAGACTATCGGCTGCGAGCGACGCGGGAGTGGTAAGGCCGACGCCGAGATGCGTGGTGGCGTTGGTGTTGAAGGCGCCGTTGCTGAAGGGCACGCGCAGGATAGTGGTTACGCCGGCCTGCTGGACGTAGAGAGTTCCTGAGTCGTCCACTGCGATGGCACCTGCTGCGGTTAGACCTGAAACGACTACCGAGGATGTACCCGCGGTGGTGACTTCGGTGATGTTTCCAGCAGTGCTGTCGGCAACGAAGAGATCGCCGGCGGGGTCAAAGGCGAGTCCCGAGGGCGCGGTGAAGGTCTGCGACACTTTGGCGGTTGCGGATAGATTCAGGAAGCCGCCCTGATTGGGGATGCGCAGAACGGTGCCGGCTCCGGTGTTCGCAATGTAGAGGGTGCCGGCGTTCGACAATGCGACTGCTGTGGGCGCTTTGAGGCCCGTGGCCACAACTGTGGCTGTTCCGTAGGCGGTTCCGGAGTAGGGGATGGCAACGACGGTGTTCGCGCCCGTGTTGGCCACGTACACTGTGCCGTCAGGACCGAGTGCGAGGCCGGAAGGTTGCGTGAGTCCCGTGGCGATGATGGTGGAAGTGGTGCTGCCAGGGGCGAAGTAGGAGACGGTGCCGGCGGTTTTATCCGCTGCCACAATACCGCCGGAGGCTCCAACGGCGATGCCGTCGGGGGCTGTGAAGCCGGTGCCCAGGTTAGTCTGGGTGCCGGGGTCGGCAACCAGGCCGGCACCTGAACCTTGCAGTGCAACCTGGAGCGAACCGATGACGCCGGTCGCGGAAGACAGCAGAACCGCGCCGTTGCGGATGCCGATGGAGGCGGGGGTTGCGGTGAGAATGAGGTTGCAGGAGCTGCCGGCGGCATAGGCCTGGCCTATCGCGCAGGTGCCGGCGCCTGTGCTTGCGAGCTCAGTGGAAGTGCCGGTGCCCGCGGCGAAGCGGATGGCGGTAAGCGTCTGCGCACTGTTGAAGACGACGTTGGCCGTCTGCGCCGCGGAAGCCGTGCCTACAGGCGTAGCGCCCAATGCCAGACTGCCTGACAGGTTACGCAGGATGTTGGTGCCGTCCGAGGTGGAGTAGATGGCTCCGTTGGGCGCGATACCGACGTCATACGAAGAGGAGTAGGGAAGCACGATGAAAGCCTGTGCGCCGGCAAGCGCACCGGCGAGAAATGGAACTTCGGTGATGGTCGCGTTGGTTGTTACAAAGACGTTGCCAACCGAATCGGCCCGCAGACCGTTGATCGCGTCAAAGGTGCGTGCAACGACCACAGGCGCTGCAGCGCCGACCGGCAGGCTGTAGAGCTGGCCTCCGGTGGAGTAGGCGATGTCACCGGCAGAGTCTACCGCGATATGGGTGTTGGCATCGAGGGTGACGCCGGCGACGATGGTGCAGACACCCGCCTGGGTGATCTTGAAGAGGGTGGTCTCGTTGTTGCCGGCGGTGTAGACGTTGCGCGCTCCATCGACTGCGACCACCTGGGTGCCGAGGTAGTAGCCATCGATGGTGTTGCATGCGGGGAGGATGTCGACGGGGGTGCCGCCGCCTGCGGGAACCTGCCAGAGGTGGCCGCTGTAGTCGGAGGTGTAGGCGTAACCGGCGTTGTCAACGGCTACGCCTTTGGGATAGGAGAGGGAGCCTTTGATCAGGGTGATTTGCGCTCCGCCGCCGGCTGGGTCTTCGACGAAAGAGCCTTCGCCGGGACGCGTGAAGAAGAGGTTGCCGGCGGCGTCGACCGCGATGGCGAGCGAGGCGCTGCCATTGCTGTAGACGGTGGTCTGTGACGAAGTGGCGGCTGCCGGCGCGGTGAAGGTCTGAGCCTGCGCACGGATGCCTGCAAAGCTCGACAAGCCCGAAAGAAGAGATAGGGTGAGAAGTTTTCTGAAATGCATTGCGTCCTCTTGGGTGCTGCAGCTTAGAAGTTATATTTGATTGCGATTTCGGCAACGCGGCGGCCGACTTTGAAGGTGCTGGAGCCAAAGCCGGGAGCGACCGTGGCGAGGGCCGGCGACGCGAGCTCACCACCCGCGTTGAGGTTGCTCAGGTTGAGCGAGACCTGCTGCGGAAAGGATGTGCTGAAGGTATTGAGCGGGTGATTGAGGAAGTTGAACGCTGCGAAACGAACCTGCAGATTGCGCGCATCCTTCATGGCGAACGTCTTGGCGACGGTGAGGTCGGAGTTGAAGTAAGCCGGGCTATGCAGATAGGGGAAGTTGAAGGCGCCGTTCTGTCCGATCTGCGGGAGCTGGAAGCAGCTTCCATTGATGAACTGATTCTTGACCGTGTGGACGGCTGGGTTGCAGGTAAGCACCGGCTGCAGGAGCACATCCGGGGTTCCCAGGAACGTCTTGTTATCCACGTTCAATTGGTTGGGGCTGCCCGGCAGGCCAAGCTTGCCCTGGAGCATGAGGTCTGGAGAGTAAGTCGCCTGCAGATTGGCGCCGCTCTGTATCCCCGTGATGCCGGAGATTAGCCAACCGTTGGTGAAAGCGCCAAGCAGGCGTCTGCCCTTGATTGGGTTGCCGATGTTGAGGGCATAGCTGGCGTTGAAGATGTGGGTGTGATCGAACGACAGCGGGCCGTAGTTGTTACGCAGATTGGTGGCGTCGCTGGCGTTGCCGTTGTAGTACCCATCGCGGATGCCAAGGGCTTTGCTCCAGGTGTAGTTGAGCCCGTAGGTGAGCATGCCGCTCTGCTTGTTGAACGAGGTCTGGAGCCCGTTATAGAAGGAGTAGAGGATGTGGCGCGGGACGTCGATGTTGCCATACTGGGGGTAGGGGCGGTATTGATTGATTTGTGCGGTGCCGAGCCCATCGATCAAGCCCAGGGGGACGACGGCGCCGGTGACCGGGTTGGGATGAAAGAGCGCGCCGAGCGGAACGGGGTTCACGTTTTGCAGCGTCGTGTTGAGGACGTTGACGTTTTGCGCGGTGAGATCTGCACCGTGGTTGCCGTTGTAGCTGATTTCGAAGACGGAGTTCTTCGGCATCTGCTGATCGACGGTGAAGCTGTAGGTATAGGTGAGGGGCTGCTGGTCGTCCCCTTTTTGCAGACCGTAGGCGTTGACCGAAAGGCCGTTCTGATAATTGCCCGCGCCGACCTGTCCGCCGTTGCTGGGGACGATGTACTGCAGGCTGCTGAGCCGTACGCCGGCGCCGCCACTGACTGCGGCGACCTGCACGCCTTCAGCCAAGGCTGCGGCTTGCTGCACTACGTTGTAGTTATCGTGGTTGCGATACATGCCCCAGCCGCCGCGGGCGACGGTTTTGCCGTTGCCGTAGAAGTCATAGGACATGCCGACGCGCGGCTCCACAAAGGCGATGCGCGACGGTACGCCGGAGGTCGGGATGCTGGGGTTGATTCCATGCCACGTGAAGCCGGGTACGGCCGAACCGCCATTCAGGGTCGAGGGGTCGAACACGGCGATACCGGTACCGTGCTTATCCACCCATGGGCCGAGGTGCTCAAGGCGCAGGCCGTATTGGATGCTGAGCTTTGGCTTGATCTTCCAATCGTCCGTGACGTAGCCATCGACGTTCCAGAAGTAGAGGTTCTGGATCGGCACGAAGTTCTGCTGGTTGTACTGTTCGATGAGACCTTCGTAGAAGTTGGCGGTGTAGTTGCCGGAACTATGAATGAGGGTTCCTGCAGGATCGGAATCGACGAAGGTGGGGCCATAGTAGTAGTCGGCAATCTGGCCGTTGGTGCTGGAGGTGGAGGGGAGCAGCCGTTGATTGTTCGTGACCTGCTGGACGTACACCCCAGCCTTGATGGTATGGGTTTTGATTACATAGGTGACGTTGTCCGCGGCTGAGGGGAGGAACTTCTTGGCATAGGGCGTGGCCACCGAGAAGTCTGGAAACATGCCCAGCGGCAGACCGTCGTAACCGTAATCATGCAGCTGGGGGTATTGGAGAGAGTTATTGCCAAACAGACCTTTGTAGGGATAGCCGATCGTGGAGGAGTTGAGGGCCGACTGGTTCTTGGCGAGGAACTCCTGGTCGAGAATGGTGAGATTGGCGGTGGTCTCATTGGTGAGATGTTGCGAAAGGACAAGCGTCAGATTGAGCCCGGCGGTTTGAGAGTTGATGGTGCTGACCAGGCCTCCACCGGGGGTGTCGATGCCGCCCATGGGGGCGCCCTGTGCGGGCGAGTAGTAGGGGACTTCTGGAATGCCGCTCTGCCCACGCTCCACGTTGTAGGTGCCGAAGAGCTTGACGCGATCGGACAAGCTGTAGTCGATGCGGGTGCGAGCCTGGTAGAGGTCGTTGTTTACCAGGTTGGTGGCGACGAAGTTATAGCCATCGCCCAGATTGGCGCGGTTGGGCAGCGGCAGTACGCTGATCAGAGCCGCGGCGCCGGGGTCGGCATACATTTGGATTTGACCGAGCCCGACGGTGTTGCCGTTGGGTGCGGTGCCGGGGACGACGCCGATGTTGTTGTAGTTGGCGTTGATGATGTTGGACGAGCCACCGGGATTGCAGGTAATGGCGCTGCCCAGGTACTTCATCAGCTCCGGACAGGAGAAGTCGCCATTGCGCATGCCCTGGGTGGGCACAAGCGCTTTCGCAATTGCCTGAGAGGCGCTGCCGTAGGCATAAATGTTACGTTGCGCATACTCTTCCGCGCCCACGAAGAAGGTGAGTTTGCGGGCGTGGTTGAAGTCAGTGCCGGGGATCAACACCGGTCCGCTGAGGTTGCCGCCCGGGTAGATGAAGCGGTCATTCGGCTTGGCCTGGTTGAGGGTCTTCGAGAGCGAGTCCTGTGAGTTGAATTGCGAGGTGCGGCCATACACGTAGAGTTCGCCATGGAAGGCCTGCGTGCCAGATTTTCCGACAGCATTGACGAGGATGGGCCCGTTGGAGTTTTCAGCGGTGAAGTTGGACGTTTGAACCTTGACCTCTTCCACCATGTCCGTGTTGACGTTCTGAACCGAGTCACCATAGTTGCCGGGATCGCTGATGTTGGCCCCATCCGACAGCAGCGTGACACCGTTGGCGGAGTTGCCGTTCGCGGCGAAAGAGCGCAGCGCGCCGGTGACGTTGACCTGCGATGCATCGTAGCTGGTGTTGTCAATGCTGCCGGAGGTTTGCGCGATGGCGAAACCGGGCAGGATGCGAACGAGCTCGCCTACGTCGCGTCCTTCTACGGACAGCTTGGCGATATCGTTGGCCGTGATGAGGGTGCTTTTCTCGCCGCTGCTGGTGAGGCCCGCATCGGCTGCTGACACGTTGATGGTCTGTGTGACATCGCCGATTTTCAAGGTGACTTTGGTCAGATTCTTGTTGTCGGAAGGATCGAGATGGATGTTGTGCAGGAGGGTGGTTTCAAACCCCGGCATCTCGACGCGCACATCGTAATCACCCGTGGGCACGGCGGCAAACACAAAAAGGCCGGCCGAGTTCGCTTTGGTAGTTCGCTTGTTACCGGTCTTTGTACCGGTGAGCGTGGCCTGGGCGCCGGGAATCACGGCTCCGGTTGGGTCTTCGACGGTGCCGCTCAGCGTGGCAGTGGTGCCTTGCGCGAAGGCCGAAGAAGGGAGGATGATGGCCGCAGGGAGCGCCAAGGCAAGGGTAAGAGCGAACGGGGTGATATTGCCTTTGGGACGCAAGGCTCGTTGCAAACGAGTGCTGAATTTATGCCGCATGTTTTACTGCCTCCAGAGGTGATGCAAAGTTGCGTAGATCATGAGGGGTCGGGCCTAGTGCGCCTGCACATGAAAGAAGTCGAAATCTGCTGCCGGACCTGAATCCGTGACGAGTGCGAAGGTGTGGTGGCCGGCGGCAAGGTGGAAGGTTGGGCTTTTCACCTCACTCCAATGACCGGCTTGCGTGATGGGAAGCGGCTTGGACAGCGGCTTCTGGTCAATGTTGAGGTGGAACGTGCCACCGGCGGTTGGGGAAGAAACGCGGGTTGTGACGGTGTAGTCACCTTCCTTGGGGGCGTAGACCGAGTAGTTGATGTAGGTGCCCGCTTTGACCGCGGCGAGGTAGTAGCCGCTGGCAGAGTCATCTCCGGCGCCGGACGGAATCTCTTTGACCTGCAGGCCAGCATTGCCCACCTCAGCGCTGTAGGAAGGTCCTGCGCCGCCGGTGTTGTAGCGTTCGGCCTGCACAGTTCCGGGCAGGGTCACGGCCATCCCGTCATAGGCGGCGTCGGTGCGGGTTACGTCTACGTAATCGAAGCGCGCCGCGTTGGGGGAGTGGTTGTCCCGGGCATCCGCGATCAAACCTGCGGTGGTGTCGTAGGGCATGGCAAGTTTTGTATTTCCGACCGCCGTCCAGGTCTTTCCATCGGTCGAAGCATAACCCGTGAAGACGTCGCCGAGTCGGCCGACCTTCATCCAGGTGGCCTTGCCCGGATAGGGGACTTCAGAAGGGACATCCCCCTTTGCGTTGCGATAACGAAAGTGCACCGAGCCGTCGGGCGCTACAAACATCATGGCGAACTGAGCGGCAGCTCCGCGGCCATCGCGCAGCATGACGCCGGCCTGGGCCTGCGCGACTTTGCTTGTCTGATCGAGCACATGAGCGGTGACCTCGCCATCGCCGCCCAGGCCCCGGTAGGCAAATTGAAATTGATCGAAGCGACCGGAGATGCCGGAACCTCCGCCGTTGAGGCTCCAGGTGCCGTTCTTGAATGCCGCCGAACCGGGCTCGGCCGGCCCCCCGACGTCGTAGTTGCTCCAGGTTGCAGGCAAAGCGGCCGGGTCCCTTTGATACACCCGCACGTAGTCTACGACCATGGTGGGGGTCGGCCCGGTCGAGGCATCCGGGTAGCCGAAGAAGCCGCCTCCCATGGCAAGATTCAGCAGAAGGTTGAAGGGTTGGCGGTCCTGCTCCCAAACTTCTTTGCCGGTCAGGGTAGCCACTGACTGGCTTTCATACAGGTTGCCGTCGACATAGAAATCGACCTGTCCTGGACTCCACTCGGCGGCAAACTGGTGCAGCCCGCCAGACGGTGTGCCGGGAAATTTGTATTCTTCCGTCAGATCGATGTAGCCTTCGGACGAGCCCGGCGCTTTGGGCCCGTGGACCGCCCCATGGATGGTAAGGGCGTCGATTGTGTCTGTGCCCGGCACAGGATTCCACTGCTCCATGACATCGATCTCACCGACAGCGGGCCAGTGAGTGTTACCGTTTTGCTCGCCCAAAGCCCAGAACGCCGGCCAGATGCCTCTTCCCGCGGCCGGAATGCGAATGCTGGCTTCCATACGGCCGTAGCGGAAGCTCTGGACGGTGATCATGCGCGCCGAGGTGTAGACGGGAGCCACAAGTTTTTTTGGCCCGACCGTCACCGTCTGGTCAGACTTGACTGCCACGATGACCAGATGACCGCGGCCGTCCAGGTAGGCATTCGGCTGATTGGCTTTGCAGGGGGCAGCATCGGCCGCCGGAGCACAGTAGGTTTCTGCTTCTTCGTTGCCTGCGATGGCGGCACCGGGTCCAACCTGAAATTTCCATTTCGTTGCGTCGGGCGGCGCTCCGGCGGCACCGTTGAACTCATCGCTCCAGAACAGCTTCCACGCCGTCTGACTGTGGGCGAGGGATGGATAGAGGCAGATGGAAGCGCAAGCAAGAGCGATGACGGAATGGCGTAATGCGCGTGGAGGAAAATACTTGAACAATGCGACCTCAGGCAGACAAAAGAGTCTACAGAAACGATTCTGTAACGCCGCTCATCCTCTGTGATTGGACATTCGTCTGTCAACAGAAATCTTTCTTGACATAAAAAAGAAGACGAACTTTAGAATCAAGCCATGGCGGTGCTACAACCCAAAGCCAGTCGCAGTACGCTGCAATCTGTCGCGAATCATGCCGGTGTGTCGAGGACAACTGTGTCCGTGGTGCTCAGCGAATCGCCGGCGGCCGCGAGCATTTCGGCGGTCACGCGGAAGCGGATCCTGGAGTCGGCGGCTTATCTCGGCTATCGTCCACACTTCATCGCAAGCTCTTTGCGGCGAAAGCGGACTATGTCGATCGGCATCATGGTTCCGGACATGGGTGAGGGGTACTTTACGCTGATCATGAGCGGCGTCGACCAGGCGTTGCGGGAGGCATGCTACTTCTACTTCACGGCTTGCCACTATTGGCAGGCAGAGTTGCTAGCCGAGCATCCACAGCAACTTACCGACCGTGGCGTTGACGGCCTTCTGCTCATCAACACGCCTCTGCCAGACGGCGTGAATGTACCCACGGTAACGATCTCTGGCCACGAAACCCGCATGGGCGTTACGAACATTGTTGTAGATCACCTGAAAGCCGCTGAGCTTGCGCTCGGCCATCTGCAGAGACTTGGACATCGGCGGATCGCTTTTATGAAGGGACAGACGTTTACGCTGGACGCGCAGGAACGCTGGGATTCGATCATGGAAATTGCGCAGGACTACGGCTTCGAGGTGGACGATGGGCTGCTCATCCCGCTCGTCGTGGGCACGTGGTCACCCGACCTGGGATATGCACCGGTGAAAGAACTCATCGCGAAACGACGCGACTTTACTGCGATTTTCTGCTTCAACGATATCGCCGCAATCGGTGCGATCAGAGCGCTTCACGATGCAGGATTGCGTACTCCGGAGGACATCTCAGTCATTGGCTTTGACGATATCGTTGGGGCACAGTATCACATCCCGAGTCTTACGACGGTGCGTCAACCCCTGAAGCAGATGGGCATTATTGCGGCCCAGAGTTTACTGGAGAAGATTCAACACCCGGATGAGGCGTCCCCGGAAAAGATTGTCCTGGTTCCGGAATTGATCGAGAGGGAATCTACCAAGGTCCATAAGCCCGCTGCGTTGAAGTTGGGAATGGCAGCGGAGAGGTCGTCCCTACGGGGTGCGACGAAGCGAGTACCTGTCAGGTGAGGTTATCAAGCGGAACGAAGACGTTGTCGATCTAGACGACGGGCAGGGTAACGCCGGGAGCGGTACCGTACAGGATGACGGTAAAGTTGAGAGTGCCTCCGATAGTTTTGAGCGCGGCCCGATGGTCAGCGAGCCAGAGGTGTAGGTGGCCTGGGGTGATGGGGAGAATGGTGCCATGCGCGGGAAGGGTGTCAAAGCCAAATTTTGGGGAGTTTGCCGCGATGGGCGCCGCTCACCCAAGGGTTAGGGGAGGGCATCGGCCTGAATACGTGGATGCTGTTTAGGAAGGTCTAGGTGGTTACGGCTAGTTCTTCTTCGAGTTGTTGCTTTTGGTAGAGGCGGGTGTAGTAGCCGTTGCGGGCTACGAGCTGGTCGTGGGTTCCTTGCTCGGCGATGCGGCCTTCGACGAGGACGGCGATCTGGTCGGCGTGGCGGGCGGTGCTGGTGCGGTGGGAGATGAGGATGGTGGTGCGACCCTGCATGACCTGCTTCAGGCCGGAGAGGATTTGCTCTTCGGTGTAGGTGTCGACCGAGGCGAGGGCGTCGTCGAGGATGAGGATGCGGGGGTTGCGGAGGATGGCGCGGGCGATGGCGGTGCGTTGTTTCTGGCCGCCGGAAAGGGTTACGCCGCGTTCGCCTACGAGGGTTGCGAAACCTTTGGGGAATTCGAGGATTTCTGTGCGGATGTGGGCGATGCTGGCGGCGTCTTCTATTTGCTGCTCGGTGGCGGTGGGGACGCCGAAGGAGACGTTGTGGGCGATGGTGTCGGAGAAGAGGAAGGTTTCCTGGGGGACTACGCCGATTTGCTCGCGGAGGGCATCGAGGGGGAGATGGGTGATGGGGGTGTCGTCAATGAGGACGGAGTTGGTGGGGGCGTCGTAGATGCGGGGGATGAGGTTGACGAGGGTGGATTTGCCGGAGCCGGTGGGGCCTACGATGGCAAGGGAGGTGCCGGCGGGGATGTGAAGAGTGATGTTGTGGAGGATGGTGGGTTGGTTGGGGTAGGCGAAGGTCAGGTTTTGGAAGCGGATGTCACCCTGGAGGGTTGGGGCGTCCTGGGGGGAAAGGTCCGGGCGCTTGTGGCGAGGCGTAGAGTTTCGGGGTCCTTCGACTGCGGAACCCGCGTTGGGGCTGCGGGCTCCTTCGCTCAGGATGACGGGAGTCGGGGTGGGGTTGGGCGAGGGCTGAAGAGCTTGGGCGTCGGTGATGGTGGGTTGGGCCTTGAGGAGTTCGTCGATGCGGACGATGCTGGCGGTGCCGCGCTGGAAGAGGTTGACGACCCAGCCGATGGCGATCATGGGCCAGGTGAGCTGGACCATGTAGACCATGAATTCAGTGAATTGGCCGACCGAGAGGTGGTGGGCGATGACCTGGTGGCCGCCTACAAAGAGGGTGATGACGAGGGACAGGCCGAGGACGAACTCGAGGGAGGGCCAAAGCATCGCCATGAGGCGCACAAGGTGTAAAGATCGCGCGATGTATTCCTGGTTGGCGGTTTCGAAGGTGGCGATTTCTGCGTCTTCCTGGGCGAAGGCGCGGATGAGGCGGGCACCGGAGAAGTTTTCCTGGGCGCGGGCGGAGATGTCGGAGAACATGGCCTGGATGCGCTCGAAACGCTTGTGGATGCGGGTGCCGAAGGCCTGGATGAAGATGCTGGCGATGGGGAGCGGGACGACGGCGAAGAGGGTGAGGCGGGGCGAGAGCTTGATGATGAAGGGGAGGGCGGCGGCGGTGTAGAAGAAGGTGTTGGCGGAGTACATGATGGCCGGACCGAGGAGCTGGCGGACGGCGTTGAGGTCGTTGGTGGTACGGGCCATGATGTCGCCGGTGCGGTGGGTCTGGTAGAAGGCGGCGGACTGGCGTTCGAGGTTGGCGAAGAGGTCGTTGCGGAGGTCGAACTCAATTTCCCGGGAGGCGCCGATGATGACCTGGCGGGTGATGTAGAGGAAGATGCCGGAGATGGTGGCGATGCCGAGGAGACGGGCGGCGTGGAAGGCGATTTTGTGGGGGGTGATGCCGGTTTTGAGGTCGTCTACGGCGCGGCCGATGACTACGGGGATGAGGGCGCGGACTGTGTTGTAGATGATGAGGGCAATGCCGCCCCATGCCAGCTGGCGCCAGTAGCGGCGGAGGTAGGGGTAGAGGGGGCGGAGTTTTTCGAACATAGGGGTTGGATGTTGCGGATGCTAAGACGGACGCAGGTTTCGCGGAGGGGTACGGGTTTCGCGGATTAGAGGCTGGAAGTGAGTAACCCCAGGTCACGCGATGAAGCTGCGTGGCCTGGGGCACCCCAAACTTTCCGGTCTACTGCTTGGGGGGGACGGCGGCGGGTTTGGTGGGGTCGGTGGGGGCTGTGGTGCTGGTGGGGGCGGGGGTTGTGGTGGGTTTGCCTACTACCTGCTGGGAGGAGGAGTCGGGGGTGGTGGGGGTGGCGGGCTTGGTGGGCTGGCCGGCGGGGGGCGGGGTAGTGCCGGCGGGTGGGGCGGGGGGTGTGGGCGGAGTTTTGGGGGCGGGTGGGGTGTCGGAGATGGCCAGGAGCTCGAGGTCAAAGATGAGCTCGGCTTTGACGGGGATGACGGGGGGGCGGCCGGCTTCACCGTAGGCGAGCTGGTAGGGGATGAAGAGGCGACGGTGGCCGCCGATGTTCATGCCTTCGAAGCCGGTGTCCCAGCCGGAGATGACCTGGTGGGCGCCGTAAGGGAAGGTGATGGGTTCCTTGCCGACGGAAGAGTCGAACTTGGTGCCGTCGGTGAGGTAGCCGGTGTAGTTGACGGTGAGCCACTTGCGGGCAGTGACAGGAGCGCCGGTGCCTACGACGGTGTCGATGTAGGTGAGGGTGTAGAGGGGCTTGGTGCAGCCGGGGATTTTGGGGACGGCGATGGGGAGAGTGGGCTGGGAGTCGGCGGTGGGGCAGGCGCCGGGAGCGCGGTGGGCGGCGGTGGTGTGGTGGACGGCGGGCTTGGTTTGGGCGAGTGCGAGGGGGGCGAAGAGGAGGGCGGCTAGGGTTAGCTTCATGGTTTGTCTATGGTACATGGGGTTGGGGTGGGGAGGGCAAACCCAAAGGCGAACGCGGCGGCGCGGCGGTGCGCGGCGAACGCAGCGGGTTTAGGTGGGGGTGCGGAGGAGGAACCAGGCGCCGGCTAGGGTAAAGAGGACGTCGGCGGCCCAGGCGGCGAGGGTGGGGGGTAGGGTGTTGACGCCGCCCATGGCTTCAAAGAGGTTGGAGAGGCCGAGGTAGGACACGGCGAGGAGGATGGCTATGGCGAAGCCGGCTATGCCGCCTCGCTTGCCGGTGGAGAGGGCGAAGGGGACGGCGAGGATGGCCATGACGAGGGTGATGGCGGGGTAGGCGATCTTTTTGTTGAGTTCTACTTTGAGTTTTTTGGTGTCGAAGCCGGACTGGTTGAGGTCTGTGATGTAGGCGGAGAGCTGGTTGAAACTCATCTCCTGGGATTGGCGGTCTTCTTTTTTGAAGTAGGTGGGTTGCTCGCGGATCTCGGGGAAGGTGTTGAGGACGAAGGAGCCGTAGGAGGCGATGGATTCGCCGGCAAAGGTGCGGACCCAGCCGTTTTCAAAGAGCCAGCGGTTTACTGAGGGGTCCCAGCGGGCGGAGGTGGCGAAAATGCGGCGTTGGAGAGTGAAGGTGGCGGGGTCGAACTCGAATACGGTGAGGTTGGCGAAGACGTTGCGGTCGGGGTCGAAGTATTGGTAGTAGAAGATGCGGGCGGGCTCGGCGGTTTGGGGGGTGGCAGAGGTGCGGGTGAAGCCTTCTTCGGCGAAGGTCTGGCCGGAAATCCATTTGCGGTCGGGGCGGAGGAAGGTCTGGGCGGGTTTGCCTTTGATGACGGAACGGAGTGCTTCCTGGCGGCGATTGGCGGCGGGGAGGTAGAACTCGTCGAAGGCGAAGAGGGCGATGCCGATGACGGCGGTGAGGACGAGGACGGGGGTGACGACGCGGTAGAGGCTGACGCCGGCTGCCTTGATGGCGGTGAGCTCGGAGGAGCGGGCGAGGGCGCCGAAGGTGACGAGGACGGCGACTAGAACGCAGAGGGGGGTGACGTGGTAGAGGATGAAGGGGATGAGGTTGAGGAGGTAATCGCCGACGATGGTGATGGGGGTGCGGTTGCGGATCATGTCGCCGATGAGCTCAAAGAAGGTGAAGAAGAGGAAGACGGAGGAGAAGGCGGCAAGGACGAGGGCGAAGGTGGAGGCGAATTGACGCATGATGTAGTCGTCAAGGATGAGGGGAAAACGGATGTGGAGGAGGGAACGGAGGCGCTGGGGGAGCTGGGTGGTGAGGGCCTGGGTCTCGCGGGGTGCGTGGGTGGGACGGAAACGGGTGAGCAGGCGGGTGAGGGCGAGGCCGATGGAGGAGAAGATGGACAGGGCCACGGTGCCGCGGGAAAGCTGAAAGAGGAGGATGCAGCCGAAGAGGGTGAAGAGGAGGTTCGCGCCCCAGACGCCGAGGAAGGGCGGGAGCTTGCCCTGGCTGGCGAGGGCTACGCCGACGGACGAGAGGAAGTAGTAGATGAAGACGAGGAGGATGGTGAGGACGAAGCCGGTGGATTGTCCGCCGCGCTTGGAGGAGAGGCCGAGGGGGACGCCGACGAGCATGAGGACGAGGCAGGCGAGGGGGTAGGAGAAACGCTTGTTGAGCTCAATGCGGTAGGGGCGGGCCAGTCTGGGGGTGGAGGTGGCGATGCGGTGGCGGAGCTCGGTGAGAGAGAGGGCGAGGATGGGGGTGTCGGAACGGGAAAGGTGGGTGTCTTCTTGGGCGCCGGTCTGGAGGGGCAGGTCAGTGGTGCCGAAGGTGGAGATGTTGTACTGGTTTGGGTTGGTGGGGGAGATCTCATGCTGGCCGCCATCCTTCATAAGGAGGTGGAGGTTTCCGGGTCCGGCGGATGTCACCAGGGCCTGGTCCGCGGTGGTGATCTTGGGGGCGGTAGGGGAGGTGAGGTCGGCGAGGAAGACGTGGCGCCAGAGGGCTGCGCCGGAGCCGGGGCGGACGTCCTGGACGTAGAGGACGAGGTTTTTGAAGTCTTCATCGAAGACGCGTGGCTGGACTTCAAAGGAAGCTTGCGCGAATTTCAGGGAGTTTTCAAGCTCGAGCAGGGCGGCGGCGGAACGGGGGGCCATGTAGAGGGAATTGAAGAGGCCGAGGGCGAGGGCGCCGAGGGAGACGAGGGAGATGATGCGGACGAAGTCGAGGGCGCCCATGCCGGAGGCGCGCATGGCGGTGATTTCTGAGTCGGCGGCGAGGCGGGAGAGGCCGAGGAGGATGCCGACCAGGACGGCCATGGGGATGGTGACGATGAGGGCTTCGGGCAGGAAGTAGGCGATGAGGCGGGCGACGTCGGTGAGGGAGGCGGAGTTGCGGACGACGATTTCAAGGATTTTGCCGAGGCGCGAGGTGAAAAGGACGAAGGTGAAGAGGACGCCGCCGAGGACGGCGTGGGAGAGGACTTCGCGGAGGATGTAGCGGGTGAGGAGACGCATCGTGAAGTGGTGCTAGTCGAGTGTAGCGTGTGCGGGCTAGCAGTCCTAGAGGGACGCGCCTGGGAGGTTCCCAAGGCTGGGGGCGCCGAAGGGTGGGCCGAGGCGGGTCCGTCCAGTCGGAATTGTGGCTCTCCTGCGGCCACATGCGGGTGTTTCAGCCTACGACGCCCGACAAAAGGGGGGAAGAGGGGACGATGGCGGCTAGCCATTGCGGCCTGCGCGGTCGATCTCATACCGTTGGAGGCGTGACTTATGGGATGCGCTGGGTGTGAATGCGGGGGTCGCAGTCACCCTCCTGGAGGCAGGCGCGGGTAAGGCCGCTGACGACGGCGAGGAGGGCGCCACCGACGAGGAAGGGAGCGGCGCTGGAGAGGCGGCCGGCAACGTACGGGAACAGGAAGAGGGCGATGCCGGTGTAGAGGCCAATGTAGAGCAGGGTGCAGAGTGTCGGTTTGTGCATCAGTGGACTCCCTTTGCGCCGGCCGGAAGGGGTCTGCGCTTGATGGAGTGACACAGTACGCCGTTGCGAGGATGTTTGTAAAGGGGGAAAGATTCAGGGATTTGCGAGGAATCGGTAGCCGATGCCGCGTACGGTGAGGAGATGGCGGGGGTCGGCGGGATCGTCTTCAAGGTAGCGGCGGAGACGGACGATGAAGTTGTCGATGGCGCGGGTGTCGGTGTCCTCGTGGACGCGCCAGACATGCTCGAGGATGTCTTTGCGGGAGACGATCTGGGCCTCGTGGAGGGTGAGGTAGCGGAGTAGGTCGGCTTCCATGAGGGTGAGGTGGGTGGTGCGGTGGGGGGCGATGAGTTCGAGGGTGTCGAAGCGGATTTCGCGGTTGGCGAAGGTATAGGTTTCGGGGTTGACGGCAGGGTTGGTGGACCATGTGGCGCGGCGGAGAATGGTTTTGATGCGGGCGAGGAGGATGTCTAGATCGAAGGGCTTGGGGAGGTAGTCGTCGGCGCCGGCTTCGAGGCCATCGAGGATGTCCTGGGGGTTGGAACGGGCGGTGAGCATGAGGATTGGGGTATAGATTTTGTGCTCGCGGAGGGTGCGGGCAATAGTGAAACCGTCAGCGCCAGGAAGCATGACGTCGAGGAGGATGAGGCCGATGGGGTCGGGGGTGGCGAGGAGGTAGTCGAGGGCGTCTGTGCCGTCGGCGAAGTGGCGTGTGGGATAGTGGTCGGCTTCGAGGTTATAAAGGAGGACCTGGGCTAGGTGCTCTTCGTCTTCGATGAGGAGGATGAGGGGGTTCATGGCTGGGGCTTGGGGGGTAGGAACTGGATGGTGACTGCCTGTTCGGCTGGCTTCAAGCCGTAGTCGGCTGTGATGAGGCTGTGGTTTGGGGAGTCGGAAGCGAGTTCTATACCGAAACAATCGGCGTAGCCGATTTTCGGGTAGCGGTGTTTGATCATAGCGCTCGCGTATGCGCGCTCCGCGGTGGCGGGCATTACGCGGATGGGGACGGAGGAACGTAGCTCGCTGATCATGGTGAGAGCGGAAGTGCCAAAAAGGCGGAGAGTCGCCGTGTAAACCTCGCCCCAGTCAATCGCCGGAATGACTATCTCGCACTCTCCGCGCCCAGCGGAAGCGAAGATGCGAATGACGTCAAGGCCGCCAGCACTTGCTTCGAAGTAACGAACAATAGCGCTAGTGTCCAGGACGTAGGTCAGAGGTTCCACTTGCCGTTCTCGTCCTCTTGTTCTTCTGCTCGCATTTTTTCCAGTTCTTCAGAGAGCCCTGAACCTGCGAAAATGCCATGAAGCCGGTGGATCACGGCAAGTCGCTGTTTCACGGTCAAAGGATCTGGGGCAAGCGTATCGGAGCCCATGGGCTTCACGACGAGAGAACCATCCTGAATAGAAAGAGACAGCTCGGAACCTTCGTGGAGACCAAGAGTGTCTTGCATCTCGCGCGGGATGATGAGAGTGTTGGCAGTGAGCTGTGCCTTGGTTTGAGCCTGCATCGCTTTATCCTATTCCGAATCAAGTGGCGAGGGGTAGGGTGAGGGTGAAGGTGGCGCCCTGGTTGGTGCCTTTGGATTGGGCGGTGATGGAGCCCTGGTGCTGGCGGGCGATGGTGTGGACGAGGAAAAGGCCGAGGCCGGTACCTTTGATCTTGACTTCGTAGCGGCCGGGAATGCGGTAGAAGCGCTTGAAGATACGCTTGAGCTGGTCTTCCGGGATGCCGATGCCGTGGTCGGCGATGGTGACGGCTACGTTGCTATAGCCGGTGATGGCGAGCGCGGCGGTGATGTGAAGGTGGTTGGGGCTGTACTTGACGGCGTTGTCCAGTAGGTTGAGCAAAGCGGCGCGGAGGTCGGAGAGGATGCCGCTGACACGGAGGCGGACCTGTCCGGGGACGGGCGTGAGAGTGATGGCGGATGGTGAGAGAGCGTGGCGGGCGAGGGTGGTGGCGATGCATTCGGCGAGGAGGGCTTCGAGGTCGATGAGGGTGCGGTTCTGCTGTCGGGCACGCTCACCGAGTTCGCCGGCTTTGAGGACCTGCTCGACTGTGGCGATGAGGCGGTCTGTGTCGGCATGCATGATGGCGTAGAACTTGCGGCGCTGGGCCTCATCGAGGGGGCGGCGCTCGAGGGTTTCGAGGTAGAGACGGATGCTGGCGATGGGGGTTTTGAGCTCGTGGGTGACGGCGTTGAGGAAGGAATCCTGGCGCTCATTGCGGCGGACTTCACGGACGAGGAAGATGGTATTCAGGACGACGCCGGCGACGAGAAGGGCGAACAGAATGATGCCGAGGACGAGGTAGAGGACGTGGGCTTTGCTGAGCAGAATCCAAGTGATGTTCAGGGTGATGGTGAGGCCCGTGAGGAGCACGCCGAGGACGATGAAGGTGGCGATAGCTCCGCGGCGGCGATTGAAGTTCATAGGAATGGACCGTGGTGCAGTTAGGCTACGATAAATCATTGTTTGGGGAGGGTTGGAGATGAATCGTCGGCGGGTGTTGCAGGGGATGGGGTTGGCGGTGGCGGGACGGGGGATGGGGTTGGCGGCGGTGCCGGCGGGGGTGCCTACGGTGAGGGTGTGGGGTGGGGTGGTGAGTGGGTATCGGGTGGGGCGGGTGATGGCGTTCAAGGGGATTCCTTATGGGTTGGATACGCGGATGACGCGCTTTTTGCCGCCGAGGCGCGTGGAGGATTGGGTGGGGGTGAGGGCTTGTACGGAATGGGGGGCGCGGGCTCCGCAGCAGATGCCGGAGCGGGGCAAGGCGCAGGAGGTGCAGGCGGGATTCAAGGTTCTGGAGGAGGAGGCGGTGCATTATCATCTGCCGCCGGATGAAGGGGTGCAGAGTGAGGATTGCCTGCATGTGAATGTGTGGACTCCGATGATGAAGGGCGAGGGTAAGGGATTGCCCGTGGTGGTGTACATCCATGGCGGCGCTTATAACAATGGGACGGTCAACTCCGTGCTGTATGACGGGGTGCGGCTGGCGGAGCGTGGAGTTGTGGTGGTGACGGTGAACCATCGGCTGAATGCGTTTGGCTATCTGTATCTGGGGGAGTCGCTGGATGGTTATGCGGAGAGCGGGAATGTGGGCATGCTGGACCTGGTGCTGGCGCTGCGGTGGGTGCAGGAGAATGTTAGGCAGTTTGGTGGAGACAAGGACCGGGTGACCATCTTTGGGCAAAGTGGTGGTGGGGCGAAGTGTGCTACGTTGATGGCGATGGAGGCTGCGAAGGGGTTGTTTCATCGGGTCTGGACGATGAGCGGGCAGCAGGTTTGGGCGATGCCGAAGGCGAAGGCTGCGCAGAATGCGGAGGTGGCGCTGGCGGCGATGGGGATCGCGGGGAAGCCTACGACGAATGCGCTCAACGGGTTGACGATGGAGCAGATTCAGGCTGGGGCAAGGACGACGGGGAACTGGTTGCCGGTGAAGGATGATGTGGTGCTCAAGCGGGATCCGTTCGATCCGGATGCGCCGATGATGAGTGCGGGCGTGGCGATGGTGCTGGGTAATACGAAGGATGAAATCTATGGGTCGACGTATTGGCAGCGGACGGCTTTGACGTGGGAGACGCTGGAGAGTGCGTTGAAGATGCCGATCGGGCAATTCAAGGGGCCTTACAGCGTGGAGGAGATTGTGAAGGCGTATCGCGGATGGTATCCGCAATACACGCCGGACGATGTGTTTACGGCAGCGCTGGCAGCTTTCCGGAGCTGGCCTGGGCAGGTGATCGAGGCAGAGCGACGGGCGTCAGAAAGTGAGAGTGCGAAGAGAACCTGGGTTTACCAGATGGACTGGGGCTCGCCGACGGCTGATGGGAAGGCTCCGCATACGGTTGATATTGCGTTTGTGTTTGATAATGTGCGGCTTGCGCCGGGGGTGGTTGGGGATGGGAAGGCTGATGTGGCGAAGGCACAGCCGTTGGCGAACGAAATGAGTGAACGGCTGGTGCGGTTTGCAGCGACGGGGGTGCCTGGGGTTGGGTGGCCGGTTTATGGGTTGAGGGAACGGGAGACGATGGTGTTCGATCGGGTTAGTAAAGTTGTTAGTGATCCGCGGGGGAAAGAGCGGGAGATGATGGTTGGGGCGCGATATCGGCAGCCTGGGACTTGATGGTGGTGACCTGAAAAACCCCAGGTCACGCGATGAGGCTGCGTGGCCTGGGGCACCCAGAGTTGATACCAGTTTGTTAGTTGCTGCCGGCTGGCTTGGGGTTCATGGGGTCGAATTTGGCGATCTGGACTTTCTTGGCCAGGCCTACCTTGCTGAGGAGCCAGATGCAGTAGTAGTTGATGTCGAACTCATACCAGGCGAGGCCGTGGCGGGCGCTGACGGGGTGGGCATGGTGGTTGTTGTGCCAACCCTCGCCGCCGGTGAGGATGGCGACCCACCAGTTGTTGCGGGACTCGTCGCGGGTGTCGAAGCGGCGGGCACCGTAAAGGTGGGTGGCGGAGTTGACGAACCAGGTGGCGTGGAGGCCGACGACGGTGCGGAGGAAGGTTCCCCAGAGCATCATGCCGATGGCGCCGGCGAGCATGTGGCCGGCGGGCGCGAGCAGGGCACCGAGGCCGAGCTGGAGGAAGCCGGTTAGAGTGATGGGCAGCCAGTGGTACTTGGAGAGCCAGACCTGACCCTTGTCCTTGGTGAGGTCAGGAGCGTAGCGGCCGAGGAGCGCGGTCTCGGAGTGCATGGCGCGGCCGGAGAGGATCCAGCCGGCGTGAGACCAGAAGGCACCGTCGACTGGGGTGTGCGGATCGCCTTCCTGGTCGGAGTTCTGGTGGTGGACGCGATGGGTGGCGACCCAGAAGATGGGTCCACCTTCAAGGGCCAGGCAGCCGCAGGCGGTGACGAAGTACTCCACCCACTTGGGCGTGCGGAAACCGCGGTGGGTGAGCAGGCGATGGTACGCGACACCGATGCCGAGGTTGATGGCGAAGAAGTAGGTGATGAAGAAGGCAGCGACGTTCTTCCAGGAGAAGAAGAAGAAGGCTGCGATGGCGCCGACGTGGAAGAGGCCCATGACGATGGTGGTGATCCAGTTGATGCGTCCCTGCTGGTGCTCGCGTCCCATGCGGAGGTCCTGGCGGACCTGGGCGCGGATGGATTCGGCGTTGGCGCGGGGCCGGGCGTTGGACATTCTTTGTAGATCGTTGTGGACCTCATCTCCCTGCTCGGGAATGACGTAGTCGGGATTGGTGTTGGCGAGGATGACGGCTTCGCGGGCTTCGAGGACCTCGGCGGTCTCGATGGCATCGGCCTGGAAGTCTGCGTAGCTGGTTGTGGCTGGTGTTGCTGTGGCTTCAGACTCTGGGGAGAGGGTTGCTGGTGTCATTTGGTGGCTGTCCTCTTGGTTCTGTATCTCTGACGATCACGTTAGCAGGAGGGATTGGTGAAGTGGTGTAAGAGTTTTGTAAGGGGTTGTGTGGTGGTACCCCTCCCCCCCGGTGCTTTGGGGCAAAATCTTGATTTGGTTGGGGTTAGGGTTCCCTGGAAGTAAAAACAGGAACGCGGATAAGGGCGGATCAAGGCGGGATAAGAGCGGATAAGGCGCTGCCGGAGTCGCGGGCTTGATGGGTGCCCGGGTGCGTTTGGTTTTTGTTTTAGTTTGTATGTCCAGTTTACTAAATGGCGGGGGGTGAACATGCCAACTATTTTTGAGTTTGTTTGGGCGTGCTTGTTGGGGATTCGGAGTTTTGCACAGGTCTGGGGGGTTGACAGGATTTTTACGGGGCGTTGATTTGGGGTTTGGTAGGGTGGGGGCATGCGAGTTCTTTTTGCGGGTCTGGTTTGTGGGTTGGGGTTGGGTTGGGCGGCGGGACAGGCTCCGGTGGAGCGGGCGGGTGGGTCGATCGATCTTCCAAGTAGTAAACAGATTGTGGGGGTGGTGCCGGGTGGGCCGCAGCGGTTGAGCTCGCTGCCGGTGACGATGGCGGTGTCGCCGGATGGGCGGTGGGTGGTGATGGTGACGGCGGGGTATGGGTCGGCGGATTCGGGTTATCAGCAGGGGTTGGCAGTGGTGGAGACGGCTACGGGGACGGTGAGGGAGTTTCCGGATGCGCGGACTGGGTTGAGTGGGGGGCAGGTGCTGTTTTCTGGGTTGGCGTTTTCTGGCGATGGGACGAAGGTTTATGCGAGCCTGGCTTCGTTGACGGATCCGGCGGGGGAGAAGACGGGGGATACGGGGACGGGGGTGGCGGTTTACTCGTTTGGGTGTGGGCTGGCGAACCCCAAAGGCGAACGCGGCGGCGCGGCGGGGCGCGGCGAACGCGGCGGGTGTGCGGGGGGGCTGGCGCCGGTGGGGATTTTCAGGATTCCGCGGGTGAAGCTGGGGGTTGGGCAGGCGACGGAGCTGGGGAAGGATAAGGGGTTGGGGATGCCTTATCCGGCGGCGATTGCGGTGGTTCCCAGCGGCTGCACGGGCGCACACCCCTGCGAGGACAGCCTGCCGGAACCGTTGCTGGTGGCGGATAACCTTTCTGATGATGTTTTGTTGATGGATTCTTCCTCGGGGGCGGTGGTGACGCGGTTCGATTTGAGTGAGGGGGTGGTGGTGCCTTCTACGTATCCGATCGATGTGAAGGTTTCTGCGGATGGGCGGCGGGGGTTTGTGGCGCTTTGGAATGCGAGTGAGGTGGTGGAGCTGGATTTGGTCAAGGGCGTGGTGGGGCGGCGGCTGGTGTTGTTGAAGGGTGCGAATCCGGTGCTGCCGGGCTCGCACCCGGATGCGCTGGCGCTGGCGCCGGATGGGAAGACGCTTTATGTGGCGTTGGGGAACCGGGATGCGGTGGCGGCGGTGGACCTGAATCAGGGAGGGTTTGCGCTCAAAGGGTACTTCGATGCGCGGCTGCCGGGGCAGAGTTTTTATGGGTCGCAGCCGGAGGCGCTGGCGGTGTCGGCCGATGGGAAGCGGCTTTATTGCGCGGATATGGGGTCGAATGCGGTGGCGGTGATGGATACGGGGAAGCTGACGCGGAAACGGGTGCGCGGGGGGATGGTGGAGCCGGTGGGGTTTGTGCCTACGGAGTGGCTGCCGATGGCGGTGGCTTCGGTTGGGGGGAAGCTGTATATCGCTACGGGGAAAGGGACGGGGACGGGGCCTAACAATATGCCGCAGGCGGTGGGGGCGGATGGGAAGGCGATGAAGAAGAGCGGAGGGTTTGCTTATGTGTCGGGCTTTGTGCCGATTACTTATATTCCTACGCTGCTGCATGGGAGTTTGGCGGTGGTGCCTGAGGTGGGGATGGATTTGAAGGGGATGACTTCAGTGGTGTTGGAGGGGAATCGGATGCGGGCGGGGGGGGAGCGGATTGGGTGGGATGCGGGGGTTTTGGCGCGGGTGAGGGTGGCCGGTGGCGTGGATGCGGACGGCCCGGGGCTAAAGCCCGCCTCCTCGGGGGTCGGGTTCAGGGGGCTAAAGCCCCCTGCTAATCCGGGTACGGCTTTGGGCGGACAAGGTGGGGCAGAGGAGATGGCGGGTAGAGAACAACCCCACGATAACCGCGATGCGGCCGCGGTGATCATGGGGCACCCGAAAGGGTCTGGGGATGGGGTAAGTGAACAACCCCAGGTCACGGACGATGAAGCCGTCCGTGGCCTGGGGCACCCCAAACGGTTTGGTGAACAACCCAAAGAGTCTGGGTTCGCTTCAGGGGTGGGGCCTATACGGCATGTGATTTATATCATTCGGGAGAACCGGACTTATGACCAGGTGCTGGGGGATCTGGTGGATGGGGATGGGAAGAAGGTGGGGAATGGGGATGCATCGCTCGCGATGTATGGGATGGCGGTGACGCCGAATTTGCATAAGCTGGCGTTGCAGTTTGGGGTGCTGGACAACTTTTATGACTCGGCTGAAGTGAGTGGGGATGGGCATGTGTGGTCGAATACGGCGATTGGGACGGACTACCTGGAGCGGACGTGGCAGGACGATTACCGGGGCAAGCAGCGGGGGTATGACTATGAGGGGGTGGTAAGCGAGGGGTTGCCGCTCGAGCAGAGGATTCCGGATGTGAATGAGCCGGGGAGTGGGTATATCTGGGGGAATGTGGCAAGACATGGCTTGTCGCTGCTGCATTTTGGGGAATATATCAACAGCGTGTTTTGCAGTGAGGTGGCGGAGGAAGAGGTGCAGCTGGATCCGCAGGCCGGGCCGATGGGGCCGGGGCGGGCGTGCTCGGCGGGTAATGCGGTGAAGCCGGGGGAGAGGCTGCCGGAGGTTTGGGGTGGGGGGGTGAACCGGTATGGATGGGCGATTCCTCTGCTGGCTTTGAACCGGGCTACGAAGCCGGAGCTGGTGGGTCATTTTGCGACGGAGTATCCGGATTTCAATTTGAAGGTGCCGGACCAGGTGAGGGAGGATATTTTTGAACGGCACCTGGCGGGTTGGGTGAAGGACAGGGCGGCGGGTCATGACACGATGCCGAACTTTGTGATGCTGCGGCTGGCGAACGATCATACGGCGGGGACAACGGTGGGGAGTCCGACGCCGCGGGCCAGTGTGGCGGATAACGATCTGGCCGTGGGGCGGGCGGTGGAGGCGATATCGCATAGCGCTTACTGGGACGATACGGCGTTTTTTATCCTGGAGGATGATGCGCAGAATGGGGCGGACCATGTGGATGCGCACCGGTCATTGGGGGTGGTGGTGAGCAAGTATGCGCCGCGCTTACCGGGAGAGGCGCCTTTTGTGGATTCGCGGTTTTACTCGACGGTGAGCATGGTGCGGACGATGGAGATGGTGCTGGGGCTGCCGCCGATGAATAATAACGATGCGTTGAGTAGTGCGATGGGAAGTTTGTTTACGGGCAAGGGTGTGCAGGGGGCGTTTGTGGCGGATCGTCGCAATGAGGCGAATGGGCTGATTTACAAGGCGAATGAGAAGTCGGCGGTGGGGGCGAAGGAGAGTGCGAAGATGGATTTCAAGCATGCGGACCGGGCTCCGGCGGAGAAACTGAACGTGATTTTGTGGCGGGATGCTATGGGGGAGGAGGCGGTTCCGGCTATGCTGACGGAGAAGCGGCGGAAGGGGAAGAAGGATGACGACGACTAAGGTTCGGCCGGTGTTTGCAGAGCGGGTGTGGGGGAAGCGGGATCTGCGGCCCTGGTATCCGGTGCATGGTGAGGCTGTTTATGGAGAGGCCTGGCTGACCGGGGCGGAGTGCTTGCGGGAGGATACGGGCGAGCGGCTTGGGGAGTATCCGCTGCTGGTGAAGATGCTGTTTCCGGCGGATAAATTGAGTGTGCAGGTGCATCCGGATGATGCGGAGGCGCGGGCGCGGGGGTTCGAACGGGGGAAGACAGAGTGCTGGTATGTGCTGGAGGCTGCGCCGGGGGCGACGGTGGCTTGTGGGTTGCGCGACGGCGTGACGGTGGAGGGGTTGCGGGCGGCGGTGGCGGCGGGGACGGCGGAGGAGTGTCTGGAGATGGTGCCGGTGGGGGTGGGGGATATGGTGTTTGTGGATGCGGGGACGGTGCATGCGATTGGGCCGGGGGTGACGCTGCTGGAGGTGCAGCAGACTTGTGATGTGACGTATCGACTGTATGACTATGGGCGGCCGAGGGAGTTGCATCTGGAGGCGGGGTTGGGGGTGGTGAAGGTCTCGACCGGGGCGGGGAAGGTGGCGGCGCGGGAGATGGATGGGTTTGTGCGGTTGATCGAGGAGAGGTATTTTGTGGTGGATCGGTATGTCGCGGGAAGTGCTGTGGGGGGTGGGTGTCTGGTGGGGTTGGAGGGGGAGTGGACGGTGGATGGGGTGGGGTTTGGTGTGGGGGAATGTGTGGTGACGGAGGGTGGGGTGGTGGAGGGGAGTGGGGTGTTTGTAAGGTGTTGGGTGCCTTGAGGGGGTTAGTTTTTGGCCTGGCGTTGTGCGAAGCGTTGGCGGTCGATGCCTTTGATGGAGAGCCAGAGGGCCATGGCTAACATGGCGATGAGCATGGGGAAGATGAGGAGGGGGGAATCGTAGCGGGGGGCGAGGACTACGCAGAGGTTTTTGAGGATGAAGCCGGTGCCGGCTAGCATGAGCAGGGCTCCGATCGCGCGGGGGAGGTAGCCAGAGCGGAAGACGAGGTAGCCGCGGAGGAGGGTTTCGGCGCCGTAGAAGGCGGCGAAGATGTTGAAGATGGTGGCGAAGATTTTGAGACAGATGTAGGCGAAGGCGGCCCGGGCGTCCGGGGTGAGGGCTGCGGCGAAGTGGGGGTCGATGGTGGGGAGGGCGGCGGCGTAGTAGAAGATTTCTCCGACGGCGAAGGTGGCTGTGCCGAAGATGCCGAAGAAGGTGGTGATGAGCGCGAGGGGGCGGCTGACGGGGCGGAGCAGGAGGTAGAAGATGGCGGCGAGGGAGAGGTCGCAGGCGGCCTCGACCAAGTAGGCGAGGAAGCCGGCGCGGAAGAGGGGGAGGGAGGCTGCGAGGCGGAGGCCGGTGGCGTGGAAGTCGGCGGGGACCAGGAGGCTATCGGGGACGAAGGACTCGCCGAAGCCGCCGGCGAGGAGGGAGATGGCGAGGAGGATGCCGGCTGCCCGGGCGTAGCGTTGGGCCTGGTCTGGGTTCATGGGGGGCTCCTGTTGCACCTGATTGGTCCTGGCGTTCAGGGGGATGTACGCCGGCAGGCCTTGGGAAGTTCCATGGGAGGGGTCAGGCGGTTAGGGTTTGGGGTTCGTGGATCGTGTGGGCGTCTTCGCTGTCCTGGGCGCGCTGGCGGGAGGCGCTGGTGCCGCGGAGGCCGACGACGACGAGGATGAGGAGGATGGGCTCGAGGGGTTGGCGGTAGTCCATGGAGGCGTGGGTGAGGTAGTAGGGGAGGGGGAAGAGGAGGACGGCTGCGAGGTAGGGGAGGACGGCGCCGTCGTAGTCGTGCCACCAGCGACGGAGGCCGCGGAGCATGAAGAAGACGAGGAAACAATTGAAGGGGACACAGGGAAGATCGAGGGGTTCAAAGCGGAGGTAGGAGGGGGCGAAGGACCAGTAGCCGGTCCAGAAACGGACGATGCGGCGGAGAGTGGCGACGGCGACGAAGGTGGGGTGGGTGCGGACGAAGGCGGTGGCGAGGGTGTGTTTTTCGGCGATGTATGGGATTTCGCCCATGGTGATGTACTTCTGCATTTCGTGGGCGTTGGAGGCGGGGTGGGCCCAGGCGGAGTTGGATTCGTGGAGGTCGCCGTTGTTGCCGGCGTAGAACTCCAGCCAGAAGCCATCGCGGAGGAAGAAGGACTGGTGGAGGGCGTGCTGGTTGCGGATGTTCCAGGGAGTGACGACGGCGAAGAAGGCGAGGGTGGTGAGGGCGGCTTTGAGGAACCAGGGGCGGCCGTTGCCGCGGAGCTTGAAGAGGGCGATGACGAGGAGGATGGGAAGGAGGGTGAGGACGGAGGGATTGTTGAGGACGGTGAGGGCGTAGAGGGCGCCGAAGGCGATCCAGGCGAGGGGGCCGCGGAGATGGAGGCGCTGGGCGAGGAGGAGGCAGGTGGTGAAGAGGAGGGCGGTGAGGGCGTAGTCCCAGACGCGGTCCGCGGAGAAATAGATGGCGAAGGGGTAGACAGCCCATGCGAAGGCGATGGATCGGGCAAGGCGCGGGGTGAGGACGTTGCGGGTGAGGAAGAAGAGCGGGATGCAGGTGAGGGCGGAGCAGACGCTGTTGAACCCGAGCACGGCCCAGGCGGCGGCGGGGGTGTAGAGGCCGAAGAGGCGGAAGGCTATCGAAATGAGCCAGGGGTAGATGGGCGGGACGAGGGCGGTGGGGCCGGTGCCGACGGGATTGAAGGGGGAGGAGAAGCCCTGGTGGAGGAAGAGGGAACGGGCGGTCCAGCCCATTTCCCAGCCGAAGGCGTTGTGGTCGAAGGTGTTTTCTGCGACTTCCGGGACGCAGAAGGCTACGACGATGAGGCGGATGGCGAGCGCGAGCAGGACGGTGAGGGTGAGGAAGACGGCGGGGCGGGCGAGGACGGCGGCTATCCGTACAAGTGGGCGGTCGAGGGGGCGTTCGAGTGGGACTTCGCGGCGAGTGGGCTGGATGAGGGTGGGGATGGGAACATTCCTTGCGCGGGGTTTAGGCTGTACCTCGATTTTACCAGCGGATGGCGGCTGAAGGAGTGTCTTTTGCAATGCTGCTTATGAGAATAGGAGCGGTTCATTTAGGATAAAGGGCGGCCCGGAAGTTTTTCGCATGGAAGCGGCGGTGGTTTTGCGCAGGTGGGACTGGCTTTGCGCTTTTAGGAAGAGATCAGCTGGATGGCTGCAGGAGCTTTACTGTTATGAAGTTTCGTTTCACGGGGTATCGGGCCGTGGCGCTTGTGTTCTGGGTGCTGGCGATTGGCGCGGTGCTGATCTGGGGATTGCTTCCCCGTTACATTATTGGGTGGGACCTGCGGGTTTATGGAAACGCGATTACGTCGCTGCGGGCGGGGCATGATCCATATTCGGATGGGATTGCGGTGCAGCGGATTTACCACGAGCATCTGGCGGAGCACCAGGCGCGGTTCGATGCGACGCCGTTTACTTATGTGTATTCGCCACTGACGCTGCCGGTGGTGCGGCTGCTTGCGACGCTGCCGCTGATGCTGAGTAATACGGTGTATTGGGTGATCTACGGGCTGGCTACGCTGGCGGCGATTTTTGTGGGGCTTTGGGCGGCGGAGGATGGACGGGAACGGCGGATCTTTTCGATGGTAGCGCCGGCGGTGGTTTTCTTTCCGGGGCTGCTGCAGAACGACGTACTTTTCAGCGGGAATGTGGCTTATATCCTGTATGGGGTGGTGCTGCTGGCGGCGCTGGCGGGCTGGCGCAAGGGGCAGTGGGTCTGGTTTTATGCGGCGGTGTTTCTGGCATCGTGCTGCAAGGCTCCGCTGCTGACGCTGCTGGCGATCCCGGTGCTGAGTGCGCGGCGGCAATGGTGGCCGGCGCTGGCGACGGGGGTGGCGGGGCTGGCGGCGTTTGCGGTGCAGCCGGCGATCTGGCCGGTGCTTTTCAAACACTATATGGAGGCGGTGGAGCTGCAATTCAGCTTCAATCATGACTTCAGCAGTTCGCCCGCGGGTTTGCTGACGGACGCGCTGTACGACCATGTGAATTACAAGAGCTTCAGTACAGAGTTCTATCTGCTGTATGCGATCCCGGCGTTTGGCTTGCTGTATTGGCTCTCGCGGCAATACTTTGCGGGGCGGTTCACGCTGAAGCAATGGGTGCCGGTGGTAATGGTGGGGACGGTGTTTATCAATCCGCGGATTATGGAATACGACGTGGCGCCGATCACGATGATGATGGCGCTGGTGGCGTGGCGGTTCTGCATGCGGAGCGGGTCATTGAAGCGCGCGACGATTGAGGCGGCGGTATTGTTTGCGGTGGCGGCGGCGAGTGCGGCGCATACGTGGCGGCCGACGGAGAGCGTAACCCTGACGGCGGTGTTCGCGGCGGGATGCTGGCAGCTGGTGCACGAGATGCGGGCGCGGGAGAAGGCCGGGGAGATGTCGCGGGACGGACTGCGGGCTACGATTTAGGGGCCGGGCAGGCGGAGAATCCGGTTGCAGTGCGGGGGCGTTCTCTGCATACTGGGTTTGCCGGGGCTTTTTGCAGCTTTATGAATTTCCTGGCGTGGCGTCAACCTTATGGAGAGCGATCCCGTCCTAACAATCATGCGAACGTTCATGCGCCTGTTCACGTTGCGATCTTTTTCGAAGGTGAACGTGGCGTGCTTTCTTGTGTTGATGGTGTTGATTGGGTGCTCGCCGGGTAATTTTTACGATACGGATGGGCCCGACCCGGAGAATCCGATTATTCCGCCGCCGACGGGGACCGGGGTGCCGATCTGGGTGGGGTCGTGGGGCGATGCGATCAATAACAATGACGCGCAGCCGGATAACAATGGCGGGAACAGCCGGAGCTTTCGGTTTCTCATAACGCCGACGATCGGCGGGACTGAGGAGCGGGTTCGATTTTCAAATTACTTTGGGACGACTCCGGTGGTGATTGGGTCGGCGCGGCTTTCTGTGGGGAAGGATGGGTCGGCGGCGGTGGATCCGCTGCACGATGTGGCGCTGAGCTTTAGCGGTCAGCCGGGGGCGACGATTGCGCCGGGCGCGATGCTGGTTTCAGACCCCGTGAACATGACGTTCAGCTTTGGGGAGATTCTGGATATTTCGGTTTATCTGCCGGGGAACTTTGGGCCGGTGGCGCGGCATCCTTCACTGTTTATCAAGAACTGGACTACGGCGGACGGGGCCGGCGACGTGACGGCGAACACGGACGGGACGCAATTTACGCAGACGATGGGTGAATGGCTGCTGATCAACGGGGTGGACGTTTACGGGCAATATGATGGGACGCTGGCGCTGTTTGGGAGTTCTACGACGGATGGGAACCATTCCAATTACAGCGATACGCATACGTACCCCGGACAAAATGTGCCCTTGCCGCATCAGCATGACAGTCGGCTTTCGGACTGGATTGCGAAGCGTTTGAACCGGGCCGGGTACCGGATTGGCGTGGTGAACCTGGGGATCAGCGGCGATACGGTGACGAATGATGTGGAGAACCAGACGCTGCATATTCAGAATGCGAACCAGCGGATAGGGCATGATGTGCTGACGCTGCCGAACCTGATTGGGATGATTACGTATTTTGGGTCAATCGATATACGATCCGCGGATTGCAAATC
Source organism: uncultured Granulicella sp. (assembly GCA_963693065.1). Lineage (GTDB taxonomy): Bacteria > Acidobacteriota > Terriglobia > Terriglobales > Acidobacteriaceae > Edaphobacter. The sequence continues at coordinate 1,317,304 of OY843766.1, read as the reverse complement.
GGCGCCGGAGATTGAGCAGGCGACGATGCAGATGGTGGCGACGGCACACGCGGCGAAGCTGCCGGTGATGCTGGCGACGATTCCTCCTTCAGCGTTTTGTACGACCCCTGGGCAGGCGAATTACGGACCTTCTCCTTCACTGCCGGATGATCCTTATGCGGGCGGTGTAATACCGGGGCCGGCGAACGGGGGCGAGTTGCAGCGGCTGGCGTTCAATGCCTGGATACGGACGGTGGGGCGGAATTTGCCGGGCGTTGTGCAGGTGGCGGATTTTGAGGCGGCGCTGGCCGATCCGGCGCGGGTGAGCTTTCTGCAGAGTCAATATAATTCCGGAGATAACTACCATCCGGATGGTCTGGGGTATCACCGGGAGGCGCAGGCAGTGCCGTTTTATGTTCTGCCTCAACCGCCGAAGTAGGGGGATGATTTTTTACAGATTTGCCGGGCTAGTCTATGAACTTTTCGTTTGCATCAAGCGTCATAGATGCTATGTCCATGTCTCCCAGGTCGCTGTTGCGCTCGCTTTGTCTACTGGCTGTTCTCCCGGTTCTGGCTCTGACCAGTTGCACTGATAGCACGATGCCTGTCGCTTACGGGACGATCCCGGTTCCTACGCCGGGGACGCCGGCGGGTCCGGCGAGTACGACGCAGTGGGTGGTGTCGTGGGGGGCGCCGCCGGAGAACGCTCTTGCGACACCCACAAACCCGGGTGGCAGCGAGCAGACGTTCCGGTTCATTTTTGTGCCGACGATCGATGGGACGCAGGAACGGCTGCATTTTTCGAATTATTATGGGACGGCTCCGGTGACGATTGGCGCGGCGCGGCTGGCTGTGGCGGCGAATGACAGTGCAGCGATCGATACGACGCGGAACGTGCCGGTGACGTTTGGCGGGGCGACGTCGGTGACGATCCCGGCGGGTGGGAATGTGGTCTCGGACAATCTGAGCATCACCTATAAATACGGCGAGCGGATGGCCGTTTCGATGTACGTGAAGGGGACGTTTGGGCCGCTGACGCAGCATGACTCGCAGGTAAATATCAACTTTATGAGCGCGGCGGGTGCGGGGGATATGACGGGGGATACGTCGGGGGCATCGCTGGCGACTACGGTGACGGAGTGGTATCTGCTGAGCGGGATGGATGTTTATGGGAGCTACCAGGGGACGGTGGCGGTGTTCGGGAGTTCGTCGGTGGATGGGCATAACTCGAACCTGGGGACGGGGAATATCTATCCGACGGCGAATTTGCCGGTGAATGGGCAGGATTACGACCGGCCGTCTGACTGGCTGGCGCGGGATTTGATCACGGCTGGGTATCGGTTGGGGGTGATGAATGCCGGGACGATCGGGGACCCGGCGGGCGAGGACTCGCGGACGAAGGCCGGGACGTCGGAGGCTGGGGTGGACCGGATGAACCGCGATGTGCTAACGCAGGCTGGGATCAAGGCGGTGGTGATCTATTTTGGCGGCGTGGATTTGCGGAATGATTGCGTGTCGGCTGCGAATGTGGAGGCGTCACTGGCGAACATGGTGGCGCAGGCGCAGGCGGTTGGGGTACGGGTGATTCTGGCTACGATTCCTCCGGCGGAATATTGCACGACGTCGGATGCGAGTTTGCTGCCGTCGACTGCGAATCCGTGGCAGGGGGATATCAATCCTGGGCCTGAGAATACGGGTTCGACGAATCGGAACCTGGTGAATGTCTGGATCAAGACGGTGGGGGCGTCGCTGCCGGGCGTGGTGGCGATCGCGGATTACGATAAGGCGATTTTGTATCCGGCGCACCCGGACTTCATGTTGCCGGAGATCTACTCGAACGATAATTACCATCCGAATGGGATTGGGTATGGAATGCAGACGGCGGCTACGCCTTTGAGTTCGATTCTGGCGCAGTAGGGGGTGGGCGGGGGAGTAACCCCACAATACCGCGATGAGGCTGCGGTGATCATGGGGCACCCCGGTCGGCGTAAAAACCCCAGGTCACTGACGATGGGACTGTCAGTGGCCTGGGGCACCCCATGCTTTGGGTTTGGAAGGCTTTTCTGGGTTAATTGGTTAGGTCGGATTGGTAGGTGGTGGCTTCCAGCTCGGGGTGGGGCTGGGGGGTGGGGCGGGGGGTCTGCCAGGTGAAGAGGTTGGAGATGCTGTAGTTCCAAACCGAGCTGAGGATAATGCCGGCGATGCCGGCGAGGTACCAGCGAGCGCCGGACTGGAGGAGGGTGCGGGCGAAGATGACGTTGGCCCAGGCGCCGAAGGAACAGGCGACCCAGAAGCTGGCCAGGCCGGAGACGAGGCGGGTGCCGCGGAGGGTGCGGTCGTGCCAGGTGACGAGGTTATTGAGGAAGAAGTTTTCCGTCATGGCGACGTAGGTGGCGGCGATCTGGGCGGCGAGGAAATGCCAGTGGAGGCCTAGGACAAGGGTGGCCAGGACGGCGAGATGGGTTGCGACGCCGGCGGCTCCGACGAGGGCGAAGGCGGTGAAACGGGCGGGAAGGATGCGGTCTGTGAGTTTGACGGTGAGCTTGTCAAGGATGAGGAAGAGGTATTCGACGGCGGTGTTGACGTCGAGCTTGGAGTCGCCGTGGCGGCGGGCGCGGAAGGTGTAGCCGACTTCGGCGAGGCGGACGGGGCGGCCTAGCTGGTCGGAACAGGAGAGCATGTCGACGAGAATTTTGAAGCCGCCGCCGTGGAGATGGTGGACGACCTCCTGGAAATAAGAACGGGTGAAGAGGAAGTAGCCGCTCATGGGGTCGGTGATTTCGCAGCGGCAGACGGTGCAGGAGACCTTCTGGCCGAGGCGGCTGAGCAGGACGCGGGAGCGGGTGAACTGGCCCATGGAGCCGCCCTCGGCGTTGCGGGTGCCGACTACGACGTCAAGCGATTGCTGGCGGAGGGTGGCGAGCATGCGGGGGAGGATGGCTTCATCATGCTGCATGTCAGCGTCCATGATGGCGATGTAGTTGGCGGTGGTGGCGAGGACGCCCTCAATGCAGGCGGAGGAGAGGCCGCGGCGGCCGATGCGGTGGATGAGGCGGATGCGGATGTCGCGGCGGGCGTAGTCGCGGAGGAGCTCGGCGGTGCCGTCGGGGGAGTCGTCGTCGACGAAGACGAGCTCATAGGGGATGCCCTGGAGGGTTTCTTCGAGGCGTGCGATGAGCTCTGGGACGTTGCCGCGCTCGTTGTAGGTGGGGAGGACGACGGCGAGGTCGATGCGGCGCTGGAGGCTGGCGGCGGCTGGGGCTTCGGGGATCAGGGTGCTGAGACTCATCCGCAGAGAAAATCCTTTCGGGGTTGACCGGGTGCGAGGTGATCCTGTGCAGGGAGGAGATAGAGCAAAGTGGGACAGTCTTCAAGACTTCTTTTTTGTTAGGACGTGTGTGCGGCGGAAGCGTTTACGGGGCGACACCTGATTGTAACGAAGTTGGTGCAGGGATGGGGGGATTGATTTCGCCGGGGGCTGGGAGGGACGCGGTGCGTGGGTGGAACTGGCAGCCGCAAGAGCAAACGCAGATTCCCTTCGGGAATGAAAAAAAGGGAATGACGAAAAGGGTTAGCGGAGGTAGGCTCCTAGCTCGCTGGCGGCGTTGCGGAGCGGGGCGAGGAAGTGGGATTGCATGTCGAAGACGGGCATGCGTGGGGCGTTGCCGGAGAGGTTGACGGTGGCGACGACGCGGCCGTTGGGGGCGTGGACGGGGACGGCGAGAGAGCGGAGACCGACCTCGAGCTCCTGATCGACGAGTGCGTAGCCGAGCCGGCGGACGGTGCGAAGGGAGAGGCGAAGCTTTTCAGCGGAGGTGACGGTGCGGGTGGTGTGCGGGGTGAGCTCGACGCGGGCGAGGTACTGCTCGATCTGCTCGGGCGGGAGATAGGCGAGCAGGACGCGGCCCATGGAGGTGCAATAGGCGGGGAGGCGGGAGCCGATGTGGAGGTCGACAGCCATGACGCGGGAGGGGACGACGGTGCGGGCGATGTAGACGATTTCATCGCCGTCTAGAGTGGCGACCGAGAAGGACTCCTTGAAGGTGGCGGACATGCGCTCGAGGATGGGCTGGGCGGCGGTGGAGAGAGCCGACGAGGTGGTGTAGGTGTGGGATAGGGACAGCATGCGGGGGCGGAGGGCGTAGCGCTGGCCGTCTTCCGCGCCGGCAAAGCCGAGCTTGGTGAGGGTGTAGAGGCAGCGGCGGACGGCGGCGCGGGAAAGGCCGGTGCGGACCGAAAGCTGGGAGATGGTCATCTGGGGGTTTTGCTGGGTGAAGGCCTGGATGACGATGAGACCGCGGGCGAGGGAGGTCATGAAATTGGGGTCGCCCTGGTAGACGTCAAGGGTGGAGGCGGGGGTCGGCTTGGGCTCGCGGGGTGGGGTGGCCGGCGTCGTGGTGGAGAGGGGGGTGGAGGGTGCGAGGGGGGCCATTTGTGATCTCCTGGCAGAATGTCCGCGTGATGTGCGATAGACGGACTGAGTATACGGTAAACGCACAACGATTGTCGAAGGGGCGGAGGTTACTTGGGGGGCGGGTCGACTTACAATCGACTGAGGAGACTTTCAGATGGCTAAGGGCTTGGGCGAGATGACGAGTTGGAAGGCGCTTGGGGCGCATGCGGACGCGGTGCGGGGGACGACGCTGAAGGAGATGTTCGCGGCGGATGCGGGGCGTGGGACAAAGATGACGGCGGAGGCTTGCGGGGTCTTTCTGGATTACTCGAAGAACAGGGTGACGGGGGAGACGCTGGAGCTGCTGGTAAAGGTGGCGGAGGAAGCGGGGCTGGCGGCGAAGCGGGATGCGATGTTCGCAGGGGAGAAGATCAACGTGACGGAGGGCCGGGCGGTGCTGCATGTGGCGCTGCGGGCTCCGGTGGGGGAGAAGATTCTGGTGGATGGGGTGGATGTGGTGCCGGAGGTGCATGAGGTGCTGGAGAAGATGGGGGCGTTTGCGGAAAAGGTGCGGAGTGGCGCGTGGGTGGGGTATACGGGGAAGCGGATACGGAATGTGGTGAATATCGGGATTGGGGGGAGCGATCTGGGGCCCGTGATGGCTTATGAGGCGTTGCGGCATTACTCGGACCGCGGGTTGACGATGCGGTTTGTGAGCAATGTGGATGGGACGGATTTTATGGAGGCGGTGCGGGATCTGGATGCGGCGGAGACGATTTTTCTGGTGGCTTCAAAGACATTTACGACCCAGGAAACGATGACGAATGCGCATTCGGCGAAGGACTGGTTTTTGAGTTCCGGCGGCGATGAGAAGGGAGTTGCCAAGCATTTTGTGGCGATCTCTACGAATGAGAAAGAGGTGAGGAAGTTCGGGATCGATACGGCGAATATGTTTGGGTTCTGGGATTGGGTGGGGGGGCGGTACTCGATGGATTCGGCGATTGGGTTATCGACGATGATTGCGATCGGACCCAATGCTTTCAACGAGATGCTAGATGGATTTCATGCGATGGATGAGCATTTTCGGACGGCTCCGCTGGCTGAGAATCTGCCGGTGCTGATGGGGTTGATGACGGTCTGGTATACGGATTTCTTCGATGCGCAGACGATGGCGGTGCTGCCTTATGAGCAGTATCTGAAGCGGTTTCCGGCTTATCTGCAGCAGTTGACGATGGAGAGTAATGGGAAGCATGTGACGCTGGACGGGACGCATGTGACTTACGAGACGGGGCCGGTGTACTGGGGGGAGCCGGGGACGAATGGGCAGCACTCGTTTTATCAGCTGATTCACCAAGGAACGCGGCTGATCCCTTGTGACTTTATCGGGTTTATGAAGAGCCTGAACCCGCTGGGGCGGCACCATGACATGCTGATGGCGAATGTTTTTGCGCAGGCAGAGGCGTTGGCTTTCGGCAAGACGGCCGAGCAGGTGAGGGCCGAGGGGGTGGCGGAGGAGCTGGTGGCGCACAAGGTGTTTGAGGGCAATCGGCCGAGTAATGTGATTTTGTGCGAGGTGCTGACGCCGCGGGTGCTGGGGTCGCTGGTGGCTTTGTATGAGCACTCGGTGTTTACGCAGGGGGCGGTCTGGGGGATCGACTCGTTTGACCAGTGGGGGGTGGAGCTGGGGAAGGTGCTGGCTACGAAGATCCTGGGGGAGTTGGAAGGGTCGGGGACGTTGGGGCATGATTCTAGTACGAATGCTTTGATTGGGCGGTATCGGGCGGGGCGGTAGGGGGAACGGAGTCGGTCGTCTCTGCGGACTCCTCTTGCACCCTTTGACACTCCCAACGAAAGACCCGGGGCTAAAGCCCAACGTCTGTTCTGCCTGCGTTTCGGGGGCTGAAGCCCCCCGCTTCCACCGAAAAGCGCGACTTGTGGGATTTGTCAGATACTAAGTGACCCCAGGTCACGCGATACTACCGCGTGGCCTGGGGCACCCCATACTTTTCTCCGCTTTGGTTAGAGGAGGGGGAGTAGGTCGGTGGGTTCGGGGCGGACGCGGGAGTCGGCGTGGGCTTGGGCGAAGACTACTTTGTTGGTGCGGTCGATTAAGTAGAGGGCTGGGAGGGGGAGGGTCCAGGCGGTGTCGGGGGCGGTGTCGTAGGTGAGGCCGGAGTTGGCGAAGGGGATGTTGACGAGGATGGAACGGTAGTAGTTGCGGGCGGCGGGGGGGATGGTGTGTGCGAGGCCGAACTGGGCGGCTACGGTGCAGGCGGGGTCGGAGAGGAGGGGGAAGGGGAGTAGGTGCTGCTGGACGGTGAAGTCGTTCTGACGGGGGGTCTGGGGGGAGATGGCGAGGAGGAAGGCGCCGCGGGTGCGGAGGATGGGGTAGAGGTCGCGCCAGAGCTCGAGCTCGGTGACGCAGTAGGGGTCCCAGCGGCCGCGGAAGAATTTGAGGACGAGGGGGCCGAGGGCGAGGAGGTCGGCGGAGCTCTGGGGTTTGCCGTGGGTGTCTTTGAGGGTGAAGGTGGGGGCTGTGGCGCCGACGGGGAGGATGCGGTCTTCGATTCCGGAGGCGAAGAGGGCCGCGGTGGCGGACTCGGAGATGGCGAGGCGGTCTGGCTGGACGAGGGCGCGGGTGCGGGCGGTGATGGCGTCGAGGTGGTCTTGAAGAGTTCCGAGGGAGGCGGCCATGAGGTGATTATCGCAGGGTTGTGGTGTTGGGTGATTGGATTGGACTCGGCCGAACGGCCCGGCACAAGGGAGAGTCTTACGTATCGTTGGGAGTTGACGGAGCGGAAAAGAGAACAAATCCCAGGGGCTGAAGCCCGATTCTTCGGTGAATTTAATGTCCGGGCTAAAGCCCGGACCTATCTCAGAAGCAAAAACACCGCACGAATGATTCGTCAGCCAACCTAGAGCCCACGCAAATCCCAAATGCGTTGCGATCAATTCAGGCGCGGGTGGGGAACTGGCGGACGGGGGCGGGTGGGGCGTAGACGTCGGCTTCGATGCGGTTGCGGCCGTTTTGCTTGGCAGCGTAGAGGGCTTTGTCGGCGCGGGCGAGGAGGGTGAAGATGGAGTGATCGGCGCGGTCGAGGAGGGTGATGCCGATGCTGACGGTGATGGAGACGTCGGTGGAGAGATTATGGCCTTCAAGGTGGATGGGTTTTGCGGCGACGGCGACGCGGAGGTTGTCGGCGGCGGTGCGGGCGCCCAAGAGAGTGGTGCCGCGGAGGAGGATGGCGAACTCTTCACCGCCCATGCGGCAGAGGAGATTGCCGGCACGGGTGTTGCGGAGAATGGTGAGGACGACTTCGTGGATGGCTTTGTCGCCGGCGGGGTGGCCGAAACGGTCGTTGATGGATTTGAAGTGATCGATATCGATCATGAGGATGGCGATCGACTGGCCTTCGGCTTGCGCCTCGGAGAGGATGGCGGCGGCTTCCTGGGTGAAGGCGCGGCGGTTGAGGCAGCCGGTGAGGGGGTCGGTGCGGCCGAGGGTGACGAGCTCGGCGTGGGCGTGGCGGAGGCGGCGGAAGAGGGGGCGGTAGAGGAAGAGGGCCTCCGCGAGGAGGATGAGGAGCATGAGGATGGTGAGGTTGCGGAGGACGCGGCGGAGGTGGGAGATGGCGGCCTCGCTGGTGGCCTGGTTGGCGGCGACGGCGGCGTCGAGGGCGGTGAGAAGAGGCTCCTGGGCAGCGGCTTCGATGGCGGTGAGGTCGGGGTCCTGGACGGTGAGGGCGGAGGCGGGGCGGATGGCGAAGGCGCGGGCGTGGGCGAGGAAATCATTGAGGCGGGTGTTAAGCAGGTAGGGTGGGGAGGTGTAGACGGCGGCAATGCTGGGGGACGCGGGCGGGTCGATGCGATCGGCGGGTGAGCCGTAGAGGAGCTTTTGGTGAGAGGACTGCATAAGGTCGATGGCGGCGAGGAGGTCGGCCTGGGTGTCGGGGTCGGGGCGGAAGGTGGTGTGGGCGGCGCGCTCGAGGGCGAGGCGGGCAATGCGCTGGGAGAGCATGCGCTGGCGGCCGGAGATGTTGACGATGCGGGCGGTATCGTTTTGCCGGTTGACGATGTTGTCTGTGATGAAGTGGAAGGCGATGGAGAACGCGGCGATGAGGAGGAGGGCACAGATGTAGGTGAGAACGCCGATGCGGAGGAGGCCGGCGTGGGTGGGGGGCCTGGACGGAGGAGTGGCGGGGGAACCGTCCGGGGTATCCGTGCGGCGAACGGAGAGGTGATTGCGATCGAGCAGGGCTACGGGTGAAGGGGTCATCGCGCGACGCTCCAAAAGACTGGTGCTCCTTGAGGTTATAAGGTTGGAGTAGAGATGCAATGCAACTTTCGGGTGTAGGTTACGGCACCGGAGGGAGGTGGGATGCGGGTGAAGACGGGCAAGATGCGGCTGCTGCCGCTGCTGGCGGCGACCTACTTTATGGTGTCGGGCGGTCCTTATGGACTGGAGGACATTATCGGGAAGGTGGGGTATGGGTGGGCACTGGGGATCCTGGTGGTGCTGCCGTTTGTGTGGAGTCTGCCGACGGCGCTGATGATTGGGGAGCTGGCCGCGGCGGTGCCGGAGGAGGGTGGGTTTTATGCTTGGGTGCGGCGGGCGATGGGGCCGTTCTGGGGATTTCAGGAGGCTTGGCTTTCGCTGGCGGCGAGCGTGTTCGACATGGCGATCTATCCGACGCTGTTTGTGACGTACCTGGGGCGGCTGGCACCGGTGCTGGTGGAAGGGCATCGTGGCTTGGGGTTGAAGCTGGCGGTGGTGGTGCTGGCGACTGTGTGGAATCTGCGGGGGGCGAAGAGTGTGGGCGAGGGGAGCGTGGTGATGTGGGTGGTGGGGCTGGGGCCGTTCGTGGCTTTGGTGTTGGCTGCGGTTTGGATGGGGTTGCGTGGGGGCCATGCGGCGCTGGGGGGTCATGCTGGGAGTGATTTTGGTGGGGCGATTACGGTGGCGATGTGGAATTACATGGGTTGGGATAACGCTTCGACGGTGGCGGGGGAGGTGGAGGATCCGCAAAGGACGTACCCGAAGGTGATGGTGCTGGCGGCTTTGATGACGATGGCGACTTATGTTTTGCCGGTGGCGGCGGTGTGGTTTGCGGGGATTTCAGCGGACCAGTTTTCTACGGGGGCGTGGGTGGATGCGGCGCGGACGGTGGGTGGGCCGGTGCTGGCGCTGGTGATCGTGATGACGGGGGCGCTGGATAATTTCGGCAGCTTCAATGCGCTGACGTTGAGCTATACGCGGCTGCCGTATGCGCTGGCGGAGGATGGTTTGCTGCCGAAGGTGTTTGCAAAACGGCTGCAGAATGGTGTGCCGTGGGTGGCGTTGATCGCATGCGCGACGGGGTGGGCGCTGGCGCTGGGGCTGACGTTCGAACGACTGATCACGATCGACCTGGTGCTGTGGGGGATGAGCGTGGTGCTGGAGTTTGCGGCGCTGGTGGTGCTAAGGGTGAAGGAGCCGGGGCTGGCTCGGCCCTTTCGGCTGCCGGGGGGGACCTGGGCGGCGGTGCTGTATGGGGTGGGGCCTACGCTGCTGGTGGTTTATGCGCTTTGGGTGTCGAGGGGGGAGACGGTGGGGAGGGTGCCGGCGGTTTGGTTCGCGCTGGGGGTGGCGGGGTGTGGGGTGGTGGCTTACGGGGTTGCTAGGGGGCTTCGGGGGTTGCGGGGGAGTTCGAGTGAGTGACCCCGCGATAAACCTTGCTTCGCTCGGTTGATCATGGGGCACCCGGGTTAGGTGTAGTCGCCCCAGTGGGTGGAGTGGAGGGGGGCGGCGTTGGGGAAGGTGATGGAGGGTGGAGGTGCGGGGGTGGGGTCGGGGTTGCCGAGGAAGTCGTTGATAGCGGTGGGGAGGAGGAACATGGGGACGTAGAAGCGGGAGGGGTTGGCGGCATGGGGGCCGTGCTGGAAGAGGAGCTGCAGGATGATGGCAGCCAAGCCGAGGAGGACCAGGGCCATGATGGTGCGGGTGAGGATTGTGCGGGTTCGGTCGGTGACGGCCTGGGTGCGGCGGGCGGCGATGGCGGGGAAAAAGACTCGGGTGGTGTATTGGGTGAGGGCTATGAGGCAGAGGAGGAGGAGGGTGGCGTCGAGGAGGCGGTACCAGGCTTGCTCGCGGGTGATTTCGAAGGCGATGAGGAGGAGGTAGAGGAAGGTGATGGCGAAGAAGATGCGGGATTTTGCGGGGGAGGGGTCGATGAGGGATTCTGGGGTTGTATCGCTCATGAGGAGGATTTTATCAGGTGGGGGTAACCGTGGATGAGGTTGAGCGACGGAGTTTGTGGCGGTTTGATCGAGTGCAGAAGCAGATTCCCTTCGGGAGTGACAAACAGAAAGGCGAGAACAAATAACGACAACAGCAAACGCAGATCCCTACGGGATGACAAAAAAAGAAGAAGCAGTGGGCAGAAGCAACGCTCATTCCCTTGGGAATGACACAAAAGTAGATGACAAAAGGGCTAGCGGTCTCTGGAGGTGACGAAGCCGGGGACCCAGAGGAGGGCTCGTTTGGCGTCGGTGGTGGGGAGGTCGGCGATGGAGAGGCGGGCGGCTTCGGCGTAGGCGCAGGCGGTGTCCATGGCGTAGGCGAGAGAGCCGTGGCGATGGAGGATTTCAAGGATCTGGGCGTGGGGGACGCGGCGGAAACTGCGGTCGGCGAGTACGGTGCGGATGGCTTCGCGGTCGGCACCGGTGCCGCGCTCGAGCGCGTGGATGACGGCGAGGGTGGCTTTGCCTTCGCGAAGGTCCGAGGCGACGGGTTTGCCGAGGACGTCTTCTTCTGCGGTGAGGTCGAGGACGTCGTCAACGATCTGGAAGGCGAGGCCTAGATTGCGGCCGTATTCGCCTAGTTCGCGGTCGTATTGAGGCGCTTCGCTGGAATCTGCAATGGCTGCGCCTAGCTGCATGGAGACTTTGAAGAGGCAGGCGGTTTTGCGGAAGATGAGGTCGAAATACTCCTCCTCATTGATGAGGTGGCCGAGCTTTTCCATCTGGAGGAGCTCGCCTTCAACCATTTGCTGGGTGAGCGAGATGAGGAGGTCGAGGATGCGGAAATTGCGCTCGGCGAGGGCGGTGGAGAAGGACTGCATGTAGAGCCAGTCGCCGGCGAGGACGCACTTGGAGGCGCCCCAGGTGGTGTTGGAAGAGGGTCGGCCGCGGCGGGTTTCGGCTTCGTCGATGATGTCGTCATGGACGAGGGTGGCGGTGTGGAGCATTTCGACGACGGCGCCGAGACGGATGCGGGCGGGGGAGGTGGAGCCGAGGGCGGAGGAGGACAGGAGCAGAAGCAGAGGGCGGATGCGCTTGCCGCCGCCGGCGATGAGGTAGTTGGCGATGTCGGTGACGACGGCTACGGGGGAGGCGGACTGGTGGGTGAACTCACGCTCGATGGCGGCGAGGTCTTCACGGACGAGGTCGGTGACCTGGTCGGCTGTCGCGATGGAGGGGGCGTTCACTCTTGGTTAGAGTATCAGGCGGGATGGAGCGGATTCTGGGTTGTTGATGAGGCTGCGGTTAGTTGGTGCGGAAGTTGGTGAACTGGAGTTCGACGCCAAAGTCGCCGCCGCGGAGCTTGGCCATGATCTGCTGGAGGGTGTCTTTGTCCTTGGAAACGACGCGGACGGTTTCACCCTGGATGCTGGCCTGGGCTTTGAACTTGCCGTCCTTGATGGCGGCTACGATTTTCTTGGCGTTGTCCGAGGCGATGCCCTGCTTGAGCAGGACTTTCTGGCGGACTGACTGGCCGGCGGCCTGCTCGAGCTTTTCGTACTCGAGATTTTTGAGCGAGATGCCGCGCTTGACCAACTTCTGGGAGAGGATCTCCTTGACGGCGGCGAGAGCCATTTCGTCAGAGGAGGCGAGGAGGATGGCTTCCTCTTTTTCGAGCTCGATTTTGGACTTGGAGTTCTTGAGGTCGAAACGGGCGTTGACCTCTTTGGTGGCCTGGTCGATGGCGTTTTTAACTTCCTGGATTTCTACTTTGGAGACTACGTCGAAGCTGCTGTCGGCTGGCATGGATTCCTCTTGTCGTTCTCTATTATGCCGGAAAGGGAAGATCGACCGCGGATGACCGCGGAGGAACGCGGATCAGGACTGGGTTTGGGGGAAAAGTGTGTGGAAGTTTTGCGTGGTTTGCTGGGCTATGGCTTCGGGGGTTGTGTTGCGGAGCTGGGCGAGGAAGGCGGCGGTGTGGGTGGTGTTGGCGGGCTCGTTCTGCTGGCCGCGGAGAGGGATGGGGGTGAGGAAGGGGGAGTCGGTTTCTACGAGGATGCGGTCGGCGGGGGCTTCGGTGGCGGCTTGCTGGATGGCGAGGGACTTGGGGTAGGTGAGGTTGCCGGCGAAGGAGAGGTAGAAGTTTGCGGCGAGGCAGGCTTTGGCTTCATCGGGCGTGCCGGAGAAGCAGTGCATGACGCCAGGGAGACCGGTGGGGGTCCAATGTTGGGCGATGAGGCGGAGGAGGTCGGCCATGGCGTCGGCGGGGCCGTATTTTTGTTTGGCGGCGGGGGTGGCGAGGGCGGAGGTGCGGCAATGGATGAGGATGGGTTTGCGGGCGGCGGCGGCGATGGCTAGCTGGGCGATGAAGGCGGCTTGTTGGGTTTCGATGCCGGGGTTATCGAGGTGGTAGTAGTCGAGGCCGATCTCGCCGATGGCTATGCAGCGGGGGTGTTGTGCGAGGGTGGTTAGGGCTGCGAGGGATTCGGGGGTGGCTTGATGGGCTTCCTGGGGGTGGATGCCGGCTGAGGCGTAGACCTGGGGGTGCTGGTTGGCCAGGGCGAGGGCTCGGTGCATGGTGGCGGGGCCGTCGCCTATGCCGATGGCGAGGATCTGGGTGACGCCGGCGGTCTGGGCGCGGGCGAGGATGGGGAGGGGGTCTTCGTAGAAGTCGAGGTGGGCGTGGGAATCGATTAGCATTGGTGGTCCTTGGCGAAAGGCAAACCCTAAGGCGAACGCGGCGGCGCGGGGGTGTGCGGCGACGTGGCGAAGGGCTATTTTAGGCGGGAGCCGAGGGGGAGTTGGTCAGTATCGAGGAAGGTGGTGAGGGCGGGGCGGCCGCCCTCTGAGCTTGCGGCCAGGAGCATGCCGTGGGATTCGAGGCCGCGCATTTTGCGGGGGGCTAGGTTGGTGATGACGACGATGCGACGGCCGATGAGGTCCTCGGGGGTGTACCACTCGGCGATGCCGGAGAGGATCTGGCGTTTTTCGTAGCCGAGGTCTACTTCCAGGCGGAGGAGCTTGTCGGCTTTGGGGATGCGCTCGCAGACGAGGATCTGGGCTACGCGGAGCTCGATCTTGGCGAAGTCGTCGATGGTGATCTGGGGGGAGGCGTCGGCTGGCTCGCCGGCGAAGATGCCGGAGGCGGGGGCTTCGGTGTGCGAGGGGGTGGCGGGGCGCTCGGTGGTGATGGCGGCGGAGGCGGCGACCTGGGCGCCGGGATTGGGCTCGGGGAGGTGCGAGGTGCGGGGGCCGGCGGCGGGGTCGAAGGAGGCTACGTGGGCGGCGGGGCGGCCTGTGGTTTCGTCTACCAGCTTGGAGAGTGGGGGTTTGCTGGCTATGGGGGTTTCTGCGAACTCGGTGTTTTCTGTGGAGGTGGTGTCGTGGGCGGCGTTGGCGTGGGTGGGGGCGTTTTTTTCCTGTTCCATTTGGGTCATGACCTCTGCTAGTTTCTTGTCGGCGCGGGGGAAGATGGGGGAGAGAGGGCCTAGTTTTGTGCCGGGTTGGAGGCCTCCCCAGGTGAGGTTGGTTAGATCGGCTTTTTCAATGTCGCCGAGGCCTAGCTGGCGCCAGACGTTGGCGGTGGCGTGGGGGAGGATGGGGTGGAGGAGGGCGGTGATGATGCGGATGGATTCGGCGGCGGTGTAGAGGACCAAAGACAAACAGGAGGAGATGGTGGGATCGGTCTTCTCCTTCGCTAATACCCATGGAGTAGTGAGCGCAAATAGCTGATCGGTTTTCTGAACGAGGGAGAAGACGTTGAAAAGATATGTGTCGAAAGTGTTTTCTGTAGACAGTTTGAGGATGAAGGCTAAGTAGCTTTCCCTAGTGTCTCCGGGGCTTCCGCCTACAAACTGTTCCCTTTGTTTCTTAGCTACCTCACCGATGCCTCTTGCGAGAGCGAGTTTGTGCGAAGTGGGATCAATGACTTCGTAAAACTCATAAGGGATGATTCCAGCAAAATTCTGTTGGATCAGGTTGAGGGTGCGGGAGACTAGGTTGCCGTAGCCGTTGGCTAGGTCGGCGTTGTAGCGGGTGATGAGGGCTTCGAAGGTGAAAGAGCCGTCCTGGCCGAAGGGGATTTCGCGGAGGAGGAAGTAGCGGAGGATGTCGGCGGCGAAGAGGTCGCGGTCTTGGGGGGTGGGTTCGGGCGAACGTACCTCAGGGGCTGAAGCCCCGGGCTGGGCGGGAAGAGTTTGTGGCACGGCTGAAGCCGTGCCCTTAAGCAAGGCGCCTGCATGATCTGAGGCGTCGTCCTTATGCGAAGCGTCCGAGTTGGGGGTGGGAGGTTGTGGCTGGGGAGAGGCCCAGGTCTCAGAAGCGAGACCTGGGGCACCCGGATTCGTGGCGGGGAGGGGAGAGCCCGGGGCTAAAGCCCCCTTCTTTTCAGAGCTTGATTCAGCGGGCTGAAGCCCGCTGCGAATCCCAAGTACCGTTTGTTCAGTAGTAGTGGGTGGGGGTGGGGGGCAGAGTTGGCCGAAGGCGTCAAGGATGGTTTCGGTGCGGACTATGTTGCCCTTTGACTTGCTCATCTTGCTGTCTTCGAAGAGGAGCCAGCCGTGGGCGGTGATGGCTTTGGGGAGCGGGAGGTTGGCGGCGAGGAGGAAGGCAGGCCAGTAGACGCAGTGGAATCGGATGATTTCCTTGCCTACTAGGTGGAGGTCGGCGGGCCAGAATTTTTCGAAGAGGGTGGTGTCTGAGGAGCCGTAGCCCAGGGCGGTGATGTAGTTGGCGAGGGCGTCGAGCCAGACGTAGATGATGTGGTTTTCTTTGGCTCCGGCGGCTTGTTGGATGTCGGGGGGGACGGGGATGCCCCAGGTGAAGGAGCTGCGGGAGATGGAGAGGTCTTTGAGGGCTCCGGGGAGGTAGGGGGCGCCGAGGGCGGTGTGGGCTTGACTCCCCAGGTCACGCGATGAAGCCGCGTGGCCTGGGGCACCCACGGCTTCTTGCCCGGGTTGGGTGGGGTTGCCGCGGAGGAAGCTTAGGACTTCGTTGCGGCGGGAGTCGGGGGTGATTTTTAGTTCGTTGCTTTCGATGAGGTTGAGGAGGGGGAGCTGGTATTCGGAGAGGCGGAAGAAGAAGTTTTCTTCGGTGACGGTTTCGGTGGGTTTGCCGTCGGGGCCTATGGTGCCGGGGGGGCCCTCGATGAACATCTCTTCGCCGATGCTGTATTGGCCGGTGTAGGAGGAGAGGTAGATCTGGCCGTTGTCGTAGAGGGTGCGGAAGAGATGCTGGACGCCGCGCTGGTGGGCGGGGTCGGTGGTGCGGATGAAGGCGTCGTGGGTGATGCCCATGCGGCGCCAGAGGGTGGAGAAGGCGGCGGAAACTTCGTCGGTGAACTGCTGGGGGGGGATGCCGGCGGCGGCGGCGCTGCGCTCGATTTTCTGGCCGTGCTCGTCTGTGCCGGTGAGGAAGAAGGTGGGACGGCTCTGGGAACGGGCGCGGCGGGCGAGGACGTCGGCGACGATGGTGGTGTAGGCGTGGCCGATGTGAGGGCGGGCGTTGACGTAGTAGATGGGGGTGGTGAGGTAGAACGGCTCTGGCTGCTTGTCTGGCATGGTGTATCGCACCAGTTTAGCAGCGGGGTGGGCTGTGTGCGGGCGGCGCTATGGGCGCTGGGGGTATGCGCCACTGGTGCAGATGTAGTAGGCTCCGGCGGCGCCGGCGGGCATGTTGGGCAGGCCGAAGGTGGACTTGCCGTCACCGCCATAGGTTGTGCCGAGGAGTACGAAGAGAACCTGGTTTGCGTTGATGGAGAGGAGAGCTCCGTTGCAGACGGCCCAGTTGGCTGGGGCGTAATTGAAGGCGAAGCAACAGACTTGTCCGATATAGGCTTCCATGGTGAGCAACCTTCGTGGCGGGCTTTAGAGCGCGGTGGCGGTGGGTTCCAGGTCAAGAAGGGCGGATTGCGGGCCGGGATCGGGGGAGGTTTCCGGTGGGGTTTCGGGTTCGGAGGCCTGGGCCATGCGGGCCATGTTGAGGTGGTGCTCCATGGCTACCTTGGCGCCCTCTGGGTTGTGGGAGCGGATGGCGCGGTAGATTTCGCGGTGCATTTCGGCTGACTCTTTGAGGTCGACGGCGCGGTCGACCGTCATGCGGCGGTTGTCGTAGAGGGAGGCGGTGATGGTTTCCATGAGGGCACCGAGGATGGGATTGCCCGCCGCCCGGGCGATGGTGCGGTGGAAGCGGACGTCGTGGATGAGGTACTCCTGGGGGTCATCCATGGAGGCGTACATTTCGGCGACTTCTTCGGCTAGCTCTGCGATGTGCTCGCCGGTGGCGCGCTCGGCGGCGAGGCAGGCTACGTTGGCCTCGATGACGAGGCGAGCCTCAAACATCTGCCAGGGGAGGAAGCCGTGGAGGGCGCCCAGGACGGTGAGGGAGGAGGAATCGAGCGCGGGGGGGCCGGAGGAGACGAAGGTGCCGGCGCCGTGGCGGGATTTGAGCACGCCCATGGCGGAGAGGAAGCCGATGCCGGCGCGGAGGGAGGAACGGGAGATTTTGAGGGAGCGGGCTAGCTCGCGCTCGGGCGGGAGTCGGTCGCCGGGCTTGAGCTCGCCGGAGGCAACGAGCTGCTTGACGTGGTCGACGACCTGCATGGTGAGCTGGCTGTGGCCGGTGGGGAGGGAGTCGGATTCTTTTACGTCTGGCTTCACGTTCGGGCCGCCTCGATTACGGTCTTTGAGGCGGATTCTAGCATGGGGGTGATGGGGTTGGCGATGGGTGGGAGTGTTGCGAAAACAAAACCCCAGGTTGAAGAGGCTGCGGCTCAAACGAGGCCTTGCCGCTCCGACGGAAGGCCCGGGGCTAAAGCCCCCAGCCATTTCATAGAGGTTATTCGTGGGGCTGAAGCCCCCACGCTCATCCGAGCGGCCCGCTGTCGTGTTGAACATGCGTCCTGGTGGCGGGTGCTGAAGGCCCACACTAATCCGAGCGGGTGGCTGGTGAGTTATGCAGGTTGGGTGCGGGGGGCTCCGAGGCGGGGGACCAGGAGCTGGAAGATGGCGAACGAGACGAGATAGGCGCTGGCGGCAAGGCCGAAGATGAGCAAGGGATGGAGCGAGAAGAAATGCTTGACGATCCAGGTGAAGGACGCGCCGCCAACCGCTCCGACGGCACCGCCGATGCCGACGACGGTCGAGACGGCAGTGGAGGGGAACATGTCCGTGGGGGTGGAGAAAAGGTTTGCTGACCAGCCCTGGTGGGCTGCGGCGGCGAGTGCGATGACGAGGGTCGCGGGCCATGCGTTATGCGGGGAAAGTGAGCCGAGGTAAGGGACGAAGACGATGGGGACGACCAGGAAGGCGCAGAGGAGGAGGGCGAATTTTCGGCCGGCGTTGACGGAATGTCCCTGCTTCATGCGCCAACCTGAGAGCGCGCCGCCGAAGATGGAGCCGACCGAGGAGATCATGTAGACGGTGATGATTTCCCACTTGGCGTGGTTGAGGTCGAGCCCGTAGGTTTCGTTGAGGAACTTGGGGAGATAGAAAAGGTAGAACCACCAGATGGGGTCAGTGAGCGCTTTGGCGATGGCGAAGGCGTACAGGCCGGGGCGGCGCAGAATGGCGGCGAGGGGGAGTGCACCAGTGGCGATGCCGGAGGGGCTTGAATTTTGCGCGAAGTCGGCTTCGAGGTTGGCCTGGGTCTGGGAGGAGGCGCGGCGAAGGCGGTTATACGGGAAAAGCATCCAGACGACGAGCCAGATGAGTCCCATGGAGCCGGTGGCGATGAAGCCGGCCTGCCAGCCGTACTTGCCGGTGGCCCAGGCGACAAGGATGGGCGCGATGAAGAAGCTGACGTTGGAGCCGGAGTTGAAGAGCCCGGTGGCGGTGGCACGTTCTTCGGAAGGAAACCACTCGGTGGTGGCTTTGATGGCTGCGGGAAAGTTGCCGGATTCGCCGATACCGAGCGCGATGCGTGCGATGCAGAAGCCAAGGACAGAGTAAACGAGCGAGTGGCCCATGGACGCGAAGGCCCAGATGAGGATGGCAAGGGCGTAACCGATCTTTGTGCCGAGCTTATCGATGATGCGGCCGGCGGTGAGCAGGCCGACGCCATACGCGATCTGAAAGCAGATGACGATGTTGCCGTAGTTGTTGTTGAAGACGGCCTGATGGGCGTCGTCGAGGGCCGGGTTCCAGCCCATGAAGGCGAGTTTGTGGAGCTGGGGCTCGATGAGCGAGAGGACCGAGCGGTCCATGTAATTGATGGTGGTGGCGGCGAAGAGGAGGCCGCAGACGAACCAGCGGATGGGTTCGGCGGGGGTGCGGGAGGAGGGATTGAGGCCTTTGGCGGAGATGGCGGCGGCGGTGGACATGGGTTTTGATTGGCTCCGGCGGCGAGGCTTGCGGTCTGACCAGTGGGTGCGCCGGTACGCTGCTAGCGATGTGCAATCGAGGATATCTGGTTGTGGGCTATGGGTGTCAAGGGTGGAGGTGGGATTTGATTGGCTGGACCTTTGCGGTAGGTGGCTAGAAGCGGGCGATGAGCCAGAGGCCGGCGATGAGGAGAGCGCAGCCGGTGATGCGGCCGGGGCCAGCGGTGTGTTGCTTGAAGCCGATGAGGCCGAAGTGATCGAGCAGGACGGAGGTGATGACGGAGGCGGTGAGGGTGGCTCCGGTGAAGATGCCGGAGCCCATGCGCTGGGCAAGGGTGAGGGCGATGACGGTGGAGAGAATGCTGACCAGGCCTCCGAGCCATGCCCACCAGGGGACGGAGGCGATCTTGTCTGTCGGGAAGGGCTGGCGGGCGAAAGCCTGGAAGAGAAGCAGGGCGGCGAGGGCGGAGATGTAGATGAAGAGGGCGGCCCAGATGGGCTTGCCGAGTTGCTTGTTGAGCTCTGCGTTAAGGCCGGATTGGAAGGGGTTGGCGATGCCGGCGAGGAGAGCTGTGAGGAAGACCAGGACTGTCATGCGGGGTGTGATGCTGGGGTGGGGCGAAGGAGTAACCCCAGGTCACGCGATGGGGCCGCGTGGCCTGGGGCACCCCAAACCTTCCTGGCTCGTTCTCGTTTCCCGAGTGGTTTTAAAGGAGGGCGGTATGATTTGGGGATGGATTTGAGCGGGATGGTGGAGCGGCTGGCGGCGGGGGATGTGAGGGCGCTGGCGCGGGCGGTCTCTATGGTGGAGGACGCGAGCGCGGGGGCGGGGGAGCTGCTGGCGGGTTGCAAGGAGCTGGGGCGGCGGGGATTGCGGATTGGTTTGACGGGGGCGCCGGGGGCGGGGAAAAGCACGCTGGCGGATGCGATGGTGAGGACCTTGCGGGCGCGGGGGGAGAGTGTGGGGGTGCTGGCGGTGGATCCGAGCTCGCCCTATACGGGCGGGGCGCTGCTAGGGGATCGGATACGGATGCAGGGGTTTACGGGGGATGCGGGGGTTTATATCCGGAGTATGGCGTCGCGGGGGGCGCTGGGTGGGGTGACGAAGCAGGCGGAGGCGGTTTGCCGGGTGATGGAAGCGGCGGGCAAGCAGACGGTGATCGTGGAGACGGTGGGGGTGGGGCAGGATGCGGTGGAGGTAAGCCGGCTGGTGGATGTGACGGTGCTGGTGCTGGTGCCGGGGATGGGGGACGATGTGCAGAGTCTGAAGGCGGGGGTGATGGAGGCGGCGGATATCTATGTGGTGAATAAGGCGGATCTGCCGGGGGCGGAGAAGGTGGTGCGGGAGATTGTGGCGATGCAATCGCTGGCGATGGCGCATGGGGACTGGGTGGTGCCGGTGGTGAAGACAGTGGGGAGTACGGGGATGGGTGTGGAGGAGCTGCTGGGGGAGGTAGAGAGGTTCGTGGCTTTGCGGGGGCGTAAGGGTGCGGCTGAGTTGGAAGGTTTGCGGCTGGATCATCTTGGGGTGGCGGTTAGGAGTATCGAGAAGGCGAAGGCGTTTTATGAGCTGCTGGGGATGCGGGTGACGCATGAGGAGACGGTGGAGCATGAGCAGGTGAAGACGGCGATGATGCCGATGGGGGAGAGTCGGGTGGAGCTGCTGGAGGCTACCGTGGAGGACTCGACGATTGGACGATTTGTGGCGAAGCGGGGGGAGGGTTTACACCATGTGGCGCTGCGGGTGAGTGGGGTGGATGCGCGGTTCGCGGCGATGCAGGCGGCGGGGGTTCGGCTGGCGAGCGATCGGGTGCGGGTGGGGGCGGGGGGGCATCGGTACTTCTTTGTGCATCCGGCGAGCACGGGTGGGGTGCTGGTGGAACTGGTGGGGGATTAGCTGTGTATTTGCTGATGAATACTTGTGGGTTGGAGGGGATCGTCGCGCTGGCGGATGAGGGCGGTGTGGTGCGGGAGGAGCGGCTGCCGGGGCGTGGGACTAGCGAGCATCTGATGGGGGCGGTGCGGCGGGTGATGGGGGATGTGCGGGTGGGGGAGCTGAAGGCGGTGGGGGTGGTGTTGGGGCCGGGGTCGTTTACAGGGGTGCGGGTGGGGTTGGCGATGGCGAAAGGGCTTTGTGAAGCGGGGGGGGTGGGGTTGGTGGGGATGTCGCGGCTGGGGTTGATTGCGGGGGATGGGGTGGGGGTGCTGGATGCGGGGCGGGGGGAGTATTTTGTGGGGGGTGGTGAGGTGGCGGAGGCTTTGGTGAAGACGGTGGAGGGGTTGCGGGAGTTGGTGACTTGTGAGGTGAGGGTGGGGGAGGTGTTGGGGTGTCGGGTAGTGGGGGAGCCGGGGGGGGCGGAGATGCTGGAGGAGGTTCGGCGGCGGGTGGAGGTGGGGGATTGGAGCGATGTGGGGGCGGTGGATGCGAACTATTTGCGGCGGACGGATGCGGAGATCAAGGTTTTGGGGTGAGGGTGGGTGGCGAGGGAGAAACCCCAGGTCACGCGATGAGACTGCGTGGCCTGGGGCACCCCACTACGAATTGGGTGGTGGTGCGGATTCATGGGTTCGGAGTAGACTGGCTCGGCTGGAGGTGGCGGATGACTTCTACAATTGGGGCGGGGGTGGCGGTGAGGCGGGCGGTGGAGGGGGATCTGGCGGAGATTCTGTTCCTGGAGCGGGAGACTAGTACGGCTCCGCATTGGGGGGCGGCGGAGTACAGGGGGATGTTTGCGGAGGGGCGGGGGGGGGTGCGGCGGTGTTTGTTTGTGGCGAGTGCGGGGCGGGCGGGGGAGGCGATTGCGGGTTTTGCGGTAGGGAAGGCTGTGGGGGAGCAACCAGGGGTGGAGGCGGAGATCGAAAGTGTGGTGGTGCGGGCGGAGGCAAGGCGGCTGGGGCTCGGGACGGCGCTTTGCCGGGCGGTGATGGGCTGGGCGGTGAGTGAAGGGGCGCGGGAGGTAGACCTGGAAGTTCGCGCGAAGAGTGCGGGGGCGGTGCGGCTGTATACCGGGCTGGGGTTTGTGGGGGTGGGGAAGCGTCCGGGGTATTATGCCGGGCCGGCGGATGATGCGGTGGTGATGCGGTGTGTGGTGGGCAAGACGGGTGGTGGCGGAGGGGGAGGTGAATTGTTTCCGGAGTGAGGATTTGTGGCGGGTTTGATGGGGCAGAGAGTATCCCCACGATAACTCGCCTGCGGCTCGTGATCATGGGGCACCCGGTTCTTCGGAGATTGAGGTGCGACGTATAATGGGGCCACTATGGTGAAAGACGGGATCTGGTACGGACTTGGATTATTTGTGGTGGCGGGTGTGCTTTGGGTGTTGACGCATACGTGGTGGCTGCTGGTTCCGCCGGTGGTGCTGGCGTTGTTTTTTCTTTGGTTTTTTCGGGATCCAAACCGCAAGATTACGACTTTGCCGGGGGCGATTGTTTCGCCGGCCGATGGCGTGGTGACGGAGGCGGAGTGGGTGGAAACTACGCTGGGAAGCCGGCTGCGGCTTAGTATCTTTCTCAATGTTTTTGATGTGCATGTGAACCGGTCGCCGATTGCGGGGACGGTGACGCTGGTGGAGTATCGCGAGGGTGGTTTTATGAATGCGATGAAGCCGGAGAGTGGGCTCACCAATGAGCAGACGATGATCCAGGTGGAGGGTGACGGGTACACGGTGGCATTCAAGCAGATTGCGGGGCTGCTGGCTCGGCGGATCGTTTGTAATGTGAAGGCCGGGGACACGGTGGCGCGGGGCGAGCGGATCGGGCTGATCAAGTTTGGGTCAAGGTGCGATGTGCTGGTGCCGGCGGATGCAGAGCTGAAGGTGAAGACAGGGACGCGGGTGCAGGGTGGGAGCACGGTGCTGGCGGTTTTGCCGGTTCCGGGTAGCGTGGGAAGTACGGGTCCGGTGAACTGATGGATGAGGTGATGGCGGAGAAGCGGCGGCCGCGGCGCGGGATGTATGTGCTGCCGTCGCTGTTTACAGCGGGCAATATTGCGCTTGGGTTCTACTCGATTACGCAGGGCGTGGACGGGATTTATGGAGGGGATTATCACTTCAACCGGGCCGCGCTGGCGATTGGGTTTGCGGTGGCGACGGATGGGCTGGATGGGTGGGCGGCGCGGCTGACGAACACGACGAGCGACTTTGGCAAGGAGCTGGACTCGCTGGCGGATGTGATTACGTTTGGTGTGGCGCCGGCGCTGCTGGCTTATATCTGGGGGTTCCGGATGCTGGTGCCGGGGCTTTATCCGGCGGTGCAGGAAAGCGTGCTGCCGCTGGGCGTGGCGGTGTGTTTTATCTTTTTGATTTGCGGGGCTTGCAGGCTGGCGCGGTTCAATATTGCAGTGAATCCGCAGCCGCGGAACCCGGGCCGGCCGGGGAGCAAGTTCTTTGTGGGGATGCCGATTCCGGCGGGTGCGGGCGTGATTGCGAGCGTGATTCATTTTGAGCTGGGGAGCCCGATTCATGATCCGCGGTTGTCGATTGTGTGGCTGGCGCTGATTTTGGGGGCGGGGTTTCTGATGGTGAGCAGCTGGCGTTTCTGGAGTGGGAAGGAAGTGACTTCCGGCAAGCGGCAGCCGTTCCAGGTGGTGGTGATTACGGCTTTGTTGATGATGGTGATTGCGTTGTTTTCACGCTATGCGCTGATTGTGATTGCGCTGGGATACCTGGTGAGCGGCGTGACGGCGCGGCTGGCTTACTCGTGGGGCCGGCAGCGGCGGATGCGGGTGGAGGGTTAGAGATGCCTGAAGGAATGTATCGGATTGGGGTGGTTGGGGCGGCTTCTTTGAAGGGTAAGGAGCTGAGTGATGAGTTGCAGGAATCGCTGCTGGCGGTGAGCGATTTTGTGCTGTTTGACGATGAGGAAGTGGAGGGGAAGGTGGTGGCGGCGGGGGATGAGCCTGCGGTAATTCAGAAGATTGGGGCTGCGTCGTTCGACCGGATGGATTTTGTGTTTTTTGCCGGGAGCCAGGCGGAGACGAGAAAGCATTGGGCGGCGGCGCGGAAGGCGGGTGCGAGCGTGGTCGATCTGACGGATGCGCTGGAAGGCGAGCCTGGGGTGGTGGTGCGGGCTGCGCTGGCACGGGTTGGGGGGCAAGTGGGGCTGGGGCTGGAGACGGCGACGGTGGTAGCGGCGGCGCCGGCGGCGGTGATGCTGGCGGTGGTGGGGGTTCGGCTGGGCAAGGCGGGATCGGTGAAGGGGATGGCGGCGACGGTGGTGGAGCCGGCGAGCGAGCATGGGCGGGAGGCGATGGATGAGCTGCATCAGCAGACGGTGAATCTGCTGGGCTTTCACGATCTGCCGAAGGAGCAGTATGACGCGCAGGTGGCGTTCAACCTTCTGCCGGGGCTGGGGGAATCCGCAGAGGTGAAGCTGGGAGAGGCGGAGGCTCGGATCTTGCGGCACTATCAGGGTTTGGGTGCGGCGCTGCCGGAACTGGCGTTGCAGCTGGTGCAGGGGCCGGTGTTCCATGGATATGTCGCTTCTGTGCTGGTGGAGTACGAGGGTGCGCCTTCGGTGCGGGATGTGGAGAGTGCGCTGGCGGGGGAAGGGGTGGCGGTGGTGGGGGAAGAGTCGGATCCGCCGTCAAACCTGAGCGCGGCGGGGCAGGAAGAGGTGATGGTGCGGGTGAGAGCGGCGGGGGTGGGGAAGTTCTGGTTGTGGCTGGCGGCGGATAATTTGAAGCTGGGAGCTTTGAACGCGATTGCCTGTGCGATGGAGTTGAAGAAGATGCGGCCGCGGGGGAAGGTGCAGTAAAACTCAGTTGTCAGTGCTGAGGGTTGGGCTTGTGGCTGAGTGTTGGAGGTTGGGATGGTTAGTTTGCGGGCGCGGATTGTGAAGTGGACGCTTTGGCGGTCGGGGCGTAAGGCGGGGTGGATGACGGGCGACGGACTGCGGGAGCGGATCATGGCGACGCGTGGCGAACGCGGGGACCCGCCGGCAAGTTTGCGGGAACGGTTTCGGGTGGAAGAAGTGGCGGAGCCTGGGGGGCGGAGCTTTGTGGTTGCACCCAAGAGTGGGCCGGTGGGTTTGCGGGTGCTGTATTTGCATGGGGGGGCCTATGTGAAGGAGATCGTGGAGCCGCAGTGGGGCATGGTGGGTGCGATGGTGGAGCGCTTGGGAGCGGCGGTGACGGTTGCGCTTTATCCGCTGGCGCCGGAGGTGACGTGCCTGGACGTGCTGGCGTTTGTCGAGGGAGTGTACGTGCGCATGATGGCGGAAGGTGGGCCGTTTGCGGTGGTAGGGGATAGCGCGGGGGCGGGGTTGGCGCTGGCGCTGGCACAACATCTGCGGGATTCAGGAAAGCAGCAGGTGACGCGGCTGGTGCTGATCTCGCCGTGGCTGGATGTGACGTGCGGGGATGTGCGGCAGGTGGGGCTGGAGAGGGTGGATCCGATGCTTGGGCTTGCGGGTTTGCAAGAGGCGGGGCGCTGGTATGCCGGTGAGCTGGCGACGACGGATGCGCGGGTGAGTCCGTTGTTTGGGGATGTCAGCGGGTTGCCGCCGATGCTGGTGCTGACGGGGACGCACGATCTGCTGCACCCGGATGCTTTGCGGCTGGCGGAGAAGGGTGGGAGCGGGATTCGGCTGCGGACTTACAGGGGGATGCCGCATGTGTGGCCGGCTATGCCGATGCCGGAAGGGAAGAAGGCTTTGGGGGAGGTTGTGGAGTTTCTGGGGTAGGTGAGCATTGGTGACGACCCCAGGTCACGCGATGAGACCGCGTGGCCTGGGGCACCCCATGCGTGGAGGGGGTTAGGGTTTGCGGGCGAGGAAGCAGGCTTCTTCGTTGAGGGCTGACATGGCGCGGTTGGTGCCGAAGGGGATGCGGTGCTCGATAGCGTAGATGATGCGGAGCAGGAGGTGGGGGGCGCTGGTGCCGAGGGCGCGGGCGATGGCGTGCATGGGTTTGACGAGGAGGCTGTGGAGGCTGGTGGCTGATTTCTGCTGGGCGTCGAGCTGGGGTTTGGAGATGTGGGCGGGGCGGGAGAGGTGGTCGCGGCGCTGGTAGATTTCGACGTCGGTGAAGCCGGCGCGGGTGAGGGTGGCGGCGATGTCGGATGGGTTGGTTTTCCAGGGGTGGCCGAGGTCAAAGTAGACGAGGTCTACGGGTGCGATGGTGGCGGTGGGATCGGCTGCCTTGCGGTGGAGGAAGGCGTGGGCTTGCTGGATGAAGGGGCTATCGGCCTGGCCGACCATGGGCATGGTGGAGAGGATGTGGCCGCCGGGTAGGAGCAGACGGTGGAGGGTTGCGAGGGTCTGGTCGGGGTCGTAAAGGTGCTCCATGGTGTGGTTGGAGAAGATGAGGTCGTACTCGGGGTTTAGGTCCTGGAGGAGCTGGTTCATGTCGCCGGCGTGCATGGTGACGGAGGTCGCTTCGCGGAGGCCGGGGATGAGGGTGTCGGTGTAATCGATGGCAGTGAGGCGGGCGTTGGGGAGGACGGCGCGGAGGAAAAGGAGCTCGATGCCCTGGCCGCAGCCTACGGCGAGGACGCTTTTGGCGTTGCGGGGGACGCGGGTCATTTCCCAGTTGAAGTCGTTGGTTTCGTACTGCTGGCGGGCGGCGTCCATGCCGACTTTGGTCAGGATGGCGGTGATGGCGGCGGCTTCGGCGGGGGGTAGGGTGGCTTGCCCGGGGGTGAGGAGGGTGGTGTGGCGGGTGGGTCCAGGCTGGCGGAAATAGATGCCGCTCGAGGTTTCGTTGCGGGCGCGCTCGTTCATGGCGGGGTCTGGGCCGGTGGCGAAGGGATGACGCTGGACGTAGGCCTGGAGAGCGGGGTCGGTGATGCGGATCTGGATGCCTGGGGTGGTGGTTTTGTCCATGGCTTCAGGGGTGGGTGGCATGAGGGCAGGATATCAGAATGAGTTGGGTGGCCTGCTAGAAGATGCGGTAGCTGAGGCCGGTGCTGATGCCGTAGGGATGGAGGGGGCCGAAGGTGAAGGCGGGCCAGATCTGGTACTCGACATCGATGATGCGGATGAGGAAACGGGAAGGGTAATCGGAGTCGGCGCGTTGGGGGGGGCGCCAGTCGAGGCCGGCGCCGGGGGCGAGGACGAGGTAGGTGCCGTAGGCGTCGTGGAAAGGGAACGTGAAGGTGCCGCGGCCGGCGAGGAACTTGGCGTAGGGGCGCCAGGTGCGGGCGTGGGTGGAGATTTTTGGGCCGGCGAGGAAGGTGTCCTGGTGGATGGTTTCGTTGCGGTCAAGGCGGAGGAAGCGGGCTTCGAACTCGGCGCCTACGCGGCGGTAGAGGTTGGTGTCAAGGTAGGCGGTGCCGCCGGCGATTTGGGTGTGGCCGTAGTCGGACTGGAAGGCGGAGCCGGTTACGCCGACGGAGATGTAGGAGCCGGGGCCGATGGCGGTGTAGTGGGCCTGGGCGTGGGCGGCGACGGGGAGAAGGGCGAAGGCGAGGAGGAGACGGGCCGGGGCTGCAGCCCCTCGTGGGGGTGTGCCCGATTCAGGGGCCTGAAGGTCCCTGCTTCCACTAGTAAGGCTTGCTGCGGTGAGGATTTTCAGGAGGGTCATTTGGTCACCTCTAGCTGGATGGCGGCGGTGTTGGTGGCGGTGGTGTGGGCGCCGGAGGCTACGATCTGGAAGGCGTAGGAGCCGGCGGGGGTGGCGCGCTGGGTGAACTGGGTTCCGCAGCCGGTGAGGGTGGCGGTGAGGACGCCGAGGGTTATGAGGAGGGTGAGGAGTTTGCGGGGCCGGGGCTTGCGTTTGGGGTGGAAGAGGGCGA
This sequence comes from uncultured Granulicella sp., assembly GCA_963693065.1. Classification (GTDB taxonomy): domain Bacteria; phylum Acidobacteriota; class Terriglobia; order Terriglobales; family Acidobacteriaceae; genus Edaphobacter. The sequence continues at coordinate 1,289,661 of OY843766.1, read as the reverse complement.
GGAAGATCATCGCCGGGAAGATAGCGAAGGCTACGGGGGAGGCTGGGGTCGCGTTGGTTGCCTGGGTGCCGGCTCCTAGTGGGTTGCCGGTATCGAGCGTGACGGTGAGGGTGTGGGGGAGGCCGCCGCCGACGGGGAGCTGGTTTGCAGAGAAGGTGCAGGTGGCGTAGGCGGGGAGGCCGGCGCAGCCGAAGGCGAGGGTGTCGGCGTAGGTGGGGGCGGTGGTGAGGTTGAGGGTGATGGTGGTGCGGTCGCCGGACTTGAGGGTGATGGCGGTTGGGGTGGCGGTGAGGTTGAACTCGATGGGTGGGCCGACGGTGATGTTGACGATACTGGAGGTGCTGGTGGCGTAGAGGGTGTCGCCGGAATAGGTGGCGGTGGTGGGGCCGAGGGCCTGGGCGGGAGAAAGTGCGAGGGTGGCGATGCCGGCGGAATTGATGGCGGCGGTGCCGAGGTTCTGGGTGCCGGCGGTGAAGGTGACAGTGCCCGTGGGGGGGCGGGGGCCGCTGGCCTGGACGACCGAGATGAGGATAAGCTGCTGGCCGGCGGAAAGGGCGGTGGAGGATGGGGTGAAGGTGGTGGCGGAGGGGCGGAGGGTGACGGTCTGGAGGAGGGGTTGGGCGGTGGCGGGGGAGTTCTCGTTGTCGCCCGAGTAGGTGGCGGTTAGGGTGTGGGGGCCCAGGGCGGGGGAGGGCATGGTGTAGGTGGCGGCGCCGGCGGTCAGGGGGAGGGTGGCGAGGGTGGTGGACCCATCGGTGAGGCGGATGGTGCCGGTGGGTGGGGTGGTGGGGGTGCCGTTGGCGACTGTGAGGGTAAGGGTGATGGTGTCGGTGAGGAGGGACGGGTTCGCGGAGGAGGTGAGGGCTACCGTGGTTTTGCGGGCTATCTGCTGGGAGAGGGTGGGGGAAGTGGTGGGGGTGTTGAAGGGGTCGCCGGAGTACGTGGCGGTGATGGCGTGGATGCCGGGCGTGAGGGTGGCTAGGGTGAGGGTGGCCTGGTTGGAAGTCAGGGGGATGGTGGTGAGGGGGGCGGTGCCGTCGCGGAAGGTGATGGAGCCGGTGGGGTTGGGGCTGGGGCTCGTGAGGGCGGCGGTAAAGGTGACGGGAGAGCCGGCGTCGGCGGGGTTGTTGGAGGTGGCGAGGGTTAGGGTTGTCTGGGCGAAGGTGATGGAGGCGAGGAACGGGGTGGAGGTGATGGGGGCGTTTAGGGTGTCGCCGGGGTAGGTGGCGATGAAGATGTGGGGGCCTACGGGGAGGGCGGAGGTGGTGAATGTCCCGGACGTCGCCAGGGTGGCGATGATGGTGGAGCCTTCCGAGATGGTGATGGGGCCGGGGGTGGGTTGGCCCTGCTTGCCGGTGAGGGCGAGGGTGAAGGTGATGGGGAGGCCGGCGGTTTGCTGCTGGGGGCTGGCGGCAAGGGTGAGGGTGGTGACCTGGAGGATGTGCTGGGTGAGGAGGGTGGAGGTCGCGGGGGTGTGGGTGGTGTCGCCGGAATAGGCGGCGGTTAGCGAGTGGGCGCCGAGGGCGAGGGAGGCGGTGGTGAAGGTGGCGTTGCCTTTGGCGTCGATGGGGCTGGTGATGAGGGGGGTGGCGCCGTCGGTGAGGGTGACGGTGCCGGTGGGGTTGGCGCCGGTGCCGGTGACGGTGATTTCGAGGGTGACGGAGTCGGCGAAGAGGGCGGGGTTTTCGCTGGAGGCGAGGGTGATGGCGATGTTGGTGGGGTTAATGGTTTGCTTGAGGGTGGGGGACTGGGTGGGGCTGTTGTAGGGGTCGCCGGGATAGGCGGCGGTGAGGGTGTGGTCGCCGAGAGTGAGGGTGGCGAGGGTGAGGGTGGCGGCGCCCTGGGGGGTGAGGGCGGCGGTGCCGAGGGTCAGGGCTCCGTCGAGGAACTGGACCTGGCCGGTGGGGGTGCTGCCCGTTCCGACGACAGCGGCGGTGAGGGTGACGGGGCCGCCCTGGGGGCTGGGATTGGCGGAGGAGACGAGGGTGGCGGAGGTTTTGGCGAAGGTGATGGTTTCGGTGAAGGCGGGGGAGTTGGCGGGGGAATCGAAGGTGTCGCCGGCGTAGGAGGCGGTGAGCGAGTGGGTGCCGGGGGTCCAGGTGGCGGCGGGGGTTACGAGGGTGGCGGTGCCAGTGCCGTCGAGCGAGGTGGTGCCGAGGGGGTGGCCGGCGTCAAAGAAGGTGACCGCGCCGGTGGCGGTGCCGCCGGTGGAGAGAGTGACGCCGGTGAGGGTGAGGGCCGTGCCGGCGGTGCCGGGGTTGGCGGAGGTGCTGATGGCGAGGCGGGTGGTGGCGATCTGGACGACCTGGGTGATGGGTTGCGAGCTGCTGGCGGCGTAGGTGCTGATGCCGGCGTAGGCGGCCGAGATGGTGTGGGTGCCGGGGGCGAGGTTGCTGAGGGTGAGGGTGGCGGTGGCGCCGTCGGTGATGGCGACGACGCCGAGGGTGTTGAGGCCTTCCTTGAAGGCGACGTTGCCGGAGATGGGGCCGGTGCCGGAGCCGGCGGTGGTGACGGCTACGCTGGCGGTGAGGCGGATGGTGGCGCCGGCGTCAGTGGGTGTGGCGGCGGTGGCGAGGGTGGTGGTGGTGGCGGCCTGCTGGTCTTTGACGATTTGGAGCACGGCGGGGGAGACGGCGGCCGAGTTGGAGGAATCGCCTGCGTAGGCGGCGGTGATGGAGTGCTGGCCGCTGGTGAGGGCTGAGGTGGTGAAGGCGAAGAGGCCCCCGGCCTGGAGCTGGCCGGTGTTCAGGGTGGCGGTGCCGTCCAGCAATGTGATCTGGCCGGTGGGGGTTGCGCCGGCGGAGGTGACGGTGACGGAGAAGGTGACGGGAGAGCCGGTGGTGCTGGGGTTGGTGCTGGAGGTGAGGACGGCGGTGGCGGGGTCGACGTTCAGGACCTGGCCGGTGAGGGTGACGATGGACGGGGTGTTGGCTGCATTGGATTTTACGGAGAAGAGGCCCTGGACGGCGTCGCCGGTGATGGTGGGCATGAACTGGAGGGCTAGGGTGCATTGGTCGAGCGGGGCGAGCGGCGTGGTGACGGCGCAGGTGGTGTTGCCGGGGTCGAGGCGGGACTGAGAGGTGGGGTCGAGGGTGGCGATGTCGAGGGGGGCGTTGCCGTCGTTCTCAAAGAGCTCGTTGAGGGAGACGGCGGAGATGCGGCCGACGCGCTGGGGCGGGAAGTTGAGGATGGCGGCGTTGGAAAAGACTTTGCGGATGCGGTTGTGGAAAACGTCGGCGATGAGGAGGGCTCCCTGGCTGTCGATGGCGAGGGTGTAGGGGCCGTAGAGACCGGCGGCGTCGGCGGGGCCGTTGTCGCCGGAGATGGACTCGCCGGAGTTGCCGGCGATGGTGGTGATGATGCCGGTTTTGGAGGAGATTTTGCGGATGCGATTGTTGCCGGAGTCGGCGATGTAGAGGTTGCCGGCTACGTCGAGGGCAACTGAGGCGGGGACGTTGAGGCCGGCGAGGGTGGCTGGGCCAGCATCGCCGGAGAAGCTGGCGACGCCGGTGCCGGCGACGGTGGTGATGGTGCCGGAGGGCGAGATTTTGCGGATGCGGTTGTTGTTCTGGTCGGCGATGTAGAGGGAGCCGTCGGGCGCGGTGGTGACGGACCAGGGGCTGGAAAGGCCGGCGGAAACGGCGGGGCCGCCATCGCCTGAGTAGACGGCGAAACCGCGGCCGGCGATGGTGGTGATGATGCCGGAGGGGTCTACGCGGCGGACGACGTGGTTGCCGGTGTCTGCGAGGTAGAGGTTGCCGGCGGGGTCAAAGGTGATGCCGTTGGGGGTGTTGAGGGTGGCGGCGGTGGCGGGGCCGTTGTCGCCGGTGTAGCCGTGGACGTTGAGGGTGCCGGCGATGGTGGTGATGATGCCGGTGAAGGCGTCGATGCGGCGGATGGCGTTGTTGCCGGAGTCTGCGAGGTAGAGGTTGCCGGCGGGGTCGAGGGCGATGGAGGCGGGGGAGGAAAGGGCGGCGGCGGTGGCGGGGCCGTTGTCGCCGGAGGAGCCGATGACGCCGGTGCCGGCGACGGTGGAGATGAGGCCGGAGACGGCGTCTACGCGGCGGATGCGGTTGTTGGAGGAATCGGCGAGGAAGAGATTGCCGGCGGCGTCTACGGCCAGGCCGAAGGGGAGGAAGATGGAGGAGCTGGTGGCGAGATTGCCGTCGCCGGCGTAGATCCAGGCTTCATTGCCGGCGACGGTCTGGATGGTGCCGGGGAGGAAGGTGCCGACGGCGCCGGTGGCGGAGGCGACGAGGAACTGGGTGGCGAGAGCGTTGCCGGAGGAATCGAGCAGGACGATGGCGCCGCGGCGCTGGCCGGGGACGGTGGGGGTGAAGGCGAGGTTCAACGTGCATCGCTGGTTGGGGAGGAAGGTGGCGCCGGGGGTGCAGGTGCCGCCGGGGGATTGGGCGAAATCGGAGGCGGGGGCGCCCTGGGTGAGGACCTTGGCGGCGGTGAGGGTGCCGCCTCTGGCGATGGTGATGGTGAGGGATTGCTGGGCGGCGGAGGCGCCGACGGGGGTGGAGCCGGGGAGGGCTACTAGCTTGTTGGTGGTCGTCTGGTTGCCGGTCTGGGCGACCGCGGCGATGGCGCAGAGGCAGAGGAGGGTGAGGAGGGCGATGCGGGAGAGGCGCTTGGCGGTGAAGAGGAGCGGAGACATGGAGGCGTTATCGGCGAATAACGCTGGGACTAGAGTCGCACTGAGGTGAGAAACCCCAGGTCACCGACGATGGAACTGTCAGTGGCCTGGGGCCCCTATACCTTCTCCAGGTTGGATTTGGGGTTAGAGTTGTCCGGCGATGCCTGCGGTGACGGTGAAGGTGACGGGCTGGGAGACGGTGACGCCGCCGCTGGTGGCCGTCACGGTGACGTTGTAGACGCCGACCGGGGTGACGTTGCCGCTGGATTTGCCACCGCTGCAGCCAGCCAGGACGGTGGAGCCGCCAGCGAGGAGTCCGATGAGGGCCAGCACGGTGAGCAGGCGGGTGTGGCGCAGGCGCTTGCGGAAGCCGAAGAGGGCGAAGAGGCTGCTGAGGAGGATGGGCCAGCCGGCGATGGCGGCGAGGGAAGTAATGCCCTTGCTGTCATGCAGGAAGCCGGAGTTGGCGGAGAGGGCTACGGGTGGGACGTCGGTGAAAAAGCTGACCTGGGTCTCCTGGGCCACGGGGACGCCGGCGACCGGGGCGAAGGTGAGGGTGGGTGGGGAAAAGGTGCAGTCAGAGTTAGCGGGCATGCCTGTGCAGGCGAAGGTAACGACGCCGCTCACGGTGTTGGTGGCGGTGACGAGTGCGTAGACCTGGGCGGTGGAGCCCTGGGCTGTGCCGGTGGTGGAGACGTCGATCTTGGAGCTGTTGACGATGCTGCTGCCGTCGGTGAGGTTGAGCGAGAAGGTGGAGGGGTCAGGCGTGATGACCAGGGTGACGGCGGCGGAGGTGGATGCTGCGTAGTTTGCATCGCCACTGTAAACGGCGGTGAGAGCGTAGGTGCCGGCGGGCAGGCCGAAGCTTTGCGGGGTGTGGCTGATGTTTCCGTTTTTGTCGTAGGTGAGGACGTCGGCCAGGTTGGCCACACCGCTTGAGCTGAGCGATGGGGTGCCGAGCAACATGGTGCCGGCGTAGAAGGCGACAGTGCCGGTGGGGCTGTTGCTGGTGGGTCCGGTGACGGTTGCGGAGAGATTGAGATTGGTGAATTGCGGGGAACTGGCGGGGCTGGCGGAGACGACCGATTTGGTGGGCGCCTGGGCGAGGACCACGGTGACCGGGGGGGCGGAGCTGGCAGCGTAGAAGCCATCGCCGCTATAGACGGCGGTGATGACGTGCGAGCCTACGGTGAGGCCGGTGATGGTGCCGGTCGCGGTGGCGGTTGCGGAGACGGTGACGGGCGCGCCCTGCTGGTTGCCATCGGCGAAGAAGGTGACGGTGCCGGTGGGGAAGCAGGAGGGGGCGGCGGTGTTGCACGACTGCGGGGTAACCGTGGTCGTGACGGTGAAGGGAACGGCGAAGGTTGGCGAGCCGTTGACCACGGTAGTGGCGGTGGTGGGGGTGAGGACGGCGCCCACACCGATGAGGGTGATGAAGGGCGGCGGGACGTTGATGGTGTTGGTGGTGGATTCAGTGTAAGTGGCGGTTTTGGTGCCGAGGGAGGTGGGAGTGAACTGCGCGATGAAGAGGCAGTTGCCGCCGGGTGCGAGGGTAAGCGGGGCGGTGCAGCCAGCGGAGCCAGTGGGCAGGAGAGTGAACTGGGTGGTATCGCCGGTGTTGGTGGTGATGGGGGAGGCGATGGTGGTGGCCAGCGAACCGGTGCTGGTCTCCTGGATCTGGAGGGTGGGGCTGGAGGCGCCGACGTTGGCGCGGCCGAAGTTGTAGGTGACGGATCCGCGATTGTCGGCGAGGGCGCGATTGTTGCCGGAATCAAGGATGACGAGTGCCCCGGCGCCGGTGGAGTACACGCCTTGCGGGGTGGTGAGCTGGATGGACGCGGCCGAGGTAGGCAAGGTGCCGGTGCCGGGGGTGCCGAGGACACCGACGATGGTGTTGATGGTGCCGCCGGAGACGACGCGGATGGCGCTGTTGCCGGTGTCTGCAATGTAGACGTTGCCGGCTGCGTCTGTGGCGACGCCGGTGGGGCCTGAGAGCAGGGCGGTGGAGGCGGTGCCGCCGTTGCCGGAAGCGCCGACCTGGCCGTTGCCGGCTACGCGGATGACGAGGTTGGCGGCAGCGGCAATTTCGCGGACTTCATTGTTGCCGGTATCGGCGATGAAGATGTCGCGGCTGGAATCGATGGCGAGGGCGGTGGGGCCGGAGAAGATGGTTTGCGATGGGAGGCAATTGTTGCCCAGGGTATCGACGCCATTGGTGCCGGTGGCGGCGCAGGGCGTGCCGTTGCCGGCGATGTAAGACAGGTAGCCGGTGAAGGAGAGCTCGCGGATGATGTTGTTGCCGGTATCAGAGACGAAGACGTTGCCGTCCGGGTCTGCGGCGAGGCCAGATGGTGCGGAGAGGGTGGCGGCGGTGCCGAGGCAGCCATCGCCGAAGGAATCTGTGGGCTGGGTGCAGGTGGTGGTAGCGCCGCCAGCTACGGTGGCGATGAGGCCGGTGATGGGATCAATGCGACGGATGACATTGTTGCCGGTATCGGCGATGTAGATGGCGCCGTTGCGGGAGATTGCGACAGCTTTGGGAGCATTGAAGGTGGCGAGGGTGGGCAGGGCTCCATCGCCGGTGTAGCCGCTGGTGCCGGTGCCGGCAATGACGGTAGCGGTGCCGCCGGCGGCAGGGAAGCGGAGGATGCGATTGGTGCCGGTATCGGCGACGTAGAGGTTGCCGTTGTTGTCCTGGGCTACGCCGAAGGGATTGGTGAGGGCGGTGGCGAAGGAGGAAACGGTGCCTGGATCGATGGCGACGGATGCGGCCGCGCCGGTGCCGCTGATGCCTACGATGCTGCTGCCGTTGAGCCTGGAGGTGATGGTGAGGCTGGCGGCTTCACGGCCGGGAAGGCGAGGCGTGAAGGTGATGGTGACGAGGCAATCCTGTGTCGTGTCTACGTTGGTGGTGCAGGTGGAGGCGGCGCTGTTGACGACGAAATCAGTGTTACCAGTGATGACGTATGGGTTGGTTGCGGCGGGGCCATCGCCGAGGGAGTAGTGGACCTGCAGGGTTTGGGTAATGCTGGCGCCGTTGATGACGGTGGGGAAGGCCTGGTTGGTGTTGACCTTGCGGAGGAGCTTGTCGCCGGTGTCTGTGATGTAGATGGAGCCGAAGTTGTCGACGGCGACGCCTATGGCGCTGGCGCCGTTGATGGTGGCGGTGTTGCCGGGGCAGTTGTCACCGAAGGCGTCGGTCTTTGCGGCGCAGCCCGCGCCGCCGGTGGTGAGGCCAAGGGTGCCGGCGATGACGCGCATGTAACCGGTGGAAGCGTCGAGGAACCAGATGACGTTGTTGCCGTTATCGGCGAAGAAGACGTTGTCGTGGGAGTCGATGGAGAGCTTGCGGGGCGAGGCGATGGGGACGGTGGTGGCGAGGACCGGACCGGCATTGGTGGTGGAGGGGACGGGCAGGGTGACGCCGGGGGTGGCGTTGCCGGCTATGGTGTAGATGTTGCCGGCGACCGCGACCGTGCCGGGGTTGGTTTTGGCGATGAGGTTGGCGACGACGGTGCCGGACATGTAGATGACGCGGACGCGGACGTTGCCCTGGTCTGCGATGAAGATGTTGCCGGCGGGATCGATCTGGACGCCTTCAGGGCCGGCGAAGGTGGCTGAGGTGGCTGGGCCGCCATCGCCTGTGAAGCCGGATGTGCCGGCGGTGGAACCGGCGATGGTCGTGATGATGCCGGTGGCTGCGGTTACCTTGCGGATGACGTTGTTGCCGGTATCGGCGATGTAGATGTTGCCGGCTGGATCGATGCCGACGCCGCGATCCTGGTTGAGTTCGGCGACGTTGGCCGGGCCTTTGTCGCCGGTATAGCCCTTGACGCCGATGGCGACGATCGCCTTACCGGTACCGGTGATGAAGCCGGCTACGGCCGAGGTGGCCATGGTGGTGACGGCGATCCTGTGGACGACATCGCCGGAGTAGGAGGCGATGTATAGATCGCCGTTGCGTGCAATGCCGAGACCGCGCGCCTTCTGGTCGCTGGCGGTGTACCCACCGGTGGCGTTTGCCTTGCCGTCGGACGAGGTGCAGCCGTCGCCGTATTTATCGAGCGTGGCGGCGCATGGGGTCTGGGTGGTCAGGCTGCCGTAGTAGATGGTGATGACGCCGGAGCGGGCGTCGATGCGGCGGACTACGCCGTTGCCGCCGTTATCGAGGACGTAGACGTTGCCCTGCTGGTCCACAGCGACGTCATGGATGTCAGCGCCTGAGCCGAGCACGACCGAAGAGGAGGTGATGGGGCAGCCGTCGCCGAAAGCGTCATAGGAGGTGTTGGCGGGGGCGCCGGCGCAGGCTCCGCCGGTGGTGGGCGTGGTGCCGCCGCCGGCATAGGCCTGGATGGTGTAAGGCAGGAGGTAGGGGGCCTGCGCAGTGGCGGAGGACACACTGAGAGTCGCGGCGAGGGTGACTGCACCGAGGAGGAACTTGACGGTGTTGCGGACTGCTTTTGCTGCTACCTTCATGGCACTGCTCCAGAATCATTAGTGGCGGGAATCTTAGTAAATCGTTAGTGCGGTACGACCATGGCTGCGCTGACTGTTTCAGATTACCCGGGTATGGCGGGAAGAGGAAATCCGCCCGAGGCTTTGTGGTATGACCAATGACCCGGGGTGGAAGAGAAAGAGGTGACCGGTCAAAAATGTATCGTTCACAGGATACGACTGTCAATTGGCCTTAGGGGTGGGCTGGGATATACCGTCTGGGTGTCGTGCTGCGGGGTTCTCTCGAGGGGAGCGAGGCTGGATTGGTCGACCAATCCTGATGGTGCGGACAAATGTGAAATTTGGCGGGATTCTGGCGGACGAGCGACGAAATATGCGGAAATGATCTATCGTTAGGCAACCTCGGCTTGACAGTGGTGTGACGCAATCCGCATACTCTAGCCGGTTGGGTGTGGTCTGACCATTGAATGAATAGATTTGGAGTCGGCATGGAAAGCAACAGGGTTTCAGTAGCACAGCGGATCAGCAGGTCGGTGAAGCGGACCGGCAGTAAGCGGGCTTTTGTCTTGGGTGGTACGGTTCTGGCTATCGGCCTGGGTCTCGGCGGGCGGACCGCGTATGCCCAAAATACGGGATCGATTTTCGGCAGCGTCGCCGACCAGAGCGGAGCCGTGGTGCCCGGGGCAACGGTCACGGTGGCGGATACCGAGCATGGGGTGAACCGGTCGGTCAAGACGAACGCGTCCGGTGAGTACCAGTTAACGACATTGCCGGTCGGGACTTACATCCTGACGGTGGATGTGACGACGTTCGCTACGGCTGTGATCACGGATATCAAGGTCGACGTTGCTTCCAACATTAAGGAGCAGATTGTTCTGCAGCCGGGTAACAAGGGTGAGACGGTGACGGTCGAGGACACGAGCGGATCGGCCATCGACGCGAACTCCGCTACGCTGGGAACGCTGATCGATCAGCGATTGATTGAAGACTTGCCGATCGACGGTCACAACGTGGTTGCACTTGCGGCGTTGCTGCCGGGTGTCACAGACGTGAACGCCCCGACTACGTTTACCGGCGATTCGAACGGTCCGACCTATAGTGCGTCGGGTTCGCGTAATACGCAGAATCTGATGTTGTTCGATGGGTTGATGTGGAACAACCTGTTTTATAACACCGGTATTAACTACCCGACACCGAATGCGTTGCAGGAAGTCAGCGTGCTGCTGAATAACTACAAGGCAGAGTACGGGCGTAACTCGGGTTCTGTCTTCAATGTCATTACAAAGCGTGGAACTAACACGCTGCATGGTGCAGTGTGGGACTACTTGCAGAACCAGATGTTCGATGCGGCCGACTATATTTCAAAGGTCAACCCAAAAAACAATATTAATCAGTTTGGCTTTACGGTCGGTGGGCCGGTACGGCTGGGTAAGTTCTATGACGGCCGGGATAAGTTGTTCTTCTTCGGTGCGTTTCAGCAGCTGATTGGTCGCTTGCAGACTACGGGTTCAGCGGTAACTCCGGGTTATCTGGAGCGTGGCTTCGAGGCGGATGGGAAGACGCCGCACCTTTGCAGCACTGGGCCAGGAGCGGACTTTGCTGGTCTGACCTGTGCGAACTTCAGCGCAGACGCACCGACTGGTAAGTTCGTGAATCCACTGCAGGTGACGGGAACAAGCGGTAATCAGGCGATGCCTTCAGACGCTATCAGCATGTTTAATTCTGCTTATGCGGTGGCGGGTAACTCAGGGACGAACCCTTGCGTTACCGAACTACAGGCCGCGCAGGCCAAGAATGCGGGAAATAAACAACCAACCTATCTAGTCAATCAGGAGATTCCGACTAACTGTCTCAATCCAGTGATGACGAATATTTTCAACACTTTTGTGCCGGTTGCGCCGAATGGTGGGTTTGCGGTAACGCAGTCTTATAAGCCGGAAGGTGACAAGAACGCGCTGATCCGCTTTGACTATATTGCGAATGCCAAGAACTCGTTCGATATGCGTTATAACTACGTTCACTCGAACACGGACGCGCCGCTGGGTGTGAATAGTTCATCGCAGGGTATTGCGACTTATGCGCTGCTCAATCAGCAGGCGCACAGCAACTTCGTAAATATTGGTTGGACGTCGGTCTTGAGCAGCTCTTTGCTGAACCAGATGCGGGTTGGGTACAAACGTTTTGAATCGCTGCAATCGCCTTATGACCATCGCACGTTGAACTCTTTTGGTGGGCAGTTTGTAGAGCCGGGAACGCCGACGCTGCCTGCGTTCAATTTCTCCAATGAATTTGCGCTGGGCGCGGCCTCGACAACCGGTGGTCCGATCCAGGGAGCGGGCGATCATATCAATGAGAACGTCGAGGTGCGGGAAGATCTTTCGTACATCCGGGGCAATCATTCGTTCAAGGCCGGGTTCAATTTTCTGCGGCTGCAATATTTAAATCGCTCTGACTACCCGGGTCTTATTTCTTACAGCACCACCTTTACCGGAAATAGTCTGTCAGATGGTGAGCTTGGTCTGGTCAACCAGGTGAACGCGCAGAATACCTTGATTCAAGGTGGTATTCAGCATGATGCTTACTTCTATCTGCAGGATGACTGGCGTATTACTCCCAAGCTGACCCTGAACCTGGGCGCTCGTTACGAGATTCCTTTCCAGTGGTTTGAACCGCATGGACAGGCGGCTACCTTCATTCCTGGCTATCAGTCACAAGTGTTTCCGAATGCGACCGGCGGGCTGGCGTTTCCTGGCGACAAGGGTGTTCTGCCTTCGCTGGTGCCTACGGATTTCAACGGGATTGCGCCGCGGGTCGGGTTCGCTTATGACGTGAGCGGTACGGGCAAATTCCTTGTCCGTGGTGGGTTTGGCGTGTTCTTCGACGCGGTGAATGCAAACGTTATCGGAGTCGGTGAGCCATATCACTTCCAGGTCAATCAGATTATTCCTGATGGCGGCGCCTCTGCCCCGCTGGCTGGACTGAATCAGACTACCGGTGGCACGCTGGTTATTCCTGGGGCTTTCAATCCGGCGCACCCGGTGTTCCAGGCACCTTACTCAATCTTCTTTCCGGATCCAAACTTTCGGACACCTTACGTGATGGCGGCGAATTTTGGGTTTCAGTACCACGTCCCGCGGGCGGGTGTACTGGAAGCGAACTTTGTGGGTAAGTACTCGCGCAAGCTGACGATTCCTCTCGACCTGAATCCTGCTATTTACGATTGTTCCGGTGGTTACTTCCAGGCTGACCCGAAGCGTTATTGCACCAATGCAGGATCGACGGCTAGTTCCTATAGGCAGCGCGTGCGCTACGCGCCGTTCAACTATGGCGGGCAGGGTATCGTAGATATTCTTTCGGTTGGGACTGCGAGTTACAACGGGTTGCAGGTTCAATACACGCAACGCGGCGGGAAGCTGCTGACGATTCAGAGTTCCTATACTTACTCACGGTCGATCGACCTTCAGTCCAACGGGCAGACAATTTCCAACGCTGTTCCAAATGTGTTCAATCTCGCGTCGGATAAGGGACCATCCGACAGCAACGCCACGCACATCTTCAGCCTTGGTTGGGTGGAGCGGTTTCCCAAATTCAACAGCAGCTATGCACCAGTAAGGAATGTGATCAATAACTGGGTTTTCAGCGGGACTTACAAGGCAAACACAGGCCGTCCCTTTAGCGTGTTGATCAATAACGATAGTGCCCTTACTGCTGAATCGAACCAGCGTGCGGCAATTCTGCCTGGTGCCAACCCACATCTGCCGAATAATCGTCACCGTCTGGACAAGGTGAATGAGTATCTCAATCGGGATGCGTTTACGTATCCTGTGGTCGGTACTTATAGTCCTGTTGGACGCAATGCCTTTATTGGACCTGCTTACATCATGACCAACATGACGCTGGGAAGAGACTTTCCGCTGGCTCGGCTTCGTGAGGGGATGCGGGTGTACTTCCGGGCTGAAACCTTCAACATCTTCAATACGCCCAACCTGGCTAACCCGCAGGCTACTTTCTCCTGCAGTACGACGACGACTTATACGGGAACGCAGGGACCGAACCAGGTTTCTGAATCCTGCCCGGCGGCTGGTGGATCTTACCCGGTTATTCCGGGAACGCAGCAGACGGCCTTTACGAATATTCGTTCAACTTATGGAAATAATGCGAATACTTCAACCAACGGCCGGAAAATGCAGTTTGCTTTGACGGTGTTCTACTAGGACGCTGGCGTTAGAAAGAGGCGCAGAGCTTGATTGCTTTGCGCCTTTTGTTTTGCCCAGGGGGAATCATGAAGAATTGGTATTTCGCTGTTACGGGTCTGGTGCTTTCTGGGTGTGCTTTCGGGCAGGATAGCCGGACTGTTATTGAACCGGTGGTGCCCGCGGTCTGCGCGACGGTGCGGGCGCAACTTACTTCTGTTGCCGGGGGCATTGCTGGGGGAGATGAGGCGAAGCTCGATACGGAACGGGTGCAGAAGGCGATCGATGGGTGTGGGGCGGGCCGTGCTGTGGAGCTGGCGTTGGATGGGGCGAAGAATGCATTGCTTACTGGGCCGATCCAGTTGAAGGCCGGTGTCACGCTCTTGGTGGATAAGGGAGTTACTCTGTACGGTTCGCGTGATCCGAAGGTGTATGAGGTATCAACTGGCAGTTGCGGGCTAGTGAACAATGAGCCACGCGGATGCAAGCCGTTGATTGCTGCGAACGACGCTCGCGGCGCGGGGATTATGGGCGACGGGACGATCGATGGGCGGGGCGGAGCGAAAGTGCTGGGCCTGGATAAAACGTGGTGGGACTTAGCCAATGATGCGCGTGCGGGAGGGCGGCAGCAGGTTCCTCGGTTGATTGAGATTGATAAGTCGGATGATTTTACGATTTACCGGATTACGTTGAAGAACTCGGCTAACTTCCACGTGGTTTATTCAAGGGGTGATGGCTTCACGGTGTGGGGCTTGAAGATCGATACGCCAAAGAATGCGCGGAATACGGATGGGGTAGATCCGTCAGCTTCAAAGAATATTACGGTGACTCACTCGTTTATTCGGACCGGGGATGACAATATCGCGATCAAGGGCGGGAATGGGCCGGTGACGCAGATGAGTGTGGTGCATAACCACTTTTATTACGGCCACGGGATGTCGATCGGAAGTGAGACCAATGCTGGTGTGAGCCAGGTGCTGGTGGAGGATTTGTCGCTGGACGGGACGGAGTCGGGCATACGGATCAAGTCAAACCCTACGCGGGGTGGGTTGGTGGAGGATATTACTTACAAGGATATTTGTATTCGTGACTCGAACCATCCTATTCAATTGGAGACGGCTTATTCCAATCCGGGTGAGAAGGTAGATAGCTTTCCGGTGTTTCGCAAGATCGTGCTACGGGCTGTGAGGATCAGTTCGAGTAAGACGATTTCTCTGAATGGATACGATGCTACGCATCGGATTGGCATTCAGTTCGACGGTGTGTTGCTGGACTCGCCGACGACTTACAAGTTCCAGGCGCAGCATGCGGATATTACTTATGGGCCGGGGCCGGTGAACTTTCAGGTTCCGGGGGAAGATACGACGATGCAGGGTAAAGGTTCGAATGGGTCGCTGGCACCTTGCGCGGATAAGTTTGTGGCGTTTCCTGTGATGCGGTAAGCGGCTTACTTTGCGAAGACCTGGCTCATGTCGGCGAAGGCTTTGAATTCGAGAGCGTTGCCGGCGGGATCGTAGAAGAACATGGTGGCTTGCTCGCCGACCTGGCCCTGGAAGCGGATGTGGGGTTCGATTTCGAAGTGGACGTGGGCGGCGCGCAGGCGGTCGGCGAATTCCTGCCAGCGGTCCATGGTGAGGACGACGCCGAAGTGGGGGATGGGGACGGCGTGGCCGTCGACTGCGTTGTGGTGGGGTGCGTCCTGGGTGACGGTGCGGGGTTTGAAGTGGGCGACGATCTGGTGACCGAAGAGGTCGAAATCGATCCATTCCGGGGCGGAGCGGCCTTCGGGACAGCCCAGGGTCTGGCCGTAAAAGGTGCGCGCTGCGTCGAGATCGTCGACGGGGAATGCTATGTGGAAGGGAGTGAGGGACATGGGATGATGATACGGAATGGGTGCGGGAAGGGCTAGAGCTGCGATATTGGTGGCGCGTCCGGCAGGGGCGAAAGCAAAAGCAGATTCCCTTCGGGAATGACAAAGGGTCCGCGGGACGACGGCTAGGTGGAGGCGGGCAGGCGGACGGAGAACTCGGTGTCGCCGGGGGTGGAGCTGAAGTGGATGACGCCGCCGCACTGCTCGATGATGCGGTAGGTGATGCCGAGGCCGAGGCCGGTGCCGACGCCTACGGGCTTGGTGGTAAAGAAGGGGTCGAAGATTTTGGCCTGGCAGTCGGTGGGGATGCCGGGGCCGTTATCGCCGATGAGGATGCAGAGGTCTGTACGCGGTGTCCCGTTTTCCGGCACTGCAGAGTGGCGGTCAGCCCAGGTTTTGATGTGAATGCGGCCGTGCTCCGGGGCGGCGTCGATGGCGTTGTCGAGCAGGTTGGTCCAGACCTGGTTGATGCCCTGGCAGCCGGTTTCAAAGGGGGGAAGGGCTGGGTCAAGTTGCTTGTCGATGGTGATTTGTTTCTCGCGGATCTTGTGGCCGAGGATGAGGAGGGTGGCGAGGATGCTGCGGTTGACGTCAATGGTCTGGCGCGCGCCGTGGCCTTCATAGGCGTAGCTCTTGACGGCCATGACGAGATCGGAAACGCGGCCGATGCTCTCTTCAATGGTGGAGGTGAGCTGCATGGAGGAGATGAGAGCTTCAAGCCAGCTGAGGGCGTCTGAAAAGAAGGGATCGGCGAAGGACTGCTTGGCGCAGGCGAGGACGGGGGCTTCAATGCCCACGGATGCAAGGGTTGGGGCGAGCTTCCAGGCGTCGGCGACACCGGCGGACTGGAGCCAGTCGGCGAGAGCCTCTTCCTTGTCTGACTGCTCGAGCGAGGAGAGTGTGGAAGCCGGCCGGGTGGCCAGGGCGTATTCCTGGAGATCGTACATGCATTGCTTCTGGTCCTCTTCAAGCCGCGCGCGGGCGAAGGAGGCGGTGAGCTTGTGCATGCGAAGCAGGTTTTCACGCAGCTGCGAGGCGGCGCGGCGAGCTGCGGCTCCGGGGTTATTGAGCTCATGCATGAGGCCCGCGGCCATGGTGCCGAGGGCGGCCATTTTTTCCTGCTGGAAGGTGGTGACCTGAATTTTTGCCAGGCGGAAGGCCATGTTGCCGAGAATCTCCTTGCGGATATCGGGGCAGAAATTCATGACGCTCCAGAACTGGTCTTCAGAGAATTCAATCAGTTCGGCGGGCTGCTCCGCGTGCAGGCTGGTCGAGGATGGAATATTGGCGAGGAGGGCGACTTCACCAAAGGTTGCACCCTGCTCGTAGACGTAGGCGCTGTGCGAGGAGCCATCGGGGAGCTTGTAGGACAGCCGCAGGGAGCCAGCAAGGACGATCCAGAAATTGTGCGTGATCTGGCCGCTGAGAAAAAGGGGTTCGCCGGGGGCGAGGTGGACGATGCGAGCGTCGGCGAGGTGCTGGAGCTCTGCATCGGTCAGCGATTTGAGGAGAGGTACGTTACGCAGCTTGACGGTGAGCTGCGAGGAGAGGTTTTGTTGAGGATTGGTCAGGTTCATGTGGGTTTATAGGGTGGCGAGATATTGGTGAACGAACTGGATGGCGATGGAGCCTTCTCCGACAGAGGAGGCGACACGTTTGACGGAGCCGTGGCGGACATCACCTGCGACAAAGATGCCGGGAACCGTGGTTTCAAGCAGGTAGGGGTCGCGCTCGAGGGGCCAAGGTTGTTTTGCTTTGAGCTTGAGGTCGGGGCCGGCGAGGATGAAGCCGCGGTTGTCGCGGGAGACTGTCTCCGGCAACCACGCAGTCTGGGGTGAGGCGCCGATGAAGACGAAAACGGAGGAGGCTGGGCGGTTGAGCTCGCCTGTGGGTGTCTTCAGGCGGACGGTTTCAAGGTGGCCGTCGCCTTCGAGGGCGAGCAGCTCGGTACCGGTTTCTACGTGGATGTTGCTGGTGGCGGCGATTTGATCAATGAGGTAGCGAGACATGCTGCGCTCCAGCGAGGGCCCGCGGACGAGCATGCGGACGTTGGAAGCGCTGCGTGCGAAGTACATGGCGGCCTGGCCGGCGGAGTTGGCACCGCCGACGATGTGGACCTCCTGGTCGGCGCAGGAGGCGGCCTCTGTGAGAGCTGCGCCGTAGAAGAGGCCGGCGCCGGAGAAACGTTCTTCGCCGGGGATCATGAGGCGAACGTAATCGACGCCGGTGGCGAGGATGCAGACGCGGCAGGAGAGCTCGCGGCCATCGGCAAGTTTGACGATGTGGTAGCTGTTCTCAGAACGGATGGAGCAAACGCGCTGGGTAAGGAACTCAGCACCGAGGCGCTGGGCCTGGATGTAGGCCTGCTGGGCGAGCCGCTCGCCACTGATGCCTTGCGAGAAGCCGAGGTAGTTTTCAATGCGGGAGGAGGAGCCGGCCTGGCCGCCTGGGGCGAGCGAATCGACGATGAGGGTGTGGAGGCCTTCTGACGCGCCGTAGACGGCTGCCGCCAGGCCGGCGGGGCCTGCGCCGATGACGACTACGTCGTAATGGTCGAGTTTGGCGCGGGTGTTGAGGCCTACCTTGGCGGCCAGTTCGGTGGTGGTGGGCTGGATGAGGCTGGTGCCGTCTGGGAACAGGATGGCGGGCAGCTTGCCGTCGTCCAGGCCGCGGTCACAGAGGAGCTGGAGGGCCTCGGGGTTCTTTTCAGGGTCCAGCCATTTGAAGGGGATGAGGTTGCGGGAGAGGAAGTTGCGGGTGTCGTGATCGCCGGCAGACCAGCGTGGGCTGATGAGCTGGAGGCCGTCGTAGGGGGGCTTGTGGCCGTCGTTCCAGGCGGCGAGCAGGTCGTCGAGGACGGGGTAGAGCTTCTCCTCGGGCGGGTCCCAGGGCTTGTTGAGGTAGTAGTGGATGCGGGCGGAGTTGATGGCGCGGATGGCGGCTTCGGTATCGGCGTAGGCGGTGAGGAGGACGCGCTTGGCGTCAGGGAAGAGCGGGATGGCCTGCTCGAGGAAGTCGACGCCGGTCATGCCGGGCATGCGCTGGTCTGAGAGGAAGAGGGCGACGGTTTCCTTGCGGTCGACGAGCTGGGTGCAGATATCGAGGGCAGCCTTGCCGGAGGCGGCACGGAGGATGCGATACTTCTCACCGTATTTGCGGCGCAGGTCCTGGACTACGGCCTCAAGGACGGAGACGTCGTCGTCGATTGCAAAGAGAATGGGTTTGGCCATGGGACGATTATGCCGCGTTTTGATATCTCTATGGCGCGTCATACTGCGGCGCGATGCAAATTGGATGAAAGCTCAGTAGAGAATGGTGCAAGGAGTTCCAGGGAGTGTACCGATTGGCGACACGGGCGGCCATGGATGTGCGAACGCCGATGAGGAGAGTGCGGTGAGGCTCCCGCTGGAGACAGAAGCATGAACCGGATTATTCTGGCAGACGACCAGGCAATTTTTCGCGCAGGTGCGGCCCGGGTTTTGGCGCTCGAGGACGACATGCGGATTGTGGCGCAATGTGAGGACAAGGCCAGGTTGCTGGCGGCGCTGGCGATGTTTCGTGGGGCGATTGTGCTGTTTTCTGCTGTGCTCTGTGGCGACCTTGCGGCGATGGTTGGAGTGCTGGCGGATTCGGGAAGCTATGGGGTTTTGATTGCGGAGAAAAATGAGACGGTGGCCGAGGGTGTTCGGCTGGGTGGGGTAATTGGGCGTAACATCACGGGGCCGGAGCTGGTGGATTGCGTGCGGCGGGTGGCGAAGGGGCAGCACTGTGTGCAGCGGGGGAATGTGACCATGATGCCTCCGCCGGATGATGTGGGCGCGCGGGTGCGCGACAGGCTGACGCCGAAGGAGATGCAGATTGTGGCGTTGATTGTGCAGGGGCGCAAGAATCGGGATATTGCGATGCAGCTGAATACGAAGGAGCAGGTGATCAAGAATTATCTGCGGAGTATTTATGACAAGATCGGGGTGAGTGATCGGTTGGAGCTGGCTTTGTTTACGTTGCACCATCGTGTGCTGGCGGAGGCGGCGGCGAAGGCTGGGACGTTGATCCAGATGAAGACTGCGTGAGGGTGGCCCCCCCGGACTTTCGGGGCAAAATCTTCATAACATTGGACTTAGATGTGCAGCCGGTGCGCGCGGGGGTACTTGCTCCGCTGGACTGGTTTGCATGTTTGCTTGTCTGGTTTTTATTTATATGTCTAGTTTACTAAAGTGGCTGGGGTGAATGCGCCAACTATTTTTGGTTTTGTTTGGGCGTGTTTGTTGGGGATTTCTGGTTTTGCACAGGATGGGGGGCTTGACAGGTTTTCGGAGTGGTCAGGTTTTGGTGGGGGATGAGCCGGGGTCTTCCCCGTCTTCGTCGTCAGGCTGATGGTGGGGAGAGGATGAGGTGCCAAGGCCGCTGCCCATGCCGCCGCCCATGCCCATGCCGCCGCCACCTCCGCCGCTGCCGCCGCCGGATTGGCGGCCTTCGGCTTTGTCGGTCTTGTCGGTCTTGTCTTTGCCGCCGGAGGGGGAGGGGCGGGCTGGGCCCTGGGTGGGGATTACGAGGTCGGGGGGGATGGGTTCGAGGTCGAGGGCCTGGCGGATGAAGGCGCGGAGCGAGACGACGAGCTCCTGGGTGTGGACGAGCTTGCCGGTGGCGAGCTCCTGGGCGGCCTGGACGGCGAGGCGTACCTGCTGCTCGGTGCCGAGGAGGATGATGTCGGACAGGGCGGCTTCGACGGCGTCGCGGATGCGGCGGGCGCGGTCTAAGCCGGGGGCGTCACTGACGGTCAGGTTCAGGGGCGGGGTGGAGGCGGCGGTGGTTGGGTCGGCGGGGCGGTGGAGGTCGCGATGGTGGAGGGGATTGACGGTGAGGTCGCCGGTGAAGGAGCCGCCGAGGGTTTTGTAGGCGGCCATGAGGGCGCGGAGACGCTCGTTGATCTGCCGGTTGAGGCGCTCGCGGCGCTGCTGGATGGTAACTTGCGTGAGCAGGCGGATGCCAACGCCGATGAGGGTGATGGCGGCGAGGCTGAGCAGGGTGGTGAGGAGAGCGTGGAGCGAGCTGAAATCTAGACTGCGCAACTTGACCTTCGCGGGAATGGTTCGGACGTGACTTATCTCGCACTCCGATGGATGCCGTTTTTACGTCAGTCGCGCGGAGCGCACTTGTTGTAGGCGATAAGCGCGTTTCCTGGTAGGAATCCGCGCCGCTGCGCTGTGGAACGCGATACTTACAGTGCCGCCTAAATCGTTCTTTCAGTTTGAGCCGTATTTTGCAGATTTAGTTCTCCACCAAGCCATGTGATAACTACAAATGCAATGCTAATCGGCGCCGGACATCCCGATGCTGTCTCTTTCAACGACGTCGGCTCGCCTGACGGAAGGCAGACATCTGGCCTCAAGGTCCACATCAACGCACAAGTCGTCAGGATTGAGGACCTGAACTGGTACTACAAACTCCTGCAACTCTGCCCTGACATTCCAGGTGAGTTGAAGTCTGCGGTCGTCCTCGCCCGTTTCGATGCGTTACCGACTATGAGAAAGACTGAGATATGGACCGCGCTCGGCAAAGTATCAATTCACGTTGTCGATCCGAGGCCATACAAGACAAGTGTTGATTCGCTTCTGCGCACAGCCATGAAGCGTGAGGACGCCCCTGAGTATCTCAGGCAGAGTGCGTCAGAGGGACTCGTTTGGGCCAGAAACCTTCATCTCCGAACCCAAGCCTTTGCGGCCGAGTCGATCCTTGGAGACTCTATAGCTTCGCGGGCCCACCGTCTCTCGCACGCTTTCGGCCAGGACGCGTTCATCATGCCGTTTGAGCGAGTCGAGCCTCCAGAATTGGTGACGGTGGAAGACTTCAAATGCGATCCCAAGGTCGTCGTTAGGAAGGTCACGGAGTGGTCTGCGAAAGCAGCAGCAGCATTCCACGCCAGCATGGATGCCTTGGACACATTCGGCGCTGATGACGGTTTTTACAGGTTCAACTATGGCCAACATATTCGTCGGAAGATGATGCGCCCACTGATGGACACTCACGCCTTCGACCAAGGAGACAACCAGCAGATGCGGGTCTTGGAAGACGTGCGAGGCAAGCTTATCGAGAGCATGACCGATCCAAACGACATGTTCTCGCGAATGCAGAGGATGAGGGGACCAAGCCAGAAATACATTGAGTTTGATTCTAAGGACTCACTGTTCGGACAAGCAGCCGACATTGCAGCCGGGATTGCGTCAGCCTATTTCGAACGTGAGGGGATAACCGGAATCGTCTCCCGTTTCGAACACGTGACCTACAACGGTAAGAGAACGCGCCATGCAGATATCGCGAAGATCACGCATGACCTGGGTAGAGGCTGACTATCCATGCGGCAGACAGGCACTATGCTGCTAGTCTCATTGGAATATGTCAAACGATAAGGTTTTTATAACCTTAGCGGCCGTCCCGGATCAAGATTTTCACGTTCGTGTCCGGGAACCAAAGGCCAATAAGAAGTATCCAGATCGGCTATGTCTCGCAGGCTCTGCACCGGCGTGGGTAAAGCGCCTTTTAAAGCATGGGCAAGAACTCTCCTTGCCGCCGCTCATCGATCATGCCGGAAGCCATTTTTTAGATTGCATAACTGACTCTGCCTTGAAGGCGGGCAGCACACCGCAAGTCGAGGCGGCGACCGCACTCGCGTGGGCGATCATCTCGATGGTCAAACCCACAGTGAGGCAAAAGCAGCTTTGGGTGGAAGATCCGGGAGACGGTGACATCAAGCGACTTTGTTCCGAACTTCTGGGGGTTGGAGCGGGTCTACACCTCCTCACAGCCGCAAAGGTCATAGATTTCCGGACTATCGACAAGATCGGCGACGACTTCGACTACGAAGCATTTACACCTGACGGCAAACGAATTCTCATCGAGGCTAAGGGCACTTTCAATGGAGTCTCATTGAATCCTCATAGGAAATCCTTTGCGAAAAAGCTGAAGAACACCGGATTTCTGACACCAGGAGCGTCGAGGGGTTACAGTAGTGCCGTTGGTATCGTATTTGCGACGTGGTCTACAGCGAAACGAGGATTTGATGTGGAACTACTTGATCCTGAGCACACTGGAGTGGTTTTCCGTGAAGAGCATATTCGGTCCGTCATTCGATATTATGCGCGCAGATTTGGAGAAGATTTGCAAAATCAGGTAGGAGCGAAGCGGCTCGATGATCTGTCAAAATCCTCCAACCTATTCTCTAAAGAGGAGCCGTTACTTCACAAGCTAGGATCGGATAAGCATGAAAGTCGTGCGTTCTATCGAGTAGTGATCCGGTTGCGGAGAGGGACGGTCATTCAGGAATTTCTTGGCAGCTTTTGGGAAAGTCGGGCTGTCACTCCTCCGTATCGTTTGGGGAGTAGAACAGACACCGCGCTACCAATTGCGTTCATTGGATTTGACAGAGCGATCCTTAGATACATCCGAGAGCGTCGTTTTGACGAACTTCTGGAATATCGTGCAGGCACCGAGGCGCAGTTCGTTTTCGACGATGGAGGAGTGCAAGGTCAATTTTCGCTTGACGAGTACGGGATACTAAGGGGCTGGATGACTTCAATACCATCTCCCGACACTATTTTCGAAGCTCCTCAGCCCGCAAACAAGAGAAGACAGCAGGCGTCGAAATAGCTCATGGTTTTACCTCGGTATGGATGCGGCCTGAATGCATTGATTTGGGTATCCGGAAGTCGGCTTGTAGGAAGTAGGGTCGTATGCGTTTGGTTTGACAGGCCGGTCAGATGCCTGGGCCGGCTTCTTTCAGGTGGTCTTGTTTGGTTTTGGGGTGGGGATTTTTCGGCTATGGATTTGCCTGGGTAAGAGGAGGAGGTAGTCGGGGCCGCCGGCTTTGGAGTCTGGGCCGGATATGTTGAAGCCGCCGAAGGGGTGTGCGCTTATCATGGCTCCGGTGCATTTTCGGTTGAGGTAGAGGTGGCCTTGAACGAAGAGCGCGGGGCCAGATAGTGTCTGACCAATCCTTTTGCACCCTTTGACACGCCTAACGAACGACCCGGGGCTAAAGCCCCACCTCTCTTCTGCCTGTTTCCGGGGGGCTGAAGCCCCCCCGCTTCCACCGAGAATAAAGCCCCACTTACTTTGCGGGCTATTCATCCCAGGACGGATGCGGAGGCTGGGTGGGGCGTTGTGCTTTAGGACGGCTGTTTCGACAAGTATCAGGGTGGGTGTGCAGGGTTGTGGCAAGGGTCACTTTTGCAGCCGCGTCACCGCTAAGGAGTAATTCTTTTTTGGGTAAGTTTGGGCTAGATGCCGGGGCCTGCTTCTTTCAGGTGCTCTTGTTTGGTTTCGGGGGTGGGGAGTTTTTCGGCTATGGATTTGCCCTGGGTGAAGAGGAGGAGGTAGTCAGGGCCGCCGGCTTTGGAGTCTGTGCCGGACATGTTGAAGCCGCCGAAAGGGTGCGCGCCGACCATGGCTCCGGTGCATTTGCGGTTTAGGTAAAGGTTGCCGACGTGAAACTCTTCGCGGGCGCGGGCGAGGTGGTCGGGTGAGTCGGTGTAGATGGCGCCGGTGAGGCCGTACTCGGTGTTGTTGGCGATTTCCAGGGCGTGGTCGAAGCTGGTGGATTTGATGACGGCGAGGACGGGGCCGAAGATTTCTTCAAGGGCGATGCGGGCGGTGGGGGCGACGTCGGTGAAGACGGTGGGGGCGATGTAGTAGCCGCCTTCAAGCGCGACGGGGGTGCCGCCGGTGAGGAGGGTGGCTTCCTGCTTGCCGATTTCGATGTAGTCGAGGACGCGCTGGTGGGCGATGGGGCTGACGACGGGGCCGCCGTAGAAGTTGAGGGCGGGGTCGCCTTGCTTGATGGATTCGACGCGCTCGACTAGTTTGTCTGTGAACACGTCGTAGATGCTCGCGTCTACGATGGCGCGGGAGCAGGCGGAACATTTCTGCCCGGAGAAGCCGAAGGCGGAGGCGACTACGCCGTCGAGGGCGGATTCGATGTCGCAGGAGGCGTCAACGATGATGGAATCTTTGCCGCCCATTTCAAGGATGGTGCGCTTGATGAAATGCTGGCCGGGCTGGGTTTTGGCGGCGGCCTCATGGATTTCGAGGCCGACCTTTTTGCTGCCGGTGAAGGCGATGAAACGGGTGTGCGGATGGGCGACGACGGCAGAACCGAAGCCGGGGCCGGCGCCGGGGCAGAAGTTGACGACGCCATCGGGCATGCCGGCTTCTTCAAGGAGGGCGAAGAATTTGGCGGCGATGGTGGGAGCGTCGATGGAAGGCTTGAGGACGACGGTGTTGCCGGTGACGATGGCGGCGACGGTCATGCCGGCCATGATGGCGAAGGGGAAGTTCCAGGGGGGGATGACGGCGCCGGCGCCGAGCGGGATGTAACGGAAGGCGTTGCGCTCGCCGGGGAACTGGATGGGGGTGGTGGAGAGCGAGAGGCGGAGGGCTTCGCGGGCGTAGAACTCGAGGAAGTCGATGCATTCGGAGACGTCGGCGTCAGCCTCTGACCAGTTTTTGCCGACCTCTAGGGTGAGCCAGGCGCAGAAGAGCATTTTGCGGGATTTGATGAGCTCGGAGACGCGGAGGAGGAGGTCGACGCGCTGCTCGAGGGGGGTGCGGGACCAGGTGGCGAAGGCGGCGACGGCGGCGGCTACGGCCTGGGGGGCGTGGTCGGCCTCAGCAAGCTGGTGGATGCCGATGAGCTGGGCGGGGCGGGCGGGATTGGTGGAGCGGAGCTTTTCTGCGGTGCGGAGGCGGTGGCCGCCGATGACGAGGTCGTACTCGCGGCCTAGCTCGGAGGTGACTTCAGCGAGGGCGGCTTGCATGAGGCGGTGGTTTTCTGGGGTGGAGAAATCGTAGAAGGGCTCGTTGAGGAAGGGGGGGAGCTGGGCGAGGTTGGTCATGGCTCTTTGAGTTTACTTCTTAATACAGGACACAGAGAGCACAGAGGTTCACAGAGAGCACAGAGAAAGGCGGGGCAGGTAGAATTAGGGGCGATGCTTGAGCTTGGGTTTGTGCGTGCGAATTTGGAGGCGGTGACGGCGCGGCTGGCGTCGCGTAGTGGGGATGCGGCGGCTGGGCTGAAGGGGTTTGCGGAGGCGGACCAAAAATGGCGCGTCTCATCAGCCGTTGTCCAGACGAAAAGAGCGATTGAGAATCGGCTCTCGGAGATGATTGCGCGAGCCGCGCGTTCAGGTCTGTCTGGGGTTCCGCGGGACGCCATAATCGCGGAGATAGACACGGATGTGGTCGGGGATTTAGACGGCTTGTCGATGATTACTTCCGAAATTCTTGATCACACCAGCGGAGATGTTGTTGACCGAGATACCGTGGCACGCGTGATTCGGAAGTATAAAGAGCAGAATCTCGCGTTTGAGCAAGCCTCAATTTTGCTCGAAAGGAAACTGCAGGCGATCTTACAGGGGCTGCCGAATCTGCCGATGGATGGGGTGCCTGTGGGGGCGGGCGAGGAAGGAAATGTTTGCGAGAAGACGTGGGGGGTGAAGGCTGAGTTTGGGTTTGCGGCGAGGCCGCACTGGGAGATTGGGGAGGGGTTGGGGATTCTGGATTTTGAGCGGGCGGCGAAGATTTCGGGGTCGCGGTTTGTGGTGCAGTTCGATCAGGGGGCCAGGCTGGAGCGGGCGCTGGCGAACTTCATGCTCGACCTGCATACGCGGGAGCATGGGTATACGGAGGTGATGCCGCCTTCGATGGTGAATAGCAAGAGTCTGTTTGGGACGGGGCAGCTGCCGAAGTTTGTCGAGGACCTGTTTCATTGCGATGAGTTTGTGGCGGGGAGTTATCAGGATAACGATCACTGGATGATTCCTACTGCTGAGGTGCCGGTTACGAATATTTTTCGTGATGAGACGCTGGACGATGCGGAGATGAATGTTAGTTTCTGTGCCTATACTTCCTGCTATCGGAGTGAGGCTGGGAGTTATGGGAAGGATGTCAGGGGACTTATCCGGCAGCATCAATTTCAGAAGGTGGAGTTAGTCAAATTTGTAAGACCTGCCGATAGTGAAGCGGAGCATGAGAAGCTGACGCGGGATGCGGAGAGTGTGCTCGAGGCTTTGGGTTTGCCTTATCGGCGGATGCTGCTTTGTACGGGGGATATGGGGTTTAGCGCGGCGAAGACGTATGACCTCGAGGTTTGGCTGCCGGGGCAGGGCATGTATCGGGAGATATCGAGCTGCTCGAATTTTGAGGCGTTTCAGGCGCGGCGGGCGGGGATTCGGTACAGGCCTGCAGGCGCCAAGAAAGCGGAGTTTCTGCACACGATCAATGGGAGTGGGTTGGCGGTGGGGAGGACTTATCTGGCGGTGCTCGAAAACTATCAGGAGGAAGATGGGTCTGTGCGAGTGCCGGATGTGCTGGTGCCTTATATGGGTGGTTCGACGAGGATCGAAAAACAGACAGGTGCGTGGATGAAGAAGGGTGGCAAGTAAGTGGGTAAGTTGCTGAAGAGTTATATTTTCTGGACGCATGAGCGGGGCAGCTTTCACTATGACGTGATCGTTACTTTGATTTTGCTGTTTATGTTTGTCACGCCGCACTATGTCAATTTTGGCGACAAGCTGGTGGAAACGGTGGCGCTGCAATCGAGCGAAGTGCTGGTGAAGGAAGCGGGGCGGGTGGGGGAGAATGCTCTGTTCAAGTATGAGATTCGGGCGGATGATATGGGGTCGGCGGTGACGGATGCGGAGAGGAAGGCTAAGATTTTGCGGGTGATTGAGCCGATTTCAGGGGAAGTGACACTGCAGAAGTATGCGGCGGTGAAGGATGCGAATGGGCGGGTGGTGGCGTGGGAGGCCTGGGTGGTGAAGTAAGAGCAAGGCGAACGCAGAGTACGCGGAAGAAGCAGAGAACGCAGAGGGACCGGAGGAGTTATGAAGTTAGCTGGCTTGGTGATGTTGGTTGGTGGTTTGGCTTTTGGGCAGCAGGTTGGGGATTTGAAGACGACGCTGGCGCGGCTGGATGTTACGAGTGCGAAGTTTGAATCGGCGCAGGCGGTGGTGCATAAGGATCTCTATAACAAAGTGGTGCGGGAGACTACGACGCAGGATGGCAGTGTTTACTTCTTGAAGGTAAAGAATGGGTTGCAGGTGGGGATGAAGATTGGCGATCCGGGGGCGCGGACGGTGAGCTACAAGGATGGCGTGCTCAAGCTTTATACGCCGAAGAACAATTGTGTGCAGACGATATCGGCTGCGGGCCATGAGGGTGCGATCGAGACGTTTTTTGCGCTGGGGTTTGGGGGCAGTGGGAAGGATCTGGAAAAGAACTGGGTGATTACGGATAAAGGTAGCGAGATGCAGGGTGGGGTGAAGACGGAACGGCTGGACCTGGTGCCGCGGGATGCGGGAGTGAAGAATAACTACACGCATGTGGAGGTTTGGCTGGACCTGGAGCGTGGGGTATCGATGAAGCAGGTGTTTTATGCGGCGAATACGGGGGATACGGATACGGCGGTTTACTCGAATATCCGGTTGAATGAGAAGAAGGTGGATACGAAGCCGTTTGAGTTTAAAGGGAGTGCCTGCGCGAAGTGAGGGCGGTCGAGGGATCGTTCGAGTTGGCGGTTTGGGTGTAAGGCCTCTCGCATCGCTTTGAGATGATTGGCAGAGAGAAGAAGGCATATCCCGGGGGCTAAAGCCCGCTTTCTTGGCTTGGTTTGAATGTCCGGGCTGAAGCCCGGACCTATCTCAGAAGCAAGGACAAAGACAAAGGCGGACGGCAAGAACAAGCAACGGCAAAAGCCAATACGGAGATTCTTCGCTTCGCTCAGAATGACGGCGTGGGTTTGGACGGCTGTTTGGGTTCGGACGGCTGTTTGGGTTTGAGGGCGGCGGCCGCGAGGACGATGAGGATGGGGAAGAACTCGAGGGTGTAGCGGGGTTCTGAGTTGTCTAGCGTGAGTAGCAGGGCGCTGCGCATGGCGATGGTGGCGAGCATGGCGAGGATGATGGGTGTGTGGGTTTTGTTCCAGCGGCGGCGGATGAGGGTGACTGCGGCCAGGGCGAAGTAGGCGAAGTTCAGAGCGGCGTACAAAAAGGCGAAGAGGGCGAAGGAAGTTTGGGCTTGCCACCAGCGGGTTTGGCCGAGGAGCATTTCCGTGCGGGGGCGGAAGGCCATGTTGAGGAGGCGGGCGGTGGGGAGCAGGACGTAGTAACGGAAGGGGTGGGTCCTTATGCGGGTGAGTGCGAGGGTGTTGAAGGCGGCATCGAGGGCGGGGGTGGCTGCGTCGTTGTCGTTGTAGAGATCGAAGAGGTCGGCGGTCTGGGTGCGTTGGGCAGGGGTGTCGAAGGCGCGGGAGGGGAGGTCGGCGAGGTGGAGGTCGGCGCCGTCATAGTTCCAGTAGGTGGAATCGGTGGAAACGAACTCGATGGCCCAGGTGCGGTACCAGCGCTGGAAGCCGTCGGGGTTGTGCTCGCCGGGGTCGTTGGCGAAGCGGGGAGCGAGGGGTTGGAAGACGTGGAAGGTGTGCTGGTTGCGGAGGGTCCAGGGGATGAGGGGGAGGATGGTGAGGAGGCAAAGGGTGGCTGTGGTGAGGAGGGGGCGGTGCTTTCTGGAGAGCCAAAGGACGGCGGGGACTACGGCGGCGGGAAGGATGCCTTGCTCCGGGCGGAGGAGGATGGCGTAGGCGAGGATGGCGGCGAGGGCGAAGAACCAGGGGCTGAAGGTGCGCCGGGTGAGGGTCAGGCGGGTTTGCCATCGCTCGAGCGCGTAGAAGGCGGCGGTGATGCAGAAAAGGGTGAGGGTTTCTGTGAGGGGGGCGGCGGTGTAGTTGGCGGTGAAGGGGCAGAGGACGGCTAGCCAGAGGGCGGGGATGGCGGCTTTGGAGCTCAGGAGGCGGGCGGCGAGGCGGGCGAGGAGGACGCAGGCAAGGAGGTCGGCGAGGATCTGGGCGAGGATAGCCGGGGTGTAGCGGGCGATGCCGAAGAGTTTGAAGATGGCGGCGAGGAAGAGGGGGTAGCCGGGGAGGCGGATGAGGGTGGGGCGGACGGGTATGGGATCGTTAGGTGCGTTGGTGAAGCCGTAGATGTGGTGGGTGAGGAGGTTGCGGGCGATGTCGCCGTAGACGAGCGTGTCGCCGGCGATGTGGGGGAAGTAGAGGAAAAAGTAGAGGCGGAGAGCGAGGCCGGCGGCGAGCGCGAGGAGGAGCGTGCGGCGCGGGATGAGGGGCGGGGCCATCTGGTGTGATGATACGTTGACGTGGGTCGGGAAGTTGGTAGGATTGGGCTATCGGGTTGGGAAGAGGATCTGGTGGGCAAGCTGACGGATGAATAAACCGGTTTTTTACGATCCGCAACGGAAGCGCTGGAAGCGGCTGCGACGCATCTTCGATGTGGCGGCGCTGTTTGGGCTGATGCTGGGTGGGATTTTTGTGGTGGGTCTGCTGCGGATGAAACCGCTGCCGAACCTGACGCTGACCACGCAGGGGCGGAACCTGCGCTTTGTGGCTGCGCCGCCGAAGCCGGTGGTGAAGCCGGGGCAGAAGGTGATCTTATCGGCGCATCGTAAGACGAGTTTGAAGCCCAGCGACGTGACGCTCAACACGGGTGAGGGTTTGCGTGCGGCTTACTATGTGGACTGGGATGCGGCGAGCTACTCGTCACTGAAGCAGCATGTGCGGCAGATCGATTTGCTGTTCCCGATGTGGCTGCATGTGCTGGATGCGGGTGGTGGGCTGACGGGCTTTACGGCGGATGACAACACTCCGTTTGCGGTGGTGGATAAGGGTGGGGTGCACCCGGTCGACCAGGAGAACAAGGTGGCTCGGGCGATAGCGGCGGCGCGGTCTGACACGGAAGTTTTCCCGATGGTGGATAACTACGATGTGCTGCATGGGACGTACTCGGGCGAGCTGGACGACTTTTTGTCGAGTGAAGCGGGGCGTGCGAATTTTGTGCAGCAGGTGGATCGTTTTGTGGGTTCGAACCCAATGTATCGGGGGATATCGCTGGATTTTGAAGAGATCCCGCTGGACGGGCAGCCGGATTACAACGAGCTGGTGGCGGCGCTGTATGCGGATTTGCATCCGCGTGGGCTGCGGCTGTATCTGAATACGCCGGTGGGTGACCCGGACTTCGATCTGGCTTTCTTGTCCGCGCATAGCGATGGATTGATGCTGATGGATTACGACCAGCACCAGGCGTTGAGCGCGCCCGGTCCGATTGCAGCGCAGGACTGGTTTACGGACAACCTGGAGCAGGCGCTGAAGGTGGTGCCGAAGGAAAAAATTATCGTGGCGCTGGGGAGCTACGGGTACGACTGGACGACGCAGCTGCCGCCGAATGCGCCGCCGCTGCGGCGTGGGCAGAAGGCACCACCGGCACCGGATGCGAAGGTGCTGAGCGCGCAGTCGGTTTCGACGCAGGAGGCGTGGCAGTCGGCGGCGGATTCTGGGGCGGCTGTGGCGCTGGATAACGACTCGTTGAACGGGTACTTTGCGTATGACGATGGGGACACGCATCTGCGGCACCAGGTGTGGTTTCTGGATGCGGTGACGGTGTTGAATGAGATGCGGGCGGCGCGGAACCTGGGGTTGCAGACGTTCTCGCTGTGGCGGCTGGGGAGCGAGGATAACTCGCTTTGGAAGATATGGGATTCGCCAGCGAAGGCGGACCCGGCGAAGGATCTGGCGATCGTGGACCCGGGGTATGACGTGGACACGGAGGGCGCCGGGGACATTCTGCGGGTGACACAGAAGCCTCAGGCAGGCAGCCGGACTCTGACGCTGGATGATGATGACCAGGTGCCGGTGCCGGCCAAGATGGTGACGCAGGAGGTGATGCACAGCTATCCGCGAACGTACACGGTTGAGCAGTATGGGTATCGGGCGAAGCAGGTGGCGATCACGTTCGACGATGGGCCGGACCCGGAGTGGACGCCGAAGATTCTGGATGTGCTGAAGAAGTATGGGGTGAAGGGCACGTTCTTCATGATCGGCGAGATTGCGCAGGACAACGTCGGGGTGATGCAGCGGGTTTTCAATGAAGGGCACGAGATTGGCAATCACACGTTTACGCACCCGGACATCAGTGAAATTTCATCGACGCAGGCGGACCTGCAGCTGAACCTGACGGAGCGGCTGTTTCAATCGAAGCTGGGGGTGAAGCCGCTGTATTTCCGGCCGCCTTACTCGATTGACCAGGAGCCGGATACGAATGACCAGGCTTCGCCGGTGGACCGGATTCAGGGGCTTGGGTATGTGATCATCGGCAACAAGATCGATACGAACGATTGGGACGAGCATCCGCGGAAGACGCCGCAGGAGATCACGGCCAGCGTGTTTCAGCAGATTGCGGATATGGAGGCGCATCCGGATCGGCGGGGGTCGATCATCCTGATGCATGACGGGGGCGGCGACCGGCAGGCTACGGTGCTGGCGTTGCCGGTGCTGATTGAGGCGCTGCGTGCGCGGGGTTATGAGATTGTCACGGTGTCCGACCTGCTGGGCAAGACGCGGGCGGAGGTGATGCCGTCGTTGACGGCATCTGAGAAGTGGCAGGCGCGGTTCGATTCGATTGCGTTCTTTATCTTCAGCTTCTTCAATCATGTCGTGATTTACCTGTTCTACGTGGGCGACATTCTGATGAGTGCGCGGCTGATTATCATTGGGCTGTTTGCGATCATCGACCGGTTCAGGACGAGGAAGAATTACGCTACGGCAGAGTATCTGCCCAGTGTGGCTGTGCTGATTCCGGCTTATAACGAAGAGAAGGTGATCGCACGGACGATACGGTCTGTGATGCTTTCGAACTACAGGAACATGCGGATCGTGGTGATCGATGATGGGTCGTCTGATGCGACGTATCAGACGGCGCTGACGGCTTACCCGGATCAGATTGCGAGTGGGCGGCTGACCGTGATTACCAAGCCGAATGGGGGCAAGGCGGATGCGCTGAATTTCGCGCTGGAGCAGGTGACCGAAGATATTTACGTGGGGATCGACGCGGACGGCGTGATTGCGCACGATGCGATTACGAAGATGGTGCCGCATTTTGCGAATCCAAAGATTGGCGCGGTGGCGGGTAATGCGAAGGTTGGGAACCGGGTGAATTTGTGGACCCGGTGGCAGGCGCTCGAATACATTACGAGCCAGAATTTTGAGCGTCGGGCGTTGGATCTGTTCGACGTGGTGATGGTGGTGCCGGGTGCGATCGGCGCGTGGCGGACGGAGCCGGTGCGCAAGGGTGGGGGCTATCACTCGAATACAGTGGCCGAGGATGCGGACCTGACGATGAACCTGCTGGAGCAGGGTTACAGCGTGATCTATGAGGATGGCGCGCTGGCGTTCACCGAGGCGCCGGTGAATGCGGACGGGTTGATGCGGCAGCGGTTTCGTTGGTCGTTTGGGATCTTGCAGGCGATCTTCAAGCATCGTGGGGCGATTGCGCGCCACCGGGCTATGGGGCTGTTCGCGCTGCCGAATATTTTGATTTTTCAGATACTGCTGCCGCTGGTTTCGCCGCTGATCGACCTGATGTTTGTGGCCAGTGTGGTGCATTACTTTATCGACCGGCACTTTCATCCGGAGACTACTTCTACCGATAGCTTCTACAAGCTGCTTATGTTTTTCCTGGCGTTCCTGGTAATCGATTTTTCGGCGTCGGCGCTGGCGTTTGCGCTGGAACGCAAGCACCCGGCGAGCAAGGGTGATGCGTGGCTGCTGGCGCAGATCTGGATTCAGCGGTTTACGTATCGGCAGGTGTTCAGCGTGGTGCTGTTCAAGACCATCAAGCGGGCGATCGATGGCAAGCCGTTTGCATGGGACAAGCTGGAGCGGACCGCGACCATGTCCAAGGCGACCGAGAAGATGATGCAATGACCGAGCTGGCTACGGGCGGGGACGTGCGGGCGAAAGGGCCTGACATGCGGGTGAGCGTGGCTGGCGTGGAGCTTTGCTCGCCGGTGATCGCGGCCAGTGGGACGTTTGGGTATGGGGTGGAGTTCGAGGAGATCGTCCGGCTGGAACGGATTGGGGCATTTGTCAGCAAGGGGCTTTCCGCCAGGCCGATGGCGGGGAATGTGGCGCCGCGCATCGTTGAAACATCGAGCGGGATGATGAATGCGATCGGGCTGCAGAACATGGGGGTTCGAGCGTTTGTGGAAGGCAAGATGCCGCGGCTGCGGGAGATCGCGGGCGTGGTGGTAATTGCAAATGTGTTTGGGTTTACGGTGGCGGATTGTGTGGAGGTGATTCGGGTGTTGAACGATTCGCCGGGGATTGCGATGTATGAACTGAACGCGAGCTGCCCGAATACGGCGCATGGCGGGATGGTGTTTGGGACCGATCCGCGGCAACTGGAGGATCTGGTGCGGCGGACGGAAAAGGTGTCGCTGCGGCCGTTGATGGTTAAGCTTTCGCCCAACGTGACCTCGATTGGGCAGATGGCGAAGGTGGCGGAAGAGGCGGGGGCGCAGGCGGTTTCACTGGTGAATACCTTCTTGTCGCTGGCCATCGATACGGAGACGCGGCGGCCGCGGATTGCGAATGTAACCGGTGGGCTTTCCGGGCCGGCCATCAAGCCGATCGCGGTGCGCATGGTGTATGAGGCTGCAAAGGCTGTGAAGATTCCGGTGGTCGGGATGGGGGGTATTCTGCGGGCGGAGGATGCGGTGGAGTTCCTGCTTGCCGGGGCGACGGCGGTGCAGGTGGGCACGGCGAGCTATGCGGACCCGCGGGCGGTCGAGAATATTGCGACGGACTTGCGGCGGTGGTGCGGGGCGCATGGCGTGGGGCGGGTAAGTGAGTTGACCGGTGGGATGGTGTTGTAGGGATCGGCTAGACTGGTGGAGATGGGTTCTGGGTTTAATCCGCTGGCTGTGAACGTGAGCGATGCTGATGCTGCGCTGTTGTCGCGCGTCTATGGGGCTCCGGCGCACCCGAATCACACGCCATTTCAGCGGGATCGCGAACGGATTGTGCAGGCGCGGGCGTTTCGGCGGCTGGCGGGCAAGACGCAGGTGTTTACGTCGCGGGCATCGGATCACTTTCGCTCGCGGCTGACGCATACGATTGAGGTGGCGCAGATTGCGAGGGCGGTGGCGAGTGCGCTGGGGCTGAATGAAGACCTGGCGGAGACGCTCGCGCTGGTGCATGACATTGGGCATCCGCCGTTTGGGCATGCGGGCGAGCGGGCGCTGGACCGGTGTTTGCAACGCTATGGGCTGCGGTTCGACCATAACCTTCATGCGCTGCGGATCTGCGAGCATTTTGAGCAGCGGTATGCGGCGCATCGTGGACTGAACCTGACGCTGGCGGTGCGGGAAGGGATCGTGAAGCACTCGCGCGACTACACGGAGGCCGCGCACCCGGAGCTGCGGGATTATTTTCTGGATCAATCGCCGCCGCTCGAGGCGCAGATTATCGACCTGGCGGATGAGATTGCGTACCTGACGGCGGATCTGGATGATGGGGTGGAATCGGGCTTGCTTTCGGTTGCGCACATTACGACGCATGTGCAGATTCTGGCGCGGTGCTTTCAGCGGACCAGGGAGGAGCAGCCCGCGGTGTCAGAGGACTACCTGTTCAACGAGGCGCTGCAGTTGATGCAGAATGTGCTGACCAATGATCTGATCGAAAACACGCGGCGCAACCTGGCGGAGGCGGGGCTGCGGACACTGGCGGACGTGCGCGCTTATGGCAAGCGGGTCGCGACGTTCTCGGCTGAGGTGGAAGCGGAACGGCTGCAGGAGAAGCAGTATCTTTACGACACGCTGTATACGTGTCCGGCGCTTGACCTGGAACATAACAAGGCGGAGGAAGTCGTGACTTCGCTGTTCGAATTCTGGATGAAATACCCTGAGGAACTGCCGGATGGTTACCAGGATGAGATCGTCGTGGATGGGTTGCCGCGCGTGGTGGCAGACTACATTGCGGGCATGACGGACCAGTACATTTTGCTGCAGTATGCGCAGGTAAAGCGGCGTCCGCGGCTGATGCGGGTTTAGAGCAGAGTTGGTGATGGCGTAATGTAGCGTCGCTCCGCAAACCCAGGTCTCAGAAGCGAGACCTGGGGCACCGAGATTCGTTCCACCGCTCTACCAACAGCATTACTTTCAGGACTTTTTCTGGCTGCTGCCGCTGACGCGAGCGAGCTTGATGCGGGCGTCGTCCAGCTTGTGCTTGACCTTGGCTACGTCTTCGGGGTCGGCGTCGGCGGGCAGGGAATGGGCGTACTCGGTCATGGCGCGTTCCCACTGGGCGACGGCGAGCTTAAGGCGGCCGGTGCGCTCGTAGACTTCTCCGAGATGGTCATGGATGCTGGCGTCGGAGGCGGTGCGGTCGATGGCTTTGTGGAGGTTTTCTTCAGCCGGGCCGTACTGGGCGAGCTTGTAATAGGCCCAGCCGAGCGAATCGAGGTAGGCACCGTTCTGCGGCTCCAACTCGACTGCTTTTTGCGCGAGCGTCAAGGCTTCGGGGAGCTTGCGGTCGTGGTCGGCGAGCATGAAGCTGAGGTCATTGAGGACGTTGGCGTTGTTGGGGTCGATGGCGAGGGCTTTGCGGTACTGGACCTCGGCCTGATCGTACTGCTTATCGCGATCGTAGATGGTGGCGCGGAGCAGGTCGATGTAGAGCCGTTCCTGCGGCTGCGCGGTGAGGGCGTCGGCCTTGTCGAGCTGGGCGAGCGCGTCGGCGGAACGATGAATGCGGAGGTCGATGTTGGCGATGGCGATCTCGGTATCGCGGTCATCCTGGGAGCCGTTGAGTTGGGCCTGGGCGAGTGCGACGCCCTGGTCGGGCTGGCCGGTATCGGCGAGGTTGAAGGCGTAGGCTAGCTGGACGCTGCGGTCTTTGGGCTGGGCTTTGGCGGCGTCGGCGGAGGTGGCGAGGGCTTCCTTCCACTGGTGGGCGTCGCGGTAGGAATCGATCTCACCCTGGTAGCCGCGGGAGACGTATTCGCCGCCGAGGGCGATCATGCTCTTGTAGGCTTCGACGGCTTCAGGCGTCTTGTTGGCTTCGCGGTAGACGATGCCGAGGCGGTCGAGAAAGATGGCGCGATTGCTCTTTTCGCCGTCGGAATACTTGCCGTCCGGGCGGGCGGTGGCGAGCAGGACCGAGCGCAGGGTGACGACGGCCTGGTCATACTTGCCGAGTGAATCGTAGGTGAGGGCTTCGTTGAAGGCGAGCTCGGGATTGTCGGTGTTGGCGCTGAGGGCTTTGGCCTTGTTGATGGTGGCGAGGGCGTCATCATAGTGGCCCTGGCGGCGCTGGATTTCGGCAACCTTGATGGTGGAGGCTACGTCAGATGGGTCAGTGACGAGCAACTGCTTGTAGATGACGAGGGCTTCGGCAAGCTGATTATCGAGCAGCAGGGCGGTGGCGAGGGCGTGGAGGGCTTCGGGGTTGTCGGGCTCTTCGTCAAGCGAGGCACGGTAGGCGGCGGCGGCGAGTTTGAAGTCGCGGGCCTGATCATAGGCCTGGCCGAGCGCGAAGCTGACGCGGGCGGAACGGTCATCGGCGGGGATGCCGGTGAGGGTGTCGATGGCCTGCTTGTTCTGGCCTTCTTCACTGTAGAGGCGGGCCATGTTGAGGACTGCGTCTTCGGAATTGCCGTCAAGCGACTGGGCCAGTTTGAACTGGGCTTCGGCCTTGGCAGAGTCATGATTGAGACCGTAGAGCTGGCCTAGCAGGAGGTGGGTTTCGAGGTCTTTGGGTTTGAACTGGGCGAGTTTTTCGTACTCGGCGATGGCTAGCTGGAGCATCTCGTTGGCTTGCGGGCCTTGCATGTCTCCGAGTGAGCGCAGGTAAACTTTGCCGAGAAGCTCATGCGGTGCGATATCGGTGGGATCCTTCTTTGCCTGCTCCTGGGCGGCGGTGACCGCCTCACGGATACGGCCGATCTTGAAGTAGAGGTCGGCGAGGCCGTCCTGAAGGTAGCGGGAGTCGGGGTCGGCGTTGAGGGCGAGCTTGTACTCTTCGACGGCCTGGGCGGCGTAGTCGGGGCGGCCGTTGTTGACGGCCATCTCCTCATAGAGGCGAGCGAGGGAGTCATGGTAATAAGCGGCGGCGTGGTCGGGACCGCGGGGAGTGAGGGTGGGTTTGGGGACCTGCGCGAGGGTGGCGTTGACGGCGAGGACGAGGGCGGCGGCAGAGAGGAGGGAAGTCGAGGTGCGCAGGGTCATTTGTGTCCTAAGCCGAGCATGGGTGCCGCTGAATCTATTTGGTTAGACGGTGACCGGAAACGATTGGATGCGAGGCTGCGGAGGTGACTGAGTGGCAGTATAGCTTGTCCGTGATGCGGGAAGGCAGTGGACTTAGTGGCGAAAGTGGCGGACGCCGGTGAAGAGCATGGCGAGGTTGAGGCGGTTGGCGGCGGCGATAACTTCGTTGTCACGCATGGAGCCGCCGGGCTGGATGATGGCGGTGGCGCCGGCCTGGGCGATGAGCTCGAGGCCGTCGGGGAAGGGGAAGAAGGCGTCTGAGGCGGCGACGGTGCCGGCGAGGGGCAGGACGGCTTTCATGGCGCCGAAGCGGGCGGCGTCTACGCGGGACATCTGGCCGGCGCCGATGCCGACGGTCTGGCCATGTCCCTGATGGAAGCGGGCGTAGACGATGGCGTTCGACTTGACGTGCTTGGCGATGGTCCAGGCGAAGAGCAGGGCGCGGAGCTCTTCAGGGGTCGGCTGGCGGGTGGTGGCGGTGATGAGGTCGGCGGGGGTGAGGTGGCGGCGGTCGGCTTGCTGGATGAGGAGGCCGCCGGAGATCTGCTTCAGGATGCGCGGCGCGGGGGCGGGGACGATCTGGATCAGGCGGAGGTTCTTTTTGGCGGCGAAGCGGCTGAGGGCTTCCGGGGTGAAGGCGGGGGCGACGATGGCTTCGACGAAAAGCTTGGCGATTTCTTCGGCGGCGGCGGCATCGACCTCGCGGTTGATGCCAAGGACGCCACCGAAGGCGGAGACGGGATCGGCGGCGAGGGCGCGGGTGTAGGCCTCGAGGACGGTGGCGCCGGTGGAGGCTCCGCAGGGGTTGGTGTGCTTGATGATGACTACGGCGGGTTCGTCGAACTCGGAGACGAGTTCCCAGCAAGCGTCGAGGTCGACGAGGTTGTTATAGGAGAGTTCTTTGCCTTGGAGCTGGCGGGCGGCGGCGATGCCGGTGCCGGTGCCGTCGGTGTAGAGGGCGGCTTGCTGGTGGGGATTTTCGCCGTAGCGGAGCGGGGTGGATTGGGACTGGATGAGGCGGATGGTCTGGGGGAGTGCTTCAGGGGATTCGAGGGACTCGAGGGTGGTGGCGATGGCGGAGTCGTAGGCGGCGGTGGTGGCGAAGGCCTGTTTGGCGAGGCGCCAGCGGGTGTCGCGGGTGAGGGAACCGGCGTTGGCGGCGAGCTCTTCAATGAGGGCGGGGTAGTCTGCCGGAGAGGTGACTACGGCTACATCTTCAAAATTCTTGGCGGCGGAACGGAGCATGGAGGGGCCGCCGATGTCGATGTTTTCGATGAGTTCGGCGGGGGTGACGCCGGGTTTGGCGGCGGTTTTTTCGAAGGCGTAGAGGTTGACGACGACGAGGTCGATCGGCTCGATGTCATGGGCCTGGACGGCGGCGACGTGCTCGGGGTTGGAGCGGATGTGGAGCAGTGCGCCGTGGACCTTGGGGTGCAGGGTTTTGACGCGGCCATCGAGCATTTCCGGGAAGCCGGTGAGGTCGGCGATGTCGCGGACCTGGAGGCCGGCGGCGCGGAGGGCTGAGGCGGTGCCGCCGGTGGAGATGAGCTCCACATTGTGGGTGGCGAGCGCGCGGGCAAAGTCGACGAGGCCGGATTTATCGGTGACGGAGAGGAGGGCGCGGCGGATGGGTTTGGGGGTGTCGGGGTCGGTGTGGGTGTCGGTGATGCATTCGATGTTCACGAAAGTGAGTTTACCGGATGGTGAAGTTTGGGGATAGAATCTGGTCAGAATTCGACCGGTTCGAGACGGAGGATCTGCACGATGCGATGGATTTTTGCGGCTTTGGTGCTGGCTTTGGGAAGTGCGTGGGGGCAGGATGCGCCATCGATGGGCGCTGCGCCGATGGGGCGGGCCGAGGCGCCGGCGGTGGAAGCCGCGCCGGTTGTGCCGATCGCGAGTCATTATGACAAGAAGATGTTTCTGAAGCCGCTGCCGGCCGATCAGACTGCCTTTCTAAAGCAGTTTGACGGTGCGCCGACGAGCAACCTCATGCATGACAAGGACGCGCGCCGGGTGCTGAAGGCGATCGTGCCGGACTGTACGTTTCACTATGGCCGCGACATGAGTCTGAACGATGCGCTCGATATGGTGATGAAGGATTCGAGGGAGCCGGTGAGGGTGCGGGATGGGCGGTACCTGCTGGCGTCCGGCATGTTGGGGCCTTATCTGGGCGGGCGGGCGTTTGTGTGGATCGACCTGCAGGAGGGCGTGGGGCTGGGCGGGTTCTGGTTTCATCCGACCAACGGCGAGCCCTCGCCGACCCTGGCGGTGTTTGGGCGACAGGTGAAGCCGGATCAACTGAGTACCAGTGAGCTGCCGCCGGCGTTCGACCGGGATATGGTGGCGTGGGACGATGGGGCGCGGATCTCTCCAGTCGGCACGCGCTACTTCATCTCCGGGGCGAACGAGCGGATCCTGCTGGAGCATGATGAGGATTTCTGTTCGCCGACCGATGGCAGCGTCGCCGACCCGGCGTGCGAGCAGATGAACGCGGACGCGGCCGACCTGGATGAAACGGCCGCGTACTACCTGGATCAGGTGCATTACCGGACCAACGCCACGGCCTGGATGATTGGGGCCGATCAGGTGGCGTGGATCGGGGTGCGTGAGCGCAGCTGCGGCAACGTGGTGGACCCGCTGGGATGCCGGATTCGTGTGACGCGGGCGCATACGCATCTGATCGTGGAGCGGCGAGGGAAGGGCTAGGCGGCAGTAGATTGTTTGGCGTCCCCGACGGGATTCGAACCCGTGTTCTCGCCTTGAAAGGGCGGCGTCCTAGGCCTCTGGACGACGGGGACGCGATGAGGAAGATTGGCAGCCACCCGCTGCTTTGCTTGCTCGGCTGAGCTGTGTGGGCTCATTTCTAAGGTTACTTGGGTGGCGGGGGGATGTCAAAAGTTGAGGCAAACGTAAAAGTGGGCGCAACTTTCATGGTCGTCAGTCATCCAAAGCACACACGCAGGACGAAAGTGCTTTGAATGGCTGCCAGATGAGTTGGGATTGGTGGCGGTGAAGTAGTGCAAGCGATGAATCGAGCGAGGCTTATGAAGCGTAATTTGCAGTGGATGATGTTGAGTGTGTTAGCCGTGGCTGGGATGAGCGGTTGCAGGAAGCCGGCGCCTCCGGCTGCAGCGCCGCAGGCCTTGCCGGTGATGGTGGCGCCGGTGTCGCTTACCTCCGTGCCTACGGGCGAGAGCTATGTGGCGACGATCAAGAGCCGTCGTTCGGCGACGATTTCACCGCAGGTGGATGGCAATATCACCAAGATCCTGGTGCAGAGCGGCCAGGCGGTCAAGCAGGGACAATTGCTGATGCAGATCAATCCGCTCAAGCAGGTGGCGACGGTGGAGCAGCAGGTGGGGACGCAGGCGCAAAGCAATGCGACCTACCAGTTCAACAAGGCGGAGGTCGACCGGCAGAAGAAGCTGTTCGACGCCGGGATCACCTCACGCCAGGCTTATGACACGGCGGTGCAGAATTTTGAGAGCTCCAAGGCAAGCTATAACGCCAGCGCGGCCGGTACGACGACGCAGCGCGAGCAATTGGCTTACTACCAGATTCGGGCGCCGTTTGCGGGCATCGTGGGCGATATTCCGGTGCATGTGGGCGATTATGTGACACCGAACAGCGTGCCTTCTACCGTGCTGACGACGGTGGATGAGAACAGTGGACTCGAGGCCTATATCTATATCCCGACGGATCGCGCGTCGCTGGTGAAGCTTGGTCTGCCGGTTGAGATAGTAGATAACAGCAACGCTGTGCTGGCGAAGAGTACCGTGTCGTTTCTTTCGCCGGAGGTGGACAACACTTTGCAGGGAATCCTGGCGAAGGCGGAGATCCCGGCTGACAGCCATCTGCGCAATGGGCAGGTGGTGAATGCAAGGGTGACCTGGAACTCGACGCCCAAGCCGACGGTGCCGATCCTTGGCGTGACGCAGATTGGCGGGCAGGCGTTTGTGTATCTGGCTAAGCCCGCGGGGCAGGGGTTTGTGGCGCACATGGTGCCGGTTACCGTGGGTGATCCGGTGGGCAACAATTATCCGGTGGTGAGCGGGTTGAAGCAGGGCGATCGGGTGATTGTGTCAGGGCTGCAGATGTTGGGTGAGGGCGCGCCGGTGATGCCGATGGCGGCGCCGCCGTCACCGCCAGCGAACGCGGGAGCAGGTCAATAACAACGACGAGGCGGCAGCCGAACCTTTTTGCGGCTGAGATACCAAAGCGTTTAGAGCAATAGAAGGAGTACGGTTTGGTAGATTTTTTTATTCGTCGTCCGGTGTTTGCCACGGTCAGCGCCCTGCTGATTATCCTCGCGGGTGCGGTGTCGATTCCGACATTGCCGATCTCACAGTTTCCGCAACTGGCGCCGCCGCAGGTGGTGGTGAGTTCGAACTATGTAGGCGCCAATTCCTCGATTGTTGAGAGCGCGGTGACGGTGCCGCTCGAGCAAGCTATCAACGGCGTGGAAGGCATGCGGTACATCTCGTCGGTTTCGGGCAATGATGGAACGTCTTCGATCACGGTAACGTTCAACACCGGCTATGACTTGTCGATTGCGGCGGTCGATGTGCAGAATCGCGTGTCCTCCGCGGCCGGACGGCTGCCGGCGGCGGTTAACAATACCGGCATTTCGATCACCAAGGCGAACGCCAATTTCGTCCTGGTGGCGGGGTTTCTGTCGCCGGATAAATCGCTTTCGAATCAGTTCATTTCAAACTACCTGGACGTGTACGTCACGGATGCAATCAAGCGCGTTCCGGGCGTCGGTTCGGTCATTGTGTTCGGCGAACGCAAGTACGCGATGCGTATCTGGCTGGACCCCGGAAAGCTGGCGGCACGCGGGCTGACCGCGCTCGATGTCACCAATGCGTTGCAGGAACAGAATGTCGAAATCGCCGCCGGGCAGGTTGGCGCGCCGCCTTTGACCGGCAGCCAGAGCTATACGATGGCGGTCCGGGTGGTGGGGCGGCTGAGCGATCCGCGGCAGTTTGAAAACATCATCCTCAAGAACCAGCCCGGGGCGACGGGCGGTGCAGGTGCGGGCCTGGTGCTGCTCAAGGATGTTGGGCGGGCGGAGCTGGGCGCGGAAAGTTATGCGACCGATCTGAAGTATTCGGGCGGCGATGCGGTCGGCATGGGTATCCAGCAGCTGGCCACGGCGAATGCGCTGGACGTGGCGGAGCAATGCCGGACGGTGCTCAAAAACCTGAAGAAGAACTTCCCGCCGGGTGTCGATTACGTGATCGCGGTCGACACGACGCAGGTGGTTTCGGACAGTATCCGGGAGGTCTTGATCACGCTCGCCGAGGCGATTGTGATCGTCATCGTGGTGATCTTTTTGTTCCTGCAGGACTGGCGCGCGACGATCATTCCCGCGGTCACGATTCCGGTTTCGCTGATTGGCACCTTCCTGTTTGTGAAGGTGTTCGGCTTCTCCATCAACTCGCTGACGCTGTTCGGCATCACGCTGGCGACGGGGCTGGTGGTCGATGACGCGATCGTCGTCATCGAGAACGTGCAGCGGCATATCTCGGATGGCATGGCGGATACCCTGGAGGCGACGAGCCTGGGCATGCGCGAGGTCACGAGCGCGGTGATCGCGACGTCGCTCGTACTGATCAGCGTGTTTGTGCCGGTGAGCTTTTTCCCGGGAACGACGGGCATTTTGTACAAGCAGTTCTCGCTGACGATTGCCTTCGCGATTGCCATTTCGGCCTTCAACGCGTTGACTCTTTCACCGGCGTTGGCGGCGATTCTGCTGCGGCCGGAGCAGCACCACGGTGGCCTGCTCAAGCTGATCGATGACGGTATCAAAGGGCTTGGCCGGGGGTACGCCGGTGTCGTGACGTTTCTGGTTACACGCTTCAAAGCCGTGATGGTGGTGCTGTTTGTGAGCGGACTGGCTGCGACCGCATACATGTACCAGCATGTGCCGACGGCGTTTGTGCCGAATGAAGACCAGGGCTATTTCCTGTGCGTCGTGCAGGCGCCCGCGGGAGCGTCGCTTGGCTATACGGCGGACGTGGCGGACAAGGCGTCGAAAATCATCCTGCAGAATCCTGATGTTTTTGGCACGTTCTCGGTCATGGGCTTTTCCTTATCGGGTGGATCGAGCCCTAACTCAGGGTTGGTGTTCGCGCCGCTCAAGCCGATCGATGAACGGACCAAGCTGGGCAAGGGCCACTCCGCCCACGATATCGTGGCTGAGATTGCGCCCAAGCTGTTCGGTGTCCCGGGCGGGATCGTGGCTGCCTTTGAGCCGCCGGCGATCCAGGGCATCGGGTCGGTTGGCGGGTTCCAGTTCGAGCTGCAGGATGCCGGGCGTAACTCCTTCAATGACATCTCGAATACGGTGCAGAAGATGGTCGGCGCGTCGCGTGCGCCGGGCGCCAAACTGACCGGGATGTACTCACCTTTCACGGCCAACGATCCGCAGCTTTCGGTCACGATCGATCGTCAGAAGGCAGAGGCAATCGGGGTGCCGTTGAGCCAGGTCTCTGCGGCGCTGGGGACGTTCATGGGCTCGAGCTACGTGAATGATTTCGACTTCAACAATCGTTCGTACCGGGTCTACGTGCAGGCGGATCAACAGTTTCGCCGCACCAAGGCGGACCTTACCGAATACTATGTGCGCTCAAACAGCGGGCAGATGGTGCCGCTCGATAACCTGGTGGCTGTGACGGAAACGTCGGGGCCGCAGGTGATCTATCACTACAATCTTTTCCGCTCGGCGGAGATCGATGGATCGCCGGCGCCTGGGTTGTCATCAGGCCAGGGGCTGGCGGCGATGGAGGAGCTGTTCCAGAAGAACAAGCTGCAGGGGATGAGCTATACCTGGACCGG
The DNA here is from genome assembly GCA_963693065.1 of uncultured Granulicella sp. Lineage (GTDB taxonomy): Bacteria > Acidobacteriota > Terriglobia > Terriglobales > Acidobacteriaceae > Edaphobacter. The sequence continues at coordinate 1,245,497 of OY843766.1, read as the reverse complement.
GCTGGCGCTTGAGGAGATCGAGACGCAGGGCAAGGCGATCATCATTTTTGGGCTTGGTCTGCTAGTGGTTTATCTCACGCTGTCCGCCCAGTATGAGTCGTTTGCGCTGCCGTTCATCATTCTTCTGGCGGTGCCAATGGCGATCCTCGGCGCGCTGGGTCTGGTCGCCGCGCGCGGCCTGGTGGACGACGTGTATGTGCAGATCGGGTTGGTGATGTTGATCGGGCTGTCAGCTAAAAACTCGATCCTGATCGTGGAGTTTGCAGAGCAGTTGCGCGGGCAGGGCAGAACGATTATGGAGGCGGCGATCGAAGCCGCGGAGCTGCGGCTGCGGCCCATTCTGATGACCTCTGTCGCGTTCATCCTCGGCGTGATGCCGCTCTACCTCGCTTCAGGTGCCGGGGCGCTGGGACGCCATTCCGTGGGTACGGCGGTGGTGGGCGGGATGGTGCTTTCCACCGTGCTCAATCTGGCGTTTATCCCGGTGCTCTACGTCTTGTTGAAGACGGTGCTGGAGCGGTTCTCGCCGGCTAAACCGAGGGTGACGGCGCCGATCGTGGATCCCGACCATGCCCCTGTTGCGGGACACTGAAAAGCCGGGTCCTGAGTTCAGGACCCGGCTGCGTGCTGGTCGCGACTAACGGCTGGCTACGTCAGTTTTGTTCGGAACATTCAGCGCGTAATGAACCAGCGGGGCGTAGGTGGTGCCGTCGGTCGAGATGGAAAGATTGACGAGCCGGTTGAAAAGCTCGGGATCGTTCGCCGTCACGGTGAGGATCAGGATGTGGCCATGGACGGTGGTAGCGGCCGACCCGAGAATGATGGTGCCGGCCTCTGGGACGCGCTTGCCCTTCTGACCCTTGTTGAAACCCGCCGTGGCGGACCACCAGACGGTCGAGTCCGCGACGAGGTCATTGCGCACCCGGCCGAGAGGGCGAAGTCCTTCGAGCTTGGTCTGCGTGGCGACGATCGTTGAAAGCGTGGCGTCGTCCAGAGCTTCCTTATCGAGACAGGTGCGGGAGACCTCAGAGAGAGTCAGGGTTCCCTTGGCCTGTACGGTTGGCGCCTGGCCCTTTTTGGGAGCGTCGGCTTTACGGTCCAGGTTGGCACCCAGGGTGAGCAGGACCGGGGCGCAGGGGTCCGCGCCAAGGTGAGCGGGGTCCGCCTCAGGATGCAGGGCGAAGATGGCGTTTTCATAGGATGCGACGGCTTGCGGGGTCTCGCGATTGAAGGCCGCGGGGTAGCGCAGCGAAAGACCGAGCGCCGCGTTGGTGTAAGCCTGGGACGCCTGGAAGGTTTGAGCTGAAGCGCAGGCGGTGGCGACGAGGACAAGTGCGGGGAGACACTGGAGGATTCGCATATTGGTGAGAGTATGAGCGGAGTTGCACCACGGCGATAGCTCTTATGGGTTACCGGCGGTTACTTTGGTAGCAGGTGAGTGGTCGGGCCAATTATTTGGTAGGCTCGTTAGGTTGAGTTTAAGGAGAGTTGACGATGTTGCATGCGCACAGATTGTTCCCGTCCGACGGTGCCGCCCGGGGTGTCGCGGCCAGGCTGTATGAAGCGGTGAAGGACCTGCCGATCATTTCTCCGCACGGCCATACGGACCCGCAATGGTTTGCAGAGAACAAACCCTTCCCGAACCCGACGGCGCTGTTTATCCAGCCGGATCACTATATTTTTCGCATGCTTTACTCGCAGGGGATTTCGCTGGAATCGCTGGGCGTGCCGCAGGGTGGAGCGGCCGGCGATGCAAGCGCCGCGGCAGACCCGCGGGAGGTTTGGCGGATCTTTGCGAAGAACTATTTTCTATTTCGTGGAACGCCCACGCGGATCTGGCTGGATTATGCGTTCTCATCCTTGTTTGAGCTGACCGAACGGCTGCGGCCGGAGAATGCTGACGCGTATTACGAGACGATCGCCAAGGCTCTGAACACGCCTGAGTTTCTGCCCAGGGCGTTGTTTGACCGGTTCAAGATCGAGGTGCTCGCGACAACCGATGCGGCGGTCGATGACTTGAAGTGGCACAAGATGATTCAAGAATCCGGGTGGCGGGGCAGGGTGCTGCCTACGTTCCGGCCGGACGCCGTGGTGGATGCCGAATACCTGGGGTTTCAGGATAATTTGCGCAAGCTGGGTGAGGTGACCGGTGAGGATGTTTCCGAGTGGAAGGGCTACCTGAACGCGCTGCGTTCGCGGCGTGCGTTCTTCAAGAGCATGGGCGCGACAGCGACCGATCATGGTCATCTCACGGCGATGACCGCGGACCTGTCAGAGGCTGAAGCCGAGCGGCTCTATGGCCGGATTTATTCGGGTAAGACTGATGCGGGCGATGTCGAATTGTTCCAGGCGCAGATGCTTACCGAGATGGCCGGGATGAGCGTGGAAGATGGCCTCACCATGCAACTGCATCCGGGTAGTGTGCGCAACCATAACCTGAATGTCTATGAGAAGTTTGGCAGGGATAAGGGTGCGGATATTCCTTCACCTACTGAATATGTTCGTAGCTTGCGGCCTTTGCTGAGTAAGTATGGGAATGAACCAAATTTTACTTTTATTTTATTTACTTTGGATGAGTCGACTTACTCGCGCGAGTTAGCTCCACTAGCCGGACACTATCCTTGTTTGCGGCTTGGACCTAGCTGGTGGTTTCACGATTCACCGGAAGGCATGATGCGTTTTCGCGAGCAGACTACCGAGACGGCGGGCTTTTACAACACGGTAGGGTTCAACGACGACACACGTGCCTTCATGTCGATTCCGGCTCGGCACGATGTAGCCCGCCGGGTGGATTGCGCGTTCCTCGGCAGGCTTGTGGCGGAGCACCGGCTTGACGAGGATGAAGCGTTGGACCTGGCTCGTGAGTTGACGAACGGTCTGGTCCGTAAGGCTTACAAGTTGTCGCCTGCTGTTTAGGCAGCAGAGTGACACCGAGATCGAGGCGAAATGAGTCTTTATTTTTCAGCAGGCAGTCCGGAGATGGAGCTGAGCGCGGAAGAAATACGCGCCGGTCTTTACAGTGCATTGGAGCAGCTGGGCGAGCGTGCGCGGGTGCTTGCGGTGCCGCCTGATTTCACGCGGATGCACTCGCAAAGCGGGATGCTGACCGAGCTTGTTTATCAATATTACGGGGACAAACTGGTCGATGTGTTGCCTGCGCTGGGAACGCACAAGCCGATGAGCGACAGGGAAATCGAGGTGATGTTCCGCAGCACGCCGCGAGACCTTTTCCGCGTGCATGACTGGCGGAACGACATTGTCACGCTGGGCGAGGTGCCGGGTGCTTTCATGCATGAAGTGAGCGAAGGCAAGCTGGATTACACCTGGCCCGCGCAGGTCAACAAGCTGCTGCGCGATGGAGGCCACGACCTGATCGTCTCGATTGGGCAGGTTGTGCCGCATGAAGTGGTGGGCATGGCCAACGGCAGCAAGAATATCTTTGTCGGCACCGGGGGTGTGATGGGGATCCACCGCTCGCACTTCCTGGGAGCGGTGTATGGCATGGAGCGGATGATGGGCCGGGCGGATACTCCGGTGCGGCGTGTGCTCAATTATGCGAGTCAGCAGTTTGCCGCGGAGTTACCGCAGATTCTTTATGTGCAGACGGTAGTCAATAAGAATGCCGCGGGCAAGTTGGTGATGCGGGGATTATTTATTTCCGACGATAACCAGGCTTTCGAGTTAGGCGCGGCACTTAGTTTGCAATGTAACTTCCTCATGATGGATCGGGAAATCAAGAAGGCGGTGGTGTATCTCGATCCGCATGAATTCAAGTCGACTTGGCTGGGCAATAAAAGTATCTACCGAACGCGTATGGCGCTGGCGGACGATGCTGAGTTGATTGTGCTGGCACCGGGAGTGCATGAGTTTGGTGAGGATGCGGCCATCGACACACTCATCCGCAAGTATGGCTACTGCGGCACGCCGGCGACGCTGGAGGCGGTGAAGGTGGATGCGGACCTGGCGGCGAATCTAAGTGCGGCGGCGCACCTGATCCATGGCTCCAGCGAGGGGCGGTTTACCATTCGCTACTGCCCGGGCCACCTCACGCAGGAAGAAATTGAGAGCGTGCATTTTGCCTACGGCGACCTGGACGAGTACACCGCGAAGTACGATCCTGAGAAGCTTGCGGACGGCTGGAACACGGTGGATGGCGAAGAGATCTTCTTCATCTCGAATCCGGGGCTCGGGCTGTGGGCGTATGAAGGCAGGTTCAAGGATGCATGAGAAGAATTTGCTGCAGGTGACGCCGTATCTGCTGACGCCAGATGTCGCGGCAATGGTTCGCTTTTTTGTGAAAGTCCTTGGTTTTCACGCGTGGGTTCAGGACGACTTTTATGCGTATTGCAGCCGGGATGAGGTTGCGGTGCGCATCGGCAAGCTGTCTGAACCCACAGGCGAAGGCGTGGAGGAGCGGGTCGAGATCGGTGCGCGGGCCTGGCTGTTCTACATCGACGTGATGGACGTGGCGGCGGTCGTGGAGGAGATTCGCCCGAAACTGCTGGCGGCCGGCATGCAAAGCGGCGTGGGGCCGGTAGATCAGAGCTGGGAGAAACGGGAGTACTGGGCACCGGTGCCGGGAGGCGGCTTTGTCATCTACGGGCAGGATATTGCTCGGATGCCAATGAACCCGCCGATGGTTGAAGCTTAACGGCTTGCACCTTGTGCATCGCGATGCGTATGCTGGTGCGGTAGTGGTAAGACCAGTGACATCGCACCAAGCGGGCACTGTATTTGGAGAGACAGGGACAATGAGTGACGGATTGACGCTTCCAAGATTTTCGATCGGTGTGGGTGACCGTTTTGCGCATCAGGCGAAGGCGCAGTTGCAGGCTTGCATCATGGCCGGTGATGCAGGTGTCGAGGTGGTACCGGTGTGGAATAAATCCAACCGCGAGCACATGATCATCGGCTCAGAGCCGAGCGCGACGCGGCTGGCTGCGGATGCGGCGGTCAAGGCGCTTGGTTGGCCCAGCCCATACTTTCTGGATGCGGATCACATCAATCTGAAGACGGTTCAGCGCTTCCTGGAGCCATGCGATTTTTTTACGCTGGATGTCGCTGACCTGATCGGTCAGCCGGCAGAACCTGCGGATGTGGCGGCCTTCGTGGCCAAGCACCCGGAGTTGCTGGGCGAGGTCACGATTCCGCGGGTCGAGGCTCCGTTCCAGATCGATCGTGCTTTTGTGGAAGGTGTGGCGAACAAGTTCCTGGCGGCCGTAAAGCATGCCGGTGAAATCTACCGACTGCTGCTGGAGTACAAGGGCGCCGGGCGTTTTGTGCCTGAAGTTTCAATGGACGAGACCGACAGCCCGCAGACGCCGGTCGAGTTGCTGATCATCCTTGCCATGATTGCCGATGAGGGAATTCCGATCCAGACGATCGCGCCCAAGTTTACGGGACGTTTCAACAAAGGCGTCGATTACGTTGGGGATGTGGCGCAGTTCACCAAGGAGTTCAACGAAGACCTGGCGGCTATCGCGTATGCGGTAAAAACCTATGGGCTGCCTGAGAATTTGAAGCTCAGCGTGCATTCGGGATCGGACAAGTTTTCCATCTACAAGGCGATCCACGATGCTGTGATCTCGTTCGACGCAGGCGTCCACCTGAAGACGGCGGGAACGACCTGGCTCGAGGAATTGATTGGCCTGGCAGAGGCGGGCGGGTCCGGCCTGGCGATTGCCAAGGAGGTCTACGCGGAGGCTTATGCGCATGCCGATGAACTCTGTGCGCCGTATGCGACCGTGATCGACATCGACCATAGCAAGCTGCCGAAACCGGAAGAGGTAGAGGGCTGGACGAGCGCGCAATATACGGACGCGCTGCGGCATGACCAGTCAAACGCAGGGTATAACCAGAGCTTTCGTCAGCTGCTCCATGTAGGTTTCAAGGTGGCGGCGAAGATGGGTTCGCGTTACCTTGATGCGCTCGAGGCGAATGAAGACATTGTCGCCAAGAACGTGACGACGAACCTGTTCGAGCGGCACATCAAGCCGGTGTTCCTGGGGCTGTAGTGATAAGGCCAATGATCGTCGTACTCATGGGCGTCAGCGGTAGCGGGAAGACTACCATTGGCACTTTGCTCGCGGAAAAAGCGGGCGCGTTGTTTGCCGATGCGGATGATTATCATCCCGCGGCAAACAAGGCCAAGATGGCGGCGGGTCATGCTCTGGACGACCTGGACCGGCAACCGTGGCTGGAGACGCTGAACGCGTTGTTGCGGGGCTGGGCAGAGGCCGGCCAAGGTGGGGTTCTGGCCTGCTCGGCGCTTAAGGCGAAGTATCGCGAGACGCTGAAGAGCGGGCTGCCTGATGGCGGAGTACACTTCGTCTTGCTGGATGGGTCTCGTGAAATGATTGCGGGCCGGCTTGCGGCAAGGCAGCACGAGTACATGAATCCGAACCTGCTGGAAAGCCAGTTCAACACGTTGGAAGTGCCGGAGGATGCATATTCCATCGTGAATGATCGTGCTCCGGGAGACATCGTGGATGACATTCTGGCGCACATTAACGCGGGGCAAGGCCCAGGGGCCTGAGGAGATAGATTGGCACACTCATTATTTGATTTGACGGGCAAAACAGCGGTAGTTGTAGGTGGCACGTCCGGCATCGGGCTGGCGATGGCGGTAGGTCTGGCGGAGGCGGGAGCCGATGTGGTCGCGACTTCCAGGCGGCAGGAGCAGGTGGATGAGGCCGCGGAAAAGATCGAGAAGATCGGAAGAAAGACTCTGCGCGTGACCTCTGACGTGGGCGACCGGGCTAGCCTGGAAGCGCTTTGTGAGGCCGTCATCAAGGCGTTCGGCAAGGTGGATATCCTGATCAATTGTGCAGGCAAGATCAAGCGCGAGCCGACACTGACGGTGACCGAAGAGACCTGGGACGACATCATGAACACGAACGTGACCGGTACGCTGCGGGCATGCCAGATTTTCGGCAAGTCGATGCTCGAGCGTGGCTCGGGCAAGATCATTAACATCGCATCGCTGAATACGTTTGTAAGCCTGAAGGAAGTCACAGCTTATGCAGCTTCAAAGGCCGCGGTGGGTGCGCTTACCAAGTCGCTGGCGGTGGAGTGGAGTGCGCGCGGCGTGACCGTGAACGCGATTGCGCCCGGCGTCTTTCGCACGGCGCTGAACCAGAAGCTGCTGGATGAAAGCGAACGCGGTAAGGAATTGCGGATGCGTACCCCGATGAATCGCTTTGGCAAGGTAGAAGAGCTTGTCGGGTCGGCGATTTTTCTGGCCAGCGAGGCCTCGAACTTCGTTACCGGCGAGATTTTGGTAGTCGATGGTGGCTTTCTGGCAAGTGGTGTGAATCAGTAGCCTTCTAACCTCAGGAGGGCTTCATGTCTGTGCCGGAAGGACCGCCGAGCCATTTGGGATTATTGGCTGTGCCGTCGAAGATGCCGGAAGTCTTGAAGGGTTCGAACTTGCCGGTCATGGCTGCGGCCTTGGTTTTGGCGAGGAATGTAGCAGTTTGCTCCGGGGTGAACGGCTTGAAGGTGCGGGCGGCGTTGAGGGCTTGCTGGAGGTTCTGGTCGTTCTCAATGCCCGTGATGACAACCGACACGTCCTGCGAAAGGCCGTAGTGCAACGCCTCCGTGGGGTCGATGGTGCCTGAGCGAAGGATGTGACCATCGCCGAATGTTTTCATAGCGAGGACGCCCGTGCCGGCAGCTTTCGCGACCGGAATCAGCTGGTGAGTAAACGAACGGAAATGTGCGTCCATGGCATTGACCGGCATCTGCACGGTGTCGAAATGAAAGCCGTGTTGCGCGGCGATCTCAAACATGCGCAGGTGGATGGCCGGGTCCTTATGGCCGGTGAAACCGATGTGGCGAATTTTGCCTGCTTGCTTTGCGGCCATGGCGGCATGGATGGCGCCATCGTCGGCGAAGATGCGGTCGGGGTCTTCAAAGCGCAGAATTTCATGGAACTGAACCAGGTCGACCACGTCGACGTTCATGCGGCCCATGGATTGCTCGAGCTGCTTGTTGTAGTCGGTTGCGGTGCGCGCGTCCAGCTTGGTCATGACGTAGACCTTGTGGCGGTAACCGTCTTTGAGCGCCTGGCCGAGACGCACCTCCGAGATGCCGTCGTTGTAATCCCAACAGTTATCCATGAAGGTGATGCCTGCATCGATGGCCGTGCGCACAAGCCGCACCATCTCTTCCGAGGTCGACTTGGGATCCTTGGCGAGATGATAGCCGCCGAGCCCAATAGCCGAAACAGTTTCTCCGGTCGTGCCAAGCTGGCGATAGATCATGCCTGGCACCTGCGGGCGTGCGATCGGCGCTTCACGCGAGGTGCTGCCGTTGCCCTGAGGCAGCAGGGGAGAGGCCGCAGCCATGCCTGCCGATTTGAGAAAGTCACGCCGTTCCATAGGGGTCTCCTGCATTGGGTCACCGTCCGGGGAGTTGGATGCAGTCTTGCACGTTCAAGGCTATGTGCGGGCGCGATGCGCGGCGCGGGCGATCAGCGTCGCGGTGTAGGCGGCGCCAAAACCGTTGTCGATATTGACGACGGTAATGTTGGGTGAGCAGGAATTCAGCATGCCCAGCAGGGCACTGGTGCCTGCGAACGACGCGCCATACCCCACCGAGGTAGGCACCGCGATGACCGGCACTCCGACCAGCCCGCCGACCACCGACGGTAGCGCGCCTTCCATGCCGGCACAAACGATGATGCAGTTTGCCGCGGCAAGTTGCGGCAGTACCGCGAGCAGGCGATGCAGCCCGGCTACCCCGACGTCGTAGAGCCGGGTGACTTGTGTGCCGAAGACCTCGGCGGTGATGGCGGCTTCCTCGGCGACGGGAATGTCGCTGGTACCGGCGCACAGGATGGCGATGTGGCCTTGCAGTGGCACCTCGCGAGGCAGTGAGATGACGCGTGCCGCGGCGTGATAAACAGCGGCCGGCACCTGGGCCGACACCGCGGCAAAGTGCTCCGGGGTGGCGCGTGTGGCGAGCACGGGAACACCGCTGGCGGCCAGGCGCAGGAAGATTTCGGCCGTCTGTTCGGGAGTCTTGCCGGCGGCGTAGATGACCTCCGGAAGGCCAGTACGCAGCGTTCGATGGTGGTCCAGGCGGGTGTGGCCCAGATCTTCAAAGGGCAAGGTAGCGAGTCGCTGCGCAGCGGCCTCAGGGGTCAGGGTGCCGTGTTCGACTTCGGCCAGCAGATGGAGGAGTGATTCAGGTTTCATGGGTGGCTAGTTTGCACTCTCGGCTTTGGAACGGCCGGCAAGGTAGGCCGCAACGGTTTCTTGCAGGACGCGTTTGACGGGCACGTCGTGGGCGGCCGCGGCGGCACGGCAATCCTCGAACTCAGGGGTCGCTGAGAGATTATCACCCGCGCGCGAGCCCACCTTCATGCGAATCTCGCCGTACGGTGTGCCCACCGGGGTGTGGCTGCGATCGAGGCACACCCGCCGGTCCTGGCGGCTGCGTACGCCGAGCGTCGTGGTTTCGCGCAGCAGCAAAGACTCGAACTTGACCGCGTCCACCGGGTTGGCGAGTATCGTGAGCAAGGTGCCGGGCCGCCCCTTCTTCATGATCACCGGCGCAAGCATGACATCGAGTGCGCCGAGCGCCAGAGCCTGCTCGGCGACGTGCGCGAGCAGTTGCGGGGTTGCGTCATCCAACGCGGTTTCGAGCACCGTCACGGTTTCGTAGAAATCTTCGTTTGACTTCCCGATCGAGAGGCGTAGCACGTTGGGAAAGCCTGCCGGATTGCGTGTGCCGGCACCGTAGCCAATGTGCTGGACGCGCATGGCCGGCTGTGGTCCGAACGATGGTTCGAGAGCACGCAGTATCGCCGCACCCGTCGGCGTCACCAACTCCTTCTGGATGTGCGCGGAGTAGGTGGGGACGTTGCGCAGCAGATCAGCCGTGGCTGGTGCCGGTACCGGGAATGTTCCATGTGCGCAAACGACTGTGCCGCCCCCAACATTCAGCGGCGAGGCGTACCACGCGTCGATCGCAAGATGCACGATACCAGCGCAGGCCGCGACGATATCGACGATCGCATCGACCGCGCCGACCTCATGGAAATGAATCTCATCTACCGGAACGTTGTGGATATGGGCTTCGGCATTGCCAAGCAGCTCAAAGGTACGGACCGCCAACGTTTTCACGGCGGCATCGAGCGCGGCGTTCTGAACCAGGTCTCGAATCACCGTCAGCGAGCGTCCGTGGGCGTGCGCCTCGGCATGGGCATGGCCAGCCTTTTCCGCGAGCGCGTTACCTTCAAACACGTTCACTTTACTGGCGCAAATGCCCGAGCGATTGACCGTCTCCACCTTGAGGGATGCATCCAATGCAAGCGCTGCGGTCGCGGCACTCAAAACGTCGAGCGGCACCCCGGCGTCGAGCAGGGCACCGAGGAGCATGTCACCGGAAATACCCGCGAAGCAGTCCAGGTAGGCAATGCGCATTACTGTTCCTTATAGTTGCGGATCAAGCCGCCATCCACGAAGTAGGTGCTGCCAGTGACGTAGGCGCCCTCGTCGGACGCGAGAAACGCGACCACGCCCGACACATCATCCGGCGTGCCCAGACGGCCAAGCGGGATGTTGTTGAGTAGAGCGTCCAGCTTGGGCTTGTCGGCAAGTAGCGACGCGTTGATCGGTGTGTTGATCGCACCGGGCGCTACGTTGTTGACGGTGATCCCAAGCGGTCCCAGTTCCATCGCCAGGTCGCGCATGAGCATCCGGATGCCGCCCTTGGCCGCGCAGTAGCTTGCGAAGTTGGGGAACACCATGTCTTCATGAACGGACGAAATATTGATGACGCGGCCCGGCTTTTTGAGCTCGGCCAGCTTCTGACAGAAGCGCTGCGTCAGGAAAAAAGCAGCTTTCAGGTTGGTGTCGAGCACAAGATCGTAGTCCGCTTCAGATGCCTCGAGGAATGGCGCATGCTTCTCCACGCCGGCGTTGTTGACCAGGATGTCACACCCGCCGAGCTGAGCGTATGCCTGCTCGACCAGGTTCTGCACGTCCGCCGGCTTGGTCACGTCAGCCTGGACGACCAGGCCTTTGCCGCCCGCCGCTTCTACCTTGGACTTGGTATCCTGCGCTCCGTCCGGATGGTTCAAAAAGTCGATCACCACCGCGCAGCCTTCGGACGCAAGCTTGATCGCGATTCCTTGCCCAATCCCCGATGAAGAACCTGTGACGATGGCTACCTTGCCTTGAAACCGTGCGCTCATGCGGTATTCCCCTCGCTGCTGCTATTGGTTTTATGCGCCTGCTCTACAGGTAGATGCAGGCGGAGGCGCGGCGCGTCAGGCGACGGTGCGATTTGTTCTATTTGGAGCCCGGCGGAGGCGGAAAAAGTTCGAGAGCATCGCGCTGCACTCATCGGCGAGCACACCCGCCGTTACCTCCACGCGGTGATTGAGCTGCGCATGGTTCAGCACGCCGAGCACAGAGCCGCATGCGCCGGCTTTCGGATCGGCCGCGGCATACACCAGGCGATCGATACGCGCGTGAAGGATGGCAGCGGCGCACATCGCACATGGCTCCAGCGTGACGTAGAGCGTGCAGGCGTCCAGGCGGTAGTTGCCCAGGACCACGCCCGCGGCGCGCAGCGCGACGACCTCCGCATGCGCCGTGGGATCGGACGAGCTGATGACGCGGTTATGGCCGGTTGCGAGAATTTCGCCATGCCGCACAACCACGGCGCCGCAGGGAACTTCGCCGAGCGCCTCTGCGTGGAGCGCCTCTGCCATCGCAGCCCGCATGAAAATTTCGTCCGTCATGCCTGCGATTCAATCCAGTTGCGAAAGGTCTGGATGATCGGCCCGAGCATCAGCGGGCCGCCCACGGCATCGAACGTTCCGGCGATCAGGCGGCAGGTCATCCAGTCAGTTTCATTGTGGCGCGTGTTTTTGAGGACGGCGTTCGGCAGCGAGTCCCAGGGCGTGTGCTGCAGGGCGATGCGGACGTGCCAGCCAGGGGTCTCCGTGGTCGTGATGGTAATTCCGGAGGACTGCTCACAATGCTGCTGATACCACTGCTCGAGCCAGAGAAAATTATTCATCGGCCAGGATCTCAGCGCGGGTGCGCGGCTTCGATTCCGGCCCGAAAAAGCGCTCGATCTCTTTGGCCAGCGCAAGCAGGGCGGGGCGGCGGGTGGCCAGCTCTTCCGCCGTCAGGTGGAAGCTGGAGGTCCAGATCTGCTCGATGGTGGGCAGGATCTCGGCAGTCACAAGCGAAGCTGTCGGAAGCGGCTTGAGGGCGGTGAACAGGGCCTGCTCCTCGGGTTCATACTCGTCGGCGGGCGCGCCATCTCGCAGGTGGCCCTCGGGGTCGGCGGCGCGCACCAGCTCCTGGATGGAGGCGAGGTCGGGCGGTGGAGGCCAGGGCTGGGACATAGGTTGATGGTAAACCTTCACCTGGACGAGTTGACCGCATGAAAAGCGTAAACGCATCCCCGAGCAGTCGAAATGGGTCCAAAGATGGATGGTTATAGAGGCAGACAGGACGGGCCAGGAGCCGGTTACGGACGAGGCCGCAGCGGCGCTGCCGGAGGGCAAGCTCTGGCGCCCTCGCCGGGTGCTGATTACGCCCGACGCGCTGGCGCTGCCGCACGGCCGCGTCATGCTGGAGCGTGCGGCGAGCTTTGGCGCCGAGGTGGTCAAGCTCAAAAGCAACCGGCTCATGGGCCTGGGCGCTGAGGACGAGCGCAAGGCGTACGCGCTGGCCAAGACTAGCTTCGCTATCGTGGTCTCGCCGCCCGGGCAGAGGAAGCTGCAGCCCATCCCGCCCAGCGCGGACTGGCAGTTTCATGTCGCGCAGGGGTGTCCCGCGCATTGCCAATACTGCTACCTGGCGGGCAGCCTGAGCGGGCCGCCCATCACCCGCGCTTACGCCAATTTGCCGGAGATCCTGGCCGGGCTGAAGGATTATGTCGGCAGCGGGACAGTGACGTCAAAGTCCACCGCGCGAGCAGGGGAGGGAACGACGTTCGAGGCGAGTTGCTATACCGATCCGCTCGGCATCGAGCACCTTACCGGTGCTCTCGAGGAGGCGATCACGTTCTTCGGGGCCTGGGACGCGCCCGTCCAGCTGCGCTTTACGACCAAGTTCGACGCGGTCGCGCGCCTGGCCACGCTGCCGCATCACGGCCGTACCCGTGTGCGTTTCTCCGTCAACGCAGCGGCGGTCGCGCGTAATTTTGAAGGCGGAACGGCGAGCGTAAGCCAAAGGCTGCGTGCGTTGCGTGCCATGGCGCTGGCCGGGTATCCGGTCGGCCTTACCATCGCGCCCATCATGCCGGTGGATGCGTGGCAGGCGGAGTATTCCGCGCTCTTGCTGGGCGTCTCAGAAGCCCTCGAAGGCATCGAGCACGTCGACCTGACCGTGGAGTTGATCACCCACCGCTTCACGCCGGGCTCGAAGCAAGTGCTGCTGGGCTGGTACCCGCAGACGACGCTCGACCTGCGCGAAGAGGCCCGCACAGAGAAGCGCAACAAGTTTGGCGGCTTCAAGTACGTCTATCCGAAGGACTCGATGGCAGAGATGAAAGCCTGGTTTTACGGTGCTATCGCAAAGGTATTGCCCACCGCGAAGGTTCTTTATTGGACCTGATCAGGCCGGCTCCTGCTGGGTCATGCAATGCAGCGTGCCCAGGCCCCAGACCAGGTCGACCGCGTGGATGCCCACCACCTGCCGGTCAGCAAAGCACTTGGCAATCGTATTGAGTGCGACACGGTCGTTCGGGTCGTTGAACGTCGGCACCAGCACCAGGGAATTCGCGATGTAGAAATTTGCATAGCTTGCCGGCAGTCGCTGACCTTCAAAGTAAACGGGCTCCGGCATAGGCAGGGTGACGATCTCGAACGGCTCGCCCTGCAGGTTGCGCGCCGCATGCAAACGGGCGAGATTTTCCGCCAACGGCAGGTGATTTTCATCGGCGGTGTTGCGTTCCACGCAGGTAAGAATTTTGTTGGCAGCCACGAAGCGGGTAATGTCGTCGACATGTCCGTGCGTGTCATCACCGGCGCAGCCGCGGTTCAGCCATAGCGTTTGGCGGATGCCGAGATGCTCGCGAAACGCCTGCTCAAGCTGCTCGCGGCTGACGCCCGGGTTGCGCTGCTGCACGTCCGAGAGCAGACACTCCTCGGTCGTGATCAGGGTGCCCGCACCGTTGACATCGATGCTTCCGCCCTCCAGCACCAGGCGGTGTTCGCCTGCCATCGGCTGCCGCTCCGCCATGTCATACAGCTTCGCCACCTGGTGCGGGATCAGGTCGTCACGGTGCCAGTTGTCGTACTTGGCCCACGCGTTGAAGCGCCAGTTGGTAAGCGAAAGATCACCCGCAGCATCCGCGGTAAAGATGGGGCCGGAGTCGCGCAGCCACACGCGATCCGTGGGCCACTGGTGAAAGTGCAGCCGGGCCATATTGGCGCCGCCGCGCTTGAGCATGGTGCGTGCTCGGCGCTCGGCTGCCTCGTTGTTCACCAGCAGGTGGACATCTTCCACGCGGGAGAGGTGGCGGACAATTTCCGCATAAACCCAGGGTATCGGCTGAAATTTGCCCGGCCAATCCTCAGGGTTGTGCGGCCAGGCGAGCCAGGTGGCGGCGTGGGGTTCCCACTCGGCGGGCATGCGGTAGGTCGGTGTACTCACGTCGTCTATAGTAGCTGGCTTCCATAAAAAACGCCCCAGGGCAGCGAGTGCCTTGGGGCGTTTTGATTCATCATGCGTTATGCGTCGCGGCCGCAGCCGTGGCTCATGACGATCTGCTTGCGCCACTCGTCCATCGTCGCGTACACAATGCAGGACTGGCCGCTGGCCGTGTTGATGCGCCACGTCAAATTTCCCTGGCGATACCACTGGTACGTCCCTGAGCCGGCGAAACGCATGCCGTTTGGCGCGTTAGCCGTCGCGGTGTCGGTCATGGGCGCTGCCATACCCACCGGGGTGCTCGCCGTGCCATACCCGCCGGCCGTGGGCGAAGGATAAACAATGGCTCCGGGCTGCTGGTTCCCGGGCTGCTGATTGCCAGCCGGCTGCTGACCGGCGGGGTAGGCATTGCTGCCCTGCTGCTGCGGCATCTGGGTCGGCGTGGCCGCGATATCGGCTGCGGACTGCCGTGCAGTTTCATTTTTGTGGTCGCTCCGTCCGTCTGCCGTTTCGCCGTGGTCCTCACGGTTGAAGCGTGCCTTGTCTTCCGGCGACATGCACCCCTTGCAGGTCACGTCTCCGCTCTCCTGCGTCTGGGTCTGCTTGTAATGCTGGTAACCCATAAAGCAGGCCACGACGATCAGCACGGCTACCACAAACCAGATGATTTTTGCACCCATCGAACTTTCCTCCGTCTTCCGCCAGCCGGTGGGCGGCTGCGGAAGGTGCACACTTTTCTGTGCACGTATATCCACTATTGCTTACCCCCGCCAAGGCGTCGAGAGCTGCCCGCAAAGTAGTTATTGACTACTCAGCATCCCCCCCATTCGGCATAACGCGGCGTATCATGAGGGAGTGCTGAAGTATTCCATCGTCGTGCCGTTTCACAACGAAGAAGACAACGTGACGGCGCTTTACGATCGCCTGAAGGCGGTGATGGAACACGTACTGGCCGACCAACGCGATACCTTCGAACTGGTCTTTGTCGATGACGGCTCACGCGACCGCACATACCGCATGCTGGAAGAGATTGCCGCCGTCGATTCCCGCGTGCTGGTCATCAAGCTGCGGCGCAATTTCGGCCAGACCAGCGCCCTGGCCGCGGGATTCGACCACGCCCAGGGCGAATTCATCCTGGCCATGGACGGTGACCTGCAGCACGATCCGCTGGAAGTGCCACGCTTTCTCGCCAAGCTGGAAGAGGGGTACGACGTCGTTTCCGGCTGGCGCACAGAGCGCGGCGACAACTTCCTGTTGCGCCAGATTCCCAGCCGCACGGCCAACTGGCTCATGGCATCGCTTTCCGGCGTGCCCATTCACGACTTCGGCACCACCTTCAAGGCGTACCGCCGCGAAGTCATCCAGAACATCCCACTCTACGGGGAAATGCATCGCTTCATCCCGGCGCTGGCCAACTGGTACGGCGCCTCCATCTGCGAGATTCCCATCTCCAACCCGGCCCGCACCTCCGGTAAATCGCACTATGGCATCAGCCGCACGTTTCGGGTCTTCTTCGATCTGCTGACCATACGCTTTCTGCTCAAATACATGACCCGACCGCTGCATTTTTTCGGCGTCATCGGCGCTGCCGGAATCCTGATGGGCGGCCTCGTCGCGGCCTTCCTGGTCACGTTGAAACTGATCACTCACGGTGCCGTGCATGACGATCACGCACCGCTTTTCGTCCTCTCCACCGTGCTGATCCTGGGCGGCATCCAGATGCTCGGCATCGGGCTGCTGGGTGAGCTGCAGGTGCGCCACTACCACACGGCCGACCACCGCGCGCCCTACGCGGTCGACCGTGTGCTGCGGCTGCGCAGCAGTGAGGAAAACATTCTTCACTAGGCGCATGCAAGCCTGCACCGGCAGCATGAGAAACTGAAAGCTATGCCTTTGAATGTCGGAATCGTCGGCCTGCCTAATGTGGGCAAGTCCACCATCTTCAACGCCCTTACGTCTGCTGAAGCGCAGGCCGCCAACTACCCTTTCTGCACCATCGACCCCAATGTGGGCGTGGTAGCGGTGCCGGACGCGCGCATGGACCGCATCGTGACCATGGTCAAGCCCGATTCGATCGTGCCGACGACCATGGAATTCGTCGATATCGCGGGCATCGTCGAAGGCGCCAGCAAGGGTGAAGGTCTGGGCAACCAATTCCTCTCGCACATCCGCCAGACTGACGCCATCCTGCATGTCGTCCGCTGCTTTCATGATCCTGAAGTGATCCACGTGGCGGGCAAGGTGTCGCCGCTCGACGACATCGACGTCATCAATACCGAGCTTTTGCTGGCCGATCTGGACACGGTGGAAAAGCGCAGTGTCAAGGCCGAGAAAGCTGCCAAGAGCCAGTCCGCGACAGCCGCGCAAAAGACCGAGAACGAGACCTGCAAGAAGCTGCTCGAAGCGCTCAACGCCGGCCGCCCCGCACGCACCGCCGACCTCACCGACGATGAGCGCCTGGCCGCCCGCGAACTGTTTCTCATCACCATGAAACCCATGCTGTACGTCGCCAATGTGGACGAGGCGGGCATCGCCGAGGGCAACGAATACACGAAGCTGGTAGAGCAGCGCGCGGGCGAAGAGAAGGCTGAAGTCGTGCGGATCTGCGGCGCCATCGAGGCCGAGATCGCGCAGCTCGCGCCCGAAGACCGGGCCGAGTTTCTCGAGTCGGCCGGGCTGGCCGAGCCGGGCTTGAACCGCCTCATCCATGCCGCCTACAAGCTGCTTGGGCTCATCACGTACTTCACCTCAGGCGTGCAGGAAGTGCGCGCGTGGACCATCAAGCGCGGCACCAAGGCACCGGGCGCCGCGGGCGTCATCCACTCCGACTTCGAGCGTGGTTTTATCAAGGCCGACACCTACGCATGCGAAGACCTCTTCCGCCTCGGGTCCGAGCAGGCCGTGAAGGAAGCGGGCTTGCTCAAGTCGGAGGGTAAGGAGTACGTTGTGCGCGACGGAGATATCCTGTTCTTCAAATTCAACGTCTAGGCGGTGACGATGCTGCTCGCTCTGCTCGGCAGGATGGATTGGGCCACCTTCAAGATCCTTGTCATAGGAGGGGTGGGCTTTCTCACGCTCTACGTCCTGGTGCAGTACTTGTGGGATCGTTGGCAGCGCCACCGCACCCGTAACTGGGTGGTGACCACGGCGACCGTAACTTCGGTTGACTGGGACCGGATGTCCGGCACCAAGGGTAACAGCAGCACGGCTTATACGCGGCTCACCGTGAACTATACCTATGTCGGCGCGACCGAGCATACAGCGCGCTATACCTTTAACAAGGATTCGCACACTGCCGCGGTCGAGCTTGCGAATTCGCTCGCGGGCACGACTTTCAATGTGCGCTATGACCCGCAGGACGAAGGCCGCCCCGTCGTGCTGATGGCTGACCGCGCCGGCTGATCACTCGCCGGGCTTGTAGGTACGCTGCGTGTGGCCCTTGAGCTGGTCGGGGTAGAAGTAGACCTCGCGCAGGTTGCCGGCGGCATAGCGTTCGGCCTCATCGTCAAAGTGCTTTGAATCCGGGTGTCCGCTTTCGCCGCCGGCCGTCACGGCCACGGCGCGGACGCGTGGGCCAAATTCCACGATTGCGACGAAGCTGTTGCCGCTGGTGCCATACCAGTCTTTCGTCCCGGGGTATGGCCGTGCGCCGAACGAAGCGAGCGATCCCCAGACACTTGAAACAAAGGGCACCGGAATCGAGGGCGCGGCATCGTTGAACGGCTGGACGATGTCACCCGTGAGGCGTTGAAAACGGTTGATCGTACCCCACTGGACTGCGGCGCTGCCAAACTGCTGCGTGAGCGTTTGCGCGGCTTTCTCGAGCGCGGCGAGCAGGGCATCCGGGGCCGCATGACCGGCCACCCAATCTTCACTCGGGATATGCGCGTCCCGAGCCGCCGAGCCCTCATGGCGGAGCAGCTCAGTACCCCAGAAAACGGCCAGCGATGTAGCGGTGGAGTCTGCGCTCCAGCGATCATCCCAGGCCCGCAGGATGCCAATCGGCCCAGCCAGCGCGGGCTTACGCGCATCGCCTGCGGGCAGCGCATCCCACGCGGCCAGCAAGCCGGGCAGCGTTCGCGCGAACCACGGCAGATAGCTGTCGTAAGCCGCGGCGCGCAACGATGCGACCGTCCAGTCTTTTCCGCCTCCGAGCACACGCATGGCATGAGTGCCGCGCGCGCTCTCGATGCCTCGTTCGACGTACGCCGGGTAGTCCTTCTGCTGGAGCGAGCTGGCGCCCGCGCCGTTCCACGGTGAGTCGTTCACATTGAACAGATAGCCGCTGGCGGGGTTCTTCAACTGCGGCACTTCATCCAGCGTCAGCAGCCCGTGCCAGTCTGTTGCGGGGTTGCTGCCGTCTACCGGCTTGTTGAAGTCGAACCCGCCATCCCGCCGGGGAATAAAGTCTCCGTGCCAGTACGCGATGGTGCCGTCCGCATCCGCATAGACCGTGTTGTTTGACGAGTTACCCATCAATTCCATCGTCTTACGATATTCCGCATAACTCCGCGAACGCGTGCGACTGTAACTCTGCTCCAGCGCCGCCAGATGCCGCTGCATCAACTGGATCGCCACCGGGTGCAGACCTTCCTGCCGCACGATAGGTCCATGCACGGAGTAACTCGCCAGAATTGTTTTTTCCGCCAGGCTGCCATCATCCTTGCGAAACTGCACCGTGATCCGCTTTGCCGTGAACTTCTTGGTTGCTGTCCCATACAAATAGCCGCCCTGGGCAGGGCTTTCCGCATACTCATCCACCGCATCCACGCCGCTTGAAGTATGCATCCAGCCGACGCGGTCGTTGAATCCCTGGTAGACAAAAAACTGCCCCCACGTCACGGCGCCATAGGCGTTCAGGCCTTCGTCACTGGTCATCTGTAACTCGCTGCGAAAAAAGAAGGAGGTATGCGGATTGATCAGCAGCAACGCATGCCCGTCATGCGTCAGCCTGGGTGCAATGGCAATGCCGTTCGAGCCACCCGGTTCCTTTTCAGTTTCCAATTGACTGACTACCGGCAGCTTATCCGCGGGCTGGCCGCCGTAGTACTTCTCGAGCGTACGCAGGTCCACCCGCTCTATATCGCCGCCGATGCTTCCTTCAGTAAACGAGAGCGCCATCCAAGGCTCGAAATGCGTCAGCACTTTCGCCTTCGTCCCGGGGTGCGTGGCAAGGTAGAAGTTGATGCCGTCTGCCCACCCATCCATCAGTTTGCGCAGCCACGGGGTAGCCTGGGCGTACTCGCTCTTGAGCTGCTCGGGGTCGACGAACAGACGCTGACGCACATCGCCCCATACCGCCTTCTCGCCTTCCGCTTCCGCCACGCGGCCGAGCGATGTCAGGTAGTTCATCTCCACCCGGTTGAAGTCATCCTCACACTGCGCGTAGATCATGCCGAAAACCGCGTCGGCATCCGTCTTGCCATGGATGTGAGCGATGCCCCAGTCGTCCCGCGTGATGGTCACGCGTGCGGCTTCCGCATGCCAGCGCACTGCCTCCGCGGCTGGTTGTGCCGCCGCCGTGCCCACCCTCGTACCCAGCCCCAGCACCATCCACCCAAGCCAAGCCTTCATGTTTTCTCCCGATTCGCCTTGCTATCCCGATTCCCACACTCTAGCATCCAGCCTATGCAGGCGATCCAGATTACCCACACCGGCGGCCCGGAAGTTCTCGAGCTTGTAAACCTTCCCGAGCCCATCCCGCGTGCGGGACAGGTGCTGATTTGCGTAGAGGCTTGCGGCGTCAATTTTCATGACATGTACATCCGCGAAGGCCGCTACCCCTCGGCGCTGCCCGCGGTCCTGGGTCAGGAGGCCGCGGGCACGGTCGTTGAACTGGGGCCCGGGGTGGAAGGCCTGCGGGCGGGCGATCGCGTCGCCTTCGCCGGCGTTCACGGCACGTACGCGGAGCGGGCGGTCGCACCGGCTGCCGCGGTCCTCAGGATTCCTGATGCGATCACGACCCAGCAAGCCGCGGCCGTGCTGTTGCAGGGCATGACCGCCCACTACCTGCTGCACTCCACCTTTGTTCCCCAGTTTGAAGATAAGGTGCTGATCCATGCCGGCGCCGGCGGCACGGGCTTGCTGCTCATCCAGATGGCCAAGCGCCTGGGCGCCTACGTCATCACCACGGTCTCGACCGACGAAAAAGCTACCCTGGCCCGCCAGGCCGGCGCGGATGAGGTCATCATTTACACCAGGGAAGACGTCGTCGCGCGGGTCAAGGACTGGACCCAAGGCGAAGGTGTTCCGGTCGTTTACGATTCAGTCGGCCTTACGACCTTCGAGCAATCCCTGCGTTGTCTCTGCCCGCGGGGAACCCTGGTCCTGTTCGGCGGCGCGTCCGGCGCGGTCCCACCCTTTGACCTGATCCGCTTGTCCACCATGGGTTCACTCTACGTCACGCGGCCAACCTTACGCGACTACATTGCCAAGCGTGAGGATCTGGAGCAGCGGGCACGCGACGTGTTCCGCTGGGTCGCGGATGGGTCTTTGAAGGTGCGAATCGGCGCGACGTACCCGCTGGCTGAAGCCGCGCAGGCGCAGATCGATCTCGCCTCACGCGGCACCACCGGCAAGCTGCTGCTACTGCCCTGAATCAGGGGAGTAAGGAACCCGGTTGACAATTCCTCCGATAAATCGGCCCGCCCGGCTTGGTGACCGTGTACTGGTAGGTGCATTGCACCTTTTCGCTGCCGGTGGTGGCACCGGTGTACACCGTGAAGGTCTGGTCGGCCGGGTTGTAGAGTGTCAGCGCGGTCTGCGGGCCGATGTTTCCCAGCTGGAAGGCCAGCGGCTGAGTCGTCGCTGCCGCGCGGGTATCGGCTGCCAGCACAGGCCGCGCATGGACCCACCAGCCAAGCGAAACGGCGAACAGAGCGATGAGCATCTCACGGAAATACTGAATCTTCATGATGTCTCCTCCTTGGAGGGTGCCGAGGTGAGACGTCCCAGGATTCGCTTCGACGCCGAATCAAAAAAGTTATTCTTGGCGACCCCGTTCGGGTAAAATCAATGCACCGGCCCCCGGTCCCACAAAAATCTCCACAAAACTTTTGAGGTGCAGGCACGAGCCTGCTCCCACCCCCAGAACTGGACTCATTTCAGTTTTCCGGAAACGCGACGCGATGGCAGAGAAAGCACAAGCTCAACGGCTCCGTTTCGCCGACTTTACAATCGACACCGGTTCTCGCCTGCTCAGCCAGGCCGGGCAGCCCGTCGACCTCGCGCCCAAGGAATTCCAAACGCTGCTGTTGCTTGCCCAGGCGGCCCCGCAGGCGGTAGAGCGCGAGGCCCTCATCCGCGCCATCTGGCCCGACACCATCGTGGGCGATACCAGCCTCGGCCGTAACATCTCCGTACTTCGCCGCCATCTGGGTTCCGATGCGATCAAATCCGTCGCCAAGTTCGGCTATCGTCTGATGCCGGAGGTGACGGTCGTCGAGGACGAACCCCCGGCAAGCCCTGCGGCGATCACCCCGCAGCCTGCGCTCATATCGCCACCCTGGACTGCACGGCCGCAGTGGACGCTCCGCCTGGTAACTGCCGCGGCCGTCATCGCTCTTGTTCTTCTCGCCGTGAGCATTTTCCGCAGCCGGGTATACGGTGCATCGGTCAATCCAGAGGCCGCACAGGCCGCCGAGCGCTGGGATGAAATGGGCATGTTTGCCTTGCGCGAAGGCACCTACTTCAAGGCGAGCAAAGCCTTTGCACAGGCTGTCGCGCTGAACCCCCATGCGGCGCTCGCCCATGCCCACCTGGCGGAGGCCGCGCTGCAGCTCCAGCAGGTCGATCAAGCCCAGCGTGAAGTCCTGCTGGCGAGTGACCGCAGCCGTGTTCGCGACCTCACCGAGCAGCAGCAGCTTTATCTTGAGGCGGTTCGCGCCACGGTCGTGCATGACTATCCCACTGCGACCCATGCCTATGAAACCATCCTCGCCAATCTTCCTGACTCTGAGAAATCGAACGGCCTGGAAGATCTCGGACGCGCCTACCAGACCGAGGGCCGTATCCCCGAGGCCATCCAGAGCTATGAGCAGGCGGCCCGTCTGCAGCCCGCCAACGCCGGTGCCCAGCTTCATCTTGCCATCCTGAAAAGCCTGCAGCGCGATCAGCCAGCCGCCAACGCCTACCTCGATCGCGCCACGGCCCTGTATGACGCAAGCACCAACCTGGAGGGTGTAGCGGAAGTCACCTTGCAGCGTGCCCTCATGGCCTACGTAAGGGCCGACTACCGTGCCTCCGAGACCTATCTGCAAAGTGCTTTAGAGCTCGCCATCCGCATCGATAATCCGCAATTGCAGGCACGTGTTCTCGGCTCTCTCAGCACCGTCCAGCGCTGGGATGGCAAGCTCGCCGAAGGCCAGGAGAGCGCGGTCCGCATGGCCCAGGTAAGCCGTGACGCGGCCTGGGATTTCGGCGATGCGGAGGCAGTCCTGCTCGAGGCCAATATCGCCGTGGCCGAGCACGATGTGCCCAGGAGCCGCGAACTGCTCAAGCAGGGCCTGGCGCTCGCGATGAAGATCAAGCATCCCAGGGTCGAGGCCAACGCCGAGTTCTCCATCGCCGATCTGGACGGTCACCTCGGCGAGTATGACCAGGAGATCGAGCATGCACGCCGCGCCCTCGCCTTCTACCAATCCTATGGTTCGATCGATGGTGTGGCCGATGCGTCACGCCTGGTGATCGACGGCGAGATTGGCAAGCGTGAACTCACCCAGGCATTGTCCGACGCCCAGGCGCTGCTCGCCACCTCCGAGCGGACCCACAGCGACCTCTTTATCGAGGACACTGAAGAGCAGCTGGGCGATATCTACACCGCCATGGAAGACGACCCATCCGCCCTCATCCATTACGGTCGCGCCCGCGAGCTGAGCCAGCGAACCGGCAGTGAGGTCCCGCTCAAATCGCTCGATGTTGCAGGCTCGCTCGCACGTCTGGGCTACGTGGAACAGGCGCGATCCATCCTCAACGCGACCCCGGTCGCCGCGCGCACCGATCCCGACACCATGAACAAATATGAAGACGTCCGCGTCAAAGTGGAAGTCGCCCAGGCCCATTACGCCGCAGCCCTTGCGATTGCGCGCAAAGCCCAGTCGATAGCCATGGCGCCCGCGGCCAGCGTGGATCTGGCGGAGGCTATCGCCAGCTCTGAAGCCCGGCTCGGCCAGAAATCCCAGGCCCAGCATGATGCCAACGAGCTGTTGGCAGCCGCGCGCAAAACCAACAACGGCTGCCGCCTCGCACATGCCGAGCTCACCGCCGCCATGGTCGCCCTCAGCACACAGGCACCGCAAACGGCCCGCGACATGGCCCACTCCGCCAACGCCTACTTTACCGAGCGTTCGATGCGTGAGTCAGAATGGCTCGCCCTCCTCTATGAGGCTGAAGCCATGCATGCGCTCGGCGATGCCAAAGCCGCCGCTCGTGCGCTCGAGGCCCGCGCCGTCCTGGCCGATATGCAAAAGCAATGGCCCCCGGAGCACTATCGCGCTTACATGGCACGGCCGGACATCCGCCAATCGCTTCAAGCGCTCAACACCCTCACCACCTAATCCCGTTGCCCACCCCAGCCCCTCGCGATATGCTGAAACGCATGCGCCCGCGTCTCCTGTGCCTTGCCCTGTTTTCGGTTGTCCCCCTGCATGCCGCGATCGTCCGCGGCCACGTCACCACGGCACTCGGCGTGCCTTTGCCGGGCGCCCGTGTGCAGCTCATCCGTCTCACAGGCGGCACCCGGGCCATCACCGCCGCGCTCACCGGCCCGGACGGCTCCTATGAGCTGCGCACCGATCTGGGCGGCCGCTTCCTGCTGCTTACCTCCTCGCCCATGCTCAACGCTACCGTCGACCCTCAGCTCAGCCCAGCTTTTTACGCCGGTCGCGGCGACCTGCTCACGCGCAACATCGCCCTGGACCCCAGCCACGTCACCCCGCAAACATCCGCCGTGCCCAATGGTCATGAGCAGCCGCTCGCCCAGATATCCACGCCGCTCAGCCAGATTCTGCCGCCTGCCTTCATCCCCCAGGCGACCATCCTGCCGGAGCTCCACGTGCTGCCCAGCGTCTTCATCGTGCAGCTCGGCCAGACCGGCACCCCGGCCGCGCTCTACCTGCGAGGCGCCTCCCCGGACGCCGTCCAGCTTACCCTGGACGGTACTCCCATCGAGGACTTTGGCGGCGGCTTCAATCTCAGCACGCTCGCCGCCACCGGCTTCGACGGCACCACCCCCAACCCTGCACTCGAGCTGCTTCCCACCCCGCAGAGCCAGCGCGACGCCGAAGCCGGCCTGCTCGCCCTGCACACCGCCACGTCCTCCACGACACGCACCGCGCTAACCTACTCAGGCGATGCCGGCCCCCTCACCACCTATCGTAATGAGGTCACGCTTGCAGCCGCACCCAGACGTGCCGATCTCACCGCCGCTTTCAGCCGCTTCAACACCGCCAACGAGCTCTCGCCGTACCATCTTGCCACGGCGGTCGCCAACCTGGGTTACGCCATCTCCGCCGGCACCAGCCTGCGTCTGAGCGCACGGCGTGACGTCGACGCCTCCGCCTACACCTTGCCCTTCGACCTTTTTCACCTCGCGCCCATCGGCAAGCAAGCCAATCAGAACCTCTTCGGCACCTTCGTCTTCTCCACCACCACGGCAGGGAACTGGCACAACGCCGCCACCTACGGCCTGGTCCGCCGCCGGTCTGAGCTGTTCATTTACTCGCACCCGACGGTCGGCAGCCTGGTCACCGTCACCGGTGCCAATGGCTCCAGCATTACCGGCACGGCCGCCGCGCCCATCCTGCTCAACCGTGAGGACACCATCACCGATCGCGACGTGGCGACCTTCCAGTCAGACCGTCCCATCAAGTCGTGGCTCTACCCCAGCGTCACCCTGCGTTATGAAAGCGAGCACGCCGCCGACATCCAGAACCAGGCCCAGACCCCGGAGGTCCGCGTCCACTTCGCCGCTACCTTCGCACTCACCGGAGAAATCCGTCACCGCATCTTCTATGAAACCTCCGGCTTCGTGGACGACTCCCCGACCAACCACCTCACCGGCGCACCGCGCATCGGCCTGACCTACGCACCCGTCCGTGCCGGCTCGCGCAAGTTCCGCGGCACCACGCTCCACACCACCTTCGCCGCCAGCTCGCGAGAGCCCACGCCGCTCGAGCACACCGTCCTCTCCCCCCGCACCCGCACCGCTGAGGCCTCCGTCGACCAGGTCATCCTGCCGCGCAAACTCACCGTCCGCGCCACCTACTTTCACAACCAGTTCTCGCACCAGTTTGAGCAGCTCGCCCAATCCAGCACCTTCCAGACCCTCGCCTACCGCACCCAGGGCCTCGAGTCGCAGGTGACCTACAACCCCGAGCAACACCTCAACTTCTCCGCCGGATACACCTACCTCGCCAGCTTTACGGAGCGGTCCGCCGCACTGACCGGCCTGTTCACCGCTGTGCAGGGCGCCCGTCCCTTTCACCGTCCGCCAAATAGCGGCTTCGTCACCGCAACCTACGCCGGCGCACGCCTCACCGCATCCATCAAAGCCGCCATCGCCGGCCGCTCAGACGATTCCACCCAGGTCGTCTCCCTCCAGCTTCCCAACCGCAATCTCTCCCCCGGCTACACCTCCATGGACGCCTCCGCCACCTACAACCTCACACCCCGTTTCGCCATTTACACCCAGCTCACCAACCTCTTCGACAACCGCCACATGGCACCCATCGGCTACACCACCACACCCTTCGTCGCACGCACCGGCCTGCGCTTCCGCCTGCGTGGCGATTAGGCCTTAAACACAACTCCTGACGCCGTTTACCGTCTAATAAGTAGAAGGTAAATGCCATGAAGAATGCAACATTGCTCCCACTCCTGTTCCTCGCTGCGACTGCGGTTGCCCCGACTGTCAGTGCCCAGGAAGGCACCGTCGCCACCCAGGCCCTGGTCCGCGCCGTCTCAAAAGACAACGCCCAGCCCACGGTCTCCACGCTGACCGTCAAGCTCGACGGCCACGCCACACCCCTCACCTCGCTCGAACCCGTCGCACCCGCCACCACCCAGGTCGCGCTGCTCATTGACGATGGCCTGTCCCGCTCCTCCGGCATCCAGCTCAACGACATTAAGGCCTTCGTCAACAGCCTGCCACCCGCCACCGAGGTCCTCATCGGTTACATGGCGAACGGCCGCATTGAAACCCTGATTCCATTCACCGCCGATCACCAGGCCGCCGCCGCCAAGGTGCGCCTGCCGTCCGGCATTCCCGGCATCTCCGCCAGCCCGTATTTCTGCGTTTCTGACTTCGTCAAGCACTGGCCCGGCGATGACAGTGGAGTCTCAAACCCGCTGCACAAGGCTCGTTTCGTCATGCTCATCACCAACGGGGTCGACCCCTACAACGGTTCTACCTCCATCCTCAACCAGGACAGCCCCTACGTGCAGGCCGCCATTGTGGACGCCCAGCGCGCCGGCGTCGTCGTCTCCTCCATCTACTACCGCGATGCCGGTTTCCGCGGCGGCTCAGGTTCGCTCTCCGGCCAGTCCTACCTCCAGCAGGTCGCGCAGGCCACGGGCGGTGAGTCCTACTACCAGGGGTCATTCACCCCACCTTCGCTCTCGCCGTACTTCAAAGAGTTCGAAGCCGACATGGCCAAAACCTACATCGCCACGTTTGAGGCACGCGCAGACGGCGGCGGCCGTGAGCACCTGGTCCAGTTGAAGATTGAAAGCAACGTCCCCAAGCAGAAAATTCGCCACCCCGATGAAGTCCGCCCGGGCAACAAGGAAACCGCCACCCCCGCAGCCCAGTAAACCCAAACGAAAGAATGCCCGGCGAGTGATCGCCGGGCATTTCTGTTTGTGCTGCGCCGTACCTTAGTACATGCCTTCCATACCGCCGCCGCCGCCACCGTGCGAGTGACCGCCGCCAGCTTCCTTCTTCTCCGGAATCTCGGAGATCATGGCCTCGGTCGTCAGCATCAAGCCGCTGATCGATGCCGCGTTCTGCAGCGCAGTCCGCGTCACCTTGGTCGGGTCGATCACACCAGCCGCCACCAGATCCTCGTAGGCGCCCGTTCCGGCGTTGTAGCCGTAGTTGGCTTCCTTCGAGTCATGGATCTTGCCGATGACGACCGCACCCTCTTCGCCGGCGTTGCTGACGATCATGCGAAGCGGCTCTTCAATCGCGCGGCGAATAATCGTCGCACCGATCTTCTCGTCGCCCTCGAGCGTCTTGATCAGCGCATCCACAGCTGCCGAGCAGCGAATCAACGCCACGCCGCCGCCGGGGACAATGCCTTCTTCCACAGCCGCGCGCGTCGCATGCATCGCATCTTCCACGCGGGCCTTCTTTTCCTTCATCTCGGTCTCGGTAGCCGCGCCGACCTTGATCACCGCCACGCCGCCAACCAGCTTGGCCAAACGCTCCTGCAGCTTCTCGCGGTCGTAATCGCTGGTCGTGTTTTCGACCTGCGCACGAATCTGCGAAACGCGCCCGGCAATCTTGTCATCCTCGCCGCCGCCATCCACGATCGTCGTGTTGTCCTTGTCGATCGTCACGCGCTTGGCCGTACCCAGGTCCTCGATCTTCACGCCTTCGAGCTTGATGCCGAGATCCTCCGTGATCGCCTTGCCGCCCGTCAGGGTTGCAATGTCCTCGAGCATCGCCTTGCGACGATCGCCGAAGCCCGGCGCCTTCACAGCCGCCACGTTCAGGGTGCCGCGCAGCTTGTTGACCACCAGCGTCGCAAGTGCCTCGCCGTCCACATCTTCGGCGATGATCACCAGCGGCTTGGCCGTGCGGGCAATCTGCTCGAGCAGGGGCAGCAGGTCCTTCATGGAAGAAATCTTCTTCTCATAGATAAGGATGTAGGGGTTCTCGAGCGCGGCTTCCATGCGCTCGGCATCGGTCACAAAATAAGGCGAGAGGTAGCCGCGATCGAACTGCATGCCCTCGACCACATCCAGCTGCGTCTCCATCGTGCGCGACTCTTCAACCGTGATCACGCCATCCTTGCCGACCTTGTTCATCGCCTCGGCAATAATGGTGCCGATCTGCGCATCCGAGTTGGCCGAAATGGTGCCAACCTGCGCGATCATGTCACCGGAAACCGGCTTCGAGAACTCGCTCAGCGCGCCGCCAACCACAACACCCTGCTCGTTGCGCTTGCCGATGATGGCCTCAACAGCCTTGTCGATGCCGCGCTTCAGCGCCATCGGGTTCGCGCCCGCGGCAACCGTCTTCACGCCTTCGCGGTAGATCGCCTGCGCCAGAACCGTCGCGGTCGTCGTGCCGTCGCCGGCCACGTCGGACGTCTTCGACGCCACTTCCCGCACCATCTGCGCGCCCATGTTCTCAAGCGCGTTCTCGAGCTCGATCTCCTTGGCAACCGTCACGCCGTCCTTGGTGATCGTCGGCGAACCGAACTTCTTCTCGATAACAACGTTCCGGCCCTTCGGACCGAGCGTAACCTTGACCGCGTTGGCTAGGATGTTTACCCCGCGCAGGATTGCCTGGCGCGAATCTTCTCCGTGCAGAATCTGTTTTGCCATGATGCTTGCTCCATGTATTGCTGAAATTTGCGATGAGTTATAAGCACGCCGGAGGCGTCCAAAACGGTGCGAAGCACCTTACTTGCTGACGATGCCGAGGACTTCTTCTTCGCGCATGATCAGGAAATCGTCGCCGTCCAGCTTGATCTCCGTGCCCGAATACTTGCCGAACAGGATCGTGTCGCCGGCCTTCACATCCAGCGGGAAAACATTGCCTTCGTCGTTCGACTTGCCTTTGCCGACCGAAATCACTTCACCCTGCATCGGCTTCTCTTTCGCCGAATCCGGGATGATGATCCCCCCACGCATGGTCTCGCCCTCTTCCGTCCGCTTCACCAGAATACGATCGTGCAACGGCGTAAATGTTGTTGATGCCATAACTTACATCTCCTTGGTTAAACCTTGTGTTTTGCTCGGGGCAGCACACATTAGCACTCGCACCCTTCGATTGCTAAGACTAGTCTCCTCCCTTGCCAATGTCAACAAGGCTGTGTGAAATGTGAGTGAAAGTCACGCAGGTTCGACCGTCAACCCACAACCGCGTAGAATCGCTGGCATGGCCGTCCGCACTACACTCACGCTTTGCCTCGCTCTCACCACCCTCGCCGCAGCGCAGGACACGTCACGCCGCGGACGGAAGTACAAGGTTCCGCCACCCACCTCGCACATCGAGGTCGAGGTCCTCAAGGGCTACAACCAGAAGCCCGTCGCCAACGCCGCGGTCATCTTTCACGCGGTACGCAACGGAGTGGATGAAGGCAATCTCGAGGTCAAGACCAACGAAGAAGGCAAAGCCGTCATCGACGTCATCGACACCGGTTCCGTGGTCGACGTGCAGGTCATCGCCGATGGCTTCGCCACCTACGCCAACAAGTACCAGGTCGATGAGCCCACGCGCCTCATTCAGGTCAAGATAGAGCGCCCCCGCGCCCAGATTTCTGCTTACACGGACACCCATGGACAGACCTCCACCCGCCCGGTTGGCGTCCAGGAGCCCAACCAGCCCTCCACCGCGCCCGTGATCCAGAACACCCGCCCAATCAACAACGACACCAGCGATCCCAACCCGCGCGCCCCGGTCGATCCCAACGCCACGCCCGGCAACTCGCAGAATCAGCAGACCGGGCCCCACCCGTCCGGCGTCCCGCCCCAGTGAGCTTCCCGGCGGCCAGACCCCTGGCGGGTAAGCGCGCGCTGGTCACCGGAGCAGGGAAGCGCATCGGTCGCGCCATCGCCCTCGCACTCGCAGAAGCCGGCGCCGAGATCGCCATCACTTACCGGCAATCCGAGCAGGAAGCAGCCGAGACCCTCGCCACCCTGCTGCAGCAAGGTGCAAAAGCTATCGCCATTCCCTGTGACGTGCGCGACGAGTCCAGCATCCAGCAGGCCGTCGCGTCGACACTCGATCACTTCGGCGGCCTGGACATCCTGGTCAATAACGCCGCCATCTTCGAATCCGTACCGCTCGAACAACTCACCGCCGCCCAGTGGGACGCGATGTATCAGACCAACACCCGCGGGCCATTTCTGGTCGCCAAAGCCGCGCACACCGCTCTCAAGGCCAGCCGCGGACGCATCATCAACATCGGCTCGCTCGGCGGCACCCGCCCCTGGGCCACCCATGCCCACTATTGCGCCAGCAAAGCCGCTCTCCACATGCTCACGCAAACCATGGCCAAAGCCTGGGCACCGGAAATCAGCGTCAACACCGTAGCCCCCGGCATGATTGCGGTGGAACCAGGCGACCCCAGCTTCGCTACCCGCACCCCCATGCAGCGCGATGGCACCGCGGAAGAAGTCGCCGCCGCCGTACTTTTCTTCGCCGCCGGCCCCCACTTCATCACCGGCCAGCTGCTCGCCGTCGATGGCGGTCTAGGACTTTAGCGAGTCCATCATCCGCCCGAACCAGCCCTGCGGCTTGAACGTTTCGAACAGCCCCACAGGCTCTTCCGCCGGCTCAAACGGCTTGCCCTCGAACACCGCACGCGGATTGGTCGTTACCAGGCTTTCCGCATACTCACGCCCATATTTCTTCGCCACCACATCCCGTGCCTGGCTCAACCGCGGTGGCCGGGAGCTCACGTTATGCGCATCCGTCGCCAGAAAATGGACCCAGCGTTTTTCGAGCAGCGCATGCGCCATCTTCTCCGCCGTCTTGCCCATCTTGCCCGTGACGGAATCGCCCGTAACCTGCACCAGCACGCCGCGCCGCATCCATTCACCCAGCCGCGTGTGGTCGGCCTGCAGGGTCGGGTTGCGCTCCGGATGCGTCAGGATCGGCGTCAATCCGGCAAGCTGCAGCTCGTAAAACGTCTCCGTCATCTGCGGCGGAATTCCGTAGTCAGGAATTTCCACCATCAGGTAACCCAACTGGTTTACGCTGAACCGCGACGGGTCTTCCTTGGCTTCCAGAATGTTGTCGTACGAAAGGTGAAAGTCGCACCCCAACCCGATCTTCAGGCTGACCTTTTCGGCATCCAGGCGCGTCTGCAACTCCTGCACCTTGGCCCGGTTTCGTTCCGGGTCGTACTCATATTTGTCGTTCGCATGCGGCGTGCAGACGATGTGCGTCACCCCATCCGCGGCAGACGCCTTCGCCATCGCCAGCGATGTCTCAAAGTCCTTGGCCCCGTCGTCCAGCCCCCACAGCAGGTGATGATGAATATCGACCATAGAGCGAGTTTATACCTTAGCCAGCAGGCTTTCCGCCATCGCTTGAAACACCCGCAACCCGTCCGCTGAACCCAGCAGCGCTTCGCTCGACCGGTCCGGATGCGGCATCATCCCCAGCACATTGCGCCCTTCATTGAGGATGCCCGCGATATTCTCAAGCGACCCATTCGCGTTATGCTCGGCCTCGGTCGCGCCATCCACGCTCGCGTAGCGGAACGCCACCCGGTCGGCGCGGTTCAGCTCGGCCAGCGTAGCCTCATCGCAAAAGTAGTTGCCCTCCGCATGTCCGATCGGCATGCGCAGCACCTCGCCCTTGCGCAGCCCGTGCGTAAAGGGTGAATTCGGCGTCTCCGCCCGCAGATGCACCTGCTTGCAGATGTAGCGCTGCCCGGCATTGCGCATCAGCGCACCCGGCAGGAGGCCCGCTTCCGTGAGGATCTGAAATCCATTGCAGATCCCCAGCACCAGCCCGCCGCCCGCGGCAAACCTCTTCACCGGCTGCATGACGGGCGCAAACTTCGCAATTGCCCCGGTGCGCAGATAATCGCCATACGCAAACCCACCCGGCACGATGATCGCATCGCAACCCTCCAGGTCGGTTGAAGCATGCCACAGCATCGCAGCCTTCGCACCCATCACACTCGCGACGACGTTATAAGCATCGTGGTCGCAGTTCGAACCCGGAAAAACCAGCACCCCAAACTTCATAGCCAAAGTTTACCTCAGGGCGCCGGTCTTTCCGCCAGCGTTACACCTCAATCGCCGACACCAGTTCATCCTTGTTCGTCTCCGGCGCCACAGGGATATAAATCGCATAACCACGTGGCGGAGCAGGGAACTCGCATTTCCCTTCGTCATCCGTCATCCGCTCATCGGGATGCGCACTGTCATGCCCGTCCCACGCGATCGGCACAAATCGCTGGTTGCGCCATTGCGTCGTCACCGTCGTCCCGGACCACTGGTCACCCAGGTTATTCAGCACATAGACCAGTCCGGACTGCTCGACCTTGTCGTCTTTCCAGCCAATCCGCTGCATCACGTACAGGTCCTTATCGGCGTGCAGAATTTGCGAGTCGCCACCGGCATACTTGTGATGTACCTGAATCAAAGCGTTCAAGCCGTTCGGGCAATTCGGCCGGTCCAGCTGGTTGTTGTAGTAGTCGTACCAGAAAATGCACGGGTACCCCTCATGCACCAGGATGAACGAGTAAGCGAGCAGCTTATCGTTCACAATCGTGTCCCCACCCATGTCATGGTTGTCCACAAATGTCGCCGCGTGCGCCGGCCGCGCCATCACCACCGTGCCGCCCTGGGTCAGCTCACGCAGGTCGAAACCCGGATGATCGCACAGCGCCTTGAGCTTATAACGCAGCGGAAAATCGAACGCCGCGATCTGCCCATCCGTCATGCTGTTGGCCTTTTCCAGCCAGCTCTCGATGTCGTCGCCGCCAGACCAAAGCTCAGCCACCACGTAAGGCATGAAGTCCAGCGACCCATCTTTTTCATACCTGTACTTCGACAGCAAACTGATCATCCAGGAGCCATAACCCTTGACGAAATCGAAACGAAACCCGTCAAAACCCATCTCTTCAATCAGCATCTTGGCATAGTCGAACATGGCCGCATACACCAGCGGATTGCGATGGCAAAGGTGCGGAAACCCTGCAAAATTCTCACCTTCCACCATCGTCCGCTCAAACCGGCTCGGGTGAAAGCAATCCCAGTCCCGCGGAAACTTGCCGCTCTTCGGCGTAAATTTCGTCCAGCGCGTCTCACCGTCCAGCGGGTTCTTCTCTTCTTCATCCGCGCCGGAATTATGGTTGATCACCATGTCCGCGTAGAGCCCCACGCCGCACTCATGCGCAAAGTCGACCAGCTTTTTCAGCTCCGCCTTGTTGCCGTACCAGGTCTTGGTGCCGCCCTTCTGGTCATAGTCGCCCAGGTCGAAATAGTCGTACGGGTCGTAACCCATGGACGTATTGCTTGCACCTTTGTTGACCGGCGGCAGCCAAAGCGCGTTGATCCCGGCCTTGCCCAGCCTCTCCACCCGTTCCGCGACAAAGTTCCACCATTCAAATTCCTTGCCCTCTTCCTTCGGACAATCCCAGTAAAACGCCTGCATCATGACAGCCATCGTTCCTCTTTCGCCCCGCACACAGCTCCTGTCTCGCTCGTAAAAGCGCAGCAGGACAAGGCCTTTTACAGGTTCTCCGCGATTCGATGCCGCATTCCCCTTTCAAGTTGGTACCTTGTCCCTTCTGGCCCGCTTGTCCCCCTGTAGCACACTCTTGCCGCCAGCGTGTAATGTTATGTCGCAAGGCGAACCCCGGCAAACTCCGGGGAGAGAAATACAACAACGTTTGCTGATATAACTCATAAGGTAGAGTCGTCGCCTCCCAAGGATAGCGGCCTGTAGTCCAGAAACAAGAATTGGGGTTCTGTAAATGTCTGAAGCCGTAAATGCCGCACCCGTCAAGCCTCGCGTACTCGTCGCGGACGATGAGCAGGTAATCGCCAATACGCTCGCCATCATTCTCAATCAGGCCGGCTTTGAAGCGCGTGCGGTTTATTCCGGGGAAAAAGCCATCGAGTCCCTCGATACCTTTGAGCCGGACATGCTCATCTCAGACGTCATCATGACCGGCATGACCGGCATTGAAGCCGCCATCGCCACCCGGGCCAAGCGCCCAAGCTGCAAAATCCTGCTCTTCTCCGGCCAGGCCGCCACCGCCGACCTGCTCGAGCGCGCGCGCGCGCAGGGCCATGAGTTTGAAATCCTCGCCAAGCCCGTCCACCCCACAGACCTGCTCGCCAAGCTGCGCCGCCAGTCGTAGTTCGCCAGCAGGAGCCGCCCAACCCTACAGCGGCAAGTGTTCCTTCTGCTCCCGGTCGAACAGCCGGATAATCGTTACCGCATTCTTCCGCATATCGTAACGCTCATCGAACGTAAGCAGCGCCTGCGTTCCCATCGCGGCCTTGTCCGCGTCGCTCATCTCCATCCACGCTCGCATCAGCTTGTCGGTCCCATCCTGGGTGTCCTGCTCCATCAGGCCCGCGCGGTCCTCGGCAATCTCCGGCGCGATATTCACCTTATCCGCCAGAAGCACAGGCCGCCCGCACGCCAGCGATTCCGCCACCGCAATGCCAAAATTCTCCTGGTGCGACGGCAGGATAAACACCTCGCTCGCATACAGCGCACCCCATTTCACATCGCCATGCAGCATCCCCGGCCAATGCACCCTGTCCGACAGGCCCGCCGCCGCGACAATCTCCTTCAGCGTCGCGCTCCAGCCCTGCTGATCCGGCCCTGCCATCATCAGGTGCAGCCCGGGGTCCATCGCGGCATGCTTCACAAACGACCGCACCAGCATATCGCAGCCTTTCTTGACATGGATGCGGCCGAGAAACAGCATCAGCCGGGTCCCCCGCATCGCCGGCAGGTGATCGTAAAACGCCTCCAGCAGCGCCGCCTCAGGCCGTGGCGGCCGCCGCGCCCCGTAAGGCACCACGAACCCGCGCCATCGATGCAGCCAGAAACTCTGCTCCGCCAACCGGCTTTCTTCCTTCGTCGTAAACAGCACACGATACGCCCCACGCAGCACCCAGAACTCCGCAAACACCCAGTAAATCCACTTCTTCATGTGCTTCAGCGGAAACGTCCGCTTGAAGTAAGGGTCCAGCATCCCGTGCGAAAAAACCACATACGGCTTGCGATGACGCAGCGCCAGCCACGCCGCCAACCCGCAATACTGCCACAAGCCATTGACCACAAAACCATCGAAGCGATGCCGGTTATCCCGCAACCAGCGGTACAACTTCCTGCTGTAGCCATACCCGCCCGTAGGCCCCAGCGCATGCACCGGGAAGGGAATATCTTTAAGGAACTCTTCCTCCGGCCCGTCCAGTGTGACCACCTCACCCGTATAGCCGATCGGCCCAAAGCTCAGCAGCACCCGCACCGATTCCGACGGCCCGCCCGCCGCGGGATCGAGCGTATGGATGATATGCAAAATGCGTTGCGGGCTTTCGCTTTCCATGCTCAACCTTCCGCCGCCGCGCTCTGCCTGGGCAGCTTGCCAGTCAGGTAGGCGATCGCCTGCTTCAGCCCCGCCACATCTTCCTCATAGCTCCAGCCCTGGATCTTTGCCTGCGCCGCCGCACCCATCGCCGCCGTCCGTTCCGGCGTCGCCAGCACATTTTCGAGCGCCGCCGTCAAAGCCGCCACATCCCGCACCGGGTACACATACCCGTCCACGCCATTCGTGATCAGGTCCGGCGCACATCCGCAGTCATCCGTCACGATCACCGTACGCCCCGCCGCCATCACCTCATTCACAATCAACCCCCACGGCTCATGCCGTGAGGGCAACACAAAAACGCTCGCCAGATCGAAATACCGGGGCAGCTCCGTCTGGTTCTGAAATCCGCAAAACCGTACCCCTTCCATGCCCGCGGCCTGCTGCTCCAGCGCCGCCCGCTCCTCGCCATCGCCCACGATCAAAAGATATGGCCGCAGCCCACCCGCCGTCACCATCGCCGCGTACGCCGCAATCAGATCGTCGCAATGCTTTCTCGTCTGCAACTTGGAAGCAAACAAAATTACCGGCCGCCCGGCTTCGAGCTTCCACTCCGCCCGCAAATCGTCGCGCCCCGCAGCAGCCGCCAGCGTCGCCCGCGCAATCCTGCCGTTATCCACCGCATACGGCGTCAGGAACAGCGGAAAGTCATCGCCCATGTAGTGCCGCCAATACTCCCGGTTCAACGTCCCGGTCACCACCGCCGCATCCACCAGGTGCCGCAGCGCATGGAAGAACACCTGCTTCAGCGCGAGCTTCACCCCGGTCCGCGGCCGGTCGCGCAGCCACGACTCCGAACGCACCAGCACCGGCAGCCCCAGCGCCTTGGCCGCCAGAATGCCGTGCATCTGGTTTACGGTCGCGTACCCATGCACCCACAGCAGGTCAAACCCCGCCAGCCGCGCCGAAATTCCATAGCTGATCGGGCTGAAGGTCCCCTCGGTCGCATTGTCCCGCAGCATCGGCAGAAATTCATGTTTGTACCCATCCAGCAGCGGGACGTCCCACTTGACCTCCACCCCGAACCCTTCGTCCTTGTACCCACGCACAGAAAAGTCCGACCCGAAAAAGACCGTCAGATCGATCTCTGGCTCCTGCGCGATGCGTCGCAGCAAGGGCGCCTGGTACTGGATCGGATGGCTTACCAGGTACGCGACCCGCACACGCCGCATCCCCTTCGCCTCGCTCATCCTGGTCGTCCTTGGTTCCGCAGCTGTCATAGTCTCGCAAGCATGGCAGTAAAAATTCTGACGTTGCAGCGCGGCGTTCTAGCGTTGCAGCGCGACCACGAGCAGGGAAGCGATATTCGAAATCGTACCGATCGCCCCGTTCTTGATCGCCGATTTCAGCGCACTCGACGGCAGGAAGACGATGTCGTCGGCCTGCAGCACCGGGTCCGGATTCTTTCCGTCCAGCACCCGCTTGAAGTCCACCTTGACTTCCTTGCGTTCGAGCCCCACCGTCCGGATGATGCGCAGGTCCTTGTAATCGCCTTCGAAGCCCGCCCCGCCTGACAGCGCGGTCGCCTGAAAAAGTGTCAGCGGCGAGTTCTGCTGCAGCGGTATCGCGCCCTGATTCTTGAACGCGCCCAATACATACACCACGCCAACCCGCGCCACCAGGATCGTATCCCGTGGCAGAATCTCGATGTTGTTCTGCGCCGTCCGCGTCGGGTCCGTTCCAAGGTCGACCACAATCGCTTTATCCAGCCCCGGCCGCAGCACAGTGATCACATGGCTCGCCGTGGGCGGCAGTGAGCCGATGCTCGCCAGCACATCCAGCAAATGGCGCTGCCCGGTCATCGGTACCAGGCCGTGCAGTTCACCCGAGACCGTCGCAAACTGCGTCGCCGCTTCGGTCACCGACACCGTCACCTGCGGATTCTTGTACATGCCCGCGTCGATCAACCGCCGCGCAATCAGGTTCTCGGTCGCGTTCACTGTCAACCCACCCACAGGCACCAGCCCGATGAGCGGCAACTGGATGCTGCCATCCACAGACACCCGCACCGGCCCCGAATAGTCGGCGACGCCAAACAGCCGAATGTTCAACAGGTCGCCTGCTGAAATCTGCAGGTCGCGCATCCCTGGGTTCAAAATCGCCGGGTCCGTCGTCGGGGTCAGCACGCCGTTTGCCTGCGGACCCACGCCAATAGCCGGCCCACTGAACTGTGCCGAAGCCATGCCTGAAGCAGCCAGCAGCAGAGTCAGTGCAAGCCCAAACGTCGTAAAGCTCCGCCTTCCGGTAGCATGCATCCTCTTCATAGCCCGTCCTTTTCCGTGCTGCTGCGTGAGCTCGATCGCTTCGTCCCCGACTTGGTGCCAGTCCCGCCCTGCGCGTCCCAGCCCGCCGGGTCCAGGCTCGAGTACGAATATCCCGAGTACCCGTAATACCCATAATATTCCGGCGCGTTCAGGTCCACTGCGTTCAGCACGATACCGGCCAGCGGAGCACCGGACCGGACCAGCAGATCGCGTGCCCGACGCACCACATGCTTGCTCGATTTCCCATGCCGCACCACCAGCACCACCGCATCCACCTGCCGCGAAAGCAGCACGCCGTCGGTCACAGAGAGGATTGGCGGGGAATCCAGCACAACGTGCGTGTACACCGTGCCCGCATAGCGCAGCAGTTCCGCCATCGTCGCCGAGCTCAACATTTCGGTCGGGAACGGCGGCACAGGACCGCTGGCAAGGATATCCAGCCCCGGTACTTCCGCAATGCCTTGCACAGAATCTTCGAGCTTGGTCTGACCGCTCAGCACTGTGCTCAACCCAACCTTGCCGTTCAACCCAAAGCGGTGATGCACGTTCGGCCGGCGCAGGTCGGCGTCGATCAGCAGCACCCGCGTCCCGCGTTGCGCCAGAATCACCGCCAGATTTGAAGCAGCCGTCGTCTTGCCTTCAGAAGGCGTGGCACTGGTAAACAGAATGTACTTCGGTTCGTGTCCCGCGGTAGAAAGCATCAGCGCCGTCCGCAACGAGCGGAAAGCCTCCGTAAACTGCGACTTCGGCTGCGTCAGCACGTTGATGTTGCGTTCCACTGTAGACATTGCCGCCAGCTGATCGGGCGAGGCACGCTTGGCACGCGGCACAATCGCCAGCGACGGCAGCTCCGTCACCGCTTCAATCTCCGCAATGCTCCGCAGGCCTGTGTCCAGGCTCTCCAGCAGGAACGCCAGCAGCACGCCGCAGATCAGTCCCAGCGCAGACCACGTCGCCACGATCGTCGATTGCGGCGTAGCAATCGGCGCCACCGGCACCGCCGCCTGGTCGACCACGTCCACTTCCAGGCTCTCCAGGCCCGCCTGCACTCCGGCTGTCCTCAGCTTCTGCAGCAGCCCTTCATACAGCGTCCGGTTCGATTCGAAATCACGTTGCTTGATCGTGTAATCCACCAGGTCGTCGCGCAGCTTGTAAGCGTCAGCCTTCTGCGCTTCGAGCGCCGCCGTCGTCTGGTCCTCGTTCGCCTTGGCCAGCAGATAATTTTCCCGCGACTGCGTCAACAGCCGGTTCTGCTCGGTATCCAGCTCTTTCTGCAGCTCCGTAACTCGCGCCCGCAGAGACCGTACCGTAGGCAAATTCGGCCCGTCGTTCGCGTCCAGGCTCGCCAGTTCCGCCTTCGCGGTCGCCAGCGTCGTGCGCAGCGTGTTCAGCTCCGTCTGCGGCTGTCCCGGCGTCGAATCGATCGAGCTTTCCATCGAGTTCGGGTCCATCCCGGCCAACAGCCGATACCGCGATTCAGCCAGAATCCTGGCCAGCCGCGCCTGCGCCGAGGCTCGCGCCAGATCGTCCAGAGAAGTCGAAATCTGGTTATGCGTCGAGTCGAAACCGAGCGTCCCCAACCGCTTCTGCAGGTCCATCAGCTCGTCCTGCGAGCTCTTCACCTGGTCCTTCAAATCCCCCAGCTGCCCGGACAAATATTGCGATACCCGCTGCGTAGAATCGAACCGCGTCTGATAGCTGCGTTCCTGGTAATCCGCAATCAGCCGGTTCACAATATCGGCCGAGAGCTGTGCACTCAAGCTGTCGAACGCGATCCGGATAATATCCGTCTTCGGCACCAGCGTCACCTTCAGCCCGCTTTGCAGCTTGGACACGACATCCTGCCGCACCCCAACGTCGGTGAGGCTGCGATGCGGCACCGGCCCCTTTACCCCCAGAAACGCTGCATTGTTCGCCAGGTTCAGGTCACGCGCCACCGATGCCATCAGCGTATCGCTGGTAAGAATCGCCACTTCCGTCTGCATCTTGCGCTGCGGGTCGTCGTCGAACACCGTCATCGCGTCCAGCTTGAACTCGTTCGAAGAACCCGTCCGCACCTGGATCCGCCCAAACGCCTCAAATAACTTGACCTGCGTCACGGCCTTGTAGAAGCCAAACACAATCCCCAGAATCAGCAGCAGGATCACCCAGATACGCCGTTTCCGCAGCGTAATCAGCGCTTCAGACAGCGTCGTGTCGGTTTCAGGCGTCAGGAACTGAGTCTGGGCAGGCGCACCGGGCCCGGGAGCTGTCGTAGGGTTTTCCGTACTCATTTCCTCCAGTCTAACTCATTTGTTCTTGACGAAAGGACAACCCCTTTTCAACGAAACTCATCCCCTCCAAGGCGCCTTCTACACCAGAGCTTGCCCCCGCCGTCTGGTAAACTCACTTCAACCATGGCTGCGCTCGAACCCCAAAAATCTAATCAAACCGCCCCATCCGTGCAAACTGACGACCTCCAGACGGTCATTCCCGGCGCCACCGTACCGGTCCAAATCGCCGTCGTCGGTTCGGGCTACGTCGGCCTGGTCGCCGCCGTCTGCTTCGCGGAAATGGGCCATAGCGTCCTTTGCGTCGATAACGACGAGTCCAAGGTCAAGGCCCTCCAGTCCGGCGACACACTCATCCACGAGCTGCACCTGCCCGAACTCCTCAACCGCCATCGCAACAACACCATCCGCTTCACCACAGACCTCGCTGAAGCTACCCGCGAGTGCGAAGCCATCTTCGTCGCCGTCGGCACCCCGCAGTCCGAATCCGGCGACGCCGACCTCTCCTACGTCGAAGCCGTAGCCTCCGAGATCGCCCGCCACCTCACCTCTTATAAGGTGATCGTTGAAAAATCCACCGTCCCGGTCTACACCAATGAGTGGATCCGCCGCGTCATCGAGCGCAACGGCGTAGCCCGCGAGCTCTTCGACGTCGTCTCCAACCCCGAGTTCCTCCGTGAAGGCACCGCCGTCTCCGACTTCCTGCACCCCGACCGCATCGTCGTCGGCTCGGAAACCGCACGCGCCGCCGCCGTCCTCGCCGCCATCTACGCCCCCCTCACCTCCGGCTCCTACTACGCCACCCCCGGCCACATCACCGGCTCCTGCTCGGTCGACGCCCCACCCCCGCTGCTCGACACCACCACCAAGTCCGCCGAGATCATCAAGCACGCCTCGAACGCCTTCCTCGCCGTCAAAATCTCCTTCATCAACGCCGTCGCCAACCTCTGTGAAGCCGCTGACGCAAACGTCGAGCAGGTAGCCCGCGGGATGGGCCTCGATCGCCGCATCGGCGGCCGTTTCCTCCGCCCCGGCATCGGCTATGGCGGCTCCTGCTTTCCCAAGGACGTCGCCGCCTTCCGCTCCGTCGCCGAGCAGCTCGGCATCGACTTCTCCCTCCTCACCGAGGTCGAACGCATCAACGCCACCCAGAAAAAACGCTTCCTGGCCAAGGTCCGCTCCGCCCTCTGGACCCTCCGCGGCAAACGCCTCGCCGTCCTCGGCCTCGCCTTCAAGGGCGAAACCGACGACATCCGTGAATCGCCCGCCATCGACATGGTAGAGATGCTCCTCGCCGAAGGCTGCACCATCGCCGCCTATGACCCTGCCGCGATCGAGCGCACCCGCCTCGAGCTCCCGCCCACCAACTGCCTCGCCTATGTCACCTCGGCGTATGAGGCCGCCAAGGACGCCGACGCCCTCCTCATCCTCACCGACTGGCAGGAGTTCGCCAATCTCGACCTCGACCGCCTCAACAAGACCCTCCGCTACCCCATCGTCATCGACGGCCGCAACCTCTACGACCCCCACGTCATGCAGCATCACGGCTTCACCTACCTCAGTGTCGGCCGCCCCACCGCCACGCCCGCCCGCGACCACGTAACCGACAACCAACCCGCAGCCGCCGCACGCTAAACCAGCGCCATACAAACCGAAGGGCCTCCCCACATGACCCAGTTGAATGTCCTCGTCACCGGTGCCGCCGGCTTCCTTGGCTCCCACCTCTGCGACGCACTCCTCGCCCAGAACCCCGCCACCAACGTCATCGGCGTCGATAACCTCTCCACCGGCAACCTCGCCAACCTCACCCACCTCGCCGCCGAGCCCCGCTTCCGCCTGCTTGAGCTCGACATCGTCAAGCCCTTTGATCCCGGCCCCGTCGACTACGTCTTCAACCTCGCCTCCCCCGCCAGCCCGGACGACTACCACCGCCTCGGCGTCGAAACCCTCCTCGTCGGCTCCGCCGGCACCATCAACTCTCTCGACATCGCCCGCAAATACAGCGCCGGCTACCTCCACGCCTCCACCTCGGAGTGCTACGGCGACCCCCAGGTTCACCCCCAGGTCGAATCCTACTGGGGCCACGTCAACCCCGTCGGCCCCCGCTCCGTCTATGACGAGGCCAAGCGTTTTTCAGAAGCCGCCGTCACCGCCTACAACCGCTACTACGGCCTCGACACCCACCTCGTCCGCATCTTCAACACCTACGGACCCCGCCTGCAGGCCAACGACGGCCGCGTCATCTCCAACTTCATGATGCAGGCCCTGCGCGGCCAGCCCCTCACCATGTATGGCGATGGCTCGCAGACCCGCTCCTTCTGCTTCGTCTCTGACCTCGTCGAAGGCATCCTCCGCCTCTCCCGCTCCGCCACCCACACCCCCGTCAACATCGGCAACCCCGGCGAGTGGACCATCCTGGAGTGCGCCAAAGAGGTCCTCGCCGTCACCGGCGCCACCTCGGAAATCCGCTTCAAGCCCCTCCCCCAGGACGACCCCACCCGCCGCCGCCCCGACATCACCCTCGCCAAATCGCTCCTCAACTGGGAGCCCAAAATCATGCTCCGCGAAGGTCTCACCCGCTCCCTGGCCTACTTCCAGGCCTGCGTAGAAGCCGAGAAGGCCGCCGAGCAAACCCTCCAGAACGCCTGATCCTCATGCAAAGAAAAGGGCCGGCGGAAACTTCCGCCGGCCCTTTCTCGCGCTTCCAAACCCTACCGCAGAAACCCCGGCCCACCCAGCTGCCGATGCTTCAAAGCAGGGAAGAACGTAATCTGCACCGAGCTCGTCGTATTCGTCTGCAGCCCCGGCAGGTAGATCGGCGCCTTGAAGCGTTCGTATTGGAAGAACCCCTCCAGCTCCACCGAGTCATGTGCAAAGCGCTTCAACACATGCAGCTTGAAGTCGTTCTGCGTCGTCCCGCCCTGCGCATACGTATTTGTCACCGCCACGTCGCCCACCGGAATGCCAATGAAGTCACGCGCATTCTTCTTGTTCAGGTACTCCACCTGCACGTACTCGTCGCCGGACAGGTGATACGTGATCCAAGCCTGCCCACCCTTGGCTTCGCGGCCAATCCAGTCGCCCATGATGAAGCCCTTGTTCGTATAAGCCTGCTGCTGCACCGTTTCGTAGTAGTTGAAGGTACCGTTCAAGCTCCGCGTAACCGGCGGATCGGTGCTGACACCTTCCACCCGCAGATCGAGCTTCCGAAGTCCCGGAAACTGCGAAATATAAATCCCCGGCCGATATGCCGCACGCCGTGGCGCACTCGGCGGCGTCACGTCGTCATGCGCTTCGGAGTCCGTGTAAAGCGTTGCGTATTTGGTCAGGAACGGCAGCCGCCATGAAAAGTTGAAAGCTGAAAACCGCGCCCCCGGGTCGTCCCGCGAGTACT
The DNA here is from genome assembly GCA_963693065.1 of uncultured Granulicella sp. Taxonomy (GTDB): domain Bacteria; phylum Acidobacteriota; class Terriglobia; order Terriglobales; family Acidobacteriaceae; genus Edaphobacter. The sequence goes on along the minus strand of OY843766.1, from coordinate 1,201,646 downwards.
TCTCATCCACCGTCGTATCGTTCGTATCAAAAAAGCCTTTCAGGAACGTATGCAGTGTCACCGGCTCATGTCCATGCCCGCCGAAAACGATCGTCCGCTGAAACCCGAACTCCACATTCTTCGTCGGCCGGAACGAGATCATCTCCGAGTGCGTCCAGTCATCGTTCGGCGCCGTATGCCCCTTCAGGCTCCCATAGAAAAAGTCATACCGCACCGGCCCCAGGATCGCCGAAAGATAAGGAATATGCAGCGGCTCGACGCGGTTGATCCGAAACGAATAAATATCCTCCGCATTGTTCGACCACGCCATCGCCCCGCCCATGCCGGGCCCGAGCCATGCATCGGATTTGCCGCCTGAAATCTCATGCCCCGCAATATGAAACGACAGGGACGCTTCCACTAGCCGAAACGGATCCTGCGCCGCAATCGGCCCCGTAGGAATCGTAGCCTGGTGCGTGTTGAACCCCGTAAACGAAATGCTGTCATTCAACGAAAGCTGTTGCGACAGTGCCTGCGAATAGCCCGCCCCTGAAGGCGCATGCTGGTACTCCCCCCGCACGTCCAGCGAAAACCTTCCATACTCCGCAATGGTTGAAAACCCCAGCAGGGAGTTGAACCCCGGCTCATAAGGCCGCCCATAATCGTTGATGATCGTCTGCCCCAGGTGGTAGCTGTCCCGCAGCGATTGCCCACTGATCCCCATCGCCCGCCCATACACACTCTTCGCCCCGTAGATCGCCCCGCGGTCCTCCACCCCGTCGGTCACCTCCAGCTTCAGCTCCCGCATCACCGCAATGTAAATCCGCTGCGCCTCTTCATTATCCGAGTCCCGAATCGCATCCTCGGACTCCTCCAGCATGTGCAACACCACCTGCCTCGTCCAAGGCCGCATCCCCAGAAACATCGTATCCGCGAACCCCAGCGAGTACAGCCGCGTCATCGCCGGATACACCCAGCTATCCACCGGGATATACGTCGACCCATAATGCCGCGGCTTCTTGTCCTCATCCGGAATCCCGAACCCCAGGTAAGCCGGCATCGCATCCACAGGCGCCGCGGCAGTCGAACGAGCCGGCAGCACCACCGGCGGCCCTCCCTGCGTCGCCGCAGGATACGCCTGACCCGGCGTCTGCTGCTGGTCGTACCCCGGCATCGCGCTCGTCGTGCCCGGCACGGCCGCAGGCATCGTGCTACCCGGCACGGGCACCGGCGCAGGCGCCGTACTCTGGCCAAAACAAGCCGCTACCCAAATCGCAGCGACACCGGCAACAGGGAACACCAAACGTTTACGCACACATACCTCAACATTAGTCACGACCGGCCGCACCTTCTGGATTCTGTCGATGCCCCTAGTCTACCTGACCCCGCGCACCCATCCACGTTACTTGTGAGCCCGCACCGCCGCCAGCACCTTCGCAAACCCAGACTCCACCCCCGCCAGCCACTTCGCCGTGCAAATCCCCTTTGCCACCAGCTGCGCCCCCATCAACGCCACCGGATCCAGCCCCGTCGCCACACATTCGATCACCGCCGCCTGCCCGTCCGCCCGCGCCCGCACCAGCGATTCCTGCGCCACCCGGTAAAGCGCCACCACATCCGCCGCATCCACCGGAATTACCGGCACCCCCGCCGCCTTCGGCACATCCTTACCCGGCAGCGCGACCACCACCAGCGGCAGCTCCGCCCCCAGCGTCAGCACCCGCGTCCACTCCTTCGCGCTCAACCCCTCCACATAAACCATCGCCACCCCACCCGCCGGCCAAAGCGCCGCCGCCGCCCCCACGCTGCACAGCGCCCGCTCATAAGCCGACCCTTGGAATGCCTCGCCCAACCCACCCCGCACATCCTTTACGCTAGCCGCGCCATTGCCCGTACGCACGCCCAGCGCCTTCAGATAATCGGCCACACCTTCCGCGGCGAAGTCCTGCTCCTCCAGCCCGATCGCGGTCGCCACCCAGCAAGCCTCCAGCCCCCGCGGCACCGCCTTCAGCGCCCGCACCTCCACCAGCCCACGATAAAGCGCACGCATCCGCGCATGGCTCATCAGCGGACTTTCAAATGTCTTCGCCAAGTCTGCCCCCTATGCCCGCGCCGGGTCGCCGGCCTCGGTATCCAGGCCCAGTTCCTTCAACGCCTTGGCCGCGTCCTTGCCCTTGAACTTGCCGTCACGAACCAGCCGCGACAGCGTAGCCCCCACAATCGCCTCCGCGCTCACCTCAAAGTGCCGCCGCAGATGTTCGCGATTGTCACTGCGCCCAAATCCATCGGTCCCCAGCGCCACCATCCGCCCGCCCAGCCACGGCGCCAGCCCGTCCGGCATCGACTTCATATAATCGCTCGCCGCAATGATCGGCCCCGCCGTCCCTTCCATCAGGCCTTCCAGGTAGCTCTTCCTCGCCGTCTCGGCCGGATGCAACCGGTTCCAACGCTCCACCGCCAGCGCCTCCCGCCGAACCTCCGTATAGCTCGTCACGCTCCACACATCGGCATGCACCTTGTACTTTTCGGCCAGCATCGTCTGCGCGCGCAGCACCTCGTTCAGAATCGCACCCGACCCAAACAGCTGCACCGTGCTCGCCGCCCCCGCCGCCTTCACCTTGTACATCCCCTTGACGATCCCCTCCGCCACCCCGTCCGGCATCGCGAGTTGCGCATAATCCTCGTTGTACATCGTCACGTAGTAGAAAGCGTCTTCACCCTTCTCATACATCTTTTCGATGCCGTCCTGCACCACCACCGCCAGCTCATACACAAACGCAGGGTCGTATGTCCGGCAAGTCGGCACCGTCCCGGACAGCACCACGGAGTGCCCATCCTGGTGCTGCAGACCTTCACCCAGCATGGTTGTCCGACCCGCCGTCCCGCCCATCAAAAAGCCCTTGCCCCGCGAGTCCGCAAACGCCCACACCATATCGCCAATCCGCTGAAACCCAAACATCGAGTAGTACATATAGAAGGGAATCGAAGGCACTCCATAGTTCGAGTAAGCCGTTCCCGCCGCCGTAAAGCTCGCCATCGACCCGGCCTCGGTGATCCCTTCCTCAAGAATCTGCCCGTCCTTATTCTCCCTGTATGAAAGGATCATATCCGCGTCGTGCGGCACATACTTCTGCCCCTCCGGCGCATAAATCCCCACCTGCTTGATCGAGCTCTCCAGCCCAAACGTCCGCCCCTCATCCGGCACAATCGGCACCACCCATTTGCCGATCGCCTTATCCTTCATCAGCGCGTTCAGCAGGTTCACAAAACCCATCGTGGTGGAGATCGACCGACCCTTCGACCCATCCGTCCAGTTCTTGAAAAACGCCAGGTCCGGAGCCTTGAACTCCGGCGCCCGATCCTTGATCGCCGGCACCGCACGCTGCGGCAGATACCCGCCCAGCTCCCTGCGCCGAGCCTGCATGTAAACCAGCTCAGGCGCACTCGCCTCCGGCCGGTAAAATGCACCATCCTTCGCCGCCTGCTCCGGCACCGGGATATCGAACCGCTTCACAAACGCCACCAGCCCGTCGTCACTCAGCTTCTTCTCGCTATGTGTAGCGTTCCGCGCCTGCGCCGACCCCAGCCCATACCCCTTCACGGTCTTCGCCAGAATCACCGTCGGACCGCCCTTGTGCTCGGTCGCCCGCTTGTACGCGTTATAGATCTTCAGCGGATCATGCCCGCCCCGGTGCAGACTCCCCAGCTGGTCGTCCGTCATATCCCGCACCAGCGCCAGCAGCTCCGGATATTTGCCGAAGAAATTTTCCCGCAGGTACTTCCCATCCTTCGCCTTGAAGTTCTGAAAGTCGCCATCCACGCACTCTTCCATCCGCTTCAGCAGCAGCCCGGAAGTATCCTTCGCAAACAGCGCATCCCAGTCCGACCCCCAGATGACCTTGATCACGTTCCAACCCGCCCCGCGAAATACACCCTCCAGCTCGTCGATGATCCGCTTGTTGCCACGCACCGGGCCGTCAAGTCTTTGCAAATTGCAGTTGACGACGAAGATCAAATTATCCAGCTTCTCCCGCGCCCCCAGCGAGATCGCTCCCAGCGTATCCACTTCATCCGTTTCCCCATCGCCCACAAACGCCCACACCTTGCGTTCCGTCTTCGCGATCAGCCCACGGTTCTCCAGGTACCGCATAAACCGCGCCTGGTAAATCGCATTCAGCGGCCCGATCCCCATCGACACGGTCGGAAAATTCCAGAACTCCGGCATCAGCCAGGGGTGCGGATAGCTCGACAAACCCGCCTCCCCCCGCAGTTCATGGCGAAAATTCTTCAGCCGCCCTTCCTCAAACCGGCCCTCCAGGTAAGCCCGCGCATAAACCCCCGGCGAAGCATGCCCCTGAAAGTAAATAAAATCCCCCGGCTCATCCCCATACTTCGCCCGGAAAAAGTGATTGAACCCAACCTCCAGCAGCGTAGCCAGCGACGAGTAGGTCGAAATATGCCCACCAATGCCCGCATCCTTCTTGTTCTGCGAGTGCACCATCGCCATCGCATTCCACCGGATCAACGCCTCCACCCGCCGTTCCAGCGGCCGATCCCCCGGATACGCCACCTCATCCGCCTTGTTGATCGTGTTCCGATAAGGCGTCGTCAGCGCCCCCTCGACCGTCACCCCCGTCTCACCGGCCCGCTGCCGCAGCGCTCCGAGCAGTTCCGCCGCATCCCCCGCGTCGGCCTTCACCACCTGGTCGAAAGCCTCCAGCCACTCCGCCACTTCCGCCGTAAAGTCTACCTTCGCCATATCGTCAGCCTGCATCGCGGGAGCATCCATCAAACTGTTCATAAAGTGTCCAGTCGTTCAAAAAGAATAAGCCAGATTTATAAGGCTATAGCGATAAGCATACGTCCCCAGACCCTGAATCGTCACGCCGCCCTAGCTGTAATCCGCATTGATCCGCACATACTCTTCCGTCAGATCGCAAGTCAAAAACCGGCACTCAGCCGACCCTTCCCCCAGGTCCATCCGTATCGTGTACTCTCGCGCGCTCATCGCCTCATGCGCCGCCGCCCGGTCGAACCCCACCGCCCGCATCCCGTTCTCAAACACCACCTGGGCCCCAATCCAAACCGTCAGCCGCTCCGGCTCGAACACCACCCCGCTATAGCCCGCCGCCGCAATCAGCCGCCCCCAGTTTGGGTCCGCGCTCGACCAGGCACATTTATTCAGCGGACTATGCGCAATCGCCTTCGCCACCTGCCGCGCATCCTCCTCCGTCGCCGCCCCCGTAATCTTGAGCGTCACCACATGCCCCACGCCTTCCCCATCATCCACAATCTGGTGTGCCAGGCTCCCGCACACCAGTCCCAGCGCATCCACAAAAGCCACCCGCACCCGCTCATCGAGCTTCACGCCACTCGCCCCACTCGCCAGCAGCAGCACCGTGTCGTTGGTCGAGGTATCCCCGTCGATCGAAATCGAATTGAGGCTCTTCTCCACGGCCGGCCCCATCATCTCCGCCAAATCCGCCGCCGTCGCAGCCAGATCCGTAAACAGATAAACCAGCATCGTGGCATGCGGAGGGCCCAACTGCGGATGGATCATCCCCGCCCCCTTCGCCGCCCCAAACAGCCGCACCGGCCTGCCATCCACATCGATCGTCGCCCGCGCCACCTTCATCTTCGTATCGGTCGTCATGATCGCCGTAGCGAACAACTCCGCATGCGCCGGCGTCGCACCCACACTTGCCTTCAGCTCCGCCATCGCCCCGGTAATCTTCTCCCCCGCCAGCGGTACCCCGATAATCCCCGTGGAAGAAGGGAACACCTCATCGAAAATGCACCCGAACGTCTCCGCCGCCGCTTTGCAGGTCTCCACGCAAACCCGCACACCCGCCTCCCCCGTAGCGCAATTCGCATTGCCCGCATTCACCAGCACCGCCGAAACCCGACCCCCCGTAGACTCCAGGTGCCGCCTCCCCACCGTCACCGGAGCAGCCACCACCAGGTTGCGCGTAAACATCGCCGCCGCGCTCCCGCCCCGCGGCATCACCGCCACCGCCAGATCCAGATTTCCATTCACCTTGATCCCGGCCCGCACCGCACCCCACAAAAACCCCGCCGGCAAAGCCCCCGCCATCACATCCGCCATCGATCCTCCTGAAGCTCAATCCTTATGATGCAACCGTTCAGACCGCCAGCACCCGCCCACTCGCCGAGCTCTCCCTCGCCATCTCCAGCAGCCGCACCACCGCAAAACCAGCCTCCGCCGGCACCGCTAGCTCCGCCACCCCATTCACCGCATCCCGCACACTCTCATAGAAGCCCCGGTAATCCCCCAGCTCGGTCTTGACCTTCTCCCGCACCAGCTGCTCCGGAACCTCCGGCCGCGGTGCCAATGTCAACGTCCCCCACATCGCCTCGTCCTCGCGCAGCCACTCCCCCACCGGCCCCACCTTTGCCCCGCCCACCAGCGCCGGCTCCTGCGGATCCAGCCCATATTTGGTAAAGCTCCCCCGCGTCCCATGCACCAGAAACCGCGGCGATGCCTCCGCCGAAATCATGCTGGTCCGGCACCAGTAGCGCAGCCCCTCATACCCCAGGCAGATATCGAACGCATCCTCGATCTTCGACCCGCTCCGGTCCGTCCGCACGCTCGCATAGATCGTCTTCGGCATCCCGAACAGCGCCAGCGCCTGATCCACAAGGTGCGGCCCCAGGTCGAACAGCATGCCATTCGCCGGATTCTCCGCTTCCTTCCATCCCTTCCTCGGCACCGGCCTGAACCGATCGAAGTGCGACTCCACCGTCACCACCCGCCCCAGCGCCCCGCCATCCAGCACCTTGCGCAGCGTCAAAAAGTCCCCATCCCAGCGCCGATTATGAAACGGCGCCACCACCAGACCCTTCCCCCCCGCCAGTTCGATCAGCTCCGCCGCTTCCGCACTTGTCCCCGCAAACGGCTTATCGATCACCACATGCTTGCCGGCCAGCAAACACTCCTTCGCCAGCGCAAAATGCGTCTCATTCGGCGTAGCCACCACCACCAGCCGCACCCCATCATCCGCCAGCAGATCAGCCACACTCCGCAAAATTGAAGCCTGTGGATAAGCCGTCTTCGCCTCATCGCCCGACCGCTGAACGATCGCCCGCAACCGCAATCCATCCACCGCTTCAATAAAGGGGCAATGAAACACCCGCGCCGCCAGCCCAAACCCGATCACCCCAACCCCAACGTCTCCCGTCATCATCTTCGCAGTGTAACGCCAAAAAATCTGCACATCTTGCCGCACCCTGTGCATCTCAAACGTGCGACACACTTTTACATTGCGTCGCAATCCACCCCAGGGTCTATTACCATTACAGATATGACCAAAAGCAAAGCAGCGCCGCCCGCCAGCATCGTCGTACGCCTGGCCCTCCCGGCACTCCTCCTGCTCGCCCTCCCTGCCTTCTGCCAGTCCTCGGGCTCCTCCCGCCAGTCAGGGCAGGGAACCAACCAGTCCTCTGGCGCCTCTTCCGCCGGCAATGAATCCGCCATCTCCGCCGGCCAGACCCAGCTCTACAACGCCTCCGGCACCAACGGCGCACAGGTCACCCAGGACTCCTTCCGCGGCTCCCTCATCAGCGGCAAAAACACCGGCACCGTCCTCCCCCTTTCGCTGGACGAGTCGATCACCCGCGGCCTGCGCCAGAACCTCGGCCTCATCCTCGATACCTCCGCCGCCAAACAAGCCAACGGCCAGCGCCTCGAGCAGCTCCAGCAGCTTCTCCCCACCGTCACCCTCGCCGCCACCTACACGGTCGAGCAGGTCAACCTCGCCGCCTTCGGCCTCAAGTTCCCCGGCCTCAACCCCATCATCGGACCCTTCCAGGTAGAAGACGGCCGCGGCTACCTCACCCAGAACCTGGTCAACATCGCCGCCCTGCAAAGCTACATCGCCAGCAAGCACAACTTCCAGGGCATCAAGCTCACCGCGGAAGACGCCCGCGACATGGTCGTCCTCACCGTAGGCAACGCCTATCTCGTCTGCGTCGCCGACGCCGCCCGCATCGACGCCGTCAACGCCGAGCTCAAAACCTCCCGCGTCACTCTCGACCAGGCCATCGCCGGCCATGACGCCGGCACCAACCCCCGCCTCGATGTCCTCCGCGCCCAGGTCGATTACCAGAACGAGCAGCAGAATCTCATCTCCACCTCCAACCAGCTCGCCAAAGATAAGATCGCGCTGGCCCGCGTCATCGGCCTCCCGCTCGACCAGCAGTTCACCCTCGTCGACACCGCCCCCTACAAGGCCCTCGATAACCTCGACCCCGACGCCAGCTTCGCCCAGGCCCTGCGCACCCGTAAAGACCTCCAGGGTTCCGCCGAGCAGGTCAAGGCAGCCGAGTCCTCTCGCAAAGCCGCCATCGCCGACCAGTACCCCACCGCCAGCTTCTCTGGCGATTTCGGCGATCTCGGCACCACCTTCGGCCACTCCCACGGCACCTACACCGCCACCGGCCAGGTTGAAGCCCCCATCCTCCAGATCGCCCGCAACCGCGGCGAGCAGGACGTCGCCAACGCCACCCTCGACCAGGCCAAAGCCCGTCTCTCCGACCAGGCTCAGCAGGTCAACGCTGACATTCGCGGCGCCATCCTCGACATTCAATCCGCCGCCAAGCTCGTCGAAGCCACCAAGTCGAACGTCGCCCTGGCCAGCGAAGAACTCGACGAAGCCCAGCAGCGTTTCCACGCCGGCGTCGCCGATAACCTCCCCGTCTCGCAAGCCCAGACCTCCTTCGAGCAGGCTAACGACCAGTACATCTCAGCCCTTTATCAGCACAACGTCGCCAAGCTTTCTCTCGCCCGCGCCCTCGGCGTCGCACAGACCAACTACAAAGATTATCTCGGAGGCAACTAACCGTGGCCGATCAGCCCCAGCAAGACGCACAGCAGAACCAGAACTCCCCCCAAAACTCCGGCCAGTCCGCAGCTCCAGCACCCCAGGGCGGTGGCGCCCCCGCCCAGGCCCAGGCCCCCGAGGACTCCCCAGCCAAGAAGACCGGCCGCAAGGTCCTCATCTTCTCCGTCCTCCTCATCCTCATCCTCGGCGCAGCCTTCTGGTACTACCGCTCCACCTTCACAGAAGATACGGACGACGCCCAGGTCGACGGCGACATCTATCAGATCTCCTCGCGCATCACCGGCCAGGTCACCAACGTCTACGTTGAAGACAACAAGGCCGTGCACAAAGGCGATCTCCTCCTCGAAATCGACCCCAAGGATTACGAGGTAGCCCTCCAGCAGGCCCAGGCCACCCTCGCCGCCGCCCAGGCTGACTACACCCAGGCCACTGTCAACGTCCCCATCACCTCCACCCAGACCAGCACCCAGCTCGCCAACTCCGGCGTCGACGTCGAGGTCAACACCACCGGCGTAGCCCAGGCCCAGTCTTCCGCCGCAGCCGCCGCCGCCCGCATCGAGCAGGCCCAGGCCAACGCCATCAAGGCCACCAAGGACGTCGAGCGCTACACCCCGCTGGTTGAAAAAGACGTCATCTCCCGCCAGCAGTATGACGCCGCCGTAGCCCAGGCCACCGCCGCCAACGCCGCTGTCGTCGAGGCCCAGAAGAACCTCGTCGCCCAGCAGAACGCCGTCACCGCCGCCCAGCAGCGCGTCCAGACCTCCCGCAACCAGGCCCGCGAAGCCGCTAAAAACGGTCCCGAGCAGGTCAAAGCCCAACAGGCCCGCGCCCAATCCATGCTCGCCCAGGTCAAACAGGCTCAGGCTCGCGTCGACCAGGCCAAGCTCAACCTCTCCTACGCCCGCGTCACCGCACCCACTGACGGCATCATCAACAAGAAGAACGTGGAAACCGGCACCAACCTCTCCGTTGGCCAGGACCTCCTCACCATCGTCCCCCTCACCGACCTCTGGGTCACCGCCAACTTCAAGGAAACCCAGCTCAACAAGATGCACCGTTGCCAGCTCGTCTCCCTCAAGGTCGACGCTCTCGGCGGCCGCAAATTCACCGGCAAAATCACCCAGGTCGGCGGCGCCACCGGCTCACGCCTTTCGCTCTTCCCACCTGAAAACGCCACCGGTAACTACGTCAAAGTCGTCCAGCGCATCCCCGTCCGCATCGACTTCACCAATCTCAAGCAGGAGAACGCCGACTTCCGCCTTCGTCCCGGCTTCTCCGTCGTCCCTGACGTAGACGTCAAGGGCACCGGAGACTATCCCGACCAGAACAACTGCGAAGCTGGACTTCCCGAACACCAGTAGCATCCAACAATTCGTCCCTCGGGACAAATCCCATGCGCCGCCGGCCGGCCCCCAGTTACACTACCGGCGAGCATGGGATTTTCTCTGCCCGCAATACGCTATTTGAGCACCCAAGCCTCACCACATATCATCTACACAGACAGATGCCCCTAGCCTTAGCCTTCTTCGTCCATTACGCCTACGCCATCCTCTTCCTCTGGGTGCTGGTCGAGCAGCTTGGCGTCCCCGTCCCTTCCATCCCCGTCCTGCTCACCGCCGGCACCCTCTCCGCCACCCACCGCGTCAACGCCCCCCTCAGCATCCTCGCCGTCCTCCTCGCCTGCCTCCTTGCCGATTCCACCTGGTATGCCCTCGGCCGCCGTTACGGCAACGCCGTTCTCAAGCTCCTCTGCCGCCTCTCCTTTGAGGCCGCCACCTGCGTCAACAAGACCGAAGGCTACTTCACCCGCCGTGGCCCCGTCACCCTGCTCTTCGCCAAGTTCGTCCCCGGCCTTTCCACCGTCGCGGCCCCCATCGCCGGCCAGACCGGCATGCCGTACCCCCGCTTCGTCCTCTACGATCTCGCCGGCTCTTTCATTTGGGCCCTCGCCTACCTCCTTGCCGGCCGCTTCTTCGGCGATCTCGCCAAGCGCTCCGCCCGCGTCTTCACTCTCCTCGGCCACTTTGCCGTCATCATCTTCGTCGCCATGGTGCTCGGCCTCATGGCGTACAAGTTCTTGAAGCAGCGCCAGTTCCTCACCAGCGTCCGCGAGCTTCGCCTGGAGCCCGACGAGCTCCTCCAAATGATCCAGACCGCCGACCGCCAGGGCAACATCCCACCCTTCATCATCGATCTCCGCCACCCCCTCGACTACCTCCCCGACCCCCGCGTCCTCCCCCACACCGTCCGCGTCTCCCCCGCCGACCTCACCGCCCACCAATCGCTGCTCCCCCGCGACCGCGACGTCATCCTCTACTGCACCTGCCCGAGTGAAGAAACCAGCGCCAAGGTCGCTCTCCAGCTACACAAGTTCGGCATCCAGCGCGTCCGCCCCCTCCGCGGCGGCTTTGAAGTCTGGCGCGACCTCGGCTACCCCCTCCACGACTACACCCCCCCACCCGAAGCCCAGGAACTAGCCACCGCCGTTGCGACCGCCTGATCAGCAACGATAAACTTCTCTCGGCCCACCACATGACACCGTCATCCTGAGCGAAGGGACTCACAGCCTCACCGTGAGTCCCGAAGTCGAAGGACCCCGAAGCTGTTCGCCCCGCCACAACCGTCCGTCCTTTTCATCCACGTTTCCCAGCGTCCGATGGACCGCCACGATCAAGCTCCACCCATCGTAAACACCACAGAAATCGTAGTCACCACCTCCGTCGCCTCCCCGTTCAACAGATAGGGCCGATACCGCGCCATCTCCACCGCACTCACCGCCGCCCCCCGCAGCATCACCGGCCCGCTAACCACCTGGACCCCCACTATCCTCCCGCCCTTATCGATCGTAGCCGTCAAAACGACCGTCCCTGAAACATGCGCCGCCTTCGCAATCCCCGGATACGCCGGCGTAATCGGCCCCAGCAGCAACCCCGCCACCACCCCGGACGACACCCTTACCGGCCCCGCCGCCTTCACCACCACCGCAACATGCCCACCCGTGTCCCCTCCCAGCCCCACACCCATCACGGCACTCGCACTCATCCCACTCCCAAACGTCACCACCGCCGGATCACCCGCCCCCACCGTCGGCCCCCGCCCAATCACACCCCGCGCCGTACTTGTACTAACCCTCGTCTCACTCACCGCACCAGCAGCAGAAGGCACCCGCACCGCCGCCTCATTCGTCACCTTCATCACGGCCGGCTTCGTCTTCACCTCGGCCTTCCGCAACGCCACGCTCACCACTCGCGGCGCAGCCACCACCACCGGCAGCACCGCCGGCCAAAGCAGCGGCACCCCTACCAGCCCCACCACCACACAAGCCTGCACTACCAGCGACCCAACCACCAGCCGCCCCAGAGAACCCGCGCGCCGCCCCATCACCAAAGAATCTTCAAACATGACACACCTCGCCCGTCTCAGAAAATTGAACTCCCGTACCCAACCAGCGAGGAATGTGTACCCCTCTCTAGACACCGGCGTCTCACCATTCGTTCCCCGCATCCAACCCCCTGTGCCCGCCCTCGCCCCACCCCGCGTCCAGTCCATCGACATCCTCCGCGGCGCCACCATCGCCCTCATGATCCTCGTCAACGACCCCGGCGACCCCCACGAAGTCTTCCCACCCCTCCGCCACGCGGACTGGTCCGGCTACACCCCCGCCGACCTCGTCTTCCCCAACTTCCTCTTCCTCACCGGCGCATCGCTGGTCTTTTCCCTCCAGTCCCGCATTGCAAACCCCGCCAACTCCCGCGCTGAAATCGTCCGAGGCCTCCTCAAGCGATCCCTCAACCTCATCGCCCTCAAGCTCTTCATCGCCGCCGCCCCCACCTTCCGTCTCCGCCGCATCCGCATCTTCGGCGTCCTGTTCCGCAGCGCCCTGCTCTCGCTCGCCGGCGGCCTCACCCTGCTCGTCACCCTTTCTCCGCGCAAGCTCCTGACCTTTTCGACCACTCTCCTCGCCGCTTACTACGCCCTCCTGCGCATCCCGTTCGGCACCCTCAACCAGCCGCTGCTTGACCCCGACAACAACCTCGCCGCCGCCCTCGACCGCGCCATCGCCAACCTCTTCCACGGCCACCTCCACGCCGGCGCCCTTTACAACGTCACCCACGACCCCGAAGGCCTGCTCTCCTCCATCCCCGCCCTCGCCACCGTCCTGAGCGGTTCTATCGCCGCCCTCCACATGCGCTCGGCAGCCTTCTCTCCCCAGCAAAAAGCCCGCCACTTCCTCCTCGCCGGCCTGGCCTGTCTCGCCGCCGGCCACGCCGCAGACCGCGCCTTCCCCATCAACAAAAACCTCTGGACCAGCTCCTACGTCCTCGTCGCCACCGGCTGGTCTCTCCTCGCCCTCGCCGCCCTCTACTGGCTCTACGACATCAAACAAGCCCTCACCAACCCCATCCTCCGCGCCCTTACCAAACCCCTCCAGATCTTCGGCGCCAACGCCCTCCCCGTCTACGTCGTCTCGCTGCTCGCGCACAAAACCGCACGCACCATCCAGCTCCACCAAGGCGAACACCGCACCTCTCTCCGCACCGCCACCTACCGCAAGCTCTTCGCCCCCGGGCACTCCAACCGCACGCGCTCCCTCGCCTTCGCCGTCACCTACGCCGCCCTATGCTTCCTCCCCAACCTCTTCCTTTGGCGCCGCAAAATCTTCCTCAAAATCTGACTCAACCCCTGACCCCTCGGATTGCAGTCATTCTGACGGAGCCTTCAGAGGGCCGTCATTCTGGCGAAGCCAGAATCTCAGTATTGGTCGTTGCCGTTGCCTCTTCTCGCCCCGACCCCGCACCCACCCACCTCCTGCACGACTCCGCACGGAATTTGCACCCAGCCACAATCGCCGGCAGATTTACAACCGAACCACCGCACCGGCCGCACACCACCGGTAAACTTGAAAAGCAGCAGCAAGGAGCAGGGAATTGCCCTACAAAGACCTACGCGAATGGATCGCCCGCCTCGATCGAGAAGGCGAACTCATCACCATCAAAGAGCCCGTAAGCCCCTATCTCGAAATGGCCGAAATCGCCGACCGCGCCGCCAAACTCAACAGCGCCAAGTACGGCCCCGGCGGCCCCGCATTACTCTTCACCAACATCACCGGCCACCCCGGCGCCAGCACCCTCATGAACCAGTTCGGCTCTGAGCGCCGCATGAAGCTAGCCCTCAACGTAGACTCCCTCGACGGCATCGCCGACCGCATCCGCACCCTTCTCCACCCCCCCACGCCCGTCTCGTTCATGGACAAGCTGAAGCTCCTCCCCACCCTCGCCGAGGTAGGCAGCTTCTTCCCCAAAATCATCGACCGCCGCGCCGCCGCCTGCAAGGAAGTCATTCTCAAAGGCGACGCCGTCGACCTCACCAAGCTCCCCGTCCTCACCACCTGGCCCCAGGACGGCGGCCCCTTCATCACCCTCCCCTGCGTTATCACGCAAGATCCAAAATCAGGAAAAAGAAACGTAGGCATGTACCGCATGCAGGTCTACGACCGCAACACCACCGGCATGCATTGGCAGCGCCAGAAAAACGCCGCCGAGCAGCTCCGCGACCGTGCCCGCGCCCACACCACCTCGCTCGCCGAGCAGGTCGAGCTCATGGCCCTCACCGCCGGCGCTTCCGCCGCCACCGCCGCCCCGCTCAACCAGCAAACCATGACCCGCATTGAAGGCACACGCATGGAGGTCGCCGTCGCCATCGGCACCGACCCTGCTACCACCTTCTCCGCCATCGTCCCCGCCCCGCCTGAAATCGAGGAGTACCTTATCGCCGGCTTCCTGCGCCAGAAGCCCGTCGAGCTCGTCCGCGCAGAAACCGTCGCCCTCGACGTCCCCGCCCACGCCGAATACATCCTCGAAGGCTTCGTCAACCTCGCCGAGCTCCGCACCGAAGGTCCCTTCGGCGACCACACCGGCTTCTACACCATGCAGGACCAGTACCCCGTCTTCCACATCACCTGCATCACCCATCGCAAGCGCCCCATCTACGCCGCAACCGTCGTCGGCAAGCCCCCCATGGAAGACGCCTGGATGGGCAAGGCCGTCGAGCGCATCTTCCTCCCCCTCATGCAGCTCACATTACCTGAAATCGTGGACGTCAACCTCCCCGCCGCCGGCGTCTTCCACAACCTCATGATCGTCTCTATCCGCAAGTCCTACGCGGGCCACGCACGCAAAGTCATGTCCGGCATCTGGGCCATGGGCCAGGCGATGTTCACCAAATGCGTCATCGTCGTAGACGAAGATTGCGACGTCCAGGACCTCAACGAAGTCACCCTCCGCACCGCCAACAACATAGACCCCGAGCGCGACATCCAGTTCACCCTCGGCCCCGTCGACACCCTCGACCACGCCTCCCGCCTCCCCAACTACGGCAGCAAAATGGGCATCGACGCCACCCGCAAGTGGCCCGCCGAAGGCTTCACCCGCCAATGGCCCCCCATGCTTTCCATGCCCCAGGAAATCAAAACCAAAATAGACAAGCTCTGGTCCAAACTCGGCATAAAATAAACCATCTTCATCCACCGTGCGGATGTCCCAACCGGGACTTCCTCATTTTCTTTGCTACCCCATCCACCCCATCCCGTCGCACCCAAACCTTCCACCCGAGACGACCCTTGACCCTCCGAGCCCCCTAGCGCGTTTGGGGGGACTTATCGGTTCAGAACGCGAAATTGTAGACTCTCAGTAACAACGCAGATCAGCCGATCTTCCGGGAGCGCAGGGATGAACCGACGCATAGCAATCGCAACTCTTCTTCTAATGCCCGATTTATGTAACGCCCAGGTAGCCACCGCGCCGACGTTGCCCGGCGGCCGATCCTGGATTCAGCGGTCAAACGCATTTACTCAAGAGGTCCTGGACCTTGAGATGAAATACGCTCCCGAAGAAGGCACGCGTAACGGATTGGCTCAATTCGACACAGATGTGTCCGTGCCCACGCTTGCGAATATGATCGCCGAGGATAAAGAAGCCGCACTTCTCGCCGACCAGTTTGAAGCGCAGCTCAAGAAGGAGAAAGACGCAAACGTCGCCGAAGACCTTCAGATTCTTGCTCACAACGAGAGGTTGAGCATTCAGATAGACAACTATAGCGAGAATCATCGGGTCGCGTACCGCAACCCCACGTCATGGACCTTCTCAGGGCTGAGGGCTTTACTGGATGCCCAGATGCCAGCCGAGAGGAGACAGTCCGCGGTTTTCCGCTTGATGAAGTACGCGGGTCTCACTTCTGGGTACCGTCCGCTCGCCACCGTCATGAGAGAGCGTACAGAAGCGCAAATGGCCAAACCCGGAATGGTGTATCCGTCACGTCCCGAACTGGAAACACAGCTCGCGCGAAACGCCACGATCATCAAAGGCATCGCCGACCTCTTCAGGAAGTATGACCTCACCGGCTGGGAAGAACCTTTCGAAACGCTAAAGAAGCAATTAGTAGACTACGACGCATGGCAGCGCGCTTTTATGCTGCCCAAAGCTGCCCCCCGCGCCGGTCTACTGCCCGAGGAATATGCGTTGCGGCTTGAAGATGACGGCGTTGATATTCCTCCGGATCAGTTGGCGACCATGGCTCACAAGGCCTTCGCCCAAATCCAATCTGAAATGGTTCCGCTCGCGGCAAAGATAGCGAAGATGCACGATTGGCCATCTGCCGACTATCGCGACGTGATCGCGCAGCTGAAGAAGAACCAGATTGCGGGTGCAGCTATCCTCCCCCTGTACACCGACCACTTGCAAGCCATCGAAGGGATCATCCGCGACCACAACCTCGTCACCCTTCCTGATCGGCCTGCGATCATTGAGGTAGCTACAGCTGCTGAAAGCGTGCAACAGCCCGCACCGCACATGCGACCTCCACCACTCGTGCACAACTCCGGCCAGCGTGGGGTTTTTGTACTGCCGCTGAACATCCCGGCCGGAGCAGGCCAGGCGGCCTCAACAAAACTCGATGATTTCTCCTACGAAGCCGCGAGCTGGGCTCTGATCGCACACGAGGCCCGTCCGGGTCACGAACTCCAGTTCGATTCCATGGTGGAACGCGGGGTCTCATTAGCACGGGCCATCTATGCCAAGAACTCAACCAATGTGGAGGGCTGGGGTCTTTATTCGGAGTATCTCGTGCAGCCTTACATGCCTATAGAAGGCCAACTGATCACGCTGCAAGGCCGTCTGGTACGTGCCGCTCGAGCGTTCCTTGATCCTGAACTTCAAAGCCGGAAAATTGAGCCCGACCAGGCTTTGGCCATACTGACTCATGAAGTCTGCCTCAGCGCGCCGCTTGCAAATGAGGAGGTAGAGCGTTTTACCTTCCGGAACCCGGGACAGGCCACCAGCTACTTCTATGGCTATACGCGCTTACTCGACCTTCGCCGGGAGACTGAGGAAACACTCGGATCAAAGTTTAACCTGATGCGATTCCATGACTTCATCCTTGCCCAAGGTCTTCTGCCTCCTCGCGTTATGGCGAAGGCGGTAAGGGACGAGTTCGTACCTCAGGAGAAGTCCCACCCATAGGGCCGGAGGCGGGGCGGGCTTGAGTCTCCAGTACACGATAACTACGGTGAAGTCGCCTTGTCGGAAGGCAATCCCAACGCGTACTCCGCCTGATCCGCTTCGACTGGCCCTGCTCATTCCGAACCACTACCGACACAAAGCATCCACCAGCCAATCACTCGCCGCCACTTATAATGGACATGACCCCGAGGAGACCCCACCCATGGCAACCGCCGCCCCTCCTTACGCCAACCAACTCCCCAGCACCCTCCCAATCCCCTGGACCATCTGGGCCGGAGCGCTCGGCGTGACCTCCGCCATCGTCGGCGCCGCCTGGGACGTCTCCTGGCACCGTTCCATCGGCCGCGACTCCTTCCTAACCCCCGCCCACGTCCTCATCTATCTCTGCGGCATCACCGCCGCCGTCGTCTGCGGCTACCTCATCCTTTACACCACCTTCGGCCCCAACCAGCAGCTCCGCGCCGAATCCGTCCAGGTCCTCGGCTTCCGCGGCCCCCTCGGCGCTTTCATTGCGGCCTGGGGCGGCATCGCCATGCTCACCTCCGCCCCCTTTGACAACTGGTGGCACGCCGCCTACGGCCTTGACGTCAAGATCATCTCGCCCCCGCACGCCCTGCTCATGTCCGGCGTCCTCTCCATCTCCATCGGCATTCTCTTCCTCACCCTCGCCGCCATGAACCGGGCAGGGAACTCGCTCGCAACCAACAACAGCTTCGCCGGCCTCTCCACCCCCACGCCCAACTTCCGCACCCTCCAGCGCCTCCTCCTCTACGTTGGCGCCCTCCTCCTCATTGAAAACATGTTCTTCCTCACCGAACCCACCTGGGACGTCTCGCTCCACCGCGCCGCCGCCTACATCGCCCTCGCCATTTTTACGCCGCTGCTCTTCGCCGTCTTCGCCCGAGCCACCGGCGCCCGCTGGTCCTCCACTACCCTCGCCGCCATTTACACCCTCTTCGTCCTCGCCGAAATCCTCATCCTCCCCCTCTTTCCCGCCACCCCCAAACTCGGCCCCGTCTACAATCCCGTCACCCACTTCATCCCGGCCAAATTCCCCATCCTCATCCTCGCCCCGGCCCTCGCACTTGATCTCCTCTGGCAGCGCGCCCGCACCTGGAAGCCCTGGCAGGTCGCCATCGTCTCCGGCATCCTCTTCACCGCGGTCCTCACTGCCTGCGAGTGGCCCTTCGCCACCTTCCTCATGTCCCACGCCAGCCAGAACCGTTTCTTCGCCACCATCTATTTCGACTACAACTCCCGCCCCGAAGGCTACGACCGCCTCCGCCTCTTCTTCGCACCCGACTCCGGCCTCGCCCTGGCCCGCGGCCTCGCCATAGCCGCCATCATAGCCACCGCAAGCACCTGGTCCGGCCTCAAATTCGGCCAATGGATGCGCGGGGTCCAACGTTGAGCTACCCATTCAAGAACAGGTCCAGGGTGCCCCAGGCCACGCAGCCCCATCGCGTGACCTTGGTCTACCTCTACCTCCTGATAGCACTCCTACTAACCCCCGCCGCCCGAGCCCACGTAGGCTCCAAAGACGTCTTCGAAACCGTCACCGCCGGCCCCTATACCCTCTACGTCACCATCCGCCCTCCCGACGTCATCCCCGGCATCGCCACTGTAGAAGTCCGCTCCTCCGCCGCCACCCTCACCTCCATCGCCATCGCCCCGCTCCCCGTCACCGGCGAGGCCGCCCTCCACCCGCCCGCCTTCGACCCCATGCAGCCCTCCCCCACCGACCCCCAGTTCTTCACCGTAGCCGTCTGGATCATGGGCTCCGGTGCCTGGCAGGTCCGTCTCGCCCTCACCGGTGCCGCCGGCCCGCAAACCGCATCCGTCCCCGTCCTCGCCGTCCCCCGCACCACCCTCAAGATGCAGCGCGGCATGGGCACCCTCCTCGCCGCCCTCGGCCTGCTCCTCTTCATCGGCATGGCCGCCATCGTCGCCGCCTCCATCCGCGAATCCCGCCTCCTCCCCGGCACCCAACCAACCCCCGCCCTCCGCCGCCGCAGCCTCATTGGCCTCGCCGTCGCCGCCGTCGTCCTCACAGCCATCACCGCCCTTGCCGGCCAGTGGTGGAACGTCGAAGCAGCCGACTACGCACGCAACATCTACACCGCCTCCACCACCTCCGCCATGCTGAGCGGCAACCACCTCACCCTCACCGTCGCTCCCTGGCGCACCAACCCCCGTTCCGGCCCCAAGCCCCGCCTCGACACCTGGCTCCCCGACCACGGCCACCCCATGCACCTCTACGCCATTCGCCAGCCCCAGATGGACGCCGCTTTCCACCTCCACCCCATCTTCGCCAACGGTGCCTTCACCACCACCCTCCCCACCATGCCCCCCGGCACCTACCAGCTCTACGGCGACGTCGTCCACTC
Organism: uncultured Granulicella sp.; assembly: GCA_963693065.1. GTDB lineage: Bacteria > Acidobacteriota > Terriglobia > Terriglobales > Acidobacteriaceae > Edaphobacter. The sequence continues at coordinate 1,181,903 of OY843766.1, read as the reverse complement.
CAATGGCTTCCCCGAAACTCTCCAAACCACCATCCGGATCCCCGCCAACCTCCCCCCCACGCCACTCGACTCTGAAGACGCCTCCGCCCTCCCCCCACCCCTTTCCGCCGGCCCGCTACCCCCCGCCTACAAGCTCCCCGACGGCTACACCCTCACCTGGGACCGCCCCGACCGCCTCACCGCCGGTACCCCCTACACCTTCCACTTCCACCTCCTCGACCCCACCGGCCATCCCGCCACCGACATTCAGCCCTACCTCGGCATGGCCGGCCACGCCGCCTTCGTCAAAACCGACGGCTCCGTCTTCGCCCACACCCACCCCTCCGGCTCCGCCCCCATGCCAGACGTCATGCTCGCCGACGCCTCCACCGGCACCCCCATGTCCATGACCCCAACCAGCGACGCCCCCCTCACCCCCAACCTCTCCTTCCCCTATGGCTTCCCAACCCCCGGCCGCTACCGCCTTTTCATTCAGATCAAGCACGCCCAAACCGTAGAAACCGGAGTCTTCGACGCCGAAGTAAAATAAACCACATGAAAACCCTCATCACCATCAACGAGGACCATCAAGCCATCATCCCCGCAGAGGTGATCCAAGCCCTGCACCTCAAGCCCGGCGCCCAGATTCGCGTGGAGTTTGAAGCCGCAGAGGAATCTCCACGCAAGAAGCTCAGCGACGAGGAGTTCAGCGCAGCCATCGAGAAGGTAGCCGGAACGCACCGCCAGCAGTTGTTGGATCAAGGCTTCGCCAGCGTGGACGAATTCATGGCATATGTTCGCCCAGAATGGTAACCAGTGTAGACAGCAACATCGTTCTTGACATCACCACGGGCGATCCCTCGGCAAAAGCATTGGCCACCCAGGCGCTCAAGCGAGCGAATCAAGACGGAGCTATCGTCGCCTCCGTCGTCGCCTATGCTGAACTGGCCGTAAGCTACAGGAGTGGCGCCGAGCTCGACGCCCTTCTTCTCCTCTTGAAAATCACCATAGATCCTCTTGATCAGCAAACCGCATTTCTAGCAGGCCGTTATCATGACGAGTACCGCCAAAGGGGCGGCACTCGCACGAGAATACTGCCTGACTTCCTCATCGCCGCACATGCCGCTCGTCGCGCCGACCGCCTACTCACCCGCGACGCCCGCTTCTTCAGCAACCACTTCCCAGGCCTCACCGCCATCCACCCGCAAGATCTCTAACCCCCTATTCCACCGACACCACCGTCAACTTCTCCAGATTCGTCACCCACCGCGCCGGCTTCTTATCCCCACCCACCACCATCTTGAACTCCCCATCCTCGGTCAGCGGCTTCCCATCCACCATCAAAGCCACAATCGCATCCCCCGTATGCAACGCCCCCTCAAGCTCTGAAGCCGAATAAATCACGTAATATTTATCCGTCCCCTCGGCCCTGACATAGCTGTGATAAACCCCCTTCGCCCCACTCCCTTCCAGCGACAAGCCAAACTTAGCCAGCAGATCGCTCAACCCCACCCCCGTATACGTTTCATCCACATTGCTATGCGCGTTATGCACCATCAACTGCCGCTGCGGCATCGCCTGCAGATCAGCCAGCTTCAACGTAGTCGTCTTCCCATCCGCCACCACCAGCAGGGAAGTGGAAGCCACCTTCACCTTATGCTCATGATGCTCCTCCATCTGTGCCTGAGCCCCAGCACCCATCCCCAGCAGCAGCACCAACCCCAGAAGCTTCATCGCAACCCCTCCACTTTTCACCTCACCATACCGCACCCGCTCGCCCACCGCAAACCCGGGATATACTACCCTCATGTCGATCGTCAAAGACGCCGCCGCCATTGCCAAAGGCATGGGCATCACCTTCAAGGAGATGTTCCAGCCCACCGAAGTTGAAAATTACCCGGACGGCAAGGGCCCCATGCGTGGTGCCATCTTCCAGCAGCGTTTCCGCGGCAAGCACCAGCTCCAACGCGATGAGAACGGCCTCGAGAAATGCGTCGCCTGCTTCCTCTGCGCCGCCGCCTGCCCCTCCAACTGCATCTACATCGAGGCCGCCGAGAACACCGAAGAAGTTCGCATCTCTTCCGCCGAGCGCTACGCCAAGGTCTACAACATTGACTACAACCGCTGCATCTTCTGCGGCTATTGCGTAGAGGCCTGCCCTACCGACGCCATCACCCACGGCCACGGCTTCGAACTCGCCACCCTCAACGCCACCTCCCTCATCATGCGCAAGGAAGACCTCCTCGTCGGCATCCAGCCCGCCATGCCCCTCGTCCCCGGCTCCTCCACAGACCTCACTGACAGCCTTCGCTAGTGCCCAATTCGCGACGAGTCGCCGCCATGTCGCTTATGTGACATAGCCGAACAGCAAAACTCAACCTTGTCTCTCACTCCACCCCTAGCTACAATTACCCTCAACGAAGAATCTCTGCTGCCTTCTGCGTACGGTGCAGGCCGGCGGGTGCACTCGCCCCGGCAACATCCAAGGGCGACCCGGCACAGAACTTTTCGCGAGACCAAAAAATGACCGCACCGCAAGACTCCCAGCCTCAGGCAAAACAGGCCATCCTCCACATCTGTAAACGAGAGATCCTCCGGCCCATCCGCGACCAGATCCTCCGCATCTCCGGCTATGCCGTCACCTCCACCTGCGACGCAGCCGAGGCCCTCACCCTTTTCCACGCCAACCCCTTCGCTCTCGTCCTCATCGACATCGAAACCACCGATGGCATCCACGATGCCGAAAAACTCTGCTCGGAAATCAAAACCTCCCACCACGGCCAGCTCGTAGCCTTCGTCTGCAACTGGCGCGTCGCCGTCCTCACAGACTGCCCCGACGAAATCCTCCGCACCGAGTTCGACCCCGCAGCCTTCGTAGCCGGCGTCCACCACCTCATGAAAGTCTAGATATCCACACTTGCACACCTCCTCCCTCCGTGTTACAACTGACTTATTCCAGTCAGCCGCAAGGTTGATTTGAATTTCATGAAGAGTGGTTGAGGGACGAGCCCTTTGACGCCACGACAACCGGACAGAACAATCGCGTACCGGTGTCAACTCTCTCCTGGGCTGGTCTAAAAAACCACAGGGAACATGAGATTCGGAGCAAGCAGGGAAGTCCGCATCCACACACAGCGGAGCACCCAGCAAATCCCGCACCTCCAGTCCCCAAATCCATCTGAGAGCGTCAAAGTTTCCGGTCCTCCGCCGCCAGGAGAACCGAATCGATGGAATATTCCTGTAGTACCTACCAGCTTCAGTGCAACGAGTGCGGCCGAACTTTCGGCAACAGACCCCTCTCCGGATGCCCGGAGTGCCTTGCCCCCCTCGAAATCAAGTACGACCTCGCCGCCATCCAGAAGGCCACCCCCGTCACCCGTCAGTCTATCCAGGCCGGACCCTTCAACATCTGGCGTTACGCCGCCCTCCTCCCCATCCCCTGCGGCTTTGAGCCCGATATCCCCGTAGGCTTCACCCCGCTCGTCCGCGCCAAAAACCTCGGCCGCCGCATCGGCGCAGACAATCTCTATGTCAAAAACGATTCCGTCTGCTTCCCAACCCTTTCCTTCAAAGATCGCGTCGTCTCCGTCGCCCTCGCCAACGCCCAGGCCTTCGGTTTCGACACCGTCGGCTGCTCCTCCACCGGCAACCTCGCCAACTCCGTCGCCGCCCAGGCCGCACGCCTCGGCCTCAAAGCCACCATCCTCATCCCCGCCGACCTCGAACCCGCCAAGATCCTCAACACCCTCGTCTACGGCGCCCGGCTTATCCGCGTCGACGGCAACTACGACCACGTCAACCGCCTCTGCACCCTCATCGCCGACGAGCTCCCCTACGGCTTCGTCAACGTCAACCTCCGCCCCTACTACGCCGAAGGCTCCAAAACCCAGGGCTACGAAATCGCCGAGCAGCTCGGCTGGCGACTCCCCGACAACGTCGTCTGCCCCATGGCCGGCGGCTCGCTCATCCGCAAAATCCGCAAAGCATTCGACGAGCTCATCGCCCTCGGCATCGTCGAAGCCAGGCCCGTCAAGTTCTTCGGCGCCCAGGCTACCGGCTGCTCGCCCATCTCGCACTCCGTCCGTGAAGGCTGGGATTTCATCGAACCCCAGCGCCCCAACACCATCGCCCGCTCACTCGCCATCGGCAACCCGGCCGACGGCCCCGCCGCCAGCAAGATGATCCGCTCCACCGGCGGCTGGGCTGAAGATGTCTCCGACATCGAGCTCGTCGCCGGCATTCAGGAGCTCGCCGAAACCGAAGGCATCTTCACCGAAACCGCCGGCGGCGTCACCACCGCCGTCACCGCCCGCCTCTACCAGCAGGGAAGAATCCGCCGCGAAGACACCACCGTGGTCTGCATCACCGGCAACGGCCTCAAAACCACCGACGCCCTCGCCCGTTCCTTCGACCACCTCGACGCCCGCGCCATCCGCCCTCGCCTCGCCGACTTCACCACCTACCTCGCCGAGCTCGACGTCACCAACACCATCCCCACCCACGAGCCAGACCTCGTAGCAGCCGACTAAAGAAGGAGCCCCACCATCGCCATCCAGATCATCCTCCCCACCGCCTTCCTCCGCCACACTGAAGGCCAGAAGCTCCTCACCTCCGACGCCCCCAACCTCCCCGCCCTCATCGCCGATATCGACCAGAATTTCCCCGCCCTCTCCACCCAGATCAAGGACGAGTCCGGCAAACTCCGCCGCTTTATCAACATCTACGTCAACGACGAAGACATCCGCTTCCTCGGCGGCGAAGCCTACGCCTTTCAGGATGGTGACGAGGTCATGCTCATCCCCTCCATCGCTGGCGGCCTGTAATCCACAGGTTTCCCCACAACCCAAGCAACGCTAGCTGAACATTCCCGCTCTCACCGAAGGTAAGCCATGTGTCTTCGGTCGAGCTGCCCGGCAGCCGGTTGAGGTCCATTCGCGAACATCATTCTGAAAGGTGGTTCCCTATGTTCCTCATCCTCGCCGTAGTCCTCCTCGTCCTCTATTTCGGCGGCATCTTCGCCTTCCACATCACCGCATGGTTCATTCACCTGCTCATCATCTTCGCCATCATCTCGGTTATCATGCACTTCGTCAGCGGCCGACGCTCCGTCTAGTCCGCACCCGCAGTCGCTCAATCACAATCGTCATTCTGAGCGAAGCGAAGAATCTCGGTATTGGCTTTTGTTGTTGCTCGTTCTTGCTTTTGCGGTAAATAAGGCCTGCTCGCAAGAGCAGGCCTTTTCGCGTTACAAACCACTTACTGGTGCGCCACCGGCTGCCCCCCGCCGATCACCGGCGGAATCACCCCCGCCAGCGCCACCGGAGCCTCTTCCTCCAGCGCCACCAGTTGTTCCTCCAGCGCAATCACCAGCACCTCATCCATCTGTTCCACAAAATGCAGCTTCATGGAGCTCTTCAGCAGCTCCGGCAATTCCGCCAGATCCTTCCGGTTACCTTCCGGCAGAATCGCTTCGAACACCCCCGCCCGATGCGCCGCCAGCAGCTTCTCCTTCAGCCCGCCGATCGGCAGCACCTTGCCCCGCAGCGTAATCTCGCCCGTCATCGCGATATCCCGGCGCACCTTGATCTTGGTCAGCGCACTGGCGAGGCCAGTAGCGATCGTGATCCCGGCCGATGGTCCATCCTTTGGCGTCGCGCCCTCAGGCACGTGCACGTGGATATCCACATGCCGGTAAAAGTCCCGCTGCAGCCCAAGATGCGCCGCCCGCGACCGGATGTAAGTCAGCGCCGCTTCCGCCGACTCCTTCATCACATCGCCCAGCTGTCCCGTAGCGCTCAGCTTGCCTTTCCCGTCCAGCACCTGCACTTCCGTCTGCAGAATCACTCCGCCCACTGAAGTCCAAGCCAGCCCCGTCACCAGGCCCACTTCGCTCTTCGCATGCACCTCGGAGTCGCTAAACTTCGCCACCCCCAGCAGGCCCTCGAGCGTTTCCCCCGTCACCAGTTCCTTCGGCTGAGGCCCATCTTCCGGCTTCCGCTGCACGACCTTCCGCGCCACCTTCCGGTGTACATTGCCGATTTCCCGCTCGAGCGACCGCACCCCTGCCTCCCGCGTGTAGCCGCGGATCAGCGCCTTCAGAGCCGTGTCGTCGATCGCTATCTGCTCTTCGGTAAGCCCGTTGCCTTCGCGCTGCTTCTTCACCAGGTACTGCTTGGCGATCTCCAACTTCTCGACCTCCGTATACCCCGAAAGCCGAATGATCTCCATCCGATCCTGCAGCGGCCCTGGAATCGTATCCAGCACATTCGCCGTGCACACAAACAGCACCTGCGAAAGGTCGTATTCGACATCCAGATAATGATCCTGGAACTTCGTATTCTGTTCCGGGTCCAGCACTTCCAGCAGCGCGCTCGCCGGGTCCCCGCGGAAATCCGCAGCCATCTTATCGATCTCATCCAGCATGAACACCGGGTTCTTCGTCCCCGCCTTCTTCATGCTTTGGATCACCTGCCCCGGCAGCGCCCCAATATATGTCCGCCGATGCCCACGAATCTCCGCCTCATCCCGCACACCACCAAGCGACATCCGCACAAACCGCCGCCCGGTAGCCTTCGCAATCGATTGGCCCAGCGAAGTCTTCCCCACACCCGGAGGCCCGACAAAGCACAAAATCGACCCCTTCGGATTCTTCACCAACTGCCGCACCGCCAGAAACTCCAGGATCCTGTCCTTGATCTTTTCCAGCCCATAATGATCTTCGTTCAGCACCTTCTCAGCGGATTCAATCGACCGAATCTCCTTCGACCGCTTCTTCCACGGCACCGCCAGCAACCAATCCAGATAGTTCCGGCTCACGGTCGATTCAGCCGACATCGGCGGCATCGCCTCCAGCTTCTTCAGCTCGAGCAGGCTCTTTTCTAACACATCCTTCGGCATCCCCGCGGCTTCAATCTTCCGCTTCAGTTCGTCGAATTCACTCTTCTCCCCGCGCCCGAGCTCTTTCTGAATCGCCTTGATCTTCTCGTTCAGGTAGTACTCTTTCTGCGCCTTCTCCATCTGCCGTTTTACCCGGCTCTGCACCGTCCGGTCGATGTTCAGCTTCTCGATCGCCACATCCAGCACATCGGCAATGCGCGCCAGCCGCTGCTCCGGGTCGAACACATCCAGCAGCTCCTGCTTCTCTTCAATCGAAAGCTGCAGGTTGGCCGCAATCGTATCCGCCAGCTTGGCCGGCTCATCGCCCCGCACGCTCGCCGCCATGGTCTCGTAGTTCAGGCTCTGCTGCAGCTTCACGTATTGCTCAAACAGCGTATGCACCTTCTGCATCATCTGCTCGACAGCCGGCGTCATCTCCAGCCGCGTCTTGCCCACCCGCACCGTCGCGACAAAGAACCCGTCTTCATCATTCACCTCGACAGCCCGTGCCCGTTCCACACCCTCCACCAGCACCTTGATATTGCCGTCCGGCATCTTCACGCTTTGCACGATATTCCCAATCGTACCCGTCTCGAAAATGTCATCCGCGCTCGGCTCGTCCACACTGGCGTCATGCTGCGTCGCCAGAAAGATTTTCCGGTCGCCCGTCAACGCCTCTTCCAACGCCCGCACGCTCGATTCACGCCCCACCACGAACGGCGTCATCATATGCGGAAAGATCACCATATCCCGAATCGGCATCATCGGAAGTTTGCGAACGTCACGGCTCAGTTCTTCGTTAGTAGTCTTCATGTCTCTCCTGAGTTTTAGACGTCCCGGCAGCCGCATCGGTCGCAGCCGCCAAACCGTTCCACCGATTGTAAAGCCAATAAGAGGGCAGTGCCTGTACATACCCCACCCCCAACCTCCACCCCGTCAAAAAGTCTCGTCATTCCGCTCGATTTTTCATTCCTCTTGTTTGTCATTCCCGAATGGGATCTGCGTTTGCCGTTGCCCTCGCCCTTGCTTGTTGTTCTTTTGTTTGTCATCCCGTAGGGATCTACATTTGTCGTTGCTGTTGCCCTTATCCTTTCGTTTGTCTTCCCGGCGAACCGCATTCGCCTTCCCCCGCACAAGAAAAAGGCCGGAACCCAAAGGGTCCCGGCCATCCATTACCGCAAAACTACCCAGCCTTCTCCAACAACATAGGCAGCGTCAACGAGTGCTTCTTAACCATCTCCGCCGAAATCTGCAACTCCTTCACCTTCTTGTTCCCCGGCACGTAGTACATCAGATCCAGCATCAACTCCTCCAGGATCATCCGCAGCCCGCGCGCCCCCACCTTCCGCTGCAGCGCCTCCCGCGCAATCTCTCGCGCCGCATCGTCGGTAAACGTAACCTTCACGCCTTCAAACTCGAACAGCTTGATGTACTGCTTCAAAATCGCATTCTTCGGCTTGGTCAAAATCTCGATCAGCGCCGCCTCATCCAACTCATCCAGCACCCCAAGCACCGGCAGCCGCCCCACAAACTCAGGGATCAACCCATACTTCAACAGGTCCTGAGGCTCCGCCTGCCGCAGCAACTCCGCATCCCGCTGCGCCCGGATCGGCGTCACATCTCCCGGCAGATTCTCGCCCTCGGTCTTGAACCCAAGCGCCTTCTTACCCACCCGCCGCCCGATCACCTTCTCAAGCCCCACAAAAGCCCCGCCGCAGATGAACAAGATGTTCGTCGTATCCACAGCCGTAAATTCCTGATGCGGATGCTTGCGCCCACCCTGCGGCGGCACACTCGCAACCGTGCCTTCCAGCAGCTTCAGCAGCGCCTGCTGCACCCCCTCGCCGCTCACATCCCGCGTGATCGAAGGATTCTCATCCTTGCGTCCAATCTTGTCGATCTCGTCGATGTAAATGATCCCTTGCTGCGTCTTCACCACATCGCCATCCGCCGCCTGCAGCAGCTTCAGTATGATGTTCTCCACATCCTCGCCCACGTACCCGGCCTCGGTCAGCGTCGTCGCATCCACAATCGCAAACGGCACATCCAGCACCTTCGCCAGCGTCTGCGCCAGCAGCGTCTTGCCGCTACCCGTCGGCCCCACCAGCAGAATGTTCGACTTCGCCAGCTCCACCTCATTGCCGCGCGTCTTGTTCATCTGGATCCGCTTGTAGTGGTTGTAAACCGCCACTGCCAGCTTCTTCTTCGTCTGGTCCTGCCCAATCACGTACTCATCCAGAAACGCACGCACTTCCTGCGGTTTCGGCAGATGCGCCGGAGCCGCCCCCGGAGCCACCTCACGCCCATCGTCTTCCAGAATCGAGTTGCAAACCGCCACGCATTCATCGCAGATATAAGCCCGCGGATAGTCCGATGGCGAACTGATCAGCTTCGCAACCGCATCCTGTGACTTATGGCAAAAAGAACAACGTAACGATTCGTCCGAGCCCCGAGAAGTCTTCATAGGTTCTGCAATCCCTCCGGGCAACAACCAAACACCCGAACCTCAAGTCTACAACGAATCCCCCGCACCCCGCTCGCCCCCCCCCAGCCAAACGGCACACCTGGACTCACCTCAAGTAACCCTCCCACATGTGGGTCCAGAGCCTTCATTCCCTCAAAGAACGCTGTCCATCCTGAGAAACGATCGATGCGGGCACACGTCCGAATCGGACTACTCGCATTGCAATCGCATTTGGCTTCCATTATTCAAGAGACAGGCAATACTTCAAAGGAGAAAACCATGAAGACACACAGCAGAGTGAACATCACCAGCGGAGCGACTATCCCCACCCAAACCCGGCCGCTGCGCGCTCAAGTCGACAACGTGGACTCCCTCGGAACCGCAACCACCCGGCAGCTCCATGAGCATCCCTGCCCTTGCCCCGGCTGCTTCGCCGCCATCGACGCCTAAGTACGCCGCCCGCCCCCAAAACAAAGAGCCCCAGCCATCGGCCGGGGCTCGTTCCTTCAATTACAAAAACTAAGTCCGCGGCTTATCGATAATGTCGTCGATAATCCCGTACTCCTTTGCCTGCGGAGCTGTCATGATAAAGTCCCGCTCCACGTCCCGCTCGATCTGCGCCAGCGGCTGACCCGTGCTCTTCGCCATCAGCGTGTTCGTGATCTCGCGAATCCGCAAAATCTCCCGCGCATGAATGTCGATATCGGTCGCCTGCCCACTCAGCCCGCCCATGCTCGGCTGGTGAATCAGAATCCGCGAGTTCGGCAGAGCAAACCGCTTGCCCTTCGTCCCCGCCATCAGCAGAAACGCGCCCATGCTCGCCGCCTGCCCAATGCAGAACGTCACCACATTGTTCTTGATGTACTGCATCGTGTCGTAGATCGCCAGCCCCGCCGTGATCGAGCCACCCGGCGAATTGATATACATCTGGATATCCTTCTCCGGGTCTTCACCGCTCAAAAACAGCATCTGCGCAATGATCACGTTCGCCACGTTGTCATCGATCGGCGTCCCAAGAAAAATAATATTGTCCCGCAGCAGACGGCTGTAAATGTCGTAAGTCCGCTCGCCGCGGCTCGTCTGCTCCACCACATAAGGAATCAAACCCATACTCTTGCTCTCCAATCCGGTTATTACTGCGCCAGCCGCTCAAACAAAACCGTACCCGTCTTTTCCCGCCGCATCTGCTCCCGCATGCGCTCGAGCGACCCATCCTGCATCATCCGGTCACGCAGCGTTTCCAGCGGTTCCCGAGCCTGCAGCGAAGCCATCAGCATCTCCCGCTCCATCTCGTCCTCGCTCACATCCACGCCTTCAACCTCGGCAATCCGGTCCAGAATCAGCGATGCCTTCACCTCGCTCACTGCCTGGTCCCGCTGTGCCGCACGCAGCCGGTTGAAATCCAGCTTCCGCATGTCGTCAGCGCTCATCCCCTGCTGCGCCAGCGCCCTCAACCCGCGGTCCAGCCGCGCGTCGATCTGCGCCTGCACAAACGTCTCCGGAACAGGGAACTGGAACTTCCCAATCATCTCGCCCAGCATCTTATCCTTCGCCTGGTTGGTCAGCGCATCCTGCTTCCGACCGCTCGCCATCTCCCGCAGCTTCGTTTCAAAGTCCTCCCAGCTGTCGTAATTCCCCAGCTGCTTGGCAAACTCCTCATCCTTCTCCGGATAAGTCTTCTTCTTCAACGCCTTCACCTTCACGTCATATTTGACCGTCTGCCCCGCCAGCCGCGGCTCGCCAAACTCCGCCGGATAGCTCACTTCGAGCTCCATCTCCTGCCCGGCCTTCTTGCCGCGCAGCGCTTCGGTAAACGCCGGCAGCGTGTTCGCCCCGCCAATCTCGATCAGCACATCCTCGCCCGTGATCGGCTCCGTCGCTTCCGGCTCTTCGCCCACCACCGTCGCCATCGGCTGCACCTTACCGGTAAACTCGATTTCCGCCCAGTCCCCGTCCACCAGTTCGCGGTCCTCTTCCACCGGCTCGACCGTCCCATGCTGATCCATCACCCGCTGCAGCTCCGCCGTGTATTCCGCATCCGTCAGCGCCACATCCGGCTTCGTCACCGACACCTGGTCATACCCATCCACATTGATTTCCGGTAGCACCTCGAACGCCGCCTTGAACTGCAGCGGCTGCCCGTCCACCAGCATCAGGTTCGTCAACTGCGGCTGGCTTACCGGACGAATCTTCTGCTCTTCCAGCGTCTTCTGAAACCGCGCACTCACCAGCTCATCCAGAACCTCCTGCCGAACCTCCTTGGCAAACCGGTTCTTGATCACGCCTTCCGGCACCTTCCCCACCCGAAATCCCGGGATCCGCGCCAGCCGCGTGTACTTCTTCACCACCGTCTTGAACGCCTTCGACACCGTCTCCGCGTCCACCTCCACAGCCACTTCCCGCATCAACTCCGGGTTCAGCGTAGGCTGCGCCGGCTCATGCTCATGCGTATGACCCTCATGCGTATGTTCGTGTACTTCAGCGGACGGCTGCATCTCAGCCGCGTTCTCGGTCTCAGTCATCTCAGTCGGGGTCAAAGTTCCATGCCTTCTTGGGCGCGTCAATTCGCCGCCGTATCCAGCTGTCCCGGATACTCCGCGGCCATCGCCTCTCTTCCACTGTACGGTCCACCCACATCAAGGGTCAAACCCGCTACTTCACCGGAACCGGAAAGATCTCCAGCCGCACCCGCCATTCCATCGCCTGCCCCGGCTGTAGCACCGTAATCCCCCCCCCATCCTCCCCCGTCCACTGCCGTCCAAAAGGATCGTCCAGGTTCGTCTGCATCCCCAGCCCCACATACTGCCCGCCCGCCGGCGACAACACCTTAAATTCCCGCACGCTGGCCGACATCGCCGTCATCCGCAGCCCAAACCCACTCGCCGGGTCCAGAAACTCCGTCGCCACGCCCCCCGGCCCCCCCTTCAGATGCACCAGGCTATCGTCCACCGGCCCCGGCCCAATCGTCCCCGCCTTGCCCTGCAGCCGCGCTACAGAAGAAGGCGTCGCCACCACCTTCCCCGTCGGCAAATCCCGCACCTTATCGGTCACCTCCAGCACCTCGCCATTTGGCAGCAGCAGCTCCGCCGCCTCCCGGCTCCCGCTCGGAACCACAAACCGCGGATGCCATCCAATCCCCATCGGCTCCGGCTCATTACCCACATTTTTCGCCGTCACCACCAGGTCCAGCGTCTTCGCCCTTAGCTGCACCGTTACCGTCACGTCAGATTTCGATAGCCACCGGTCGGAAAATGTAGTCCCCGTAAACAGCCCCTTGGCCGCCATCCCATCCGGCAGATCCTGCTTGCTCACATCCGCCGCATCCGCCGTCAGCAGCCCGCCCTCCGCCACTGACCGGCCGGAAGTTCCATTCACCGGCAGCTCCAGCGTCCGCCCCTTCCAATACGTTGAAAGCGTAGTTCCCAGCGGCGAAAGCACCCCCGGCAAGCTCCCCCCCCACGGCATCTCGATCGCTCCCCGCTCGTCGTCCGGCCCGGACCGGTCCGCCCCCGTCCCCGCCGCCATCTGTTCCACCGTCGGCGCCGCCAGCAGATCCACCTCACCCCTGCCCGGCAAAAAAGCCGAAAGCTGCAGCACATCCATCCCCATCCCCGGCAGCAGCGTAGCCGTCAAAAACTCCGGCTGCGTCGTACCCGCCGTCTGCGTCCGCGTCAATACCATCGCCTCCAGCCCACCCGGCCGCGGCACATTCGCCGTCGTCGGCGCGCCTTTGATCTCCTGCTTGAAAAGGTGAAATTTCCCCCGAACATGCAGCGCATACCCAATCACCGGCACCAGGATCACCGCCGCCACCACCCACGGCAGCAGGGAAGAACGCCTCATCCCATTGCCGAACATGCCATACCACACCCGCGCAAGCCTGGCCTGCAAGTTGTTCAGGTACATCCTGCTAATGCGTTGCTCTTCCAAGTTCTGCCTCGCAAATCTCGTCTGCCATGCCTGATTCTCTTCTTACATCCCCAGATATCTTCTTACGTCCCAAATATCTTCTTACATCCTATGACGCCACAACCCCCAGCTCAGATGCAATCCCAAAATCAACAACCCCCACCCTCCCGTACCCCCCCCTCAGCCCCGACCCCAAATCCGTCTAGGCTTACAACCTCTCATGAGAGGGAACATCGATAACCATTCGGGTGCCCCATGATCACCGCGAGCTTCACCGCGGTTATCGTGGGGTTATTCTCCTTCACCGCCCAAACCACCACCTCACCCTACCATCGAAAAGAAAATCACCCAGTCGTTCTAAAATCCCTCTTAGCAAACTTTGCAGGAGACCAGCGTGGGCGGATTGATCCTAGACAACGTCATCGTCTTTCTGTACCGCCTCATCGTACCCCTCATCAAGGAATACCGCAGTCGCGCTTGGCCCCAAACCAAAGGCATCCTGACGGAAGCTCACGCCCACCCCAGCTACGCCTACCCGCTGGCCGAAGTCACATACTCCTACACGGTGGGTGCCAGCAGCTATTCCGGACTTTATAAAAGAGGCTTCTGGTCCAGAGACTCCGCTGTTCGATTTGTAGAACGCCTGGCTCCGCAAACGGACCTGACGGTCAGGTACCGCCCGGATGCTCCTCAGCAATCCTTCCTGTCAAGAAAGGACCAAACGGCCGCGCAGCGCCTGGACCCCGGACAACGCTTGTAAATCCACTCATCCCTTCCCGTCGAAGATCGGCATCAGCCACACGCTCCGCGTTCTCACCATCGCATTGACCGACCGCCCTATCCAGTTCTTATCCCGCCTTGATCCCGCCTTCATCCCCGTTCCTGTTGTTGCCGTTCCTAAGCCCGAATCCCGTATCCTATCCCCACCCTCATGCCCCTCCCCCCACCCCTCCAGCTTGCCCACAACGACATCATCACCTGCACTCGCTGCCCCCGCCTCCGCGCCTACTGCCAGCAAATCGGCCAAACCAAACGCCGCGCCTACCTCGACCACACCTACTGGGCCCGCCCCGTCCCCGGCTTTGGCGACCCCCGCGCCCGGATCCTCCTCCTCGGCCTCGCCCCCGGCGCCCACGGCGCCAACCGCACCGGCCGCCCCTTCACCGGCGACGGTTCCGGCGACTTCATGTTCCCCATCCTCCACTCCCTCGCCCTCGCCACCAAACCTCACGCCACCAGCGCCACCGACGGCCTCCGCCTCCGCCACGCCTGGATCGCCTCCGTCCTCCGCTGCGCCCCGCCCGGCGACAAGCCCCTTCCCCAGGAGCTCCGCAACTGCACCTCCCACCTCGCCGCCGAACTAGCCGCCCTGCCAAAGGTCCGGGTAGTCGTCTGCCTCGGCAAAATCGCCTTCGACGGCTACCTCGCCCACCTCGTAACCACCGGCGTCATCCCCCGCCGCACTCCCTACAAGTTCGCCCACGCCGCCGAGTACACCCTCCCCAACGGCCTCCAGCTCCTCGCCACCTACCACCCATCTCTTAGAAACACCAACACCGGCCGCCTCGACGCCCTCATGTTCACCCGCATCTTCGTCCGAGCCCGCGAACTAGCCAACCTCTAGACGAAAGTCTGGGGGTAGTCCGGGCCTTCAAAATGAGGCGAACAAACCATTTCGGGTGCCCCATCTCACGCGAGCTTCATCGCGTGAGGTGGGGTTACTCACTCGCCCAGTCAAGCAAATCGACGAATCGTATGGGGTGCCCCAGGCCACGCAGTCTAACCGCGTGACCTGGGGTTGCAACCCTTGCAATACGGGTGATCGAAACTCCAGCCGTCTCCCGCTTCCTCCCACCCTATCCCCGTTCCTGTTCTTGCCGTTATCCGTCCTTATCCCGCCTTGATCCCGCCCTCATCCGCGTTCCTGTTGTTCCCGATTACTCCGGCCCCCCCACCGTCACCACAAAGTAAGCCAGCTCCCCCGACCCGACGTTTTTCACCCAGTGCCGATCCCCAGCCGTCACCAGCCCCACGTCCCCCGCTTCCATCCGGTGCTCCACGTCATTGATAAACAGCACCGCGCTCCCACGCTGCACCAGCCAGATCTCGTTGTGCTTGTGCGTATCCACCGGCTCATGCTCCGCGCCGGGCTCCTGGATCGTCTCATGCATCTCCAGCCGAATATTCCCGGCAGTCAGCATCCCAATCAGATACCGGTGCGACACCCGTTTCGCCAACGACCCATACCCAGGCCCCGGACTAAACGTCCCCGACCCCAGCGTCTTCAGCTCCGCCTGCGTAGGCTTCGGATCTTTCCCCACCGGCCCCATCACCGGCCCAACACTTTGCGCCTCACCCTGACCCACCGCCGCCAAAGCCAAAGCCATCAACCCAAAAGCCCGCCGATCCATTCGTCCACTTTCCATTGGTCCTACCTCCGCGCCAACCATACCGCACCCCAAAACCTGTCAAGCCCCCCAGCCTGTGCAAAAAGCTCCAACCCCAACAAAGCAAACAAGATAATAGCCAAAAATAGTTGGCATGTTCACCCCCGCCAACTTGCTAAACTAGAGATAGAAAGTAAAACAAAAGGCCGCTCCCAATCAGGAGCGGCCTTTGCTGTTGCTAAGACATATCCCAACCTTGAGGGGTGCTCAGAAAGCTGTCCTGCTTAAGGGCACGGCTTCAGCCGTGCCATATAAGCCACAAATGTAACGCGGCTTCAGCCGCTGAGGTACGCTTCGCCGCAAGTCCTCAAGACGCTCTTTAGCCCTGATGCTTCGCTCTCAGGCTCAAACCTAACGCAGACGGGCAAGCTTAGGCACCGCCTAACCCCTCTGGAATCAGGATTTTGCCCCAAAACACCGGGGGGGGAGGGTACCCATGCCATCAATAATTCGTAGCAGGAGGAGCAGCAGCCAGCCGAGCCTCGATCCCCGAGCGATCCCGCTCCGAAACACGATCGGAAGCAACAACACCATCACGAATCGTCACCACGCGATGAGCATACTCAGCAATATCAGGTTCATGCGTCACCAGCACAATCGTATTTCCCTGAGCATGCAGCTCATCGAACAACCCCATGATTTCGTCACCAGTCCGAGAATCAAGATTCCCAGTAGGTTCGTCCGCCAGAATGATGCTTGGACGATTCACCAGCGCTCTCGCAATCGCCACCCGCTGCCGTTGACCGCCAGAAAGCTCATTCGGTTTATGCATCATCCGAGTCCCCAGATTCACAGACTCGAGCACTTCCTTCGCACGTCGCGTCCGCTCCGCCGCAGGCGTTCCGTTATAGATCAAAGGAAGCTCCACATTATGCAGCGAAGTCGCTCGAGCCAGCAGATTGAACGTCTGAAACACAAACCCAATCTCCTTGTTGCGAATCCGCGCCAGCTCATCGTCATTGAGCTCCGAAACGTCATGTCCATTCAGCCAGTACTTGCCCTGCGAAGGAGAATCCAGGCAGCCGATCAGGTTCATCAGCGTAGATTTCCCCGAACCAGATGGTCCCATGATCGCAACATACTCGTTATGCTTGATCCGCAGGTTCACACCACGCAGCGCATGCACCTGCTGATCGCCCATCTCGTACGTTTTCCAAAGGTTGGAGGTGACAATCACCTCACCTGCTACAGGACCATCAGCATTCGGGTGGATTACAGCAGCATCGATAGTAGGAACAGTGGCCATCAGTTTCTCCGGAGCTTCGTAGCTAGGTCTTGGGTGTTTCCGCGGCAGCGTTGTCGACCTTCACAATCGTCCCACTCTTTAGAGACCGCAACGTTCGATAAAGACCCGTCACAATCACGTCGCCCTGGCTCAATCCACCAGTGACCTCGATATCGGTCGCACCAGTAACACCAGTCGTAATCGGAACGAACAACGCACGCAGCTTGCGGTGATCATCCTTCACAAGGTAAACACCCTGCACAAGCACCGGCTTTTTCGTAGTGGAAGATGACACTGCAGATTTGTTCGCACCGCGCTTGGCATTGTCGCTCAGAATCTGCTCCGCAATAGGATCGCGCTGCACAAGGGCTTGAATGGGAATCGTAAGTGCATCAGCTCTACGAGCCGTAACAATCTTTGCCGTCGCAGAAAGTCCTGGACGAAGTTCATTATTCTGCGAGTTCCCCAACGCAGCCGCGTTGTCGATCGTGACGACAACCTTGAAATCTTTTGCTTCTTCAGTACCGGTCGTGGATTGCGAGGTAGCCACGCCTGTCGTGCGCAGCAGAGCCTGATCGCCAACTTCTGTGACATGTCCTTTGAAGATTTTCCCGGGAAGAGCGTCCACCGTGACGTCTGCTGGCTGATTCAGGGATATGTTCACAATGTCAGTCTCGTCGACTTTAACCTCTGCGGTAATGACAGACATGTCGGCGAGCGTCATCAAGGTTGAGCCTTGTGCATTTTGGATGCCTGTCACCATGGTCTCACCCTCGCGGACAGGAACATTGGTCACAAGACCATCGAAAGGAGCGCGGGAAATCGTTTTATCCAGCGCATCGTAGTTGGAACGCTGCGCGGCGACTGCCTGGTTCACGTGAGCGCGTTGAGAAGCAGTCTGAGCGCGAGCTTGGTTTGCAGCTGCCTGCCGCTGTTCCAGTGTGGCAGTTGAAGAATCGAATGCGGCCTTCTTGGAGTCGTAATCCTGCTTCGCGATCAGCTTATCCTTGTAGAGCTGCTGTGCACGATCGTAGTCCAGCTTTCGCTGCTCGAGGTCAGCCTTGGCAGCTTCAATATTTGCCGCTGCCGTCTGCTCCGCAGCCTGGTAGGAATCGACGTCTGTGCGGGAACTGGCAATTGTCGCCTGCTGCGCGGCGACCGTAGCCGAAGGCTGCACGTTCTCCAGCGTGGCCAAAACCGTGCCGGCCTTCACGTAGTCACCTTCTTTTACATTAAGCTTGGTGATCCGACCAAACGCAGTGGCGCCAATGTTGACATACGTTTTTGGCTTAATCTGACCACTGCCGCTGACGATGGAGACGAGATCCTGTCGACCCACGGTTATCGTCGTCACCTTTGTGACGTTTGCCTGGCCCATATAAATCGTGAGGGCGCCGACGCCTAGAAGTACTACAGCTACAACAATGACAAGTACGACTCTTTTGGCGCTCATCGTTCGACTCTTAACCTTCCGCTATGGCAAAAATCTTTGTTCAAAGGTTGACTTGTAGGTGAGATACGCAGCACGAGATGGACAGTTCCATACTGCCATCTCTTCTTATTGGAAGTGCCTTTTGTAAGCAAGTTCGTCAAACCAAAAAACAGCCTGATTGTGACCCACGCTGCAGCTGTCCTTTAGAGCATGATAGCAGCGGCACGGCGAAGGTCAGATTGAATGTTGCGAAGCGAAAGCCTACAATCTCACTGTTCAAGCAAAGTTTCTGGAGTTCTGCCTCTCATGACTACTCATCATCGCTCACATCAGCATCGCGTTCTTTTAGTTTGCAGTCTTCTTGGGCTTCTGTTTGGAACGCGGTTTTTGCTGGCCCAGACGTCGCAAGATGGTGTGCAGCGCGGCCCTGTGGTCGTAGACAAGCCCGATCCGACCAAACGCGAGAGAACCGACCGGGAAAAGATTGATGCCCGCCGTGCGATGAAGGACGAGCTTAAAGGCTCCTACAAGACATGGCTGGACCAGGATGTGCGCTGGATCATCACCGATCAGGAGATGACAGCATTCAAGCACTTGTCAAACGATGAGGAACGCGACCGGTTTATTGAGAATTTCTGGTTGCGACGGAATCCTAACCCTGATTCGCCTGAAAATGAGTTTCGCGAAGAGCATTACGCCCGCATCGAGTACGCGAATGAGCATTTCGCAGCGGGAAAATCCGGATGGCGCACCGATCGAGGACACATCTATATCTCTTTCGGCAAGCCGGACTCAATCGAATCTCATCCAAGCGGTGGCAATTACGAGCGGCCAATCGAGGAAGGCGGAGGAAGTACCTCAACCTTTCCTTTCGAAACTTGGCACTACCGTTATATTGAGGGCATCGGTGACAACATCGATATTGAATTTGTCGACTCTTGTATGTGTGGTGATTACCACATGACGATCGATCGTTCGGAAAAAGATGCGCTCAAACACGTGCCGGGCGCAGGCTTGACCATGATGGAGTCGATGGGACAAGCGAGCAAGGCGGATCGCCTGAGCGGCGGCGGGTTGGAGCAATTAGGCAAAGGACCAGGTTCTGAAGGGCGCGCGTCCAAGGAGTTTGATCGGCTGGACATGTTCGCGAAGCTTCAGGCGGCGCCGGTTATCAAGTTCAAGGATCTTGAGGGCTACATGGTCAAGTCGAAAATCCTGACCGGACCTCCTTTTCTCTTTGACGTGCGAACAGACTATGTAAAGGTAACGAACGACACCGTCATCGTCCCGCTTACGCTTCAAATTCACAACAAGGACATTACCTTCAACACGAAGGACGGCGTGTCAATGGGTACGGTGAATATCCTTGGACGGGTTTCTACTGTTGCTGGACGCGCAATTCAGACGTTCGAGGAGACTGTCTCCGTAGAGTCGCCGAGTGAACTTCTCTCCCAGGAACAGCAGAAAATGTCTGTTTACTGGAAAGCGCTGCCGTTGCGGCCAGGCCTTTACAAAGTTGATATCGTCATCAAGGATGTGAACAACCCAGACCACATCGGCACATGGAGGCGGAGTGTGAATGTCCCTGCCTATAACGATGACCTGCTTGCACATTCATCGCTTATCCTCGCCGATCAGATGGAGCGGGTGCCTTCTAAAGACATTGGAGCTGGAAATTTTGTGATTGGCAATACTCGCATTCGGCCTCGCGTTCCAACCGGCATTGCGGTGCCGATAACTTTCCATCGTGCTCAGAACTTGAATTTCTGGATGCAGGTTTACAATCTTGGCATCGGCGACAATAAGCAGAATAGCGCGACCATCGAGTACCAAGTGATGGATTTGGCGACGAACAAGGCTGTTCTGGAGACCTCAGAGCAGACGAACAAGTTGAATCCCAACGCAGATCAAGTCACCCTCGAAAAGAGCCTGCCACTTGCAAGTCTTCAGCCTGGGAAGTATCAAGTGAGCATCAAGGTAAACGATGGGGTCAAGCGGCAGCAGTTCGCCGAGTCGGCTCCGTTCACGGTAGATTAGTATGCGAGCGCTTAGCCAAAAGAATGCAGGGTTTCTGCGCGGATTGATTGGCGACAGGTAGCTGCGGGTGAGTGTTCTACTTCGAAGGCAGGCCATCGGCGCACAGGGGATTACTGTGCAGCGAAATCAAAGGTTAGTGCAAAATTTGGTTGTCGGACACCTCCTTGTTTTGGGTGTCGTACTTTTGCTCGTCCCAGCGGCGTGGGGTTCTGGGGCTACGGTGTCTGGGGTGGTTAGGGATGGGCAAGGGGTTGCGCAGATGGGTGCGCTGGTGCAGGTGCTGACCGACCACGCAATCACAGTGGGGACCGCATTCACGGATCAGCGGGGGCGCTATCGGATTGGGGACCTCGCTTCTGGCAAATATGTTGTGAGAGCGAGTCAGACCTTGTTTGTGCCCGCCACGAGGGGAAATCTTGAGTTGTCCGCCCGATCTGTGGCGGTCGTCAACCTGACACTTTCTGCATTGTTTGATACGGCGTCGTGGCTGCCGGCGGAACGTCGGCAGGCGAATGAAGCGGACGATGACTGGAAGTGGACGCTGCGCTCCACGGCGAATCGTCCAATCCTGAGGATGGTGGAGGATGGACAGGTCATCGAGGTTTCTTCGAGTGCGGGGGTGGAGCGCGGTCATGGGCCGACTACGAAGGTGAGGGCGACGGTTTCGAGCGGGGATGGCGGGTTTGGCGAGGGTGGGGTGCATAATATTCTCTCGCTGCAGCGTTTGCTTGAGGATGGTGCGGAGATGATGGCGCGGGTGGATGTTGGAGCGACTCGGGTGCCTGCCAGTTATGGACCTTCGCAGGAAGTGGACGCGGGATACGAAAGGCGACTCGGTTATGACGGCGCGGCGCGGACCGTGGTGACCTATAACAGTCATCCGGAGCTTGCGGGTGGAGGAGCTACGTCAGGGCTCACGGTACTTTACCTTACGACGGCGCAGCAGAAGAACCTGGGTGATGTTGTGGAGCTGGAGCTGGGAGGAAATCTGGAAGCCGTGAAAACGTCTGAGGTGGCACTTGCGGGGCACCCATTTGTACGCCTCACGGCGCATGCGGGTGGAGGATGGAGTCTTCATTACAGGCTGGCGAGCGAACGGACGATCCAGAGTTTTGATGATGTGACGACCGGTAACAGTGTAGTGCCCGTGGCACTGGTCGAGAATGGAAAGCTGCGGCTGGAGCAGGGGTGGCATCAGGAAGCGGCAGTCTCACGGACGGCGGGGCGAAGTGGTTTTGAGGCTGTGTATTATTACGATGCTTTGGTGCGTACGGCTGTGGCGGGTGGGGGGGCTTCGGGGCCGGGGGAGACTACGTCTGGCAATACGCCGGGTGGGATGCTGGTGGACCCCACGACGGGCAGCTTCCGGGTTCTGGCTGCGGGATACAGGACGAGTGGGGCGCGGGTGACGGTGAGTACGCCGCTGACGGCGGGCTTGTGGGTTGCGGCGGAGTACAGCGTGGGCTCGGCGTTAGGCTCTACTACTGGCGCTACCGCTACATTCGGGGACTCGCTGGCGGGTCTGCGAGCGAAGGGGGCGCAGGCGGCGACGGTGGCTTTGAAGGGCAAGATTATTGGGTCGAAGACGCAGGTGCGGGCTTCTTACCGATGGCAGCAGGCGAAACTGGTATCAGCGGTGGATCCCTTCAGTGCGTTCAGCGACCAGGCTTTCCTGAGCTGTATGCTGCGCCAGCCGATTCAGTGGGGGGGGCGGCTGCCGCAGGGTTTGGCAGCGACGATCGATGTGACGAACCTGCTTGCAGAGGGATATCGTCCATTCGTTTCGGCGGACGGGGACACTCTGTATTTTGCGCAGGCTCCGCGGACGATCCAGGCTGGGCTATCGTTCTCGTTCTAGGGGTACCCTCCCCCCCCTTGTTTGGGGTAAAATATTCATTCTATTGGGGTTAGGGTCGATCAGGGGCGGTTTTACAGGCGAATTGAGGTAAATTCGTGATTCCAGGTGCTTTGACTTGGGGTCGAGTGACTTTATTTCGGTGGAGCGGGGAGCTAGCGTGTTTGCGAACAAGGTGATATTTGAATCCTTTGAAGTTCGCATAGGCGCGAAAGAGAGCCAATCTCGGGGGCCAGGTAGTGTCTGACGAATCCTTTGGAGTCGGATGCAGCCGAAAAAAGAGCAAGTCCCAGTGGCTGAAGCCCGCCTAGTCGGTAAGTTAGGATGTCCGGGCTAAAGCCCGGACCTATCTCAGAAGCAAGAACAACGGCCCCAGCGATTCGTTAGACAGTACCTAAAGCCCGCCTCGTCGCCGAGCCAGAATGTCCGGGCTAAAGCCCGGACCTATCTCAGAACCAAGGACAACGGCGCCAGCGATTCGTTAGACACTACCTAAAGCCCGCCTCGTCGCCTAGTCAGAATGTCCGGGCTAACGCCCGGACCTATCTCAGAAGCAAGAACACGGCCCCTGCGTTTCGTCAGACACTACCTAAAGCCCGCCTCGTCCCCGAGTCAGAATGTCCGGGCTAAAGCCAGGACCTATCTCAGAAGCAAGGACAACGGTGCCAGCGATTCCTCAGACACTACCTAAATTCCGCGTCGTCGCCTAGTCAGAACGTCCGGGCTAGCGCCTGGACCCATTTTCGGATGCAAAACTACGGCTGGACAGCAGCCATGCGACCAGGCGTTTTGTCTGGGTGACTTGCCAGCCAGTTGTGAACTGGCATGGTTTGTGCCGGCGGAAGAGACGACAATGGGGAATCGGTTGAGGAAGGAACGTGATGGCTGAGAACTCTACCACTGACGTTGTCGAAAGCCTTGTCGCGAGGGTGGTGGAGTACATTGTGCAGGAGGTGCGCAAGGGAGCCTGGCAGCCGGGGGAGAAGCTTCCCAGCGAAAGAGAACTGGCAGAGGCACTGAAGGTAAGCCGCAACACGGTGACGGCGGCTTACGGTGAACTGGAACAGCAGGGAAGCATGCGGCGGCTGCAAGGGAAGGGCGCGTTTCTGTGTGCGCTGCCTACGGGTGAGGAGAGTTTCTCCTGGAGCGGGAAGGTTTCCAGCATGGCCAACTCGCTGGATGAGCCGGTGCTGGAACTGCTGGCGAGGCGACTGGGCGGGAGCGAAATTCTGTATCCGCTATCGGCGGGCACGCCTTCGCTGGAGGTGTTTCCGGCGGAAGCGTACCGCGCGAGCATGGGGCGGGTTCTGGCCGATAGCCTGCCCAGTGCGTTGAGCGTTTCGCATACGGAAGGGCAGTGGGTTTTACGGAAGGCGATTGCGAAGTGGATCGACGTGGACCCGCAGCAGGTCATGATTGTGGCGGGGGCGCAGGAGGCGATCGATCTGACTTCGCGGTGCCTGATCGAGCCTGGTGATTATGTGGTGGTCGATTCACCGACTTACCCGGGGGCAATCCAGAGCTTCCGTTCGGTGGGGGCGCGGCTGCTGCCGTGGGGTACGGGGTGGTCGCTGAGCCAGCTGGAAGAGCTGTTTTTACGTTACAGGCCGAAGCTGCTGTTCACGATGCCGACGTTTCACAATCCGACCGGCCGGGTGATGACGTTGAAGACGCGTACCGGTCTGCTGGAGCTGGCGCGACGGTACCGGGTGCCGATTGTGGAGGACGACGTTTACGGCAGGACGTTTTTCGGGTCGCACCCGATGCCGGAATGCCTGTATAAGCTGGACCGGCACTCGCAGGTTCTGGCGATGAGCACGTTTTCGAAGATGCTGGCTCCGGGGCTTCGTATCGGCTGGATTGTGGCGCCGGTGTACATGATCAAGCAGCTCTCGCTGATCAAGATGCGATCGAATCTTTTTACCGGGGGGATGAACCAGTTCGCGCTTGCGGATCTGCTGGAAAGCGGCGAGATGGACCGGCACCTGGTGCGTTTGCGCGAGCATCACGGCAGATTGTGTGCGGGTGCGGTGGAGGCATTGCGACCGGCGGTTGAACAAGGTTTGATTCGTTGCCGTGTGCCTGCGGGCGGGCTTTACCTGTGGTGCAAGCTGTTGGTGCCGATGGATGCGGATCTCCTGTTCTCATTGTTCGAAGGCAATGGTTTGAGCGTGGCACCGGGGGTGGCATTCGAGCCGGACCGGAGCAGGAAGGCGTCGGCGTATTTTCGGATTTGTTATACGGCGGCTCCGCTCGAGGTGGTGGTGGAGGGTGTGCGGGTGCTTACGCGTGTGCTGGAGGAAGCGCTTGCACACACGATGCAGGAACGGGATGTTTCGGCGGATTCATTTTGAGTCTGTACCCTGGACGAGGTCAGCGATGGTGAAGGAAGTGGAACGGCTGAACCAATCGCGAGAGCGCAAGGAGCACTGGAAACGGTGGGGTCCGTACCTGAGCGAACGGGCGTGGGGCACGGTGCGGGAGGACTATAGCGAGAATGGTGAAGCGTGGGAGTATTTTCCGCACGATGAGGCACGGTCGCGAGCGTATCGGTGGAATGAGGATGGGATAGCGGGGATTTGCGACCGGCACCAGAATTTGTGTTTTGCGGTGTCACTTTGGAATGGGCGCGACCCGATTCTGAAGGAGCGTATGTTCGGCCTGAGCGGCAAGGAGGGCAACCATGGGGAAGATGTGAAGGAGTATTACTTCCACCTGGACAACACGCCGACGCACTCCTATATGAAGTATCTCTATAAGTATCCGCAGGCGGCGTTTCCTTATGCGGAGCTGGTGGAGGAGAACCGGAGGCGGGGCCGGGACGAACCTGAGTATGAGCTGCTGGATACGGGCGTCTTTGATGGTGACCGGTACTTCGATGTGACGATCGAATATGCCAAGGCCGGGATCGAGGATGTGCTGGTGCGGATCACGTGTACGAACCGCGGGCCCGAGGCCGCGGAACTGCACCTGCTGCCGACGTTGTGGTATCGCAATACGTGGAGCTGGCGGACGGACGCGGAGCCGCGGCCGGTGCTGCGGCAGACGAGTGGTGGGCACCCGGCACGAGTAGAAGCCGCGAACGAGGCGATTGGAACGTATTGGCTCTGCTGCGGCGATGAGCCTGAGCTGTTGTTCACTGAAAACGACACGAATGTCTGCCGGCTCTATGGTGGCGCGGCGGGTTTTGCGAAGGATGGGATCAACGATTGTGTGGTGGATGGGCGTGAAGATGCGGTGAACGATGAGCGCACGGGGACCAAGGTGGCGGCGCATTATCGTTTGCAGCTTGGGCCTGGGGAGAGTTCGACGACGTGCCTGCGGCTGAGCAACACGGAGCGGGAAGGCGATACGCTGGGAGCCGACTTCGCGGACGTTTTCCGGTTGCGCAAGCAGGAGGCGGATGAGTTTTATGCGACGATCATTCCGCCTGCGCTGAATGCGGATGCGGCGGGAGTGATGCGGCAGGCGCTGGCGGGGCTGCTGTGGTCGAAACAGTTCTATCACTACACGATGCGTCATTGGTTGCAGGGCGACTCCGCGCAGCCGGCGCCGCCGGAGCAGCGGCTGACGGGGCGTAATGCCCGGTGGAACGATCTGTCTTGCGCGGACGTGATCGCGATGCCGGATACGTGGGAGTATCCATGGTTTGCGGCGTGGGATCTTTCGTTTCATTGCGTTGCCATGGCGCTGGTGGACGCGGACTTTGCCAAGGAGCAACTAACCCTGATGCTGCGCGAGTGGTACATGCACCCGAGCGGGCAATTACCGGCTTATGAGTGGGCGTTCAGCGACGCCAACCCGCCCGTTCATGCATGGGCGGTGTGGCGGGTTTACCGGATGGAAGAGCACCGGCGCGATGTGGCCGATGTGGCGTTTCTGGAAGGCGTTTTTCATAAGCTGCTGCTGAACTTTACGTGGTGGGTGAACCGCAAGGATACGGACGGGATGAACGTCTTCGAAGGCGGCTTTCTGGGGCTGGATAATATCGGCGTCTTCGATCGGAGTGCGCCGCTTCCGACGGGCGGGCATATGGAGCAGTCGGATGGGACGAGCTGGATGGCGGCGTACAGCCTGAATATGCTGGCGATAGCGAGTAAGCTGGCGATGCACAACCCGGTGTACGAGAACGTGGCAAGCAAGTTCTGGGAGCATTTTTTGCATATCGCCAATGCGATGAACCACCTGGGCAAGGAGGGGACTGGACTTTGGGATGAGGAGGACGGCTTTTTCTACGACGTGCTGCATACGGAGAACGGCGAACGGAAACGTATGAAGGTGCGTTCGATGGTCGGGC
The DNA here is from genome assembly GCA_963693065.1 of uncultured Granulicella sp. Classification (GTDB taxonomy): domain Bacteria; phylum Acidobacteriota; class Terriglobia; order Terriglobales; family Acidobacteriaceae; genus Edaphobacter. The sequence goes on along the minus strand of OY843766.1, from coordinate 1,155,382 downwards.
TGGTACCGCTGTTCGCGGTGGAAACGATCGAGCCGGAAGCGCTGAAGCGGATGCCTGCTTTCAAGCGGCGGCTGGAGTGGTTTGTGGAACATCGGTCGGACCTGATTGCCAATGTAACTTGCATGGTGACGCAGGGCGTGGGGGAGCGCCGGCTGATGTCGATTGTGGATGAGAAGCAGCTGCGGGCGATTCTGCGGGTGATGCTGGACGAGGAGGAATTCTTTTCGCCCTACGGCGTGCGGGCGCTTTCTCGTGTGCATCTGGAGCACCCTTTTACGCTGGATGTGGCGGGTGCACTGCACGAGGTGATGTATGAGCCGGGGGTATCGAAGACGGATCTTTTCGGCGGGAATTCGAACTGGCGGGGGCCGATCTGGTTTCCGATGAATTTTCTGCTGGTGGAGTCGCTGCAGAAGTTTGATTTTTACTATGGCTCGGACTTCAAGGTGGAGTGCCCGACCGGCTCCGGCGTGATGATGACGCTGAGTGAGGTGGCGAGCGAGATCTCGCGGCGGCTTTCTTCTATTTTTCTGAAGCAGGAGGATGGCACGCGGCCGGTGCATGGCTCGATGCCGCAGGTGGCGCGCGACCCGCACTGGCGGGATCTGCTGCTGTTTCACGAGTATTTTGATGGCGACAATGGGTCGGGTGTCGGCGCGAGCCACCAGACCGGCTGGACCGCGCTGGTGGCGAAGCTGCTGCAGCAAAGCGGGACTCGGGAACAGCGTAAGCCTGAGCACCAGGACGATGGAGCGCCGATTGCAGCGGCGGCCGGTGCGGAGAAGTCTCGCGAGATGGAAGCAGGCCGGCAGTAGACTTTCAGACTTTCAGGGCAAGAGGATGGAGAGAGATGATGAAGCGAGATGAAGGGGTTGAAGGCAGCAGTATGAACCTGGCGGCCGGGCTCGACGATGTGGATGTGGCAGGCATCGGGGCGCCGGTGCTGGGGCCGGTGCAGACGCCTATGGGCGCGGCGCCGGCGGAGGTGGTGGATCCCACGGTGCCGACGGTGAGGCTGGAGAAGAAGCATCCGCTGGCGATCCGCTGGATGCACTGGATGAACTTTCCGCTGGTGGCTACGATGATCTGGTCCGGCTGGCTGATCTATTGGAACGATTCGATTCCGCTGGTCGGGCAGGCTCACCATGTTTACCGCGTGGGCTGGGGGAACTTTACGCTTTTCCGGTTTTTTCCGGAGTGGTTCTATACAGCGATTCACGCGCACTACAACGTGACGAAGGGGCTGGGATTCCACTTTTTCTTCATGTGGCTTTTCATCGGTAACGGCGTGGCTTACGTGCTCTACACGTTTGTGTCAGGCGAATGGCGGTTTTTGCTGCCGACGCGGCATAGCTTCCGGCAGGCGATCGAGGTGACGTTGCATGACCTGGGAATTCGCAAGGAAGAACCGCCGAAGAGCAAGTTCAATGGAGCCCAGCAGATTGCGTACAGCTCCGTGATTCTTATGGGGGCGGGGTCCTTGGTCACTGGACTGGCGATTTACAAGCCGACGCAGCTGCATGTGCTAACGACGATGGTTGGAGGGTACGAGGTGGCGCGCCTGCTGCACTTCTGGTTGACGGTGGGGTATTGCAGCTTTTTCGTCGTGCATATTGCGCAGGTAACACGGGCGGGCTGGAACAACCTGCGCGCCATGATTTCCGGCTACGAGCTTCGCCCCGCGGCGGAACCGGCTTATAGTCCCGATCGCAGCTAAACAACGCCTATAGGAGAGCGCCATGTCTGACGAGAATAAAGAGGAAATTGCCAAGGATGCGGGCGCTGAGGTGAGCGCCTCTCCGGTTGCTGCGCAGGCTGGCGGATCGATTAAACCGGTAGCCGGCAACATACTTTCGGACGACCTGATCCGCAGGCAATCCGCTCAGTACACGCGCCGCTCGCTGCTGGTGATGGGTGTGGCGGCGGCGGCGGGCGGAAGCCTCTACTACTATCTGAACCTAGACCCGCCGGATAACGGCCAGCCCGCGTTGCTGCGCGATACGTTGGTGGCGAACCAGAAGATTTCGCAGGCGCTGACGGGCGATCATATCCTGGCACCGACGTACCCGCTTTCACAGGCAACAGAACTGCGTTACAACGCGGGCTACGGCTGCAAGAACAGGCTGGAACCGGCAAATTACCGGCTGCAGGTGGTGGGGGTTGCGAACCCTAAATCTTTTGGCGAAAGTTATGCGGATGACGTGACGGCGTGGGACTACAAGCTTTCAGACGATCTGGCGCTGATACCGGATAGTGCGTCGTTCAAGGTGGACCCGAGCCAGGAAAAGCATCCCGAGTTTCGTCCGGGCCAAGGGCCGAAGGTCGCTCCGACGGGAACGCAGGGTGGAGATTTTGGCAGGGCAGACTTCGCTCAGCCGACGAGTCGACAGGCCGAGGAGAATGCGAACGGCGGAGCACCCGCGAAGCCGGACGGGGCACAGGCTCCGGCGAAAAGCATGCAGGAAGATCAGTCCGGGGCCGATAAACAGGGCGGGGGCAAGATGGCGGCGCCGATACAGGCAGCAGCGGCGCCGTCTGGAGATGCAGGAGGCAAGCGCGAACGGGGGCAGGAGGAATCAGGCAAGTCGGACTCCGGCTTGCGCCCCGGCACGCCTGGGCTGCTGTTGACGATGGATGATCTGCACAAGCTTCCCGAGCAGGAGCTGGTGACGCAATTCAAGTGCATTGAAGGCTGGTCGCAGATCGTTCACTGGACCGGGTATCGGCTGGCTGATTTCATCAAGGCCTATCCGCCTGCGCCGAATGCGGATGGATCGCTGCCGAAGTATGTGTACATGGAGACGCCGGATGGCGACTACTATTGCGGGTTCGACCTGATGGATTGCATGCACCCTCAATCGTTGCTGGTCACGGCGATGGCGGGCAAGCCGTTGACCCAGTTTCATGGGGCTCCGGTTCGTCTGCATATGCCGATCAAGTATGGGTATAAGCAGATCAAGCGGATCGGCTTGATTGCCTATACCAATGACCAACCGGATGATTACTGGACCAAGCTCGGGTACGACTGGTACGCGGGGCTGTAAGAATTGCGGGTCTTTTGAAATTTCAAAGCCGCTTGTTTTTGCGGTGTCGTGAGAAGCAAATAAGGGAGCCTTATGATTACGTTTTCAATCGCACGCAAGCAGTCGCAACCGGTGTTGCCGGTGGTAAGCAAGCTATCTTTTACAGCTCGGGCGCTGGCGATGTTTTGCTTGCTGCTGGGTTTCGGCATGGCGGGCGGGCAGACGCCGGCGACGGGAGCGAAGGCGCCCGACTTTACGTTGAACACGCCGACGGGTGCGGCGGTGAGCCTGGGGGCAGAGCGCTCGAAGGCGGTGACGGTGCTTGTGCTGCTGCGGGGTTTCCCCGGGTATCAATGCCCTTACTGCACCCGGCAGGTGCACGATTTTGTAGAGCATAGCGCGGAATTTGCGGCCAGGCATGCAACCGTGCTGCTGGTGTATCCGGGACCTGCCGCGGAGCTGGATCAACGGGCGAAGGAATTTCTTGCCAAGCAGGCGGACCTGCCTGCGAATGTGAAGCTGGTGATCGACCCCGATTACAAGATGACGAACCTGTATGGGCTGCGCTGGGATGCGTTGCACGAAACGGCGTACCCGTCGACGTTCATCGTGGACAAGACGGGTACGATTCTGTTCGAGAAGATAAGCCGTGGCCATGGCGACCGTACGACGGCGACGGACGTTCTGGGGGAGATCAAGGTGAATTAGTGGTTCCCGGCTGTCGATGCATAAACATCTTGCCCGAGGGGTTGATCTTTTACATCTCATTACAGGTAGTCATGAGGTTGGAAAATGCAAATTGCGATGGTTGGGCTGGGCAGGATGGGCGCCAATATGGTGCGGCGTTTGATAAAGGGCGGGCACGAGTGTGTGGTGTTCGACCGCAACCCGGAGAGCGTGCAGGAGTTGGCCAAGGATGGCGCCGTGGGCGCTTCTTCACTGGCCGATATGGCTGGGAAGTTGAAGTCGCCCAAGGCGGTTTGGCTTATGGTTCCGGCAGGGGTTGTGGACGAGACGCTGAATGAGTTGGCACCGCTGCTGGCGGCCGGGGACATCGTGATCGACGGCGGCAACTCGCACTATGTGGACGACTTGCGGCGGGCGAAGCAGGTGGCGGAAAGCGGCTTGAAGTGGGTGGATGTGGGGACGAGCGGCGGGGTGTTCGGGCTGGAGCGCGGCTATTGCATGATGATTGGCGGAGAGGGAGAGGCGGTGCAGTTGCTCGATCCGATTTTCAAGACGCTGGCACCTGGGATCGGCACGATCGACAGAACACCAGGGCGTGAGAAGGCTGCAGCCAGTACGGCTGAGGATGGGTATCTGCATTGCGGGCCGCCGGGCGCTGGACACTTTGTGAAGATGGTTCATAACGGGATTGAGTACGGCATTATGGCTGCTTATGCTGAAGGTCTGAACTTGTTGAAGCATGCGAATGCCGGCGCTGAGGTGGAGCAATCCGACGCGGAAACGGCGCCGATGCGTGAGCCCGACAACTACAAGTACGATCTGCCGCTTCCGGAGATCGCGGAGGTTTGGCGGCGGGGGAGCGTGATTGCTTCGTGGCTGCTGGACCTGAGCGCGGCGGCTTTGTTGCAGTCGCCGGATCTGAAGGATTTCAGCGGCCGCGTTTCAGATTCGGGCGAAGGACGCTGGACGAGCATTGCGGCGATTGATGTGGGCGTTCCCGCGGATGTGCTGACGGCGGCGCTGTTCGCGCGTTTCGGCACGCAGGGTAAAGGGGAGTACGCAAACAAGTTACTCTCTGCGATGCGGTTTGAGTTTGGCGGTCACAAGGAAAAGGTGAGTTGATGGGAGAGGAACCGGTTACGAACGAACTTTTACCGGGCTGCTCAGTGACGATCTTTGGAGCGACGGGCGATCTTACAAAACGGCTCCTGCTGCCGTCGCTCTACAATCTTGCGGCGGGAGGCTTTCTACCTGAGAGCTTTCGGCTGCTGGGTGTGGCGAAAGAGGCATGGGACGATGCGAAGTTCAAAGAACATATCGCATCCACGCTCAAGGAATTCTGGGGGGCTGATGCGAAGGAAGAAACGATAGAGTGGATCATCTCGCGTGCCGGGTACCAGGCGGGCGACTTCGATGACGCGGCGACGTTTACAGCCGTGAAGGAGAAGCTGGATGCGCTGGAAAGAGGAAGTGGCTCGGTGGGGAACCGCTTGTTTTATCTGGCGGTTGCGCCGGACTTTATCGGCGGGATTGCGCAATGTCTGGGCGCTGCGAAGCTGCTGGTGGAAGGGGACGGATTCTGGCGAAGATTGGTGATTGAAAAGCCGTTCGGCCATGATCTGGAATCGGCGAAGGCTTTGAATGCCGAGCTGGGCAAGAGCATGGGAGAAGGGCAGATCTTTCGGATCGACCATTTTGCGGGTAAAGACGCCGTGCAGGACCTGGCGGTGTTCAGATTTTCAAATGCGATTGTGGAGCCGCTTTGGAACCGGTCGATGATCGACAATGTGCAGATCACGGTGGCGGAGACGGTTGGGGTGGAGAAGCGAGCGAGCTTCTATGAGAAGTCCGGTGCGCTGCGGGACATGGTGCCCAATCACCTGGCGGAGGTGCTGTCGCTGGTGGCGATGGAGCCGCCGGTGTCATTGAACGCGGAGCACATGCGTGACAAACAGGTGGAGCTGCTTGCGTCGATCCGGCAGTTGAAGCCGGAAGAGGTGGCGCAGTTCGCGGTGCGTGCGCAGTACGGTCCTGGGACGGTAGCGGGGAAGGAGCTGCCTGGGTACCGTGAAGAGAGCGGCGTGGATCCGCATTCGATGACGGAGACGTATGTTGCGCTGGAGCTGCAGATCGACAATTGGCGATGGTCTGGTGTGCCTTTTTATCTGCGCACGGGCAAGCGCTTGTCTGAGGCGGTGACGGAAGTCGTGGTGACATTCCGGCAGCCTCCGGCGCGGTTATTTCCGGCGGCGAGTGAGGTTGGTCCGCCGAATCAGCTGATCTTCAACATGCGGCCCAAGCAGCAGATCGAGTTGTTCTTCGGTTCAAAACGGCCTGGTTTGCGGACTGAAGTGGAGCAGAGTGTGATGTGCTTCGACTTTCCGGAAGGGCCGTTCGGCGACCATGAAAAGGGTTATGAAAGACTGCTTCACGATGTGATGATGGGAGATCCAACGCTGTTTCAGCGGGCGGATTTTGTGGAAGCGGGTTGGCGGATGGTGCAGCCGATGTTAGAGGCTTGGTCGGTGCCGGAGCAGGGCGGTGAGATGCCAAGCTATGCGAGTGGATCGACGGGGCCAGCGGCTGCCGATGATCTGCTTGCGGCGCGAGGTCACAAGTGGCATTCGCTGGAACAGCAATGAAGATGGTCGCCATCTGCAACGGTGGTTCGCATGTTAATGGAAGTCGTGGGAGCTGATTTGTATGGTTGCCATTTGTAGAGGCTCGAGGTGGAGTGCCATGATGTGGATCACGCCATCGTGGTTTTGGAGTTTGCCTTCTACGCGTAGGAACCTGGCTCGCGTGACGACGACCTTGTGCTGCTCAAAGAGCTGCGGTCTTACGATGATGTTGGCGATGCCGCTTTCGTCTTCAAGGGAAAGAAAGATGAAGCCCTGGGCTGTGCCCGGTCGCTGGCGTGCGATGACACAACCGGCGGCGACGACCATGCGGCCGTCGGGGATGGTGTGCAAGTCGGCGGCCTTGACGATGCCCTGACGGCGTAACTCTTTGCGGCGGTAGGCCATGGGATGAGGGCCGGTGGTGAGGCCCATGCCGGCGTAGTCCGCGATCAATCTTTGCTCGGTGGTCATGGGCTGGAGCGGCGAGGGATGTTCGCGTGGGGCGACGGCAAGGGATTGCAGAAGAGGGCCGACGGGCCGGCTCACCTGCTCGACTTGCCACAGGGCGTTGCGGCGGTGGTCTACCCCTTGCAGCTGGTTGAGAGCGCCGATACGGGCCAGTTGAGCGAGGTCATGGCGCTTGAGTGTGGGGATGCGGAGCGTTAGGTCTTCGGTGGATAAGAAAGGTCCCTGGGCGCGTGCGGCGACGAGAGCTTCGGCAGTTCTGGCGGGGAGTCCTTTGGCGTAGCAGAGACCAAGGCGCAGAGAGATTTTTCCGTCGGGCTCAGTTTCAAGAGTGCAGGCTGTGGCTGATTGCTGCACGTCGACGGGCTTGACGCGGAGGCCATGACGCTGGGCGTCCTTGACGACGACGGCGGGCATGTAAAAACCCATGGGCTGATTGTTAAGCAGGGCACAGGTGAAGGCAGCGAGATACTTCACCTTGAAGTAGGCGGAGGCGTAGGCGATCAAAGCAAAGCTGGCCGCGTGCGACTCAGGAAAGCCGTAGAGGGCGAATGATGAGATGCTCTGGACTATTTGATCCTGGATCTCGAGGGAGATGCTGTTGAAGGTCATGCCGGCGCGGAGTTTGGCTTCGAGCTGCTTCATTCTTGCGATGGAGCGGCGCATGCCGACGGCTTTGCGGAGCTCCTCGGCTTCCGACCCGGTGAAGCCGGCTACGACCATGGCCATGCGCAGGAGCTGCTCCTGAAAGAGGGGTACGCCGAGGGTTCGCTTGAGGACCGGTTCAAGGGATGGGTGGGGGTAGGTGATTTCTTCTTTTTTCTGGCGGCGGCGCATGTAGGGGTGCATCATTTTGCCGACGATGGGGCCGGGGCGGATGATGGCGACCTGGACGACGAGATCATAAAAGCGGGTGGGCGCGTTGCGGGGGAGAGAGGCCATCTGGGCGCGGGATTCGACCTGGAACATGCCGACGGTGTCGCCGCGGCGGAGAGTGGCATAGGTTTCTTCGTCGCCTTCGGGTAGCTGTGCGAGATCGATGGGTTGGTTGTAGTGGGTGGGGATGAGATCGAGGCAATCCTTGAGGACGGCCATCATGCCGAGGCCGAGGAGATCGATTTTGACGATTTTCATTTCAGAGCAATCGTCTTTATCCCATTGGACGACGGAACGTCCGGGCATGGAGGCGCGCTCAAGAGGCACAACCCGGTTGAGCATGCCGGCGCAGACGACCATGCCGCCGGAGTGCTGGCCGAGATGACGGGGGAGATCCTGCAGGCGGAGGCAAAGCTCGAGGTACTTGGCGATGCGGGGATGGGCGAGGTCGAGGCCGGCGGTGTGGAAGTTGCCGACTAGATTGTCGGTTGGGCCGCGCCACTCGAACTGACTGACGAGACCGCTGAGGCGTGCGAGGGTTTCTTCATTGAAGCCGAGTGTTTTGCCTACCTCGCGTGCGGCGGATTTGCCGCGGTAGGTGATGACGTTGGCGGTCATGGCGGCGCCGAGTTCTCCGTAGCGGCGGTAGACGTATTGGATGGCTTGCTCGCGCTTTTCACCGGAGGGCAGATCGAGGTCAATGTCAGGCCACTCGTTGCGGCTTTCACTGAGGAAACGCTCGAAGAGGAGATCCATTGCGATGGGATCGACGGCGGTGATGCCGAGGGCGTAACAGACGGCAGAGTTGGCGGCGCTGCCGCGTCCCTGCACTAGGATGTCATGCGAGTTGCAGTAGCGGATGATGTCCCAGACGATGAGAAAGTAGCCTTCAAAGCGGAGCTGCAGGATGAGCTTGAGCTCGCGTTCTACCTGGGCGAGAGCCTTATTGAGCAAGGCTTTGTGCTTGACGCCGTAGCGTGTGGCGACGCCTTCTGCGACGCGGGCGCGGAGAAAACTTTCCATGGACTGGCCGGCGGGCACGTCGTAGTGGGGGAACTGGTAGCCGAGGTCGGTGAGCTTGAAATCAAGGCGCGAAGAGAGCAGACGGGTGTTGGCGATGGCTTCAGGGATGTCATGAAAGAGAGCCGCCATGCGGGCCGGGGAACGCAGATAACGCTGCGAATTCATGGCCAGGAGGCGGCCGGCATGGTCAAGGGAAACGCCGTTGCGGATGCAGGTGAAGAGATCGAGGATTTCGCGCTCGGGCTGGGTGGCGTAACAGACGCCATTGGTGGCGAGGACGGGGAGGTGGAGGGATTGGGCTAGGGCGAGAGCGGCCTGATTGCGATGCTCCTGCTCGCGCTGGCCGTGGCGCTGTAGCTCTACGAAGACGTTGGCTGGTCCGAAGATGTTGGTGAGCTGCTCGAGTTCAGCGCGTGCCTGGGACTCGCCGCCCTGGGCCAAAGCGCGTGCGAGGATACCCTGCTCGCCGCCGGTGAGGCAGATGAGGCCGCCGGCGAATTCCTGCAGATCGTCGAGGCTGGCTGCGCCTTCGGCTTTGGCGGGCTCACGCATTTTGAAGCGGGTGATCATTTGACAGAGATTCTGGTAGCCGACCTGGGAGGTGCAAAGCAGAGGCAGGCGGTGGGGGTCAGAGGTGGGGCGATGGCAGAGGATTTCAGCGCCGACGTGGGCGCGGATGCCTTTTTCAGCGGCCATAGCCTGAAAACGCGGGGCGCCGTAAAGACCGTTGCGATCGGTGAGGGCGATGGCATCCATGCCGAGGTCGGCGGCGCGTTCGATGAGAGCTTCGGGAAGGGAAGCGCCATCGAGAAAGCTGAAGGCGCTGGCGGCGTGAAGCTCTACGTAATCGGGTGCAGGGTTAGTCGTGGGGTTAGTCATAGATGGCCTCGACGTGCCAGTGATTGCGTAGACGATCGTGGGCAAGGATGCAGAGCAGGAGGTCTTTGGCGGGGCTATAGGCGACGATGTCCCAGTGCTCGACCGACCACATATCGCCAGACCACCAGGTGCCGCTGCGCTGCCAGGGACCGTAGGTGCGGTCAACGGTGTAGGGCTGGCCGAGATAGTAGAAACTCCGCGGTCTGTGCTCCTGCATTACGGGGGTGATGCGGATTGTGGAGCGTAAGCGGCGAACTGCGGTGCAGGGGATTGGGTCGTGCTGGGTAGAGGATGCTGGTTTGACGGCAAAAGTTTCTACGGTGCAAGCATCGTCACGGTGGGTATCTTCAAGTTTGGCCCAGCCGACCCGGCTCTCGCCAACGATGGCGGCGATGCGGGCGAGGGTGACCTGCAGGCGGCCGGGCTCGGGGAGCTGGGGGGTGAAGAGACCAAGTTGGAGCCTGGCGGTTGGGCCGGCGTCGGCTGTTGCTTCAAGGGAGAGGACGCCGGCTGGAGGGGGATGTGCGATCATGTCGAGCTGCACGAGCTTGAGGAGGAGGGCGCGGTCGCAGGTGGGGAGGGCGGGGCGGAGGACACGCAGGTAGAGGCCGCCGCCCTCTAGCTCCGCGGTGATGCGCAGGGTGGCGATGGCGAGAGCACGGTCGCGGGCGGCGGTGATGAGCTGCTCGAGCATGGTGTTGAGCAGGAAGAGGAGAGAGTCCATCTGCTCGACGGGCTGATCCATGTGCTGGCGCTGCTCGAGGAGAAAAGGAGCTTCAATGGGTTGAAAGAGATGAGGGAGATTACCGGAAGCGAGGAGTTGTAGCCGCCTGCCTGGCTGACCCATGCGGCTTACGAGTTCTTTTTGGGGGAGGGCTGCGAGCTGGCCGAGGCGCTCGATTCCCCAGGCTTCCAGGATTTCGCGTTCAAGTGAAGTCATGGGCAAGAGGGAAATTTGTAGCTCGGCCAAGCGTTGGGCTTCCTGACCTGGCTCGGCCAGGGTAATGCCGGGAGTGGATCTCGCCAGGATGGCGGCGGTGTGGAAGCTGCTGCTTATGCCTATCTGTGCGGACATGCCAAGGGTATGCACTTCAGACTTGATTCGCCGGGCTATCTGGATGGGAGAGCCGAATAACCGGTGCAGGCCTGCGAGATCGACGGTGAGAGAGCATTGGGTTTTGTCGTCGCAGTCCACCCACTGGGCGAGCGGGGTGAATTGGGCTACACAGTTCAAGAGTACGGCGCGGGCTTTGGCTTCGGCGTTGGTGTCCCGGCGCAGGACGTGGATGCCTGTGAAGGACTCGACTTCAACTTTGGACATGCCGGCTTCAAGGCCGATGCGGGCGGCGGCGCGGTTGCGGCTGCAAAGGCGTTCCAGCGGGGGTTTGCCGTCCATGACGGCTATGGGACCGGGGGCGGGCTTAGAGAGGCGCAGCAGGGCCTGGGCGGGTAGCTCGCGGATGTGGATGCAGGCGTAGGTCGGGAGGGGATTCATCCGGCGTCTCCTGTTTTTTTAGGGAATGCGGATGTTTTTTTCAGGGATGCGGATGGGGCGATCCAATCTGCTGAACGGACGGACTGCGGCGGCTTGCGCATGGTGACGAGATTGCCGGTGCGATTGGTTGGTTCAAGCTCGCGCGGCATGGTGAGGCGCTGGCGCATTCGCTCGAGATGAAACGGTATGCGGGTTATGACGGTGGTGGCTTCAGGGACTTCGGCGGTCATTTTGAGCAGGACCTCGCCGCTGCTCCCCGTGCAGGGATGACGGGTGAGGACGAGCAGGATGGAACGGGTGCGGTCAGCCGCGGCACGGAAGCGAAACCAGGTGGCCAGAGGGATGCGACCGGCAAACTCTGCTTCTATGCCGCTGAGGTCCAGAACGATACAGCAGAAGCCTGCGCCCTGGAGTAGAAGATCGGTGGTGCGGATGGCCTGGTCGAGCTTGTTCCAGGGAGAGAGGTGGGATGTGCTTTCAGATGGGGCGGGGGGAGTTGCAGGACTCGGGAGTGGCTGTAGCTTAGCCTGGCTGGAGCGTGCGAATCCCTGCTGGGTTTCCGCGCAGCGTGGGGCTACGCGTGCAAGTTCGGCAGCGTGGGCGGCGAGTGAATCGACCAGGCCGGTTTCGCCTGCGGCCATACGTGCCTTCTGGTCGAGGGCATGCTCTCCGCGACGCGCGGGTAAGCGGTCGGTGGCGATCTGCTCGGTGCGGGTTGGTCTGGCCTGGGGCTCGGGCGCGGTGAGCGGACGATTCAAGGCTCCGGGTGTGCCGGGTTTGCCTTCGTTCCGGCCACCCAGCATGCCCTGGATGGCGGTCGAGAGTCCGCGGGCCTCTGCGCGGGGATGCATGCCGAGGGATGTTTTGTTGGAGGGAGGCGGTGGCAGTACGGCGAATCGGCTGCCGGATGAGACGGCTTGCTTGGCCTGGGTAGAGGGTGTGTTCTGGCCACAGCGTACCCAAAGCAGACGTTCCAGATCGACACCGCTGGCGAGGGCCGAGGCTGGGTCGAATTCATCACTGGCATCTACCCAGGCACAGACCTGTCGCTTGTGTGTCTGGCCGGCTACGAATGCCATGGCGAGGGAGATCCTGCCGGAGCAGTTGGGGCCGGTGAGTTCGCTGATGGTGCCGGCGGGGAAGCCACCTTCGAGCAGTTGGTCGACAACCTGTACGCCGGTTGGTACGCCCGGCTGCACGAGGCGCACCGCCGGGGTGAGTGCGGAGGGCGCCTTGTGGGCGAGCGCGGTTTGGATCTGGTGGCGGAGATGGGCGGCTGAAGGCATGTGTTTCTTCGCCTTATCTTCGCCTATTCGTATGTGGATGCGCAAACGCACAAAGACTCGTGCATTTTGCTTTGCAGTGCAGGTTCGAGGAAAGTGGGTGAACGTATAGAGCGGAAACACGTAATAGCAGAATCGAAATGCGGAGATGCTACTCGCTCGGAATTGCTAGGGTGTTCGGGTCTGTGACGATTTGGGTCTAATCGAGAGAGTGTTTGAATGGTGGACGCGGTAGGAATCGAACCTACAACCAGTCGATTAAGAGTCGAATGCTCTGCCAGTTGAGCTACGCGTCCGTTGTGTGTGGGAACCTTTTGGCTCAACCGCAACTCTCTGAGAATAACACAGGGTTTGGGGTGGTGGGAATCGGCTGGAGTGCGTAGGATGCTGGGATGGTTACTTCGAAGGCGTTGCGTTTAGAGGGTTTTGGGCTGGATGGGTTGAAAGTGGTGGAGGTTGAGGTGGCGGCGCCGGGGCCGACGGAGGTGCAGGTGGAGCTGCGGGCGGCTTCTTTGAACTATCGGGACCTGATGACGGTGATGGGGACGTATAACCCGAGGATGGTGTTGCCAAGGGTGATTGGTTCCGACGCCGCGGGGGTGGTGACTGCGGTGGGGGAGCAGGTGACGCGGTTCAAGGTGGGTGACCGGGTGACGAGTCTGTTTTTTCAGGACTGGGAAGATGGGGAAATCCGGCCGGAGACGGGTGCTAGTGCGCTGGGTGGATCAATTGATGGGGTGTTCTGTACGGTGAGGAATTTTGGCGAGCGAGGCATCATTCATGTGCCTGAGTTTCTGACAGATGCGGAGGCGGCCACGCTTCCATGCGCGGCAGTGACGGCGTGGAATGGGCTGGTGGAGAAAGGTAAGCTGCGAGCGGGCGAGTCGGTTTTGATTCTGGGGACGGGTGGGGTTTCGATGTTCGGGCTGCAGATTGCGAAGGCGCATGGAGCGCGAGTGATCCTGACGAGTTCAAGCGATGAGAAACTGGCGCGGGGAAAGGCGACGGGGGCGGATGAAATGATCAATTACCGGACGACGCCGGATTGGGATAAGGAAGTGCTGCGGCTGACCGGGAAGCGGGGGGTGGATCATGTGGTGGAGGTTGGCGGGGCAGGAACTTTGCCGAAGTCGCTGAAGGCGGTGCGGGCTGGCGGGCATGTTTATTTGATTGGGGTGCTTTCGGAACCGGGTGCGGGGGTGGATGTGCTGCCGGTGCTGGCGAAATCGATTTACCTTGATGGGGTTTATGTGGGTAGCCGCGGGATGTATGAGCGGCTGGTGGCGGGGATGCGGGTTGCTGGGATTAAGCCCGTGGTGGATAGGGTGTATCCGTTTGCGGAGGCGGGGGCGGCTTTGCAGGAGATGCAGAATGGTGGGCACTTCGGGAAGATTGTGCTGGAGATGTGAGGTGCCGGAAAGTGAACAACCCCAGGTCACGCGGTGAGGCCGCGTGGCCTGGGGCACCCCATACTCCAGTGTCAAGACTGGTAGAGGAGTAACCCCACCTCAATCGATGAAGCCCGCTTGAGATGGGGTACCCGATACGTTCCCGGGTATGTGATGTTGAGGGGTGGGGGTTAGCCGATGAAGTCGCAGTGGGACTGGATGGGGATGATGCCGCGCTCGTAGCCCATCTGGAGGATGAGGCGGATGGCCTGACGGCCGTCTTCGCCGAGGTCGATGGTGCGGTCGTTGACGTACATGCCGACGTAGCGGCTGGCGAGGGCGGGGTCGAGGTCGCGGGCGAATTGCATGGCGTAATCGAGGGCCTGGTCGCGGTGGTCGAGGGCGTGCTGGATGGAATCACGGACGGCGTGAGCGGTGGTGAGCATGACGTCGGGGCCCAGGGAGCGGCGGATGGCGTTGCCGCCGAGGGGCAGGGGGAGGTTGGTTGTGGTGCGCCACCATTGGCCGAGGTCGAGGATCTTCTGGAGGCCGTCATGGGCGTAGGTGAGCTGGCCCTCGTGGATGAGGAGGCCGGCGTCGAATTCGCCGGAGACTACTGCGGGAATGATTTTGTCGAAGTCGACGACGGTGGTTTGGAGGGTGGGGCAGAAGAGCTTGAGGGTGAGGTAGGCGGTGGTGAGGGTGCCGGGGATGGCGATGCGGAGTTTAGGGATTTCGTCGGCGGTGTATTTTCGGGTGGAGACGAGGAGGGGGCCGTAACCTTCGCCAAGCGAACTGCCGGCGTTCATGAGGGCGTAGGTTTGCTGGAGGAAAGGATAGGCGTGGAAAGAGATGGCGGTGACGTCATAAGGGGCGTCAGCGATGGCGCGGTGGTTGAGGGTTTCGACGTCTACGAGCTGGTGGGTGAATTTGTAGCCGGGGACCTGGATCTTTCGGGTGGCGAGGCCGTAGAACATGAAGGCGTCGTCTGAATCTGGGGAGTGGGCGATGCTGATTTCCTGGGTGCTCATTGCGGGTAACAGTCCTTCGGGTGGAACTTTATTGAACGTGTGGTCACTAAGCGTCGGATGCCGGGACGCTTTGGCGCGATGCACGGGCTGGAGTTTTGAGTCAGGATTTACGGAGTCGGGTGGCTGCGGTGGCGATGCCGGCGGCGGAGAGGACCTTGATGGCCTGGCCGGGGAGGAAGGGGAGAGCGCCCTTGGCGAAGGCGACGGCGGGGGTGAGGTGGAGCGAGACGGCGAGCCAGACTACGCCGCAGGTCATGAGGAAAGCGCTGGCGATGGCGGCGGCCAGGAGCGTGGGGGCGAAGGTGGTTCGTCTACGCAGGAAGCCGGCGAGAGCGGCGGCGAAGGGATAGCTGATGAGGTAGCCGCCGGTGACGAGGAAGCGGTGAGCGAGGTCAGGATAGTTGCCGGCGGAGAAGACGGGGAGGCCTGAGACGCCTTCCAACAGGTAGAGGCAGAGGGCGGCGAAGGCGGTTGTGGGACCCAGGGTGAGGCCGACGAGGAGGACGGCGAGGTCGGACAGGGTGAGGGGGACGGGGGTGTAGGGTATGGGGAAGGAGAGGTGCGCGGCGGCGGCGACGAAAAGGCTGGCACCGACGGCGAGGGTGATACGGCCGGGGATGGTCTGGGTGAAGGGGGTGATGGGGGCGGTAAGGGTTGCGGTTTGAGTCGACATGGTGTGGTTCCTTAGGGTTTGGATTTGGTGCGGCGGGGCCGGGTGTGGGCGCGGGCGCCGGGGTCCTTGAGGTTGCCGGAATCGGGTGAGGCGTAGGTCCGGTCGTGACGGTCCTGGGTGGCGTAACGATGGGTGCGGGTGTGGTCGGGGGACAGAGCCGGCACCAAGGCGAGGGGAGCGGACGGCGCGGCGGGAAGGGGTGTGGTGGTGCGGCGGATGTGCCGGGCGATGGCGAGGGTGGCCCAGGCGAGCGTGAGAAAGCAGAGGACGGCGATGATGACGAGGATTCGCATGACTTGTACGGCTTGCTAAGGATACCAAGGTGCGGGGTGATTTGGGGAATGATGGTTTGTTTGGTTCAGAGGGAGATTAGAGTTGACGATGAGGGGCCAGGGGATATTGACTGGGGGTATGGACTTGTTTGGGCGCAAATTCGGAGTGATGCAGCAGGTGGGCGAGTTGCGGGGGAAGGCTTTTGGGCAGGGCCGGCGGGTGGCTACGGTCGCGGCGGGAGTGCTTGCTGTGGGGGTGGGGTTTCATGTGATGTTCGGGCATAACGGGCTGACAGCCTACGAGCAGAAGAAGCAGGATGCGAAGGCGCTGGAAGTGCAGGTAAAGACGCTGGAACGGGAGAACGAGCAGCTGCGCGGGCATGTGGACCGGCTGCAGACGGATCCGAACGCGATCGAGCACCAGGCGCGGGAGGAACTGCATTACACGCGGCCGGGTGAGGTGATCGTGACGCTGCCGCCGGACGCGCCGGTGAAAAAGTAGTGGGCGAAGACCTGCTTTCGCGGGTTCCGCCGAAGGCCGATCACCGGGTGAAGTATGGGGCTTTGGATTTACAGTTTGGGGATCTCTGGGTGCCGGCTGGGGAGAAGCTGCCGGTGGTGGTGTTTGTGCATGGAGGGTGGTGGAAGGCGGCTTATGGGCTGGAGTATGGGGGATTTTTTTGTGAGGCGCTGAAGAAGGTGGGGGTGGCGGTGTGGTCGCTGGAATATCGGCGGGTGGGGGATGGGGGTGGGGGTTGGCCGGGGACGTTTGAGGATGTGGCGGCGGGGTTCGATTATCTGCAGGTGCTGGGGAAGAGCTATAAGCTGGACTTGTTTCGGGTGGTGGTGGCGGGGCACTCGGCGGGGGGGCAGCTGGCTTTCTGGCTGGCGGGGCGGCCGCATATGCCGGAGACGGGGGTGCTGGCGAGGCTGCGGGGGCGGGCTGCGATTCGGGGAGTCGTGGGGCTTGCTGGGGCGGTGGATTTGCGGCTTACGATCGATCTGGCGGGGTGGTTCGGGTTTGCGCATGACAAGCGGGAGGTGGAGACTTTTATGGGTGGGGCACCGGGGGATGTGCCGGATCGGTACAAGGCTGGGGATCCGGGGGAGCTGGTGCCGCTGAACGTGGCACAGTGGCTGGTGCAGGGGACCGAGGACGATCAGATTCCGCCGGGGCTGCCGGCGCGGTGGGCGGAGCGGGGGAAGAGGATGGGGGAGGCTGTGGTGGTGGAGATGATCCAGGGG
Organism: uncultured Granulicella sp.; assembly: GCA_963693065.1. Classification (GTDB taxonomy): domain Bacteria; phylum Acidobacteriota; class Terriglobia; order Terriglobales; family Acidobacteriaceae; genus Edaphobacter. Next base: position 1,138,421 of record OY843766.1, on the reverse strand, counting down.
GCGGACCATTTCGACGTGGTGGACCCGGAAAGCAGGGGGTGGGCGATCGTGCTGGGGGTGATACGGAAGGCTTTGGGGTAGGGGAATCGAGGGTCGGGTCCCCCCTGGGCGTTTTGAGGCAAAATATTCATTCGATTAGGGTTAGGTCTGCTTGAGGGGCGCTGGGGTTTACAGGGGGGTGGGCCGGGAAATAGGGTGGTGGGATGGAATATACGATTGAAGGTTTGGAGAAACGGGTAGTTTATAACCTGCTGATCGGGTTGGTGGCTCCGCGGCCGATTGCGCTGGTGACGTCGCTGAATGAAGATGGTGGGGTGAATGCCGCGCCGTATAGCGCTTACAACTATCTTTGTATCGAGCCGCCGATTGTGGGGCTGGGAGTGGCGGAGAAGCCGGGATCGGTGAAGGATACGGCGCGGAATATCCGGCGGATGGGTGAGTTTGTGGTGAATGTGGTGACCGAGGACATCATGGAGGGGATGAATGTTTGCGCGGTGGATTTTCCGGCGGGGGTGAGCGAGGTGGAGAAGGCAGGGTTTGAGACGGTGGCTTCGACGCTGGTGAAGACGCCGCGCATTGCGCAGGCGTCGGCGGCGCTGGAGTGCGTGGAGTACCAGACGATTGAGGTGGGGGAGTCGCGGATACTGCTGGGCAGGGTGGTGGCGATGTATGTGCGGGATGGGTTTGTCGACTTGAAGGGGCCTTACATCAAGGCGGAGGAAATGCATGCGGTGGGGCGGATGAATGGGCAGGGGGCTTATGTGAAGACGCGGGGGGCTTTTTTGAATTTGCCGCGGAAGACGTTCAAGGAGTGGGAGGGGTAGGGGGAGACAACGGCAAGAACAGGCAACGGCAAGAACAGGCAACAGCAAAAGCGAAATACGGAGATTCTTCGCTTCGCTCAGAATAACGGCGTCGGTTGGGCGATGGGTGGTTGGGGCAATGGGTGGTTGGGGCGATGGATGGGTGGGCGATGAGGGGATGGGGCGATGGATGGGTGGTTAGGCGAGGTATTGCTTGAGCCAGGGGTCCTGGGAGTGGACCAGGCCGTGGGTGTCGCCGTTGTAGAGGATGTGGCCTTCGTTGAGGACCAGGAAGCGGGTGCTGTCGTCTATGCCGCCGTTGGGGATGAGTTTCATTTTTTCTTCTTCGGGGTCCCAGCGGTTGGTGGCAAGGGTGAAGGCGTCTTGGAGGCGGTGGGTGATGAGGAGAGAGGTGGTGTGGGAGACGTCGCGCTGCTTGACGACGAGCTCGATGATGGTGGTGGAGGTGATGGGGTCGAGGCCGCCGGTGGGGGAGTCGTAGAGGATGAGGTCGGGATTGGTGATGATGGCGCGGGCGATGGAGACGCGGCGCCGCATGCCGCCGGAGAGCTCGGAGGGGAACTTGGTGATGGCGGTGGGGAGGGAGACGAAGTTGAGGATCTCTTCTACTTTTTTGTGGGATTCGGCCGGGGGCATGCCGTCTGTGTTGAGGCGGTAGGCTACGTTGTCTTCCACGTTCATGGAGTCGAAGAGGGCGGACTCCTGGAAGACCATGCCGATGCGCTGGCGGAGCTTGTAGAGGTCGCGCTCGGGCATGGTGGCGACGTTCTGGCCGAAGACGAGGATGGTGCCGGAGTCTGGCTTGAGGAGGCCGTTGGCGAGCTTCATGAGGACGGATTTGCCGGTGCCGGCGGGGCCGAGGATGACGAGGGTCTGGCCGCGGTCTACCTGGAAGGAAATGTTGTCGAGGATGGTCTTGTCTTCAAAGTGGATGGAGACGTCTTTGAAGACGACTACGGGGCCGGATTCTTGGGGGGGCTCGGGTTTGGTGGGTTCTGGCATTGGCGAAGGCCCGGGGCTAAAGCCCACTGTATCTGTGACGCTACTTCATGGGGCTGAAGCCCCACGCTAATCCGAAAAGTGGCTAGCGGCCGAAGAGGCCGATCATGAGGCGGCTTACGAGGAAGTCTACGATGATGAGGAAGACGGAAGAGTAGACGACGGCCTGGGTGGTGGCTTTGCCGACGCCCTGGGTGCCTCCGGTGGTCTTCATGCCGAAGTAGCAGCCTACGGTGGCGATGATGAAGCCGGAGAAAAGAGGTTTGACCATGCCCTGGACGACGTCGCCATAGGCCAGAGACTGGTAGGAGGTGTGGAGGTAGGAGTTGAGGCCGAGGCCGAGGATGGTGGTGGAGATGAGGGCGCCGCCGGCGATGCCTACGGCGTCCGAGATGATGGTGAGGAAGAAGAGCATGAAGATGGTGGCGACGACGCGGGGAGTGACGAGCTTGCGGATGGGGTCGGTGCCGAGGGCGCGCATGGCGTCGATCTGCTCGGTGACCTTCATGGAGCCGAGCTCTGAGGCCATGCCGGAGGCGTTGCGGCCGGAGACCATGAGGCCGGTGAGGACGGGGCCGAGTTCCTTGACCATGGAGAGGGCTACGAGCGAGCCGGTGAGGGAGACGGAGCCGAATTGTTGCAGGGCGGTGGCGCTTTGGAGGGCCAGGACGCAGCCGGTGAAGAAGCCGGAGAGGATGACGATGGGCAGGGAGCCGATGCCGATGGAATCCATCTGGGTGAAGATGTCGGCCCAATAGATGGGGGGGGAAAAGAGGTTGGCAAAGGAGCGGCCGGCGAGGATGGAGTAATCCTGGACAGACGCGATGGTGTTCTTTGCGAGGGAGGCAAGGGGCATTGGTTGTAGGCTCACTTTATCAGATGCAAGCAGGACGGTTTCGGCTGCGGAGGTTGGTGAGAAGATAGAGGAGATGAGTGCGACGATGAAGGCGGCGGTTTTGTATGGCAAGGAAGACCTGCGGGTGGAGCAGGTGGCGATGCCAGTGGCGGACGCGGGAGAGGTGGTGGTGCGGGTGGAGGCGGCGCTGACTTGCGGGACGGATCTGAAGGTTTATAAGCGGGGGTATCATGCGGCGATGCTGACGCCGCCGATGCTGTTTGGGCATGAGGTGGCGGGGGTTGTCGAGGCGGTTGGCGCGGGAGTGGAGGGGTTTGCGGTGGGGGATCGGGTGTTGCCGATGAACTCGGCTCCTTGCGGGGTTTGCTTCTGGTGTGGGAAGGGGCAGGAGAATTTGTGTGAGGATCTGCTGTTCAACAATGGGGCTTATGCGGAGTTTATTCGGGTGCCGGCGCGGATTGTCGAGAAGAATATGCTGCGGGTGCCGGGGGAAGTGGCGATGGCGCATGCGGCTTTGACGGAGCCGCTGGCGTGCGTGGTGCGGGGGATGGAGGAATCCGGCGTGCGGGCGGGGGAGAGTCTGGTGGTGATTGGGGCGGGGCCGATTGGGCTGATGTTTGTGCATGCGGCGGCGCTGGCCGGGGTGCGGGTGACGGCGGTGGTGAAGCGGGAGGATCAGGCGGTGGCGGCTCGGGGGCTGGGGGCGGAGAGGGTGGTGATGACGTCGGACCGGGTGGTGGAGGAGGTGCGGGATGGGGGACGCGGGGCAGATGTGGTGGTGGAGGCGGTGGGGGTGGCTGCGGCGTGGGAGCAGGCGGTGGGGATGGTGAGGAAGGGTGGGGTGGTGAATTTTTTTGCGGGGCCGCCGAGTGGGACGGTGGTGGGGCTTGATACGAATCGGCTGCACTATGGGGATATTACGTTGAAGGCCAGCTTTCACCATACGCCGGGGACTTGCCGGACGGCGTTTGGGTTGATCGCTTCAGGGCGGTTTGATTGTGGGGCGTTTTTGACGGGGGAGGCTGGGCTGGAGGAGGTGCCGGGGGTTTTTGCGGGGATGATGACGCGGTCGGGCGGGGTGAAGACGGTGGTGCGGGCTTGGTGACTACGGTGTTGGAGGGGGCTCCGGCGGAGTATGCGATGCCGGCGGTGAGGCCGTCGCTCGAGGAGGCGCAGGCGTGGTGCCGGCGGCTGGCTACGAGTCACTATGAGAATTTTCATGTGGCTACTTGGTTTTTGCCGAAGCGGATCAGGCCTTATTTTGAGAGTATCTACGCGTTCAGCCGGGTGGCGGATGATTTGGGCGATGAGGTGGCGGATACGGCTACAGCTACGCGGCTGCTGGGGGAGTGGCGGGGGATGCTGGAGGAGTGCTATGAGCGGCCGGAGGAGTCGGTTCATCCGGTGTTTGTGGCGCTGCGGGCTACGGTTGAGGCTACGGGGGTGCCGCAGGGGTTGTTTGGGGATTTGATTACGGCGTTTGAGATGGACCAGGTGGTGACGAAGCATGAGTCGATGGAGAGCTTGCTGGAGTATTCGCGGTACTCGGCTAACCCGGTGGGGCGGATGGTGCTTTGGGTTTCGGGGTATCGGGATGAGGAGCGGGCGCGGCTTTCCGATTTGGTCTGTACGGGGCTGCAGCTGGCGAACTTCTGGCAGGATGTGGTGGAGGACTGGGAGCGGGGACGGCGGTATCTGCCGGCGGATCGGATGGTGAAGTATGGGGTGACGGAGGAGGATATCGCGGGGCGGCGGTTTACGCGGGAGTTTCGGCGGATGATGGCGTCGCTGGTGGACGATGCGTTGAAAATGCTGAGGGAGGGCGCAAGGGTGAGTGCGCTGGTGGATCGGGAGTTGGCGGTGACGCTGCGGCTGTTCGAGCAGGGGGGGCGGGCGGCGCTGGATGGAATCGTGCGGCAGGATTATGACGTGCTGGCGAAGCGGCCGAGTGTGAGCAAGGTGACGAAGATGAAGCTGCTAACGGGGGCGCTGGCAGGAAAGCTCTGGGGTGGGCTGGCGCCGAAGGGGGATCGGGGATGACGGTTGCGGAGGCTTATGGGTTTTGCCGGGAGGTGGCGAAGAAGGAGGCGAAAAATTTTTATTGGTCGTTCAGAGTGCTGCCGCGGGCGAAGAGCGATGCGATGTGTGCGGTGTATGCGTTTATGCGGCGGGCGGATGATCTGGCGGATGATGAATCGATGACGGTGGCGGCGCGGCGGGAGGCGATGGCGGCTTGGCTGGGGGAGTGGCGCGGTGGTCGGGAAGATGCGGTTTTTGTGGCGGTTCGGGATACTCAGGATCGGTTTGGGATTTCTGACGAGCTGCTGGGGGAACTGGTGCAGGGGACCTCGATGGACCTGGATGGGGTGACGGAGTTTGCGGATTTTGGGGAGCTTTATCGGTACTGTTATCTGGTGGCTAGTGTGGTGGGGCTGACTTCGATACGGGTGTTTGGGTATCGCGATAAGGCGGCGGAGCTGCTGGCGGAGAAGACGGGGATTGCGTTTCAGTTGACGAATATTCTGCGCGATGTGAAGGAAGATGCGGAGAGGGGACGGGTGTATCTTCCGGCGGATTTGCTGGCGGCGCATGGAGTTGGTGTGGGGGAGGTGCTGGGGTTGGCGGGGGGGACGTCGACGCCGGCGGGGGTGCGGGGGGTGGTGAAGGAGCTGGCTGGGGTGGCGAGGGGGTACTATAAGGCGGCTGGGGAGTTGTTGCCGCTGATCGATAAGGATAGCCGGGCGGCGCTGTGGGTGATGGTGGAGATTTATGAGCGGCTGCTGGGGCGGGTGGAGGGTTTGGATGGGGATGTGTTCGGAACCAGGGCGAGTGTGCCTACGGGGGAGAAGGTGGGTGTGTTGCTGCGGGGTGCGGGGATGGCGGTGAAGGAGAGGTGGCTGTGAGCGTGATCGTGGTGGGGGCGGGAGTGGCGGGGTTGGCGGCGGCTAGTGCATTGGCGGGAGCCGGGAAGGATGTGACGCTGCTGGAGCGGCGAGGATTTGTGGGGGGGCGGGCTTACTCGTATGAGCATCCGGCGCTGGGGGAGGTGGTGGACTCGCAGCATGTGTTGCTGGGGTGCTGTACGAATTTGATCGAGATGTGTGATGAGGCGGGGCTGGGAGGGAAGATTGCCTGGTATGACGGGCAGACGTTTCTGGAGGCGGCTACCGAGGAACGGCCGGTGAGGGCGAGTGAGTTTGCGATGGGGCCGCTGCCGGCGCCGATGCAGTATGCGGGGAGCTTTGCGCGGGCGAAGATGCTTTCGGTGGCGGATAAGGTTGGGATCGCGCGGGGGCTGGCGGAGTTTATGCTGGGAAATGTGGGTCGGGATGAGGAGTCGGTGGCGCAGTGGTACGGGCGCAGTGGGCAGACGGCGGGTGCGGTGAGGCATTTCTGGGAGCCGCTGGTGCTGGCTACGTTGAATGATTCGGCGGCGAACTGCTCCATGAAATATGCGGGGAAGGTTTTCTATGAGCTGTTTTTGAAGACTCGGACGGGGGGGAGGCTGGGAATTCCTACGGTTCCGTTGAGTGAGTTCTATGGGGCGGTGGCGGGGGCGATCGAGCAGAAGGGTGGGCGGGTGGAGCTGGGGTGTGGGGTGGCGGGGCTGGAACAGCGGGAGGGTGGCTGGGGGGTCAGGACGGGTGGGGGGGAGCAGGTGGCGGAGGAGGTGGTGCTGGCGGTGCCGTTTGAGCAGGCGAGCAAGCTGCTGGGTGGGATGACGGTGCGGGAAGAGGCGGTCCGGCAGGACCTGATGGGGAAGATCGGGCGGTTTGTGCATGCGCCGTTTATATCGATTTTGCTATGGTATGACCGGGTGATTACGGATTTGCCGCATGCGTGGCTGCTGGATACGACGATTCAATGGTTCTTTCACAAGTCGGTGATACGGGGGGATGGCGGGGTGGGGAGCTATGTGGAGGTGATTATTGCAGGGTCACGGGAGGACCTGGTGAAGCCGCGGGGGGAAGTGCTGGCGGGGGCTTTGGCGGAGATGGAACGGTTTTTTCCGGCTTGCCGCGAAGCCAGGGTGCTGAAGAGTGCGGTTTTGAAGGAGGCGAGGGCTACGTTTTCGGTGACGCCGGGGTTGGATGCGTATCGGCCGGGGCAGGCTACGGGGATCAAGGGACTATACCTGGCGGGGGATTGGACGCGTACGGATTGGCCTTCGACGATGGAAGGGGCGGCGCGGAGTGGACGGCTGGCGGCGGGTGAGGTGGTGGGGGAGAGAGACAGATTTATGGCTGGGGAGCTGGAGGCTACGGGGGTGATGGGGTTGCTGGCTCGGGAGTAGGGCGCGGCGGTAAGTTGGGCTTGGACGTAATTGCTGGAAAAGAGTTGCATGGTACGCGACTTATTTTGTGTCCTTCCGTTAGCACGATTGGATAGAGTGCAGAGGTTGCCGATATACCGTAGTGCGGTATGGCGGCGGAGGGTTCTGATGGGAATGCTGAGGCAGGCGGGCGTAGCGGTGTTGCTGGGTGGATGTTTGCTGGGGGCTGGGTGCTCCAGTGGTGGGTTCAAGACGGGGAGTTCGGCGCCGACCACTCCTGCGGCAGTGACGGTGACGGTGGGGGGATCAGTTTCTACGCGTCTGGGTTCAACGACGCAGTTTGCGGCTACGGTGGCAAATACGACGAATACCGCAGTGACGTGGCAGGTAAACGGGGTGACGGGGGGCGGGGCGGCTACGGGAACGATCAGTACGGGTGGATTGTTTACGGCGCCGGTGGCGATTCCGAGTGGGGGGACGGTGAGTGTTACGGCGGTGAGCCAGGTTTCTTCAAGTGTGTCAGGCAGTTTGACCGAGGCAATCTGGAACCCGGTGCCGGTGCTGACGAGCGCGGCGGCAACACAGACGGGGCCGTCTACGAATTACGTGTTGGACGTGCTGGGTTCGAGCTTTGTGCAGGGGGCGGCGATCCAGGTGGGTGGGAGCTCGGTGACGACTACCTATGTATCTGCCAGCGAGCTGCAGGCTACGGTGCCGGTTACTGCTGGTACGGCGAGCGTTGCGGTGGATGTGATGAACCCGGCGCCGGGGCCATCGACTTCGGTGACCTCGAACGTGGTGATCACGGTGGCGAAGGTGACGGTGACGGCTGCCGCACGACTGCTGGACCAGGCTACGTTTGGGCCTACGCTTACAGACATTCAGCATGTGCAAAGCGTGGGCTTGGATGGCTACCTGACGGAACAGTTTGGGACGGCGGCGACGTTGATACCGGATATTGCAAGCCCTCCTCCGGCTTACTGTGCGAATGCACCGAAGCCTTGTGAAGAGAGTGAGTGGTGGCGGGTTGCTATAACGGGCAACGACCAGCTGCGGCAGCGGGTGGCGATGGCTTTGAGTGAGATGTTTGTCGTTTCGAGTAACTCGGATACTCCCTACGAAATTATTCCTTATAACAACTTGTTAGCTACGGATGCGTTTGGGAATTTTCTGACCATTATGAAAGATGTAACTCTCTCTACGGCGATGGGGAGTTACTTGAATATGATGAACAGCGGCAAGCCTGCGGATGGGCAGATAGCGAATGAGAATTATCCGCGGGAATTGATGCAGCTCTTTACGATAGGTTTGAACGAATTAAATCAGGATGGGACGTTGCAGCTGGATGGTTCGGGTAACCCGATACCGACTTACACGGAAGCGCAGGTGCAGGCGTTTGCGCGGGCTTATACGGGTTGGACGATGTCCGGTGCGGGGGGTGTGGCACCGACCAAGTTCCCGACTAATTCCGCGGCGTTTGATTATCCGATGCAGGCTGTGCAGGCTTACCATGATACGACGGCGAAGACGCTGCTGAATGGGACTACGCTGGCGGCGGGGCAGACGGCGCAGTCTGACCTGCAGGGTGCGCTGGCTAATATTTTTGCGCATGCAAACGTGGGTCCGTTTGTTTGCAGGCAGTTGATTCAGCACCTGGTGGCTAGTAATCCGAGTCCTGCTTATGTGGGACGGGTGGCTGCGGTGTTTGCGAATAACGGGTCAGGTGTTCGTGGCGATATGAAGGCTGTGGTGCGGGCTATCTTGCTGGATACGGAGGCGCGTGCAGGAGATACGGATGCTACTCAGGATGGTGGGCATCTGCGGGAGCCGATCCTTTATATGACGAATGTTACGCGGGCGCTGGGTTATGTGAATACGGATCCGCAGGGGAACTATTCGACGTTGGGTAACTACTCGGGTGCGCTGGGGCAGCGGCCTTATGAATCGGCTAGTGTGTTTAATTTCTTTCCGCCGGAGTATGTAATTCCGGGAACTGGGGTGAATGCGCCGGAGTTTGGGATCGAGAATACGGCGAGTGCTACGTTGCGACTTACTCTGGCTAACTCGCTGGTGTATAACTCGATTTCCGGATTTAGTACGACTAACCTTGCGGCTACAAGTGCTTTGGGGATGATGGCTTCCAACCCGGGGAACTTAGTGGATGCGCTGGGTACTATGTTTATGCATGGGCAGATGCCTACGAATATGCGGACTGCTATTGTGAATCACATTAGTACTTTGACGGATATGGCACAGCGGGTGAGAGTGGCGACTTACCTGGTGATTACTTCTACGCAATACAAGATTTTGCATTAGTGGCATGGGCCGCGACGGCAAAGACCAATACTGAGATTCTGGCTTCGCCAGAATGACGGCTTGGAAGTGGAATGAATTTGAGGGGGCGAGTATGGCGACGAATCGGCGGAGTTTTATCAAGTATGCATCGTTGGCGGCGGCGGGGAATGCGGCGGGGTTGCGGCCGTTTGGATTGTTGAACTCGCTGGCGCAGACGACGACGGATTACAAGGCGCTGGTTTGCGTGTTTCTTTATGGCGGGAACGACGCGAACAATATGCTGGTGCAGTTCGACGCTTCAGGGTATGCGAATTACTCGGCGGTGCGGGGGCCACTGGCGATACCGCAGAGCCAGTTGCTGCAGCTTGGGGGGAGCTCTTCAAACTTTGCGCTGAATGGGAATCTGCCGGATATTCAGACGCTGTTCAACAGCAACCATGCGGCGCTGGTGACGAACGTGGGGACGCTGATCGAGCCGACGACGCGGGCTCAATACCTTGCGGGGACGACGGTGCCGACGAATTTGTTTTCGCATACGGACCAGCAACTGGAGTGGCAGAACGCGGCGCAGAGTGGGACGGTGCCGACGGGTTGGGCGGGGCGGATTGCGGATACGCTGACGGCGAGCGCGAACCCGAATGGAAAGATCCCGATGATCACGTCGGTGGCGGGCGATACGCTGTTTTGCAATGGCGCGGCGAGTACGCCGGTGAGCGTGACGCCGGGGAATGTGGGCGGTGCAAGCTGCAGCGAAGGGACGACGGAATGCGCGGCGCAGCAAGCTACGGCGCAGGCTCTGCTCAGCTTCAGCTCGGGGTTGAGCCTGGTGACGGCGGATAACCAGATCACGACCAATGCCTATGCGTATGCGAAGACGTTGAGCGATGCGGTGCAGAGTGTGAGCCCGTTGCAGACGGTGTTTCCGGCTAACGGGCTGGGCGCGCAGTTGAAGCAGATTGCGCAGATTATTCAGGTGCGGGCGGCGCTGGGGGTATCGCGACAGATTTTCTTTGCGGGGATTGGGAATTTCGATACGCACTCTGACCAGGTGGCGCTGCAGGGAGCGCTGCTGGCGGGGATTTCGCCGGCGATTGCGGCGTTTTACCAGGCTACGCAGGAGTTGAATGTGGCTAACAGTGTGACTACGTTTACGATGTCGGACTTCAGCCGGACGTTTCAGCCGAATACGAATACGGGGAGCGACCATGCTTGGGGGTCGCACCATATTGTGGTGGGTGGGGCGGTGAAGGGTGGGAAGATGTATGGGACGTTTCCGAACTTGACGCTGAATGGGCCGGATGACTCGGGGAGTAATGGGCGGTGGGTGCCTACTACGGCTAGCGTGCAGTATGCGGGGACGCTGGCGCAGTGGTTCGGGGTGAGTGCTTCGCAGCTCTCGGCGGTGTTTCCGAATATTGGGAGCTTTGCTTCGAGTAATTTGGGGTTTGTGTAGGGGTAAACAAGCGCAACGGCAAAAGCAAATACTGAGATTCTGGCTTCGCCAGAATGACGGCGGAATGGGTTGGAGATTCTAGCGGGCCAAGAGGAAGACGCCTACGGCTACGAAGAGGACGGCTAGCCAGCGGCGGCGGTCTACGTCTTCGCGGAGGAAGAGGCGGGCTGCGACGGCGTTGCCGACGTAATTGAATGAGGCGATGCCGGGGGCGGCGAGGGAGAGGTCGACGCGGGACAGGGTGTAGAGCATGGCGAAGAAGTTGAGCGCCATGCAGAGGGCTCCGGCGAGGAAGGTGGGGCTGGCCAGGACGGTGCGGGTGGCGCCGAGGAGGCCGTGGCGGGCGCGGACGAGATCGAGATCGCCGATTTTACGCATGGCTGAGGCGATGAGGACCTCGCCGGCGATGGCGAGGGCGGCTACGAAAGCGATGGCGGACCAGGCGACGAGGGGGGAGGTGGGGTGCGCGGGTAGCACTTAGACCGCCACGCCGGACTCGGTGATGGGGAGCTCCGGGTTGATTTCGAGTGAGGTGCGGGCGGGCCGGTTGGCGACGAAGCCGACAGCGGAGGTGATGAGCAGGATGCCGAGCCAGCGGGAGAGGGAAATGGGCTCGTGGAGCCAGAAGCGCGCGATGAGGGCGATGAGGACGTTGCCGAACGCGGTGGCGGGCATGACGAAGGTGAGATCGGCCCAGGAGAGCGCGGCGGTGTATGTGGCGAAGAAGCCGATGAGGAGGACGATGCCACAGACAACGTTGAGATTGAGCAGGGCGTGGAGGAGAAGGGATAGGTGGTGGAAGTCGACCGGGCCGACCTGGGCCATGCCCCGGGAGAGTAGCGCGTCACCGAAGGAGGCGGTGAAGACGACTGCGAGGAGGGTGCCGTATTGTTTGGGCGTGAGCTTGTGAGTCATGGCCTTGGGGCTTCCGGAATGCAGCATGCGAGGCGAGTGAAGCGGCCATTGGGACAGATGCTTAGCTTGAGTGCCAATCATGCGGGCGAGAACCGGTGAAAAAAGAGGCCGGCACGAGTGTCCGTGCCGGCCTCTTTGGTGCAGGTTATGCGTTCATGGAGACGGATTCCTGCTGCTTGAGGGCGTTTTCTTCCTTCATTTTGCGGCTCGCCTTGTTGCGCTGGGAGCGTAGCTTCATGAAGGACTTGGCTTCTACGTAGAGACGGGGGACGTCGCGGTTGACGATGGCTTTCCAGACTACGCGGAAGGCGGCCTTGGGGCGGAAGTAGTACTCGTCGTAGAAGCGGTGAACCATTTCCATGACGTACTCGACGGGGAGGCCGGGGTACTCGATGTGGGCCATCTGGTGGCCGTGGTCGTCGTCCATTTTGTGGTTAGTGATGAAGCCGCCCTTTTCCGCGAATTCGTAGAACTCGGTGCCGGGGTAGGCGTGGGCGATGGAGACTTGGATGGTCTCGCAGTCGAGGGTTTTGGCGAAGTCGATGGTGTTGCGGATAGACTGGCGGGTCTCACCGGGGAGGCCGAGGATGAAGTCGGCGTGGATGATGAGTCCGAGGTCGTGGCAGTCCTTGACGAACTCGCGGGCGCGCTCGACGGTGGCACCCTTCTTGATGTTTTTGAGGATCTGGGGGTCGCCGGACTCGAAGCCTACGATGAGGAGGCGGCAGCCGGCATCCTTCATGGCCTTGAGGGTGTCGCGGTGGGTGGTGACGCGCGAGGTGCAGGACCAGGTGAGGCCTAGCGGTTTGAGCTTGGCGCAGAGCTCGATGGTGCGCTCTTTCTGGATGTTGAAGGTGTCATCGTCAAAGAAGAACTCTTTGACGTGGGGGAAGAGCTTTTTGGCGTTGGCCATTTCAGCGGCTACGTCATCTGTGGAGCGCTTGCGCCAGGCGTGGCCGGAAAGGGTCTGGGGCCAGAGGCAGAAGGTGCATTGAGCGGGGCAGCCACGTGTGCTGTAGAGGGAGACGTAGGGGTGGAGGAGGAAGGGGACGTTGTACTTGGTGACGTCCATGTCACGGGCGTAGATCTCGGTGGCCCAGGGCATGTCGGGCTTGTCGAGTTTTTCGACCTGGGGACGGTCTGGATTGTGCTGGTGGGTGCCGTCCGGCATGCGGTAGGAGATGCCGAGGATTTCGTCGAGCGGTTTGCGGTTGGCGAATTCTACGACGGAGAAGTCGAACTCGCGGCGGCAGACGAAGTCGATGGCGGAGCACTCGTCGAGGGCACGGTCTGGGTCTGTGGTGACGGGCGGGCCGACGAAGGTGATCTTGATGGAGGGGTTGGCCTGCTTGATGGCCTGGGCCAGGCCGTGATCGCTGGACCAGCCCACGGTGGAGGTGAAGAGGACCAGGAATTCGTAGGACTTGGCGATTTCAATGGTTTCCGCGGCGGAAACGTGGTGCGGCGGGGCGTCAAGGAGGCGTGAGCCTTCCAACAGGCCGGCGGGATAGGCGAGCCAGACGGGGTACCAGTAGGACTCGATTTCACGGACGGCGGGCCAGCGGGAGCCAGCGCCCCCATCGAAATTTTCGAAAGAAGGCGGATTGAGCAAGAGAGTTTTGAGCGGCTTGATGTTCATGAGTGTGCCTAAATTTTACCATTCGGTTACAGGTTTGTGCCTGCGGGTTGTATGTAGAAGCGTGGGTGCCGGGTGAGGTTCGCGCTTATTTGTTGGACGGGATGGGAACGAAAGTGGGGGTGGCGACAGTGCGGAGCCACGGGATAAGCTGGCCGGTCTGGCGCATAAGGGATATCTGGGCCTGACGAAGCTGAAAGGTAGCGTCGAGAAAAGCGAGGTATTTTTCACGCTCGGCGATGCGGGCGTTCTGCTCATCCTTGGGGGTTAGCTGGGGGCGATTGTCGACTGGGGGAGCGTTGAGTTCGACGAGGAGAGCGTCAAGTTGCTGCTGGGCGAGTTGCTGCTGGAGGGTGGCGGTTTCAGCGTGGGCGCGCAGCTCGATGATGGACCGGGCGAGTTTGGATTGGCCCTCGGTGAAGGTGAGGCGGGCGGAATCTGCTTCATGGAGGGCGTGGGCTGCGTCGGCGGCGGACTCGCGGGCTTTGGCCTGGCGGACTTTATCGAAGAGGGGAAGGGTGACCTGGACGGCGAACGCCTCGGCATTCGGGCCGATAGATTTTCCGTTGGGACTACTTTTCTCGTAGGAGGTCTGGATGTCCTGAAAGGAACTGCTGTACGTAGCGTAGTTCTGGTATTGGGCAAGGAATGAAAACTGTGGGCGGTACAGGTAGCGGGCATCCCCCCAAGCTTGCTCCTGCTTGGCTTTGGCGCTGGCGTAGGCGGCGGCAATGGCGGGCGACTGGGTGGTTGGGGGCGCATCGAGATCAAGCGATGGGAGGGGGGGGAAAGGACCCTCGGTTTTGACGATGCCGGCGGTGATACCGATCAGGTTGGATAAATGATTGCGGTTATTGGCGGTTTCATCTTCGGCGTGGAGAACGGCCTCACGAAACTGGGCAGCGGTGAGGCGGGCGGTGGTAAGGTCCAGGTTTGTGTCGCGGCCTGCGTCGAAACGGTCTTGCGAGATGGTGGCGAGCCGGGTGGCGAAGGTGAGCTGGTCGTGGAGGACGGCTTCACGTTGCTGGTCGTGGTCAAGCGCGATGTAGGTTGTGACGGCATCTTCAGAGACGGCGGCGCGGGCTTCATCAAGGGAGAACTGAGCCGCTTGCAGGCCGGATCGGGCGGAACGGATGTAATCGAACTGCGAAGAGCCGTAGAGGAGGGATTGTGCGGAAAGAGCGAACAAGGTTGGTGGGTACGGAGAATAGCCGTAGTTGTTGCCGAGGCCGGCACCGATGGAGATTGCGGGGATGAAGACGGCGACAGACTCGTCAACCGTGGCGCGTGATTTGGCTAGATCGTCGGCGGCGATCTTGACCTTGGGACTGTTGCCGAGGGCGAGCGAGACGGCGGTGGTGAGGGAGACCTGTGCAGGGGCGGAGGAGACGGTAAGGAGGGCGAAGATTAGGAGGGGCTTCACTGGCCTACAGCCTTTCTGGCGGGAGCATACTGGGGTGCGAGGGCGAAGGCGGCGACGTTTTCAGCCTTGGCGGCGGCGGGGTCGCCCTGTTTGGCGAGGAGACGGGCTAGAGCGAGGTGGGCTTTGAAGACGGGAGCGGCATCGGTTTGGGCGGATGAATTGAGGTAGTCGCGGAGGGCCTGCTCGGCAAGTTTGGGATCGCGGTTGGCGTCGGTGAGGATGCTGGCGGCGTCAACGTCGGCCGGGCCGTGGTTACGGTTGGCGGCGAGGGCAAGCTTGATGGTGGCTGCGGCGTCGTCCGGGCGGGCGTGGGTCTGGTAGAAGTGGGCGAGATCGATGAGGGGGTCGGGGTATTTGGAGGCGGCGATGGCGGCTTTGAATTCGGCTTCGGCTTTGGGGAGGTCGCCATTCTTTTCTGCGAGGAGGGCGAGGATGCGGTGGGAGGCGGCGGGCAGGGAGGTGGCGATGCGTGTGGCGAGGGCGGCGGCTTTATCCTTGCCGCCGCCTACGATGCCGGGGGCGGCGATGTAGAACTCGGCGAGGTCGTTGGCGGCATCGGGGTTGGAGGGGTCGTCGGCTACGGCTTTTTCGAAGGCTTCACGGCAGTGGCGGGCTATGACGAAGGCCGAGAGAGCGCTGGCGTGAGCGGCTTTCTGGCCGAGCGCGCGGCCTAGCCAAAGCTGCGTGGCACTGTCGTTTGGGTTGGCGTTGGCGGCGGCCTGGCACTCGGTGACGGCGGGGTCAGTGAGGTTCTGGGCGTAGTCTACGCGGCAGAGGAGGAGGTGGGTGGCGGGTGTGGCGGGGGCTTTGGCGAGGAGGGCGGTTGCGTCTGCCATGCGGCCCTGCATGAGGGCTTGCGCAGGGGCAGACAGGGCGGCCGGGGGTTGGGCCGCGAGGGTGGCGGTGGCGGCAAGCATCAGGATGGGAAGGCTGAGCGTCATGGTCAGGAGACTGGCTTGACCTCCATGCCGTTGACGAGGTCCTTGCCGCTGATGGCGGGGCCGAGGACTACGAGGTCCTTATCGGACAAGCCGCTGAGGACTTCGACGCTGGTGAGGTTGAAGATGCCGACCTTGATGGGGGTGCGGACCAGGCGGTTGTTGACGATGCGGAAGACGTAGGTGACGGAGCCTTCGGTACGGAGGGCTTCACGGGGGATGCTGAGGATGTTGAAGCGCTGGGACTCGGTGACGGTGACGGTGACGTTGGTATTGGGGAGGAGGTCGCCGTGGGCGTCGTCTACCGAGATAATGCACTCGCCTACGTTGCGGGTGTTCTGGTAGGTGACGACTGTGGTGGGGGGCTGCTCGATGTGGCCATGCCAGACCATGCCGGGCTTGGCCTCCCAGGTGATTTTAACGGCCTGGCCGCGGGCGAGTTTGCCGATGTCGGGCTCGTCGAAGTAGGCGTGGACCTGGAGGTGGTTGAGGTCGGCTACGTCGACGAGGTCGTCGCCGGCGGGGACGTAATCGTACTCATTGACGGGGATGGAGTAGACGGTGCCGGCGCGGGGTGAGGTGATGGTGACGGCGCCGAGGGTGGCCTTTGCGGCAGCGATGCCGGCCTTGGCGTCTGCGACGCGAGCCTGGGCGCTGGAGCGGTCTGTGGTGCTGTAACGGCCGGAGGTGCGGGCCTGGGCGTTGCGGAGAGTGAGGGTAGCGGCGTCAAGTTTCTGCTGAGCGGCAAGGACGGCGCCGGTCGAGGAGGAACCGCGGGCCTGGAGGCGCTGCTCGACTTCCAGCGATTGCTGGGCTTGCTGCTGGTCTGCTTTGGCGGCAGCTATGTCGTTGGCGAAGCGGTTGCGCTCCTCAGTATTGCCGCCGTTGGTGAGATCGGCGAGGGAAGCCTCCGCGGAGGCGAGATTGGACTCGGCTGCGGCGAGCTGCTTGCGGGCGTCAGACGAATCCATGTCGACGAGGCGGGCCCCGGCGGCTACGTGCTGGCCTACATCGACGTAAATGCGCTGGACGACGCCGGCATTGGGAGCGTGGGCCTGGAATTCGCCTACGGGCTCAACCTTGCCATTGGTGGGCACAGTGCTTGACAGCGTCTGGAAGGTGGCGGGGGCAACGTGGACGGGGGTCTCGTCCCGGGTGAGATAGCGGATGCCGAAGACGACTGCGAGAAGGACGGCGATGGCTGCGAGCCAGAGTAGGGCTGTGGTGGCGCGGCTTTGTGCAGGAGTGGTGGTCGCCATAGCGTTAGGTCAGTATATAAGACTGGGATGTCGCAGAAACGAAGCACTTTTTTTCAAGCGATCTCAGGGGCGGGGGCGATGTCTACGAGTTCAAGCTCCAGGCCGCCGTACTGGGGATGCTTGTTTTCACGGAGGCGGCAGACGCAATCGAAGGTGGAGCCGGCGGTGAGGTGGGCGGTGCGCTCGGACCAGGGGATCTGGTGCGAGCGAGACCAGCCCATGGCGCTGAGAGGGCGTCCGGCGGCGGTCTGGGTGAGGGCGAGGCAGACGTGGCGTTCTTTGATGAGGCGGGGTGGGGCGGCGAGGGTGAGGGCGCGGATAAGGAAGACGGGCTCGGGATGATCCATTCCGAAAGGGGCGCAGCGATTGAGCCAAGCGAAGAGGTCTGGGGTGATGTCGGCGGGGGTGAGTTCGAGATCAATGACGACCTCTGGGGTGAGGAGGTCGGGGGTCAGGAGGCCGTGGGAATGGGACTGCATGCGGGCGCGGAGGGTGGGGAGTTGGTCGATGGGGAGAGTGAAGCCGACGGCATGGGCGTGGCCGCCGAATCGGGTGAAGACGGGGGGGTGGTGGTCGATGGCGGTAAGTGCGTCGAGCAGGTGAAAGCCGGGGATGGAGCGGCCGGAGCCATGGGCGTGGTGGTCGTCTGAGGTGAGGATGAGGGCGGGGCGGCCGGTGCGCTCGACGACGCGGGAGGCGAGGATGCCGAGGACGCCGCGATGCCAGGAGGGATGGTCGAGGACAATGCATGTGGCGGGGTGGGAGCCGTCGGGGAGGCGGAGGGTGAGGAGCTGGACCTCGATGGCGTCGAGGGCGGCGGCTTCTGTGGCGCGCCGGTCGGTGTTGAGGTCGTCGAGCTTTTTTGCGAGAGTCTGAGCGAGGACGGGGTCGCGGGTGAGGAAAAGATCGACTACGTCAGAGGCGATGTCCATGCGGCCGGCGGCGTTGATGCGGGGGGCGAGGCGGAAGCCTACTTCGGTAGCGGAAGGAGGTTGATCGAGGGCTAGCTGGGCAACCTGCATGAGGGCTCGGAGGCCGGGCTGGATGGGATTGGCGAGTTCGCGGAGGCCGAGGACGGCGATGGTGCGGTTTTCACCGGTGAGGGAGACGGAGTCTGCAATGGTGGCGATGGCTACGAGCTTGAGGAAGCTGGGGATGAGTCTGGGGAGGAGCAGACGCTGGGTGTCGCTGGCGGCGAGGAGAGCGTGGGCGAGCTTGAAGGCTACGGCGGCGCCGCACAGATTTTTGTTGGGGTAGGGGCAGCCGGGCTGGGCTGGGTTGATGACGGCGACGGCTTCGGGGAGACCTTCTGCGCCGTCGGGGAGGTGGTGGTCGGTGACGATGAGGTCCAGGCCGAGGGCTTTTGCTTCAGTGGCGGCGGCGAAGGCACGGATGCCGGTGTCGACGGAGATGACGAGGCGGATGCCGGCGGCTGCGGCCTCGGCGAGGCGAACGTTCTGGATGCCGTAGCCTTCTCGCAGGCGGTGGGGGACGTGGAAGGTGACGCGGGCGGGGAGGTTGGCGGGAGCGATGCGCTCGATGGCGGTCTTGAGCAGGACGGTGGCGGTGGTGCCGTCTACGTCGTAGTCGCCGTAGATGAGGATGGATTGCTGGGCGGCTACGGCTTGCTGGATGCGGGCGACGGCGGCGGCCATGCCGAGGAGAAGGGAAGGGTCGTGGAGATCAGCGCGGGTGGGGTTGAAGAAGTGGTGGGCCTGCTGGGGCGTGGCGATGCCGCGGGCGAGGAGGAGGGAAGCGATGGGCGCGGGACAGCCGAGGCTTGCGGCGAGGGTGGCGGCAAGGTCTGGATTGGAGGGAGTGAGGAGCCAACGGGCCTGGGGCCTGGACGGATTTAGAGGCACGGCTTATTCGTCGTTATCGTCTACGACCATGCCGGAGATATCGGTGGCGGCTTCCATGAGGTCCTGGAAGCGGTCGTACCAGGTGGTGGAGACCTCAAAGAGGAACATGACGCCCTGATGGGCGAAGCCGAGCTGGAGATAGCCGGCTTTGCCGACGTGCTTGAGGAGAGCCTCGGCGTCGTCGATGTCGAGGTCGCCGTCATCCTGCGAGGTGTGGTGCTGGAGCTGCTCGAGGAGGATGGAGATGTCGGATTTCTCGAGGACGACCTCGCTCATGGTGATGAAGGAAGCGTTGGCGGCCTTGGCGTGCTCGACGAAATCTTTCCAGCCGTCGGGGTTATCTTCTTCGAAGAGAACGGTGGGGACTTCTTCTGTGACGTAGCCGGGCATGCGGCGGAGGCCGAGTCCGGCGATGAAGGCAATCATGTCGTCTTTGAGGGCTAGGAGGTTATCAGGTTGCATCATTTTCGATTGTCTCAGATGTGGTGGGTGGGTGCTATACTTTGGGTCAAAGCTCATGATTTTTTCCAAGGATTACGTCGGGTATTTGGCGCGCCAGACGGTGAAGCAACTGATCGCCGACAAGATGATCGCGACCGAGAAGGTGGCGGTTTTGAACGAGCGGGTGACGACGGCGATGGTGGATGAACTGTCGCTGGAAGACCGCATCAATGATGAGGTTCGAGCGATTCTGGAGGCCATCCAGGAGGACATGCGGAAGGGCGGCGTAAGCTACCCGGAGATGTTCAAGAAGATCAAGCTGAAGCTTGTGAGCCAGTACAAGGCGGTGCTATGAGGATCAGCCGGGATAAGCTGAACAAGCTGGCGCACACGGTAGCGGATACGTTGGCGGAGACGGCGGAATGCGATTTCATGGAGGATCGGAATACGATTCGTCAGGAAGCGCGGAAGGCGCTGGAGAAGCTGCTTATGGATGAGCTGAAGCTGGATGCGGGGGCGCGGCAGAAGATCGCTTCGCAACGGAAGATTATTGTGGAGGGGTCGCAGGAATGGGACATCCTGTACAGGAAGTACTACAACGATGAGGTGAAAAAGCTGGGATTGTAGGCCCCCCTCCCCTTTTTGGTGCAAATTCTTCATTGCATTGGGGTTAGGGATGTGGGCCTTGTTTTGTGGGGCCGGGTTTGGTAGGGTATTGAAAGACAGGCAGGGTTGTTTGAGCTGCGTGTTTGTCAAGTGGTTCCGCTTTTTGGCGTTATGGTGTAACTGGTTAACACGTCGCCCTCTCAAGGCGAAGAGTCCGGGTTCGAGCCCCGGTAACGCTACCAATCAAATGAACATCTCAGAGCCGATTCGCTTACCAATCGAACGCGGTATGGCTTATTCCACGGCATGTTAGGTCTGTGAAACGTTTGAATCAACGGGCGTTGATCGCATGTCGCGCTAATTCGCTAAAGCAGGCGCGTGAACTCGCCAAGGGCGTGTCGGACAATGAACTGAAGCAGCAGATCGGTGAGGCATACGAGATGTTGCTGGACCTGCGCGAGCATGTGCTCACGCTTGACGAAGAGAACAGGCAGTTGAAAGCGCAACTCGCGGCCAAGGCTGCTTACGTTGGGCCAGTTCCACCGCATGGATACTTCTACGCTGCTGAGGATGGGCAGCGACAACACCCGATATGTCCACTTTCCTTTCAGGCGAAGGAGCAACGAATCGGGTTCATGACTGACGCGCATTCATGGAATCATGGAATTCGCCGCGAGTGCAAGGCGTGCGGCCACATCATTTATGAGAAAGCTATGGACTTCTCACAGACCGGTTCTATCCGGCCAATGGTGAGGCGATCTTGAGCTGATAGCTCCACGCCCATGCGCCCTGATATCCCGCTTTCGTTGCGACGATCCCAAACCATTCACGCGCACGTTGCAGCGATCTTTCATTCAAGGCCAAATCGGGCTTAGCACGCTCGATTAGGTCGCGTATTTGCATTGACGTTATTCGTGGGCCTGAAGCACCACGCTAATCTGAGTTGCTTTCTCAGCAGCCTCTGAAGCCCGGACTTGGCTCAGAAGGAAAACCGGGCGTGCTATATTCCAGGTCATCTATGAGAATTCTTTCGTTGGGTTTGGTGTTGGTAATCGGGTGTGGGGTGATGGTGGGGCAGGGTGGGCGGGGGGCGGTGTCGCCTGAGGAGATGGCTAAGGTGGTGGCCAAACGGCAGGATGTGGAGAGGCAGCTGGAGGAGGTGGCGGTCATCGACCGGAAGGTGATGGTGCCGATGCGGGATGGGAAGAGGATGGCGGCGGATATTTATCGGCCGAAGGACGGGGCGAAAAGGTATCCGATTATTTTTAGCCGGACGCCTTATAACTTCAACTTCTGGGATGTGAAGCTGGGGACTTATCGGGATATGTCCATGGAGCTGGACGCGGTGAAGCGGGGGTATGTGCTGATCGAGATGAATGAGCGCGGGCACTTCTTTTCTGAAGGGGACTACGACATTCTGGGAGCTCCGCTGACGGATGCGGACGATCAGTTTACGTGGATGGCGGGGCAGGGCTGGTCGAATGGGAAGATTGGGTTGATTGGGTGCAGCTCTACGGCGGAGTGGCAGATGGCGGCGGCGTCGCTGGGAAACAAGGGGTTGACGACGATCATCCCGGAGAGTTTTGGGGCAGGGGTTGGGAAGGTGGGACCTTATAACGAGCAGGGGAACTGGTATCGCGGGGGGGCGGTGCAGATGCTGTTTGTCGACTGGCTGTATGGCGAGCAGAACCAGGTGCGGCCGCAGTTTCCGGCGGGGACTTCGCAGGCGGATTTGGTTGCGGCTTCGAAGCTGTTCGACCTGGCACCGCAACTGCCGCCAATCGACTGGGCGAAGGCTTATCAGCATCTGCCGGAGAAGGAGATTATTTCGTCGGTCGGAGGGCCGAAGGGGATTTTTTCAGATGTGATGGTGAATACGAGCGGCGGGGCGATGATCGAGCGGACGCCGAATGACCCGGCGTGGCGGAAGGGTGGGATCTGGCAGTCGGATACGGAGCCGATCAACGTGCCGGGGCTGTGGATGATGACCTGGTATGACGTGTCGGTCGGTCCTAACCTTGCGGCTTATAACTTTGTGCGGTCGCATGCGAAGGGTGAGGCTGCGAATGAACAGTATGCCGTGATTGCGCCGACGCTGCACTGCGGATACAAGCGGGCGACGGAGCATACGGTGGTGGGCGAGCGGGATATGGGGGATGCGCGGCTGGATTATGATGCGTTGACTTATGCGTGGTTCGATCACTTTTTGAAGGGTGAGGCGAACGGTGTGCTGGCGAAGACGCCTAAGGTGCAGTACTACACGATGGGGCTGAACAAGTGGCAGCACTCGGATACCTGGCCGCCTGAAGGTGCGAAGACGGTTACGCTGGCGCTGGGGAGTGAGGGTCATGCGAACACATTGCATGGTGATGGAGTGATCACCGGTGGGAGTGAGTTGTTGAAGTTTGCGTCTGAACCGGTGGCGAAGGGGACGGGTGTGGATGGCTTTGTGTATGACCCGATGCACCCGACGCCGAGTTATGGAGGCAATGTTTGCTGCGCGGCGAATACGATTCCGGGCAATGGCGGGGCGCTGGATCAACGGAAGATGGAGGAGCGGCCGGATATTCTGGTGTATACGTCGGCGCCACTCGAGAAAGATGCTGAGCTGTCCGGGCCGATTACGGTGACGCTTTATGTTTCAGCCGATGTGAAGGATACCGATGTCACGACGAAGCTGATCGACGTGCTGCCGGACGGTACGGCTTACAACCTGGATGAGACAATCCAGCGGATGCGGTATCGCGATGGCGACGACAAGACGGTCTGGATGGAGAAAGGGAAAGTGTACAAGGTGACGCTGACTCCGATGAACACCTCCAACCTTTTCGCAGCGGGACACCGGATCCGGTTGGAGGTGGCGGGGGCTAACTTTCCGCGGTTCGACAGGAATCTGAACACGGGCGGGAATAATTTTGACGAGATGAGCGGTGTAGTGGCACATACCGAAATCCACCACAGTAAAGAGTACCCGAGCAGTGTGGTGGTGACGGTCGTGCCTGTGAGGGCGGGGAATTAGGCCGCTTGCTGCGGGAGCTTCCAGTTGGAGCGGATGTAGTGGCAGGTGTAGCCGTGGGGGATGCGCTGGAGGTAGTCCTGGTGCTCGGGTTCGGCGAGCCAGAAGGGGCCGGCGGGGGCGAGCTCAGTGACTACCTTGCCGGGCCATAGGCGGCTGGCGTCGACGTCGGCGATGGTCTGCTGGGCGGTGAGCTTTTGGGCTTCTGAGGTGTAGTAGATTGCGGACCGGTAGCTGACGCCGCGGTCGTTGCCCTGGCGGTTGGGGGTGGAGGGATCGTGGATCTGGAAGAAGAACTCGAGGATCTGGCGGTAGGTGATGCGGGTGGGATCGAAGAGGATCTCTAGGGCCTCGGCGTGGGTGCCGTGGTTGCGGTAGGTGGCGTTTGGGACGTCGCCGCCGGTGTAGCCGACGCGTGTGGTGAGGATGCCCGGCTTGACGCGAAGGAGCTCCTGCATGCCCCAGAAACAGCCTCCAGCGAGTACGGCACGCTCAGTAATGGGTGTTGTCATTGGTAAATTTCTCCCTGGGGGTTGGATGCAGGAAGATGCCTGAGATGTTCAGCCGGGCTTAGCGGGAGTGGGCTTCGCGGTAAAGGCCGTCCTGGAAGAAGCGGAGGAAACGGCGGGCGTGGGTGGGGCCGGCGGTGAGGGTGGGGAGGGTGCGGTGGTAGTCGACGTGGCCGGGCGGTTGGCGGAGGGCGTGGGTGGTGTCGGCGAAACCCATGGACCAGGAGGGGAACTCTCGGGTCTGAATGGTGGTGCGGGAGAGAGTGCGGGCGGTGGTATGGCGGGGGTCGCGGCTGATGGAGGCGAGTATGAGTTCGACGGATTCTTCTGGGCCTTCGAGAACCTGGAGGAAAGAGCCGGAATGGTAGAGGAGCATACCGGAGACGTCGTAGTTTTTGTTGCGGTCGCGGGCCTTGGTGAGGAGGACGCGGAGGGCCTCCGCGGTGAAGGGGCTGGTGGCGGCGCTGGCGTAGACGAGTTGGATCACGTTGTTCTCCTGGAGCATGCAGCGTCGGAGGTGGCATTCTGCGTGTCTCTTGCAGTATCGGCAATCGTTGGGTTGAGATGAGCATCGAATGAGGCATGAAGCTGGAGAAGGCGAAGAAGATTGGGCGGAAGTTTCAAAATCCTGTTGCGACTAAAGTGGGTGGGTTGGCGATGTTGCCGAAGGTGATCTGGACCAAGCTGACGAATAAGAAGGAAACAGTGCCGATGGTGGCGCCGGGACCTTTTATTACGGATGTCACGGCGTATAAGGTGGAGCCGGAGAGTGGGTTGCGGGTGACTTGGTTTGGCCACTCGGCCATGCTGGTGGAAATAGATGGGGTGAGGGTGCTGGTGGATCCGATGTGGGATGAGCGGGCGTCGCCGGTGCGGTGGGGTGGGCCGAAGAGGTTTTTTGCGCCGACTATGAGGCTGAAGGATTTGCCGCGAGTGGATGCGGTGCTGATCTCGCATGACCACTACGATCATTTGGGAAAGGAGACGGTGAGGACGCTGGCTAGATTGTTGCCGGAGGTGCGGTGGGTGACTTCGATGGGCGTGGGCGGGTTGCTGGCAGGGTTTGGGGTGCAGCGGGAGCGTATCACGGAGCTCGACTGGACGGAGGAGACTGCGGTGGGGGGCTTGCGAGTGATTTCTTTGCCGGCGCGGCATTTCTCGGGAAGGGCTGCGTGGAATCGGAATGAGACGCTTTGGTCTTCGTTTGTGCTGCGGGGGCCGAAGAGTGCGGTGTATGTGGGAGCGGACTCGGGGTTTTGGGAGGGTTTTGGAGCGATTGGGGAAGCGTATGGTCCTTTTGACTTGGTAATGCTGGAGATTGGGGCGTTCGATGAGGCTTGGCGGGATATTCACCTGGGTCCGGATGGGGCTGTGAAGGCGCTGGGGGAGCTGGGGTCGGGGATGCTGATGCCGGTGCATTGGGGATTGTTCGACCTGGGGCTGCATGGATGGCGGGAGCCGATGGAGCGGCTGCGGGAGCTAGGAGTGCGGACGTTTCAGCCGGAGCCGGGCGTGCCGACGGAGTTTGTGGGGGAGGAAGTGCGCTCGGATTGGTGGGTTTGAGTCTGGTGTGGAATGTGGTTGCGGGGATGTGGAAAAGAGGGTACAAAAAGGGTTCAGCGAATTTGTGAGGTTGGACAATGGCTAGTGCGGTTCACGTGATGCTGCGGGAGGTGATGGATATTCGGCAGGCTAGCGAGTATCTGGGGATCAGCGGGGATACGCTTTACCGTTATGCGAGCGACGGATTTGTGCCGGCGTTCAAGCTGGGGAATCGCTGGCGATTCAAGCGGAGTTTGCTGGATGCGTGGATGGTGGAAAAGAGTGGGGTGCGGGAGAGCGGGATGGCGGTGGTGAAGCAGAAGAAGCCTGTGGGGCGGGCTCGTTAATTCAGGATTCGAGTGGCTGGAGGGTGATTTCGGTGATTTCCGGGAGGCAGTTGAGGCGTAGGGGCAGGCCTACGGTGCCGATGCCCCGGTTGACGTAGAGCTGCGAGGTGCCAACCTGGAAGTGGCCCTGGACGTAGACGCGGCCTAATGGGGGGAGGGCGAGGGGTCGGACGCCGGGGAGACGGACCTGGCCGCCGTGGGAATGGCCGGAGAGGATGAGGTCTACGAAGCGGCCGCGGGGATGGCAGGAGATGTCCGAGGCATAGTCGGGTTCATGGCACATGAGGATGACGGGGCAGCCGGGATTATCAGGGACGGTGAGGGTGAGGTTCGGGAAGCCCTGGGAGATGTTGTCCAGGCCGGCGAGGAGGATGCGCTGGTTGTCGCGCTCAATGGGGATGTGCTGGTTGACGAGTAGGGGGAGGCCATTGGCTTCCATGTGGGCGCGGACGAGGCGTGAGCCTACGGCGGCGTCGTGATTGCCGAGGACGCCGAAACGCTGTTTGCAGGTGAGGGTGGAGAGGATCTGGGCGCAGCGGGCGGCGGACTCGTAGGAGAGAGCGATGGGGAGTGGGCCGCGGGAGATGAAGTCGCCGGTGATGAGGACAAGGTCTGGAGCGAGGGCGTTGACGCGGGCGATGACGCGGCGGAGGAAGAAGTCTTCTGTGTATTCCTCGAGGTGAATGTCTGAGAACTGGACGATGCGGAAACCGTGGAAGGCGGGGGGGAGGTTGGGAATGTGGAAGGTGTGGTGGGTGAGCTCGAGCTCGTGGCGGCCGATCTCGTCGGCGAAGAAGAGGATGGCGGCTGAGGAGAGGGCGGCGCCGGTGAGGAATTGGCGGCGGGTAAGCATGGGTTAGTTTAGCCTGGGGTGGAATCGTGGGGTGGGTGCCCTCCCCCCCTGTTTTGAGGCAAAATCTTCATTCGAAGTGGGTTAGGGGTGCTTTGTTGGGGTGATTGCACCAAAAGCTGGCAGTTGGGTGTAATGACTTTGGGAACTACAAGATTTGCAACCCCAGGTCACACGATGAAACTGTGTGGCCTGGGGCACCCCAAACCGTCACTAAGTGGGGTGGGTGGGCGGGATTGTAAGATGGGGGGGATGATTCCTTTGGGGCGTAAGCGGCGATTGATGGGTGAGGTGAAGAAGGCGGGGGCGGAGGCGTTGCTGGTCACCTCGCCGGTGGATGTGCGGTACCTGACTGGGTTTACGGGGTCGAGTGCGGCGGTGGTGGTTTGGAATGGAAAGACCGCGCTGTTTACGGATGGGCGGTACGCGACGCAGGTGGCGGCGGAGGTGGATGCGGCTGGCGTGAAGGTGGACGTGGAGATTGTCGAGGGAAGTCCGGTGAAGGCGGCTTGTGCTTTGCTGGTGAAGGCCGGGGTGAAGCGGTGTGGGTTCGATAGTGCGCTGGTGACGGTGGCGGGGCTGACCGGGATGCGGGAGTTTGTGGCGGCGAAGGGGTTCTGGGTGGAGATGCCGGCGGCGGTGGCGAGGCTGCGGGTGATGAAGGATGAGGTGGAGCAGGACGGGATGCGGGCGGCGGCGGAGCTGGGGTGCAGGCTGTTCCACGATGTGCTGGAGCATGTGGTGGCCGGGACGACGGAGATGGAAGTGGCAATGGCACTCGAGTACATGGCGCGGCTACAAGGGGCTGAGGGGATGAGCTTCGACACGATTGTGGCGGGTGGGGAACGGAGCGCGCTGCCGCATGGGCGGGCGACGAACGCGAAGCTGCCGAGGCGGGGTTTCGTGATGCTGGATTTTGGGGTTTTGCTGCATGGTTATTGCAGCGATATGACGCGGATGGTGCATCTTGGCGCGGCGCGAAAGGGGGAACGGGAGGTGTATGAGGCGGTGCTGGAGGCGCAGGCGGCGGGCGTGGCGGCGGTAAAGGCGGGGGTCGAGACGGGCGCGGTGGATGAGGCGGCGCGGAGTGTGCTCAGGCGCGCGGGGCTGGCGGAGGGCTTTGTACATTCGACCGGGCATGGGGTGGGGATGGAGATCCATGAAGAGCCGCGCGTGGGGAAAGAGGGTAAGGTCAAGCTAAAGGCCGGGATGGTGATTACAATTGAACCCGGAGTTTATGTGCCGGGAAAGTTCGGCGTACGGATAGAGGATACGGTGCTGGTGACGGCGACGGGTTGTGAAGTATTAACGCCGGCGACGAAGGCCTGGATCGAGTTGTGAGCAGTATGCTGGGGCGCCGTGCGGGTGCCGGAAAGAGATGTGATGGAAGCGAATGAGATGCAGGAGTTGAAGGAACTGATCGAGTTCCTGAAGGCGAACGAGATTGCCGAGTTTGACCTGGAGAAGGCTGACCTGAAGGTTCGGCTGAAGTTTATGGGTGCTGTGACGGCGGCGGCTGCACCGGCTGCGCCTGCGATGGATATGGGAATGCTGGCCAGGTTGCTGGCGGAGCGGGGACCGGCTCCGGTTGCTGAGGTGGCGCACTCGCATCAGGCTGCGCCTGCTGCTGCGGCTGCGCCGGTGGTGGAGGCGGTGAAGCATCATGTGGTGAAGTCGCCGATTGTGGGGACGTTTTATGAGGCTCCGGCGCCTGGCTCGCCGCCGTTTGTGAAGATTGGGGATACGGTGGAGGTGGGGCAGGTGCTTTGTATTGTGGAAGCGATGAAGTTGATGAATGAGATTGAAAGCGATATGGCGGGCGAGGTTGTGGAACGGATTGCGAATACGGGGCAGCCGGTGGAGTATGGGCAGCCGCTGTTTTCTATCAAGGCGAAGTAGGAACAGGCAACGGAGTGAGGGGATGACGGGCGGGATCGAAGCGGGGTGTAGGCGGGGAATAAAACAAGTGCAAATGCAAACGCAGATCCCTACGGGATGACAAACAAAGATGGACGGCAACAGCAAGTGCGGAAGCAGATCCTCTTCGGGGATGACAAATGAAGGGCAACAGCAACAGCAAAACAAGCAACAGCAACAGCCAATACGGAGATTCTTCGCTTTGCTCAGAATGACGGCGGGTTGTGATGGTGACGGGTTTCAGGTAATTGGAAAGTAGAAAGGCTGGCGGATGTTTCGGAAAGTATTGATTGCGAACCGGGGAGAGATTGCGCTGCGGGTAATCTCGGCTTGTAAGGAGCTTGGGGTGCGGACGGTGGCGGTGTATAGCGAGGCCGACCGGAATAGCCTGCATGTGAAGTTTGCGGATGAGGCAATTTGTATTGGGCCGCCGCGGAGTGCGGAGAGCTATCTGAACGTGCCGGCGGTGATTGCGGCTGCGGAGATCTGCGATGTGGATGCGATCCATCCGGGGTACGGGCTGCTGAGCGAGAATGCGAATTTTGCAGAGGTTTGCCGGGCAAGCAATATCAAGTTCATTGGGCCGCCGCCGGAAGTGACGCGGATGATGGGGGAGAAATCGACGGCGCGGCAGACGATGAAGAAGGCGAAGGTGCCGATTTTGCCGGGCTCGGACGGCGTGATTGCGGATGTGGATGAGGCGCTGGAATGGGCGCGGAGTGTGGGGTATCCGGTGATTTTGAAGGCCGTGGCCGGGGGGGGCGGGCGCGGGATGAGGATTGTGCGCGGGGCGGATGAGTTGCCGGCGATGTTCAACCAGGCGTCGACTGAAGCGGCGAATGCTTTTGGCAACGGTGATATGTATATGGAGAAGTTTATCGAGCGGCCCAGGCATATCGAGTTCCAGGTGCTGGCTGATGAGCATGGGAATGTGATGAGCCTGGGGGAGCGGGAATGCTCGATTCAGCGGCGGCACCAGAAGCTGATTGAAGAGGCGCCGAGTCTGCAGATTACGCCGAAACTGCGGGCGGAACTGGGCAAGACGATCGAGAGGTCGCTGCGAGATATTGGGTATTGGAACGCGGGGACGATCGAGTTTTTGATGGATGAGGATGGGAAGATCTACTTTATCGAGATGAATACGCGGATCCAGGTGGAGCACTGCGTGACCGAGATGGTGACGGGGGTGGACCTGGTGAAGGCGCAGCTGCGGATTGCGAGCGGCGAGAAGCTGAGCGACATTGTGCCGAAGGTGCCGGAGATTCGGGGACATGCGATCGAGTGCCGGATCAATGCGGAGCATCCGGAGAAATTTACGCCGAGCGCGGGCAAGATTACGGCGTGGAATGTGCCCGGAGGAAACGGAGTGCGGGTGGATACGGCGCAGTACTCGGAGGGTTTCGTGCCGCCTTATTACGACTCGCTGATTGCGAAGCTGATCTGCCATGGGAAGGACCGGGAAGAGGCGATGAACAAGATGCAGCGGGCGCTTTCGCAGTTTGTTGTGGAGGGGATTCATACGACGATTCCGCTGCATCAGAAGATTTTTGCGGATGCGGAGTTTCGGTCCGGGGCGTTCGATACGAAGTTTATGGAGCGGTTTTTTGAGCGGCAGGGTGGGAAGGTTTGACCGCGGATCAGAACGGATGAACGCGGATGAAAAGCAAAGGCTGCGTGGGCTTTATGCCATTGCGGATGCGGGAGTGCTGGCGGCGCGGGGTGTGGGGTTGCGGGAGTTTTGTGAGGGCTTGAGGGCGGCCAGTGTGCCGGTGGTGCAGTGGCGGGCGAAGGGGTTGGCTCCGCGGGAGGTGCTGGCGGGGGCGGCGGTGATGCGTGAGGTGTTTGCGGTGAGTGGGACGCTGCTGGTGATGAACGATCGGGTTGACCTGGCGTTGCTGGCGGGGTTTGGGGGGGTACATTTGGGGCAGGGGGATTTGGGGGTGGCGGAGGCGCGGGAGTTGATGCCGCGCGGGGTCATTGGGGTGTCGACGCATACGGTGGAGGAGGTGAGGGTGGCGGAGGCGGGGGCGGCGGATTATGTGGCGGTGGGGCCGGTGTTTGGGACGTCGACGAAAGTGGATGCGGCGGCGGTGGTGGGTTTGGCGGGGGTCAGGATGGCGCGTGCGGGGACGGGGAAGCCGGTGGTGGCGATTGGGGGGATTACGCTGGCGAACTGCGCGAGTGTTCGGGAGGCGGGGGCGGATATGTGTGCGGTGATTTCCGGGATGTTTGGGAAAAGCGAAGGGACGGAGAAGATTGCGCGGGACTTTTTGCGGATTTTGCGATAGGTTGGGGGGAACGTGAATAGTTCAGAACAGCAGGGGCAGGCTGGGCCGGGATTTGTGCAGGGGATGGGGCTGTTTTCGGCGACGGCGATTGTGATGGGCTCGATGATCGGGTCGGGGATCTTTATTGTGTCGGCGGATATGTCGCGGGCTTTACAGTCTCCCGCGCTGCTGATTGGGGCCTGGGTGTTGACTGCGGTGATGACGCTGATTGGGGCGCTGAGCTATGGAGAGCTGGCGGCGATGATGCCGAAAGCGGGGGGGCAATATGTTTATCTGCGGGAGGCGTTGGGTCCGATCTGGGGATTCCTTTATGGGTGGACGCTGTTTCTGGTGATCCAGACGGGGACGATTGCGGCGGTGGGCGTGGCGTTTGGAAAGTTTCTGGGGGTGTTCTTTCCGGGGGTATCGGCGACGCGGTGGATCTGGCATGTGGGGACGGGGAATGTTGGGTTGAACACGGCTAATCTGGCGGCGATTTTGGTAATTACGTTGCTGACGGTGCTGAACACGTTTGGGGTAAAGCTGGGGGCGGCGGTGCAGAATGTGTTTACTTCTGCGAAGGTGCTGGCGCTGATGGCGGTGGTGGGGGTTGGGCTGGTGGCGAAAAATGCGGCGGCGGTGGCGGCGAACTTTGGTGCGGGGTGGCATCAGTTCTGGGCTGGGGCGAGTGGCTCGCACGCGGTGACAGTTGGGGAGCATGGGCCGACACTGCTGGTGAGTGCGTTGACGGTGGTGGCGGTGGTGCAGGTGGGGTCTCTGTTTAGTAGCGATGCGTGGAACAACGTGACGTTTACGGCGGGGGAGATCGAGAATCCGAAGCGGAATTTGCCACTAAGCCTGGCGCTGGGGACGGGTGTGGTGCTGCTACTTTATATCGCGTGTAATTTTGTTTACCTGAGTGTGCTGCCGCTGAGTGGGATTCAGCATGCGCCGCAGGACCGGGTGGCGACTGCGGTGATGGAGGCGGCGTTTGGGCCGCTGGGCGCAAAGCTGATGGCGGGGGCGATTCTGGTTTCGACGTTTGGGTGTGTGAACGGGATGCTGCTGGCGGGGGCTCGGGTGTACTACGCTATGAGCCGGGATGGGTTGTTTTTCACGGGGGTGGGGAAGCTGAGCGGGACGGGGGTTCCGGTGAACTCGCTGTGGGTGCAGTGGGGGTGGATTTGCCTCCTGTGTCTGAGCGGGAGCTATGGGAATTTGCTGGATTACGTGATTTTTGCGGTGCTGCTGTTTTATATTCTGACGATTTTTGGGTTGTTCCGACTGCGGCGGACGCGGCCGGATATGGCTCGTCCGTATAAGGCGTTTGGGTATCCTGTGTTGCCGGCGGTTTATATCGTGCTGGCTTCCTGGATTTCTGTTGTACTCTTGCGTTACAAACCACAGTACACGTGGCCGGGGTTGATCCTGGTTGCGCTGGGCGTGCCGGTGTACCTGCTTTGGAAGAGGCAAGGGACAGTGGTAAGTGGTCAGTGATGCTTGGTAAGCAAATACGGTTTGGGACTGAGGGTTGATGGCTAATTTGTTGTTTGCTAAGAAGTCGATGAATACGCTGATGGCTGAGGCGAACGAACATGGTTCGCAGACGCTGGAACGGTCGCTGGGGCCATTTTCACTGACCGCTCTCGGGATTGGCGCGGTGATTGGGGCCGGGATCTTTGTGCTGTCGGGGCTGGGGGCGCAGACGGCGGGACCCGCTTTGATGCTATCGTTCGTGCTTTCGGGACTGGGCTGCGCGTTCGCGGGACTTTGCTATGCGGAATTTGCGGCGATGATTCCGCTTGCGGGTTCGGCTTATACCTATGCGTATGCGACGCTGGGTGAGCTTTTTGCATGGATTATCGGATGGGACTTGACGCTTGAATATGCGATGGGCGCAAGCACGGTTAGCTCAGGGTGGTCGAATACCTTTGTGGAGTTTCTGGCGATCTTCCATCTGAAATTTCCGTTGTGGCTGGCGTATGACCACTGGACGGGTTTGAAGAAAGCCTTCGAAGCTGTGGCGCGGCATGATGTGGCGGTTGCACATCCGGATCTGGTGAGCGGGACCAAAGCGTTCAGCGATGCGCTGGGTGTGGTGATGGCGCATCCGACTGCGTTGCAGACCGCGCAGGCCCATGCTTTGCTGAACGCGCCCACGATTGGTGGTGTGGAGCTTGGCTGGAATCTTCCGGCGTTTTTGATTGCGCTGCTGATCACGACAGTTCTGGTGATCGGGATCAAGGAATCGGCGAAGTTCAATGCCGGTATCGTTGTGGTGAAGGTGGCGGTTGTTCTGTTTGTGCTTGGGCTTGGATCGCACTACGTGAACAAGGCCAACTGGGGTAGTGACTGGCATCAGTTTGCGCCCACGGGCTTTGGCGGGATTGGTTTGGCGGCGGGCTTGATTTTCTTCTCTTACATCGGGTTCGATGCAGTGTCTACAACGGCGCAAGAGGCGAAAAATCCGCAGCGGGATATGCCGATTGGAATCATTCTGTCGTTGAGTATCTGCACGTTGCTGTATATCGGCATTGCGGCGGTTTTGACGGGAATGGTGTACTGGAAAGATGTGAATATCGAAGCGCCGATTGTGCGGGCGTTTCTGGATAGGAACCTGCACACAGCAGCGAATGTGATCACGATCGGCAGCCTTGCGGGGCTGACGAGTGTGATGCTGGTGATGCTGCTGGGGCAGAGCCGGGTGCTGTACTCGATGGCGAAGGATGGCTTGTTGCCGAAAGGCTTTTTTGCCGACATTCATCCCCGGTTCCGGACGCCCTGGAAGGGAACGATCCTGGCGGGCGTGCTGGCCGCGGTTGTTGGCTCTGTGACGCCGATCGATGATATCGGGAAGATGGTAAATATCGGGACGCTGTTTGCGTTTGTGATTGTGTGTATCTCGATCATGGTGCTGCGCAAGAAAGATCCGGACCGGGCTCGGCCGTTCCGGACGCCGCTGGTTCCGCTGGTGCCGATACTGGGCATCCTGTTCAATGGCTACATGATGGTGAAGCTGGGTGGCGCGAACTGGATTCGGCTGGTGGTGTGGCTGCTGATCGGGCTGGTTGTTTACTTTGGGTATAGCCGGAAGCATAGCAAGTTGCAGCAGCGTTTGGCGGCCGGCGGCGTTGAGTAGATACAATGCGAGAACGCGCAGAGGCTCGGGTTATTGGGCCTCTGCTTCTGTAGCGGTTGATGTGAAGAGACGACATAACCTTTGAGGCGAATCGCAATAAGATCGTTTGTTCAACTTTCCCTTGTGAGGCGTACATGTTGAATCGGATTCTCTTTATGGCGCTGTTGTCGCTCGCTGCGGATGTTTCCGGGCAGTCTTTGAAGATTGACGATCCGGCTCCGTAGCATACGGGGGCCAACGAGGCGACGATCGACAGCTTTGGGGGTAACCAGTTCTGGGTGCTGACGGTGGGGCCGGGACCGTTTAAGATGACCTTCCACTATGGGGACCGGCAGGAGGGGTTCAATACTGGCGGGGTAACGCACATGTTCGCGGGTTTCAAGCCAAAGGTGCCGGGCGCGAACCTGGCGGCTTCGGTGGATTTCCCCCGGGGGGACGACCTGGACGGGGACGGCGGTAAAGGGTTCGCGACTGGAGGTTGCGGTGACTCCTCCTCCGGGGCAGCTTGTGCGGCAGACGGTTCACTATACGATTGAGGCGACGGGAGCGGTGTCGTTTGGTGCCGCGACGGGGGCGGCACCCTCGGTGGTGGGGGTGTATGCGGTTAAGAACGGAACCGTTGACCATGGGGTTGCTAAGTTTGCGGCGGATGGGACGATTACGACTACGAACGGGGAGAGCGGAAAGTGGGTGCTTTTCGACGCTGACAGCCGGGTCTATACGGTGACGCTGGGGAGGGACCGCTGGTCGCTGATCTATCAGCCTGGGCATGGGTTTATCGATGCGCAGAATCAGCTTTTGATTTTTGAGCAGCGGCACTGAGTTGTTTCTGACGAATCTTTTGGAGCCCGATGGAATTCAGAAAACAGCAAATCCCAGGGGCTAAAGCCCGCCTAGTCGGTAAGTTTGAATGTCCGGGCTAAAGCCCGGACCTATCTCAGAAGCAAGAACGAACGGCATCCGCGATTCGTCGGACGCTACCTAAGCCCGGACCTATCTCAGAAGCAAAAACGAACGGCATCCGCGATTCGTCAGACGCTACTTAAGCCCGGACCTATCTCAGAAGCAAAAACGAACGGCATCCGCGATTCGTCAGACGCTACCTAAGCCCGGACCTATCTCAGAAGCAAACAACGGCACCAAAGATTGTCAGACACCGCCTAAGGCCGGACCTACTTCATAAGCCATTAGTCCAAAAGCTTTCAGGGTTTGGTTTGGGGGAGGGTGGCGGTGTGGGTTGTGGTGGGGTCGTCGCGGAGCTTGAGGTAGAAGGTGGCAGTGGGGGGACGGGCGAGGGGTAGGGTGGGGTCAATGTCGCCTTCGGGGACCTGGGTGGGTTGGGTGAAGGCGAGGGTGGGGGCGATGGAATCGAGGAGGTAGAGGTTGTCGCCGGTAAGGATGCAGGGGGTGGGTGGGGTGGCGGCGGCGAGTGCGGCGAGTGCGGCGGGGGTGGGAGGTGGCGGGCAGGTGAGGGAGGTCAGGGTGGGGAGGCGGACGATGGTGGCGAGGGGGAGCCATTCGCCGGTGTTGGTAGGCTCGGGGGTGGGGGATGGTGGGAGCTTTGCTGATTTGTCGGCTTTATCTTTTTCGTTCTTTTCTGGTTTTTCGGGCTGGGATTCTCTTTCGTTGGGGAGGATGGCGCGGAAGCGGAAGGGGCCGAAGGTGGAGGGGCCGAAGAGTTTGAGGGGGTCGAAGGTGGCGAGGAGGGTGTGGGGATCCTGCAGGATGAGGGTGCCGGCGGGGAGGGTGAGGGTGGTGTGGAGAGAGGAATCGGCGTTGGCGATTTCGATTTCGCCGGTGCGGGGGAAGGGGGTTCTGGATTTGAGGAAGAAGCGGAGGGTGGCTCCGAGAGGGAGGTCGGCGGGGCTGGTGAGCTGGATGGGCGAGGGAGTGGGGAGGACGGCGCGGCGGGAGAGGAGGGTCACGACAGGGCGTTCAGGCAGGACGGTGGTGGTGATGGGAAGGGTGCGGCCGTCTTTGAGGTGGATCTCGGCGGTGAGCTTGTCGGCTAGTTTGAAGGGGGGCGGGGTGGTGGTGATGAAGCTGTCAGGGTCGGCTGGGGTGGGGGTGTAGGTGGTGGATTGGATGGTGATGGTGGCGACCTGATCTAGGGAAGTGCCGGTGAGGGTGGCGGTGGGGTCGCCGGCGTGGAGGGTCAGGGTGTCGATGCGGGCGGGCTGGGCGAAGGTCCTGGTTTCGAGGTGGTCGGGGAGCTTCTGGCCGAACTGCTGGATGGCGAGCTGGATGGCGCCGGGCGTGGTGGTGTGCTGGAGGTTTAGGGTGAGGTCTATTGGTTCGATGGTGCCGGGTTCGATGGTGCCGGGCAGGACGGTGCCGGGCTGGGTGCCGGAGGGAGTTTTGGGCGTGGCGAGAGTGTAGGTGAGGGTTTGCTTTTCGGGTTCGGCTGCGATGGACTGGACGCATGCAGTGCCGGTGGAGAGGATTTCGAGGTGATTGGGCTGGCCGGCGATGAGGGTGGCGGCGGCATCGACGAGGTGCCAGTTCTGGCCGGGGGTCTGCTGGAGAAGGACGGTGGGCCCGGTGAAGTGGTCGAAGCCCCAAGAGCCCTCAATGGTACCGGTGAGGGCGGAGGTGAGTGGTTTCGGGAGGATGGTCTCGGTCTGGCGTGATGTGGCCGATGTGTTCTGGCCGAGGTTTACGGGTTGGAGGGGGAGTTCCTTGCGGGTGGGCAGGGCGGGAGCGATGGCGAGGCCGCCGCTGTAGGCATCGGGGGTGAGGGGGACGTCGTGGGGGGTGGGCGTGGCGATGTGGAGGGTGAGGTCATGGGCGAAGGCTGTGGTGAAGACGAGGGGGGCGCCTGTGATGGGGAGGACGGTCCGTGGGTCGAGAAGGCAGGAGATGTGGTCTGGTTCAGCGGGGCGGAGAGGTGGGGGGACTGCTGTCTGGATGGCGGGGAGGCCGATGACGATGACGGATTTGGGATTATGGAATGAAGGGGGAGTATTCAAGCGCAGGTTGAGCGCTTCTTCTTTTGGGATGGCGAGGGCGGGGATGTACTGGTACTGGGCGGTGTGGATGGTGGAGAGGATGCGGGCGAAATCGACGATGGCGCCGACGTAGGCGGAATAGTTGCCGGCACCGGCGAGGCGGGTGTAGGAGGCCTGGTTGATGAAGTCGGAGCCGGAGCCGTTGGAGAGGGCGGAGAGGAGAGTCTGGGCGTGGCCGTCGTCAAGGAGGGAGGCGGTGCCGGTCTGGGTGAGGCAGGTGTATTGCTGGTCGGGTGGTCGCTTGAAGCAGTCGGGGTTGGGGCGGAGGGCGAGGGTGCGGGCGAGGAGGTCGGAATGTTTCTGGAGGGCGGCGGGGTCTGTGGGGGGGACGCGCTTGATGGCTTCGAGGTAGGCGTCGATGCGGGCTTGCTCGAAGCCGGCCTCGGTGAGGTCCTGAGAGGCGCGGACAAAAACGCCGGGTCGACCCTGGACGGCGGAGCGTAGGGTGGCGAAGTCGCCGCCGGTCTCCGGTGCGAGGAAGAGGATGGCTTGCTGGGCGTCGGGTGGGACGGTGAGGGTGGTGCCTTCTTCGCGGACTTTTTTGTCCCAGGTTTCAATGCGGGTGAACCAGTTGGCGGGGGGTGGGTTGGTGGTGCCGCGGAGGAAGACGGCGATGAGGAGGTAATGGACGGACTGGGTGGGGGGGAGAGCGGGATGGAGCCAAAGGGTGTCGCCGGGCTGGAGGTTGGGGACGGCGGCGATGGGGAGGGTGGTGGCGCCGCGGGTGACGCGGATATCGATGGTGGGGCCGGCGAGGTCAAAGCGTGCCTGGGCGGCGGCGGCGGTGGTGAGGAGCGCGGCGGTGAGGCAAAGGCGGAGAAAAGCCATAGTGCCAGTTTAGACGGTTTGCGGACTGTGTGGATGGTCGAGAGAGTGCGGAGGGCGAGGCATCCTGAGGCGGTGATGGGGAGTCGAACCGCAAAGACGGGCTGCGGTTAGGATGGGTAGACCGTTTGATTTGAATTTAGACGATATGTAAAGGGGTCTGCATGGAGTTTCACATCGCTCGTGAAGTACGGGATCGGCTGGATTTGGACGAGACGCTGTTTCGCTATACGGGAGATGTGGTTTTTGGGAATGTGGCGGCGAGCCGGAAGCTGGCGGCGAAGCTGACCGAGGCACGGGGTGAGGGTGGAGCGCCGGTGAACGCGGGAGCGCTGTTCGCGATGGGGCTGATCGATGAGCTGAACCATGCGCTGATGGCGAAGTATCGCAAGGAGACCGACCCGGAGGTGCTGCGGGAGGCGCTGCGATGGTTTGCGGGAGTGGCTGGTGATGCGCAGGTGGACGCGCTGCTGCTGCGGTTTCAGACGGAGTTTCCGAGTGTGGCGGTGTATCGCGGGGAAGAGACGGCGGGGGAGTGGCTGGCGGGGACGACGGATGGGCTGGCGAACCGAGAGGCGGCGCTCGAGGAACTGATGATGCTTTGGCTGGCGAACCGGAACCCGGCGTTTCAAGCTTATCGGGAATTGTTTGCCGACGATGGGGTGCGGCAGGGGACGGTTTACGCGACGGTGGAGGCGAAGCTGCCGGCTTATTTCGAAACGCGGCCGCGGGTTGCGGAGAAGGTGGGGACGCTGCTGGATGCGCTGATGGCGCCGGCGCTGGCGTCGCCGGACTCGCTGACCGGACAGCTGGATTTTATTCGGGAGAACTGGATCGACGAGCTGGGCGGGGAGGGAGCGGCGGAGCTGAAACGGGTTCTGCTGGCAGTGGATACGATTCGGGAAGAGGATGTGGCGATCTGGATGCGGTTCAATCCTGCAGGGCCGGACAGGTACCGGCACCAGGCGCCGGGGGGTGGGGGTGAGGGTTTTGTCGGGGATGAATATGTCGGGTTTGAGCGGCAGTTTGATGGGTGGGATGAGTTTGGGGGGTACTTCGTCGCGCGGGATGGGGGGAAGCGGCGAGTGCGGGGGGGCAAGCTTTATAGCGAGGATTATCAAGCTCCGCTGAATGAATACGAGGCTTTCAGCGTGGACCAGGCGTGGATGCCGAATGTCGTGATGCTGGCGAAGAGTACTTATGTTTGGCTGGAACAGTTGAGCCAGAAGTACGGGCGGCATATTCATCGGCTGGATCAGATACCGGATGAAGAGTTGCGGCTGATGGCGGACCGGGGTATGACGGCGCTGTGGCTGATCGGGCTGTGGGAGCGGAGTGTGGCTTCACAGACGATCAAGCGGCTGCGCGGGCATGCAGATGCGGTGGCTTCCGCCTACAGCTTGAAGGAGTACAGGATCGCCGAGGACCTGGGGGGGAATACCGGGTACGAAGGGCTGCGGGACCGGGCGGGGCGGTTTGGGATCCGGCTGGCGAGCGATATGGTGCCGAACCATATGGGAATCGATTCGGATTGGGTGATTGAGCATCCGGACTGGTTCTTGTGGCGGGCGGAGAGTCCGTTTCCGGTTTATACGTTTGAGGGGCCGGACCTTTCAAGCGATAGCCGGGTCGAGATCAAGATCGAGGACCACTACTACGACCAGACGGATGCTGCGGTGGCGTTTCGGGTGCGGAATCATAGAGATGGCTCCACGAAGTTCATGTATCACGGCAATGATGGGACGACGTTTGCGTGGAACGATACGGCGCAGCTCGACTATAGCAAGGCGGCGGTGCGGGAACAGGTGATGCAGACGATCCTGTATGTGGCACGGCTGTTTCCGATTATCCGGTTCGACGCGGCGATGGTGCTGGCGAAACGGCATGTACAGCGGCTGTGGTTTCCACTGCCTGGGGCGGGGGGAAGTATTCCGTCACGGGCGGAGGATGCGATCTCGCAGGAGGAGTTTGAGGCGTTGATGCCGGTGGAGTTCTGGCGCGAGGTGGTGGACCGGGTGGCGGTGGAGGTGCCGGGAACGCTGCTACTAGCGGAGGCTTTCTGGTTGCTTGAAGGGTATTTTGTGCGGACGCTGGGGATGCACCGGGTTTACAACTCGGCGTTTATGAATATGCTGCGGGATGAGGAGAATGCGAAGTACCGGAGTTATTTGAAGAAGACGGTGGAGTTCGATCCGGATATCTTAAAGCGTTACGTGAACTTTATGAGCAATCCTGATGAGCGTACTGCGATCGATCAGTTTGGGGATGGCGACAAGTTTTTTGGGTGCTGCACACTGCTGGCTACGCTGCCGGGGCTGCCGATGTTCTCGCATGGGCAGGTGGAGGGTTTCAAAGAGCGGTATGGGATGGAGTACAAGCAGGCGAAAGAGAAGGAGACGCCGAACGATTGGCTGATCGGGCGGCATCAGCGGGAGATTGCGCCTTTGCTGAAGCGGCGCAAGCAGTTTGCGGAGAGTGAGAACTTTTTGCTGTACGACTTCTGGACCGACGGTGGGACGGTGGATGAGAACGTGTTCGCTTACTCGAATCGGTGGGAGGGGGATCGGTCGATTATTGTCTACAACAATGCTTATGGGGAGACGCGGGGGACGCTGCATGTATCGGCGGCGAGTGTAGAGAAAGCCAGTGGGCAGATGAAGGAGCGGAGCCTGGCGGAGGGGCTGGGGCTGGAGGACAGGGGTGGGGCGGTGGTGGCTTATCGGGATACCGTTTCTGGGCTGGAGTACTTGCGGCGGACGGGGGATGTGGTGGGTCGGGGGCTTTCGCTGCCGCTGCGCGGGTATCAATATGTCGTGCTGCTGGATTGGCGGGAGCTGCAGTCGACGGCAGAGAAGCCGTGGGACCGATTGGCGGACTCGCTGGGGGGTGGTGGGGTTGCGAGTGTGGATGAGGCCTTGGGGCGGATGCAGTTGCAGCCGCTGACCGAGGCGTTGCGGCAGGCGCTGAGCTGGGATGCGGTCCAGGCGTTCGGGGCGCGGGCGGTGGAGGAAGGGCCGGCACTGGTGGAGGCTGTGCCGGAGGTGGATGAGATGGGTCCGGGTGTGCAGAATTTTGACGAGCGTCTGGGTGGGTTCCTGGAGAAGGGACGGCGCTTTCTGGAGTTGGCCGGGGTGAACGGAGACGGGCTGGCTGGCGCGGCGGTTCGGGCGGAAGTGCGGGGAGTTCCGGAGGGACAGGCGGCGTTGGTGCTGGCGTGGGCGTTGATGGGCGAGGTGGGGTTGGAGCGGTTTGATCGGTTGGGACTGCGAGCGGCGCTGGCTGAGGTGTTTGCCGGGCTGGGATATGAGGGAGAGCGGGGTTGGGAGGCGGCGGCGAAGGTTCGGCTGGCGATGGCTGGGGGGACTGTGCGGTCGGCGGCGTTCTGGGAGGCGGGGGATGTGCGTTGGCTGGCGGGGGTGACCTCATATGAAGGCAAGGCGTATGTGAACAAGGAGAGGTTTGAGGATTTGATGGGGTGGCTGGGGGTGGCGGGGTTGGAGGTTGGGGCGGGGGTGTCAATGGTGGAGGCGGGGTATTGTTTGGGGGTTTGGCTGGAGGGTGGGGTGGAGGTAGGGGCCGGTAAGAAGACTGTGGTTCGGAAGGGTGTGGCTAAGAAGGCGGTAGCGGTCCATCTGGCGGAGCATCCTACGGGGGCGCTGGCGGGGAAGCGAACGAAGGAACCTAAGGGGGCTTTGAAGGCGTTGGTTGTGAAGGAGACTGGGGTTGTGCCGGTGAAGAAAGGGAAGGAGACGAAGAAGAAGCTGGCGGAGGAGAGTGTGCCGAAGGTGACGGGGAAGAGGACGGCGGCTAAGAAGGCGGCGGTGAAGAAGGTGAAGAAGTAGGCTGACTCGGTGCACGGGGAGGATGGGATGAAAGCTGCTGTGGTTTCTGGCAAGGGGCTGGGGCCGCGTTATGCGGAGTTTGAGGAGCCGGTGGCGGGGGTGGGGGAGGTGTTGATTGCGGTGCGGGCCGCGGCTTTGACGCAGCTGACGAAGGCGCGGGCGATGGGGTCGCACTATAGTGCGGGGGGTGGGTATCCTCTGGTGGCGGGGTTCGATGGGGTGGGGATGACGAAGGATGGGCGGCGGGTGTTTTTTGTAATGCCTACGGCTCCGTTTGGGTCAATGGGGGAGTTTAGTGTGGTGCGGCGGGAATTTTGTATCGACGTGCCGGCGGGGCTGGGGGATGTTAAGGCTGCGGCGCTGGGGAATCCGGGGATGTCGGCGTGGGCGGCGGTGAAGGAGCGAGGGCGTCTGGAGAAAGAGGAGACGGTGCTGGTGAATGGAGCTACCGGGAGTGCGGGGAGGATGGCGGTGCAGGCGGCAAAATACCTGGGTGCGGGGAGGGTGATTGTATGTGGGCGGAATGCAGGGGAGCTGGAGAAATTGAAGGCGATTGGGGCGGATGTGGTGGTGCCGTTTGATTTGGGTGCGCAGGGTGGGGCGGAGCGGTTTGAGGAGGAATTGGTTGGGTTGTTTGGGGGTGGGATTGGAGTGGTGGTGGATTATTTGTGGGGTGCTAGTGCGGGGGCGATTTTGGCGGCGGTTGCGAAGGGTGGGGAGGGTGCGGGGGCGGTGCGGTTTGTGCAGGTGGGGGAGGCTGGGGGGGAGTCGCGGTTGAATTTGGCGGCGGCTGCGCTGCGGTCGTCTCCTGTGGTGCTGATGGGGAGTGGGTTGAAGAGTGGCGCTGGGGAGACTGCTGGAACTGACGGGGGAGATGTTTGGGGCGGCGGTGGAGGCGGGGCTGGAGGTGGAGACGGTGGTGGCGCCGCTGGCGGAGGTGGCGACGCGGTGGGATGCGGGGGGGAAGGCGAGGGTGGTATTTACGGTTTAGTGGTGGATCGGGAGTGGTGATCGTGGGTGGGGTGCCCCTCCCCCCTTTCTAGGCAAAATATTCATTCGATTGTGGTTAGGGCTTTGTTGCACCAAGAGTTGTGCATGGGGTCGTGGACGAAATGGGGGGCCTTGGATTCGTGGGGGTCCGAACGAAGAGCCCGGGGCTGAAGCCCCATCTATCTTCGAGGCTATTTCGTGGGGCTAAAGCCCCACGCTAATCCCAAAAGACACATCAGCTACGCTCCACGTTAGTCCCAAAGACACATTAGCTATGCGTCACGCTCATTTCGAAAGACACATCAGCTTGAACCAATACCAAAATCCGAAAACACATCCGCTAAAGCGCGACGCTGATCGCAAATGAAAGGTCAGGGGTGGAGGGGTAGGTCGAGGGTTCCCATGCGGCCGGTGGATTGGTCGCGGATGACGAGGCGGAGGTGGGTGGTTTTGGGGGGGAGGGGGTTGGGGAGGGTGGTGGCGAAGCGGACGCGCTGGTCAGGGGAGCGGGTGTCGGTGGTGACGGGGGTGGTGGCGGTTTCGGTGTTGAGCGTGTGGGCGAGGATCTTGTTTTTGTCGGTGAGGGCGGCGATGAGGACTTCGACGGTGGATTTCTGGTCGGGGTCGCCGGGGGTGTGGCGCCAGGTGAGGTCTGAGGCGCGGGCGTGGAGGGTGAAGTCGCCGGGGGCGGCGGGCCT
Source organism: uncultured Granulicella sp. (assembly GCA_963693065.1). Taxonomy (GTDB): domain Bacteria; phylum Acidobacteriota; class Terriglobia; order Terriglobales; family Acidobacteriaceae; genus Edaphobacter. The sequence goes on along the minus strand of OY843766.1, from coordinate 1,095,691 downwards.
GGCTGGTGTTGGGTCCGCGGTGAAGGCAATGGCGAGGAAGGGGATCGCGGCGGTGACGGCGTTGTTGAGGTCGTAGCCGATGGTGTCCGCGGTCAGGGATGTGGGGGAGTCTGAGGTGTAGTAGCCGTCGTGGGTGGTGGCGGTGAGGCCGGGGCGGAGGCAGACGATGCGGATTTTGCGGAACTTGCCGGGCTCGAGCGAGGCGTTGGTGGGGCGGTAGCCGATGGTGTAGTAGAGGCTGCCGGTGGTGACGGCCTGGTCGACGAGGTTGGCGATGCCGTTGTTGCCGCGGATGACGCGACCGCCGGTGACGGGGCCGAGGCGGTCGAAGTCGAGGGTGCGGTCGAAGGGGTCAAGCATGCGGGCGCCACCGCCGGCGGCGGAGGCGAAGGCGAGCTGGATGGGGTCGGTGATTTCAGTGTTGGTGGGGAGGGTGGTGGTTGGGTCGATGGCGTAGAGGGAGGCGCGGGCATCGAGGAGAACGTCTGTGACGTGCTGGAGCATGTGCTGGAGGGCGAGGTTAGTGCCGAGGGTGAGGGCGGCGGGGTCGACGGAGGGGAAGCCGGCACCGACCCAGATGATGTTTTTGTGGCCGGGGATGCGGGCGGTGTGCTGAACGATCTGTTCGAGGGCGGAGAGGGAGAGGTCGAGGCGGACGCCGACGCCCTCGCCGGCGGACATGGACTGCTCGAGCTGCCAGGCCTGCTCGGGGACGTGGGCTTTAAGGACGGCGATGAGGTGGTCGCGGTCGAGGGTGAAGTCGGCTAGCTGGTCGAAGTGGGAATCGTGGACGGCGAGGACGGCGGTGGGCTGGGCGAGGGTGGCGGGGCGGGCGCGGAGGTACTCGATGAGGGAGTGGACGCCGTATGCGGTGTCAGAGAAGTGGGTGTTGACCTCATCGAGGACGAGGAGGTTGACGGGAGACTGGGCGAAGGGGGTGGGGTTGGCTGGGTCGAAGACGGTCTGGATGGTGGAGGTGGGGGGGAGGGTGTGGTTGACGGGGGTGTCGAATGAGATGATGCGCTGCTCGGTTTTGTCTTCAAAGACCTGGAAGTCTTTGGCGGTGAGGCCGAGGACGGGTTTGCCCTGGGGGTCGGTTACGGCGGTATCTAGGAGGACTAGGCGGGTGGAGAGGGTGAGGGTTTGGATGGGGGGTTGGGCGGGCGTGTCGCGCTGGGAGAAGGGATGATCGGTTTGCGCGGTGGCGGTGAGGGACGCGGCGACCAGCAGGACGGGGAGGAGGACGGGGAGGATGCGGGGGATGGTCATGGTGGGTGTCGTATCTTTTTTGCTGATTGGACGAAATGAAATTAGTGTACAGGCGGGTTGGATCAGATACTGATGAAAACGCAGCAGCAGTAAGGGTTTACGCGATATCGCACGGCCTTAGATGGGTTCTGCTGGCTTGCGATTCACAGGCTAGTAATGAACCAGGTACATTTTGCGTGTCATAATTGCGGCATGTCCTTGAACTTGTGGATTTCCCCCGCGCGTCGTGCGTCGATCGTGCTGTTTGTGCTGTTTGTGCTTTTTGCTTTGGGTCAGAGTGCGTGGTGTGTTTCGAACACTGTGGTGATCAGCCAGGTTTATGGGGCGGGGGGTAATTCGGGTTCGACGCTGAACCAGGATTATGTGGAGCTGTTCAACCTGGGGACGACGCCGGTGTCGTTGAACGGGTGGTCGCTGCAGTATCGGTCGAGCGCGGGGACGGGATCTTTTACTGCTGCGGCTCTGCCGAATGTGACGTTGCAGCCGGGGGAGTACTACCTGGTGGGCGCGAGTACACCGGGGACGGGGGCGGCGATTGGTGCGGATTACTCGCTGAGCCCGGTGCTGAGTTTGAGTGGGACGGCGGGGCAGGTTGCGCTTTCAAGCTCGACGGTGGCGTTGACGGGCTGCCCGACGAGCGACCCGGCGATTGTGGATTTTGTGGGGTATGGGACGGCGGCTACGTGCTCGGAGGGATTGGACCCGACGGCTACGCTGGCGGCGACGACGGCGGCTTTCCGGACGAAGGTCTGCGTCGATACGGACGACAACGGGAATGATTTTAGTGTAGCTACGGCTGCGCCGCGGAACAGCTCGACGACGTTTACGCCTTGCGGCGGGGCTGTGCAGAGCTTTGGGTTAAGTTCGGTTTCGGCTTCACCAAGTGCGGTGAGCGTGGGGAGTACGACGTTGCTGACGGCGAGGGTGACCGCGGCGGTGAGCCCGGCGAGTACCGGGGTGGCGGTGACGGTGGACCTGAGCGGGGTTGGGGGATCAAGCACGCAGCCGCTGTATGACGACGGGACGCATGGGGATACGGCGGCGGGGGACAATGTTTTCAATTACTCGGCTACCGTGGCGGGTAACCCGACGGGAACGGTGAAGCTGAACTTCAAGGCGACGGATGCGCAGGCGCACTCGGCTACGGCAAGCACGACGCTGACGATTCAGGCGGTGGCGGGGCTGGTGCCGATCCATACGATCCAGGCAGGGGCGCCGAGCTCAAGCTACCTGGGCCAGATGGTGACGACGACCGGGATTGTGACGGCGATTGGGACGGGTGGGTTTTACCTGGAGGCGCGGGATGTGGACCAGGACGCCGATCCGACCACGTCTGAAGGGATTTTTGTGGTGAGCGGGACGTCTCCGTCAGTGGTTGTGGGGAACATGCTGAACGTTACGGGGAAGGTGCAGTTGAGCTCGGCTGGTGTAAGTGGGGGTGCGACGCTGTCGGCGACGGAGATTGGCGGGACCGTGACGGTAACGGTCGCGGGGACGGGGATGGCGCTGCCTACGCCTGTGGCGATTACGGTGGCGGCGGATAGTCCGACGGGTGGGTTTGCGCAGTTCTTGCGGTATCAATCGATGCGGTTTACGGTGCCGAATTTTGTGACGACGGCGCCTACGGGTGGGACGCTGGCCGAGGCGAGCGAGACGGTGACTTCAAATGGAGAGTTTTATGGGGTGGTGAGTGGGGTGGTGCGTCCGTTCGTGGAGCCGGGGATCAGTGTGCTCGAAACGTCGCTGCCGACGGGGCCGACTTACTGCACGGCTACGGTGACGACGAATTGCGTGATGCGGTTTGATGGCAACCCGGAGTTGATGCTGATCGAGAGCACGGGGCTGGGCGGGGCGGCGCTGGATGTGACGAGCAATCAGACGATTACGAATTTGCTGGGCATTGTGGACTTTACTACCGGCAAGACGGAGTTTCTGCTGGATAAGACGGCTCCGGGCGTGCTGGGTGCGCCGATGACTTATATTCCGGTACCGGTGGCGCTGGCGAATGAGTTCACGGTGGGGAGTATGAACATCGAGCGGTTCTACTCCAACGTGCCGGCTACGGGCGCGGTGACGCTGACGACAGAGGCTTATACCCGGCGGCTGAAGAAGGTGTCGCTGCTGCTCAGGAATGTGCAGCGGATGCCGGACATCATCGGGATGCAGGAAGTAGGGACGCTGCAGACGCTGATGGATATTTCAACGCAGATCAGCACGGATGCGGTGGCGGCGGGGCAGGCGGATCCGATGTACTCGGCATGCCTGATACAGGGGAACGACTCGAGCGGGATCAATACGGCTTTCCTGGTGAAGACGACGCGGGTGACGGTGACGGACTGCACACAGTTCGGGAAGTCGACTATGTTCACGAACTCTACGGGCGCGCAGGCAGTGCTGAACGACCGGCCGCCGCTGGTGTTGCGGGCGGTGGTGAACATACCGGGGTATGCGGCGTTTCCGGTGACGGTGATTTCAAACCATCTGAAGGCGCTTACGGGCGTGGACGATACGACGAGCACGGGGGCGACCGTTCGGCTGAAGAAGGAAGCGCAGGATGAGTTTCTGGCGGCGCTGATCCAGACGTACCAGGTGACGGGGGATCATGTGATCTCAGTGGGGGACTATAACTCGTTTGAATTCAATGACGGGTATGTGGACAACCTGGGGGTGATCAAGGGGACTCCTGCGGCGGCGGCGACGGTGGTAACTTCCACGAGTTCGACGTATGTGGCGCCGAACCCGGTGCTGACGGATCTGGAGTCGACGATTGTGGATCCGCTGCAGCGCTATGACTATAGCTATATTGGGAACGCCCAGACGCTGGATCATATTGTGGTGAGTCAGAATGTACTGGGTGGGGCGCATATCGCGTTCTCGCATGAGGATGCGGATTTTCCGCTGATCCAGTACAACGACGCGACGACGCCGCAAAGCACGAGCGACCATGATGGGGCGGTGGGATTCTTTCCGCTGCTGCTGACAGGGCAGACGTCTACGGCGACGCTCACGCCGGCGGCACAGAATTTCGGCAGCGTGGTGGTGGGGAGTACCTCGGCCGGTGTGGTGTTTACGTTTGCGAATACGGGCAATACGGCTTTAACGATTGGAGGGATTGCGACTACGGGGGACTTTGCCAAGGCCGGGACGACCTGTGGGAGCAGCGTTGCGGTGGGGGCTTCCTGCACGGTGACGGTCACGTTTACGCCTACGGTGAGCGGGGCGCGGTCGGGGACGCTGACGGTGGCGAATTCGTCGGTATCGAATACGACGCTGATGTCTGTGTTGACGGGGAGCGGGGCGCCGGCGAATGCGTCGGTGACGCTGACGCCGGCTAGTGCGGCGTTTGGGACGGTCACGCTGGGTAACAGCTCGGGGGGCCAGGTGTTTACGTTCAGCAATACGGGGAACGTGGTGGTGACGATCGCGTCGGTTACGGTGACGGGGGATTTCGCGAAGACGACTACCTGCGGGACCACGCTGGCGCCAGGGACGAGCTGCACGGCGAATGTAACGTTTGCGCCTACGGCGGCTGGCGCTAGGACGGGGACATTGACTGTCGCGTCGTCTGGGAGCACGGCGGGGCTGGTTTCGTCGCTGTCCGGGACGGGCGGGGCGCAGGCTACGCTGACACCGGGGAGTGCGACGTTTGCGAGCACGGGAGTGGGTAGCTCGGCGACGGCACAGGTGTTTACGGTGACGAATACGGCTGGGGCCGGGCTGACGTTTACGGCGGGCTCGATTGCGGTGACGGGAGACTACACGCAGACGAATACGTGTGGGACGGCGTTGGCGGCGGGTGCGAGCTGTGCGGTGAGCGTGGTGTTTACGCCTGCGGCGGCGGGTACTCGGACGGGTACTTTGACGGTGACGCCTACGCTGGGGACCTTCTCTACGATGCTGACGGCGACATTGACGGGGACGGCTACGGTGCCGCTCGACTTTCTGTTTACGCCTTCGAACCAGGCGGGGACGATTGCGGCGGGGCAATTGATTTCAACCACGTTGACGTTGACAGCGCAGAGTGGCTACACGGGAACGATCAAGGTGGCATGCACGGGTGCTCCGGCGGGCTCTACTTGCACGGTGAGCCCGGGTTCGGTGGCACTGGGGGCTAAGCCGCTGAATATTTCGCTGCTGATTGCGACGACGAAAACGGCATCCGGCATGGTGCCTACTGGAGGGATGAGTGGCTGGCTGATCGGGCTTGGATCGGTGCTGGGGTGCCTAGCGCTGGTGACGAAGCGCCGGAAGCTGTTGCGGGGGGCTGTGATGATGGCAGGCTTGCTGATGCTTGGGCTCGCCGTGTCGGGCTGCGGGACTACGGGATCAACCAGTGCGACGCCGAGTGGGAGTTATGTTTATACGCTGACGGCGACAGATGGCACGTTGACGCACAGCGCGACCTATACATTGACATTGCAGTAACGCTGAGAGTTTCCGAGGTTGTATTGACGCGAAGCGCGAGATTGACATTGCAGTAACGCTGAGAGTTTCCGAGGTTGTATTGACGCGAAGCGCGAGATTGACATTGCAGTAACGCTGAGAGTTTCCGAGGTTGTATTGACGCGAAGCGCGAGATTGACATTGCAGTAACGCTGAGAGTTTCCGAGGTTGTATTGACGCGAAGCGCGGGATTGACATTGCAGTAACGCTGAAAGTTTCCGAGGTTGTATGCTGGGAGACATCACAAGAAATTTGGAAGTGCGGTAAGCAGGACCTGCGAGGGGCTGTTTGCAGCGATAGCTGGAAATCAAAGTGGAGTGACGTTTATGCCGCAGGTTCGCAAGGTTCTGGTACGGGTTCTGGTTGGGTTGGCTGGTCTTTCATGCTTTGCGGCTCAGGCAGCTTCTACGGCTACGCCGCAGGCACTGCCTTATATCGTGACGACGGTGGCGGGTGGGGCGGCGTCGAGCCCGGCGGCGGGAGCGTCTTGCGGGATGGGGTCTACGCTGGTCTCGACGGATGCGTTTGGGGATGGGTGCCTGGCGACGCAGGTGCTGTTGAGCGTGCCGCGTGCGGTGGCGGGGGACAGCCAGGGGAATCTATTTATTGTGGACTCGGCGAACGTAGCGATACGGCGAGTGGATGCGCGGAGCGGGATTATTACAACGATCGCCGGTGGTGGTGTGGCGCAGACGGCGGGGAGTTCGTGTGGGACGTTGACCTCAAGCGATGCCTATGGGGATGGCTGCCTGGGGACTGCGGTGAAGTTGGCGGCTCCTGAGGGTCTCGCCGTAGATGCTGCGGACAATGTCTGGTTTTCGGACTATACGTTGGGGTCTGTGCGGATGGTGAGCCATACGACCGGGATCATTCAGACGATTGTGAATACGACGGGGACGACGGGGTATAAGGCTGGCAATGTGGCGGACCCGGGCGTCGTGGTGCCGGCGGCGCAGGGCGTGCTGCTGCATCCTTACGGAATTACTTTCGATAACAACGGGAACCTCTATATTGCTGACAACTACAACAACAGCGTGGAGGCGGTGAACCTGGGGACGACAACGGCGACGATTGCCGGGGTGGCGATTCCTGCGGGGGCGATCTATACGATTGCGGGTTCGGGCTGCGTTTATGGGACGGCGGGTTGCGGGTCGAATTATGGCAAGACGAATGGGGTGGCGACGGCTTCGCTGCTGGACAGTCCTTACCAGATCGCGGTGGACAATGCGGGCAATATCTATATTGCGGATGAATACCCCTATGACGTGCGGGTGATTACGGGTGGGAATATCTCGGTGTTTGCGAACCAGGCTTATACGAAGAGCGCGACGATTGTGCGGGGGCCGGCGATTTCGACCAGCCTGGCCAGTACGTTTGGCGTAGCGACGGACGCGCTGGGGAACGTTTATATCGGGGTGTACGAGTCGGTGACAGGGTCGAGCTTTGTGGATCGGGTAGACATTGCAACGGGAATCATCTACCCGGTGATTGGACAGACGGGGACGGCGATACCGACGGCGGGCGGAGCTGTGGCGGGAGCTACGTACTGCGCGGCGAAGACGAATGCGATTGGGGACGGGTGTCCGGGGACGATGGCGACAGCGTTCAAACCTTATCAGCCGTTTGTGGATGCGGCGGGTAATTTGTACTTCGCGGATCAGGGGAACAATGCGATCCGGAAGGTGAGTGTGGGGACGCAGTTTGCGCCGGCTGGGATTGCGGTTGGGGCTTCGGTGACGCAGTCTGTGGAGATTCATGTTGGGGCGTCGGATACGCTGGCGAGCTACACGATTGCGGGTGGGGACTTTACGGTGGGAACGGCGGCCTGTGGGGCTGCGAACTCTGATGGGACGACGGACTGCGTTTTGCCCGTGACGTTCAAGCCGACGACCGCCGGGACGCGGCTGGCTCCGCTGACGGTGAAGAGCGGGACGGGGCTGGTGAGTACGTACTCGCTGACCGGGACCGGGCTGGGCGCGGTGCTGGCGATCGACCCGGGGACGAAGGCTACGCTGACCGCGACGGGAGCGACCGCGGTGGCACAGATTGCGGCGGACCAGGTTGGGAATACGTATGCGGCGGTGCCGAGCAGTGCGTCGGTGGCGAAGTTTACGGCGGCAGGCGTGGCCTCGACCGTGGGGACCGGGCTGGCGCAGGCTACGGCGGTGACAGTCGACGCGATGGGCAATGTTTATGCGGCGCTGGGGACGGGGACGGTGGTTGAGGTTCCGGCGAGTGGTGCGGCGCAGGTGACGATCGGGAGCGGCTTTACGAAGCCTTCCGGGTTGGCTGTGGATGGATTGGGCAACGTGTATGTAGCGGATGCGGCGGCGAACCAGGTGAGCGAAATCTCGCCGAAGACCGGCGTGACGCGAGTGATTGCGACGGCAGCGACGGCGGGGTTGAATGGGCCGACGGGGCTCGCGCTCGACGCGCTGAACGATGTGTTCGTGGCGAATACGGCGGGGAACAACGTCGTCGAACTGCCGGTGTCAGGTACGGCTGCGGCGATTACGCTGGGTTCCGGGTTGTCCGGGCCGGGGGCGGTGGCGACGGATGCGGCGGGTAGCTTGTATATTGCCGACACGAAGAACGGGCGGGTAGTGTTTCTGCCGAATGAGAGCGGCAAGATCAACACGGCGGATGCCCTGACGGTGGTGAGCGGATTGAAGACGCCGACCGGGGTTGCGGTGGCGGGGAATGGGACGGTGACAGTGGCCGACTCGACGCTGAACGCGATCTATACGTATACGCGGACGAGCTCGGCGATTGCGTTTGGGAACGACGGCATTGGGACGCAGCTCACGGCGTTTGCGGATATTACGAGCAGTGGGAATTTGCCGGTTGGGTTTCCGGCGGCGTATTACGCGGCTACGGGAAACACGACCGACTTTTCCGTGACGCCGACCGTGCTGGGCAGCGGTACGAGCTTTGCGGCAGGACAGGGGCAGGCGCTGACCGCGGGTTTTGACCCGACGGTGGCCGGGGCGCGGGCGGCGGTGTTTACATTTGCTCCGACGAATGCGACGGCGCCGACTTTGTCGTTGAGCGGTGTGGGGATTATCCCGATCAACCCGACGACGACTACCATCACGTACGCGCCGACTGCTCCGGTTTATGGGCAGACGGTGATGCTGACGATTACGGTGGCCGGGGCCGCGGGGACTGCGACGCCGACGGGCATGGTGACGGTGAATGTGGACACAACCACCTCCACGGTCATGCTGACGGGTGGTGCGGTGACGATTCCGCTGACCGGCTTGCAGGCGGGAAATCACACAGTCACGGCTGCTTATGCGGGGGATGCGAATTCTTCCGCGAGCAGTGCGAATGGGGTCACAATTACAGTGGCGAAGGCGCCGCTGACGGTTACGGTCAATAGCGTGACGAAGCCGTACTACGCAGCGCTGCCGACGTTTACCGGGACGGCAACCGGCGCGGTGTACGGGGATACCTTGACGGTTTCATATACGACAACGGCTACGGCTACTTCCGCCCTGGGCACGTATCCAATTACGGCGACGCTGACAGGGAACACGGCGGCGAACTACGTGGCGACGGTGACGCCGGGTGTGCTGACGATTGCCCAGGCGGGGACGACGACGACGTTGACGGCTTCAAGCTATTCGGTGACGACTACTACGTCTGTGACGTTGACGGCGACCGTGGTTCCGGCGACGGGTGGGACTCCGACCGGGATGGTGACGTTTTTCAACGGGACGACGGCAATTGGACAGCCTGTGACGCTGATCAACGGGAAGGCTTCGCTGGTGACGACGTTCGCGGTCATGGGACAAAGCACGACGAACACGCTGTCTGCGGTTTACACAGGCGATGGGAACTACATGGGATCGACTTCGCTTTCGATCGCGGTGGTGTCTTCCTTCCCCGGCTTCCTGCTGACTGGGCAGCCTTCGACCATATCGGTGGCGAAGGGGCAGAGCGGATTGACGAGCTTTACGATCACGCCGACCTTTGGCTATGCGGGTACGGTGAACTTCAGCTGCACGGGGCTGGTGGCTACGACGGGTTGCTCGTTCAGTCCGGCGAGTATTTCTGCGACCGGCACGAACACGGCGAGCCTGGTGACGCTGTCGATCAGCACGACACAGGCTGGGCTGCTGGCACGGGCCGAACCGCCGGCGGGCCGGGGCGTGTCGCCGATCATGGTTGCGGGCATTCCCGGGTTCCTGGTTCTGCTTGGGCTGGCTTCGCGGAAGCGCTTGCGGGCAAGCGGGCTTGGGCGGCTGACGATGCTGCTGGCGGGGCTTCTGGTCGCCAGTGCGGGGCTCTCAGGTTGCGCGGCGACGCGGACGACGGCAGGCACGCCGTCCGGTTCTTATGCGATCACGGTCATTGCCACGGGAACGCCGGTGATGGGGACTGCGCCGATCGTGCAGCAGTTCACGATTACATTGAACGTGCAGTAGCGGCAGGCAGTGTTTGCGATTGGTTTGAGTTGTGTGAACGGTACCAGCTAATTGAACGGCCTTTGAAGAGGCAGCAGGAAGTACTTCAAAGGCCTAGCGAGATCAAGGAGAACGGAAACAATGAGTCGTATCTGCCTTTATGCTTTGTCGTTGGCGGTGGTGGGGTCTGCGGGGTTTGGAGTGGCGTCGGGTTATGCGCAGTCAGCGGACTCGGGTGCGTTTGCCGGCGTGGTGATGGATGCGAATGGCGCGGCGGTTCCGGGAGCGGCGTTGACGGCGGTGAATACGGGGACGGACCAGAAGTTTACGGCGAAGTCGAATGGCAAGGGCGAGTACCGTATTGAGCAACTGCCGCCGGGAAGCTATACGCTGCGGGTGGAGATGGCGGGCTTCAAGACGTACCAGGGGGTGGCGCTGACGGTGCAGGTTGGCGTGATCCAGAGTCTGTCGCCAAAGCTGGAGGTGGGTGCGGTGACGGAGACGGTGGAGGTGAGTAACGAGTCGCCTCTTATGCATACGGAGTCGTCGGAAATTTCGTCGGTGATCGATCAGAACATGATCGACAACCTGCCGATCAATGGACGACGGGCGTCGACATTCGCGTTGTTGACGCCGGGGGTGGTTTCAAACGGGGATGGGTTTGGGCTGTTGAGTTTTCGCGGTATCAGCTTTTTGTTGAACAACTCGACGATCGACGGGCTGGATGACAACCAGGCTTACTTTTCTGAGCAGCGTGGGCGGACACGGGCGGCTTACTCGATCTCGCAGACGGCGGTTCAGGAATTTCAGGTAAATACGTCGAACTTTTCGGCGGAGTATGGACGGTCTGCCGGCGGTGTGATCAATACGGTGACCAAGAGCGGCGGGAACCAGTATCATGGGCAACTGTTCTTCTTCGACCGGGATAACGATTTTGGTGCGAGCAATCCTTATACGGTGATCACGAACATCGACCCGACGAGCGGGAACTATATCACTTCGAACTACAAGCCGCGCGACTGGCGCAAGCAGTGGGGCTTCGGCGTGGGCGGGCCGATTCTTCGGGACAAGCTTTTCTTCTTCTATTCGTACGACCAGTCGCGGCGTAATTTTCCGGGGACGGGAACGGCGTCAACGGCGACGGCGGGTTTGTTTGCACCGGCGGATTCAACCATACCGGCTGGAGAAACATGTTCCGGCGGTCAAGGCTCAAACACTACTACCGTCCTGACGGGTGATTTTGGTGTCTGTGCGCTTGCGTATGCGTTGAATCTTGGGCAGACGTCGGCGGCTTACCAGCAGGGCGCGGCTTATTACAATGAGGGGTTGGGAATTCTTTCCTCCTTTCTGGGGCCTGTGCCGCGGAGCAGCGATCAGGTTATCAATTTTCCGAAGCTGGATTATCAGATCAATTCGCGAAATCACCTGACGCTGGAGGCGACACGGTTGCGTGCGAGTTCTCCGAACGGGATTCAGACGCAGCAGACGAACACGTATGGGCGGGGCTCGTTTGGCAACGACTTTATCAAGGAAGATTTTGAGATTCTGCGGCTGGCGACGACCATCAGCCCTACGATGGTGAACGAGTTCCGGTTTCAGTACGGGCGGGACTTTGAGTATGGGACTTCGTCGCAGGCGACGGGCAATGAGTTGCCATTGGCCAACAATCAGTTTGGTGTGCCGCCGGATGTGAGCATTGGGTACGACTATGACGCCCAGGGCTTCGACATCGGTACTCCTCTGACATTGCAGCGGCGTGCGCTGCCGGATGAGCGGCGCATTCAGGGAGCGGATGGGTACACGTGGAGTCATGGGAAGAACGTGACGAAGGCGGGCGTGGATATCAACCGGGTAAAGGACTATATCGATAATCTTTACGATGAGACCGGGAGCTATAGCGAAGATACGGGTGTGTCGTTCATAGCGGATTATCTACATGCTGTGAAGGGGCTGGGCGGGACGACTTACAACAGCTTTCCGGGCTACTACCAATTCAGCCAGGGCTTTGGGGTGCGGAGCGGGGAGATTTCCACGACCGACTATGCGGGGTATTTGAGCAACGACTGGCGGGCGACGCCCCGGATGACGATTACGACCGGTGTGCGGTATGAATACGAATACATCCCGGCGAATCCGTATGCGAACACTACAGGAATTACGGGGACGTATAAGGGTGCGCCGTTCCAGCTCACCTCAGCGATTCCGCAAACGACCGGACGACCAGATGATCGGAACAATGTTCAACCGCGTGTGGGTTTTGCGCTGGATGTTTATGGGTCAGGAAAGACGTATCTGCGCGGAGGGTACGGCTACTTCAACGGGCGGATCATCAATGCGAACATCCTGCAGGTTTACCTGAACTCGGGTTCGCCGAATGGGCAGTTGCGCCTTTCGACGCCGGGACAGACGAAGTGCAGCCCAGCGCTCTCTTTTCCGAATATTTTTCCCAGTGGGATTGCCGGAGCTTTGCAGTTTGCGGAGCAGTGCGGGCCTAGCGGGAACGGAACGGCATCATCTCCTTATCTGGCCGGGGCGCAGACGACCGTGGCTTATCTGGACCCGCACCTGCAGAACCCTCAGGTGCAGGAAATCGATTTGGCGATCGAGCAGAACCTGGGTCACCAGACCGTGTTCTCCGTGAGTTATCTCGCATCGCTGGGCCGTGAGTTGGCATCAGCCGTGGACAAGAATCTGGCTTTCAATACGACGACCAACGAGACGTACACGGCGACTAACTCGCAGGTGCTGCCGAACCAGGGCTATCAGCTTCCGTTGCCACGGGGCGGGGTGAAGGCACCGCCGATTCCTGTGGGCCAGACGGTGACGTTGAAGACCTATACCGGGCCGGGGGTGCGGACCAACGGTAACGTGAATGGCGTTTACCAAATTCTGGACTTCAAGAGCGATGTGAATTCGAGCTACAACGCGCTGTCAGTGCAGTTGACGCACCGATTCAGCCAGAGTTTCGGGTTCATGGCGCACTACACCTGGGCGCATGCGCTCGACTACAACCCATACCTGAGCACGAACGATGGGACGGATCAGCAACTCGATCCCAACGATCTTTCCCAGGAGTATGGGAACAGCATTCTCAATGTGCGGAGCCGGTTTGTGTTCTCCGGGAGCTACCGGACGGGGTTCCACTACGGCAACCGGCTGGAGCGGCAGCTTGCGAATGGTTGGCAGGTGGCGGCCATTGCGCAGACGCAGACCGGGCTTCCTTACTCCGCGATGACTTCCAAGACTGCGGCGAATGCGTCCTATTCGGGGATCATCGGGGCGGGCGGCATCAATCGCTTGCCGAAGTTCGACGCGAACCGGAATCTGCTTTCCGAGCGTAACGCTTACACGATGCCGGACATTGCGGTTCTGGATGTGCGGCTGAGCCGGGAATTTACGTTTGACGACCGGCTGGGACACTTTCGGATCCAGTTTCTTGGGGAAGCGTTCAATGTGCTCAATCATCAGAACATCACCTCAGTGAATACAAACGCGTACACGGTCTGCTCGGCTGTGGCCTCGTCGACCAACTATGTGGATCCGCGTCTGGTGGTGGGTTCCTCGAATTGCCCGACGACTGCGGCGAATGTGGCGGCGGGCCAATATCAATTGCTGTACAACCCCTATTTCGGGACGAACCGGAACTCGAACAGCAACACGGTCTACACGCCGCGTCAGCTTGAAGGGTCGATCCGGCTGTACTTCTAGAACGAGGTGTGCGGTTTGCGGGCGGCCGATGCGGCCGCCCGTTCTTATTGGGGGAGAGCGCCGCGGGGGATCAGAGTGGGCTGGCTGGTGGGGTTGGGTTTGGGGGCGGTGGGTTCGATGCCCTGGGGCAGGGTGAGGAAGATGGCGTTGAGGAGGTGGGCGAGGTGGAGGCCGCCGAACTCGAGCTCACGGTCGACTACGGGGATTTCGTCGTCGAAGTATTGCTGATCGATGAGGGTGTTGTTGGAGACGAGGGCGGCTACGGCGGCGCGGTGGGAGGCGTTGGCCCAGGCGGTGGGGGTGCCGTCGGGTTTCTCGTTGAGCTTGAGGTCAGTGATGTCTTTTTCCAGGAGGGCGAGGTATTTGGTTTCGTTGAGGCGGCGGTGGTCGATAAGGCCTCCATCCCAAGTGGCGTGGAGGTTGCAGGAGTACTGGCCGCACTGGGTGGTGCCGAACTCGCGGACCTTGATGGAGTTGCCGCCGCGGGCGTCGCCGAGGGCGTGGAAGGGCTGGTGAAGATCGCCGACGAGGTGGATGAGCATTTTGAGGGCGAAGAGTTTTTCAGGGCGGGGAGTGGTTGGATCTTTGAGCTCGGCGACGAAGTAGGGGATGCGATCTACGGCGCAGTCTCGCCAGCGGGCAGAGAGATCTGGCTGGCCGCCGACGAGGGGGACGGGGCAGTCGCGGGTGCGGTCGTAGAGCTTTTCGGTGCTGGGGATGTCGACGTAGTGCCAGCCGGCGGTTTCAGGGTGGGCGGAGCGGTAGTCGTCAGCGAAGGAGGCGACGTCAGCCATGCTGTCACGGCCGAGGAGGTATTTGACGTTGGCTTCGGCGTCGGGGGTGAGGTGGTCAGAGGCGACCAAGGCGACGAGGCGGTGGCCGGTGCGGCCCCAGGGGAAAGCGGGGACGGCGAGGGTGAACAGGAGAGTGAGGGCCAAGGGTTTCTTCATGAGGTCCGATCGATCTGGAGTGACTCAATCATTCTAGGCTGATGGAGGGAGGGTGGCGGGCTATTGGAAGCCTAGTTTGGCGAGGGCTTGTTTGAGGCCCTGAATGTCTTCGCCGGTGGCGCGATAGACGATCTTGCCGTCGGAATCGAGGAGGTAGGTGCCGGGGAAGGATTCGGTGACCTTGTAGTGGGTGAAGACGCTGTCGTTCTTTAGGTCGCCGCCGAGAAGAACTGGGAAGGTGAGGCCTGTCTTGCGGGCGTAGGCGGCTACGGTCTGGGCGGTGTCTGCCTTGTCAATGGCGATGAGGTTGAGGCCCTGGGGGTGGAACTGTTGGTAGAGCTTTTCTAATTCGGGGAACTCGATGCGGCAGGGTGCGCAGGTGTAGTACCAGAAATTGATGATGGTGGCCCTGGCGCCCTGACGGTCGGCGGAAAGCTTTATGGGGTCGCCGGTGGTGGTGGGGAGCGTGAAGTCAGGGGCGGGGGTGCCCAGGGGGAGCATGTTGTCCGTGGTGGCGGCGAGGACCTGGCCCGGGGCGGGGACGAAGGCGAAGGTGCCGCGGGCTTGAGGGCGATTGAGGACGATGTGGGTGAGTTGGGCGTCAAACCGGGCGGCGTTGGGACCGGAGCCGAACTCTACAGAGGAACGTGCGAGGAGGTTCTGAGGGTTAAAGAATAACTTTGCGGAGTAGCCGCCCATAGGGCTTGAGCCGTGGACGAGGAGGACCTGGTAGGTGATGCCGTCGATGGTCTGAGGGGCAAGGGTTTCATAGGTGGCGGTGGGGTCGGGCTTGGGGCCGAAGGGGTTGAGGCTCTGTGTGAAGAAGAAGCGGACAGGCAAGGCCCACCAGGGGGTGTCGATGGTTTCACCGTGGGGCGATGTGGGGGCCTGAGTGTAGGTGGCGGCGGCTTCTGAGAGGAAGCGGGAGGTGCCATCGGACGTGAGGAGGTGGAGGGAGTAATCGCCGGAGAGACGGATGATGGCGAGGTTAGGCTTGCTGAGGCGGATGGTGCCGGTTGACTGTTTTGGGGTGCCGGCGCCGTTCCAGGAAATGGTGAGGTCGGCGGAAAGGGTGCGTTGGGCGGCGGCGGCAGCAGTCATCTGCTGTAGCAGCGGGGAGGCCTGGGCTGGGGACGCCTGCGGGATGGCGAGGAGGAGGGCGGCGAGGGTGAGGGTTTTGTGCGTCACTTCGGGGCTCCAGTTTGGATGGTTGGCGCTACCAGGCGCGGGAGAAGTTGGGACCGGCTTTGTCTTCGGGACGGAGCCGGGCGTCGATTTTGGCGCGGACTTCAATGAGGCGGCCGAAAAGCCAGATGAGATCGGAGAGGCGGTTGAGGTATTGGAGGACGGCGGGGGGGACTTCGTTTTCGTCTTCGGTGGAATCGGCGAAGCGGACTACGAGGCGCTCGGCGCGGCGGCAGACGGTGCGGGCCATTTCATAAGCGGCGGATTCCTTGTCGGCGCCGGGTAGGGACCAGTCGGAGAGGATGCCTTCGGTGGCTTCGATCTGGTAGACGAGGGTGGTGAGGTCGTCGACATCTTGCTGGGTGGTGAGGGGGGCGGCTTTGCGGTAGGCGGCTGGGGTGGCGAGGTCGGCGCCTACGCGGAAGAGGGTGCGCTGGATGGTTTCCGTGTGGGCTGCGATGTCGGGGTGGGAGCAGAGGGAGCGGGCGAAGCCGAGGAAGGTGCCGAGCTCGTCGGTGGTGCCGTAGGATTCGACGCGGAGGTCTGCTTTGGAGATGCGGAGGCCTCCGGCGAGGCCGGTGGTGCCGCCGTCTCCGGATTTTGTTGCTATGGATGACATGGAAGCTCCTGTTTAGATGAGGGTATCGCAGGCGGGAAGTCGGTGTTTGATGAGGTCGAGTTTCTAGAGGATGGTGAAGGTGTGGCGGGTCTGGGCGCAGGGGATGAGGGTGGTGTAATCGCGGGTGCGCTCCCAGGCGTGCTGGGGCGTGTAGTGAGCTAGTTCTTCAAGGAGGACGCGGAGGGGGCCGGCGTGGGTGACGACGGCTATGTTTTGGGTGGCGGCCTGGCGGCGGAGGAATTCGATCTCTGTGAGGATGCGGGTGCGGAAGGTGGCGATGGGTTCGCCGTTGGGGGTGGGGAGGTTGGGGAACTCGGTGACCCAGCGGGTGGCGTAGGGTTTGTCGCGTTGCTCGATCTGGTCCCAGGTGAGGGATTCCCAATCGCCGAAGTGAAGCTCGCGGAGGGCGGGGCGGAGGATGATGGGGGCGTTGTGCTGGGCGGCGAGGGGGGCGGCGGTCTGGGTGGCGCGGAGGAGGTCGCTGGTGTAGACGGCGTCGATTTGTTTGCCGGCGAGGAGCTTGAGGAGGGGTGGGAGCTGAGCCTGGCCTACTTCATTGAGAGGCGGGTTGGTGGAGCCACAGAAGGTGCCGGCCAGGGCGGTCGCGGCGTGGCGTATGAAGTAGAGGTGGGTGGGCTCGGGTTGGGTCATGGGTGCCAGGCTCCGCAGGTGAGGACGGCGATTTCTACGAGTTGATTGGTGGCGCCGAAGCAGTCGCCGGTGGTGCCCTGGAGGCGGCGATGGAAATAGAGGGCGGCGAGGGCGGTCAGGATGGCGGAGATGGCGAGGGGGATGAGGGTGTGGGTGAGGAAGGCTACGGCGAGGGTGGTGATGGTGCCGAAGATGAGGGCGAGGGGCGGGGTGCGGCGGGCGATGGTCATGCCCTGGCCTCGCTCGGGGGTGGCGGGTGGAAGGAGGGTGAGGGGGAGGGTGGACCAGCGCGAAAAGGTCAGGGCGGCGATGAGGATGGGGGTGGTGCGGGTGGCAGGGAGGGCAGCGAGGAGGAGGATGCGGGCGGCGAAGGCGAGGATGAGGGCGGAGGCGCCGAAACTGCCGATGGCGGAGTCTCGCATGATTTCAATGGTGCGGGTTTTGGGACGGGAGAGGCCGAAGGCGTCGGCGCAATCCGCTAGCGCGTCTTCATGGAGGGCTCCTGTGAGCAGGACGAGGAAGGTGACGGTGGCCAGGGCGGCGAGGACGGGGCTGAGGTGGGGGGTGAGGAGATGGTGGAGGAGGGCAGCGAGGGCTCCGAGGAGGGTGCCGACGAGAGGGAACCAGGCGGTGGCGTTGGGGAGGGTGCGGCCGGTGAAGGGGAGCTGCGGGGTGGGGATGCGGGTGAGGAACTGGATGGCGGCGAGGAGGGGGGTCATGGGGTGGCCTCGCTGATGGCGGCGGATTGGAAGGTGGCCATTTCACTGTAGAGGGCGAGGGCGGAGCGGAGGATGGGGATGGCGAGGAGGGCGCCGGTTCCTTCGCCGAGGCGCATATCGAGGGTGAGGATGGGGGTGAGGTTCAGATGGTTGAGGAGGATGCGGTGGCCGGGCTCGTAGGATTGATGGCCGGCGATCAGGTAGGGGAGGACCTGCGGGGCGATGGCGGCGGCGATGGCGGCGGCGGCGGTGGAAATGAAGCCATCGAGGAGGATGGCTGCGCCGCGGGAGGCGGAGGCGAGGATGATGGCGGTCATGGCGGCGATTTCGAGACCGCCGAAGGTGCGGAGGATCTCTATTGGGTCTTCGATGGGGCCATGGTGTGCGAGGACTGCGCGGAGGACCTCGATTTTGCGGGTGTGGGCTGTGGGGTTGAGGCCTGTGCCTGTGCCGGTGACTTGATCGATGGGGGTTTGGGTGAGTACAGCGGTGATGAGGGCGGCGGCGGAGGTGTTGCCGATGCCCATTTCGCCGGGGATGATGAGGTTTGCGTCTGTGGCGATGAGGCCGAGTTCAAGAGCGGCCTGGAGTTCGGTGGGGTTATTGGCGGGCTCGTAGAGGGAGTTGCGGGAGCCCTGGCGGATGGGGGTGTTGGTGAGGTTGGGGCTGTCTGGAAGGGTGCCGATGACTCCGCAGTTGACGATGTGGAGGGGGACGGCGTGCTGGCGGGCGAGGACGTTGATGGCGGCGCCGCCAGCGAGGAAGTTGAGGACCATCTGGCGGGTGACGGCGGCGGGGTAGGCGGAGATGGGCTCGGCGGTGAGGCCGTGGTCGGCGGCGAAGACGTAGGCGGCGGGATGGAGGTGCGAGATGCCCAGGGTGTGGAGTTGGGTGGCGAGGTCTTCCAGGCGGCCGAGGGAGCCGAGGGGCTTGGTGAGGGTATCAAGATGAGCGCGGAAGGGGGCGGCGGAAAGGGGCGGTGGGATGGCGGCGATGGTAACGGCGAGGGTGTGTGGGATCGGCATGATGCGGGATTTCTCATGGTAGAGCCTGGGGGTGGAGAGAGCAACGTGTTGGCAAATGAGTGAGGATTCATTAGAGTGACGGGGCTGGGCTTTTTACTTGAGGATGAGGGCTGAGTGAATCAGAACGAGACGAGAACGGAGTCTGGACGGCGGGGCCGGGTGAAGGTCGCGGGGTCTGGCGCTGGTACGGAATTGCAGCCGGCAGTGCCGCAGGGAGTGGGAAGCGAGAAGTACGAGCGGATACTGGATGCGGCGGTGGAGGTGATTGCGGAGCATGGGTACTTCAACAGCCCGGTGAGTGCGATTGCGGCGCGGGCTGGGGTGGCGGATGGGACCGTTTATCTTTATTTCAAGAGCAAGGATGAGGTGCTGCGGAAGGCATTGGACCGGAACTTTGAACGCTTCTATGTGGTGGTGGCGGAACGGTTCATGACGCTGCATGATCCTAGGGAGCAACTGGAGTTTGTGGCTTGGTTGCACCTGCAGACCGCGACGGAGAATCGCGGAATGGCGGTGCTGATGCAGACGGAGATGCGGCAAAGTGCGAAGTTTGTGGCGGACTTTTCACTGGAGCATCTGGCGCGGTATATCCACCTGCTGCGGGAGGTGATCCGGCGGGGGCAGGCGAGTGGGATTTTTCGGTCGGACATTTCAGATGGATTGGTGGCGCACTGTCTTTTTGGTGCGATCGATGAGCTCTTGAGTTCGTCCATCTTTACTGGGCGGAAGTATGAGGCGAAGCAGACGGCGGCACAGGTGCTGGATGTATTGCTGCACGGTTTTGGCGGGCAGAAGAAGTGAGGAGCAGGCGAATGGATGAATTGATTTTGACGACGGTAAATGAGATTACGGCCCATGCGACGAGCCGTGGGGACCTGGAAGTGATGCGGTGGCAGGACAAGGCGGGGGTGTGGCAATCGATTACGTCTACGCAGCTTTATGGGATGGTGAGGGCGGTGGCGGCGCAGTTGGTGGCGTGGGGCGTGACGAAGGGTGACCGAGTGGTGATTCTGAGTGAGAACCGATATGAGTGGGCGGTGGTGGACCTGGCGGTGCTGGCGGTTGGTGGGGTGGATGTGCCGCTGTATGCGACGAACTCGCCGGAGCAGGTGGGGTATATGTTGAGGGACTCGGGCGCGAAGGTGGCGGTGGTGTCGTCACGGGCGCAGTATGACAAGCTGGCGGGTGGGGAGTTTGCGGCGCTGGGGCATGTGGTGGTGATGGATGAGGAGGCATGTGAGGGAGCGGTGGGTCTGGGTGAGGTGCTGGCGGGGGCGGCGGGGATGGAAGGGCGGGATGCGGCTTTCGACGCGATGCTGGGGAAGGCGGAGGCGAATGATCTGGCTACCTTGATCTACACGTCCGGGACGACGGGGGAGCCGAAAGGGGTGATGCTGACGCATGGGAATTTTGCGACGAATATCAATGTGGCTCCTTCGGGGTTCGACTTTCATGAGGGGGATGCGGGTGTGTCTTATCTGCCGCTGAGCCATGTGACGGCGCGGCATGTGGACTACTCGGAGCTGCTGCGGGGGACGCGGATTTCTTATCTGCCATCGTTCGATGGGCTGGCGGCGGCGATGCAGACGCAGCAGCCTACGGTGTTTGTGGGGGTGCCGCGGGTTTATGAAAAGATTCGGCAGGGGGTGGAGGGGAAGAGTGCGCACTCGGCGGTGAAGAATGGGATTTTGAAGTGGGCGCTGGGGGTGGGGAGGAGCAGGCGGGAAGAGGTGCAGGCGGGAAAGAAGCCGGGTGGGCTGGCTTATGGGCTGGCGGATAAGTTGGTGTTTTCGAAGATTCGGGCGGCATTTGGGGGGAAGGTGCGGGTGTTTATCTCGGGGGGGGCTCCGCTGGGAAAGGATACTTCGCAATGGTTTCTGGATGTGGGGATTCGGATTTATGAGGGGTATGGGTTGACGGAGACCTCGCCGGTGATCTGTATCAACTGGCCCTCGGCCTATCGGATGTTGACGGTGGGAAAGGCGTTGAGCAATCTAGAGATTCGGTTTGCGGGCGATGGAGAGCTGGAGGTGCGGGGGCCCTCCGTGTTCAAGGAGTATTGGAACAAGCCGGAGGCTACGAAGGAGGCGTTTACCGAGGATGGGTGGTTCAAGACGGGGGATATTGGGAAGGTCGATGAGGACGGGTTTGTATCGATCACGGACCGGAAGAAGGAGCTGCTGAAGACGAGTGGAGGGAAGTTTATTGCACCGCAGCCGATTGAAAATATGCTGAAGGCGAATACACTGGTGGCGCAGGCGGCGATGGTAGGGGATACGCATAAGTTTGCATGTGTGCTGATTTCGCCCAATTTTGAGGCGTTAAAGAAGTGGGCGGGACAGAATGGGGTTTCGGCCGCGGACAATGCTGCGCTGGTGAAGGATGCGAAGGTGGTGGCGGAGTATGGGCGGATTGTAGAAGGTGTGAACAAGCAGCTGCCGCAGTACGAGACGATGAAGCGGAACTTTGTGGTGGGGGAGGAGTGGGGTGTCGAGACAGGGGAGCTGACCCCGAGTATGAAGCTGAAGCGGCGGGTGGTGGAGAAGAAGTATGCGGAGGCGATTGCGGAGTTTTACAAGGATGAGGCTACGAGTGGGCGGTGAGGTTTGCCGCGTCCTTCGGAGGCTTATACTTGTGGGGTGAGCAAGACTTTTTATATCGAGACGTTTGGCTGCCAGATGAATGCGCATGACTCTGAAAAGGTTGTGGGGACGCTGGAGCAGCAGGGGTATGTGCAGACCCAGGTGGAGGGCGATGCGGGGTTGATTTTGTATAACACCTGCTCGATCAGGGATAAGGCCGAGCAGAAGGTGTTTCATCGGCTGAACGAATACAAGAAGCTGCAGGGCGAGGGTAAGCGTTTTGCCGTGATTGGGTGCGTGGCGCAGCAGGAAGGGGAGCGGATTTTTGAGAAGGCTCCTTATGTTTCGATTGTGGCGGGGAGTGCGAGCTATCGGAATCTGCCAAGCATGCTGGAGCGGCTGGAGCGGGGGGAGAGCCGGATTACGGGGCTCGACGACAAGAAGACTACGGAGACGTTTGAGACGCCGTTTGTGGCTCGGACGAATGAGCACCGTGGTTACATCACGATCATTGAAGGGTGCGACAAGTTTTGCGCTTACTGCGTGGTGCCTTACACGCGGGGCAATGAACGGTCGCGAACGAGCGCGGGGGTAATGGAAGAAGCGCGGCGGATGGCCGATGCGGGTTATACCGAGATTCAGTTTCTGGGGCAGAATGTGAACTCGTATCGGGACCCGAGTGGGCGAATGACGTTTGCGGAACTGCTGGTGGCGGTGGGAGAGATTCCGGGGATGAAGCGGGTTCGGTTTACTACGTCGCATCCGCGGGATTTTACGAAAGATATTGTGGACGCGATCGACGCGACGCCTACGCTTTGCGACCATGTGCACCTGCCGGTGCAGAGCGGGTCGACGGCGGTGCTGCGGGCGATGGCGCGGGAGTATACGCGGGACTGGTACCTGGAACGGATCAGCTGGATCAAGGCGGCGAAGCGAGATATTTCCTTGACTTCGGACATTATTGTGGGGTTTCCGGGGGAGACGGACGCGGACCTGGAGGATACGGCTACGCTGCTGGATGTGGTGAATTATGACGCGATTTTTGCGTTCAAGTATTCGCCGCGGCCGAATACGCCGGCGGTTTCGATGGCTGACTCAATCAGCGAAGAGGTGAAGGCGGAACGGCTGAAGGTGCTGCTGGATCGGCAACGGGAGATACAGCGGGTGAACTACGGACGGCACCTGGGGGAGGTGATGGAGGTGATGATCGAAGGTCATAACCGGCAGAAAGGGCAGATTGTGGGGCGGAGTACGCAGAACAAGACGGTGAATTTTGCAACGAATGCTATGATCTGGCCGGCGCTGGGGAGCTACCAGACGGTGCGGGTGACGGCGACGTTTCCAAACTCGCTGGTGGGGGAGGCGGTTTGAGAGCAGGAACACAGAGGAAGCCGGGATTTCGCCGGCGAAAGAATGAGCAACGGCAATTGCAAACGCGGATTCCCTTCGGGAATGACAGAAAAGGGGAGGCGATTTAGATGGAGCCGACGGAGATTGAGGTGCAGATTCGCGGGTTGATGCTGGACCCGGTGACGAATATGCCGATTGTGATTTTGAAGGATATTGGAAGCGATCTTGTGCTGCCGATATGGGTGGGGGTGTTCGAGGCGAATGCGATTGCGCTGGAGCTGGAGAAGACGGCGCCGCCTCGGCCGATGACGCATGACCTGATGCGGAACCTGGCGAAGGGGCTGGGGGCCGTGGTGACTCGGGTGGTTGTGAGTGATCTGAAAGACGATACTTTTTTCGCGACCGTTTGGATGGATCAGGGTGGTGAGACGGTGACGGTGGACGCCCGGCCGAGCGATGCGATTGCGCTGGCGCTGCGGTGGGATTGTCCAATTTTTGTGGCTCGTAATGTGCTGGGAAGGGCGAAGGGGAATGCGGGGGCGGGGGATGCGAATGTAGATGCGGATGAGTTGAAGAAGTGGCTGGAGAATCTGAACGAGGATGATACGGGGCAGTACAAGATGTGATGGTGGGTGATGGGAAAAGGGTCGACCGCGGATCTGCGCGGAGGAGCGCGGATTGAGTCAGGGCTGGTGAAGACGAGTGGGCGGCTCGGAACGAAAGCAACAGCAGATGCCCTTCGGGAATGACAAACAAAAGGAATGATGGTCGTCGGTTTTGATTGACGGCTAGCTGGGGCCGAGGGTGCGGAGGTTGGTGAAGAATTCGGGGAAGGAGATGGCGGCGGCTTCGGCGCCTTCTATGGTGGTGGGGCCTTGGGCGCGGAGGGCGGCTACGGCGAAGGCCATGGCTATGCGGTGGTCGTTTCCTGAGTCTATAGTGGCGCCTTGGAGGGTTTGGTTGCCGGGGATTTCCAGGCCGTCGGGGTGCTCGGTGAAGCGGGCGCCCATGGCTTTCAAGTTTTTGGCTACGAGGGCTATGCGGTCGGATTCTTTGACGCGGAGCTCCTGGGCGTCGCGGAGGAAGATGCCGGATTGGGTGTAGGGGGCGATGGCGCAGAGGACGGGGAGCTCGTCGATGAGCTGGGCGGTGAGTGGGCCGGAGATCAGGAAGGGGTTTTGTGATTGAGGGGGGGCGGGGTTGACCTGGAGGGTGCCGAGGAGCTCGCCGTTGTGTGTCTCCATGTTGAGGATGCGGATGCGGGCGCCGAGGGCGGCAACTACGTCGAGGAGGGCGGAGCGGGTGGGGTTGAGGCCGATGGAGTCGAGGATGAGGTTGGCGTCGGGGAAGAGGAGGGCGGCGCAGAGGAAGAAGGCGGCGGAGGAGAGGTCGCCGGGGATGGTCGCGTCTACGGCGTGGAGCTGCTGGTTGCCGGGGATGGTAATGCGACCTTGTGTCTGGGTGAGCTGGGCTCCGAAGGCGCGGAGGGCGTGCTCGGTGTGGTCGCGTGTGGTGATGGATTCGGCTAGGGTGGTGGTGCCGTGGGCCTGAAGGCCGGCGAAGAGGACGGCGGTTTTTACCTGGGCTGAGGGGATGGGGGTGTCGAAGTCGATGGCGCGGAGGGGGCTGCCGTGGATGGTGATGGGGGCGTGGCCTTCAGTTAAGGTGATGTTTGCGCCCATGGCGGCGAGGGGTTTACGGATGCGCTCCATGGGGCGAGGGGTAAGGCTGGGGTCGCCGACGAGGGTGAATGTGCCGGAGTGAGGGGCGATGAGACCGGAGAGCATGCGCATGGTGGAGCCGGAGTTGCCGCAATCGAGCGGGGCGGTGGGTTGCTGGAAGGTGCCCCCGGTGCCGGTGATTTCGATGTGGGTTTCGGTTTGGACGACTTTGGCGCCAAGGGCTTGCATGCAGGCTAGGGAAGAGTAGGGGTCGGCGCCGGTGGAGAAGTTGGAAAGGCGCGTGGTGCCGTGGGCGAGGCCGGCGAGCATGGCGTAGCGATGGGAGATGGATTTGTCGCCGGGGAGGACGAGGGAGCCCTGAAGGGTGCGGGCGGGGTTAATGATTTCAGTTGCCATGAAGGTACAGGATACTTCAGTTGCGACCGCAACCTTCAGGCGGGTAGGGCGTCCAAGGGAGGGTATGGGCTTGCCAAGACGGTAGAAGATGGCGAGAATAGAAGGGTTCGGCTATTCAGAGTCCGAGACTGATCTAACTGGGAGTTTACCTTGAACCTGTTGACGAAGAAGATGACGACTGTAGCGATGGCGGCACTGGCCGTGGCGGCTGTGCTGGCGGTACCGGGTGCGCACGCGGCGCAGTTGACGAACGACGGCAAGGCTGCGATTCCGAAGGACGTGCAGCAGGTGATCGTGGTGGACTACCGGGCGATGCAGAACTCGCCGGCGGCAATGGCGCTGAAGGATCGTGTACTTCCGCCGGAGCTGAAGCGGCTGGAGACTGCGTTGAAGTCGAGCGGGCTGAAGGTGGATCAGGACGCGGATACGTTGGCGTTTGCTTCGTTCCGGGCTGGTGATGGTACGCGGATCGTCGGGATTGCTCAGGGCCAGTTTCATACGGGCGCTATCATGGCGAATTTTGCCAAGAACAAGACGAAGTCTACCGCGCTGAGGAACAACCAGATCTATCCGTTGGGTTCGGCGGGGATGAGCGTTTGCTTTTTGAATCAGACGACGATGATTTTTGGCGATCGTGAGGCGGTGAAGGCTTCGCTCGATGCGCGGGACGGCATTGTGTCGAATTTCCTGCAGAACAGCGACATGGTGAACGAAATGCAGGCGGTCGACACGAAGGCTGTGTGGAGTTTGCTGGACCAGAAGGGCACGCAGACGATGATGAAGAGCGTGCTTGGCGATGCGTCGCAACTGGCGGACTATGACACGGTGAAGAACAGGATGAAGAGTGCGCGGTACTACATGGACTTTGCCAATGGGGTCAAGTTTAATATGGCCGTGGTGACCAGCGATACGCTGACGGCTGCGACGATGGCCACGCTGATGAAGGGTGTGGCGTTGATGCGCAAGAACAATGGATCGCCGCTTGAGAAGACGGCGCTGGATTCTACGACGATCGATTCGCAGTCGGGCACTTTGACTGTTGATTACTCTTCGTCGGATAGCCAGTTTTCGAGCCTGCTGAGCTCGCCGCTGTTTCAGTCTGTCGTCAAGTAAATATAAGTTGGGGTGAAGGCCTTCGCTACGGCGGAGGCCTTTTCTATTGGGTGGCAAGGGTTAGTTCAAGGGTGAGGCAATGGGTGGCGAAGCGATAGGCGCGGGTAGCGGTCTGCTGCGGCAGCGGGGCGGGGATGACGGTGGGGGTGGACAGGTGGCAGGCGGCGTAAGGAGGGGGGAGGCGGGACTTCCAGGAGCCGGCAATCATGTTGCAAAGCTCGCCGACAGTATCTGCGGGGAGGGCGGAATCTGGGGGAGGAGGCTCGCCGGTGAGGTCTGAGGCGAGCTCGCCAGCGGAAGCCAGACCGAGGTGGAGTGCGCAGATGCCGGTGAGGGTGCCGCTGAAGGCGATGGAAGCGATGAAACCAGGATGAGGAATGAGGCAGGTTGGTGTGGGGGAGCAGATGTGTCCGAGCATGAGGCTGAAGACTTCGGCTACGGCGGCGTCAAGCTGTTGGAGGAGAAAGTCAGCGCGGTCAATCAAAATGGTGGGCACTCTGGGAGCCTCCGGAGGATGATTTTGGGGGCCTGGGATCACTGGGTAATGAGGGGGACGACGCGGGCGCGGACCTGGTCCGGGGTGAAGGGCTTGCAGATGTAGCCGCGGGCTCCGGCGGCGATGGCGCGCAGGACGACGGGTTCGGAACCTTCCGTGGTGATCATGACGATGGGGACGCCGGGGGCGAGATTCTCGCGGGCGCGCTGCTCGAGGAAGGCGAGTCCGTCCATGACGGGCATGTTGATGTCAGAGAGGATGAGGTGGAGGGGGCCGGTGTCGGCGCGGAGTGCGGCGAGGGCTTCTTGCCCGTTGGCTGCCTGGAGGACATCGGAGAGATCGATGCCGGCCTGACGCAGGGCGCGCTCCACGACTTTGCGCATGACGGAGGAATCGTCGACTATGAGTGCTCGCATAGGGGAGTTATCGGGCGGATGGGGCGTGGACTTTAGGGTTGGGGAGTTCTAACCGTTGCGGCGTGTGCTTTGGCGGGGGACTTGCTTGGATGTTGGCATGGATAGTGGACTTTATGCGGTATATACGGGTTTGCTGGCACGGACGCAGGCGCTGGATACGGCGGCGAATAACCTGGCGAATGCAGGGACGAATGGGTTTCGGGCGCAGCGGGAAACGTTTCGCGGGGTGATGGCGAAGGGACTGGAGGACTCGCAGGTGGGCGGGGCGGTGAACGGGTTCGGCGTGCTTGGCGGGAGTGTGGCGGACTTCCAGCAGGGTCCGATGGTGACGACGTCCAACCCGCTGGATATGGCGCTGAATGGAAATGGGTTCTTTGGCATCGAGACGGCGCGGGGGGTGCGGTATACGCGGGATGGAGCGTTTACGCGGAGTGTGGATGGAGAGTTGCAGACGGGGAGGGGCGAGGCGGTGCTGGATAAGAGTGGAAAGCATATCGCGATGCCAAGCGGGCCGGTGGAGGTGTCGGGCGATGGGACGGTATCTGTGGATGGTGGCATGGTGGGGCAATTGGGTGTGTTTGCGGTGGGTGGGGCGGTGATGGAAGGGACGAATCGCTTTCAGGCGGTGGGAGATGTGACGGCCGGGGATGCGGTGGTGAAGCAGGGTGCGGTGGAAGGGGCGAATCAGGATGCGGTGCACGGGACGATGCAACTGGTGCTGGTGCAGCGGCAGGCAGAGATGATGCAGAAGGCTTTGACGGTGTTCGATCAGAGTTTCAACAAGACAGCGGCGGAAGAATTGGGAAGGGTTTAGGAGACGGCGATGATACGAGCTTTATATACGGCGGCGAGCGGGATGAGTGCACAGCAGGCGAACCTGGATACGGTGGCGAATAACCTGGCGAACTCGGCCACTGCGGGTTTCAGGCGGCGGCGGCTGCAGTTTGAAGACATGATTTACCAGAATCTGGTGACGCCGGGATCGCCGGCTTCGACGTCAACGGTGAGTGCGGGATTGCAGATCGGATTGGGTACGCGGGCTGCCGCGACGGAGATCATTCAGGCGCAGGGAGACTTCAACCAGACGGGCAACTCGCTGGATGTTGCGATCCAGGGTGCGGGTTTCTTCCAGGTGACGCGGCCGGATGGGACGACGGCTTACACGCGGAACGGCAGCTTTCATATGACCAGCCAAGGCACGATTGTATCAGCGGATGGCGATACGTTGACGCCATCGATTACGGTTCCGGCGAATGCGACGGCACTTACTATTTCTACCTATGGGGTGGTGAGTGCGACGGTGCCGGGGCAGACGGCGGGGACGCAGCTGGGGACAATTCAGCTGGCGAATTTTGCGAATCCGGGTGGATTGAATTCACTGGGCAATAGTTTATTTGCGCAAAGTAACTCGTCTGGGAATGCGGTGACGGATGCTCCAGGGGGAAGTAGTGGAGCGGGTACTTTGCAACAGGGATATCTCGAAAATTCGAATGTGGATGTGGTGGCGGAATTTGTGCAGATGATTCTGGCGCAGAGAGCTTATGAGAGTAACTCGAAGGTAGTTCATGTGGCGGATGATATGTATTCGCAGATCAACAATATGGTTCGGTAACAGGACTTGAGGAGTTAGGAGGAGTTATGCAGCTTTGTAAGTGGGTTCTAGTTGCCGGGTTAGTGAGTGGAGAGTGTTATGGGGAGGAGTTTTGCTTCAGGTCTGCGGCTGAGGCTGTGGCGCAGCGTGGGGTTCGTGATGGGGTAGGGTTCCGGCTGGAAGGGGTGCGGGTGGACCGGCTTGGAGGTGGGGCGTGGGCCAGGGTGGTGAGCTGTGAGCATCCGGAGAGGCCGGGTGTTTCGGTGAGGGTGGAGCAGGGAGTTGAGGGCAAGACGGTGGCCGACAAAGTGGCTGTGAGGGTATCGCAGGCGGAGCGGGTGATGGTTGCGGGGACGCGTGTTCGGGTGGTGCGAACGGAGGCTATGGCGCGGGTGGAGGTGAGTGGAATTGTGCAGGATGGAGGGGCTGTGGGGGATCGAGTGCGGGTTCGGATTGAGGCGAGGGACGGTGGGGAGGCGCGGTTTTTGGAAGGTCTGGTGATGGGTGTCGAGCTGGTGGAAGTAGGGGTGAGCCAGTGAGGGGTTTGGTTGCGGTGATGTTGCTTGCGGGCAGTGTTTATGCGGGTGCGCAGGGTAAGGTAGCGGCGGCGCATGAGCGTGGGAATCTGGCGGAGCAGTCACTGGCGAATTATTTGGAGCGGGTGCGTGCGGATGCGCAGGAGAGCAAACCGGCGGCGGGTTCGATCTGGACGGAGAACGCCCGGTTTGCGCGGCTGACGGCCGATGTGCGGGCGATGAGGCCGCATGACCTAATCAGCGTGGTGGTGCAGGAAAGCCTAGCGGCGAGCACGGATGGGACGGTGAAGAACTCGCGGGCGTCGAATGCTAACTCGGCAATCACTGGATTGATTGGGACGTTGCATACGGGGAATGCGTTGCAGAATCTGATTAGCCAGACCTCAAGCTCGGGATTGAATGCGGCAGGGACGAGTGCTACGAACTCCAGCCTGACGACGGTGCTGGGTGGGCAGGTGATCGAGGTGCTGGGCAATGGGATGCTGGTGATCGAGGCGGCACGGCAGGTGGAGTTTAGTCAGCAGACGCAGACGATTGTGTTGCGGGGATTGGTAAGGCCCGAGGACATTAGTCAGCAGAACCAGATTCTGTCTACTTCTATTTCCAGCCTGGAGTTACAGGTGCGGGGTAAGGGAATTATTACGGACTATACGCATCGGCAGAATTTGCTGGTGAGGTTGTTGCAGAAGGCTTTGGTTTTTTAGGAGTGAACAGTGACTTACTTGGTTGGGGGAATGGGATGATGGGTCGGAAGCTACATTACACGGGGCATCTTAGTGGAGTTGAGTTGCGGCGGATTAGTATGCGGCGGCGTATTGATTTCTGGTTGACGGTATTGTTCGTGCTGGCGGCTATGGGTTGGGCCGTGACGCTTGCGGGTGCGGAAGAGACGCCGGTGAGAAAGGCCAGGGTGAAGGATATTTCTTCGATTGAAGGAATACGGGATAACCAGCTGGTTGGCTATGGGTTGGTGGTCGGGCTGCAGGGTACGGGAGATTCGCAGCAGACTACGTTTCCTACGCAGACGCTGGCGGCGGTGCTACTGAGGATGGGAGTGAGCGTGCCGGCGGGGGCGATCCGGGTGCAGAACCTGGCGGCGGTGTTTGTGAGTGCGACGTTGCCGCCGTTTGCAAGGCCGGGGACGAAGCTGGATATTACGGCGAGCTCGGCGGGAGATGCGCGGTCGCTGGAAGGTGGGCTGCTGCTGATGACACCGCTGTATGGGACCGACGGGAAGATCTATGCGCAGGCGCAGGGGCCGCTGGTGCTGGGCGGATACAGCGTGAGCAGCAATGGGAATACGAAGCAGGTGAACCATCCGACTACGGCGCGGATCCCTTATGGGGCGATGGTGGAGCAGGGGTTGCCGCTGCCGCTGACCGGGCGGGAGAGTTTCTCGATTTTGTTGAACGACGCGGACTTCAAAGGTGCGGGGGCGATGGCGGATGCGATCAACCTGGAGCTGGGAAGGCCGGCGGCGCGGGCGGCGGATTCGCGGAGGATCGAGTTGAGCGTGGCGTATGGGGAGGATGTGCCGGGATTGTTGAGCCGCGTGGAGGCGGTGGAGGTGCCGGTGTTTCCGCGAGCCAAGGTGGTGGTGAATGAACGGACGGGCACGGTTGTGATTGGAGGGCGGGTGGTGTTGCAGCCTGTCTCGATCTTGCATGGCGGGTTGGCGGTGAATGTGGTGACGGACTTTGCGGTTTCGCAGCCGGGAGCTTACAGCGGCGGTCAGACGCAGGTGACGCCGGTGACGCGGCTGGAGGCGAAGGACAAGCCGGTGAGCCGGATCGAGCTGAAGCAGGGGGCTACGGTGGACGACCTGGTGAGGAACCTGCAGGCGATTGGGGCCAGTGCGCGGGATGTCATTTCAATCCTGCAGGCGATGAAGAGTGCGGGTGCTTTGGAGGCTGAAATTGAGGTCCTTTGATGTTGTAGGCGCTGCGTTTGTGGCGGTCGACGCGGGCAAGCGGGATGCGGCGAAGCTGAAGGATGCGGCGCGGGAGTTCGAATCGATGATGCTGGGGGAGCTGCTGAAGCCGCTGCAGTTTGGCGGGGCACCGGGGAGTGATGAAGAGGAAGGCGGCGGGGCGGGGGCTACGATCCAGGGGTTTGGGACCGAAGCGCTGACGAAGGCGATTGCGAGTGGGGGTGGGTTCGGGATTGCGCGACAGATTCTTCGGCAGGTAACGGCCGAGCATGACGCAAAGAGCAATGGGGAGAGTGGTACTAAAGTCTAGGAACGCAAGGCCGATGAAGTAGAGGTAGACGGAGGAAAGAGCGATGACAGCAATCAAGGGATATGCGACGGAGACCGCGCCGATCGTGAGCAGTTCCAATAATGTGGCAGGAAATGTGAAGAGCCGTGCGGGCTCAGCCGACCCAATCAACGGCGGTACAGTGGCGGATGCGGCGAACGTCAGCGTTGCGGGCAGTATCGTGGCGCAGGCCTCTGCTGGATCGGATGTAAGGACGGCGAAGGTTGCGGCGCTGCAGGCTGCGATCGCGGGCGGGACTTACAACGTTTCTTCAGGCGATGTGGCGGACAAGGTCATCAGCAACTTGTTGGAGGGACGATGAACGAG
Source organism: uncultured Granulicella sp. (assembly GCA_963693065.1). Taxonomy (GTDB): domain Bacteria; phylum Acidobacteriota; class Terriglobia; order Terriglobales; family Acidobacteriaceae; genus Edaphobacter. Next base: position 1,063,966 of record OY843766.1, on the reverse strand, counting down.
TTGGGATTGTTGCTGGATGAGGCGACGGGAGCGCTTTCGCGGATGGATGCGGAAGCGCTGGAGTCGCTGGAGTTGCGGGCGCTTGCACTGCAGACGGCATTGGCGGGTGTGCCGGCGGCGGATGTGATGGCGAAGTTCCGGGTCTTCAATGGAGTGCTGCAGGGCACCGGTAAAGGGTTGAGCGTGCTGCGGCGCGTGCGGGGCGAGGGGGCGGCATGGGAAGCTTGAGTTCACTGTATGACCTGTCACGAAGTGCGCTGGCGGCGGACCAAGCGGCTTTGAATGCGACCTCGAACAACGTTGCGAATCAGAACACGGTGGGTTACACGCGGCAGACGGTGAACTGGCAGACCGGGGTTTCGGTGAGTCTGGGCAATGGGGTGACGCAGTCTGGTGGACCGACGGTGACGACGACGAGCAAGCGTGACCGGGTGCTGGAACAGAGAGTGCAGCAGGGAACGCAGACGCAGGCCTCAAGTTCGTCGCGGGCGGATGTTTACTCTTCACTGGAGAGTGTTTTCAGCATTTCCGAGAGTACGGCGACGGCGGGATCTACTCAGATTGGGACGGCGGTGAACTCTTTTTTCAGTTCACTTGCAAGCCTGGCGACTAGCCCTGGCGCTGCGGCTACGCGGGCGGGCGTGTTGAGTGCGGCCACGGCGTTGGCTGGTGCGTTCAATTCGGCGTCGACGCAGCTGAGTGCGGTGCAGGGGACGATCAATAGCGAGTTGAAGACATCGGTCGCGGCTGTGAATGGGCTTACGGCTACGATTGCCAGCTTGAACAAGCAGATTGGGGCAACGAGTCCGGATGCCGATGCGGGGACGCTGGAGGATCAGCGGCAGCAGGCGATTGCGGAACTCTCGCAATATGTTGGGCTGGACCAGGTGACGACCGAAGGGAACGGGATCACGTTGACGACGACCGGTGGGGCGGTGCTGGTGGCAGGGGCAACGGCTTCAACTTTGAGCGCGGTGAACGTGGGTGGTGTGACGGAGGTGCGGGATTCCAATGGGACGGATGTGAGTGGCACCATTACGGGCGGCGGCGTGGGAGGACAATTGACGGCGCAGAATGTTGATCTGCCAGCTGTTTCGAATGCGCTGGATGCGGTGGCGTTTCGCGTGGCGACAGCGGTGAATGCGCAGAATGAGGCTGGTCTGGATGGGACGGGGGCGGCAGGGGCGGCGATCTTTGCGGTGACGGCTACGGCGGCGGGGGCGGCGGGGGCCATCACGGTGGTCGCTGCGAACGCGAGCGCGGTGGCGGCGGCTGGGACGGGGGAGGGCACGCTTGGGAGCACGAATGCGAATGCGCTGGCGGCGCTGGCCAACGTGACGGACGGGAATGGAGAGACGATTGCAGGGCAGTTCGCTGCGTTGATTGGAAATGTTGGGACGCAGTCGGCGGCTGTGCAGGAGCAGACTACCGGCGATGCGGCGACTTTGACGCAGTTGACTACGCAGCGGGATAGCTTGTCAGGAGTTTCTCTGGATGAGGAAGCGGCGAACCTGACGCAGTATCAGCGAGCTTATGAGGCGGCGGCGAAGGTGTTTTCCGTGGTGGATAGTTTATTTACGGCTGCGATCAATCTTGGGCAGGAGACGACTTACTCGTAAGTCGGATAGGTGGATGAATGAGATATGACCCGAACTATGTTTCTTTATTGACGCAGTCACTTAGTAGCTCGAGTGCCGTGGAGCAACGACTTACGAATGAGTTATCGAGTGGGTTGCGAGTGACTACGCTATCTGATGATGCAGTGGCGGCTAGTACAAATGTAGGTTTGTCTGCGGCCATCAGTAAGCTGGATACATTTGTGGCGAGTGCGAGCACGGATCAAAGTTTGCTGCAGCTAACGGACTCGGCGCTGGGGGAAGTGGTTTCGCAGATTACTTCTGCGATCAGCCTGGCGGTGAGTGCAGGGACGGGGACGTTGAATGCGGCGAATTTGTCTGCGTTGACGAAACAGGTTTCCGATCTTCGCGATACTGTGGTTTCGCTGGCGAACACGAGTTACCAAGGGAGTTATGTATTTAGTGGGAGTGCGGGTGGGACGAAGCCGTTTACCTTGGATAGCTCGACGACACCCGCGACGGTGAGTTATGCCGGGGATGATGTGACACGCACGATTGCTACTCCGGACGGACAGAACGTTGGGGTCAATGTTACGGGGGATAGTGTATTTACCGGTAGCTCAGGAAATCTGCTGGGGACTTTGAACCAACTGGTGGCGGACCTGGAAGCAGGGAACCAGACGGCAGTGGCGACGGACAGCTCATCCTTGACCACGGCTTTGGGGGTGGTGTCCACGCAGAGGAGTGTGATTGGGGCTTCACTCAGCCGTCTTACTACTGCTTCTACGTATGCGAGCTCGCAAGGGGCTCTTTACCAGGCGCAGCAGAGTAGTTTGCTGTCAGCGGATACGGCTGCGGTGGCTACGGGTTTGCAGACGGCGGAGGTGCAGCATGAGGCGCTGCTGGGGGTGATCAGCTCAGCGAGTAAGACGAATTTGTTCGACTATCTGAGGTAGGGTTGTTGCCTATACTGGTGTCATGGTTGCGGCGATTGGAAGCGCGGTACGGTTTTTGTGGAGGGCTTCGGCGGGGTCGCGATGGCGTCCCTGGCGGAGCCCTTATCTGCGCTGGCGGATGGAGACTTACTCAGGTAAGCCGGCGGATAGTTTGCGGTTGATGGATTTTGTGCGGTTGGCGATGGCGGAGCGTAAGCAGATGGGTCGGTTCGTGGTTTGGCTGGGAGCGATGCAGAGGCTGGCGGAAGGAAAGAAGTCTTGACTGAGGGCTTGTTGACTCGACGGAGGTTTGCGGTTTTGGGGCTGGGGGCGCTGGTTGGGTGCGGTGGGCCCCGGCGGAGTGGCGTGGTGGGGATGAGTGCGCCGGGCGCGGAGGCGGTGGATGGTGCGGGGTCGTTGAAGGCGCATGCGGCGGCTCGGGGAATTGTGTATGGCTGTGCGGTGGATGTGGAGGCGCTGCAGAACGATGCGGGGTATGCGCGGCTGATTCGGGAGCAGGCTGGGATGGTGGTGGCGGAGAATGCGATGAAGTGGGCGGCATTGCGGCCGGGGGTGGAGGCGTATCGCTTTGACGAGGCGGACGCGTTGGTGGGCTTTGCGGAGACGAATGGGATGAAGGTGAGGGGGCATTGTCTGTGCTGGCACAAGGGGTTGCCGGGGTGGTTTGCGGGCGAGGCTACGGTGGAGAATGCGCGGGGGTTGCTGGTGGAGCATATCGAACGAGTGGCGGGCCGTTATGCGGGCCGGATGCATAGCTGGGATGTGGTGAACGAGGCGGTTGAGGTCAGGGACGGACGGGCGGACGGGCTCAGGGATTCGGCGTGGCTGCGGCTGGTCGGCGAGGACTATGTGGAGGTGGCGTTTCGCGCGGCGCGGCGGGCGGATCCGCAGGCTTTGCTGACCTATAACGACTATGGGTTGGAGGGGGAAGATGGGGACTCGCTGAGAAAGCGCGTGGCCGTGCTGCAGTTGCTGCGGAGGCTGAAGCAGCGCGGGGTGCCGGTAGATGCGGTGGGTTTGCAGGCGCATTTGACCGTTGGAGACCGGTTTGGGCCGGGGATGATGGCGTTCCTGGCGGCGGTTCGGGAGTTGGGCCTGCAGGTTTTTGTGACGGAGTTGGATGTCGATGACAGGAAGCTTGGGGTGGGTGTGGCGGAACGGGACGGTGCCGTGGGGCGCGTTTATGGGGAGTTTGTGGGGCTGGTGCTGCATGAGCCGGCAGTAAACGTGGTCATGACGTGGGGGATGACAGACGCGAGGACGTGGTTGAAGCGGGCGGATGGGGCAGGGGAGCGGTGCCTGCCTTTCGATGAGAAGGAGTTGCCGACGCCGGCGTTTTTCGCGCTGCGGAAATCGTTTGATGGACGACGGGTATGATGTGGGAACAGGAGATTTGAGCAATGGTGACTTTGACGGCTGCGGATGGACATGAACTAGGCGCTTATGTGGCAAAGCCGGAGGGTACGGCTAAGGGTGGCGTCGTGGTGGTGCAGGAGATTTTTGGGGTGAATGCGTCAATTCGTCAAGTGTGCGACGACCTGGCGGCGGCTGGCTATGTGGCTATTGCGCCGGCGTTGTTTGACCGCTTCAAGCGGAATATCGAGCTGACGTATTCGGGAGTGGATATGGTGGAGGCGTTCGCGCTGATGCAGTTGCTGACGGTGGATTCCTCGCTGAAGGATGTGGCGGCGGCGTTTGCGGAAGCGAAGACGATGGTGAAGGATGTCGCGGTTATGGGTTTTTGCTATGGCGGGTTGATGGCCTGGCTGTCGGCTGCGCGAGGGGCGGAGTTTGCAATGGTTCCGGCATGCTGCTCGGCCTACTACCCTGGCGGGGTGGGCAAGGTGGCGGAACATGCGTTGGCTTGCCCGGTCATTGTGCATATTGGGGCGGATGACTCGCATATCAAGCAGGATCAGATCGACGCGGTGAAGACGGCGCACCCGGAGGTGCCGCTGTACCTCTATGCGGAGTGCGAGCATGGTTTTGCGAACCTGCACCGCGCGGAGTACAACGAAGCTCAGGCGAAGGTAGCCTGGGGTCGGACGCTGGCGCTATTCGGGGAACATTTGTCGAGCTAAGGATTATGTCAGTCGGGCGGAATTGGTGTTATCCTAGCGGAGAACACTTTGAGAGTGGAATAGAGAAGTCAGGAGTACGAACTGCTGTGTTGGCAACCGCAAAGAAGTCGGACATTATTGAGAAGTTTCGGACACATGAGTCAGATACCGGGAGTCCCGAGGTCCAGATCGCGATTTTGAGCGAACGGATTGGGGAGTTGACCGAGCACTTCAAGACTCATAAGAAGGACCACGGATCACGCCGCGGCTTGCTGATGCTGGTAAGCAAGCGTCGCCGCCTGCTGGACTACTTGAAGAAGATCGACGCGGACCGTTACCGCGAGGTCATTGCGAAACTTGGTATTCGGAAGTAACAGATTGCGAACAGCCACGCCGTTGTGGTGTGAGCTTATCAGCCAGGACTCGATTCGATGGAAGTATGCACGGCCCTTCAGGTCAGCGCTCAGACAAGTGTTCAGGAGTTTGTTCAATCCTGCGACTGGAGCGTCTGACTGTGACTGGAGCTGTGCAACTTCCGTTGAGTAGTTCGGCTGGGCTTTTGAATTCTACGCAGTTCCCAACGCACCTTCCCCAATAGATCGGGAAGGTGCGTCTTTGCGCGTCCGGCGATGTGCTGGGGCGCTGCCCAAGATCTAAATGACGACGAGAGAGAAGGAAGACCAATGAAACATGACGTAACTGTAGAGCTTGCCGGCGGCAAGCAGATCAAGTTTGAAACGGGGCGGATCGCCAAGCAGGCCTCCGGCGCAGCCTTTACGACCTCTGGCGACAATGCGGTTCTTTGCACGGCTGTGGCTTCGCCGGACCCCAAGGAGGGGATAGATTTTTTCCCGCTCACGGTGGAATATCGTGAATTTACTTATGCCGGCGGACGGATCCCGGGTGGATTCATCAAGCGCGAAGGACGGCCGAGCGAAAAGGAAATTCTCACCAGCCGTCAGATTGACCGTCCGATTCGTCCGTTGTTTCCGGAGGCTTTCCGGAACGAGACGCAGGTGGTTGCATTTGTTTATTCGGCTGATAAAGAGAACGATCCCGATGTGCTGGGGATCAATGGTGCGAGCTGTGCGCTGGCGCTCTCGGATATTCCATTTCACGGGCCTGTGGGTGCGGTGCGCGTTGGGTACATTGGCGGGGAGTACGTGGTGAACCCGACGTATGCGGAGCGGGCGAGTAGCGAGTTGAACATCATGGTCGTCGGTACGGCTGACGGCATTGTGATGGTGGAATCAGGATCGAAGGAAGTCTCGGAAGAGACGGTTGTGGGCGCGATTGAGTTTGCGCATGGCGAGATCAAGAAGATCTGTGCCTCGATTGAGGAGCTGGTGAAGCTGGCGGGTAAGACCAAGCGCGAGGTCAAGGCTGTCGAGATTGACGGCGAGTACATGACGTCGCTGACAGCCAAGGTTGGCGAGCGGTTGGCGGATGCGCTGAACACGCAGAAATATCCGAAGTTTGAGAGCTACGCCAAGGTCAAGGAGATCAAGGACGAGCTCAAGAAGGATCTGCCTGAAGGTGATGCGGCGGCGGGTAAAAAGCTCAGCAAGTATTACGAACTGATGCGGGAAAACATCTTCCGCGACCAGGTACTGAATGATCGGATTCGTCCGGATCACCGTGCGTTTGACCAGATTCGGCAGGTCACGGTGGAGATTGGTGTTTTGCCGCGGGTGCATGGGTCGGCGTTGTTTACGCGTGGTGAAACCCAGGCGCTGGTGTCTGCCACGCTGGGAACCACTGATGATGCACAGCGGATGGAGAGCTATGAGGGTGAGCAGAAGCGTAAGTTTATGCTGCACTATAACTTTCCTCCGTTCTCCGTTGGCGAGGTTGGCCGGATGACGGGTGTCGGACGGCGTGAGATCGGTCATGGTGCGCTGGCTTGGCGTGCAATCGAGGCGGTGTTGCCGGGTGAGGATGAATCGCCTTACACGCTGCGGGTGGTTTCGGACATTCTGGAGTCGAACGGATCCTCTTCGATGGCGACTGTTTGCGGAGCTTCGCTGGCTTTGATGGCGGCCGGCATTCCGTTGAAGGGTGCTGTGGCAGGTGTCGCGATGGGCCTGGTGAAGGATGGTGAGAAGTATGCCATTCTGAGCGATATTGCGGGCGCTGAAGACCACTATGGCGACATGGACTTCAAGGTGGCGGGTACTCGCAAGGGAATCACGGCGCTGCAGATGGACATCAAGATCATGGGGATTACGCCGCAGATTATGCGTGAGGCGCTGGAACAGGCGCGGCACGGACGGCTAAGCCTGCTGGACACGATGGACGCGACGATTGCTGGAGCGAGCCAAGAGAAGAGCGCATTTGCACCGCGAATCCACACGATCATGATCCCGACGGACAAGATTCGGGACTTGATCGGACCGGGCGGGAAGGTGATCCGCGGGATTATCGACGCGACTGGTGTGAAGATCGACGTGGACGATACGGGCCGGGTGAATGTTGCTTCGAGCGATGCGGACGGGTTGGCGCGAGCGATCCAGATGATCACGGACCTGACCGCCACGCCTGAGATCGGCAAGACGTACCTGGGCAAGGTGGTTCGGCTGGCTGAGTTTGGCGCGTTTGTCGAGATTTTCCCTGGGACCGATGGGCTGCTGCACGTGTCTGAGATTGCGGAGCACCGGGTCAAGGAAGTCAAGGACGAGTTGCGGGAAGGTGACCAGATCCTGGTCAAGGTTCTGGCGATCGAGGGAACGCGCATCAAGCTGTCGCGCAAGGCCGTGCTGCGGGAACAGCGTGAGAAGCTTGGTTTGCCTCCGGCTCCTGCCCCAGAAGGGGGAGAGTATGAGGCTTCGGAACGCTCTGAGCGGTCCGACCGGTCTGAGCGTTCGGAACGCGGGGGACGTGGTGAACGCAGCGACCGTGGAGATCGTGGCGGGCGTGAACGGAATGACCGGGATCGCGGGGAGCGTGGCGGAAGCCGTTTTCAGCAGACTCCGGTCGCGGCTCCTCTGCCGGTTATTTCCGCCGCGGCGGCTGAACCCGCGCATGCTGATGCCGATCTGGATGACGAAGAGATGGAAGGCGAGGATGAGCCGAACTTCAACCGGGCAGATGCACAGCCGGTGGGAGTGGGGCAGCCTGGGATCGCACCGAGGACGCCTGGTGCTGCACTGGGAAGTGGTGGCGCAGATGGTCGGCGGCCGGGTGGTAACCGGCGGCGGCGTAGTGGCCGGCGCCCCGGTCAGGGCGGTGGTGGCAACTCGACCGACGGAAATACTCCGCGCACGTAAGGCGGTTGCTTGAAAAAGAGGACTGCGCTTTGGCGTGGTCCTTTTTCTTTGGAGGAGGTTCGGGTGAGGGGGAAAGTCTGGTTTGGTTTGGCTCTGCTATGTTTGCTGGCGGGGTCGGAGTGGATCGCCGATTTGGTGGTGCCGCGTTTTTTGCCCGCGCTGCTTGGACTTTCTGTCCGGTGCGGATTTGTGGCTGTGGTGGCGGCTGCACTGGGGTGGCGGCGTCGGGGGAGGTGGGGCGATTGGCGCATCCTCAGCTGGGGCGTCTGCCTGCTGGTGCCGCTGCCGCTGGTCTACGCCGGTGCGGGGGCCTCGGTTTCGTTTCTAACCAAGCTGCTGGTGGGTGCCTTCGTTCCGGTCGCGGTGGTGTTCCTGCGAGCGCAGGATGAGCAAGGGTTTGGGGTGGAGCGAGGTCAGTTTGGGCTGCTGGTTCCCGCGCTGGCGGGGTTTGGTGGGAGTGCTTTGGTCATTGCTTATGTGGTGCCGGTAAGTGCGATTGGGAGGGTTTGGCTCCTGCTGATCTTTGTTGCTTCTTTAGCGACCGGGGTGGGGGTGGTTCGGCTTCACGAGGTGCTGCGGGGGGTCGAGTTTTGGCGGGGGGTGGGTACGGTGACTGGTGGCGTGGCGGTGGTGGCGGGGGGACTTTGCTGGGTGGGATGGCAGCCTTGGGTGGTGGATGGACGAGGGCTGGCGCTGGGCTTGGGGCGGCTGGTGCTGGTGGATGGGCCGGTGCTGGTGCTGACGGTGTGGTTGGTGAGGGAGATGGAGCCGGTGGGCTTTGCAGCGAGGTACCTGCTGGTGCCGCTGGTGACGGTGGTGGAAAGCTACGTGGTGGTGCGGGCGGGGGGAGATTGGACGATGGGGCTTGGAGTCATGCTGATGGCTGGGGCGAGCTGGATGCTGTTGCGGGAGAAGGCTGCTGGTCAGGATGCTGGGTAGATACTCCTGAGGTGGCGGAGTGGCTTTACACTTATGGCATGGCGGCTTCAATGTATATCGTGGTGGAGGGTGAGGACCCGGGGTTCGACACGTTTGTGAACGGGCGGGCGCTGGCGCGGCATGAGGATGCGGTGGAGAAACTGGCGTTGTCGCTGAAGGTGCGGCCGCTGATTGATTTCTTCTCGGCGGACGAAAATTCGATGTCGCTGCTGATTGAGGAGGGGGCTGGGAATCAGGAGCTGGTGAAGAAACTGCCGGCGCCGCAGTGGTATTTTGGCGCGGAGGGGCTGGATACTATCACGGCTTTGCTGGGCGTGCTGCGGGAGGAACCACATAAGCTTGGGACGGAAGGTCCGCAGGTGCTGGAGGAGCTTGAGGATTACGAGCGGGTGCTGCGCAAGACGGAAGAGCGTGGGTTGCGCTGGCATCTGGCGGTGAGCTGGCGGTAGGGTAGCCCCCCTCCCCCCCCCCTGTTTCGAGGTAAAATCTTCATTCGATTGGGATTAGGGGCGATCCCGTCCGCTGATGAGAATGGAATTGCGTTTAGTGTCGGCGGAAATGAGTTTCGTTTAGAGGTCGCCCTGGGCGAGGCGGCGGTGGAAGAAGCTGTAGACGAGGTTGAGGAGGTTGGCGGCGTGCTCGGGGTCGTAGCGGATGCCCTCGTCGCGGAGGAAGGCGTGGGCGCCGTTGACCTCATGCCAGTTGAGGCGGATGTTGAGGTCGTTGAGGCGGGCCAGGAGCTTCATGCGGCCTTCAGTGGGGACGTGGGGGTCCTGGCGGCCCCAGGCCATGAGGAGCTCGCCTTTGATTTCTGCTGCGCGGGCGAGGGAGTCATCGTGCTTGTTGAGTCCGAGCGTGCCGGTGTGTATGTCTGTGGCATAGAAGCAGACTGTGCCTGCGATCTCAGGGTGGAAGGCAGCGCGGAAAGCGAGGTGGCCGCCCATACAGATGCCCATGGCGCCAAGCTTGCCGGTGCAGTCGGGGCGGGTGGGAAGGTAGTCGATGAGGGCGCGGGTGTCGGAATCGTAATCTGCTACGGGCTTGTGGGTTTTGAGGAAGTTGCCGCGATCGGAGCCGGCCTGGTCGTAGGCGAGGGCTGTGCCAGCGGGTTCGTACTCGTGGTAAACCTCTGGGATGGCTACGAGGTAGCCATGGCCGGCGAGCTGGGCGGCGGTGCGGCGGATGGGCCCGGTGACTTGAAAGATTTCTGAATAGAAGAGGATGGCGGGGTAGCGGCCGGGGGCGGTGGGGCGCAGGATGAAGGTGCGCATGGGGCCGGTGGGGGTGGCAAGGTCGACGACTTCTTCAGTGATGGTCATGAGGTGATGGTACGGGAAGGGAGGTTGGCGCTGATGCGGTATCGGGGCAGAATAGCGCAGACGCACGGCAAGCAAACGCAGATCCTTACGGGATGACAAAAAAGAGAACAGCAACGACGAGTCAAACGGGGATTCCCTTCGGGAATGACAAGGAATAAATCAGAGGGTGGGTGAGCGGTGGCGGCGATTGTGGAACCAGGTGCTGATGTCCGGGAGGAACTCGAGGGCTGCGGCACCGAGGGCACCTTCGGCAGTTACCACGGACGCGTTTTCTATGGTCAGGGCGAAGCCGGTTTCGTTGGAGGGGTAGTATGTGTTGGAGATGGCGCCGGCGGTGAAGTTGCCGAGGATGTTGGAGTAGTTGAATTGGCTGGTGCCCTTGTCTGAACGACAAATGATGGTGGAAAGGAGGGCGTGGTTGAGGCGAGACTTGAACTTGCCAGTGCCTTTGCGGAAATAACGTGGGTCCTGATGAAAGAGGACGGGGAAGACGGCGCCGCCGAGGATTGTGCCGTCGGCGATATCGGCGTAGTGAGCGCCGGCGCGTTTGAAGTAGCCTTTGGGACCCCAGTGGTAGCCCTGGCGGGAGTCAGTAACTTCATCGACTCCGCCGAGTAGGAAAGCGGCTACAAAGTTGAAAGGGTCGACGGCGCCGCGTATGGCGAGATTGGTTTTTTCGCGGGAGTTGAGTGGTACGGCCCGGCCGTCGAGCACCGTGTTGAAATTGGGGACTACCTTGAGGATGCGCTGCTTCTCTTCGAGGTGGAGTTGCTGCTCGGCTTCGGCGTGCTCGCGGGCTTTGCGGTCGGCTTCAGATTCTGGCGTTGTTTGCTGGGCTTGCTGGGCGATGGTAGAGGGAGCGTCAGGAAGTGGCGGGGGCTTGTCCGAGGCGACGGCCGGGAGGATGGCGGCAGAGACGAGGAAGGCCGCGGCGAACGCTGAACAAGACATGGTATAGGGATGAGGGGGAGGTGGATTGGGTTGGTTTGTCAGGCGAAGAGGAACTCCTTGGTGCGGAGTTCTTTGACGGTGTCTCGGAGTTTGGCGGCTTTTTCGAACTCGAATTTTTTGGCGGCTTCGCGCATGTCGGACTCGAGCTTGGTGATGTAGACGTCGAGCTCGGCTTGGGTGGAGAAGTCGGGCATGCCTTCGGCTGCGTCGGTGAGGTCGGCGTAATCGGCTTTGAGGATGCCGGCGAGGCCGAAGGCGATGGCGGAGATGACGGAGGCGGGGGTGATGTCATGCTCTTCGTTGTAGGCGACTTGTTTTTCGCGGCGGCGGTCGGTTTCATCGATCGCGCGGCGCATGGAATCGGTCATTTTGTCTGCGTAGAGGATGGCGCGGCCTTCCAGGTGGCGGGCGGCGCGGCCGATGGTCTGGATGAGAGAGCCCTGGGAGCGGAGGAAGCCTTCCTTATCGGCGTCCAGGATGGCGACAAGGGAGACTTCGGGGAGGTCGAGGCCTTCGCGGAGGAGGTTGATGCCGATGAGGACGTCGTACTCACCTTTGCGTAGGTCACGGAGTAGTTTTATTCGCTCGAGGGTTTCTATTTCAGAGTGCATGTAGCGACAGCGGACACCTACTTCTGTGTAGTAGTTGGCCAGGTCCTCTGACATTCTTTTTGTAAGTGTCGTTACCAGGACGCGCTGGTCTAGCTCGGTTCTTATGCGGATTTCTGCGAGTAAGTCGTCAATTTGTCCTTTGACGGGACGAATTTCTACGGGGGGATCTACCAGGCCGGTGGGGCGGATGATTTGTTCTACTACGACGCCGGCGGACTTAGTAAGTTCATAGGGGCCGGGGGTTGCGGAGACGTAGATGATCTGGCCGGTGCGGCCTTCAAACTCTTCAAACTTGAGGGGGCGGTTGTCCATGGCGCTGGGTAGGCGGAAGCCGTAATCGACGAGGTTTTGCTTACGGGAACGGTCGCCGTGCCACATGCCGTGGAGCTGGGGGACGGTGACGTGGGACTCGTCAATGAAGAGGAGGTAATCGCGGGGGAAGTAGTCGAGGAGGGTGGGTGGGGGCTCGCCGGGGAGACGGCCGGAGAAGTGGCGGGAATAGTTTTCGATACCGTGGCAATAGCCTACGGATTTGATCATTTCGAGGTCGTAGCGGGTGCGTTGATGAATGCGCTGGGACTCAACTAAGCGGCCCTGGACTTCAAGTTCTTTTTCCCACCATTCCATTTCGGCGAGGATGGAATCGCTGGCGGTTTTCTTGCGCTCGGGCTGAACGACGTAGTGGGATTTTGGATAGATGGGGAGGCGGGCGTACTTCTGCTTGACGGTGCCGAAGAGTGGGTCGATCTGGGCGAGGGTGTCGATTTCGTCGCCGAAGAGCTCGATGCGGTAGGCGTTTTCGTCGTAGGTGGGGTAGACCTCGATGATGTCGCCGCGGACGCGGAAGGTGCCGCGGCGGAAGTCTACGTCGTTGCGCTCGTAGAGGATTTCGACGAGGCGTCGGGTGATGTCTTCGCGGCGGATTTTCTGGCCTTTTTCCAGCATGAGGAGCATGCCGTAGTAGGCCTCGGGCGAGCCGAGACCGTAGATGCAGGAGACGGAGGAGACGATGATAGCGTCGCGGCGCTCGAAGAGAGAGCGGGTGGCGGAGAGGCGGAGCTTGTCGAGCTCTTCGTTGATGGTGGCTTCTTTTTCTATGAATAAGTCGCCGGAGGGGATGTAGGCTTCGGGCTGGTAGTAGTCGTAGTAGGAGACGAAGTACTCTACGGCGTTGTTGGGGAAGAACTGTTTGAACTCGTGATAAAGCTGGGCGGCGAGGGTTTTGTTGTGAGCGAGGATGAGGGCGGGGCGCTGGACTTGTTCAATGACCTTGGCCATGGTGAAGGTCTTGCCGGAGCCGGTGACGCCGAGGAGAACCTGATCTTTTTCGCCGGCGGCGAGGCCGGAGACGAGCTCGGCGATGGCGCGGGGCTGGTCGCCTTGCGGCTTGTAGGGTGTGGTGAGTTGGAATTCCATCTATGTTGATTTTATTGTAGCGAAGAAGAGGCGAATGTGGGAGGATGGTTTGCATGGGCGCGGAACTTTGGCTGGTGCGGCATGGGGAAACGGAATGGAGCTTGAGCGGCGCGCATACGAGCCGGACGGATATCGCGCTGACGAAGCATGGGCGGAAACGGGCCGAGGAGCTGGGGGAGTATCTGCAGGGTACGGCGTTTGCGAAGGTGCTGGTGAGTCCGATGTCGCGGGCGAAGGAGACTTGTGAGATTGCGGGGCTGGGGGGGCAGATGGTGGTGGAGGAAGGGCTGCGGGAGTGGGATTATGGGGATGCGGAGGGGAAGACTACGAAGGAGTTACGAGCGGAGTATGGGGATGCGGAGTGGAGTGTTTGGACTCGGGAGTTGCCGGGTGGGGAGCAGCTGAGGCATGTGGGGGAGCGGGTAGATGGGGTGATTGCGCGGGCGCTCGAAGGGACCGTGGACGGCGGGAAGGTGGCACTGTTTGCGCATGCTCATGTGTTGCGGATTCTGGCGGCGAGGTGGATTGGGCTGGAAGCGAAGGGCGGGATGCTGTTTGGGCTGGGGACCGGGAGTGTGAGTGTGCTGGGTTTTGAACGGGAGACGCGGGTGGTGAGCCATTGGAATCGAGGATTTGAAGCGTAGTTCGGTTGGGGGATGGTGCTGGTGTGAACGGCGTGGAAGGATGGTGGGATGAAGAATTGGATCATTTGGGTGGTACTGGGGATGACGATGATGGCAGCAGAAGGGCAACAGGGAACGAGTTTGGCGTTTCAACGGGCGGGGCATCTGCGACGGGGGATCAACCTGAGCATGTGGTACGCGCAGACGAGCGATCACTCGGCGGGGCGGATTGAAAGCTATACGACGGAGGCGGATTTCAAGCTGATCAAGAGCCTGGGATTCGACCATGTGAGGGTGAGTATCGACCCGGAGCCGTTGATTGCGGATGCGCAACTGGGATCGCTGAAGGTGGATGCGGTGGGGCGGCTGGACACTTCGGTGCAGCAGATTCTGGCGGCAGGATTGAATGTGGTGCTGGATATTCATCCGGAAGAGCCTTGGAAGAACAGGCTTGCGCTGGGGGACGATGCGCCGGCGCGGATGTTTGCTTTCTGGGGGACGTTTGCCGGGCACTATGCGGCTACGGATCCGGAGCGGGTGTTTTTTGAGGTGATGAACGAGCCGCAGATGGAGGACCTGTACCGGTGGGAAGGGATCCAGGCGCGGGCTGTGGCGAGGATTCGGAGTGTTGCGCCGCGGCATACGGTGATTGCGACGGCTTCTGGTTACTCGAAGATCGATGGGCTGCTGGCGATGGAACCGGTGCGGGATGAGAACGTGATCTATACGTTTCATGAGTACGATCCGATGTGGTTTACGCACCAGGGAGCGAATTGGGGGACGCAGGGCTGGGTGTTTCTGCGGGGGGTTCCGTACCCTTCATCCCCGGCTAATGTGCAGGCGGTGCTGGGGCAGGAGCCGGATGAGCGGGTCAGGCTGTGGGTGCAGCGGTATGGGTTGGAACGATGGGATGCGAGCCGGATTGGCGCGGAGATTGCGGCAGTGAGCGAGTGGGCGCAGAGGCGGGGTGTGCCGCTGTACTGTGGGGAGTTTGGGGTTTATCGGGCTTATGCGAAGCCAGCGGATCGCGTGACCTGGATCAGCGATGTGCGGACGGCGCTGGAGTCGAAGCATATTGGGTGGGCGATGTGGGATTACCAGGCGGATTTCGGGCTGGTGACGAAGGATGGCGCGGCTACAGTGGTGGATCAGGATGTGGTGCGGGCGCTGGGTCTGAGGAAATGAGGACCTTGTTGAGACGGGGCAGGTGGATTTATCTGTTGCTGCTTTGGGTGCCTTGGGCGTCTGCGCAATTTGGGACGCCGGCTTTAGAGCGGGGCAAGGCGCCAATTGCCTTGCTGCGGCAATCGTTGATTGAGGATGTTGAGGCACAGCGCTTGTTGGCTTCGGTGTCGCGCTACAGTCCTGATGCGACCTTTATGGACCAGGACGGAACGCACGCGGACGGGATTGCAGCGATTCGGGAACTGTATGCTGCCGTGTTCTCGCAAGCTACCGCGCAGATTCAGATGAACTCGCGGACGAGTGGGGAATCGGGTGAGCTGGCATATGACTCTGGGGCTTGGGTGGAGACGTTGACGGACAAGAAGACGCATGTGGCGACGACATCGCATGGAGACTACCTGACGATTTATCGTCGGATGGGTTTGAACCGATGGCTGATTGTGCAGCAGGCCTGGACGGCTTCGCAAGCGATGGGAGCGGCCGGACGATGATGCCGCAAGAGCCGAAACTGCTGGTGTTCGATCTGGATGGGACGCTGATCGATTCGCGGATCGATCTTTGTAACTCGGTCAATGCTACGTTGGTGCATTTTGGGAAGGGGCCGCTACCGGATGAGGTAATTGCGGGGTATATCGGGGACGGGGCTACTACGTTGGTGCGACGGGCGTTAGCGCATGCGCACCTGATTGCAGAGGAGGCTGATCCGCATGACGATGCCTTCGTCGACGAAGCGCACCTCTGGTTCATTGGGTACTACAGGGTGCATAAGCTGGATTTTACTTATGTGTACGACGGCGTGATGGAGGCGCTGGCGGAGATACGGGCGCGGCGTCCGGAGCTGCCGATGGCGGTGCTGACGAACAAGCCGGTCTATCCTTCGCGTGCGATTTGCGAGCATTTTGGCATGGATCGTTATTTCTTTGCGAACTATGGTGGGAACTCGTTTAGTACCAAGAAGCCTGATCCGGAAGGGTTGCAGCGGCTACTTCGCGAGGCGGGGGTTGCGGCGGAGAATTGTGTGATGGTGGGTGATTCGCATGTGGATGTGGAGACGGCGCGGGCTTGTGGGACGGGGGCGCTGGGGTGTTTGTATGGGTTGTCGCCGGATACGTTGCGGGTTGCGGGGCCGGATGTGCTGGTGAAGTCGGCGAGGGAGTGGGTTGGGGTTTTGGGTTTGGGGTAGCTCAATGGTCGGGCGGGTCAAGGGTGGGGGGTGCAGGTTGGGGTGGGGCAGCGGCTGTTTTCGAGCATGGAAAGGATAGCGATGTAACTGGAGGGAGAGACCGAGGCGTGGGGGTTGCGGTCGATGTCGACCTGGTGGACGACGACCATGTCTCGTGCGGGGAGTATGGTGATGAAGGTGCCGCCGGTACCCATGGCGCTGTAGGCACCCTGGAGGAATCCGGTGGAGACATCGCCGGGGAAGAAGGGTTGGTCCCAGACCCACCAGGTGTAGCCGAAGCCCCAGCGCTCTGGCTCGGCGGCGTTCTGGAAGGCGGCGGGATGGACTTGCTGGAAGGGCGTGACGAGTGAGGTCATTTAGCGGACCCAGTCGGCGGGGATGACCTGATGTCCGTCCCAGTCGCCGAGGCGGAGCATGAGGAGGCCGAGACGGGCGAGGTCGCGGGTGGAGAGGTACATGGCGTACTCGGGGTGGATGCTGCCGGCTTCAGGGAGCTTGTGCTGGGCGGCGAGGGAGAAATCCTGCATGGCGAGAGGGCGGCGAGGTCGGATGCGAGGGCCTGGTAGATGGATCTGCCGGTGAGCTTTTCGAAAGCGGTGCCGGCGGCGTTGAAGTCCCAATTCTGGTAGACGAAGTAAGTGCCGGGGTAGTGGGTGCCGCGCCGGGGCAGGTCGAGCTCGGGGGTGTCAGAGTCGGGCTGGGTGTAGATGCCGGAACGGCCGGCGAGGAGCTGCTCGAGGGTGGCGTGCGCCTCTAGGGGGGGAAGGGTTTGCCGGGTTCTTCGAGGCCGAGTTGGACGACGGTTTTGCCAAGGTCGATCTGCTTGCCGATGTAGTTGGCGTAGAGCATGCCAAGGATGCTCTTGCGGCAGGATGCTATTTTGCTGGGGTGGGTGAGGTCGCCGTACTGGAAGATGACTTTGCCGTGGACGACGACCATCGTAGAGGTGGTGTCCTGGACTTTGAGCCAGGCGCGGAGGGCTTCCAGACGGGGCGTGAGGTAGCCTTGCGATTCGGCGGGGGCCTGCTGCCACTGCTGCGCGGTTGCGGGTACGCAGCATGTGAGGGCCGTGGCTAAGAGGATGGCTAAGCGCATGATGGCGATTCTATTGCAAGGGCGGCTAGTTGATTTCTATGTCTCCAGAGCCTGTGTGGGCTTCAAGGGTTGGACCTCCGCCGTTGATGGGGGTGGAGAGTTGGTGGGCGTCAGATTTGTAGTTGCCGGGGGCATGGATGGAGCCCGAACCGGTGGAGGCGTCGAGAGTGTAGTGGGCGTCCGCGCCGACATGGACGCGGATGGAGCCGGAGCCGGTTTGCAGCTTGGCGGGTCCGCCGAGATGGCCGCCGGCTTCGATATCGCCTGAGCCGGTGCGGGCAGTGAGGGAGCCGGAAAGGCCGTTGATGCGGATGGAGCCGGAACCGGTGGAGGCTTTGACGTCGCCGCGAGCGTTTTGCTGGAGCTCGATATCGCCTGAGCCGGTGTGGAGGTCGGCAGATCCGGCGATGCCGTGAGCGCGAACGGAGCCGGAGCCGGTTTCGGCTTTGAGGAAGCGGCCGAGGTTGTCGATTTCCAGGTCTCCTGAGCCGGTACGGATGTTGAGCGCGACCGTGGTGGGGGCGCTGATGTCATAGTCGATGGTGATGTTGTTATAGAGATTGCGCTGCTCGGGGTCGACGTCGCCGAGGTGGACGGTGCTGCCGGCCTGGCGAATGGGTGGGTTGGCCGCGATCTGGCGGGCGCGGTCTTCGGCATTGCCGCCGAAGTTGAAGCCGGCGTAGACGTGGGCGCGGATGTGAATCTGGTTGTCAGAGCCGGGGAAGATGTGCACGCGGCCGGAGCCGGTGGTGACGTAGAGGTCGGCGGGGCCGGAGACGGTTAGGGTGCGGTCGAAGTCGGCGGCGTGGGCGGCGGTGGTGAGCAGGGCGGCGGCGAGTAGGGTGCGGAGGCTCATGGTTTCCTTTTGAGGCTGATTTTATAGGGCTTACTGGGATTGCAGGACGACCTGATCGTTTTCCTTGAGGCCGCTTAGGATTTCTATCTTGTTGCCGTTGGAAAGGCCGGTGGTGACGGCTACTTCGCGTCTGCCGGTTTTTTGTTTTGGGTCTGGGATCTGGACGGTGGCTTTCTGGTCGTGGTCAAAGTGGACGGCCTGCTCGGGGACGGCGAGGACGTTTTTGTGTTCGTCGAGGAGGACTTCTGCGTTTGCGGTCATGTTGGCTTTGAGCTCGCCGCCGGGGTTTTCGATGGAGACGCGGACTTCAAAGGTGGTGACGTTGTCCTTTTCGACACCGAGTGGGGCGATGCGGGTGACGCGGCCGAGGAAGGTTTTATCGCGGAAGGACTCGACCTTGATGCGGGCGGGCTGGCCGAGGTAGACCTTGCCGATATCGGCTTCGTCGACCTTGCCCTGGACGTAGACCTGATGGGTGTCGCCGATGGTCATGACGAGGGTGGCGGTGGAGCCGAGGACGAGGATGGAGGAGACGGCGTCGCCTTTTTCGACGTCGCGGGAGAGGACAACGCCATCCATGGGCGAGGTGATGGTGGTGTAGGCGAGCTGCTCTTCAAGCTGCCGGAGCGAGGCCTGGGCCTGAGCCACCTGGGCCTGAGCCTGGTGGAGCTTGGCGTTGTCTACGGTGATCTGGGATAGGGCTTTGTCGCGGGTGTTGGTGGCGGCGAGGTATTTCTGGTTGGCGTCGTCAAAGGCCTGGGCGGAGACTACGCCGGCGGCTTGCATCTGGCGGGCGCGCTCAGCGGTGTGCTTGATCGTGGGGAGGTCGGGGGCTTCGGCGTTGACGCGGTCGAGGGTGATGCCGGCAGCGGCGGCGTTGGCGTTGGATTCGGCGGCGGCGAGGGTGGCCTTCTGGGCGGCGACCTGATCGAGGATTTCCTGCTGGTCGAGCTGGGCGAGGACCTGGCCGCGGTGGACCTGGTTGTTGATGTCGGCGTCCAAGGCGGTGACGATGCCGGAGGCTTTGGATTTGACCTCAACCTTGGTGATGGGCTGGACCTTGCCGGTGGCGACGACGGAACGTGCGATGTCGGCGCGAGTGACGCGGGCGATTTGGGCGGGGTCGATGGTGGTGGTCTTGCCCATGACAACGCCAGTGGCGGTGAGGATGAGGACGAGGACTACCGCGAGGGTGATGTAAAGGGCTCGGCGGGATTTCTTCTTCGGGGCCATGGTGAGGAGTACGGGGGGCCGGGGTGATTGGTTCCGTGGAAATGCTCAGGCGTATTTGCGGAGGATGCCGAGGACCTTGCCCTGGATGGTGACGTTGGCGGCGGGGGCGTAGATGGGGGCCATCTCGGCGTTGGAGGGTTGGAGGCGGATCATGGAGCCCTCGCGGTAAAAGCGCTTGAGGGTGGCGTCGGAGCCGTCGACGAGGGCTACGATGATTTCACCCTCGCGGGCGGTGCGGGTGCGCTCGACGAGGACGTAGTCGCCGGAGACGATGTGCTCGTCACGCATGCTGTCGCCGCGGACTTCAAGGGCGAAAACTTCACGGTTGCCGATGATGTCCCCAAGGGAGATGGATTCGGCGGTTTCGATCGCCTCGACGGGTTTGCCGGCGGCGATGCGGCCGAGGAGGGGGAGGCGGTCGAAACCCTTCTTGGAGGAGCGGGCTGGCAGCACGTCAATGGAGCGGCTGCGGTTGTGAGCGCGCTGGAGAAGGCCTTTGTTCTGGAGGTTGGTGATGTGTTTATGAACGGTGGCGAGTGAGTTGAGGCCGAGGCCTGTGGCGATTTCCTCATAGGAGGGGGAGTACCCGTTGCGGGTGGTGAAGCCTGAGAGGAAGTCGATCACTTCTTTTTGCCGCCGTGTGATAGCCATGGCGTCATTCTAGCGAATAAAAGGCGAACTGCAATAACTATTTTGGTACGTGGCTTAGGGGGGTGGGTGGTGTTCGCATTTGGACCCGAGGTTCTGATTTGGGAAGAGTGGCAAGAAAGCACCGAAGTAATGATTGTGGAAAGGTTGGTAACGCACCAGAGTTATCTCATGCCGTTGGCAGAGGGCAAGTACGTGGCGGAACCTGAAGGACTTTTCCTGTCTGTGGGGCCAATTTACCTTGGGAGTTGTTGATGCGCGTTTTGATCGTAGAAGATGATTCGGCTTTGGGCCTGTTTTTACAGAAGGGGTTGCAGCTGGATGGCAATGAAGTCAACCTGGTAACCGATGGGGAGAAGGGTCTGGAGTGTACGCTGCGGGACGAGCCGGATTTGCTGGTGCTCGATCTGAGCCTGCCGCGGATGGACGGGGTGCAGGTGCTGGAGGCGATGCAAGGTCGCTTTGGCGGGACATCTGTGCTGGTGCTGACGGGGCGGAACGGACTGGAAGACAGAGTGAAGTGCCTGAACCTGGGGGCCGATGACTGCCTGCTAAAACCGTTCAGCTTTACGGAGCTTACGGCGCGTTGCCGGGCTTTGATGCGGCGGCGGCGGCAATTTGCGGATCCGGTGGTGCGTTGGGGTGGAGTGGAGCTGAACCGGATGGAGCGGCGCGTGGTTCGCGAAGGCAGCGCGGTGGAGCTTACGGCGAAGGAGTTCGCACTGCTGGAATACCTGATGCTGGCGCGGGGCAGGACGTGCTCGCGGAGTGCGCTGCTGCGGGAGGTGTGGCAGATGAGCCCGGATGCGGGCACGAATGTGGTGGATGTGTATGTGAACTATCTGCGGAAGAAGCTGGGGGCGGCGCGGGCGCAGGCGTTTGGGGTCGACTCGCTGATTGAGACGGTGCGGGGCGAGGGGTATGCGATCCCGTTCGAGGGCTCGCAGAAGAAACCTGCGGCGGCGGCGACGATACCGGACGGGCTGCAGGGTGCGCTGCGCGGGCGTGGAATTGGGGCCTATGGGATGGTGGGGGTGCGGGCGCATGCATGATGCGGAGGAAGTGTGGATGGAGGATGCGCTGCACGATCTTTGCCAGCCGCTGACGGCACTGCAATGCCGGTTGTTTCTGGCGACGCTGGTGTCTGGCGAGGACCGAGCAGAGGAGATGGAGCAAGCGGTCGAGGATGCGTTGCGTCAATGTGAACGAGCCATCGGGCTGGTTCGGGCGATGCAGGACAGGACGCATGACAAGACGCGTGACAAGACGCATGACAATGCTGGATACGAAGGGAGCCGAGGATGAGTGCAGCGAGCGTGTGGCGGGCGGAGGATCACAAGGTTACGATGCGGACGGTGGTCGTGGCGAGTGCGGATGCGGGTTTGCGGGAGCGGCTGCGCGGGGAACTGGCGGGGATGCGGTGGGTTGTGATCGACAGCGCGGGCGGGGCGGACGCGATGGCGAAGGTGGAGCTGGAACGGCCGGAGGCACTGGTGGTGGATAGCTGGCTGCCGGACCTGGAGGTGGGGGAGTTTGTGGCACAGATGGCGGCGCTGTATCGCGGGATGGATGTGCTGCGGATGGATGGGAGGGCGGTGAATGGGGCACGGAGCCCGCGGAGGAATGAGCTGCTGCATGCGATGCGGGAGGCGGAGGAGACGGCGGGGCCGGTGGGGCCTGTGCTGGTGTCGCCTGCGGTGGTAGCGGAGACGAGCGTGAATGAAGGTGGGCTGCCGGAGCTGGTGGGGGATAGCGCGGGAATGGGGGAGCTGGTGAGGATGATCCGGCTGGTGGCGCCGCGGTCGGCTACGGTGCTGATTGAGGGCGAGACGGGGACGGGGAAGGAGGTTGTGGCGAAGGCGGTGCATCGTCTGAGTGCGCGGGCGGGTAAGGCGTTTGTTGTGCTGAACTGCGCGGCGATCCCGGAGAGCCTGCTGGAGGCTGAGCTGTTTGGGCATACGCGCGGGGCGTTTACGGGGGCGGTGCAATCGCGGACGGGAAGGATTGAGGCGGCGCATGGAGGGACGCTGTTTCTGGATGAGATTGGCGAGATGCCGCTGGCGCTGCAAGCGAAGATGCTGCGGTTTCTGGAGTGTGGCGAGCTGCAGCGGGTGGGGGATAACGAGACGGTGCGGGTGGATGTGCGGGTGATTGCAGCGACGCACCAGATGCTGGAGCAACGGGCCGAGGAACGGACGTTTCGGCTGGATCTTTATCATCGGCTGGCGGTGTTTCCGGTGGAGGTGCCGGCGCTGCGAGATCGTCTGGAAGATTTGCCGGCGCTGGTGGCTTTCTTTCTGGAGGCGATGGGGCGAGAGATGCCACGGAAATCGATTTCTGCGGCTGCGCTGGCTGGGCTAGCGGAGCATGCGTGGCCGGGGAATGTGCGGGAGTTGATGCATGTTCTGGAGCGGGGGGCGATCCTGGCGGGGGATCGGGCGGAGATAGGGGTGGATGAGATTCGGCTGCGGAGCAAGAGGCGCGGTTGAGAAAGTTGTTTCTCCTTGGGCGGCCGTTTCCTGATTTGCGGAACGGCCTTTTTTTTCGTGCTTGCCAAGCGATGGCTGAATCGGACTCCTTACCTGGCACTGAAGAGGAGGCCCGGGGCTAAAGCCCTCATGTTTTGTGAGCTATATTCGTGGCGCTGAAGCCCCACGCTAATCCCCACCCAGGTTTGATGTTGGAGGCTTCTAACGGTTGGGGTGGTGGGTTTGGTCTATCGGTTGCAATGTGTGTTGGCATGAGCGGAATGATTGGAGTACTGGGACGTTACCTGGATTTGTCTGCGGATCAGATGAAGGTGACGGCGGGCAATATGGCGAACATCGATACGCCGGGGTATAAGGCGCAGGGGTTCGATTTTGCAAGTGAGTTTGGCAACGCGACGGGCGAGCCGAAGTTGAGCGAGGTGGATGGGCTGGTGGCGCGGCCGGATGGGAACACGGTTTCGATGGACCGGGAGGGGTTGCAGATGGCGAAGGCGCAGCTGCAGTTCAGGACCGGGGTGGCGTTGATGAAGGGCGAGTTCAGCCGGGCGATGAGTGCGATTCATGCGGAGTCGAAATGAATTTATTTGGGGTGTTGGATGTGAGCGCTTCTGCGTTGCAGGCGCAGCGGGTTCGGGCTGAGGTGGTGGCTTCGAATATGGCGAACTCGGAGACGACGCGGACGGAGGATGGTGGGCCTTACCGACGGCACCATGTGGTGTTTTCGACGATGGATGAGGGTGGGTTTGGAAGCGCGCTGATGCAGGCTGGGGGAGCTTTATCTGGTGGGAGACCAGCCGGTGGGGTGGAGGTGGCGGGCGTGATCGAGGACCAGAGCGCGCCGCTGATGCGGTTCGACCCTGGTCATCCGGATGCGGGGGCGGACGGGTATGTGGCTTATCCGGATATCAACCCGCTGACGGAGATGGTGGACCTGATGGGCGCGACGCGGAGCTACGGGATGAATGCGAGCGCGGTGCAGGCGGAGAAGAGCATGATTGCAAGCTCGCTGGAATTGCTGAAGTAAGGGATTGAGAAGAGGAGATTGTGATGGTCGGTATCAATCAGGTAGTAAGTGTTGCGGCGGCTTTGGGACAGTCGGGCGTGAAGAGTGGGGCGCATATTGCGGCGCCGGCTACACCGTTTGGTGGAGTGTTACAGGGGATTATGCAGCAGACTTCGGCGCTGGATGCGCAGGCCGAGAGCGCGGTGACGGGGATGTTGAATGGATCGGGCGTGGAGGTGCATGAGGCGATGATTGCGACGCAGAAGGCGGATATGGCTTTCGAGCTGGCGCTGCAGGTGAGGAACAAGGCTGTGGGTGCGTATCAATCCATGATGGCGATGCAGTTTTAGTGAGTGAGCAGCGGTAAGGCAAGGCAGGGCGGGGGTTTTGGATGGCGGAGGGATCGGGGACAGGCGGTGGGGCGGGTGTGAAGGCGCTGGCAGTGGTGCAGAGGGCGCGGGTGAAGTACGGGGCGCTGCCGGCGCGGAAGCGGAACTGGTTGACTGCGGTGCTGACCGGGATCGCGGTGGTGGTGCTGGCGTCGGCTTGGTATGCGGGGCGGCCGGACTGGCGGGTGTTGTTTTCTGGGTTGGAAGGGCGGGATGTGCAGCAGGTTTCGCAGGAACTGAGCGCGGCTGGGATTGCGTTTCAGACGACGCCGGATGGTGTGGAGGTGCCGGCGGAGCTGCTGGACAAGGCGCGGATGGAGGTGGCGGCGAAGGGGATGCCGCAGAGTGGGCGGCTGGGGTTTGAGCTGTTCGACAAGCCGAACTGGGTTGGGAGTGAGTTCGATGAGCGGGTGAATTATCAGCGGGCGTTAGAAGGTGAGCTGGAGCATACGATTGGGACGCTGGGTGCGGTGAGGAGTGCGCGGGTACACCTGGTGCTGCCGCAGGACAGCTTGTTCGCGACCGAGGCGAAGGTGGCCAAGGCGAGCGTGGTGATGAAGCTGAAGCATGTGGGGATGGGGGCGGAGGAGGCGGATTCGATTCGAAACCTGGTGGCTGGTGCGGTGGAGAATCTGCAGCCGGAGCAGGTGACGCTGGTGGATGCGGATGGAAGGACGAATCTGCAGGGCAAGGGCCGGGGTGTGAGTGAAAGTGATGCGGCGCAGGCGATGGAGGCTCGTTTGATTGCGATGCTGGAGCCGCTGGCAGGGGTGGGGAATGTGCGAGCTACGGTGAATGTGAGCTATGACCAAGGGAGCGAGGAGCGGATGGATGAGACGTATGATCCGGCAGGGAGTGTGGCGCTGAGCTCGGCGAAGAGTGAGCAGGTGAGTGCGAATGGGGCCGGGCATGCGCAGGGTGTGCCGGGGACAGCAAGCAATACGCCGGCGGCGGCGGCGGTGGGTGCGGTGCAGGGGAGTGCGCAGGCGGCGGCGCCGGGGACTCCGCCATTGCTGGAGCGGAGCGGGCTGCCGGTGTACCCGACGGCGGGCGGGCAGAATCAGACGAAGAAGGAAGAGAGTGGGACGTATGCGGTTTCGAAGCATACGGTGCATCGTGCGAGCGGGCCGGGGCAGGTGCGGCGGGTGACGGCGGCGGTGGTGGTGAATGACAAGGCGGCGGGGGCGGGGGTGTGGAAGCCGCGGTCGATGGAGGAGATGCATCGGCTGGAGGGCTTGGCGAAGGCGGCGGTGGGGTTCGACGAGAAGCGGGGGGACGAGGTGGTGATGGAGAACGTTGGATTTAGCAGCAATGTGCCCGAGGTGAAGGCGGCGGGGGCGGCGGCGGTGGTGGAGCAGGCGAAGAGTTTGGTAGCCTCGCAGCCGGGGCTGCTGAAGACGATGATGCTGGGTGTGGTGGGGATGATGCTGGTTTTCTTTGTGTTGCGGCCGGTGGCGGGGCAGGTGGTGACGACGCTCAGGGAGCCGGCGCTGCTGAGTGAGACGGTATCGCAGGAAGCGCGGGGGCTGGCGGCGGGTGTGTTGACTGAAGAGACGGCGGAGCTGCCGGGAGCGAAGCCGGTGCCGGCGGCGCCGAAGCTGCGGATGAAGGCGAGTGCGGGCGCGGCGGTGTATGACCAGGTTTCGGAACATATCAAGCGGGAGCCAGGGCAAAGTACTCGGTTGCTCGAGGCGTGGATCAGCGCGGATGAGGAGGCGGGTTGATGGCAGAGGGAGGCTACTTGTTGACGGCGGATGCAGGTTTTGAGGCAGCGGCGATGCCGGGGTTGCGGAAGGCGGCGATCCTGATCATGGCGGTGGGAGAAGAGCTGGCGTCGACACTATTCAAGAGCTTGAACGAGGAAGATGTCCAGAAGGTGACGGAGGAGATTACACGATTGGGCGAGGTGCCGGCGGGGCATTTGACGCAGGTGCTGACGGAGTTTTATGGGTTGCTGGAGACGCAGCAATTTATGGTTCGGGGCGGGCCGGACTACGCGCAGAAGCTGCTGACGGAGGCGTTTGGGCGGGACCGGGCGAACGAGCTACTGGCGCAGGTGCACAAGCTGCGGGAGCGCACGACGGGAGATCTGGCGGTGCTGCAGAAGATGGAGCCTCAGCAGCTGAGCAAGTTTCTGGAGAATGAACATCCGCAGACGGTGGCGCTGGTGCTGGCGCATATGAGTCCGGAACGTGGGAGCGTGGTGCTGATGCATCTGCAGCCGGGGCTGCGGGTTGAGGCGGTTCGTCGTCTGGCGGAGATGCGCCAGTTCAGCCCGGAGATGGCTCAGAAGGTGGCGCTGGTTCTGCATCGGAGGATGGACGCGCTGGGTGCGAATGGACGGAAAAGTTATGCGGGGTACAAGGCTGTGGCGGAGTTGCTGAACCGGTTGGATACGGTGGCGAGCAAGGGGATTCTGGAGGAGATCGAGCAGAAGGAGCCGAAGGTGGCGATTGCGATCAGGACGTTGATGTTTACGTTTGACGACCTGCTGACGGTATCGCAGACGAGCGTGCGGGAGCTGGTGGGGGCGGCGGATAAGAAGATGCTGGCCATGGCGGTGAAGGGCGGCAAGGAAAATGTGCGGGCGCACCTGTTCAAGGCGATGAGCTCGCGCGCGGCGGAAATGATGAAGGAGGATATCGAGGCGATGGGACCGGTGCGGGGACGAGACGTGAGTGCGGCGCAGCAGGAGTTGCTGACGCTGGCGGAGAAGCTGGAAAGCGAAGGGAAGATGATTCTCAGGATGGAGACAGGTGATGATCTCTCTGTTTGAGCAGGTGGGGGTAGAGGTGCCGGTGGAGTTGGTAACGCGCGGCGGTCGGGGTGCCTCGCTGCTGGAATTTGTGGCGTTTCCTGAGCCTGTGGTTGAGGTGGCGGTCGAGGCTGAAGCGGTGTTTGCCGTGGATGAACGGGCGGTGCAGACGGCGGCGATGGTCGCGGCGGCACGGGAGGAGGCTGCGGCTGAAGCCAGGAGGGCGTGTGAGGTGGAGTTTGCGGCGCGGCTTGAGGAAGAGCGAGAACGAATTGAGAGGATAGCGGAGGCGTTTGCGGCGGACAGGGAGAAGTACTTTGCGGCGGTGGAAGGTGAGGTGGTGCGGCTGGCGATGGCGGTGGCGCGGCGGGTGTTGACGCGTGAGGTGGAGTCGGATGCGATGCACCTGGAGGCTACGGTGCGGGCGGCGCTGGCGAGGGTTTCGGATGGCTCGCGGTCTACGCTGCGGGTGAACGCGTTTGAGGCTGGGGCGTGGCGGGAGACGCTTGGGGGCGAGGTGCTGGTAGAGGTGTTCGGGGAAGAGCGCATGGCAGCCGGTGAGTGTGTGCTGGAGACGAGTGTGGGTCGCGTGGAGCTGGGGGCGCGGGCGCAGACGGAAGAGATAGAGCGTGGGTTTGCGGAGCTGCTGGAACGGAAGGGGGCTTGATGCTGGAGGCATACTTTTCATCGCTGGAGATGCGGCCGCCGTGGCGCTGGACGGGGCGGGTGGTGCAGGCGACCGGGCAGACGGTGGAGAGTGAAGGGCCGCTGTGTTCTGTGGGGGAGAGCTGTGAGGTGGTGGATGCGCAGGGGGTGGGGCATGCGGGGGAGGTGATCGGCTTCAGGGGAACGCATGTGGTGAGTATGCCGCTGGATGCGACGCAGGGGATTCGCTATGGAGATGGGGTGCGGGCGCTGGGGTCGGCGGCGCGGATTGGGGTGGGCGAGCAGATGCAGGGGAGAGTGCTGGATGCGCTGGGGATACCGCTGGATGGTGGCGCTCCGCCAGCAGTGAGGGCGCTGTGGCCGTTGGATGGCGCGGCGCCGATGCCGATGGAACGGAAGCCGATTCGCGAGGCTCTGGGGACGGGGGTGCGAGTGATCGACGGGATGATGACGGTGGGGCGAGGGCAGAGGGTGGGGATCTTTGGGGGGAGCGGGGTGGGGAAAAGTACCTTGATCGGGATGATGACGCGGGGGACGGCAGCGGACCTGACGGTGGTGGGTTTGATCGGGGAGCGGGGACGGGAGGTGCGGGAGTTTGTGGAGGATGCGCTGGGGGAGGAGGGTCTGAAGAAGGCCGTGGTGCTGGTGAGTACGAGCGACCAGAGCCCGCTGCTGCGGATGCGAGCGGCGATGGCTGCGACGGCGGTGGCGGAGTTCCATGCGGCGCGCGGGAAACATGTGCTGCTGGTGCTGGATAGTCTGACGCGGTATGCGATGGCGGCGCGGGAAGTGGGGTTGGCAGCAGGCGAGCCGCCGGCGAGCAAGGGTTATACGCCGAGTGTGTTTACACGGTTGGCGAAGCTGGTGGAGCGGGTGGGGAATTTTGAGGTGGGATCGATTACGGCTTTTTATACGGTGCTAATGGAGGGAGACGACCAGCAGGATCCGATTGTGGATGCGGTGCGGAGCTTGCTAGATGGTCATATTGTGTTGTCGCGGGACCTGGCTAGTGCGGGGCAGTATCCGCCGGTGCATGTGCTGGATTCGTTGAGCAGGCTGATGCCGGCGGTGACGTCAGCGGCGCACAAGGAGCGGGCGGGTTTGGTGCGGCGGTTGCTGGCAGCAGCGGCGAGGAGTGAAGACCTGGTAAGGATTGGGGCCTATAAGCCAGGGATTGATGAGGAGCTGGACAGGGCGCTGCGGGCGTTGCCGGGACTGAGGCGGTATATGGAGCAGGGGAGTGAGGAACGGGTGTCGTTGGAGAGCAATGTGGAGCGGCTGCTGGGGATGAGCTTGTGAAGGGTTTGAAGCGAGTGGCGGCACTGTACGGGATGGTGGAGCGGGTGCGGTCCGCGGAGGCGAAGGTGGCGGCGGCGGCGGTGGCGGAGGTGGTGGCGGCGCGGGAGACGGCGGAGAGGGCTCGGCGAGAAATGGTGGCAGGCGGGCGGGCGGCACTGGCGGAGGGAGATCGGGTGGGTTGGGCGTCTGCGCAGTGGGCGCGGGGTGCTTGCGAGGGGCGGGTGACCGGGTTGATGAAGGTGCAGGTGGTGCGGGAGGCGGTGCGGGATGAGGCGATGGTGGCTTATCGGGCGAGCCGGATGCAGACTGAGCAGGTGGACCGGGTGCTGGCGGGCGAGATGGAACGTTTGCATTTGGAGGAAGAGCGCAGGGTGCAGGCGGCGGCGGATGATCGGTTTGGTTCACGACAGGCGTGGGTGAAGGGACGCTAATGTTGCGAGTCGGTGTGTGGTGCGTGAGGTGCTCTTGTGCCGGGGGAGGACTGAGCGATGGAAGTGATGGCGACCGGCGAGGCGGGGATAACACCAGTGGCTGCGAAGCCCGGGGCGGCGGAGGTGAAGGGGGCGTTCGCGGCGAAGTTGAAAGAGAGTGCCGGGGCAGCAAAGAAGAAGCCGGTGGTGGCGAAGGTCGATGCGAAGGATAAGGGTGGGGCGGAGGGTAATAAAGATGTCGTC
Source organism: uncultured Granulicella sp. (assembly GCA_963693065.1). Lineage (GTDB taxonomy): Bacteria > Acidobacteriota > Terriglobia > Terriglobales > Acidobacteriaceae > Edaphobacter. The sequence goes on along the minus strand of OY843766.1, from coordinate 1,034,773 downwards.
GAGGATGGCAAGGTAGACGGTGCGATGGTGCAGCCGGCTGCGGCTGGTATTGAAGCTTTGCCTGTGACGCGGGGGACCGCGTTGCCAATCGTGATGGACGGGAAGCAAGAGGCTGGGCAGGCGGCGGTGAAGGCTGCGAGTGGTGTTGAGAAGAAGGCTGTGGTGGGTGCTGCGGTGGAACCGCCGGCCAAGGTGAGTACTGGTTTGGAGGTTGGGCAGGCGGTTGCGCCGGTCGCGGAGAAGACCGTGGCTTCTCCGATGGTTGTGGCCGCGGTCAATGGGCTTGCGTTGCAGACGGTTGGGCCGGTGAGTGCAGGGAAAGGGGCGAAGGTCGTTACGACGCCGCATGTTGAGGGTGGGCGTTCGGAGGTGGTGCGGGCGCCGGAGGAAGCCCAGGTGGTTTTGACCGCCGGCAATGTGCTGGAGGTGGGAGTGGCCGGAGGAGTGCATGGCTGGCTGAGGGTTAGGGCTGAGATGAGTGAGGGTGGAGAGGTTTCGGCGCAGGTGATTGCGGCGTCGGCGGGTGCGGCGGAGAACCTGCACAAAGAGATGCCTGCGATGCAGGCTTACCTTGCGACGGAGCAGGTGGGGGTTAGCTCGCTTGTGGTTAACGCGGCGGAGAAGGGTGAGGGTGCGCAGGATGCTGCGATGGCTTTCAGCGGCGGGCAGAGTTTCGCCGAGCAGAGTTTTGACGGGCAGGCGAAGGGAGGAACGGAGGAGAGGGCGTTGTGGCAGGAGCAGGCCGATGTCGAGGTTAGTTCGGGCATGGCAAGTGGATTGCAATTTGGATTGGTCAACGGCGTTTCAGGTCAGGGAAGCGGCGGATGGTTGAGCGTGCGGGTCTAGAGCTTGGATTCGGAGACTGGAACTGACTTTTATTTACAAGGAGAAATGGGATGAGCGTTGGATTGGATCTGAGTGCGGCAGCCACGAAGGTGGCGCAGAGCCTGGGAACACAAACAAATGCAAGCCGGTTGTTGAGTGCTGTCAGTGGAAAGTCGACGGGCGTGACCGGTGCGGCGTCTGCAGCATCTACCGCAACCGCTGCGAGCACGGGCTCGGATATTAGCTCGAATGATTTTCTTACTTTGCTGGTGACCGAGATGAAGAATCAGGATCCTACGCAGCCCACGGACCCGAACGCATATATTCAGCAGCTTGTCGGCGTGAATAGTCTGCAGCAATTGATTGCGATTAACCAGGATTTATCGAATGTCACTTCCAGTACGAGTGGTACTTCAGTAAGCGCGCCGACGAGTGCAATTTAGTTACTTCAACCTTTTGTAAGTAAGGAGAGTGTTATGCCGAATTTTTCGATTGCTCTTACGGGTCTGCAGGCTGACTCGGTTGCTTTGAACACGATTGGCAATAATCTTGCGAATCTGAACACGACTGCTTATAAGAAGCAGACGACTACTTTCGAGGATCTGTTTTACCAGAATATTGGGAGTACAGGTTCCAAGGAACAATTACAGGTGGGCGTGGGTACACGTGTCAGTGGGACGAAAAGTGACTTTACGCAAGGTAGCTTGACGACCACATCGAGCTCTACAGACATGGCGCTGGATGGGAACGGCTTCTTTGTGGTGGATCGGGGAAATAGCACAGCGCTTACCCGGGCCGGAGACTTTTCACTGGATGCGAAGGGTAACCTGATCACCTCAAGTGGCGAGAATGTGATGGGGTATGGAACTACGGGTGGGGTGGTGAATACGAACGGCGGTCTGTCCGCGATTCAGCTGCCGATCGGGGCGACGGAGGCGGCACAGGCTACGGGGAATATTCAGTTGACGACAAGCCTGGATGCGAGTGCGGCGACTGGGAAGGTGGTGACGGCACCGATTGTGGTTTTCGACTCGCTGGGTGCAAGCCATGATGCGACGATCACTTATACGAAGACGAGCCCGACGAGTTGGGGTTACTCGATTGCGTTGCCGAACGGCGATGCGACGGGGACGCCGGTGAACAATACTGGGACGTTGACCTTTGATACGAGTGGGAAACTGGTATCGCCAGCAGCGAATGTGGCGGCGGTTACGTTTCCGGGGATGGCAGATGGAGCGAAGGATATGCAGTTCAACTTCAATCTGTATGACAGTACAGGGGCGGCGCAGGTGACGCAGACAGCGGGTACGTCCACGACGACGGCGTCAAGCCAGGATGGATTTGCCGCGGGCAGTTACCAGGGCTTTACGGTGGATGGGAACGGTGTGATCTCGGCAGCGTTCAGTAATGGGCAGACGTCTCAGGTGGGTCAGGTTGCAGTTGCCACCGTGGCGAACACGGATGGGCTTTCGCGTTCCGGCTCAAATGATTTCGCGGTGACGGATGGATCTGGTGCGATGTCGATCGGTGTGGCGAATACGGGTGGGCGTGGGTCGCTTGAGGGAGAATCGTTGGAGCAATCTAACGTGGATATCTCGGCTGAGTTTTCCGATCTGATTGTGGCGCAACGGGCGTTTGAGGCTAACTCGAAGACGGTGACTACGTTTGACTCTGTGACGCAGGATGCGATTGGCATGATTCGGTAGGCAAGGCTTGTGGGCGGCCGGTGATTGACATCGCCGGCCGCCTCCTTGCGTGAAGAAGAGCTAATGAATGGGTATCGCGGAGTGGCGCGGCGCTTGCACTACTCGTGGCATGGCAGACGATGTGGAAGTGAAGGCGACGGTGAAGGCAGGCGTACCTGTTTTGCCACTGGTGATGTCGGTGGTGGTGGCGGTTACGGTGGCGGTGGCGGGTGTGGGTGGGGCGGCTTATTGGCTGGCGAAGAGTGGGCGTCTGCCGGTGGTGCAGGGTGCGGCGCGGGTGGTGCCGGTGGAGGTGAAGCCGGTGAAGCTGAGGCTTTTGGCGATGGAGCCGTTGCTGGTGAATCTTGCGGACGATGGTGGCAGGAGCTATCTGCGTGTTGCGGTGACACTGCGGGTTGAGGATGCGCCGCCTGTCGCGGGAGAGAAGGTGAAGGAGCCGGAGAAGGGCAAGCCTGTGAATGAGAACGAGGCCGCGCTGCGGGATGCGGCGCTGGGGGTGCTGGGTCATGAGACCGCGGCTGCGCTGCTAGCACCCGATGGCAAGGACGAGTTGAAGAAAGAGTTCAAGGCAGCGATGGCAGAGCATGTGCCCGAGGTGAAGGTGGTGGATGTTTTGTTTACGGAATTTCTGGTGCAGCGATGACGGAAACAGGGTTGGCGGTAACGACGGAGCCGGTTCCGATTCTGCTGAAGGTGGGGATGCAGCGTGTTGAAGAGCATGCGGAGTGGCCCTTGCTATCGCAGGTGCCAATGCGCTTGATGGCAGCGATCCCGGTGACGGGTTTCAAGGTTCGCGACCTGCTGAGGTTGAAGGCTGGACAGGTTGTGACGAGTGCGTGGGCAAGCACGGAGGATGTACCGGTGAAGGTTGGAGCAGTGCAGCTGAGCTGGAGCGAATTTGAAGTTGTCGAGGGCAGGATGGCGGTCAGACTGACACGGTTGGCTTAGGAGGCGGCATGCATTTAGTGGAGACGAAGGTAGAAGGCTCGGGCGGGCTGGTTGGCTGGTTGATAGCGGCCTGGCGTGAACTGAAGGTGGAACGACAGAGCGCGGTGAAGCGTATGAAGGTGGTGGAAACGCTGGCGCTTGGAGCGAAGAACAAGCTGGTGCTGGTGAGCTATGGCGGCGAACGGTTTCTGGTTGGGACGGGCCCTGAGACTGTGGGGACGATTGTGCGAGTGCGGGACGAAGGCAGGGGCTTGAGCCTGGTGCGGGAGATGGGATCTTGATCAGGAAAAGCATGACGACGGCGTGGCTGTTGCTGGCGGCGTTGATTTTGATGGCGGCCTGGTTGCGAGCCGAGGAGCCGGTGCATTTGAGTGAGTCGCATTGGGTGGAGCATGCGAAGTCGCCCGAGAAACAGGTTACTGTGGCGCCGGTAGGTGTGGCAGATCCTTTGAAGGCGGCGGAAGGTGCCGGGAGTACGCCGTGGTCGATTGTGGTGGGACTTACCTTGCTTACGCTGCTGCCTGCGCTGCTGCTGGCGATGACGCCGATGGTGCGGCTTCTGGTGGTGTTTCACTTTCTGCGGCAGGCGCTGGGGACGCAGACCGCGCCAAGCAACCAGATTCTGATGGGCCTGGCTTTGATGATGACGTGGTTCCTGATGGCTCCGGTGTTGACGCAGGTGGAGGCTGTGGCTACGACGCCTTATCGGGCTGGCACTATCAGTGGAGAGGTGGCGATTCAACGGGGGATCGAGCCGGTAAAGACTTACATGTTGCGGTATGCGCGGGAGAAGGACCTGGCTGTGTTCGTTGCGGCGGGGATGGGTGCGAAGCCTAAAACAAAGGAGGAGCTGCCGTTTCAGGTAGTGGTGCCGGCTTACATTTTGAGTGAGTTGAAGGCGGGATTTCAGATTGGGGCGGTGTTGTTTCTGCCGTTTTTGCTGGTGGATCTGGTGGTTGCCAGTGTGACTACTTCAATTGGTATGTTGCAGCTGCCGCCAGTGGTTATTTCCACGCCGGTGAAGATATTGCTGTTTGTGATGGTGGATGGCTGGAACCTGCTTGCTTCCCATTTGATCAAGAGCTTTTAGGAGAGAGATGGGACCCGACCAAGTGGTGCACCTTATGCGTAGTTTGCTGGTGGAGGCGATGTTGCTGAGTGCGCCGCTGCTGCTTGCGGCTGCTGCGATTTCTCTGCTGGTGAGCCTGGTACAGACGTTGACCAGTGTGCAGGAACAAACGTTGACGGCGGTGCCCAGGCTGGCGGTGGTTTTTGTGGTGACTATGGTGACGATGCCTTGGATGATTCATCGTCTGGTGGGCTATACGGAGCGGCTGTTTGCGGATTTTCACAGGTATCTAGGATGACGGGACCTGGTATGAACGACTGGGCGAGGTATCTGAGTGCGGGCATGCTGGTGGCGGTGCGGCTTAGTGGGTTGATGGTGTTTGCGCCGGTGTTCAATTCATCGGCTGTAGCGCCACGGATCAAGGCTGGGTTTGTGTTGGCGTTGACGGTGTTGCTTGCACCGGTGGTGGCGGCGGTGCCGGGTGCAGGTGCAGAGCTTGGAGTTCGGAGTATCGCGGGTGAGCTCGGCGTGGGGCTGGTGTTTGGGCTGAGCCTGATGATGCTGACCGAAGCGCTGCTGTTTGCGGGGACGCTGCTGGGGATGAGCTTCAGCTTTTCGCTGGTGAATCTGCTGGACCCGAACACGCAGGTGGAGACGCCGGTGCTGGGGCAGATGCTGGGCTTGCTTGGGACGTTGGTGATCCTGGGGGCGGGGCTAGACAGGGTGTTGCTAACGGCGGTGGTGCGGAGCTTTTGCGTGGTGCCGGTGGGCCATGCGGTGGTGCAGGCGCAGACGGGTGCAGCGCTTGCCGGGATGGCGGGCGGGATCTTTCTTGCGGGGCTGCAGCTGGCCGCGCCGGTGATGGCGGCGGCGCTGGTAGTGGAGATGACGGTGAGTATGGTGAGCCGGCTGGCGCCAATGCTGCCGGTGCAGGTGGTGGGAGTTCCGCTGAAGACGATGGCGAGCTATGTGGTTTTGATCGGGAGCCTGGCGGTGTGGCCGGGATGGATCGAACGGCACTTTGGCTTGCTGCTGGATAGCGCGGAGAGGCTGATGGTGCGGGCATGAGCGAGAAGGGGACAGAGCAGGGAACGGAACAGCATAAGAAGAAGTCACGGGACAAAGGGGATTCGGTAAGGAGCCGTGAGTTGCTGAGTGCGACGGCGATGCTTGGGGGTGCGCTGGTTGTTGGTGTGGTGGCGAAGGGGTTTGTTGCAGCATGGCGGATGGCGCTGGAGCAGAGCTTGCGAGTGGGGGTTGGGGCGAGTGTGGGCGAGGCGGGATGGGCGGTGGCTGTGAGGAGGCTGGTGCAGCCGGCGGTGCTGCCGGTGGGTATGGTGATGGCGGCGAGCTTTGTGGGGGCGTTGAGCGTTGGGGTGGCGCAAGGGGGTGGCGTGGCGATTCATCCGGGAGCGATTGGGATGAAGTTCAGCAAGCTGAACCCGATAGCGAACCTGGGGAACGTGTTTAGTTTGCGCGGGGCGACGCGGGTGGTAAAAAGCGTGGTGCCGGCGGCGGTGATGGTCGTGCTGGGCTGGGGTGCGCTGAAGGCATTGATGGTACCTGAGCCGGTGATGAGCCTGATGCGGTTGCCGCATGCGTTGGGCGCGGCATACGGGCTGGCGCTGGACGCGGCATGGGTGACGCTGGGGTGGAGCGGGCTGGACTACGCGGTGGAGTGGGTGAGCTGGAACAAGCGGATGAAGATGACGAAGCAGCAGATGAAGGACGAGATGAAGGAGGCGATGGGGAATCCGCAGGTGAAGGGGCGGATACGGCAGATCCAGATGGCGATGCGGCGGCGAAAGATGAAGGTGGATATGAGCCGGGCGACGGTGGTGATTACGAATCCGACGCACTATGCGGTGGCGCTGGAGTTTAGCTTTGAGACGATGGGCGCGCCGACGGTGCTGGCGAAAGGGCGCGATCTGCATGCGGCGGAGATGCGGGAAGAGGCGCGGTGGGCGGGTGTACCGATGATCGAAAACCCGCCGCTGGCGCGGAGTTTGTATCGCATGGTGGAACCGGGACAGACGATTCCGTTTGAGCTGTATGCGGCAGTGGCGGGGATACTGGCTTACCTGTATCGGGAAAAGGTTCAGCAACGAGTGAGGGGAAAGTAGGGATGATGGAAAAGTTCAAAGGATTGTTGTTGCCGGTGGTTGCTATCAGCATGGTGTTCGTGATGCTGGTGCCGATCCCTGGACTCCTGCTGGATCTGTTGCTGGTGGCTTCGATTACGGCTTCGATGATCGTGTTTCTCACGGCGGTGCAGGTAAGGAAGGCGGTGGATTTTTCCGTATTCCCTACACTGCTGCTGTTGATGACGTTGTTTCGGCTGAGCTTGAACATTGCGTCGAGCCGAAGGATTCTGCTGCATGGGCATGAGGGGACGCATGCCGCGGGGGCGGTGATCGAGGCGTTTGGACAGTTTGTGGTGGGCGGGAATTATGTGGTGGGATTTGTGCTGTTCCTGGCTCTGGTGGCGATCCAGTTCCTGGTAGTGGCGCACGGCGCGGTGAGGACGGCGGAGGTTACGGCGAGGTTCACGCTGGACGCACTGCCTGGCAAGCAGATGGCGATTGACGCCGATATGAACGCGGGGTTGATCGACGAGCAGGGTGCGCGCAAGCGGCGGGAGGCGATTGCGCGGGAGGCTGAGTTCTACGGGTCGATGGACGGTGCGGCGAAGTTCAACCAACGGGATGCGATGGCGACGATCTTGATTACGGCGATCAATATTGTGGCGGGCATTGTGATTGGGACTCTGCAGCAGGGGGTGGATCTGCTGACGGCGGTGAAGACTTATACGATTCTCACGGTGGGGGACGGGCTGGTCACGTTGATTCCGAGCCTGCTGGTTTCGATTGCGGGTGGGATGATTTTGACGCGAGCCTCGAGCTCCGGGCATCTGGACGCTGAGCTTGGCGGGCAGCTGCTGACGCGGCGCAATACGCTTTGGATTGCGTGTGGGGTGCTGCTGGCGCTGGCGATGATTCCGGGATTGCCGAAGGTGGCGTTTGTGTTGATGGCCGGGGCGCTGGTGCTGGTGGCGCGGAAGGTGCCGGCGACCGCTGTGGAAGAGCCCGAGGTGCTATTGAGTAAGGGCGAGAAGGCCAAGGCTGCGGATGCGGCGGCGAGCGGCGGAGAGAACCTGGCTAGTTTGTTGAAGATGGATGAGCTGACGCTGGAGATTGGGTTCCAGCTGATCCCGTTGGTGGATGAGAAGCAGGGTGGGCAGATGCTCAATCGTGTGCGGGCTCTTAGAAGACACCTTGCGACGGAGCTTGGCTTTATTGTGCCTCCGGTGCATATTACGGACAATTTGCGGTTGAAGCCGCGGGAGTATTGTGTGAGCCTGCGTGGAGTGGAGATTGCGCGGTGGCAGACGGAGCCCAACTGTCTGCTGGCGGTAAATGCGGATCCCAAGGCCAGGGCGCTGCCGGGGCTGGAGGTGACGGAGCCGGCGTTCGGCGTGGCGGCGCGGTGGATTCAGCAGGGCCTGGAGGAGCAGGCGCTGGCCGCGGGTTATAGCGTGGTGGATCAGACGACGGTGATCGGGACGCATCTTGGAGAGATCATCCGGCGGCATGCGCACGAGCTGCTGGGAAGACAGGAGACGAAGCGGCTGCTGGACAGCATGAATGAGAGCCACCCGAAGCTGGTGGAGGAGCTAGTACCGAAGCTGATGACGCTGGGTGAGGTGCAGAAGGTGCTGCAGCAGCTGCTGCGGGAGCAGGTTTCGATACGCGACCTGGGGGCAATTCTGGAGGTGCTGGTGGAGGCGGCGCAGGGTAACAAGAACGTGGTCCATCTGGTGGAAAGTGTGCGGCAATCGCTGGGTCGCGGGCTGGTGCATCCTCTGCTGGATAGCGAGGGTGGATTGAGGGTGGTGATGCTGGATAGCCAGATGGAGGCGCAGCTGGTGGGTACGTTCGATCCAAATGCGGCGGTGCTGCTTGGGGATGGTGCTCCGCGGATGGGGCAAGGTGAGACGTTGCGGCGACTGGTGGAATCTGTGAAACGGCTAACGGGTGGAGGGCAGACGATGGCCATGCCCGTGCTCTTATGCCCATCGCCGGCACGGTATCACGTACGGCGCTGGCTGGAGCCGTTTGTACCGAAGGTTACTGTGCTTTCGCCGGTGGAGATACCGGCGGAGATTCGGGTTCGGAGTGTCGGCACGGTTGGGTAGTGGAGACAGAGTCTAGGCGAGGAGTTGGAAATGGGGAGTTTGCCGATGGGAATGCTTGGAGCGATCGATGAAGAAGCGATGTTGATGGACGGGTTGCCGAATACGCTGCTGACGGCGCTGCCGCCGATTCCGGGGTACGAGAGCGGGTTGGCTGCGAGTGGGATGTCGATCGATACGATGTCTGCCGCGGAACGGGAGCAGCTGCTGGTGGAGCATCTTCCAACGGTGCGGTACCTCGCGCGGCGAATCCATGAGCGGCTGCCGCAGCATGTTGAGCTGGATGATCTGGTTTCGGCGGGCGTGGTCGGACTGATCGATGCGTTTTCGAAGTTCGATCATGGAAAGAAAGTGCAATTCAAGAGCTATGCACAGTTCAGGATTCGTGGCGCGATTCTGGATTCGCTGCGAACACTGGACTGGAGCCCGCGGGAACTTCGACGCAAGGGCCGGGCGGTGGAAGAGGCGGTGCGAGCGCTTACTCAGACGCATGGAAGGGCGCCGGCCGAACAGGAAATCGCCAAGCAGATGGATTTGTCTTTGAGCGAGTACCAGACGTTGCTGGGAGAGCTGAAGGGACTGGAGATCGGCAGCCTGCATATGGAGCGGAGTGAAGACTCCGGCGATGAGGAGCTGACTTATATACCGGGTGCTCCGGAGGACGACCCGCTCTTTCAATGTCTTAAGGGGGAGCTAAAACAGAGATTGGTGGATGCGATTGATGAACTGCCTGAGAAGGAGCGGATGGTGCTGACGCTTTACTACTACGAAGAGCTGACGATGAAGGAGATTGGACTGACGCTTGGCGTGGTGGAGTCGCGGGTGTCACAGATTCACTCTTCTGCGGTTGTGCGGCTGCGGTGTGCTCTGGCCGGATTGAGGCCAAAAGGTGCGACGGAGATGAAACGTAACGGCCGGGCAAGGAGATAAGGATGGAAAAGGTTTTAGGCCAGGGCGAGATCGATGCGTTGTTTGCGACTGCACGGGCAGGCGCAGCGGCCGAGGCGCAGCTGCCTGCGGGGACGGGAGAGCATGAGGCTTATAACTTCAGTCGTGCGGGGCAGATATCGAATGAGCAGATGCGTGCCATCGCCACGGTGAACGACTTGTTTGCGCGCAACCTCATGCATACGGTTGGAGCTTGGCTGCGGACTGAATTTCAAGTGACCCTGGTATCAGGGGAACAGATGCCGTATGCGGAATTTGTGGAGCGTATGCCGGAGACGACGTACGTGTGTTCTATTCGGTTGGAACCGCTCGGCGCGTTGGCCCTGATGGAATTGGATCTGGCGCTTGCGTCCCCGATCGTCGACCTGCTTCTGGGAGGGACGGGGAAAGCCGAGGTGGTGAAACCACTGACGGACATCGAGGAGCTGATCCTGGCTTCAGTGGTGCAAATGATTGTGAAGGAACTGAATGGTGCGTGGCAAGCGGTAGGGTTGCAGTTCGTTTTTGAGAAGCGAGAGAGTGCGGCGCAGGTGACAAGGATGATGCCGCCGGGGGAGAAAACACTTTGCGTTTGCTTCGAGGTCAAGATGCCGGAAGCGCAAGGTGTGCTGAATCTCTGCTTGCCTGCTGTCGTTTTGAACACGAGTCTGCGGCGGTTGATCGCGGAACGGGACCGTCCGCGGCGGCGTTCTGCCGAGGTGCGGACCCGCATGAGGGAATTAGCAGGGGAGACGACGGTTGGGGCGGTTTTGCAGTTTCCTTCTGTGCGAATGAGGGCGAGCGAGATTGCTGCTCTGGTGCCGGGTACCGTGTTGCGCTTGCCCGTGCCAAGGCATGCCCCGGCGGAGTTGCGGATTGCCGGGCTGGCGCTGGGTAAGGCACGACCGGTCCGGATGGGCGAGCACCGGGGCGCGCGCATGGAGCCGCTTGGCGCAGGCAGCTTTTCAGCGGAGGTTTTGCAATGAGGAGGCTTAATGGTGGGTGATGATGCGGGTCTGGATGCTGGTTTGGGGTTGTTGTGTGACATCGAGTTGGAAGCGACGCTGCAGTTTGGAGCGCGGGAGATGTCGCTGAAGGAGGTACTGGAACTTGGGCCTGGAGATGTGGTCGAACTGGACAGGCATGTGTCTGAACCTGTCGATCTGGTAGTAGGGGACAGGATTGTCGCTCGCGGAGAATTGGTGGTGGCGAGCGGAAACTTCGCTTTGAAGATTACTGAAGTTGCTATGCCGCAACTGCGGCTCGAGAGCATACGATGCCTTTTTTAGGGAAAATGGGTTTAATGAATGCGAAGGCGGAGCTTGCGCTTCGTGCGAGGGGTGCCGCCGTTGCGGGGCTCGACGGTGGGGTGACGTATCGGCCGATGTCGCCCGGGAGCGATGGGGCAGCGCGGATGTGCGGGGCGCGGGGATGCGCGGGAAGCTGGGGCAGGCCGTGGAAGACGAGGCGGCGGCCAGTCTTTGAGGAGGAGTGGGGATGCAGTGGGCGATGCCTGATGACGATGGTGCGGGCCGCGGTGAGGCGGGAGGTAGGTGAGGCCAGTGGTGTGGATGCGCCGTATCGTCACCGCGTGCCGCTTGGATTGGTGCTGCTGGCTCAGGGATGGATTACGCATCCGCAGCTACAGCAGGCATTGGAGGCGCAGAAGGCCAGCGGTTCAGGCCGCATTGGCGACTGGCTGGCGCAAAGCTGCGGGCTGCCAGAGGAGCGGATCACGCGTGGGTTGGGTGTGCAGTGGAGTTGTCCGGTGCTGGCGACGGATGGCTTTTCGCCCTCCGCGATGGCGCTGGTGATGCCGAAGCGGTTTGTGGCGGAGTTTGGGTTGGTGCCGCTGCGCGTTGCGGGATCTTCGCTGCTCTATGTGGCGTTTGAGGACCGGATGAACGCGGCGGCTACGCTTGGCCTGGAGCAGATGACCGGCTTGAAGGTGGAGAGTGGGTTGCTTTCGGCATCGCAGTATGCGGCGGCGAAGGCTAGTGTGATGGCAGCGGATAGCGTTTCGGTGACGAATCGAATGGTCGCGGATGCGGATGTGATGTCGGCCGAGATTGCCAAGGTGTTGGAGCAGAGGCAGCCGTTGGCCTCGCGGCTCGTGCGGGTGCATGGCTACTACTGGCTGCGCTTGTGGCTGGAGAGTGGGTCTCTCAGCGGAGTGGGAAGCTTGCCTTCAGGGTGCGAGGATGTGGAGGATACGCTGTTCACGATTGGTGTGTAGTTGGCATGAGAAAGCCCCCGAAATTTCGGGGGCTTTGTCGCAGGTGACTTGTCTACTTGTTGGCGGGAACAGAAGTGGTTGCGGGTGTTTCCGTGTCCGCTTCGGAGGATTCAGGTGTTTCTGTGGCTGGGGTGGCGTTGGGTCCGAGGCCCAGCTTGATGATGGCGCGGGCGTCAGGGACTAGCTTGGTTTGCCAGCCGTTATCGCCTTGCAGCTTTTGCATGGCGGCTGCTGTGGAGGTGTCCCAGGTGCCGGTGGGTTCGCCGGTGAGGTAGCCTGCCTTGATCAGAGCGGCCTGGATCTGGGTTGCGCGCTCGGGTGCGATGCCGGCGGCGGATTTGGGTTTGGGTGGTGCAGGGATGGCGCGGGGTTTGAAGAGGCGGGGTGACGTGGGTCCGCGATGCAGGCGGGGGTTGGCAAGGGCGGGGGCAGCAGCGATGAGGAAAGCGGGAGCGAGGGAGGCGATCTGGAGAAGCTTTGAGAACCGCATCATTCTTGAACCTCGAACTGCAGTATCGAACAGGGTTTCGTCTGACATATCGATTTCTGTCCAAGAGTATCGTTTCCGTCAACAGAGTGCAATGGGAAAGGTTGCTTGGTGTTTTAGGAAAATTAGCGGCGATAAATAGAGAGGGCCACGACTTTATCGTGACCCTCTTCCATCTGCTGACAAGGCGTTAGCGGAGTGTGCCGCCGACGAAGACCTTGCCATCCTTGCTGTTGGAGTCTCGGATGACGAAGACTACGTCGTCGCCGGTTTTGAGTTTGGAGACGATGCTGTTGTAGGAGTTCATGTCGGTGACGGGTTGACGGTTGATTTCCGAGATGATGGCGGATTTTCCTAATGCGATGTCGTCCGCGAAGGAACCGGGAGCGACTGCGGTGATCACTACGCCGCCGGGGATGTTGAGCTTGGCTGCGCGAGCGGGTGGCAGGGGTTGGACGGTGATGCCGAGCTTGGTCTGGCCTGGGTCCACCTGAGCGGGAGTGTCATCCTGCTGGTCAGCCTGGGCGAGGTCACTGTAGACCTTGGCGCGGTCACCGATGACCACATTTGCCTTCATGGGTTTGCCGTCGCGGAGGAAACCTACTTCGACGGAGGAGCCGACGGCGCGAGCGGAAATGTCATCGACGAGATCCTGACCTTGAGGATCTTTGAGTTGCTTGCCGTTAATGGAGGTGAGGATGTCGTCGGGACGGATGCCTGCTTTGGCGGCACCGCCGCCGGGGGAAACCGAAGCGACGATGACGCCGCCATTGGCGAAGCCGTAGACGCGACCTACTGCGGAATCCGTGCGGGCCTGAAAGGTGACGCCAAGGGAGCCGCGGGTTACCTTGTGGCTGGGTCCGATGATGTCGTTGTAGACCTTGGCGATGATATTGGACGGCATGGCGAAACCAACACCGTTCGAGCCTGAGCCTGAGGTGTAAATGGCGGTGTTCATGCCGACGACCTGGCCAGCCATGTCGACCAGTGGGCCGCCGGAGTTGCCGGGGTTGATGGCGGCATCGGTTTGAATGAAGCGCTGGAACTGCTTGGCGCGGCCTTGCGCGTCGCGGTCGTCAGGGAGCCCACGGTTCTTGGCGGAGACGATGCCGGCGGAGACGGTCTGGGTGAGGCCGAAGGGACTGCCGATGGCGAGGACCCAGTCACCGACCTGGGCACCGTCGGAGTTGCCGAGCTTGACGGTGGGGAGTGGAACCTTGGTGTCAATCTTGATGACGGCGATGTCGGTTTCGGGGTCTACGCCGATCACGGTGGCAGGGCGGCCGGAGATGCCTGCGGTATCTTCGGGGTCGTCGGCGAGCTTGACGTAGATCTTGTCGGCTTTATCGACGACGTGGTTGTTGGTGATGATGTAGCCACGTGGGTCGACGATGTAGCCGGAGCCGAGGGCGCGGCGTTCGCCACCCATTCCACCGTCGCTGTCGTCGTCACCACCACCACCTTGCGGGTTGCGGCCGCCGAAGAACTTGTTGAAGAAGTCCTGCATGTCGCCTTGCTGCTGCTGGTCGTCACCACCACCATTTGGAGTGCGGCGAGCATTGGGACGAGCAATGGCTTTCTTGGGGATCTGCTCGGTGTTGATGTTGACTACGGCGGGACCGACGTTTTTGACGATCTGGGAGAAACCGTTTGAAAGGACTACGGGGTTGGGGATGATGAGTGGGCGGGCGTCGGTGGTGTCGATGTGCTGCTGCTCGGTGGCACCCACGTTGCGGGTCAGGACGGAGCCGGTGAGGATGCCGGCGGAGAGCGTGGTGAGGATGGTAAAGGTGGTGGCGAGCCGGTGGGAGCGGAGTCTGGTGAAGAAGGATGTTTCTGTGGAGGATTGCATGTGCGGATGAGACCTCATGTGTGACTTTGTTGACTACTGGATATAGATGCTGCGACTGCTTACTACGACGAGGATTAGACGACAGGTTGAAGGAGAAGGTTATGGGATGGGTGCCCCCCCGTACTTTTGTTGCAAAATCTTGATGGCATGGGAGTTTGAGCTGATTTGCCGATCGTGCTAACGGACAACCGCAAAAGCAGCAGTAGATCCCTGCGGGATGAAACAAGAAAGGAAGACGCACCGGGCTCTAAGCACATTGTCACCGTAGCAATGAACGAGGCCCGGACCTTGAAGGGTCGGGGCCTGTGTGTCTCTGTCTTTTCTGTCTATATCTAGTTTAGCGAATTGGCGGGGGTAAACATGCCAACTATTTTTGAGTATGTTTGGCAGTGTTTATGGGGGGTTTGAGGGTTTTGCACAAGCTGGGGGGCTTGACAGGTTTTTCGAGGCGGTCAGGCGGGGATCTCAGTGGTGTGAGTGGTTGGTAAGAGCTCGGTAAGGAGGATGCCGGCGAGGATGAGGGCGGCACCGATCAGGGTGCGGGCGGTGAGGTGCTGGTGCAGGAAGAGGATGGCGGTGAGGGCGCCGAAGACCGGTTCAAGGATGAGGACCAGGACGGTTTCCGTGGGCGGGAGGTGCTGCTGGGCATAGCTCTGGATGGTGAACGCGGCGGCGGTGGCGAAGAGGGCGCAGACGATGAGGGCGGCGAGGATGGCGGGGGTGAAGTGGGCGCGGGGATGGCGCTCCAGCGGCTGGGTGAGAAGCATGAAGGCGGTGGCAAAGGCGACCTGGAGAGTGGCGAGGGTGGCGGCGGGCATGGTGCGGGAGAAGTGACCGATGGTAAGGAGATGGAGTGCGAAGGCGAAGGCGGCGACGAGGGTGAGGAGGTCGCCGGGGGAGATGGCGGTGAGGTGGCCGCCGGAAGGGATGGTGAGGAAGAAGAGGCCGGAAAGGCCTAGGAGGGCGCCGGCGGCGGAGGCGAGGCCGGGGGCTCGGGTGCCGGGGGGACGGAGGGCGGGGATAAGGGTGAGGGCGGGGACGAAGAGGACGACGAGGCCGGTGACGAAGGCGGAGTTGGTGGGGGTGGTGCGGGCGAGGCCGAGGGTCTGGAACTGGTAGCCGGCGGCGAGGAAGAGGCCGGTGAGGAGGCCGGGGATGAGGTGTCGGCGGTGGAATTCAGGGCGGTTGATGGCCAGAAGGGCGGCGGTGGCAAGGGTGAAGCGGAGGAGGTTGAAGAGGAGCGGGGAGATATCGGTGAGGGCGGATTTGACGAGGGTGAAGGTGGCGCCCCAGATGAGGACGGTGGCGAGGAGGAGGAGGCGGGATAGGGGGCGGGGTTTCATGGGGGGGGGGTTGCAGGGGCAAGGACAAAAGCAAACGCGGAGTGCTTTTGGGAATGACTAAAAAGAACAAGCAACAGCAAAAGCCAATATGGAGATTCTTCGCTTCGCTCAGAATGACGGCGGGTTTGGGTTTGGGGTTTGGGTTGGGTGGCTTCGGGCTGAGTGAGTAACCCCACCTCACGCGATGAAGCGCGCGTGAGATGGGGCACCCGAAACGTTTTATTAGTCGGGGTCGGGTGGGGTGGTGCGGGTTTGGGGGATGGCGGGTGGTGGTGTGGCGAGGGGTTGGGGGGTGGATTGGTAAACGGTGCGGCCGTTCACTACTGTGCGGAGGACGCGGGTGGCGAGGATTTCTCTTGGGGATGTTGTGAGGAGGTCGCGGTCGAGGACTACGAAGTCTGCGAGGTAGCCGGGGAGGAGGAGGCCTTTGGTCTGGTCGCGGAACTCGGCGTAGGCGGAGGTCTGGGTGTAGGCGAGGAGGGCTTCGGGCATGGTGAGGCGCTGCTCGGGGTGGAAGGTCTGGGTGCCGGACTCGTTCTGGCGGGTGACGGCGGAATAGAGGCCGCGGAAGGGGGAGATGGATTCGACCGGGTAGTCTGTGCCGAAGGCTAATGGGATGTGGTGGTCCAGCATGGAGCGCCAGGCGTAGGCGTATCTGGCGCGGTCGGGGCCCAGGCGGGCGGTGGCCCAGGCCATGTCGGTGAGGAGGTGGGAGGGTTGCATGGAGGCGATGACGTGCTCCTCTGCGAAGCGGTTGAAGTCTTCAGGGAGGAGGACCTGGGCGTGTTCTATGCGGTAGCGGAGGTCGGGGGTGGCGTTCGGTGGCGGACCCAGGTCACGCGATGGGGCCGCGTGGCCTGGGGCACCCCCTGCCGCTTCTTTTTGGATTGAGGATGGTGTGGCGACTTGTTCGGCGGCGGCGAAGGCGTTTAGGGCTATGGTGTTGGCTTCGTCGCCTATGGCGTGGAAGCCTAGCTGGAAGCCGGCGGCGGCGCGTTCGGCGGAGAGCTGGTTTAGCTTTTGCTGGTCGTAGCGGGGTAGGCCGGAGTTGGTTGGGTCGTCGGAGTAGGGTTCGGCGAGGGCGGCGGTGCGGGAGCCGAGACTGCCGTCCATGAAGGCTTTGAGCTGGGTGAGGTGGAGGAGCGGGTCGTTGGGGTCGTGGCTGGCGCGGCGTTGCTTGAGGACTTCGAGGGGGAGGTCGAAGGGGAGCCACTCGGCGATGCGGAGGTTGAGGGTGCCGCGGTGCTCCATGGTTTCGAGCAGGAGCCAGTCGGGCCATTCGGAGAAATCCTGGACGGAGGTGACGCCGTGGGCGAGGGCGTCGGCGATGGCGAGGTCGAGAGCTTTCTGGCGGATTTCCTGGCTTGGGGGAGGGACTACTTTGTACAGGAGGGCGATGGCGGCTGCTTCGCGGACGATGCCGGTGGGGGTGCCGTCTGGTGCCAAGTCGATCTGGGAGCCTTGTGGGGCTCGGGTGGTGGCGGTGATGTTGGCGGCTGCGAGGGCGGCGGTGTTGGCGATGACGATGTGGCCGTCGGTGCGGTAGAAGACGGCGGGATGGGAGCCGGTGACGGCGTCCAGGTCCTGGCGGGTGGGTAGGGTTCTGCTGGGCCATTTGGTGTGATCCCAGCCGGCGCCGAGGAGCCACTGGCCGGGTTGGGCGGTGGCGGCGTAGGTCTTGATGCGGGCTTGCATGTCGGCGAGGGATGGGGTCTGGTCGAGGTCTACGGAGAGCTTTTGCTGGCCGGCGGCGGCCATGTGGGTGTGGGCGTCGTTGAAGCCGGGGAGGACTTGTGCGCCGTGGAGGTCGATGCGGGTGCAGTTTGTGAGGGCTTCGGCCTGGGGGGAGATGGCGGTGATTTTGCCTTCGCGGATGGCGAGGGCGTGGGTGTGCTCGGGGTGGGTGAGGAGATTGCGGCCGGTGAGGATGTTGGCGTTGTAGAAGACGGTGCAGGTTTGGGTGTGGGCGAGGGGGGTGAGGAGGAGGAGGAGGGTTGGGAGGAGTCTGGGCACTGGGAAAGTGTAAACCCCAAAGGCGAACGCGGCGACGCGGCGGTGCGCGGCGAAGGGCAAGGAGCGAAAGACATAGTGGTGACGACCCCAGGTCACACGGTGAGGCTGCGTGGCCTGGGGCACCCCGAGCGTTTCTGGGTGTGAGACGTATCTAGGGTTTGGGGGTGGGGGGGCAGCAGCGGGCCATGATGGACATGGTCATGCGCTCTTCGAGCTCGGGGGTGAAGTCGTAGAGCTCGTGGTTGCGGTACATGGTGATGGTCTTGGTGGTGGAGTCGAGGACGACTTCGCAGTGCTTGCAGACGGCGATGTGGTGTTCGACTTCGGCGAGAAGGTCTGGGGGGACAGTGCCGTCGAAGAAGTCGGTGAGTTTGGCGAGAAAATCCGTGCAGGTCATGCGGGCACGCCTTCCTTTTTTGCTTTGAAGTAACGGCTGAGCCGCTCGCGGAGCTGGAGGCGGGCGCGCAGGAGACGGGATTTGACGGCGGGAACGCTGAGGCCGAGGGCTTCGGCGGTCTCCTCGGTGGAGAGGTTTTCGACGTCGCGGAGGGTGAAGACGGTGCGGAAGCCGGGGGGGAGGCCCTGGATGGTTTTGCGGAGGATGTCGGAGAGCTCGGACTGGCCGTAGAGCTGCTCGGGATTGGGGCGCCACTCGGCGAAATCACGGGGGATGGAGCCTTCTTCGGTGTGGACGTCCTCGTCCATGGAGACGGTTTTGCTGGTTTTGCGCTTGCGGAGGCGCATGAGGGACTCGTTGACAGCGATGCGGACGAGCCAGGTGGAGAATTTACTGTTGCCCTGGAACTGGTCGAGCTTCTGGTAGGCCTTGAAGAAGACGTCCTGGGTGATGTCTTCAGCGTCCTCGCGGTTCTGAGTGATGTGCTGGGCTACGCGGAAGATCTGGCGGTCGTACTGGCGGACGAGGATCTCGAAGGCAGCGGAGTCGCCGGCTTTGGCGCGGGCTACGAGAGGGACGTCGGGGTGCTCTTCGTCGGGGAGCGTTTTGACGCCGGGTGCGGATTGTGTGGCGGATGTGGGCAAGGCGTGATGGGGCTTTCCGGCGGCTTTGTGTGTGCCGCGCTCAGGTGCCATAGTAAATGGCATTGGGGGTGCGGGCAATGGCCGGCTTAGACGGCTTGGTGAGCTTCTATGGGTCCCAGTAGGTGGCATTGGGGGTGCAGGCAATGCGGCACTGACAGAGTAGGCGTCCATACGTCTTAGATGGAGGTGGTATCAGATGTGATTCATGTGTGTGGGATGCAGGGGTTGGAACGGTAGAGTAGGTGCAGGCGGGCTCAGTGGCGATGCGACTTGGATTGGCGGCGGTGATGGTGGGGTTTGTGGTCGGGACGGGTGCGTCGGGTGCGACGGCCCCAACCGCCAGGAAGCCGGTGAAGCGGGCGGCGGTGGTGGTGGGGTCGAAGAAGAAGGCGGTGGGCGTCAAGGGTAAGGCGGGGAAGGCGGGCAAAGCTTCCAAGGCGGAGAGCAAGGCCGATGCAGCGAAAAGGGCTGCGGCGACGATCCAGACGGTGAAGCTGAACAGCGCGTTTATGGCTACGGCGCAGCTTAGGCCGATGGCTCAGCAGCTGGCGACTTCGCGGAGTGGCGGGGCTTATGCGGGGGTGCTGGCGTATGCGCAGGCGCATCCCGGGGTGCAGGCGGCGACGGCTTACCTGGCGCTGGGGCATGCTTATATGCTGGATCGTCGTTACCCTGAGGCGGGGGAGGCTTACCGGCAGGCGGCGGGTGGGGGTGATCAGTTGAGCGACTATGCCGATTACCTGGGGGCGCAGGCGCTGGTGCAGGCGGGGCGGGGTGGGGAAGCGGGGCCGCTGCTGGACCACTTTGCGGACAGGCATCCGGAAAGTATTTTTACGGTGAACGCGCCGCTGCTGCTGGCGAATGTGGACCTGCAGCAGAAGAATGGGGCGGCGGCGGTGGCGATCCTGGAGCCGATGCTGGCAACGCCTGAGGCGGACCATGCGGACTACAAGTATGAGCTGGCGCGGGCTTACCAGGCGGCGGGCGATGGGGCGAAGGCGGCGGCACTGTATCACTCGATTTTTGTGAAGCAGCCGCTGGCGTTTGAGGCGGGGCAATCGTTGATGCAGTTGAAGGCGATGGGGCAGGCGCCGACGGCGGGCGAACGCAAGCTGCGGGCGGACCAGATGTTCAACGCCAAGCATTACAGCGAGGCGAGCGCGGAATATGACGCGTTGAAGAATGATCCGACCTTGAGCCAGGCGGATAGGGATGGGCTACAAATCTATAACGCGGTTTGTGATTTGAAGCTGAAGCGGCTGGGCCGTCGCGATGTGGATAAGCTGCCGGTGACGAATGACGATACGGCGGCGCTGAAGCAGTATCTTTATGCGGAGATCAGCCGCAATGAGAAGGATAGGGTGAGCCATGATGCGGTGATCGCGGAGATGGTGCAGAAGTATCCGCAGAGCCGGTGGACGGAAGAGGCGTTGTATTCGGGTGGGAATATGTATCTGCTGACGCACGATATGCCGCAGGCTATTTACCACTACAAGCTGCTGGTGGAACGGTTTCCGAACAGTGTTTATGCGCCTTCGGCACATTGGCGGGTGGCTTGGATGAGCTATCGGCTGAGGAAGTATGCGGACGCGGCTACGCTGATGGATGAGCAGATTGTGCGTTATGGGGCGGGTGTGGAGGCATCCAGCGCACTTTATTGGCGGGGGCGGCTGTATGAAGATCAAGACCGTGATTTTGGGCAGGCGCAGAACTACTATCGTGCGCTGGATGCGAACTATACGAACTTCTACTATGCGGAGCTGGCGCGGAAACGGCTTGCGGTTTTAGGCAAGCAGCCTGAGGTGGGGCCGAGTGTGGCGCTGGCTAGTGTGCGCAAGGTGAATGTACCGGATCTTGTGGGTGTGGTGCCGGTGAATGACGTGCACTACATCAAGGCGAAGCTGCTGGCAAATGCGGCGCTGAACGAATACATTGGGCCGGAGATCGCGGCGAGTGCGACGGCGAACCAGTGGGGGGCGCTGGCGCAGGCACAGATTTATGCTTCGTACGGGGAATATACGCGGGCGTTGCAATCGATGAAACACTCGGGGATTTCATTCTTTTCTATACCGAGTGCGCAGGTGCCGGTGGAGTATTGGCGGCTGCTGTTTCCGCAGCCTTACTGGGGAGACCTGGTGGCGGACTCGGAGAAGAATGGCGTCGACCCTTACCTGGTGGCTTCATTAATCCGGCAGGAATCTGAGTTTAACGCGGGGGCGGTGAGCCCGGCGCATGCTTATGGATTGATGCAGCTGCTGCCTTCCGTGGGGAAGGAGAACGCCAAGCGGGAGGGTATGAAGGGCTTTCAGCAGGGCGAGTTGCTGAACCCGGCGATCAATCTGCAGTTGGGGACGCGGAACCTGAAGCAGGTGCTGGACCGGTTCAATGGGCAGCCGGAGTATGCGCTGGCGGCGTATAACGCGGGCGATACGCCGGTGCGGCAATGGATGACGAGCGGCGAGTACAAGGATTTGCCGGAGTTTGTGGAGTCGATCCCTTATACGGAGACGCGGGAGTATGTGCAGGCGATTTTGCGGAACAGAGAAATGTACCGGATGCTTTATCCGGTGAGGTAGTGGCGCTGGGTGGGGTAGGATTGGGTTTGGCGCCCGAGTGGTGAAATCGGCAGACACAGCGGACTTAAAATCCGTCGCCCTTTTGGGAATGGGGGTTCAAGTCCCCCCTCGGGCACCAGGGATTGTGTGAGGTTATGCAGGCTGAGATCGGGATTGACTTTGGGGTTGATTTTGGAACCACGAATAGCGCGGTGGCGCGGGCGGTGGGTGGGCGGGTGGAGCTGGTGCGGTTTGCTGGGGGGGCGGAGTCTTCGCGGTCGATACTTTATCTGGAGAAGGCGGCGCGGGGGGTGCTTTCGGCTACGGGGGCGGCGGCGATTGAGCGGTACCTGACGGTGCAGGGGGAGGGGTTGCCGTCGGGGAGGCTGGTGCAATCCTTGAAGAGTTACTTGCCGGTGCGGTCGCTGACGACTACGGAGGTTTTTGGGCGCGCTTATGGGTTGGAGGATTTGATTGCGCGGATTCTGGGGGATTTGCGGAAGCGGGCGGAGAGGGAGTTTGGGTGTGAGATCAGGCGGGCTACGGTGGGGCGGCCGGTGAAGTTTGTGGGGGCGGAGACGGCGGAGGATGAGGCGTTTGCGTTGGAACGGCTGCGCGCGGCTTATGAGCGGGCGGGGTTTGATGAGGTGCGCTTTGAGCTGGAACCGGTGGCGGCTGCGGCTGCGTTTGCGGCTGGTGGGACGGCTTTGCGGACGGGTGCCGAGACGATTTTGATTGGGGATTTTGGTGGCGGGACCAGCGACTTTTCTGTGCTGCGGGTGGATCCGGATGGGGCCAGGGAGGTGCTGGCTACGGCGGGGCTGGGGTTTGCGGGGGATGCGTTCGATGCGCGGATTGTGCGGCACCTGGTGGCACCGGCGCTGGGGTCGGATGTGCTGGCGCGAGGTGGGAAATCAATCCCGGCGCTGCCGGCGTGGATTTATGCGAATCTGGAGCGGTGGCACTACCTTTCTTTTTTGCGGACGCGGAATGTGATGGAATTGCTGGCGGCAGGGATCAAGCGGGCGGAGGAGCCGGAGAAGCTGGAGGCGCTGCGGGCGCTGGTGGAGGAAGACCTGGGGTATCAGCTGCACCAGGCGGTGCAACGAACGAAGGCGGCGCTGAGTGGGCGGGATGAGGCTGAATTTGTGTTTGAGGATGTGGGATCGGTGTCGCTGCGGACGCGGGTGCGGCGGGCGGAGTTTGAGGAGTGGATTGCGCCGGAGCTGGGGCAGATTGCTGGGGCGGTGGATGAGGTGGTGCGGGGGGTGGCTGTCGACCGGGTGTTTTTGACGGGGGGGACTAGCTTTGTGCCGGCGGTGCGGAGGATTTTTGAGGAGCGGTTTGGGGGTCGGGTGTCGGCGGGGGGGGAGTTTACTTCTGTGGCTGCGGGGCTGGCGTTGGCGGGGGTGCGATGAGGCTTGCGGGAAAGCGGGTGCTGGTGACGCGGGCGGCGGGGCAGAGCTCGGCGCTGGCGGAGATGCTGGAGGCGGAGGGGGCAATCGTGGTGCGGGTACCTACGATTGAGATTGGGCCGCCGGACTCGTGGTGTGGGCTGGATGCGGCTTTGATTTCTGTGAGGAGCTTTGACTGGGTGGTGTTTACCTCTGCGAATGCTGTGCTGGCTTTTGTGGCTCGGGCGAGGGTGTTGAAGGTGCCTGCGTTTGCGCGGCGGGTGGCGGTGGTTGGGCCGGCTACGGGGCGGGCTGTGGTGGAATCGGGGCTTGGGAGTGTGGATTTGATGCCGGGGGTGTTTACGGGGGAGGGGTTGGCGGGGGCGCTCGAAGGGGTGGCGGCGGGGAGTTCGGTTTTGCTGGTGCGGGCGGCGGTGGCGGGGGACGTGGTGAGGGAACGGCTGGAAGGGGTGGGGGCGGTGGTTACGGTGGCGGAGGCTTATCGGAATAGGGTGCCTGAGGGAGCGGTGGGGGAGTTGGCGGGGGTGTTTGCAGCGGGGGTGGATGCGATTACTTTTACGAGTGCTAGTACGGCTCGGAATTTGGCGGGGTTGGTGGGGACGGTGCCGGAGGGGGTGGTGATGGCTAGTATTGGGCCGGTGACCTCGGGGGCTATGCGGGAGTTGGGGATGCGGGTGGATGTGGAGGCGGGGGAGAGTACGGTTGGGGGGTTGGTGGAGGCTGTGGTAAAGGGGTTGGGGATGGCTCCGGCAGAATGAAGGAGTAACCCCACCTCACGCGATGAAGCGCGCGTGAGTTGGGGCACCCGAAACGTGTGTGGGCGGGTTAGTGGGAGGTCCAGGTTTTGTCGGGGGCGTTGCAGAGGCGCTCGAGGGTGCAGTCGGCGCAGCGTGGGTTGCGGGCGATGCAGATCTGGCGGCCGTGATGGATGAGCTCGTGGGAGAACTGGATCCAGCGATCCTGGGGGATGATCTTGATGAGGTCCTGCTCGATTTTGACGGGGTCTTCGGCGGTGGTGAGCTCGAGGCGGCGGGAGAGGCGGAAGACGTGGGTGTCGACTACTACGCCTGAGGCGATGCCATAGAAGCTGCCTAGGACTACGTTGGCGGTTTTGCGGGCTACGCCGGGTAGGCGGAGGATTTCTTCCATGGTCTGGGGGACTTGGCCGCCGAACTCGGTGATGACGGCCTGGGCGGCGCCCTGGATGGATTTGGCCTTGTTGCGGAAGAAGCCGGTGGTGCGGACCAGGTCTTCAAGGTCGAGGAGTGAGGCGGCGGCCATGGCTTTGGGCGTGGGGTAGGCGGCGAAGAGGGCGGGGGTGACTAGGTTGACGCGGACGTCAGTACACTGGGCGCTGAGTATGGTGGCTACGGTGAGCTCCCAGGCGGAGCGGTGGTCGAGGGCGCAGACTACGTTGGGGTAGGTTTCGCGCAGGGCGTGGAGGATGGCGGTGGTGCGTTCCGGCTGCAAGGGCTTTTTGGTGCGGCCGTTTTTGAGGCGGGGAAAGAGGGGTTCCTGAGCCGCGATGTCCCGAGCCGATTGGCCTTCTGGCGACTCGGGTACGGTGCGGATTGCGGGTGCTACCTTCTTCATTCGGCGCCATCCTGTGGGCGTTGGCGGGAGCGGTCTTGCCGGAAGCGGCTACGGATCTTATGAAGAGGGCCCGGGGCTAAAGCCCCACCGCTTCTGTGTGGTTTGTTCGTGGGGCTAAAGCCCCACGCTAATCCTGAACGATGCTAGCCGAGGCGGTCGAGCATTTCTAGGGGTTGGAGGCGGACGCAGGAGAAGATGGGGGTGTCTTCGAGGGTGTAGAGGGAGATTTCGGTTTCGCGGAGCTGCTGGACGAGGTCGAGGAAGTCTTCGGGGAAGTTGGTTTCGAAGGCTACGACGAATTCCTGGTCGTCGATGCCGAAGGAGTAGGTGGTGTTGAGCTTGACGCGAGGGTACATGAGGCCGATGCGGATGTGCTCGTCCATGAGGCGCTTGCGCTCGGCGGCGGAGAGGAGGTACCAGGGACGGGTTTTCCAGAAGGGGTAGACGAAGATGTATTTCTGGCCGCCGGGACGGATGGCGCCGCGGCCTTCGCCTTCGGATTCGTCGGGGCGATCGATCTGGTACTGGCTGCGCTTGGTCATGGCGAGGAAATTGTGGGGGCTGTTGAGGTAGCCGCCGAGGGGGGTGCGGAGGAGCTCGGAACGCATACGGTTGAGCTCGTCGATGGCGTAGCCGATGGACCAGATGCACATGTCGACGTCGCCGCGGCTGCCTATGGTTGAGTAGGTGAGGGAGAGGAATTCGCCGGGCTTGTTCCAGCGGTTGAGGACGTCGGCGAACTCGGCTTTGTGGCGGGCTTTCTCTTCAGCGGGGAGGCGGCGCCACTCGGGCATGAGCTTGTAGAAGCTGAAACAGACGATCTGGCGGCGGGCGGGGGGGGCGGCGTGCTGGGCGGGCTGGACGGCGTAGGGGCTGGCGGGGCGGGCTACGGGTGCAATCGGGGCATAGGCCGGACGTTCGCCGCTGGTGTGCTGGATGGCTTTTTCGGTTTCTTCAGGTTGTGGGACTTCGTTGCGGGGGGGGATGAAATCTGCCATGGATGCGGTAATTCTCCTGGTTCCAATCTAACAGGGTGGGCGATGGCCGATATACTGGTGTGGATGTCAGAAAAACTCTTTGAATTGTTCAACCACCTGATCCAAGCGGGCGGGTATCCGGTGGTCTTTCTGCTGATGGCGATTCAGTCGGCGTGTGTGCCGATTCCGTCCGAACTGATTATGCCTCTGGCAGGGGCGGCGCTGGCGCATGGGCAGCGGGATTTGATTGTGCTGGCTACGGTGGCTTCGCTGGCGAGTAATCTGGGGTCGCTGCCGGCTTACTGGATTGGGGCGTGGGGCGGGCGGCCGATGGTGGAACGGTTTGGGGGGTATGTGCTGCTGTCGCGCAGGGACCTGGACCGGGTGGATTATTTTTTTGGCAAGTATGGGTCGATCACGGTGCTGATTGGGCGGATGCTGCCGATTGTGCGGACGTTTATCGCGCTACCGGCGGGGGTGGCGCGGATGAACCAGTGGAGGTTCCACCTGTATACGTTTCTGGGGTCGTGGCCGTGGTGCTACGCGCTGGCGTGGGTGGGGATGAAGCTGGGGAATGCGTTTCGGACGAATCCGCGATTTCAGGAGGTGTTTCAGCGGTTTCATGTGGGGGTGGAGTTGGCGCTGATTGTGGGGATCGGCTGGTTTGTCATCTCGCACTGGAAGAACCGGATTCGTGCTGAGGCGTAAACGCTGAGTGGCTGGACGGGTTAGAATTGTCAGGTTCGGTAGAGATTGAAATTGTACGGAGAGAAGGTTACAACCAGCATGTCCAACACCCCCGCCGCAGCGCCACAAGCGGCCACAGTACAGAAGCATAGCGGCAAGCTCGGGATCATGATTCCGGGGATGGGCGCCGTTGCCACCACGTTGATTGCCGGCGTCGAAGCGGTTCGCCGCGGAATGGCCAAGCCGATTGGATCGTTGACCCAGATGGGGACGATCCGGCTGGGCAAGCGGACGGACAATCATATTCCGCTGATTCGGGAGTTTGTGGATCTTTGCCCGCTCGAAGACATGATCTTTACGGGCTGGGATATTTTTGGCGGCAATCTTTTTGACGCGGCAAAGACGGCCGAGGTGCTGGACCGGGATACGCTCGAGGCGATCCGGCCGTTTCTGGAATCGATCGAGCCGATGCCGGCGGTGTTCGACCAGCATTATGTGAAGCGGTTGACGGCCAAACATAAGAAGGTTGGTAAGAACAAGTGCGACCTGGCGAACCAGATTCGCAATGACATTGCGGAGTTCAAGACGCGGACCGACCGGCAGGTGATGATCTGGTGCGGGTCGACCGAGATCTACCTGGAGCGGGGGCCGGTTCACCAGACGCTCGAGGCGTTCGAGAAGGGGATGGTAGATGACGATCCGGGGATTACGCCTTCGATGATGTACGCCTGGGCGGCGCTGAAGGAAGGGATTCCGTTTGCGAACGGGGCACCGAATTTGACGGTGGATATTCCGGCGCTGCAGGAGCTTTCAAAGACGATGAACGCGCCGATCTGCGGCAAGGATTTCAAAACCGGGCAGACATTTATCAAGACGGTGCTGGCGCCGGCGTTCAAGTCGCGCATGCTGGGTGTGGCGGGGTGGTACTCGACGAACATCCTGGGGAACCGGGATGGCGAGGTGCTGGATGATCCGGAATCGTTCAAAACGAAGGAAGTTTCGAAGCTCGGGGTGCTGGATTTGATCTTTCAGCCGGAGCTTTATCCTGACCTTTACAAGGACCTTTATCACAAAGTGAGGATCAACTATTATCCGCCGCGTGGTGATAACAAAGAGGGTTGGGACAATATCGACATCTTTGGGTGGCTGGGGTATCCGATGCAGTTGAAGGTGGACTTCCTTTGCCGCGATTCGATTCTGGCGGCTCCGCTGGCGCTCGATCTGGTGCTGTTTATGGACCTGGCGGCGCGGACGAGTACGTTGAAAGGGCTGGGGATTCAGGAGTGGTTATCGTTCTACTTCAAGGATCCGGATAGTGCGCCGGGGGTTTATCCGGAGCATGATCTGTTTATCCAGTCGATGAAGCTGAAGAATACGCTGCGGCATATTATGGGGCAGGATCTGATTACGCACCTGGGGTTGGAGTATTACAACGATTAGGTGGTTTGTGAGATGGCCCTGCCTCGGTTGAGGTGGGGCCTTTTTACGTTGTGGGGAGGGCGGCGGCGGCGGTTTTTAGACGGGACCAGAGGTCGCTGAGGCCGGTGCTTTTTTCCGCGCTGACGGGGAGGATCTGGTCTACGCCGTGGGTGCGCTTGAGGGCGGCGAGGTTTTTGGCGAGGACGTTTTTGGAGATGCGGTCGGACTTAGTGCCGACGACGAGGTAAGGGCGGCCGGTGGCTTTGAAGAAGTCGATGAGGGTGGTGTCTGAGGGTTGGGGGGGGATGTTGGTGTCGACGAGGCAGACGGCGAGGGCGAGGGTGGCGCGGTCGGTGAGGTAGGGCTCGATGAAGAGAGGCCACTCGGCGGAGATGGATTTGGAGATTTTGGCGTAGCCGTACCCGGGGAGGTCGGCGAAGATCATTTCGGGGCGGCGGGTTTTGTCGGCGAGGCCGTTGTAGAGGGCGAAGAAGTTGATGGCGCGGGTGCGGCCGGGGGTGGAGGAGGTGTGGGCCTGTTTGGAGCCGAGGAGGGCGTTGATGAGGGAGCTTTTGCCTACGTTGGAGCGGCCGAGGAAGGCGATTTCAGGGGCGTTGTAGGTTTTGGCTTCGGGGGGGAAGTGATCCGGGGAGGTGGCGGAGAGGAGGAAGAGGGGGGAAAGTGCCATGGGGTTAGTTTACCGGGTGGGAGGGCATGGCCGCGGGAAGGACTCGCGGCCATGGGGGATGTCCGTCTGAAAGGAAGCGAGAACAAGCAACAGCAAAAGCTAATACTGAGATTCTGGGCTTCGCCCAGAATGACGGCGTCGTTATTTTGAAACCTGCCGCTCGCTAGCGGGATAGGGAGCTGCGGAGGCGGAAGGTGATGACGGCTTCGGCGGGGATGACTACGTCAGTGTTGCCGGTGTAGGAGCCTGCGGCTGCACCGCCGCCTGCGCCGGCGAGGCCGCCGATGAGAGCTCCTTTGCCGCCTCCTGCCAGGCCGCCGATGAGGGCCCCGAGGCCGCCGCCGCCTGCCGTGAAGGCTGCGGAACGCTTGCCGCGGCCCTTGCGGTATTTTTCGTACTCGCTGGTTTCTACGCGTTGGCCGGCGATGGCTACGACTTCAATGCCGAGGTCACCGGCACCTTTGAAGCGGCCTACGCCTTTAGAGGCTACGACTTCGCCCTCGACGGGGGTGCCGGAGGCGAAGATGGTGGCGCCGTGGTAGACGAGGGGACGGGTGAGGGAGCCGGACCAGTGGTCGCCTACACCGCTGGCATGGGCGGAGATGGAACGATTGACGCGGACGGTGAAGGAGACGCCGGCGGGGACGGTCTCGTAGACGGGGGCTGGGGCTGATGCGGCGGGGCCGGGGTTAGGGGCGTAGGTGGGTGTGCCGTTGGGGGCGTTTTCCTTGTTGGCTACGTTGCTGCCGGCGGGGTAGGTGACGCTGCCGTCGGGATTGGTGATGGAACCGTCAGGGTTGCGGACGGCCATCTGGGTGGGAGCGGGGGCGGGTTGGCCGGTTTGCTGGGCGGCCTGGGAGTTGGCGGGAACGGTGACGGTGCCGTTGGGATTGGAGACAGAGCCGTCGGAGTTGAGGACCTGGGTGGGGGGCGGGGGTGGGGTCTTTTTGCAGCCGGTGGCGAGGAGGGCGGTGGCGAGGGTAAGGGCGGCTGCAAGGCGTGAGGCGTTCATTTTGTGCTCCTAGGGTCTGTTATGGGAGATGTTGGATTGGGGGTTGTAGTTGTCCTTGGGGTGCGGTTATTGCGAATTGGGGAACAGGAAGGGGATGGTGCGGGTGAGGTGCTTGGTGATGGCGGGCTGAAGCCTTGGCCTACCTGAGAAGCAGAAACAAGAACAAGCAAGGGCAAGGGGAGAAGCAGATTCCTTCTCGGGAATGACAAACAAAGGCAAGAACAAGCAACAGCAAAAGCCAATACGGAGATTCTTCGCTTCGCTCAGAATGACGGCGGGGGTGGGGTGCTGGATCACGGCGTTGATGCTTTCTGGGCGACGGCCCGGGGCTTAAGCCCCACGCCCCCACCGGTAGGGCGGTCAGCGGAAGGTGCCCCAGCCGCGGCGGTTGAGGCTGTAGAAGAGGGTGGCGAGGCAGGCGAGGGAGGCGGCGATCATGGCAATGCCTAGCTGGGTTCGGGCGAAGAGGACGTTGCCTACGCCGAAGAGCATGAGGTAGACGAGGGAGAAGCCGAGGACCCAGTGGATGAAGTTCCAGCGGAGCTCGGGGCGGCGCTTTTCTTCAGGAGTGGCGAAGCGGGACCAGCCGAGAGCGGCTGGGTGGACGAGGTTGTAGAAGTGGGCGAGCGTTTGGTCGGATTCTGGGCGGGTGAGGAGGGTGACGAGGAGCCAGAGGCCGGTGGTGCCGCAGGTGGTGACGAGCATGAGCCAGGCGAAGGCGTGGGGGTCGTCGGCGTTGAGGGGGGCGAGGGTGAGGTGGGGGTCGAGGTGCTGGAGGAGGCGGACGACGGGGAGGCCGAGGGTGGACTCGAGGGTGAGAGAGATGGTGGCGGCGGCGGTCATGGCGGTGATTTCAGACCAGGCATTGATGCGCCACCAGAACCAGCGAAGCATGAAGACGAGGCCAGCGCCGGCACCGAGAGCGAGGAGGAACTTCCAGGCGGCGGCGATGGATGCTCCGTGGGTCTGCATGTAGGCGGTGGCGCCGGCGGAAAGGAGGGCGACGAAGATGGTGGCGAGGCGAGAGGCGTTGACGTAGTGGCGCTCGGTCGAGTGCTTGACGAGGAAGCGCTTGTAGAGATCGTTGATGAGGTAGGAGGCGCCGAGGTTGAGATGGGTGCCAATGGTGGACATGTAGGCGGCGGCGAAACCGGCGAGCATGAGGCCGCGGAGGGAGGGCGGGAGGTAGTGAATCATGACCCAGACGTAGGCACCTTCGTATCCGCCCTGGGCGGCGGTGGGGGCAGGGAGGAGTACGAGGGCGACGAGGGCGGTGGCGATCCAGGGCCAGGGGCGGAGGGCGTAGTGGGCGATGTTGAACCAGAGGGTGGCACCGATGCCGTTGGCTTCATCCTTGGCGGAGAAGATGCGCTGGGCGATGTAGCCGCCGCCGCCGGGTTCGGCGCCGGGGTACCAGGAGGCCCACCAGTTGAGGCTCATGAGGACGAGGAAGCTGAGGAAGAAGCCGGAGGTGATGGAGGGGATAAAGCTTAGGGTGTCGGTGTGTCTGGCGAGGTCTGAGGCTTGGACTTTTGCGGTGAGGCCGCTCATGCCGCCTACGGCGTGGACGGCGAAGACGGCGAGGGCGACGACCATGGACATTTTGAGGATGAACTGGACCATGTCGGTCCAGAGGACGGCCCAGAGGCCGGAGATGGCGTTGTAAGCGAGGGTGAGGGCGAGGCAGACGAAGACAGCGGCGAGCTGGCCGCGGATGGTGGTGATGCCGAGAGTGAGGGCGAGGATCTTGCACATGGCGAGGTTGACCCAGCCCATGATGATGGTATTGACGGGGAGGGCGAGGTAGAGGGCGCGGAAGGCGCGGAGGAAGGTGGCGGGGGGGCCGGAGTAGCGGAGTTCGGCGAATTCCATGTCGGTGAGGACGCGGGCGCGGCGCCAGAGGGGGGCGAAGAAGAAGACGGTGAGCATGCCGGAGAGGCAGAAGGACCACCAGAGCCAGTTGCCGGCGATGCCCTGGTTGTAGATGAGGCCGGTGACGACGAGGGGGGTGTCGGCGCCGAAGGTGGTGGCGACCATGGAGGTGCCGGCGAGCCACCAGGGGACGTTGCGTCCGGAGAGGAAGAACTCGCCTACATTGCCGGAGGCGCGGCGCATGTAGAAGAAGCCGATGGCGAGGTTGATGGCGAAGTACGTGGCGATGACGGCCCAGTCGAGGGGCGTGAGTTGCATGGAGGCCTCAGTGCAGGAGATGGCTTATGGTACATGTTTTTTTTGCTGGGCTGGCGCAACCTCGAATGGGGATTTGCGTTTGTAATGGCGGAGGGAATGGGATGAGATTGCTGGCTGGGATGCTTGGGGTGGTGCTGCTGACGGGATGTTATGAGAAGGAAGCGGTGTATGCGCCGGTGCCGCCGCCTCCGCCGGCTCCGGTGTACCAGGGGCAGGTGCCGCCGCTGGTGCAGTTGGCGGAGCGGAATGGGTATCGGGCGGGGTATGACGATGGGAATCGCGATGCTTATTACCGGGCGGGGTATCAGCCGCGGAACAACCGGACGTATGAAGAGGCGCCGGGGTATGACTATCGGCTGGGACCGATACCGCCTTATGTGGATGCGTTTCGGAATGCTTATCTGCGGGGGTATGACCGGGCGTTTTATCAGCAGTAGAGGGGTGCCGCTATAATTCGGCATAGCGCGGTCTGCTGGTTTCATCGCCGCCGGGGTTCATGGGCAAACAGAGTTTTTCAAGCCAGGGTGACCCGACGTTTTGCGGCTGGTGGGCCGGATGTTTTGTGCTGCTTGCGATGCTGGGTGTGGGGGCCTGGGGGCAGGGGACTCAAGCTACGAGGGTGCCGATCTTTTTGCCGGCAGGGCTGGTTTATGACGCGGCGGGGGATTTAATTTTTGCGGAATCGGCGCGGCATGTAGTTCGGATGGTGGCGCCGAATGGGGTGCTGACGACGATTGCGGGGACGGGGACGCAGGGTTTTGGGGGGGATGGTGGGTTGGCTACGGCGGCGAGGCTGGATACGCCGGGGGGGCTGGCCATCGATGGGGCGGGGAATCTTTATATAGCGGACACGCACAATGGGCGGGTGCGGCGAGTGGATGCTGTGAGTGGGGTGATTACGACTGTCGTGGCGGGGGTGAGGCCGGGGGCGCTGGCGATGGGGGGCGATGGGAGGCTGGTGATGGCGGATGGGGGGCGGCAGCAGGTGTTTCGGGTGGATGTGGGGACGGGAGTGCAGACGCTGGTCGCGGGGAACGGGGTGCAGGGGTTTTCAGGGGATGGTGGGCTGGCGGTGGCGGCGGCTCTGGATACGCCGGCGGGGGTGGCGGTCGATGTTGCGGGGAATGTTTACCTGGCGGATGCGCATAATGGGCGGGTGCGTCGGGTGGATGCGGCGAGTGGGGTGATTACGACGGTGGCGGTGGCGGGGCTGCCGCAGGGTTTGGTGGTGGCGGCGGACGGGAGTCTGGTGTTTGCGGATAAGCGGACGGGGCGGGTGCTGAGGGTGGGGGTGGGTGGGGCGATTACGGGGGTGGCGGGCGATGGGGTGGAAGGGTTTGCGGGAGATGGGAGCGCGGCTACGGGGGCGAGGCTGGATGGGCCGGGGGCGGTGGGGTTGTCGACTGGGGGGCTGGTGACGCTGAGCGATGGAGAGAATGGGCGGGTGCGGCAGATCGATACGGCGGGGGTGATCCATACGATTGCGGGGCTGGGGGGGACGGCGGCGGGGACGTTGAGTCTGGCGGGGCCTTCGGTGACTTATTACGGGAGCGGGGCGGTGACGGCGACGCTGGCTTCGAGTGCGGCTTCGGGGATGGTGACGTTTTTTGAGGTGTCGGGGGCTACGCCGGTGACGCTGGGGAGTGGGGCGCTGGTGGGGAATCAGGCGGTGCTCGAGACGGGTGGGCTGGGGGTGGGGAGCTATCGGGTGAGTGCCAGTTATGGGGGGGATGGGAGTCATGGGGCGGCGGAGAGTACGGCTGTGCCGCTGGTGATTGCGCCTTTGCCGGTGACGGCTGTGGTGCAATCTGCGACGATGCTTTATGGGCAGCCGGTGCCGGTGCTTGCGGGATCGTTGACGGGAGTGCTGGCGCGGGATGCGGTGAGGCTGGGGTTGACGACGACGGCAAGCACTTTTTCTGCGCCGGGGGTTTATGGGATATCGGCTGGGCTGCTGGGGGTGGGGGCGGGGAATTATGTGCTGTCGGCGAATGCGGCGGGGGTGACAGTAGGGCAGGCGCCGGTGGCGGTGGGGCTTTCGCAGGGGCTGGTGGCGCAGGTGGTGGCGACTACGAGTGGGACGCCTACGGGAACGGTGACGCTGGACGAGGGGGGAGTGCAGGTGGCGACAGCGAGGCTGGTGGGGGGGAGCGCTACGTTTACCCCGGGGTTGGCGGCGGGGTCGCATACGTTGACTGCGGGGTATGGGGGGGACTTGGATTTTTTGGCGGGGGCTTCAGGGCCTACGGTGGTGAATATCGTGCCGGTGAGCCAGGCGGACTTTACGTTGACAGCGGTGGGGACTACGAGTGTGACGATTCCGAGTGGGAGTGCGGCGCAGTTTGGGTTCTCGGTGACGCCGCTGCATGGGGTGCTGGCGGGGCCGATTTTGCTGACGGCTACGGGGTTGCCGGTGGGGGCTACGGCTACGTTCAATCCGGCTTATGTGGTGCCTTCGGGGAATCCTTCGGCGTTTATTTTGACGGTGAGTACGCCCAAGGCGGGGTTGCGCGAGCGGGCTCTGCCTTATGTGCTGGCTTTGTTTTTGCCGGTGTTTTTGGTGATGCGGAAGAGGCGGGTTTGGGTGGTTGGGGTGGCTTTGTTGCCGGTGGGGTGTGGGGATCGGGTGAACAATAGTGCGAATGTGAATCTGGCTGGGCGGACTTATGCGGTGACGGTGACGGGGACCTCGACGAATAGTGTGGGGGGGACGGTGCAGCACTCGGCGGGGGTTACCTTAATTTTGCAGTGAGGGTGGGGGGCATGCGTTGGTGGTGAGAGTGGTCTATGTGTCGCGCTTTCAGCGCTTGCAGCATTGTCGCGGGGATACCTAGGCCTTCGGCCTAGGCTATGATATGCCGGGCCTTCGGCCCTGAAGACGGTGGAGAGCAAGCGTGAATGTGCGGGTCAGGTAAGGTCGCCTTGAGACGCTGAGACGAAGAACCCGAGGCTGAGGAGGGTGCCGGCGAACGAGTGGTTGCCACTTCCAGCGAAAGCCCGTTCATCCCATTGGGAGTTATTCATGGGCCTGAAGCCCCACGCTCATCCCTTCAAAGCGTGTTCGAGGGATGGACCAGCTAGACGTCCTTGTGAGTGGTCAGGGGTGGGTCGAGGGGAAGTTGCTCGCGGGAGATGAGGAAGACTACGGCGAGGCCGAGGAAGAGGATGGCGCCGGCGATGCGTTCCGAGCGGATGTGGAGCTTGTCGAAATGCTTGTGGGCGGGGAAGTTGGCGGGGGTGGAGGCGATGTCGCCGGCGGCGAGGGATTGGTCGGCGTCCATGGCGGGGAGGATGTTGTATTGGAGGTAGGCGGTGCCGAGGAGCATGATGGCGGCGAGGAGGAATTCGAGCTCGTAGCGGCCCTGGAGGCGGTGGGGGGCGGTGCGGAAGAGGAAGCCGGTGGCGAGGAGGAACATGGCGCCCGAGCCGAGGGCGAGGATGTCGAAACCGCGGAGGGATTCGCCGACGACGAGGCCGGCGAGGTGGATGGTGGGGAGGGTGTGGAAAGCGGTTGGGGCGAGGACGAAGGCGAAGAAGATGAGGCCGCCGACCCAGATGACGATGGTGAGGAGCTGGACGAAGCGGAGGAAGGACTGCATGAACTAAACCTGGCCCTGGTCGGTGGGGTCGACGTTCTGGATGGCTTCATCCTGACGGGTCATGGTGCGGCGGAGGACGAGGTCGTAGGCGGGTTTGAGCTGGGCGTATTCGGCTTCGGTGATGCGGCCGGCGTGGCGGTCCGTTTCGAGGGCGAACATTTCATCGCGGAGGGCGTTGAGGGCACCGGCGCCTCCGGAGACGGGCATGGGGGCGAGGACGACAGGGGCACCAAGGGTTTGGGCGAGGGTCGGGGGCTGGCGGAGGAGAACGCCGGCACCGACGGCCATGAGGAGGCCGAGGCCGCCGAGGATCCACCACTTGTACTTGGTGAGGGGGGCGCGTTCGGCGTCCTTGTCGAGGGGGACGCCGAGGCCGCCGCCGGGGCGGGGGTCGGTGTTGGGGTCGCCGGTGGCGGCGGTGTTGGAGGCGGCGGAGGTCTGGTCGGCGCTGGAGCCGGTGCCGGCGTTGGGTGCTGTGTCGCGGGGGAGCTCGCCCTGGCCTGAGAGGGTGAAGCTGACGGGCTGGGAGGGCTGGATGGAGCGGGCTACGTAGGTTTGCGCGCCTACCTCTTCAGTGACCGCGACGTAGGGGGTGCCGGTGGCGGGCTTGAAGTTGATGGATTTGGGGAGCATGACGACGAGATTGTCCGTGGGGCTGACGGGGCGGGGCTGGAAGGTGTAGCCGGCCTTGGGGTCGTAGGGGAGCTTGTAGGTAACCTGGAATTCGGTTTCGCCGGGGCGGATGGGGAAGATGATGGTGAAGCGGTTGGGTTCGGTTTCAGGGACGAGGCCGGACTGGACGGCCATGCCGCCCGGGGCCTTGGCAGCGGCGCCTTCCACGGTGGCGCCGGGGGGGAGGTTGAGCTCGAAGGGGTGCTCGCTCATGAGAGTGGTGGCGGGCTCAGAGGCGTTTTTGAGGAAGAAATGCTCGGTGACGCGGAGGGCGGAGCCGGCGGGGTCGGTCTGGATGCGGAGGACGTCGGCGTCAAGGGTGACGCCTTCAACGGTGGGGGCGGAGGAGTAGACCTCGATGGCGACGAGCTTTTCACCGGGCTGGACGGGCTGGAAATAGTTGGCTTTGTCGTGGGTGACGCGGAGGAGATGGAGGCCGGACTCGGGGACGGCGATGGTGAATTTGCCGTGGGAATCGGATTTGGTGCGGGCCAGTTCCTGCATGCCCTGGGCTAGTTTCAGGAGGACTACGTCGTCGCCGGCGGCGGGTTTGTTGTTGGTTTTGTTGGTGACGGTGCCGGAGATGGATTGGGCGGCGGCGGCGGCGCAGAGGAGGAGGAAGAGGGAGGCTTGGCGGAGGAGGTTTTGCACGGTCATTGTTTTGAGTTTATCTTGTGGGGCGGGTGGATTCGTGTGGGGAGTTGAGTGAGACCAGACAACGGCAAAAGCAAACGCAGATCCCTACGGGATGACAAACAAAAGGAGACCCTGGGGCTGGTTAGCGGCCGCGGATGCCGCGGGCGTGGAGGCGGTCGAGCTCGGTGAGGACGGTGGCAGCTTCGTCTTCGAGGATGCGGCGTTGCTCGGCGTAGTCGTCTTCAGGGTATTTGCCGGCGAGGTGCTCGAAGTTGAGGTCGCGGAGGTTGTCGTAGATAGCGTCCTTGCGCTCGCGGAGGGAGTCGACGCGGGTTTTATCGGCCTGGACGAAGGGGTTGCGCTCCGGCCAGAAGATGAAGGCGAAGCAGAGGAGGACGAGGATGACGCTGGCGAGGAGACTCATCAGTATTCGGTCTCGCGGCGGATGCGGTCTCGGGTGGAGTCGCTAACTGGTGGTGTAAAGTCTGCGAGGCTCGCAGGTTGGAGACTGCGGCGGGCGGCCCAATGGCGGACGAGGAAGGCGGTGCCGAGGGTGGCGGCGACGAAGAGGGTGAGGGGGATGAACCAGGCGACGAGATCGAAACCGCCGCGGATGGGAGCGGCGAGTACGGTGGCGCCGTACTTGGCGACGAACCAGTTGAGGATGAGGGAATCGGCGCCGCCGCCGTTGGGTCCGGCCATCTGGTCGGTGAGCTCGCCGATCATGCGGGAGGAGTCTGGGCAGCCGACGTGGTTGCACTCGAGCAGGACCTGGCCGCAGCTGCAGACGCAGATCATGTTGTGACCGATGCGGCTGAAGCGGGTGCTGGAGGCGTCGCCACCGGCGCCGAGCATGGTGACGGCGAGGGTGCAGAGCACGAGAAGCTGGGCGAGGCGGAGGAGGTGTTTAGGCCATTTATACATGGGCGGCGGCCTCGGCTGGGACTGGGATGGCGGCGGTGGCGCGGGCTTCGCGGCGGCGCGCTACGGCGTTGGGGACGAGGGCGAAGAGAGTGCCGAGGATGACGATGACGACGCCGATCCAGATCCAGACGATGAGGGGGTTGAGGAAGACCTTGATGATGGGGCGGTCGGTGTCTGGGTTGCGGCCTTCGAAGATGACGTAGAGGTCGTACATGGCGGTGGAGTGGAGAGCGACCATGGTGGAGGAAGTTTCTGAAGCGTGATAGAAGCGTTTTTCCGGCGCAAGGTCGGTGACGTGCTTGCCATTGCGGGTGACTTCCAGCAGGGCGTAGTCGGTATCGTAATTGGGGTTGGAATCCTGAGTGTAGGACTGGGTTTTGAGGTCGTAGGGCCCCATGTGGATGACATCGCCGAAGGAAACTTCCTGCTCGTGCTGCTTGTTGAAGGCGCCGCCGGCGATGCCGATGAACATGACGACGATGCCGAAGTGGACGAGGTAGCCGCCGTAGCGGCGGGTGTTGCGGCGGGCGAGGGTGGTGGAGGCGAGGAGGAGGTTCTGGCCGGTCTGGACGCGGACGACGTTGGCTCCGCGGAGGAACTCGGAGAGGATGGCGGTTATGACGGCGGCGGCGAGGGAGAAGGCGACGAGGGAGAACCAGGTGGCGAGGGCGTCGTCGCCGGTGAGCCAGGGGCGGACGCCGCTGAGCATGAGGCCGATGAGGGAGACGGCGAAAGCTACGCCGGGGAGGATGAAGTTTTTGCGGATGGCACGGAGAGAGGTGGATCGCCAGGCAAGTAGTGGGCCGACGCCGGTGAGGAGCAGGAGGAAGAGGCCGATGGGGATGTTGACGCGGTTGTAGTAGGGGCCGCCCATGGTGGTTTTGGTGCCGTTGACGAACTCGCTGAGGACGGGGAAGAGGGTGCCGACGAGGACGGTGGCGCAGGCGACCAGGAGGATCATGTTGTTGAAGAGGAAGCTGGCTTCCCGGCTGACGACCGAGCCGAGGTGATTTTCAGTTTTAAGGTGGTCGCGCTGCTTGAAGTAGGTGAACAGGCAGACGGCGAGGACCAGGCCCATGAAGCTGGTGAACCAGTAGCCGATGGAGCTCTGAGCGAAAGCGTGAACGCTGCTGACGAGGCCGGCGCGGGTGAGCAGGGTGCCGAGCAGGGTGAGGAGAAAGGTGGTGAAGATGAGCCAGACGTTCCAGGACTTCATCATGCCGCGTTTTTCCTGCATCATGACGGAGTGAAGGAAGGCGGTGCCGGTGAGCCAGGGCATGAGGGAGGCGTTTTCAACCGGGTCCCAGCCCCAGTAGCCGCCCCAGCCGAGGACCGAGTAGGCCCAGTGGGCGCCGAGGAAGATGCCGGCGGTGAGGAACATCCAGGTGACCATGGTCCAACGGCGGGTGATGGCGATCCACTTTTCACCGGGGTAGCGCATCATGAGGGCGCCGAGGGCGAAGGCGAAGGGGACCGAGAAGCCGACGTAGCCGAGGTAAAGCATCGGCGGGTGGATGACCATTTCAGGGTATTGGAGGAGGGGGTTGAGGCCGCGGCCATCTGCTGCGAGGGGGCCGGACTCAAGGGCGAAAGGTGGGGCCGCGAAGTTGAGCAGGGTTAGGAAGAAGATTTGGATGACGGCGAGAATGGTGGAGGCGTAGGCGGTGAGGCGGACGTCGACACGGTGGCGGAGGCGCAGAACGAAACCGTAGCCTGCGAGGAGGAAACTCCAGAGGAGGAGGGAGCCTTCCTGGCCGCTCCAAAGGGCGGAGAACTTGTAGGCGGCGGGGAGCTCGCGGTTGGTGTGATGGAGGATGTAGGAGACGGAGTAGTCGTTGGTGAAGGCGGCCCATGCCAGGGCGAAAGCGGCGCAGGATACGGCGATGAAGCTGGCGATGCCGGCGCGGCGAGAGGTTTCCTGGAGCTTGGCGGTGAGGGCGGCGACGGGGGTGCCGGTAGCTTGGCCAGCGGATTCTCTGCGGGCGCGGATGAGTGCGATGGTGCCGGCGGCGAAGGTGTAGATCGCCAGCATGAGGCCGAGCAAGAGGGCAAAGCTGCCGAATTCCGGCATGGGATGCGAAGGCGTGATCACAGAGCTATTCTCTCAGGGATTGGCTCTGGCAGGCCAGTGGGCGGTTGATGCGATGGAATTTTTGGATGAGCCGAGGTCTGTAGCTTATCCGCTCTCGATGTCCAGGTCAGGCTACGGCAATAATTTAGGCAGCTAAGGGCAAGAAGTCAGCTTAAAGCTGACAGCTAGAGCTGATTGGGAGTTGGTGCGAGGATTTATTGAATGAGGCGATGTACGGTGGCGAGGAGGACTTCCGGGAGGAGGGGTTTCATCTTGAAGGTGACGTCGAGATCGCGGTATTCGTCTTCTGCTTCTTCAAGGCCGCTGATGACCAGGACTGGAAGAGTTTTGTGGGCTTCACGGAGCTCTTTGACGAAGGCGGCACCGGTCATGCCGGGCATGAGGTGGTCGGTAAGGACGAGGCGGATTTCGGCGGGGAAGTCATTGGCGCGGAATTGTTCGAGGGCGCGGATGGGGTTGAGAACCGCGATGACGAAGTAGCCGGCGCGCTTGAGGATGGTCTGGCGGGTGGCGGCCTGGACGGCATTGTCGTCGATGAGCAGGATTGCCGTGTCTGCGTTCTGTGCCCTCATTTCGTCCATTTTGGCCCTAAAGTCCTCTCCGTCGTGGCTCAGGCCAATCTAATGCAGTGGTCTTATCGGATGTGATGCAGAAATGGCCGGGTTTGCCGCTTGCGAGGTGGCGTTTCAACAACATTGGCGCAAATGCCTTTGCTTTGGCAAGGTGGCGTTCCTCACAGGCGGCGGAGCGATAATAGAACGATGAAGCGGCGTGTAATCAGCCATTACGAGTTTCTGCGGAAGATAGGGACCGGCGGCTCGGGCGTGGTGTTTCTGGCGCAGGATACGCTGCTGCAGCGGCCGGTGGTGCTGAAGTTGCTGAAACGCGGGGCGTTGACGCTGGAACAGGTGAGGACGACGCAGCTGCGGGAGGCGCGGCTGGCTTCGGCGATCGATCATCCGAACGTGTGCGCGATCTACGATGTGGGCGAGGCGCCGGAGGAGGATGGGGACGAGGCGGAAGCGTACATTGTGATGCAGTATGTGCCGGGCAAGCCGCTGGACAAGATCATTTCAGAAGGGCCGGCGAACCTGCAGCTGATGCTTTCGGCGGGGATTCAGATGGCGGATGGGCTGGCGGCGGCGCACTCGCTGGGAATTTTTCACCGGGATTTGAAGCCTGCGAACGTGATTTTGACCGAGGGCGGGCTGATCAAGATTTTGGATTTTGGGCTGGCGCGTCGGCTGACCAATATGGATCAGGTGGATTTCGATCCTTCAGGCCATGCGACGAAGCGGCCGGTGCCATCGCCGGGGGCGACGTATACGGCGCGCGGAGGGACAATTGCATATATGGCTCCGGAACAGTTTGTTACGGGGCAATCTTCGGTGCAGTCGGATATTTTTGCGCTGGGTTTGATTCTGTACGAGCTGGTGACGGGGCGGCATCCGTTTCACAGGCCGGATGCGGCTGAGTTTCAGTCGATCCGAGCGATCCAGTTTGCGGCACCGCCCTCGTTGCGGGAAGGCAATGCGAGTTTGCCGCCGGAGCTGGAGTCGGTGATTTTTCGCTGCCTGGAGAAGCAGCCTAGTGAGCGGTATGCTTCGGCGGCGGACCTGCGGGAGGCGCTGAAGACGATCATGATGGCGATGCATCTGGACTCGGTGGGGCTGCCGGGAGAGGCGATCAACCTGCTACCCTCACAACGGCCGCCGGCGGTGGAGACGCCAGAGGAAGAGAAGCGGACGACCGGGATTTTGTCGATGCTGGCGGAGCGCTTTAGGGATACTCCTACGCCGGCGAACCGGAGTGCGAACACGATTGTGGTGCTGCCGTTTATCAACTTTGGCGGGACGACCACGGGTGCGCAGGAAGGGACGCAGCCCTCGCCACTGTACGGGTATGCGCTGGCAGATGCGCTGGCGGCGCGGCTGGCGAGGATGTCTTCATTGATTGTGCGGCCATCGTCTTCACTGGCGAATGTGCCGACGCAGCAGCTGGACCCGCTGGCGATTGGGCGGAAGCTGCTGGTGCATTTTGTGCTGGCGGGGAATTTTCTCAGGAGTGACAAGGGGTTTGATCTGAACTGGCAACTGCTGGATGTGCCGAGCCAATCGGTGCGGGCGGGGGGGAGTATCAATGTGGCGAGCTTCGACCTGGTGGCGGTGCAGTCGGAGATCTGCAACGAGGTTTTTAGTACGCTGCATGGGTTGGGAGAGAGCCAGCTGAGTGAGCAGCCGCGGCAGCTGGCGCCGGCGAGAGCGCAGGCGATCTCAGAGGATTATCTGCAGGCGCGGGCGGTGTTGTCGTCATTCATGTCGCGGACGGGAAGCAGGGAAGACCTGGACCGGACGCGGGAGCTGTTTTCATCAGTGGTGCAGCAGGACCCGGGGTTCGCGCCGGGGTGGAGCGGGCTCGGAATTACGCATCTGCAATATGCGAGCCATGGGCTGGGGGGGCAGATGCATGTGCTGGAGGCGCGGCGGGCGTTCGATAAGGCGCTGGCGCTGGATTCGGGGTCGGTGGAATCGAACTTGTACCGGGTTTATATGCTGCTGAGCCGGGGGGAGAAGGAGTCGGCGCGGCATGGGATCGAATCGCTGCTGCAGTCGGCTTCAAATGACTGGAATGTACACCTGGTGGCGGGGCAGACGCTGCGGATCGACGGGATGTATGAGGAGGCGCTGGCGCAGTTCAATCTTTCGCTGCGGCTGAATCCATCGAATGCGGCTTTGATTTATAACAACCGGGCGCGGGTGTTTCAGTATCAGAATCAGCTGGAGCTGGCGGCGGATGAGCTGGAGAAGGGGCTGACGCTGGAGCCGAAGCAGCCGCTGCTGCGGATCTCGCTGGGGTACCAGCAGATGCGGCAGGGGGACCTGGCGCGGGCGATCCAGACGCTCGAGGATGTGACGCGGGAAGAGGCTTCGCTGCGGATTGTTTATCCGACGATTGCGCTTTGCTATGTGCAGCTTGGGGATCGGGAGAAGGCGGCGAACTACATTGTGGATGAGACGCTTTCAGCGGCGGAGGCGGATTCAGAGATGGCGTACCGGTTGGCTACTTATTTTGCGCTGGATGGGGATGAGTCGGAGGCGCTGCATTGGTTGCGGCGTGCGATTTATCTGGGGAATGAGAATTATCCCTGGTTTTCGATCAATCCGGCTTGGCGGAAGATGGGGGGTCATGCGGATTTTGAGCGGATTCTGGAGGATTTGAAGAAGAGTTATCGGCGGAATCAGAAGAACTGGCGGCGGTTGCTGGGGCAGGTTAGTGGGTAGGGGTGGTGAGTGGGTGCAGCTGCGTTGAAGCAGAAGCAGATTCCCTTCGGGAATGACAAACAAAGGAACAGGCAAGAACAGGCAAGAACAGGCAAAGGCAAAAGCCAATACTGAGATTCTGGCTTCGCCAGAATGACGGCGTTTGTGGGTGGCCGGCGATTGGGAAGCCGACGTTTGGATAGCGCTTAGTAGGCGGCGTTTGGGTGGCGAACGTTTTATGGCCGGCGTTTGACGCTGTCTGGCTTGAATCTAAGGCTTGGTTTATTGGCCTACGGTGACGGATTTGGTGAGCATGACGGTGATTTCGGTGCCTTCGGGGAAGTCGGCCTGACGGTCTTCCTTGAGCCACATGACGGTGCTGACGCCGGCGCCGATGGCTCCGCCGATGATGGCGCCGGGCCAGCTGCCGAAGACGGCGCCGGCGGCCATGCCGGAACCGGTGGCGAGGCCCATGGCGGCGAGGGTGCCTTTGGCGTGGTCCTTCTTGATGATGGTGCCTTCGCTGTCGACCTTGTCGTTGCGGTAGATGCCGGTGTCAATAACCTCGGCCTGGAGGCGGTAGCGGGTGCCGTCGGGGAGCTGGATGGTGCGGGGCTCCAAGTGGATGGAGGCGGCACCGGAGATGCGGCGGCCGCCGTGGACGTCAGTAACCTTGCCGGTGACGAGGGAGCCTGCGGGGAGCAGGACGCGGCCGTCGCGGATGACGGATTCGTCGAGCTCGGCGGTGAACTCGGCGCCGATGGGAGTTTTGTCCGTGGTGAGGTGCTGGTTGAGACGAAACTTGAGGAGGGTGCCGACGGGGAGCTCGTTGGCGGCGCCGGGGACGCGGGTGACTATGCCGGCGTCGGGGTCGGCGACGAGACGGCGGGGGAGGTCGGAGGCGCGGGCGAGGGCGGCGTCGTCTTGTGTGTCGTTGAGGGGAGCGGGCGTGACGGAGGCTTCGAGGACTGGCTTTTCGGTGGGGGGTTGTGGGGGTTCGGTGATGCGC
Source organism: uncultured Granulicella sp. (assembly GCA_963693065.1). Classification (GTDB taxonomy): domain Bacteria; phylum Acidobacteriota; class Terriglobia; order Terriglobales; family Acidobacteriaceae; genus Edaphobacter. Next base: position 991,406 of record OY843766.1, on the reverse strand, counting down.
TCTTTGAGGATGGGTGCGGCTAGGACGGGTGCGGCGACGGTCTGGGTGGGGGGTGCCGGGTTCTCGTAGATGACTGGCTGGGCGATACCTTCAGGACTTGTGGTGACGGGGACCTGGTCGGGGTGGCTGACGCCGGTGGTCTGGGCGAAGGCGATGTTTGCGGCGAGGACGACGGGAACTACCAGAACTGCGCGGATGCCAAGCTTCATTGTGGAACACTCCCCGGGCTGCGCGTCTGCACAGTCGACCCTGAAGACAGCGTAGAGGGCGCGTTGCCTGTTCGCCATGCAAAAGCGCGAGGGGTAACCCGGAGTGTCAATGCCGTGGTCGATGGCGGTATTCGCGCGGCGGCATTGCCTGGGGGGGTGGCACTGGATACACTTGGGGGCGTGCCTCCTGACGCTGAACTGGTGCAACATATCGCTTCCCATCTCGCCACAAGCGGGGCGCCGAAGATAGCTGTGGACACACGTCCGAAATTCAACGATCGCCTGATGCACCGGATTACCGACACTACTCAAAGGATTGCCATGACTACGCCCGCTACCGATATTGTTTCGATTTCCGCACGTGAGATTCTGGATTCTCGCGGTAACCCTACCGTGGAAGCGGATGTACTGCTTTCGGGCGGCGCGATGGGGCGGGCTGCGGTGCCTTCCGGTGCGAGCACGGGGGAGCACGAGGCGGTGGAGCTGCGAGATGGAGACAACGAATACTACCTGGGGAAGGGTGTGCTTTCGGCGGTGGACAATATTGAATCGATCCTTTCGCCGGAGCTGGTGGGGATGGATGCGACGAACCAGCGGATGCTGGATTCGACGATGATCGCGCTGGATGGGACGGAGAACAAGGGGCGGCTGGGGGCGAATGCGATTCTGGCGGTGAGCATGGCGGCGGCGCGGGCGAGTGCGAATGCGCTGGGGATTCCGCTTTATCGCTACCTGGGCGGGGTGAATGCGTGCATTTTGCCTACGCCGATGATGAATATTTTGAATGGCGGATCGCATGCGGATTCGAATGTGGACTTTCAGGAATTTATGATCATGCCGATTGGCGCGGAGACGTTCTCAGACGGGCTGCGGCAGGGTGTGGAGGTGTTTCATACGTTGAAGGGCGTGCTGAAGAAAAAGGGTTACAGCACGTCGGTGGGGGATGAGGGCGGGTTTGCGCCGAGCCTGAAGGCGAATGAGGAGGCGGTGGAGCTGATCCTCGAAGCAATCGAAAAGCTGGGGTTGAAGCCGGGAGTGGATATTGCGCTGGCGCTGGACCCGGCTTCGAGTGAGTTCTACAACAAGGAAACGGGCAAGTACAGCTTCAAGAAGTCTGACAAGCGGGAGCTGACGAGCTTGCAGATGGCGGATTACTGGATCGACTGGACGAAGAAGTACCCGATTGTATCGATTGAGGATGGGCTGGCGGAGGATGACTGGGAAGGGTGGAAGTACCTGACGGGGGAGATCGGGGACAAGATTCAGCTGGTGGGGGATGACCTTTTTGTGACGAATACCACGCGACTGCAGCGGGGGATCGAGGAGAAGTGCGGGAACTCGATCTTGATCAAGGTGAACCAGATTGGGACGATTTCTGAGACGCTGGAGGCGATCGAGCTGGGGCGGCGGTTTGGGTTTACTTCGATCATCAGCCATCGGTCTGGGGAGACGGAGGATACGTTTATCGCGGACCTGGCGGTGGGGACGGGTGCGGGGCAGATCAAGACGGGGTCGGCTAGCCGGACGGACCGGATTGCGAAGTATAACCAGTTGTTGAGGATCGAGGAGCAGTTGGGGCAGTCGGCTACTTATTTGGGAGTGGAGTCGATCAATTATTCGGCTTGAGGGTTGGCATGATGGGACGTTGCCTGGTGGTCAGGCGACGTCCTCCGTATCGATGCGGCAGGGAAGAGGATAGATCTGGGGCTTGGGGCCGTTTCGCAATCTTTGAGTCTCCTGGTGACTCCAACGAAAAACCCGGGGCTAAAGCCCCTCCGTGGCAATGATTTATTCGTGGGGCTGAAGCCCCACGCTAATCCGGTTATTTGGTGATGGGGATGGCTTCGATGGCGGGGGGTGGGATGGTGATGTCGACGTTGGTGACGGGGCCGAGGGTGGTGAGTGGGCCGCCGAACTGGGAGCCGTTGCCTACTACGAGGATGGCTAGTTTGGCGGGGTCTATGTACTTGTTGGCGACGCGGATTACGTCGGCGGCGGTGACGGATTCGATGCCGGTTTTGTATTTGTCGAGGAAGTCCGGGGGGTAGCCGTAGAAGGCGAGGGAGACTTGTTCGCCGAGGGTTTTTTCCGGGGTGTCGTAGTTGAAGATGAAGGAGTTGAGGACCTGGTCCTTGGCGCTGGCGAGCTCGCGGGGGGTGGGTGGGGCGGTTTTGAGGCGGCCGATTTCGGCTAGCATGGCCTGGGTGGCGGCTACGGTGGAGGCGCTTTTGGTGGCGGCTACTACGGTGAACATGCCGGGATGATCGTAGGAGGCGCCATAGCTGCCGTAGACCTCATAGGCGAGGCCTAGCTTGGTGCGGACGTTCTGGAAGACGCGGGAGCCAAAGCCGCCGGAGAAGACCTCATTCATGACGCTGAGGGCGTAATAGTCGGGGTTGTTGCGCTGGGTGCCGAGGCCTACGATCATGACGTTGGACTGGTTTACATCGTTCTTGTCGACGTAGTAGACGCCGGGTTTGGGGTCGGCGAAGGACTCGGCGCGGATGGGGATGGCGGGGCCTTTGGGGAGGGGCTCGAAGGCGGCGCGGAGTTTGGTTTCCATGGTGGCGGGGTCAAAGTCTCCATCTACGGCGACGATGATGTTATTGGGGGCGACGGTGCGGTCGTGGAAGGCCTGGAGGTCGGGGAGCTGGACGGCGGCGAGGGTGGCGTACTCGACGTCACGGGCATAGGGGCTGGCCTTGCCGTAGACGAGGATGCCGGCTTCACGCTCGGCGATGCCGGAAGCGTCGTCATTGCGGCGGGCGATGCCCGAGGCGGTGCCGCGCTTGGCGAGGGCGAGCTTGTCGGCTTTGAAGTCGGGGTGGAGGAGGAGGTCCATGGCGATGGCGAAGACCTGGGGGAAATCCTGCTTGAAGGAGGTGAAGCGGACCGACGTGGTGGCGAGGCCGCCGGAGGTTTCGACGCGGGCTGCTTTGAGGGCGAGGGTTTCATCGAGGGCGTCGCCGGAGACGGTTTTGGTGCCGCTGGTGCGCCAGGTTTCACCGTAGAGGCCGACGAGGCCAACCTTGTCGGCGGGCTCGTCACGGCTGCCGCCGCGGATGAGGATGGAGCCGCTGATGAAGGGGAGCTCGTGATCCTGCTGGAGGAAGATGGTGAGGCCGTTGGCGAGGACGATCTTCCTGGGCTGGATGGGTTTGAAGTCGTGGAGGGGTGGGATGGGGATTTTCTTCCACGGCTCGGGAGATGGCGGGGTGACTTGTGCGGCTGCGGAGGCGGCGAGGAAGGTGAGGATGAGGAGCGATTTCATTAGTTGCCACCCTTGGCCGGCGTGGCGGCGTTTGTTTCGATAGAGGCTACGGTGCGGTTGGATTCGACGAAGGTCTTGTTGGCTACGCGGCGGATGTCGGCTTTGGTGACGGCGTCGATTTTGGTGATATCGCGGAACATTTCACGCCAGTCGCCGAAGCGGGTCTGGTACTCGGCGAGCTGTGAGGCGAGGCCGGCGTTGTCGGCGAGGCCGCGGAGCTTGTCGGCTTTGGCGCGGGTTTTATATTTTTCGAGCTCGGCGTCGGAGATGTCTTCGGTCTTGAGGCGATCGAGCTCTTTGTGGATGGCTACTTTCATTTCGTCGGTAGAGTGGCCGGGGAGCGGGACGGCGTAGAAGGCGAAGAGGCCGGGGTACTTTTCACCCGGGAAGCCGCTGAAGCCTTGGGCGGCGGCTGCGATGTGCTGGTCGCGGACGAGCGAGCGGTAAAGGCGGGCGGTGCGGCCGTTGGAGACGACGTCGGTGATGGCGTCAAAGACGGCGTCGTCTGGGTCGCGGTAGTCGCCGCGGTGGTAGCCCTCAAGGAAGAAGGGCTGGGTCTGCTCGTGGATGGTTACGGTTTTTTCTGCGAACTGGGGGGGCTCGATGGTGGTCATGGGCTCGGGCCTGGGGCCGGCGGGGATGGTGCCGAAATACCTGGCGAGCATGGGCATGGCGGTGGCGGCCTTGAGGTCGCCGACGACGGCGATGACGATGTTGGCGGGGACGTAATATTTCTTGTGGAAGGCTTCGGCCTCGGTGGCGGAGACCTGGGAGATTTCGCTTTCCCAGCCTACGCCGCTGCGGCCGTAGGGGTGGGCGACGTAGGCGGTGGCGAGCATCTGCTCGACGAGACGGCCGGTGGGGGAGCTGTCGATGCGCATGCGGCGCTCTTCCTGGACGACGTCGCGCTCCTTGTAGAACTCGCGCTCGACGGGGCGGCCGATGCGGCCGCTTTCCATGTAGGCCCACAGCTCGAGGCGGTTGGAGGGCATGTTCCAGAAGTAGTTGGTTTCATCTTCGGCGGTGGAGGCGTTGAGGCCCTCGGCACCGTTCTGCTCGGCTAGCTCGGGGAAGGCGTTGGGGATGACGTATTTTTCGGCGGCAGCCTGGGCGTCTTCGAAGGTTTGCTTGAGGCGGGCTAGTTTGGCGGGGTCCTGGCCTACGCGCTTGCGGAACTCGTCGTCATAGGCGGCGTAGGCGATTTCTACCTTGGCGAGGGCTATTTTTTCTGCTGGGTAGTTGGTGGTGCCGATCTCGTTGGTGCCTTTGAAGGCCATGTGCTCAAACATGTGGGCGAGGCCGGACTGGCCCTGGGGGTCGTCGGCTGAGCCTGCGTCGACGAGGGTGTAGAAGCTGAAGACGGGGGCTTCAGGGCGCTCGCAGACGATGAGGGTGAGGCCGTTGGGGAGGACCTTGACGGTGGTGCGTTTTTCAAATCCTGCGAGGTCTTGTGCGTGGATTGAGGCGGTGAGGAAGAGAGCGACAACGAGACTACCCAGCCAATGCTTGTGCAACCTTGGACCTCCGGCGGAACATGACCATGATATGACGGATGGGATGTCGAGCGGGGAGCGGGGTTTGATGGGGGTAACGGTATTGACGAACCTTTACCAAGCTTTGACACTCCCGACGGAAGGCACGGGGCCAGGTAGTGTCTGATGAATGCTTTCGAGTCCAATGACTCACCAAAAGAGGGCAAATCCCAGGGGCTGAAGCCCGCCTTTGCGGTGCATTTGAATGTCCGGGCTAAAGCCCGGACCTATCTCAGAAGCAAAAACAACGGCACGAAAGATTTCGTCAGACAAAAGCTAAAGCCCATCCATTTCGATGAAGTTATTCGTCGGGCTGAAGCCCCACGCTCATGCGAAGGGCAGTCCGCGTTCTCTATCGGGTGTTGCGGAGTTTGTCGAGCATGGTGGCGCCGAGGCCGAGGAGACCGTAGCCGAGGCGGCTGAGGGCGCTTTCGCCTACGGCCTCGATGGTGGCGACGACATGCGAGAGGAACTGCTCGCGGGTCCAGGCGTTGCGGGCGGCGCCGGGGCCGCGGCGTTCGCAGTTGGCGGCGGCGGTTGCCCAATCGCCGGCGGCTACGGCTTTGAGGAGGCGGGGGTAGCCGTGGAGGAGGCCGGCGGGGCCGAGGTTGTAGGCCATGTCGAGGAGAGCCATTTTGACGGTGTCGGGGAGGGCGTCGTAGGTGGGGATGGCGGCGCGGAGGTCGCCTTCAAAGCCGAGGAGGACGGCGAGGAGAAGGGAGTCGATTTCGGATTTGGCGAGCTCGGGCTTGTCCTTGCCGCGGTAGAAGAGGGCTGGGCGGCCCATGGGGAGCGCGTCTACGCGGGCATATTCGGCCTGGATGGCTTCAGGGGTTGCGGGGACGGAAGCGAGCTGGAAGGGGAGGCGGAGGGCGGCGGCGGGGGTGGCGAGGAGGAGGCCGATGCCGACGGTAACGTTGCCTTCGGTGTCGCGGTACATCCAGGGGATGGAGCCTTCAAATTCTTCCAGTTTGGCCAGCGATGACTCGAGGTAGCTCGGCATGATGCTCAAGGGTACACCGGGTTTGCGGAGGATTCGCGAAGAATTCACAGGGGAGTGGGTGGGGGGCTTGACTAATTGAACGCGCATTCAGTAATCTCCTTCTCGTCGCAGCAAGTCATCAGATTCTGGAGCGAAGCACCCATGTCCAGCACCACCGTACCGTCCCGCCAGATCACTCGCGTTGCCGTTCTGGGCGCTGGAACCATGGGTTCGCGGATTGCCGCGCACGTTGCGAATGCGGGGATTCCCGCGGTGCTGCTGGATATTGTGCCGCCGGGGACTGCGGCGGATGCGCCCAAGGCGGAACGGAACAAGTTTGTGCTGGCGGCGATGGATGGGTTGAAGAAGCTGAAGCCGGCGGCGTTCTTTTCAGCCGAGGCGGCGAAGCTGCTGACGATCGGCAACTTCGACGACGATATGGGGCTGATCGCGAACTGCGACTGGATCATCGAGGTGGTGGCGGAGAATCTGGAGATCAAGCGGGCGCTGTTGACGAAGGTGCTGGTGCACCGCAGGCCGGGGACGATCACGACGACGAACACGTCGGGGCTGCCGATTGCGAGCATCGTCGAGGACCTGGAAGGTGCGCAAGACCTGACGAAGCACTGGTTTGGGACGCATTTTTTCAATCCGCCGCGGTATATGCGGCTGCTGGAGATTATTCCTACGCCGCAGGCCGACCCGGAAGACATTGAGATTGTCGCGCACTTCTGCGATCAGCGGCTGGGCAAGGCGATTGTGCGGTCGTTCGATCAGCCGAACTTTATTGCGAACCGGGTGGGTAACTTCTCGATGGGGAACGCGATCCACCTGATGCAGACGCAGGGGCTGACGATCGAGGAGATCGATACGCTGACGGGGAGCCCGATTGGGTGGCCGAACTCGGGGACGTTCCGGCTGGGCGATATGGTTGGGATCGACGTGATGGCGGGGGTGGCGAAGAACTTTACGAAGCAGGCGGGGCGGATCAAGGATGAGCGGCCGGATGTTCAGTCGGCGCCATTTATTGAGCAACTACTGGAGAAGAAGTGGCTAGGCGACAAGACGAAGCAGGGGTTCTACAAGAAGGAAGGCAAGGATAAAGACGGGCGAGACCTGCGGCATGTGCTGGACTGGCAGACGCTCGATTATCGGCCTGCGACCCGGCCAAAATTTCCGGTGATTGAAGCGGCGAAGCCGGTGGAGAAGACGGCGGAGCGGATCAAGCAGTTGATCAATGGTGACCCGACGAAGGATAAAGCCAGTGCTTTCTACTGGCCTTACCTGACGGAGCTGTTTACTTATGCGGCGAATCGGTTGTCTGCGGATGGGTCGCAGCCGGCTGAGGATATCGTTGCGATCGATACGGCGATGAAGACGGGGTACAACTGGGAGCTGGGGCCGTTTGAGATGATGGACGCGGCCGGAGTTCGCGACATCACGGAAAAGATGAAGGCGCAGGGTTTGCCGGTGGCGGCGAATGTGGAGAAGCTGCTGGCTGGAGGGAACGAGAGCTGGTACCGCGATGGGGATGGAGGGCGGGAGTTTTTCGATCCGATTGGCGGGACTTACAAGCCGGTGAAGATTGCCGAGGGCATTGGCTCGGTGGCTACGGTGAAGAAGAGCAAGGGCGTGGTGAAGAAGAACGCCGGGGCCTCGTTGATCGACTTGGGGAACGGGGTTGCGTGTATCGAATTTCACTCGAAGATGAATGCGCTGGGTGGCGATATTGTGTCGATGGTGAGCCAGACGCTGCGGGCTGACTCGGATGCGGTGAAGAACTTTTCCGCGTTTGTGATTACGGGGGACTCGACGAACTTTTCTGTTGGGGCGAACCTGATGCAGCTGGTCATGGCTATTCAGGATGAGGAGTGGGATGAGGTTGGGCAATCGGTAAAGCAGTTCCAGAATATGACGCAGGCGATCAAGTTCTGCCCGCGGCCGGTGGTGGTTGCGCCTTATGGGATGTGCCTGGGCGGCGGGACGGAAATTGCGCTGCATGGGGCAGCGCGACAGCCTTACGCGGAACTTTATATGGGGCTGGTGGAGGCTGGGGTCGGGCTGATTCCGGGTGGGGGTGGCTGCAAGGAACTTTGCCTTTCGTCGGTGGAGCAGGCGAATGCGATTCGGCCGGATGGCCGGGGTGAAGGGACGGAGTTGTTTGCGGCGCTGAGCAAGAATTTCGAGCTGGTGGCGAAGGCTTCGGTGTCGACGTCGGTGGCGGAGGCGCGGCAGTTCGGGTATATCAAGGGATCGGATTTGACGACGATGAATCGCGAGCGGCTGCTGCATGATGCGGCGGTGCGTGCGGCAGCGCTGGCGGATGCGGGGTATACGGCTCCGGCACCGCAGGTGGTGGGGGCGCCCGGCGTGAACGCGCTGGCTACGTTGAAGCTGGCGGTGTATACGATGCGGCAGGCTGAATATATTTCCGACCACGATGTGAAGGTTTCCAACTGGGCGGCTTACTGCCTGGCGGGTGGAAATGTGACGGCTGGGACGATGATTTCAGAGCAGTATCTGCTGGATCTGGAGCGGGAGGCGTTTCTTTCGCTTTGCGGGGAGAAGAAGACGCAGGAACGGATTGCGTTCACGTTGAAGACTGGTAAACCACTGCGTAATTAAGTGTGAGCAAGGCTGAGGTGAGTGATGAATGAAGTCGTGATTGTTTCCGCAGTTCGTACGGCAGTGGGCAAGGCGCCGCGGGGCACGCTGCGTAATACGCGTCCGGATGATATGGCGGCGGCGGCCCTGACGGGGGCGCTGGCGAAGATTCCGCAGTTGGACAAGGCTGAGATCGAGGATGTCATCATGGGGTGCGCGACGCCGGAGGCCGAGCAGGGCATGAACGTGGCGAAGGTGGCGGCGTTTCGGGCTGGTTTGCCGAACTCGGTTTGCGGGATGACGGTGAACCGGTATTGCTCATCAGGGCTGCAGACGATTGCGATTGCGGCGGACCGGATCAAGGGTGGCGGCGGCGATGTGATCCTGGCGGGCGGGACGGAATCGATGTCGTACGTGCCGGCTGGGGGGAACAAGATTTCGGTGAATCCGTGGGTTGTGGAGAACAATCCGGGGTCTTATCTTTCGATGGGTCTGACGGCTGAGAATGTGGCTCGGCACTATGAGATATCGCGCGAAGAGATGGATGAGTTTGCGTATCAATCGCACCGGAAATCGCTGGCGGCGCAGGCTGCGGGGCGCTTTGACGATGAGATTGTTGCGCTGGATGTGGTGACGGCCGGGCCGGGGAAGAATGGCAAGTTTGCGAGTGTGACGAGCCAGTTCACGAAGGATGAAGGGCCGCGGGCGGATACGTCGATTGAAGCACTGGCGAAGCTGCGGCCGGTGTTTCATGCGAAGGGTATGGTGACGGCAGGGAACTCGTCGCAGACGTCTGACGGTGCGGCTGCGGCTGTGGTGATGAGCCGCAAGCGAGCCGATGAGCTGGGGATCAAGCCGATGGCGCGGTTTGTGGGTTTTGCGTACGCGGGTTGCGATCCGATGGAGATGGGGATCGGGCCGATTTATGCGATACCGAAGGTGCTGGCATTGACCGGGCTGAAGCTGGAGGATATCGGCGTGATTGAGCTTAATGAGGCGTTTGCGAGCCAGTCGCTGGCGATTATCAAGATGCTGGGGATCGACCCGACGCGGGTGAATCCGAATGGCGGGGCGATCTCACTGGGGCACCCGATGGGATGTACGGGGGCGAAGCTTACCGCGACGATTTTGCGGGAGATGCAGCGTAACAATCACCGCTACGGCATGGTCACGATGTGCGTGGGCGGGGGGATGGGCGCGGCGGGAATATTTGAGAATATGAACTAACGAGTTGATGCATTGGAAGCAAGCTAACCGAATCTAGATTTACAAGGAGTTATCCCATGGCTACTATGACTGCACCCGCCCCTACTTCTGCCGGCCTTCGTACGCCCGGTGGCGCCTTTTTGATTATGGATCCGACGCCTGCTTCGTGCTTTTTTCCGGAAGACTTTACGGATGAACATAAGCAGATTTTCGATACGACTTACGCGTTTGCGCAGGGTAAGGTGCTGCCGCAGGTCGGGGAGATCGAAGCGAAGAACTTTACCGTTATCAAGGCGCTACTAAAGGAAGCGGCGGACCTGGGTTTGACGGCGGCCGATATCCCGGAAGAGTATGGCGGGCTGGAGCTGGATAAGGCTTCTTCAGCGATTATCGCGGATGCGATTTCTGCGAATGGGTCTTTCGGTGTGGCGTTTTCAGCGCACACGGGGATTGGGACGATGCCGCTGGTTTGGTACGGTAATGCGGCGCAGAAAGCGAAGTATCTGCCGGGGATTGCGGATGGGTCGATCGTGTCGGCTTATGCGTTGAGTGAATCTTCTTCGGGGTCTGACGCGGTGAATGCGCGGACCAAGGCTGTGCTTTCTGAGGATGGCAAGACCTATACGCTGAACGGGGAAAAGCTCTGGATTTCGAACGGCGGGTTTGCTGATCTGTATACGGTTTTTGCCAAGTGCATGGTGACCGAAGGCAAGGACGCGGGTAAGGAAAAGCTGACGGCGTTCCTGATCGAGCGAGGGACACCGGGGTTCCGCAATGGGGCGGAAGAGCACAAGCTGGGGATTCGCGGGAGCTCGACGACGCCGCTGATTTTGACCGACTGTGTAATCCCGGCGGAGAACCTGCTTTCGACGCATGGCAATGGGCCGGCGATCGCGTTCAACATTTTGAACGTGGGGCGGTACAAGCTGGGCAATGCGGCGGTGGGCGGGGCGCGGAATGCGTATAACGCGGGCTTGAAGTACTCGCTGGACCGGAAGGCGTTTGGCAAGTCGATCTCAGAGTTCGGGCTGATCCAGCAGAAGATTGCGGATATGGCGACGGGGATTTTTGTGGGCGAGGCGATGGCGTTCCGGACGGTTGGCGCGATCGATGGGGCGCTCGAGGGCGTGGACAAGAACGATACGGCGTCGATCCAGAAGGCGATTGAAGGCTATGCGGTTGAGTGCTCGATTGTGAAGGTGTGGTGCTCCGAGATGCTGGACTTTGTGGTTGACGAAGCGCTGCAGATTTTTGCCGGGTTTGGTTACACGGAAGAGTATCCGGCGGAGCGGGCTTATCGCGATGCTCGGATCAACCGGATCTTTGAGGGGACGAATGAGATCAACCGGCTGATTATTACTGGCTGGCTGATGAAGTCGGCTATGAGTGGCAAGATTGCGTTGATGCCGGCGATCAAGTCGATTATGGACGAGGTCATGAACGGGTCGGCGGAGAAGGTGGAACGTGATGGACCGCTGGCTGCTGAGTACGAGCTGCTGAGCTCGGCGAAGAAGACGACGCTGTTTGCCGCGGGGGCCGCTGCACAGAAGTACATGCAGAAGCTGGCCGATGAGCAGATGGTGATGGGCGCGATTGCCGATATGATCATGGCGGTTTATACGATGGAATCCGCAATTCTGCGCGCCGACAAGATGGGCGCGGGGAAGAACGAGATCGCGGTTGCGATGGCGAAGCTGTATGCGGTGCAGGCGATGGAGACGATTGAAAAGTCGGCTCGGCTGGTGGTGGCGGATGTGGCCGAAGGAGATGTGGCGCGGACGCAGTTTGCGATTCTGCGGCGTCTGCTGAAGCATGATCCGGCAAACACGACGTCGTTGCGGAAGCAGATTGCGGCGCACCAGATCGAGGCGGGCAAGTACGCGTTCTAGGCGATGGAGTTGTGGAGACCCAGGTTTTCATCCAGAGGCTGGGTGGGGGCCTGGGTTTCTGTTTGGGTTATTGGTAATGCAGGGTTTGCCGGCATGGCATTGGGAAAGGCGGGGATTTGTACCACTTTTTCCACTGCCCCAAAATGCGTGCACCAAAGTAACGACATGCTGACCCAAATGGTCTATTGCCTAAGTTTGGCGGCGATGCGAAGATTCACGTAATCATGATGCATACACCGGTTTTCCTCAGCAGGCTTCTTTCTCGCCCGGTCACCTTCGCGCTTACGGCGCTGACTTTGCTTTCGGCTTCTGGCCAGAGTCCTCGAGTTGCCCTGACTACGCTTGCGCCGCAGGCCCTGGTTGCCGCGACGGATGGGGGAGCGGTGCCGGCTTCGCAGCCGATGACGTTGACATTGACTTTGAGCCAGGCGCCTGCACGGGCTGCTGCTTTGGATAGTTTTTTGACTGCTTTGACGACGGCTTCTTCCGGCAGCTATCACCAATGGATCACACCGCAGCAGTTTGCGGCTGCTTATGGGGCTTCGGCGGACCAGCTTGCGGCTGCCAGCGTGTGGGTGCAGAGCCAGGGGCTGACCGTGGCGGGCGTATCGGCGGGCGGGATGCGGATAACGGTGACGGGATCCGCGGCGCAGGTGCAGGCGGCGTTTGCGGTGAGCATCGATAACTTTACGCAGTCAGGGTACGGATTTTATGCGAACACGACGCAGCCTACGCTGCCCGTGGAGGTTGCGCCACTGTTTGTGGCGATTGGCGGGTTGACGAATGTGCCGGCGGACGCGCGGACTCTGCTGGGCGGACCGAGCGCGGTACCGGCGACGCTGGTGAACGGGCAGCCGAGCGCGCAGGACGTGGCGACGCTGGGGGCGATGATCGACGCGAATGCTACGCCGATTCTGACGCTGGACAGCACGTTTGGCGTGTCGACGCTGACGCAGGCGGACCTGAACGCTTACAGCATCCTGTTCAAGCAGGCGGCGGCGCAAGGCGTTACGACGCTGCTTACGCGGACGGCTTCGTCGCTGGGATTTCCTTCCATGCTGCCCGAGGTGACGGCGCTGGCGCTGGCGGGGGACATGGCCGATCAGCAGACATCGACGACGGCGCGGCCGCAGTGGCAATTTGCGCCGGGGCTGCCGGCGGATGGTTTGCGTCATGGACCCGATGTTACGGCGGCGCTTACGGACTTCACGGCGGCCATGACGCAGATTGCCGCGGGCAGCCGGCTGGGGAATATCAACCCCGTGCTTTATGAGCTTGCGCCAAGTGCGGGATTGTTCGACCAGGCGGGTACGTGGAAGGCCGGCAGCGGGTTGGGGCAGGTGGATTCGAAGAAGCTGGCGAAGGCTTATCCGCGCGGCACGGGGATGTCTTATACGAGCTTCCAGGCTACGAACTACTCGCCGACGCATGGGCAGGGAACAAGCTTTACGTCGAACGTTACATCCGGGACGGGTGGGGCTACGCCAACGGGGACGGTGTCGTTTGTGACATCGGCCGGTGTGGTGCTGGGGACTTCGACGCTGGTGAATGGTTCGGGATCGATCACGATCAACACGCTGGACGGCGGCAACTATACGGTGGATGCGGTGTACTCGGGGGACGGGACGTATGCGTCATCGACGAGTCCGACGGCGCAGCTTTTTGTGCAGCCGGAAGCGTCGGCGTTGACGGCTTCGATTGGGGGTAACCCGACCATTGGCGGCTCCTATACGGTTACGGTGACGGACACGGCGCCGTCCGGTGTGGGTACGCCTACGGGTCCGATCACGGTGACGGTTTCGGGGACAAGCAATATTTATAACGCGACCCTTACGGCTTCGGGTACGGCGAGCTCTTCGGCTACGGTAACGATTCCGGTGACGGCGGCGGGGACGATGACGCTGTCGATTCAGTGCACGACGACGCCGAACTACTCCTGCTATAACCCATACACGACGACGGTGACGATTGCGAAGGCGACGCCTACGCTGACGATTTCGTCTTCACCAAGCACGCTGGTGTCAGGCGAGACGGTTACGCTGAACGCGGCGGTGAGCACGGTGGGTGCGGCGCCGGCGCCAACGGGAGCGGTGACGTTTTTCGATAACGGGACCACGCTGAACGCGGGCCAGTTGACCAATGGCAGCACGACGACGACGGGTACTGTGCCGACTACGGCCACGCATAGCTTGAGCGCGACGTATGCGGGCGACTCGAATTACAACTCGGTTTCGACGACGGCGGGCACGAGCTCGAGCGGTACGATTACGACGACGCTGAACCTGCAATCGAGCGCAAGCGTGGTGACGGCGGGACAGACGATTACGTTTACGGCGACGCTTACGGCGGCTTCGAGCGGGCCGGCGAATCCGACGGGGACGGTGACGTTCTTCGATGGGGCAACGACGCTGGCGACCGCAAACCTGAGCGGGAATGTGGCGACGTTTGCGACCTCGACGCTGAGCGCGACGACGAATCATACGATCACGGCGGTGTATTCCGGAGACGGATATTACAGCGGGAGCACGTCGAATGCGGTGGGGCTGAGCAGCAACAATACTTCGAATGCTACGACGACGACGCTGGTTGTTTCGCCGACCAACCCTGTGCATGGGACGACGGTGACGTTTACGGCGACGGTGGCTGGACCTTCCGGTGGCGCGACGCCGACGGGCACGGTCACGTTTACCAGTGCGGGTAGCGGGACGCTGGGGACGGCGACGCTGATGAACGGCGTGGCGACATTTACGACGAATCAGTTGAGCGGCGGAACGATGAGCTATACGGCGTCGTATAGCGGCAGCAGCACGTACAACGCGAGCTTCAGTACGGCGAGCACGGTGACGGTGACGCCGGAACCTGTGACGCTGACAATTACGCCGCCGGTGAATCCGACGTTTGGATCCACGCTGTCGGTGACGGTGCAGGTGGTGGGCGCTTCCGGGGTTTCGTACCCGCAGGGGACCGTGACGGTGACGCCGCAGGGGAGTGGGTACTCGGCTGCTTCGAGCGCGGGCGTGACCAGCGGGGGGACGAACTCGACCGGGTCGGCGACGGTGCTGGTGCAGGCTACGGGAGCCGGTTCTGTGACGTTCACGGCGACCTACACGGGAGATAAGAATTTCGCGGCGGCGGGGCCGGTCTCGAGCAACGTGACGGTTGCCAAGGCGGCTTCTACGACGACGGTGTCGTTCAGTCCGACGCAGCCGGTAGCCGGGCAGCCTACGACCGTTTCGGCGCAGGTTGGCTTTGTTTCCAGCATCGCGCCAACGGGTACGGTGCAGTTTTTCAATGGCACGGCGCTGCTGGGGACGGCGACGCTGGGTAGCAATGGTTCGGCGTCGATCAGCACGACGTTCAGCGCCGGGAACCAGGTGGTGACGGCGGTGTACTCGGGTGATACGAACTATGCGGGCAGCACGTCGGCGCCAGCGAATACGAACCTGGGAACGACGGCCAGCGCGACGACACTTGTGCTCTCAGCGACGAGTGTCGCGGCCGGGAGTACGGTGCAGTTGTTTGCGAACATTACGCCGACGGCGGCGACCGGGAGTGTGCAGTTTGTGACCGGAAGCACAGTGCTCTGCACGGCGACAGTCACAGGCGGTGCGGCGGCTTGTTCGTACATGCCGACGACCGCGGGTGCGTTTGCGATTGTGGCGAACTATCTGGGCGACGGCACCTACGCGCCGAGCAGCAGCACGGCAATGACGCTGACGGTTACCGGGACGGCGGCTCGGATAGGAACGACGACGGTGCTGACGCCGACCACGACTGGCGGTGTGACGACGTTGACGGCTACGGTTACTCCGGCTGCGGCGGGAAGTGCGGCGATCAGCGGCACGGTGGCGTTCTATGACGGGACGACGCTGCTTGGTACGGGGACCGTGACGGGGTCGACGACGCTGGGTACGGCCTCGATTACGGCTTCGTTTGTTTCCGCTACCGGCCACATGTTGACGGCTGTGTACTCTGGCGACACGGTTTATTATCCGAGTACATCAACGGCTGTGACGACGGTTACGGGCAAGATCGCTACGACGACAGTGGTGGTGGCGAGCACGGGCGGTACGACGGGCACAACGACCTTGACGGCGACCGTGACGGCGGCGAGCGTGGGAGCGGCGGCCCTGACGGGCACCGTTACGTTCTACGACGGGACGACGCCGATTGGGGTGGCGCTGGTCAACTCGGGTTCGGCTGCGGTGAGTGTGACGTTGTCGGCGACGGCGACGCACTCGATCACTGCGGTTTATTCCGGGGATGTGAACTATGCGCCGAGCACCTCGGCTGCGATCACCGGCGTTATCACTCCTGTAGGGAAAGTCACGCCCTCGATCCTGCTGACGGTAAACCCAAACAGCGGGCTTACGGGGGCGGCTGTCACGCTGAGTGCCACTGTCTTTGGGGTGAGTACGACGGGTGCCGCGCCGACGGGGACGGTGACTTTCTTCGCGATTGGTACATTTAACGGGAGCCTGGGAGTTGCGACGCTGGGGGCGACCGGTGCGGGGGTCGGCACGGCGGTTCTCTCGGTGACGATTCCGAGCGGAACGTCGAGTATTTACGCGGTTTACGGGGGCGACGCGAACTTCAACACGGTGACTTCGAACTCGGTGACGTTCAGCGGCGGGACCTATAGCCTGACGTTTACGCCACAGTCGCTGACATTGAACCCGGGGCAGACGGGGACGGCAACGATTGGGATCTCATCGGTAAATAATTTTGCCGGGGCGGTCTATTTCGGATGTACGCCGGCACCGAACTCCGGCATTACCTGCTCGATCACGCCGACGTTTGCAAATGGGGCGGGCAATGTAACGCTGACCATCAATACGGTGGCGCCGATGGCGAAGACGACGCAACAGGCCACGAGCCGCAGCGGCAAGGTTCTGGGCGGGCTGTCGCTGGCTGCGGTGCTCTGCTGGTTACTGCCGGCGGGACGGCGCCGGCGGATTCCGGCGATGCTGCTGGTGCTACTTGCGCTGAGCCTGGCGGCGAACCTGGGCTGCTCGGATAATTCGTTCACCTTTGCCACGCCAACGGGCGGAACGCCGCTGGGGACGAGCGTGGTGATAATTACGGTGGCTACGACGAGCGGTACACAGGTGGTTCAGCAGAACTATCCGTACCAGGTGACAATTCAGTAGGGCAAGCGGGACCCGCACGGCGGCGGTGTGCGGGTCCTTTTCGCGTGGTGAATTTGTGGCGGGAGCGCAACTTACTCGAAGAAAAGGCGTCTAGGTTATTACGTTGGACTCCGGTAGTGCTCGGGTTCGGCGCGGACACCCATTTTCTACGGTTAGGATCCATACCGCATGCGTCTTTCCTTGCTCCCCCGTGTTGCCGTTGCGATTGCTTGTTTTGCCACGATGTCCGCCAGTGTTTATGCTGCTGTGCCGGATCGGATTGCGGCTGTTTCCTCCAGCCGTACGGTTCTGCGCGGGACGGTGGTGCCCCGGGCTGCGCGTGCGAAGGACCTGGGGCTGGCAGCGGGGTCTACCGCGCTGACTTCCATGACGCTGCGCTTCAGCCTGACGGATGCGCAGAATGTGGCGTTAGCAACACTTGAGAGTGCGCAGCAGAATCCGGCTTCCGCGAGCTTCCATCAGTGGCTTAGCCCGGAGCAGTATGCGGAGCGGTTCGGGCTCAGCACGGGGGACGTGGCGACTGTGACGGCGTGGCTTACCGCGCAGGGGTTTCAGCATGTGACGCCGGCACGATCTCGATCGTTTGTGACGTTCTCGGGGACTGCGGCGCAGGTGCAAGCTGCCTTCGGGACTACGATTCATAATGTTTCCGAGAATGGTGAGACACACTTTGCGAATCTGACCGAGCCGACGATGCCCACGGCTTTTGCGGGTGTGGTGAGCGCGGTGACGGGGCTGAACGATTTTCATTTACGGGCTCGCGCGAAAATGAAGACGGTGCCTGCGCCGCAGTTTACCTCTTCGATTTCCGGGAACACGTTTATTGCGCCTGGCGACTTTTACACGATCTATGACATCAATCCGCTGCTGAATTCTTCGATCAATGGGTCGGGAATTACGATCGGCGTGATGGGGCAGACGGATATTGCGTTGACCGATATTGCGGCATTCCGCAGTGCGTCGGGTCTGCCTGCGAATGCGCCGACGATCAAGCTTTATGGAGGCGATCCTGGGATTTCGCAGAACGATTTGCCGGAGGCATCGCTCGATGTGGAGTGGTCGGGTGCGGTGGCTCCCGCAGCTACGATTCTTTATGTGAACTCGACTGACGTGATTGGCGGTTCGCTGACGCAGGCGATCGATAACAATCTGGCGCCGATCTTGACGATCAGCTATGGCGACTGCGAGACAGGGTTCGGGTCGGCAAATATCGCTACTTACAATGCGCTGTTCCGGCAGGCTACGGTGCAGGGGCAGACGATCCTTGGACCGGCGGGTGACTCGGGCGCGACTGACTGCGATTATGACGCGGCGACGGCGACGCAGGGGCTGGCGGTCGATTTTCCGGCGAGCTCGCCGTATGTGACGGGCGTGGGCGGGACGATGTTCAATGAGAACGGTGGGACCTACTTCAGCGCGACGAATGGCAACTACATGGGTTCGGCGCTCTCTTACATTCCCGAAGCAGTGTGGAACGAAACGGCGCTCGGGGGTGGGCTGGCGAGTGGTGGCGGTGGATCGAGCATCTACTTTACGAAGCCTTCGTTCCAGGTTGGGACGGGGGTGCCGGCGGACTCGGCACGCGACGTGCCGGATGTATCCTTCAACGCGGCTGCGTCGCATGATGGTTATCTGTTTTGCGTGAGCGGGTTCTGTACGAATGGCTATCGCAATGCCTCGAACAATCTGGATGTGGTGGGTGGGACCTCGGTTTCGACGCCTGCTTATGCCGGGATCATGGCGCTGCTGGAGCAGAAAATTCAGGCTCGGGTGGGGAATGCGAACCCGACGATTTATGGGCTGGCGAACAGTACGTACTACCCGACCGTATTCCATGACGTCACGGTGGGGAATAACGACAGTCCATGCACGGCGGGGTCTCCCGGCTGCGGGGCGAGCGGATACCTTGGGTACAACGCGACTGTGGGGTATGACCTGGCGACGGGCTGGGGGTCGGTCGATGCGCTGCAGATGGTGAATGACTGGTTGCTGGTGTCGCCGATCGGGACGGGGACTGCGGCTAGCTCGACGACGTCGATTGTGGCAAGTGCGGCGAGTGTGACGGCGGGGACGCCGGTCACCTTGAATGTTACGGTGGCCTCTGGGACGAGCGGGGTGACTGCAACGCCTACCGGTACGGTGACGCTGCTGGTTGATGGAGCCGTAAGCGGATCAGCGGTGACACTGTCGGGCGGAAATGCTGTGTTGACGGTGGCTACGACGGCGCTTACGTCTGGCGGACATACGCTGACGGTGAACTACTCGGGAGACACGAATTATTTTGGGTCGAAGGGTTCGGTGTCGCTGAACATTGTGGCAGCGACTACTCCGGACTTTACAATTAGCCCGGCTACTGGGACGTTGACGGTGGCGGCCGGGCAGACTGGTGCGCCGGTGCTGTTCACGGTAACACCTGTGAACGGGTTTACGGGGCCGGTGAACTTTACGGCGACGGTAACGGGTAATACGCTGAACGCTACGGGAAGCTTCAACCCGACGACGGTTACATTGTCGGGCACTACGGCCGGGACGACAACGTTCACGCTCGCAGCCTTCACGGTCTCGGGCGGAAATGCTAGTCCTGCGGTGAAACGGGCAGGGAATCAACTGCCGGGTAAGCCGTGGGAAGTGGGTTCGGGACTGGCGATGGCGGCACTGCTCTGCTGGCTGGTTCCTGGACGCCGGCGGCGGTGGACGGCTCTTGCCGGGTTGCTGATCTCGCTGACGATGTTCTCGGTTTCGGGTTGCGGAGGAAGCAACAACTTTACGCCGATCCCGACGACCACGAACTCAGCGCCGGGTACTTATACGATCACTATCTCGGCTACGAGCACGACAAGTACTCATAACGCTACTTTGACGGTTGTGGTTCAGTAGGGCGTGGGCAGCAGAGCTTAGACCTCGAGGGGTTTAGGCTCTGCTACACTGCAGCCATCTCCATGAATGACGCGTTTCCCCTCATCCTGATCATCAACCTGCCGGACCGGGCTGACCGGCGGCGGGAAGCTCTGGCGCAGATGTCAAACCTGCGAGCTACGGCTGAGTTCTTTCCGGGTGTTCGGCCTGCGGAGCTTGCCGGATTTCCAACGCTGGGGGCGCATGGCTGTTTTTTGTCTCACCTTGGGGCGCTGAAAGAGGCGAGGCGGCGGGGGGTGGGTCAGGTTCTCATTTTCGAAGATGACTTTCAGGTTACGGATGCGACGCAGTTACAGAGGGTCGCGGCACAGTGTTTGCAGATGCCTTGGGAATTTCTTTACCTGGGGCATCGGCTGACGTTGAATGCCGGGGATGCTTTGGTGGCTACGGCGGAACCCATCGTCACGGCGCATGCTTATGCTGTGCGGGCGACGCAATTTACGCCATTGATCGACTATCTTTCGGCTTGTCTTACCCGGCCCCCGGGTGACCCGGTGGGTGGGCCGATGCATGTTGATGGGGCGATCACGATGTTTCGTGCGGCGCATCCTGATGCTGTGACGCTGGTGGCGAACCCCTCGCTGGTGACGCAACGGTCTTCTAAGAGCGACATTACGACAAATCCGCTGGATCGCATTCCTGTGCTGCCGGGGTTGCTGCGGCGTCTATTGCGGCGCTAGTTGCGCCTGACGAATCCGTTGGAGCTCGATGAAGCCCAAAAAAAAGCAAATCCCAGGAGCTGAAGCCCGCCTAGTCGGTAAATCAGGATGTCCGGGCTAAAGCCCGGACCTATCTCAAAGCAAAAACACTGGCACCAGCGATGCGTCAGACACTGCCTAGCTAGGTGGTAGGAGCAGGGCTGCCTGGGAGCTGAAGCCGGGGCCGCCTTCGATGCGGTGGTAGGCACCGTTTGAGCCGAGGAGGCGGGCCTTGGCATCGTCCTTAAGATACAAGCCGAGGATTTGCCAGAGGCGGGCTTTGAGGCGTGAATCGGTGACGGGGAAGACGACCTCGCAACGCTCGTAGAGGTTGCGTGACATCCAGTCGGCACTGCCGCAGAAGACTTCAGACTCGCCGCCGTTTTCAAACCAGAAGATGCGGCTGTGCTCGAGGAACTGGCCGATGATGGAGCGGACGCGGATGTGGTCGCTAACGCCTTTGAGGCCTGGCTTGAGGGAGCACATGCCGCGGACGATGAGATCGATTTCGACGCCGGCGTGGGAGGCAGCGTAGAGGGCTTCGACTGTTTTGCGGTCGAGGAGAGCGTTCATCTTTGCGACGATGCGGGCGGGGCGGCCGGCGCGGGCGTGGGCAGCTTCGCGGGCGATGAGGGCAAGGATGTCGGCGGCGAGGGTGACGGGGGCCATGAGGAGGGGGCGGTAGCTGTCATCCTTGCCGGCGGTGAGGTAGTTGAAGACGGCCTGGACGGCGCAGGTGACTTCCTCGCGGGCGGTGAGGAGGCTGATATCGGTGTAGAAGCGGGCGGTGACGGGGTTGTAGTTGCCGGTGCCGAGGTGAGCGTAGCGGCGGACGACGCCGTCGGGGTCGCGGCGGACGAGGAGGGCTAGTTTGCAGTGGGTTTTGAGGCCGGCTACGCCGTAGAAGACGCCGACGCCGGCGTCTTCCAGCTCGCGGGCCCAGCGAATGTTGGAGTCTTCGTCGAAGCGGGCCATGAGCTCGACGACGACGGTGACTTCCTTGGTCTGGGCGGCCTCAATCAAGGCGCGGAAGATGGCGGAGTCCTTGCTGGTGCGGTAGAGGGTCTGCTTCATGGTGATGACGTTTTCATCGCGGGCGCCGGCCTCTATGAATTCTTCGACGGTGCGGAAGCTGTCGAAGGGGTGGTGGAGCATGATGTCGGATTGGCGGAGCTCGGCGAAGCGGTCTTCGATGCCGGCGGGGGACTTGTGCGTGCGGCCGGTGAAGGCGGGAAATTTGAGGGCGGGGGATTTGACCTCCGCGTAGAGGTTCATGAGGCGGGAGAGGTTGACGGGGCCATCGGTTTCAAAGACCTGCCAGGGCTCGAGCTCGAAGTTCTCGCGGAGGCGCTCGGCGATTTCGCCTTTGGCGCTGGCTTCGATTTCGAGGCGGACGGCGTCGCCTTTGCGGCGGTTGTGGAGCTCTTCACGGACGCTCTCCAGAACGCTGCGGCTCTCTTCCTCCTGCATGTAGAGGTTGCTGTTGCGGGTGACGCGGAAGGCGGCTTTGGCGAGGATTTCATAGCCGCGGTACATGGCTTCTGCCTGGGCTTCGATGAGCTCGTGGAGGAAGATGAAGTCGGTGCCGCCCTCATGTTTTTTGCCCTTGGGGACGGGGAGGCAGACGAGGCGCGGGAGGCTGCGGGGGATGGTGACGACGCCGAGGACCTTGGGGGCTTTGTGTTTTTTTGAGATGGACGTGCGCTTGTGGCGAAGCAGGAGGCCGAGGCAGAGGGCCTTGTTGAGGACGCGGGGGAAGGGGTGCTGGGGATCGATGGTGACGGGGGTGAGGAGTGGGTCGACCTCGCGCTCGTAGAAGGACTGGGCGTAGGCACGGGCTTCCGGGCCGAGTTTTTTCCAGGACAGGACGCGGACTTTTGCCTTGGCGAGAGCGGGGCGGAGCTGGTCGTTCCAGCAGGCGTACTGGGCCTGAACGAAGGTGGCCATGAGGCCGCTGAGGAGCTGGAGGCGGGCCTCGGCGGTCATGCCGATCTCGTCGGACTGGAGGGCTACGAGGCCGTCATCGGCTACGCCATCTTCTATGCGCTGGAGCATGCCGGCGATGCGGATTTCAACGAATTCATCGAGGTTGCTGGCGGTGATGGCGAGGAACTTGACACGCTCGAGGAGGGGGTTGGTTGCGTCCTGGGCTTCCTCGAGGACTCGCTGGTTGAACTGGAGCCAGCTCTCGTCTCGATTGAAGAACATCTCAGGGCCGAGAGGGAGGCCGGCTCTGGGACGAGCCGGTGCCGCGGGCCTGATTGTTTTTTTTGCAGCCTTGGCGGCGCGCTTGGTCGTCATAGTTCGCAGTTTACCTTTATGGAACGGCAAAAATGATGAATTGGCTTGGTTGGGTGATTGCAACAAAAGATGAGAGCGGGCGTCTTAAGAGAGAGAGATTACGGGGGAAGCGCATCTCATTTCGAATGACGGGCTACCGTACAATGAAGATCAACAAGGAGAAACACTGATGAGCAACTCTACTTTGCGCGGCTTCGCCCTTACGCTTACGCTTGCTGCTTCGGCCGGTCTGGCCTATGGGCAGGTTGGCCACGATATCAAGACCGGTGCCGACGACACGGGGCATGAGACGAAGCATGTCGCCAAGAAGACCTACCACGGGACCAAGCACGTGGCGAAGAAGACCGGACATGTGACCAAGCATGTCGCGACGACGACCGGGCACGATACGAAGGTGGTGGGTAAGGACGTTGGGCACGGGACGGCTGTGGCGGCGAAGGATACCGCGCACGGCACGCACAAGGCTTTCGACAAGGTTACCGGGCACTAGAAGTCGGTGTAGGGAATGCCCCCTGTCAGGCGAGGAGTTCTCGCGTGGCGGGGGGTTTTGTGTTGGCGGGCCAGAGGGTGCGGGCTGCTACGCCGACGAGGGCTACCCAGAAGATGTCGGCACCGAAGAGGTGGAGGATCTGCATCCAGGTGGGGGCGAGAAGAAGGACGTCGGCGATGCCGAAGATGAATTGCAGGGCGAGCAGGCCGGCGAGGAGACTGCGGGTGTGGCGGGAGCGCCAGAGCAGCCAAAGGACGAAGGCCGCGGCGATGACGGCGCTGGCGGGGTGGATGCCGCGCAGGCGGAGGAGCATGGGGGAGGCGGCGTCGAAATCCTGGGCGAAGGCGGCGCGGAGACTGGTGGCGGGGAAAAGGGTGTCGCCGAGGGCGGCGAGGGAGCCGCTGACGCCTACGATGAGGGTGGCGGCCAGGCCGAGGGTGGCGATCCAGGCGTCGGTGCCGGTTGCTTTGAGGTGGCGCCAGAGCTGGCGGGTGCCGAGCATGGTTGCAGTGAGGGTGAGGGCTGCCAGGAGGAGGAGGGTGTTGCTGAGGTGGATGGCGAGGACGATGACGCGGCCTAAGGACTGGTTGCCGGTGACGTAGCCTAGCTTGACGAGGAGGGCGCCGAGGAAGGCTTCGTTGACGAGGAGGATGGCGGAGAGGACGGCGAAGACGCGGGCGGCGGCGCCTTTGACTGTCGCTCGGAAGACCCAGGTGACGAGGAGAATCATGGCGAGGACGGAGCCGGTGACCATCTGGCGATGGGTGAACTCGATGATGGTGTGCCAGGTGGGGGAGACGGGGACGACAACGCCGTTGCAGAGGGGCCAGTGATTGCCGCAGCCGGCGCCGGAGCCGGTGGCTCGGACGAGCGCGCCCCAGAGGACTACGAGGATGTTGTAGGCGACAACGAGCCAGGCGAAGCGGTGGGCGGCGGGTTGGCTGCGGAGGATGCCGGGTTTGGTTGGGGTGGCGATTGCGGCGGTGGCCATGTGGCTATTCTAGGCCTAATCGTGGGGGCTTCGTGGGATGGGGTGACGGTGTGTTAGTGGGGTGAAGGTGCTTGGGGGCCCTCCCCCTTTTTGGGGCAAAATCTTCATTCGATTGGGGTTGTGTTGGGAGTTGCTCCAGTAGTTGCGCAAGGGGTGGTGGACGAAATGAGTAGCCCCAGGTCACTGACGATGAAGCCGTCAGTGGCCTGGGGCACCACAAACCTTACGGGGAATGGGGTTTGACCTAGGGTTTCTTTTCGGTGGCTAGTTCGCGGGCGCGGATGGTGGAGCGTTTTACGGCTTTGATGAGGGTTACGCGGAGGCCGCCTTCTTCCAGCTCGAGGATGCCGTCTACGGTGCAGCCGGCGGGGGTGGTGACCTGGTCTTTGAGCAGGGCGGGGTGGTAGCCGGTTTCAAGGACCATGCGGGCGGAGCCGAGGGTGGTCTGGGCGGCCAAGAGGGTGGCTACGTCGCGGGGAAGGCCAACGTTGACGCCGGCCTCTGCAAGGGCC
The DNA here is from genome assembly GCA_963693065.1 of uncultured Granulicella sp. GTDB lineage: Bacteria > Acidobacteriota > Terriglobia > Terriglobales > Acidobacteriaceae > Edaphobacter. The sequence continues at coordinate 966,655 of OY843766.1, read as the reverse complement.
TCAATAATGATGTAGAGGAAGGCTGGGCCGGAGCCGCTGAGGCCGGTGACGGCGTCCATGTGCTTTTCATCGACGACGACGGTGCGGCCTACGGTGGCGAACATGCGCTGGGCGGCGGCCATCTGATCCGGGGCGCAGAAGCGGCCGGCACAGAGGGCGGTGACGCCGGCGGCGATCATGGCGGGGGTGTTGGGCATGGCGCGGACTACTGCGACTTCACAGGCGGCGGCGGTTTCAATGGCGGCGGTGGTGACGGAGGCGGCGAAGGAGACGATGAGCTTGCCGGGGGCGAGGCCGGGCTGGATTTCCGCGATGAGGGCGGGGACCTGGATGGGTTTGACGCCGAGCAGGATGACATCGGCCCAGGTGGCGGCGGCGAGGTTGTCGGTGGTGACCTCTACGCCGAGCTGCGCGGAGAGGGCGGTGGCGCGCTCGGCGTGCTGGACGGTGGCGACGATCTGATCGGGGGAGAGGAGGTTGTTTTTGAGGAAGCCCTGGAGCAGGATACCGCCCATTTTGCCGGCGCCGAGGACGGCGACTTTTACGCCGGGCATGAGGGCGGGTGGGTGTTGTTCATGTTCGCTCATGCCTAGAACTTACCACCGGAGGCTGTGATCCAGTTGTCGATGCGGGTTTCGAGGACGTCGAGGGGGAGAGCGCCGGAGTCGATGACCTGGTCGTGGAAGGCTTTGAGGTCGAACTTTGGGCCGAGGGCGGTTTTGGCGCGGGCGCGGAGCTCGAGGATTTTGAGCTGGCCCATTTTGTAGCCGAGGGCCTGGCCGGGCCAGGCGATGTAGCGGTCTACCTCGGCCTGGATGTTGGTTTCGTCGATGGCGGAGTGGTCGTGGAAGTAGTCGACCATTTGCTGGCGGGTCCAGTGCTGGGAGTGGACGCCGGTGTCGACGACGAGGCGGATGGCGCGCCAGGTGTCGGCTTCGAGGCGGCCGTAGTCGCTGACGGGGTCGGTATAGAAGCCGATTTCCTTGCCGAGGCGCTCACTGTAGAGGGCCCAGCCTTCTACAAAGGCGGTGTAACCGAGATACTTGCGGAACTCAGGGAGGCCAGTAAGCTCCTGGGCGATGGAGATCTGGAGGTGGTGGCCGGGGATGCCTTCATGGTAGCTGACGGCTTCAATGGGGGCGATGGCGCGGGAGGTGGCGTTATAGGTGTTGACGTTGACGCGGCCGGGGCGACTGCCGCTGGCGGTGCCCTGGGCGTACCAGGCGGCGGCTTGATCCTTGCCGAGATACTCTGGCATTTCCACGACTTCTAGCGAGTTTTTGGGAAGGCGGCCGAAGAGCTGGGGGAGTTTGGGCTTCATGCCTGCTTCGTAAGCGCGGTAGCGGGAAAGCAGATCGTCTTTCGAGGTGGGGTGCATTTTGGGGTCGGCGGCCATGGCTGTGCCGAAGGTTTTGACGTCTGGGTAGCCGAGCTTTTTGACGATGGCCTGCATCTCGGCTTCGTCGCGCTTGACCTCGTCGAGGCCGATCTGGTGGATTTGGGCGGGGGTTTTGTCTGTGGTGGTGGAGCGGCGGACGCAATAGGCATAGTAGGCGTCGCCGTCGCGGGTGGCCCAGATGCCGGGGTCCTTGCGGGCGGCGGGGATTTCCTGGCTCTTGAGGAAGCGGGCGAAGCGGACGTAGGCGGGGAGGATGTCGGTGGCGATGGCGGTGAGGACGTCGTCTGTGATGCGCTGTTTCTGGGCGGGCGTGAAGGTGGCGGGGAGCTTTTTGAGGGGCAGGGCGAAGGGGCTCTGGGCGGGTGTCTGGTTGGCTAGCTCCTCAGTCTGGGCGAGGACCTTTTGCATGAGGTAGGCGGGCTGGGTGCGGCCATCGTCGATGCCGGCGATGAGGTTTTCAGTGGCCTGACGGATCTGGACGGGCATGAGGTGGAGGCGGGCGATGTAGTCGTCGTAATCCTTGACGGTGTCGAAGGGCCAGTCGGTGACCTCGGAGGGGAGGTCGGTGTGGATGCCGTGGAACTGGTTGACGGGGAGCTGCCATTCTTTGAAGCGGGCACCTTGTTCGGCCTCGATGAGCTGGCGCTCCATGAGGTCGATGGAGAGCTTTTCCTGGTCTGTGAGACCGGTGGTGTCGATGGTGGAGAGGCGGACGAGGTAGACGCGGTTGCGGGCGAGGGTGTCGTTGACGGCGCGGGGGGAGAGGTCGGAGAGCTGGTCGTTGTAGCGGCGGTCACCGAGGGAGGAGGCGAACTCGGGGGAGTGCTTGAGGTTGTCTTCCCACATGTCTTTGAAGAGGACGGAGAGGGCGGCGCTGCTGGCAGAGGGGACCTGGGCGAGGCAGGGTGTGAGGGTCAGGGACAGGCAGAGGAGGGAAACGAGGCGCATGGTGCGATTTTACGCGCTTGGCTGGATCAGGTGTGGGGTGCCGGGTGCGGTGGCGAGCATGCGGTAGAGGGTGCTGCGGGAGATGCCGAGGATTTCTGCTGCTTTGAACTTGTTGCCGGCGCAGTGCTCGAGGACGGTGATGACGTGGCGGTCGATGACAGCCTGGAGGGTGGTGTGGGCGGGGTTGGCGGGGCGGGGCTGGGTGAAGAGGAGTTTGCCGGAAGTGGCGTAGGACTGGGCTACGTCGCGGAGCTCCTGGAGGTTGCCGGGCCAGGTGTGCTGCTGGAGTTGGGTGAGGTCCGGGGCGGTCCATGGCATTTGGGCGAGGAGGGCCGGGATGTCTTCAAGGCGCTCACGAAGGGCGGGGACGCGGATTTCCATGGCGGCGATGCGATCGAGGAAGTCAGGGCGTAAGCGGCCGGAGGCGATCATGCCGCGAGGGTCGGTGGTGGTGGCGAGGACGAGGCGGGAGTGCGGGAGGAGGGATTCGAGCTTGTCGAGGAGGTGGGATTGGGTTTCCAGGGAGGTGAGGGAGAGATCGTGGAGGTAGAGGAAGGTGGCGCCGAGACGGGTGGTGAGGTAGTCGGTGATGGAGAGGGAGTGGAAAGCTCTGGAGGCTATGGGGCTTGCTTTGTGGATAGCGCGGGCGAGGAGTTGCTTGCCGGTGCCGGGCTCGCCGGTGAGCAGGAGAGAGCGGAAGTGGGGGGAGAAGCGCTCGACCTGAAGGCGGAGGAGGGTGGCGGCGGCGGAGGGGCCGGAAAGGATGTCGAAGGGGAGGGATTGGGTGCTTGGACTCACTGCCTTGTTATCGGCGGATATGTGGGTGGGCTTGAGCAAAGGAAAACGACCGGCGCGGGGCCGGTCGTTTGTCTGGAGTGCGCGGATGGGTTAGGCGCTGGTCTTGACGCAGTAGGTGTCGAAGGCGCGGGCGAGCTCCTGGGCGATGGCGGGCGCGGTGGAGGTCTCGATGGCGGAACGCTGCATGAGGTAGACGAGCTGTCCGTCGCGGAGGATGGCGATGGCGGGTGAAGTTGGCGGATGACCGCCGAAGTAGCCGCGGGCGCGCTCGGTGGCGTCGCGATCCTGGCCGGCGAAGACGGTGACGGCGTGATCGGGCTTGGTGGCATGCTGCATCGCCATGCGGACGCCGGGACGCATTTTGCCGGCGGCACAACCGCATATGGAGTTGACGACCACCATGGTGGTGCCGGGCTGGGCGACGGCTGTGTCGACTTCGGTGGCGGAACGTGCTTCGGACAGGCCGGCGCGGGTGAGCTCTTCGCGCATCGGAATGACCATAATCTCTGGATACATGTTTATCTCCCCAGGCGTTGACGCCCGCGTTCAGTATAAATCGTTTGCCAGGCTGCTGTGTGAACCGGTGGTGGGGATGTTGATGGCTTACCATTGCAGAGTGGAAATTCTGGAACATGTAAGGCTGGCACCTTATACGACGCTGCGGATTGGGGGCGAGGCGCGGTACTTTGTCGAGGTGGATAGCGAGGCGACGCTGGTGGAGGCGTTGCGGTTTGCGCGGGAGGCTGGGCTGAGGGTTTTTGTGCTGGGTGGGGGGTCGAATGTGGTGGTGGCGGATGAAGGTTTTGCGGGGCTGGTGCTGCGTGTGGCTCTGCCGGCTCGGATCGAGCGGGTTGAGGATGGCGAGGTCGTGGATTTAGACGTATCGGCCGGGACGGGGTGGGATGAGCTGGTGCGGTATGCGTGTGAGCAGGGGCTGTGCGGGATGGAGTGTCTGGCGGGGATTCCGGGGTTGGTGGGTGGGTCGCCGATACAGAATATTGGGGCTTATGGGCAGGAGGTTTCGCAGACGATCGAGCGGGTGGCCGCTTATGACATGGAGCTTGGGGAGATGGTGGAGCTGGGGAATGAGGCTTGTGGGTTTGCTTATCGGACGAGCATTTTCAACTCGACGCTGGCGAAGCGGTATGTGGTGATGGGGGTGCGGTTTCGGCTGGCGAAGGGGGGGCGGCCGAATTTGAGCTATGCCGATCTGGCTCCCTTGCGGGGGCTGGATGTGGGACCGCTGGAGGTGTACGAGTTTGTGCGGAAGGTGAGGGAAGGGAAGGGGATGTTGATTCTGGAGTCGCTGGGAGGGGACTCGCGGTCGGTGGGGTCGTTTTTTCGTAACCCGGTGGTGGAGGCGGGAGTGCTGGGAAGGATTGCGGAGGTGATTGGGGTGGATGTGGTTCCACATTGGGCGGCTGGGGGAGACAGGGTGAAGCTGTCGGCTGCGTGGCTGATTGCGCAGGCGGGATTTGCGAAGGGGTATCGGCTGGGGGAGGCGGGGCTATCTACGCGGCATACGCTGGCGCTTACGAATGCTGGTGGGATGGCTCGTTGTGGGGAGTTGCTGGCGCTGAGGGATTTGATTGCGGGGACGGTGCAGGAGCGGTTTGGAGTGGAGTTGATGCAGGAGCCGGTGCTGGTGGGGAGCTAGGCGAGGACTTGCTGGAGCCTGGTGCGCTCGGCGGCGAGGACCTGGTGGGGTGGGCCCTGAGCGAGGAGTTTGCCGTCCTGGATGCGGAGGACCTCGGCGTCGAGGAGGAAGGGTTCTTCGATGTCGTGGGTGACGAGGATGACGGGGGTGTGACCGATCCACTGGCGGAGTGACTCGACGAGTGCGAGGCGGGTGGGGGCGTCCTGGCCGGAGAAAGGCTCGTCAAGGAGGAGGATGCGATTGTGGCTGCGGATGGCTGCGCGGACCACGGCGATGCGCTGCTGTTGGCCGCCGGAGAGCTGGGCCGGGCGCATGGGAGCGAGGGCTGCGAGGTCGAAGTGGTCTATGGCCTGGTCGAGGAGAGGGGTGGCTCTGGGCAGGCCGAAGGCGAGGTTTTCGCGGATGGTGAGGTGGGGGAAGAGGGTAGTCTGCTGGCCGGCCCAGGCGATGGGGCGTGCGGCGGGGGGGATGGCTATGGATTGGTGGGTGTCGTAGACCGCTTGTGCGCAGAGGGAGATGGTGCCTCGATCTGGCTTGACGAAGCCGGCGAGGGCGCGGAGGATGGTGCTCTTGCCGCTGCCGGACGGGCCGAAGAGGACAGTCCAAGGTTGAGACAGGGTGAAGGACATGTCTACGGACAAGGAGCCCAGGTGGTGTGTGGCGGTGAAGACGGTGTGGGGATTCACGGGGTGGGCCTCCGGGAGAGGCGGCCGTAGATGAGGATGAGGCAGGCGAGGGCGAAGAGGACGAGGAGGGCGGCGGTGCGGTTGGCGGCGGGGTAGTTGAAGTCCTGGACCTGGTCGTAGAGGACGATGGAGAGGGTGCGGGTGAGGCCGGGGATGTTGCCGCCGAGCATGAGGACGATGCCGAACTCGCCGATGGTGTGGGTGAAGGTGAGGATGATGGCGGCGAGCAGAGAAGGGTAAGCAAGGGGAAGGACCAGCTTGCGGAAGATGACGGGGGATGAGACGCCGAGGCCGGCGGCAGCTTCCAGGTAGCGCGGTTCGATGGCGCGGAAGCCGGTGACGAGGGGCTGTATGGAGAAGGGAAGCGAGTAAAGCATGGAGCCGACGAGGAGGCCGGCGAAGCTGAAAGCGAGGGGATGGCCGAGGGCTTTGGTGATGATGCCGCCAAGGATTGTGCGGGGGCTCAGGCCAACAAGGAGGTAGTAGCCGATGACTGTCGGGGGAAGGACCAGGGGGATGGCTGTGAGGGCCTGGACGACGGTTCGGAAGCTGCTGTGGGATGAGGCGATCCACCAGGCGACGGGGATGGAAAAAATAATGAGGAGGAGTGTGGTGGTGAATGCGAGGCGTAGTGTGAGCCAGAGAGCTTGCGCATCCATGGTGCGATTCTATACGGATTGTTTTGATTAGCGGACGGGTTCGAGTCCGAACTTGGTCAGGTTCTCCTGGACTTTGGGCGAGATCATCCATCGCAGGAAGTTTCTGGCATCGTCTATGTCTTTAGAGTTTTTGAGGACTACGCCGCATTGGCGAATCTCGGGGTAAGTTGAGGGAAAGACGCGGACGTACTGGCCTTCGTTTTTTAGCTTGGGAGACTCGGCGAGGGTAAGGGAAATGAAACCGAGCTGGGCGTTGCCGGACTCAACGAACTGGGCGGTCTGGGCTACGTTTTCTGCGGTGACGAGCTTGGGTTTTACCGTGTCGTAGAGCTTCACCCAGCGGATGGCGGCGTAGGCTGCGCGGCCGAATGGGGCGTGGAACTCGTCTGCGATGGCAACCTTGGTGATGCGTGGATCTTTGAGAATCTCCATGGTGAGCGGTGCGTTGAGAGTCTTGAGCGACCAGAGGACGAGGGTGCCCTTGGCGTAGAGTACCGGCTCTTTCTGGTCAGTGAGGCCGGCGGCTACGAGCTTCTCGGGGAAGGTGTAGTCGGCACCCAGGAAGACGTCCATGGGGGCACCGTTGATGATCTGAGTGGTCAGGGTGCCGGAGCTGGCGAAGGAGAGGATGAGCTTGACGCCGGTGTCCTTTTCGTAAAACTGGGCGAGGATGGGCAGGACGGGCTCGAGATCAGCGGCGGCTGCGATGCTGAGCTCGCGCGGGTGCGTTTGGGCGAGGATGGATGCTGGTGCTAACGCTAGCAGGGCCGCGAAGGCAAGTTTCATATAACCTAAAGGACGAAATGGTTTTGACACACCAGTTACGATGCATCGGATGCGGACAAAGGATTTCCGGGGAGCAGGCGCCGTCGGATTTCCGGTGCATGACTTGCCGGTCTCTGTTTGAGGTGGTTTATCCGTGGACTGTCGGGGAGGGTGGGCCGGTTTCGTTGCCAAACCCTAGTGCGCTGCGCTGGCTTTGGCAGGAGCGGCGGACCTCTTCGCAGGCGATCGACCAATCGGGGGTTTGGCGGTTTCGGGACTTGCTGCCGATTTTAAAGGATGCTGAAAGTGCGGTGACGCTGCGCGAGGGGAATACGCCGCTGTACGATTTGCCGCGGGCGGCGAAGGGGCTGGGGATTCATTGGGTGCTGGCGAAGCACCAGGGGATGAATCCTACTGGATCGTTCAAGGATACGGGGATGACGGCAGCGCTTTCAGTGGCTGCGGAGCGTGGGTTTGAGTGGGTCGCGTGTGCTTCGACGGGGAACACTTCGGCGGCGATGGCAGCTTATGCAGCACGTGCGGGATTGCGGTCTATCGTCTTCATTCCAGAGGGGAAGATAGCTTGGGGGAAGCTGTCGCAATCTATGGATTACGGGGCGCTGACAATCCAGGTTCGGACGGATTTCGATGGCTGTGTGAAGCTGGTGAACTCGCTGGTGCAGACGCATCCGATTTACCTTTTGAATTCAGTGAATCCTTATCGTCTGGAAGGGCAGAAGACGCCCGCCTTCGAGTTGCTGGAGCAGATGGATTGGCAGGTTCCGGAGCACCTGATTGTGCCGGGGGGGAACCTGGCTAACTCTTCTGCGCTGGCGAAGGGTTTTGCGGAGGCGAAGCAGCTTGGGTTGATTGCCAGGGTGCCGCGAATTTCTATTGTGCAGGCGGAGGGTGCCAACCCTTTGTATCGGGCGATGCGGGACAATGGTGGGCGGGAGCTGACGGCGGTGACGGCTGAGACGCGGGCTAGTGCGATCCGGATTGGGAATCCGGCGAGCTGGCAGAAGGCGGTGCAGGCGCTCGAGGGTACCGGGGGGTGGTGCGAGCAGGTTTCGGAGGCGGAGATTGCGCTGGCCAAGGCACAGATTGGGGCGGAGGGGATCGGGTGTGAGCCGGCCTCGGCGGTGACGCTGGCGGGGTTGAAGAAGCTGGTGGCTCGGGGTCTGGTGGGGGTTGAGGAGCGGGCGGTGCTGCTGCTTACCGGGCATACGTTGAAGGATAGTGAGTACACGATTCAGTACCACAAGGGAGAACTGCTGAATGCGGCGGAAGAGGAGGGGCTTACGGCTGCGGAGCGGGCCGAGGGTGTCGGGTTGAGGAAGCCTCCGGTGGTGGTGGATGCGGATCGGGACTCGGTGTTGCGGGAGCTGGATGCGAGGATGGCGGTCGCGGTTTAGGGGTGCCCCTCCCCCCCTTGTCTGGGGCAAAATCTTGATTCGGTTGGGGTTAGGGTATCGGTTCTATCCTATTGAGAGGCGAATCGCAGGAGTGTGCGGACGAAACCGCGATCGTGCGCGATTGGGCGAGAGCGGAGTTCCGGGTGTTGGGGTAAAGAGAAACCCCAGGTCACTGACGATGGAGCTGTCAGTGGCCTGGGGCACCCCATACAATTTTGGTGGACGGGGGGGGTTACCAGCCGCGGTTTTGCATCATGTCGGCTTCCTGGATGTTGCCTACGGCCAGGCCCTTCATGGCTCCGAGGCACTCTTCAGAGCACTCGGCGAGGATTTCTGGGTTGTCGAAGTGGGTTGCGGCGCGGACGATGGCTTTGGCGCGGGATTCGGCTTCGGCGCGCTCTTCGGGGTTGATGAAGTCGCCTTCCTTGACGCCGAGTAGCTTTGCGTCCGTGGCGGAGAAGCGGTTGACTTGAAGCTTGATGTTGCCTTCCTTCATGAAGATGCCGGACCCTACGAAAACGGTCTGAGCGCCGAGCTGCATCATGAGAGCGGCATCGGCGGGAGTGGCAATGCCACCGGCGGAGAAATTGGGGACGGGGAGTTTGCCGGTTTTCGCTACCATTTTGACAAGCTCGTAGGGGGCGCGGAGGTTCTTGGCGGCGGCGTAGAGCTCCTGGTCGTCGAGGACGGTGAGGGCCTTCATTTCAGAGGTGATCTGGCGCATGTGCTTGACGGCGTGGATGACGTCGCCGGTGCCGGGCTCGCCCTTGGTGCGGATGAGGGCGGCGCCTTCTGAGATGCGGCGGAGGGCTTCGCCGAGATCTTTGGCGCCGCAGACGAAGGGTGTGGTGAAGTTGTGCTTGTCGATGTGGTGGAGCTCGTCGGCGGGGGTGAGGACTTCGGACTCGTCGATGAAATCTACCTTGAGGGTTTCGAGGATCTGGGCTTCGACGAAGTGGCCGATGCGGACCTTGGCCATGACGGGGATGTGGACGGCGGCCTGGATGGCTTTGATCATGCCGGGGTGGGACATGCGGGCGACGCCGCCTTCGGCGCGGATCATGGCGGGGACGCGCTCGAGTGCCATGACGGCGACGGCTCCGGCGGCCTCTGCGATGATGGCCTGATCTACGTCCATGACGTCCATGATGACGCCGCCTTTGAGCATTTCAGCGAGGCCGGTTTTGAGGCGGAGGCTGTTGGTGTTTTGTTCGGTTGCCATAGGAGAAGTTTACCAGTTGCGCGGGCGGGGTTGTGGTGGGGTGAACAGGATGGGGGTGGGCTTACCGGAAGGCTCAGCCGTAGCGGGTGATGTCGTCTTTGGGACGAGGGACCCAGACTTTGGGGTTGGATTTTGGGGTGGCGCCGGTGAGTTTGGCCTGGCGGTGGGCTTCGGCCTGGGGGCTCGAGAGCAGGACGGGGCCGAGGGCCATGCAGGTGGGGCAGCGGAGGCCGGACGTGCCGACACGGGCGGGCTGGTGGACCTGGTCGCAGGCTAGGCAGAGACGTTCAGGGCGGCGGGCCCACTCGGCTGCCTGATGGCGGCGGTAGATGATGACGGCGGCGGCGACGACGATGAGGACGGCGATGGAGATGATGGCGCTTAGGAGCATGTGAGCACCTGGAGGTAGGGTGGGATGATTGTGCGCCTGGAAGGGGGTTGAGGCAAGGGATTTTTGGTAGGCGCGGAATGCAGTGGCGAGACCCAGGTCACGGACGATGAAGCCGTCCGTGGCCTCCACCCCAACGAGCAAGTGCGCTCGCCGGGGACCCCGGCCTGGGGCACCCCGTACCGCGGCAGTGGAATTGAAGGAGTAACCCCACCTCACGCGATGAAGCCCGCGTGAGATGGGGCACCCGAGACGTTTGGGTTGCCACTGAATTGGACAGGTAGAGAGCCTGGGGACCCCAGACTTACTTTTACGGATTGAGCAAAGAGGGGTCGATGACGATGAAGAGGCCCTGGGCGCGGGCGAGGAGGGTGCCGTCGGGGTGGGTGAGGGTGGCGGTGTGGAAGAGCTTGCGGCCTTCGCGGCGGGTGTGTGCGGCGCGGAGCGTGAGGGGGAGGCCGAGGGGGGACGGGCGGAGGTAGTCGACGTTGAGGTTGCGGGTCATGGCGAGGAGATTGAGGGGGCGGTGGAGCTTGGACATGGCCTCGTCAAAAAGGGTGGCGACGATGCCGCCGTGGATGTGGCCGGGAGGGCCCTCATGGGAGCGGGTGAGGGTGACCTGGGCGGTGGCGGTGATGGGGTCGGGTGTTACTTCAAAGTGGAGGTGGAGGGACTGGGGGTTAGCGGGGCCGCAGCCGAAACACCAGTTGGCGCGCTCGTCGATTGTCTGGGCTAGGAGGGGGGAGGCGTCGGCGGGGGCGTGGGATTGCATGGGACGAGTTTACGCTCAGGCGGTGCAGAGGGAGAGGATGGCGGGGCCGAAACGGTCGAGTTTTTCCTGGTTGATGCCTTCAATTTTGGCAAGCTGGGGGAGCGTGGTGGGGTGCTGCTGGGCGATGGTGCGGAGGGCGGCGGTGCCGAGGACGAAAAATTGGGGGAGGCCGAGGCGTTCGGATTCGGACTGGCGCCAGCGGCGGAGGGATGCCTCGAGGGCCTGCTGGGTGGGGGTCAGGGTGGTGGGGTCGATGGGGGGGAGCTTGGGGGTGGGTGGGGACTGGGGGTGGACCCACTCATCGCGGTGAGGCTGCGATGAATGGGGCACGGAGGTTGGTGATGGCCTGGGGTTGGAGGGTTTGGGGTTTGGTTTGGATGGGGCGGGAGCGGATGCGCTTTGCGCATGGCCCACGATAGGGACGATGGAACTGTCCCGATCATGGGGCACCCGGCTTTGTTCCCGGCAGATGGCGGTGATGTCGGCGCCGAAGGTTTCCGCTTTCTGGGGGCCGAAGCCGGAGACCTTGAGGAGCTGGGGGATGGTTTGCGGGGCGGCCTGGACGAGGGCGGCGAGGGCTGAGTCGGAGAAGACGATGAAGGCGGGTTTGCCGGTTTTGGCGGCTTCAGCTTTGCGCCAGGCGCGGAGGTTCTCGTCAAGGGCTTTTTGGGCGGGGGTGTAGGTGGACTGGAGGACTTCTGTGGCGTCTTTGGCTTTGCGCTTTTTGCCGGGGAAGGCTGTGGAGGCGGCTGAACCGTCGCCGCGGAGGAGGACATTGAGGGGGGCGCCGGGGGCGAGGGTCTGGCCTTCAAAGGTGAGGGAGACTTTTTTATAGGCGACGACTTTGCCTTCAGGGTTGGTCCAGGTTTCGTTGGTGAAGCTGAGGAGGCCGGCGCGGGCGAGGCCGTCGAGAAGGGCGTCGAAATCCTTGCGGTCTTTGGTGAGGGCGAGGTCGGTGAAGAGCTTGCCGGTGGCGCGAGGCATGGCGCCGTCGAGGGCGCGGAGGATGGCCCGGAGGTTGCGGTCTTCCTGGGCGGAGGGCTCGGTGAATGTTTGTGCGGTGGTTGAGGTGGGGGCGCAGAAGTCGCAGACTCCACAAGGTTTGGTGCTATCGGCTGTGTCGCCGAAGTGGCGGATGAGGGCGGTCATGCGGCATTGTTGGGCTTCGGCGAACTGCTGCATGGAATCGATCTGGGCGCGGCGGTGCTGGACCTGGCGCTCGTAGCTGGATTGCCATTGCTGGTTGCCGGTGGCGCGGACATTGCCGGCCTGGTCGGTGGCGGCGGCGCCTTGGGAGGCTAGTTTTTCGACGGACTTGTCAAAGGTTTCGGCGTCCATTTTGAGGCGCTGGCGGAGGAGGTCGGGCATCTGGAAGTCGGGGGTGAGGAGGCGGGCTACGCGGGCGAGCTCGGTGGCTACGGGGTAGTCGCGCTCAAGGAAAAAGTCGTGCATTTTGCGGTCGGCGTAGGAGTAGAGGAGGACGGTGCGGGAGGGTTCGCCGTCGCGGCCGGCGCGGCCAATTTCCTGGTAGTAGGCTTCGACGGAGGCGGGCAGGGCGAAGTGGATGACAGTACGGACGTCGGCTTTATCGATGCCCATGCCGAAGGCGATGGTGGCGACGACGACCTCGAGCTTGCCCGTGAGGAAGTGGCGCTGGACGCGCTCGCGGGTGGCGGCGTCGAGGCCGGCGTGGTAGGGGGCGGCGGGGAATCGGGAGCCGAGGGTGGCGGCGAGCTCTTCAGCGGCCTTGCGGCTGGGCGCGTAGACGATGGCGGGGCGGCGGGATTTATCGGCGAGGAAGTTGGCGGTGAACTCGGTGCGGCGGGGCTTGGAAAGCTCGACGACCTCAATGGCGAGGTTGTGGCGGCGGAAGCCGTGGATGAAGAGGGCGGGCGTGGCGAGGGAAAGCTGGGTGACGATGTCGCGCTGGACGGTGGGGGTTGCGGTGGCGGTGAGGGCGATGATGGGGGCTGGTCGCAAGGCGGGTAGATGTTCGCCCAGGGTGCGGTAGTCGGGGCGGAAGTCATGGCCCCAGGCGGAGATGCAATGGGCTTCGTCGATGGCGACGAGGGAGGGCTTGCGGCGGGCGAGCATCTCCGGGAAGCCAGGGACGCGCATGCGCTCGGGGGCGATGAAGAGGAACTGGAGGTGGCCGTCGAGGTAGTCGCGGCAGGCCTGGCGGGACTGGTCGCGGGAGAGGCCGGAGTGGATGCGGGCTACGCGGAGGCCGGCTTGCTGGAGCTTGTTGGCCTGGTCGTCCATGAGGGCGATGAGGGGGGAGATGACGAGGCCGGTGCCGCCGCGGGCCAGGGCGGGGAGCTGGTAGCAGAGGGATTTGCCGGCGCCGGTGGGCATGACGAGCAGGACGTCCTTGCCGTCAGTGGCGGCGCGGCAGACGGCTTCCTGGTTGGCGCGGAAGGAGGAAAAGCCAAAGGTGGCGTGGAGGAGTTGGGAGAGATCGGCCATGGCTTCAGGTACTAGTTTCGCATAATGTTTGCCCTGATTTAGGGTATGGGTATGGTTCGTTTGCTTGCGGTGATGCTGGTGCTGGCGGGAATGGCGATGGGGCAGGATGTGACGACGCTGAAGCTGGGGACGTCGCTGGTGCTGGTGCCGGCGATGGTGAGGACGAAGGCGGGGGAGCCGGTGTTTACGCTGCAGGCTAAGGATTTCATCGTGACGGACGATGGGGTGGAGCAGAAGGTGCGGATGGAGGATGACAATGGGGCTGAGCCGCTGGCGCTGGTAGTGGTGCTGGAGGCGGGGGATACGCCGGAGAACAAGTTTGGGGATTATGGCGCGCTGAAGATCATGCTGGATGCGGTGGTTGGCGGGGCGGAGCACCAGGTGGCGGTGGTGGGGTTCGACAGCGAGGCGGCGGTGGTGCAGCCCTGGACGCCGGACCTGGATGTGACGGAGGATGCGCTGGCGCGGATCGAGACGGGGGATGGAGGGGCGGCGTCGCTGGATGCGATCGAGATGGCGGTGGGGATGTTGCAGACGCAGCCGTTGAAGTATCGGCGGGCGATTTTGCTGGTGAGCGAGACGGTGGACCGGGGGAGCCATGCGAAGATGTACGACGCGCTGCGGGCGGTGAGCGATGGGAATACGGTGATTTATAGCCTGGGGTACTCGTCTACGCGGGCTACGGTGTTTCATGGAGGGGACTCGGGGGAGCCGCCGCCGCCGCATGGATGCATGGGGAAGGCGGCGACGGAAGACCTGGAGGGGAATGCGGTGGCTCCGCCGGGGAATACGAAGGCGCAGGGCTCGCATGCGAACAGCAAGACGCTGCAGGCTTATGACTGCCTGGCGTTGCTGGCTCCGCCGCTGGCGCTGGCGAAGGCGGCGGTGCTGGCGGCGATGAATGGGTTCAGGGCGAATGTGCCGCAGACGGCGGCGAAGATTTCTGGGGGGGAGTATTTCAAGGTGGAGAATGGGAAGGCGATGGTGAAGGACTTGCAGAAGATTGCGAATCGGCTGCCGAATAGGTACTACCTGAGCTTTACGCCTAGTGCTACGCACCCGGGTTTGCATGCGATTGGGGTGAAGCTGCGGGAACCGCGGGAGGGGGTGGTGGTGGAGGCTCGGACTGGGTATTGGGAGGATGGGAAGTAGGGGCGTGCGTGGCTCCGTGCGGCAGCAATGGGGATGAGTGGACGTGGCAAATTTGAACGCACCAACAGGTTCTATCGGGAGGACGCCCGGCGAGCGTGTAAGTGGCTAAGCTAAAGATGTGACCTATAAAGATTTTGATGACGGGCCGAGCCGTGAGGAGATGGTGGCTGATTTGCGGGCCATGTTTCCTCACCTTGCTTCAGCGGATACCGCTCTGAGTGACCGGCGGGGCGGGCGCCAGGCTGCGGAAGCCATGCTTGCAGCGGTGCAGCCGCAGAGCTACGAGCGGACTCGCAATTACCTGGCCGGCGATGTGACGCGGCTTTCGGCGTATCTGCGTCACGGCGTGCTGACCCTGGCGGAGGTGCGCGACCATGCGCTGGGGCAGGTCAAGGACCCGCGCGTGGCCGGCAAGCTGGTGAACGAATTTGCCTGGCGCGACTACTGGCAGCGGCTTTACGCCGAGATGGGCGAGGGCATCTGGCAGGATCGGGAAGCCTACAAGACCGGCTTCGATGCAAGCGCGTACGGGGAGCAGCTACCCGCCGAGATATCGGCGGGCGAGACGACTTTGCGCTGTATGGACAGTTTTGCGGAGGAACTGCGGGCTACCGGTTATCTGCATAACCATGCGCGCATGTGGTTTGCGGCGTACGTTGTACATTGGCGCCGGAGCCGCTGGCAGGCCGGGGCGCGCTGGTTTCTGGAGCATCTGCTTGATGGCGACCCGGCAAGCAACAATCTCTCGTGGCAGTGGGTCGCGTCCACGTTTGCAAGCAAGCCTTATTTCTTCAACCGTGAAAATCTGGAGCGGTATACCGCCGGTGTTTACTGCCGTGAATGTCCGCATGCGCGGGCGCAAACGTGTCCGTTTGAAGGTGAGTATGAGGCTTTGGAGCAGACGCTCTTTCCTTATTTGCACTCGGCGGTGGAGGGGCATGGGATGCCGCCCCCGCCGCGTCCCTTTTCACGCTCCCCGAATGCGCGGTCTTTGGCGCGGCTGTCATTGGCGCAGCTGTCCGGCAAGGCCCTGCTTTGGATTCATGCGGACGCGCTCAATCCTGTATCGTCCATGCTGCTTGCGCATACTGACAGCCCGATGGTGTTTGTCTGGGATCAGAAGGCGATTGTTGCAAGCGGCTGGAAGCTGAAGCGCCTTGTCTTTGTGGCGGAGTGTCTGCGGGAGATGCCGGAGAGACTGGAAACACGGGTTGGTGACCCGGCGTTGGAGGTGCTTGCAGTGGCGAAGGCTGCAGGTGTGGATCATGTTTTGGTGCAGCGTACGCCGGACCCGGCTTTATTGGCTGCTGCGGCTGAGATCGAGAAGGAAGTGCGCCTGGTGTGGTATGACCCGCCCCCGTTTGTCGAGTTGGCGCGGGGCTTCGATCTGAAACGGTTTTCACGCTACTGGCAGCGAGCGCAGACTTCTGCGATGCAGTTGACTCGTGATGGTCAGTAGGCCTGCTTTGCCTGCAAAAAGCAAACGACCTGCTGGAGAGCAGGCCGTTGAAAGACGACATGAGGTCAGGCTTGCATGATTTTGTCGGGGGTGATGGGGTAGGTGCGGATGCGCTTGCCGGTGGCGTTGTAGATGGCGTTGGCGATGGCGGCTGCGGTGCCGGTGATGCCGATTTCGCCGATGCCTCGGCCGCCCAGGGGCTGGAATTTGGTGTCGGCGATGTTGAGGCAGGTGATGTCTACCTTGCCGATATCGGCGTTGACGGGGACGTGGTACTCGGCGAGGTTTTCGTTGACGGTGCGGCCGTAGATGGGGTCGATGTGGGTGTCTTCATGGGTGGCGAGGCTGACGCCGAAGACGATGCCGCCGAGGAGCTGGCTGGTGCCGGTTTTGTCGTTCATGAGGGTGCCGATGTCGAAGGTGGCGACTACGCGGCGTACCTTGACCATGTGGGTGTCCCGGTCGACGGCGACTTCTGCGAAGACGGCGCCGAAGGATTGGGCGGACATCGATTCAGAGGACTGGTCTTTTTCGGCCGAACCCATGGCTTCGATCGGCTTGTTGCCGTTGCGGGCCATGAGACCGGCGAGGGACTCGGTGGCGGCGGGGTTGGATTTGGCGAAGACCTGGCCGGCTTTGACGTCGATGTCTGAGGTCTTCATGCCGTGGAGTGGGGAGGAGGCGTCGTTGACGGCTAGCTCGGCTACTTTGAGCTTGGCCTGCATGGCGGCGTCCTGCACGGCGGGCGTGACGGAGGCGGTGGATTGCGAACCACCGGAGACCGGGGCTTTGGGCAGGGTGGAGTCGCCGAGTTTGACCTCGACCTCGGAGGGCCTAACGCCGAAGGGAGCGGCGGCGGTCTGGGCCATCATGGTGTACATGCCGGTGCCGAGGTCCTGGGTGCCGGAGCCGACGTAGATTTTGCCGCCGGGAAGGATCTTGAGGACGGCCTGGGCGGCGGAGCGGTTAGCGGGGTAAGTGGCGGTTGCCATGCCGTAGCCGATGAGCTCGTTGCCTTCGGTCTTGGTGCCGGGTTGCTTGGGGCGGCTGGACCAGCTGAAGCGGTCGGCGGCCTGCTGGTAGGCGAGCTTTAGATTCTTGCTGGTGTAAGGTTTGTCCTTGCTCGGGTCGATTTCAGCGTAGTTGACGAGGCGTAACTGGATGGGGTCCATGTTGAGTTTTTCGGCTAGCTCATCCATGGCAATTTCAAAGACGGCGGTGCCGGGGGCCTCGCCGGGAGCGCGCATGAAGGTAGAGACGCCGAGGTTCATTTCGACGATCTTTTCTGTGACGTAATTGTTCTTGACGGCGTAGAGACTCTTGGCGACGGTGGCGGAGTGCTCGACGAAATCCTCAAGGACGGAGCCGTTCATGACAACATCCTGCTGGATGGCGGTGAGCTTTCCGTCTGCGGTAGCGCCGAGCTTGATGGCGTTTACCGTTGAGGGGCGGGCACCGACGGGGCCGAACATCTGGTCGCGGTCAAGGACGAGGCGGACGGGGTGGCCGGTGACCTTGGCGGCCATGGCGGCGAGCGGGACGTGCGACCACATGGAACCCTTGGAGCCGAAGCCGCCGCCGGTGTAGGGGCACTCGACGTGGACGTCGTCAACGGGGATGGAGAAGGTTTTGGCTAGGGACTGCTTGACGCCGGAGATGTATTGGGTGGAGTCGTAGACGGAGAGTTTCTCGCCGGTCCACCAGGCGGTGGTGTTGTGGGGCTCCATTGGGTTGTGGGTGTGGATGGGGGTGATGTAGGTGTGGTCTACGGTGGCGGTGGCCTGGGCGAAGCCGGCGGTGACGTCGCCGCGCTTGTTGCCCGCGGGCTCCTTGCCGGGATTTTTGGGCCAGCGGGCTTCTGACTGGCGCGCCATGAAATCGAGCTTGGCGGGGGTGGGGGCATACTTTACTTTCAGGAGCTGGGCACCCTGACGGGCTTCGGCGAGAGACTTGGCGATGACGACGGCGATGGGTTGACCGTTATATGCGACGTTGGTGTCCTGGAGGAGAGTGAGGTTGCGCCGGGCCGGGGGCTGAGCCGCGGGCACGGGGAACTTGGGGGAGTTAAAGGGCGTCATGATCGCGACGACGCCGGAGGCGCGCATGGCGGCTGCGGTGTCCATCGACGCGATGGTGCCTGCGGGGATGGTGGACTGGACTATGTAGGCGTAGAGCAGGGCGGAGCGGTCGAAGGGTCCTTCGAATTCGGCGGTGTACTTGGCCTTGCCGGTCACTTTGACGTAGGCGTCGTAGCGGTGGTCCATCTGGGGGATTGGGGGCGGCGTGGGGGATTCCTGGTAGCTCATGCTGATACTCCTGTGCCGCCGGCTGCGGCGACGGTGAGGGCGCGGACTATGCCTTGTTTTGCCATTTCGATTTTGAAGGTGTTGTGCTCGTAGCCGTGGGCTCCGGCGAGAGCTAGTGTGGCGGCCTTGCGGAAGGTGTCGGCGATGGCGGGCTGGCCGATGAGGGCGTGCTCGGCTTCAGGCGAGCGCCAGGGCTTGAGGGCTACGCCGCCGAGGGCGAGGCCGGCGGACTTGATGGTGGTGCCGGAAAGCTCGAGGCCGGCGGCTACCGAGATCAGGGCGAAGGCGTAGCTGTTGCGGTCGCGAGACTTCAGGTAGTAGCTGTTGCCGGAGAATTTGGCTGGCGGGAGGGTGACGGCGAGGATGAGCTCGTCGGGGCGGAGGGTGGTGTCGAGGGCGGGATCTTTGCCGGGAAGGCGATGGAAGTCGCCGAAGGGGATGGAGCGCTTGCCCTTGGGGCCCTGGACCTGAACGGTTGCGCCGAGGGCGGACATGGCGACGCACATGTCGGAGGGGTTGGTGGCGATGCAGGACTCGGCGGAGGTGGAGCCGTGGTCTGTCTGGCCGAGGATGGCGTGGATGCGGTTGTAGCCCTTGATGGCGGCACAGCCGGAGCCAGGGACCCGCTTGTTGCAGGCGGGGAAGGCGATGTCTGTGAAGTAGTAGCAGCGGGTGCGCTGGAGGAGGTTGCCGCCGGTGGTCGCCATGTTGCGGAGCTGGGGAGAGGCGCCGCTGAGGAGGGCCTGCGAGAGTAGCGGGTACTGGCTGACGATGAGCTTGTGGTCGGCGAGGTCAGAGTTGCGGACCAGGGCGCCGATGGAGACGCCGCCGTCGGGGGTGGAGGTGACGTCGGCTAGGCCGATGTGGTTGATGTCGACCAGGGTGGTGAAGTGCTCGACGCCATACTTCATGAGGTCGATGAGGTTGGTGCCGCCGGCGAGGAAGGCCGTGGAGGGTGCGGTGCCGGAGTGGATGGCTGCGTCGGGTGCGGTGGCGCGCTCGTAGGTGAACGGGTTCATGCGGTGACTCCTTGCTGGCGTGCGACGGCGCGGACGGCGGCGACGATGTTGGGGTAGGCGCCGCAACGGCAGATGTTGCCGGACATGCGTTCACGGATTTCGTCGTCGGTCATGTTGGGTTTGGTGGTATTGCCGGAGTGGAAGGAGACGATGGAGAGCTCGCCTTTTTTGGCTTCGTCGATGAGGGCTACGGCGGAGCAGATCTGGCCGGGGGTGCAATAGCCGCACTGGAAGCCATCGTGCTCGAGAAAGGCGGCTTGCATGGGGTGAAGGTTGTCGATGCCGTCGCCGTGGGCCAGGCCTTCGATGGTGGTAATTTCGGCGCCTTCTGCTGCGGCGGCGAGGGTGAGGCAGGAGTTGACGCGGCGACCATCGAGAAGGACGGTGCAGGCTCCGCACTGACCGTGGTCGCAGCCTTTCTTGGTGCCGGTGAGCTGGAGGTCTTCGCGGAGAGCGTCAAGGAGGGTGGTGCGGGTGTCGAGGGTAAGGGACTTGGAAGTGCCGTTGACCTTGAGGGTGATGGGACGGGTGAGCTCTGGATGGCTTTGCGCATGGGCGATGCCGGGGAGGGTGGCGGCGGCGGAGACGGCGGTAGCGGCCGCGAGGAAGGTGCGGCGGGAGACCTGGATGGCGTCCGGGGTGGGAGTAGGTTCGTTCTGGAATTGCTGCTCGATTTCAGTACAGATTGGGGTGCTCATGTTGGCCTCAGCTGGGTTGGGCGTGGGAACAGGTATAGGGCGGACAAGACGATAGAGTGCTTCGACTGGATAAAAGATGCCTCTTCCAAAACGTTGAAAGCAAGCCGTATGGAAACGCTATGGAAGCCGTATAGATGTGTGAGTGTTCGGGTTGCGGGAGACTTTTCTGGGGTACTGTGCGTCAACTGCGGCATACCTTTTTGTATGTGGAGAGTGACTTTGAATCAGCTTGGGCTGCGGCTTGGTGTGGTGGTGACGGTCTTGGGTCTGGCGGGTGTGGGTTTGGCGCAGGAAAGGCCGACGGCGGCGCAGCGGAACTCTCGGACCGGGACGCAGGGGGAGACTGCGAGTGGAGACCAGCCGGAGGGTTCGGTGCCGGTGCCGCCGGAGACGGCTTCTGTGACCAAGCATGACTGGACGGGTGGGGGGACGACGATTCACTATACGGCTACGGCGGGCAATTTGCTGATCAAGGATGAGAAGAATGCGGCGGACGGGAGTATTTTCTATGTCGCGTATACGGCGGATGGAGCGGAGGAGAAGACGCGGCCGATCACGTTCTTTTATAACGGCGGGCCGGGCGCGGCGACGATCTGGCTGCATATGGGATCGCTGGGACCGGTGCGGGTGATTACGCAGAGCCCGGAAGCTACGGGGCCGGCGCCGTTTGAGTATGTGCAGAACCAGTACAGCTTGCTGGATAAGAGCGATCTGGTGTTTATCGACGCGCCGCTGTGTGGGTTTTCACGGGCTGTGGGCAAGGGGACGGCGAAGGATTTTGCGGGGACGGATCAGGATATCCGGGCGTTTGAGAAGTTTATTGTGCGGTATATCACGCTGAATCAACGGTGGGGGTCGCCGAAGTTTCTGTTTGGGGAAAGCTACGGGACGACGCGGTCGGCGGGGCTGGTGAGTGCGCTGCAGAACGATGGGGTGGAGTTCAATGGGGTGACGCTGCTGTCGTCGATCTTGAACTATGCGGTGCGGAGCCCGGGGTATGACACGGAGGCGATTGGGTATTTTCCTTCGTTTGCGGCGATCGCTTACCAGCATGGCAAGGTGAAGAAGCAGGGCAGCCTGGCGGAGTGGGTGGAGCAGGCGCGGAAGTTTGCGCGGGGGCCTTATGCGGAGGCGCTGGCGCAGGGCGATAAGCTGCCGGCTGGGGAGTATGACGCGATCGCGCAGAAGGTGGCGGGGTTTACCGGGCTGAGCGTGACGTATGTGAAGGAGTCGCGGCTGCGGATCAATGCGACGCGTTTCAGGAAAGAGCTGCTGCGGGATGAAAACGAGATCATGGGGCGGTATGACGCGCGGTTCGAGGGTTTCGACGTGGATGCGGCGGGGGAGAACCCGGGGTATGACCCATCGGACACGGGGATCAGCGGGGCGTATGTGGGGGCGTTTCATGAGTACATCCAGAAGGAGCTGAAGTATATGAGCTCGGAGCCGTACTACCTTTCGGGGCCGGGGTTGAACCAGGCGTGGGACTTTCATCATCGGCCGGGCGGTGGGGGCGGGGCCGGCGGCAGAGGGCAGCAGGACCAGCCGGATGTGGCGATCGACCTGGCGGATGCGATGCGGAAGAACCCGAAGCTGCGGGTGTTTTCAGCCAATGGGTATTTCGATCTGGCTACGCCATTTTTCCTGACGGAGTTCGACTTGCATCACATGCTGCTGCCGCCATCGATCGCGAGCAATGTGGAGTTTGGGTATTATCCGGCGGGGCACATGGTGTATTTGAATGTGGATGCGCTGAAGATGTTGAAGGGGGACATGGAGCGGTTCTATGGGGAGGCCACGCGGCGGTAGGCGAGGTTTTCGTTGTAAGATAAGGTGTTGCGGGTAATTCCGCAGGACTGTTGTGTGGAGGGTTGCGAGAATGGCGAAACGTCGTGGAAATCCGAACTGGGGCAAGCCTGAGCCGATTGGGCCGGTTGTGCCTACGATTACATCGTTTGAAGTGGTTGTGAAGGAGTTTAAGCTGACGCCGGATCAATATATCCGGTCGACGCGCTTGCGGGAATGGGCTCGGCGGAACAAGAATTCCAAGTACATCCCGGAGGCTCTGCTGGAGGCATGGGGTTTCGAGATCGAATCGACTCTATAAACATAATGGATGTAGATGGCTGGCCGCCCCGATGATGGGCGGCCTTGCTGCGTTAGGATGATGAGTGCTGGTCGGGGAGGTTCTGGATGGCGCACGATTCATCAAAGTTTGCGACGGTGCAGGATGCGGTAGAGGCGATTGCCGCGGGCAAGATCATTGTGGTGGTGGACGATGAGGATCGGGAGAATGAAGGCGACCTGACCATGGCTGCGGAATTTTGCACGGCCGAGGCCGTGAACTTCATGGCGAAACATGGGCGGGGTTTGATCTGCCTGACGCTGACCGAGCAGCGCGCGGACTATATGCGGCTGGGGCCGATGACGAGTGACAATACGTCGCGCTTTGGGACGGCTTTTACGGAATCGATTGAGGCGCGGGAAGGTGTCACGACGGGGATTTCTGCGGCGGACCGGGCACGGACGATCCAGGTGGCGATCGATCCGAACTCGACGGCGGCGGACCTGGCGCGGCCGGGGCATGTGTTTCCGCTGCGGGCGCGGAAGGGTGGGGTGCTGGTGCGGGCGGGGCAGACGGAGGCTTCGGTCGACCTGGCGCGGATGGCGGGGTTGAATGCATCCGGCGTGATCTGCGAGATTATGAATGACGACGGGACAATGGCTAGAGTGCCGGACCTGGTGGAGTTTTGCAAGTTGCATGGGCTGCTGATGGTGACGGTGGCGGACCTGATACGGTATCGGCTACAGCATGAGAAGTATATTCGGCGGGTGGCGGAGACGGTGGTCGAAACGGCGTTTGGCGAGTTCAGGATGATCGCTTATGAGAACGAGGTGGAGGGTGGGGAGTCGCATGTGGCGCTGGTGCGGGGGGATGTGACAACGGGGGCGCCGGTGTTGGTGAGGGTGCAGACGCACTCGTTGGCGGAGGATGTTTTTGGGGATCGGACGGTGCTGGAGGGGTCGCTGCGAATGATTGCGGAGGCAGGGCGGGGGGCGCTGGTTTATTTGCATAACGGGATGCGGGGGTTTGGGATCGACAAGAAGGTGGACCCAGCGAGGATTGTTTTGCAACGCGATCAGCGGTTGCGGGAGCGGTCGGATGATCCGGGGCACCGGACGCTGCGGCAGATTGGGCTGGGGGGGCAGATCATGGCGGACCTGGGGATTCGCAAGATACGGCTGATTACCAATGCGCCGATGCATGTGCCGGCTTTGCAGGGGTTCGACCTGGAGATAGTGGAGCAGGTGCCGGTGGAGGTTGGGGTGGGAACGTAGGGCTTAGCGAGAGGTAACGGTCAGGTTGAGGGTGACGGTCTGGGTGATCTGGACGCCGGAGGTGCTGGTGGCGGTGACTTGGTATTGGTAGGTGCCGGGGGGTGTGTAGCGGGCGTCGAAGTCGCCTGAGTTCGAGCTGCCGCAGCCTATGGTAGTCAGGGTGAGGGTGAGGAAGAACAGGGCGAGGGCGGGGATGAGGCGGCGTCGTTTGTAGAGGAGGAGGACGCCGGGGAGAAGGTAGAGGAAGGCGGTGGTGTGGGCGAAGGAGACGTTGCCGCCGACGGAGGTGATGGTGTTGATGGTGGCGGTGGCGGTCTGGGGGGTGCCGGCCAGGGTGAAGGACGACGGCGAGAGGGAGCAGGTCGCGAACTGGGCGGGCTGGATGGGGGCGCAGGTGAGGGCGACTGCTCCGGCGAAGGAGCCAGTGGGCGTGAGGGTGAGGGTGTAGGTGGCGGGTTTGCCGCTTTGGACGGAAACGGAGGCGGAGGCGGCTCCGTTGACGGTGAGAGTGAAGGAGCCTGCAAGGATGCCGGTGCCGGTAAGGGGGATGGCGAGGGGGGATGAGGGGTCGGAACTGGTGATGTCGAGGGTGCCGGGGCGGGCACCGACGGAGGTAGGGGTGAAGGTGATCTGGGCGGTGCAGGTGGCGGCTGGGGCGAGGGTGGCGGGACATGGGAGGGTGACGGCGTAGTCGCCGGTGGGCTTGAGGGTGAGGGCGGTGATGGGGGCGGAGCCGTTGTTGGTGAGGGTGAGGGAGAGATTGGCGGAGGCGCCAAGAACAAGCGGGCCGAAGGCGAGGGCGGTGGGGGTGACGACGAGTTGCGACTGGATGCCGATGCCGGTGAGGGTGGCGGTGATGGGGGTGGCGGAGGCGGTGGAGGCTATCGAGAGGGTGCCGGGACG
Source organism: uncultured Granulicella sp. (assembly GCA_963693065.1). Taxonomy (GTDB): domain Bacteria; phylum Acidobacteriota; class Terriglobia; order Terriglobales; family Acidobacteriaceae; genus Edaphobacter. The sequence continues at coordinate 942,604 of OY843766.1, read as the reverse complement.
GGAGCCGGTGGTGGTAGGGGTGAAGGTGACCTGGAGGGTGCAGCTTTGGCCGGGTACAAGTGCGGTGGGACAGGAGCCGGGAGCGGCGGAGTAGTCGCCGGACGCGGTGATGGAGGTGAAGGTGATGGGGGTGGCGCCGGTGTTGGTGAGCTGGAGCGGAAGGGTGGAGGGGGTGGCGACGATAACGGAGCCGAAGTTCAGGGCGGTGGGGTTGAGGGTAAGGGGGGATGGGTTGGCGGTGGAGCTGAGAGAGATGAATTCGAGCGAGGTGGCGGCGGTGGAGGCGATCTCCAGCGAGGCGATGTGGGTGCCGGCGGTTTGTGGGGTGCTGGTGATCGACAGGGTGCAGGAGGCGCCGGGGGTGAGGGTTGTGCAGTTGGAGGTGGCGGTGAAGTCGGTGGTGGTGCCAAGGGCGCGGAGGGTTAGGTTTACGTTGCCGGTGTTGGTGAGGGTGACGGTCTGGGCGGCGGTAGGGTTGCCGACGGTGGTGGTGGCGAAGGTGAGGGAACCCTGCGAGAGGGTGAAGGTGGCGAGAGGGCCGGTGTTGGCGGGGCTGGTGACCTGGGTGGGTCCGGCCTGGCCGGTGAGGTTGAGGAGGGTGGGGCTGGAGGCGGCGTCGCTTTCAATGGTGAGGGTGCCGGCGTCTGTGTTGCTGGTGGGGGAGGCGGTGCCGGTGGTGACCTGGTTGAGAGGGGTGTAGGTGACGGTGATGGTGCAGGTGGCGGCGGGGGCGAGGGTCGCTCCGCAGGTGGTCGTTGAGAGGAATGGTGGGGGGCTGGTGACGCGGCGAATGGTGATGGCGTTGTTTGAGGTATTGGTGGCGGTGAAGGTCTGGGTGGTGGTCTGGCCGGAGGTGACCTGGCCGAAGTTGAAGGAGCCGTTTACGATGAGGCCGCCGGTAAGGGTGAGCGAGCCGGAGCCGATGCCGTAGGCTTCCGCGTAGGCAATGGTGGAGAGGGTGCCGGACTGGACGACGATGGAGCCGGGGGCGTCGCCGTTGGTGAGGGGCAGGAAAGCTACGGTGAAGGTGCAGGTGGCGCCGGGAGCGAGGGTGGTGCAGGGCTGGCCGACGAGCACATACTGGCGCGGGATGATGACGTTGAGGGGTTGGGTGGTGTTGGTGGCGTTGGTGATGGTGAAGTTGCGGGGAGAGGATTGGGTGAAGACAGGCTGGGGGCCGTAGTTGGCGACGCCGGGGTTGACGACCAGGCCGGCGGAGGAGGCGGTATAGGTGCCGATGAGCGAGACGGTGTAGGTGGTGGTGCCGATGGGGATGGCGAGGGTGTCGGTTGCGGTTGCGGCGGCGGGGTGGAAGGTGACGGCGATGGTGCAGGAGGCGGCGGGGGCGAGGGTGGTGCAGGTGGAGGTGGAGGCGAACTGGGCGGTCGAGGTGGTGGGGGTGGCGACCTGGACGGTGGTGCTCCCGGTGTTGGTGACGGTGACGGCTTGCTGGGTGGTGGGGTTTGAGAAGGTGAGGGCGGTGGGGTTCAGAGAGATGCCGGGATCAGGTGAGCCGGTGCCGGTGAGTGTGGCGGAGACGGTCGAGAGGGTGAGGGTGCCGGGGCGGGTGCCGGTGGCGGTGGGGTCGAAGGCGACCTGGATGGTGCAGGAGGAGCCGGTGGCGAGGGTTCCGGCACAGGTCTGGGAGGGGATGGAGTAGTCGCCGGTCGTGGTGGGGGCGGTGAGGACAGACGAGGCGCCGGTGAGATTGGTGAGGGTGAAGGGGATGGTGCCGCTTGTGCTATGGACGGGGATGGGGCCGAAATTCTGCGTGGTGGGGGAAAGGATGAGGCCGGTGAGGGCGGTGCCGGTGCCGGTGAGGGTGAGGATGTAGGCGGAGCCTCCACCGGAGGAAGTGAGGGTGAGGGTGCCGGTTTGGGTGCCGGCGGCGGTTGGGGTGAAGCGGACGGCGAGGTAGCAGTTGTGGCAGGAGCCGGAGGCGGTAGTGCTGTAGGCGGAGGCGGGGGGCTGGCCGGGGCCGTAGCCGGTGTCTTCGATGAGGGTGGCAGTGTAGGGGCCGGTGGTGGTGGCGGTGACAGTATTGAAGGGTTGGGAGATCTTGTAGAACTGGACGGTGGGCTGGCCGATGGGGGTGTTGCCGAGGTTCAGGGTTCCGTTGTTGGCGGGGAGGATGGATGTGGCGGTGGCGGAGATGTTGACGTAGGCGGGGCTGGTGCCGGTGCCGGCGGTGATGGCGAGCAGGCCCTGGCGGAGACCGGGTTGCGAAGGGACGAAGGTGAGGGCTACGGCGCAGGAGGAGTTGCCGGGAAGGGTGGCGGGGCAGCTGGTGACGTCGGTGAAATCGCCGGAGAGGGCGAGGGCGAGGGTGAAGGGGGTGGGGCCGGTGTTGTAGATCGTGACGGTCTGGTTTTCAGTGGAGGCGGAGGTGACGGGTACGGTGTTGGCGAAGGTGATGGAGGTGGGAGTGACGGCGAGGTTGGGGTTAACGGTGGTGCCGATGACGCCATGCGGGGGGAGGGTCTTGCCGGTGAGGAGGACGGAGATGCCCTGGTCGAGGGCGAGGGTGGCGGAGTCGGTGGAGGTGGTGGTGGGGGCGAGGTAGTCGATGCGGATGCGGCAGATGGAGGCGGAGAGAAGAGTGGAGGGGCAGGTGTCGGTAAGGGTGAAGGGGGAGCCGGTGGGGAGGGTGAGGGCGGCGTGGGTGATGGAGGCGGCGCTGGCGTTCGACAGGAAGAGGTAGCGTGGGAGGCGGAGACCGTTGGTGTATTGGGTGCCGAAGTCGATCTCTGTGGCGGAGGGGCTGAGGCTGGCGGCCTGGGAGAAGCCGGTGAGGGCTACGTCGCGGGTGCCGATGAGCCAGTTGGCGGTGAGGGGGCCATCGCTGGTGGCGGCGGCGTAGGCGGTGAGACCGAGGGTGATGTGGCAGGTGCCGCCGGGGGCGAGGACTTTGCTGGTGATGGCGTTGTTGAGGGTGCAGTCGCTGGAGAGCTCGGTGAAGGGAGAGGCTGTTTTGGAGTTGCTGTCGATGATGGAGGCGAAGGTCTGGCTGGTGGTGCCGAGGTTGGTGACGGTGATGGTGCGCTGGGCGGGTGCGCTGGTGCTGGTCTGGATGCCGAAATCGAGTTCCTTAGGGTAGAAGACGATGGTGGCGGTGGGGGCTTTGTAGGCGGGGATGGCCGCGGTCTGGCTGTCGGTGGAGGAGGCTGCGGTGACGGTGCCGGCGGTGGTGTTTGTGAGGAGGGCGTCGCACTCGGCGCCGGGGGCGAGGATGGTGGGACAGTTGGAGGTGATGGCGGAGCCGGTGCTGGTGAGGGTAAGGGCGGTGGCTGGGGAGGAGCCGAGGTTGCGGAGGACGAGGAAGGGGGCATCGGCGACGGAGAGGGACAGGGCGGCGGCGGGGGTGGGGCTTAGCTTGGCGAGGTAGGCTGCGGAGCCGGCGCAGGCGCTGCCGTTGCAGGATCCGGAGGGCTGGGCGGTGGAGGTGGTGGTCGAGGGGAAGGCGGTGGTGGGGGCGTTGCGGAGGGGGAGGTCGTAGGTCTCGGTGGGGAGGAGGCTCGCGCTGGCGGTGGGCTGGATAGCACCGGCGATGAGGAGGTTCGAGGAGGGATCGACGGCGAGGGAGGTGGGGATGGCGGGGAGGCTGGCGTAGGCGGCGCTTTGGTTGGGCGTGCCGCCAAAGCGGGCGGTCTGGTCGACGGCGAAGGCGGCGGTGAGGTGCTCGGCGGCGATGGTACCGGTGGCGGCGAGGGGGGCGATGGGGAAGAGGGGCGAGGTGAGGGCGGTGGTGATCCAGGCTCCGCCGGCGGCGACCGGGGTGACGAAAGACGTGGTGCCGGGGGTGAGGAGGGTGCCGTTGCGGACGGTCGTGCCATCGAGGGAGATGCGGAGGAGGGACTGGTACTGGGTGGTGGCGATGGGGGATTGGGCGGTGTCGATGGGGAACTGGCCGAGGGCAACGGAGCCGGTGAGGAGGAGGTTCTGGGCGGAGCTGTCAAGCGCGATGCTGGTGAGGCCGGGGCCGGGGATGAAGGTGGAGAAGGTGATGGCGTCGCCGGCGGGGGTGAGTTTGGTGAGGAAGCCGGACGGGTTGGAGAGGACGGCCGGGACGAGGGCGGCAATGGTGGGGAAGCCGGTGGCGGAGGTGGAACCGGTGATGTAGGCGTTGTCGGAGGCGTCGGCGAGGATGGCTGTGGGGTTGGTGTCGCCGTTGGCGCCGGTGAGGTAGGTGGCGTAGACGAGGGTGGTGCCGGTGGCGCTGAAGCGCTCGATGAAGCCGTTGGCGGAGGAGCCGGAGGCGGGGGTTTGCTGGATGCCGTTGGCGGTGACGGGAAGGTTTGTCGCATAGGTGACGCCGGTGACGAACACGGAGTCGGCTGTGGCGGAGATACCGGAGGCCGCGATCTTGCTGCCGCCGGTGAAGGTGACGAAGACGTTGGTGAGGGCGGCGGTGTATTTGGCTACGAAGGATTGCGTGGAGGTGTCGGTCCGGTTGGGGACCGCGGAGCCGGTGGTGGCGGTGAGGGTGGTGGAGGTGGTCGTGCCGGTGATGTAGAGGTTGCCGGCGGGGTCCTGGGCCATGGCGAGGCCGATATCGCCCTTGGAGCCGAGGAGGGACTGGGCGAGGATGTTGGTGGCGGTGGGGTCGGTTTTGAGGAGGCGGACGCCGTCGCCCTGATTGATGAGGAGGTAGAGGTTGCCGGAGGCGTCAGTCTGGACGGCGTTGATCTGGCCCTGCTGCGCGACGCTACGGAGGCCGGCGAAGATGAGTTGCTGGGTGTTCTGGGCGGTGGCGAAGGGGCAGAGGCAGAGGAGGGCTACGAGCAGGCACTGGGTGAATCGAATCATCATGGGTTCCTGTGGCTGCGGCGTTGCTCAGGTTGCAGCCTGTCCTCACTATCCATGTTGGAGCGCCGCTTTATGAATGCTCGGGCAGCCTAATTGAAACTACGGGTGATTGTACGTGTCGGAATGGGAATTGCGTACTGTTACTGGCGGCCGGTGAGCCATAAAGTGTTGAGGTTGCGGGCGGCGAGCTCGGCCTCAAAAGCTGGTTGGGTGGTGTAGCGGATGGTCTGGAAGCCGGCGAGCTGGGCACCGGCTATGTTGTCTTCGCGGTCGTCAATGAAGAGGATGTTGGCGGGTGGGGTGTGGAGGCCCTGGGCGGCGTGGCGGTAAATGGCGGGTTCGGGCTTGGCGAGGTTGAGGGCGTGGGACCATGTGCAATGGGTAAAGGCGGATAGCCAGGGGAAGGTGCGGAGGACGCCGGCGGTCATTTCATCGCCGAGATTGGAAAGGATGCCGGTGGGGGTGGCGGCGGCCTGGAGCCGGGCGGCGAAGTCGATCATGGGTTGGTTCGGGCGGGTCCAGAGGGTGGTGTCGGCTGCGAGGAGAGCGGCGATCTGGGCGGGGGTGAGGGTGAGGCCGGCGTGGCGGCCAACGGCGGCGAAATAGGCGGAGCCGGTGTGGGTGCCGCGGTCGTAGTCGTGGCGAGGGTGCCAGTAGGCGGTCTCGTAGGGGGCGTGGGGAAGGGCGGTGATGGCGAGCATGTCGGCCCAGGCGGTGGGGTCGGGGGGGAGGGTGAGGACCTGGCCGTAGTCGAAGAGCACGGCTTGGATGGGTGTGGGCATGGGGCTATCTTAATACGATGGGCTTTTCCAGACGGACGGGTTGGGACAGGGGTGAGGGTGGGCTGGCGCGGGCGGTGCGCGAGGCCGGGCCGGGACTGGTAGATCTGACGGTTTCTAACCCGACGGTTTGTGGGTTCAACTATGGACCGGAGGTGCTGGGGGCTTTGCAGGATGGGCGGGCGCTGACCTATGGGGCGGATGCGCGGGGGATGCGGGTGGCGCGGGAGGCGGTCGCAGGGTATTACGAGGGGCGGGTGGATGCGGATGCGGTGGTGCTGACGACGAGTACGAGCGAGGCTTACAGCTTTTTGTTCCGGGTGCTTTGCGACGCGGGCGATGAGGTGCTGGTGGCTTCACCGAGCTATCCGCTGTTCGATTTTCTGGCTGATCTGGATGATGTGCGGTTGGTGAGCTATCCGTTGTTTCAGGATTTTGGGTGGTGGATCGACTTTGCGGAGCTGGAACGGCGGGTGACGGTCAGAACGCGAGCGGTGCTGCTAGTGCATCCCAATAATCCGACGGGGCATGTGACCTCGGACGCTGAACGGGAGAGGCTGGAGGAGTTTTGTGCGGGGCGGGGACTGGCTTTGATAGTAGATGAGGTGTTTCTGGATTATGGGCTGGCGGGGAGGGTGAGGAGCTTTACGGAGGGGAGTCACGGGTGCCTGAAATTTGTGGTGAGCGGGTTGAGCAAGGTGGCGGCGTTGCCGCAGATGAAGGTGGGTTGGCTGGTCGCGCTGGGGCCGGGGAGGGAGGAGGCGCTGGGGCGGCTGGAGATCGTGGCGGATACGTTTCTGTCGGTCAATGCGCCCTCGCAGCTTGCGCTGGAGAGGTGGCTAATGGGCAGGGAAGCGGTGCAGGGGCAGATTTTGGGGCGGGTGAGGGAGAATCTGGAGGAGCTTGTGCGTCTGGACGGGTTTGAGATGCTGGCGGTCGAGGCGGGGTGGAGCGTGGTACTAAGAGCACGCCGGGAGGTTTCGGCCGAGGTGCTGGTGAGGGAAGCGGGGGTGGTGGTGCATCCGGGTGAGTTCTATGGGCTGGGCTCTCGGTATCTGGTGGTGAGTGGGATTTTACCGCTGGCTGTGATGCGGGCGGGGGTGGAGAAGCTCAACGGCTGGATGAACCTTTTTGATTACTAGTTGCGGGTTGCGGCTTAAGTTTTGGATGAGTGACAGTCTGTATGTGGTTCATTAGGAATTAGTTAGCGCGTTGAGAGATAGGGGTTCGTGATGCGTTCCGTTGCAATAGTCGTGGAGACGCCGTGGCCGGCGATGACGATTGTTGCGTCTGGGAGCGGGAGGAGGCGTTGGTGAATGGAGCGCAGGAGGGTCGGCATAGAGCCGCCGGGGAGGTCGGTGCGGCCGACTGTTCCGGCGAAGAGGGTGTCGCCAGCGAAGAGGAGGGAGTGGGTTGGGATGTGGAGGCAGATGCTGCCGGGGGTGTGGCCGGGAGTGGCGATGACTTCGGCGGTGAGGCCGTGGATGTGGACGGATTTGCCGTCGGAGAGGTCGTCGTCGGGTGGGGCGACGTCGGGGACGGGGACGCCTAGCCAGTCTGCCTGCTCGTCCATGATGGCGACGAGGGGGAGGTCGGCCTGGTTGTAGAGGATGGGGGCGCCGGTGATGGCTTTGAGTTGTTGCGCGCCCGCAATGTGATCGATGTGGGCGTGGGTGATGAGGATTTGCTTGACGGTGAGGGCGTGGCGGGCGAGCAGGACGAGGATTTGGGGGATGTCGGCGCCGGGGTCGATGACGATGGCTTCATGGGAGGTTTCGTCACCGAGGATGGTGCAGTTGCACTGGAGAGGGCCGACGGGGAAGGTTTCGCGGATCATTATTCACCTCGAGTGCATGAAAAAACGCAGACCGCTGGGGTCTGCGCTGGGTCGGGATAGAGAGGGGCTACTTCTTGACTGGAGCGCTCTGGGTGGTTTTGGTGCCGGAGAGGACCGAATGCTCGGAACCGCTGGTGCGGGAGAGGATGATGGTCAGGCCAATGCTGGTCAGCATAAAGAAGATGGCTGCGTAGCTGGTGAGCTTGGTGAGGAGGTTGGCGGCTCCGCGCGGGCCGAAGGCAGTCTGCGAACCCTGGCCGCCGAAGGCTCCGGCGAGGTCAGCGGATTTACCGGTCTGGAGCAGGACGACGCCGATGAGGAAGAGGCTGATGATGACGTGGAGGACGATGAGGAGGTAGAGCAGGAAAGTCATGTCTTTATCTTCTTCTGGGTGAATGATCTGAGGCGTGATTTCCGCCGAACCTGTCTATCTTACCATGTGGGCTTTGTGGAGTCTGGCGAGCCCTATGGCGTCCGGTGATGGGAACGAAGGACCCGGGGCTAAAGCCCCACCCCTCCCTCCATGTTTGTCGTGGGGCTAAAGCCCCACGCTAATCCGCAGAGCGAGACCGGTTTGAGAGGCCTGAAGCTGCACGTTAGTCAGGCAAAGCTTGATCTACGAGAATGCGAACCTAGTCCCAACCTAGGGAGCCGCCGGTCTGGTACTCGATGACGCGGGTTTCGAAGAAGTTTTTCTCCTTCTTGAGGTCCATGGCTTCGCTCATCCAGGGGAAGGGGTTTTCGGTTTCGGGGAAGACGGGGGCGAGGCCGATCTGGGCGCAGCGGCGGTTGGCGATGAAGTGCATGTACTGCTCGCAGAGGCCGGGGCCGAGGCCGAGGAAGCCGTTGGGCATGGTGTCGCGGCCGTAGGCGGCTTCAAGCTCGGCGGCGGAGCGGAGCATGTTGCTGACTTCTTCCTGGAACTCGGGGCTCCAGAGGTGGGGGTTTTCGGCTTTGATCTGGTTGATCACGTCGATGCCGAAGTTGAGGTGGATGGACTCGTCGCGGAGGATGTACTGGTATTGCTCGGCGATGCCGACCATCTTGTTGCGGCGGCCGAGGGAGAGGATCTGGGCGAAGCCGGTGTAGAACCACATGCCTTCAAAGACGACGTAGAAGGCGATGAGGTCGCGGAGGAAGGCGCGGTCGTTGGTCTGGGTGCCGGTGGCGAAGGTAGGGTCGGAGAGGGATTGGGTGTACTTGATGGCCCAGGCGGCTTTGGCGGTGATGGAGGGGACTTCGCGGTACATATTGAAGAGCTCGCCCTCGTCGAGGCCGAGGCTTTCTACGATGTACTGGAAGGTGTGGGTGTGGACGGCCTCTTCAAAGGCCTGGCGGAGGAGATATTGGCGGCACTCAGGGTTAGTGAGGTGGCGGTAGATGGCGAGGACGATGTTGTTGGCGACGAGGGATTCTGAGGCGGCGAAGAAGCCGAGATTGCGCTTGATGGCGCGGCGCTCGTCCGGGCTGAGGCCGGTGGGGGATTTCCAGAGAGCGATATCGGCCTGCATGGAGACCTCGGTGGGCATCCAGTGGTTGTTGCAGCCGCCGAGATATTTCTCCCAGGCCCATTTGTATTTCAGCGGGAGGAGCTGGTTGACGTCGGCGCGGCAGTTGATCATGGCCTTTTCGTCGACGCGGACGCGGCTGCCCTGGAGGGTTGGGTCGACGTGGGCCGGTGCGGGGGCGAGGACGGGCGCTGGCTTTGCATTGAGGATCGGAGTTGCGAGGATGGGGGCGATGGTTTCTTCGACTTCGTTCCAGGTAAGCATGGTGTGGATCTTTCTCTGCCTACTGGCAGGCCTCGCAGGTTGGGTCGGTCATATCGCAGACGATGGCGGAGGTGACGGCTACGGCGTTGAGTTTGCCATCGGTGCGCTTGACGGTGGATTTTTCTACGTGGGTGGCGGAGCGGGAACGGAGGTAGTAGGTGGTTTTGAGGCCAGCGTGCCAGGCTTCGCGGTAGAGATTGTCGAGCTTCTTGCCGCTGGGCTGATCGATGTAGAGGTTGAGGGACTGAGCCTGATCGATCCACTTCTGGCGGCAGGCGGCGGCCTGGATGAGCCAGGTGGGTTCGACCTCAAAGGAGGTGGCATAAAGGCGCTTGAGGGAGTCGGGGACGCGGTCGATGGAGCCGAGCGAGCCGTCGAAGTACTTGAGGTCGGAGATCATGACGTCGTCCCAGAGGCCGAGGGCTTTGAGATCGTTGACGAGCGAGGCGTTGACGACGGTGAAATCGCCGGACATGTTGGATTTGACGAAGAGGTTCTGGTAGGTGGGCTCGATGGATTGGGTGACGCCGCAGATGTTGGAGATGGTGGCGGTGGGGGCGATGGCGAGGGTATTGGAGTTGCGCATGCCGGAGGTCTGGACGCGCCGGCGGAGGGTGGACCAGTCGAGGGTGGAGGAGCGGTCTACGGTGAGGGTGTGGGTGCGGGTGTCCTGGAGGAGCTGCACGGAGTCCACGGGGAGGATGCCCTGGGACCAGAGGGAGCCGGCGAAGCTGGGATAACGGCCGCGCTCTTCGGCGAGATCGACCGAGGCGGAGATGGCTTCGTAGCTGATTCGTTCCATGCTTTCATCAGCGAAGCGGACGGCCTCGGGCGAGGTGAAGGGGATGCGCAGTTTGTAGAGAGCGTCCTGGTAGCCCATGATGCCGAGACCGACGGGGCGGTGGCGGAGGTTGGAGGCGCGGGCCTCGGGGACGGTGTAGAAGTTGATGTCGATGACGTTGTCCAGCATGCGCATGGCGGTGTGGACGGTGCGCTTGAGGCGGGCCTGATCGAGACCGGACTCGGTCATGTGGTTGGCGAGATTGATGGAGCCAAGGTTGCAGACGGCGATTTCCTGCGGGGAGGTGTTGAGCGTGATCTCCGTGCAGAGGTTGGAGGAGTGGACGACGCCGATGTGCTGCTGCGGCGAGCGGAGGTTGCAGGGGTCTTTGAAGGTGATCCAGGGGTGGCCGGTTTCAAAGATCATCGTGAGCATCTTGCGCCAGAGGTCGACGGCCTTGACGGTGCGGGAGACGCGCATGAGGCCCTGGGCGGCGCGGGCCTCGCAGGCGGTGTAGCGGTCGACGAAGGCCTGGCCATAGAGGTCGTGGAGGTCGGGGACTTCGTCGGGCGAGAAGAGGGTCCATTGGCCGTCTTCTTCGACACGCTGCATGAAGAGATCGGGGACCCAGTTGGCGGTGTTCATGTCGTGGGTGCGGCGGCGGTCATCGCCGGTGTTTTTGCGGAGATCGAGAAATTCTTCGATGTCGATGTGCCAGGTTTCGAGGTAGCCGCAGACGGCGCCTTTGCGCTTGCCACCCTGGTTGACGGCAATGGCGGTGTCGTTGGCGACCTTGAGGAAGGGGACGAGGCCCTGGGACTGGCCGTTGGTGCCCTTGATGCGCGAGCCGAGGCCGCGGACGTTGCTCCAGTCGTTGCCGAGGCCGCCGGCGTATTTGGAGAGGAGGGCGTTGTCCTTGATGGCTTTGAAGATGCCGGCGAGGTCGTCTTCAATGGTGGTGAGGAAACAGGACGAGAGCTGGGGGCGGAGGGTGCCGGCGTTGAAGAGGGTGGGGGTGGAGCACATGAAATCGAAGCTGGAGAGGAGCTGGTAGAACTCGATGGCTTTGGCTTCGCGATCGATTTCACGGACGGCGAGGCCCATGGCGACGCGCATGAAAAAGGCCTGGGGGAGCTCGAAGCGGATGCCACCTTCGTGGAGGAAGTAGCGATCGTAGAGGGTCTGGAGGCCGAGGAACTGGAAGATGCCGTCGCGGCTTGCGTCGAGGGCGGCGGCCATGCGGGGGAGGTCGAAGAGGCCTAGTTCCTTGTCTACGATTTCAAGCGCGATGGCTTTGCGGATGTAAGCGGGAAAGTAGTCGGTGTAGTCGATGACGACGGCGCGGCGCATGGGTTCGACGGCGGCGGGGAGGACGAAGCCGAGGGCTTCATCGCGGAGGATGTTGATGAGGAGCCTAGCGCTGACGTAGGCGTAGTTGGGCTCCTGCTCGACAAGGGTGCGGGCGGCCATGGTCTGGGCGAGGCCGACTTCGTTTTCGAGGATGCCGTCGTACAGATTGCGGCGGACTTCGGACATGACGGCGTCGGAGCTTACGCCGTCCAGGCCCTTGCAGGCGATGTCGAGCTCGCGCTGGAGGCGGGCTTCATCGAGCGGCGCGGTCTGGCCATTGGCCAGGCGGACGGTGAGGGTGGGGACGGACTGAATGACGACGTCGGCGCGAAGGCGGCGCTGCTCGGCGCGTTCGGCGCGGTAGAGGACGTAGGCGCGGGCTACCTTGTGCTCGCCGGAACGCATAAGGGCAAGCTCGACCTGGTCCTGAATGTCTTCAATGTGGAGGGCGCGGGCCTTGTCGGCGCGGCCGGAGAGGGCTTCGACGATCTGGCCGGTGAGCTCGGCGACGGCGTCATGGATGCGCCGGGAGCTGGTGGCGGCGGTGCCTTCGACGGCGATGAAGGCCTTGGTGATGGCGTTGGCGATTTTTGCCGCGTCGAAGGTGGAGAGGGAGCCGCTGCGGCGGATGACCTGGAAGCCATCGGTAGCGGTGTGGGCGCCGGCAAGAAAGGAGGGCGGGACCTGAAGGGGGGTGTCGAGATCAGGAAGTGCGGTTGCGGCCACGTGCATTCTCCTTGGCCTGAGAAGTGTGGCGTTGCAGCAGAGAAGACGCTGCACCGGGGCGTGCCCGGGCGAACGACGAACTCTGCCACCTCGCATCCCCTCGGAGGCGCTAGCAAATTATTTCCAAGGCAGGTCTTCGGACTCTGCAGGGTCAAACCTACTTGCCGGACTTCCCAGGCAGTTGTGCCCAGTGTCGTTTCGGCGTTCGTACCTGCTTACCGCTGCGGGGCAGTTCCGGAGTTACACCGGCTTCCCTTTTCATCTTTGGAGGTGAATCCAAGGAACCGTGGAATGAACTGACTATAGCGTGTCCGGGCGGGGCACTGCCACTACATCTTGTGTGGATAAATGGTAAACAATGTATCTACTGTGGTTCTGGTCCGATCAGTCCAGGCTGGTGAAGAGGGAGTTGAGGGATTCGGCGTAGGTGGGGTGGGCGAAGATGGCGTCGCGGAGGTCGGGGTACGGGATGCGGCCCATCATGGCGATCTGGAGCATGGCCATGATCTCTCCTCCTTGTGCGCCGAGGATGGCGGCACCGAGGATCTGGTGGGTGGCGGGGTCGACGAGCGCCTTGAGGAAGCCGCGGGTCTGGCCGGTCTCCGTGGCGCGGGCTACGCGGGACATGGGAATCTTGGCGAGTTCGTAGGGGATGTTGGCTTTGTGCGCCTCGGTTTCGGAGAGGCCGATGCGGCCTAGCTCGGGGTCGATGAAGACGCAGTAGGGGACGGGGCGGCCGGTGGTCGTGCGGGAGCCGCCCTCGAGCAGATTGGCTTTGAGGATGCGGTAGTCGTCGTAGGCGATGTGGGTGAAGGCGGGGCCGCCCTTGACGTCGCCGGTGGCGTAGATGCCGGGGACGGAGGTCTGGAGGCGGTCGTCTACCTGGATGAAGCCTTTGGGATCTGTGGCGATGCCTGCAGCGGGCAGGTTGAGGGCCTGGGTGTTGGGGTGGCGGCCCGCGGCTACGAGGAGGTGGGTGGCGGTGAGGGTCTGGTGGTTGTCGCAGGTGAGGGTGAGGCTGGTGGGCGTGGCGGCGATGGCGGTGGCTTTGGTGTCGAGCAGGATGGTGATGCCGTCGTCGCGGAGGATCTGGGTGATGGCTTCGGTGATGTCGGGGTCTTCATGGGGGAGGATGCGGGGGGAGTCCTGGATGACGGTGACCTGCGAGCCGAAGCGGCGGAACATCTGGGCGAACTCGAGGCCGATATAGCCGCCGCCGAGGATGAGCAGATGGGCAGGGAGCTGGTCAAGCTGCATGATGGAGGCGTTGTCGAGGTAGGGGATGGTGTCGATGCCGGGGATTCTGGGCGTGGTGGAGGAGAGGCCGGTGTCGATGACGAGGAGGTCCGCGGTGAGGGCTTGGGTGCCGCCGGCGTTGAGGGCTACGGTGATGGCTTTGGGGGCGGTGAAGGCGGCAGTGCCGCGGTAGAGATCGATGCCCTGAGTGAAGCGCTTTTCGTTGTTGTGGCGGGAGGTATCGACGATGGCCTGCTTGCGGGCGACGACGGCTTTGAGGTCGGCGGAAACGGCGGCAGTGTGGATGCCGTACTCGGCGGCGCGGTTGGCGAGGGAGGCGACTTCAGCGGAGGCGACCATGGTCTTGGTGGGGGTGCAGCCGGTGTTGACGCAGGTGCCGCCTACGTCGGCCCTCTCGATGAGGGCTACGCGCTTGCCGGCGGCGTGGAAGGCGTCGGCGAGCGGGTTGCCGGCCTGGCCGGAGCCGATGATGATGAGGTCGTACGGTGGGACGGGGGGCATGGGGCTCCTTGGGGGTTGCGTATGAAGATTACGTTATCAAGTGACGCTTTAGAATGAGGTATGGGTGACGCGGGAGTTCGGTTCGGGTTTGATAATTCGTATGCGCGACTGGGGGGCAAGTTCTATCAGCGGGTTTTGCCGACGGTGGTGGCTGGGCCGGGGTTGATCGAGGTGAATGCGGCTTTGGCGCGGGCGCTGAGGCTCGATCCTGCGGAGCTGGCTAGTGCGGAGGGTGTTGCGGTGCTGGCGGGGAATGCTGTCGCGGAGGGTTCTGAGCCGCTGGCGATGGCGTATGCGGGGCACCAGTTTGGGCATTTCGTGCTGCTGGGGGACGGGCGAGCGAATTTGCTGGGGGAAGTGGTGGGGGTGGATGGGAAGCGATATGACGTGCAGTTGAAGGGTGCCGGGCCTACGCCGTTCTCGCGCAGGGGAGATGGGCGGGCGGCACTGGGGCCGGTGCTGCGGGAGTACATCGTAAGCGAGGCGATGGCGGCGCTGGGGGTGCCGACGACGCGGGCGCTGGCGGCCGTGACAACCGGGGAACGGGTGGTGCGGGACAGGATGCTGCCCGGGGCGGTATTGACGCGGGTCGCGGCGAGTCATCTGCGAGTGGGGACGTTTCAGTACTTTGCGGCGAAGCAGGATCTGGAGGGAGTGCGGGCGCTGGCGGACTATGCGATTGCGCGGCATTATGCGGAGGTGGCGGGGGTGGGGAAGCCTTATCGGGCGCTGCTGGATGGGGTGATTGGGCGGCATGCGCGGCTGGTGGCGCAGTGGATGCTGCTGGGGTTTGTGCATGGGGTGATGAATACGGACAATACTTCGATCAGTGGCGAGACGTTGGACTATGGGCCTTGTGCGTTTCTGGAGGCTTATGATCCGGAGGCGGTTTTCAGCTCGATCGACCAGCTGGGGCGGTATGGGTATGGGAACCAGCCGGGGGCGGCGCACTGGAACCTGGCGCGACTGGCGGAGGCGCTGCTGGGACTGCTGGCGGAGGAGGAAGGGAGCGAGGAGGGGGCGATTGCGGCGGCGAACGAAGCGCTGGGGGCGTTTGGGCCGGAGTACGAGGCGGCTCGGGGGGCGGGTTTGCGGCGGAAGCTCGGGTTGGAGGCGGGGGATGACGGGCTGGGGGAGGAGTTGCTGGGCCTGATGGCTGCGGGTGGGGTGGATTTTACGCTGGGGTTTCGGCGGCTGGGGGATGGGGTGGCGGGGGAGCTGTTTGGCTCCGCTGCGTTTGATGACTGGGAGCGGCGGTGGCGAGGGAAGCTGGGTGGGGCTTCGGTGGCGGGGTTGCGGGCGGTGAATCCGGTGGTGATTCCGCGGAACCATCTGGTGGCGGCGGTGATCGCGGCTGGGGAGGCGGGAGACTTCGGGCCTTTTCGGGAGATGGTGGGGGTGACTGCCCGGCCGTTTGAACTGGACGGGGAGTTTGCGCGGTATGGTGTGCCGGCTAGGGTGGAAGAGAGGGTGACTGCTACGTTCTGTGGGACTTAGGTGTTGGGGAGGGGCATTCGTGCTTGCCTGCCCCCCCCCGGTGCTTTGCGGCAAAATATTCATTGCATTGGGTTTAGGTGTGATTTGCTGGGTTGGAGAGTTGCACCGTTTTTGGGCAGGCACTTTTCCTGGTGAGTGTGTGTGGGTTGGAAGGTCCAACGGTGGCTGAGGTGGAAGTTGGCGATAGAGCAGACCGCGATGGCGATCAGGTTGGCGAGGACGGGTGGGAGGTGGGCGTGATGGACGAGGATGCCTATGAGGGTGAGGTTGCCCACTAGAGAGATGAGGCCGTTGGTGAGGTGGAAGCGGAGGCAAGCCTGGGGGATCTGGGTGCGGGTGCGGTCGGGCCAGGTGTAGCGGAGGTGCCAGAGGAAGTTGTGGAGCAGGGTTAGCTCCAGGGCTACGGCGGAGGCGAGGAGGTAGTGGGTGGGGAAGGCGCGGGTGAGGGCGGCGAGGGTCAGGAGCTGGAGGGCGGTGCCGAGGAGGCCGACTCCGGAGAAGCGGGCGAAGCGTTGGAAGGTGGTCATGGTAACGGCTCCTCGCGGGAGAGCTGGGCGGTGTGGCGGCAGGTGGTGAGGATGGCGGTGGCGAACATGCCGAGCGCGCCGAGGGTGCCGGCGATGTCGAAGAGGAGGAGGCGTTGGTGGAGAATGGTGCAGAATGGGTTGCGCAGGAGGGCGAGGTTGCCGGCGATGAGGAGGAGGCGGAGCTCGGTGGGGCCGAAGAGTCCTTGCGAGAGCTGGAAGCGGCCGAGAGTGTAGGTGGCGAGGTAGCTTTCGGCGGCGAGGAGGAGGAAGGCGACCAGCATGGCGATGGCGACCACCGGGTGAAGGAAGCCGGAGAGGGCTAGGCCGGTCATGAGGGCGATGGTGCCGAAGAGGTCGACGATGTGGTCTGCGTAGAAGCCGAAGCGGGGGCGCTGCTGGTTGCGGACGCGGGCGAGGGTGCCGTCAAGACTGTCGCCGAGCCAGTTTAGGACGAGGGCGAGGATGACGCCGAGGAGGGCGAGGGGGTGGGCGCGGGCGAGGGCGTAGCAGAGGCCGGCGGCGATCTGGGCGGCGAGACCGAGGAGGGTGAGTTGGTCGGAAGTGAGCCATGGTGGGGCGTGATGGGCGAGGTAGAGGAGGGCTTGTTTTTCGGCGGCGGCGGTGAGGGATTGGTTGATGCGGGGGGCGGGGGTGAAGGTGGTGGTTGGCATTTGGGGCTCCTTGGGTGGGCTTGAAGGGGTTATGAGCAAACAACGGCAAGAACAAACAAAAGCAAAAGCAAACGCAGATCCCTACGGGATGACAAAAAAGGACAAGCAACAGCAAAAGCAGGAACAGGCAAAAGCAAGAACAAGCAAATGCCAAAGCCAATACGGAGATTCTTCGCTTCGCTCAGAATGACGGCGGTTTCGTAGCATTTTCAGACGGCGGTTCGTAGCATCTTCAGACGGCGGTTTCGTAGCATCTTCAGAATGACGGCGGTGTGGGGGCGGAAGGGGCGGCGAGGGCTCTGAGGGCGGATTGGAGGGTGAATTCGAGGCTTTCGCGGGGGACCTGGTCTACGTAGGGGCGGAGGAGCCAGTTGAGGCCGGAGGGGATGGCGCGGCTGAGGGAGATGGTTTCGACCTGGAGGAAGAGGCCGCCGGGGCGCTGCTGCCAGGTCCAGTAGGTGTTGAGGCGCCAGAGGAAGCCATGTTCCTGCTGGGGGCTGAGGGGTTGCTGGTTGGCGTCGAGCTCGTAGATGCGGGTGCTGCGGGAGGTGCTGGCGCCGGAGGTGAAGGTGACGTCGTAGGTGCTGTCTAGAACTACGGTGAGGACGTGGTGCTGGCGGACGCGGAGCCAGAGGTGGAGCGTGTCGCCTTGCGGGGGGAGCGAGTGGGCGGCGAGGACCTGGGGGGCGAAGTGTTGGGGGTAGGCGTTGAAGTCGCGGAGTAGGCGCTCGAAGGCGGCGGGTGTTGCGCCGGGGGCGAAGGCGGTGGCACGCCAGTGATGGAGGATGGCACCGGGTACGGTGGGGGTTGGAAGGTGCTGGACGGTGGACGATGCGACGGGTGGGGGCTGGGTGAGGTGCTGTTCGGCCTGGGCGACGTAGGTGTCGAAGGCGGCCAGGGCTGGTGCGGGAGGTTGGGCGGCAGCGGAGTTGAGCGCAAGGAGGAGAAGCGTGAAGAGCAGGGGGCGTGTCATGAGTTGGAGATTGCCTGCGGGACGTGGGTGAGGGCAATGGATGGAAGCTCATGTGAATCTCACGGGATAAGTCTTGCGGAATGAGGAGTTTGGAGGCAGAGGTTCAGGCGCGTATAGACTGGCCGAAGCGATGATCTATCGGTTTGGAACGTTTGAGGCGGACGAGGCGACGGGCGAACTGCGCAGGCAGGGGGTGCGGCTGAAGGTCAATGTGCAGCCGTTCCAGGTGCTGGTGCTGTTGCTGCGGCGGCCGGGTGAGGTGCTGAGCCGGGAGGAGATTTCACGGGAGCTGTGGCCGGATGGGACGTTTGTGGATTACGAGCATGGGGTGAATTCAGCGGTGAACCGGGTGCGGGAGGCGCTGGGGGATAGTGCGCGGAACCCGAGGTTTGTGGAGACGCTGGCGCGGCGGGGGTACAGGTTTGTGGCGCCGGTGGAGGGGGTGGGGGAAGCGGTCGAGGAGATGGTGGCGGTGAGTGAGCCGGTGGCGGCGGGGAGGTTTCTGGCTTCCGAGGAGGAGCTGCCGGCGGTTCCGCAGAGGACGGTGGAGGTGCTGTTTGTGCTGCTGCAGGTGATGTATGTGGGGTTCTATGTGGGGGCGCTGGCGAACCTGGGGGAGATCGAGGGGTTGCTGGCGGGAGTGTCGTGGCCGCAGGCGGTGTTTCTGGGAGTGGTGGTGACGGCGGGGCTTTTGATCCCGGTGCGGGTGTTCCTGGTGAGTGCGGTGTTGCTGCATGCGCCGAGGCTGCGGGAGAAGTATCTGCGGCTGTGGCCGTTTGTGCTGCCGTTCGATGTGCTTTGGGCGATGGCGCCGTTTCTGCTGCTTCACCACATCAGCGTGGGGCTGGCAGTGGCTTGCATGGCACCGCTGGTGTATGCGCCGTTTGCTCAGCGGTCGTTGATTCTGATGGGGGCGGGGAGAGGCTGAGGCGGAGCGGGCTGCCAGGTGCGCCAGGGTTTGGAGAAGGCGATGGTGAGGTATTTTTTGGGATAGAAGCGGAGGAGGATGCGTTCCAGCAGGCGGAGGAGGGTGGACGGGCGGCGCAGGGCGAGGTTGGCGACGGTGTGCTGGGTGAAGAAGTCGAGGATGGAGAACTGGAGGGCGCCGCCTTCCAGCGCCAGCGATGTGGAGCCGGTGCGGCACTCGTGCTGGATGAGGCAGGCGCGGGCGGCGGTGGCGAGGGAGAAGCGCTTGTAGCCGGTGCGGTTCATTTGCCAGTCGATTGTGACGGCGCCGTGGCTGCGGCGGCCGGCGATGAGGGAGAGCCATTGGCCGGAGGGGTCCTGAAGGCCGGCGAGGAAGGTGTTTGGGAAGCGGGTGAGGGAATGGTAGCGCCACTCGGCAACTTTTTGTGAGACGCGGTAGTGGGCCTGGCGATTGAGCGCGAGGAAGGTGGGGAGGTCGATCTGGGCGTTGGGCTGGTAGAGGCAATTGAGTTCGCTGAGGGTGAGTCGCTGATAGCGGTGGAGGTTGCGGCGGGTGCTGCTTCCCAGGGGGGCCAGAGTTCGGTCCAGATCCGGGTAGAGAGGGAGGTGGGAACGCTTGACGCCGAGGTGGAAGGCGTATTCGGCGGGGGCGTGGAGGTGAGGGAGGATGGTGCGCTCGAGGTGGCCGGCGAGGAGCGGGGTGTTGGGGGTGTCGCCGAAGGGGATCTGGATGTTGACGAAGCGGGCGCCGCGGGTGATGAGGGCCTGGGCGGCGATGGCGGCGTAGGACGCGCGCTGGGTGGGGGGGGCGAAGATGGTACGGAGACCGCGTCGGCTATAGCAGGAAAAGAGACGCAGGCCGCGCAGGACGGATTGGAATTCGTAGAGGATGACGGCGCCGGCGATTTGGCCGGGAGGGTCGAAGAGGAGGATAAGGATGGGCTTGTGATGGAGGCGGGAGGGGCGGGAGAGGATGTAGGGGAGGTCGGCGAGCTCGTCCTGCTGGGCGGTGGATTGGGCGAGGGGGGCGAGGGCGGGAAGGTGGGTGAGGACGTTCTGGAGGCCGGCGATGATTTGGGTGGTGGGCTCGGGTGGCGCGGCGGTGAGCTTGCGGAAGGCGCGCGGGAGGGTGTACTGGGTGGTGATGCGGGTGTTGTGACGGTCGAATAGGGGGCGGGTGCGGGGGCGCTCGTTGTGAGGGAAGGTGAGGGGCTGGTAGCGGGTGGCGATGTGAGTGTCGGTGAAACGGAAGTCGGCCTGATCGATGAAGAGGATGCCGCCGGGGTTGAGCCTGTGGTCGAGCAGGGTGAGGGCTTGTTCGAAGTCGGCGAAGCGGAAGCCCTGGGTGAGGGTGGAGGCCTGGGAGTTTTCTGTGCGCTGGAAGACGGCGAGGGCGAAGATGGCGTCGAAGGGGGGGGCTTGCTGGAAGGCGGGGGAGGTGGGGTGGAGGAATTGGATTTGGGGGTTTTGGTTTTGGGCTTGGGCCTGGCGGAGGCACCAGGGGTTGATGTCGGTGCCGAGGAGGTGGGCGTTGGGGATGAGGTTGGCGAGGGTGAAGACCTCCTCGCCGGTAGAGCAGCCGAAGGAAAGGATGCGGGGTTGGGGGATGGGGGTGAGGAGGGTGCGGCATTGCTCGAAGAGGATGGGGTAGCGATTGGGCTGGGTGTGGGTGGCGCCCTGGAAATGGCTTTGACCGAAGCGGAGACGGGTGAGGAGCTCCGAGCGAAGGCGACGCTGGCGGATGGGCTGGCGGAGGGTGGCGAGGAGTTGGAGGACGAGGGAAAGGCTGCGGAGGACGGCGGATGGGGAGTGGGCTAGGCCGCGGATGCGCGAGGGGAGGCTGGGGTTAGTCGAGGGCATGGAGGGCAGCGGTGAGGTTGTGGTCTGGGGTGGGATGCCATGAATATATCGGAATATGGGCGGCGAGGTGGGCTAGCTGGGGGAAGAGCGCAGGGGTGCGGCCAAGGAGCTCGGGGACACGGGGGCGGTGGAGATTGCGCAGGAGGGCCTGGAGGGCTGCGGGGCCGTGGAGGCGGGTGGAGGTTGGGGTGCCGTTGAGGATGAGGATGGCGGCGAGGGGGGCCGAGGAGCATTGAGAAGTTGGAGGGACGGGGAGGTAGGTGCGGGGTTCGAGTTGGGTGCTGGATGGGGGTGGGGCTGGGTCGCGCTGCTGGATAGAGGCGGGCAGGCCGGTGGCTTGGAAGGTGGAGGAGACGGCGAGGACGTCGTCTGTGAGGACCCGTGCGCCTTGGCGGAGGAGTGCGTGGAGGAGGGTGGATTTGCCGGAGCCGGATGGGCCTGCGATGGCAACGGCGCGGGAGGAGTCGGGAAGGACGACGGCGGCGGCGTGGATTAGTAGCGTGCCTCTCAGCCAGAGGGCAGCGGGAATGGCGGTGGCGCAGAGGATGGCAGAGACGTCTTCCGGCAAGGCTCCGGGGGCGGGGTCTACGGTGATGTGAGTGCCGGAGGGATCGATGCGGCAACGCATGAGGCCGGAGGACATGGTGAAGTCGAGGGTGCCATCGGGATGGAGCGTGTAGGGGCCGAGGTGGCGGCCGGGTGGGTGGGGTTTGATTTTCGCGTGGGTGATGTGGAGGTCGGGTAGCTGGTCTTGACTGCCGGGCTGGGTGCCGGGCAGGGGGAAGTCGGACTGAATGTGCAGACCGAAGGCGCGGCAGGAGAGGGGCAAGGGTAGAGTTTACCAGCGGCGGTCGGGTAGCATGCGGCTAGCGAGGATTTGCGTGAGTGCATCTGAGGCAAAGGTAGTACCGGGATTGCTGGTCTGGTTTACGGGGTTAAGCGGGTCCGGCAAGAGTACGCTGGCCGCAGCGCTGCTGGAGGCGCTCAAGGAGCGCGGCGTTCAGGCGGAGCTGCTGGATGCGGACCGGGTGCGGCCCTATCTGTCAGGCGGGCTCGGGTTCAGCCGCGAAGGGCGCGAGGAAAATGTGCGGCGGCTGGCGTTTGTGGCTGGGCTGCTGACGCGGCATGGGGTGGTGACGCTGGTGGCGGCGATGTCGCCGTACCGGGCCGGGCGGGAACAGGTGCGGGGGGATGCGGCATTGTTCATGGAGGTGTTTGTAGATGCGCCGCTGGCGGTTTGCGAGGCGCGCGACCCGGTGGGGCTTTACCGGAGGTTTCGTAGTGGGACGGTACGGAATGTGAGCGGGCTGGATGAAGCGTATGAGGCGCCGGAGCGTCCGGAGGTTCATTGCCGGACGGGGGAGGAGAGTCTGGAAGAGAGCTTGGGGAAGGTACTGGAGGCGGTGCTGACGCGTGTGGGGGCTGGAGGCTAGGCGCAGCAGGGGACTGCGTTGATGACCGTGGCGCTGATGGGAACGCCGGCGCTGGACAGGCGCTGGCGACTTTGGCGAATCTGCTTGAGGGTGACGCGGTCGTAGCGGGCGACCAGGATGACGGCGTCGGCGAGCGAGGCGAGGGAGGCGGCGTCGCCCTGGCTTAGCACGGACGGGGTGTCCAAAATGACGTAGCGGTATTGAGCGCGGGCGTGCGCGATGAGCTGCTGCATGCTGACGGAGCGGATGGCTTCTCCCGGGCTGGGCGCGAGCGGGCCGGCTACGAGGACGTCCAGCAGACCGGGCTGGCCAAGTTCTGTGGGGATGTTCTGCGCGGCTTGCGCCAGGGTGGCGGCGCCGGTGAGGACGTGACTGAGACCCTGGCGGCCCTGAAGTCTGAAGTGCTGTTGAACCTTGGGCCGGCGCATATCGGCATCGATGAGAAGAACGCGCTCACCGCCGCGTGCGAGCATCTCCGCGAAGGTGCAGGCGATGGTGGTTTTCCCTTCGGCGGGAAGCGCACTGGTGAAGGTGACGACACGCTGCCGGTCCGAGGTGAAGAGTAAGCGGAAAGCGTCCTGGAGCGAAAGAAGGGGAGCCTCGATATCGCGCCGGAAGGCGGAACGGGAGGGGAGCTGTGAAGAGCCGGGCTGCTTGTCACTTCCTTCCAGTTCGGTGACGCGCGGGATGATGGCGAGGACACCGCGGAGAGCGGCGTCTTCTACCTCGTCCGCCACCCAGCGCGAACGAGTGTGGATGAGTAAGACGACCAGCGCGAGCAAGGCACAGAGCAAGCCGATGCCGCTGCCGTAGATCATGTATTCCGCCCACGCCTTGCGGACGGGCTCGAGGGGGATTTCGGCGAGGTCGACGACCTCAATGCGATTGGCGCCGAGACCGGCGATGATGAGGAGCCGATCCATCTTGTCGCTGACGTCCTGAAAGAGAGCGAGATTGACGGCGAGATCGATTTCGAGGATGGCCAGATTGCGCTCGGTGGCGAGCTGCTGCAGCAGCCGGGTCTGCTCCAGCGAGGCGCTGGCGCGGAAGGCACGTGATTGATTTCCGGCAGCCTGGACGGCGTTGGCTGCAGCTTGTATGCGGCCAGAGGCAGCGGTGGCGATCTGCTTGCGTAGCTCCTGCACTTTGGCGAGGCGATCGCGCAGTTCGGGCTGGTTTGGGCCCATTTCAGCGGCAAGGCCTGCGTAGTCTTCCTGCGCGAGGTTGAGACTAGTGTCGAGATGTTCAAGCAGCGGGTCGGCGGCGCCGGTGAGCGGTAACTCGTCCTGCTTGCGGAAGGACTGGAGGAGATTGAGCCTGGTCCGGGCGAGACGCTCGGCGAGATCGGCGCTGCGCTGGGCACGCTCTAGTGCTTCGAGCGGCGATTCGCCTACCTCCGCCGCGAAGGGGCTCTTGGAGTCTGCGGGCGCTGCTTTGAGGGCAGATTGGCGGCTCAGGGGCGTACGTCTGGCTTTGCCGATAAATACGGTGGATCCGGCCGATCGGACGACAGTGGACTCGCTTGCGAGAATGTCCGCGATGTCGGGCTTGAGGATTGCTTCCTGGGCCTGGGCTTCGTCAATTTTTTCCTGCAGCACGGCGAGTTTGGTAGCGTAGAAGCGCTGCGCTCTGAGGGCGTTGTGGGTGGCGGCCTGGGCTCCAGCCTGGTTGGCTCCGTTGATGACGGCGTTGACGACGGCTGCGGAAAGCTCAGGGTCTTCGCCCCGGACGGAGATGCGCAGGAGGCTGGTGCCGGGTTTGTTGAAGATGGAGATGCCTGAGGGAACTCTGGCTGGCAGCGATGCCTGCAGCCGGGCGAGATCTTCGGCTGAACCGCGGAAGCCCTTGTCGATAGCGCGGAGTTTAGCGCGCTGGGCGGCTGGGAGCTCCGGCACGATCTCGCGGCGAAACTTCTTGGTGGTGAGGAGTGCGACCTCGTCAGCGTAGGCACGCTTTTTAATATTTCCTTTGCTGCGGAACGGAGCGACGGGGCTGCGGAGGCGCACGAGACCGGTGGCTTGATATTCGTTGGCAGAAAAGAGAGCGATGGCGGCTGCAATCAGCATGCCGAGGACGGGAAAGCCGATGAAAAAAAGATAAACGGTACGCACGCGCCTGAGCCGGGCACGCTCCAAGAAGTCGAAGGGGCTCTCCGTTCGTTTTTCAGGGGAGCTGAAATCCTGTGGCTTTTTGGAGAATGCGATCATCGACGGCGGACCCGGGGGGAAGTTGAAAACCTATTTGCGTTGGGGCTGAATGTCATTATCCCACGGCTTGCAATAAGGTAGGGTGAGGCGGGTGCGATGAAGGAATTGAAACGGCTGGCCGTGCTGGTGCCGGCGCTGGCGCTGTTGGGCTTGCTGGTGGTTTTGTATGCGTCGCGTGGGACGATGGAGCAGCTGGCGTTTTTGCGGCGGGGCGGCGGCGAGGCTGGGCTGGTGGACCAGCGGCCTTACCAGACGGCGCAGACGCTTTCCGTGCTGGCTGTTTCCGCGGAGGAACAGCGGTTTGCGCAGGAAGCGGAACGGCTGGCCGATCACGAGGTGGATCAGTCTTTTGCGATGGCGCTGCGGCTGGCGAGCATGCAGCAACGGTCGCTGAGCGGAAGTGCGCAGGCGATGGCGGCGAAGGTCGAAGGGCTGAAGCAGATCCTGAAGGACGATAAGGCGAAGGTGGATCAGCTGGACGCGGCGGCGAAGGCGTCCGGTGTGGCTGCGAGCGAGGGCGATGACCTGGACGTCGCCAAGGCGCAGGCGGGGCTGGATGCGGATGAACTGGCCGATGCAACGGACGATCTGGCGCGCGAAACGGGGGATGACCGGGTGCGGATCCAGACGGAGCTGGCGGCCTACCAGGCTTCGACCAAGCGGGGTGAGGGACAGAAGGAGACGGCGGTGGTGGCGGCGCGGCGGTATGGGTCGCTATGGGGACGAGTGAGTGCGTGGTTGGATCAACGGTCGCGGGTGACGCTGCTGGCGCAGGCGGAGACGAAAGCGGAAGAGGATGCGAAGAGCTTTGCGCGGCAACATGATGCGCTGGAGGGGAAAAATGACGCGGCGGCGAAAAGTACATCGGGCAAGGCGGGGAGTGCGCGGGTGAAAGCGCTCGAGACGATGGCGGGGCAACGCGTGGTGATGAGCATCCTGGACGACCGGGGGCAGACGGATCAGCAGCTGGGCGCGGTGTATGGGCGGTGGCAGCAGCAGGTGTGGATGCAGCACAGGATTGTGCGGTACCTGATTCTGGAGTCGCTGGCGTGGATAGCGTTTGTGCTGCTGGGCGCGGCGCTGACGATCGTGCTGGGGAGGGCGACAGTGCGACGGGTGGTGAAGGAAGCGCGCAAGGCGGGGACGCTGGAAACGATCTTGACCCTGGGCGTGGAGGGGCTGGCGCTAGTGGGCGTGCTGCTGGTTCTGCTGGGTGTTCCGCAGCAGATGCCGACGATCCTGGGGCTGGCCGGGGCGGGGCTGACGGTGGTGTTTCAGGATTTCATTCTGGCGTTTTTCGGCTGGTTTGTGCTGATGGGCAAGAACGGGATGCGGGTGTGCGACTGGGTGGAGATCAATGGGGTGGGCGGTGAGGTGAGTGAGATCGGGCTGTTTCGGACGACGCTGCTTGAGACCGGGAACTGGACCAGCCGGGGGCATCCGACGGGGCGCAAGATCACGTTTATCAACAGCTTTGCGATTCGGGGGACGTTCTTCAACTTTTCGACCCACGGGCAGTGGATGTGGGATGAACTGAAGCTGAGCGTGGCGGGCGGCGCGGTGGCTTATGAATCGCTGCAAAAGCTGCAGGCGGCGGTGGAGGAGGAATCGGCCAAGGACAAGGACGAGGCGGAGGAGGAATGGCGGCGGGCGGCGGGCAGCGTAGCGCTGGGGCAGTTTGGGGCGGCGCCGACGGTCGACCTGCGGCCGGCGGGGAGTGGCATCGATGTGGTGGTGCGGTATATGACGCGGGCGACGGAGCGGTTCGACCGGCGCAACCGGCTTTACGAGACGCTGCTGGGGATTCTGCGGGAGACAGATGGGGCGGCCGTGGAGGCAACGTCCGCCCAGTCTGATGAATGAAAGCGGCTACTCGATGATGGTGTCCGGCAGCAGGTCCTGCGTCGGCTGCGGGCGGCGAATGGCTGCGATGCCGAACGCGGCGATGTAGACGTAGCAGAACGCCGGGAGGATGAAGGCGGACTGCAGACCGTTTCTGTCCGCCAGGACGCTGGTCAGGTACGGGATGACCGCGCCGCCGACGATGGCGGCGATGAGCAAGGCGGAACCCTTGCTGGTCAGCGGCCCCAGGCCTTGAACGCCGAGCGTGAAGATGGACGGGAACATGATGGAGTTGAACAGGCCGACCGCAAGCAGGGCGAACATGGCCGTGTGTCCGTGGGTGAACAGGCTGGTGACCACGAGCAGGCAGGCGATGACGGCGGCGGTCCCGAGCACGGGGCCGGTGCGCAATTTCTGCAGGGCGGCTGAACCGATGAAGCGGCCGACCATGGCTCCGCCCCAGTAGAAGACGAGGAACTTGGCGGCATGGGATTCAGCGAAGCCGGCGATCTGGGGCAGGCCCATGTAGTTGACGAGCAGGCTGCCGATGGAGACCTCGGCGCCGACGTAGACGAAAATGCCTACGGCGCCGGCGATGGCCCAGGGGCGGGCGAAGATGCTGCCGGAGGGTTGGAACGCTTCGGCAAAGGCGCCGGGGCGGAAATCCTGCGTGTTTTCAGCGGCAGAGTTATGGCTGTTGAGCTTGGTGAGGGCGAGGGCCAAGGCTAGCAGTACGAGGACCAGGGCGATGCCGATGTAAGGGATCCGCACCGAAGAAGCCTGGGTGGTGCGGTAAAGCTGGCGGGCGGCTTCACTCATGGAATGGAGGCGCGCCGGGGCGATGGGTTCTGCCGCGCCAAGGATGAAGATGGCCCCCAGATAGGGCGCGATGAAGGTGCCGACGGAGTTGAACGCCTGCGAGAGGTTGAGCCGGCTGGCGGCGCTTGCGGCTGGCCCGATGATGGTGACATACGGGTTGATGGCGACCTGAATGACGGCCATGCCGGCGGCCAGGACGACGAGCGCTCCAAGAAAGATGGGGAAGAGGGCGAGTTTGGCGGCGGGCAGAAAGCCGAGTGCGCCGGTGGCCATGATGATGAGGCCGACGACCATGGATTTTTTGTAGCCGAGCCAGTCAACGAGGCGTCCGCCGGGATAGCTGAAGACGAAATAAGAGAAGAAGAAGGCGACCTGGACGAGGATAGCTTCTTTGTAATTGAGCTCAAAAATACTCTTAAGGTGGGGAATGATGACGTCGTTGAGCGCGGTGAGGAAGCCGACCATGAAGAAGAGCGCGGTGGCGACGGTCATGGCTTTGTTGTCAGTGCGGACTGGAGAGTAATCGTACCGCTCGACGGCTGCTTTTAAGGGGACGGCCATGAATTCATTTTTCCGATCTGACGTGCAATGGTGATCCTTGCTGACTGAAACATCGTACCGCAGGCGGCTCAGCGCTTGCGCATTTAGAATAGATGTGTGGGGAAGCGAGGGTTGGATTGAAGGCATTGGTCAAGGCGGAAGCAGGCCGCGGTTTATGGCTGAAGGATGTTGCGGAGCCCGCGATGGGCATCAACGATGTGAAGATTCGTGTGCTCTACACGGGCATTTGCGGCACGGACCTGCATATTTACGAGTGGGACGCGTGGGCGGCCAAGACGATTCCGATCGGGCTGACGATTGGGCATGAGTTCTGTGGTGAAGTGGTGGCCGTCGGGGC
This sequence comes from uncultured Granulicella sp., assembly GCA_963693065.1. Classification (GTDB taxonomy): domain Bacteria; phylum Acidobacteriota; class Terriglobia; order Terriglobales; family Acidobacteriaceae; genus Edaphobacter. The sequence goes on along the minus strand of OY843766.1, from coordinate 915,141 downwards.
CAACGTGCCGGACGTGCATCCGGGGCAGATTGTGAGTGGCGAGGGTCATGTAGTGTGCGGGCGCTGCCGAAACTGCCTGGCCGGGCGTCGGCATCTTTGCGCGCATACGCTGGGGGTGGGGGTGAATCGGGACGGGGCCTTCGCGGAGTTTGTGGTGCTGCCGATGTCGAATATCTGGCACCATGCGCCGGGTATTGCGCTGGAGGTCGCGGCGATTTTTGATCCCTTCGGCAATGCGGTGCATACGGCCCTGGAGTTTCCGGTGCTGGGCGAGGACGTGCTGGTGACGGGTGCGGGGCCTATCGGGATCATGGCGGCTGCGGTGGCGAAGCATGCGGGGGCGCGGCATGTGGTGATTTCGGACCCCAACCCTTACCGGCGGGCGCTGGCTGAGAAGCTGGGAGTGACGCTGGCGTTCGACCCGACGGCGGGCAAGCTGGCTGAGGTGCAGGCGTCGCTGCGGATGAGCGAGGGTTTTGACGTGGGGTTGGAGATGTCGGGCAACCAGCACGCGTTTCGCGACATGCTGGCGAACATGAGCCATGGCGGCAAGGTGGCGATGCTGGGGATTCCGTCTGAGGAAATGGCGATCGACTGGAACCGGGTGATTTTCAACCAACTGACGCTGCGTGGCATCTACGGGCGCGAAATGTACGAGACCTGGTACAAGATGACGGTAATGGTGGAGAGTGGGCTGGATATCTCCGGGGTGATCACGCATCGGCTGAACTGGCGGGACTATCACGACGGGTTCGATGCGATGCGGTCGGGTAACGCCGGGAAGGTTGTGCTGGACTGGCGGGACGTGTTGTGATTGGGCAGACCGGGACAGGTTACACTCTGACCATATTGTTATTTCGGGCTGGAAGGGTTTTTCGATGGAGCAGAGCGACTGCGAGATGCCGGGACAAAGCATGACGCAGCAGGTAGAGCCAGCAGAAGATCAACATAGCCACGACAGCCTGTTCGAGCGATGGGCGTGGTTTTACGCACTTTGCCGGGAGTATCTGTTTCGCGATCACACGCAGGAGATCGTCCGGTCGCTGTTTCCTGGTGAGGGGCCGACGCCCGGGTTGCGGCTGCTGGAGTTGGGGTGCGGGCCGGGATTTTATGCCTGCCGGCTTTCTGAAGAGCTGCCGAATCTGCGGACGACCGGTGTCGACCTTTCGCAGACCCTGATTGTGCGGGCTACGGCGCGGGCTAAGAATCGCCGGCTGGGCAATTGCAATTTTCTGCACGCGGACGCTCATGCGTTGCCTTATGAAAGTGGCTCGATCGACCGGATTGTGGTGTCGCGGTTGTTCCTGATTGTGCCGGACAAGGAAGGAATCGTACGGGAGATCTTCCGGGTGCTGCGGCCGGAGGGACGATGCTTTATCGCGGAGCCGACTTCAGGCTTTCGGACCCGGCTGCCGCTGGCGGTGATGTGGGTGCTCTCGCGCATGACGACGAGCCCGGCGGGGAAATATCGCGAACCGCAGCAGGCGGATGTGATGACGCGGCCGGCGTTTGAGGCGCTGGTGCGGACGCAGCCATGGGGAGCGATGGAGTTGAATTACGACGGGTGGTATCAGTACGCGGTCTGTCAGCGTGGGGATGCGCCGGTAAATGTCGATGTTCTGAGTAGCGATCTGGAGAAAGCGCATGTCTGAAACAAGTCCTTACCCTGTGCTGGACCCGGCCCACCCGATTGCGGCGCTGGGGCATCTTTGCGCGTTGACCGTGATGGCGAAAGCGCCGCGGCCGGGCAAGGTGAAGACACGGCTCTCGCCGCCACTGACGCTGGAGCAGACGGCTGCCTTGAACGTGCGCTTTCTGAAAGATACGACAGAGAACCTGGCCGCGATCGTGGGCGGTGCTGGCTTGATCAGCTATACGCCGGTGGGCGATGAAGCTTTGTTCGCAGGGATTTTGCCGGAGACGTTTGCGCTTGTACCGCAGCGCGGGGACGGGTTTGGGGAGCGCCTGCTGGCGGCGGCAGAGGATGTGCTCGCGATCGGGTACGGAAGCGTATGCCTGATCGATTCGGATTCGCCGACCGTGCCAGCGAGAGCGTTTGAGCAAGCGGTGAAGGCGCTGGCCGAGCCCGGGGACCGGGTGGTTCTGGGGCCGTCCGGCGATGGCGGATATTACCTAATCGGGCTGAAAAAGGTGCATAAGGAGCCGTTTGCGCGGATCAGCTGGTCGACGGGTTCGGTGCTCGGTGAGACGATGGCGCGGTGCCGGGAGGCGGGGCTAGAGGTGGTGCTGCTGCCCACCTGGTATGACGTCGACGATGCCGCTACGCTGGACACGCTGACGCAGGAATTGCTGAACGATGTGGCCCCGGTGTTTGGGGAACAGCGGGCGATGAAGGGGTATGGGGCGCCGCATACGCGCGAGCTTCTGCTTGCGATGGAGTTCGACCCGAAGGCCGTGGAACCCGCTCGATGATGAGGCGGTGGAGAGAGTTTCAGCCGTGGCAGACCAATGGGGCGCTGGTGGTGCTCGGGCTCCTGCTGATCCGGTTTACGCTGCAACTGGTGAAGGAAAACGAGCATTACATGATTGGCGGGGATCATGTATCGGCGGGGTCGCTGGCGGTTTATCTTGGGGCGCTGCTGATCCTGGTGCTGCGTCCGGCGAATGTGAATCGCTATACGTTCTGGATTATTGTCGGGTTTGCGGTGGCTTGCCGGCTGGCTCTGCTGTTTCCTGAGCCTTTTCTTTCTTCGGACGTTTACCGGTATGCATGGGACGGCGTGGTGCAGCATGCGGGGATCAATCCATATCGGTATGTGCCGGGTGACAAGGTGCTGACGTTTCTGCGGGCGCCAAACCAGGACCTGTTCGACAACATGAACCGGCGCGATTACGCGCATACGATCTATCCGCCGATGGCGCAGATTGTCTTCTACCTGGTGACCTGGATCAACGGCAGCGTCACCATGATGAAGCTGGCGATGGTGCTGTTTGAAGGGCTGACGCTGGGCGGGCTGTGGCTGCTGCTGCGGGAGTTCGGCGTGCGGCGCGAGTGGCTGCTGGCGTATGCGTGGTTTCCGCTGGTGATCTGGGAATTCGGCGGGTCGGGCCATGTGGACTCGGTGGTAATGGCGTTTATGGTGTTCGCGTTGCTGTTCCGGTATCGGCAACAACCGGTGCTGACGGGCTTGTTTCTGGGGCTCGCGGTGCTGACCAAGTTCTACCCGCTCGTGTTGTTTCCGGCGCTTTGGCGGCGCGGCGACTGGAAGATGCCGGCGACGATGGCGGCGCTTGCGGTGGCGACGTACGGGCTTTATCTTTCGGTGGGCAAGGCGGTGTTCGGATTCTTTGGCGGTTACGTGCAGGAAGAAGGGATGGCGACCGGGACGCGATATTTCCTGCTGGATCTGGCGCAGCATGTGCCGGGGCTGCACGGGCTCGGGAACGGTGCGTTCATTGTATTCGCCGGCTTGGTGCTGGGTGGGATCACGCTTTGGTGCTGGGTGAAGGCGACGCCGCTCGATGCACCACGAAGTGCTTTTCTGCGGCCGGCGTTTGCGTTGGCATTTGCGTTAATGCTGCTGTTTTCACCGCATTATCCGTGGTACATCGCATGGTTGCTGCCGTTTGTGGTGCTGGTGCCGAACATGACCGTTATGGCCTACCTGGTGGCCACGTTTTATCTGCGGACCACTGCGCTGGCTGCGGGGTCTGGGCTGCCGGAGTATCACTTGAACGAGATTCTCTACGGCTTTACGGCGCTTGTGGCGGTGGCCGAGATTGCTCTGCGGCGGTTGGCGGCGACGCGTGGCTGGTTCCACCGGATCATGCCGCTAGGGGTTGTGTGATGGCGCAGGTTTCGGTGATTATTCCGGCGTTGAATGAGGAGGAGTCGATCGGGCTTGTGGTCGGGGAGATGCCCTGGGCGCTGATTGCCGAGTGCATCGTGGTGGACAATGGCTCGACGGACCGGACGGCGGCGGTGGCGGCGGCGGCGGGGGCGCGGGTGGTTCAATCGCCACGGGGCTACGGGGCGGCTTGTGCGGCGGGATCGAAGGCGGCTCTGGAAACCAGTGACGTTCTGGCGTACATGGATGGGGATGGCGCGGATATCGTCGCGGGGTTGGCGCGGTTGATCGATCCGATTGCGCGTGGGGAAAAGGATTTTGTGATCGGGTCCAGGATCCGGGGCAAGCGGGAGGCGGGCTCCATGCTGCCGAGCCAGGTGTTTGCCGGGTGGTTTGTGGGTGTGCTGCTGCGACTGTTTCAAGGGGTGAAGTATACGGATATGTGCGCGTTTCGAGCGATCCGGAGAAGCTCGCTGGATGCGATGGGCATGTCTGAGATGACGTATGGGTGGAACCTGGAGATGCAGATCAAGGCGGCGCAGATGGGGCTGCGGATCGAGGAAATCGTGGTGGACTACCGGTGCCGGCTGGGTGGAGTCAGTAAGGTTTCGGGGGATTGGAAGGCGTCGCTCAAGGCCGCGACGCGCATCCTGGAAGTGTTGTTTCGCGTGGGTCTGAAGCGTGGGAAGCGGCTTTAATCTGCAAGCTGGCCGTGGACCGTCCACTTTTGTGCGGGCGTTCGACTGAAGGTGTTAGGCGATGCTGCCGAAGTGGTATGTGCGGGCACTATCGCTAGAGGCGAAGCTGTCTTCAAGGAGATACACACATGCGGATGATGATGACGGGTTTGACCGGTTGGGCGCGGATGGGCGAGACGAAGAACGAGAACCTGCGCGTGACCGATACTGCCATCACCGTTGTCGCGACCCTGCTGGTTGCTGTGACCTGGGCGCTGCTGCGCTAGGTCATTCGGCCCGGAGGACGATGATGGTTTCGTCATCGAAGTGCTCCGTGCCGTTCTGATGGGCACTGACGGCGGCTACGATGGCCGCTACGGCTGCTGAAGCTGTCTGGGTGGCGTCAGGGTGCAGGTGGAGAAGGGTGCGGAGACGGTCGTCGCCGAACTGCTCCTGGTCTGGGTTCAGGGCGTCGACGATGCCGTCTGAAAAGAATAAAACCATATCGCCGGGGGCGAGTGGGATCGATGCTTCATCATAGGTTGCGAGTGGGAAAAGACCAAGTGGAAAGCCTTCGACGCGGATGGTTTCCGCCTCGAAGCCGCGGCTTTTGCGCAGGAGCAGGGGTTGGACGGAACCGGCGTTGGCGATGTGGAGCGTGCGGGTGGCATCGTCCCAGAGGGCGACGAGCATGGTGACGTATTGCGAGTCGAGCTTGCGCTCCTGCAGGCGGTCATTGAGCGCTGTGAGAAGGCGGGCGGGGGAAAGATGATGCGGAGCAAGCGAACGCAGGATACCGGAGGCGAGGGCGGCGTACAGGGCGGCGGGAGCAGCTTTGCCGGAGACGTCGCCGAGGGCGAGCAGGGTGCGGGTGGGGGTGACGGGGAGGCGTAGAAGCTCGCGGTTGAAGGCTGGAGCGTCCTGGGCGTCGGGGTCTTCGAGGTCGGGGTTCGGGGCGGGGCCGTAGTCCAGAAAGTCGTAGAGATCGCCGCCGATGGAGCGGGCGGGGCGAAAGCTGGTGGCGATTTCCGCGTAGGCGGGCTGCGGCACATGCTGCGGAAGCAGGCGCAACTGCACCTCGCGAGCCATCTCGAGATCGCGTTCCATGCGCTGTTCTTCCTCATGGATGCGCTGGTAGAGCCGCGCGTTGGCGATGGAGACTGCGATCTGCGAAGCCAGCGTAGTGAGCGTGCGGACGTGCTCTTCCGTGTAGTAATTGACGCGGGTGTGTTCGAGGTCGATGATGCCGATGACCTTGCCCTTGTAGATGAGGGGGGCGGAGAGCTCGGAGCGGGTTTCAGGATTTTCCGCGACGTATCGCGGGTCTTTGCGAACGTCGGGCGCGAGGACGGCGACGCGTTCGCGGGCGGCGGTGCCGATGATACCGTGGCCCAGCGGCACGTTGCGCTCGCGGTTGATGCGTTCGCCGTGGCGGGTGGAGAAGCGATGTTCGAACTGCTCGGTGCGCTCATTCCAGAGCAGGATGGTGAACATCTGGAAGTCGATGACGCGCTTCATCAGGGTGCCGATGCGCTCGAGAAGATCGTCGGGGTCGAGGATGGAGGTGATCTCGCGTGAGATCTCATGGAGGACGGTAAGGGTCTGGGCCTGGCGGCTGACACGGGAGTAGAGGCGGGCATTCTCTACCGCGACGGCCATGCGGGAGGCTACGAGCTCGAGAAGGCGCTGGTGATCGACGGTGAAATAGCCGAGGCTTTCGGACTGGAGGTCTAGCACGCCGATAACCTTGTTCTTGATGAACAGCGGGATGGCGAGCTCGGATCGGACGGATGGATTGGCGTTGATGTAGTTCTCGACGAGCGTGACATCCTCAACCAGGATGGACTGGCGCTGCAGTGCTGCCTGTCCTGAGATGCCGCGGCCGAGCTTGATGCGGATGCGCTCGATGTCCGCCGTGTGGCCGGTCTGAAAGCGCATCCAAAGCTCGTGGGTGCGGTCGTTGAGGAGCAGGATGGCGAATATGCGGTAATCGATGACGTTGCGGACGAGGTCTGCGACGCGGTGCATGAGGGTGTTGAGGTCGAGCGTGTTGTTGAGCGCGTCGGCGAGGCGGAGGAGGAAGTCGAGCTGCAGGGGCTCGACGCGGATGTTGGGTTCCGCGGCGTGAGCATGGAAGAGCGGGCGGGGCGCGGTGACCGGTTCGTGTCTGGTCTTGTCAGGCTCGGAAGCCATGGATTGGCTCCTTAGTAGCCTGTGGCGGCGGCGCGGCTGGGTGACTGGCCGTCAAGTTCAGCGAGGATGCGGACGCTGGCGCTGGCGCCGATGCGGGTGGCGCCGGCGTGAAGCATGGCGGTGGCGTCGGCGAGCGAACGGATGCCGCCGGATGCTTTGACGCCTGCGCGGGTGCCGGCTACGCCGCGCATGAGAGCGATGTCGTCGGTGGTCGCGCCGCCTGTAGAAAAGCCTGTGGAGGTCTTGAGGAAGTCGGCGCCGGCGGCGAGGGCGATCTCGCTGGCGCGGAGCTTCTCTTCAAAGGTGAGGAGGCAGGTTTCAAGGATGACCTTGACGATGGCGCCGGCGCCGTGGGCGAGCTCGACGACGCCGCGAATGTCATGACGCACTGCGTCATAATCTGCCGGAGAGCCTGATTTGAGCAGCCCGACGTTGAGCACCATATCAATGTCATGGGCGCCCAGCTTCAGGACGCGGGCGGTTTCATCGCGCTTGGAGGCGGACAGGGTGGCGCCGAGAGGGAAACCGATGACGACGCCCACGGGGATGCCGGTGCCGGCGAGGGTTTCGGCAGCCGTGGCGACCCACCAGGGGTTGACCATGGCGCAGGCGAAGCGGTGCTCGGCGGCTTCATGGCAAAGCTGGATGACCTGGGGACGGGTGGCGTCGGGCTTGAGCAACGTGTGGTCCAGAACGGCGGCGAGTGCGCTTGCAGAGGCGAGTGCGGCGTGGGCAAATCCGGCGGCGTCATAGGTGGTGGAAGCTGTGGTCATGGATCTCCTGCGGGTTGGTTCCTGGGGCAATAACGCCCCGCGTCGATTGTAGGCTGTTCGCCGGTGGAACGTCTGGATCGTCTGCTTAGGGATTCGCGGCGCGCCAGGCCAGGCCGAGGTCGGTCATGAGGAAGCCGCGGAGCTCGGTGCGGTTGGCTTCATCGCGGCCGCGCAGCACGGCGCTGGGGTGGATGGTGGCGTAGACCTTATCGGCAAAGGGCGTATGGAGCTCTTTGCCGTGATCTTTCATCAAGGCGAAGGTGCCGCCGAGCAGTGATTTGGAGGCGCTGGCTCCAAGGCAGAGAACGACGCGGGGTTTGACGGCTTCTATTTCGGCAAGCAGCCATGGGCGGCATGCCATGATCTCGCTCATGCGTGGATTCTGGTGGAGGCGCAGCTTGCCGCGCTGGACGAATTTGAAGTGCTTGACGGCATTGGTGATGTAGAGAGCGGAACGAGGGATGCGGAGTTCGTCAAGGATGCGGTCGAGGACGCCGCCGGCCGGGCCGACGAAGGGTTCGCCCTGCTTGTCTTCCTGGTCGCCGGGCTGCTCGCCGACCAGCATAAGGGCGGCAGAAGAGGCGCCGCGGCCGGGCACGACCTGGATGGCGTGGCAGTAGAGATCGCAGCCTTTGCAGCCGGGGAGGGCGGCGGTCAGGGCAGGCAGGCTGTGGTCTTCAGGGAGAAAGGGCTGGGCGCTGGGTTGGGCCTGCTGGCGGGTAACCATGTTGGCGACTCGGGATTTGGATTGAGTGATGAGGGAAGGGAGCATGCTGACTTCCGGCAGGTTCTTCCAGTAGCGGACCGGCATTTCAGAACGCATGGTCTGCGGGTTGAGGCGGGCGGGGTTGTAGATGCTGGCGTAGTAGCTGCGCCAAAGTGTCTCGAGCTCGTCCTCCGCGGGTGCGGATTCGCGTGGAAGGCCGGGCGCGAAAGCGAGGGCTTTTGTGATGGGGTTCCAGGAGACGCTGGCGTCCGGGGTAAGGATGCTCCAGCGCATGACGGCGAAGCGCTCGGCGAAGAACGGAGCGGCGAGCGGCACGATGCGGTGGTCGGGCTGGTACCAGGCGATGAAATGCTCGCAGTCGTTATCCGGGACCGAGGGGGGGCAGGCTTCGATTTCGGCGGTGACGGGGCCGAAGGGGGTGGGGGTTTCGAGGAGGAGATGGTGCTCGTGTTCTTTTTCGGAGAAAGGGACGGTGACTTCTTCGTCGATGACCAGCGGTCGCTCGGCGGGGTCGTTCGGTTCGAGCACCTTGCGGAAGCGGACGAAGGCGTGCATCTTGTGCAGGTCGCGGCGGACCTGACCCTCCAGGCGGAGGAGCAGGGCTACGTCGTCGTCGGTTTCGAGGTGGAGGAGATTTCGGTCGGTCTGGAGGCGGTAGAGGAGGCGATAGAGCAGATTCCAACGCTGCGGATCGCGATGCACGGCAGCAAAGCGGGCGGCCTCAAGGAAGGTCTTGGGGACGTGGGGAGAGGCGATGGGCTGGCCGCCGGGCGCCTCGTCGGTGGGGAGGGCGAGAGATAAGGGCGTGGGGACGGTTGCGTCCTGGAGGTCGATATCCTCAGGGCGGTAGCCGGCGTGCAACGCGTCGCGGGCGGCGAGGCGCCAGGCTTCAAAGTCAGGTTCCAGCAGGAGATGCTTCATACCGAACCGGTGAGGGCGCTGACGGGCGCGAACAGGTCCAGCTGCGCGGCGACGGGCACCGGCAGGGGAGCGGCGGAAGGGAGATGGTCCACGGCGACGAGGAAGGGAAGCGCGGATTTAGTGCGGACGTTGAGCTTGCGGAGGTCTTCTACCAGGAGCGCGTGGTATTTGCGGATTTTGAGGATGCGCTCTACATTGCGGTAGCCGATGCCGGGGACGCGCAGGAGCGACTCGCGCGGGGCGGCGTTGACGTCGACTGGGAAGAACTCCGGGTGGGTGCGGGCCCAGGTGGTTTTGGGGTCTTCGTTGAGGGAGAGGCTGGGGTTCTCGTCGCTGGTCAGCTCGGCGGCTTCAAAGCCGTAGAAGCGCATGAGCCAGTCGGACTGGTAGAGGCGATGCTCGCGCATCATGGGCGCGGCCAGGAGGGGGAGGCGGGCGTCGGCCTCGGGGTAGGGTGAGAAGCCGGTGTAGTAGATGCGGCGCAGCTTGTACTGTGAGTAGAGTTTGGTCGCGGTGCTCAGAATCTGGCGGTCGCTGGCCGGCGTGGCGCCGACGACCATCTGGGTGGACTGGCCGGCGGCTGCAAACTTAGGGGCCAGGGATGACTTTTTGCGGTCTTCATCAGCCTCGTCCTTGCGCACGGCGATCTGCGACATCGTGTTCTCGATGACTTCTGACTTCTTTTCAGGGGCGAGCTGGACGAGGTCCTGCTGGGTGGGCAGCTCGATGTTGGCGGAGAGTCTGTCCGCGTAGAGGCCGGCTTCTTCAAGCAGCGACTGGGCCGCGCCGGGAATGGCTTTGAGGTGGATGTATCCGCCAAAACGATGCACCTGGCGAAGCTGCTTCGCAACACTGATGAGCTGCTCCATGGTGTAATCCGGCGACTGGATAATGCCGGAAGAGAGGAACAGGCCTTCGATGTAGTTGCGCTTGTAAAAGTCGAGGGTGAGGTTGACGACCTCCTCCGGGGAGAAGCGGGCGCGGCGGATGTCGGACGAGACGCGGTTGACGCAGAAGACGCAATCGTAGGTGCAGAAGTTGGTGAGGAGGATTTTGAGCAAGGACACGCAGCGCCCGTCCGGCGTGTAGGAGTGGCAGATGCCCATGCCGTCGGAGTGGCCGATGCCTTCGCCGTTGCCCGCACGCTTGGCCCCCGAAGACGCGCAGGAGGCATCATACTTGGCCGCATCGGCGAGGATTTCGAGCTTCTGCTGGGTTGTCATGGTCGCCATGCAAGTGTTGAGATGCAAGCTTCATTATAGCGAAGAAGAGGCGAAGTTGATGACGTAAACTAATGCCCGGCGAGTTCTTCAGGGAAGAGGCGGATGTCGGCGAGGTTGCGGTAGACCTCGGCGTAGTCCATGCCGTAGCCGATGACGAATCGGTTGGGGATGCTGAAGGCTACGTAGTCGGCTTCGATGGGGACGAGGCGGCGCTCGGCCTTGTCAAGGCAGGTGGCGATCTTGAGCGAGGCGGGTTTGTGCTGCAGCATCAGGCCGCGCAGATAGCTGAGCGTCAGGCCGGTGTCGAGAATGTCTTCGACCAGGATGACGTGCTTGCCTTCAATGGGGTTGTCAATGTCCTTGATGAGCTTGACGGCGCCGGAGGAAACGCGGGCGCGGCCGTAGCTGGAGACGGCAACGAAGTCGAAGGTATTGTTTACGGTGATGGCGCGTGCGAGGTCGGCGAGGAAGATGGCCGCGCCCTTGAGCACGCCGATGAGGACGATAGATTGGCCTGCATAGTCGGAGGAAATCTGCTCGCCGATGGCTTTGACGCGGTCGGCAATCTGCTGCTGGGTGTAGAGAATGTCCATGGTGGTGGCAGAAGGGAAGGTGAGGTCGGCGGTGGGCGCGGGCTTCGGCATGACCACTAGGGTAGCGCGTTTGCGGTTGGTTTGGGGAGTGGACGGTATACTTCTGCTTGAGCCCTGACGTGCCTGCGAGCAGGCAGGGGCCGCGCGAGGATTATGTACCCGTATATCCACATTGGATCGTTTCAGCTTGGGACGTTCGGCATTTTGCTTTGGCTTGCGGCGGTGGCCGGCATCGTTGTGTTGCAGAAGAATTTTGTGCGCTTCGGCGTAGAGGCCGATGCGCTGAATATCGTGGCGCTGACGGTCATTTTTGGAGTCATTGGCGCGAAGGCCTGGCATGAGCTGCAGCAGCCGGCGGAACTGGCGGCGCAGATGCATCGCATCGGTGCACCGGGCTGGAGCCATGCGGGCCAGGTGGTGATGGGCTTTCTGCATTGGTTCCAGGCGGGATTTGCGTGGTTTGGCGGGCTGCTCGCAGGCATTGCGACGCTGCTGTACCAGGGGACGCAGGCGAGGTTCAAGGGCCCGGCTGAGGGGACGCTGGGCAAACGGGTGGGCGGCCTGCGGATGCTCGACCTGGCGGCGCCCGCTACGGCGATCGGGTATGGCGTCGGGCGTATCGGCTGCCTGACCTCCGGCGATGGCGATTATGGGCGGAATACGCTCTCGACCTTCTGGGGTGTTCACATGAAACCGGATGCGCTCTACCCGCCGACGCCGCCGAACGCGCTGGTGCTGCCGACTCCGCTGTGGGAGCTGGGGCTCGCGATTGTCATCGCGGTGATCCTGTGGAAGCTTGCGAGCCGGATGCGTCCGGTGGGCTGGCTGACCGGGCTCTACCTGGTGCTGAGCGGTGTGGCCCGGTTCGTGGTCGAGCACTGGCGCATCAATCCGAAGCTGTACCTGGGCATGAGCAATGCACAGATTGCGGCTCTGGCTTCAGTGGCTGCGGGTGCGGTGCTGATGGCGGTCGCGCAGGTGAGGCGGCAGGCCTGGAATTCCGCAATGCCGCTCGATGAAGCACCTTAGAGGGTTTTCAGGTACTCGCGGGCGCTATCCATTTGGGGGAAGAGACGTTCTTCTGCCTGGAACTCACGGGAGTGTACGCAGCGGCGGCCGGCACGCACGCTGACGGGATGCTTGAGGTGCAGCATCTCGTGATACATCAGGTACTCGATGGCGCAGCGTGGGGTGTCGGGGCGGTCGAAGATGCGAGACACGACGATGGTGTTGTGCGCGGCGTCATAGTGGCCAAGCATGCGGCGGGCCGCGACGGTGGACCATGTGAGGACGGGACGGCCCATCAAGCCGTGGAAATATCGCAAGTTCAGCGAGTCGAACACCTCATTGAGGTCGTAATAACGGCCGACCGGTGTGGACACGCGCTTGCGTCCGCGCACCTGGCGGATCATGGCCGCGCCGCGCGCCACGGGCTCTGACGAGATGTAGCGGCGGTAGCGATCCGCATGGGCCGGAACGATGGTCTTGCGGTAGAGCTTGGCGAGGAGAATGTGAGCAATGGCCCGGTGGATGGTGTCCGGCGCAACCTCGAGTAGATCTGAAAGACGCACGTGCAAGACGTTGTTGCGCAGGCGGATGGTGGTGTTGAGCGATGTGAAGCGGCGGAAACGCAGGTCCAGCGCAGGCATGGGCGCGTGCGGTCGGAGCTCGCAGTATTCCTGTTCGAAGATGGGGATGAGCGCTGCGGACACGGCTTCAGCTTAACACGTTGGGCTCAGGATTCCGGGCGGGTTTTCGCGTCCGGTACCTTCCCGGGTGGGTGTGCCAAGAAGTACACCTTCTGCTCCTCGAGAAGCTGTTTGGCTGACTCACGCACGTCGCCCAGGGCCTCAAGCGCCAGGACGCGCGCGACCTTGTACGCGGCATCGTCCGGCGCGGATTTCAGCGCGGTTTGCCATCGGTCACAGGCAGCCAGCAGCTTGGGGATGACCTTGCGTGCATCCAGATGGCGTTTGCGGTAGTCGTCCAGATTGTCGTCGAGATCGGCCGCGATGGAGGTGAACTGCTCCATGGCATCATGCACGTCCTCTTCACGGCCCGGGCGGCGCTTGCCGGCTTCCAGCTTGTCGATCGCCTTGGTGCGGTCGTCAAGAAAAACCATGAAGGCAAAGATGCGTTCGACTGGATCCTGCGCGGTGTCACGCAGCTTTTCTATCTCATTGGCCGAAAGCGCCGGCTCGCGTTCCTGGGCATGAGCGATTGCCGGGACCAACAGCAGCAGCACGAGCACAAGCAGGCGGGGCAGACGAAGCATCAGTGGGCGAACACCTGGGCGAGCAGTTCTTCGTTCACCTTGTCGAGCTGCTTGATGGTCGCTTCGACAACGACCTTGTCTTCGGTGGAGACGAAGTGGACGTACTGGCCGAGGCGATGCGTTGCGTCGTGCATCATCATTTCGGCGTTCTTGAGCCGGCGCGTGTCTTTGGCTAAACCAGTGTGGATGCGGTCGGCAAAGGTCTGGACTCGCCGCAAGGTGATGCCGGCCTGTTCCATTTCACCTGCGGCCATCTGTTTGCCGGCAACGTCCGTGTAGACCTGGACGAGCTCGGTGTAGAGGAAGGCCTGCTCGCGTGGATCGGCATGCAGGGCGCGCGTTTCCAGCTGGGCGAGAGCCGCCGCATCGGTAGAAAGGTCCGTTGCGGCTAAGGCACGGGGGAGGGCAGCGAAAAGAGTAAGCAGAACAGCTGTAACGATCGCCTTGCGCATAGGGCACCTGCTTCGCGTACAGGTTGCTACTTCATGTGTTCCAGTGCGATGAGGCGGTGTTGCGCTTCGAACTCCTCATCCGGGTTTTTGCCGTTTGATGCCGCCAGAAACGCCTTATAGGCCGTCTGTGCCGCCTTCACCTGGTGCAACTTGTCATGCGAAATGGCCGACAGGAAGAGAACAGGAGGTGAAGGTGGGGCAACTGTAGCACGAACGTCGAGCGCGCGCAACGTCACGGCAGGATTGTTGTTTTCAGAGGCCGCAAAGGCAAGATGACCGGCCGCATCGGCAAGCGATGCGGGTGTGGGCCAGAGCGATGGCGTTGCGATCAGGGGTGCGAGGAGCTGCTCGGCATCAGCGAAGCGCTTGAGGTGGATGAGGGCATCGGCTTGCTCGTCGGCGAGGGTGGGGTCGCCTGGATTATGTTTGCGAAGGGCCGCCAGAAGGGGCTCCGCCGCGGCGTAATCCTTGGCGTCGAGGTCGAGGCCGGCGAGCAGACGGCTGACATTTGCATCCATAGGAGATGCTGCGTGCAGTCGCTGCACGAGAGGTAAAGCGTCCGCGGCCTTGCCCTCCCCGGCGTAGGTGCTGGCGAGCTGGACGACCAGCCCCGGGTCGGCAGGGTGGGCCTGGAGCGCGGGAAGGAGGACCGTTTCGGCGTCCGCCCAGCGCTTCTGCTGCACCAGCAGATGGCCCAGGGCGGCGGCAGCTTCGGGATCGTTGGGCCGGGCGGCCAGCAGCCGGCGATACGCCGCTTCCGCATCGCCCGTGCCGCCGGTCTGCGCGGCAAGCTCCGCGGCGAAGAGGGTGTCGTCCGGCGTCTCCGGGGAGAGCTTCAGGGCGGCCAGCAGGGCATCGAGCGCCTCCGCGGGGTGTGCCTGGCGGTCCACGCGGGCGAGCGCCCGGTAGGCCCGGGCCTGCAACGTCTTGTCGCCAGCGACGCCGACCGCGGCGAGCAAGGCCGTGCGCGCATCCTCGAGCCGGCCCGAGCGCGCAAGCAATAATCCTAGTGCGACGCGGGGCTCAAGGAATGCCGCATCGTCGGCGATGGCGGCACGGTAGTGGGTCTCCGCCTTGTCCGGCTGATCGAGCGCATCCTGGGCCGAGCCGACGTCGTAGAGCAGGCGTGCATCCTGCGGGTGCTGGCTGGCTAGGGGCTCGAGCAGCTTGAGTGCGCGAGCGTAGTCGTGCGCTGCCAGTGCTTCATTTGCCTGCAGACGTTCGGCATTGCCCGGCGTCTGGCTCGGACCGGTGTGGAAATCCTGGGTACCTGCCAAAGCCGCCAGCAGCACGAAGGCGATCACGCGAGCACGCCCTTGAGCCAGTGGCCGGTGTGGCTTGCCGGGTTGGCGGCGATTTCTTCCGGAGTGCCCACCGCGACGACCTGACCGCCGGCGTCGCCGCCCTCCGGGCCCATGTCGATCACCCAGTCGGCGCTTTTGATCACGTCCAGATTGTGTTCGATCACCAGCAGGGAACCGCCGCCTTCGATGAGCTTGCGGAACGCCGCCAGCAGCTTGGCGACATCGTCAAAATGCAGACCCGTGGTGGGTTCATCCAGGATGTAGAGTGTGCGGCTGCGCGCCTTGGCGGCCACCTCATTGCCGCCCGCGCGACCGATGACCGAGCGCGCAGTGGCCAGGTGCGAGGCGAGCTTGACGCGCTGGGCCTCGCCGCCGCTCAAGGTAGTGGCGGACTGGCCGAGGCGCACGTAGCCGAGACCGACTTCATCGAGGACGTATAGCTTGTCGACGATTTTGGGATGGCCGGCGAAGTAGACCAGCGCTTCCTTGACGGTCATTTTCAACACGTCGTAGATGCTTTTGTTCTTGTACTTGATGTCGAGGATCGCGGCCTTGTAACGGGTGCCGTTGCACTCTTCACAAGGCAGCTCGATGTCGGCGAGGAACTGCATTTCAACCGTTACCGTGCCGTCGCCTTCGCATACGTCGCAACGTCCGCCGGGGACGTTGAAGCTGAAGGCCCCGGCGGCAAAGCCCTTGCGCCGGGAGTCCGGCTGCGCGGCGAAGAGGGCGCGGATATCGTCGAATGCCTTGATGTACGTGACGGGGTTGGAGCGCGGAGTGCGGCCGATGGGCGACTGGTCGACCAGGATCACTTCATTGAGGTGCTGCACGCCGCTGAGCTCGCGATAGGTGGAGGTGGGGTCGCCACCTTCCGTCTGGCCCAGCGCCTGCTGCAGGGCGCGGTAGAGGACCTGGTGGACGATGGTCGATTTGCCTGAACCGGAGACGCCGGTGACGCAGCAGAGCAGGCCGAGCGGGATGTCGAGGTCGACGCCGCGCAGGTTGTGGATGCGGGCGCCGAGCAGCCTGAGATGCTCGCGGCCGGGCTCGCGCCGCACTTTGGGGATGGGGATGGTCATGCGCCCGCTGAGGTACTTGCCGGTGATGGAATTGGGGTCCGCGGTGACCTCCGCCACGGTTCCGGAGGCAAGCAGCTGGCCGCCGAGCTCTCCGGCGCCGGGGCCGAGGTCCAGCAGATAGTCCGCCGCGCGAATCACGTCCGGGTCATGCTCGACGACCAGGATGGTGTTGCCCAGGTCGCGCAGGTCTTCCATGATCTTGATCAGCTTGGCGGTATCTCGCGTGTGCAGGCCGATGGACGGTTCATCCAGCACATACAGGGCACCGACCAGGCGCGACCCGAGCGAAGTGGCGAGCTGGATGCGTTGCGATTCGCCGCCCGAGAGGGTTGAGGAGAGGCGGTCGAGTGTGAGGTAGTCGAGGCCCACCTGGTGGAGGAAATGCGTGCGCTGGCGGACTTCTTCCAGCACCTTGCCAGCGATCTCCATCTGGGCCGGCGAGAGGTTGAGGGCGTCAAAGAACGCGGTCGCGGCGGTGATGGTCAAGGCGGCGACTTCCGTTATGTTGAGACCTTCAATCAGCACGGCACGAGCCTCCGCGCGCAGCCGGGAGCCGCGGCAGTCGGGGCAGGTCGCATAGCCGCGGTACTTGGAAAGGAAGACCCGCACATGCAGCTTGTACTTCTTCTTATCGAGCGCAGCGAAGAAGCCGCGGATGCCTGGAAAGGTCCCGTGGCCATCCTGGATGAAGCGCTGCTGCGCCGGTGTCAGATCCCACCAAGGCACATCGGTGGGGATGCCCGCCGCCTTGGCCGCACGCTTCATCTCGCCGTGATGGACGCGGTATTTGGTCGTGGTCCAGGGATGGATGGCGCCGTCGTCCAGCGACTTGGAGCGGTCGGGAATGATGAGCGCCGGGTCGAAGTCGATGGTGTTGCCGAAGCCCTGGCAACGTGGGCATGCGCCGAATGGATTGTTGAAGCTGAACAGGCGCGGCTCCGGCTCACGGTACGCGCGGTGGCATGTGGTGCATTCGAAGGCGGACGAGAACCGGAAGCGCTCGCCCAGACCCTCACGCGGCATGACCTGGAACTGGATTTCGCCGGCCTCGCGATAGCCGGTTTCGATGGTGTCGACGAGGCGCGATCGTATCTCAGGTGAAAGCGCCAGGCGATCCGCCAGGACGAAGATGGGCTGCGAGAAGTCGAGTTCCAGCAAGGATTCCGGGGTAGAGAATTCGACGATCGCCCCGGCTTCGCCCGCGTCCTGTTGGGCCCGGGTCTGCTGATAGAGACGGTTGTAGCCGCGGCGGCGCAGCTCTAACAGACGCTCTTTGAGGCTCTCGGTGAGGGTTGCGGCGGCGATGTTCTGGACCTTTTTGCCGGTCACCTTTTTGGCCGCGGCTTTCTTGACCGGGGCGGGTGTGATCTCGTCCAGCGAGGACCCCTGGAGAGCCTCCAGTTTGATCTCGGTTCGCACGATGGGGAAGAGTGCGTAGACTCGCGTGCCGTCTTCAAGCGCGGCGAGTGTGGTGACGATTTCATCCACCGTGTCGCGCTTGACCACGCCGCCGCAATGCAGGCAGGTGACGGTGCCGCAGCGCGCGTAGAGCAGACGCAGGTAGTCGTAAATTTCGGTCGCGGTGGCGACGGTCGAGCGCGGGTTGCGGGTCTGGTTCTTCTGCTTGATTGCAATGGCGGGCGCGAGACCGTCCAAGTGATCGACGTCGGGCTTCTCAATGCGCTCAAGAAACTGCCGCGCGTAGGCGCTCAGCGATTCGACATAGCGGCGCTGCCCTTCGGCATACACGGTGTCAAACGCGAGCGAGCTTTTGCCGGAGCCGGAGACGCCGCTCACCACCGTGAGCGCATTGTGCGGAATATCGACATCGATATTCTTCAGGTTGTGCGTTCGCGCACCGCGGATGGTGATGAAGTCATTCGCAGCCGGATACGCTGTCAGTTCTTGCAGGAGTTCGTCGTCGAGTATTTGTTCGGGCATCGCCACTCTCTATTGTGGCGCGAAGTTCCCGCCGCGTCGAATCGGCGTCCGCTGATTTTTCTTTCTGGCAAAAACCAGCTTGCAAAAAGTGAAGAGAAGGCGCAAACTCTGGGCATCGGTTGAGGTTTTTATGGGCTCCTTCCTGCTGAAAGCGTGTGTGGCTGTGCTCTGCGGACTCAGCTTGTCCATGGCTTCGGCGCAGGTGTTCACGGTGGGGGAAAAGTCTGCAACAGCCGATATCAAGACCGATTTCACCGCAACCCATATCGACCTGCCCACGGCGCCGATGACGGAGCGGGGCCGGCGCCAGTTGGTGCGTGACCTGGAAGCGGAGCAGGGCTTTGCGCATCGGGTGCTGCCCGTCGGCGGCCTGCTGACCCTGCAGGCCAATGGCAACATCACGCCCGGCGCAGAGGGCTACAAGCGCATGGTGTACGAGAAAGGCCAGGCAGCGGCGCCGGGGGATCGCGTCGCCATCACGGCGCTCGAATTTAAGCCGGACCGGATCGTCGTCGACTTCAACGGCGGCCCTTACGTGAAACACCGTTTTCTGCGGCATATCCAGATTGGTGCGGGCACCGGCGGAGGCATGGCTACCACGGCGAACCCGGACCTGAGCGAGCAGGCGACCGGCTGTCGCATCACGTTGGTGTTTGAAGGCGGTCTGCCGGAGGTGTCCGCGCCCGAGGTGAAGGCGCTGCTCGAGCCACTGGTAGATTTCGGGGTCAAGACGGGTGAAAAGGCATACGCCGACACGTTGCCGGAGCCGCTCAAAAATGCGATCGATGCGCACGAAGTGTTGGTCGGGATGAATCGGCGAATGGTGCTTGCAGCGCTTGGACAGCCTGAGAACAAGGTGCGCGAGACGGCTGAAAGCGGCGAGAAATATGAAGAGTGGATTTACGGGCATCAGCCCCAGACCGTCAAGTTTGTGCGCTTTGTGGGCGACCAGGTCTCGCTGGTGAAGATCGCCGCGCTTGGGCGGCCAATGGAAATCCGCAGGCAGAATGAGGATGGGCAATCCGTTCCGCACGAAGCACAGAAGACCGTGGCCGTGGGGGATGTACCCACAACGCCAGAGAACACCGCGCCGCCATCCTTGATGAAGCCGGGCGAAGCCGCGGAGATGGACAACGGGACGACGCAGCGCAAGGTTCAATTGCCGGACGACAAAAAGCCGGCTGCCACGCCTCAGAACTACCGTCCGGCCGCGTTGATGTAGACTGATTGCAGCGCCCCAACTTGCAGAAACTCGTGCAAAGCACCGTCGAGGGGGAGGGCTTTACTCCAGCCCTCCGTACACGCATGCGGGCCAATTCAACGCACCAGGGAGTAAATGATGGGAAAGATTGCTAAGACAGGTGACCGTGCCAAGGTCATGGATACAAACCGCAGCACCGACTGCCCGAAATGCTCGAAGCCCACACGCATCGTGAAACGCGTGAAGGATCGTGAGCGCGGTATACCCGGCGGAGTGTATATCTCCTGCTCGGCATGCGACTTTTTCGAAAAGCTCTAAGACGTCTGCAAGACAACAATGGGTCCCTGCGGGGGCCCATTTCTGCTTTATGCCATCTGTTCGAGGATCGCCATGGCTGCCGCGCGGGGGTTTTGCGCCTGGGTGATGGGGCGGCCGACCACCAGCATGGATGCGCCCGCCGCAAGCGTTTCCGCCGGGCTGCCGACGCGTCGCTGATCGTCCGCTACGGAGCCGGCCGGACGAATGCCGGGAACCACCAGCAGAGGCGCGGATCCCAGCGAGCCGCGCACCGCGGAAACCTCCTCCGGCGAGCAAACGACACCGGATATGCCGCTCGAAATGGCAAGTTCCGCGAGGCGCAGCACCTGCTCCCGGGGCGTCGCGTTCACGCCGATACCGGCAAGCTGTCCCGCATCCATGCTCGTCAGAACGCTCACCGCCAGCAGCCTGGGACCGCCGACGGCCGCCTGAGCCGCCGCCTGCAGCATGGCTTGCCCACCCGCCGCGTGCACGGTCAGCAGGCTCGCTCCACAACCGGCGAGCGAGCGCACGGCTCCTGCCACGGTATTAGGAATGTCGTGTAATTTGAGGTCGAGAAAAACCTGGTAACCCCGGGTGGTCAGAGCCTCCACCACGTTGGGTCCAGCCGCGAGGTACAGTTCCAGCCCCACCTTGAACCAGCCGCAGCACCCCTCCAGGCGGTCTACGTGGTCCAGCGCGAGCGACTGAGAAGGGAAGTCCAAAGCTACGATCAGGCGGTCCCGCGCGGTCTGCATGCAGGCAGTCTACCTGTTCGGCATCAGGGACATTTCGTGCGCGCCCACCTGCGCCACCAGGGCGCGGGACATCTCGGTATTATCCGGGTTCACACCTTCGAGCTTCACCTTGTCCACGCCTCGCAGCCCGACTGCCTGGGCCGCCGCATAGGACAGGTCAACGATGCGGTCGTCGGTCATCGGGCCGCGATCGTTGACCCTGACAAAGATACTCTTGCGGGTGCGCAGATTGGTGACGCGAATCCAGCTGCCGAGCGGCAGGGTGCGGTGCGCGCACGTCAGCGCAGCCATATCGTACTTTTCGCCGGTTGCGGTCTTATGGCCCTGGAACTTGAGTCCGTACCAGGAGGCCTCGCCCGTCTGCAGCCAGTGCCGCATGCGCAATACGACAGCGGCAGACATCTTGCCTTTGCTCTCCGCCGCGCTCGAACTGATGCTAGCCAACGGCGCAAGCAGCAGAACGATCACACCGGCTCGGAGCACCAGGGTCGACTTCGATTTGTCGTTCATCTTCACATGTCTATTGTCCCAACCCTGAAAGCGCAAGTCAAACAAAGCAATGCACTTGCGAGCGGGACACAGTTGCAATTGGAAGTGAATGATGTTATAGATATCTAGTCCCGGCGAGCCAGGTTTGGCGTGCGATTAGCGGCTTTCGAGGCCGTGAAAGCCCTATTTACAAGATGGGCGGCCGGCAAAAATACTTTCCTTCGACCACAAAAGTGGCAGGTGCGCGAGCAAAAGCATGGGGCATTCCGCTCTTCTCACCATCGCCGGCTACGATCCCTCTTCAGGCGCCGGCGTCACCGCGGACCTCGCGGTCTTTGCTGCGCACCACTTCTTTGGCGTCTCAGCCATCACCGCGCTCACGGTGCAATCGACGCTTGGGGTCCGCGCTGTCCAGCGTGTCGAGCCGGCATTGCTTGCTGAAACACTGACATGCCTGCATGAAGATCTGCCACCCGCCGGCATCAAGATCGGCATGCTGGCGGACGCGGCGCATGTCCACGCGGTGTGCGATTATCTGGAGTCGCACGCCCCGATCCCAGTCGTGCTGGACCCGGTCATGATATCCAGCTCAGGAAGGGAACTGCTCGACCCGGCCGGCATCGACGCGCTGCGCACCCGACTGCTGCCGCTGGTGTCCTGGGTAACGCCTAACCGGGCCGAGCTTGCGGTTCTCACGGGATGCCCCGCGGGCGACACGCAGGCCGCCGCAAGGGAACTGGCAAGGCGTTTTCCCGGCCTGAACGTCATCGCTACGGGCGGCGATCACGAACCCCCGGACGACTTTGTCCTTACCGCAGAGGGAGAGTCGTCCTGGCTCGGCGGAACGAGGGTGCCCGGCAACGCGACCCATGGGACCGGCTGTGCTTTCTCGAGCGCCCTTTTGTGTCAGCTCATTGCCGGGAATCCGCTGGCACCGCAAGCCGCCAAGGATTACGTGCGCCAGGCCATCGCCACGGCGATCCCGCGCGGCCGCGGCAAAGGGCCCATGAATCTGCTCTGGCCGCTCGAGTCAGTCTAGCGGCGTTGAAACTCTGGCGACCCGAAGATCAGCCCGGCCGCCAGCGCGGTCTGCGGATCGAGCTGGCCGCCCGTCGCCGCCGTGTGGCCGGACTGCATGGCGCTTAGCGCATCACGTTTGCCGGTGGCCTGCCTGCTGATCTGGTTCAGGCTGGCCTTCTGCTGCTCCGGGTCTGCGTTCATCTGTGACAGGATCGCCTCTCGCGTACGATCGCTCACCTGTACATGCAGGATCTTGTCCTCGACCAGCTTGTCCTTCGCTTCGACCGGCAGGGTGGCGAGCGGGGTGCCACTTGCGGGCGCAAGTACTGCCGGCCAATCCGTGTGGACCCCCGCGACGCGATTGGTGGATAGCGCGAGCGCAAAGTTCATCCGGGCCACCAGCGACGCCGTGCTGTTCCACGGATCGGCGCGCATGGAGTAGCCGTTCGGCGTCTGCATCCCGTAGAGCGGCATGCCAAGATCCGAGATGGCCACGGTAAGCGCACCGGCCGTCGCGACGTCCGCGCCCGACGCCCTCACAGCAGAGATGACGTAGTCCTGCGGGGTCTTGACCTTGGCGCGAAAGGTGTCGCGCGTAAAGAACTCGGGCGACGTGATCATGGCAAGCAGCACCTGGCGGATGTCGCCATGCGTGGCCAGAAAGCGTGCGGTCATGCGGTCGATCATGGCTGGCGGCGGATCGTCCGAGACGAACCGCACGGCCAGCTTGGTGGAGATGAAATGGGCCGTCTGCGGGCTGGTCGCCAGCATGTGCAGCACCTGCATGCCTTCGCCGGAGCCGTTCTGCCTGATCTTCACTCCCAGCACCATCTTGTCGCCCGGCTCATGCTTGCTGGGGTCGAACTGAGCGTGCGTGGGCTGACCGCCGTCGAAGTTTCTGCCGAGCGTCCAGCCGGTAAATACGCGTGCTACTTCGGTCACGTCTTTCTGCGTGTAGCCGCCGTTCACGCCGAGCGTGTGCAGCTCCATCAGCTCGCGGGCATAGTTCTCGTTTAGCCCGCTGGCAGCGGCCTTGGGGCGCCGCATCATGGCGGCATATCCGTACGAATTGACATCCGGCAGCACCGAGCTGGAATGCGGTCCGACGCTCGACGCATTGTCCAGATAGCTGAGCATTGCGGGACTCATCGCCGTGGCAACCAGCAACTGTTCAAAGCTGCCGAGGGCGTGAGGACGGATCGTGTCGCGCTCGTAACCTGTGATCAGGTAAGGCGCTTCCTGGTTCTTCCTGATGTAGACGTTGAAGTGGTTGAGCCAGAAATCGACCATCACTTCCTGCAATTGGCGCTCGCTGAAGATCGATCGCAGCAGCTTGGTCTGGGTGAGCTCAGAAACCACCACCGCCTGCGGGCTCGCGAGCGCCGCAAGCGTTTCCACCTGACGCGGCGTAAAGCCGTCCAGCAGATTCTGCCGCTGCTCGGCAGGTAGCTGCTGTCGAAGCATGCGAAGTTGTGGAGCGGAGAGCTTGGACAGGAGGGTGAAACGCGCAGGCGGTTCCATGGCGAGGATGGCCTGGGGCTCAGCCGGCAGGGGATCGGGATCGTCGGTCTTGGCCACGTCCTTGCCATCCTTGCCCGCCTTCACGTCTTTGTAGCGCTCCTTCTGAGCGTTGTAGATCGCCCGTTCCCCAGGTCCGGACGGTACGCCCACCCGGCCGGCCATCTGGGCGCGGATCATCGCGTTGTTGGGGTATTGTTCCAGCAGACGATTGATGGGCAGCTTCATGGCCGGGTAGTCACTCAGCCGCTGGTCGAGCGCGCTGTCGTCGATCCGCTGCGGATTGAGCTGGTCGCTCAACCACTTGGAAAGTCCCTCCGCCCGTACCCGTTCCATATCGCCGGGCCTCGGCCCGTAGGTAAACCGATTGAGCATCTGCAGGATCTGCTCGTCCCGGGTGAGCGGGCTGGGAGCCGTCGGCAGTACGGCCTGCACGGTTGCCATGGGAGCGGGGGATTGGCTCACCGCGTCGTCGCCGAGTGCCCCCGTGGCCTCCTGGGTTACTGGACTTTGGTCCGCTGACTTCTGGCCCGCCGGCTTCTGCGCTGGCGCAGGCGCACTCTGCTGCATCTGCTGCGCGGGTAGCATGTTCACCAGGCAAAGCAGCCCCATGGCTGCTATCCGCGCCCCTCTGCTTGTTCTGCCGAGCTTGGTCGTTTCCATGGTAAATATCTCCCCGCAACGCTTGACCCTCAATCTACGCCCAAGTCGCGGCAAAGCAAAGAGTTCTCAACTGCCTGCCGTCCATGCCGATAAGGCTGGTGGAGGCAGCAGCCGATGGTCAGCAGAGATTTACCCGGGGAACGGGTCGTTCGCAGGAAAGGCAATCTCGTCCAGGGCCAGGCGCTCGAGACGCTTGGACATGCGATCGAGTACCTGATCGATTCACGTATGTTCCTCATGGACCAGGCCGCGGCGGAGGCGAATCGTGAGGCGGTCGCCATGCTCATGCGGCTCAGCCGGGCCGTGTTCCTGGAGTGTGCCGAGGTGGTGCCGCTGCGCCGCCGCGTCACGCTCTGGCTCACCTCAGGCGTCAGTCGTGTACGGCGTCAGAGTGCGTGAAGGCTGCTAAGCTGAGTCAGCATGGCTCTTACCCTCACGCTCAACGGCGAAACCCAGACCTTCCAGCTGGACCCTGAACCGGTTTGTCTCACGGCCTTGCTCGACCACCTTGGCTTGAAAGCAGACCGTATCGCGGTTGAACGCAACGGCGCACTGGCCCCACGCTCCACATGGGCCGCGACGGAGCTGGCGCAAGGAGACAAGCTGGAGATCGTTCATTTCGTGGGTGGCGGTTTAGGCTAGCGATCGTGTTGGCGCCCGATAGGAATGTCCTCCCGCGCGCCGGATAGAAATGTCAGTGTACGGAGATGCTGAAAGCTCCGCATTTCGTCGATGTCTGGTGCGCTATAACGCGGTGGCTGTGTACCGAGACGGTAGTCCGGAGGTCGAGTGTTCCGGGCAGGAGGCCTACCTGCAGCGGTATGCGCCGTCCTTCAGCTGGGTCGCAGCGGCTGAAGGGGTGACGGGGATCAAGGTTCTATACCTTGGTCAAGTTTAACCATCTGCAAGCTGCCGGCACGAATGTTCGCGGTAACGTGCTCATCGGCTGTGATCAGCCCGGCGGAACGACCTATGTGGGCCATGCCAGCATGGCTGCCGCAGCTACAGATAAGAGCTTTTCGCGGGTTGCACCATCACGAGCCAAGGTGGACATTCCCTGGATCACGGCCATCACATGACCCGCGAGCGTGTCTGCGTCAATTGTTGAACTCCGCTTGCTGATTGATTGATCCTGCAGGATCTTCTCTCTGAGAAGTTTCTCGGTATTGCGCCGGATATCCGTCAAAGCGTTCTGAACATCGGCGGCTGCCGGCGAACAACTGATTGCAGCACTGGCCAGCAGGCACCCCCTCGGAGTGCTCTCGCCGGTAAACTTGATTGCCGACCCGCGCAGCATGCTTGCAGCAGCCTCTCGGGCTGTAGGTGCATCCTCAATGATTGACCTGGCAGTGATGGGGCCCGAGAGATAGTGCCGAACCGCTTCCAGAAAGAGCTGTTTCTTGTCACCGAAGGCGGCGTACAGGCTCGGTGGATTGATCTCCAGAGCCGTGGTGAGGTCGTTGACCGAAGTGGCTTCGTAGCCGTGTCTCCAGAAAAGCAGCATCGCCTTATGCAGCGCGGCTTCGCGATCAAAGCCGAGCGGCCGACCCGGTCTGCGGCGCACTCTGACGTTTGTGATTTCTGTAGCTATCACTAACATTTATCTTGCCATGGATGCAGAGGCAGGGTCTACTTCGTTCTGTAGCCACCACTAAGGAAGAAGAAGCCTTACGAATGACCGCACACTCGGTCGCTCCGGCCTGGTCGTGAGACCGCTTGCTTTGGGAACCATGACCTTCGGCACCGTGTGGCTCACGCGCTGGTCCTTCGAAAAGATTCGATAGGGAAGCGAGAAGCTCTTCCAACCAGCCGGCTCGTCGCATCGTCGATGAACACCAGCAACGTGCAGCGTTCGCCACGGTTCTCGAACCCAGCAGTGGTCGCTGCCGTCGATCTGGACTAGCTCGCCATACGACGCACGCGACATCCGCCTGCGCTATCCGGCGGTAAAAGGAGGACTGTACATAATATGCATTTTCAGCCCTATTTACGCGGCTTTTGACACACCCGTTCACTTCCCTACCGTAAAAGCTCCCCTCTTTTGAGGGTTTTTTAGTGAACGATTTAGAGCCTTACGACCCCCGAATTTCTTCACAAGATGCTGGGCTCCCGTCGCAATCAAACGGCGGTCTACGAGTGGCCCCCCTTCTCGCCCGCGACCTCGACGGCACGACGGGAACCCAGCTGCAATTCCTCCAGGCGAAGTGTTCTGAGTGCCTCCAGTGGCTCCCCATCACGCGATTCTGTCCATGCGGATCGTGTGCCTTTTCGTGTGTTCGTTGCTGCCCCGGAGGTCTGATTTGATAGTCCTTTTTCTGCTCGGATTCCTCGCTTTTTTGACTAGCGCGATTTGGTTTGTCTTGGGCTGGCTGTACTTCTATCCCGTCACCCCCCCTATGCCAGAGAGGGGCGTAGAAGGGGGGCAGTCCACGCCTGAATTTCTAAATCCCCATTCACACCCAGAGGAGTAAGTTATGGCGAAGTTCATGATTCAGGTGCAAGCGCAATTTGAAGTGGAAGCTGACACGTTTGAGGACGCATGTGATGCGGCTGTAGATCAAGCCATGGAAATGGAACCAACCGAGTGGGGAACGGTCCAGCTTCCGCCCGACTTTCTAATCCCAGCGTACCCGGCTATCTGATGCCACGCCCTCCTAACCAACTCTGCCGTTGCTGCAACGGCCTCGGCGTCGTTCAAACGTGGAACCGGCCTGTAGACCATCAGCCATGCTCTACGTGTGCTGGGCGAGGTCGCGTCACCATCCCCACGGCCCGTCTCCTCAACTGGCGTCCCATCACTCACACCCCTCGGCTTCCCGGCGATCTGCAAACCGAACTGGTGATGCCGGTCGAATCTTCTAACTTCGCCATTGATTCCCTCGCGGCCGTTATCGAATCTGCCGACAATGTTATCGCCTTTCCTTCGCTTTCTGAGCGACGGCCGATATCTTCCGATTCCGGCTCAACCTTGCAGGGTGCGTGTAACACCCTGCAAGGTACCTCAGATCTGAGGAGGGGTGGTCGGTAATCGGTGATTGACTACCTCGCAATTCGCATTCCAGAGGGTGCTCCACCGACCCCCTTTTTCTCTGATCTCTATGCCTCGACTCGCTCAAATCCGAAAGTTTGGAAGTCAGGCCAGTTCTATTCCGCCTCGGCCAAGCTGGACGAGTTCGGGGTCGATGCCATCGTTCACATGGATTGCCGGATGACGAAAAAAAACATGCACAAAGTGGAGATTCTTCGGGCTGGCGACAAAAATTTCGAAGACCTGCTCTCCATCCCCTCGCGTCTCTTCCACGGCGATCCGCTCGACTTCGGCGTGATGCGCGTAGACCTGACGGCGGATGTGACTGACGTGGGGATGGATTGGTTCAAGCGCCATACCCACGTTCGCAACAAACAAACCCGCCGCGAACATGGGGTAGTTGACCCCTACGAAACCATCAGGAAGGGAAGAGCGCAAACCCTCTACGCCGGTGTGAAGCCGAATCAATTTCGGATGTACGACAAAACTGCGGAACGTCAGTGGCAGTATTCCCGCTATCTCGGAAAGTTCATCCGGGGGCAAAAAGACGTTCGCGAACAGGCGTCCTACGACGTGCGCCACGGCCTCCAGCTGGAGATGCCGGAGGAGATGGGACCCACCACCTTCGAAGCTCTCTACGGGACCGATTACAACGCTGTGGTGACACGTGTGGAGAGGCAGGTCGCCGCCCGCGACCTGGACAGGATGGGTCTGACTACGGTGGGTTCGCTTCGTCGTCTCCCCCTCCTGGACCCGTTCGCCTCCATGATTTTTTACGACGAGTCTCCCGGCATGGAGCCTCTCCCTGACCTTTCCAGTGACGCCTATTGCGCTGGGATGATGTGGCGTTCCCGGCTGAAAGAGTTCGGCCTGGACGAAACGCTGGCTTGTATGAAGGCGGCCCACGGCAAAAATTTTCACCGTGCGAAGAAGAAGTTCGACCCATTTCTTCGTGTGACAGAGAACGTGGTCGGGATTGATTCGAAACAGCTCACTAGCTTGTTCCGGGGTTCCGTCACCAAACAGCTGCTCAACTTGGCAGCGTAGAGGGGGAAGCATGGCATTCAAAACTGAGTACATGGAAGATGGGAAAACGATGTTCAAAGTGCAGTCCGACTGGGTGGAGATTCGAAGCCCCGAACTGTTCAATTTCGACACCATCGGCGATACGCTCGAGGGAATCCTCTGCGAGATGAAGAACGAACCCATCCACGACGAAAAGGCCAAAGCTACCCGAATGGTGATGACCTGCAAGTTGCGTCACGCGGACGGCAAACAGACCAAGTTCCGGCCTCAATACGATCTGCGCGAAAAGCTCGGCCGGCAGATGCTCGGCAAACGAATCCTCATCGTGTTTCACGGTGAGAACAATGCCACGCAAGCGAAGGGAAACAGCATGAAGATGTTCCGTGTGTTCGTCGCTCCCGACGCCTCCGTAGAGCCCGCCCCCTTCGTTCCAACGGATGATGACGTTCCCGATTTTGAAGATAGACCCTTCTAAAATCAACGTTCGCATTTGACACTCAAACGTTTACCGGCTCTACAATCCTTGCGTTCTACCTGATATCTGGAGGATTCAAACTATGTCCCAACTCTCGCTCCGTACACCCCTCGGCCATCTGATCCGCTCTCAGCAGGTCGCAGACCCCGATTCACCTGGCGCAACCAAAACCATCACCTTCGCCTGTGATGCTGATGGCAAGCGGCTCCCGCTGGGTGCTAAAACCCTCCCGCTATTCAGGGACGAACTTTCAGGCGAAACTTATGTCCGCTTGACTGAGACTCTTCCCAGTTCGAACGATTCGCAAAGTAAGGAATTGCGCGACGCGGTGATGGCAGAAAGGCCACTGCATTTTGTGTCCCCGGACGGCCATATCAAAGGCTGGTTCATCGTCGCGCCCAACTTCAATAAGCGCGAAACCGCCGCCTAGAGGCTATCCCGGTGAGTCGGCCATGACCCACCGGGAACCGCCGTTCACGCTAACGAGGGAGTCTGCAATGCCGAGCACAAAAGCCCCCACTGAGAAGCTGATCTGCCGGGTTTGCAACAAGCCCATGAAGGTAGGCTTTACGAAAAAGAACGCCCCCTACTTCGTTTGCGCTAACCCTGATTGTCTCAAAAGCAAACCGAAATACCAGCCGGTAAAAGGGGCAAAAACGTCACCTGCTGGCGATGTACTACAGGAACCCGCAAAACCTGCGGAGAAGGTTACTGATGGCAAAAAGCAAACTCCCTCCGTCGTCCCCAAACGAGTCGGCCTCGCCGGTCTCGGCTGGTGATCCACCTCCGCCCTCCGGCTTCATGGCGGAGGCTTCGTACATCCCGGACGCCGTAACCGATGCGGTGGGACAGGATGCCGCCCCAGCTGCTGACGCTCAGGCGACTCCAGAGATGCTTTCACCCAAACTGCTCGGCTCCGCTCTCCGGCCAACTTTCAAGGCAATCTTCAACGCGGCGGCATCGGCGCGGGGTGACCATTGGCAACTCAAAGAGTGGGAGTCGGACGCGCTGGTAACAGGGTGGACCCCAATCCTCCAGTACATGCTGGCGAAGCTCGGCAACAGCGAACAGGTGATGATGACGCTGGCGATCGGAAGCACGGTGGCGATCGTCGGGGGCAAGGTGGCGCAAGACGGTATGCTCCAGCGTTCCGCGAGGGAGAATATGAGGACGCGGGGGTCAGGGGAGTCGTCGTCATCCTCGGCAAGCGCAACTCCGGAAAATCCACCTTCGCCAAGTCCCTTGTACGTGATGCACGACGAGTAGTGATCTTCGACCCCATGACCAACTTTTCGGACATGGGGTGGAACATCGTTCGGCAACCTGGAGACCTTCGCAACCGGCTCCTCGCGGCTGGCCCTGACGGTCCGGTCCATGTGGTCTATCAGCCCATCGGCGGCGATCCGGTGGAGCACTGGGAGCATATGGCGTGGCTCTGTCTGATGGCGGAGAACCTCATCATCGTAGCGGATGAAGTGGATATGATTTGTTCGGCCGGCTCCCCAGCGTCCGCCCGGTCTCCCTACTGGAAAAAATATCAGCGAATGCCCGCCCTCCAGAAAATCGTCCAGTATGGGCGACATTCCAAGGTGGCGTTCCTCGCCACCGCCCGACGCCCCCAGGACGTATGGCGCGGCCTCACGGGGCAAGCTGGCCGGATTGTCGTTTTCAAAATGAATGAGCGGTTGGAGTTGGATGCGGTGCGTGATCGGCTGGGCTCCGACACTGACCGTCTCCCGAACCTACTCCCCTACACATATCTCGATTGGAACGATGCGGAGGGTGAGGTAAACGTTGGGGGAGGGAAGCGGTGAAACGTTCGATTCTGGTGAGCAACGTTTCGGGGAAGGGAAGCGGTTGGGCTTCCTAAACGTTTGATCGAACGTTTGCGCAGAAAGTCCTTGACACGCAAACGTTTACGCCCCGTACCTTCGAGATTCGGAGGCATCATGGAAGGCAAAATCGAAGGTTTCGCGCATACGTTCCTGCTGGTGCTGGCTTGCCTGGCTCTCTACAACCTGCTGGTGAAAGACTTTCTTCCCACCACCATCACCCAGGCCATCGGCGTTTAGCTCCT
The DNA here is from genome assembly GCA_963693065.1 of uncultured Granulicella sp. GTDB lineage: Bacteria > Acidobacteriota > Terriglobia > Terriglobales > Acidobacteriaceae > Edaphobacter. Next base: position 884,619 of record OY843766.1, on the reverse strand, counting down.
CACCCCCAACCCATCCCCACCCCCGGAAGGAATCTGCATTCATGGCTATCACGCCCGTAGATATCATCATCGGCAAACCCAGTGTTGCCGCCTTCGTCGCCAACTCTCCCGTTCAGCAAGACTTCACCACCCCCCACGCCCTCGACTTCCTCAAGATGCGTTTGACGGGAACGCTGACCCTCGCCGGTTTCACCACCGCCCCCGCCCAGTTCACTGAATCGCTGGAAAACCTCATCGCCAGTTTCAACCTGGCCGCCACCGGCAAGACGGCCGGCGCGACCACCGACCTGCTCTCTTCCGTCGATGCGGCTTTCCTCCGGTTCAAGACGCGGATGATGGAAGGAACTGACGTCACCCGGACCCCCATCAGCACGGCCAACGGTGCCTATGCTTTTGAGACGAACTGGAAGAAATACTTCGTCGACCCGCGCAGCGATAAGGGAGCTCTCACTCGCCTCTTCGCTGGAACCCTCTCTTCGCTGACGGCAACCTTTCAATTCCGCGACCCCACCGCGATGGTCTACGGCGGCGTGGGTGGGACGGCTGTCCTCTCCGGCGTCCAGATCGTCACGCAGATTCGCGGTTATCTCAACGCGTCGATGCCCACGCCCTCCCCCTACGTCCGCGAGACGCAGCGGACCTACACGGTCAACCAGTCACAGGACGGCTTCGTTTGTGATCGTGTCCCCACCGGCAACATTCTCCGCCGCCAGTATTTCAAGGGCATGGTTGGACCGACCAACTACGCCGACCCTTCGAATAGCATTTTCGGCTCCCAGGCGAAGGTTGAAGGACCACACACCACGTTCATCATCAACAACACTGTCCCCATCCTCGATCAAGTGATGCCGATGTTGCAGGACGATAACAAATCCCTGTTCGGTGTCGAATCTGTCCCAGCTGGTTATGCGATCTTCGAACCTGCCCGCAACAAGCGGCTGTCGAAGTCTCTTCCCATGGCCGGTGTCGATTCCGCTCAGAACACCTTCGATGTGACCTACACGCCGGGAAGCGTGAACACCATCCAGATTACCGACGAGAACCTCGTCGGCGTCAGCGTGGCGCAGTTCAACGCATAAGGGGCTTCGATGGGCGATTGGTTGTCTTCTCTGCTAGGCAGTGCGGTAGGTAGTTCGGTGGCGCAAGACGTTTTCAGTGGGGCGGGCTATATGGGCCTCAACACTGGGTTAGCGGACGCCACCCCTACCCCCGACGCTCCAGCCGCCTCCGATGATTCCTCATGGTTCGATCTCTCTTGGCAAGAGTGGGGAATCATCGGTGCCGTTCTCATCGGCCTATTGCTTGTTTTGCTGCTCACCAAGTCTGTGGAGGACGTTATATGAGAACCCCGACCCAAGTCCCCGTTCGCCCCTATGGACCTGTCGCCATCTTCACCACGCCCAAGATGTTGAACGCGGGGAGCACCTATGGCCTCGACACCTCCGTAGGCGCAAACTACGGCCTCGGCACCAACTACGTCAGCAGGTCAAACGCGAGGGCGGCGGAAGCCGCCTCCGCCGCCGCGCCTAGCTACTGGTGGCTTGCTGGTGCTGCTGTGGTGTTCTGGCTGGTGACGAGATGAGCGTCGCTTCTGATTCAACGCAGATTCTGGCCGGGGGGAAGATTCAATTCAACCCCAACATTGTGATCCCCGTCGCTCAGCTGCTCAGCGGTCAGGAGTTCATGGTGGAACTCCCCGCCGCGTCCGGCACGGTGTGGATGCCCCCTAGCTACATCCTGAACGGTCAGGTGATGTTGAACCCCCTCACTGCGATGTTGGCGGTGCGGTTCAACCTTCCAAGCTCCCCTCAGTTTCCCTTCGGTCTGATGGCGAACGCCATCGCATCGTTCTCCGGTCCGGTCAAGCGGATTTACGTCACTTACCTGGGGGGACCGACCCCCGCCCTACCCATCCTCCTGCATTCTGGGACGGGAATCGGCGTCGCCTATTCCGGTGGTGCGAACGCTGCTGGCACCGCCACAACCGCCCCTGCTGTATCGGGCTCTGCTCCACAATCCTGATTCGAGAAGGGAATTTGCCATGCAACAGAAACATCTGATTTACGCCCTCGGTGCCGCGCTGCTGCTCTACATCCTGTATGACAACGGCGTCTTTACTCCCGCAACCGCAGCGGGCAAAACGACGAGCTAGGACCGGCCATGAAACTTCCCACCCTCATCTTTCTCGTGCTGTTTGTCGGCGTCGCGTTCTACCTGTGGCAGGAATCAGGAGACGACGATTCGGACGATTCGGGGGACGGTGACGGGGGGACGGTTGGTGATGCAAGCAACGGTTTAGGAGAGGGAGGGGCCATGCAGTACACAGGAACCATCGTCCAGAAAGAAGAGGGTGACAACCTCACCGCCTACCCTGATGCCGATGGCTATTCCATCGGCTATGGGCATCACTCCAGCGATGTGACGGCTGGGGAAACCGAAACCCAGGCGCAAGCGGACGCCGACTTCCAAAGCGATATCGCGTCGGCTGTAGCCTTCGTCAACAATCACGTCCACATCACCCTCACGCAGGACCAATTCAACGGTCTGGTGGATTTCGTTTACAACGTCGGCACGGGGACCGCTTTGAAGGGGACCGTCTTCGCCCTGGTCAACGCCGGGGACTTCGATGGCGTTGCTTCCAAGCTGGAGGAATACGTCTACTCCGGCGGTCAGAAGCTCGCGTCCTTGCTCCCTCGCCGTATCGCGGAAGCTGCGGGGTTTGAGGAGTAACAATGTCACCCACCACACGTTCCCGGCGAAGCGCACACCACATGGACTGGTTCAAGTGGCTAGCCCTTGCTATTCCTCTCGTTCTTCAGATCCTCGGCGCACTCTGGTACGCCTCCGCGCTCAAAGCCGATACGGTTCAGAACGCGAAGGATATTCAGGAGCTGAAGACCTTGGTTGTCCCACGCCCTGAGATTCAAAGCGATCAACAGGCCATCAAAGACCGCCTCGATTCCATTGATTCTCAGCTCACCCTCATCCTCAACAAAGAAAGGTAATTCAGCCATGTTCGCTCTCTCTTTTCTCGCCCCCATTTTCGAAGCCTTGCCCACCATCGTCGCCGGTGTCGAAACCCTCCACACGGAGGCGTCTGGCGTCACCAAACAGCAGCTGGCGGTGGATTCCGTTTCTGTGCTGACCTCCACCCTCACCAAGGCTGTCCCCGGCGCTGATTCGTTCGCGAATGAGATTGACGCCATCCTCAAGGCCGGGATCAACCTCACCGTGGCGGGCTTCAATGCGGCGGGAACCTTCGTCCACAAAGCTCCGGCGCAGGGGGCCTAGGTTTCCATGGCGATTGAGGCCGGGCAAGACTACAACCCCGAATCGGCGAAGGACCTCCGCACGGAGAGATTTCACTTTCACGCCCATGGGACGGATTTCCGGTTTGCGCTGGAAATCCCGGAGTACGTTTTGCGTCGGATAAATCGCGCTGAAGTCAGAAATGAACTTCAGGAATACATGGATGGGTACTGCTCCCGCGTTGTGGTGGAAGCCATGCGCGGGGGTTACCTACTTACACCATCAGGTCAGGAGAATATGGGAACCAACGTCCAGCTACATGCCCGCGAGTACATCTGGGAACGTTTTTCGATCTCTCAGGAGCACGCCGGGAACGACTGCTGGGAGGTTGCTCCATCCCTCCAGAATGTGAGGAAGTTTTGAAGGCAAACCAGATTTCTCTCCTCATCGCCATCGCGGGTTTGTACTTTGCGTGGCGGTCATACCAGATGAACAATGCCGCCCAATCCGCACTCTCCGTCCCTTATTCGGGTGGCACCGGAACCCCCGGCATGACGCCTTTTTATGTTGGTCCTGGAGTGACCAACTAGACCACAACCCATAGATTGCCGGCAGCTGACCCAACCCCCACCTGTAGTGTTTCGGAGGAAGTGAATTGAACAAGAATGAAGAATTGATTCTGATGGTTGTGGTGCTTCTCTTTTTCTTCAAAATGATGAACGGCAACACGTCCGCTCTCAGTTTTGCGAAGTTGAACGCGCAGACTGACACGGCCTACGCCGGTGACGCCACCAAACTCGCCACCGGGATTCTTGGTGCGTTCGGCGGCGGCGGAGACGACGATAGCAGTGGGGATGATTACTAATGTCGCCCATTTCCATCGTTCTCCTCCTCGTGGGTGCCTGGTACTTGCTGCGGACTGACGCCAGTGGTCAGACGGCCATCGCGTCCATTCTTGCAACCGCCACCAAGGGCAATAATGACAACGCTGGCCTCTCGGCTCTCGCTAACGCGATCAAGTCGCTAGGCAGTAAGGGCTCCTCTGGCGGGGGCGGGGGAGGGAAGTCTGGGGGCGGTGACGGCTCCGGCAAAGATGACGGTGATGATGATGACGACGATGACGACCCGGATGATGATGATGCCGACTCCTCCGGCGAAGACGACGGTTTTGACCCGGACGGCAATGATGACGATTTCGGTGATGGCGGTGATGACGGCGGCGGCCCTGATGACGACGGTGGGGGCATAGATGCTGACTCCGACGATTGGGATATGGGCGACGGCGACGGCGACGATGACGGTGCCTCTGACGATGGCGGCGGCATAGAACAGGCTTGAGAAGAGGGAATCGAAATGGATCTGAAAAGTCTTCTCGTCATTCAATTTCTGCGCAGCTCGGGGGCCTCCCCCCAGGTGATCGAGCTCATTGAGATGTTCATGCTCGAGGGTTTCGGCCAACTCCGTATAGCTCCGGCGAAGGCTGATGACCCCACGTGGTCCGTGATCGAAGCGGACCCCACCAAGACTCTTACCGGCTTCTGGGGACGGATGGAAAGCCCCGCTTGCCGCGCAACTGTAGGAATTTTCTTTGAGGGTATGACTGATGAAATGGCTATCAAAATCGCTTCTCTTTCTGGCGTTCCTGCTCCCCGAACTTTTGCTGCTCAACCCGGCCCACGGCCAATCGTTTGATCGAGTCAAGAAGAATGGCACCACGTATTTCGTCCCACCCGGACCGTTCCTTACGGCACAGGTGGGAACGGCGCCGGTGGCTCCCATAGATGTGGTCAACAAGGCTTATGCGGACAGAATGCTGCTTTTCAGTGAACCGGCGAACGGCGTCGTAGCGTTCGGAGATTCGGTGTGTGCTTACACCGGCGTCTCCAGTCAGGCTCTCGCGTGGGAACCCATTGTGGCGGCGAAGGTGGGCGGCATCAACTCCAACCGATGCGTGGGCGGCTCCCAGATCGGCGACGTGGTGACGAATCAGATGTTCGGCGCGACCTCCGGCCTCGGCATCTATCAGCCCACCGCCACCGGCAACCCCATCGTGATCGAGAACCCAATCGAGAACGATATTCTCCATTGCCTCAACAACGGGAGCGGCTCGGCCTCATCAATCGCGGGATGCCCCCTGAACGCCGCGTACAACCAGCGCACCCTTGACACCTGGACGACGACCCGAAACAAGGTCTATGCCCTCACCGCCCCGCAAACCGGCACCTGGGGGACTGACACCAACCTCCCCACCCTCGCCCTCCAATCTTCCACCGCCGGCTCTACCCTCACCCTCAGCTACGTCCAGCCGGCCAATACCAGCGCATCGTGCGCTGTCTGGGAGGCGGTGGATGGGGGAACCGGCCAAGCATCCCTCAAACTGGATGGCCTATTGGCGGACACCCTCACCGGCTACGGCTTTAGCGGTCAGACGGTGAAGTCCGACCAAGGCACCACATGGAACGTCTTCACCCAGTGCTATCCCACGGCCCCCGGCTCCCACGTCGCCACGGTGAAGGTCTCCACCGGAACCTTTTCCTTCGTGGCGATGCTGACGCCGGATGATCCGGCGCTGCGCGGCTACCAGCCCCCTCGCCTCTTGTCGCTGGGATTGATCTACTTTCAGGCCGATGCACAATCGGCCGTCACAGCCCAATACAACTCCCAAAAACTCGGCGTCGCGGCTATCCTTTCCGGCTACGGCTTTCCCGTCCAAGGGGTCGACGTGCGGGTGAAAAATGCCGCCGGCGTGAACCTGTACAGCGATCCGGTCTATGACATGGCCTCCAGCCCCGTCACCAAGCCTGACGGCACCCCCTGCGCGGCGTCCACCGCCCCTCCGTACCATCCGAACGATTGCGGACACCGTGACGAAGCCAACGCCGTCCTAGCGTGGCTACAGCCCTCCTCGGCTGCTGGCGGCTCTACGGGAATATCCCAGTACGCCACCGCCCCCGCAAACCTCGAAGCGTTCCCCAACCTAAACGAATCGAACCTCCTATCCACCACCGGCCTAAACCCTGGGGGCATCTGCTCTCACTGCAATGGTGGGTATGACTTCCTGTACGGCATCGTCAGCTACGTGACGGACAACAACGTCCCAGGCGGATTGAATTACGCTTCGTACCTACTCGGCGACGTGGAACCGGCTGGCTACCTGTGGGGTCCGACCTTCTATTCCATCGGCGGCGTCCCCACCACCGTCAACGGGGATGCATCATCAACTAATTCCTTCTCTCGTCCGTTTTTGTTTTCTTACAATGCCGGAACTTTCTTTGCTCCCATAACCGATGTGGGCTCCCACACACTAGGTGCTACAGGCACCCCGTTCACCCTAGAGCGAACGATTGGGCTCAACCTGACCCCTGTATCCGTTCCGCCAGGTGGATGCACCACCCAGACCTTCCCGGTGACGGGTCTACTCTCAGCTGACTACGTGTACGGCTTCAATCCACCCCAGCCCCCCGGCCCACTGGGTTCGCCCACCGTATCAGCTGACCGAACCGTAGCCGGTGTCCTGGACGCCACGTACTGCAACTGGGGAAGTGCGGTGGTGACTCCCAACGCCGGTCTCTTCACCATGATTGCGAAGCACTAGAACCTTGAAATTCTTATGATGAATTAGCACGTTTGTGAATTATTCTTGCCGCATGGGACTGATAGCCAAGAAATGCTCCTCATGCGGCAAGAAATCTTTCGGTGCTTTTTTTGGCACCGCAACTTCTTTGAACGTCAAACCTCGGACCATAGGAACCGGCCCTTCTATCCGGCTCTGTATTGAATGTTGGGGGGTTGTTGAGGAAGTCTTCTCTGCGATGGAAAAGAGAACACCCGCGCGCATCGTTTTGTCGTCAGTGGTGGCTGCTCAAGCAAAACTCTTCAAAAGAGTTGAAAGAAACACGAAGAAGCGTGATAAGGTTGCATCGATATCGCAACACATTTCTGAGTCGGGGCCATCCGGCATGGGAGTGGTAACGGGGGAAGTCTCTGTTTAGGCTGACTGTACATAATATGCATTATCGGACATAGCATTCCGCATTCAGTCTGTCGCACCGCGCCCCGGGACTAAGCCCGACCAGAGTCTTCTGCGAAATCCATGCGTCAAACCGGCGTGGCTTTCTCCCGACTCGCTCAGGTCGTTCTCCTGCCGGCAATCGCCGCCACCGTCATGCTGCCCGCGCAAACCACCGCTCCCCCCATCACTCTAACCGGCCGCGTTACCGATGCGATCCATGGCACTCCCATCCCGCGTGCCCTGGTCCATATCAACTCGCGGTCTGTCCTGACCGACCCCCAGGGCAATTTCACCTTCTTAGAATTCACCGACGCCGATGCTTACGCCAGCGTCGTCAAGCCCGGCTACACGCAGTCCAGCAGCACGGCGGACGGGCCAGCCATGAGCAGGATCACCGATCTCACCGTCCCCATCGTCCTGGCGCTTTACCCGGACGCCTTGGTTACCGGTACTCTCAGCGGCCGCGACGGTCAGCCCTTGCAACACGTCGGCATCCAGCTGCTGCGTGCCAACTTCGACATGGCCGGCCTGACTGCCGTCCAGGTTCGCTCCACCCAGACCGACTCGCACGGCAACTACCGCTTCCGTGAGCCTGCCGGAACGTACCGTCTTGCCGTGCGCTACGTCGGCTCCATGCCGGACACCGACCAGAGCGTCGTGGCGGAGGATTACCCTGCCCAGCCGTCGACGGTCATGGCCGGGTACTTTAAGGTGGCGGCGGGCGAAGAAAAGCGGCTCGACCTGCGCCCGGACACCGGCCTGCCGGTCCCGGTGCTGCTCCGCGTGGAGGGCGTGGGCCCGGAAGAAGGGCGTGGTCTACGTGTGAACGTGCGCACGGCAGCCGGCAGCAACTTTTCCACCGATGCTCGCCCTACCGAGAAGCCCGGCGAGTACAGGCTCGCCCTGCCACCCGGCGCCTACGACCTCCGCGTTACCTCGGGCAACCGGGATAGCTCGCTTGAGGGCTCCGCGCGGATCACCGTCACCAGAAGCCATCCCGCCGACGCCCTCGTCCACATGGCCCCGCTGGCGGTCTTTCCTCTGGATGTAAGCTTTGTCGCAGCCCCGGTCACCACCCAGTCCGGCATCAGCCAGCCGCCCACAGTCCCGCAGCTCAATCTTGCGCTCTTCAGCCTGTCTGCACCGTCCGGGCCGGAAACCGATCTCCGCCCCCGCCCGCAGAACCCCGCCGTCGCCGGCACAGCGCCAGTCTACGAATTCCACGTGCCCCCCGGCCGCTACCGGCTGACGGCCACGGGCTCCGGTGCGTGGACCGTCCGTTCCGCAGCCGCCGGTTCCGGAAATCTGCTCACCGGCGAGCTTGTCGTCGGCACTGGCACAGGCGGATCGCCGCTGCGTCTAGTTGCCTCGAACGTCACCGGTCAGCTCACCGGCACGCTCACCTCCGGGTCGGTGCCGGTTCCCGGCTGGCTCTACCTGATCCCTTCCGAACCCAGCCTGACGCCCTACCTCATCGAGCGCGTAGGCACCGACGGCACCTTCACCCGCAACATCGCTCCCGGCAACTACACCGCCTTGGCCTTCGCCAACCGCCTGGAAGAGGACCTGCGCGACCCCCGAACCCTCGCCCGCCTGCTCAGCCACGGCTCCGCCGTCCAGATTACCGAGAGCGGCAAAGCGACCGTCGCCCTCACGCTGCTCACCCCCGCGGCGGTACAGCCATGAAGCTTCGCGCCCTGCTGATCTGCCTCATCCTTACCGCCGTGCCGATCACGCTGCGAGCTGACCCGGTCTATCGCATCACCGGCACCGTCGTCAGCAGCCGCGACGGCAGCCCGGTTCCCTTCTGCCGTCTACGGGTCACTCCCATGGCGGGTCAAAAACCCTCGCCGGCTACGAATGCGAAGCGTATCCGCCCGGACAGGACCCAGCAGCAAGCGGACCCTGATCCCCTTCTGGCCGATGCTCACGGCCGCTTTTCGCTGGAGGTCGCCGGCCCCGGCGCATGGGACCTTACCGCTGTCGCCAGAAACTACCATGCCCAGAATTACGACGCACATGAGGGCTACTCCTCGGCCATCGTCCTGACCCAGGCCACACCAAGCCTGTCGATCACCTTTCGCCTTCAACCCGACGCGGCCATCACCGGCACCATTCTCGACGAGGCCGGCGAACCCGTTGCCGAGGGCCAGGTTGTGGTTGAAAATGTACAAACAGACCAAGCCGCAGGCTTTGCGCAAAGCGATGATCGCGGCCATTATGAAGTGAGTGGTCTCAGTCCCGGCCAATACAAACTCCGAGTCCAGGCTCGCCCCTGGTATACCTCGCCCGCGGGTGCAGGACGCTTGCGCGGCCGCGTCCAGCCGGCTGCCGTTTCCACCTCATCCCTCGACCCTTCACTCGATCTCGTCTATCCCATCACCTGGTTCGGTGGCTCTGACGATCGGCGCACCGCGGAAACCATCACCTTGGCCGGCGGTGAGACCCGCCAGGCCGACTTCCACCTGCAACCCCTGCCCGCCGTCCACCTTACTGTACCTCGAACCGATCAGCCCGAGGACCCGGGTACGGGAGCGAATCGCTGGACCGGACCCAACGTAACGCTGGTGTCCAGAGAGGGTTTCGGCGAACCGGCCGGAAGCATCATGACCACGTCCGGAACCTCTTGGAACATTGGCGGCCTGGGCCCCGGCACCTACCAGATCCGCATGCCCGCGCCCATCGGCTCGCCGGCCACGGACATACGCCAGCTTACGGTTTTGCCTGGCAGTTCCGGCGCCATCGACCTCAGCACAGCGCGCTCTCTGGTCAACGTCGGGCTGGTGGCGTCCGGCACCGCCAACCTTCCCCCTCTTGTCTTCACCGATCTCTCCGACCTCACCACCCATTCCGCCTTAGTCAGCGGCTTTGGTCGTCGCGGCCGTTCCAACGACGAGGACGACGGCTCTCGTTCGATCGCGCTACTACCCGGTCAATACCGCATCTCCGTCGCTTCCGGCAGCAACGCATACCTGGTGGGCGTCGCGGCTGTCGGCGCTGAGGTCACCGATACGACCGTACGGATAGGCACCGGCAACGCCAGACTGACACTCACGTTTGCTGATGGCCGCGCGGATCTTTCTGGCATCGCGCGGACCGCGAACCAGCCAGTCCCAGGTGCCATGGTCCTGCTCGTTCCGGCAGCCGAGCCGTTCGACCCCGCACTCATTCAGCGCGACCAGACCAACACTGACGGCAGCTTTCTAATCACAGCCATCCCCCCGGGCCGCTATATTCTCGTCGCCATCGACCACGGCTGGACCGTCAACTGGCGCGACCCTTCCACGCTGACCCCCTACCTCCTGCACGGCATGCCTCTGGAGGTCAAGCCCGCGGCACGAGCCACCCAGGACCTGGAAGCAGTCGAGCCCTAATTCCCTGCCGGCTCGCTCTTGCGTGCTTTCTTCTTCTTGCCCGTCGGCGCCCCTTCGTAGGGAAACTCAAGGATCGCCCCGGAAAACGGAACCATCAAGCTCAGATCGGTCGTTCCCGGCGGCCGCTCAAAATACACTTTGCCACTCACGGTCTGGTGCGGCGGAATCGACGCCAAACGCAGCAACGAGCCTTGCGAAGCGTTCATCGCCTGCAATGCCGCCTGGTCTTCTTTGTGCTTTGCAGAGGTCCAGTACGATGGGTCGGGAAGCCCTTTGCCTGTCACCTGTTTCGGCCTGTCATCCAACAGCCTGTGCAGCGCGTCCGGGTCCAGTGCCGCCAGCCGCCGGTATTTCGGTTTACTCACCTCCAGCCGAAAGCCGCCCGGCTTCACCTCCACCTGGCTGTCCGTATCGTTAGTGATCGAAAGATTGGCCAGGCTGACCTTCTCCTGCTGATCCAGCGCAGCCTTGACTACGAAACCGTCATAGTCCAGCACCAGGTAACGATGACCGTCCGCTACCTCCTCCGTGCATCCTCTGCCGACATGGCACGGAATAATCTCCCCGGAGCGCAACGTCACCTTCGTCCCATCCTTCGGCGATTTGGCGGAAACCGGTGTTCCCGGCGTAGACGTTTCCTGCGCAGAGGCAAGTGCACAGGCGAGTGTGAAGCAGACAGCAACAAGGGGCCGAATCATGGGAACCTTTCCTTACAGGGAACTTATCGCCCACAGCCTAACAGCATCGATCGAGAGCACGCCATGACACTTTTGTCTGCTATCATTTTCTAGTTGGAGAGATGGCCGAGTGGCTGAAGGCGCACGCTTGGAAAGCGTGTATACCGCAAGGTATCCAGGGTTCGAATCCCTGTCTCTCCGCCATAAACCCCCACCCCTAAAATGCAGTGGTTACTTTCCCGGGAGCCCAAGCGCCGGCTGTTGGGCGCGGGTCTGCGCCTCGGCAACCAGCATCTGGCCGGGGTCTGCGTTGCGCCAAAGATCCAGAAAGTGGCGGTACGCTTGCGCGCTATTGCCCAGGTCGCCCGTATCGGCAAACGCGCGTGCGACCCCGATCTCTGCAATCGGATAAACGTCGCCCCCGGTTAAAAGCGCGGAGCCACGATGCGCCAGCACGGTTTGATAATCTACGATCCCGATCTGCGTCTGACGTAGCGCAACGTGCGCCCTGCCCCGTAGATAGGGCGTCAGCGAGATCATGTCGTATTGCCTGGCAGGCTTCAGCGCCTCCAGCGCGCTGGCGGGGTCGCCATCATGCAACGCCAGCGCCGCCTGCAGGTCAGGGATGTAGAAGCCGGTTGCGGCAAAGCTCTGCGGAAAGTTTTTCTGCAGGTCAGCCACAATCTCACGCGCGCGAGCCGTGCTTCCGCAAAGCGCATGCGCCATCCCCGTATTGAACAGTGCATTGGTACCCTGCGGCAGATCGTCCGATCCGCGCGCCATGGCAAGCCCACCGGCGCAGTCACCCGCCAAAGCGTGATCGAGCGCACCTTGAGCGAGCAGCGACGCCGCCGCCGACTCCATCCCGGTCACTTCTTTGGCTGCATCCGCTTTTCCCTGCCAGACCGCCGCGCTAGTTTGCAGCCGGCCTGTGTTATCCAGGTAAATTCCATACGCCCAATCTCCCTGGAAGCTGTTGTCGCTACTTTCCATCCCGGCTAAAGCAGTATCGACCGCCGCCTGACGTCCTTCCAGGTAAGCCGAGGTCAGCGTGCCACCGGTCGTCGCCATGCCCGCCCGCTCGGCCTGATTCTCCAGCTGAAACGCAGCATCGTAGCGGTCGAGTCCCATCAGCGCATTTTCCGCCTGGGTATACGCTTCAGCCGCATAAGGATCTTCCAGATAAGCCTGTTGCGCCGGCTGCAAAGCCTCGGACAGATGACCCTGCAGTCGAAGCACTTTGGACAGCAGTTCCAGCGCTTCCACGTCCCTCGGCGCGTTGGTCGTCAGTTGATGAATCAGCCCCGCCGCCCGGTTATAGTCACCGCTTACATCCATTTCGTATTCGTACTGCGCTAGTGTGCGGGTCCGTTCGCTGGTGCCATCGGCGGCCGCCAGTGCCAGTTTGGATGAGTCCGCCGCAGCCACCTCCGCACGTTCTCGCCGATAGTTGATCGCAAGCTCCAACTGCGCCAGCGCGAACCGCGGCTCGAGCGCAATGGCCTCTTGAAAGAGCTTCACCGCATCCAGCGGTTTATTTCCCGCCAATGCGGTTTCACCCAGCGAATACGCATGCAGCGCCTCTACATCGGGCGTGGCCTCCCGTGCAAGCGGTACGCTGGCTTTGGAAATTGTGTCGCCATCCTCCCCCACTCCGGATCGCAGGTCGACCGCCAGACGATCGAGCGCACCTGTCACCTCCTGCAGGCTGGCCACCCGTTCCTCGAAACTCGACATCACATCATTCGATTGCGTATTCCGCATGTCGATATGCAGCACATACGGCGGCGTCGTTCCGCGAATCGACCCAATCAGGTACGCGGTCGTGCTCATCCGTTTGGCCGCATCTCTGGCCGCACCGAGCCCTGTCACTTCCCCACCCTCTAACGATCGCTGATGCAGTGCCGCACCGTAAGAGACCTGACTCCGCAGGCGCAGATAAGGCGATTGCTCCAGCGCAATCTGCAACCCTTGCGCCAGCGTTCCGTCCAGCATCTTGTCACCGGTCCGGTTCTCAATCTCCGTGACCACCAGCGAGTCGTCTTCGGTCAGCATCGTCGGCCCGAAGCGGCCCTTGTGCATCAGAAAATAGACAATACCCGCAATCAGCAGCAGAAGCAGTACTACGCTGGCAATCGTCAGCGGCGTCCACTGAAAGCCACCCCTGCTCCTGGGTTTTCGCTCAGTGAAGGTGCCGCTCGGTGTCTCGATCAGATCACCCGCTTCTACGACCTCCACATCGGCTGGCGCGACCTTCGCCTCCGCTCGCGCGGCAACTGGCGGCGGCACCGGCCCGGCATCGATTACTACAGGCGGAGCAGGTTCTACCGCCACCACATCGGCTGACGGAACCGGAGTGACCCGCGCTGAGTCACTCTTGGGCATGCGTGCCACCGGACGCAAAAACATCGGCGCATCGCTCGATGGGCGAGGACTCGGATCCGCAGACCCCAGACCCGGCGCCGGGGTCGGAGTGGGCGTGGCATTCTCCCGCCCCCGTGCCTGAAATGCCTCAGAGTTCTTTCGGTTGCCGGTTCGCCTGTCCCGCGCCACCGGGTCCGGCGCCCGCACCAGCGGCACCGTGGACACGGCCTTGCGCAGCCAGCCGCCACCGCCGCTCTGCTTATCGTTCAGATCGCTCAGCGCTTCTACCACTTCCTGAGCGGTTTGAAACCGGGCAGTCCGCTCCTTGGCCATAAGCTTGAAGATGATCTTTTCCAGATCACGCGGAATCGCCTCATTCCAGTCCCGCACTGGCTCCGGCGGATGATTCAGCAGCTTCACGAACACCAGCGCGCTGGTCGCTCCCTGGAACGGTACATGCCGCGTCGCCATCTCGTAAAGCACCACACCCAGTGAAAACAGGTCCGAGCGAGAATCCAGCGTCTCCCCCCGCGCCTGCTCCGGCGACATATAGGCCAGCGTCCCCACCGTCGACCCGGCTGTCGTAATATCGACCGACCGTCCGCCCCGCGCACCCAGCACCCCGCCTTCAATCTTCGCTAGCCCAAAGTCCAGCACCTTGGTCTGCACCATAGCGTTCGGCCGGTCGACCAGGAAAATGTTAGCCGGCTTCACATCCCGGTGGATGATGCCCTTGGCATGCGCCGCTCCCAGCGCTTCCGCGGCTTCCTTCGCAATGCAGATCAGCTCGTCGGTCTTCATCGACCGCTCCTGAATCCGGTCGCGCAACGTCTCACCTTCCAGCAGCTCCATGACGAGGTAGGGTTCGCCGTCTTGCTCACCAATGTCGAAGATCGTACAGATGTTCGGATGGTTCAGCGCGGACGCGGCTCTCGCTTCACGCAGAAATCGTTCCCGCATGCCCGGCATCGCAAATTCATCATGCAGCAGCTTGATCGCCACCTCGCGATGCAGCCGCGCATCCCACGCACGGTAAACGTGGCCCATGCCACCGCCCCCTAAACGAGACTGTATCTCGTAGGGTCCGTAACGACGGCCTGTTTCAGAACTCATGCGCTCCGCTTGCCTCTCGTCCCGCCAAGCCGCTTCTCGCAAACCCAAACTCTAAAGACGCTACCCTGCAATATCTGTATAAACGGCATGATACTCCCCTTCCGCAACACTGCGGACCCGCGGCGCACCACGCATCTATAGTGTCACTTCAAAGCTCTCCCGTCTAACCCTACACGCCTCCTTGCCGATGGACCCCTTCCCGCCGCCCGCTCCCCTTTCGTACAATTAGGCCAATGCCCATTTCCGCTGCACCATCAGCCCCCAACACTCGCCTCACTCTCCTTTTCGACGCGGACGACACGCTCTGGGAAAATAACATCTACTTCGAACGCGCCATCGCCGCCTTCATCTCCTATCTCGATCACCGCGTTCACACCCCGGAGGAGGTTCGCGAGCGCCTCAACCACTGCGAGCGCGCCACCATCGCCGCCCGTGGTTACGGCCTCAACAGCTTCCGCCAGTCGCTTATCGACTGTTTCGAGCAGCTATCCGCCACGCCACCCACCCAGGAACGGCATGACCGCATCGCCGCCTTCGCAAACTCCATCGCCGAGCAGCCCATCGAGCTCCTTCCCGGCGTAGCCGACACCCTCCTCAGCCTGGCCACCCGCCACCGCCTCCTCCTCGTCACCAAAGGCGATGCCACCGAGCAGCAGGACAAGCTCAACCGCTCCGGTCTCGCCCCGCACTTCAGCGCCGTAGAGGTGCTGCCTGAAAAGCATGAGCCCGCCTACCGCACCCTGGCCGAGCGCCACGGATTTGAAGCGGCCACGACCTGGATGATCGGCAACAGCCCGAAATCCGACATCAACCCCGCTCTCGCCGCCGGCCTCAACGCCATCTTCATCCCGCACGATTTCACCTGGGTCCTCGAGCATGAAATCGTCGCCCCACCCCCACCCGGCCAGACGCTGCTCGAGCTCGCCACCTTCGCCGACCTGCTCCAGCACTTCTAGACGGCAACCCCGGAGTTTTGCACGGCCTCAAGGCCACGCCGAATGCTATACTCAACTTCGGATTGACCGTCACGCTTGATGTTTGCGGAGGTGGCGAAATTGGCAGACGCACTAGCTTGAGGTGCTAGCGCCGCAAGGCATAGGGGTTCAAGTCCCCTCCTCCGCACCAATCCTACTCATCAGAGAAATGCAAAAAGCCAACCCTGAAAATGGGTTGGCTTTTCACTTGTCTGCGGCAAGCTTTACGGCTGGCCCATGCCGCCGCCCGCCCCATAAATGTTGCCGGTCGTATAGGACGCATCCTGCGCGGCCAGTTGCACGTAGATTGAAGCAAGCTCAGCCGGCTGTCCGGCCCGCCCCAGTGGATATTTCCCTCCAAAGTTGCGCCAGTGCTCCTCGGTCGCGCCCCCGGAAATCTGCAGCGGTGTGTAGATCGGCCCGGGCGCCACTCCGTTGACGCGAATCCCCTTCGGCCCAAGCTGCTTGGCAAGCGACTTCACGAAATTCATCGTCGCGGCCTTGGTCTGCGCATAGTCATACAGGTTTGCCGCCGGGTCATAGGCCTGCTCTGAAGTCGTCGCAATAATGCAGGAGCCCGGCTTCATGTATGGCAAAGCCGTCCGAATGATCCAGAACGGCGCATAAAGGTTCGTCTTCATCGTCCAGTCGAATAGCTCGGTCGTCATGTCGAGGATCGATTCCATTTGATGTTGGCGGCCCGCATTCGAAACCACGATGTCCAGCCCACCCAACTCCGCCACACTCTTCGTCACCAGTTGCTTGCAGAAAGCTTCTTCGCGAAGATCGCCCGGTATCAGCACGGCCTTGCGCCCGGCCTGCCGGATCAGCTGTGCGACCTGCTGCGCGTCAGGCTCCTCAGCCGGCAGGTAGTTGATGGCCACATCGGCCCCTTCGCGAGCGTACGCAATGGCAGCAGCCCGGCCCATTCCCGAGTCCCCACCCGTAATCAATGCCTTGCGGTTCAGCAGCCGCCCCGAACCCTTATAGCTGTTCTCGCCGTGGTCCGGCGGAGGCGTCATCTTGCTTGCCAGACCCGGCCATGGCTGGAATGGACTCGTGTAAGGAGGCTTCGGATACTTCGTAGTAGGGTCAGCCACGGGCTGCGCCGTAGAACCGCCCGAGCCGCTTTGCGCATGTGCAGCCGGTGCAATCGCGGCTGCGGCGATGCCCGCACCCAATGTGCCGACCAGTTGCCGGCGCGAGATGTTTTTGTCAGATGAAGACATGAAAAATCCTTTGGTTAGAAGTCAAAGTGTGTCGTAACAATCTTGTGTTGGTTGCCGCCACCCAGAAAGTGGTTGTGTTCTATGCTCCGCCACCAGGCCGGGCCACAATCCAGGCAACTCACGCCGCACAAGCCTGCGTGATACCTTTGGGACATAACCCAGGGTGCCCACCAGGGCTTAAAAGGGAAGTCCGGTGCAAAACCGGCGCGGTCCCGCCACTGTAGACAAAGATGAGTCGCTAGAAAGACCACTCGGTGTTGCCGGGGAAGGATAGCGGCGGATACGCAAGTATCGTCTTTGAGCCAGGAGACCTGCCGGGGTACAAGATGCAATTTCTGCGGAGAACAGAAACCTTGCGCCCGATTCCCTGCCCTTCCAACGACAACTCGCGTCGCTGCCTCTGGATCCCTCACAGTCCCCTGTGCGGAATCGCGGCCAGTTTTTCCCTCATGTCCGCTAATACCTGGCAGGGACCCCTGCGCATTGCGGGCGCTCAGTGCCTTGCCCTGCAAATTCCCGCCCTAACTTATCAGGCGAGTCACTAGGAGCACCGTGCAGCCATCCCAACCCGCAATCGTGACTCTCGTTCTGGGCGGCGTTCGCAGCGGCAAGAGCCGTTACGCGCAAAGCCTCGCCGAACCCGCGGAACGAGTCACTTTCCTTGCCACCGCAGAGCGCCGTAACGATGCGGAAATGCACGCCAAGATCGAACGCCATCGTGCCGATCGCCCAAAAAGCTGGATCACCATCGAAGAGCCAATCCATCTTGCGCAGACCATCCAGCAGGCTGGCAAGGACACTGACCTCGTTCTGATCGATTGCCTGACGTTGTTTGCCTCAAAGCTTCTGGAAACCTGCGGCGACGACCGCGTCCAGCTTCAGTCGCACATCGATAGGCTCTGCGCAGCTTTGCGTGCCGCGCCTTGTCCGGTCATTCTCGTCTCCAATGAGGTCGGCAGCGGTGTAGTTCCGGCCTATGAACTCGGCCGGCGCTTTCGCGATCTCGTCGGCGAAATCAACCAGCAGGTCGCTTCCGTAGCGGATACGGTCGTCCTGATGGTTGCCGGTCTTCCCCTCCCTCTCAAAGGCGCTCTTCCTGACTGAGGTACCGCGAGTGGCGTCGTCAAGGCCGCCCGTCATAACTTTTCCTGGGCCGATTCTGCAGCGTCGGTTCGCAACCATCAATCACAGCAGGGTGTCGGGAAGCGCGGTGAGACTCCGCCACTACCCCGTAACTGTAAGCGCAGAGAGACATGCAGGAACGTCAACGTCACTGGGGTAAACGCCCTGGGAAGACAGCATGAATCGATGAAGCGCAAGCCAGGAGACCGGCCCTGCTGCCACCAATCCCGAGGGGGAAACATGCGCGTCGAAGCAAAAGAATCGCCACGTCACAACACCAGCAGCACACGACTCACTCAAAGCGGGTTCGTTCTCAAAACACTTACCCTCTTCGTCGTAGCTGCCTGCGTCATTTCACCCGCCTGGGCGCAGCAGAAGAAGTCGCTGCACGGCACTGTTCACGATCCGCTAGGCGCGCTTGTCGTTGGCGCTTCGGTCGAACTTCTGCAGCAGGACAAGGTCGTCGCCGCAGCAGCCACCAACCCCGAGGGCGCATACAGCTTCGACGTGCCCGCCTCGCACCGCTATCGTCTTCGCGTCAGCGCTGCAACCTTCCAGACCACGACTACATCCGCAATCTATCTCAAAGGCTCCGGCAGTGAAGACATCGATGTCACCCTCGCCACGCAAACCCTGACCCAGCAGGTCACAGTCACCGCCACAGGCACGCCCACTCCGGAAGCCCAGCTGGGCGCATCGGTCACCGTCCTTACCGCAGGCGACTACCGCTACATGCCGGAGGTCCAGGATCCTCTGCGTCTCATCCCCGGCCTGCAAGTGACGCAGAGCGGCGAGATGGGTGGATTCACGGGACTCTCTATCCGCGGCGGAAGAACCGACGCAAACAAGGTCCTCATCGATGGTGTGCCGGCCAATGCCATCGGCGGCGGCGTCGAATTCGCCGACATCGCAACCACCGGCATCGACTCCATTGAAGTGCTGCGCGAACCCAACAGCGCGCTCTACGGTTCGGACGCCCTTGCCGGTGTCGTCAACCTGACCACGCCACGCGGCGCCACACCGCTGCCGTTTCTCACCTACTCCGGTGACGCCGGCAACTTCCACACCTATCGCAATGAGGTAACCGCCGGCACCGTCTTCCACCAATTCGACCTCTACTCTGCTTTCGCCCGCATCGACACCGCCAACAACATCCCCAACAGTGAATTCCACAACGCCACCTACGCCGGCAATTTCGGCTGGACGCCCAACCCCGCGAATGATCTCCGCTTCACCGTCCGCCACATCATCGTCTCCGGCGGCCAACCCAACGCGATCGACCTCTACGGCATCCCCGATGACGGTCAGCAGAAGGAGCAGGATGACTACTACAACGGCGCATGGAACAACCAGACCACGCCCCACTGGCATAATCAGATTCGCTACGGAGGCCTACGCCAGAACGGCCTCTACACGGAGTTCGGCGCCACCGGCATCCCTGATCCCAGCGGCGATGGCTACTTTGACGGCGCTCCCGTCAAGATCACCGGGGCCAATGGCTACTCCGTAAGCGGCCAGGCCCTCTTCCAATTCAGTTCCAGCCTCTCGACCTTCGTTTCCACCACCAACCGCGATTTCGTCTATGCCCAAACTGATTACCAGGTAACGCCACATCTGCTTGCATTGGGTGCCTTCAAGTATGAAAACGAAAGCGGGACGTCCATCAGCAGCGGCTACACACCGAACGCCATCCAGCGCGGCAACTACAGCTACACCGTGCAGTTATCAGGCGACGTCAAAAATCGTCTCTTCTACAATCTGGGCACCGGCCTTGAAGACAACGGTCTCTTCGGCTTCGCCGCGACACCCCGCGCATCGCTTGCCTACTACCTCGTGAACCCAAACACCTCACACTTCTTCAGTGGCACAAAGCTTCACGGTAGCTTCGGCAAGGGGATCAAGGAACCCAGCATCTACGACCAGACCAACTCCCTCTACAACACCTTGCAAATGGAGCCGAACGGCCCAGCGTTGATCGCGCAATATCACATCACCCAAATCGGAGCGGAAAACTCCCGCACCTTTGACGGCGGTGTCGAGCAGCAACTCGCGAACGGACGTGCCCGCATCGGCATCACCTACTTCCATGACGAGTTCACAAACGGCGTGGAGTTTGTTCCACCCGCTGGACTCATCGCACTCGGCATCTCCGCAACATCAGATCCAACCCTGGAACAGACGTACTCCTTCATCAACTCGCTTGCCTTCCGGTCGCAGGGCATAGAGCTCGAGTCCGAAATCAGGCTGGCTCGCAATCTCTTCACCCGTTTCGGCTACACCTACACAGACGCCGTCGTTCAGCACTCCTTCTCGAGCGATGCCGTCGGCCCCAGCTTCAACACCGCGTCCAACTTCAGCGCCATTCCTATCGGCGCCGATTCCCCGCTACGCGGCGCACGCCCATTCCGCGTAGCCCCGCACACCGGCTACTTCGCCATCAACTACACACCGCGTCGCTTCTACGCATCGCTGACCGGCACCCTTGTCAGTCGCCGCGACGATAGCGACTTTCTCCTGGACCCGAACTTCGGCAACAGCCTCCTGCTCCCCAATCGAAACCTGGACGGTGCCTACCAACGGCTCGAACTCGGAGGCGGCTACCAGGTCACACCACGGCTCAACCTTTACGCCAACGTGCAGAACCTCTTAAGTGAGCATTATGATGAGGCGTTCGGCTACCCTGCCTTGCCGCTTACTTTTCGCACCGGCATCAAGCTGAACTTTGGCGGAGAGACTTGGAAACTAAAGTAGAAAACTCGCTTGCTCCCGCTCATGCCTGCACAGGCACCGCGGGGGCAAGCTCCCCTTCCGCATGAGGTCCTATGGCTTTATCTACGAACTCAATACTGTCCTCGGGATTGCCAGAAGAGCAACTCTTCAACGAGTGCGATCGTGCAGCAATCTACCGGGCTATCGCTGCACGTCGCGATGTTCGCCGCGGATTCACCGGTCAAGCCTTACCGGAAGAGCTACTGAACCATTTACTCGCCGCCGCGCACAGTGCTCCATCTGTCGGTCTCATGCAGCCAACACGCTTCATCGTGATCCGCGACCGCGCCATCCGTTCAGCCGTCCACGAAATCTTCGCTGACGCCAATCGACGGGCGGCCTTGACCTATGAGGGAACCCAGGCAGAGCAGTACGCAGCCCTCAAACTGGAAGGCATTCTCGAAGCTCCGCAGAACATCTGTGTCGTCTCCGACACCAACAACCAACGCGGCCACGGCCTGGGCCGTCAAACGATGCCGGAAGCAGCCCTTTATTCAACCGTCTGTGCCATCCAGAATCTCTGGCTCGCCGCCAGAGCCGAAGGCGTAGGTGTCGGCTGGGTCAGTATCCTCGACCCCGCGCGGCTTCGAAACGTCCTCCATATCCCCGGCCACATCCTGCCCGTAGCCTATCTCTGCATAGGCTTTGTCGATCGATTCGCAACCGAGCCCGAACTCGAACGGTCCGGATGGGAAACCCGTATCCCACTCGAAAAAGCTATCTGCTATGACATCTATAGCGATGCAGACTCAAAGTGAAGCTCCCGCCATTGGGACAAGTTGCCGCTGCCCACCGTAACTACACACTGAATTGCCTAAAGAAGTATGGCTCCTGAGGTAGGACTCGAACCTACAACCCTTCGGTTAACAGCCGAATGCTCTGCCATTGAGCTACTCAGGAACAATCATGGCGAAGCCGCGTCACCCCACGCCGCTCCTCACTCTTTATAGCAAATCCCACCCTTCAGGTCAAAGCCGAGCCAGAGGCAAGGGGCTCCGGCGCACAAGCCGGAGCCCCATTTTCTCAAGCCCCCGGCGGCGGCGGAGGCGTATGCAGAAACTGCTCATACCCTCTCCGAAATCCACGCCGATAAGCTTCCACACCCGGCGGCGGCACGGGCGGGTTCCGCCACCGTGGATGACGGTCGAACACCGGCGGCGCGCCCCTCGAAACATCGTGCCGGGCCGCCTCAAAGCCGTCATGCTGCCCTTGCTGCTCGATCGCCTGAAAGTCGATCCCCGGCGGCGGTGGCAACGGCGCATAAGGCTGCTGATGCGCACAACCAGCCAGCAGCGCCGCCAACGATAACACTCCAACACTTAAAGCTTTCTTCATAAAACCTCCCTCGCACACCTTCATCAAACGGCGCGAATCCCGATAGTCGCGTCTACTCAAACAACAAACGTCTACGGATACAACAAAATCGCCAGGTTATAGCTCGTAAAACCGTGCTGCTTTCCGCTCACGCACGCTCCCACGGCCGCCTCGTGGTACTTTCCCGTCGCCATCCGCGCCGTCAGTTCCGGCGGCAGCCGCTCAATGTCCGCCGACGTGTACCGCATCACGAACCACGGCTGCCTCCCCACATAACCCGTACTCATCGCACAGGTCTGTCGCGCATCCGTGCGCGCTTCCGCAAGCCGCATCCCCTGCCCCGCCAGCATCCCGCCCACCTTGTCCTCCTGCTCTTCCAGCGTCAACGACGCAACCGCCCGCCCAAAATCCTCCACCGCATAAAGCTGCCCATGCGACTGCACCACCGCAATCCCAACCACCGTGACCGCCGGGTCCAACAGGTTCGCGCGATGCCCCGCCGAATGCATCCACAAGTCATGAATCAGCGCCGAATTCGAAGCCTCCGCCACATTCTCCGTAATCAGCGAAAAATGCGCCCCACTCGCCCCCGCCCTAGCCGCGAGATCGGCCTCCCCATCGAACTGGTGCGAGATCGTCCCACGCTTCGCCATCTCATAAGCGTGCAGCCGCGCCGCCAGCACCAGGTGCTCGTCGATCGCCACAGGCCCGACCCCATGCGCCGCTCTATCCGCATTCGCAGCCTGCAGCAGGTATTGCTCAGACACCGTCTGCGCCCCCGCCGCGCCTACCGCCAGCAACCCCGACACTAAGATCCGTAGAACGTTCATAACCCATCAAACCCAGCCTTCACCCAGAAGACGCGCCTACTCGAACTGCCCCCGCACCGCATCCCACGTCATCCTGATCCCCTGCTCCAACTCGATAGTATGCCGCCATCCCAGCGCATGCAGTTTCCCCACATCCATCAGCTTTCTCGGCGTCCCATCCGGCTTCGTCGCGTCGAACACCAGCTTGCCCTCGAACCCTACCGCCCTCGCCGCCATTCCCGCCAGCTCGGCAATCGTCACATCTTCCCCGGTCCCGATATTGATCAATGGCGGCTCCGTCTCACTCAGCAGCTGCCCATACCGTGCTTCGTCCAGCTCCATCAGAAACACACAAGCCTCCGCCAGGTCCTCGGAGTGCAGCAGCTCCCGCCGCGGCGTACCCGTCCCCCACACCACAAGCTCCGCCGCCCCGGCCTTCTTCGCCTCCGCAGCCTTGCGGATCAGCGCCGGCAGCACATGACTATTGGCCAGGTCGAAGTTGTCATTCGGCCCATAAAGATTGGTCGGCATCGCCGCCACGTATCTCGTCCCGTATTGCCGGTTGTAGCTCCAGCACATCTCAATGCCCGCGATTTTCGCCAGCGCATAAGGCCTGTTCGTAGGCTCCAGCTCTCCCGTCAACAGACAGCTTTCCGGCATCGGCTGAGGCGCCAGCTTCGGATAAATGCAGGAAGACCCAAGAAACAGCAGCCGCCCCACCCCCACCTTGTAAGCCGCCTCAATGACATTGCTTTGGATCGCCAGGTTATCCCGAATGAAGTCCGCCGGATAAGAGTTATTCGCCAGGATCCCACCCACCTTCGCCGCCGCCAGAAACACATACTCCGGCCGCGCCTCGTCGAAGTAAGCCTCGACCGCCGCCTTATCCAGCAGGTCCAGCTCTGTCCGCCCCCGCGTCAGCACATGCTCATAGCCTTTCGCCGCCAGCGCCCGTCCAATCGCCGACCCAACCAGCCCCCGGTGTCCCGCCACAAACACCCGCGCCCCCGCCTGCATCCCGGCCATTACGTCTCCCGCACGCTATAAGCGTTGAACCCGTGCTCCCGCACCAGCGCATCCCGTTTCGCCGCCTGCAGGTCGGCCTCCACCATCTCCCGCACCAGCTCGTCGAAGCTCGTCCGCGGCACCCAGCCCAGCTCATTCTTCGCCTTTGAAGCATCGCCCAGCAGCGTCTCCACCTCCGTCGGTCTGAAGTATCGCGGATCGACCGCCACCACCACTTCCCCATCCGGTCCAACAGCCTTCTCGTCCACCCCTGTGCCCGACCACGTCAGATCCAGCTCCAGCAGCTTCGCGCACCGCTGCACAAACTCCCGCACGCTGTACTGCTGCCCGGTTGCGATCACAAAATCCTGCGCCTTCTCCTGCTGCAGCATCAACCACTGCATCTCGATATAGTCCCGCGCATGGCCCCAGTCACGTTTCGCATCCAGGTTGCCCAGAAACAATTCCTTCTGCAGGCCCACCTTGATCCGCGACAGCCCGCGCGTAATCTTCCGCGTCACAAACGTCTCACCGCGCAGCGGGCTCTCATGGTTGAACAGGATGCCGTTGCACGCATACATCCCATACGCCTCGCGATAATTCACCACGATCCAATACCCATACAGCTTCGCCACTGCGTAAGGGCTCCGCGGATAAAACGGCGTAGTTTCCTTCTGCGGAATCTCCTGCACCAGCCCATATAACTCACTCGTGCTGGCCTGATAAAACTTCGTCTTCTTCTCCAACCCAAGAATCCGTATCGCCTCCAGCAGCCGCAGCACGCCCAGCGCGTCCGAGTTCGCCGTATACTCCGGCTCCTCAAAGCTCACCTGCACATGGCTCTGCGCCGCCAGATTATAAACCTCATCCGGCTGCACCTTCTGCATGATATGAATCAGCGACGAGCTGTCCGTCATATCCCCGTAATGCAGCACAAACTTCGGGTCCGGGTTATGCGGGTCCTCATAGATATGGTCGATCCGCGCCGTATTGAACAGCGACGTCCGCCGCTTGATCCCATGCACCTCATAGCCCTTCGCCAGCAGGAACTCCGCAAGGTAAGCTCCATCCTGCCCAGTCACACCCGTAATCAACGCAACCTTCAAGCCAGTCTCCTTATCCATGAAGCTCTCATTCTACAAGAACACCATCCACTCCCGGCATTTGGCCATCCAGCTGTACCCTCGTACCAGTCACCATGACCCTTCCCTCACCCAGCGAACAGACCGAGCACACACTCACCGGCGGCGACATCGCCCCTAACGTAGTACGCATCGGCGCCACAGTTCGCAAGCCCGTCACCCCCGCCACACCGCTCGTCGAATCCTTCCTCCATCACCTGGAACAATCCGGCTTCCAGCACGCCCCCCGCAGCCTCGGCCGCGATAGCCAAAACCGCCAGATCCTCGACTTCATCCCCGGCAGCACCATCACCCAACCCGAGTCCCTCACCCTTGACGACCTGAGCCAGATCGCCGCCATCATCAAGACCCTCCACCAACTCTCCGCCGCCCTCCCCCGCACCGGCTCTGAAATCCTCTGCCACAACGACCTCGGCCCCTGGAACCTCGTCCGCAGTGGTAACCGCTGGGTCTTCATCGATTGGGACGGCATCGCCCCCTCTTTACCCCTCGCCGACCTCGCCTACGCCGCCCAAAGCATCGTCCATCTCGCCCCCGGCGGCAACCCGCACCACGACGCCCAACGCCTCCGCACCTTCATCGACGCCTACGGCCTGAATCCCACCGAGCGGGCAGCATTTCCCCAAATCCTCCTCGAGCGCACCCGCTTCAACCACGACTTCCTCCGCCACCACGCCGAGCAACACACCGAACCCTGGGCCACCCTGTACGCCGACGGCCAGGGCGACTACTGGCTCAAAGCCGCCGCCTACATCGCCCAGCACCAACCCCTCTGGCTCCAAGCCCTCACCTAAGCCTGAAACGTTTGGGGTGCCCCAGGCCACGCGGTCTCATCGCGTGACCTGGGGTCATTACCGCCCCACCAACCCCACCAGATCCCGCTCGAACTGCAACAAAACCTGCTCCCGCCCCAGATACTTCACCGCATACTCCCTACCAGCCTTCCCCAGCCGCCCCCGCAACTCCGGGTCTGCCACCAGCCCCGCAAGCGCCGCGTAAAGCGCCTCCGGCACCTCCGCCGGCACCACTACGCCACAAGGCCGCAGCGGATGCCCCACCACCTTTGCCACCTGCGTTCCCGCATCCGCCGTCGCCAGCACCGCTTTCCCGCTTGAAACCATTCCCGTAAGCTTCGATGGCATCACCAGGTCCGCAGCCCCCGCCCGTTGCGGCAGCAGGTGGATATCCGCCGCGTTCAGCAACTCGTTCAGCTCCTCCACCGGCTGCAGCCCAAGCAGCGTCACATTGCTCAATCCAGCCACCAGCACCTCCAGCTGCGGCCGAAACGCACCATCCCCGCAGAACAGGAAATGCACCCGCTCATCCGCATGACTCCCCCCCGCCGCGAACGCCCGCGCCAGCGGCGCCAGCAGCTCCAGGCCCTGCTTGTTCCCCATGTTCCCGCTATACAGCACTAGGATCTTGTCATCCAGCTCCAGCACCCGCCGAAACTCATTGCCACCCGTCATCGGGTAAACCGCATCCACATCCACCCAGTTAGGAAACAGCACCGCCCGTTCCGGCGCGATTCCTTTCTGCTCCGTCCGGTTCACCATCATCCCTGAAATGCTTGAAACCCGTTTGAAAGCCCGCATAAAGTAGCCTTCCAGCCACACCGCCAGACGATGCACCGGCCCTTCCCGCGGCAACAGCCCCAGGTCGAACGCCGCATCCACCTCAAAGTCTTGCACGTGCAGCCACGCCGGCGCACCCGCCAGCTTGCCCACCAGCAGCGCCAGCGGAGCGCCAAAGAACGTCGGTTCCACCGTAAACACCACATCCGGCTTCCAGAAAATCTGCGCCAGCATCACCGGCAGGCTCCCCATCATAAAACTGAAAAGATGCAGCATCCGCCGCAAACCCGTAGGCTTCGCCGGCACATACAGCGGCGTCCGGTACACCACCGGCTTGCCCGCCTCCCGTTCCACCCGATACCACGCCCCCCGATACTCATCCCAAACCCGCCAAGCCGGATAGTAAGGCGGAGCCGCCACCACCCGCACCGCATGACCGCGCGCACTCAGCCACGCCGCCATCTCCCCGGTATATTTACCGATGCCGGTCAACTCCGGCGAATAATTCAATCCATAAATCAGGATCTTCAGTTCAACACCCTCATCGGCAGCACTTTCCGCCACTCGCAATCATAACAAGCGCAATCCCCGAACCAACCCCCTCACCGAACCCGCGGTAACCACGTCGACCGTCGCGCCTCTCACCCACTCTGCATTGACCGTCCCAGTTTCCCGTCCTGTCCCGCCTTTTCCCCGTCCCTGTCTTCCCTTCATCTCCAGCGAAACCCAGACTCAACCTACCGCATCCGCTCTTATCCGCCCTGATCCGCGTTCCTGTTTCGCCTTGGGCGAATCCCGTATCCTGAATCAAGCCCATGCCCCACCCCGCCCTCACCTTCCTCCGCCGCGAACCTCTCGCCCTCACCGGTTTGATCCTCCTCACGCTCTTCCTTCTCTGCGCCCTCTTCGCGCCCATCCTCGCCCCGCAAAGCCCCACCCACCTCAACCTCACCGCCCGCCTGCTCCCCCCCGCCGCCGGCCACCTCTTCGGCACCGATGAGCTCGGCCGCGACATCCTCTCCCGCATCTTCTACGGAGCCCGCATCTCGCTCCTCGTCGCCGTCTCCGTCGTCACCCTGTCGCTCACCCTCGGTATACTCGCCGGCTTCATCTCCGGCTTCTACGGCGGCGTGCCGGACATCATCCTCAACATCTACCTCACCAACGCTTTCCTCGCCCTCCCCGGCATCCTCCTTGCGATAGCCTTCGTAGCCTTCCTTGGCCCCGGCCTCCTCAACCTCATCCTCGCCCTGGCCATCTCCGGCTGGGTCCCCTACGCAAGACTGGTCCGCGCCCAGGTCCTCGCCGTCCGTGAAAAGGAATACGTTGAAGCCGCCCGCGCACTCGGCGCCTCCGACCTCCGCCTCATGCGCGTCCACATCCTGCCCAACATCCTCCAGCCGTTGATCGTCCAGGCCGCCATCGGCATGGCCGGTGCCGTCCTCGCCGAAGCCACCCTTTCCTTCCTCGGCCTCGGCATCCCCGCCCCCGCCCCCTCCTGGGGTTCCATGCTCAACGAAGCCCGCACCCACCTCTTCGATTCCCCCCACATGGTCGTCTTCCCCGCCCTCGCCGTCATGCTAGCCGTTCTCTCCTTCAATTTCCTCGGCGACGCCCTCCGCGACTACCTCGACCCCCGCACCTGACAACATCACCTCAGCACGATCGCCCAGTCGCCACTACTAAACCTTTAGTTGAACTTTTCGGCCAGCCACGCGTAAAGTCCTACTATGCGAACTCTCATGGCACGCCGGCACCGCAGCGCCCTGGCCATCCTCCTGCTCTCATCCGCCGCCTGCCTGGGACCTGCCCAGGAAAAATCCGACAGCCCAAACAAACCCAAACCCCAGCCACCCGTCGCCATGGCCCGCGACGCCAACCCCGGCTGGGAAGTCGCCACCGTCAAAGCCAGCAACCCCAACGACACCCGCGGCCAGCACATCAACATGCCCGGCCGCCACATCGCCCTGCTCGACACCACCGTCGAGCAGTTCCTCCTGCTCGGCTACGGCGTCCAGCAAAGCCAGCTCGCTGCCCTCCCCGACTGGGCCAAAACCACCCGCTGGGACATTGACGGCGTCCCCGACGCAGAAGGCCAGCCCAGCTGGAAGCAGCTCCAAACCCTCATCCAGAAAATTCTCGCCGAGCGCTTCAGTCTCCAGCTCCACCACGAGCAGCGCGAAATGCCAGTCTTCGCCTTGACCGTCAGCAAATCCGGCCCAAAGCTAACCCCAAACACCAGCGACCCCAACGGCTGGATGGACCAGCAGAATGGCGGCGACAGCAGCCGTCACATCGAACACCTCAAAAACGCCTCCATCGCCGACCTCGCCGAAATCCTCGAGTTTCACGTAGATCGCCCCATCGTCGATCAAACCGGCCTCAAAGGCCGCTACGACCTCAACCTCCAATGGACCGTCGACGACCCCCAAAACGAAAACCAGCCCCCCACACCCGACGCACCACCCGGCCTCTTCACCGCCATCCAGGACCAGATCGGCCTAAAGCTCGACCGCGTCAAAGCCCCCGCCGACACCCTCGTCATCGACAAACTCCAACGCCCCGAAGCAAACTAGTCCCATGCGCCTCGGCATCCTCTCCGACACCCACAACCTCCTCCGCCCCGAAGTCCTCCGCGCCCTCGCCGGTGTAGACCACATCCTCCACGCCGGCGACATCGGCAACCCGAGCATCCTCGACGACCTCGCCCCAATCGCCCCCGTCACCGCAATCCACGGCAACATCGACCTACCCTCCATCGCCCCCGCCACCGACTTCCTCACCCTCGAAGGCCACCTCATCTACCTCATCCATTCCCTCGCCGCCCTCGACCTCAACCCCCACACCGCCGGCATCGCCATGATCGTCTCCGGCCACACCCACAAGCCCCTTATCGAGCGCCGCGACAACATCCTCTACCTCAACCCCGGCTCCTGCGGCCCTCGCCGCTTTCGTCTCCCCGTCACCCTCGCCCTCGCCGAGATCACCCCCGAAGCCATCACCCCCACCCTCATACAACTCCTCTAGCGCCCCTCAAACGTTACCGTCTGTAAAATCCCTTCCATACGCCCAAAAACCTCCGCCAACTCCTTATCCGTAATCTCCTTCACCCCGCTCACATCCCCCCCGCAAAACGTATTCACCGCCAGGTCGAACCGCAGACAAACCCCCTTCCGCATCGTCGTATAAGCGATATCCCGTGCCTGCGTGCAAATCCTCCCATGCTCATCCTTCCCCCGCCTGAATTTCACATCGTCGATCACCGCCCCCGCAATCGAAACATCCGGCGCCGTCGACGTCTGCCGCCCGCAATCCACCTCCGTCGTCTTCGCGACACTCAGATAAAACAAAGCCCCGCTGAACGTACTCCGCGGAAACGGATTGAACCCCAGGCTAGCCACCATCCGCAACTGCGCCCCCTTCGCCGCCGTCCGCGCATCCAGGTGGAACGTACTCATCTCCCCATCCCTGTCCGCCTTCATCCAACCCGCCGGCAGCTTCAGCGTCACCCCCGTCTTCGCGTCTGTCACGGTCTGCGCCGGATACTCCGCCAACGCCGGGTTCACCGCCGGCTCCGGAATCATCGTCGGCCCCTTCGGCACCGGCACCGGCACCACCTTCGGCACATGCTTCTCCTGCTCCTGCCCAAACGCGCACCCCACCAGCAACACCACCACCAGCCAAAATCCCCGCATCTTCAACCCCTCATTCTCGGATTCGCCACCGTATACAACACATCCGTCAGCAGATTCACCGCCACATACGTCAGCCCAATCGCCAGAATACATCCCTGCACCAACGCATAATCCCGGTTCGAAATCGCCGAAAGCGTCAGCCGCCCCAGACCCGGCAAGCTGAAGATCGTCTCCGTCACAATCGCACCCGCTAGCAGACTCCCAAACTGCAACCCCACCACCGTGATCACCGGCACCAGCGCATTCCTGAGCGCATGCCCATACACCACCCGCCGCTCCGTCAAACCCTTCGCCCGCGCCGTCCGGATATAGTCCTGCCCCAGTTCCTCCAGCATCGCCGTCCTCACCATCCGCGTCAAAATCGCCGCCAGCCCGCTGCCCAGCGTCACCGCCGGCAACACCAGCCCCCACCCCCCATCCAGCCCCGAGACCGGCAGCCATCCCAGCCCGATTGAAAACACCAGGATCAAAATTGGCCCCAACGCAAAATTAGGAAACGACAGCCCCACCAACGACCCCACCCCAATCACCCTGTCCTCCCACCCGCCCCTTCGCTGCGCCGACCACACCCCTAGCGGCACCGCCACCCCCACCCCCAGCGCCATCGCACAAAGCGCCAGCGCCAGCGTCACCGGATACCGTTCCCCCACCAGCTTGAGCACCGGCGCCTTCAGCCGCAAAGACGACCCCAGGTCCCCCCTTGCCACCCCCTTCAGATAACGCCCATACTGCACCCCCAGCGGAGCATCCAGCCCATAAGCATGCCGCAACGCACTCACATCCGTAGCCGTCGCCCCTTCCCCCAGCATCTGCACCACCGGGTCACCGGGCACCAGGTGGATCAGCAAGAACACCACAGAAACCACCAGCCAAAGCACAGGCAACGTCACTAAAACTCGCTTGAGAGCCCCCCTCAAGCGTCCGCCTCCAACCCATCATCCTCGGTCGCCAATTCCCCCGCCCGCTCTTGTACCCGCACCCGGCTCACCCGCCGACCCACCATTTCCGCCACCGTAAACTCTCGCCCACCATGCACCACCACCTCGCCCGCTTCCGGCAGATGCCCCAGTTCCCCCAGCAAGAACCCGGCCAGAGTCTCCACCCCCGCACGCCTTGGAAACACCCACCCCAGCCTCGTCGTCAAATCCCGCAGCGTCGCACTCCCATCCAGCGTCATCATTCCCGTAGCATTCGCAACCATCGGCTGCGCCGTGTCGAACTCGTCCTCCACCTCGCCCACAATCTGTTCCAGCGCATCCTCCGCCGTCACCAGACCCACCGTCGTGCCAAATTCGTCTACCACCATCGCCATCTGCCGCCGCCGCTCCTGAAACTCCTGCAGCAAATCCACCGCCAGCTTCGTCTCCGGCACAAACAACGCCTCGCGCATTACCTCCCGCACCCGCATCCCGCTCACCCCGGTCGCCCCAAGCCCCAGCGCCGTCGCCCTGAAGTGCATCAATCGTGCCACATCCTTTGAATACAACACCCCCACGACATGCTCCGGCCCCCGCGCCGGATCGTACACCGGCACCCGGCTATGCTGTTCCTCCACCACCCGCGCGCTCGCCCGCTCCAGGCTCATATCCGCCGGCAGCGAGAAAAACTTCCCCCGCGGTGTCATAATTTCCCGCACCACCACATGGCTCAGTTCGATCACCCGATGAATCATCTCCTCCTGAAACCCCGGCAGGAGCCCCATCTGCCGCGTCGCCGTCGCAATCAGCTTCAGCTCGTCCGGCGAGTGGATTTCCCCCTCCCCATGCAGCGGCGCCTTGAACAACCGCAGCACCGCCGTCGCCGAGCCATTCATGACTCTTACCGCCGGCCGCGTCATCCTGATAAACACATCCATCGGCCCCGCCACTGCCAGCGCAATTCGCTCAGAACGCTGCAGAGCCAACGACTTAGGAACCAATTCCCCAAGCAACACTTCAAGATAAGTAATCAGCCCAAAAGCAATCGTGATCGAAGCCCCATGGATCCAAACCATCCCATGCGCCGGCACCGCCCGCCAGAAATGCACCACCACCGCCGTCAGCACCTCGGCCACCGCCGGCTCGCCAACCCACCCCAGCGCCAGCGCCGCCAGCGTCACCCCAAACTGCACCGCGGGCAGAAAATCATCCATCGCCCGCTTCAACTGCAGCACCGTCCGAGCTCCCGGCCGCCCCAGCGTAATGAGCTGCTGCACCCGCGTCTCCCGCAGACTCACCAGAGCGAATTCCGCCGCCACAAAGAAGCTGTTGGCCAATATAAAAAAGGCCACCATGATTCCCCGAATCAACGTCCCCTCAAGCATCCCTCATTCTACCGCCCACACTCGGAATCAAGCCCCGTCGCCCCCATCTCCCGCCGTTACACCCAATCGGCCGTCATCCCCAAACCCCAAACCGGCCGCCATCCCCAACCACCGCCGTCAACCCATCCACCGCCCTCACCCCCAACCACCGCCGTCATTCTGGCGAAGCCAGAATCTCCGTATTGGCTTTTGCCGTTGTTTGTTCTTGCCGTTGCCCTTTTTGTTTGTCATCCCGTAGCAATCCGCGTTTGCCTTCGCGGTTGCTTGTTCTCAGCCCGCCGACTGCGCTCCCACAAAGCAAAAGGACCCACCCGCAAAGGGTGGACCCCAGCAAACCACAACCAGACTAAGCCGTAACCGCAGTCCCAATCACCTTGGCCACAGACTTGTCGATCGTATCCTTCGGCACAAAACCCACAATCTGGTCCGCCACCTTGCCGTCCTTGAAGATCAACAGCGCCGGAATTCCACGAATCCCATACCGCGAAGGCGTGGCGGAGTTCTTATCCACATCCATCTTCATCACCTTCAGCTTGCCCTGATACTGCGTGGCCACTTCATCCACCACCGGCGCCAGTGCACGGCAAGGCCCGCACCAGGCAGCCCAGAAGTCGACCAGAACCGGCTCGCTCGACTTCAAAACATCCTGCTCAAAATTCGCGTCCGTTACTTCCGAAACAAACTGTCCAGCCATTTTGTACAACCTCCAGCCGGCCACAGCACGGCAACATAATAATAGATGCAAAATTCATAAACTCGATGCACAGCCAGACCAAGCCTCTGCCTAAGAGAGCTTTCACCTTAGCGACATCCTGCTTTAGGGCTGAAGGCCCGTCCCATCAAAGCCTAGGCCGAAGGCCTAGGTATCCCAGGGAACGGAAGCGGAGCGCTGTAAGCGCGGCACATAACTAACCGATGAATTCGACCTCGGCGCGGCCACGCCGGTTTTGCGAACCCAGGCCTATCCAAGCGCCTCAAGAAGGTAAACGCCCGGACCTCGCGAAACTCAGCAAGGTCGACGGGCGGTGAGACAGCCCTCCCCAGAACTGCCCACGAATGAACACTATAGACCCAAATCACACCTGTAAAGCCTTACTTTAGCAAACTATGGTAACCACAAGCTGAGTACCACCCAATCACCCAAAAGTTGCAGGCCCCGCAATCCCCACCACGAGCACCTCAACCCCGCTAAAACCAGCAACTTCCCGAAACCTCGCCATCGCGCCCTCCACCGCACCTTCATCCTCGACAATCGCCAGCACAGACGGTCCAGCGCCGGAAAGTGTCACCGAACAGATACCCCCGCTGCCCGCCAGCGGCAGCAGCCGCGGCAGCAGCGGACAAGCCTCGCCCCGAAAAGGCTGGTGCATCCTGTCCCGAGTACCCTCCAGCAGCAGGTCCGCCCTCCCCAGTGCAAACGCACTCACCAGCAGCGCTGTAGCCTGCACATTCTCCACCGCATCCGCCCGCGAGTACCCCGCCGGCAGCAGCGCCCTCGCCTTCTCCGTAGCCAGCGACGCCCCCGGCAACACCAGCAGCAACCGCCAGGGCAGTCCAAACCCAAACGTCGCCGTCGTCACCCGACCCTCCCGCATCCCCGAGCAGGTGAACCCACCCAGCAAACAAGCCGCCACATTGTCCGGATGCCCTTCCCGCCCGCAAGCCTTCCCCAGCACCTCCGCTTCCGTCATTCCCAATCCGCCAAAATGATTAGCCAGCAACACTCCCGCCACCAGCGCCGCCGCGCTTGACCCACATCCCATCCCCAGCGGAATCCCGTTCCGCACCCGCAACGCCAGCGCCACCTTCCCCCCAGTCAGCTCCTTGAATGTCTCCACCAGCAAATTCCCACGCACCCGCCCAACCAGTTCGACATCCCGCCCACTCGCCGCAATCGACCACGCGTCCGCCACCTCGGCCTCCACCTCCAGCCAAAGCTCCATCGCCAGACCCACCGCATCGAACCCCGGCCCCAGATTTGCCGAAGTCGCCGGCACCTTCAACTTGAACATATCCCCAGCCTTTCCCTGCATTTGCGCCATCGCAGTCTCCTGTCTTTATACTGGAAACATCATTTCGTCCGGCAGCTTCTGCACAACTATTGGAGCAACTCGCCCTAAGTCTTTTCGAATGAAGATTTTGCCGCAAAACAAGGGGGGGAGGGGGGTACCCATGCAGCCGAACCAGCAACCAAATCACCTCCCAACCGTCGGTGTCCTAGCCCTCCAGGGTGCCTACGAGGCCCACGCCCAAACCCTCGCCAATCTTCACGCTGACACCCTCCTCATCCGCCGCCCTGACCAGCTCGACCAAGTCGACGGCCTCATCATTCCCGGCGGCGAGTCCTCCACCTTCCTCCGCCACCTCGAGCGCGACCAATTCCTCTCAGCCCTCCGCACCTTCGTCCACACCAAACCCACCTTCGGCACCTGCGCCGGCGCCATCCTCCTCGCCACGCACGTCACCAACCCCCCCCAAGAGTCCCTGGCTGCTATGGACATCTCAGTCGAACGCAACGCCTACGGCCGCCAGAACGACTCCCAAATCCTCATGCTCCCACTCCTCACCCAACCCGAGACCCCACTCGAAATGGTCTTCATCCGCGCCCCCCGCATCACCGCGCACGGCCCCGAAGTCCAGGTCCTCGCACGCCGCGACGAATCCCCCGTCCTGGTCCGCCAGGGTCATCTCCTCGCCGCCACCTTCCACCCTGAGCTCTCGCCCGACCCCCGCATCCACCAGCTCTTCCTCAGCATGATCGCAGGCGGCCCCGCATGAAAGCCCTCCTCCTGCTCCTCTTTCTTGCCCCCGCGCTGCCCGCCCAGCAGCCCGACAAGCAAGTCACCCTCTATGACCGCCTCGCCACCATGCTCCAGCGCGAAGCCAACGGCCATTCCCCCACCGACGACGACATCGCCGCCACCCGCCTCATCAACCCCGCCCCCTCAGCCGACGAGGTCAAGGCCGCGCTCCCCGCCATCCTCCTCGCCCTCCAGAGTCCCGACGGTCCCGCCCGCACCTACACCCTCTCCCTCCTGGTAGACATCGAGACCCCTGCAAACCAGCCCGGCTACGTCGCCCCGCCCGCCGACGTCCCGCACCCGCCCATCCTCAACGTCTTCCCCCCACCCATCGCCGCCATCCTCACCACCGCCATCCCCCAGCTAGCCACCCACCTCACTGACGACGTCCTGCCCAACCGCAGCCTCACCGCCACCATCCTTGGCGGCTTCACCCCCAATCCTCCTCCCACACTCTACCCACCCCTCTACAATTTCCTGAAACGCCCAGACGCCATCGGCGAAACCGGCTCCCTCGTCGTAGACGACATCCTCCAGCTCGCACCGCTCTCCGTTGATTCCGTCGCCGCCATCGCAAAATACATCCACCGATCTGACCAAACTTCCGACACCCGCGCTAACCTAGCCGATGACATCGCCACCTCGCCCAACCAGAACCAGACCCTCAACAAGTCCCTCATCGCCTTCCTCTCCTCAGACGACTCCAACCTCCGCGCCCGCATCATCCTTTCGCTGCCCGCCCTTGACCTCTCCCCAGACCTCTACACTGAAACCCATACCCGCATCCTCCAGCTCGTCGACAATTCCAACGAGTCCCTCCAGGTCGTCAACGCTGCCAGAGCCGTTGCTTCTTGCTGGACAGCCACCAAAATGACCACCGGCTGTCCAACCTATTAGCATGCCCATCCTCCCAGCCGACGCAGCCCTTCACGGCCCCGCCCTCGACCACCACCTCCTGCTCAACCTCTGGATCGCCCTCGCCCTCCTTGCCCTCGCCCACCTCCTCCTCGCCATTGGCCTCCTCCGCCGCCGCGGCCACAAGCCTCACGGCCTCGGCCGCCTCGAGTACCTCCCTCTCGCCGCACTCACCCTCCTGTTTGCCTTCCTCACAGCCCGCGCCGAACGCCTCTGGGCCGCTACACGCTACACCGGTGCCTCACCCGCCGCCCTCCAGGTTGAGGCCACCGGCATGCAGTTCGCCTGGTACTTCCGGTATCCCGGGCCCGACGCCGCCTTTGGCCGCACCCTCCCTACCCTCATCGACCCCGGTGCCGGCAACCCCCTCGGCCTCGACCCTGCCGACCCCCACTCCCCCGACGACTTCGTCACCTCCGAACTTGTCCTGCCACAGGGCCGCGAAATCGATCTCCGCCTCCACGCCCAGGATGTCATCCACGGTTTCGCTGTCCCCCAGCTGCGTCTCAAGCAGAACGCCGTCCCGGGTGAATCCATCCACATCCACTTCACCCCGACGATTCCGGGCACCTACGCCATCCTCTGCACCCAGCTCTGCGGCCTCGGCCACTACCGCATGAACGCAAACCTCCGCGTCCTGACACCAGAGGCCTTCGAGCTCTGGAGAGATGCCCACCAGCAGGCCGCCCCATGACCACCAACCATCGCACCATCGGCATCGGATACCTTTTGCTATCGCTGCTTGCCGTGGCCATCGGCACCGTCATGTCTCTCGTCATGCGTCTCCACCTGGTCTGGCCCAACCTCATCCCCACCATCAAGCCTGAGGACTACCTTGCCCTGGTCACCCTCCACGGCACCCTCATGCTTTTCTTCGTCCTCACCCTCGCCCCGCAAGCCGCGTTCGGAAACCTGATCCTCCCCGCCCAGATCGGCACCCGCCGCATGGCCTTCCCGCTCATCAATGCCACCGCCTTCTGGATCATGGCCCTCGCGCTTGCCGCCCTGCTCGCCTCGTCGTTCGTCCAGGGCGGCGCCGCCATCTCCGGCTGGACCGCCTACCCACCCCTGTCGGCCATCGCCGCCGCCGGCCCCGGCCAGGGCCTCGGAATGGATTGTTGGCTAGCCTCCATCGGCCTCTTCGCTATCTCCTCCATCCTCAGCTCGACCAATCTCCTGGCCACCGTCGTAGCCTACCGCTGCCCAGGCATGACCTGGCGCCGACTCCCCCTCACAGTCTGGGCTTGGTTTACCGCTGCCCTGCTCTCCATCATCGCCTTCTCCGTCCTCCTGGCGGCCCTCGCCCTGCTCTACCTCGATCGTCACGCCAACACCAGCTTCTACATCCCCCTCGGCGACCTCACCAATGGCACCCTTCACACCGCTGGCAACGGCTCACCCCTTCTCTGGCTGCATCTCTTCTGGTTCTTCGGCCATCCCGAGGTCTACATCGCCATCCTCCCTGGCATGGGTCTCACCTCCATGATCCTCGGCAACTTCGCTCGCCGCCCCATCTTCGGTTACCCCGTCATGATTGCTACGACGCTGCTCATCGGCGGCCTGGGCATCCTCGTCTGGGGACACCACATGTTCGTTGCCGGCCTCAATCCCTTCGCCGGCACAGCTTTTTCCATTTCCACCATGGCCATCGCCCTTCCCGCTGCCGCCAAGGTTCTCAGCTGGATTGCCACCACCTGGCGTTCCCGCCCCACCTACCCCACCCCCATGCTCTTCGCTCTCGGCTTCGTCTCGCTTTTCATCGCTGGCGGCCTGACCGGGCCCATCCTTGCCCAGCCCATCCTCGATCAATACCTGCACAACACCTACTTCGTTGTAGCTCACTTCCACCTCATCATGGCCATGGCCGGTATTTTCGGCCTGTTTGCAGCCACCTATTACTGGTTTCCACTGCTCACCGGCAAGTTGCTCAATGAAACCCTCGGCCGCTGGCACTTCTGGCTTACCATCATCCTGGCCTACGCCACTTTCCTCCCCATGCACCTGGCCGGCCTTCAGGGAGCACCCCGCCACTACGCCGCCTTTACCGGCGTCGCCACATCCGCCACCGCTCTCCTCGCCCCTACCCTCCCCCTGCAGCGCTTCATCACCGTCGCAGCCGCCTGCCTCATCGCCTCGCAGTTCCTCTTCCTCGCCAACCTTGTCCTTACCCTCCGCAGCAAATCGCTCGCCACACAGAACCCATGGGATGCCACAACCCTCGAATGGCAGCCGAACCTTGCAATTCATCAAAATTACGCCGCTTATCGCGAACCCTGCCAATATTCCTCAGCAATCGGGCCCCTCATCGCTCAACCCCAGTGGGCGCAACCCGTAAAACCGGAGTAAGCTGAAACCAAGCAACGCCAGGGAGCCCCCATGCCGGCAGTCTATACGCCACCCGACATCGATCATAAAGGCCACGACGGCGGACGCGGCCTGGACGAAGGCGACCACGGCGGTGGACGCCGGCCCCCCACCGATAAGCGCACCGGCGGCGGTGGAGACCCTGACAACTGGAACGACCGTCGTCGCGGCCGTCGTAACCCTCGTGAGCGGCTCGATCGCTACCGCCTGGGCCTCTTCTTCGCCCTCTCCGCCGTCTTCATGTTTTTCGTAGCCATCGTCAGCGTCTTCTTCGTCGCGCATTCCAGCGAGCACTTTGACGCCAACGCCCGCTTCATCAACGACTGGCTCCCCGTCGCCATCCCCCCCATCCTATGGCTCAACACCGCCCTGCTACTGGTCAGCTCCATCACCATTGAGATCGCCCGCCGCCATATGTTCCGTGAGGTCCACGCCATGGAAGAGTGGCTAGGCCTCGGCAAACCCATCTCACGCCGCGCGATGCCATGGGTGGCCGTCACATTCGTCCTCGGCGCTCTTTTCCTCGTCGGCCAGGTCGTCGCCTGGCAGCAGCTCGCTACCCAGCGCGTCCACTACAATTCAGGCCCCAGCGCTCATTCCTTCTTCCTATTTACCGGAATCCACGGCCTCCACCTCCTGCTCGGCGTCGGTGGTCTGCTTGGCGCATTGATCGCCCTCTTCGTCTCCCGTCAGCTGGAGAATCGCCAGATCATCGTCGACCTGGCCGCTTGGTACTGGCATTCCATGGGAGTCCTCTGGCTGGGTCTCTTTCTGCTCCTGGCATTCCTCCAGTGAAGTTTTCCCTGTTTTTGCTCCTCTTGCTTTGCCTCACGACGCCTGCAGCCCACCCCCAGGGCTGTAGCCAGTGCCGAGAAACCGTGGGCCAGACACCAGTCCGCACCCAGCAAGCCTACCGGCGCGGCATAATCGTCCTGATTCTTGCATCCGGTTTCGTCTTTTCAGCGGCGTTCATCGCCATCAAACGATTCGGATGAACGAGGCGCAGATTAGGCTTCTGCGCCCGTACACCAGATGCCTCAGCGTCTCGAGCCCTTCTTCGCGACGGCCTTCACGGCTACCTTGGACTTGCTTGGCAGCGCAGCGGCCTTACCCTTTTTAGCCGGAACAGCCGGCGCGGCCTTCGCGGGTACTTTCTTGCCCGAGCTAGGCACAGCCTTAGCTGCAGTTTTCTTCGCGGGCGCACTCTTTACCGGCGCCACCGCCTTGCCGGCCGTTTTCCCGCCGAGCTTTTGCGTACCGGCCGACGGAACAGTCTTTGCAGCAACCTTCTTTGCAGGTGCTGCGGCCACGGACTTCTTGGCAGGAGCTGCCTTCACCGGCGCAGGATCTTTAACCGCAGCCGATCGGCTTACGTTCACCGTAGTCGCTTTGGCTGCCGCACTGACAGCTTTCTTTACTGCTTTTTTAGGCACGACGTCCGCAATCTCGTCACCTTCGTCAACCTCTTCTTCAGACTCATCATCATCGCCGTCCAGCACTTCGGCGGCGTTTTCATCGTCTAGATCAATGACCACTTCGTCATCCGCATCCACAAGATCTTCATCTTCCGCCTCAGCTTCAGGTGCAGCCGCCTTCTTGGACCTTGACTTTGCCGGCTTTGCCTCTTTCTTCGTAGCCCTCTGCCGCCGTAGTGTCTGGGGCGGGGGCGGTGCGGGTGGCGAAAACGGCTCTAGAAAAGCTCGCATTTCCTCAGGACTGGTAAGTTTTCCATCCATCAACTCGAAAAACAGACTCTCCAGCAGCTCGTTGTAACCCGGCAGTTCGGGCACGATCCGCATCTCCGCCATGAGCGCATACGGCATTTTCTGTCGCGCCTGCGGCCACTCCTGCAGAAAGCTCTTGAATTTCGCCTGCAAAGCCGCGCTCTTGCTGGAAAACACCGTCCACAAGACCACTTCCGGCTTGTGCGAGGTAATCATTTTCCACGCCTGCGAGGGAGCTGCACCCGTCTTCCCGCCAAGCAGCGTCGCAAAAGCCTTTGACTCGTTCTCCAGACCCTCAATCTCCGCGACAAACCCTTGCCGTGGAAACAGAGACTTCAACTTCGTAATCTCCTTCACCGCTAACTTGTCGGTCAGAAGAGGGAAATTTGCCGCAGCAGTGTCCGGGTGAATCGAATGCATCTGGAGGTTAGTCTGCACGTCCCGCAGCCGTTCCAATTCAACAACGTTCACCTTCTGCGAAGTCCAGAAGGGCGCCAGATACTTCATCCAGCCTTCTGCCTCCAGCTTCTTCAGGATGCGCAGCGGATCTTCCTCATGGAAGATCTCTTCAAGCTCATAGCCCTGCAGATACTCGCTCAAGACCGAAATATAGCCTTCCTGCTTCCCGGTCTCATACCGCCCCTGCGTCTTCTCATCCATGGCCCAGCCCAGGCGAGCCATCAGACGCGCCGCACGAATCATCTTCACCGGGTCTTCGATAAACCCGTAATTGCTCACCAGTCGCAATTCCCGATTCTCGATATCAGCCACGCCATTCAAGGGATCCATCAACAGCCCATAAGACCCCTCGTTCAATGAGAGCGCCATGGCATTCGCGGTAAAATCACGCCGCCGCAGATCGTCCAGAATGTTCGCAGGTTTCAGCACAGCCTTTCCCGGCTTCGGATAGCTGACGCTCAACGTGCTGCCAAACTCCATCCGCACGCTTCCCGGAAACTTGAGAAAAAGTGCCTGTCCGGCATCAAACTCCCCAACAACCACGGCGCCGGCCTTCTCCAGGTCTTTCTTCACCTTCAGCGCGTTACCCTGCACCACTACGTCCAAATCGCGCACCGGCGATCCGCTCGTCAGGTCGCGTACCGCACCGCCCACCAGAAACACGGTAAGTCCCCGGGTCCGGGCTACCTCGACGACCGTTCGTATTGCGGATTGTTGCGCGGCGGAAAGACGGTTCTCGAGCAAATAAATATAGTCGGCCATACCTTGCATACACTCCCGGCCGGTCCTTGACTCGCAAACCGTAAGCACTGTAAAATGAGCTACTTATCGATCAATCTGACCCCGGCGCAAAACCCTAATGTAACACACGCAATACCCTGCCGGAGAAAAACTTCGTGAACTTCTCTCGCAATCATTCGTCCGTCGCTCTCGAACCTACGCACACAGCTACAATCGCCCGTATGAATCTCTCTCAGCTCGCTGACTCGCTCGGCGCCACTCTCCTGGGCGACGGCTCGGTTGAAATCGTCGGCATCGCGGGTATCGAAGAGGCCATTCCCGGTCAGGTCACCTTCGTCGCCAATCGCAAATACGCGGCCCTGGCCCGCACCACACAGGCTTCAGCCATACTCGTCGAACCCGACTTCCCCCAGCTCTCCACCCCCACCCTCCGCATCGCGAACCCCTACCTCGCCTACGCAAAAACCATCGAATTCTTCTACAAGCCCCCCGCCGTAGACCCCTCCGTCCATCCCACAGCGGTTATCGCCCCCACCGCACAAATTGGCCGAAACGCGCACATAGGCGCCTACGTGGTCATCGGTGAGCAAGTCATCGTCGGCGACAACGCCGTCATACATCCCCACGTCGTCATCTACCCTCACGTCAGCATCGGGGCAAACTTCCTCGCGCACGCCCACGCCGTCGTGCGCGAGCATTGCCGCCTCGGCGACTCCGTCATCCTGCAAAATGGCGCGATCGTCGGCGCCGACGGCTTCGGTTTTGCCTCCACCCCCACCGGCTGGCACAAGATTGTTCAGTCCGGCCCAGCCATCCTGGAGGACGACGTCGAAATTCAGGCCAATGCCTGCATCGATCGCGCCTCCATCGGTGAAACCCGTATCCGCGCCGGAGCTAAAATCGACAACCTGGTCCAGGTAGGCCACGGCTCGACCGTAGGAGAAAACACCCTGCTCTGTGCCCAGGTCGGTCTCGCCGGCTCTACCGTAGTGGGAAAAAACGTCATCCTGGCCGGCCAGGTAGGCGTCGCCGGCCATTGCACCATCGGCGACGGAGCCATCGCCACAGCCCAGAGCGGCATCCCCAACGACGTCCCCGCCGGCAAAACCGTCAGCGGCTATCCCGCTATCGATAATCGCCAGTGGCTCCGCTCCGTCGCTCTTTTCAATCGCCTCCCGGAGCTCCTGCGTAGCCTCCGTTCGCGCTGATCCCCGCCCTCACTGCTATCCTCAACCCATGCGCTTGCTTCGCCTGACCGCCGTGGCCATCATCCTCTTCGGCATGACCGCCTGCCACTCAGCCTACGTCGAGGCAACCGTCACCAACGCCACTTCCGCTGCGGTCACTCTGGTTGAAGTCGACTACCCGTCCGCCA
Source organism: uncultured Granulicella sp. (assembly GCA_963693065.1). Classification (GTDB taxonomy): domain Bacteria; phylum Acidobacteriota; class Terriglobia; order Terriglobales; family Acidobacteriaceae; genus Edaphobacter. The sequence continues at coordinate 841,516 of OY843766.1, read as the reverse complement.
GTTTCGGCACCCAGTCCCTTGCCCCGCAACAGCAATATCACTACCGCTTCAAGATTCTCGGCGAGGGTCCCCTCAAGCTCATCTACACCGACCAGTTCCACAAGGAAATCTCGTCCAATGGCCCAAACCTGCATGAAGGCGACGAGGGCTCGCTCCGCATCACCATTACGCCCCAGGCCGTCCAGTGGGAAGCAAACGCGCATAAACACTGAGCACGGCCCGGCTTCCGCCCTGCGCTAAACTGGAACGATGGCGCAAGGCGTATTCATCACTTTCGAGGGCCTGGACGGGTCAGGAAAAACCACCCAACTGCGCCGCCTTGCCGCCACGCTCACGCGCGAGGGCCATAAGGTAGTAACCCTCCGGCAGCCCGGCGGCACAGCCCTCGGCGACCGCATTCGCAACGTCCTGCTCGATTCCCGTGCTGAAGCTGCCTTCGGTCCCATCACTCCCCTGGCCGAACTCGCCCTTATGTTCGCCGACCGCGCCCAGGCCATCCAGCAACTCATCCTGCCCGCCCTCGCAGACGGCGCCGTCGTCCTCTGCGATCGTTACACCGATTCATCAGAAGCCTACCAGGGAGCCGGAAGGAAACTCGGCAGCGAACGCGTCCTCGCTCTGCAATCCGTGCTGTGTGAAGGTTTGACCCCGGACCTGACCCTGCTGCTCCTGCCCGATCTCGCCACCTGCCTCTTTCGCGCCCGCCGCCGCAATACCCGCAACGTCCAGCAGCACGGGTCAGACGAAAACCGCTTCGAGCGCGAAGACGACCTCTTCTACACCCGCATCTACGCCGCCTACGAGCACATCGCGCAGCGCGAACCGGCCCGCGTCAAGGTCTTCCGGGACGATGCAGGGATCGACCAGATTGAGCAGAAAATCCTCACCACCGTGCGCACTCTCCTCGGCGGCGCAGCATGAGCCAGAACCTCGAAACGACAGTCAAATCGACCGGCCCATGGCGTATGCCTCCCGGCCTCAAGAGAAGTCTCGTCTTCTACGCAGCCAAGCCCTGGGTCAAGCTCGGCAGCCCCATCCTGCTCTTTGAGCACCTGCACAAAACCTACGGCAACATCTCCAGCTACATGTTCCTTGGCACCCCCATCGTCTTCGTAAACGATCCCGACTACATCCGCGAAATCCTCGTCACCCAGGGCGCCAGCTTCATCAAGGAGCGCACCGTCAAGCGCATGCGGCTTCTCCTCGGCGAAGGCCTCATCACCTCCGACGAGCCATTTCACATGCGTCAGCGCCGCATCGCCGCACCCGCCTTCCATCGCCAGCGTATCGCGGCCTACGCGGCTGAAATCGTAGCTTCGGCCGTCCAGGCGAGCGAGCGTCTGGTACCCGGTCAAGCCATCGACATCGCCACGTCTTCCATGGAGTTGTCGCTTGAAATAGTTGCTCGCACCCTCTTTGACACCCGCGTCGATGCCGACATCCGCGACATCAACGACCAGGTCAACATCATCATGGACCTGTACAACTTCATCGTCGGCTTCCCCCGCCTTGAAGCACTACTCTTCCTGCCGCTCCCCCCGCTCATCCGCTTCCGCAAAGCCAAGGCCAAGCTGGACGCCGTCGTCAACCGTCTCATTGCCGAGCACCGCCAGCGTGCTGGCCAAGCGGAGCGTGACGGCACCGAAGCCGATCGAGGCGACCTGCTCTCCATGCTTCTCAGCTCTCGCGATGAGCTCCTGGATCAGGACGGCAATCCCACCGGCGAGACTGCCGGCATGTCAGACCACCAGGTCCGCGATGAAGTCCTCACCATTTTCCTCGCCGGCTATGAAACCGTAGCGAACGGCCTCACCTGGACCTGGTACCTGCTCTCGCAAAACCCTCAAGTCGAAGCAAAACTCCACGCCGAGCTCGACCAGGTCCTCGGCACCGGCAATGAGCGCCGCCTCCCCACCATGGCCGATTACCCCGCCCTCCGTTACACCGAGCAGGTCTTCGCGGAGGCCATGCGCCTTTACCCGCCGGCCTGGGCCATGGGTCGCATGAGCACACGCCCCGTAACTCTCGGCCCCTACCATATCCCACCCGGGGCCCACTTCTTCATGAGCCAATACATGATGGGCCGCACCGAGGAGTACTTCCCAGACCCCCTCCGTTTCGATCCAGAGCGCTTCACCCCCGAGGCCAAAGCAGCCCGCCCCAAATATACCTATTTCCCCTTCGGCGGCGGCTCCCGCCAGTGCATCGGCGAGTCGTTCGCCTGGATGGAAGGCGTCTTCTCCATCGCCACACTCGCCCAACGCTGGCGCTTCCGTTACGCCGATCCCACCCCTCCCGTCCCCCAGGCCAAGATCACTCTACGCCCCCGCGACCCCCTGCACATGATTGCTGAGCCACGCCCATGATCGATCCCACACAAATCTACCTGGCTCTGAAAAGCGAGATCTTCGCCAGCCCACTTGAGGGCATAGCCACGCTCTTGGGCATCGCCAACATCATCCTGCTCGTGCGGCGCAGCATCTGGAACTATCCCGCCGGCATCCTCTCGGTCACCCTCTTCGCCTACGTTTTCTTCCACACCCAGCTTTTTTCCGACACTCTCCTACAAGTCTTCTTCATCGTCGTCCAGATCATCGGCTGGGTCGTCTGGCTCCGCCATCAGGAGCCCGATGGCGAACTCATTGTCGAAAAAATCTCATTCCAGCAAGCCGCCCTCGCCCTCTGCGCCACTGCGGCCGGCGCGCTGCTCCTTGGCTTCGGCATGAAGCGCTACGCCCACGCCGCCTTCCCCTACTGGGACGCGACCGTAGCAGCCGCCAGCGTCATCGGCCAGCTGCTCCTCACCTGGAGAAAAGTCGAGAATTGGTTCTGGTGGATCGGCTCAAACATCATCTCCATCGTCATCTACTCGCTCAAAGGTCTGCACATCACCTCCGGCCTTTACGTTTTCTACATGGTTATGTCCATCCTCGGCTTCATCGCCTGGAAAAGTAAGCTGGCAACCCAGCGGGAACTCGTCTCATGAGCAACCCCCTTCTCCCCACTACCTTCAACGACTTCCTCGGCAACTCCCCCGCCGTAGAAGGACTCCGCATCGCCATCGCCGCCGGCCGGCTCCCCCACTCGCTCATCCTCGCCGGACCGCAGGGCGCTGGCAAATACACTCTCGCCCTCATGCTCACCATGGCCGTCGAGTGCGAACGCCAGCCCCGTGAACTCTGGTCCACCGGCCAGTCCCTCGCCAGCTTCTGCGGCGTCTGCTCCAACTGCGTCCGCATCGCCTCCGCCGCGGACCTCCAGGGTCTCGTCGAGACAGCCGTGACCGCCCGCGAAGAGCTGCGTGAGACCGACAAGAAGGAAACCCGCATCCTCATCCAGCAGCACCCGGACGTCCTGATCGTCCCCCCCGATCCGCCGCAGCTCCTTATCAAACTTGGCCAGGTCCGCACTCTCATCCAGCGATCGCATTACCTGCCGTCCGAGGCCCCGCGCAAGATCTTCATCATCACCGCCGCCAACTTCATGAAAGAAGCCGCCAACTCCCTGCTCAAAATCCTTGAGGAACCACCCGACTACGCCCATCTCATCCTCTGCGCGGAAAATCCCGGAGAGCTGCTCCCCACCATCCGTTCCCGCTGCGCCACCGTCCGGCTCGGCGCCCTGCCGGTTGAGGAGCTTGAGATGATCCTCACCGATCGCCGCCCCGCCCTCCCCCCGCCCCAGCGAAAACTCGTAGCCCGCCTGTCCCAGGGTGCGGCCGGCAAAGCGTTGAACTTCGACCTCGAGACCTACATCGCCGCACGCGCCGACGCCATGCTTCTGCTCCGCTCGGCCGTCGCCGAGCCCGACCACACCGCCCAGTTCCGGATGACCGAAACCTACCGCGCCGGCGCCGACGGCCAGGTCAAAACCAACGCGCTCCTGCGCACCACAGGCCTTCTCCTCGAGGACCTGATGCTTCTCCTGGCGGGCACCCCAGAGCTGGTCCGCAACGTAGATATTCGTGCCGAGTTGCAGACTCTAGCCAGCCAGGTTTCCTTTCAATGGATCGAGAATGCAAGCCGCAGTCTAGACGGTGTCACCAGTGGCATGCGCCGCAACCTCCTCCGCAACCTCTCCCTCGACGCCTTCGCGGAATCCCTCTCCGACGCTATGCCCGCTCGCTGAACCTCACAAACCAACCATCGCAGCCTTCTCAAGACGATCACGAATAGCCGCCGCAATTCCCTCCCCTAAAGGCACCGGGCAAACAATCGCCGACACACCGCGGTCATCCAGCTCGCGCAGACCCGCAAACATTCGCTGAGCAAACACCTCGAGCGCCTCCCAGGGCCCCGTGGAAAAAAACGAGCAGTCCGGCAAAATAGCCCACCCGTCCGGCAGCATCGCTCCCACCGTTTCGCCGCGCATCTGTAGCCGTTTAGTCGTCTCAATCAGAGCGTTCTGCTCCATTCCTCCAACCGCAACCAGCGTAAGCCGCGCCCGCGGAGCATAGTGCCGCAGCCCCACGCCCGGCGAAGGAAGGCTCGCAGGCGCGGCCGCCGTGAGCAGCACCTGGTGCAGGTGAACAGTCCCTGGTCCCATAATCTCTTCCAGCATCGCCACCGTAACCGCGCCCGGACGATACACCACAATTCCATCCCCGATAATCTCCACAACCGTCGATTCCAGACCCACCAGCGTCGCCCCGCCATCCAGCACCGCAGCAATGCGCGTGTCGAGGTCCTCCAGAACGTGTTCTGCCATCGTCGGGCTGGTATGGCCGAATGTGTTGGCCGAAGGCGCCGCAACCGGAACACCGGCCTGCCGCAGCAGTTCTAAAGCCACCGGGTGCGCCGGCATCCGCACCCCCACCAGCGCACGCCCCGCCGTAACTGCATCGGGGACGGCCGCGGTCCGGGGCAGCAGTAGCGTAAGCGGCCCCGGCCAGAATGCGGCAATCAGCCTTTCCGCCAGGACCCCTGCCTCTGCAATCTCGGCAAGCTGCTCGAGTCTCGCGATATGCACAATCAGCGGGTCCCAATGCGGCCGCTTCTTCGCGAGAAAAATCTTTTCCACAGCCTCAGGATCCAGCGCATTGGCCCCCAGCCCGTACACCGTCTCTGTCGGAAAAGCCACCGTCGCTCCCGAACGAAGCAACTCCGCGGCCCGGCTTATATCTGCGGCATTACGGGCAAGAAGGCGCTCTGTCTGCACCTCCCGATGGTAGCCCACGTCGGCATCGCCCACCGAATCGAAAAAATCCCTCAAAACGGTGAAGTTCTGCACCGCAGCGGGCGATATACTCCGGCCATGCAGGCTCCGGAAATCGAACTGAAGTTCGCAGTCAAGTCCCTGGAGCAGTTGGAGCAGGGCCTCAGAAACCTCGGTTTCCATCTCGACACCCCACGAACCTTCGAATCCAACACCCTGTATGACACCCCTGAACGCCTTCTGCGTGAGCGCGGCGAGCTTCTGCGGGTTCGCCAGTACGGCAGCAAGTTCGTGGTGACCCACAAGCGCCACCCCGATCATGAAGAGCCGGGCAGCCGCTACAAGGTCCGTATCGAAACAGAAAGTGAAGTTGCCGAAGGCCCGGCCTTAGCGGACATCTTCACCCGCCTTGGCTACGGACCGGCGTTCCGTTATGAAAAGTACCGCAGTGAATGGTCAGAAGGTCCAGGCCACGCTGTAGTCGATGAAACCCCCATCGGCATCTTCGCCGAGCTCGAAGGACCCACGGTTTGGATCGACCGCACACTCGCCGCCTTGCAAATCGATCCCGTCACCTGCATGACCGAAAGCTACGGAAAGCTCTTTCTGCAATGGAAGCAGCGCACGGGCAGCCCGGCTGAGAACCTCACATTTGACGAAGTGGGCGAGCTCGTCACGGCCGGATAATTCAAGTCGCCTGCGTCCTGTGCCGATAGCAGCGAGAGGAGCGCATCACAGCTCCGGCGCTGCGAGGGATACAGATGAAACTTGAGTACAGGCTGGGTTTGGGCATGGGCATTCTGGTGTTATTCATGGTCTTGGCGGCATGCGTCACGCACTTTCGGCTACAACAGGAAGATGATCTCTCCAGCACGGTTGTCACGGTCCGCAGCCCGGCTGTCCGCCAGTTGCGTGATAGCGGAATGCGCATCGCAGCCAGTGTCATGGAGCTGCAGCAAACCATGCTGCCTGATAGTCACACCAACGGACACGCCATTCAGCACACAGAGCGCATGGCAGACCTTTTAGCCGTCCAGCATTCCATGGGTATGCTCATGGCAGACCGTGACAAGCTCCAGTCCATCGACCGGGACCGTCTGCTGGACCTGAAACTTAAAATAGATCAGATTGCCGCTCTGGAAGATCAGGTAGAACATCTCGCACCCGGCAATGTTGATGCCCAGAGCATCTTGCGCGAAGCCATTCTTCCCTTGGAACGAACCATCATGGCCGTCGTGGCAGAAGCCTCGGAATCCGAGGTCCGCCAAATGAGTGCCGACCTCGACGAACTACGCCAAAAGCAGCGTATGACCTTGGCACTGCTCTGGCTTGCCACCGCCCTTGGCGCTTTGCTTGGTGGACCATTCACCTTTTGGGTGGGTCGCAGCCTTGGGCACGCACTGGAAAAAGTCGCGCGCAGAGCAAACGCAATCGCAACCGGCGACCTGACCGGGCGGCCCATGCGCGCCCGCGCTCAGGATCAGATCGGCGACCTCGCCGAAGCCATGAACCGCATGCAGGATTCCCTCGGCAGTGTCATCGGCATGGTCGCCGATACCGCCGGCAGCCTGACCGGAAGCGTCGTCAGCATGCGCTCTGCCAGTGACCAGATGCACAAACGCATCGATCAGCAGAGCCAGCAGACCCAGCAGGCCGCCACCGCCATGCAGGAAATGAGCGCCTCCATCGCGGAGGTAAGCCGTCACACCCAAAGCGCCGCTGAAACCGCCCGTGGCGCAGCCCAGACCGCAAGAGAAGGCGGTGCCATCGTCAAGCAGATGCTCGGCAGCATGCAGGAGATCGCCACCAGTGTCAGTGACACCAGTGAAACCGTCGGCATGCTCGGCGAAGACTCAAAGCGCATCTCGCAGATCGTAAACGTCATCGATGAAATCGCACGCAAGACCAATCTGCTCGCACTCAACGCAGCCATCGAGGCCGCACGCGCAGGAGAACAAGGTCGAGGCTTCGCGGTCGTCGCCGGCGAGGTCCGCCGCCTCGCTGAAAGCACCGCCCAGGCCACCGGGGAAATCGGCGCGATGATCGCCGGCATTCAGGAGCGCACACGCAACGCCATCGCCAGCATGGAGACCGGCACGGGCACCGTGCGCGAGGGCGTCGTCACCACAACGCAGGCAGGCGAAGCCCTCGAACGCATCATCGGCATGGCAGAGCGTGTTGACCGCATGATCACCCAGATCGCAATAGCCGCAAGCCAGCAAGCCACCGCCGCCGATCAGTCCAGCGCATCGCTCGACTCCATCCATTCCCTGAGCCATGACAATCTTACCGAGATGGCCACAACAGCCGCAGGCATTGAAAGCATGCGTGGAACCGCCGTCCGCCTGGAAAAACAGGTAGACCGGTTCCACGTCATGGGCAAAGCAGCCTAGAAAATCTGGAAGTTAACTTCGACGTTCATTTCTACAGTGACGGGATGACCATTCTCCATCGCGGGCTTGAAGCGGTATTGCCGCACCGCTTCAAGCGCCTTCTCATCCAGCCCCAGTCCAATGCCGCGAAGCACCCGCAAATGGATAGGTTTTCCAGTCGGGTCCACCTGCAGATAAACCAGAACATTGCCAGCAACCTTGGCTTTTCGAGCTTCTTCAGAAAACTCTGGTTCAGGCTGAAAAATTATCACAGGAGCAGAGACGCCGCCGCCAATCCTCCGAATCCCACCGCCTGTATTGCCCCCTGAACCCGGCCCAATTCCCGAACCATTCCCGGATCCGATACCGGTTCCCTTACCCGTCCCAAGCCCCACCCCGACTAACGGCGAATTCGCCAGCCCAATGTTCGGCAAATTCGTCGTCGCCATCTTCAGGTTAGGATCCACATCCACAGTCACCGGCACATTGATCTTCGGTGCCACGGTAGGCGGAGCCTTCGGCGGATTCAACTGTTCCGGCGAAAACTTCGGCGGATTTCCCTTCGCCACCGGCGTACTCTTCTGCCCACCACCTCCACCCATCACGACGGCCTTCGGCGGAGCCTTTGGCGGTGGCGGTGGCGGCGCAATAATGTTGATTGCCTCAGTCTTCGGCGCAGTGATAATCCCGGTCTTCGTCGCCACAAAATACGCAATCAGGCCGATTAACACAGCGTGAATCCCAATCGCGATCGCCGTCGACTTCGGATCGCGCTTGACCTGCATACGGTCCATCGAAGCAAAAACACTGCGTTCTGGCGCACTGGCGGCCACCGGCGCAGTCGCGCTCGGACGGCTCGGTGGCGGCGTACGGGTTTCCAACTCGGGCGGCAGCAGTTCAGTATTGGCCATGGACTCCAATCGCGTGCGTCTGCGGGGACTCGTGCTACAGACACAGTACTATCTTCACACTATTTGACGCACCAGCGGGTGCTAAGGTCTCTTTTGCTCCCGCCATGGTTCCAGCCGATACAATAGAGGTTTGATGAGGACAAGCATGGCTGAAGGTTTTGGTGACGACAAAGCGGCCCCCAAGCCGTTGAAAGCAACATTGAATCTGCCGCAAACGGCCTTCGCCATGAAAGCGAACCTGCCGCAGAATGAACCGGCCAGGCTCGCGAAATGGAAGGCCGACGGCCTCTACCAACAGATCCGCCACGCCCGAGCCGGCGCAGCGAAGTACATCCTCCACGACGGCCCACCCTACGCCAACGGCACCATCCACCTCGGCCACGCGCTCAACAAGTGCATCAAGGATTTCGTCGTAAAAACCAAGACCATGGCGGGCTTCGATGCCCCTTACGTCCCCGGCTGGGACTGCCACGGCCTCCCCATCGAGATCAAAGTCGACGAGCAGCTCGGCCGCAAAAAACTTGAGATGCCCGCCGTCAGCGTCCGCCGCGCCTGCCGCGAGTACGCCCAGAAGTTTGTAGACCTCCAGCGCAGCCAGTTCGAGCGCATCGGCGTTCTCGGTCGCTGGGACGACCCCTACCTCACCATGTCCTTCGCCTACGAGGCGGCCATCCTTGAAACATTCTACGGATTCTTCGAGGCCGGCTTCGTCTACAAGGGCCTCAAACCAGTCTTCTGGTGCATCCATGACCAGACCGCTCTCGCCGAAGCCGAAGTCGAATACGAGCAGCACACCTCCCCCAGCATCTACGTCCGCTACCCGCTCACCAGCGACCCAGCCGCCATTGCCCCTGAGCTCGCTGGTCGCAAGGTCTACGGCGTTATCTGGACCACCACACCCTGGACCATCCCGTCCAGCCAGGCCATCGCCTTCAGCCCTGAAATGGAATACGTCGCCCTCGACGCCGGCGACGCGGTCTATCTCGTCGCCAGCGCGCTCTGCGAGGATGTCGTCAAGCGCTGCTCACTCGACGTAGCGCCGGAGCCACTCGTCCGCTTCAACGGCAGCCGCATGGAAGCCACCACCTTCCAGCACCCCTTCCTCGACCGCACCGTCCTCGGCGTCACCGCAGACTACGTCACCGCCGACCAGGGCACCGGCGCCGTCCACACCGCCCCCGCACACGGCGTCGATGACTTCTACACTGGCAAACGTTACGGACTGCCGGAACTCCAATATGTAGACAACGCCGGCCGCCAAAAGAACACCGGCTCCCACGGCGGTGGTGGCGAACCCGAGCCCTATGAAGGCCTCACCGTCTTCGAGTCCAACAAGGTCATCACCCAGGTCCTCCGCGAGCACGGTGCCCTCCTGTTCGCCACCGAGTTCGAGCACTCCTACCCCCACTGCTGGCGCTGCCACAACCCTGTCATCGTCCGTGCCACCGAGCAATGGTTCATCGGCATGGAAACCCCCATGGAAGATGGCAAAACCTTCCGCCAGCGCGCTCTCGAAGAAATCAAAACCGTCTCCTGGGACCCATCCTGGGGCGAAGAGCGCATCTCCAACATGATCGCTACCCGCCCTGACTGGTGCATCTCCCGCCAGCGCATCTGGGGCGTTCCCATCGCCGTCTTCCTCTGCAACAAGTGCCATGAGCCTCTGCGCTCAGACACCCTCAACCAGAGCATCGTCGAGCTCTTCAAGCGCGAATCCGCTGACGCCTGGTACGTCAAAACCCCCCTCGAATTACTGCCCGAGAGCACCGTCTGCGCCACTTGCGGCAACGCCGACCGTGCTGAGTTCCGCAAGGAAATGGACATCCTCGACGTCTGGTTCGAGTCCGGCGCAAGCTGGCACGCCGTCCTCGACCGCGAACCCGAGCTCCGCTTCCCCGCCGACCTCTACACCGAAGGCGGCGACCAGCACCGCGGCTGGTTTCACTCCTCGCTCCTCACCTCGGTCGGCCTGCGCGGCGTCGCTCCCTACCGCACCGTCGCTACCTCCGGCTGGACCCTCGACGAGCAGGGCCGCGCCTTCTCCAAGTCCCTCGGCAATGGCGTCGATCCCGTAGACGTAGCCAAACGCCTCGGCGCCGAAATCATCCGCCTATGGGTCGCCTCCGTTGACTTCCGCGAAGACGTAGCCGCCAGCGAAAACCTCATGAACCGCGTCGGCGACAACTACCGCAAGCTCCGCAACACCTTGCGTTTTCTCCTCGGCAACATCCATGACTTTGACCCCGCCCAGCACGCCGTTCCCTTCGCCCGTCTCGAAAAACTTGACCAGTACATCCTCGCCCGCACCGCCGAGCTCGACGCAACCATCCGCAAGGCCTACGACGAGTTCGAATTCCACCGCGCCTATCACGCCCTCAACGAGTTCGTAAACACAGACCTTTCCGCCCTCTACCTCGACGTCCTCAAGGACCGGCTCTACACCTTCGCCCCCAACGCCCCCGCAAGACGCAGCGCGCAGACAGCCCTTTGGCGCATCGCTGAAACCCTCACCCGTCTCATCGCGCCCATCCTCAGCTTCACCGCGGATGAAGTCTGGAGCCTGCTGCCAAACGTCGCCGGCCGAGAGACCAGCGTCCACCTGGCCCTGTTCCCGGACATGGCCGACATCGTGCCCGGAAACGAAGCCGCCCTCGAAGCAGACTGGGCGCAGTTGCTCGAGCTGCGCGTCAAGGTGCTCGCCAAGCTCGAATTCCTACGCGCCGAAAAGGTGATTGGCAAATCCCTGGAAGCTGAAGTCACGTTGTCCGGCAATCCCTTGCTGGAGACCTATGCGGCGGCCTTGCCGGAACTTTTCAACGTCTCCAAGGTCTCGCTCGCAAGCACGCCGGACCTGACCGAAGTAGCACGCTCACAGCAGCCCAAGTGCGAGCGCTGCTGGCGTTACGTAGCAGACGTAGGCCAAGACACCCGCTTCCCTACCGTCTGCCTCCGTTGCGCCGACGCCCTGGAAGCCATCGCCTTCGAGCCCTATGCGTCCGTCTAAAGTAAGAACACAATGCACCAAGAAAGTAGAAATATCAAATGGCGGATCATCTAAAACGGGATGCTCGTGGCTGGCTCCTGCTCGTCGCAGCGGTAGTCATCGCATTGGACCGTTGGTCCAAGCACTGGATCGACGGGCACGTGGCCAAAGGCGCTTACATCACCGTCATCCCAAACGTCTTCCGCATCTCGCACGTCCTCAACACCGGCGCAGCCTTCTCCATGTTTGCCGAGTCCATGTCCCCCACCCTCGTGCGCGGCGTCCTCGTCGCCTTCTCGGTCATCGCCGTTATCGTCGTGCTTGGCATGATCTGGCGTGTAGGCCGCCGCTGGAGCGTCACCGGCTTCGCACTTGGCCTCATCCTCGGCGGAGCCCTCGGCAACCTCTACGATCGCCTGGCCTACCACTTCGTCATCGACTTCCTCGCCGTGCGCATCTACCACTACCACTTTCCTGATTTCAACGTAGCGGACTCCGCTATCTGCGTCGGAGCCTGCCTGCTGCTGATCGAGATCTTCCGCTCACCCGTGGAAGCGTAGCCTTCTAGCTCGGATCCTGTTTGCTGAAAGTCTGAGGCGTCGTAGGCAATATCTGCACCAGCGGCGGTGGCGCTGCCGCAGCGCTTTTCTCCATCGCAGTATGGGCCGCCGGCGGTGCGACATCCACCGCATACCCCGCCCCCGTAATCTCGCGATGCGTGTAACTCCACGCCCAGTCCCGCGTCACCTGGTAGATCACCGGGATGGAACCCAGCAGAAACACAGCCGTCAGCAACGCACCGTCCAGCCCAAACGATCCACCGCTCAGCCACGTCGGACCCGCCGTGTAAGTCTGAGCCGCACTCTGGAAAGAGGCCCGCCCCGCGATAGGCAAGCCCAGCAGCACAGCCATCGCCGCACGATAAGCAAAGTGCAACCCCCACCCCAGCCACAACGCATGCGTCCGCATGTAGCAAAGCGCCAGAACCAGCCCCAGGCAAGTCCCATCCAGCACCGCCAGCGCAATATGCTCCGGCGGCGCAAACGAAACAATTGTGATCGCGAACGCAATGGACAACACCAGCGCCGCCGTCCCTTGTCCCAGTGCTGCCGCGAGCCGCTGAAACGGATACCCACGGAAAATAACTTCCTCCGCCAGCGCCGCAACCAGCAGCGTTCCCAGCGCCACCAGCATGCCGAAGCCAGTACCCGCAGGCCACGTAAACCGGGTATGAACATGCACGGAAACCAGCAGAGGCAGCACACCCGCCAGCGCCAGCGCCCAACCAATCGCCGCGCCGCTCGCCCATTCCGCAGTCCGTGTAGCCCGCCGCGGCAGCGGCAGAATATCCGCGGATTGACGCCCCCGCGTAGCAATCAGATCCAGCAGACGAAACCCCACCACCGTCAGGAACAGCAGAAATACCGCCTCAAGCAGCGCGTCGAACGCAGGCAGATTGAATCGCGTAGCCAGCCCCTGCGCAGCCCGCGCAGCGATGGAACTCGCAGCTCCCACCCAGGCCAGCGCGGTAAGAAAAAGCGCAAACTCCAGCAGGCGCGGAATGGGGGTCGGGTCGAAAGTCGAATCGCGGTCAGGCACTGTCCTTAGACTACTACCGCCCGGGTTTCGATACCGCTTTTGCACACGTGGCACGTCGTCCCGCACGCGCCTAAACTGGAAAGATGGCTACGGATTTTACCCACCTGCATCTGCACACCGATTATTCCCTGCTGGACGGCGCCTGCGACGTCGACAAGCTGGTCGCGCATGTCGATCGAATCGGCCAGAAATCCGTCGCCATGACCGATCACGGCAACATCTTCGGCGCCGTCCATTTCTTCGACGCCGCCAAAAAGAAGGGTATCAAGCCCATCCTCGGCTGCGAGCTCTACATCTGCCAGGCTGAAGACCACCGCGCCAAAGGCGATGGCGACAAGTACAACCACCTCCTCGTACTCGCTGAAAATCAGGAAGGCTACCGCAACCTCGTCCGCCTCACCAGCGAGGCCGCCCTGCATGGCTTCTACCGCAAACCACGCGTCAGCAAAGCCTTCCTCGCCCGCCACACAGAGGGGCTCATCGGCTTCTCCGGCTGCCTCGCCGGCGAGGTCTCGCAGCATCTCATGGCCGGCGATTACGAAAAAGCCAAAGGCGTCGCCGGCGGCTTTGAAGAGATGTTTGGCCGCGGCAATTTCTTCCTCGAAGTCCAGGATCACAAGCTCGCACCCGACAAGGAAGTCATTGAATCCATGTTTCGCATGGAGCGCGAGCTCAACATTCCCCTCGTCGCCACCAACGATTCGCACTACATTGAAGACGCCGACGCCCGCTCCCACGAGGTCCTGCTCTGCGTCCAGACCGCCGGCAGCATGAACGATCCCAAGCGCTTCAAGTTCGATACCGAAGAGTTCTACATCAAGACCGGCGACGAGATGGCACGCATGTTCCCCGACCATCCCGAGGTCCTTCGCCGCACCATGGAGTTCCCCGAGCGCTGCAACCTCAAGCTCAACAAGGTAGACAATCCCTTCCCCGAGTTCCCCGTCCCTGAGGGCATGACCCTAGATAGCTTCTTCGAACAGGTCTGCCGCGAAGGTCTCGCCAAGCGTCTAGCCACCAACGTAGCTCACCTCCGCAGCCGCGGCCTCCTGCGCAAATCAGAGGACGATTACCAGGCCCGCCTCCAACGCGAAATCGACTGCATCAAGCAGATGAAGTTCCCCGGCTATTTCATGATCGTCTGGGATTTCATCCGCTACGCCCGCGAGCAAAGCATTCCCGTAGGTCCCGGCCGCGGTTCCGCCGCCGGCTCGCTCGTCGCCTATTGCATGGAGATCACAGACGTAGACCCCCTCCAGAACGAGCTACTCTTCGAGCGCTTCCTCAACCCCGAGCGCATCTCCATGCCCGATATCGATATCGATTTCTGTATGAATCGCCGCGGTGAAGTCATCGAGTACGTCCGCCGCAAATATGGCACTGACCAGGTCGCCCAGATCATCACCTTCAATACCATGGCCGCCAAGGCCGCCATCAAGGACGTAGGCCGCGCCCTCGACATGCCCTACGGCGAGGTCGACCGCATCGCCAAAATGATCCAGGGCCGCATCGGCGTCACCATCGCCGAGGTCCTCAAGGACAACGGCCCACTCACCCAGGCCTATGAAAACGAGCCCCGCATCAAGGAGCTCATCGACACCGCCATGCGTCTCGAAGGCCTCGTCCGCGGAGCCGGCGTCCATGCCGCCGGTGTCGTCATCGCGCCCAGCCCCCTGACCGAAATGGTCCCCGTCACCCGCACCAAGGATGAAGCCATCGTCACCAGTTATGACATGGGTGCCATTGAAAAAATGGGCTTGCTCAAAATGGACTTCCTCGGCCTCACCACCCTCACCGTCATCGACGACGCCCTCAAGCTCATCAAGCTCACCAAGGGCCTCACCATCGACATGGCGACCATCCCTCTCGACGATGCCAGGACCTACGAGCAGGTCTTCCACAAGGCACTCACCAGCGGCGTTTTCCAGTTCGAGTCGGGCGGTATGCGCGACGTCCTGCGGCGTTACAAACCCAACCGCATCGAAGACCTCACCGCTCTCAACGCCCTCTACCGCCCCGGTCCCATGGGCATGATTGACGACTTCGTAGAACGCAAGTGGGGTCGCCGCGCCGTAGAGTACGACCTGCCAGAAATGGAAGCCATCCTCTCCGAAACCCTCGGCGTCATGGTCTACCAGGAGCAGGTCATGCAGATCTCCAACACCATCGGCGGCTACTCGCTCGGTGAAGGCGACATGCTCCGTCGCGCCATGGGCAAAAAAGACGCCGTCGAGATGGCCAAACAGCGCGAAAAATTCCTCGCCGGCGCCCGCGAACGCAAGCACCCCAAAGAAATTGCCGGCAAGATCTTCGACCTCATGGAGAAGTTCGCCGGCTACGGCTTCAACAAGTCACACTCCGCCGCCTATTCGCTGCTCGCCTATCACACCGCATGGCTCAAAACCCACTACCCGGTAGAGTTCATGGCCGCCCTTCTGACCAGCGAAACCTCCAAGCCAGAAAACGTCGTCAAGTACATTTCAGAATGCAAGGAGATGGGCATAGCCGTCGTCCCGCCGGACGTCCAGGTCTCCAGCTCCAGCTTCACCCCCAGCGTCGTCGCCACCGGCGAAGCCATCCGCTTCGGCCTCGCAGCCATTAAGAACGTAGGCCACAACGCCATCGACTCCATCATTGCCGCCCGTCAAAAGCTCGTCGCCGAAGGCAAGTCCGGCTTCGCCTCGCTTTGGGAATTCTGCGACAAGGTAGACCTCCGCCTCATGAACAAGCGTGTCCTCGAGTCACTCATCAAGGCCGGCGCCATGGATGCTTTCGGTAAGCGCGCCGCCGTCATGGCCGCGCTCGATACCGCCATCGAGCGCTCCCAGAAGGCCCAGAAAGACAAAGAATCCGGCCAGTCCGGCTTCTTCGGCATGTTCGATTCCGACTTCGCCTCCCCTGCCGCCAGCAAGGACGACACCCTGCCCAGCGTGCCCGAGTGGGAAGAACACGTCCGCCTCGCCAACGAAAAGGAAGTCCTCGGCTTCTTCGTCTCCGGCCACCCCATGGACAAGTACCGTGAAAAGCTCCGCAACATGAAGGTCGTCGACACCGCCGCCGCCTGTGAAATGAAGCCCGAGCCTCAGCAGTTCCGCCGCGGCGGTCCCCAGGGTCCGGACCCCAGCGAAATCCAGATCGCCGGCGTCATCACCGGTCTCAAAGTCGCCAAATCAAAACGCTCCGGCGAGCTTTACGCCCAGGCCGTCCTCGAAGACACTGTCGGCAAGATCGAACTCATTGCCTTCCCGCAAAGCTACGAGAAACTCGCCGAAAAGCTGAAAATCGACGTCCCGGTCGTAGTCCGCGGCGTACTCCGCGGTGAAGAAGATTCCGCCCCCAAGCTCGCCGTCTCCGCCATTCAGGCCCTTGAAGACATCAAGCTCAAGCTGCCCGAAGCGCTCCGCATCAAAGTCCCCCTGCATTCACCCGACCTGCAACTACTTGCAAAGCTCATGGGCCTGTTCCGCGACTCCCCCGGTGCCGGCAAACTCCTCCTCGACTTCGAAGAACCCGGTGAGTTCTGCGCCGTCCTCGAACCTTCCAAAGTCATGGTTTCCGCCGACCGCCTCTTCATCGACAAAGTTGAAGAGCTCGTAGGCCGCGGCAGCGTGCGGGTCATTCAATGACCGTCACCCAGGAGAAGCGCCTCGCCTACGTCCTCCTCCGCCTCACGCTTGGCGTAAACCTCCTCGGCCACGGCTTCATCCGCCTCCTCCATGGCGACGCCACCTTCGCCGCCGGCATGGTAAAAAGCATGGCGGATGCCCCACTCCCCGCCGGTTTTGTCTACGCTTTCGGCTTCTGCACCCCAATCATCGAGCTCGCCCTGGGCCTCCTCCTCGTCGCAGGATTAGCCACCCGCTGGGCCCTCATCTCCGCCAGTTTCTTCATGACCATGCTCATGGTCGGCATTACCCTCAAGCAGGATTGGCCCACCGCCGGTGTACAACTCGGCTACGGCGCCGTCATCGCCGCACTCCTCTTCCTGCGTGCCGACTACGACACCGCCTGGACACACCTGCTCCGCCGGGCCCAATAGCATTTACACTGGAAGCGTACCAACCAAGACTTATGGCTGAGATCGACGCAATAAAACCGGCACCGCCAGTACCCGAGGCATGGGTCCGAACAGAGTTGGCTCGCGACCCCGCACGACCCTACCCGATGGACTACATCGACGCCCTCTTTACCGACTTCAGCGAACTGCATGGTGATCGCTCCTTCGGCGACGATGCCGCCATGACCTGCGGCATGGCTCGTTTTCACGGCACACCCGTCATGGTCATCGGCAACCTCAAAGGCCGCACCCTCAAAGAGCGAGTCACCCGCCGCTTCGGCTCGCCCGAGCCCGAGGGCTACCGCAAGGCACTCCGCTGCATGCAGCTCGCAGAAAAATTTGGCCGCCCCGTCTTCACCTTTCTCGATCTCGCCGGAGCCTTCCCCGGAATCGGCGCGGAAGAGCGCGGCCAGGGCGAAGCCATCGCCAGAAACCTCTTCGTCATGGCCCGCCTGCGCGTCCCCACCATCGCCACCATCACGGGTGAAGGCGGCTCCGGCGGCGCACTAGCGCTAGCAGTAACCGACCGCGTCCTCATGCTCGAGAACGCAATCTACTCAGTCATCTCGCCAGAGGGTTGCGCCGCCATCATGTGGAAAGACCCCGCAAAGAAACAGCAGGCAGCAGCCGCCTTGCGCTACACCGCAAAAGACACCAAAACCCTCGGCTGCGTTGACGACGTGATCCGCGAGCCAGAAGGCGGCACCCAGAAAGACCCCGCTGAAGCCTTCACACTGGTCAACGCCGCCCTCCGCAAGCACTTCAAAGCCATCGAAAAACTACCCATCGAAACCCTGCTAGCCGCCCGCTACGAAAAGTTCCGAAACATTGCCCAGTTCTACACTGACAAGTAAGCTAGCGTTCCGCAACAAGTTCACTAGCTAATTCAACATAAAGCCCCACCGCCTCCAGCAGTTCCCGCTTGCTGATCCGTTCATCCGGCGTATGAGCCACATGGATCGATCCCGGCCCCAGCAAAAACGGCTCACCCCAGGCCGTCAACGACGGAATATCCGTCGTAAATTTCGCCACCATCGTAGGCAGCGACCCTACCCGCCGCATCCGCACAAACGGTAGCTCCAGCGAGAATTCCACCCGCGCCCGCCCCGCCACCGCCGCCAGAATCGCAGCCTTGGTCTCTTCCGCCGGGCCCACCAGACGAATCAGCAGATGCGCTTCCGCCGCATCGGCAATCACATTCGGCGCCCGTCCCCCACTCACCAGACCGATATTCAGCGTCGAGTCCCCAATCCCTTCCACCACCGGCAGCGGCAACGCCTGCACATCATGCAGCGCAGCAATCAATTTGTCGATCGCTGACTCCCCAAGCTCCGGATAAGCCGAGTGCGCCATCTTGCCGCTCGCATAAAGCTCCACCCGCAGGCAGCCCTTCGAAGCCAGCGCCAGCCGATTATCCGTCGGCTCGCCATTGATCAGGAACCGTGACCCACGCGCATTCGCATTCGCCACCTTCGCCCCTGCCGAGTCACGTTCCTCACCCACCACAAAAAGCAACCCAACCCCGATCCCCTTCTCCCGCAGCTCCTCGGCTGCCGCCACCTGCGCCGCGATGATTCCCTTCGCGTCACATGTTCCCCGGCCATACAGATATTCCGCATCTTCCCCCAGCTCGACATACGGCGGCACCGTATCCATGTGGGTCGACAAGACGACCACAGGCGCAACCCCCGGCATACTCGCGAACAAATTAAACCGTTCCCCTCCACCCTCCGCCCCCGGTGTACCCGCCGCCGGCTTCGGCACCGCCATCCGCTCCACATCCCACCCCGCCCCACGCAGGTAATCCTCCAGAAACACACCTACCTCATACTCATGGTAAGTAGTCGATGCCACCGCCACCAGCCGGCGCGTAAGTTCGATCGGGTCGGTCCTGCTCAATTGCGAAGCCATGGCTTCAGCATAAACTGAAGCCATGGCTTTTCCTTCCCAGGTGCGCACCATTGAAAATCTTTACGGCCCCGCCGGACGCCTTGAAGCGATCCTGAACACCGGCGCCCCCGACGCCCCGTACTGCGCCCTCATCGCCCATCCGCACCCACCATCCGGCGGCACCATGCACAACAAAGTCGTTTACCACACCATGAAGGCCTTTACCCACTTCGCCATCCCAACCCTGCGCTTCAACTTCCGCGGCGTCGGCCTCAGCGAGGGCGTCCACGACGAAGGCCCCGGCGAAATGGAAGACGTCAAAGCCGCCGTCCATTGGCTTGAAGCCTACTTCCACCTCCCCATCCTCTTCGCCGGCTTCTCCTTCGGCTCCAACGTCGGCTTCCGCGCCACCTGCGGCGATGCCCGCGTAGCCGGCCTCGTAGGCCTCGGTCTCCCCGTCCAGGCCGCCGGCCGCGACTACCACTACCGTTTCCTCCCCACCTGCACCCAACCCAAACTCTTCATCTCCGGCGACCAGGATGAGTTCTGCCCCCCAGCCGTCCTCGACGAGTTCCTCAAGCTAGCCCCCGAACCCAAACAGCGCGTAACAATAGAAGGCGCCGATCACTTCTTCCAGGGCGTCTCCGGCAGCCCAAAAGCCAAGCTCGACATCATGCAGACCGTTCTCCGCACCTGGCTCGCCTCTCAGTTTGGCCTAGCCGAACACATTACCTAGCCAGCAGCCAAGCCCCAACTTCCGCGTTGCAAGCCTCCGGCATCTCCGCAAACGGCAAATGGCCCACACCTGGCAGAACCACCAGCCTCGCTCCCAGCTTTTCCGCCAGCCGCCGCCCGGATTTCAGTCCCACCGCCAGATCCCTTTCACCCCAGATCAGCAAAACTGGCCGGCCCACAAGCTCCACCAGGCGCGAGCGCAGCACCGCCATATCCGCCCACCAGTGCCGCATAATCCCCAGAATATGCAGGATCGACTCACCATTGAGCCCTCGCGTATACCCTTCGAGAGCCGCGTCCGTCGCCCGGCGCGGATTACCGTACATCCGCTTATGCGCCACATCATGCACCAGCCGCGGCATGCTCGGAATCAAACGCGCCAGCACCCCGCCCGCACGGCTGTTGTAAAAAGCAATCAAGCGTCGACCCTCCTCGCAGTAAGGGTTCGCCGGCGCAAACAAAACCAGCTTGCCCACCCGCTCCGGGTGTCTCGCCGCAAGCATCATCGCAATCGCCCCGCCGTGCGAGTGCCCCGCGATATCCGCCCGCCCCAACCCCACGGTCTCCATGAAGGCAGCGATCCGGTCCGCGGAAGCCGCCAGCGAAGGATCCAGATCGAGCACACGTTCGGACTCACCCATGTTTGCCAGGTCCAGCGCGTAAACCGTCCGCACCCGGCTCAGCGACTCCACATTCATGTCCCAATTGCGTGCAGACCCCACCAGCCCATGCAACATCACCAGCGCGGGACCGCTTCCTGAAAGCGTATAGTGGACCCGCACCCCGTCCACCAACGCCGTTTCGTCCTGCAGATACATGGCAGCAAACTCCTGTTGCCATATTACAGGAGTGTTAATATCAAGCGGCTGTAGTCACCGGCTCACACTCTGCCACCGACACACGCCGCGTCAACATGGAACCCATCACGTCCCGCAGCGTATCCAGCGCTTTGCTCGCCTGCGCTTCGGTCAGGATCAACGGCGGCAGGAACCGCAGCACATTACCCTGCACCACATTGAACATCATGCCCCGCCGCAGCCCTTCTTCCGCCAAGGGTCGTGCCGCAATGCTCAACTCTACGCCCCACATCAGGCCTTCCCCGCGCACATCGACAATCTCCTCGAACTCCTCCGCAAGCTCGGCCAGCCGTCGCGCCACCAGCCCACCCGTCCGGCAGACATTCGCCAGCACCGCTTCCTCCTGCATGACATCCAAAAACTCGCAGCCCAGCCGGCAAGCCATCGGGCTTCCCCCCAGCGTGCTGCCATGCTTCGCCATGCCAAACGAGTGAAACAGCTTGTCCGTCACCAGCAGCGCCGAAAGAGGAATACCACCGCCCAGCGGCTTTCCAAGAATCAACACATCCGGCCTCACTCCAGACCGCTCCATCGCAAACCATCTCCCAGTCCGCCCTAGCCCACTCTGGATCTCGTCAAAAATCAGCAGCGCATCATGCTCCGTCGCCAGACGTCGCGCCTCCGCCAGAAACGCCGTGTTCAAAAAGTGAACGCCACCCTCTCCCAGCACCGGCTCCAGCAGAATCGCGCAGGTGTCATCCGTCACCGCCGCCCGCAAAGCCTCCACATCGTTGCGATCGACGAAATGCACACCCGGCAGCCCCGGCCCAAAATCAATCGAATACTTATCCTGTCCAGTCACTGAAAGTGACCCAAATGTCCGCCCATGATAAGACCCGCGCAGCGCCACCAGCCCATGCTTCGCTGCCCCACCCGTTTGCCTGCCATGCGTGCGCGCCAGCTTCAGCGCACCCTCTACCGCCTCTGACCCGCCCGTCGAGAAAAAACAGCCCGTCATCCCTGACAGCGCAGCCAATTTTTCCGCCAGCAACCCCGGCCACCGGTTGGAGTATTGCGGCGAAAGATGCACCATCGTCCCCGCCTGCTCCACCATCGCGGCCACCATCCGAGGATGCGCGTGGCCCAGCGCATTCACGCCTAGCCCGCCCATCATATCCAGGTATTCATTGCCATCCACGTCGGTCAGCGTACAGCCCAACCCGCGCTCCATCACGATAGGGTAACGCGCGTAAACCGGAATCAGGTGCTGCTCGTCCCGGTCGAGGATCTCTTCAGCGCTGCTTGACGATTGGGATTGGGCCTTCAAAAATTCGGCCGATAAAAATGCCATACCTTCAGTTCACATCACCGTCAAACTTCGGTCAAGCCGACGAACCAGATGTGGTGCAAAAGTAAGCAGAACTGTGAACCCGCACAGTCGTCTATGGAATTCTGTATCCTCTAGACAGAAGCACCGTAACTACACGTGTTCAGTGGGCTTTGCATTTGGTCTCGAACGTGCATACATCTGTGCAGAATGTGAATGAAGAACGCCTTCCAAACACGCGCCCTCGCCGTGGTCCTCGCCGTTGCCACGCTGGTAGCCTGCGTGTTGGCCGGCCTCAACGTCGCCGCTGAATCCCAGTACAACCCGCCGACCGACGGCATCTGGTGGGTAGAAACCCCCGCCGGCCTCTGCGCGCAGCACGTCCCAACAGACTCGCCCGGCCAGCGCGCAGGCATCCGTGCCGGTGACATCGTGCTCTCCGTCGACGACCGACCCGTCCCCAGACTCTCCGCCTTCGAACGTCGCATCATGGACGACGGCGTCTTCAGCAAGGCCGGCTACACCATCGCCCGCCCCGCCCAACACTGTGCAGACGTCACCATGGCGCCCCGCCTGGACGTCCAGGTGTACCTCGGCGAAACCGATCGCTCCATCAACTACGGCCTTCGCCTCATCGCCGTCGTCTACCTGCTCATCGGCCTCTACGTCCTCTTCCGCCGCTGGACCGCCCCCAAATCCACCCACTTCTTCGTCTTCTGCCTCATCTCCTTCGTCCTCTACGCCTTCAAGTACACCGGCCAGCTTGACGCCTTCGACGAGGTCATCTACTGGTCGAACATCGTCGCGACGGCCATCCAGCCCGCGCTCTTCCTCCACTTCGCTTTCACCTTCTCAGACACCCTGCCGACAACCCGCGTCCGCCGTCGCATCCGTGCCCTTGCCGCCTTGCTCTACATCCCCGGCCTTTATCTGGTGGCGTTGCAGGCCTTCGCCATCCTCCGCTGGTCCGCCACCCAGACCCTGCTCCACCGCCTCGATAAGATCGCCTACGGCTACATGGCGCTCTACTACGTCTGGGCCGCCGCCATCTTCTGGGTCCGCGCCCGCCGCAGCGAGTTCCCTCTCCAGCGCCAGCAGCTGAAGTGGCTCACCCGCGGCACCCTCGTCGCCGTCGTCCCCTTCACCCTCCTCTACGTCCTCCCCTTCCTCGCCGACTGGACCGTCCCCGCCGGCTTCGCCAACCTCGTCCGACTCTCCCTCGTCTTCCTCCCCCTCACCTTCTCCTGGGCCATCGTCCGCTACCGTCTCATGGACGTCGATCTCATCTTCAAGCGCGGCGTCACCTACACCCTCGCCACCGCCGCCCTGGTCGGCGTCTATTTCGGCATTGTCGCCGTCTCCGCCGAGCTCGTTCATACCCGCCTCGCAGGCCTCGGCATCTGGGGCCTCATTGGCGCCATCGTAGTCACCGGCCTCACCTTCGACCCCCTCAAGCGCGCCATCCAGGCCCGCGTGGACCGCGTCTTCGACCAGAAGCGCTTCGACTACCGCGAGACCCTCATCGACTTCGGCCGTTCCCTCAACTCCCAGACCGACCTCCGCCAACTCGTCGACGCCATCGTAGAACGCCTCCCCCAGACCCTCCTCGTCACCCGCGTAGCCGTCTTCCTCGCCGCCGAACCCGAAACCGGCCAGGGCTTCGAGCTGGCCGCCTCCCATGGCCTCTCCAACCTCAACGCCGCTGAACTCACCTCGCTCGACGTCAGCTTCCTCAACTTCGACGCCCCCGGCGCCTACTCCCACGTCTTCCTGGAAAACCCCCAGCAAGTCCTGCGCCTCCCTGAGTCCGAGCGCGAAATCGCCGCACGCCTCGACCTCAACTACTACCTCCCCTGCCGCGTCGCCAACCGCACCGGCAATGAAGGCGCACGCACCGTAGCCATCATCGGCCTGGGCCGCACCAACCACGGCGACTTCCTCTCCTCAGAAGACATGGAGGTCCTCGAATCCCTCGCCGGCTACATCGGCATCGCTATCCAGAACGCCCAGCTCTATCGCCGCCTGGAACTCAAGATCAACGAGTTCGAACGCCTCAAGGACTTCAACCAGAACATCGTAGAATCCATCAACATCGGCATCTTCGCCGTCGATCTCGAGGACCGCATCGAAAGCTGGAACGCCCAGATGGAGGTCCTCTTCGCCCGCCCCCGCGCCGACGCCCTCCGCGTCCCACTCGCAGAAATCCTCCCCGCCGACTTCATGGCCCGCTTCCACGCCGCCCGCGGTGATGGCCAATCCCACGGCACCCACACCCTCTACCGCTTCCGCCTCGCACTCCCCACCGGCGATACCCGCATCGCCAACATCTCCATCGCCCCGCTCCTCACCCGCGACTTCGTCATCGTCGGCCGCATCATCCTCGTAGATGACATCACCGAAAGCATGGAGCTCGAAGCCCAGCTCACCCAGTCCGAGAAACTCTCCTCCATCGGCCTACTCGCCGCCGGCGTTGCCCATGAAGTCAATACACCTCTCGCCGTCATCTCCAGCTACACCCAGATGCTCACCAAGCAGCTCCGCACCAATCCGGAAATGGACGCAAAGCTATCACCAGTCCTTCAGAAAATTACCCAGCAAACCTTCCGCGCTTCTGAAATCGTGAACGGCCTCCTGAACTTCTCCCGCACCAGCGGCACCGAGTTCATCCGCATTGACATGAATCAGCTCCTGCACGATTCCGCCATCCTCCTCGAGCACCAGTTCAAAACCGCGCAGATCCGCATTGAAAGTGACCTCAGCCCCCGCCTTGCCTGCATCCAGGGCAACCAGGGCAAGCTCCAGCAGGTCCTGCTCAACCTCATGCTGAACGCCAAGGACGCCATGCACGGCGCGCCCGGCGGCCTGCTTCGCCTCCACTCCTACGCCACCGATACCCACGTCATCGTGGAAATCACTGACACCGGCTCCGGCATCGAGCCCGCCGTCCTCCAACGCATCTTCGACCCCTTCTTCACCACCAAAACCAACCCTCAGGCCGGCCAGCATAAGGGCACCGGCCTCGGCCTGGCCGTCAGCTACGGCATCCTCCAGGAGCACGGCGGCAGCATCAAGGTCGAAAGCGAACCCGGCCAGGGCACCACCTTCCGTCTAGAAATCCCCGCGGCCCACGCAGCTGAACCCGTCGGCGCCGCATAGCGTACGTACAACATCGGAGAACCAGCAACGAATGTCAGCAACCGCAGCCCCACCCGCAGCCCTCACCACTGTCGCCGCAGACCTCACGCGCCTCCTCATCATTGACGACGAACCCTCCATCCGCGAGTCCCTCGAAACCCTCCTCACCCTCGAGGGCTTCGACGTCACCCTCGCCATCGACGGCCCCTCCGGCCTCGAAGCCCTCTCCCGCGCCGAGTACGACCTCCTCCTCCTTGACCTCTCGCTCCCCGGCGAAAGCGGCATCGACCTCCTCCCCCGCATCACCGCCCAGCACCCCCAGCTTCCCGTCATCATGATCACCGCCTTCGGCACCGTCGGCAATGTCGTCGACGCCATCCGAGCCGGTGCCGAAAACTTCGTCCAGAAGCCCTGGGACAACGAGAAACTCCTTGCCGACATCCGCTCCGCCATCGCCCGCCACAAGGCTGAAGCCGAGGTCATCCAACTCAAGCGCACCCTCAAGCAGCGCTACAACTTTGAAAACATCGTCGGCAAATCCGAGCCCATGCTGCGCCTCTTCGACACCGTCGCCCAGGTCGCCCCCAGCCGCTCCACCGTCCTCATCCAGGGCGAAAGCGGAACCGGCAAAGAGCTCATCGCCAAGGCCATCCACAACAACTCCACCCGCCGCGACAAGCCCTTCATCCCCGTCAACACTGGCGCCATCCCCTCAGACCTCCTCGAGTCCTCCCTCTTCGGTCACGTCAAAGGCGCCTTCACCAGCGCCATCAACGCCAAGAAAGGTCTCTTCGAGGTAGCCAACGGCGGCACCCTTTTCCTCGATGAAATCGGCACCATGTCCATGGACATGCAAGCAAAAATTCTCCGCGTCCTGCAGGACCGCCGCTTCATGCACCTCGGCGGCACCAGTGAGATCCAGGTCGATGTCCGCATCGTTGCCGCCACCAATGTCAACCTCCAGCAAGCCGTAAAAGACGGCCGCTTCCGCGAGGACCTTTATTACCGCCTCAACGTCATCTGCCTGGAGCTCCCACCACTCCGCCAGCGCCGTGAGGACGTCCCCCTCCTCGCCACCCATTTCCTCAAGTTCTACGCCGCTGAAAACAACACCGAAACCCCCAACCTCAGCCCTGAAGCTCTCCGCATCCTCATGGACCACGAGTGGCCCGGCAACGTCCGCGAACTGGAAAACGCCATGGAGCGCGGCGTCGTCCTCGCCACCACCCGCACCATCACGCCAGACCTGCTCCCCTCGCAACTCACCGGCAGCACCTACTCCGCCGCCCTGCTCGATCACCGCCCCGAGGCCAGCCTCTTCGACGTCATGGAAGAGATCGAACGCCGCATCATCGCCGACCGCCTCGAGCGCTGCCACTGGAACCAGACCGAAGCCGCCGAGTACTTCAAAATCCCCCTCAGCACCCTCAACCAGAAAATCAAGCGCCTCAACGTAGAAATCAAAAAACGCTCCCGCGACTAGGCCATCTCCAACGCAAACAGGAGTCTTTCCATCAGGGCCGAAGGCCCGTCACATAATAGGCTGGGCCGAAGGCCTAGGTACCCGAACTCAACCGCAACGAGCGCTGAAAGCGCGACACCTTGGAGCGCCGCCAACCTAAAGCGGCGCCCTCTAAGCCGCCCGAATCGCCGGCGCAACCCGCTCCCCAATCAACCGGATCGACGACATCTGCCGTGCATGGTCGATCGCCGCCACGCTCATCTGGAAATCAAACCGGCTCACCCCACCCAGCACCTCGTTATAGTGTTTCACCTTCGCAATCACCGTCTCCGGCCCGCCCACCGCCAGCGCACCCAAGGGGTTCAGCATCGCATCGAAGCTCCGCCGCGTCACCGGCCCCCATCCCCGCTCTTTCCCGATCTTCGTAAATGCCGCCGCATACCCCGGAAAGAAATCATCCGCCGCTTGCTGATCGGTCTCCGCCACGTACCCCAGCGCATGAATCCCCACCTTCAAGTCTTCCGCATGGCCCGCCCGCCGCCCTGCTTCCCTGTACAAATCCACCAGCGGCCGAAACCGATGCGGCTCCCCACCAATAATCGCAATCATCAACGGCAGCCCCAGCGTCCCCGCCCGCACAAACGATTCCGGCGTCCCCCCCACCCCCAGCCAGATCGGCATCTTCGCCTGCATCGGCCGCGGATACACCGCCTGCCCCTTCAACGCCGCCCGATGCCTCCCCGACCACGTCACTACAGGGCTCTCCCTTAGCTTCAGCAACAAATCGAGCTTCTCCGCAAACAGCGAGTCGTAGTCCTCCATCCTCAACCCAAACAGCGGAAAGCTCTCCACAAACGACCCCCGCCCCACCACGATCTCCGCCCGCCCCTTCGACAGCAAATCCAGCGTCGCAAACTCCTGAAACACCCGCACCGGGTCCGCCGCGCTCAGCACCGTCACCGCACTCGTCAGCTTGATCCGTTTCGTCCGCGCTGCCACCGCCGCCAGGATCACCGCCGGCGCTGAATCCAGAAACTCCGCCCGATGATGTTCCCCCAGCCCAAACACATCCAGCCCCACCTGGTCCGCCAACTCGATCTCGTCCAGCAGATTCGCCAGCCGTCCCGCATCGCTCTCCATGCTTGTCTCCGCAATCGCTGCCGCAAAACTGTCCAGCCCAATCTCCATCTTCATCGCGTTCCCCTCACCTGTCTTGATGCCGCAAGCCCCGCTTCGATTCAACCGGTGCTATCGTGAGTCAAACGCCATCTCTCTGCTCCGAGGCTCTCATGCGCCGCATCGTCCTGCTCGCCCTTCTCCTGACGCCCCTGCTTGCCGCCGCGCAAAAGCGCCCCATCACAGAAAAAGACCTCTTCGACTTCACCTGGATCGCCGACACCCAGCTCGCCCCCGACGGCAAAACCGTCGCCTTCGTCCAGGCCACCGTCACCCCCGACCACGCCGGCTACCAGACCTCCCTCTATCTCCTCGACCTCGCCACCCCCGGCGCCACCCCAGTCCGCCTCACCACCGGCACCCATGACACAACGCCCCGCTGGAACGGCAACAGCTCGCAAATCGCCTTCCTCAGCTCCATCGAAAAAGATGGCAAGCCCACCCCGCCCCAGCTCTACGTTCTCAACATCCTGCCCACCATTACCAGCCCCATCCGCATCTCGGATCTCCCCAAAGGCGTCTCCAACCCCACCTGGAACCCCAACGGCGCAGCTATAGCCGTCCTCAGCCAGACCTCCATCGAGTCCCCCCAGGCCAAGCGCCAGGCCGCCCTCCGCGCCCGCTCCGTCGGCGATGAAGCCCACGTCTCCGACGTCCGCATCATCGACCGCGCCGGCTACCGCTTCAACGGTGAGGGCTACACCGACCCCAACTTCGTCCCCCAGCTTTACGAGATCACCGTCCCCGCGCCCGGCGCCCCCATCAATCCGGCTTTGCAGCTCACCAACCGTCCGCTCGGCATACAGGATTACGTCTGGGCCAAATCCACCTGGATCCTCTATACCGCCCTCCCCGCCAACGACCCCGCCTCGAAAGAGCCCTACTACCAGCCCTACCCCCACAACGCCATCTACGCCTTCGACCCACCCGCCCCCGGCACCCAGCAGCAACAGCAAGCACCACCAATCCCCGGCACCGATCCCTTCCCCGTGATAGCCATCGCAGAAAACCTTCCCTTCGACGCCAACGGCCTCGCCATCTCCTCCTTCACAAACTCGACCTACCCCGCCCACCTCGCCTTCCACGCCGCCGCCGCGCCGCTCCCGCCCGCCGCCCCCGTCAGCCATCAGGACGCCGACCTTTTCGTCATGGACTTGGACTGGTCCGGCGACACTCCAAAAGCCTCCGCACCGCGCAACCTCACCGCCGGCAAAGGCTATGAAATGGGCGGCGGCGGCGGTGGCGACAACACCGCACCCCGCGGCGGCGGCCGCTCCCGCATCACCTGGAGCGCCGATGGCAACACCCTGCTCGACGTAGCCGGCTCCCAGGGCTCAGCCCTCCTCGTCTCCGTCGACGCCAAAACCGGCGACATCACCAACCTCACCGCCCGCCACCAGGCCGTCCTCACCTTCGCCGCCACGCCCGACACCAAAGCCATCGTCGCTCTCATCTCCAATCCCATCCTCATCGGCGACCTCTTCCGCATCGACCCCACCGTCCCCCCCGCCGGCCCGCACAGCGGCAGCGAGCCCCCCAGCCCCGGCAACCAGACCCAGCTCACTCACGTCAACGACACCCTCTTCGCCAAACTCGACCTCACCATGCCCCGCGAGTTCAAGGTCGTCCCCACCGTCCGCCCTGACGACATCCCTTTCCTCTCCATTGACACCTTCGTCCAGCTCCCGCCCAACTTCCAGGAAGGCAAAAAGTACCCCCTCATCCTCAACATCCACGGCGGCCCCCACTCCGCCTACGGCTGGGTTTTCGATCACGAAATGCTTTTCATGGCCGCCAAAGGTTACGTCGTCGACTACCCTAACCCCCGCGGCTCCACCACCTACGGCAACAAGTTCGCCAACATCATCGCCTCCAACTACCCCGGTGACGACTTCCACGACCTCATGGACACCGTCAATGCCATCATCGCCAAAGGCTGGGCCGACCCCGACAAACTAGGAGTCACCGGCGGCAGCGGCGGCGGCCTCCTCACCGACTGGACCGTCACCCAGACCAACCGTTTTAAAGCCGCCGTAGCCCAGCGCGATATCACCGACCAGGCCGCCTGGTGGTACACCGCCGACATCGCCGAGTTCCACCAATACTGGATGCCCGAAGCCCCCTTCGACCACGTCGACCTCTACAAAGCCCACTCCCCCCTCACCTTCGTCAATAACGTCAAAACCCCCATGATGTTCATCCTCGGCGACGCCGACTACCGCACCCCACCCACCAGCGGCGGCGAAGAATTCTTCCGCGCCCTCAAGTACAAGTGCATCCCCACCGTCATGGTCCGCTTCCCACGTGAGTCTCACGAACTTTCCCGCTCAGGCGAGCCCTGGCACCGCATCGAACGCCTCGACAACATCGTCAACTGGTTCGATCTCTACCTCATGGCCACCCCCCAGCCCCAATACAACACCACCCCCAACCCAGCCTGCAAACCCGGCAAGTAGGCTCCGCCGTTATTGCGAGAGCGTAAACATCACAGTCACCGTAGTGTCGATCGCAACAGGTTTGCCGTTGAGCACGTAAGGTCGATACTTCCACTGCGTCACCGCATCTACCGCTGCCTGCCTTAGGGTGCTCGGACCGGAAACGGGCGTTGCGCTTTCCACATCCCCTGACGCGCTGATAAGCGCCCTCATCACCACGGCTCCGGAAATCCCTTGCGCCCTCGCTTCGGGCGGGTACTCCGGGTTCACCTTCTTCACAATGTTGCCCGCTGCAACTCCGCCGGATATCCGTATACGTTGAGGCGCGGGAGCAGGCGCGGCTGCCTCCTGGCCCAGCCCGGTCAGAGCAAACGCACAGATCAAAGCAAGTGCGACAACCAAACGCGATCCAGTCTTCACCGTTGAGTCTCCCTCAAAATACTCATCCAACATACCAGACGAACCTTGCGGAATAGCCCCGATCATCGAGCGAAAGCAATTCAGCACTTCATCACAATCTTCATGGAATCCGCCTTCGGATTGGCCGCCAGCTCAATCGCCGCCCCACACTCCTCCAGCGAAAACCGATGCGAGATCAACCGCGTCAAATCCAGGCTCCCATCCCGATACCCCTCAAATACCAGCTCGATTCCCTCCTGCTGAATCGCCACACTAGCCGAGTAAGACCCCATCAGCGTCTTCTCATCCATACAAACCGCCGCCGGATCGAACGCCGCCGTCCCGTGCTGCGTACTCGCGAACAGCATCACCCTCCCCCCCGGCCGTATCGCCGCCATCGCCTGCGCGATCAACGCATCCGCCCCAACCGCAACCAGCGCCACATCCGCCCCGCGCCCCTCGGTCGCCGCCTTGCACGCCGCCACCACATCCCCCCGCGCGTCCAGCGGATGATCCAGCCCATAGCTAGCCGCAATCGCATGCCGTTCCGGATAAAGATCGCTCGTCAAAACCGTCGCCCCCGTCCGCCGCGCCAGCGCCGCCAGGATCACCCCAATACTCCCCTGCCCGATCACCAGCACCGTATCGTCCGCCTCGAGCGCCAGCAGCCGAACCGCCTTGAAACAGGTATTGACCGGCTCGATAAAAGCCGCCTGCTCAAACGGAATATCATCCGGCACCTTCACCAGCCCACCCTTCACAATCCAATCCATCACCCGGATATACTCCGCAAATCCACCGCCCGCCGGAATAAAACCAGCCGTAGTCCCCACCTTCTTGTAAGTCTCGCATTGCGCAAACGTCTGCTTCCGGCAGTAAAAGCAGACCCC
Source organism: uncultured Granulicella sp. (assembly GCA_963693065.1). Taxonomy (GTDB): domain Bacteria; phylum Acidobacteriota; class Terriglobia; order Terriglobales; family Acidobacteriaceae; genus Edaphobacter. Next base: position 810,194 of record OY843766.1, on the reverse strand, counting down.
GCAAGGAATGTGGTGGAACGCCATCACCCGATCCCCCACCGCAAACCCCTCTACCCCTTCACCCACAGCCGCCACCGTCCCGGCCATCTCATGGCCAAAAATCCTCGGCGCCGGGTGCGAGCCCGTGTGAATCTTCTTCAGATCCGTCCCACACACTCCACACGTATCGATCCGCACCAGCACCTCGCCCGCCCCAATCGCCGGCACCGGGACCATCTCACATCGCACATCGTCCACTCCGCGAAACACCGCGGCCTGCATCTCAGTCTGCATCACGCAAAATCTCCTGCAATGTCAAAGTCAAAGCCCGCAGCGCCTTTTGGCTGCCCGCGCCCAGTTGTATCGTCTTCCGCCAGCTCGCCGGCCGCACCGCCGTATGCAGTGCAAAAGCCCGTGTCCGAAAGTGTCCATGTGCTGAAGCAAACCGCCCCAGCGAACTCAATTCAAAATCATGCGCATCACTCACCCCCTTGATCGCCTCAAACGGCAGTCCCCGCAATCCCGCCAGCCGCGCCACTGTAGCCGCCTCCATATCCACCACCGCCGCCCCATAGCTCTCATACAGCCGCAGCTTCTCACTCACACTCGCGATCGTCCGCGTAGTCACCAGCGTCCCGTCCCCGTTTTCCGCCGCATGCCGCTCCCCAGACAGCGCATCGATGACCACCCCCACCTTCACCACACTCCCAGCCGCCACACCCGGATCGCAAGCCCCCGCCAACCCCACACTCATCACCTTCGAGATCTCCCCCAACCCCAAAGCCGTCCGCACGGCCAACGTAGCCCGCTCACTTCCCATCCCCGCGCAAACTACCACCGCCCCCCGCAGCTTGTATGCCCAAACTCCCTCGCGTTTTAACCCCGCATCCGCCCGCACTCCCCGCACCAACCCCGCCACCTCGCGCGGCAGCGCAGCAATCACCGCGATCACCGCGCCATCCCCGGCAAAGCAGGCGCATACCCATGCGCCACAAACCAATCCGCCGCCGCCCGAAGCGCACCATCCACCGGCAACACCTGAAAGCCAAGTTCCCGCTCCGCCCTCGCCGAGCTCGCAAACATCATCTTCCGCCCCATCCGCACCGCTTCCACCGTTGCCCGCGGCTCCTTACCCCGCAGCTTCCCCGTAAAGTTCTCATCGAAGAACGCGAACGCCATCGCCACCCCATGCGGCACCTTCATAGTCGGCGAAGGCAACCCCGTCATCCCAGCAAGCCGATCCAGGATATGCTTCAAAGTAAGATTCTCCCCCCCCAGGATGTACCGCTCCCCCGGCCTCCCCCGCTCCAGCGCGACCACATGGACCCGTGCCACTTCCCCCACATCCACCAGGTTCAATCCCGTCTCCACGTAAGCCGGAAAGTTCTTGTTCAGAAAATCCACCACAATCCGCCCCGTCGGCGTAGGCTTCGCATCCCCCGCCCCAATCGGCGTCGTAGGATTCAGAATCATCACATGCTGCCCCGCCCGCGCAGCCGCCACCGCTTCCTGCTCCGCCATATATTTCGATCGCTTGTAATGCCCGATCATGTCCGCCTCGCTCACCGGCGAATCCTCATCCACTACCGTCCCATCCGTCCTGAACCCCATCGTAGCCACCGACGACGTATAAACCACCCGCCCAACCCCAACCTCCCGCGCCAACCGCAACAACTCCCGCGTCCCCCCCACATTCGACGCATACATCGCCTCCGGGTCCGTCACCCACAGCCGATAATCCGCCGCCACATGCACCAGCGCATCGCACCCCGTCAACGCTGCCCGCAACCCCTCCACATCCCGCAAATCCCCCACCACCGCCTCAGCCGCAATCCCTTCCAGCCCCGCAAGATTGCTGCTCGCACGCGTCAGCAGCCGCAGCGAAGCCCCCCCCGCCGCATAAGCCCGCGCCACATGATTGCCGACAAAACCCGTAGCTCCGGTAACAAAAACCCTCAAACCCTACTCCAGCCGCTCCGGCTCAATCTGGATATTCTTCTCGCCAGCCGCCTTCTTCTCCCAATATTTCTTAACCCACGCATCAAACGTCTTGCCCGCCGCCGTATCCCTGCCGGAAAACGACAACGCAGCAATATCCGCATACGCCACACTAACCCGCGTCTTCTGCCCCGTAGGCACAATCCGCACCGTCGAAGCTGCCAGCGAAGTACCCGTCCGCCGATCAAACAAGTACCCCACCACTACCTCGCCACTCTTCAACGTCAACGTCACATCACCCCGATAATCAAACGCTTTCTCGAGCGCATCCCGCACATCCTCCTCGCTCGCCAGAGCCGGAATCCACCCCTCCAGCTGCTCCCGTTCGCGTCCCGCCGCATGCTCCATCTCGTCCGGATTCAGGTGCTGCAACTGCTCGATCTTCGCCGCTTCTTGCTGGTCCGTCGCCATCGTCTAATCTCCCGAAACGCTCTGCAATTCATCCACCGACGTCGTCTTCGGCGCAACAATCTGCACCAGCGGCCCATGCTGCGCAGGCTTCCATTCGTTCAAAATATTCTGCGCACCCGCATCGTCATAACGCGAAAGCATCGCCTTCACCGTCTGGTACATCCCGCGGATCGACCCAAACGTATAGTTCACACCGCTCGCCTCATACCCTGAGTGCACCATGCAATTCGCACACCGCGGGTTCCCGCTCTCGGTCCCGTAATTCGACCACTCCACCGACTCCATCAGCTCCGCAAACGTGTCCGCATAGCCATCCTGCAGCAGATAGCAAGGCTTCTGCCAACCAAAAATCGAAAACGTCGGCATCCCCCACGGCGTGCAGGTCAGGTCCTTCTTGCCCATCAAAAATTCCATAAACATGGGCGAAGCATTGAACCGCCACGTCTTTTTCCGATTCGCCAGGATCGCCCGAAACATCTTCTTCGACTTGGCCCGACCCAGAAAGTGATTCTGATCCGGCGCCTTGTCATACGTGTAACCAGGCGAAACCATCATGCTCTCCACACCCGCCACCATCAACTCGTCGAAGTGCGCCCGCACACTATTCGGATCAGCCCCATCGAACAGCGTCGTGTTTGTCGTCACGCGGAAACCCGCATCAACCGCGGCCTTCACCCCACCCATCGCGATATCGTACCCACCCTCGCGGCATACTGAAAAATCATGATGTTCGCGCTGCCCATCCACATGCACGGAGAACGAAAGATATTTACTCGGCTTGAACAGGTGCAGCTTTTCCTTCAGCAACAGCGCATTCGTGCACATATACACATACTTCTTCCGCGCTACCAGCCCGGCCACAATCTCCGGCATCTGCGGATGCAGCAACGGCTCGCCACCCGGAATCGCAACCATCGGCGTCCCGCACTCCTCCACTGCGCGGAAGCACTCCTCCGGCGTCAACTCAGCCTTCAGAATGTGCGCCGGATACTGAATCTTTCCGCACCCCGCGCACGCCAGGTTGCAGCGGAACAACGGCTCCAGCATCAACACCAGCGGATACTTCTTCTTGCCCTTCAGCTTCTGCCCCAGAACATACGTTGCCACGGTCCAGGCCTGCGAGATGGGAACTGCCATCCTGATGTCTCCTAATCTATGCGGTCACTGCCTCCCGCTCCATCGCATGCTGATAAGTCGTCAGCGCGAGCAGCGGGAAATAGTCCCGGTAAAGGTGATACGCCAGATAAAAGACACGCGGAAACCCCGTGCCCGTATAAACCGCTTCGCCGTTGCGTCCCTCAGCCGACTCGTCCCACGTCCCCTCAGGTGTCTGCCGGTCGATCAACCACCGCACACCCTTCGCCACGGAGTCCGACCGCGTATCCCCCGCGGCCAGCAACCCAAGCACAGCCCACGCTGTCTGTGACGGCGTGCTCGGCCCAATCCCACGCGCCGAAGGGTCATCATAGCTGCCGCACGTCTCACCCCAGCCGCCATCGGCATTCTGAACCATCCGAATCCACTCCGCCGCATTCTGCACCGCCGGCTCATGGTTCCAGTAGCCCATCGCTTCCAACCCGCGCAGCACCAGGAAGGTCCCGTACAGATAGTTCACGCCCCAGCGGCCGAACCAGCTGCCATCCGGCTCCTGCTCCTTCAACACAAACTGCACCGCGGCTTCCACTCGCGCATCACGCCGCGTGTAGCCGTAGGCCGCCAGCATCTCCAGAACCCGGCCGGTAATATCCACCGTCGGCGGGTCGAGCATCGCATTGTGATCAGCGAACGGAATGTACTGAAAAATCGTCTTGGTATTGTCCTTATCGAACGCCGCCCAGCCGCCGTTCTTGCATTGCATCGCAAACACCCAGGTGATGGCGCGCTGCTCCACCTCGTGCTGATACCGTTCCTTCGGAGTCTGCACCGCACGCAGCGCCAGCAACGCCTCGCCCGTATCGTCCACATCGGGGTGATGATCGTTGTTAAAGAAGAAGTTCCACCCCCCCGGTTCTACGTTCTTCACCTTCTGGGCCCAGTCACCTTTGCTCCGCACTTCCTTCGACAGCAGCCATTCCGCTCCCTTGATCATCCGCGGATCGGTCGGGCTTACTCCCGCCTGGCCCAGCGTAGACAGCACCTGCGCCGTATCCCACACCGGCGAAAAGCACGGCTGCATCCGGAACGTCGGGATCGGATAGTCCGGCGTACCCTCCGGGCAGTCGATCCCCAGCTTCTCAAACTCGTCCATCGCACGAATCACCTGCGGGTCGTCAGCCGAGTACCCCAGGTAACGCAGCGCTACAATCGCATTCAGCATCGCCGGATAGATCGCCCCCAGCCCATCCGACCGTTCAAAATGCGCCAGCATCCATTCTTCCGCGCGCTTCAGTGCCCGTTTCCGCAGCGGACGAATATGAACCCGTTCCGCCCAATGCGCCACCCGGTCAGTAAACAGGAAAAAGTTCCGCCACGAAATCGGATTCCTCTTGTCCCACCGCAGCCGCAAATTGGCATTCTCACGCCCACCGACAAACAACTCGTCAATGCCCTGCTCCGGCGCCAGCTTTTTGAACGGCTTCTTCGCGTAAATAATCGACAGCGGCACCAAAATGCTGCGCGACCATGAACTGATCTCATAAATATTGAAGTAAAACCAATTCGGAAACAGCATCATCTCCGGCGGTACAGCCGGCACCGCGTCGTAGTCATATTGACCAAGCGCGCACAGGTAGATTTTGGTGAATGTGTTGCATTCCACCACCCCACCCAGCTCCATCACCTTCTGCCGCGCCTTCACCATGCGCGGATCATCAGCCGTCAACCCCATCAACTTCAACGCCAAGTAAGCCTTCACCCCATAACTTACGTTGGAAGGCCCCCCCGGATAAAGACTCCACCCACCATCCTCATTTTGGTGCCGCAATATTTCGTTAACCGCCCGCTCCATCTTGCCGCGATCGCCCGTCCCCAGCAGCGTATGCATAAAGATGTAGTCACTCTCCAGCATTGAGTCCGCCTCGAGCTCACCGCACCAGTACCCATCCGCATGCTGCAACCCCAGCAGCCACTCCGTCGAGCGCTTCACGCCGTCCTTGATCTGCTCCAGGGGCAGGTCCATGCGCCCAAAACGCGGCTGCACCGCCTGCCTGCTGAACTTGCCCGACTGGCCGTTCCCCGGATTGACCGAACTTGCTGCACTCATCAAAACAACTCTCTTCGCCCACGGCGACAATCAATACGAGCTACGCAACTGGCTGACTGGCAGGCTTCGGTGCCGACGCAATCGCCTGCACAATCTCCGGCGGCAACCCGAATCGCACATTCTCCGGCATCACCTCTACCTCATCCACATCGCCATAGCCCTTCGACTGCAGGTACTCCACAACATCCTTCACGAGAACCTCAGGCGCCGACGCTCCGGCCGTCACCGCAACCGTATTCACACCGTCCAGCCATTCCGGCTTGATCGCGTCCGCCCGGTCGATCAGGTAGGAATTCGTATCCAGATTCTTCGAAACCTCCACCAGCCGGTTCGAGTTCGAGCTGTTCGCCGACCCAACCACCAGCACCAGGTCCGCGCCATGCGCCACATTCTTCACCGCCACCTGGCGATTCTCGGTCGCATAACAAATATCCTGCGCCTTCGGCCCCGTAATATTTGGGAACTTCACCTTCAGCGCATCAATCATGTACTTCGCTTCATCCAGCGAAAGCGTCGTCTGCGTCAAGTAAGCCACCTTATTGGCGTCCGGCACCACCAGCGCCGACACTTCCTCCACCGTCGAAACCACCTGCGTCACGTTCGGCGCCTCGCCCTGCGTGCCCTCAACCTCTTCATGATCCCTGTGCCCAACCAGCACCAGCGAGTACCCCTCACGCGCAAACTTGATCGCTTCCAGATGCACCTTCGTCACCAACGGGCACGTGGCATCGATTACCTTCAACTCACGCTCCACAGCCCGCGCCCGAACCGCCGGCGAAACCCCATGCGCCGAATAGATCACCCGCGCACCTTCCGGCACCTCATCCAGTTCATTGACAAAGATCGCACCCTTCTTCGCCAGGTCGTCCACCACATAGCTATTGTGAACAATCTCCTTGCGCACATAAATCGGCGCACCAAACGTCTCCAGGGCAATCTGGACAATATCGATAGCCCGCACCACACCAGCGCAGAATCCACGCGGTTTCAGTAGAAGAACCCGCTTGTGCGTAGGCAGGTCAGAGTTCTGGTTGGTAGATGTGGTTCCCGTAGGGTCAAGCGTCGCTGTACTCACGCTTCCCAGTATAACGCTTCCAGGGCTTGTGCCGGATTCGAGTTGAACCGTTCTTGGTGCAAATCACGTGATTCAGCCGCGCCCATCCGCGCGGCCCCAAACCCTAACCTACAGCTCCTGCGCCTTGCAAGCCGGGTGGCCGCAATCGCACTGCAGCGTCGTCGTGCCGTCGGCATCCGCGCAGAAAACCGAGCAATACTTCGAATCCGGAGTCGCCATACATTGACAACCGAGATGTGCACACTTCTTCTGATCTGCCATACTGCCTCCTGTTTTTACCTTCCCCTACTGCGATGCCAACAAACCGACCCGGGATGTTCAGCCCCTCATCGGCTCGCCGCCAGCAAATTTTCCGCATGCCGCAAACTCGTCTCCGTCAGCGTAGCCCCACTCAGCATCCGCGCCACCTCCCGCACCCGCTCCTCGTCCTCCATCCTGCGAATCGCGGTCTGCGTCCTTCCCTTCGCCTCCTTCTTCTCAATCAAAAAATGCTGATCCGCAAACGCCGCAATCTGCGGCAAATGCGTAATACAAAGCACCTGCTGCGTCCGCGAGAGCGCCTTCAGCTTCATCCCCACCGCCTCAGCCGCCCGCCCGCCAATCCCGATATCGATCTCATCAAACACCAGCGTCCGCGGCAAACTAACCTTCTTCTTCCCTCCCCGCCCACTCACCGCCTCCTCCACCGTCACCTTCAACGCCAGCATCACCCGCGACATCTCACCCCCCGATGCGATCTCATCCAGCGGTTTCAGCGGCTCTCCCGCATTGGTCGCAATCGTATACGCCAGCCCATCCCAGCCCCGCGCCGTCCACGCCGCCCGCTCCCGGTGAGCCGTCACCTCCACCGCAAACCGAACCCGCATCGCCAGCTCATTGATCTGTTTCTCCGCCAGCTTCTCCAGCCGTTTCGCCGCGTCCACCCGCTCGCTCGTCAAAGCTCCAGCCGCACTCTCATACTCCCCAGCCTGCTTCGCCTCCACCGCCCGCAACTCCCCCAGCACCGCATCCCGATTCTCGACCTCCGCCAGTTGCCGCGCGCTTTCCGCCCCAAACGCCATCACCTCTGCCAGCGTCTTGCCATACTTCCGTTTCAGCCGGTCCAGCTCCGCCAGCCTGTCCTCGATCTCCGCCAGCCGCTCCGGTCCAGCCTGCACATTGTCCGCAAAATCCCGTACCGTCGCGCTCAGGTCTTCCACCGTCGCCTTGGCCGCCGCCAGCTCCTGCGCCGGCACCGCAAACCGTTCATCGAACCGCGCCAGCTCTTCCACCAGCTTTAGCGCCTGCCCCAGCGTAGTCTCCGCCGAGTGCTCCGCCTCATACAACAACTCATGCGCCCCCATCGCCGCTGCATAAAGCTTCTCCGCATTCGCCAGCACCCGCTTCTCCGCCGCCAGCACCGCGTCCTCATCCTCCCCCGCAATCCCCGCCTCGTCGATCTCCCGCGCCTGGAACCGCCACAAATCCGCCATCCGCAGCCGATCCTGCTCATCCGTCACCATCGCCTCGAGCCGCGTCTGCGTCTCCCGCCAGGCCGCATAGGCCGCCCCCACCCGCTCCACGCTCAACCCCCCAAACCGGTCCAGCAACCCCCGCTGTTGCGCCTGGTCGAAGCTCCCCAGCGTCTCGCCCTGCGCATGCACCAGCGCCAGTTCCGGCGCCAGCTGCCGCAACACCCCCACCGTAGCCGGCTGGTTATTGATAAACACCCGCCCCTTGCCATTGACCAGGATCTCCCGCCGCAGCAGCACGCCCTCCGCATCCCCTTCCGCATCGATTCCATTCTCTTCCAGCACCGCCTGCGCCCCCGGCGTAGCCTCAAAAACGCAACTCACCACCGCCTTCTCCGCCCCATGCCGCACAAAATCAGAAGACGCCTTCCCCCCCAACAGCAGCGCCAGCGCATCGATCAGGATCGACTTACCCGCCCCCGTCTCCCCCGTCAACAGGTTCAGCCCCAACCCAAACCGGGCCTCCGCCTTATCGATCACCGCATAATTTTCCGCCCGCAACTCCAGCAGCATCCCGTTCGCCTCACCTTCGCTAGCGCCAGCCTATCAGAACACCACCACCTGCCGAATCCCCTCACCCCGCCCCAGGCGCGCAAACCCCTCATTGATTTCCTCGAGCTTCAACGTATGCGTCAGCAGCCGGTCCACCGGCAGCAACCCCGCCAGATACATCGCGACAAACCGCGGCAGATCCCGCGACGGCACAGCCGACCCCATATAAGACCCCTTGATCGTCCGTTCCTCCGCCACCAGGCTCACCGCCGGCACGCTCAGCACCTTGTCCGGCGGCGGCAGCCCCACCCCCACCGTCGTCCCCCCACGCCGCGTCACCGCATAAGCCTGCCCAAACACCTTTTCGTTCCCCACCGTCTCGATCGCATACTCCACTCCGCCCCGCGTGAACTCCCGAATCTTCGCCACCAGCTCCCCGTCCCGCCCGTCAAGACAAAGGTGCGCGCCCAGCTCCCCTGCCAGCTTCAACTTCTCCGCATTGATGTCCACTGCCACCAGCGGATAAGCCCCCGCCGACCGCGCACCCAGCAGCGCCGCCAGCCCCACCCCGCCCAGCCCGAACACAGCCACACTCTCTCCCGGCGCCACCCGGGCTGTATTAACCACCGCCCCCACCCCCGTCATCACCGCACACCCAAACAACGCCGCAATCTCCGCCGGTACCGCCGCATCAACCTTCACCGCAGACCGCTGCGAAACCACCGCATGATCCGCAAACCCTGAAACTCCCAGGTGATGATTCACCATCGCCCCACTGGCATCCCGCAACCGCCGCCCACCCCCCAGCAACTCGCCCGCCCCATTGGCCTGTGCCCCCGGCTCACAAAGCGCAGGCCGCCCACCCGCACACGGCTCGCAATGCCCGCAGCTCGGCACAAATGAAAACACCACCCGATCCCCCACCGAAAAGTCCCCAACCCCCGCCCCCAGCTCCAGCACCTCCCCACAAGCCTCATGCCCCAGCGCCATCGGCAGCGGCCGGGGTCTCTGCCCATTCATCACGGATAAATCCGAGTGGCACAATCCCGCCGCCAGCACCTTCACCAGCAGCTCCCCCGGCCCCGGCCCCGCCAAATCCAACTCCTCGATCCGCAAAGGATCACCCACCGCCCGCAGCACTGCCGCCCTTAGCTTCATGCCGCCACCCGCAACGCTTCGAGCGCCATCCGCAGCTTCTCCGGCATCTGCGCCGGCCGCCGACTCTCCCGGTCCACAAACACATGCACAAACCAACCCTCCGCACTAGCCATTACCGCTCCTTCCTTGAACAACCCAATCCCATACCGCACGCTCGTCCTCCCCAGGTGTTCCACCCGCAAACCCGCCTCCAGCCTGTCCGGGAACGCCACCGCCCCCAAATACTTGCAATGCGACTCCGCACAAACCCCCATCACCTTCCCCGCATGAATATCCATCCCCCCCACCCCAATCAGATACTCATTGATCACCGTATCGAAGTAGCTGTAATAAACCACATTATTCACATGCCCATAGCAATCGTTATCCATCCACCGTGTCCCCACCGCCAAGAAATGCCCATACCCTTCCCGTCCCGCCATGCCCATCTCCTAAGAACCCCCAGCCAGACTAACCCAAACCCGTATAATCGACCCCAAACATGACTCTCCTCGCTCTCTTCCTCACTCAGCTTCCAGACCCCGACACCCCCGCCATCCCCGTCAACATCGCCCACACCTCCGCGCTCGGCGATATCCTCCACAATTCCGGCCCCGTCGCCTTCGCCGTCCTCATCCTCCTCGCCGCCGCGTCCATCTTTTCCTGGACCATCATCATCACCAAGTTCCGCGCCTTCGCCGCCGCCCGTCGACAGTCCGCCAGCTTCCTCCGCGCCTTCCGCAAATCCGGCCGCCTGTCGGAAATTGCCGCCGCCGCTCCCGGCTTCCGCCCCTCGCCTCTCGTCGCCGTCTTCACAGAAATCAATGACGAGTATCACCGCCAGACCAACGGCCGCGGCCTTCCCCGCAACCCCAACGGCATGGAGCGCGCCGCCCAGACCGCCTCGTCTGAAGCCCTCACCGTCATGGAATCCCGCATCACCTGGCTCGCCACCATCGGCAACATCAGCACCTACATCGGCCTCTTCGGCACCGTCTGGGGCATCATCGACGCCTTCCACGGACTCGGAACAGCAGGCGCCGCGACCCTCCGCGCCGTGGCACCCGGCATCTCCGAAGCCCTCATCACCACCGCCGCCGGAATACTCGTCGCCATCCCCGCCGTCGTGGGCTACAACCAGCTCACCGCCCAGCTCAGAGATTTCGCCGCCCGCATGGACGACTTCGGCCGCGAGCTCCTCAACGCTATCGAAAACGCCGCCGCCTTCCAGCCCCCCGCCCCCACCGCCCCCAACCCACCCTCAGAAGAGCGCCGGAGGGTCTTCTAGCCATGGCCTACACCGCCCGCTCCGGCGGCTCCGCCCGCACCCAGACCGCCATGTCCGACATCAACGTCACCCCGCTCGTCGACGTCGTCCTCGTCCTTCTCCTCATCTTTATGCTCACCGCCCCCGTCCTCCAGTCCGGCATTGAAGTCGCCATCCCCCACACCCGGTCCACCGCGACCCTCACAGAAGAGCGCATGGTCGTCACCATCGACCAGAAGCAAAACGTTTTCCTCCAATCCAAAGGTGCCGACCAGCCCGTCAACGTAGCCGACCTGGCCACCCTCCTCAAATCCGACGAAAAAGACCCCGCCAAACGCGTAGTCTACGTCCGCGCCGACGAGCGCGTCCCATTCGGCGCCTTCGCCTCCGTCATGGATTCCGTCAAGCGCGCCGGCATCACCAACATCTCCATCGTCACCCAACCCTACGAAAAGTAACCCACCAGTTTTCCGGATTAGCGTGGGGCTTCAGCCCCACGAAAACGGCCTCCGAATTAGGTGGGGCTTTAGCCCCGGGCCTTCTTGTCCCCGCCACAAATCCCAAGCTAAGCCTTACAAACACCTACCCCGGATACCCCGCAGCCGCCTTCACCCTCTCAATCTGCTTCGCATGCCTCTCCCCATGCTGCCCCATCAAAATCAACCACTGGTAGCAATCCATCTCGCCAATCTGCTCATGCTTGGCGAAATGACTCCGCAGGTCTGCCTCCGTCGACTGTGCAAACGCCACATTCACCGCCCGCACTTTGCGCATCGCCGCTATCATCGCCGCCGGATCATCCCATCTCCCCGTGGGCAGCAGTTGCTCCAGCGCCGCGATCTTGTGCCCCGTCGGGTCCCCCACCCTCTTCGCCGCCTCATCCTTCCCCGCCGCCAGGGCCTTCTTCGCGGGTTCCGCGGGCTTACTCAGCGCATGCTGAATGAGTCCGCCAACCGCCTGATCGGTCACGATGCAATGCTCCAGAATCTCCGCAATCGACCACCGCTCCCCCGACTCCTTGAAGTTCCACTGCGCCGCCGTCAACCCCTCCGTAAGCTCTAGCAGCCGCGTTTCGCTCGCCACCAGGTTGTCCACCACATAAGCCCGTTCCTGCGTTTCCATCCTTACCCTCCGTTCACAATTCGCACCATCATAGCCATCGCGATACCATAAGCGCAAAGCATGCCGGTAGAACTGCAAACCCGCAAACCAACCCCCGCACCGGACCAAACCCGTTCTGGCCTCGCCCTCGCGCTTGCCCTCCACGCCGCCATCATCGTCGCCGTCGGCATCGCCGCCTGGATCTCCCACCGCGCCCACCCCCATTGGGGCGATCAGAACCCCGTAGCCGGCTCCATCCAGGCCAGCATGGTCAACGCCCTCCCGCTCCCCCCGCGCCAGCGCACCCTCGATCACGCCGTCCTCACCAGCGAAAAACCCTCCATCGCCCCCACCCCGCCCCCGCCCGAGCCCCCCAAACCCAAAGCCGCCCCGCTCCCTCCACCCAAGGCCGAGGCCGCCCCCAAGCCCAACGAAGTCCTCCTTCCCAAAAAGGTCGTCCCCACCACCCCCACCAAGCCAACCCCCTCCACCACTGAAACCAAACGCCCCCCGGCACAAACTCCACCCCCGCCCCCCAACAAAGCCACCACCGGCGAAACCGCCGGCGTCCAGATCCCCCAATCCATCACCCAGCTCAAAAACGGCACTTCCAGTATCACGGTAGAGGAGCGCGCTTTTGGCGACCGCTACGCCTACTACGTCCGCCTCATCTCGCAAAAAGTAAACCAGGCCTGGCAGCAGCAGGAAGCCAACGCCGCCGCCTCCAATGGCAAGCGCACCACCATCACCTTCACCATCGAGCGCGACGGCACCCCCGCCGACCCCCACGTCTCCAAACCCTCCGGTTCCGCCACCCTCGATAGCTCCGCCCTCCGCGCCATCCAGCGCATCGACACCTTCGGACCCCTCCCCCAGGGCGCCTCCCTCACCATCGACTTCACCTTCGACTTCCACGCCGACCACTAGCCCGAACCCAACCCGGCACCCCCGAATCCACAGCCTTCCCCCCTTACTCCGTCTACCATGGAGGGGTAATGCCGATCATGCATCCAAGCCGCACCGCTCTCTTCCGTCTCTTCGCCTTCCTGTGCCTCGCCGCAACCCTCCACGCCCAGGGCGGCGATCTCCAACTCACCCTTTCCGGCCACGGCACAGACCGCACCCGCATCGCCGTAGCCGACTTTAAAGCCGGCACCGCCGACCCTAAAAACACCACCCTCCGCAGCCTCTTCGACACCACCCTCTACAACGACCTCTCGAACGCCGGCATCTTTGATCTCGTCTCGAAGTCCATGGCCCCCCAGTCCACTCCTGGCAGCCCGGCTGAAATCAAGCTCCCCGAGTGGTCCTCCGCCCCCGCCAACGCCTCCATGGTCGCCTTCGGAGCCCTCGGCGTCACCGGCACCCGCCTCGCCGTCAACGGCTTCCTCTTCGACGCCAAAAACCCCCAGTACCCCCAGGTCCTGGCCAAGCAATACGGTGAAGATGCCTCAGAAGACTCCGCCCGCCAGATCGCCCACCGCTTCGCGGATGAGATCATCCTCCGTCTCGGCGGCGGCATCGCCGGCATCGCCGAAACCAAGATCTACTACGTCCACGGCGTCATCGGAGCCAAGGAAATCTGGGAAATGGATTACGACGGCGCCAACCAGCACCCTATCACCCACCTCGGCACCGTCTCGCTCTCCCCCCGCATCTCGCCGGACAACTCCCGCCTCGCCTTTTCCACACTCGGCCGCGACGGCTTCCAGGTCCGCATGTATTCGCTCCTCCTCGGCCGCCTCGTCAATTTCCCCGTCTCCGGCGGCACCAACCTCTCCCCCGCCTGGTCCCCGGACGGCAAGGATATCGCCTACTCCAGCTCCCGCACCGGCGACCCCGAAATCTGGATCACGGACCTCAACGGCACCCTCGGCCGCCGCATCACTAACTTCCGCGGCCCCGACGTCTCCCCCACCTACAACCCCCGCACCGGTGCCCAGATCGCCTGGATCAGCGGCCGCTCCGGCCTCCCCCAGCTCTACATCATGGACGTCGATGGCTCCGGCGTCACCCGCCTTACCGACGGCGGTTACGCCACCAGCCCTTCCTGGTCCCCGAACGGTCAGTTCATCGCCTATGCCTGGAACCGCAAGTACGGCCCCGGCGCCCCCGGCGGCCAGGACATCTACGTCATGGAAATCGCCTCAAAAAAATGGATCCAGCTCACCCATGACGGCGGCCCCTGCGACTTCCCCTCCTGGTCTCCCGACGGCCGTCACATCGTCTTCGCCAATTCCCCTGACGGCCGCGCCGAGCACATGAAAATCTGGACCATGCTCGCCGACGGAACCGACCGCCATCCCCTCACGCAAACCGGCTCTGATATGCCAAACTGGAGCTGGAAATGACCCGTAACCCTGCATCCTGCTCTCCTTCGCCCTCCTCCTCCACCAACTCAGTAACCCGCACCCTGCAGTCCCGTAATTTCAGGAGCGAAAGCATGAACGTACCCCACGTGCATCAAGCCGAGCACACTCCCCGTCCCTTCCGTCTCACGCTCGTTCTCGCCGCCGCCGTTCTCACCCTCGCCACCGGCTGCCACAAAAAAGCCAAAGGCATTGACCCCTCCTCTCTCGGCCCGTCGGACGCTTCCTCCTCCAGCGAGTCCGCCCCCGCGCCCACCGCCTCGCTCGCCGCCGACCCTCCCGCCATCGACCTCGGCCAGACCGTCGTCCTCAACTGGCGCACCACCAACGCCACCGTCGTCACCATTGACGGCATCGGCCAGGTCAACGTCAACGGCACCCAAACCGTCTCCCCCTCCAACTCCACCAACTTCCACCTCACCGCCAAAGGCGACGGCGGCACCACCGAAGCCAACGTCCGCGTTACCGTCCGCGTCCCCACCACAAACCTTGGCGGCAGCACCACCATGGGCGACCGCGCCAACGGCGCCAACCCCAACGGCACCGCCGTTTCAGACGACGCCTTCCACGCCGCCGTCCAGGACGTCTTCTTCGACTACGACTCCTTCGACCTCCGCCCCGACGGCCAGAGCAACGCCGCCCAGGCCGCCTCCTACCTCGTCGCCCACCCTGACATCCGCGTCCTCGTAGGCGGCTATTGCGATGAGCGCGGCTCAGCCGAATACAACCTCGCCCTCGGCGAAAACCGTGCCAACGCCGCCAAAACCGCCCTCGTCAACGCCGGCGTAGCCCCAGCCCGCATCCGCGTCATCAGCTACGGCAAGGAAAAACAATTCTGCACCGAAGCCAATGAATCCTGCTGGCAAGAAAACCGCCGTGCCCAGTTCACCATAGACCGCTAGCACAGCAGGACGGAGGCGGGTCCCCGCCTCCGTCACAAAGGTCGACTCACCGCCTCCGTCACAAGATTCGCCCGCCGCACTAATA
Organism: uncultured Granulicella sp.; assembly: GCA_963693065.1. Taxonomy (GTDB): domain Bacteria; phylum Acidobacteriota; class Terriglobia; order Terriglobales; family Acidobacteriaceae; genus Edaphobacter. The sequence continues at coordinate 794,665 of OY843766.1, read as the reverse complement.
AGATTCGACTTACCGCCTCCGTCAAAAACGCCGTCATTCTGGCGAAGCCAGAATCTCCGTATTGATTCTCGCCGTTTCATTTGTCATCCCGTAGGGATCTGCGTTTGCCGTCGCCCGTCACGCCACCCCAAAGGCCACCCACCATGAAAAAAGTCCTAGCCACCATCCTTTTCCTCACCCTCGCCACCCCCTCCTTCGCCGCCAACAAGGAGATGATCCAGCTCCAGACCCAGATCCAGCAGCTCCAGGACGCCGTCGCCCGCCTCCAGCAATCCAACGACGAGCGCATGGGCGTCCTCAAAGACCTCGTCCAGCAGTCCGCCGATTCCGTCAATCGCATGTCCGTCAACATGGACTCGCTCCAAAAACAGCTAGCCGCCCGCTCCCAGGCCCAGGACGCCAAAGCCGACCAGCTCTCCGGCCAGGTCTCCTCCCTCAACGACACCCTCGACGAAATCAAAGCCCGCATGGCCCGCCTCGAAAAGGTCCTAGCCGACGTCCAGGGCCAGCAACAAAACATCGGCGCCGCCCTCCAGAACCTCCCGCAAGCCGGCACCCCCCAAACTACGGTCCAGCCCACCCCCGCCCCCGCAGTCACCCAATCCATCCCCGACCAGACCGCCATAGCTCCACCCGCCGCCCCCATCCGCACCCCACCCGTCCGCAAGCCCGTGGCCCCCTCCGCGCCCCCAGCCGACGATCTCTACAAAGCCGCTTACGGCGATTACATGGCCGCCAAATACGGCATCGCCTCCTCCGAGTTCGGCGACGTCATCAAGGCCTACCCCGACAACACCCTCGCCGGCAACTCCTTCTACTACCTCGGCGAAATCGACTACCGCGCCGGCAAATACGCTGCCGCCGCCAAAGACTACGACCACGTCCTCGAGCAGTTCTCAGACAATAACAAGGTTCCCGCCGCCCACCTCCACAAAGGCCAGGCCCTCATCGCCCTCAAGCAGCAGGAAGCCGGCGTCCGCGAGCTCCGCACCCTCATCCAGCGCTTCCCCGCCAGCCCCGAAGCTGCCCAGGCCCGCTCCAAACTCAACGCCCTCGGCATCCCCATCAAGCCCAAAGCCTGACTTTGTCATTCCAAAGGGAATCTGCGTCGCTAAGCCACCGCAGCTCAAGGGAAGCCGCACCCCCAATCAAACCCGCAATCCCTCCAACGCCACCTCCACCGCCTCCCGCCCCGCCTCATCCAGCGCCAACAGCGGCAACCGCGGCCGACCCCCAAAGTACCCATTCAGATCACACCCATACTTCACCGCCGCCACCCCACCCCAGCCCTCCATCAACTTCCCCGCAGCCCGAACCCGTTCCTGCTTCTCTTCCGCCAGCGCCTGATCCCCGTCCTTATAAGCCTGCCAAACCTCACACACCCCCTGCGGCGCACAGGCCCCCATCCGCGGAACCGCCCCACTCGCCCCCGCCCCCCACGCCTCCAGCATCCGCCGCGTTGTCCCAAACAAAACCTGAAATCCAACCTTCTTCGTCCGCGTCTTGATCCCCGCCACGGGCGGCGCCGTGGCCACCCCACCCCCATGCCCCAGACTCTCGGCTGACACAAACGTCCCCGCCCCCGCCGCCACCGGAACCATCATCCTCCCCGTAGCCGCCGCAAAAACCGTCGTCACCCGCACCTCCCGCTGCACCCCCGCCGTCCGTCCCAGCACCCCCGCCACCCGCCCCACCGAATCGCCTTCCTCCACCATCCCAATCACATTCGGATGCCCCGCCAACTCCCCAACCACCTCCACCGCCAGCTCCCGTTCCGTATCACTCACCAGCACCACCGGCAGCCCGCTCCGGTCCGCGACCGTCCTGAAATAAGTCATCATCTCCAGCCCCAGCCCCGCCACGCAAGCCGGTCCCCTCACCGCCACCGCATCATACCCCGCCGCCGCCGCCGCCTCCGCCAGCTTCAACGTGTCATACACACTCTCCCGCGATACCCCCGCCACCATCACCTTCTCTTTTGCCGCCACTGCAATCGCCACCTGCAGCGCCTCCACGGCCTCGGCCGACGACAAACCATCGCCCTCCCCGGCCGTCCCCCCCACCACCATCCCCGCCGCCCCACTCAGCGAGTAGCGCCCCACATTGTGTTCCAGCTTACGTAAATACACCCGTCCGTCCGGATAGAACGGCGTCGTCAACGGCAGAAAAATTCCTTCGAGCAGCATCTTTCCATTCTAGACGTACCAACCCTGAGCCCTCGCCACATCGGGTTATTCCCAAGAAGCCGTTTCTGCCGTATAAAAGTACCCATGGCAGAAGATTTCGAAGCCTCGCAAGGCAAGACCGCCGGCGACCTCGGTAAAGAGGCCCTTTGGTTTGCCATCCACACTATCGCCGCCGTCCTCATCCTGCTCGTCGTCGTCATCGCTTTCTGGCTCGCCCAGCCCGACCCCGAAGCAGCCAACCCCAAGATCCTCTGCACCGTCTTCGCTTTCCTCGTCCCACTCATCGGCGGCTACATCATCATGAAGGTCCGCCCGGATGAAACCGCACGCTACGTCTGGATCTCCGGCCTTCTCTTCTTTTCGCTCGTCTGCGTCTGGGTGCTCGACCTCCCCACAGGCCCCGGCCTCTGTGAAAACTGCGGCGCCGTAGCCAAGCTCACCCGCACCTTCTTCGAGGTCAACAACGGCTCCGGCCTCATGGGCGGCGACGGCCTCCTCGTCGGCACCTGGGTCCCTCTCTCCATGATCGGCTACGCCATAGGCGCCAAGCTAGGCCTCGACGTCTAGTTCCTCCCATAAGGCTTTGGGATGCTCCAGGCCACTGACAGCCTCATCGTCAGTGACCTGGGGTTTCCCTTTAGGCTGAAGCCCGTTCCGCATGCAACGTCTGCAGCGCCACCACACTCAACGTCCCCCGCTGCAGCGCCTCGATCCCCTCAGCCGCAGCCCGCGCCGCAGCCAACGTAGTGATCGTAGGCACCCGCGCCAGCACCGCCGCCCGCCGAATCGCCTTCTCATCGAAGAAAGTATCCTGCCCCCGCGGCGTATTCACAATCAACTGGATCCGGTCCCCTTTCACCAGGTCGACCACGTTCGGCCGTCCTTCCTTCACCTTGTAAACCCGTTCCGGCTGCAACCCCGCGTCTTCCAGCGCCTTCGCCGTCCCATGCGTCGCCACCAGGTGGAAACCCATCTCCTGAAACTGCTTCGCCAGCTCCACAGCCCCGGCCTTGTCATGATCGTTCACGCTCAGAAACACGGTCCCCTTTAGCGGCAGCACCTGCCCGGCCGCAATCTGCGCCTTGGCAAACGCCTCTCCAAAGTTATCCGCCACCCCCATCACCTCACCGGTCGACTTCATCTCCGGCCCCAGCACCGTATCCACACCCGGAAATTTCCCCCACGGAAACACCGGCGACTTCACATAAAAGTAGTTCCCCACATCCAGGTCCTGCCCCGCCCTCGCCCCGCCCGCGCAGTATTCAGGCAGCAGATCCTTCAGCTTCCGCCCCACCATAATCCGCGAAGCCATCTTCGCCAGCGGCACCCCCGTCGCCTTGGAAACATAAGGCACCGTCCGCGAAGCCCGCGGATTCACCTCGATCACAAACACCTTGCCCCGCTGAATCGCAAACTGGATATTCACCAGCCCCATCACGCTCAGCGCCTTCGCCAGCGCCCGCGTATACTCGCGAATCGTAGCCTTCACATCCTCCGTCAAATCCACCGCCGGCAGCACGCAGGACGAGTCCCCCGAGTGAATTCCCGCCTCCTCGATATGCTGCATGATCCCCGCAATCACAACATCCTCGCCATCTGAAAGCGCGTCCACATCACACTCCGTCGCATCCTCCAGAAAGTGGTCGATCAGCACCGGCCGTTCCTGCGAGTACTCGATCGCCGACGACATATAAGTCCTCACCGCCGCGTCATCATAAGCGATCACCATCGCCCGCCCACCCAGCACATAGCTCGGCCTTACCAGCACCGGATACCCCACCCGGTTCGCTCCCACCAGCGCCTCCTCGAGCGACGTCACCAGCGCCCCCTCAGGCTGCGGAATCCCCAGTTCTTCAATCAACTTCCCAAACCGCTTCCGATCCTCCGCCAGGTCAATCGATTCAGGACTCGTCCCAATCACCGGCACCCCCGCCCGCTTCAAAGGCAGCGACAAGTTCAGAGGAGTCTGCCCCCCAAACTGCACAATCATCCCGATCTCCGCCCCACCCGAAGCCTCATGCTCATAAACCCCCAGCACGTCCTCGAGCGTCAACGGCTCAAAATAAAGCCGGTCCGAAGTGTCATAATCGGTCGAAACCGTCTCCGGATTGCAGTTCACCATGATCGTCTCGTAGCCATCTTCCCTCAGCGCAAACGCCGCATGGCAGCAGCAATAATCGAACTCGATCCCCTGCCCGATCCGGTTCGGCCCACTGCCCAGAATCATCACCTTCTTCCGCTCTGTAGGGGCCGCCTCATCCTCCTCGTCATAGCAGCTATACAGGTACGGCGTAAACGATTCAAACTCCCCCGCGCACGTATCCACCATCTTGTAAACCGGCATCACCCCCAGCTTCTTCCGCAGCGCCCGCACCTCCGCCACCGTGCAACCCCAACCACTCGCCAGCCGTTCGTCGCTCACCCCCATCCGCTTCGCCGACCGCAACTCATCCGCGCTCACACCAACTAATCCTTTAGTTGTCACAGCTGCAATCTCATCCGTAATCTGCTTCATCTGGTGCAGAAACCACGGGTCCATCCCGGTCATCCGCGCCACGTCCCGCACGCTCATTCCAGTCTCGAACGCATACCGCACATAGCTCAGCCGTTCCGGATGCGCCGTCACCAGCCGCTGCGTCAAACGCCTCGGCTCGATATCTTCAGCCGTCGCCTTCTTCCCCGTCTCCAGCGACCGCACCGCCTTCATCATCGCTTCCTTGAACGTCCGCCCAATCGCCATCACCTCGCCCACAGACTTCATCTGCGGGCCCAGGTTCTCATCCGCCCCGGCAAACTTCTCAAACTGCCATTTGGGAATCTTCACCACCACGTAATCGATCGTCGGCTCAAAGCAAGCCGGGGTAGCCTTCGTAATATCGTTCTGCAGCTCATCCAGCGTGTACCCCACAGCCAGCCGCGCCGCAATCTTCGCAATCGGAAACCCCGTAGCCTTGCTGGCCAGCGCACTCGACCGCGAAACCCGCGGGTTCATCTCGATGACCGTCATCCGCCCATTCTGCGGATTCACCGCAAACTGCACGTTGCTCCCCCCCGTCTCCACCCCAATCTCCCGAATGCACGCAATCGCCGCATCCCGCATCGCCTGGTACTCCCGGTCCGTAAGCGTCTGCGCCGGCGCCACCGTAATCGAGTCGCCCGTATGCACTCCCATCGGATCGAAATTCTCAATCGAGCAGATAATAATCACATTGTCATTCAGATCCCGCACCACCTCCAGCTCATACTCCTTCCACCCCAGCACACTCTCCTCAATCAGGCATTCACTCACCGGTGAAAGGTCGATTCCCCGCCCCAGAATGTCTCCCATCTCCTCCCGGTTATAAGCAATCCCGCCGCCCGACCCACCCAGCGTAAAGCTAGGCCGAATCACACAAGGAAACCCGATCTTCGCCGCAAAAGCCAACCCATCGCCAACATTGTTCACCAGCTGCGACCGCGGCATATCCAGCCCGATCTTCGTCATCGCATCCTTGAACAGCAGCCGGTCTTCGGCCTTCTTGATCGCCTCCAGCTTCGCCCCAATCAGCTCCACCCCAAACTTCTCCAGCACCCCTGAATCCGCCAGGTCCACCGCCAGATTCAAAGCCGTCTGCCCCCCCACCGTGGGCAGCACCGCAAATACCCCCGCAGCCCCGGACTCCGCAAGCATCTCCGCCTCAACCCGCAGAATCTCCTCGACATACGTAGCAGTCAAAGGCTCAATATAAGTCCGATCCGCCACCTCCGGATCGGTCATGATGGAAGCCGGATTGGAATTCACCAGCACCACCTCATACCCCTCCGCCTTCAAAGCCTTGCAAGCCTGCGTCCCCGAGTAGTCAAACTCAGCCGACTGCCCAATCACAATCGGCCCAGAGCCGATCACCAATATCTTCGCAATATCATTCCTACGTGGCATCTACTTCTTCTTTCCCGGGGACTCCGGTTTCTCCCCAGCAAGCAACTCGTGCCGGTCAATGCGAAGCTCATACACCTCGCTCCGATGAGCCATCCGAATCACATGGATGAGGAGCCTGTCCTCAACAATTTCAGAGACGACTCGGTGGTCTCCAACTCGATACCGAACCAAACCAGCGAACTCACCCGTCAACGGCTCCGCCAACGTCCAGGGACTAGGCTGCTTTGGCAGGCGAAGGTACAAGAAGCCCAGGATTCTCTTCTGAACGCTCCCGTCCATCTTGTCCAGCTGCTTCTGCGCCTTCGGTGAGATCTCTAGCTTCCAGTCCATACTTCTCCATGACTTCCTGCAAAGTGAGGTATCGTTCACCAGAAGCTGACGCTTCAGCTTTCGCAGCAACAGCGTCCCTGCCATCCTCGTAATCCTCCATGAACGTCAGCACAGCCTCGTTCACAAAGTCATCCACACTCCGGCCCATCTCTTCACAAAGCATCCGCAAGTGCGCTTCCCGATCAGCACGAAATTCGAATTCCATCGCATCCTCCTACTTCTTCCACTCTTCCATCATCCTACGAAAATCCCTGAACAAATAATGCGAGTCATGCGGCCCCGGACTAGCCTCCGGATGGTACTGCACACTAAACATAGGATCACTCGTACTCCGCAGCCCAGCCAGCGTCCCATCATTCAAATTCGTATGCGTCTGCGCCACATCAGCAGGCAGGCTCGCCGGATCCACATTGTAGTTATGGTTCTGCGCCGTAATCTCCACCTTACCCGTCTCATGGTTCATGATCGGGTGATTCCCCCCATGATGCCCAAACTTCAACTTATAAGTCTTCGCCCCCAGCGCCAGCCCAAAAATCTGGTGCCCCAGGCAAATCCCAAACAGCGGCGCCTTCCCCTTCAGCTCCCGCACATTCGCAATCGCATAATCCAAAGGCTCCGGATCCCCCGGCCCATTTGAAAAGAAAACCCCATCCGGCGCCATCGCCAGCACATCCTTGGCCGACGTCCTCGCCGGCACCACCGTCACCCGGCAACCCTCCCGCGCCAGCATCCGCAGAATGTTCTCCTTGATCCCAAAGTCATAAGCCACCACGTGCATCTCATCCCCGGCAGCCGTAGCCCCCAGCAGCTTATCCCCCGTCTGGTTCTTCGGCTCCTCCGCATTCCACTCATAAGCAGTCTTCGTCGAAACCACCGAAGCCAGGTCCGTCCCATCCATCTTCTTCACCGCCCGAGCCTTCGCCACCAGTTCAGCCTCCACCAGCCCAATCCCGCAAGCGATCACCCCCCGCATTACCCCATGCGCCCGCAGATGCCGCACCACCGCCCGCGTATCCACCTCCGCAATCACCGGAATCCCATTTCTCTCAAGGTATTCGTCGGCAACTTCTGTCGACCGCCAGTTCGAGCTCACCGGTGAAAATTCCCGCGTCACCAACCCTTCGATCATCGGCCGCGCACTCTCCGCATCGCTCGGCGAGGTCCCATAATTCCCAACATGCGGGTTCGTCAGCACCACAATCTGACCCGCATAACTTGGGTCGGTAAAGATCTCCTGGTACCCCGTCAGCGATGTGTTGAAAACCACCTCGCCAGCTCGCTCCACCCGCGCCCCGAAGCTCTTCCCCTTGAACACACGCCCATCCTCGAGCGCCAGCATTGCCTGCATAGAATCTCACCTTTGGCTGATTCTTCTTGTATGAGGAATCACTTGATTCTACACCCTCCGCCCTGCCACCCAGACGCGGAAAACCCGGCCGCAAAGCCGGGCTCCTTCAAGACCACCCAAGCCTAGCGGTGATGATGGTGGTGATGATGACGATGGTGGTGATACTCAGCATGCGCAGGCATCGCGGACCCGGCAAAAATCACCAGACCCAGAACAGCAAGCATCAGATTCTTCAGTTTCATCGAAAATCTCCTCCGCCGGCCATCCCCGCTCCAACGTAAATAGGTAGATGCATTCGAATCCCAAATTGTTTCCACAGGAACAAAATTTGGTTCAGCCCTCCCCCAGATTTACCAGAACCTCATCCCCTTGCACCTTCACCTCAAAGACCGCCACCCGCTCTCCTTCCGGATAAACCGCCGCCCCCGTCGCACAATCGAACTCCCACGAGTGCCATGGACAAACCACCCTCTCCCCATCAAGCCATCCCTCCGCCAGCGGCGCCTGCCGGTGCGGACAAACATTCAGCATCCCCCGCAGCACCCCGCCCACCCGCGACAAACACACCGAAACGCCCCCTGCCTCCGCCGCCGCCAGCTGCCCTTCCGCCGGAGCCTCCGCTATCCCACACAAACGAACCCACTCCGCCATCGCCCGCACCTCTCCCTGCTCATCGTAAACTGAACCTCTGCCATGCCCATCCGCCACCAGCCCGTCCCGCCCCAACAACACCCCTATCCAGACGTAAATCCCCTCTGGCTCGTCAAAGCCCTCGCCACCGCCATCGTCGCCGCGCTCCTCTGCGCCTGGCTGGCCGTCTGCCTCCTCGTCTATCAGGGCGCCTGGCAACTCGTTCTGCATCCCACCGCCCAGCTCACCGCCGCCCCCGCCGTCCCCTTTGACACCATCCAATTCGACGCCGGCCCCACCGGCACTCCCCGCCTCACCGCCTGGTACATCCCCTCCGGCACCACTACCGCCCCCACCGTCCTCTACCTCCACGGCGGCACCGGCAACCTCAGCAACTCCGCCCAAACACTCACCCAGCTCCACAACCTCAACCTCAACCTCTTTGCCATCGATTACCGCGGATTCGGCCAATCCGACCCCCAGCACCCCAACCAGCCCCGCATGCTGGAAGACGCTCAATCCGCCCTCGACTACCTCCTCAACACCCGCCACCTCCCCCCCGCCCACATCATCCCCATGGGTTCCGGCCTCGGCTGCTACCTCGCCGCCCAGCTAGCCATCACCCACCCTGATCTCCCCACCCTCATCCTCCAGGACCCCGACCCCAACCTCGCCCGTCGCGCCCTCACCGACCGCCGCACCACCTTCGTCCCCGCCTCCCTCCTCTTCCATGACCGTTTTGACATCGCCGCCATTACCTCCCAGCTTCACCAGCCCAAGCTCCTCCTCATCACCGCCCCCACTGACCCCACCTGGCTAAAGTCCGTCCCCGACCCCAAATTCATCGCCACCCTCACTCCCAACACCCCCGCCTACACGCAAACCATCTCCCGCTTCCTCGATCAATACCTTTCCGCCAAGTAACTCGCTACTCATTAGCCCTTCGTTTGTCATTCCCTTTCTTTGTCATTCCCGAAGGGAATCTGCGTTTGCCGTTGCTTGTGCCCCCCCACACTCCCAAGGTGAGTCGTTACCACTACAACCACACCGCCGGGAAATCACCCTATCCGCCTTGATCCGCCCTTATCCGCCTTCCCGCCCTTTCCCGCTTCTTCCTCGTTCCTGTTCCACCCAGCCCACAATCCGTTACCCTAACCCCATGCGCACTTTAGCCAAGCTCCAACCCTGGGCCATCCTCCTCATTCGCCTCGCTCTCGGCGCCTCCATGACCTACCACGGCTTTGAAAAACTGATCCCCCCCGGCGGCGTCCACCGCGCCCACCCCCTCGCCGGTTTCGACTCCTTCGCCCAGTTCGTCGCCACCCTCGGCCTACCCCCCTGGCTCGCCTACGCGTCCATCCTCACCGAATTCGTCGGCGGCATCCTCCTCGTCCTCGGCCTCCTCACCCGCTTCTCCGCCTTCCTCATCGCCACCAACATGCTCGTAGCCCTCATCACCGTCAACATTCACCACGGCTACTCCGCCTCCGAATACACCCTGGCCCTCATCGCCATGGCCCTCCTCCTCGTCACCACCGGTTCCGGCGCCGTCGCTCTCGACCGAAAACTAGGCATCACATAACTCGCCGCCACAAGAAGTGAAGGCGCCCGGTGTTCAGGGCGCCTTACATATAGGTGGGAACTTCAATTGCAGATAGGGGAAGCTGGAGCCGAGGGAACTGAAAGCCCAGCGTCTTACAATTTATAAGACGCACCCTGCAAAAATAAGTTGTGTAGATATCTACATTTTTCCGTACTACCCGAAAGTTGTACTTCTAAAGGCAAAAACGCCCCCAATCCGATCTCCGGACAGAGGGCGTGGTCGAACCACCTCACTTATACAAAATTCAGGAACCCCGCTGGAGTCACCTGCGCCCCGGGAAATACCGCTTCCATGTTCTTAGCGCCCAGCGTCTTGTAAGCCGCCTCACCCAGCACCCGGCGGAAATCTGTCGTCACCGCCAGGTCGCGACCCTCGTTCAACTGAGCGTTATCCAGTCCCGGCCACTTCCCGTAAACCTTCCCGCCCTTCACCTTCCCACCCAGGATGAACATGGCATTTGCGTGCCCATGATCCGTCCCACCCGTCCCATTCTGCCGCGCCGTCCGCCCAAACTCAGACATCGTCACCAGCGTAATGTTGTCCGCATCCGCCCCCATATCCTTCCAGAACGCCGCAATCCCGTTGGCAAATTCCGTCAGCCGCCCGGCCAGCTGCCCCGTCGCCGCCCCTTGGTTCTGGTGCGTATCCCACCCGCCAATATCGCTGAACGCCGCCTCTACGCCCAAATTCGCCTTCATCAATTGTGCAATCTGCTTCAGGCTGTTCCCAAACGCCGTATTCGGATAAACCACTCCAGCCGCCGGCTGATACTTTGCCGGATTCGCCGCCTTCAGCATCTTCACCGCCTCAAACGTCTCCTGCCCCGTCCCATGCAGCACGCTGTCCGAACTCTCGTCATACATCGCCTGGAACGCATTCGAGATCGCCGAAGTCTGCGGCCCCTTGCCCCCGACGGAAAAGTCCGCCAGGTTACTCACCGCAATCGCCGGCACTTTCCCTTGCAGCGTCCGCGGAACCTGCGTCCCAAGTGCCACCGCCCGAAACGCCGAAGGCTTGCCCCCCGGCCCATCCGGCGCCGGCCCGGTCAGCAACGCCCGGTTCAGCCACCCATCCTGCGTCGACTTCACACCGGGCGTTCCACTCTCCATATAATCCTGCGCATCAAAGTGCGACCGCGACGAATCCGTCGACCCCGCCGCATGCACCACCGCCAGATGACCCTGCTCATACAGCGGCTTGAACGGCGCCATCGCCGGGTGCAGCCCAAAAAACCCATCCAGGTCGAGCACATCCTTCTGCTGAATCGCAATCTGCGGCCGCATCGAGTAATAATTCTTCTCCGCATACGGCACCACGATATTCAACCCATCCGCCGCCCCCCGCTGGAACAGCACCACCAGCTTCTTGTTATTGCCCGCCGCCGTTGTAGCCTCCGCCATCACGCTGCGCAGCAAAAAGCTCGGAATCACACTCGTCCCCACCAGCGCCAGCGCCCCACCCTTCATAAACCCACGCCTTGAAGGCCCGCCCTTCAACCCACGCCGCCCCAGGTCGCGCCCATGCATGTCACATCCCCAGTCGCTCGTATCTACCGTCCCCAGCTTCGTATTCGCCATGACCAACCTCCGCCTAACGCTTCAATCTACCAAACCCACCACCCACCCAAAGGTTGCATCATTTCCCAACCTTCTTCACCTTGCAGTCGTTCAGCTTATATCGCCAAACCTCGTGGTGACTTTCGCGCATGACCACCACCTGCTCGGGCACCTGCACCCCATCTACCATCTGGTAGCTGTAGCTGAAAATCAGCCGATGTCCAGGCTCCACGTTCCCGTCCTCATCCACAGTCCAGGAGCGCAAAACAAAACCCTGCGGACCCGTATCAAAAGACGTCTCGAAGCGGTCAGGTTGCGGCGTTTTGGCCACGGCATCCAGCAGCCGCATGTCCGGTGCCAAATTCATCTGCACATCCACATCCTGCATCTTGAACGCCAGCCGATACCCTGTCGCGGACTGCTGCAAGGAGACCGGCGTCTTCGCATCCGGCAAAATCGCATTCGTACCTGCGGCCAGCCAATTGTAGAGACTCTTCTCCACTGCATGTTCCAGCAACCCCTCCGCCATCCCCCCATAAGGCAGCTTGTTCATTGCCTCGTCACTGAGCCCGGACGTTACCGTTACCCGGGATCGCGTAACCTCCACACGATTTCGAATCGGCTGGAACAGCGTCTCCAACTCTTCATCGGTCCCTTCATCGCCTACCCGCGTCGTCTCCTTGAAATGCTCTTTCCAGCTGAACCCGACAGCACAGTCAAAGGACTGCAGTTCCCGGTTGAATGGAGCGTCGTACTTCCCACGCACCTGGCTGAGCAGCGCCTGATCCTTCTCAGAAGTTTGCCCCAAGCAAAGCCCAGCCCAGCAAACAACCATCAGCCCGCAAAAAACTCGCATCGTCGCGCTCCTCCGCATAACATCAGCCATTACTTCTCATCCGCCGACGGCCCAAACGTAGCCGGAACCGGCACATCCAAAAGCCGCAGATAAGTCCCCAGCTGCGCCCGATGATGCACCATATGGTTGATCCCCATCTGCCGCAGCGCCGCATACCGGGTCCCTGAAAACACCACATTCCCGCCCCGCGAAGCCTCCCACCTCGCCGTAAACCTCGCATCCTCGCTACCCTTCAGCGCCTCGAGAGTCCCCGCAACCATTTCGTCGAACGCCGCCAGCCGCCCTGCCGCAGTCGCCTCTTTCACAATCCGCCGCGGATCTTCCGGCCCACCCATCACCAGGCCGTCCTCCCGCAAAATCGTCCCCGCAATCCCGGAAACAGTCGTCAGGTGGTTGCAAAGATCCAGCAACGCCGTCGACCGCTCATGCGGCTTGAACGCACCCTGATCCTCCGGCGCCCGCTCCAGCGCTTGCCGCGTCTTCGCAAGCTCCAGCGTCAACTCCGGCAAAAGCAAATCCCGCAGCAAATAAGTAGGTTCAGTCATCGCACCCTCGCCCCACTAGCCTACACGTCCGCAACCCAGCAAGGTAAGTGATCCAAACCACCCCCCGACCATCGCCGCAGCCCACCAATACATCCTGCGACGACCCCGCCTCCACCGTCACCGCTTCTGAAACTCCGGCGATCCCAGCAACAACCCAGCCATCAACGCAGCCTGCGCATCCCCCGGCCCAGCCTGGTCCTTCTGCACCCTCCCCAACCCACGCCCGGCATAATCCTTCTTCGCCCCACCCCCGCCGCCCCCGCCCAGATCGAACTGCGCCGAAGCCTGCGCCGCGATGTTCCCATCCCCACTCTGCGCCAGCACCGTAGCCCGCGTCTTCTCGCTCGCCGGCCCGCCCAGCAGAATCCCTTCCAGCTTCCGTTCCTTCGCCGCGGCATCCCCGCCGGCGACATACTCCGCCGGCTGCACCCCCGCACTCCCCTCCCCCAGCAGCTCCGACCACTCCGTCCGCGTCCCCGGCATGCGGTCATCGCTCATCACCAGCGAGAAGTTCATCCGGTTCACCAGCGCCCCCGTGCTCACCCAGTCGTCCTTCTTCCAGCTATACCCATTCGGCGTCTGCATCCCATAAAGCGGCATCCCCAAAATCTCCAGGCTCTTCACCAACGCCTGCGGATTCGCCACCTGCAAATCGCTAGCCCGCACCGCACTCACCACAAACTCGAGCGGCGTCTTCACCTTCGCCCGGTACACGTCCGCCGACCAGAACTCCGGCGCATGGAACATCGTCCGCAGCACCGTCTTGATATCCCCATCGCTCTTCAAAAAGCTAGCCGACATCTTATCCACCAGGCTGCTAGGCGGGTTATCGCTCACAAACCTCACCGCCAGCTTCGTGCAGATAAACTTCGCCGTCGCCGGGCTCGTCGCCAGCATATGCAGCACCTCGAGCCCTTCTTTCTCGCCCCCCTCGTTGATCGTCTTGCCCAGCACCGTCTTCGGCCCCGGCTCATGCCGCTTCTCTTCAAACACAAACCCACCGCCCTGGTAAGGCTTCTCCAGCGTCCATCCCGTAAATACCTTGCTCACCATCGTCACATCCGCCTGCGTATACCCCCCGCCCACGCCCAGCGTATGCAGCTCCATGAGCTCACGCCCGTAATTCTCATTCAGCCCCGCGCTCGCCTTCGCAATCTTTCCATTCGGCCGCATCTCCTGAAACCTCTTCAGACGAGTGGCCGCCAGACTATCCGGCCCCACGCTCCTGAAATTATCCAGATAAACCAGCATCGCCGGGCTCTCCGCCGTAGCCACCAGCAGGTCCTCAAACTTGCCCAGCGCGTTCGGACGAATCGTCTCCCGCTCATAGCTCGCCAGCTGATAAGGCGCCAGCTGACTCTTCCGCACGTACACATTGAAATGGTTCAGCCAGAAATCCGTCATCACCGCTTCCAACTGCCGGTCGCTATAAATATCGCGGTCCAGCCGGCTTTCCATGCTTTCGAGCGCCACCATACGGATAGACCCCGGCAGTGCCACCAGCGTCTCCTTTTGTTCCGGCGTCATCCCCGCCGTCAGCCGCTCCACCTGCGCCGGCCCCAGGCTATTCCGCAAACGAACCAGATCCTTCGGAGCCATCGCCATCAACCCCTGAAACCGCTGATCCGGAGCCTGGTTGAACACCGGCTGCAGCTCCGCCACCGACATCTTCCCCAAACCCTCGCCACTGTCCATCGCATCGCCAGAAATCGCATTAGCCGGCAACGGCTTTTCCATCCCATCCGGCACATCCGCGGCCGCCAGCGCATCCATCCCCGCCTGCATCTGCTGCCGCCGCTTGCCCTTCGCCATGGCTGGCGCAGCCGCATCCCCACCATTCGCCGCGACCATACTCCCATCACTAGCCAGCGCCGACCCCGCACCCGCCCCAACCTGCGGCGCCGCCGCCTTTTCCTTCTGCGCCTTCTGCATGGAATAAAACGCAATCTGGTCCTCGACCAACGCCCGCTGCGTCGGATCGCTCGGCAACGCCACCTTCCCATCCATCATCTGCCGCAGCGCCTGCGGGTTCGGATACTTCGCTTCCAGCTTATCCATCGGCATCGAAGCCGCCGGATAAGCTGCCAGCCGCGCATCCAGCGCCGCATCGTCGATCTTCCCCGGATTCAACTGCAGCTCGAACCACTTCTCCAACCCCATCGCCTGCACCGCCGCCATATCCCCCGGCTTAGGCCCAAACGTAAGCCGATTCAGCGCATGCAAAACCCGATCCCGCCCCTGCATTTGCCCCGCATTCGCCGCCGGAACCGGCTTCGGACTTGCGGCCAGCAGCGGCTCCCCCACCAGCCCGGCACAAAGCGCAGCCGTCACAGCCGCCCGCCCACAAACCCCAGCCACATGCACAAAATCAAAACGGGAAGAACGCATAGCAGAACCTCACCAGGCTCGCCCCAAGCCTAATCCGCGCATCAGCGACAGACCAGCAAAAAGCGGCATACCCTCAGCCAAACCCCACCCCACCAGAGCAAGTTGCGAAAAAACTTTCCGTTACCTAATAAGCCGCCAGCTCCGCCATCGCCCGATACAAATCCTCCGGCTGCGGCAGAATCGCATCCTCCAGCACGGGCTGGTAAGCCACAAACGTATCCATCGCCGCCACCCGCCTCACCGGCGCATCCAGAAAGTCGAACAACTCCTCCCCAATCCGCGCCGCAATCTCCGCCCCATATCCCCAGCTCTTCATGTCCTCATGTGCCACAATCACCCGGCTCGTCTTCTTCACGCTCTCCGCAATCGCTTCCCAGTCGTAAGGAGAAAGTGTCCTTAAATCAATCAGTTCTACGGAAACCTTCAACTCTCGCTCCAGCTTCACCGCAGCCTGCAAAGCCCGCGGCACCACCGCCCCGTAAGTCACAACCGTCAGATCTGTCCCCGCCTTGACAATCTTCGCCTTCCCAAACGGAATCGTATAATCCGGCCCCGGATACATCGCCCGCCCAAACGTCTCGCGGTACAGCCGCTTATGTTCCAAAAACAACACAGGATCGTCACAACGAATCGCCGTCCGCAAGAGCCCCAGCGCATCCAGCGCATTACTCGGCATCACCACTCGCACCCCTGGCGTATGCGTAAAGATACTTTCGCCACTTTGCGAGTGATAAATCGAGCCTCCCGTCAGGTATCCCCCAATGGGAACCCGCATCACCAACGGGCAGCTAAACTCCCCGTTCGACCGCCACCGCACCAGCGATAACTCGTTTCGCATCTGATGCATAGCAGGCCATATGTAATCGAAGAATTGAATCTCCACCACCGGCTTCAACCCCCGCATCGCCATCCCGATTGCCCGTCCGGTAATGTTCGCTTCCGCCAGCGGCGAGTTCCAAACCCGGTCACTGCCAAACTCCCGCTGCAACCCACTCGTCAGCTTGAAAACTCCACCCTTGCCCTTCACCTTCTCGTCCGCCAGCGCCCCCGCCCGCGTAGCATCCGCCACATCCTCGCCAAAAACCACGATCCGCGCATCCCGCCGCATTTCGTCTTTCAGGCACGCATTGATCAAATCCGCCATCGTCCGTTCCGACCTGTCCGCCGTCTCGCTTGGCTCTGTTGCCCAGCGCACATCCGTGCAAGACAAATCTTCACTGTACTGATGCCGCAGAATCGACCCCACCCCCGGCAGCGCTGCATTCACCGCCCGCTGCCCCGCCCGCTGCACCTCATCATCCACCTTCCGCTCCAGAGCATTGATCTCGTCAGCCGACAAGATCCCCTCACGCAGCAGCCAAACTTGCATCTTCGAAACCGGATCCCGCAGCGCATCCGCCTCCAACTCCCCCGCCGCCCTGTAATCCCGTTCATCCTCGCTCAAGCTATGCGAGTAAGGCCGAACCACATGCCCATGCACCACCGCCGGCCCTTTCCGAGCCCGGCAATACGCCACCGCCTCCACCATCGCGGCATAGCTCGCCACCGGATCGGTCCCATCCACCTCCGCAAAGTGGAAATTCGGAAACTGCGAAATCAGCCTTGAAATATTCCCCCCCGGCGTATTGACTTCCACCGGCGTCGAAATCGCATAGCCGTTGTCCTCAATGACATACACCACCGGCAGCTTCAAATTCGAAGCCGAGTTCAGCGACTCCCAGAACTCCCCCTGCGACGTAGACCCTTCCCCAATCGACACATAAACCACCTCGTCGTCGTGGAAAGTCACATCCTTGAACTCCCGGTAGTCCCCCGCCACCTTCGCCGCCGTCTCAGCATGCCGGCTGAAGTACATCCCAGCCTCCGCACAACCCACCGCATGCAGACACTGCGTGGCCGTTGAGCTCGATGGCGTCACAATATTCAACCGCCTGCTCGACCAGTGCGACGGCATCTGCCGCCCCCCACTCGCCGTATCTTCCGCCGCCCCCACCGACTGCAGCAGCTGCTCCTCCACCGTATTGCCCAGCGCCAGGCAAAGCGCCCGGTCCCGGTAGTAAGGGAAAAACCAGTCATACCCCGACTTCATCGCCATCCCCGCCGCCACCAACAGCGCCTCGTGCCCGGCCCCGCTGATCTGGAAGAAAATCTTCTGCTGCCGCTTCAGCACAATCTCCCGATCGTCCGTCTTCCGCGACATGTACATCAACCGGTAAAACTCCACCAGCCGGTCCGCACTGAGCGCCGCCCCCCAGGCCTTCGCCCCTTCCGCCGCTACCACGCTTCCAGCCTGCCGGCCCATGCGATTTTCTCCTGAACCGTTTTTACCACCTCACCCCCACCCCTGTCCTCTCCCCAAAGGTCACGTGACCCTCGTACCGTCACCGCCGTACTTCCAAACCGTCCCCAACCCCTCGCTCGCCGATGAAATCACCAAGCACCGAGGACCTCTCAAACATGTTCACCCGCATCCTGCTAGCCGCCACCCTCACCGCCGCGACAGCCCTCTCCCAATCCCCTCTCGGCCGCACCATTCCTGGCCGATACCTCGTCACCTACCGCTCCGGCCAGCTCCCCACCGCCGCTCCCTTCGCCACGCGCCTCGTCGCCCGCCACCCCCATCTCGGCATCGCGGTCCTGCAGGCTTCCGCCATCAGCGCCGCCACCCTCGCGCAAGACCCAGCCGTAGAATCCATTGTCCTTGACCGTGAAGTTTTCGCCCACGCCCTCACCATCCGAGCCACCGCCACCCCCGCGCCCGACTCCATCTACAACTCCCAGCAAGGCTGGGCCGTCCGCCAGGTAGGCGGCTTCGGCGGCGACCCCGCCATGAATCCCGGCCCCTGGTCCGTCACCCGCGGCGCCGGCGTCCGCATCGCCATCCTTGATTCCGGCATCGACGCCAACCACCCAGACCTCGCCCCCAACCTCATCCTCAACCTCTCTGAAATCGACCGCACCGCCCTCCCCACCCCCTGTGACGACGGCACCCCCCAGGACCAGCAGGGCCACGGCACCTGGACCGCCTCCCTCGCCGCGGCCGCCCTCGGTCCCACTACCGGCCTCGCCGCCGGCGTAGCTCCAGAGGCCTCGCTCCTCAACATCAAAGTCCTCCAGCGCATGCCCGCCACCGCCACCCTCGCCGACCCCACCGGCTGCACCTACGGCCAGGCCGCCGGCCTCCTCAGCTGGGTCCTCCAAGGCATAGAAGATGCCGTAGCCAGCCACGCCGACATCATCTCCCTCTCCCTCGGCACCCTCGTCGACATCACCACCGGCGATGGCACCGGCCTCAAAGCCACCTTCGACCACGCCACCCACGCCGCCTTCACCGCCGGCACCGTCCTCATCGCCGCCACCGGCAACGACGGCTTCAACCTCTCCGGACCCCAGTACATCGAGCTCCCTGCCCAGGCGCGCGACGTCCTCCCCATCCTCGCCTCCACCAATCCCGCCTGTGCCGAAAACCTTGCCGGCGCAGCCACCTGCAGCCCCGGCCCCGTCACCCGCCCCTACTACAGCAACTACGGCGCCACCATCGGCGCCCTCGCCGCCCCCGGCGGCAGCTACCCCGCCGGCCCAGACGCCGACCCAACCCAACCCACCGGCTGGATCCGCGGCGCTTGTTCCATGGGCAAACCCGCCACCCAGCTCGGACCCCCATCAGACGCCGCCCATTCCGAAGCCTGCTTCGGCCTCGGCCAGGTCGCCTATGTCCAGGCAATGGGCACCAGCGCCTCCGCCCCCCTCGCCGCCGGAGCCGCCGCCCTCCTCCGCGCAGCCAACCCCACCTGGGACGCCCCCACCCTCGTAGCCGCCCTCCGCGCCGCCACCGTAACCTACCCAACCCTCCCCGCCCCCCAGATCGACGTAGCCCAGGCCATCCGCCCCCCCACCCTCCAACTAGCCCCCGCCCCCAACCCAACCCCCAACGAACCCCCCGTCCCCACCCACTAACGTATCCCCAGAAAGCATGGGGTGCCCCAGGCCACTGACGGCCCCATCGTCAGTGACCTGGGGTTAGGCACTATCTGACAGGTTACGTCACACCTTTCTTCTCGCGGCTAAGAATAACCCCACCCATAACCCCAAGCTGTCTCCCGCTTTTCCAGCCCTGTCCCCGTTCCTTTTCTCGCCGTATCCGCCCTTATCCCGCCTTGATCCGCCCTTATCCGCGTTCCTGTTTTGAAGCCACCCACACCAATCACCCCTTCATCCGATCCTTCACATCCCGCGCGAGCTTCTCAATCTCCTGAGCCCGCCGCACCACGTCCATCGAGAGCACATTCTTATCCGTCTTCCCCACATCCTCGTGCAACTGCGTCGCCAGCGCCAGCAGCTTTTCCGTATCCGCCACCAGCCGTCGTTGCCGCTCGTCATTCCGCAGCACCCTCTGCTTCTCCTCCGCGTCGGAGTTCCTGGAAGCCGCCGCCGGATCATCCCGCAGCCCCGGTGTTGGCACATGGCTTTGCGACGACCCAGCTTGCTGCCCGCTTCCCATCATCTGCCCGCTCCCACTCGCCATCGCCGCCACCATCCCAAAAGCCACCAGACCCCGTACCATCTTCATAGCCATTCCTCCCAGAATGCGTCTCATTCTCATCCACTTCCCCGGCGATTGCAACGACCGCCTGAAAGCGAGCCTCCACTCTGTTTCTCCCACCAAACATTCAAGAACCCGCCATGTCCATCCTCGAGCGCGACTGGCACCAGGACATCCTCGTCATGGTCCGCGAGCGACTCCCCAAATTCCTCGTCATCCTTTTGGTCCTCGTCCTCCTCCAGCGCCTCGTCGACTACGCCACCAAACGACTCCAGCGCCTCGCCTCCGCCAATGAAAACCTCGCCCGCACCGCCCAGCTCCGCACCATGGCCACCATCGCCCGCGCCACCACCTACAGCATCTTCGGCTTCATCTTTTTCCTACAGCTCCTCACCCTGTTCAACATCAATTACGCCCCCCTGCTCGCCTCCGCCGGCATCCTCGGCGTAGGCATCGGCCTCGGCGCCCAGTCCCTCTTCAAGGATGTCCTCAACGGCATCTTCATCCTGCTGGAAGACCAGTACAACGTAGGCGAAGTCGTCAAAGTCGCCGGCCTCACCGGCACCGTAGAAGACCTCACCCTCCGCCTCACCCGTCTCCGCGACGGCGACGGCACCCTCTACATCATCCCCAACTCCCAAATCGCCACCGTCTCCAACCTCTCCCGCGACTACTCCCTCGCCTCCCTCCCCGTCTCCGTCGACGCCTCCGTCAACCCCGACCGCGTCATCGCCACCCTCACCCAGCTAGCCGACGCCCTCAAAACCGACCCCGCCTTCACCCAGACCATCATCGACCAGCCCACCATCCTCGGCGTAGACAAGATCGATGGCCGCAGCATCATCTACCCCATCAACCTCCGCACCCTGCCCAACAAAAAAGACCCCATCCTCCGCGAGCTCCGCCGCCGCATCGTCATCACCTTCGAGCAGCAAGGCATCCCCCTCGGCTCCGACTCCAGCCTCCTCATCATGCAACAAAGCAAACCCGACCCCACCGCCCCACCCACCCAGCACCCCCTCGTCAACCCCTAAACGCTTGGGGTGCCCCGAATCTCACCCCTGCCTCAATCATCCAATCCCCATGCCCACCCCCATCCACCCTGAAACCCGCATCGGCCACGTCCACCTCAAAGTAGCCGACCTCGACCGCGCCCTCGCCTTCTACCACGGCGTTCTCGGCTTCGACATCACCCTCCGCTACGGCACCAGCGCCGCCTTCCTCTCCGCCGGCGGCTATCACCACCACATCGGCCTCAATACCTGGGAAAGCCAGGGCGGCCAGCCACCCGCGCCCGGCACCACCGGCCTCTACCACCTCGCCATCGTCTACGCCCACCGGGCCGAACTAGCCGACGCCCTCCGCCGCCTCATTGCCGCCAAAATCCCTCTTCAGGGCGCATCCGACCACGGCGTCAGCGAAGCCCTCTACCTCGCAGACCCTGACGGCAACGGCGTAGAACTCTACTGGGACCGCCCCCAGGCCGACTGGCCCAGAGACACTTCCGGCGACCTCACCATGTACACCCGCCCCCTCAATCTCCAAGCCCTCCTCGCAACCAACTAGCTCGCCATCCCCACCACACTCCGCCGCACAAAGTCTGTCACCGCCTCCGCCTGCGACAGCACCACCATATGGCTGGCCCCCACCTCCTCCACCCGCGCGCCCATCCTCTTCGCCAGCGCATGCTGCGTCTTCGGCGCCAGAATCCGGTCGTCCGTCGTCACTAGGTAAGCGCTCGGCTTCGTCGCCCACGCCGGCTCACTCAGCGTCTCAGGAAAAATCCCAACATGGATCGGGGTCTGCACCGCCGCCATCAAATTCATCATCCCCCGGTGCAGATCCTGTCCCAGCGCCTTCACCCCAAAATCCGCTGTCATCCAAAGCAGATCGTTCTCATCCGGAGCCAGCGTAAGCCGCTCCTCCGCCGGAAACATCCCGATAATCGATCCAATCACTTCCCCCGCCTTCGGCACCAACCCCGCCACATAAGCCAGCGCCTTCACCTTCGCATGCGTCCCCGCCGCCGTCACCACAGCCCCGCCATACGAGTGTCCAACCAGCAGCACCGGCCCTTCCACATGATCCAGCAGCCGCATCACGCTCGCCACATCTCCCGCAAACGTCTCCATCGGCATCTGCGCCGTGTGCACCTTGTGCCCCTCATGCGCCAGCGGCATCAGCACCTTGGTCCACACACTCCCATCGCACCAAGCCCCATGCACAAACACAATAGTAGCCATTCACTCTCCCCAGAAATGGAAGGGCGACCCACCGAAGCAGGCCGCCCAGAAACCGCTAAACCACCGTCAACGTAACGTCGATATTCCCCCGCGTAGCATTGCTATACGGGCAAACCTCATGCGCATCATGCACCAGCTTTTCAGCCTCCGCATGGTCCATCCCCGGCAGATGAATCTTCATATCCACATCCACGCTGAACCCCTTCGCCCCACCCGCCCGCGGCCCAAATGACACGCTCGAATCGATCGAAACCTCCGCCGGAATCTGCTTCTTCTGCCCCGCCGCCACCGCCTTCATCGCGCCGATAAAGCAAGCCGCATACCCAGCCGCAAAAAGCTGTTCCGGATTCGTCCCGTCATCCTTCCCACCCATAGCCTTCGGCAGACCCAGCCGCACATCCAGCTTGCCGTCATCCGTCTTCGCCGTACCCTCACGCCCGCCCGTTGCCACAGCATGCGCCGTATAAACCACCTTATCCAAAGCCATAATCGTTCTCCTGCGCATTGGATGCCACCCCAACCCCCAAGTTGCTGAATTACGCCAAAACCCTCACCAACTCCTCCGCCCCCCTCACCGGCGGCAAACAAGTAAATCCCCGGCAAACCAGCGCAAAACTCCCATCCACCTCCGGCAACCCCACCATCCCCGCAGGCAACTCCCCGCTCACCCGCACAACACTCTTCCCCACCTGAAACCGATACAAAGCCGCCATCTCCAACTCATCCGCCGCATCATCCGTCCCCATAACCAGCACCTGCACCGCCCCTGAAACATACCGCCGCAGAGCCAGCCCATAACTAGCCGCATAAAGCCCAAAATGCTCCACCACACCCGCAAAGCACTCGAGCGTAGCCCTCGCCCTCTCGCGAAAATCCTCCCGCCCCGTTACCTCCGCCAGCCTCAGCAACAAGCCCGCACCCACCGCATTCCCCGCCGGCGTAGGCGCATCCTGCAACGGCTTCCGCCGGGCACTCAAAGCCCCCAGCCCATCCTTCCCCTCCGTATCGAAGAACCCCCCACGCTCCGCATCGAAAAACCTCGCCACCATAGCCTCCCCCAGCCCCAACGCCGCGGAAAAGTACCGCAACTCCCCCGTAGCCTCCCACGCATCCACAGCCGCCATCCCCAGCAGCGCATAGTCATCCAGCACCCCCACCCCACCCCCATCCCCACCTTCCCCATAAGCCACCACCCGCCGCAAGGCGGACCCATCCCACGCCTCCCCCAGCACCCGATCCAGCGTCTTCAACCCGAACCCCAGCACCCCTTTATCCCCCAGCACCCGCCCCGCCGCCATATACCCCGAGACCATCATCCCGTTCCACCCCACATAAATCGTCCTGTCTACATAAGGCGTGGGCCTCGCCTCCCGAGCCGCCAGCATCTTTGCCCGCCCACTCTCAATCAGCCCCGCCGCCGCCTCAGCCGACACCCCCGCCCCTCGCGCCACCTCTTCCAGCCCCACCCCCACATGCAGACAATTCTTCTCCGCATTGTGCCGCATATCCCCAATTTCCCCAATATCGAACCAGACCCCCACCACTCGCATCTCCTCCGCCGTCAGAACCGCCGCCGCCTCCGCCCGCGTCCACGTCCAATAATCCCCATCGTCGTCTACAGAACAATCAGCATCCTGCGAAGCATAGAACCCACCCCGTTCCCGGTCGCTCATCACCCCATCCACCCACCCGATAATCTCCCGCGCCACCCGCGCACACCCCGGCTCCCCAAAGCTCTGAAACGCCCTGACATAGTTCCCCAGCAGCCCCGCATTGTCATAGAGCATCTTCTCGAAGTGCGGCACCACCCACCGCTCATCCACGCTATACCGATGAAACCCCCCAGCCAGCTGATCGCAAATCCCACCCTTGCTCATCCGGTCCAGCGTAAGCATCACTGCATTCCTCGCCGCCCCATCCCCCCGCCCCGCAGCGTCGATCAACAAATCCAAAGCCCCCGAATTCGGAAACTTCGGCTCCGACCCAAACCCCCCATACCGCGGATCGAACTGCCCCATCGCCGAAGCCACAATCTTCCCCACCAGCTCCTCGCCCAGTTCCCCCCCGCGCCCGTCGAACGTCTCGTTCGATTCGATCGCCGCCAGCACACTCCCGCCCGTCTCCTCCACCTCACCCCGCCTCTGCTGAAACGCCTCCGCCATCGTCATCAACACTCGCCGCAGCCCCGGCCTGCCATGCCCATCCACCGGAGGAAAATAAGTCCCCCCAAAGTAAGGCTTCCCCTCGGGCGTCAAAAACGCCGTCAACGGCCATCCCCCCTGCCCACTGATCGCCGCCACCGCCGCCTGGTACCTTGCATCCACATCCGGCCGCTCATCCCGGTCCACCTTGATCGCGACAAAATGTTCATTGATCAGCCGCGCCGTCTCCACATCCTCATAGCTCTCGCGGTCCATCACATGGCACCAGTGACACCACACCGCCCCGATATCCAGCAACACCGGCTTATCCAGCCGCACCGCCTCCGCAAAAGCCGCTTCGCCCCATTCCATCCACCGCACCGGCTGTCTCTGCGCCCCCCGCAAATACCCCGACCGCGCCCCCGCCAACCCATTCAAAACCAAATCACTCATCCCCCCAGTCTACCGTCAGAGTGCAAATCCGATACATCCAGCACAACCCGCTCTACAAGGTTCAAGACGTTGTACCGCCATCACTGTATCTTGAGCCATTTCCGTTGAACGGCCCGGTCTTCAGGGCCAAAGGCCCGTCACATAATAGCCTAGGCCGAAGGCCTAGGTAAGAGAGCTAAACGGAAGCAAAGCGCTGAAGGCGCGACACATGGGGCCCGCACTACACTTCAAGCGCAACCTCAAGACTGCGTGTCGCACGAAAGCCATCAGTCGTCGCCACGAAGGTCTCAAAGCCAAAATCAATCAGCGCAGAGCGGATGCGCTCACTCATCGGAGTTCCAATTACATCCACCACCGTGTAAGGCGGGTTAGCCGAGTAAGGTCCATGATGCAAATCAATCGTCTCCATGTTGTACACCAGGGAGTCCTCAGGAGAACTAGTATCCAGTGACGTGAAAGCGTCACACCTTCCGGATGCCCTAAGTCGCGTCCCGTAGCCCACCACCGTTCGGTCAGCAACCTGTTAATGAAGCTGGAAACAATCCAGACAGGCATCACCAAAGGCGCATCTGGATGTCGTTCTCCGAAGCTGCGGTCCACGATGATCGTCACACAAACAGGTTCACCAACCATGACTCACCATAGACCACCATAATGCAAGCCCCTTACTGCGGAACCGGCCCCGGCGTAGCCGTCAAAGGCTTCGGCGGAGCCGGAGCCTTAGGCGCCGTCAGCCCAGGAATCAACGGCTTGCTCGTCACCACACCACTAGCCGCATCCACCAGCGAAATCCCATACCGGTCCAGCGTATTCGACAAGACCTGGTTAAACG
The DNA here is from genome assembly GCA_963693065.1 of uncultured Granulicella sp. Classification (GTDB taxonomy): domain Bacteria; phylum Acidobacteriota; class Terriglobia; order Terriglobales; family Acidobacteriaceae; genus Edaphobacter. Next base: position 769,092 of record OY843766.1, on the reverse strand, counting down.
CCGACCGGTCCTTCGCATAAGCCGCCGTCGCCGAAATCAAATTATTCTCCCCCGTAGCCAACGTCCGTTCCTGCGCCAGCACATTCGCCGTAGTCGAAGCGCCCAGCTTGTACTTCTTCTGCTCCGCATCCAGCGACTGCGCATTGAAATCCCGCGCCGTCTGCGCCGCCATCACATTCGCCCGGTCGTTCGTAATCGCATACTGCGCGTTGATCACCTGGATCCGCAGCTGCGTATAGAGCTGCTGCAACCGCATCTGCGTCTGCCGGTACTCCATCTGCGACCGAGCCTGATCCGCCTGCGCCACCCGGTTCCGCAACGGGATATTCACATTGAACCCCACCCCATAGTCCGGGTTTTGCCCCGTAAACAGGTTATCCAGCGTCCCCGCATAACCACCGGGGATGGTCGGGTTCGGCACATTCGGGGCGCCTGTAATCGAGTTCGTGCCGGTCTGCTGCGTCCCGCCGATCGCGCTTGTACCGTAAAATCCAAACGCATCGATCACCGGCAGCAGCCCATTCTTCTCGCCGCGAATCGTAATCTCGTTATTCTTCAGCTCCAGCACCGCCTGCTCCACCTGCGGATTCAGCGTAAACGCCTCCTTCACCAGGTCTTCCACCTTCATATCTTCTTCAGGCAGCCGGTCCAGCCCCACCCGGTCCGTCGGCACCACCGGCGCCGTCGCCAGCTGCGGATCGTTCAGGTTCCGCGCAATCGCCTGCTTCATCAGCAACTGCTGATACTCCAGGTTGCTCTGCGATGTCACCAGCGCCTGCTTATCCGTCGCCACCGTCGAGTCGGAAGTCACCACATCCAGCGGAGCCAGCGTCCCAATCTCCAGCTGTTTCCGGTTATCCGCCGTCAGCTGTGTCGATTGCTGCAGCGCCCGTTCCTTCGCCTGCTCATCCTCATAAGCGCTCACCAGCGACCAGTAGATACTCTCCACCTGGGTCACCGTATAAATCACCTGCTGTCTGAAAGATGAGTCCGTAATCCGCCTGTCGTTCTCCGCTTCCACAATGAACCGCCGGTTGATCTTCGGTCCAAACCCCTGCAAAAGATGCTGCGTTACCGTCGCCCGCAGCGTCGAATTCAATTCCGTCGAAAAATTTGATACCGAACTGTTCGTCCCAAGACGCGTATTGTTGAACCCGATATTCAACAGGGTTCCCGTGCTGAACCCCTGCTGATACGCCACATCACCCGTAAACGTATTGTTCGTGCTCGTCGGGTTGAACACGCTTGTTCCCTGCGTCGTCGCCCGTTCGTACTCGCCCGTCCCCGTAATCAGCGGGTCGAAGCTGTAAGGCAGCGGCCCGCCGCCGTTCGTACTCAGCACCAGACCATTCGCGCCCGTACCCGCGCCGCCGCTCGAAGTCGAAGTACCACCCGGTCCGCCGCCCCCCGTAATCGTCGAGGTCGTCCCGCCCAGCGTTCCCGTTACCAGCCCCGTCGAGACACCGCGAAAGATCGCCCCCGCATGCGTCCGCAGCACGTCCGTATCCGCGATATCCAGGTTGATCCGCGCAATCGCAATGTCGTAGTTATTCTCGAGCGCCAGCGTCACCGCATCGCTCAGGCTCAGATACAGCTTCCCATCCTTCAGCAGGTCGTCCAGGCGCGGCGTATTCGTCAGCCGCGGCTGAGGAAACGCCGTCGACGTATAAGGCGCGAACGGATCCTTGAACGTGTGGTGCTTCAGCTCCGTGTAATCCTTCGGCGTATCCCGCAGGTAAAGCGGCTCGGTCTTCATCGGCTCCGGAGCCTGTGGCAAACCCGGCGTCCCCGTCGTATCGTTCTGCACCGCCGCCGGCGCCGCAGCCTGCGTGGGACTAGTCTGCTGACCCGCCGCCTGCTGAGCCTGTTGCCCAACAGCCTGTCCCACAGCCTGCCCAAACGATCCCAACACCACCAACGCCACCGCCGCTCCAGCCTTCAACGCCTCTAATCTCACGTAATTCCTCTCAAACCGCATCGTAAACATCGCTCCGGCAACATGCCTTCGGGGGTTCAAACCAATAGACGCCCCGCTCCAGCCGGAAGACTCTAAAAGGCAGCGCAATCCTACTAACCTTATCGTCCACATCCCAGCTCACAACACCCTACGCACTCACCGGCACGCAGGTTCCGCAAACTCGTATCCCCCATCATATCAACCACCGTCCCTCCACAAACCATTACACTCAGAGACAACCCATGCCCCACTGGATCCTCACCCTCGCCTATGACGGAACCTCCTTCCACGGCTGGCAGATCCAACCCAATCTCCCCACCATCCAAGGCACCCTCGCCCAGGCACTCCACCACCTCACCGGCGAAACCGTCCTCCCCCAGGGCTCCGGCCGCACCGATACCGGCGTCCACGCCCTCGCCCAGGTCTGCTCCTTCTCCCTTACTGCCGACATCCCCCCCGCAAACCTCCTCCGCGCCCTCAACCGCGCCCTCCCCGCCTCCATCCGCATCCTCTCCGCCGCCCACGCCCCGCCCGATTTCCACGCCCGCCACTCCGCCCGCCGCAAAACCTACCAATACCACCTCTTCCCCCTAAGAGAGGTAGCCGGGTGCCCCATGATCACGAAGCCCCAGGCTGAGTTATCGTGGGGTTGTTCACTCGAAGCCGCCCCCGACCAAATCTGCCCCCCCTTCCTGGCCCCCCACGTCTGGGACTGCCCCTGGCCCCTATCCCTCCCCCTACTCAACGCAGCCGCCACCCAAATCCTCGGCACCCACGACTTCCAATCCTTCGCCGCCACCGACCCAGAAAAAAGATCCGGCCACTCCATTCACGAACGCCCCACTACCAAAACCATCCTCGCCTCCACGTGGCACCCCGAACCCCCTCTCCTCATCTACACCATCACCGGCACCGGCTTCCTCCACCACATGGTCCGCAACCTCGTAGGCACTTTCGTCGACATCGCCCGCGGCGCCACTCTCCCCCCCATCCCTGAAATCCTGGCCGCCCGCAACCGCACCGCCGCCGGCCCCACCGCCCCCGCCCGCGGCCTCTTCCTGCAATCGGTGGATTACCAGTGACCACTCCGGAAACCGCAGCCGCCCAATCCCGCATCGCCCGCCTCGCCGCCCTCCGCACCACCCATCGCGCCTTCCATTGGCTCCATCTCCACCAGCCCCAGCTCCGCGCCTGGCAGCTCGAGTTCCTCGCCATCCCCGCCCCCACCTTCCACGAGTCCGCCCGCGCCCAATGGTTCCTGCAAAAATTCCAAGCCCTAGGCCTCCAAAACCCCCACATCGACGCCGCCGGCAACGCTCTCGCCGAACTCCGCGGCCCCAGCCCCGAATCACCAGTCATCCTCCTCTCCGCCCACCTCGACACCGTCTTCCCCCCCGAAACCCCCATCGCCCCCACAGAAGACGGCCCCCGCATCCTCGCCCCCGGAGCCTGCGACAACGGCGCCGGCCTCACCGCCCTCCTGGCCCTCATCGCAGCCCTGCGCTTCGCCGAAATCACCCCCGCCACCACCATCCTCTTCGCCGCCAACACCGGCGAGGAAGGCGAAGGCAACCTCCGCGGCATGCGCCACCTCTTCACCCAATCCCCCTACGCCGGCCGCATCCACGCAGCCCTGGCGCTTGAGGGCTCCGGCACCGCCGCCGCCGTCACCCGCGCCCTGGGCTCCCGCCGTTTCCGCGTCACCATCACCGGCCCCGGCGGCCACTCCTGGACCGACGCCGCCGCCCCCAACCCCATCTCCCTCATCGCCCACGCCCTCACCCGCCTCGCCCAGCACCCCGCCCTCTCCGCCCTCCAGGACGACACCCGCACCACCCTCACTCCCACCCTCATCCGCGGCGGCACCTCCATCAATTCCATCCCCCCCACCGCCACCGTCTCCCTCGACCTCCGCGCTACCGACCCCGCCCTCCTCACCCGCCTCACCCTCGACCTCCACCGCACCTTCGAGCACCTCGTAGCCGAGCAAAACCGCACTCTCCCCAACGCCGTTACCCTCACCATCGAGCAGATCGGCGACCGCCCCGCCGCCACCCTCCCCCCCGACTCCCCCCTCCTCCACACCCTCCGCGCCGTAGACCGTCACCTCAACCTCCGCACCGAGCTCCGCCTCGGCTCCACCGACGCCAACATCCCCCTCTCCCTCGCCATCCCCGCCGCCGCCCTGGCCGCAGGCGGCACCGCCCAGGGCATCCACACCCTCACCGAGTGGCACGACCCCACCGGCCGCGAGCTAGCCCTTCGCCGCATCCTCCTCACCCTCCTCGACCTCACTTGATTTGTCATTCCCGAAGGGAATCTGCGTTTGTCCTTTGCCGTTGCTTGTTCTCATTCCCCACCCCCGAAACTCGTCATCCTGAGCGAAGACTGACGCGCTTTTGCGTCAGACGCAGTCGAAGGACCCCGAAGAACTACAACGCGCCCCTACCTCCCGAACTTTCCCAACCAGAATGCTCTGCCACCGTCATCCACTCGGGCAAAAAACCGATAGCCCCTCACCCCTCCCTACCCCGCACCACCCAAACCAGATAAGGCCCCCCAATCAACGCCAACACCGCCCCCGCCGAAACCTCCGCCGGCGCCAGCACCACTCTCCCAATCGCATCACACCCCGCCAGCATCACCCCCCCCAGCAAAAACGCACAAGGCATCAACACCCGATGATCCGGGCTCACCCTTCGCCGCACCACATGCGGCACAATCAACCCCACAAACCCGATCGGCCCCGTCAGCGCAATCGCCCCCGCCACCAGCACACTCCCCGCACAATACCCACCCAGCAACAACCGCCCCACCCGCACTCCCCGCGACGTAGCCCAGGCCTCCCCCACCGCCAGCAGATTCCACCCCCGCGCCTGCGCCATCACCAACCCCGCCGCCACCCCCACAAACACTGCCAGCCACCCCAGCGACGAATAACTCACCGAATCCACACTCCCAATCAACCACCGCGTAATCGAAAACGCCCTCGCCACCCCCGCAAACCCACTCAAAATCAAAATAAACGCAGCGCACACACTATTGATCGCAATCCCCGTCAGCAGCAGTGAAAACGTACTCAACTGCCTTCCCCGCACCGCCCCCCCGATCACCAGCAAAAGCACCGCCCCCGCCCCCACCATCGCCCCCACCCAGGTCGCCGGCACCCCAAAAAAAGCCGTCCACCCCACTGACAGCGTCACCACCGCCCCCAGCGAGGCCCCCGCCGAGATCCCCAGCGTATAAGGCGTAGCCAGCGAGTCCCGCAGCATCGCCTGAAACAGCGTCCCCGCCAACGACAAAGCCCCGCCCGCCACCAGCGCCAGCAACGTCCTTGACACCCGCAACTGCATCAAAATCTCAAAATCCGGCGACTCCCGCCGCCAGACCCTCCCCAGGTCCACCGGCCCCGCCCCCACAAACGGCAGCACCACCGCAGCCACCACAAACAAGCCCACGCAAACCCAGACCGCCTTCGCCCCTGAGGAAATCACGAGTAGTACACCCAGGGCCGCCCCGCCCCCGTAGTCCCCATCCGCAACTCAGGCGAAAACCCCGCCAGCCACGAAACATCCTCCCCCGCCCCAGCCGCCGCAAAGTCCCTCGCCACCACTCCACCCTCCAGCACCACCAGCCGCGTACAAAACGTCAAAGCCAGATTCAAATCATGCGTGACCGCCACACACAGCCTACCCTCCGCCGCCTCATCCCGCAGCAGCCTGAAACACTCCAGCTGCGCCGAAATATCCAGAAACGTACTAGGCTCATCCAGCAGCATCACCCCCGCATCCTGCGCCACGCAAGCCGCCAGCAGCACCCGTTGCCGCTCCCCCCCACTCAAGCTCCCAAACCGCCGCCCACGATGCCCCCAGCATCCCGTCCGCTCCATCGCAAGCTCAATCTGCACCCGATCCTCCGCCGACTCAAACCAGCGGTCGCGCAAGTTGGCGTTCCGCGCCGTATGCGGATACCGCCCCATCGCCACCACCTGCTCCGCAGAAAACGGCAGCCGCGCATCCAGCGTCTGCGGCAAATGACTCACCAGCCGCGCCCGTTCGTTCCCCGTCCAATCACTCCTGCCCCTTACCACCACCCGCCCCGCATCCGCCTCCCTGATCCCCGCCATCACATCCAGCAGCGTACTTTTCCCCGCCCCATTCGCCCCCAGCACCGCCACAAACTCCCCCGCCCGCGCCCCAAACGAGACCCCCCGCAGCACCTCCCGTACTTCGCTGCGACCAGCCCCGTAGCTCACCCGCACCCCCTCCACCTCCATCACTTGTGCATTACCTCATACAGCTTCTCCGCCGCCTCCGGCACCCTCGGCCCCGGCACCAGAAACACCGCCGAATCCGCAATATAAACCCGCCCATTCCTCACCGCCTTCAACCCCCGCTCCCGCCCCCAAAGCGCCTTGTCCGCCGCTCGCGCCGCCACGTTCGCCGGCTCTTCATCATGGCTATCCGTCAGGTCCACAATCACATCCGGATCCTCCCGCAGCACCGTCTCGAGCGAAATCCGCGGATAGCTCATCATCCCCGCCTTCGCCAGCACATTCACCCCGCCCGCCGCCTCCAGCAACTCGTTCTCATAGTTCCCGGGCCCCACCGCAATCAAATCCGTCAACGTCCCCGGCCGCCGATCCACCACCATCACCACCCTAACCTTCGCTCCCTTCCCAGCCTTCGCCCGCACCGCATTCAACTCCTCATTCATCCGAGCCACCAGCAGCATTCCCCTCTCCGGCACCCCAGCCGCCGCCGCTATCACCCGCATCCCTTCAAACGTTTCCGCCAGCGACCCATGCGGCACCTCCGCATACCGTATATGCAGCGCCGTCAACCTCCCCACCACCTCGTTAGAAGCCCGCTCCAGCAGCACCAGATCCGGCCTCAGCCGCACAATCGCCTCCAGGTTCGGCTGCACATAGCTCCCCACCTTCGGCAGCGATTTCACCTCCGCCGGCCACACGCAATACTGGCTCACCCCCACCACCTTCCCCCCCAGCCCCAGCGCAAACAGCGTCTCCGTAATACTCGGCGCAGTTGACACGATCCGTGCCGCGACCCTGTCTGGCGGCACCCCCCACACCACCCCGCACACCAACATCACCAGCCAACCCAATCGCCTCATTCGTTCATTGTCACACGCACCCCGCTTCTGGCCACCCCTCCAGGACCATTCGGGTGCCCCATGATCACCGCAGCTTCATCGCGGTGATCGTGGGGTTACTCACTAAACCTGACTCCGCGGCGTCAACCGCACAAAGCCCCCAGCCACACTCCCCCAGTTCTCCAGCATCCCCGCCCCCAACCCACTCCCACAAGCCGCCACATGCCGTTCCACCAACCCCCGCAGCCCCTCCTGCCCCGCAACATCCACCTCCCCAAACGTCTCCACCTCCACAAACTCCGGATGAAACCGCATCCCCTGCACAAAACTCCCATCCGCGTCATAAACCCACGCCTCCCCCCCCGTCATCCCCGCGGCGAAGTTGATCCCCGCCCGCCCAAGCACCACCACCGTCCCGCCCGTCATGTACTCACACCCATGGTCCCCCACCCCCTCGACCACCGCCAGCACCCCAGAGTTCCTCACCCCAAACCGCTCCCCGGCTCGCCCCGCCGCAAACAGCGATCCCCCCGTCGCCCCATACAGAGCCACATTCCCCAGAATCACATGCTGCCCGCTATCCCGCTTCGCCCGCCCCACGGCTTTGATCACCAGCTCCCCGCCAGACAGTCCTTTCCCCACAAAATCATTCGCCTGCCCCTCCAGCACCAGCCGCATCCCTTCCGCCGCAAACGCCCCAAACGATTGCCCCGCCGTCCCCGTCAGCCGCATCGTCACATCCACCTTCACCTCACCCTGCGCCCGCAGCAGCCCAATCTCCCCCGCCAGCCGCGCCCCCACAGCCCGATCCTTATTGGCAATCGCCGCCGTCACCTCGTAAGCCTCTCCCGCCGCAATCGCAGACAGCGCCGGCCCCGTCCACGCCTCGTCCAGCGGAGCCGCATCCACCGGCTGATCGTTCCTCACCCCCGTCCAGCTCTTCACTCCCGCCACCTGCTTCAACATCGGCCCCAGCTCCAGCCCCCCATCGAACCGTACCTGCTCCAGCAGATCCACCCGCCCAATCGCACTCTCGAGCGATGGCAACCCATAATGCGCCAGCAGCTTCCGCAAATCCGACCCCACCTCATTGAAGAACCCAACAATATGCTCCGGCTTGCCCCTGAACTTTGCCCGCAGCTCTGGCCGCTGCGTAGCAATCCCCGTCGGACAGGTATTCAAATGGCATTGCCGCGCCATATCGCACCCGATCGCCACCAGCACCGCCGTCCCGAACGCATATTCATCCGCCCCCAGCAGTGCGGCGACAAGCACATCATGCGCCGTAGCCAGCCCCCCATCGGTCCGCAGCCGCACCCGCCCCCGCATCCCGTTCGCCATCAACACCTGCTGCGCCTCCGCCAGCCCCAGCTCCCAAGGGTTCCCCGCATACTTGATGCTAGAAAGCGCCGCCGCCCCCGTCCCCCCGGTGTTCCCCGCAATCACGATAAAGTCCGCATAAGCCTTCGCCACACCCGCGGCCACCGTCCCCACCCCGCAGCCACTCACCAGCTTTACCCCCACCGCCGCCCGCGGATTCACCCGCTTCAAGTCGTAGATCAACTGCGCCAGATCTTCAATCGAGTAAATATCATGGTGCGGCGGCGGCGAAATCAAACTCACCCCCGGCTGCGCATGCCGCAATCTTGCAATTAACCCACTCACCTTATGCCCCGGCAACTGCCCACCCTCGCCCGGCTTAGCACCCTGCGCCACCTTGATCTCGATCTCCTCCGCATGCGCCAGATACTCCGCCGTAACCCCAAACCGCCCACTAGCCACTTGCTTGATTCGGTTATTCCGCAGCCCCCGCATTGCCAGGGGTGCCGCTTGGGGTGCCCCAGGCCACACGGTCCTATCGTGTGACCTGGGGATACTCACTTCCGCACTCCCCGCACCAACCCCAACCATCTCCCCCACCGCCACCCGATAAACCTCCCGATCCTCCCCACCCTCCCCCGTATTCGATCTTCCCCCCAGCATATTCATCGCAATCGTCACACAAGTATGCGCCTCAGGACTGAGACTCCCCAGCGACATCGCAGAAGAAATAAACCGCTTCTGCAGCGAACTCACACTCTCCACATCACCGAGAGCCAGCTCCGCCCCCGCCGGCTGAATCGCCAGCAAATCCCGCAGCACCGCCGGCTCCCGGCTCACCAGCTCATCCGTATAAATCTTGAACGCCGCTCCCACATCCGCAGGCTTCACTCCCGCCCGCGTGCTCCCAAACGCCGTCTGCAGAGCCTTCACCGTAGGCGGCTGCCACGCATGCGGCTCCGCCCCATCCGCCTTCCTGAACCGAACCCACCCATAATCCGGCAAATCTCCCGCCACCTCCAGCCCCCACCCCGCCCGCACCACTCGTTCCACATCCTCAAACCGTATCCCGCTCAAAGGTGCAGGGGTCCCCGGAAAGCACATCTCCACAACACTTTTATGCAGCCCCAGGATGTCGAACAGGTGCGCCCCCCGGTAGCTGTCCACCACCGAAATCCCCATCTTCGACATCACCTTCGCCAGTCCCGCATCGAAGCTCTTCAACATATTCCGTTCGGCCACCTGAGGAGAGCCAACCCCACCCGCAGCCCTCGCCGTCTCCAGTGCCAGCCAGGGACAAACCGTCCCCGCCCCATACCCAATCAAGATCGCCGCATGGTGAATATCCCGGCAATCCCCCGCCTCCACCGCCAGCCCCACCTTCGTCCGAACCCCCGCCTCCACCAGCGCCTGGTGCACCGCGCCGGTCGCCATAGCCATAGGGATGGGCAGCGTTTCCGCACTCCCACCCCGATCCGTGACAATCAAAATCCGCGCCCACTCTGTCAGCTTGATCGCCTCCGCACAAACCCGCTTCAGACCCGCCTCCAGCGTCTCGCCAGCCCCAAAAACACAGTGCAGCTCCGCCACCGCCAGCTCCTCCGCATGCGGATGCTCTCCCCGCCGCAACGCCGCCATCTGCCCCAGCGACAAATAAGGCGAAGGCAAACTCACCCCCGGCAGCGGCGCATTCTTATCCAGCATGTGCGACCAAGGCCCCAATCTCGTATGCAGCGAGACCACCACCGCCTCCCGCAACGGGTCAATCGCCGGGTTCGTCACCTGCGCAAACCGCTGCCGAAAATACGCATAAACCGGCCGCGGACTCCGCGCCAAAAACGCCAGCGGCGTATCGTCCCCCATCGACCAGACCGAGTCCTTCCCATCCGCCGCCATCGGCGCCAGCACCATCTTCACGTCTTCCCGCGTATACCCGAACCCTCGCTGCAGCCCCGTCAGCGCCCCCGCCTCCATCACCGCCTCATCCGCCGCCGGCTCAAACGCCTCCGTCTCCAGCCGCGTCGCGTACGGCGCCCCATGGTCGAACCAGTCCAGCAGCTCATCGTTCTCGTAAACCATCCCATCCAGCAGGTCCACGACGATCATCTCGCCCGGCCCCAGCCTCCCGCTATGCACCACCTTCTCCGGGTCCAGATCCACCAGCCCAGCTTCCGACCCCGCCACCACCAATCCATCGCTCGTCATCGCATACCGGCAAGGCCGCAGACCATTCCGATCCAGCGCCGCACCCACCACCCGTCCATCCGCAAAGCTGATCGCCGCCGGCCCATCCCACGGCTCCACACAATCCGCGTGATACTGCAAAAACGCCGACTCCTTATGCGTTCCCACCGCCGGCGGCAGCAGCATCCTCACCGCCTCACTCAACGTCCGCCCATTTTTCGAGACCAGCTCCACCGCCTCATCCAGACTCGTAGAATCCGTCCCCCCCACCGTCAGCACCGGCATACATTCCGCCGGCAGCGTACTCAGCCGCGCCGCCATCCGCGCCCGATTTCCCCAAACCGTATTGATCTCGCCGTTATGCGCCAGCATCCGCGCCGGCTGCGCCCTGTGCCAGCTCGGCGCCGTATTCGTCGCATATCGCTGATGAAACACCGCAAAGGTACTTACAAAACGTTCATCCTGCAAATCCGGATAGAACTCCGGCAGCAACGTCCCCGAGCACATCGCCTTATAAACGATCGTCTGCGCACTCAACGAGCAAACATACCCCGTCACCAAACCTGCCTCATGCGCCCGCTCAAACCCCTTCCGCGCCAAATAAAGCCGCCGCTCCAAATCTCGCAGCGCGTCCCCAACCGCAGAACTGGGTGCCCCAGGTCTCGCTTCTGAGACCTGGGTTGAACTACCACTGACCTCCGCCACCAGACACTGCCTAATCCCCGGCATAGCCCCCAGCGCAATCTCCCCCAGCACCTCCGTCCTCACCGGCACATCCCGCCACCCCAGCACCTCAAAACCCTGCTCCGCCAGACACTCCGTCAGCACCCCCTCCGCCCGCGCTTCCCCCACCGGCAGAAACACCACCCCCACCGCCAACTCCCGATCCCCACTGAGTGACAACCCCGCCTCCGCCAGCAACAACTCCCGCGGAACCCCCGTCATCAACCCCACCCCATCCGAGCTCTTCCCATCCGCCGCCGTAGCCCCCCGGTGCGCCAGCCGCCCCAGCGCCACCAGCGCATCCCCAACAATCCCATGCGACGCCACCCCCGTCGTCGTCGCTACAAAACCCACCCCACAAGAATCATGGTCGAACCGCGCATCGATCAGCGACCCCGCCAACACCGACACGTCTGCCACCGGCACCCGCCGGCCCATCTCCAAATCTATCGCCATAGCTCACTATACGTCGCAGCCGCAACCCTGCCGGCCGCAAACTCGTTCCCCTTCATTCCATGCAAAATGTCTTGACAAGCTGCGTATGCATATTTATACATTAGGTTGCATCTTTATGCACATCCAATGAAACAACAACGCCACGCCACCATCCGCGACCTCCTCGTCCGCACCACCATCACCTCCCAGGACGACCTCCGCCGGAAACTCGCCGCACGCGGCGTCCACGTCACCCAGGCCACCCTCTCCCGCGACGTCAACGAGCTCCGCCTCACCAAAGGCCCCAGCGGCTACGCCATCGCCGCCAATGCCTCCCCAGACGACGACCTCCCTAACATCCGCGACATCTTCCGCAACTTCGCCCTTGAAGCCCGCCTCGCCCTCAACCTCCTCGTCCTCATCACCACCACCGGCTCCGCCCAACCCGTAGCCGCCGCCATCGATTACGAAGACTGGCCCGAAGTCATCGGCACCATCGCCGGCGACGACACCGTCCTCATCATCTGCGCCTCAGAACCCCACGCCCAATCCCTAAAAACCCGCATAGAAAAGCACCTAACCTGATCCACCCATCCCGGGTGCCCCATGATCAAGAGCCCACAGGGCGAGTTATCGTGGGGTTACTCACTAACCCGCTCACCACCCAACCACCCCAACCACCCCAACCCGCCGTCATTCTGGCGAAGCCAGAATCTCCGTATTGGCATTTGTCGTTGCTCGTTCTTGCCGTTGCCTTTTTGTTTGTCATCCCGTAGGGATCTGCGTTTGCCTTTGCACTTGCTCTTGCTCTTGCCTTTTTGTTTGTCATCCCGCAGGGATCTGCATTTGCCCTTGCACTTGCCGTTGCCTGTTCTCATCCCGCTCTGATCCCGCCTTTACCCGCGTTCCTGTTGTTGCTTTGCCCATAGAAGGATTCACAATGCCCCAACCAATCCGCACCGCCATCTCCGGCATAGCAGGCTACGCCGGCGCAGAACTGGCCCGCATCCTCCTGGCCCACCCCCAAGCCGCTCCTCCACTCCTGTTAGGCCGCATAGCCGACGAGCAAGGCCCCACCCCCCTCGAACACCTCCACCCAAACCTGGCCCGCAAGCAACCCCTCCCCCTTATCGAACCCTTCTCCTGGCAACTCCTAGCCGAGCGCAAAATCGAAGTAGTCTTCCTCGCCCTCCCCCACGAGCAATCCCACCAGCAAGCCCCCGAGTACCTCGCCCACAACATCAAGGTCATCGACCTCTCCGGAGCCTGGCGTCTGCAAAACCCCACCAACGCCGCCGTCTACAACCTTCCGCCCAATCCACTCCAAACCGAAGCCATCTACGGCTCCCCCGAACTCCACCGCGAAAAGATCCGCACCGCAAAACTCATCGCCAACCCCGGCTGCTACTCCACCTCCATCATCCTCGCCCTCGCCCCCCTCCTCCGCGCCGGTCTCGTAGACCTCGCCCCGGGCATCATCTGCGATTCAAAATCCGGTATCTCCGGCGCCGGCAAAACCCCCTCCCCCAAAACCCATTTCATGTACGCCGCAGACAATCTTTCCGCCTACTCCGTCTTCGGCCACCGCCACACCGGCGAGCTCCTCGAGCAGCTCAACCTCCTCGATTCTCAGATCCAGTTCACCCCCCACCTCCTCCCCATCCCCCGCGGCATCCTCTCCACCATCTACGTAAAACTTCTCGATCCCACCACCCCCGCAGCCGTCGAAAAGCATATAATGGATTTTTATGCATCATCTCCACTCGTTCGTGTCCGGCCCGCAGGCACTCTCCCGGACATCCATGCCACCGTCCACACCAGCTTCTGCGACATCGGTTTCCAGCTCGCACCCGATGGCAAGCGTCTCGTCCTCGTCAGCACCCTCGATAACCTCCTCAAAGGAGCCGCCAGCCAGGCAGTCCAGAACATGAACCTTATGTATGGTTTCAAAGAAGAAGAAGGTCTCGCATGAAGTACGTCGTCAAACTCGGTGGCGCCGCCATTGAAGATCCCCGCCTCCTCGCCCTTTGCGGCAAGGCCATTTTTGAGCTCGTCCAGGATGGCAACCAGGTCGCCGTCGTCCATGGCGGCGGCGTCCAGCTCACCCGCACCCTAGCCCAGATGGGCAAAACCAGCCAGTTCATCTCCGGCCTCCGTGTCACCGACGCCGAAACCCGCGACGCCGCCCTTATGGTCCTCGCCGGCCGCGTTAACAAGTCCCTCGTCGCCTCCCTCGGCAAGCACGGCCAGCAGGCCATCGGCCTCTCCGGCGGCGACGGCCACGTCTTCCGCGCACGCAAAAAGAAAACCGTCCCCGACCTCGGCTTCGTAGGCGAAATTGCCGCCACCGACCCCAAGTGGCTCGAGGCCATCTGGAAAATGGGCGCCGTCCCCGTCATCTCCTCCATCGCCCTCGGCTTTGACGGCGAGTACTACAACATCAACGCCGACGAAATGGCCGCCGCCGCCGCCATCTGCACCCACGCCGACGCCCTCGTCTTCCTCACCGACGTCCCCGGCGTCAAAGGCCCGGACGGCCAGGTCATGCGCTGGCTTCACCTCAAGGAAGTCCCCGCCCTCGAGCGTTCCGCCGTAGTCTCCGGCGGCATGCTCCCCAAGCTCGCCGCCTGCAAGGACGCGCTTCTCCACGGCGTCAAGCGCGTCCGCATCCTGCCCGCCGAGTCCGCCGCCATCCTTCCCGACCTCATCTCAACCCGCGTCAACGAAGGCACCGAAGTCATGGCCGCCTAGGAACCACCACCATCCATTTGTCATTCCCGTAGGGAATCTGCTTTCGCTCTTGCTTTTGCTGTTGCTTGTTCTTTGTTTGTCATCCCGTAGGGATCTGCTTCTTTGTTTGTCATCCCGTAGGGATCTGCGTTTGCCGTTGCCGTTGTTTGTTCTTACTACCCTAACCCTCACCGAGACCACCCCATGACCATCACCCTCGATCAAGCCCAAGCCGCCGACAACCACCTCATCCTCCACACCTACGCCCGCCTCCCCCACCTCTTCGTCTCCGGCCACGGCGTCTACCTCACCGACGAGTCCGGCCAAGACTACCTCGACCTCCTCTCCGGCATCGGCTGCTCTGCCCTCGGCTACGCCCACCCGGCCCTCACCAAAGCCATCGCCGACCAGGCCGCCACTCTCCTCCACACCTCCAACCTCTTTCACCACCCGCTCACCGCGCCCCTCGCCATGCGCCTCACAGAAATCTCCGGCATGGACCGCGTCTTCTTCTGCAACTCCGGCACCGAAGCCTGGGAAGCCGCCCTCAAGCTAGCTCGCGCCGCCGCCCCCCACGCCGGCCTCGGCATCCGCTTCATCGCCCTCACCCACGCCTTCCACGGCCGCACCATGGGCTCGGTTGCGACCACCGAAAAACTAGCCTACCGCCAACCCTTCGCACCCCTCATCCCCGGCGTGGAGTTCGTCCCCTTCAATGACATCGCCGCCCTCCGTGCAGCCTTCTCAAAAGAAATCTGCGCCATCCTCGTCGAACCCATCCAGGGCGAAGGCGGCATCCACCCCCTCAGCCAGGAGTTCTTCCAGGCCGCCCGCGACCTCTGCGACTCCACCGGCGCCCTCCTCATCGCCGACGAAATCCAATGCGGCTTCGGCCGCACCGGCAAATGGTTCGCCTACCAGCACTTCGGCATCCAGCCCGACGTCACCACCATCGCGAAGCCTCTCGCCGGCGGCCTTCCCATCGGCGCCATGCTCTGCACCGAGAAGGCAGCCGCCGCCATCACTCCCGGCATGCACGGCACCACCTTCGGCGGCAACCCTCTCGCCTGCGCCGCCGCCATCGCCGTCATCGACGAAATCAAATCCACCCACCTCCTCCAGCACATCACCGACACCGGCACCTACTTCCTCACCCAGCTCCAAACCCTCAAACTCAAACACGATTGCATCGCAGAAGTCCGCGGCAAAGGCCTCATGATCGGCGTCGAACTCGCCTCCCCCGACCTCGCCACCCAGGCCCTGAACCAAATGCTGGCCCGCCACATCATCCTCAACCGCACCGCCGAGACCGTCCTCCGTTTCCTCCCCCCCTACATCCTCGAGCGCGCCCACATCGACCACGCCATCACCGCCCTCGACGAAATCCTCACCCTCATCGCATCCCCCGTAGGAGTCCGCTAATGGCAACCAACACCCTCGCCTTCCCCTCCACCCAGTTCCTCTCCGACGAAGCCTTCGCCGAAGCCGCCCACCGCCTCCACGGCCGCGACCTCGTCTCCATCGCCGACCTCACCGTCCAGGAGTTCGCCGCCCTCATGGAGCTCGGCCACACCGTCAAGCGCACCCCCGAAGCCTTCTACCAGTCCCTCGCCGCCAGGCAGATGGTCATGTTCTTCGAGAAAGCCTCCCTCCGCACCCGCCTCACCTTTGAGGCCGGCATCAACACCCTCGGCGGCAACGCCATCTTCGTCGACCAGACCCAATCCCCTCTCGGCGAGCGCGAATCCCTCCCCGACATGGCCCACAACGTCGAGCGCTGGATGGCCGCCATCGTCCTCCGCACCTACTCCCACGACACCATCCTCGAAATGGCCGCCACCTCCCGCGTCCCCGTCATCAACGCCCTCTCCGACCTCGAGCACCCCTGCCAGGCCATCGCCGATTTCCTCACCCTCGAAGAGCGTTTCGGCTCCGCCCGCGGCCTCCACTTCGCCTACGTCGGCGACGGCAACAACGTCTGCCACTCCCTCATGCTCGCCGCCGCCCAGCTCGGCACCCACATCACCGTCGCCACTCCCAAAGCCTTCGTCCCCAAGCTTGAAATCATCCACAAGGCCATCGAAATCGCCGAACAAACCGGCGCCTCCATCACCCTCACCAACGACCCCGTCAAAGCCGTCACCGCCGCCGACGCCGTCTACACCGACGTCTGCACCTCCATGGGCTTCGAGCATGAAGCCGCCCGCCGCGCCCCCATCTTCAAGCCCTACCAGGTCAACGAGCAGCTCATGGCCCACGCCAAACCCACCGCCGCCTTCATGCACTGCCTCCCCGCCCACCGCAACGCAGAAGTCACCGACCAGGTCCTCGACGGCCCCCAATCGGTCGTCTTCGACCAGGCCGAAAACCGCCTCCACGCCCAAAAAGCCATCCTCCTCATGCTCCTCGGCGGAGCCAAACGCCCCTAGCCTTTCGCCACGCTCGTTGCGAAGCGAAGCTCGCCGCGCCGCCGCGTTCGCCTTTGCCGTTCGAACCACCAAGGAACCAGTTATGTCCGTAATCCTAGAATCCCTCCCCAGGAACCAAAAAGTAGGCATAGCCTTCTCCGGCGGCCTAGACACCTCCGCCGCCCTCCACTGGATGAAGCTCCACGGCGCCCTCCCCTACGCCTACACCGCCAACCTCGGCCAGCCTGACGAGACCGACTACGAAGCCATCCCCAAAAAAGCCCTGGAGTACGGCGCAATCAAAGCCCGCCTCATCGACTGCCGCCTCCCATTAGTCCGCGAAGGCATCGCCGCTCTCCAGGCCGGAGCCTTCCACATCACCACCGCCGGCGTCACCTACTTCAACACCACCCCCATCGGCCGCGCCGTCACCGGCACCATGCTCGTCACGGCCATGAAAGAAGACGAAGTCAACATCTGGGGCGACGGCAGCACCTTCAAGGGCAACGACATCGAGCGCTTCTACCGCTACGGCCTCCTCGTCAACCCAGACTTGAAAGTCTACAAACCCTGGCTAGACCAGGCCTTCATCGACGAACTCGGCGGCCGCGCCGAAATGTCCGCCTTCATGACCCGCGCCGGCTTCGGCTACAAAATGTCCGCCGAGAAGGCTTACTCCACCGACTCCAACATCCTCGGCGCCACCCACGAAGCCAAAGACCTCGAGCACCTCACCACCTCCATGCACCTCGTAGCCCCCATCATGGGCGCCGCACACTGGCAGCAATCCACCCCAATCCCCCCCGAGCAAGTCACCATCACCTTCGAAGAAGGCCAACCCGTCTCGCTCAACGGCCAAACCTACGACCCCGTAGCCCTACTCCTCGAAGCCAACAAAATCGGCGGCCGCCACGGCCTCGGCATGTCCGACCAGATCGAAAACCGCATCATCGAAGCCAAGTCCCGCGGCATCTACGAAGCCCCCGGCCTCGCCCTCCTCTTCATCGCCTACGAGCGCCTCCTCACCGGCATCCACAACGAGGACACCATCGAGCAATACCGCGACAACGGCCGCAAACTAGGCCGCCTCCTCTATCAAGGCCGCTGGTTCGACCCACAAGCCATCATGCTCCGCGAGTCCGCCCAACGCTGGGTAGCCCGCCCCATCACCGGCACCGTCACCCTCGAGCTACGCCGCGGCAACGACTACACCATCCTAGCCACCGAGAGCCCCAACCTGACCTTCCACCCCTCGCGCCTCAGCATGGAAAAAACCGAGAGCACCTTCAGCCCCCGCGACCGCATCGGCCAGCTCACCATGCGCAACCTCGACATAGCCGACACCCGCGAAAAGCTAAACATCTACACCCAAACCGGCCTCATCCAGGCCCCCACCAAATCCACCCAAATGCCCCAACTCACCAGCACAAAAGACACCGACTAACCGGGTGCCCCATGATCACCGCGGCTTCATCGCGGTTTTCGTGGGGTTACTCACCTTCTAAGACATCATAGTTTCGCTTAAGCCCACGGCTTCAGCCGTGGGATACACCCTCACCCGCCACCACCCATCCTGAGCGGGGCCCCTCGCAGCCTCACCGCGAGGGGCCTCGACGAAGGACCCGCTCTCCTCCACTCACAACAGAGGCCCAGAGCGTCTCGGGCGGAATCGCAGTCACTTTTGTTACCCTTGGCATTATGCAGATCACCGTCCAACTTCCCGACGATCTAGCCCACCACGCCGACCCAGCCCGCGAAGCCCTCGAAGCCTTCGCCATCGAGGGCTACCGCTCCGGCGCGTTCTCGCCCTACCACACACGTCTCATGCTAGGCTTCGCAACACGCTACGAGTTCGATGGCTTTCTAAAAGAGCATGAAGTCTGGGACCACGCTTACACAGTAGAAGACCTCGAAAAGGACGCTGAAGGATTCCTCAAGCAAACATGATCGTCGTAGCTGACACCACGCCGCTTAACTACCTGATCCTCATTGACGAGGTTCATCTGCTGCCGATTCTATTCGAACAGGTCCTTGTTCCCTCGGCCGCCCTCGAAGAGTTCCAGCACGAAAAGACTTCACTCAAAGTCCGTCAATGGATGATGCATCCGCCACATTGGTTTGCGGTCCATACCGTTGCTCAAGTTAGCCGTCCAGCTTTGCTACGTTTAGATCCCGGCGAACGCGAGGCAATCCAATTGGCCCTCGACCTCAAGATCCCGACCGTGTTGATGGACGAAGCTGAAGGCCGCAAGGTCGCGCAATCGTTCAGTTTGGAAGTTCGAGGAACCCTAGGCATTTTGGAACAAGCAGCAAAGCTAGGTGAAACCGACCTCCGTCACGCGTTCAGCAAATTGAAGGAAACCAATTTCCGCATGTCTCCGGCACTCACTGCAGCCATCCTGAAGCGCAATCTGTGATGAGATTGTTCGATGTTGGCCCTAACCACCTGTCGGCACGGCTTTCTCTGTGTCCTCTGTGAACCTCTGCGCTCTCTGTGTCCCGCACCTAAGGAATCCAAAATGACCCAACCCACCAAAATGTGGTCCGGCCGCTTCCGCGAGCCCCTCAGCCCCCTCTTCGAATCCTGGCAGCGTTCCTTCCCTTTCGACGCCCGCCTCCTCCCCCAGGAGGTAGCCGCCAGCAAAGCCCACGCTCGCACCATAGCCGCCGCCAACATCCTCACCGCACCCGAGCTAACCCAAATGCTCGCCGGCCTCGACCAGGTCCTCACCACCTCCGGCCAAGACTACCCAGCCCTAGTAGCCGCCAACCCGCAAGCCGAAGACATCCACCACTTCGTAGAACTAGCCCTCACCAAACAAATCGGCGACCTCGCCCTGAAACTCCACACCGGCCGCTCCCGCAACGAGCAGATCGCCACCGACATGCGCCTCTTCGTCCGTGACGCCATCGACCAAACCCTAGACGGTCTCAAGCAATGGTCCCTAAGCCTCATCGACCTGGCCGACCGATCAGCCGGCCTCCCCATGCCCAGCTACACCCATCTCCAGCGCGCCGAACCGGTCTTAATCGCCCATTGGTTATTGGCCTATGTAGAAATGCTCGAAAGAGACACCAGCCGTTTCCAGGACGCCCGCACCAGAATGAACTTCTGCCCTCTCGGCTCCGGCGCCATCGCCGGCGCCACCCTAGCGCTCGACCGCCAGATCGCCTCTGACGCCCTGGCTTTCACCGCCCCCACCGCCAACTCGATCGACGCCACCTCCGACCGCGACTTCCTCCTCGACTTCGCCCAGGCCGCCTCCACCCTCGGCCTCCACATCTCGCGCTTTGCAGAAGAACTCACCCTCCACGCCACAGCCGAGTTTGGCTTCCTCGACCTCCCCGAGGCTTTCTCCACCGGCTCCTCCGCCATGCCGCAAAAGAAGAACCCCGATCTCACCGAGCTCATCCGCGGCAAATCCGCGCGTCTTCATGGTGCAACAGCAACCCTCACCATGCTGCTCAAAGGCCTACCCCTCGCCTACAACAAGGACCTCCAGGAAGGCCAGCTCCCCACCTTCGACATTGCCGACACTATCACCGGCATGTTGCAACTCCTCCCCGCCTTCACCGCCGCCCTCAAGTTCCGCCCAGTCCCCCTGCGCACCGCCGCCGAAACCGGCTACCTCAACGCCATGGCCGGAGCCACCTACCTATCGAACAAAGGCATCCCCTTCCGCAAAGCCCACGAGATCATCGGCAATGCCGTCCGCCTCGGCCTCGAGTCCCACCGCGAACTCAACGCCCTCACCCTCGAAGAACTCCAAACGCTAAGCCCCGCCTTCGCCGAAGACTTCTACGCCGCCATCACCCTCGAAGCCACCCTCGACTGCCACGACGTAATCGGCGGCACCGCCCGACCCCGCGTAGCCCAGGCCCTCACCGCCGCCCGCCACCGCCTCAGCCCAACCCCCAAGCCTAAGCTGTGAGCTCTAAGCTCCGTCCCATGGCTCACAGCTCACAACTCCCTGCGTTTCATCTCACCGCCTAACTCTTCACTAAACCCAATCCAATGAACCACTTGCAGAAATCCATTGCAAAAACACCAGCAAACTCCCATGTCAAGCCCAAACCCCCGTAACTCCTTCATTCCAAACAGAAAAAACTTGCCGATTCACCACCTCCAATCCTGTAAAATAGAATTAGAAGGTTGAATAAGAAACAAGCGGAACCGGCAACACGGCGGTTCCCTTTTGCTTTTCACAGACAGTTGGACGCTAAGCCCAATCAAATCAAGATTTTGCCCCAAAACAGGGGGGGAGGGAGGGACCACACCACATGACCAGCATCTTCCCAGCAGCCATCCCTCTCGTCGAACTATCCGACTCCACCTCCACCACCTCCTCGCGCCCCCGCGCCCTCGGCACCCACACGCGCCAGGCACGCCTCCAGGACGCCACCAATATCTTCGACCTCGTCAACTCCCTCTCGCATGATGGCACCCTCCTCCGTCGCAACTACGCAGAAATCTGTGAGAACGTTCGTGACTTCGCTATCGCCGAGTCGGAAGCAGGCACCTTCCTCGGCTGCGGAGCGCTCCACCTCTACGGTCCGCACCTCGCCGAGGTACGCTCCATCGTCGTCAAGCCAGAAGCCAAAGGACAAGGTGCAGGTGGCAAACTCCTCCAAGCTCTAATCGATGAAGCCGAATACCAGGGTGTCGCCAGCGTCTGCCTCTTCACCCGCATCCCGGACTTCTTCTTCCACTTCGGCTTCCGCACCGCCGACCGCACCACCCTGCCAGATAAGATCTACAAGGATTGCCAGGCCTGCCCTCGCCTCTACGCCTGCGACGAGGTCGCCATGGTTCGCGGCCCTCTCCCTCGCATCGCCGTCCTCGGCCCCCGCACCCTGCCCGAACCCGAACTGGTCCGCCTCCACACCGGTGTCATCCCACCGCCCACCAGACCATGACTACCACGCGTGCAGGTACCCACCCCTCTCGCTCAACCAGACATTTTTCCCAAAAAGCTCACTCAGTCTTTCCTCGGTCAGCAGCTCCGTCCGCTGTCCATCCGCAACGATTCGTCCTTCCTTCATCATCACCACACGCTTCATCGCAGGAATGATGTCAGCCAGTTGATGTGTAATCAGCAGCATGGTCGTTCCCTGCTCCGCGAGCTCCACTAACAGCTCCCGCAGCTCAGCCTGCGCAAACAGGTCCAGCGCATTGGATGGCTCATCCAGCAGCAAACACCCAGCCGAAGCCACCAGTGCTCTCCCTATCAACACCCTCCGCTGCTGCCCAGCCGACATCTCGCCAAACACCTTCCCTGCCAACCCCTCGCCACCAACCCTCCGCAAAACCCCCGCCACCCCATCCCGCATCGCGTCAGAAATTTTCAGATGAGGCCACAAAGTCGAGCTAGAAAAAAAGCCGGTCATCACAGCATCAAAACCTGAAACCGCAAGCATCGGCTTCCCCGGAATTTCCGCCTGCACAACACCAAGTTGCTTGCGCAACTCCGTCAAATCCCAACGTTCACGCCCAAGAAGCATCACCCGAGTCTCAGCCATCGCCAGCGGATAAAGCTCGCAGCAAAGCACCTTCAGCAGCGTCGACTTGCCACAGCCATTCGGTCCCAGCAGCGCAATCTGCTCTCCCGCAGCAATCCGCAAACTGACATCATGTAAGACCGTTCGCTCACCACGAACGACCGTGACATTCTCCAGGTCGACAAAATTCGCCAACTATTCCTCCGGCCACGCGAGCGGCGAAGCGAGCCGTCGCTCCAGCACCTTTAACGCCGGATCGAATCCCGGAATCTGCCGCGTCCAGATCGCATTCGGATCGTAAGCTTCATCCGGTATTAACCCGATAAGCTCACCCTCGGCAATCGACGTTCCGTGCTCACGAGCCAGCTTCTCCACCGTCGCATGTACACTCGGCATCGGCGTGAGGTGAAAGTCGGTCACGTTCATCGTCACCTGCGCTCTCCCGTTCGCCACAACACCCAGTGCCTTTACACCCTGCATCCCCCCAGACGACGCTCGCACATCCCTCGCAATCGCCCGCGCATGCGATATGTCCGCACCTGCAGCTAGGTAAATGTTGTAAGCAATCAGAAAACTGCGAGCCCCAACAACTGTCGCCCCCGCAGTCGAGTGCAGCTCCGGCCCGCCCACATCCGGTCGCCGAGCCGCATCCTTCACCGCGGCCTCCCGCAGCCCCTCAAACTGGCCCCGACGTACGTCCTCCAACTGCACCCTGTCCGGTCGCGCCGCCGCTGCCCCATAGAAGTACACCGGCACACCAAACCGCCGCCATATCTGCAACCCCGCCTGCCGTGCGATCACCGCTGCTTCAGCGATCGACATCCCAGAAACTGGAACAAATGGAACAACATCGGTAGCACCGATTCTCGGGTGAACTCCTGCCTGCCGAGTCAAATCGATCAATTGCGCTGCTTTGCCAGCTGCTCTAACAGCAGCCTCAAGGATGGCTGCCGGATGACCTGCGATTGTCACCACAGAGCGGTTGTGATCTGAGTCCATTGAGTAATCGAGCAGACTGACACCCTCCACCCGCATGCAACGAATAATCTGCCGCACAATCGACGTATCAATGCCTTCAGAGAAATTCGGAACACATTCGGCGATAGAGTTAGTGTTCAAAGCGAATCCCGGCGTCTCTTTATTTCCACCACGAGTAGCCCAGTGAAAACTGCACGCTGGCATTTACGCCGGGATTACGGTCTCCTAGGGATGCAGAAGAGATGTGGATGGCGTTAGCACTGAAGTCAATGGACCGGCGTGGGTTTGTGAAGTAGTGCAGGCCGATGCCGCCCTGAGGGGTAAAGTTCCACACACTCGTCTCACCGTTTGGCCCGTTAGTGTTGAGGTTCGCGGTCGTATCTCCGTAGGCGGGAAATTTATGATTTGTCCACAGAACGCCTCCGGCTCCTTGCAGCCAGGGCGTCAATTTGCCGTGCCGTGCGAAATTCCAGCGCAGAATAATGGGAGTTACGCTCACACCGTGGAACGTTCCTCCTACATTGAATGGAGCGGAGCAGTTGATGACCGCAGAGCTGGAAGCCTGAGCACACCGAACGCGCGGGAAAATGGGTGTGAGCGACTGCCAGTACGGAATCAGCTCTACCGCGTATTCGAAGTTTCCCCGCAATAGGCCTGGTCCGTAATTATTTGTGAGAACACGGCCTGCGTGGACGCCTGCGAGGAAAAACTTGAAACCGTCGCGGTTGTCCGTGACTCCAGTCCCGCCTTGAACAAAAACTGAATAGTCGTGGGGCTGATGAGATGATGCGGAGTCGAGAGGGTTCTCAACATCTTGGCCGTGCAGCTTGCAGGCAAGCAGAGGAAGAGCAAGGAATAAACTAGCGGATCTGGTGTTCATCTGTTAATTAGCCAGCCATCGCAGCTTCGTCGAAGTCGAAGTTGGAGTAGACGTTCTGGGTGTCGTCAAGATCTTCTATGGTTTCGAGCAGACGCATCATGGCATTTGCCTGAGGACCCTCGAGCTTGGTGTAGGTGCTTGCGATCTTTGTAACTTCGGCAGTTTCGGTAGGAATTTTGGCGGCCTTGAGCGCGTTCGTTACGGCTTCGAATTCCGCGGGGTCACACAGGATTTCCCAAGTCTCGCCTTCATCGTTGAGGTCTTCGGCTCCTGATTCGAGAACAATTTCCATAAGCTTGTCCTCTGATGCGGCGCTCTTCTCAATAGAGATGACACCCTTTTTCGAGAACATCCAGGAAACGGCGCCTTCAGCCCCCAGGTTGCCGCCATTTTTGGAGAAGGCATGGCGAATTTCGCTGACGGCACGATTTTTGTTGTCAGTGAGGACTTCTACGATGAGGGCTACTCCGCCGGGGCCGTAGCCTTCGTAGGTGATCTCGTCGTAGGAGAGGCCTTCGAGCTCGCCGGTGCCGCGCTGGATTGCACGCTTGATGTTGTCAGCGGGCATGTTTTCGGCTTTTGCGGCAAGGATGGCGGTGCGGAGGCGAGGGTTTCCGTCGGGGTCGCCGCCGCCGGACTTGGCGGCGATGGTGATCTCCTTGATCAGCCGGGTGAAGATCTTGCCTCGCTTGGCGTCGGTGGCGCCCTTTTTGTGCTTGATTGTTGCCCATTTACTATGGCCGGACATGATGTTCCCTCTGGGTAAGACTGCGCTTGGGGAGCGCGACCTTCGGATTCTAGCAGGTACTCCCCCCCCCCGGCACCCTTTTGCGCAAAATCTTCAAAACAAACGACTTAGCTTGTTCGCTGCAACTCGTGATCTTTGACGCTTCTGCCGTGACGGGGGTCTGTGGGAGGATTATTTGTCAAGCCCCCTCGCTTATTTCCGGAGCGAAGAGGTCTGCTGGGGTCTCGCGGCGCCGAATCAGGCGGCTCGCAGTGCCGTCGACCAGAACTTCCGGGGGGCGCGGACGCGTGTTGTAGTTGGAAGTGAGGGTCATTCCGTAGGCGCCCGTGTCAAGGATTGCCAGGATATCGTCAGGTTGGACTGGGGGGAGTTGGCGGTCGCGGGCGAAGAAGTCTCCCGACTCGCAGACAGGGCCGACAATGTCGACCTGGACGGGAGCTTCAGAGGACGCGATGAGGGGAATGATCTCATGGTGGGCCTGGTAGAGGGCTGGGCGGATCAGATCGTTCATGCCTGCATCCGTGATGACGAAGGTTTTGTCGCCGTTCCGTTTGACATTCAGGACAGACGTGATGAGGGCGCCGGCCTGTGCGATGAGGAAGCGTCCGGGCTCCAGGAGGAGGTGAAGGCCGAGGGAGCGTGAGGCATCCAGAATCTGGCGGGCGTACTCCGCAACCGCTGCTTCCGGGTCGAAGGGGGCTGCGGTGTACTCGATGCCCAGACCGCCTCCGGCATCGAGGTGCGTCAGGACGACTCCGTCTTCTTTCAGTTGCTGGATGAGAGTGGCTACACGATCGAGTGCCGCCCCAAAAGGATCGACGGCGCGGATTTGCGAACCGATGTGAACGGAAACGGCTCTCGGGATAAGCCATTTGGAATTGGCTGCCGAACGATAGATGCGGCGGGCCTGGTTGATGTCGATGCCGAACTTGTGGGCGCTGAGGCCGGTGGAGATGTAGGGGTGGGTTTCGGCAAAGACGTCAGGGTTTACTCGCAGGGAGAACGGGGCGGGGATGCCGAGGAGTTCGGCGCGCTGTGCGAGCAGGGCGAGTTCGCTTTCAGACTCGACGTTGAAGAGGAGAATGCCTGCCTTCAAGGCGGCGTCCAGCTCTGGAATCTGCTTGCCTACACCGGCAAAAACGACCTTCGACATGGCTTCTGGAGCGGCGTGTTCGATCCGCGCGAGTTCCCCGCCTGAGACGATGTCGAAGCCGGTTCCGTGTGCAGCCAGAAGCTTCAGGATCGCGAGCGACGAATTGGCTTTGACGGCAAAGCAGATAGTGTGGGGAGCGTCGGCAAAGGCGTTTTGGAAGAGAGCAAGGCGCGAGAGCAGGTGTGAGGCGGAGTACACGTAGAGGGGAGTCCCGTAGGTCTGGGCGAGGGTGGCCAGGGGGGTCTGATCGCAGTACAGATTGCGGTCTACGTAGCGGAACGGCCGAGAGTTATGCATTGCCATTATTTTAGATTGCGGAGCTATTGCTTCGTGCTGCGGCGCGACCTGCAATTGGGGACGGGCCTCGGGGGGTGCTGAAGAACGAGTGATTGCCACTCCGAGCGAAGACCCCGGGGCTGAGGCCCTATCCATTCCATCGAAGTTATTCGTGGGGCTGAAGCCCCACGCTAATCCGAATGGACTTTTTCAGCAGCCTCTTACGACGGAGTGATGGCGGGTGGTAAGGCGTATGGAGCATCCGGGAGGAAAATCCAGGCGGCCAGATAGAGGATGACTCCGGTGAAGAAGGTCAGGCAAACGAACACGGCATAGAGGATGCGGACGAGTGCGATGTCCCAGCCGAAATGGATGGCGACGCCGGAACAAACGCCTGCGATCATACGCGGACTACGCGGGCGGACAATGCGACGGGCGACGAATGGGGCCTGTGTGGAGGCAGGAATGGACGCTCCGCAGGCGGGACAGAACGCCGCCCCTTCTGGATGGGGCTTGCCGCACTGGGGACAGAAGGTAGTGGACATGATAGTTTCTCCGGCTTTCGCTTGCCTTAGATGATACGAGGGGTAGGTGGTGGAAGTTCCTGATGTACGAGCTACGAGCTTAGTTTGTGACGAATTCTTTCGTCTTGCGGGAGACCTGAATGAAAAGCCCGGGCTGAAGGGAATGCTGAAATGCTCGCAAACTTCCAGCGGAGCGTACCTCAGCGGCTGAAGCCGCATTGCATCCAGAATGCTTATGGCAGGGCTCAAGCCGTGCCCCTAACCAAATCTGCTTTGTCAGCCCTATTCGTGGGGCTGAAGCCACACGCTTCCACCGCAATAAACCAAAGGTCTGCGACTACTTTTGCGCCTTTTGGCGGGCGAGGCGGGCGCGGCGGGCCAGTTCCGCCGGGGCGAACATGGTACCGCGGCAGGAGGGGGTGCCGCAGTAGCAATCCTGGGCGGCATCGTCAGAGTCATAGAGGTTGTACTCGTAGACGAGTTCTTCGCCGGCGGCAATATCTCGCAGCGCGATGACGAAAATGCGTGCATCGCGCTCCTCGGTTTCGCAGTTGGGTTCGCAGCAGTGATTCATGAACATGGGAGCGCCGAAACCGTCAATGACGACGTTCTTCTTGCCTACGCCGAAGAGGTAGGTGACGTGGCGATCGGCGTAACGTTTGTCGGCCTCCGCCTTTGACATGCGGGGCCCTTCGTACTCGCAGACGACGCGGCCTTTCCGGATGGGACGGGTGGTGTAGCAGCCGGCGGCGTGGATATTGGAGGAGCGAATGATGAGAGTGGATGGCATGCTGTGGTGGATTCCGGACAACTTGTAAGGTGGTTCGTCGTCAAATAGGATGAGCTAACGAATGAGTGTGAGTGTAGCAAAGACGAGGTTGTGGCTCAGTATCCTGGTTGTGCCGGGTGTACTGGGGGGTGTAACGGGCGGGGTTGCGTGGGGCCAGCAGTACGTTCCTCCTCCACCGCCCTTGACGACAGCGCCTTGCGTGCCGACGAAGAAACAGCCTTGTACGGTGACGGCGGCTCCGCCAGCAACGACGACCGAGAAGTTTCCGTTCCCCGGCGATACGCCCGGCGCACCCGTGACGCCTGCGACTGCTCCGGCTGAGAAGTTCCCGTTTCCCGGTGAGAGCGCTGCCCCCGACCCTGCGCAAGGTGCGAAGCCAGCGCCAGCCGGTGGGGATTCTGCGGATTCGTCTTCGTCCAGTTCGTCGTCGTCGTCGTCATCCTCGTCGTCGGATGCAGACTCCATGCCGCCGGACGGTGAGGATGACCGGTCGAAAAAAACCTCGACAGGAGGCTCCAGTCGCTTTGTGAGGAAGCATTTGCCGAAGGTGGAAGACAAGGACACGCGCGAGGCGCAAGACCTGGAGATTTCCCGCTACTACGCGAGTACGGGTGATTTTAATGCGGCGTACCTGCGGGCCAAGGATGCGGTGGCCTCCGTGGCGGACGACCCGGAAGCGCATTTTTTGCTGGCGGGGGCGGCGGCGAAGATGAAGAAGAACGACGAAGCGGTAGCGGAGTACAAGGTTTATCTGACGATGGATCCGGATGGGGACCATGTGAAGGCAGCACTGCTGGGACTCAAAGAGCTGGGTTCAAAGTAAACGTTCCTAACCGTCTTCGGACATTTCGTCTTCGATTCGCAGGTATTTGCGCATGTATTTGAGTGGCTCTTCGGCGGCGGCGAGCTCGCGGAGGTGGTATCGCCAGACATCCTCACGGCCGGAGCGGCGGGTGTAGGCTTTGCGATTGACGGTGGCAATGGAGCCATCGGGCTTGGTGCGGAGGAAGGTCTGGGAAGGGACGAGGAAGGTGATTTTTTCACCCGCTTTCCAGAAATGCCGGGCGAAATCATGAGAGAAGAGGAGGGCGTAGTAACGGCGCTCGGCAGCCAGCATCTCGGTGGCGTGGCGTGTGCTTTGCCACGGGAGGCCGAGGCGGGTGGTATACCACTTGCGAAGCTCGAAGCCATTGGTGCGGGCCTGGCTGATAAGAAGACGGAGGAGTTCGAAGCGGGTCACGGGTGCACGGCCTCAGGCTGCGAGTATAGTGTACGAGGTGGTCGACCGCCGGAGCCGGGAACGCGTCTAACGAGATATGAAGATGGATCGGTGGTGGCTTGTACTCATGTTGCTGGTAGGCTGCGCGAGAGTGAATGCGCAGGGCGTGTCGCATGCGGATCCGTTGAATTTCGATCCGCTGGTGAAGGATGCGTACGTCCATTTTTACAATCTCGATTATGATGGGGCGCTGAGCCGCTTCGAACAGGTGCTGAAAGCGCATCCGGATGATCCGATGGCATCTGGGTATGTGCTGATGGTGACAATCTTCAAGGAGCTCTACCACCAGGATCTGCTGGATACCACGTACTATGCGCGGGACTCGTTTCTGACGACGCAACGGCGCGTGGATGTGCCGGAAGAGACGCGGCGGCGGATTGAGGATTTAACCAACAGAGTGGTGACTCTGGTGGATGACCGGGTGAAGAAGAATCCGCAGGATAAAGACGCTTATTTTGCGCGGGGGTACGCGCGGGGGCTGCACGCTGCGTTCATCACGCTGGCGGACCATAGCTACTTTGCGGCGGCACGGCAGGGGCTGGCGGCGCGGAATGATTCCGAGGCGGTGTTGAAGATCGATCCTGATTATGCGGATGCGAACCTTGCGATTGGGATTCAGCAGTTTGCGGTGGCGAGCCTGCCCAGGATGGTGCGGATGATGGTTGGGATCGCGGGAGTGGGAGGAAACAAGGAGAAGGGCCTGGCGCTATTACGGATTTCCGCGGCAAGAGGGGTCGCGACCAATGTCGAGTCACGGACGACGTTGTCACTGTTTCTGCGGCATGATGGGCGCTATGCGGAGGCCCTGGCGGTACAGCATGGGTTGGCGGAACAGTTTCCACATGACTACCTTTTTCGGCTGGAGGAGGCGAATCTCACCAAAGACAAGGGGGATGGACCGGGAGCTATTCTGATTTACAAGCAGGTACTGGCGGATGCGCGGAAGCCAGGGTATTTCGTCGATCCGCGGTTGCAGATGGCTTGGTTTGGGCTGGCGGACACGGAACGGGGGCAGAACGATGTCACGGACGCGGCGAAGCATTATCTAGAGGCGAGCGACCAGCCTAACTGCTCGGATTGGTTGCGTAAACGGGCATTTTTGAACGCGGGGGAGATGCTCGATCTGCTGCATGATCGGAATGGGGCGATTGCGGAGTACCAGAAGGCATCGTCTGGGGGTGGGGATCAGACGCAGGCCGACACTGCGAGGAAGTATATGAAGACGGCTTACAGCGGGAAGTAGAATGGTGTAGATGGGTTATCAGGTATTGGCGAGGAAGTATCGGCCACAGCGGTTTGCGGATGTGGCTGGGCAGGATCACGTAACGGTGACGCTGATGAACGCGCTGCGGCAGGATCGCATTGCGCATGGGTATATTTTCAGTGGGCATCGTGGGATTGGTAAGACGACGATTGCGCGGATTCTGGCTTGTGCGTTGAATTGCCGGAACACGATTGGCAGCGCGCTGCGGCCGAATGCGGAGCCGTGCGAGGTGTGTGAGAGCTGCACGGAGATTCGGGCGGGGAATTCGGTCGATGTCATCGAGATTGATGCTGCGACGAATCGTGGAATCGACGAGATACGGGAGCTGCGGGATGCGGCGCGGTATCGGCCGTCAAGGGATCGCTACAAGATTTATATCCTGGATGAGGCGCACCAGATCACGGATGCAGCGTTCAACGCCCTGCTGAAGACGCTGGAAGAGCCGCCGGATCATATCGTGTTCATGATGGCGACGACGCAGCCAGAGGATATTCCCCAGACGGTGCGGTCGCGGTGCCAGCACTTCAGCTTTCATGCGGTGAAGCTGGTGGATATTCTCGGGGAGTTGCGGGGTATCGCCGAGCATGAAGGTGTCAATGCGGATGAGGGTGCGCTGAACCTGCTGGCAGAAGCTGGTGATGGGTCGATGCGGGACGCGCTGAGCATTATGGACCAGGCGATTGCGAGCGCTCCGACCCATGATGGGAAGGCGAAGCTGGATGCGGGACAGATACGGGAGTTGATGGGAACCGTATCGAACGCGGTGTACGAGCGGCTGATGCAGGCGGTGGATGGGAATCGTTCGGCGGAGGTGATGACGCTTGCCAATGAGCTGCTCGACGCGGGTAACAGCCCAGCTCAACTGGCCCGGCAAGCGGTACGGTACTTGCGTAGCTGCGTGATCGCGAAGATCGCCGGGATGACGGCGGAACATGGCGATGGGGCAGGGACGGGATTGCTGCAGATCTCCCCGGAAGAGCAGAAGCGGGCGGCGCGGACAGCCGCGCTGTTTAGTGAGGAAGAGCTGACGCGGTTTTTGCAGGTGCTGCTGCGGACCTTCGATGAGTTGGGTTACAGGCAGGAGCAGCGGTTCCATTTTGAGCTGGGGCTGCTGAAGCTGGTGCATCTACGTCGGCTGCTGCCGGTGGAAGAGGTGTTGAGTGCGATGGGTGGAACGGCGCGCACTCCTGTTGCGGCTTTGAGTAGGCCGGCAGCGGCTGTTTCTACGAACATCGTGGTGGAGCAGAAGCAGGCGCCTTCGCCGTTTGAGCAGAGTCAAAGCCGGAGAAGCTATGGCAATGTGCAGGGTGGCCATGCGGTTGCTCCTGTGAGCGCTGCGCCGGCTGTGACTGCACCAGTGCCGGTTGCGTCGGCTGTGCCGGTTGCGAGTGCTGCGCCGGTGGTTGTGGGGGTGAGCGCGCCGGTGGTTGTGCCGGAACCGGTGAAGCTGGATACGTCGCCGGTGGCTGTGCCGGAGCCGGTCGTTTTGCCTGCACCTGTGCCACTCGTTGTGCCCTCGGCTGACGAGGAGCGTGTGGAAGAGATGCAGGATGTGGTGATTCCCTCCCCTGTGTTTGAGGATGGGGATGAAGCGGGGCTGCTGCAGAAGCGCGTGGTAGAAGGTCTGCGGGCGGCGAAGCAGAGTGGTGCGGCGGATGCGATGGAGGACGCGGTGTGGACTTTAGCCGCGGGTGAAGCGCGGGTGCAGACGGAGCTCTCGAAGACAATGCTGCCTGTGCATGTGAATCCGGAGGCGGAAAAGATTGTTCGTGGGATCCTGCGTGAGGCTGGAGTCTTGAAGATCGCTTTGCTGACTGGATCGCGGACGACAGAGACTGGGACAAAGAAGCCAAAGAAGGCAGCGAGTGGGTCGGCAAAGGCAAAGGCGATGGAGCATCCGATGGTGATGGAAGCTCAGCGGCTCTTCGATGCTGAGATTTCGACGGTTATCGATTTGAGTGGGCAGGATTAGACAGGAGCTGTGATGGATTTATCAAAGATGGGCGCGATGATGGAGCAGGCTGCGACGATGCGGGCTGAGATGGATGCGAAACTGGAGGCGACCACGGTGGAGGGGCAAAGTGGTGGCGGCCTGGTGACAGTGCGGATGAACGGCAAGAAGGAGGTGCTGAAGCTGCGGATCGAGCCTACCGTGATGGGGGCTACGGCGAAAGATCTGGAGCTGCTGGAGGACCTGATCGTCGCTGCGGTGAATGCCGCGGGGCGGAAGGCGGATGAGGCTTCGCAAAATGATATGGCTGGTTTGATGAGTGGGATGGGGTTTTGAACGCGCGGTTTGCGGAGCCTATGGCGCGGTTGATCGAGGAGCTGCGGAAGCTGCCTGGGATTGGAACCAAGACAGCGCAGCGGTTGGCTTTTCACGTGCTCCGATCGCCGGATGAGGATGCGGTGAAGCTGGCGGAGGCGATCCGTGAGATCAAGAAGCATCTGCGGCTTTGCTCGGTTTGTAACAACATTACGGATGTGGATCCTTGTGGCTACTGCACGAGTGCTACGAGGAATCATCGGCTGGTTTGCGTGGTGGAGGAGCCTACGAATATTGCCACGGTGGAGAAGACGCGGAGCTACAACGGGGTCTATCACGTGTTGCATGGGACGCTTTCTCCTATTGGGGGGGTGGGGCCGGAGCAGCTCAGGATTGGGAATCTGCTGACTCGCCTGGGAGAGGTGGATGAGGTGATTCTGGCTACCTCGCCGACGACCGAAGGGGAGGCTACGGCGGTGTATCTGGCGGGGGAGATGCGGCGGGTGAAGAGTGTGAAGGTGACGCGGATTGCGACGGGAGTGCCGGCTGGGAGCGATATCGAGTATGCGGACGAGGTGACGATGACGCGGGCGATGGAAGGGCGGCGGGAGTTCTAGGGGGGCCGATCGTGCTGGGGGTGCCCTCCCCCCATTTCGAGGCAAAATCTTCATTCGATTGGAGTTACTTTCATGGTTGCTCCAAGAGTTGTGCAGAGGTGGCGGACGAAATGAGGGTTGGGCGGGAGACTTGTTTGGGGCTGGTTCCGTCATAGCGTGTATGAACGAGGGATTGGATCGGCGGGACTTTCTAAGGCGTAGTTTTGCGTTTAGCCTGCTGGCGGGTGGGGCGGCCTTTGGGATGGGTGTGGCTGCGGAGGCGGGGGCCAGGCATGCGTTGATCCTGGGGGACTGGGGCTGGTATGAAGATCAGAAGGCGCAACGGGCGGTGGCCGGGGCGATGGCTGCTTATGTGCGGGAAAACAAGCTCAAGACCGAGGCGCTGCTGATGCTGGGGGATAGTTTTTATGGGCCGCTGCCGGGTGGGGCGGACGATCCGCGTTGGAAGACTCAGTTTGAAGACATGTATCCGAAGGATGTGTTTGCCTGCCCGGTGACGAGCGTGATGGGCAACCACGAGTACCAGGTGATGCCGGTGGACAAGGTGGCGGCGGGGCTGGCGTATGCGAAGCGTGGCGGGACGCGGTGGGTGCAGCCGGCGCTGTGGTACAGCTATCACTTCCCTGCCCGGGACCCTTTGATGACGGTGATTGCGCTTGACAGTAATGTGCCGAACCGGCGGAAGGAGAACGGGGTGGATTACACGTTGACGCCGGAGCAGGTGGCGGAGCAGATGACGTGGTTGAAGCTGGAGCTTGCGAAGCCGCGGAAGACACCGTTTCTTACCGTGATTGGGCATCATCCGGTGTTTTCCAATGGGCCGCACGGGGATCATCCGGTACTGGCCAAGGATTGGGCGCCGCTGTTCAAGGAACATGGCGTACATCTTTATCTGGCTGGGCATGACCATGACCTGCAGCACCTGGAGATTGCCGGGCATCCGACCTCGTTTGTGTGCTCGGGGGCGGGCGGGGCGCAGAGCTACGTGCTAAAGGTGAGTGAGGCGGAACGTGGGCCGTTTGCGGCGCAGGTGTATGGGTTCACGCATCTGGAACTGACGAAGGATGCTATGACCGTGCGGCATGTGAGTGCGGAAGGCGTGGTGGTGCATGGGTTCAGGAAGACGCCCGGGGGGGTGGTTACTGTGCTGGGTTCGGTTTAAGGTAGCTAGCAAGACGATTACGGTGGAGTTGCCGGATGACTTGGCCTCACATGTAGATGCGGGACGAGAGGCTTTGGAGGCGATCTCCGTTGCTAATTTTCGGTCTGAACAAATGTCAGCGAAAGAGGCACGCTGTCTGCTGGGTCTAGACAGGCTGGCCTTTCAAACTCTCTTGGAGCGGCGTCGAGGGGTTGCTCGAGGATGTGCAGACAGGTGACGGCTTCCGTAGGAGCGGGTTGATTCCGGCGTGATCGTGTCGCGGACACTTCACTTGATTCTTATAAATTTTGATCGGTTAGTACCTCGGCTTTATGACGAGATTTTGATTCCCACTGAGGTTTTGCAGGAAACTCAACGCTGGGGGCCGCAGAGGTGGTGAGATTTTGGGGCCACGACGCCAGCGATTCGTCAGACACTCCCTAAAGAAGTTGAGAGAACTCGCGGATTTCCAGCGGAGCGTACCTCAGC
The DNA here is from genome assembly GCA_963693065.1 of uncultured Granulicella sp. Lineage (GTDB taxonomy): Bacteria > Acidobacteriota > Terriglobia > Terriglobales > Acidobacteriaceae > Edaphobacter. Next base: position 734,319 of record OY843766.1, on the reverse strand, counting down.
GGCTAAAGCCGCACTACACCCAAAGCCCTTATGGCACGGCTGAAGCCGTGCCCTTAAGCACAGCTGCTTTTCCAGCAACCCTCAAAAGCAGGAGCTTTTCGTGAGCAAAAGCAACGGCAAGAGCAAACGCAGATTCCCTTCGGGAATGACAAACAAGAGAACAAGCGACGGCAACAACAACGGCAAAAGCCAATACGGAGATTCTTCGCTGCGCTCAGAATGACGGCGGTTGCTGTCGAATCATAGGGTTGGCTATGGGTTTGGGAAGATGCGGAGGTTGCCGCCGGACATCTGGCCGGGCTGGGGGATGTTTAGCATGGCTAGGAGGGTGGGGCTCAGGTCGCGGAGGCTGCCGCCTTCCCGCAGGGTGATATTTTTTTCGTCGGAGACGTGGATGAAGGGGACGGGGTTGGTGGTGTGGGCGGTGTGGGGGCCGCCGGTGGCGGGGTCGATGAGGAGTTCGGCGTTGCCGTGGTCGGCGGTAATGAGCATACTGCCGCCGTGCTGCTTGATGGCCTGGTAGATGCGGCCTAGCTGGGTGTCGACGGTTTCGACGGCGCGGATGGTGGGTTCCATTTTGCCGGAGTGGCCTACCATGTCGGCGTTGGCGAAGTTGACGATGATGACGTCGAAGGCGGTGTCGGTGAGGGCCTTGATGACGGTGTCGGCGATGCCGGGGGCGGACATTTCGGGGGCAAGATCGTAGGTGGCTACTTTTTGCGAGGCGACGAGTTCGCGGTCTTCGCCGGCGAAGGGTTTTTCAATGCCGCCGTTGAAGAAATAGGTGACGTGGGCGTATTTTTCGGTCTCGGCTACGCGGAGGTTGCGGAGGTTGGAGACGGCCATGACGTTGGCGAGGAGATTGTCCATGGATTCGGCGGGGATGACGATGGGGAGTTTGTAGGCAGGGTCATAGCGGGTCATGCAGACATAGTGGATGCGCTGCGGGAGGGACTGGGGTGGGATTTCTGCGTCGAGCTCGGCGGCTTTGGGGAGGTCGCGGCCCATGGACTGATTGAGGCCTGAGGTGCGGGTGAGGACGCGGGTGATCTGGCGGACGCGGTCGGCGCGGTAGTTGAAGTTGATGACGATGTCTTCATCCTGGATGAGGCCGATGGGTTTGTTGTCTTTGCCGTCGATGGTGAAGGGGGGGATGAACTCGTCGGTGATGGCGTTCGAATAGTGCTCGCGGATGCGGGCGAGGGGGTCCTGGGCCTGGCCGCCGGGGGGGGTGCCGGTGACCATGGCTTCAAAGGCCTGGCGGGATTTTTCCCAGCGGAGGTCGCGATCCATGGCGAAGTAGCGGCCGGAGACGGAGGCTAGCTGGCCGATGCCGATCTCGCGGAACTGCTGGAGGAGCTGCTCCATATAGAGGAAGCCGCTGGTGGGCATGGTGTCGCGGCCGTCCATGAAGGCGTGGACGAAGGTGCGGTCGATCCCCTGCTGTTTGGCGAGGCGGAGGAGGGCGTAGAGGTGGCGCTGGTGGGAGTGGACGCCGCCGTCAGACAGGAGGCCGATGAGGTGGAGGGCGCGGCCTTTTTGCTGGGCGAGCTGCATGGCGCGGAGGAGGGTGGGGTCGGTGAAGAAGCTGCCGTCGGCGATGGCGGTGTCGATGCGGGTCATGTCCATGCGGACGATGCGGCCGGCGCCGAGATTGAGATGGCCTACCTCGGAGTTGCCCATTTGGCCGTCGGGGAGGCCGACGAAGTGCTCGGAGGCGCGGAGGATGGTGTTGGGATATTCGCGGAGGAGGCGGTCGTAGGTGGGCTTGCGGGCTTGGGCGATGGCGTTGCCGTGGGTTTCGGGGCGGTAACCCCAGCCGTCGAGGATGGTGAGGATGATGGGTTTCGGCATGGGTTCAGGATACTCTGGGTGAGAGGTGACTGGGCGGATGATGGATGGATTTGGGATTGCGGTGATGGCGGCGGGCAAGGGGACGAGGCTGAAGTCGAAGAGGCCGAAGGTGCTGCATGAGATAGGCGGGCGGGCGCTGCTGCTGCATGTGCTGGCGGCGGCGAAGGCGGTGGTGCCGGCGGAGAGGATTTACTGCATCGTGGGGCATGAGGCGGAGCGGGTGAAGGCGGCGGTGGCGGCTACGGGGGTCAAGTTTGTCATGCAGGCGGAGCAGCGTGGGACGGGGCATGCGCTGCAGATGGTGAAGGCTTACTTTGCGGCGTCGGGCGATAATGTTCCGGAGAATCTGCTGGTGTTGAGTGGGGATGTGCCGCTGATTCGGGTAGAGACCATTCGCGAAGTTTGCGAGGTGCATCTACGGGAAGGAGCGGCGATGACGATTCTGACCGCGGTGCCGCCGGATCCGACGGGGTATGGGCGGGTGATGCGCGGGGAGAGTGTGGCGGTGACGGCGATTGTGGAGCAGAAGTCGTTGAAGGCGGAAGAGATGGGGGCGCCGGAGATCAACTCGGGGATCTATTGCTTCAGGACGGCGGCTTTGTTTGGCAAGCTGGATTTGCTTTCCACCAACAATGCGCATGGGGAGTTCTACCTGACGGATGTGGCGGCGATGCTGGTGGCGGATGGAGAACGTGTGGTCGCGGTGAAGGCGGAGAGCGTGGATGAGGTGCTGGGGGCGAATACGATTGCCGAAATGATGCACCTGGACCAGGCGATGCGGGCGCTGGCGGCGAAGAAGCTGATGGCGCAGGGAGTGACGATTTTTCGGCCGGATACGTGCGTAATCGACGCAGAGGTGACGGTGGGGGCGGATACGGTGATCGAGCCCTATGTGCAGCTGCTGGGTGCGACGAGGATTGGGAATGAGTGCCGGGTGAGGTCGTATGCGGTGGTGCAGAACTCGACGCTGGGCGATGGGGTGGTGGTGCGGAACGGGTGCGTGCTGGATGGGGCGGAGGTCAGCGATGGCGCGATCCTGGGGCCGTATGCGCATTTGCGGCCGGAAAGCCGGATCGGCGAGGGGGCGCATGTGGGGAATTTTGTGGAGACGAAGAAGGTGACGCTGGGTAAGGGGTCGAAGGCGAACCACTTGAATTACCTGGGGGATGCGGTGATTGGGGCGGGGGTGAATATTGGGGCGGGAGCGATTACCTGTAACTATGACGGGGTGGCGAAGCATGTGACGCGGATTGGCGATGGGGCGTTTGTGGGGTCGGACTCTACGCTGGTGGCGCCGGTGACGGTGGGAGCGGGGGCTTATGTGGCGGCGGGATCTTGTATTACGGAGGAGGTGCCGGGGGGGGCGCTGGCGTTTGGGCGGTCGCGGCAGGTGAATAAGGAAGGGTGGGCGACGCGGAGGCGAGAGAAGGAGGCCGGTTAGGCTTCACGTTTTCGCGCGGCTGGACCGATGTAGGGGTCAGGGGGACTTATGCCGCACGAACGGATTTTAGTTGTGGATGATGAGGCGGCGGTTCGCGGAATTGTGGCGGAGCTGCTGGAGCGGAGCGGGTATACGACCACGATGGCGGGTGGGGCGCAGGAGGCGCTGCAGCAGTTGAAGGAAGACGGGGCTTACGACCTGGTGATGTCGGATGTGATGATGCCGGAGGTGGATGGGCTGAGTCTGCTGGATCGGATTGGGGTGGACTACCCGGGGACACCGGTGGTGATGTTTACGGCGGTGCATGATATTCACGTGGCGACGAATGCCTTTCGGCGGGGAGCGATCGATTATCTGCTGAAACCGTTTGAGCGGTCGCAACTGCTGGGGGTGGTGACGCGGGCGGTGGAGCATGGACGATTGAAGCGGCAGAGCTCGACGTATCGGCAGAACCTGGAGGAGATTGTGTCGGCGCGGACGGGGCGGCTGCGGGCTACGATGCAGGACCTGGAACGAAGCTATGACACGACGCTCGAGGCGATGGGTGACGCGCTGGACCTGCGGGATGCGGAGACCGAAGGGCACTCGCGGCGGGTGACGGCTTATACGATTGAGCTGGCGCGGGCGCTGGGGTTGAATGCGGATGAGTTGCGAGTGATCGCACGAGGGGCGTTTCTGCATGATGTTGGGAAGATTTCTACGCCGGATGCGATTCTGCTGAAGCCAGGCAAGCTGGATGATGCGGAGATGACGATCATGCGGGAGCATTGCCAGCGGGGATATGACATGGTGCGAAAAATTCCATTCCTGCGGGATGCGAGTGAGATTGTTTATGCGCACCAGGAGAGTTTCGATGGAAGCGGGTATCCGCGAGGATTGGCGGGGGAGGATATCCCGCTGGGGGCGAGGATTTTTGCGATCGCAGATACGCTGGATGCGATGACGAGCGACCGGCCTTATCGGAAAGGGCGGAGTTTTGAGGATGCCAGTGCGGAGATTGCACGGTGCGCGGGACGGCAGTTCGATCCGGTGTTGGTGCAGGTGTTTTTGAGGATTCCACTGGAGCGTTGGAGTGAGCTGCGGATGGAGATTGCGCGGCTTTCGGGGACTCCGGTTTCACGCAGTTTGTGCCGGCCGCAGGCGCAGGATGCATTGGCACAGGGGTATGACGTAGGATCGCGGTATGAAACGACTGACTGTTGATGAGATTGCGGATTTGCTGGTGAAAAGACCGGCCTGGAAGATGGTGGACGGGCTGCTGGTGCGGGAATGGATGTTTGCAGATTTCGTCGCGGCGATGAAATTTGTGAACGAGGTGGCGGCGATGGCGGAGGCTGCCGGGCACCATCCAGATATCGATATTCGTTACAACCGGGTGCGACTGGGCCTGGTGACGCATGATGTGGGCGGGATTTCCCGCAAGGACGCGGCAATGGTGGATGATCTGGAGGCGCTGCATGGGGGCTAGATTGTGAAAAAAAGTATACGGCTGGAAGAAGAATATGGATTGAAGTAGATTTTTTCTGGAAGTGGTGCTATCTTTTGTTCAGGAGTAAAGGGTACTCCGAAGGTTTCGTCTCCCAGACGGAGACGACATAAGTTGCGTCACTGGCCTCCCGGCATGGACTGAGCACCGTTCATGCCGCCTTTTTTTTGCGAGTGGGACTATGATTATGGGTATGAAGAAGCTTTTGGGTGTGATGGGCCTGGGGTTGGTGGTTCTGGCGGCTTCCGCGCAGTGGTCGAACCCGGCTGACGATGTTCCGGCTTATAACGCGAGTGCGCCGACGAAGGTGCTTCCGGCGGTGATGAGTGGGCAGCAGCTGACCGGGCCTTACTTTGCACATGCGTATCAGGTAACGGCTTACAAGATGGCGGCTAAGATCCCCGGGGTGCTGCACCAGGAGCCCTGCTACTGCCGGTGCGACCGGGAGATGGGGCACAATAGCCTGCACTCCTGCTTTGAGGGTACGCACGGGGCGGCTTGCTCGACTTGTATGAAAGAGGCGGTTTTCAGCTACCAGCAGACGAAGAAGGGGCGGACGCCGGCGCAGATCCGGGTGGCGATCGAGCATGGGGACTGGATGAATGTGGATCTGGAGAAAGCCGCGCTGTAGTGCGTCGCAATTACCCCAAGCAGGAAAAGTCTGTATTCGACGGTGAAGGGCGAAGTGCGGTGCCAGGGATCGATGTCGAGATAGAGTGCGTCGGCGGGAATCTGGTCTGGCGAAAGCTGGTCGCCACTTCAAGAGCCGAGCCTCCGGCGTGGAGGTCTCGTGACGGTAGCGAGAGAGTCTATAATCAATAGAGTTCTTTGATAGCGCTGCAGATGCAACGCGAAGCTGCTCCACCAAGTGGGGGCGTCATGGTTTCGACGGGGTTGCTAGTGGCAGAGAGGCATGCCGGGGTGTGGACACCCGTAATCGCTCACAAAACTATAAGTGCCGAACCTCAATTCGCGCTTGCTGCTTAATTAATTAAGTAGCCGATTGCTTCCGCTTCGCCTACGGGCGGATACCAATCGTCGCACAGTAGGCTGGTCAAAGCTGTTCCGTCTGTACGGCAATGACGAGATCAATCAGGCTGGTCGGTTTCGCGTCTTCGCCCGTTCTAAGCGACGCTGACGAGACAAAGATGAACCTGGGAAAAGCATGAAAGCTCTCTGTCGTTGGTTTCTTCGGACGGGAGTTCGATTCTCCCCGCCTCCACCACTTCTATTTATTAGCACATATCAAAGACCCAACCTCCGCTGCGGCCTTCCATGTACTACGGGTGTGGCTCGACCTGACGGAGAAATCCTGCGTCTCAAACCCTTTTTTCAATGTGCTTTCCGTCTGGTGCGTCTTCTAAGAGTTGCGCCAGATGATGGCTGCCGACGCAAGTTCGGAGTCCTTTCCTGCATGTGGGGGGCATGGAAGTAAGGACTCCGATTCTCAGTGCATCCGATGGCCGGAAGCATTCTGGGCGCGCACTTTATACAAGTGCAGTGACGCCCCCCTCAATGCCGAGCAGTGCCTTGCCGTAAACCTCGCTGCTGATTTCCGGTGAGACGACGGCGTGGCGCGAACAGGTTTCAAGATCTCGCCACATGCGCTGCAGCGGGCTTACCTCAGCGAAGGACGAGGCACCGTGCGCGGAGAGCAGGATGTCCATGGCTTCGCGGGCGGTTTCTGCCGCGTAGCCGGTGTCCATGCGGACGCGGGCACGCTCCGTGTAGCTGGGGAACCTGTTGGCCGCAGCCGCGGTCCAGATGTCGTCGGCAGCGCGCAGGGCATGCAGCCAGACGGTATCGACCAGCATGGCAGCTTTAGCGAGCGAAAGCTGGAAGCTGGGTGATTCGACCTGCGTCTTGTAGAAGGTGTAGGAGATGCTGCGCTTGGGAGCCTTTTCGATGACGAACTCGAGTGCACGCTTGCACAAGCCCATCATGGGGCCGGCAAGGATCAGCGCGGCGACGGGTATGAAAGCGCAACGGTAGAGCACTTCATCCTTGTAGGGTGTAGGAGGGGTTCCCTGCATGCACTGCGAGACGGACATGATGCGGTGGTCAGGAACGAAGACATTGTCTGCCACGATGGTGTTGCTGCCCGAACCCTTCATGCCGGCGACGTACCAGGTGTCCTCAATGGTGCATTGGGACATGGGCATGAAAGCCATTCCCTGATCGATGGGCTCACCGGCCTCATTGACGACGGGGATGCCCATCATGGCCCAGTCAGCGTGCAGCGAGCCGCTGGACCAAGGCCATTTGCCGGTGACCATGAGACCGCCCTCGACGCGCTTGGTGGTTGCGAGCGGAGCGAAGACGCCGGCGATCCGTGCGTCGGGATTGGTGCCCCAGATGTCTTGCTGGCACTCGGCCGAGGACAGGCCCGCGAAGAAAGAGCACACGTTCATCAGGGTCGTGACCCAGGCGGTGGAACCGCAGCCCTTGCCCAGCGCAGCGGAGACCTCCATCTTGGTACGGATGTCTGTCTGAAGCCCGCCGAAGCGGCGTGGAACCATGATCTTGAACAGACCGGCCTCGCGGATGGCAGAGATGTTTTCTTCCACCGCGCGACGGTTCGATTCGGTTTCTGCGGCATTCGCTTCAAGGAGCGGGCGCAAAGCATTCGCGCGCTCGACCAAGGTGGTGCGGAGCGTGGTTGGGTCCAGCCGGGCAAGGTCGCTGACGTCGACGGCACCGGTTTGAACGATGGGGGTCAGAAGAGTCGGTCCCTGCGCGGGGGCCTTCTCGAAGGCGATTTCACGTCGGAATGGAGCTGCTGTGGGCATGTTGTTCTCCTGGATTGAATTTGTGAAAAGCCGAATATGGTCTAGTAATTGGCCCGGAGTGAAAACTGGAGCAACCGGGGCGAATTTACCTGTGTCGTGATGATGCCGAACTGCGCACTGGAACTGGTGAGGTTGGGGTCCCCGAACTGGGTGTGGTTGATAATATTGAAGGCCTCTGCCCGGAAGACGATGGCGACGCGCTCATTGATTGCGGTCGTCTTGCCGAGCGAGAAGTCCCAGTTGTCGGTGCCCTGGGTGCGGACCCGACCGTCAGTACGAGGTTCATTACCGAAGCTTGTAGCGCTGGGTGCGGTGAAGCAGGCGGCATTGATGACAGGCAATCCGGCCATTGCCCGGGAGGCGATAGAACCCTGGAACTGCTTTTGGCAACCCACAACGACGTTGGGTCGTGTCGTGCCTGCTCCGTATACATTGGCGAGTGAGTTGTTGGTCGCGATGATCGCCTCCGGAAGGCCGTCCTGGAAGGTGTTGATTCCGCTGACATTGAAGCCGGAAACCAACCGGCCGAGCGCGCCCGTGCTGTTGCCGAGGAACCGCTTGCCCTTCCCTACCGGCAGATCGAGGATGTAGCTGACCACCAGGCGGTAGGGCAGATCGAAGCTCAGGTAAGACTTTTCTGCGCGGAGATTATCATAATCCTGAATGACGCCGGTGGGATGGAGTTCCACCTGCGCGTTGGTGGATTCGGAGTTGGAAAGGTTTTTCGTCCAACTGAAGTTGCCCAGCAAGGTACCGCCGCCGGTAAAGCGTTTGGTTACCGTAGCCTGCGCGGAATTGTAGTAGGAATCTCCGTAATACGGGGAATTTGCAGTGACGTTCTGGAAAGACGTATATGGGCGCAGCGAGTAGGCACCCACGGTCGCGGCGCCGGGTGCAGAGCCAGCGGCCGTGGCGAGCGCGCTGATGGCTGTGGTGGAAAGGCCGTCGTACCTGTCGGGCAGCTGGTCAATGCCGATGCTGCCGTAGACGGGCAAGTGCTCGCCGCGCGCACCGAGATACGCGAGCTGCATGATGGTGCTGCTGCCGAAGGCCTGTTGGACGTTGAAATTATATTGCTGCAGCAGGGGAAAGGCCGAGTTTGCGATACGGCCCTGAATGGGCTCGCCGAAGAAGTAGTTGGGGTTGTTGGCATAGCCGCGGCCAATCGGCTCGAGCAAGGTGTCGGGACCTTTCGGCGAAGATGCCGGCACCGGGTTGCTGAGCGTGGAGCGAGCTGGACCGGGTACGGCGTAGCTTGTAGGAGAGACGAGCGTGGTTGGATTGTTTATGGAAGAACCGGACGGGCCTGCGTTGTAGACGGTATCCATGGGCAGGAACGCCAGGCTATAGCCCGCGCGCACGGTGGTCCCTGCATATGGTGCAAAGCTGAAACCGACGCGCGGCGAGAATAGCAGATTATGCGAGCTGAGATCGCTGCGGCTGGGATAAGCCGGAGTGTTGACCAGAACAAGGGGATTGGCAAGTTGCGGCAACAGGATGGCGTTACGGTCCTTCTTTTCCGTGAAGCCGCCCGGAATCTCATAACGGACGCCCGCCGTGAGGGAAAGCTTCTGCAACGCCTGCCAGGTGTCATTGAGGAACGCGCCGCCATAATGGTTGACCGTACTGGTGGGCGTGGCGGTCTGGAAGCCGAGGGGTGCGGCGGTGATGGCGCCCAGCAGGAAATCAGCGATTGGTGTGGCACCGGCGCCTGGCGTGGTGCGTGCGACCGTTGCTCCTCCCAGCGCCGCCGGGGCCGCGCAGGTGGGGGTCAGGCAGGCGGTGTTGGTGCCGGCGAAGACGAAAAGGCCGGCCGGGTCGGGGAGCAAGGAGTAATACTCTTCACGCTGGCGAACTTCACCGCCGACCGTGATGGAGTGCCGGCCAAGAATTTTGCTGTAGGAGCCGGCGAAGACGTAGTTGTTCAGCTTGGCCGCTGTGGTGGTTACCGCCTGGGAATAGGGCTGGAGGATGTTGTTCGTGATGCTGATGTTTGGAAAAACCTGGTAGGAAAGCTGCGGCGCGATCTTCGCATAGTTGGGTCCGAATGCCGCCAGGTTGACGTTGGTGTTGCCGGGCAGGACCTGGTTGGAATAGCGGAGATAGGAGGCACGCAGATCAAGCGTCGATGTGGAGGTCAGGACGATGGTGTCGCCCAGGACGGCGTCGTCGACCTTGGCACCGACGCTTGAGCCGCTGGTGGGCCCACCGGTGCCGGTGAGGTAAACGGTGCCCTGCTGGAAACGCTGGAAGTGCGTGTAGCGGGCGAAGAGAGTCTGCTTGCTGCCGAGCTTGTAGTCGACGCGACCGATGTACTCATTGTTGGAAGCAGCGGCTTTCGCGTTCTGCGAGAAATTGACGCCGGGGCCGCCGGTCGTCGTGTTCGGCGTAGGGAAATAACGAAGGGTGTTGGCGATGTAGTTCGCCGTCGGGTCAATGGTGGAGGAAGTGCCGGCACCGGCCTGGCCGGGCTGGCAGATAACGTTGAGCACGCCGTTGCACTGGATCTGCTTGCCGGGAGTCAGGGGGTCGAAGACGGGCGCGTCGGCGCGAAAGTCTCCGCTCAGTTCTGCGAGGGTAGGTACGCGGCCGGCATTCGGCACCCCTTGTGCGAGCCGGAAACCTTCATAGGAAAAGAAGAAGAAAGCTCGCTCGCGTTTGATTGGACCGCCTGCGGTCGCGCCGTATTGATTTTGCGTAAACTCGGGTCGGCTTACGTTGTTCTGCTTGTTGAAGAACGTGTTCGCGTTGAACACATTGTTGCGGTAGTACTCGTAAAAGGACCCGTGCAGCTGGTTGGTTCCGGCTTTGGTGCCGAAGGCGATGACGCCGCCACCAAACTCGCCGTAGCGCGGGTTGACGACGCTCGACTCGACCCGGAACTCCTGCACGGCATCCTGTGTGACCACGTATGCGGTCGGATGGCCTTCCACCACGTTGACCGGCGTGCCGTCCACATAAACCGAGCTCTGGTTGGCGAACCCGCCGGCGATTTGATAATTGTTGAAACCGAATGCATTGGTGAAGGAACCGCCGTTCGTGTTGTTACTGGCGGCACCACCCGTGGCCCCCTGCGGGACAACGCCTGGGGTGAGCGCAACCAGCGCCATCGAATTACGCCCGTTCAGCGGCGTGTCTTCCACCTGCCGGCCCTCGATGACCTGGCTCACGGTGGGCGAGACGCTCTCGAGAATATCCGCATCGGCGTTAACGGTGACGCTTTCACTCGATGCACCAAGTTCAAGCGCAAAGTTCAACGCGACCTGATCTTCGAGATGAAGATCGATACTTTTCTGGACGACCGTCTTGAACCCCTGCATGGTCACTTCCGCGTTATAGCTCCCCGGGGCAAGGCCGTTGATGCGGTAAAGCCCTTCCGCGTTCGTCGTGGCTTTTTCGCGCACACCTGTGGAGGCGTTGGTGAAGGTCACTATGGCGTTGGGAATTTTGGCGCCGGTTGGGTCGTTGACAACGCCCGAAACCATCGCGGACGTGCCTTGTGCGCTCATGGCAAGTGGAGCGGTAACGAGGGCCAGGAGAAACAGGCCTTTGAACAGGAGGCGGACGAGGAAACTTGTGTGAATTGCCATGAAGATAAATATCCTTAGAGAAGAGCTTCGGTCGAGTACGAATACAGGTGCCCAAATTTTCTGCTGGCAAATAGGCGAACATGTTTGTGAATTTGTCAGCGCGGGATGAATAGTGCGCGATTGCGGAGAGAGTTGTCAAGAGTTTTGTATAGTCGCAGTTCCACGTTGGATCTTTGATCTGGGTGAGCCACCCTGGGCCAGCCTCTCAGCGTTGGGCATCAACGGACAGTAGCCGCGCAACCACCTTGTAATGAACAGGTTGAGTTAAGTGAGGCAGGGCGAAGCTGGAGCCATTACAGTCTTCGAAGCACTGAGACCGGCAAAGCGAAGGACCTTTGCCGGTCCATCGAGGCGGGAGGAAGCGGCGCCTGCAGTGATTTTTTTTATCCTGAACATGCTCCGTTATCTGGAGGCCTTGTTGGGGACCCGATGCAGATGAAGAAGCTGTCAGGAGCCGGTCGGCGCCTGACGAAGGACGCGTAAGCTACAGCGTCCGCGCCAGCTCTTTGGCGGCGCGTAGCAGGGCCTGTGGGATCAGGCCTTCATGTTCTGGAGCAAGCGACGATGCCTCGGCAACTATGGATAAGGCACAGATCATGTTGCCCTCGGCGTCGTACACAGGGACGCTGAAAGCATTCGCAACGACACGTATGAGCGAGGAGGGCTGGATGTCGCGGGCTCGTGCGAGGCCGGAAGTCCGGGCTTGCGCGATGGCCGCGTCGAAGGCACGCCGCTGCACCTGTTCGTCCTCGTCTGCGACGCGGAAGAGTCGCAGATCCTCCTGCACGAAAGGCTCCGTCACGTCCGCGGGCAGGAAGGCCGCGAAGGCCATGCCCGTAGCCGTGCGTGTGAGGCTCATCACGACTCCGGTTCGGAGATGCTCCTGGACGGCCTTGACGCCCTGATGCCAACGAATCATGGTGGGCCCGTGGTTACCCCAAACTGCGAGACCGACCGTAAAGCCTGCTGCTGCTTCCGAGATCATCGGCAGGGTGTCCGATACCCTTGCGATGGCCTGGGGACCGGCCTGCGGAGCTCTCACTTCCCGCAGGGAGACAGGCCCGAGATCGTGAGCGTAGGGCACCATGTAGCGGCCGTGAGCGAACGCAAGCGGACGCCGACCGGAATGGCCGACACGTTCTACCCGGCCAAGGAAAATCATGTGATCCCCTGCCTCATAGGCGGCCACCTTGACGCATTCAAAGTGCGCCGCCGTCCCTTGCAGGACGGGAACTCCGCCCAGGCCGCGGCTGAACTCGAGCTCTGCGAACTTATCCTCTTTCGACTTCGCGAAGTGGTTCGACGTGGCTATCTGATCGTCGGACAGGACATTGACCGCGAAGTGATCGGAATCACGGAATGCGGGGAAACTTTTGGAAGTGAGAACCTGACTCCAAAGCACGAGGGGTGGGTCGAGCGATACCGAACTAAAGGAGTTCGCCGTCACTCCATAATCAATCCCGTCGGCGTCACGCGTCGTCACAATCGTGACACCGGTTGTGAAGCTGCCAAGCACGGTGCGCAACTGCCTGGAATCAAATGAGGTGAGATATGCCATAGTGCGAGGACCTTTGCGGAATGTTGGCTGAGGGTGTGCTGCCTGGCCGCTGAACCCTGGAATCAGGATCCGCTCACAAGTGAACATGTTTGCGCAAAGAGTGCACTTCTCAAAAGACCGTTGTCAAGAACTTTGATCGCAGACAACGACGGTGTTCCCTATGATGTGGCGCAAGAAGCCATCGAGACTCTCTACACCCGTCTCACGCGTAACAAGCATTCCGTTCTTCCCTGCTAGCTGGCCGCAACCAACTCTGCCGCAACCTTATCCGTTGGGACCTCTGCTTCATAGTTCGTGACGAAATCCTTGGGCAGGTCGGCTCCCCACAGGTAGAGCGAGTCTTCCGCAGGGTGGTCCCCAGGATCCCAATCACAGGTCACGGGAATGTAGTCGATGTCCGAGGAGTATTCGGAGTAGCTGCCCCATGGGTCACGAACGTAGTGAAAATAATTCGAGCCGAGCACGTGCCGGCCCAAGCCCCAGCCGGCTGAGAAGCCCTTGTCCGCCATCTGCATCGCGCCAAGTCCGACCAGGTTTACGTTTGGCAAGTCCCAACTGACGTGGTGAAAACCCGGCGCGGACGACTTGGCGAAGGCAATCATGTGGTGATCGCTGCCGTGGATTCCGTGAAGAAACGCGATGCCGTCGCCGGAGCGATCGGATAGCCGAAGACCTAGTGTCCGGTGGTAGAACTGGATCGCACGTCCAACATCGGTGGTGAATAGCAGGATGTGCGCCATACGACGGGGTCGCACCTGGTCGGCAAGGCGGCGGTAGGGTGCTCCACGCTGGCCGGGTTCGCACGACTCCATCACAAAGCTCATCTTCTCGTTTGGCGATGACTTGCTGGCCATCTTGACCTCGATGAGGATGTTGTCCGGATCGGCGAACCAGAAGCCGTCCGAGTCGAAGCCCGGCGGGGGGTCAAGGAGCCTGACTCCGCAAGATTCGACGCGTGTCCTCAGCGCGGCAAAGTCCTCCTCGAAGGCCGCAAAAGAGATGTACTGAAGTTTTTTTGCAGGACCCTCCGTGATGACGCCCCAGCGGTGCGGGTTGTCGAAGGTCGCGAGGCCCATGTGATTGCCGTCCGCTTTCAGGTCGAGCCCGAATGCAGAGTAAAACTCTTCAGCGACGCTCATCTTCGGAACCGCAACGCTGAAATGATCGAGCGAGTGGACGCCCAGTTCGCCGGGTCGCTTGGCTTGCGGGGTAAAGCTGCGGATCATGGTCATGATGGACCTCCCTGGCTGCTGCGTACGGTCTTATTCGGCCTGCTGAACGATCGGGTTAGAGAGCAGCCCGATCCCTTCGATCTCGACTTCGCACACATCGCCGGGCTTCATGAAGATTTTCGGATTGCGCGCGAGTCCGATACCGCTTGGAGTCCCGGTGACGATCACATCGCCGGGCTTTAAAAGGACCGCTTCGCTCAGCATCGAGACCAGAGTCGCGACGTCGAAGATCATGTCAGTGGTCGAGGCGTTCTGGAGCTCTACTCCATTGAGCCGGGTCTTTAAGCGCAAACCCCTGGCACCAGCGTCCAGCTCATCCGCACTGACGAACATGGGCCCAAAGGCACCGGTGCTGTCAAAGTTTTTGCCAATCATCCACTGAGCGGATTTGAATTGGTAATCCCGAATGGAGGCGTCGTTAAAGATGGAATACCCGGCCACATGCTCGAGGGCACGCTCAACGGGGATATTGCGGCCTGGCTTGCCGATGATGGCGACCAGCTCACCTTCATAGTCGAGTTGATCCGACACTCGCGGCCGCAAGATGGGAGCACCATGGCCGATCAGGCTCGAGGGAAAGCGACCGAAGAGCGCCGGATATTTGGGCGTCTCAAAGCCGCTCTCGGCCGCATGATCCTTATAGTTCAAGCCCACACAGATCACCTTTTCAGGGAAAGGGAGCGGAGGGAGGTACTCGATGCTTGCGGGATCGATTTCTTCTCCCTGAAGCAGCTTGTCATATGCCTCCTTCATGGCATGCGATCCAGATGCCAGCAGCGACTGGAGATCAGGATGGCTCTGGCTATCCGATTTCCAGCCAAAAAGGTTAGTTCCCTTCAGTGCGCCCAAGGCGACTGCGCCATTGCTTCGATACTGAACAAATCTCACGGTCTTGCTCCAATCCTGAATGCAATTCTGTTTTCTCCCGGCAGGTCCATCCGGTCCGTAGCGAAACCGGACAGGTCTGAGTGGCTCAACCGGAGAAAAGCGAACACGTTCGGAAGAAAGCTTGAGGCAAGAGCGGTACGGTTGTCAAGCCTGCTGCAACGTACGCAGGCGGTTTGTTTTCCGAGCGCTCGAGGTAGAACGCCCACCGACCGCGATAGGGGTCACAGGCGCAAGCTCGGGAGCCGCGGTGCTGAGCGCACCTGCATCGTTGGTCGCGCGCGACTCTGAGCCCAGGCCCGCGATTTGCAGCTTGAGAAGGTCGGCGAAGTCTCTCAGCCCGGCGCGCCACTCCGGGTGTTCTGAGCTGGCCAGCCACCAGCGCAGCGCCGCCGAGTAGGAGAAGAAGATGTTGCGGGCAATCAGTTCTGCAGCAGCGTCGGAGCTCAGCTCGCCCGTTCGTTGGGACTCGGCGACGACCTCCTGTATACCCAGGATGAATCTATCGCGAATGCCGATATGCTCCGCCAGGTGGAGGCCCGGCGTATGCTGCAGCACTTCGCTCAACAGGATGCGGGACAAGACCGGCTCACTGCCGAACAAGCGGTAATTCGGCTCAATCATACCGAGGATCTTCTCAACAAAACTCTGCCAGGGCCTGGGTGACGCCAGGCAAACACTCGTGATGCCATCTACTTCCTGGTTGAAGACGAGGTAAATGAGGTCGCGCTTGTCACTGATGTAGTTGAACAGGGTTCCAAGTCCGAGACCGGCATGCTCCGCAACCTGGCGCAGGGTGGTCGCATCGTAGCCGTTCTCAGCGAAGAGCTTTCGCGCGGCCAGCATGATTCTGTCCTGACGCTCCTGTTTGGATCGCTCGCGTACCCCGACCTTCTTCGCTTTGACGACCGGTTCGTGGTCCATGGTGATCCAACTCCTCGAGGTTACATTTTAACCCGCGTCTGTGTTGCGCAGAACGATAGCGATTCCCATGCCTCCACCAATGCAGAGGCTCGCGATCCCATGGGTTTGCCCGCGCGACCGCAGGGCATGCGCAAGAGTTACTATGACCCGAGCGCCGGACGCACCGATTGGATGGCCGAGAGCAATGGCGCCACCAGACACGTTGACCTTGTCTTCAGAAAGGCGAAGGTCCCGGCAGACGGCCAGGGATTGCGCCGCAAACGCCTCGTTCAGCTCGAAGAGGTTGATGTCGTCGAGCTGCAGGCCGGTACGTGCGAGAGCGAGCGGAATAGCCGAGGATGGACCCAAGCCCATCAAGGCGGGATCGATCCCCGTGCAGGAGTAACCCAGAATTTCGACGAGCGGCTTCAAACCGTGCGACTGAGCGTACTCGGCGTCACAGATCAAGAGCATAGCCGCACCGTCATTCAGACTGCTGGCATTCCCCGCGGTGACTGTCCCTTCGGGCGTGAAGGCGGGCTTCAGACGTGCGAGTGCCTCGAGCGTCGAGTCGGCACGCACCCCTTCATCCCGATCCACCAGCACCTGCCCCTTGCGTGACGGCACGGCTACAGGGACGATCTCTTTGTCGAAAACGTGGGTGTTCTGGGCAAGAGTTGCGCGCCGGTGACTTTCGAGTGCAAACGCGTCCTGATCTGCGCGGTTCACCTGACGGTTTGCGGCGACGTTTTCCGCGGTGATGCCCATGTGGTAACGGTGGGTCGGGTCAGTCAGACCATCGTTCACCATGCTATCGATCATGGACACATCGCCGAGCTTCTGTCCGCGCCGCATTTGCTGCACCAAGAATGGTGCACGCGACATATTTTCGACTCCACCCGCGAGGTAGAGCCTGCCATCGCCGGCGCGAATGGCCTGCGTTGCGCCGATCACGGCCTGCATCCCGCTGCCGCAGACGCGGTTGATCGTCTGGCCCGGCACGGAAACCGGCAGGCCTGCGGCCAGCGCAATCTGCCGTGCGGGGTTCATTCCCTGGCCGGCCTGGAGGACGTTCCCGACCAGGACATCGGCGATGTCCTTGCCGTCCACTCCGCGCAGTACCTCCTGGGCTACCGTGGCCCCTAGACTGACGGCACTTACATCAGCAAATGCTCCCAGAAACGATCCGATCGGGCTTCGCCGCGCTTCAACGATCACGATCTTCATTGCGCAGTCCTTTCCGGGGTAAGAACCACCGCATCGGTGGCTTCCCTGACATTTTCCACCGTGACCCCCGGAGCCAGGGCGACGAGTTCGAATCCACGAGCCGTCACGTCCAGAACACAGAGTTCCGTGATGATGCGGTCCACGACTTTCTGCCCGGTGAGCGGCAGCGTGCAAGCCTTCAACAGTTTCGGTTTTCCGCCGGGTGCGCTGTGCTCCATCAGCACGACCACTCTGCCCACACCGGAAACCAGATCCATGGCCCCGCCCATCCCTTTGACGCGCTTCCCGGGGATCACCCAGTTTGCCAGATCGCCATTTTCCGCGACCTGCATGGCACCCAGAATGGCAAGATTGACGTGTCCCCCGCGGATCATTGCAAAAGACTCAAAGCTGGAAAACGCCGAAGCCCCGGGAAGAACGGTGACCGTTTCCTTGCTGGCATTGATTAGGTCGGCGTCGACTTCCGCGGCGAGCGGGTATGGACCCAGACCGAGCAGTCCGTTTTCCGATTGCAGGGTTACGCTGATACCCGCCGGAATATAGTTTGAAACTAGGGTGGGGATGCCTATGCCGAGGTTGACATAGAACCCGTCCTCGAGTTCCTGGGCGGCGCGTTGCGCCATCTCTTGTCTGGTCCACGCCATTAGCTGGCCTCCCGTGTCGTCACACGCTCAATACGCTTTGCCGCGTCCGGATTGTGGACCAATCGTTGCACATAGATTCCGGGAGTGTGAATCTGCTCTGGTTCCAACTCCCCAGCCTCAACCAGCACCTCGACCTCTGCGATCGTGATCTTGCCGCTCATGGCTGCGCCCGGGTTGAAATTCTGCGCGGTGCGCCGGTACACAAGGTTGCCGTGCGTGTCACCCTTCCAAGCCTTGACCAGAGCAACATCAGCCCGAATGCCGCGCTCGAGGAGGTACATCTTTCCGTCGAACTCCTTGTGTTCCTTGCCTTCGGCGGCCAGAGTGCCGACGCCCGTGCGAGTGTAGAAGCCGGGAATGCCGGCGCCGCCCGCGCGCATACGCTCCGCGAGCGTACCCTGGGGGCAGAATTCCACTTCCAGTTCGCCGGCCAGGTACTGGCGTTCAAACTCGCCATTTTCACCCACATAGCTTGAGATCATCTTGACGATCTGGCGCGTCGCCAGCAGCCTTCCCAAGCCGACGTTGTCGATGCCCGCGTTGTTGCTTGCAACTGTCAAACCGCGTACGCCGGTGCGTTCGACTGCCTCGATCAGTGCTTCGGGCACCCCGCACAACCCAAAACCACCAATCGCAAGCAACATTCCGTCTCTTACGATCCCTTGCAAAGCCGCATCCGCACTCGGCCAAAGCTTCTTCAAGCGTCCTCCTGCAATGTTCTTTTGCCGCTCGGATGATTCCGGTTCAGCATTTCACGAACATGTTCAGATGTACCATACACGGGGGCCGCTACGGCTGGGAAGCGCTTCCGATCTGATCGGCCAACAAGCCCTGACTTCCCTGCCTGGCATAGGCTATCGCAGCCTCCAGCAGCCCGCTCACCACAGTAAGCTCGTCATCATTCCGTGGTGCGTAAATCATTACATACGTCAACGGAAGCCCAAGCGCGATGCCCGCCAGACCATGACGTTGGCCCCACCCCGACCGGATGGCGGCCACCGCGTCAGCCGGGCTCAGAATCATATGCATGGAGCTGTCGCTGGGATGAATGTGGGCGATCTCGCGCGTGGGTTGCCCCCTGAGGGTGACGGCAGGATGCCGTTTTTCGAAGTGCGAGAGTGCATAATGCACGTCGCCTGCATGATGCAGCACGGCGCGGTCGAACAACCGGACCAGCTCCTCACGGATGGCCTCACCCGGAAGCTGACTCAGCTGTCGATGCGGCACAGGATACGGGCTGATCTTCGGTCGCTTCCCTTGTCGCGGCCTGACGCGGGTCGACAAGGGTCGATCACCCGCCGTGATTGCTTGCATTAGCGGCCCGACATCCAGTTCATTTTTTGCCTTCAGCCGATAGCTCGTCATCGCGAGCCATCCTCGAGCGTTGGCCGGCAAACCGCCAAGGCCAAGCGATATCCAGCGTTGAAAGTCCCAAAGCGCCCAAGCGAACGTTCCTGCGGCGGCGAAGCCCAGCATGGAGCCAAGTGTTGGCGAGGTGCTGCGACGTCGTCGATCAACTTTCAATGATCCTCCTGCGAGCCGCTTGTGCGTCTTCCTTTGAATCCTGCGCTTTTTGTCCCGTGAATACTCAGATTTCCGCAACAACCGCGAGAGTCCTGCCACTTCGCGGCCACACGAACGTTATATCTCACTCCAGGTCAGGCCGGGTCAGGGTGATGCTCTCCCAACTCGTTCGCTCACCAGCGGTCGATTCTGACGCGAACAACCGTTGCACAATGCGCCGGATCGACTACTATGGATTGCGATCAAGTTCAGGTTTGATCAGACTTTATCAAGACCGCAGGTTGAGGGACGCAGCGATGCCGACGCAGACAGAAGCAACACTTGTTCTTACCAATATCACCGTGGTGGACACCGAAACTGGAATACTGACTCCCGACGCAACCGTAACGCTTACGGGGGGAACGATCGCAAGCATCCAGGCCGGTGCGCCCGCATCTCCAGAGGCTACGACGATTGATTGCCGCGGCAAGTATCTTGTGCCCGGCTTTCTGGATATGCACGTGCACAGCATGCAGGATCCGCATCCCCAGGACAGCCTGGCCATGTTGCTGGCGCACGGGGTCACCGGCATTCGTCAGATGGCCGGCGCGCCAGAGCTGCTCGAACGCCGGAGACAAGGGATGCTTGACCTCGGGCCTGATGCACCAGCGTGTCTCGCCATGCCGGGCAGCCTGCTTACTTTTGCCAACTGCCCCACGCCTGAGGCCGGCGTCAACGAAGTGCGGCGGCAGAAGGAGCAAGGCGCCGACTTCATCAAGACTATTTTCGTTTCGCCCAAAACCTTCTTTGCGACGCTGGCGGAAGCGAAGAGCCTTGGGCTCGCCTACGGTGGGCACCTGTCACCGGGGGTGGATGTCATCGAAGCTTCAAAGGCCGGCCTGAACTTCATCGAGCACCTGGGCCCAACCGAGCTGACGCTGATCAAGTGTTCCCGGGCCGAATTCATCATCCGTCTTGTCATGCGCCTGAAGCCGCCTAGCGCGCCGCCGCTGACACCCGCCGACATGCAGGGGATGACCGGCAAGATCATGATCGCGAATCCCATCCTGTTTCGCATGAACATGGACCCAAAAGCCGCCGAGAAAACGGCCAAGCTGGTCAGTTCGTTTCAACCTGAAAAAGCCCGCAGGCTTGCAATGACCTGTGCTGAACACCACACATGGCAATGCCCTACCCTCATCCGCACGGAAACGATGCAGTTTGGCGACGAGCCGCGTTACACAGAGTCGCCCGACCTTCGTTACATCCCGGCCGCGGTCCGTCAGATCTGGAGTGAAGTGGCACGCCAGTACGCGGAAAAACTAACGCCCGCAGCTCGGGAGACCATGTTGCGCCTCGGCGACCTGTCCTTGCGTCTGGTGAAGACCTTTGACGATAACGGTGTCGAGATGCTCGCCGGCTCCGATTACGGCGGCGGCTGGGTGATCCCCGGCATCTCCCTTCACCAGGAGTTCGACCTGCTCGCCGCAGCCGGCCTGAGCCCGCTGAAAGTGTTGCAGATGACCACCATCAACGGTGCACGGTTCCTGAAGCGTGACGCGACCATGGGCACAGTGGCGGCCGGCAAGGAAGCCAACCTGGTGGTGCTGGACGCAAATCCAATCGACAGCGTGAAGAATCTGCACAGCATCCATGCCGTCGTTCGTGATGGCCGTTTCTACTCCGCCAACGCTCTTGCCCAGCTCAAGGAGAAGGTGGCCACCCGCTTCGCTACAGCATAAGCAGGTGGCTGTCCGATTGATGCAACTGTCAGAGCTTGAGCAGCCGCTCTGCGTTGCCGTGGCAAATCAGTTCGCGGTCCGATTCGCTGATCGGCGCGTTCTCGATAAACTCGACTGCCTCCGCCGTGTACTCGTATGGATAATCGACTGAGAAGATGACCCGGTCCGCTCCGAGCGCAGAGATCGCGCAAAGCAAGGGCTCGTTCGAAAAGGAACCGGCGGTCGTGACCATGATGTTGCGCTTAATGTATTCCGAAGGCAGCAGCTTGATGTCGTTGGTATGCTTCAGCATCTTGTAACGGCTGTCCAGCCGCCAGAGGATAAAGGGCAGGGTCTCACCCATGTGACCCAACACCAGTGTGGACTTGGGAAAGCGGTCGAACACGCCGCCATAAATGATCCTGAGCGCGTGCCCTGCCGTTTCCGATCCCCACGCCCAACCCGGTCCTGCCATCTCCGGATAGCCGGCTTCGTTCTTCGGTTGGACCGGCGCATCCGCCGGGTGCAGATAGATCGGGACGCTGAGCGCTTCCGCGCGTTCCCAGACCGGCCAGAACTTCTGGTCGTCGAGATACTCACCGTTCGTGTGCCCGTTCAGGAGCGCACCACGCATTCTCAGTTCCTTGACGCAACGCTCCAGCTCGTCCGCCGCGGCGTTCGCATCCTGCATTGCCAGATGGGCAAACCCGGAGTAGCGGGTCGGGTACTTCTGGATTTGAGCCGCGAGCAGATCGTTGATCTCCTTCGCTACCTTGACGGCCTTCTGAGTATCGGGCTCCAGTTGCACGCCGGGTGAAGTGACGGAGAGCACGCAGAGATCGATGCCGTTTTTGTCCATGTCCTCCAGACGCATCTGCTCGATGTCCATCAGGCGTGGCTTCACATACTTCAGAAAGTCCCCGTCGATGGTGCTCACCACATCCGTCGCGTACTCGGACATCTGAGGCGTGGAAAAGTGCTCTTCAATTACTATTTTTTTGATCTTCGCCATTGGAATCTCCCTTGTTGCTGTTGTCGTCGCCATGATCTGTTTTGCAGCCGCGAAAGTAAACGCTAGTGGTGGCCGCCGGCGTAGGTGTGGGCAATTTGCTTGTACTCGAGAAAGTCTTCGATAGAAGCTACTCCACCCAGGCGCCCCAGTCCGCTGGCCTTGTAACCGCCTTCTTCAAACTCAACCGCGATGTTTGCCCAGCCATTGATTGTGACCAGCCCTGCGTCGAGCCGCCTCGCAACCCGCACCGGAGTGTCCACGTCGCGGCTCCACACGCAGGCATTCAAGCCATATTCGGTGTCGTTGGCCAGCGCGATTGCTTCGTCCTCGGTGTCAAAGACCTGCACGGTCTGGACGGGCCCAAAGGTCTCCTGCCGCACGATCGGCAAGGTGGAGTCCATTACCTCCAGCAGGGTTGGATGATAGAACGCACCGGAAGCGAGCGCAGGGTCTTTCGAGGGGCCGCCGCGCACGATGACCCTGGCTCCCGCGGCGATTGCGGCTTCCACGGCGGCATCGACACGCGTCACCGAAGCCTTGTCGATCAATGGGCCCATGTCGCTCGTGGACTCAGACGCTGGCCCCGGCTTCACGTTCTGCAGCCTCTCGGCCAGGCCGGTCTTCAATTTCTCAGCTATCCCACGCTGCACCAGAATTCGGCTGCCGGTCATGCAGAACTGTCCCGCAAACACGGTTGACGATTTCTCCAGCACCGGCAGAACCGCGTTGAGGTCCGCATCGTCGAAAATGACATGCGGCGTTTTGCCGCCGAGTTCCAGTCCGACGCGCTTCAGATGCGTCGCCGCGGCCTTTGCGATCATGCGGCCCGTATGCGTGCTTCCGGTAAAGCTGATGACCGGCACCATGGCCGACTCGACCAGCAGCTTTGCGCCTTCTGCACCGGACTCGCTGAAGATATTTACGACGCCCGTCGGTAAATCCCTTACGCTGCTCATGATCTCGCTTGCCAGGTGAGCGCTGTGCGCCGCCTGCGCGGGAAACTTCATCACGGTCGTGCAGCCCGACGCCAACGCCGGCGCAAGCGCACGGATGCCCAGGTAAGCCGGCGAGTTCCATGGAATGATCAATCCGGCAACGCCAACCGGTTGCCGCAGCAGAATCGTCTGACGCCCGGGAATGGTGTCCGCTGCACGGCCAAAGGTATGCGTGGCGAGGCCCGCCGCAAAGCGCAAAGCACGAATTATCAGCGAGGCTTCGAACGTAGCTTCAGGCCGGGTCTTCCCGTTCTCCATGCAAAGGACGTCGATCACTTCGCCGAGGCGGGCGGCGTACGCGTCCGCCATGTGACTCAGGGCCGTCGTCCGGAGCATTGGGTCGACGCTCCAATTTTGCGCCGCAAAGGCCTTCACCGCGGCCGCGATCGCCGCGGCGGCAACCTCTGCCCCGCCGTCGATGTAGGTGCCGAAGGTCTTGCCGTCCGCCGGGTTGGTGCTGGAGACTTCCATGCCTGGCCCGGACCAGCTACCGTCCACCCAGTTCCTCGCGCTTCGTAGCTCCGCCATTGTTCGACTCCTGATCGTCTTCCAAACTCTCTTCAGTGAACATGTTCACCGTTGGTGAGTCTGCTGGAGCGCGGGGTAGCTTGTCAAGAAAACCCGGGAAGCTCCGGTGGCGGCTAGTCTAAGACTCCACTTGACAAGGACCCCCCGCGTCGAAGACTCTCATCTCCGAACAGGTTCACACTTTCCCAGGAGTCGGACGATGACAACGAAACAGCAAATGCTTCCCACCAGCGAGCTCGCGGCGCCCACGGATCGGGACTGGCTTACGGTCGTCGCGTGCGGCGTTTGCCTCCTGCTTTCAGTCGGCACGCTTCTGGTGTATGTTTTCGGCGTCTTCGTGCGGCCGTTGGCTGGTCAGTTCCATTGGACCCGGACACAGATTTCAACGGCGTTGGTCACAGGCGAGTTTGTAGTAGCTTTCAGTGCGCCCATGTGGGGCTGGCTCGTCGATCGCTTTGGCCCGCGCCGCGTCATCTTGCCCTCGATCGTTGGGCTTTCCCTCGCGTTCGCGGGTCTTGCCCTGCTGACGCACCATCTTTGGCACCTTTACCTCCTCTTTGCGCTCTTCTCGTTTTTCGGAGGAGGTTCGTCTCCTATAGGCTACTCGGCCGTGCTAGTCCGTAGCTTCGAGCGTCACCTCGGCCTCGCGCTCGGTCTCGCGCTGATGGGAATCGGCCTTGGAGCCACGTTCCTCCCCTCGCTCGCACAGTGGTTTGTGGGTCATTATGGCTGGCGAACCGCTTATGCCGCCCTCGGACTGATCACGCTTGTCGTCACCATTCCTGCCGCGCTCATCGCCACACGTAACGCCCGGTTGCCTTTGCCGATGCGCATGCGCGAGCGGGTCGCAATCTTCCCGCTGATCTGGACCCGCAGTTTCCTGGTGATGTCCGCCGTATTGATGCTGATCGCGGTCGCAGCCGGCGGCGCTTTTGCAAGCCTGGTGCCGATGCTAGTCGATCGCGGCAATAATCCGGCCGAAGCCGCGCGCATCGTCGGTCTGGCTGGAATTGCCGTCATCGCCGGCCGAGGCGGCATTGGCTGGCTGCTTGACAGGTTCAACGCGGCGCGACTGCTTGCATGTGTCTCGCTGGCTGTCATGGCATCGCTCCTGCTGCTCACCTACGCTCATGGCAGGCTGCCGGATGCGTTAGCAGCCCTGCTGCTCGGATCGGTTCTGGGGGCCGAAGTCGACTTTACCGCATATCTTGTCCGCCGCTACTTCGGCAACGCAGCGTTCAGCCGGCTCTATGGAGTAGCCTTCGGTCTCTTTGCGTTGGCCATCGGCATCGGCCCGCTGCTGCTCGGCCTGAGCTTCGATCGCCTGGGAGGCTACAATCCCGGTTTGCTGCTCTTCGTCGCGTTCAGCCTAATCGCCGCGCTGGCGACCTTCGCCATGCCGGCTTACAGCCGCGCGAGCGAGGGTGGGCTTACTCACTCGTAGCGCCTTGCCTTGCGCAGCTTCTGCATGCCCGTCTCTTGCAAACCGTCGCCGTTTGCTCCAGAAAGTACCGTGCGCATTGGAGCTGAAGGGATATCTACCGACTCCAGAAGGGGGATAGATATAACTGATCGGTTGCCAAGGTCGAATGGCGGCTGCGGCAACTCAGCCTACGACCCGTTCGCAGGCGAGCTCTTCAGCGGCGTCGCCTTAGTGGCCGGCTGCCGTCGCTGCAGTGACGTGCATCCGAACCTTATCTTTCAAGCTATCCAGCGCATCCTTGGAGTAGAAATTGCCGGCGCGGACGACCCCGAAAATCTTGTGCAGGTTCTGCACGTCATCCAGCGGGTTTCCGTCCAGCAGCACCAGGTTCGCGTCCTTGCCCTGCTCCACACTGCCGGCCGTTGCCTCACGATCCAACAGCCTGGCTCCGTCCAGGGTCGTCATCTGCAGCACCTGCAGGGGCGTAAAGCCCGCCTGCGCCAGTAGATCGAATTCCTGATGCAGCGAGAAACCCGCCACCAGCCACATCCCGCCATAGTCTGAGCCCGCCAGCATCGGAACGCCCGAGTCTCCAAACAACTTCGCCATCTTCATCTGCAGAGCAAACATCTGCTTCAGCGTTTCCTTGTCTGCAGGCGTCATTCTTGCGGCAAACTGTTGTGAGATCGAATCCCAAAGCTGCCGCGTGGACGGTTGCACGTAGCGCAGGTTCGGATCATTGCGATAGAGAGGATCGTCACCAAACTCGCTCGTCCGCAGCCGGATCAGGGTCGGCACCTGCCAGGTCCGATTTTTTGCAAATGTTTCAGCGAGCTTTCGGCACTTTTCTTCGCTATAGGTATCGATCACGTGCTGAATGCGAGTCAAAGCTGTCGGGTCTGCGAGCGCTCTCATGAGAATCGGGTTCGACGTCGCATTCTTGGACAGTGCGCTCTGCGCCGGCGGCTTTGGAGCCCCGGCTGCCGCGGCTGCTCGCGCCGCCATCGCCTGCCGGATCGCGTCCTCGTCGGTCGAGCAGCTGATCATAAGCGTTTCCTGCGGTCCAAGGTGCTCGATCACCCGCATCCCGGCGTCCGAGGCTTTGACCGGGTCCACGCCTGGAGAGAGATGCCCGTCGTAGATCATGCCCTGTCTAGTCGCTTCGGCCAGCGCCGCGAAAAAGACAGGCGGCGTCACATCGATGGTCTTGATAAAGTCCGCGCCCTCGGCCTTCTGCTTGTCTACTTCCGCGATGGCTATCGGGACCGTGGCCGCATTGCCGCGCAGGAGAATCGACCCCGGCATGGCCAGCAACTCGGGGGTATCCGTCGCGGGCATCAGGGTACCGTTCTTGCGCTGTTCGAGCAGTGTATCCGAGCCGGACATCTGGCGCAGGCCGGTCACTCCGTTGGCGAGCATCAGAGCAAGGTTGTCGGCGCTGTCCGGACTATCGACCACGTGGCCGTGCATCTCCCAAAAGCCGGGCACTACGAATTTTCCATGACCATCCACGCGCCGGGCCGAGCCGGCCGCAATCAATGTTCCCGCCTTGCCGATCCTGGTGATCTTGCCGCCATCCACGGCGATGCTCATGCCGGGAAGAAGCTTGCCGGTATGCGTGTCCACGATCGTGACATTCGTCAGCACCAAACCGCTCTTGAGGGTCGCACGCTGCGCCGACGCCGTACTGCCTGCCAAGCTCAACGCGATGGTGACCAACGCACCACCCCATAGCGATTTAGCGAAAAGACTGCACAGCCCTGCATTCGACTTGGTCACGTTCTGTCCTCAGTTCTTATGGTGGTCCTGCGGACGCAAGTCTCCGCAGTAACGGTGAACACGTTCGCAAAATGTACAATGCTCTATGGATCGCATGCTTGTCAACAACCAAGTTACCGCCATGGTCCGCCTTCGCTTGGCAGCGTTTGCTCAGCGGGGGCAACAAAGATCTTGACAATCAACCCTCTTGTCGCACACTCTGCGTAGGCAAACATGTTCAGTTTTTTAGCTGTGCTCATCTAGCGCGGCAACGAACAGGAAACCGGGATCGACGATGTTCACTTCTGAGAACGATTGGCTCCAACGGTCGACGAGCGGTCGGCGTCAGTTTCTAGCAAGCGCCGCGGCTTGTGCGGCGACCGCCTTGCTGCCGCAGTTTGCCATGGGCGCCGGCGCGCCCCAACGTTTGATCGACATCCATCATCACTTTGAACCCACCGGCAAGAACAAGGACGGTGACGCCTGGACAATCCAGATGTCGCTCGAGCAGCTTGACCGCAACAATGTCGCCACGGCAATTGCCTACGCGGGGCCGATCATGGACACGGACGCGGAGGCTGCACGCAGGAAAGCCCGCACGACCAACGACTGGAGCACCAGGAATTGCCTCGATTACCCTGGCCGCTACGGTCTTTTTGCCTCCCTGCCGATGAACGACGTGGAAGGGTCACTCGCCGAAATCGCCTATGCGTTCGACGTGCTGAAGGCAGACGGGGTGGGCCTGGCGACGAATTATGGTTCGCTGTGGCTTGGCGATCCGAAGTTCGAGCCCATTTTTGAGGAACTTCACCGTCGCAATGCCGTCGTTTACGTTCACCCGGCTGAAGCACCGTGCTGCACACCGGGCACGCTCACGTACGAGAAAGCGCCGATCGCAACGGCCTGGATGGAGTTTCCAACCAATACGGCTCGCACGATTTTAAGTTTGTGGGAGGCGCAGACGACCCGCCGCTTCCCCAATGTTCGCTTCATCTTTTGCCACGGCGGAGGCGTGATGCCGATGTTGCTCGGGCGCATCACAGGCTTCGCCGACTGGCGTGCCGTAGGCCCCGAGCGCATGAAGCAGATGTTCCCGGACGGAGTGTATGCGGAGTTCGCGAGGTTCTACTTTGATTGCGCGCAAGCGTTCGCACCCGAGGCGTTCGACCTCCTGCGCAAAGTCGTGCCGCCAACCCACCTGCTTTTCGGCTCTGATTTCAGCTACTTTCCCGTTGCACACAGCGTGGGCCTCTTCGCCAAATTGCAGATCACACGCGAGCTTCGCCAACAGATTGCTTCGACCAACGCAGCTGCACTGCTTCCGCGCTGGAAAGCTTGATCCAGGAGTTTTAATCCATGCGCCATTCCAATCTCGTCGATATTCATTCTCATCCGATCCTTCCGTTCGGCGGGTCGGTTCCTCTGGCGAATCTGCCGGCCTGGTCGGTAGAAGGGGCGCTTGCCCTCATGGACGAGAACGGCATTGCCACTTCGATCCTGTCCGTTCCGCACGCCGCACAGCACGGAAATGCTGCGGAAGCAGGGGCGATTGCACGCCGCATCAACGAGGCGATTGCCGACATCATCGCCAAACATCCCAAGCGATTTGGCGGCCTCGCCACCATTCCCGGCCACCTTCCCGGTGCGACACTCCTCGAGATCGAGTACGCACTCGACACTCTGAAGATGCATGGCATCGCTACGTCCACCAATATCAACGATGTTTACCTAGGGGAACCCGAGTTCGACCCCTGGTTTGAAGAACTGGAGCGTCGCGGCGCAACGCTCTTCATCCATCCGTGGACGCTCAGCACAGCGCCAAAGATGGACCTTGGGCTTAACCTGTCCGTCTTCGAATTCATGTTCGACACTACGCGCATGCTCGCCAACATGGTGCTCTCGGGAGCCAAGAAGCGGTTCTCGAGCGTCAAGATGATCTCCACACACGGCGGCGGCACGATTCCCTTCCTGATCGAGCGCTTTCAAAATCTGGAAGTTCACTTCGGCGCAAGCGAAAGGGCAACGGTGTCTGCCGACGAGATCCGCGAGGTTCTCGCCTCGTTTTATTACGATCTCACCGCAGCGACGACGCCTTCGCAATTGCTTGGTCTGCTCGACCTGGTTCCCACCAGCCAGTTGCTCATGGGAGTGGATATCCCCTTCATGCCGCATTGGACCATTGGAGCCGCAATCGATGCGGTCGAGCGCTATGACGGCTTCAGCGCCGGAGATCTGGAGAACATCTTCAGCGCAAACGCCCTGCAACTCTTCCCAGGGCTTGCTGTAAACCTCGAAACCGCTATCTAACGCAAGGGTTTGCGGCACAACGACTTCATCGTGCCGGAACTTCGAAGCTTGATTCACGCCCGCTTAGACTTCGCTGGCGCCGGCAAGCCACTGTTTTCCTTGTTCGTACAGCGCCTCAACCTCTGGACCTTTGACGCCCGGGAGGTCCAGTTTCACGTTCATCCCAATCTTCAATTGCAGATACGCGAGATGCCGGTAGCCGGCCGGGAGTTTATCCAACTTCTCGCGGTCAAGGTTGAGTTTTTCCGAGGTGTCCACAGGGTCGAGACGATCCTTCTCATAGATTGGTTGGCGCAGCACCAAGCCCCACTTGCCTTCGCGTCGTTCAAACAGGTCGTAGAACCGACCCATGCACACGCAATCGCAAACCACTCCGTCTACGTTGGCACGCTGGTGAATTTCCATCTTCGTCTGCGCCACGGCGCGGTTGCCGCGAAGGTCGATGGAGGTTCCATTGAGCGCATGCAGGACCTCGACACCGCGATCCCACGCGCCGCGGCTGGCCGCCACAAATTCATCCGCTGTACCGTAAAACCATGTGGCCTGCATGGCCCCGTCTTCATGCCAGACCGAGCGCAATCGCGCCCAGTCTCCTGAATCCCGCCACATAACCCAATTTTCTATAAGCGTTCGTATATTGAACTCGTCCTGCATTGTTGCAGACATGAAGCCTCCATTTTCTATTCGCAAACTTTCCTTCAATAAGGTGTGGGCGTCCAGTCATAGCTTCATTTCGCGAAGCCGTAACGAGTTGCCAATGACAGAAACGGAACTAAAGCTCATGGCAGCCGCAGCGATCATGGGACTCAACAGAATGCCGAAGAACGGGTATAGAACCCCGGCGGCCAAGGGAACCCCGAGCGCGTTATAGAAGAAGGCGAAGAAGAGATTTTGCCGGATGTTGGTCATCGTGTGCCGGCTTAGACTTCTGGCTTTGACAATGCCGAGCAGGTCGCCCTTGATGAGAGTGATGCCGCCTGTCTCCATGGCAACATCTGTGCCGGTTCCCATGGCGATGCCGACTTGCGCCTGGGCGAGGGCGGGCGCGTCGTTTACGCCGTCCCCGGCCATGGCAACAATTGCTCCGGTGGCTTGCAGATTCTTCACGACTTCTGCTTTCTTCTCCGGAAGTACATCGGCTTCGAAGTCAATGCCGAGCTTTTTTGCCACGGCCGCTGCGGTGTTGTGGTTGTCACCAGTCACCATGATGATCTTGATGCCGTCCTGCTTCAATTGCGTGATTGCCTCAACTGTTGAGTCTTTGATCGGATCGGAGACTGCGACGAAGCCTGCGAAACGACCGTCCGAGGCGACAAACATGACGGTTTGACCTTCGGCTTGCAGGGCTTCGGCCTGACCCCGCAAGCTTTCGGTGGAAGCTGCCAGATCACTCATCAGGGCGGCGTTTCCGATTGCTAACGTAGTGCCCTGGATGGTTCCCGTCACTCCTTTGCCCGTCACGGCCTGAAAGGCTTCCACATCGAGCAGTTCGACCTTCTTTTCTTTGGCGGCTGCGAGGAAGGCCGCGGCCAGGGGATGCTCACTGGCTTTCTCGAGACTCGCGGTGAGCTGAAGCAGATTCGCTTCGTCGAAGCCTTCGGCCGCTACGATAGCCGTAAGCAGCGGCTTACCGACTGTCAGCGTTCCGGTCTTGTCGATGACGAGCGTGTTTACTTTCTCCAGTATTTCAAGGGACTCCGCATTACGAATAAGAATGCCCTCTCCCGCACCCCGGCCTGTCCCGACCATGATGGCCATCGGCGTCGCGAGACCCAACGCACAGGGGCACGCAACGATGAGAACGGCGACCGCGTTGATGAAGGCATGCGCATAGCGCGGCTGCGGTCCAAAGATAGCCCACACAACGAAGGTGATACTGGCTGATGCAAGTACGATTGGCACGAAATAGGAAGCTACGGTATCCGCAAGCCGTTGAATGGGCGCTCGTGTTCGCTGGGCCTCAGTCACCATCTTTACAATCTGGGCGAGAAGGGTGTTGGCACCGATGCGCTCGGCCTGCATGACAAAGCTGCCGGTGCCGTTGATCGTGCCGCCGATCACCTTGGCGTCTTTCGTCTTCTCGACAGGAATCGCTTCCCCGCTCACCATCGACTCATCGACTGAACTATGTCCTTCGATCAAGACGCCATCCGTCGGCACCTTTTCACCTGGACGAACTCTCAACCGGTCGCTTACCTGTATCTCATTTAGATCGACGTCACGCTCCTCACCGTTGGCGTCAATGCGCCGTGCGGTCCTGGGAGCTAAACCAAGCAAGGCTTTGATTGCGCTGCCTGTCTGGCTTCGCGCCTTCAGTTCCAGAACCTGGCCCAGCAGCACGAGCACGGTGATGACAGCAGCGGCCTCGAAGTAGAGGTTCAAGTGACCTGACATGTCGCGAAACGACGATGGAAAAAGATGCGGCATCAAGACCGCGACGAAGCTGTAAAGGTAGGCTGAACCGGCCCCAATGGATATGAGAGTGAACATGTTGAGGTTCCGACTGACAATGGAAGCCCAGCCTCGCCTAAAGAACGGCCAGCCTCCCCAGAGGACGACCGGTGAGGCAAGGGCCAGTTCGCACCATCCAAGAGAGGAGCCTTTCAGCAGCGTCTGAAGAGGGTGGCCGGGCAGCAGGTCCGAAAGCATCACGGTGAGCAGCGGTAGTGTGAGGGCTGCGCAGATCCAGAATCGGCGAGTCATGCTCTCGAGTTCGGGATTCGCGGCGCTGGCCTGGACGGTCATCGGTTCGAGCGCCATGCCACAGATGGGGCAGTCGCCGGGCTGGTCCCTCACGATCTGGGGGTGCATGGGGCAGGTATATTGCGGCTTGCCGCTTTGCGCCGCCAGCGTTTCAGGTTCGAGTGCCATACCGCACTTGGGGCAGTCTCCGGGGCCATCGTGATGCACCTCGGGGTGCATGGGACAGGTGTAACCGTTCGTGGTCACTGAGGCGATCGGCTCTTCCTGTGGCGCGGTTACCGACTTCGGCTGGACGTACTTTTCGGGCGTCTCGCGGAATTTAGCGGCGCATCCTGAGCTGCAGAAGAAGTAGGTCTTCCCGCTGTACTCCACGTGCAAGGCCTTGCTCGGATCGATCTTCATGCCGCAAACCGGATCGCGTTGATCTTGAGGCGACAGAGCGGGTGCGCTGCTCCGCAAGCCGCTTCCCGATTTCGCACCGGCAGCGCCTGTGTCTGAGCTCATGGTTCCTCCGTCTTACTCTCCATCAAGTCATTGATGCGAATAAAGGCACTTGCGACGCTGCGAAGGAGGAAGTGCATGGTCGAATCTACGACCTCTTCGACCGATTGCCGGATACTGGGCTCGAGGATCAGGTCCTCAAGCAATACCCGTTGTGCGGCAAGCTCTTGAAGGAAGTCGCGCAGCAACTGCGATCAAAGATTGGGTGTTCAGTTTGCACCATCCCATTTCCAATTCAGGATCTCTGGCATGTCCTGGCCGTGCTGATCGATATAGTGCTTGTGAATGATGAGCTTGTCTTTCATCTGCTGTTTCAGGTACGCCCCCTTCGACCCTAGATTGGGTACACGCTCCACTACATCCTGCACCAGGTGGAAGCGATCGAGATCGTTCTGCACCCGCATGTCAAAGGGTGTTGTGATAGTTCCCTCTTCCTTGTATCCGCGGACGTGCAGATTGCGGTTGTTGCGGGCATAGGTGAGGCGATGGATGAGCCACGGATACCCGTGGAACGCGAAGATGATGTGCTTGTCCGTGGTGAACAGCGAGTCGTAGTCCTTATCCGTCAGTCCGTGTGGGTGCTCGGTACTGGGTTGCAGTTTCATCAGGTCGACCACATTGACGACACGTATTTTGAGCTCCGGCAGATGTTGCCGGATGATCGAAACGGCAGCCATGATTTCGAGAGTGGGCGTATCTCCGCAGCACGCCATGACGACGTCCGGCTCGGTTTCCTGGTCATTGCTAGCCCATTGCCAGATGCCGATGCCTTCCGTGCAATGCACAGTGGCGGCATCCATCGTCAGCCATTGCGGGAGCGCGTGCTTGCCGGCAATGATCACGTTGACGTAGTTCCTGCTTCTGAGACAGTGATCTGTCACGGACAGGAGGCAATTGGCATCAGCCGGAAGGTAGCAACGCACGATGTCTGCCTTCTTATTGATGACATGGTCTAGAAAGCCAGGATCCTGATGAGTAAAGCCATTGTGGTCCTGCTGCCAGACATGGGATGCGAGCAGGTAGTTGAGCGACGAGATGTCGCGACGCCATGGCAGCTCACGGCAGACCTTCAGCCACTTGGCGTGCTGGCTAAACATCGAATCGACGATCCGGATGAACGCTTCGTAACTGTTGAAGATGCCGTGCCGGCCGGTGAGCAGGTAGCCCTCGAGCCAGCCCTCACACTGGTTTTCGCTCAACATCGCATCGAGAACACGTCCCGCCGGGGCAAGAAACTCGTCGTTGTCGACCTCGCGCGCGTCCCATTGACGATCGGTGACCTCGAAGACCGCCTGCAGAAGGTTGGAGACAGTTTCGTCCGGGCCGAAGACACGGAAGTTGTGCTTGTCTTCATTGAGCTTCGCTACGTCTCTGAGGAACGCACCCAGGATGAGGGTGTCTTCGACCTGCACTGCGCCAGGTGACGTGACGGTCACCGCGTGTTGATGGAAATCCGGCATCTCCAGATCGTGCATGAGAATGCCACCGTTGGCGTGAGGATTCGCTCCCATGCGGCGATTGCCCCTGGGAGCCAGTTGCGCGAGTTCCGGCATGAGCCGGCCGCTCTGATCAAAGAGCTCTTCGGCTTTGTAGCTCTTCATCCACTGCTCGAGCAGCGCGACGTGGTCGGGGTGCTGACCATCGACCAGCAGCGGTACCTGGTGCGAGCGGAAGGTGCCCTCAATTTGCAAGCCATCCACGATCTTCGGCCCGGTCCAGCCTTTGGGAGACTGCAGCACAATCATCGGCCAGCGAGGCCGTGTTGTGGTCTTGTTGCTGCGTGCGTCCTGCTGGCAGGTGCGGATCTCTTCGATCACATGATCGAGCGTGGCAGCCATGAGCTGGTGCATCGATTCTGGATCGTCTCCTTCTACAAAGTATGGTGTCCACCCATAGCCTTTGAGAAGCTGCTGCAGCTCCTCATGCTCAATGCGGGCAAGCACGGTCGGGTTACTGATTTTGTATCCGTTCAGGTGCAGAATGGGCAGCACGGCCCCATCGGTTGCTGGATCGAGAAACTTGTTGGAGTGCCAGGAGGTTGCGAGTGACGCAGTTTCGGCCTCGCCATCGCCAATCACGCAGGCGACGATCAGGTCAGGATTGTCGAACGCTGCGCCGAAGGCATGGCTGAGCGAGTAGCCCAACTCGCCGCCCTCGTGGATCGACCCCGGTGTCGTTGGGGCTACGTGGCTGGAGATGCCGCCGGGAAACGAGAACTGCTTGAAGAGCTTCTTCAGCCCGGCCTCGTCCTGCGTTACGTTGGGATAGGTCTCCGTCCAGGTTCCTTCCAGGTAAACGTTGCCGACGATTGCCGGCCCGCCATGCCCGGGGCCGGCAATGTAAAACATGTTCAGGTCATACTTGTTGATGGCCCTGTTCAGATGGACGTAGATGAAATTCTGCCCAGGTGTGGTGCCCCAGTGCGAGACCACGAGCGGTTTTACATGTGCTAATGTGAGCGGCACTTTGAGAAGCGGGTTGTCATACAGGTAGATCTGGCCGACAGAAACGTAGTTCGCCGCGCGCCAATATGCATTCATCCTTCTAAGCAGCTCCGGCTCCAGAGGCGCAGGAGTTTTGAGGGTCTCTTCTTGAGCCAACATGCCGTTGGTTTCGTGCAGCAAAAGGTCCTGCGTCAGCGTTTTCAGAGGCATTGTTAGTTCTCCTGGTGCTCGGTAAGGCGTAATAGTTGGCAAACAGTCTGTGCGATGACGCGCTGTTCGTCGGTAGCGATGACACGAATCTGAACATGGCTTTCGCTTTTGGAAATGACAGGTTTCGCGGATCGGTTTCGCTCTGCGTCGAGCTGGATGCCGAGAAACGCGAGTTTGCGACAGATGCGGGCACGAACTTCTGGCGCGTTCTCGCCGATACCGCCGGCGAATACCAGGGTGTCGACACCACCCATGATTGCTGCAAACGCACCGATACACTTTGTGACTTGATAGCAGAACAATGTGATGGCTTCTTCTGACTTGAAGTCATGGCCGGCATGTTCCAGCAGGTCTCGCATGTCGGAGCTTCTCTCGGACACACCGAGCAATCCAGATTCGGTATTGACCATGGCGCTGAACTGTTGGGCAGTCATTGCTTCCGTACGTGCGAAATACAGCACCAGTCCGGGATCGAGGTCTCCGGACCGGGTGCCCATCGAGACGCCTGAGGTCGGCGTAAAGCCCATGCTGGTGTCAACTGGTTTGCCTCGGTGCACTGCGGCCAAGCTTGACCCACTGCCAAGATGAGCAAGGATGACGCGGCCTTCGGCGACCTGTGGTCCTTCGCGAGCGAGCTCTTCCATGAGGAATTGATACGAAAGGCCATGGAAGCCGTAGCGTCGCACGCCTTGCGCTTCATAGCGGCGTGGAATTGCGAGCATCTGTGCAACCCGTGGGAGATCGTGATGAAAGGCGGTATCGAAACAAGCAATCTGCACAAGGTCGGGAAACTTCTCCTGAATGGTCTGAATTAGCTTGATCTCATCTGGAAGGTGGTCCGGATCAAACTGGCTGAGCTGCTGCAGGTCAGCCAGCAAAGCTGGAGTGGCTCGTTCTGGCATGTAGTGGTTGGGGCCGCCTTGCACCAGACGATGGCCAGCAGCGGCAAGCGGCACCCGCACACAACGCTCCTCCAACCAGTCAGTAAAGGCGGTCAGCGCTGCGCTCCGCGTTGCGCCGTGAAGGTGACGAGTAAAGGTATCTTCCTGGTCCGGCCCTTTCATTGTGAAGAAACTATCGAGCTGTCCCAGCCGTTCCAGGCTACCGCTCAATATCTGCCTTACTGGAGTGCCTGCATCGAAAAGGCCAACCTTGATACTGGAAGAGCCACTATTCATTGTGAGAATCTGCTGATTAGTCGCCGTCATCCGCAACCTACGCCGGTTTGGTACCTGAAGGCTATCAAGGCCATCTGTGTTGAGAAACAGTTTGAATGCAAGACGCTTCTAGTGCCTAGATTTTCGGCGGTCTTTTGAAATACTTTTATTTTGCTTAGAAGGACGACTTGAGGTGACTCTTTCATGCTCGCCCAATCGAGGTTGAATTGTCTGGCAGCACGTGTGCGAGCGAGATAACTGCGACCATTCATTAGCAACACCTCGCGAGCATCAAGAAGATTGTCGTAAGCCGTGACCAGCGCTTCATTTTCAACTGACCTTCGCGTCGAGATCCAAGCCGAAGTCTTTCTATGCTGACGGAAATGAAACTTTGAGGATGAGCAAATCTATACAAAGCCAATTGCGGAGCCTGTGCTGACCTACAAGGGATAAGCGACGAATCTTATAGATTTTTTGTGCCGTTTGAAGTCCTGGGGAAGAGCAGGCATCTCTTCCCTTCAGGCTGGCTGGAGGCTGGTCAGCATGACGCCACCCGCCAACCTGACTTGATATTGATCGCAGTGAGCCAACTTTGCTGTACAGTAAGGCTCACAAACTCTGTTTGTACCGAATGGTTTGGTGAGCCCGATTTGGCTTTTTAGTTCGAGCCACTTGGGAGATTCTTGTTACAAGTGTTTGCCTGACGCATCGAACGAATGTCACTTGTGCGCGACATTGATCATAAGTACGAGTTCAGCTTCGGCCTGACTTGAACTTATGGACTGTGGCCATGAACGAAAGAGGTCACATGCCACACACGAAGATCAAGGAATTCGATCCTGCGGCTTTTCTTGCAAGCTCAGGCTTAGGTCGCCGGATTGTCCACTTCAAGGCTAAAGGAACTCTGTTCACCCAGGGTAGCCTCGCTGATAGCGTTTTTTATTTACAAAAGGGACGAGCCAAACTTACCGTTGTGTCCAAAGCTGGAAAAGAAGCCACGATCACCCTCATCACTGCCGGTGATTTCGTTGGGGAAGAAGCGGTCACAGCGGTTGCCGGATTTCACATGTCCACCGCGACAGCGATCACCGACTGTTCTGCCGTGAAGATAGAACGTAAGGAGATGATGCGGGTCATTCACGACGAACATGCATTTTCGGACCTGTTTGTTGCATTCCTTCTGGAACGCTCGATGCGGACGCAAGCAGATCTCGTAGATCAGTTGTTCAACTCAAGCGAGAGAAGGCTGGCACGCATTCTGCTGCTGATGGCAGACTTTGGCAAGCCCGGCGACCCGGAGACCATGATCCCGCGTATCACGCAGGAAACATTGGCAGACATGATCGGGACGACGCGGTCGCGAGTGAGTTTTTTCATGAACCGTTTTCGAAAGATGGGGTTCATCGAGTACAACGGCCGCATCCACGTCCGCAAGTCCTTGCTGACTGTGGTCCTGCATGACCAGAGATTCGGCGCAAACTCAGTAAGTGCTGCGCTCCTTGACACGAAACGTGACAAGACAAGACCAGTCAAGGTAGCTTCCACTCTGGTGAGAAAAGCTTGACCCTCGTATCTTGGCACGGTCAGCGACGTCACAGAATAGTCAGGTCTTCATATCCAAGCTTTGGTTTTCGCACAGTGCGCGTTGCCAGTTAGAAGCCAACCCTGGCAGCTCACCGTCGATTCTAGGATGCTTTTCTGAACTGCTGTTCTTCGCCCGGCATGTCTCGCGAATAGGTGGTTGGTACATTATTTGCGAAGCGCTTTGTGGGGTCACTCTCCTTATTTCCCCCCAGAGGGGCACCATCCAGGACTCTGCGTACACGACCGTCTGGCGGGACGGCATGGGGCGTTGCGCGCTGGTTCTGGGGATATTCCGCGAGCATGAATAGCGCTGCAAGCAAATCCTCAGGGCGGGCTCGCTGATCGATACGGGCATCGTACAGATGGTCTTCCATTGCAGCACCGGATTTCCCGAGAATCAAGATGCGCGCATGTGGCCAAGTCTTCCGGATAGCCAGCGCGGTTTCGGATAAGAGGGCGTAACCGAGGCTCTCGCTGAGGATAGCGAAGGTGACCTCACACTCACCGCTAAGCTGAGGCTCGAAAACCTTACTTTTTGAGATATCGATGCGTTGGCCGGCAGCGCTCAGAAGCATCCCACGGGCGACGCGCAGACCTTCGTTTGGTTCAATGATCAGTATGCCGGAAGGCAGATAAATATAGGGACAAGGGGAAAGAATCTGAAGATTCATAGAGCACCTGTGAGCGGGAATTTTGTTTCGGATCATCGCCAGTCTTTCGTGAGGTTCTCTGGTAATCCGTACTTTTTCCAAACTGCGCAAAAACTGATTGTCTACCTCGCCAGGTTGTTCGGTTGTATCGGATTGCTCAGTGGTCGTCGGCCTGCGGTTTGAGCCTTCGATAGCAAGACTCAACCGCTTAGCCAGCCATGAGCTATCCCCAAGGCGCACTTAAGGCGAGGCAGTGACCACGTAGACCCTTGCCACCAGGCGACGCCCCCCGGGCAGAGAGCCCACTGCTCAGGTCTAGGATTTCAGTTTCGTTCCTCCGAGCAATGCCGCAAGCGGTTTTGGTATCCCGGTGATGAGGTCCACATAATTTTTGAAGCGTTCGCCAATCACGATTCCCTCGGTCGTGATCTTGTATTGCCTGATATCCCTGCTGTGAACGCCCCGGCGCATCTTCACCACCAAGAGGATCTGGCTCAGCTGTCCGTCGATCTCAACGTAACGCATCCGGATGATGTCGTCGGTAAGAAATGAGATGGAATAGCTGCTGAAGAGCAGTCCGGTGAACGTCTCCGGCATCTCCAGGGTGCTCAGGATTGTGATGCCGATCGCTGTAAGCGCAAAGATCATGCGATAGAGCGATTCGCGGAAATCCGCGCGAAATGCGGGCGCCAATGCCATTTCGAAGCCGGCGAGGGAGTCGATGACCAATCGCTTAGCCCCCGTCCTTTTCACGGCGTCGAGAATCTCCTGCATCATCTCATCCACGGAGAGGTCCAGGGGCCGCAGGTAGATCACCTCGAGGCTTCCCTTGTCCAGTGGCGTTTGAAGATCAAGACCGAACTCCGCGGCGCGCGCCGTGTATTCGTTTGGTCGCTCTTCAAAAACGGCAGCGATTCCAGACTCGCCTGCGAGCAAACCTGCGGAAAGAAACTGTGTCGCCATGAGCGATTTGCCAGTGCCTGAAGAGCCGGCAATCAGCAGGCTGTCTCCTTCCGGTACGCCTCCACCCATCATCTCGTCCAGTGCTGGGATCCCCATGGATAGGCGCTTTATGCTGCTGAAGGTCTTTCTTCCCCCTACCAATCCGAGCGTTCGTGAGAAGGCCTGCAGACCAGCATCGGTTATACGGAAAGTGTGCAACCCGGGCACGGAAGCTTGTCCGCGCAGCTTCATGATCTGCATCTTGCGCACGACAGAGTTTCGATCTACCTGCTGGAAGAGCCAGAAGAGACCATCAGCCACGGTGAAGACTGGATTGTCGCGCACCTCCGACTCGGAGTACTCCCCGATCAGAAACGTGGTCGCCTCATAGGTGGTGAGCAACATCGCCAGTTGCTGCACGAACGCCTGCACGGCGAGGTCCTTACCGCTGTGTAATTCGCTCCGCAGAACGGAGCGAAAAGAGTCGACGACTACTATGCCGGGATTTGCGGCTTGCACCTGCTTCGAGATTTCATCGAGCACGCCCTGAAGCCCGCGATCGATCAGGTCCTGGCTCAGGTTAATGAAGCGTACGGCATTGTTCAGCTTCGCCGCGTCGAAGAAGGTGAATTTCTGCTGGTAGCGCAGCATCTTCAGCGCTGGTTCGCCAAGAACCGTGAATACAGGGCAGGTCGCTCCGTAGAGGCATTCGCAAAAATGAATTGATGGGCCAATGTCGTTTTGCCACATCCCGGCGAGCCGGCGATGATGTTGAACGAAAGTTCGGGGATCCCACCGCCAAGTATCTCGTCGAGGCCAGGCACACCTGTCGGTAGCTGGTTGATCTTAACCCTTTTCTCTTCATTCATCTTGATTCTTTCCTTTCGAACTCTGTTGAATCGTCGGGTAATTCGGGCCAAACATCCCGTAGAAGCTGCAGCGTAATTAACTCGCCGATGAAAGTGAACATGAGCCGGAGCAGATTCGAAACGAGCACTTCGCCTCCCTGCCTCGCATCGCCCTCGACGCCTCGCAGGGAGCCGTCCGGCTTCACTTCCCATTCGCAGAGAGTGGGGTAATCCTGCTTTGCCAGCACCATCGCTCGAGACAGGAGAGCGTGGTAGCCGGCCGCCCCAGCCAGCCTGGCGAGCGGATGCCGCACCTTCTCGCATACTCGAATGGCTGGATTGATGTCGGACATGGGGCGCGTTCCCTCCACCTCTTCGAAAGCGAGGAGTTGATGCGCAAGTTCGCGCGTCGTCGAGGTCTTTGAGGTTCTCATCGTTTGTTCGCGGAGAGGCTCATAAACCTTCCGCGGAGATGAGAGTAGCTTGCAGATGAAGAAGTGAATGGTCAAAAAAGAACAGTTTACTGGCGTTAGACATCTGAACTGGAGGGTTCTTTGAAACATAGCTGGAACGTTCAGCTTCTTCAATCAGAGTTTTGTCCGGGAACCTGAGGCTCGATGAGGTTCGCAATATTTCCTTGGAGGTGACTCTCAAAGACGGGTCATGTGGAGGTTCTGACGAGAGCCTTACGCACTAGCGGAAGGAGCCCGCCTGAATGCGTGGTCACTTTTGACCGTCTTGCCGAAGATCTTTCTAGTAGGTTGCTTGAGGAGAGCTTGAACGGCAGTTCTTTTAGTTTGGAGACGGACCGACCGAGTCGTAATGCCCACGTTCCATGATGAGCCAGAGTATGCAAGGAGAGAAATCAATGCTTCCTCAACCAATGGTTCGCGATTGGGCCCGTAGACTGATCGCTTCCGAAGTCGACGTCGATCAGTCGTTCGCCCAGACGGAGCGGGTCTATGAAAAGCTGCGGAAACAGCTGTGTGCTCCGGTAGGAACGGATGGCTTTCAGGCGCTGGCATGTCGTGCCTTATCGATGGCTAAGTCGCAGACTCCGCGGCTCAGCGAAGTACAGGTCCTGGCAAATGGAGGCCTGACGGGCTTGAACGAAGTTGGATCAGAGCTGGACTCAAAGGGAGACGAAGAGGTCGGAGTCGTTTTGATTGCGCAACTTCTCGGACTATTTCTTACACTTCTTGGTGAAGCAGCAACGGTAGGTCTTGTAGCGGATGTCCCTCTTCGGGTTGAGGTCGAAGCAA
This sequence comes from uncultured Granulicella sp., assembly GCA_963693065.1. GTDB lineage: Bacteria > Acidobacteriota > Terriglobia > Terriglobales > Acidobacteriaceae > Edaphobacter. The sequence continues at coordinate 693,162 of OY843766.1, read as the reverse complement.
ATTCAGACACACCGGGGAAGATCTCCTCCGCGCCGAGTACGAATTACTTTGGACCTTTCGAAAACATTTCGTTGGAAGCTGACCAGTTGCGAAACGTGAGCGAACGCCTGGAGAGCCTGGCTGACGAACATGATGGTATCGATGAGGTGATGGGTGTCGCGGGTAGCATTCGCAACATTGCTGCCATGCTTGACGTTTTCATCATTATTCGAAACAAGGCTGGGAGTTCGCCGGATAGCGTACTTTGCCCGCCTCAGAGTGCTATCTAAACTGAAATTGCCCAACTCGAGCGCTACCCTGACCGCCTACAGCACTTGTCGTTTATTTTTGAAATATATGGAACAGGGTGATCCCATCCCGAGCCGCGGTTCGGCTGCGCCGCGCTTTTATCTGACTAGCCGGCAGCGCCTTCGGCCGGAGGTGATTCTGCTTGCCGTGGTGGTTGCGGCGGGGGTGTTGCTGGGGATCGTTTTTGCTTTGGGTCAGGGGCACCGGCGGATGCTTGCCGATAGCACATCGGATGGGCGGGCTGGTAGCGCTGGTTCGGCTGATGATGATAAGGATGACCCGAACCAGGTCGACACGATAGTGCTGGGTGGACCGGATGAGGCGCCGGTGCCAGCAAAGAAGGGGAACCATGTGAGTTCGGTGCATCCTACGATTCTGATTGTGCTGCCGCGCGATGGGGACGGGGCGGGGATGATTCCGGATACGGAGGCGGGTCGGCTGTTTTTTGCGTGGCTGGGGGCATTCAACAAGGCAAGCCGACTGGGGCTGGAAGGGGCTCTGCCCAGTGCTGCGCCGGGTGCGGAGTTGGACGCGGAGATGCTACTGCGCAAACAGACGGGTGGGTTCAACCTGGTATCGGCGAAAGAGGTGGAGCCGGGGGTGCTGGTGTTTCGGGTGCGGGATCAGACGCCTGCCGGCAACGAGGCGCTGGGCACGCTTTGGGTGGCGCCGGATAGTATTCCGGCCAAGATTGCGAGCTTGAGTGTGCGGATGGTGCCGGGCGCGGTGGAGCGGTGATTCTCCAAAGAATTGGTCGGACTTCGCGAGGAGCTGAAGATACAGCTGAAGCTTGACTTTGGCGATCAAGTACAAGCGACAAGAGCAAACACAAATTCCCTTCGAGAATGACAAAGCTAGGATTTGACGGATTGGACAATGCCCTTGGCGCGGAGGCCTGATTCGGCGGCGCCGAAGTAGTCTTCTACCTTGCCCTGGGTGGCGATCCAATCGATGTAGCGGGCGATTCCCTGCTCGAGGCTGACTTGGGGGGTGTAGCCGATGGACTGGATGCGGGAGATGTCGGAGATGAGGGAGCGGATTTCTCCGGGGCGGAACTCGCCGCGGGCGAGTGGGGCTAGGGGCACCTTGAGCTGGGCGGCGATGATGCCGGCGAGCTCACGGACGGAGGTGGCGCGGCCGGAGCCGGCGTTGACGGGTAGGCCGTCGAGGGCGTCGGTTTCGGCAACGAGGAGATTGGCGCGGGCAATGTCTTCTACGAAGCAGAGGTCGCGGGTCTGGCCGCCATCCTCATACATGATGGGCTGCTGGCCGGTCAGCAGACGGGTGCAAAAGATGGCGATGACGCCTGTGTAAGGGTTGAAGAGCGACTGGCGCGGGCCGTAGGTGCAGGAATAGCGGAGGGCCACGGTGGGGATGCCGATCTGCTTGCCCCAGAGGAGGACGAGGCGCTCCTGATCGAATTTGGTGAGGCCGTAGACGGTTTCGCCGCCGCCGGGGGTAGATTCCGGGGTGGGGATGGAGGTTGTGGGTGCGGCGCAGATGGGGCAGTGGACGGTGAAGTCGCCGGCGCGGAGCTGGTCGGCAGGGCGGAGAAGGGGGACGACGTGGCCATGGGTGGGGCAGAGGGCTGCGCCTTCGGAGTAGACGGCTTGCGAGCTAGCGACTACGACCTTTTTGATGGGGAGTTTGTGATCGCGGATGATCTCAAGCATCTGGGCGGTGCCGAAGCTGTTGACCAAGACATATTTTGCCATCTCCGGCATGTAACCGCCGTAAGCTGCCTCATGGAAAACGACGTCTATGTTCTGGAGGGCGCTGAGCATGGTGTCGTAATGCTGGACTTCGCCCTGGCGGAACTCGGCGGCAGGATTGATCCAGGTAGGCTTGCCGAACTTGTGGGTGTTGGGCTCGAGGTTGTCGAGGATGCGAACGGTCCAGCCTTCTGAGAGCAGGAGGTCTACGATGTGGGAGCCGATGAGGCCGGCGCCGCCGGTGACGAGGGCGCGCTTTTGGTGAGGAGGCATATCGCTATGGTAGCGGAGAGAGAAGTTGTTGGTTTGATACTAAGTTGAGGTAGGACGAAATATCCCAGGGACAGGGAAACTCTGGCCGCGAGCACGTGTTTTGATTGAAGGTAAACTTAGCAAACAATACTGTTAGGGGTGACATGGCAATTCAAGCTAGGAATACGAAGCAGAAGGATGCAATCCGTGGAGCGTTTACGGAGGCCGACAGGCCGCTCTCGCACGACGAGGCGCTGAGTCTGGCACAGAAGCAGGTAAATGGGTTGAGCATTGCGACGGTTTACCGGAATATCAACCTCCTGGTGGAGGAGAAGTGGCTGACGCCGGTGGAAGTGCCGGGGGATACGACGCGCTATGAGGTTTCCGGCAAGGACCATCACCACCACTTTCAATGCAATGCGTGCGGGAAATTGTTTGAGCTGCCGGGGTGCGAGGTGGATGTGAAGCCAAAGTTGCCTCGTGGATTCAGGACAACAGGGCACGAATTCTTTTTGTATGGGCTTTGTAACGTCTGCGGGTGAGTGGGGGCGGTGGGGGGTGTGATGTTGGTACAACTTCGTTGGGATGGGCGATGAGGGGCTGAAAGGACAGACTGGAGAGGTATGCTGAGCGTGAGGCGCGTGTCGATGCGCCGTGCCGGTGTGCTGGGGGTACTGGTTGGAGTCGTTTCTTCAGGATGAGGAGAGCCGGGAAGAGGCTCTGGACGAAGTACTAATCGCCGGGAAGCTGGCGGAGGTGGCGCGCGGGAGTGGGCGGGGAGCGCTCGAAAAGAAGGCGCTGAAAGCTACGCTTTGGACAGTGGTGGATTACGGGAGTGGGCAGGGGCTGCGGGTGGTGAACAGCCTTGTGCTGACCCGGCTGCTATTTCCTGATGCGTTTGGGCTGATGACGCTGGTTTCCACGATGATTGTGGGGGTCACGTTGCTGAGCGATATTGGTTTGGCGCCGAGCGTGATTCAAAGCCGGCGAGGCGATGAGCCGGGGTTTCTGAATACGGCGTGGACGCTGCAGGCCATACGGGGCTCGCTGCTTTGGCTGGCGGCGCTGGTGATGGCGTGGCCGGCGGCGGTCTTTTATCACGATCGCAAACTGCTGGCGCTGCTGCCGGTGCTGGCGTTGAATACGCTGATGACCGGGTTCAACAGTACGAACCTGCTCTCGCTCTCAAGGCATATGGGGGTGCGGCGGCTGTTCTATTTCGACTTCTCAAGCCAGGTGGTGGCGCTGGTGGTAACCGTGGCGTGGGCTTACCGGTGGCATAGCGTGTGGGCGCTGGTGGGTGGGAATGTAGCGACGAATGTTTATCGGCTGGTGCTGAGCCATAACAAGCGGCTGATACCGGGGGTGAAGAATCGGTTTGAATGGGATCGGACGGCGATCAAGGAGATTGTAGGGTTCGGGAAATGGCTGCTGCTGGGGACCGCATTCACGTTCTTCGCAACGCAGAGCGACCGGCTGATCCTGGGGAAGCTGACGACTTTTACGATGCTGGGGATTTATGGGATCGCGTTTCAGATCTCCGATGTTCCCCGGTCTGTGATTAATGCGTTCAGCTATAAGGTGGGGTATCCGTTTGTGGCGAAGATCATTGATCTGCCGAGAGCGGATTTCAGAGTGCAATTTTTGAAGTACCGGAGGCTGGCGCTGCTGGTGGGGGCGGTGCTGCTGAGCGTAATGGTGACGTGGGGAGATCTGCTGCTGAAGCTGTATAAGCCGGCGTATCGCGAGGGGTCTTGGATGGTGCCGATCCTGGCGGTGGGGCTGTGGCACACGCTGCTTTATATGACGGTGAATCCGGTGCTGCTTTCGCTGGGAAAGTCGAAATATAACGCTGTGGGCAATGGGGCCTATTGCGTGGCGATGCTGGTATCGATTCCGTTGGCGTTTCATTATTTCGGGATGCTGGGGGCGGTGATCGCGGTGGCGGCAGGAGACTTTCCGCTTTACGTGGTGACAGCGTTTGGCGGCGTGCGGGAAGGGATCAGGCAGATGCGGCAGGATGGGGAGATGACGCTGGTGTTTCTGGGGTTGCTGGCAGTGGAGATTGGGACTCGGCACATGGTGCGTTGATATCACTTGCAGGGCACTATGACCCACAAGGTGTATTGATGGGGTAGTCGCATTAGGGGAGTCTTATACGTGATGATCTCAGCGATAGCGGAAGAACGGTTAGTCCAGGCGCCGACCCTAGGAGAGGGTTTTGCTGCGGTAGTTGCGCGTGCCGGTGAGCGGGTGGCGGTGACATGTGGGGATGAGCGCGTAACTTATGCGGAGCTCAGTGCTCGGGCGGCGCGGGTCGCGGGTGGGCTGCGGGCAGCGGGTGTGAGGCGTGGAGATGTGGTGGCCATCTGCATGGAGCGATCGATTGAAATGATTGTGGCGATGCTGGGCGTGGTGAAGGCGGGGGGGATCTATCTGCCGATCGACGCGCGGTACCCGGAAGCGCGGGTGGCGGAGACGGTTGCCAACGCGGGAGCTGTTTTGTTGCTGCGTGAGCTTGTGGATGGGGCGGCCGGGGAGGATGTGGAGGTGGAGCCGGAGGATGCGGCTTATGTGATCTATACGTCGGGTTCTACGGGCAAGCCGAAGGGTGTAGTGGTGACGCAGGGGAATGTGATGCGCCTGGTTTCGGCGACCGAGCCGTGGTTTGAGTTTGGGGAGAGTGATGTGTGGACGATGTTTCACTCGTTTGCCTTCGACTTTTCTGTGTGGGAGATTTGGGGGTGCCTGCTGACGGGAGGGCGACTGGTCGTGGTGCCGTTTCAGGTGTCGCGTGCGCCGGAGGAATTCCGGGAGTTATTGGTGCGGGAAGGGGTAACGGTGTTGAACCAGACACCTTCCGCTTTTGCGTTGCTGGACCGGGTGGACGCGGACGGTGCGATTGGGGATCTAAAGCTGCGGGTGGTGGTGTTTGGGGGCGAGGCTCTGGCGGGGGCTCAGCTGCGGGGCTGGTTTGCGCGGCACGGGGACCAGAAGCCGGCGATGGTTAATATGTACGGGATCACGGAGACTACGGTGCATGTGACGTATCGGCGGATGCTGCGGGCCGATGAGCGGGAGCGGGAGAGCTTGCTGGGAGTGGCGATTCCGGACATGTCGATCTTGCTGCTGGATGAACAGGGTGAGGAGGTGCTGGAGGGAGAAATATGTGTGGCGGGTGCGGGTGTGGCGCGGGGGTATCTTAATCGGGCGGAGTTGACAGCGCAGAAGTTTGTGGAGACGACTCGGTTTGGACGGGTTTATCGGTCTGGAGATATCGGGCGGCGGCGCGGAGATGGAGAGCTGGTGTACCTGGGGCGGCGGGATGGACAGGTGAAGGTCAATGGGTTCCGGGTGGAGCTGGGTGAGGTGGAGGCGGGTTTGCTGGGATGCGCGGGGGTTTCGCAGGCTTGTGTTTGCGTTGAGGATGGCTTACTGGTTGGATATTTTGTCGGGCGGGAGAAGTTGGCCGCGGGTGTCTTGAGTGCGGAGCTGGGCCGCACGCTGCCGGGGCACATGATGCCTTCTCGTTATGTGCAAGTGCAGGCGATGCCGCTGAATGGGAATGGGAAGGTGGACCGTGCGGCGCTGGCTGAGGCGGGGCGGGTGCGGGTTCAGGTGAAGGCGACTGGAATGCAGGGCTTGGTGGCGAAGGTGTGGACCGACGTGCTGGGTGGAGGGTTTGGGGTAGAGGACAACTTCTTCGATGTGGGCGGGAGTTCCCTACTGCTGGTACGGGTGCGGAGTGCGCTGCAGACGGAACTGGGCAAGGTCATTCCGGTGACATGGATGTTTGAATGCACTACGGTGAAGGCGTTGGCGGAGAGGTTGGAGTCTGGCGTGAAGGATGTTGTGGTGGGCGGGAATGGGGCCAGGCAGCGGGAGGCTTTCGCGAAGGCGAAGGCGATGAGGAGTGTGACGAAGTGAGCGACGAGATGATGGATGGAGTGGCGATTATCGGGATGGCTGGGCGGTTTCCGGGTGCGCGGGATGTGGGCGAGTTCTGGGCGAATCTGCTGGCGGGCGTGGATGCTGTTTCGCATTTCGGCGGGGAGGGCGAAGACTACGTGGGGGCGCGAGGAGTGCTCGCGGATGTGGGGATGTTCGATGCGGAGTACTTTGGCGTGGCACCGAAAGAGGCTGAGCGGATGGACCCGCAGCACAGGATCTTTCTGGAGGCCTGCGTAGCGGCGATGGAGGATGGAGGGTATGGGGCGGCCGCGGCGGAGGTGGAGATTGGGCTGTTTGCGGGGTGCTCGCTGAATACGTATCTGCTGCACAATCTGGGGGGCGGGGGAAACCTGGCGCGGCAATACCAGGTGGGAGAGTTTGCTACGGCGCTGGGCAATGACAAGGACTTTTTGACTACACGGGCGGCTTACAAGCTTAACCTGCGAGGGCCGGTAGTGACTGTGCAATCGGCTTGCGCGACGGGGCTGGTGGCGGTGTGCCAGGCGGCACAGGCGTTGATGAATTACACGTGCGATATGGCGTTGGCGGGTGGGGTGTCGGCTACGTTTCCGCAGGAGCGGGGACATGTGTACCAGGAGGGGGGGATCGTTTCGCGGGACGGGACTTGCCGTCCTTTTGACGCGGCGGCGACGGGAACGGTCTTTGGGCATGGGGTGGGGGTTGTGCTGTTGAAACGGCTCGACGATGCGGTCCGGGATGGGGACTCGATTGCCGCGGTGATACGTGGATTCGCAGTGGGGAACGATGGAGCGGCGAAGGCCGGGTACATGGCGCCGGGAGTGGAAGGACAGGCCAGGGTGATTGCCGCGGCACAAGCGATGGCAGGGATTGCGCCTGAGACGGTGAGCTACGTGGAGGCGCATGGGACGGGAACGCCGATGGGCGATCCAATTGAGATTGCGGCGTTGACGCGGACGTTTGGGTCGAGTGAGACTGCCTGGTGCCAGGTGGGGGCGGCGAAGGGGAATGTCGGGCATCTGGATGCAGCGGCGGGCGTCACCGGATTGATTAAGACGGCGCTGCAGATGCGGCATGGGACGGTACCGGGCCTGAAGTATTTCAAACGGGTAAATGGAGACATCGAGATGGTCGGGTCTCCGTTTTATTTCGCCGGCGAGAACCGGGAATGGGTGAGTGATGCACCGCGACGGGCGGGGGTAAGCGCGTTTGGTGTGGGCGGGGTCAATGCGCATGTGGTGCTGGAGGAGGGACCTGCTTTCGAGAGTGGGGTTTCGACGCGGGGTCGGCAGGTGCTGTGTGTATCAGGCCGGACCGAGGCGGCGGCGTTACGGGGGGCGGCGGACCTGGCTGCCTGGCTGGAGGTCCATCACGAAGCGAAGTTGGCGGATGTGGCGTTCACATTGGGGGTCGGGCGGAAGGAGTTTGGGTATCGGGTGGCGGTGGCTGCAGAGAGCGGCGCGGATGGCACGGAGAAGCTGCGAGGTGCTCGCGTTTTACAAGCGCACGATGGCGGAGTTGCTTTTCTGCTGAGCGGGCAGGGGACGCAGGTCGTGGGTATGGGGCGGGATTTGTATGAGGCGGAGGCGGTGTATCGCGGGGTGATCGATACGTGTGCGGAAGAGTCACGGGAGTGGCTGGGATGTGATCTTCGCGATGTGATGTTTGGGGACGAAGACAGGCTTAGCCGTACTGAGTTTGCGCAGCCGGCCATCTTTGTGACGGAGCTTGCGCTGGCGGCACTTTGGGAGAGCTGGGGCGTTCAGCCGGGGGCGATGTTGGGGCATAGCCTGGGAGAATATGTTGCGGCTACGCTGGCGGGGGTGTGGACCAGGAGTGAAGGGCTGAGGCTGGTTTGCGCACGGGGGAAGTTGATGGGGGCGTGTGAGCCGGGGGCTATGCTTTCCGTGGCGCTCGGAGATGTATCAGGCTATTTAGGAGAGGGCTTGAGCGTGGCGGCAGTGAATGGGCCGCGGGCTTGCGTGTTGAGTGGAACGTTTGCGGCGATCGATGCCGTGGAGGCAAGGCTGGCTGAGGATGGCGTGGCGGTGAGGCGGCTACGGACGTCGCATGCGTTTCACTCAGCGATGATGGCGCCGATGGTGACGGCATTTAAGGCTGAAGTGGAGCGCCGGGCTTTGCAGGCTCCGCGTGTTCGTTTTGTCTCTTCTGTGACGGGCGATTGGATCACGGATGCGGAGGCTACAAGTGCGGCCTACTGGGCGGACCAATGCGTGCGTCCGGTTCTGTTTGCCAAGGCTGTGGGAACGTTGACAGGTGCGGGGATGGGGACGCTGCTGGAGGTCGGGCCGGGGGACACGCTGGTGTCCTTGGCGACGCAGAATGGAGCCAAGGGGTGTGTGGCTTCTTTGCCTCGGGGCAAAGATGTGGCGGATGCGGTGGCAGCGGTTTGGAAGCTGGGTGTTGCTTTGGATTGGAAAGCATTCTATGGCGAGGAACGGCGTGGCAGGATATCGCTGCCCACCTACTCGTTTGAGCGGAAAATGTATTGGGTTGAACCGCCGGTGCGTGTGGCGGAGCTTGCTGAAGAGGATGTGAGTGCTATGGCTATTACCAGTTCCCTGCCAGTAGATGAGACGGCTTTGACCAATACCGTGCTGGCGCGGCACCTGCGTTTGCGTGAAGTGATTGCGGATGTGTTGTCGGACCTAAGCGGGATCGCAACGACGCCGGATGAGGCCGAGCATGAGTTTCTGGAGCTGGGGTTCGATTCCCTGTTTATGACCCAGGCGACGCAGGCGTTGAGCAAGAAGTTTGGGGTGAAGCTTACGTTTCGGCAGATGATGGAAGAGGTTTCATCAATTGCACGACTGGCGGATTATCTGGATGGGGTGCTGCCAGCAGAGGCTTTTGCGATTGCTGCGCCGGTGGTTGCGAGTGTCCCGGTTGTGAGTGTGGCTGGGAATGCGGGGAGCATGGAAAGGATGTTGGCGGATCAACTCGCGACTATGTCGAAGATGTTTGCGGATCAGGTTGCGGTGCTGACGGCAGTGGCTATGGGGGGGGGTGTCGCTGCTGTGAAGCCGGCGGTCTCGGCGGTGAGACCTGCGGCGGCGGTGGCGGCGAGTGTTTCAGGTGAGAGTGGGGAGGTTCGCATGATTCGGCCTGCGGCCGGCAAGGCTGCGCAGGAGATGACGGCTACGCAGGCGAAGTACGTGCGGGACCTGGTAGCGAAGTATGAGGCGATGACGCCGGGGTCGAAGCGCGGGACAGCTGAAGGGCGTGGGCAACTTGCGGACCCACGGGCCGTGGCCGGGTTCAGGGCGCAATGGAAGGAGATGGTTTATCCGCTGCTGGTGGAAAGGGCACGGGGTTCGCGGCTTTGGGATGTGGATGGGAATGAGTACATCGATATTGTGAATGGGTATGGATGCATCCTGTTTGGGCACTCGCCTGAGTTTGTGGTGGAGGCGGCACGGGCGCAGCTGGACCGGGGTGTCGCGATTGGACCGCAGACCCCGCTGGCGGCGGAGGTGGCGGCTCTGATTTGCGAGCTGACGGGCAATGAGCGAGTTACGTTTTGCAACACGGGATCAGAGGCTGTGATGGCTGCGATCCGGGTGGCCCGGACGGTAACGGGCAGGGATAAGTTTGTTTATTTCGGTGGGGATTATCACGGGACGTTCGATGAAGTATTGGTGCGGCAGACGCCTAAGGGCAGTGCGCCGGTGGCGCCGGGGATCCCGCTGGCGAACACTACAAATGTTGTAGTACTGGAATATGGGGCGGAGAGCTCACTCGCTTACCTGCGCGACCATGCGGAAGAGATTGCGGCGGTGGTAATCGAGCCGGTGCAGACGCGGCATCCTGAGCTGCAGCCGTTTGAGTTTATCCGCGACGTACGGCTTATCACGGAGGAGACGGGCACGGCGTTTGTGCTGGATGAGGTGGTAACGGGGTTCAGGCTGGGGCAGGGTGGGGTGCAGGAAATGCTGGGAATTCGTGCGGATATGTGTACGTATGGGAAGGTGATTGGCGGCGGTCATCCGATTGGCGTGCTGAGTGGGAAGGCGATGTATCTGGATGCGCTGGATGGAGGCGCGTGGCGGTATGGGGATGACTCCGGGCCGGAGGTGGGGGTTACATTTTTTGCCGGGACGTTTGTGCGGCATCCGCTGGCGATGGCGGCTGCCAAGGCTGTGTTGCTGCATTTGAAGGCTGCGGGCGGCGAATTGCAGCGGACCTTGAATGCGAAGACAGCGCGGCTGGCGGAAGAGCTGGACCGGTTCTTTCAGGAGCGCGGTGTTCCCAGCAGGATTCATCACTTTTGCTCATGGTTCTACTTCACGTTTCCTAATGATGCAAAGTTGGGCAGCCTGCTTTACTACGCGATGCGCGCGAAGGGGATTCATATTCAGGAAGGCTATCCATGCTTTTTAACTACCGCGCATACGGATGCCGACCTGGCGGCCGTTGAGAAGGCTTTCAAGGAGACGGTGGTGGAGATGCAGGCGGCTGGTGTGCTTCCCTGCTCAATTAGCGGCGAAGCGCCGACGTTGATGCATCCGCAGGCGCTGGCTGAGACGCCGGTGCGCGTGCCCTTGACGGAACCGCAACGGGAGGTGTTTCTGGCGGCGGCGCTGAACGAGGAGGCGAACTGTGCTTTCAACGAATCGTTGACGCTGGAGCTGCGTGGACCGGTGCGGGTGGACGACCTGGTCGGGGCGTTGAAGACCGTGCTGGCGCGGCATGATGCTTTGAGCAGTACGGTGAGCGAGGATGGCGAGTGGCTGGTGATTGGGAATGAGCCGGCGGTTGTCGAGGTGCGTGACCTGGCGGGGATGGATGAGGTGTCCGCGGGTGCGGCGCTGGTGGCTGCGGTGGAGGCTGAGGCTGGGACGGCGTTCGACCTGGTGGGCGGGCCGCTGGTGAAGGTGGTGGTGTTCCGGATGTCGGCGGAAGCAGTGGTGGTGTTGATGACGGCGCACCATATCGTGCTGGACGGCTGGAGCGCGAATGTGGTGCTGGAAGAAGTGGGGCGGATCTATAGCCGGAAGGGTGGACTGGGAGCGTTGCTGCCTTTCAGCAGCTATGCGGTGATTGAAGGTGGGAAGGAGTTTGCGGACAATGAGGCGTACTGGGTGAGTAAGTTTGCGGGTCGGTCGCCCAGGCTGGAGTTGCCGCTTGATCGGCCACGTGGCTTGGTGAAAAGCTATAAGGGCAGCACGGCGAAGGGGCGGCTGGATGCGGGGCTTTATGGGGATTTGAAGAAGGCCAGTGCGAAGGCGGGATGCACGCTTTATGTGACGCTGCTGAGTGGGTTTGAGTCGATGCTGCATCGGCTGACCGGGCAGGGTGAGGTGGTGGTGGGGATCTCGACTGCCGGGCAAGCACTTTATGAAGAGGCTAGCCTGGTGGGGCATGCGGTTCACTTCCTGCCGATGCTGAGCGAGCTGACCGAAGGCGAGACGGCGAAGGAGCATCTGAAGGCTACGAAGACGGCGCTGCTGGACGCTTATGACCACCAGGAATTTACGTTTGGGAGCCTGGTGCGAAAGTTGAAGCTGGAACGGGAGCCGGGCCGGCTACCGCTGATCGAGGTGCAATTCAATCTGGAGAAGGTAGCGGCGAATGTGGAGTTTGCCGGCTTGCGGGTGCAGGTGGAAGCGAATGGCAAACGCTATGTGAATACGGATCTGTTTCTCAATGTGGTGGAGACCGCGGATGGGCTGGACTTTACCTGTGATTTCAACACGGACCTGCTCGATGACGCGACGATTGCGCGTTGGATGCGGCACTGGGAACGCCTGCTGCGGAGTGTGGCTGCGGACAGTGGGACACGGGTGGATGAGCTCAACTTGATGGGGGATGCGGACCTTGCGCAGGTAGTCACCGAGTGGAATGAGACCAGTGTAACTTTCGGTCCCTTCGAAAGTGTTCCGGATGCAGTGGCGCGGCAGGATGAGCGGAAGGTGGCGCTCGAGTGTGGCGGCGTGATCTGGTCCTATGGTGAGTTGATGACTTATGCCGCGCGGCTGGCGCGGGCGCTTGTGCGGGAAGGCCTGGAGCCTGGTGGGCTGGTTGGGATCGCCATGCCAAGATCAGCAGAGATGGTGGGGGCGGTGCTGGCGGTGATGCTTGCGGGCGGAGCGTATGTGCCGCTGGACCCGCGGCATCCGGCAGAGCGGCTGGAGGGTGTGCTGGCGGATGCGGGCGCTTCCCTGCTGCTGACTGCGGGCGAGCTGGGGTTGAAGACCGCGGCGAAGGTGGTGCGGGTGGATGGTGTGCTGGCCGATGGGAACGAAGCGCTGCCTGGTGTTGCGGGGACCGGCGGGCTGGCTTATGTGATCTATACGTCGGGGTCTACGGGCAAGCCGAAGGGCGTTGCGGTGGAGCACGGGGCGCTGGTGAATCTACTGCGCAGCATGGAGAAGGTGCCAGGGCTGGATGCCGATGATGTATTGGTGGCCATTACGACGCTGGCGTTCGATATTGCGGGGCTGGAGTTGCTGCTGCCTCTCATGACGGGAGCGAAACTGGTCGTGGCAACCGATGAAGAGGTCATGGATGGACGTTTGCTGCTGGCGCGGATGGAAGCGGTGAAGGCTACCGTGCTGCAGGCGACGCCGGGAGCCTGGCGTTTGCTGCTGGATGCGGGCTGGACGGGTCGGCAGCCGTTGAAAGCGCTGTGCGGCGGCGAGGCTTTGCCGAGAGAGCTGGCGGATAAGCTGCTTGGCTGTACGACGGAGCTTTGGAATGTGTATGGGCCGACGGAGACTACGATCTGGTCGTCTGCGAGCCGGGTTCGTCCGGGGACGGGCGCGTTGCGGATTGGGCCGCCGATAGCGAATACGCAGTTTTACGTGCTGGAGGGGCGGCGGCAGGCGGTGCCGATTGGGGTTACCGGAGAGCTGTTCATCGGCGGGGATGGACTGGCGCGGGAGTACTGGCGCCGGCCTGAGCTGACGGCGGAAAAGTTTGTCGCCAACCCGTTTGGACCGGGACGGGTGTATGCGACGGGGGACCTGGGGCGCTGGTGTGCCGATGGGACCATTGAGCTTCTGGGTCGTGCGGATTTCCAGGTAAAGGTGCGGGGCTACCGAATCGAGCTGGCGGAGATTGAGGCGGCTCTGACACAGCACGAGCTAGTGAAGGAAGCGGTGGTGGTGCAACGGAACGGGCGTCTGGTTGGCTTTGTGGCCGCCGGTTTCGGCGTCGACGATGTGCGGTCTGCGGGGCTGATGAGTGAACTGCCGGTGCTGCTGGGCAGGACTTTGCCGGAGTATATGATTCCGGCGCAGATCCTCGTGCTCGAAAGCCTGCCGCGCACAGCGAACGGCAAGGTAGATCGGAAGAGCTTGCCGGAATCTGGTGCTGTGGCTACGGCGACGCGAGTCTTTACGGCGCCGCATACGCCCATGCAGACGACGCTGGCAGCGATCTGGGCGGACGTGCTGGAGTTGCCGGCGGTAAGTGTGACGGACAGCATTTTCGAGCTTGGGGCGGAGTCGCTGGGAATCTTTCGGATTGCGGCGCGGGCACAGCGAGAAGGCTTGATGGTGAGCGCGACACAGATCTTTCAGTACAGAACGATTGCCGGAATTTGCGCGGCGCTCGATAGCGGGGTGGCTGGCGCGGCAGTGAAGGTGACGAGTCGGATAACAGCGGCGTCACGGGAAAGTTACCGGGTGGGGAAGGTGAGGGTTGATGCCTGACTACACTGAAGTGATGGAGCCGGTTGTTGTAAATGGTGCGGCGGCGGAGGCGGGCGACACATACGTGATGCCGGCTACGCAGGGACAGGTTCGGTTCTGGTCGCTGGATCAATTGAACCCGGGCAATCCCGCGCTGAACATGCCGCTGATGTGGAAGTTTACGGGCGAGCTGGATCTGGCTGCGCTGGCGCGGGCTTTTGAGGCCTGTTTGGTTCGGCATGAGACGCTGCGGACGACCTTCGACGTGGTCGACGGGCGGCTCTCGCAGGTGATCCATCCGCCGATGGCTGTGACGATTCCCGTGGTCGACCTGAGTGCAATGGCTGAAGACCTGCAGTGGGTGGAAGCTGATCGCCTGGCACGGGAGCACGCGGCGTTCCGCATGAATTTGAAGACGGGGCCGCTGCTTGAGCTCAAGATGGTGCGCTTCAACGCAACGCTGCACCTGCTGCTGGTGACGATGCACCACATTATCTGCGATGGAATCTCGAATGGGATTCTGCTGCGGGATATGGTTGGATTTTATGAAGGACTGGTGATGAGACGACCCGCTTCCCTGCCTGAGCTGCCGATCCAGTTTGCGGATTTCGCGGTCTGGCAGAAGGAGTGGCTGGAGAGTGCAGAGCCCGCTCAATCTCTGAAGTTCTGGAGAGAAAGCCTGGGCAACGATTTCAGGCAGATTGAGCTGCCGCGCGACAGCGATGCGATGACGGTCATGCCCGAGCGGCTGGAGGCGTGGACGGGAAACATTGAGACGCTGCTGATCCCGAAGGAGCTGCAGGCACGCGCACTGGCTTTTTGTGTCAAGGAGAATGTGACGTTGAATATTCTGCTGTTCAGTATTTTTGCGGCGATGCTGCATCGCGTGACTGGGCAGTATGACCTGACGATCGGGTCACCGTGCGCGAACCGGACCGAGGATACCGCGGAGCTGATTGGGCTTTTCATGAACATCCAGGTGATGCGGCTGCGCCTGACGGAGGAGACCACTTTTCAGCAACTGCTGGCGATGGTGCAGGCTTGGACGCTGGGGGCGTACGAGAACCAGGAACTGCCGTTCGAAAACCTGGTGCATGATCCTTACTTCGGAACAGGAACGGATTCGTTTGAAATACCGGTCTTTTTTCTGTACCAGAAGAGCTTTATGCTTACGCACCATGTCGGTGCGTTAGAGGTGGTGCCGCTGCGTTCAGAGAGCCCGGGCGCAGTGTTTGAGATGATGTTTGCAATTGTGGATCGCGCTGAAGAAGGACCGCGGCTGCAACTGGAATACAACCCGCGCTTCTTCAAGGTGGCGACGATCGAGCGGTATCTTCGGATGTTCGTCACGCTGCTGGATGCGGCGCTGAGCGGGCCAGGGATGCAGGTGGACCAACTCGCTGTGCTGGCACCGGCTGAACTGCAGCGAGTGACCCAGGCATGGAACCAGACAGAGGCGGACCTTGGACCTCATGATGCCGTAGTTACGAGGTTTCTGGCGCGGGCTGAGCAGGAGCCGGATGCGGTGGCGCTGGAGTGCGACGGGGTGACCTGGTCTTGCCGTAAGCTGGCGGATTTCGCTACGGGGCTGGCGAAGCGGCTGGTGTATGCGGGACTGGAACGGGAAGGTCTGGTTGGCATCGCGGTGGCGCGCTCGCCGGAGATGGCAGGAGCGGTTCTGGCTGTGATGATGGCGGGCGGAGCGTATCTGCCATTGGACCCGGGACATCCCAAAGAGAGACTCGCGATGGTCCTGGCGGATGCGGAGGCGGCATTTTTGCTGGTGAATTCGGTGCTTGAGGTCGAGACTGGCGCAATCATGCTGCAGGTAGCGGACGAGGACGGGGTTGACGCCGTTCTTCCGGACGCGCCGGGACCAGGGGCGCTGGCTTACGTTATTTACACGTCGGGGTCTACGGGCGTGCCGAAAGGAGTAGCTATAGAGCATGGCTCGCTCAGTAACCTGCTGCGGAGTATGGAACGTGAGCCGGGCTTGACGAGGGACGATGTGCTGGTTGCCATCACGACGCTCGCATTCGACATTGCAGGATTGGAGTTGCTGTTGCCGCTGGTGACGGGAGCGAAGCTGATCATCGCAACCGACGCGGAGGTGCATGATGGACGGCTACTGCTGGAGCGGATGGAGGCGGCAAAGGCTACCGTGTTACAGGCGACTCCCGGTGCCTGGCGCGTGCTGTTGGATGCGGGGTGGAACGATCAGCACAAAATCAAGGCCCTGTGCGGAGGAGAGACGCTCCCACGGGAACTGGCGGAACGAATGCTCGCGCGGGCGAGCGAGGTTTGGAATATGTATGGGCCTACCGAGACAACGGTGTGGTCCTCGGCGACACGGGTCGTGACCGGCAAGGGCACGTTGCTAGTGGGTCCGCCAATTGCGAATACCCAGTTTTATGTTCTGGACGGGCGGCGCCAGGCGGTGGCGACGGGGGTGGCAGGCGAGCTGTACATCGGTGGGGCGGGGGTGGCGCGGGGCTATTGGAACCGACCGGAGCTGACGGCGAAGAAGTTCGTGGCTAATCCGTTTGCGGTGGGTCGAATGTATGCGACCGGGGATTTGGCGCGGTGGTCTGAAAACGGCGCGATTGAGTTGCTGGGGCGGGCCGATTTCCAGGTGAAGATTCGGGGTTATCGAATTGAGCTGGGCGAGATTGAGGCGGCGCTGCTGCGGGAGCCGCGAGCCAAGGATGCGGTGGTGATCGCGCATAAGTCGGAAGCGACGGGCGTTACGCGGCTGGTAGCTTATGTGGCCGCTGAGACGGGCACAGCGGCGGAATCGGACTCGCTGATCGGCGAGCTAAAAGCGCAGCTGGAAAAGACGCTGCCGGAGTTTATGCTGCCCAATGCGTTTGTCATTTTGCCCGCGCTGCCGAAGAACGCCAACGGCAAGACGGATCGCAAGGCCCTTCCGGCGGCTTCGACGAGTGGGGAGCATGGAATACACTCGTCGTTGGCGTTGCCGGAACATTACTACCCGCCGACGAATGCACTGGAGCGCCAGCTGGTCGATATCTGGCAGACGACCCTAGGGGTTGGGCGGGTCAGCGTACGGGCGAGCTTCTTCTCGCTCGGGGTGGGGTCGCTGGCGGCGCTGCGGCTCATTACAAAGATGAACAGGGTTTACGGGACGGACCTTGGCTTGGCGAGTCTGATTTCTGCTTCGTCGATCCAGGCGATCGCTGAGCTGATTGAAGGACGTTTTGCCCCCAATACGACTTCGTCGCTGGTACCGCTGCAGCCGAACGGGACGAAGGCGCCGCTGTTTATCGTGCATGGGGTAGGCGGGAATATTGTCAACTTTTATGGGCTTGCGATGAGAATGGGAACGGATCAGCCGGTGTACGGGATTCAGTCGCAGGCGCTCTTGAAGGATCAGCCGGCGCTGCTACGGCTGACGGATATGGCAGCGGTATACGTGAGGGATATGCGGACGGTGCAGGCGCATGGACCATACCATCTGCTGGGGTATTCGTTTGGTGGGACGGTGGCGTTGGAGATGGCGCATCAACTGCGCGCGGCCGGCGAAGAGGTGGCTTTGCTGGGAATGGTGGATTCGAAAAGCAAGGATTATGAAGAGCAGTTGGCGCGGTTGAAGGGAATGCAGGAACGGGTTGAGCACCGGATGACACGCTTCAAGGGCAACACCGAAGCTCTAAGCTGGGCCGAGCGGGCTAAGTACATAGCGGACAAATTCAAGACGCGGGCGATCCGCTTTGCCTGTATGGCAGCGGCACGGATGGAAATCAGGATCGTGCCGGCGTTCATGCGGAGTGCTTACGACATCAACTACGTGGCCGTGCAGAACTACAAGCCGAAGCCTTATGACGGGAAGCTGGTCTTGTTCCGGGCCAGCTATCAGGATGATGCGCGGGGACCCTACGACCTTGGATGGAGTAGCACCTTCTCTGAGCCGATTGAGATTCATGATCTGCCGGGCGACCATGAACGTATCTTCCTCGAGCCGAACATCGACGAGCTGGCGGGTGAGTTGAAGAAGACGCTGGTGACGGCTTGAGACAGCTATACATGGTGCTTTCGCCGCGGGCGCTTGCCTATGCGCGGGGTGCTATCTCTTCGCTCGTCGTGAACTGTTTGGAGGATGTGGACCTGCATCTCATCACGGACTCGGCTGCGGACGGCGTGGCGCTCGAGGAAGCAATGGGAGAGCTTGCAGTTGGCGCCAGGCACCGCTGGAGTGTGACGACGGAGGAAGAACTGGATGATGCGGAGGCTGATCGGTTTACGGGGCTGGATAATTTACGCGCGTTTCGTAAGGGACATCCCTGCTGGCGAAAGGTGACGGACCCGCTGCTGCTGAGTGCGAATGGCGAGGAGCTGGTGCTGCTGGACCCGGATGTGTACTTTCCGAATCGCTTTACGTTTGAAGAGACGCCGCAGGCCGGGTTGAGTCTTATGTGGCAGCGCCCTAATTGCCTGCTGCCGCCTGAGGTGGTGCGGGCGGCCATGGAGGCTGGGATTGCACTGGCGCGGCATGTGGATATCGGTGTTTCGCATTGGCGGGCGGGCAGCGATCTGGAATGGGTGGACTGGATGCTCGGCAAGCTGACGCGGGGTGGCACGATGCCGCGTGTGATGCATGTAGAGGCTATCGTTTGGGCAGCAATTGCGATGCGGGAGGGTGGGGGTTACCTGGACCCGGCGCTGTGGGTTTGCTGGCATCGGACGCAGCGGAAACGCGTTCGACAGAAGTTGGGCGCTAACGGGAAAGCTATTCTGGCGAGTGAAAACTGGAATCGAATGAAGTGCTTCCACGCTGGGGGGGAGGCAAAATGGTGGGTGCCTGGGGTGATGGCGGAGCGGGTAGGTGAGGCGGAGGTGGCGCAGCGTGGGCGGGTGCTGCCGTTTGTGCAGCTTACGAAGGCACGGTATGGGTGTGAGCAGGGGTTGAAGAGTGCGTTGCGAGCCACTGGCTATTACCGGGTGTTCGGCGCGAGGGCTTGATGCGGGTTCTGATTGCGGCGGAAAATGCTTCGGCGAGGATGGGTGGCGAGGCTATTCTGCCTTACCACTACTTTCGGCTGCTACGGGCTCGGGGCGTCGATGCGCATTTGATTGTGCATGCCCGGGTGCGAGATGAGCTAGTGGAGGTCTTTGCGGGAGAGCTGGCGCGGCTGCATTTTGTGGAGGATCTGTGGCTGCAGAAAGTGCTCTTCAAGCTGGGGCGAGTGCTGCCGCGGCGGGTGGATGAGGCTACGCTGGGGCTGGTCAACCAGATGCTGACGCAGTGGGGGCAGAGGGGGGTGGTGCGGGGGCTGGCGGTCGCGGGGGTGACGGTGGTGCATCAACCGATACCGGTTTCGCCGAGGACTCCTTCCCTGCTGGCGGTGGATGGTGTGCCGCTGGTGGTGGGGCCGCTGAATGGAGGAATGGAGTATCCGGAGGCTTTCCGGGGTAACGAGTCTGTGGGGAGCAGGGTGGCCATCGCGGTGGCGCGCGGATTTACGGATCTGGGCAATGCTCTGTTTGCAGGCAAGCGGAAGGCTGCGGTGGTGCTGGTTGCTAACGAGCGGACGCGGCGTGCGCTGCCTGCGGGTTTGCGGGGGGTGGTGGCGGTGGTGGCTGAAAATGGGGTCGATCTGGGGGCGTGGGGTGCGGGGGGGACATCGGATGGGAGCCGGTTCGTGTTTGTGGGGAGGCTAGTGGATTGGAAAGCGCTGGACGTGGTGCTGGAGGCGATGGTGCAGGTTGCGGGGGCGCGGCTGGAGGTGATTGGGGATGGACCGATGCGGGGGGCGTGGGAGGCTGTGGCTGCTCGGCTGGGCGTGGGGGATCGGGTCGAGTTTGTGGGGTGGCGGTCGCAGGCGGAGTGTGCGGCGAGGCTGGCGGGATGCTGTGCGCTGGTGCTGCCCAGTGTGTATGAGTGTGGGGGGGCGGTGGTGCTGGAGGCGATGGCAATGGGGAGGGCGGTCATCGCTACGGACTGGGGTGGGCCGGCGGATTACCTGGATGCAACGTGTGGGGTGCTGGTGAAGCCGGTGGGGCGGGAGGAACTGGTACGGGGCTTTGCGGAGGGGATGACGAGGCTGATGAGTTCTGCGGAGGTGCGGGGAGATATGGGAGAGGCTGGGCGGGCGAGGGTAGTGCGGGAGTTTGGGTGGGAGGGGAAGGTGGATGTGGTGATGGGTTGGTATGGGGTGGCTTTGGGTGGGGGTGTGCCCCTCCCCCTGGTTTGAGGCAAAATCTTCATTCGATTGGGCTTATGGGTTTTCGCTTTGCAAATTCTTCAATCGATTGGGGTTGTGGGGACTTGCACCATTTTCGGGCACTGCCTTTTTCAGGTGGCGATGAGAGTTTGCTCGAGGGTCTGGGTGGGGAGTTCGTGCTGGCGGATGGGTTGGAGGAAGCGGCGTTCGATGCCGTACCAGCTGATGGCGGCGGCGGCCAGGGAGAGGGGGGTCGCGAGTGCGAAGAGGATGACGGGTGGGACGGGGTGAGGATGGGCGGCGGTGAGGAGGTGAACGAGGAGTTGTTCTATGGGGAAGGCGTAGAGGTAGGTCCCGTAGGAGAAGTCGCCGAAGCGGCCGAAGTGGTGGAGGCGAATGGTGGGGGTGAAGGAGAACCAGAAGAGGAGGTAGGTGCCGGCGATGGGGAGGGCGGCGGTGAGGCCCGCGGTGAGGATGCAGGCGACGCCGAGGATGAGGGCTGAGGCGACGGCGAACGACGTGCGGAGCGGGATGTGGCGGCGGTAGAGGTAGAAGACGACTCCGGCGAGGTAGAGGGGGAGGAGGCGGGCCCAGAATTGAGGGGAGCCGAAGATCACGCCCAGGAGTTTGCCGCCGTAGTTCCAGTGGTGCAGCTGGGAGAGGACGGAGATGACGATCGTGCCGAGGAAGAGAACGAGGATGGCGAGGCGTCGCCGGAGGAGGGTGGTGAGGGTGAGGAGGGCTACGCCAAGGTAGCAGAAGAACTCGTAGGGGATGGACCAGATGGAGCCGTTGATGACGCCGGGGTAGGGGTTGGCGGCGAAGGCGCTGGTGTAGTGGGGCTCGGTGAGGCGGAGGGTCTGGAGAGGGATGTCGAGCGGCCACCGGGGGGTAAGGTGGGCGTGGGCGAGAGGGACGAAGATGGCGAGGAAGATGGCGGTGTAGAGCAGGAACGCGGGGTAGATGCGGGTGACGCGTTTTTTGAGGAAGCTCCAGATAGTGGACGAGCGCTGGGCGCTGGCTGCGATAAGGAAGCCGGACATGATGAAGAAGGCGTCGACGGCGAAGGCACCGCCGGTGAGCTGGCCGTGGGTGAGGAGGCGGAAGGGTTCGGACTGCTCGGAGCCGAGGCCGAGGGGGTAGGCGTGAGAGTAGATGACGAGGACGGCGAAGAAGAGGCGGAGGAAGTCGAAGTTATTTTTGCGGGAATCCCAGGCGGACTGTGAGGGTGGGGGCATGGGATGGGCGAAGGTGGTTCGCATCAATAAGTATAGGGGTTTCGGTGACGCAGGTAATGGCACGAAAGAGGGAGAACCGTGGGGCATTCGCGGGAGTGAATGCACGGATGGGGTTCGTATACTTGAGAGTGTGGAGATTCTATTGACTGATCGTGCGGAAAGCGGGGCGGATACTGCGACGAGCTTCCGCGAAGCTGCGCCGGTGAAGGTTCGGCTGGCTTACCTGCTGAGCCGCTATCCGGCGATCTCGCACACATTTTTTCTGCACGAGGTGCTGGGTTTGCGGGCGCGCGGGATGGAGATTGTGACGGCTTCGATCAATCGTCCTGACCGTGCTGTGAAGGACCTGCCGGCGGTGGAAGCGGCGGAGGCAAAGACTACTTTTTATGTGAAGGATGGACGGACCTGGGCGGCGGTCTGGTGTGTGTTGACTACGGTGGTGATGTTTCCGGGTGTGGCGCTGCGGGGGCTGGGCGCGGTGTTGCGCTTGCCGGGTTTGACGCTGCGCCGGCGGGGGTTCTGGCTGTTTTATTTGCTGGAGGCGCTGCTGGTGGGGCGGTGGATGAAGCGCGAAGGGGTGGGGCATCTGCATGTGCATTTTGGCGGGCCGGTGGCATCTGTGGGGATGCTGGTTGGTGTGGCTTGGGGACTTCCCTACTCGCTGACGATCCATGGGCCGGAAGAACTCTTGAATGTGGATGCGTATCAGCTGCGAGAGAAGGTGCGGGGCGCCAAGTTTGTGTTTTGCATCAGCGACTTTTGCCGGAGTCAGCTCTGCCAGTTGGTGCCGGCGGCGGAGTGGGGAAAGTTTGAGGTGATGCGGCTTGGCGTGGACCCGCTGATCCTGACGCCATCGCATAGAAGCGGCGAGGGCGAGCGGACGCTGGAGCTGGTTTGCACGGGGCGGCTGGTGCCGGAGAAAGGCCACAGGATTCTGCTCGAGGCGCTGGTGCTGCTGCGCGAACGCGGGGTGACGCTGCGAACGATGCTGGTTGGCGGTGGGCCGGAGATGCAGGCGTTGCGCGACTTTGTGGCTGCACATCGGTTGGAGGAGCAGGTGACGTTTACCGGAGCTTTATCGCATGCGGCTACGCTGACGCATGTGCGAAGGGCGGATATCTTTGCGCTGGCGAGCTTTGCCGAGGGGATCCCGGTGGCGCTGATGGAGGCGATGAGCCTGGCTGTGCCGTGTGTGAGCACGTCGATTGCGGGCATCCCTGAGCTGATACGGACAGGTCTGGACGGGCTGCTGGTGCCGCCCGCCAATACATGTGCGCTGGCGGACGCACTCGAAACGCTGGCGCGGGATGGGCGGATGCGGAAGGCGCTGGGCAGTTCCGCGAGGCAGAGGGTGATTGCGCGGTATAACCTGCCCTTGAACCAGGAGCTGTTGGCGCATGGATTTGCAGAGAAGATGGAGGGCGGCGGAGCGTGACGGAACGACGGTTTGGCGCGGAGTTCGATGTGTCGGTGGTGATCGTCTCGTTCAATACGCGGGAGGTGCTGCGGGAGTGCCTGGCGTCTGTGATGGAGGAAACGAAGGGTCTGCGGGCGGAGATCCTGGTGGTGGATAACGCCTCGTCGGATGGGTCGGTGGCGATGATGCGGGAGAGCTTTCCGCAGGTGACGGTGATTGAAAGTGCGGTGAACCTGGGGTTTGGCGCGGCGAATAATGTGGCGCTGGAACGGGCGACGGGCAAGTATTTTGTGCTGCTGAATTCCGACGCGTTCTTTTGCAAGGGGGCGCTGGGTAAAGCGATGCGGCATATGGATGAGACACCGGGGTGTGGGTTGGGCGGGGCACGGCTGGTGGGGCGGGATGGGGCTCCGCAGCCTTCGGCAAGGAGCTTTCACTCTGTGACGCGGGATGCGATTGTGCTGACGGGGCTGGCGGCGAAGTTTCCGAAGTCGCGAATCTTTGGCCATTTCGACCGCACTTGGGCGGATGAGAAAACGGCGGCCTGCGTGGACTGGGTGCCGGGTGCGTTTACGATTGTGCGGCCTGAAGCGGTGATGAAGGTGGGGGTGTTCGATCCGGCGTTTTTTCTCTATTACGAGGAGGTGGACCTTTGTAAGCGAATGAAATCGGCCGGGTATACGGTGTGGTATTGGCCGGATGTGGAGGTTATCCATATCGGTGGGGAGTCCAGCCGGCAGTTGAAGCAGCTGGAGTTTTCACAGCGGGCGGCGCAGGTGGTGCTTTGGCGGATGCGGAGTACGCTGCTCTATTACAGGAAGCATCATGGGCGCAGGGTTCTGCTGGCGAAGTGGATGGAGCAGGGGCTGTACCGGGCTACGGTGTTGAGGAATCGGCTGAGCAGGTCGGGGGAAAGACGGGATCGGGAACGGCACCACCGGGCGATGATCGCGCTGATGGATCAGGCGTGGAAGGATACGGCGGGGGGACGGGTATCGCCGCCGCGGCCATGGTAATTGCAGGCGAGAGGAGGCAGAACCTGGGACTGAAACGAGCGCTGGTGGTGCCGCTGATGGCGATGATGCGGGCGACGAATGGGGTGCGGGAATCGGTGCGGCGGATTCATGGGCATGCGGCGCTGGGGGCTTGCATGGTGGGGAATCTGCAGGCGAGCGTGGTGGTGCTGGGCGCGCCGGAAGTGCGGGGGACAGGGCAGATTGAAATGGGCGAGGATGTGCTGCTTTACCCGGGGATTTACCTGGAGACCCAGGAGGAGGCGTGGCTGAAGATCGGCCGGGGCGTGGTGATTTCCAGGGGGGCGCACCTGGTGGCGATGGCCGGGATTACGGTGGGGGATGGGACGATGATCGGCGAATATGTGAGCGTGCGGGATGCGAACCATGACCGCCAGGATGGAGTCGCGATGCGGAATGCGGGGCACACGGCGAAGGCGATCCGGATTGGGAAGGAAGTGTGGATCGGGCGGGGGGTTACGGTGCTGGGCGGGGTGACGATCGGCGACGGGGCGACGGTAGGGGCGAACGCGGTGGTAACGAAGAACGTGGCGGCGGGGACGGTGGTGGCCGGGGTGCCGGCGGTGCCGCTGCGGGGTCGCGATTGACGGCTGGGAGCATGCTGCTGGTGCTGCCGGTTCCCTTTCGGGTGTGTGAAGGGGAGATGCTGGTGGAGGCGCAGGCGGGCAATGGGCTTGACCGGTGGGCGGATCACTTTGCGCAGGTGGTGGTGGCGGCGGCTGTGGTGCCGGAGAGCGAGGTCGCGGGGATGGCGGGGATGGTATGGGTTTCGGTGAGTGGGCTGGAACACTTTGGGAAGCTGCGGTTTGAGGCTTTGCCACAGGCTTATACGCCGGGGGCTTTTGTGCGGGAGCTGGCGGGTGTGAGGAGAAGGCTGCGGGGGATGATCGCGGCGTGTGAGTTTCTGCAGTTTGCGATTGGAGGGATCTGGGGGGATTGGGCGGCGGTGGCGGCGGTCGAGGCAAGGCGGATGGGGCGGCGGTATGCGATCCATACGGACCGGGTGGAGCATGAACTGATGCGGAAGACGGCGGGGGGGCAATCTGCCGTGAGGCGGGTGAAGATTATGCTGGAGGCGCCGGTGATGGAGCGGTATCACCGGTGGGTGATCGAGGGGTGCTCGCTGGGGCTTTGGCACGGGGATGATTGCTATAGGGCCTATGCGCCGTGGTGTGGAGAGAATCACCTGGTGCATGATGTGCATACGAAGGTGGGGGATTTGATCGGCGATGAGGAGCTGGCGGCGAAGGTAGCGGGGCTGCGGGGCACGGGCAGGCTGGAGGTTTGCTATGCGGGGCGGCTGGATGCAATGAAGGCGCCGCTCGAGTGGGTGAGGGCGATTGCGTTTGCGCGGGGGCTGGGGGCGGATATATCGGCAACGTGGTATGGGGATGGGGGGTCGCGGGCAGAGGCGGAGGCGGAGGCGCGGAAGCTGGGGGTTGCGGTGCGCTTTGCGGGATTTGTGAGTGGGCGCGGGGAGTTGCTTGGGGCGGTGCGGGCGGCGGGGTTGATGGTGTTTACGCATGTGACGCCGGAGTCGCCGAGGAATTTGCTGGAGGCGCTGGTTTGTGGGACGGCGATGGTGGGGTATGAGAGCGCTTATGCGCGGGATCTGCTGCGTGATGGTGGTGGGGTGTTGGTGCCGGTGCATGATGCGGAGGGGCTGGGGAGGGTGGTGGCGGAGCTGGCGGGGGATCGTGAGAAGCTGGTGGAGCTTATGCTGGCGGCGGCGGCCGTGGGGAGACGGTTTACGGATGTAGGGGTGTTTGCGGAGCGGAGTGAGCTGGTGAAACGGTTCGCGTAAGGCTATTTGTACTCGACGAGCGCCTGGCGGGTGCCTCGACGTTGGTTGAGGCGGAAGCGGAGTTGGCCCGCGAGGATGGGGATCTGCTGGAACTGGGAGTGGAGGGCGTAGAGGATGAGGGCCGTGGGGTCCTGGGGGGATTTCCAGCGGGCCTTCCAGGCGGTGCGGAGAATCAGGAGAAGGAAGAGCGTCGCTGCGGCGAGCAGGGGCCAGGGGGAGCGGAGAACCAGCGTCAGGGCGAGGGTGAGGAAGGCGAGGGCGAGGAGGATGGTGGCGCGGGTGAGGTTGCGGCGGGATTCGGCGAGCCAGAAGGGGCTGGGCGTATGGCGGAAGCGGGCGGAGACCTCCGCGTAGGCGTGGCCGGCGCGGGTGGCGCGGCGCCAGTACTGGGCGAAGCGGGAGATGGCGAGGTCGTGGCCGGTCATGGGGGTGTCGAGATGGAGGATGCGGTAGCCGGCGGCAAGGATGCGGCGGCAGAGCTCGGGTTCTTCGCCGGCGATGAGCGTCTCGTCAAAGCCGCCTGTGAGGTCGAGGACTTCCCTGCTGATAAGGGCGTCGCCACCGCAGAAGGGCGTCGGGCCGGGGGGGTAGATCCAGTCGAGATCGAGGACGCGGTTGTAGAGGGAGGCGTGGGTGGCGATCTCGCGGCGGTGGCCCCAGGTGATGGCCACGGTGGGGTCGGCGAAGGGGATGATGGCGTGGGTGAGGAAGTCCGGGGCGAGGATGGTGTCGCCATCGAGGAAGAGGATGTGGGTGCCGCGGGCGGCGCGCCAGCCGGCATTGCGGCCCAGGGCGGCGGTGGTTCTGGCTGCGCTGAGGGGGATGACCTGGGCGTGCATTTGGCTGGCTAGCGCTGGGCTTTGGTCGGTGGAGTTGGAGTCTACGTAGATGACTTCGAGGACCGGGGTCTGGCTGGCCGCGATGGATTCCAGGCAGCGGGCGAGGCGCTGGCCTTCGTTGCGGCCGATGACTACGACCGAGATGGTTGGGGTAGTCATTGGGTCCGGCGGGGCTTTATCTGGGCTGGAATGCCCACGGCAATGTGGTTGTCCGGGACGTCCGAGAGGACGACGGCGTTGGCGCCGATGGCGACGTCATTGCCGATCCGGATGGGCCCGAGGAGCTTGGCGCCGGTGCCGATATCGACGCGGTTGCCGAGGGTGGGCGAGCCGCGCTGGAGCCGGTTGCGCAGGCCGACGGTGACGCCGTTGCGGAGAATGCAGTCGTCGCCAAAGGTGGCGTCGCCGGAGATGACGATTCCGCCGGCGTGCTCGATAACGAGCCGGTGGCCGATCTGGGCCTCACAGGGAAGTTCAATGCCTAGAAGCATTTCCGAGAAGAACTTGAGGATTTTGTAGAGGAACGATAAGGGGGCGCGGAGCAGGCGGGGGCGGACCGTGTAACGCCAGCGGCCGAAGCGATAGACGACGAGCGCCCAGAAGCCGTGACGAGACCAGACACAATCATGGGCGCGCCAGTCTGAGCGGATGTTCTCAAACATGAGCGTCAGCCCCTGCGGTAGTTGCGGGGCGATTGTGAGTCGGCTGGGTCGTCCGCCGGGGCGGATACGTCTGGTGCGGCGGAGTCAAACTGGCTGAGCAGACCCCACTTGCGGCTGAGCGGTCTGGAGGCTGGGGTGGGGCTGGGGCCGGCATCAGGCAGCGACGCCTGCGGGGGCGCCTGGCGCTCGGGCTGAGGT
The DNA here is from genome assembly GCA_963693065.1 of uncultured Granulicella sp. Taxonomy (GTDB): domain Bacteria; phylum Acidobacteriota; class Terriglobia; order Terriglobales; family Acidobacteriaceae; genus Edaphobacter. The sequence goes on along the minus strand of OY843766.1, from coordinate 665,951 downwards.
ACGGGCACGGGGCCGATCGTGACGCCGGTGTTCCAGTTGAAGCGACGTTCCGGGGCGGTGTAGGAAGTGTTCGGCGGGGCGACGCGACGATCGCGCCAAGGGAAAACCCCGGTGCGGGATACGGGAGTTGGATCCCAGCGGGCGGCGCGTACGGGCTCCGGCAGGACGACGGCCGGGCGGTGGATTTCGAACGAGGGAATGGGTTTGACCGAGGCAGCGGAACTTGGGACGGGCTTGGCTGCCTGCGGTACCTCGGGGAGTGCGGCGATCTCCTTGGCGACGAGGGCCGGCTCTTCGATGTGCTGAACCTGCGCGATTTCGACGAGAGGCTCTTCCACGATCTCCGGGCTCGCGATGGATTCGGCGACCTGTGCGACGGGTGTTGCCACAGCGGCTTCGGCGTGAATTTCTGCTGTCTCCGGGACTTTCAATTCAGCGCCTACGGCATCGAGTTCCTGCGGGGCGGCTATCTGCTCAACGTCATCGGTCTTGGCGAGCGGGTCAGCTTGTGCCTGGTGTGTCACGACGGGCTCAGGGGCGGTGATCTCGGGCTCCTCGCTGACGGAATGGATTGACTCGAGGTCGGGCGACGCGATGGCGAGGGGTGCGGCCTCTTTCGTTTCGAATGCTCGGTGCGACACGTTCTCGTCGTTCTCGTCTTCGTCGTCATCGGGGAGAATGCTGACGATCTCCTGGTCGTTGCGCTGGAGAAAACGCTGGAACCAGTTGCGGCGTGGCGGCTCTGCAAAGGAAAAATCGCGAGTTGGATGAAGTCTGGGCATCGGAGGTGGTGCGGGCAGTTCCCTTTCGGGCTCAGGTGCGATGCTGACGGGCTCTGGTGCGGTGAGGCTTTCAGGATCGGCGATTACCTGTTCATCCTGCGGCGCGACAACTGCGACGGTCTCGGTTGACGCTTGTGCCAGAGGCGGCTGTTCCAAGACAGTCTGGATGGGTGTCGAGTCCTGCGAAACGGGATGCTTTACTGCGATGGCCGGGAGGTGTTCGCTCGATAATACATCCTGCGCGCGGATGGATAGCGGGATTTCTGTGGGGTCTTCTGGTAAAACGGCTTGCGCATGCACCGCCTGCGGTTCAAGTTGCGCGAAAACCTCTTCGAAGTGCTGAGCGAAGGTCGGATCTGCAATGAATTCGGCTCGGGATTCTGCCGCTACGGTGGTTTGTTCCGGGGTGACGAGTTCGGGGGTGGCGATGGTCGCCGAGGATACGGGCCCCTGTGCGCGTTCCGTGTCGTCGAAATCTGGTGCGGGAGTATTAGAAGTGAGCAACCCCAGGTCACGCGATGAGGCCGCGTGGCCTGGGGCACCCCAACCTCGATTGGTCAAATTTTGATCCGCACGGGCCGGCGATGATGTTGCGTAGGAGTGGACGGACTCGGCGGACTGGTGGGCTTCAAGCGCGGCGATGGTATTGCGGAAGGCGGTGTCGGCTACCCGCAGCTGGAGGCCCTGGACGACGGTGGCGATGCCGCGTACGTGGAGGTTTTCAAGCAACTGGCCGGACTGCTTGAGGTCTCTGCAGAGGGTGATGCCGGAGGTTGTGAGGAGGATGGTGGCGTCGGCGCAGCGGACGAGATACTCGGCCTCGGCGGATTGCAGAAGGGGTGGTGCGTCGATGAGGATGAGGTCGGTGCGGGTCTTAAGGAGATCGAGGTTGGCAGGGGCGATGCCTTCGCCGGTGCCGGGTTGGCTGGCGGGCGGGGTGCTCTCAAGGCCGAGGCTGGCGGGGTAGGCCGGGTCCATCATCTGGCGTGCGGTCACGGTGGCGACGGTGAGGCCGAGGAGGTGGAGGCGGGCTTCGAGCGGGTAGATAAGGAGCTCGGCATCTGGCGGGAGCGGGCCGGCGGCCGTGAGGACGAAGGTGCGTGCGCCGGACTGGCGGTAGGCGCCTTCAACTCCACCGGCGAGGCGGAGGAGGTACTCGGCGGTGACGGCGGCGGAGACATCGTCCGGGTGCGGGAGGACGGCGATGGGGGAGAAGCCGAGCGTCGCGACGACGTCGGGGCCGTTGTAGACGTGGGGGTCGCGCTTGCGGAGGAAGATGGCGACGATGGCTCCGACGAGAAGGGCAAGGGGCAGGGCCGCGAGCAGGGTGAGACGTTTCCGGCTGGGGACGGGGTAGACGGGTGCGGTGGCGGGCAGGGCAAGGGTGGCGAGGCCGGGGCCGGCATTGTCGAGCTGGATGCCGCGGAGCGAATCGTCTACGGCAGCGTAGCGGCGGGTGAGGCGCTGGAGGTCGGCGGTGAGCTCGGTGGCGCGCTGCAGCTTAGGGCCGGCGTTGGTGGCGGCGTAGGTCTGGGCGGCGAGCTGAGCGTTGATGCGGGATTCGACGTCGCCGGTGCGGGCGAGGTCGGTGCGGAGCTTATCCTGAAGGCGGCGAGCAGCCTGGTCGCGCATCTGGGTGGTCATGGTGTCGAGCGAGCGGTCGAGGTCGGCGATCTCACCCTGATCCTGCTTGTAGATGGGGTTTTCAGGGGTGAGGCCGGCCATTTGCCCGGCAAGTACGGCGCGGCGCTGGCTGATGGTGGCGCGCATGGAGCTGAGGCCGGAATCGCCGTTGATAAGCTCGTTCGAAGCGGCGGCCAGGCCGAGGGTGCTGGTCGAGCCTGCGCCGGAAACGGAGGCCAGCTGGGCGGCGGCGATTTCATGGGACTCGCGGGCGGCGGCGAGCTCGGTGCGGAGGCCGGAAAGCTGCGCGTCGTAGGGGTTGCCGGTGTCGAAGCCGGGGTTCGCCATACCGAGAGACGCGCTGAGCTTGGCTTGTTCGGTACGGTCGGCGTCGAGCTCGGCCTGCAGGCGGGTTTTCTCTTCGGTGAGGATTTCCGCGCGCTGGCCGGAAACGGTTTCGGTGGCTTTGCGGCCGGTCTCGAGGTAGGCGGATACGAGCGCGTTGAGAGTGTCGGCGGTCTTCTGGGGGTCCTCGCCGCGAAGTGTGAAGGAGAGCTGGTAGCTGGTGAGGACGCGTTGAATTTTGAGTGCGGCCTGGAGGCGGATGGCGGCCTGCTGTGCCGTTTCGCCGGGCTGCTGCCAGGTGCCGCGTGGGAGCGACTGGACGACGGAGGTGAGAACGTCGAGGCGCTGGGCGGTCTGCATCTGCTGGGCGAGCGATGAATCGTAACGGGTGGAATCGAAGAGGCCGGTGGAACCCTCATCAAGGACGTGGGCGGCGGCGGGTTCCACGTCAACGAGGGCTTCCGCCTCATAGACAGGGTGCTGGCGGAGCGCGAGAAACAGGATGGCGAGGAAGACGGCCGCGGCCGCGATGGCGGCGGGGATGGGGTGCATGCGGAGGCTGCGAACGAGGTCGGGCCGGAAGACAGGCATAGGCGCGGACTGGGCGGCTTGGCGCGGTCCGGCGAAGGGTGGGTTGCGGACTTCCGGACTGGGCTGGTAACTGGGAGTCATCGGACCTGTGTTTTAGCGGTTGAAGAACGCTGCGGTGGTGAAAACGGAAACGAGCGGGGAAAGCCGCTCGACGGCATAGGTAAAGGAGTTGAAGCCGCTTTCAGGGACCACGATTACGTCGCCTGTTTTGAGTGTGAGATCGAGTTTTGCGGGGCCGAGCATGGCCTGGTAGGTGATGGTGCGGGTAGTGCCGGTGGAAGGTTGGTAGACCTTGATTTCCGGCGCACGGCCGGCCTGCAGGGTGAGGCCGCCTGCCTCGGCGATCAGCTTGGAGAGCGTGGTGTTGCTGTCAAGCTGGATGGCGCCGGGGTGCTGGACCTGGCCGAGAACCGAGACGTAACGCTCGGACGGCGAGGGGACGTAGACGATGTCGTCGCGGCGGAGGCGCAGATCGGCGAGGGCGTCGCCCTGATCGATGAGGGCTTTGAGGTCCACCCACACGACTTTGTCGCTGCCGCGGTAGATGGCGCAACGGTCAGGAATGGCGGGCGTTGCACGGGCCTGGGTGCCGCCGCCGAAACCACCGCCGCTGCCGCCGGCGCCCGAGCCACTGGCGAGACCTCCGCCCCGGGTGATGATCTCGAGCAGGGTGGGGGGTGAGTCGAAGTAGACGATGCCGGGCCGCTCGACGGCGCCGAGCAGAAGGACGTGGTTCGAAGTGTATTTGTCGACGCCTACAGTTGCGGCGAGGTTGTTGTAATAAGGCTGCAGGGCGGCGACGATGGCGGCGGCAGCTTGCTCGCGGGTTTTGCCGGTGAGCGAGATGGAGCCGGCGAGCGGCAGGGTGATGCGCCCGTCCGGGCCGACGATGCGCTTGCTGTTGAGCTCGGGGCGGCCGGCGAAGTCGATGGAGATTTCATCGCCGCGGCCGAGGGTGTAGTCGGCATTCGATTGCGGCTCGAGATCACGAAGAGCGGCGAGGGGGTTCGGCTTGAGAGTGGGCTGGTCCTGCTGGGCGGCTGCGGGGATGACGAGGGCGAGGAGAAGCGACACGACACACAAGAACGACCCGATGGGCAGCATGCGGGCGGGGCGCTGCGTTCGTAAGGGGGTACAGGTCCGCTTCAAGGCAAATCCTTCGCTTTCTGTATCTAATGTAGAGGCTTTCGCCGCAACGGGGCTTTTCAGCAACGGCATGGAACAAGGGCCGCCAATAGCAGAAGGCACGGCACTAACTGGCCTTGGCGATTCTGGGCTGCTGTGCACGGCCGGAAGCGCTGGAACGGAGAGAGACGTTGCTGGTGGAGGCAGCGTAGCGGATGGCTTCCGCGGGCGTTGCCGCGATACGGAAGAGGTCAGACATGGCGGAAAACTGGAGCACGCGGCGGACGGGGTTGGACATGCCGGCGAGCCAGATGGTGAGTCCCTGGGCAAGCATGATGCGGCGCGCCTCAAGCAGCCCGCCAAGGCCGTCGGCTTCGACGCGAACGGTGGCGGACATATCCAGGATCAGGGTCTGGCTGGCGACGACGGCTTCCTCGGCCTCGCGGGCGAGCCACCGGCTGACGTCGCCGGAGAGGCGGGCGGGGGTGGCGACGGTACGAATCGCGTCCTGATAATCCACCTTGAGCTTGCCGTGGCGGCGCTCGCCGGGCTGGAGGCGGTTGGCGGCCAGGCCGAGCGGCAGATGCGTGATGAGGGCCGCGGCATCGCGTGCGTAGCGCGGCAAGAGGCGACGCGGCTCCTGCGCCATGCGGAAGAGCCACTCAAGGTGAAGCTTCTGGACGAACCGCGGCGCGCGCTTGAGTGAGCCGGCAATCATATTGAGTGCGCCGCCGATACCGATGGTAACGGGAACCTTCAGCCGGGCGCGGTGGCGATAAATCCAGATTTCCTGCTTGGGATTGCCGAAGGCCACCAGGAGGATGTCCGGGTGGGCCGCTGCAATGCGCTCCAGGATGTCTTCGTTGTCCATGGCGTGGAGCGGGGCGACTTCCGGGCAGTGACGGCCGACGATGCGTACACCGGGATAGCGGTTCTCCAGGATTTCAGCGGCGGCGCATGAATCGTCTTCATTGGAGCCCAGCAGGAAGATGCCGTAACCTTTGCGTGCGGAAAGGTCTGCGAGCTCCGGGATGAGGTCGACGCCGGTAACGCGCTCGACGAGCGGCTTGCCGAAGAGGTTGGAGGCCCAGAGCATGGGTGCGCCGTCCGGGAGAACCATACTGCACTCGCAGATGATGCGCTGGAGATAGTCGTTCTTGAGGGAGTTGCGTGCGAAGTCGAGGTTTGCGGTAGCAATCTGATGCGTGTCGCCGGAGAGAATGTACTCTTCGATGTGCTCGATGGCCTGAGCCATCGACACATTGGTGATGGGCAAGCCAAAGAGTGCTACGGTTTCAGGCGACTTGGTCGGCATGGTGAATCCTTCAAGGCAGAGATTGCAAACGTACAGGTGCTACCAGACCCAGGTTCTGGTTGAAGCCTAGTGTTGTTCGGAAGCGAACAGAATCCCACATCTGTTCATGGGCTATCACCCGTAAGTAACATGACTTCAGTTACTTGATTGGCGGGATTTGTTACCTCAATTTGGGGTGGGAAAGATTGATCAATGAGAGCAGCAGTATCGATTGAGGCGGAATGACCCTTTTGCGCTATCGATGGCCGGACCGGCTGTGCCTATACTGACTGGGAGACGGCGCTGCAATGGAGATGATTATCCTCATTCCGGGTATTTTGTGTGTGATCGCGTTCTTCCGCGACTCCGTACAAAAGGCGTTTTTGAACGTTTATCTGCCCGTGTTTATGCTGCTGCCGGCCTACTACTACTGGAAGGTCGCTTCCCTGCCGCCGTTCGGGCCGATGGAGGCGGTGCTGATCCCGCTGGGTGTGGCGATGCTGGCGACCCAGATGCCCCGCTGGAAGTTTTCCTTCATGGATCTCTGGATCGGGCTGTTCGCGTTTTCCGCCTACTACGCCGATGCGGCAAATGGGCTGGGCACGGCGGCAACGTTCGAGCTGTTCAACGCGATTGCGCTGGCGGTGGTCCCGTATATGGCGGGCAAGCTGCTGATCGAGGTGGACGACGGACGGGTGCAGGTTTTGAAGCGGCTAGTGTTTTGCTTGTTTGTGACGTCGATCCTTTCAGCCTATGAGTACAGGATGGGACAGAACCCGTTTACGCTGGTGTTTTCACGGTTCTTTCCGGCGGAAAAGTTTCCCTGGAAGACGCAGATCCGGTGGGGCTTCGGGCGGGTGTCCGGGCCCTTCGGGCAATCGGAGCTGGCCGGGATGATGCTGTTCTTCGGGCTGGTGCTGACGATTTACCTGGCTTACAACAAGCTGTGGGAGCCGAAGTTCGGGCGGGCGGCTTGGCTTCCTTTAAGAAAGTCAACCGTGATTGGCTACACGCTGGCCTTCACGCTGCTGATGACCCAGGCGCGTGGGCCATGGATTGGGGCCTTGATTGCAATCCCTATCGCTCTGCTGGGGCGGGCCAAGCGGGTGCTGCTGGCGAGCGTGGTGTTGGGCACGCTTTGCCTGGTGGGCGGGCCGCTGATTTATGCGGGGCTGCAGGCGTACACGGCGAGCTCCACGCCGGGCAGCGCGGAGCAGGAAACCGCCACCTATCGCGCACATCTGCTGGACAACTACATGCCGATCGCGGAGCAGGGTGGCGCGTTTGGCTGGGGGCAGGCGTTTCCCCGGGTCCAGGGGCAAAACTCTATCGATAACGAATATCTGTTTGTGGCGCTGACGCAGGGCTGGGTGGGGCTGCTTTGCTTTTGCGCTCTGGGCGTGGGTGCGCTGTACCACCTGGTGATGGCGGCCATCTATAACCCGACGGCGCGCGACCGGTACTTTGCATTTTCGCTACTGGGGATCATGGTGGGGCTGCTGGTGACGATCTTCACGGTGTTCCTGGGGAATCAGCCATACCAGCTCTTCTTTCTACTGGCGGGATGGGCGCAGGCGGTGCGGGTGCGGCGGGTGCGGGTGGTGGAGATGGCATTCGAACATGTCTATACATAGAGTGTGGGTTTTGTTGATGCTTGGACTGGTGGGTTGCCAGTCGCAGGCGCCGGCGCCGGTTGGACCGCCGGTGATACGGATTGGGCCGGGCGTGCTGCGGGGCGATGCGAAGCGGCTGGGGATCAACCTGAGTGGGCAGACGTTTTATGATTCCGGTCAGATGCTGCGCAACCTGACGTTTCGCAATCCCGGCTTTGAAGGCGAGACGTGGCAGACGATTCTGCATTGCAAGGGTGTCACGGCGACGAGCTGTACGGATGAGAATCCTTATGCGGTCTGGAAGGATGGGTTTCTGGAGGGCGGCACGTTCGCTGTAATCTCCGGCAAGGCCGCGGGGGCAGGTGGCCAGGTGCTGCGGAGTGCGGCGGCGGCTGGGGACCGGGGGGCTACGGTTCAGTTCGGAAACGCGGTGGCGGGCCTGGCGGCAGGAGACTTTGTGCTGGTGCGGGTGGCGAAGCCCGGTGGGGCCGAGGCCGGGTACTGGACGGATCTGCAAGGCGGCGCGCGGGTCGGGACGGAGTACAAGGATCTGGCGGCGGGGTCGCCGGGGCGGCAGGCGTTGCGGGTGGAGGCTGCCGGCGCGGGACAGACGGCAGGGGTGAGCAGTTATTTCGATAGCTTTGCGGGGCGGTCGTTTGTACAGCTGCGGGGGCGGTACACGTTGAGCTTTCGGGCGAAGGCGCTGGCCGGAAGACCGAGTGTGGGCGTGCGGGTGCAGCGTCTGGATACGGTGCATGGGCTGCATGTCTTTCTGGACAAGCAGGTGGGACTTTCGGAGAAGTGGCAGGACTTTCGCTACGAGTTTGCAGGGGCGGAGGATGGGTCGGCTGTCGGGACGGTGGGGCTGACGTTTACATTTGCGGGGACGGCGGCTCTGTTGGACGATGTGTCGCTGGTGGAGGCGGCGGGGCCGGGGAATCCTACGGCTTTTCGCGATGCGGTGGTGGAGGCGCTGCGAACGCTGAAGCCGGGCGTGCTGCGGTATATGGATAACGGTACGGATTTCGGCAGCTCCCTCGATAACCTGCTGGCGGTGCCGGGGGCGCGGGTGCGGGCAGGCGCGAGCACACAGGAGACGTTGCATGAGGAGGTGCCGCTGGGGCTGCATGAGTTTCTGGTGCTGTGCGCGGCGGTGGGGGCGGACCCCTGGTTCACGATGCCGGCGGGGACCTCGCCTGAGGAGGCGGTGCACCTGGCCGAGTATCTGGGCGGTGATGCAGGAACGGTGTACGGGGCGAAGCGGGTGGCGCTGGGGCAAAGAGCGGCTTGGACTACGGTGTTCCGCAAGATTCACCTGGAGCTGGGGAACGAGCAGTGGAATGCACGATCGTTTGCCGGGGCAACGATCAATGACCCGACAGCGTATGGGCAACGGGCGGACGCGGTGTACCGGGCGCCTCCGCCGGGGGTGTTCGATTTGATCCTGGGATCGTGGGCGACGGTGCCGTGGTGGACCGAGCAGGAGATGCGCTCGGCTGGGGCGGAAAGTACGGTGGCGGTGGCGCCTTATCTGTTTTCGGAATTTAATGATGCGCGGGCTATCGAGGCCGTGTATGGGCCGATGTTTGCCGAGCCGGAGATGGTCAACGGGCGGGCCGGCGGGTACATGGCGGAGACGGCGCGCAAGGTCAAAGCCTCGGGCAAAGGGCTTGCAGTCTATGAGACGAACCTGGGGACGATGTCCGGGACCGCAACGCAGGGGGACCTGGACCGGACGGTCCCTAGCCTGGGTGCGGGGCTTGCGGTGGTCGACCACATGCTGTTGATGTTGCGCGAGCTTGGCGTCACGACGCAGTGTCTGTTCGCGCTGCCGGAGTACCAGAACGGCTTTACGTCGACGAATGGGGCGAAGGAGACAGTGCCGCTTTGGGGTGCGGTGGTCGATATGGGTGGGGCGAGCAATGGGCGTCGGCCACAGTACCTGGCGATGGAGCTTGCGAACGAGGCGATCCTGCCGACCATGCTTGCGACCACTGTCGACGGGGCTCCGCTGACCTGGAACCAGGGCTTGAGTACGAATGGCAAGGTGCAGCTAGCGGGGGCGCATCTGCTGCAGAGCTTTGCGTTTGCGGACGGCGACCGCCGGAGCTTGATTGTGCTGAATCTCAGCCGGGAGAAGGCGATTACGGTCGGGTTCACCGGGGGGCCGGAGGGCGAGGTAGAGGAGAGTGTGCTGGCTGGGCCGGATATTACGGCGGGCAATGAGGCCGGGGAACGGGTGGCGATCCGGCGGCGGAAAATACAGCGGTTTGAAGGGGCGGGGTATTCCCTGCCGGCGCACTCGATGACGGTGCTCAGGTGGCGAGTTGGGCGGCGATAAGTTGGAGCAGGGCCGGCTGGGCGGGGCCAAGGTTGTAGAAGTGGTCGCCCGGCAGGCGGTGCTGGCGGAACGTGGAAGCGGTGAGGGGTGCCCAGGCGGCGAGGCCGGCGGGCGTGACGGTTTGGTCGTCTGTGCCGGCGAGAGCGAGGAGAGGGCATGGAAGCGGCGGGGCGAGAGTAGGCTTGAACGTTTCAACCAGGGTCAGGTCGGCGCGGAGGATGGGGAGGAAGAGCTCGCGGAGGTCGGGGTCGTCGAGGAAGCCGGGAGGGACGCCGCCGTAGCGGGTGGCGAGCTCGGCGATGAATGGCTCGTCGGCGAGGCGGTGGAGGTGAGCGTGCGCGTAGACGGTCTGGGGTGCGTCGCGGCCGGAGACGATGAGGGAGTGCGGAGCCGGGTAGCCGGCGGCGATGAGGGCGGCGGCCCAACGGTAGGCGAGCAGCGCGCCCATGCTGTGGCCGAAGATGGCGTAAGGGGTTTCACGGAGTGGGTCGGAATGGGCGAGGAGGTCGGCGATGAGGGCGTCGGCCGAGGTAAAGGACGCTTCTGCCAGGCGGGCTTCACGGCCGGGGAGCAGGACTGGGCACACGGCTATGGAGTGCTCGGCGAGCTGACGCTTCCAGCGGTAGAAGGCCGCCGCGCCGGAGCCGGCATGGGGGAGGCAGAAGAGACGCATGGGAGCGTCGGGGTTGAGGTCGCGGGGTGAGAACCAGGGGTTTGTCATGCGGGTTAGGTCCACGGTAGCAGAGAGGTAGAATCGAGGCTCGACTTATGGTGCATACGGTGGTTAATACGGCGGCGACGCTGGCGGGCGTGGTACTGGTGCTTTGGAGCTGGCCGCTGTTCGCGGAGCTGCTGGTGCTTTCGCTGGCGGCGGCCCTGCCTGTGCGGCGCGTGGCGGGGAGTGCGCGGGCGTTCCGGCTGGCGGTGGTGGTGCCCGCGCACAATGAAGAGAAGCTGATTGCGACGACGGTGCGGAGTGTGCTCGCCAATAGCTCGGAGGCTGTGACGGTATACGTGGTGGCGCATAACTGTGCGGATGGGACGGTGGCGCGGGCGCGGGAGGCGGGCGCCGCGGTGCTGGTGCTGAATGATGAGGTCGGGGGCAAGGGAGTGGCGCTCGATCATGGCTTTATGCACGCCTTGGCGGCGGGTGCTGGAGGGGTGCTGGTGATCGACGCGGATAGCGTGGTTTCTGCGGACCTGACGCGTGTGGTTGCAGGCAGGCTGGCGGGTGGAGCGGCCGCGGTGCAATGCCGGTACGAGGTGTCGAATGTAACGGGCAACGCGCGAACGCGGCTGGCGGGGCTGGCGTTCCTCGGGATGAATGTGCTGCGGCCGCGCGGGCGGGAGCGGCTTGGGCTTTCATGTGGGATCTTCGGCAATGGGTTTGCCTTGGCGGCGACCACCCTGGAGCGTGTGCCTTATACGGCAAATTCACTGGTCGAGGACCTGGAGTACCACCTGAATCTGCTGAAGGCAGGGCTAAGGGTGGAATTTGTGGATGACGCCACCGTGTTTGGCGAGATGCCGGAGGGTGGGGCGGCGGCAGCCACGCAGCGGGCGCGGTGGGAGGGCGGGCGGCTGCTGATGCGGCGGAAGTGGGCCGGGCCGCTGGCTTTGCAGGTGGCGGCGGGCAAGCTGCGGATGCTGGAGCCGCTGTTTGATCTGCTGGCTTTGCCGTTGGCGACTGAGGTTGGCTTGCTGGTCGTAGGGGTGCTGCTGGGGTGGGTTGGGCATGTGGGGTGGTTGTTGGGATATGGCGGGGTGGGGTTGGCAGCGGTAGGCCTCTACGTGTTAGTGGCTGCCGGGCTGGGGCCCGCTCCGGGCGCGACGCTCGGGGCGCTGGCGGCTGCGCCCGGATATCTGATCTGGAAGGTGATGATGCTGCCGAAGACGCGGCTGGCGGCTCGCGGGGGCGGGGCTTGGGTGAGGACGAAGCGGAATACGGAGGACTAGACGGCTAGCAGCTCGAGTGCGCCCTGATCGATGAGGATCTGGGCGGCGCGGTAGCCGTGAGCTTCGGGGGTCTCGCCGGGCAGGGCGGGTAGGGTGGCGTGGGCGGATTGATCGCCATCCGGCGTGAGGACCTGGACGTAAAGGGTGCCGGCGGGTGTGCAGTGGGCGCCGAGTGGGAGCTCGCAGCCGCCGCCCATGGCAGCCAGGAAGGCGCGCTCAGTTGTGGTGGCGCGGCGGGTGGGGGCGTGGTCGAGAGCGGCGATGGCGGCGTGGAGGGCCGGGTCGACGCTGGCCTGGACTCGGGTTTCGAGGGCGAGGGCTCCCTGGCCGGGCGCGGGGGTCAACTCATCGACGGCAAAGCGCTGGTGGACGGATTCGACGCGGCCGATGCGGTCGAGGCCGGCGCAGGCAAGTACCAGGGCGTCACAGTTCCCTGCTTCCAGTTTTCTGAGGCGTGTATCAATGTTGCCGCGCAGCTCGACGAAGCGGAGGTCGGGGCGGAGGTGGAGGAGCTGGGCGCGGCGGCGTGGGCTGTTGGTGCCGATCAGGCCGTTCGAGGGCAAGGTGTGGAGCGCCCAGAAAGGCTCGCAGACCCAGGCGTCGCGGGGGTCGGCGCGCTCGGGGATGGCGGCCAGGGTGAAGCGGGGGTCGAGCGCGGTGGGAAGGTCTTTGAGCGAGTGAACGGCAAGGTCGATGCGATTGGCGGCGAGCGCTTCTTCGATCTCCTTGATGAAGATGCCCTTGGCGTCGAGGGGGACGCCGTCGAAGCTCGCGGGGGGGACGAAGGTGGGGTCCTGCATCCGATCCCCAGTGGTGCGGATGACTTCAATTTCTACGTGGTGGCCCTGCTGGCGGAGAGTGTCGCCAATATAGTTGGCTTGCCAGAGGGCGAGCTGGGAGCCGCGGGAGCCTATGCGGATATTCGTCATGTCCCTTACAGGATAACGTGCCGGGATCTGTCCCTTGTCGTGGCTGGAGGCGGGCGCTTTCCTACTAAGCGCGCTGAAATAATTTGAGTCAAAGTGACGCAACTTTTTTTCATCACTTATAGTCATATATAGCAGCTGCCAGACTGGCGGTTGGAGCGTTTCCGACGCTCAAGAATATTGAATGAGGAGAGACTTCGATGACGATTACCCGGTTGGCCCCGCTGCGCGATGTGGCTGTTTTGCAAAATAGGCTGAACTCCATCTTTAATGATTTCGCTCAACCTTCCAGTGGAACCGAGGCGCTTAGTTCCGGCGCTTTTGTGCCTCCTGTTGACATCTATGAAGACGCACAGAAGCTGTCCCTGCGCCTCGAAGTTCCCGGTTTGCGGCCTGAGGAGGTGGATATTCATGTGGAGAACCAGACGTTGACTGTACGCGGCGAGCGGAAGTTCAAGAATGAGGAGAAAGAAGAGAACTTTCATCGCATTGAACGCCGTTATGGAAGCTTTACGAGGACGTTCAGTCTTCCGTTGACGGTCGATACAGAAAAAGTTCAGGCGAACTATGAGCATGGTGTACTGTCCATCGAGCTGCCAAAGAAGCCCGAAGCCAAGCCCAAGCAGATTAAGGTGAGCATCAACAATGTAGGTGCGGCTGACAAGCAGGTGGAAGGCTCCGCGGCCTGAGGACTTGCTGCCTTGCGGCCCGGGCATTTGCCCGGGCCGCTTTTCTATACCTCGTGAGTCAATTTGGGGTCGCGGAGTGCTACAAGCTGGGGGTGGAGGAGCTTGGCGGTGAGGGCGCGGGTGAGGGTTTCTACGGCGGCGGCTTGCTCCGGGGTGAGGGTGGTGAGGAGCTTGGCGGCGCGGTCGAGTTCGGCCTGGCGGATCTGTTCGGCTTGCTGCTGCAGCGCCTTGATGGCTGGGACGGCGTCGAGCGATTGGAGGCGCTGGTGGTAGCGAACGACCTCGGCGGTGACGATGGATTCTGCCTGGGCAGCTTCCCGGCTGCGCGTGGTGTGGTTGGCGGCAGCGACCTGCTGGAGGTCGTCGAGATCGTAGACGAAGCAGCCCTCGAGCTTGTTGATGCGGGGGTCTACGTCGCGGGGGACGGCGATATCGATGAAGAAGATGGGGCGGCCGCGGCGGCGTGAGAGGATTTCGCGGGCGGTCTCCGGGGTAAAGAGGGGTTGGCCGGCACCGGTAGAGGTGATGACGATGTCGGCGCGGTGGGCCTGGGTGGCGAGTTGGTCGAACGCGATGGTTTCGGTGCGGGTTTTGCTTGTTGCGAAGGCGTCGGCGATGCGCTGGGCGCGCTCCGGGGTGCGGTTGGCGATGAGCAGGTCGGCGGCGCCGTGCTGGATGAGGTGGCGGACGGCGAGCTCTGACATTTTGCCGGCGCCGACGAGCAGGACGGTTTTGCCGGCGAGTGAGCCGAAGATTTTTCTGGCGAGGTCTACCGCAACCGAGGCGATGGAGACGGACGAACTGCCGATTTCGGTTTCGGTGCGAACTTTCTTGGCGACCGAGAAGGCCGATTGCAGCAGGCGGTCGAGCGAGTTCTGGGCGGCGCCCACTTCTTTTGCAATGGTGTAGGACTGCTTGACCTGGCCGAGGATTTGCGGCTCGCCGACGACCATGCTGTCCAGCGAGGCGGCTACGCGGAAGAGATGACGGACGGCTTCGCGGTCGCGGTATTCGTAGAGGTGGGGGCGCAGGGTGGCTGGCGGGACGGCGAAGTACTGGTGGAAGAACTCCAGGAGGTTCGGTTGGTGGTCCTGCACTGTGAGGAGCTCGACGCGATTGCAGGTGGACAGGATAAGGGACTCACGGATGCCGTGGACGGCGGCAAGCGAACGGGTTGCGTCGGCAAGGCGGGCGGGGGGGATGGCAAGGCGCTCGCGGATCTCGAGCGGCGCGGTGAGGTGGTTGATGCCGAGGAGGACGATTTCACTCATGGGGCTCTGAACCCATGGACCGTAGAAATCTGGTTAGCCGAGTAGACGGCCAGGATCACGATGAAGACGAAGGACGAAAGGTAAATGGCGCGGCGGCCGCGCAGACCGGAGATGCGCCGGATGTGGATCATGCCGACGTAGGCCAGCCACATGGCGAAGGCGAGGAGGATCTTGGGGTCGCGGAAGTAGGCTGGGCCCTGGGTCATCTGCGCGAGGACTGTGCCGATGAGCAGGCCGGCGGTCATGCAGGGGAGGCCGATGAGCAGAGCGCGCAGGGCGATGGAATCGATGGTGGCGAGCGGCGGGAGCTTGATGCGTGCGTTGCGGAGGGACTTGTTTTTAAGGCGGCGCTCCTGGATCAGGTAGAGCGAGCTGGCTATGAGCGAGACGAACAATGCGGCATAGGCGGCGAGCAGCAGGGCGATGTGCAGGAAGAGCCAGCCGGTATGCAGGCCGGGCAGGGTGGAGGTTTCAAGGCCCGGGCGGAAGGCTGGCAGGAGACCAAAGAGGAAACAGAGTGGTAGCAGGAATGTGCCGAGGGCGAGGGTTCGGTAGCGGGAGTAGATGGCGAGGAATGCTATGGCGAGCAGGAGGCCAAGCAGCGAGAGGGTCTCGTGGGTGTCGACCGGGAGGGTGTGGTGGGCGGCGTTTAGGGTTTCGGCGAGCGAGACGAAATGGAACAGGACGGCGGCGACGGTGGCGGGAATGGCGAGGTGGCGCCAGCGGGGGCGGTCGTAAAGGGCCGCGGGCAGCACGGCGAGGGCTGCGATGCCATAGAGCAGGACTGCGAGTCTGAGCCAGAGGAGGGACATGCTTTTGAGCCGCGCGTGGGCGACTCCTTAGTATATCGGGCCTGAGACGTTATGCTGCTGACATGAACTACGAAAGCATCGTGGAGGAACTCCTGACTCGATTTCCTGAATATCGGGAGGAAATCTTCAAACCTATGGGCGAAGAGGAGCCACTTCCCTACATTGCCTTTGGCGATACGGTGGTGCCTCGCTTGAAGGAAGCTCTCACGAACGGTGACGGTGAACGTATTCGAAGGTTTACGGATTTCTTTGAAGCTATTGCGCAGAGTGCAAAGAGCGATTCTAGGTTGCATAGTCTGCTTGCAATTGAAGTAGGCGAATGGCTTGAGGTTACTAATCAGGAAGCCGAGATCGCACCATGGCTTGGAACCGAGACTAAGCGCGTTTGCCGGTACGTGCCAGGTCTGGCGACACAGCGCAGAAAGATTTCAGAGCAGAGAGCTGCATCGTCCTGGGTGCGAAGGCTATGCGAACGAGTCCGTTTACTGAAGTCGAGAGAAAGCTAAGCCGCAATGTGGAGGAACTTTTTTAGCTCGTCTTCGCAGTATTGTTCGGTCACGAAGAAGGGTTTTTCCAGGATCGTGATGTTGAGGTGGGTGCCGTCGTACTTGTAGCCGGCGGTGACGCCCATCTTGGAGAGCTGGCCCTCGTTGCCGGTGAGGGTGATGCCCTGCTTTGCCTTTAGCTGCTGGCCGGCCTCGGCGAATTGGGCGGGGGTCATGGGGATCTGGATCATGGGTTCGAGTATACGGGCGCGGTGGGGTATTCTGGGCTATCTGCTATGGCCATGGGGAATGAGAACGACGCGGCATTGACACCGGTAATGCGGCAGTATTTCGCGGCCAAGGCGGCGCATCCGGATTGCCTGATGTTCTGCCGAATCGGCGACTTCTACGAACTGTTTTATGAGGATGCGATCCTGGTCTCGCGCGAACTGCAGCTTACCCTGACTGCCCGCGACCGGGAGAAGAAGCAGCCCATGTGCGGTGTTCCGTATCATGCGGCGGAGATTTACATTCAGCGTCTGCTGCGCAAGGGCTACCGGATCGCCCTGTGCGAGCAGATGGAGGATCCCAAAACCGTCAAGGGCATCGTCAAGCGGGAGGTGACGCGGGTCCTGACGCCAGGCACGGCGGTGGATCCGGCCCTGGGGGCGGGCGAATCGAGCTGGCTGGGATCGATTGTTTGCTGGAAGGATAAAGTTGGGGTCGGCCTGGTGGACCTGTCGACGGGTGAGTTCAGGGCAACTGAGTTCGCCACGTGGCCGGAGGCGGTGGATGAACTGGCACGCGTCAAGCCGGTGGAGCTGGTGTACGCGCACGGTGGCGTGCTGCGCGGTGGGGCAGACCTGCTGGGCAAGGAGGCTGAGGCCGAGGGACTCGACGGCATACGGACAAAAACGGCGGTGGAGGATTGGGTGATGACGACCGAGCATGCGTTGCCTCTGGTGAGGCAGCAGTTTCGGGTGCTGTCGCTTGATGGGCTGGGGCTTGGAGGCCACGACGCGGCTGCGGTCGCAGCGGGTGGCCTGGTGCATTATCTGCGGCAGACCATGCAGGGGGCGCTCGAGCATGTGGAGGCGCCGAAATTTTATGAGCGTAGCGGATGCCTGGAGCTCGATGCCGTATCAGTCAGGAACCTGGAGCTGGTGGACCCGCTGTTCAGTGGCGAGACCGCCCAGACGACGCTGCTCTACACGCTGGACGCGTGTTGCACGCCGATGGGCAAGCGCCTGCTGCGGGCTACGTTGCTGCGGCCCGGGATGGAGCTGCCTGAGATTGGGGCGCGCTTGGACGCTGTGGGGGAGGCGGCGGCCGACCTGCGCAAGCGCGAGGGTGTGCGGCGCGCCATGGACGGATTGCTCGATCTGGAGCGGCTGCTGGGTCGCGTGGCCATGGAATCAGCGGGGCCCCGGGAGGTGCTGGCGCTGGCCGGTACGCTGGGTTGTCTGCCGGGTCTGCGGGAGGCGGTGCGAGGTTTCAAGGCGCCGAAGTGGGTGTCACTGGCCGAGGTATTCGAGACACTCGAGGACCTGCATGAACTCATCGTGGGGACAATTGTGGATGAGCCTCCTATCACGTTTGCCGATGGTGGCGTGGTGCGGATGGGCATCCATGCGGAGCTGGATGAGCTGCGGGAGTTGAGCCGGAGCGGACGGGCGGCGCTTGTGGCCATTGAAGAACGCGAGCGGACGCGCACCGGGATTGGCTCGTTGAAGGTCAGGTACAACAGCGTATTCGGGTACTACCTGGAGGTGACGAAGGCGAACGCAAAGGCCGTGCCGGCCGATTACGAGCGCAAGCAGACGCTGGTGAATGCGGAACGGTTTACGACGCCGGAGCTGAAGGAGCTGGAGGCCAGGATTCTTACCGCGCAGGAGCGGTCGCTCGAGATTGAACGGCGGCTGTTTGCGGAGATGCGGGCGCAGTTGCTGGCCGGCGCGGGTCGCATGCGGGCGGCGGCGCGGCGGGTAGCGGAGATCGACCTTCTGGCAAGCTTCGCGCACCTGGCCGCGCTGCGTGGATGGGTGAGGCCGGTGGTGGATGGAGGTGGGGTGCTGGAGTTTACCGGCGGTCGTCACCCCGTGGTCGAGCGGCGAATGGAGGAGAGTGGGTCGGGCAGGTTTATTCCGAATAATCTTTATCTGGACAGTGACGCGGGACCCGCGGTGTTACTGATGACCGGCCCTAATATGGGTGGCAAAAGTACTTACTTGCGCATGGCTGCGTTGTTAGTCGTCATGGCGCAGTGTGGGTGTTTTGTCCCGGCGGATACGATGCGCTGCGGTCTGGTGGACAGGATATTTACGCGCATCGGTGCAAGTGACAACGTGGCTCGTGGACGATCTACCTTTATGGTGGAGATGACCGAGACGGCAGCTATCCTAAATACAGCAACGGCGCGGTCTTTGGTGTTGTTGGATGAGATGGGCCGGGGTACCGCAACTTATGACGGACTTAGTTTGGCCTGGGCTACGGTAGAGCATCTGCATGAGCGAATTGGGGCACGGACTTTATTCGCGACGCACTATCATGAACTTACCTTGCTGGCGGATCGATTAAGTAAGTTGAAGAATGTTCGAGTGACCGTCAAAGAAAATGCCGGGGGCATTGTTTTTCTTCATTCTGTAGAGGCCGGAGCCGCTAGTAAGAGTTACGGGATCGAGGTGGCGAGACTGGCCGGACTACCGGCCAAAGTAATCGCCAGGGCCAGAGAAGTCCTGAAGGTCCATGAGCGGGCGGAGGCGCGTGAGGTGTCGCTGGAAAGGCCCCAGCAGCAGGTGCAGATGACGATGTTTACGCCGCTTTCGCAGCGCATTGTCGACCGGTTGGAGGCAGCGGAGGTAGACGCGTTGACGCCGCTTGAGGCTCTGAATCTTCTTGCGGAGTTGAAGCGCGAGATGCGGGGGACGCCGGCATGATCGCAGACCAGCCGAGACCCATGGTGGTGGCGGGGGTGATGAGTGGCACATCGGCCGATGGGGTAGATGTTGCACTGCTGCGGGTTTCGCCGGGGGCGGAAGGGCCGACGATTGAAGTGATTGGGCATCGCGGGTTTGAGTATTCGCAGCCGGTGCGAGCGGCGGTGTTAGCGGCCATGGATGCGGACAACACCTCCGTGGCTGCGTTGAGCCGGTTGAACTGGAGACTGGGCGAGGTTTACGCCACGTGTATCGCGGCGGCCTGCGCGGACCTGGGGACAGCGGCGGAGCTCGTTGGGATGCATGGGCAAACCGTGTATCACCAGGCCACGGCGCAGCACTATGCCGACGCGCCGGTACGTGCAACATGGCAGATGGGCGAGGCGGCTGTGGTGCGGGAACGTCTCGGCATTCCGGTGGTCAGTGACTTTCGGCCGGCTGACCTGGCCGCGGGTGGGCAGGGTGCGCCGCTGGTGCCGATGCTCGACTGGTGCATGTATCGCTCGGCGACGGAGGGGCGGGTGCTCTTGAATCTTGGCGGCATTGCAAACATTTCGGTGATGCCGGCGGGGTGCCGGCTGCAGGATGTGGTGGCGTTCGATACAGGCCCGGCAAATATGGTCATCGACGAGCTTATGCGGGAGAGGTTCGGAAGAGAATTTGACGAAGGCGGCCAGGTGGCGATACGGGGCAAGCTGTTGCCGGATGTTCTGGACAACTTGCTGCAGGAGCAATGGTTCAAGCTGGGACCTCCTAAGAGTTGCGGGCGCGAGCAGTTTGGTGCGACTTACATAGCTGGCGTCATGCGCCTGTGCGCGGATGCGGACGGCGCAGATGTGGTGAGGACAGCGGCGGAACTGACGGTGCGTAGCGTGGTCGATGCGGTGCGACGGCATGGTGCGGGCGCGACGGAGATCCTTGTCGCCGGGGGTGGCGTGAAGAATGCGTACATCATGGGCAGGCTGGCGGACGAGCTGCCGGGGGTCCAGGTGGCGGAGGGTGCGCAGGCTAAGGAGGCTGTCGCGTTCGGGCTGCTTGCTTGGCTGACCTGGTTTGGGCTGGATGGCAATGTGGCGAGCGCCACTGGGGCAAGAGGTGGACGGGTGCTGGGGAAGATCTCGTGGTGAGGCATAGAGGCACGTGGTGCGCAGCAATCTGGCTGGTGCTTCTTTTTGCAGTAGTCGGCTGCAAACGCAAAAGAGATCCGGGGACCGTGGTAATTGCGCTTGAGAACTCACCGACCAGCCTGGACCCGCGGATTGGGACGGATGCGGCTTCCGAGCGCATCGGCGGCTTGTTGTTTGACTCTCTTGTGCGCAAGGATGCGCACTACCGGATGGTCCCCTGGCTGGCCACGCGGTGGGAGCAGCCGGATGCGTTGACCTGGACGTTTCATCTGCGTGATCGAATACGCTTTGCCGATGGGCGCCCAGTCGAGGCGGCCGATGTCGCCTGGACCATGCAATCCATGATGGATGGGACGGTTTTGACCAGCAAAGGCGGTGCGTTTGCAGCTGTCGCCGACGTCGAGGCGGTGGACCGCCTGACGGTACGGGTGAGGATGAAGCGGGCCGACGCTTCCCTGCTCTACAACCTGAGCGATGGAGTTTTCGGCGTGGTGCCGCGCGGCAGTGGCAGGGATTTTGGGCGGCGGCCGGTGGGGTCGGGGCCGTTTCAGTTCGTGAGTGCGGAGACGGATAAGGATGTAGTGGTGGCGCGCAACGAGGCTTACTGGGCGGGGGTACCGAGGATTGAACGGGTACGCTTCAACGTGGTGCCGGATGCCGTGACAGTGGCGCTGGAACTGGAGAAAGGGTCAGCGGATGCAGCGTCGAATGAGCTTACGCTGGACCTGGTGCATGCGCTCCAGAAGCGACCGGGCCTGGCGACGGAGACCGGGCAGGGTTCGCGGGTGATGTACCTGAATTTCAACGTCACCCGGCGGCCGCTGAGCGACGTGCGAGTACGGCAGGCAGTGGCGTGTGCGATGGATCGGCAGGCGATCATCGATGCCGTGTACCGGGGGCAGGCAGTGCTGGCGAATACGCTGTTGCCCGAGGGCCACTGGGCCAGGGCTGATGTGCCGGGGTGTGCGCACGACGTGGGTCGGGCCAAAGACTTGCTGGACGCAGCAGGCTTCAAGGCCGGCAAGGACGGCGTGCGTGTGCATCTGGAGATGAAGACGTCTCAGGATGAAACCACACGGCTGATTGCGGAGATTCTGCAACAGCAACTCGCCGAAGCAGGCATCGCCTTAAGTTTGCGTGCGACGGAGTTCGGCACGTTTTACAGCGATGTGACCGCGGGCCGGTTCGAGATGTATGCCTTGAATTGGGTGGGGAGCAATGAGGATCCGGACATCTTCAGCTACGCGTACGGCAGCACACGGGTGCCACCCAAGGGTGGCAACCGCGGCCGGTTCGCCTCAGCAGAGGTGGATCGTCTGCTCGCTGTGGCGGCGAACACGACCGATGAAGCGATACGGCGCGAGGCTTTCGTTGCGGTACAGCGGACACTGGCCGAAGAGGTGCCGACGGTAGTGCTTTGGTACCCGCGCAACGCGATCGTGCACACCACGAGACTGCGGGGAGTGACTGTGCCTGCCGATGGCAGCTTCGACTTTCTGCGCGAGGCATGGATCAGGTAGAACGCTCAACTGGAGCAGTTCCTCCCCGAGCTGAGGGTGCCTAACTGAAACGCCATTTTATGTCAGTAGCGCTCAAGGCCTTGACGCAACGAGATCATTTTCCGGATCAAAGCAAAGTGGCAAAACAAGACCGCCGGAACTAGAAAAGCCGGAAGCAGTACGTAAGGAAATACCAGGATCGCGACGGTAGGTTGATTGAACGCTACTTGCTGGAAGCGGAACGGCGCGGAGAGCATGGCTCGGCCGAACGCATTGAGCACGCTTAGGAGTGCGAACGCATTCCAGATCAGCAAACCCCTTCGGCCGATATGCCTCTTGCTATAGGCCCACCAGATGAGAGGCGCACTCATGCCGGCAAGGATGTCCACGTTGCCGGATTCGAAGGTCATCAGAGCCGGCACCTGCTTGTATAAGAAGAGGATGTAGAGGTTGATCTCTACCAGGATGCGGATGCAGTGGATCAGGACCAACCATTTCAAACTCATTCGATCGACAAAGCGGCGGCCGCCGGCAGTGAGAAAAAGAACTGCGATGAGGATCAGGGGCGGGGCGATCGCCAGAATAAGGTGTGGCGGAAGAGTCTTCGCGCTTCGATAAAAGCCTGACAGCGCCACGGCACTCTGCGCACCGATCCAGAGAAGGCACAGGAGGATGGCTCGCCTGGAGCCACGGACTGCAAGAGCAAAAAGGACGAGCCCGAGAATCGCCGTCACAAGGAAAAGCAGGATGACGGGGGACGGCAGGTGACTCATAGATCCTCCTCGCTGGCGCGACACTTAATTGTGCCTCAAACCCTGCCAGAGGGAGACGCCTGGCTCCCCTCCCAACGAGTGAAGCGGTTGCGAAGGCGATTCGTATCGTCAGCATCTTGCCCTTCTACTCCCTACTGCGACATGTGGCTCGGGCCTAAAGTAACGTCCCCTTGAGAATGACCGACGCGATCGTGAAGTAGATTACGAGGCCCGTCACATCCACCAAGGTTGCCACAAAAGGTGCTGAGGCACTCGCCGGGTCCAGGCCGCAGCGACGCAGAACAAATGGCAGCATCGAGCCCGCTATGGTGCCGAATGTTACAACGCCAATGAGGCTGAGTGCGATCGTGAAAGCGATCAGCACATAATGTGGTCCATAGGTTCCGCGTATAGCTTGCCAGACGAGAATACGAGTCAGGCCTATGCCGGCGAGAATGACCCCAAGCACAAGCCCTGCCGCCAGTTCGCGCCGAACTACTCGAAACCAATCGAGCAGACGAACTTCACCGAGAGCCATTGCCCGGATGACAAGGGTTGTCGCCTGAGATCCCGAGTTCCCGCCGCTACTGATGATGAGTGGCAAGAACAGTGCCAGCACGACGGCTTTTGCGATTTCGTCCTCGAAGTATCCCATGGCGGTCGCCGTCAACATCTCGCCTACAAACAGAATGGTCAACCAGCCGGCCCGCTTTCGGACCATCTCCAGGAAACCAATTTTGAGGTAAGGTCCATCGAGAACTTCAGAGCCGCCGACACGTTGAATGTCCTCGCTCTCTTCCTGCTGGAGCACTGATACGATGTCGTCCACGGTGATGATTCCGCGCATGTGTCCAGCAGAATCCAGCACCGGGACGGCAAGCAGGTGGTGCTTCCTGAAAAGACGAGCCACATCCTCCTGGTCGGCTGATTCAGAAACAGATACCACATCGGTCTTCATGATCTCGCTGACAAGTCTATGTCTGTCAGCCACAAACAGATCTCTGAACGAAACCACTCCCAGGAGGTGCTGACTTTCAGAGACGGCATACGCATAGTAGATCGTCTCGACACCCGGCGCCTGCCGCAGTATGTACGCCACCGCTTCGTCGACCGTCGCCTCCGGCCGAACCCTGGCATACCGCGGGCTCATGCGGCCGCCCGCTTCATCCTCCTTGTACGCCAGCAGACCCTTGACTTCACTGCGCGTGCTGTCATCGAGCTCTGCAAGCAGGTTTGCTCTCTGGGGCGGGTCAAAGCCCTGCAGAACGTCTGCGGCGTCGTCGGGAGCTAGAAGACGAAGCCAGAGACGGCGTTCCCCGGTCGGCATGGCGCGAACCAGTTCGGTCTGCTCCTGAACGTGTAGATCCAAAAAGAAATCATCCATCTCGCTCTGTGGCAGGCTATACATCATCTGCAAACGCTCTTCTGGCAGCCGATGTCGCCACAAATCGACGAACTCGCGAGACTTGTAACTCTGCATCTCCAAAACCCTCTTTCTAACCATCTCGGGAGCCAAACCAACTTACTGGGCAACACGACTCGGGGCGCCAGGTGTTGAGGAGGCTTATTTCCTAAGATGCAGCGCGTACAGAATGGCCACGACGATCACGGCAAAAACACAGGACCAAAGCAGTACCACGCCGACTGCCCTGCTTTGCTCTTCTGAATCGGGGTCTGCTTCCCTGCTGGTCGGCCCCCGCGTTCCACGGAACAACAAAAGTCCTCGTGATTTGGCACGGGTTGCATCGGCACCGGCTGGTCTTCTCCACAGGATTTTCACTCAACATCTCCTTCATTGTCCGCCAATCAATCTGCTGACCCGGAGGACCACAGGCGACTTGGGTCACCGCTTCGACCAACGGGATAAGCTCAGCTCGGCTTCCATATCCAGACGTTCACGAGAAATGGTCTTGGTTGATTGCTGCAAAGTCTCTCTCCGGTCGTCTGCGACAATCCCTGCAGGCGCAAAGTAAGTAGGGCATGGGAAAGGCATGAAGAGGCTGACAATGCAGCGGCACAGGAAGTAAAGTTCCAGCTATCGTTCACTGACCGCCTTGCTAGCCTTCAGCTCATAATCGTGCTCCTCGGCAAGCGACTGTTGTTTCTTTTTCTGGAAATATGAAAGGAGCAAACGCGCACGCTCGGATGACGACGGATACTTCGTTCCGATCCACGGATGAGCCAGCGCGTATTCCAGTTCACTCTTCTGCTCGCGGGCGAGCTCCTCGAAAGCTACAGCCTGATTGTGGAAGTAGCGAGCCAGTAAAGCGAACTCCTGCTCGGTATGCGCATTCTTCAGTTTCGCCCGAAGATCCTGTTTGCTCATGTGAGATAGCGGATCTTGCTGCGTTGCAGATGGATTCTGTATAAGCGCAGCTGCCATGGCAATTTTCAAAAAGACGAACATCAGACTCTCCTTGTAGGAGCATCCACGATTGGGACTGAAGAAGGCATAAAGGAATAAAAACTCTCACTAAGACCCTTATGCCTTCTTCATCGGGGCTTGGCGGCCTTCGATCACGCAACCTGCATCATCACTCGATCAGGATTGTGTCGAAAGGCACGCCCTCTCCGACCCAAGGATTTCAGCCATTGCTGCAGTGTGTGCCGCTTCGAGATCCTGCCGATCCAGAGAAGCGAGCACTTTTGCACTCGCCCCTTCCCACACCGCGTTCGCCTCAGCCTCCAGCGCCTGGAACTCTTCCGAGTGACTCATCTTCGCGCCTAGACGGCCAAGAACCGAGAGGAGCCGGATAGACACCGCCGGATTATCAACCGCAGCCTGCCGCACCTGATCGAACGCCTGCCGTATAAGCCTTGATACGAAGAGCGGTCTTACCAGGACACGCAGGTAACCTTCTTGGTCGTAAAACTTCACGTTGCTACGCGTGGTCGCGGAAAGAATTGTTAGAGCTTCCCCAAGAAAGTCGACACACGCTATGCCGGTAAATGTGTCGTTGATGGCCGGGCTTAGGGCACGTATCGCAATCTCCACTATCTGCGCAATCCCGAACTCGATATCCTGGTCTAATATTCTGTGCCGGCCGACCGTTATTTCCCTTCGTATGTCGTCGTCCATCCCTACGGCCTTCTGGGATTTTGCTACATAGGCGAGCGTCTCGCCTTCGAGGATAAATTGTCCCGGTCTGACGGGTATCTTGATGAGCGTGTTCGCCCAGGTTGCGTGAGCGACAAGCGTCGCGTAGTTGATGTGCTGAAGGTATCCGCTCGTGGTGCTAAGAATGCAGATACTCGATTCCTCCAGGTAGCTCATGAGAACCGCATCCTCCTCCGCATGGCGAACCTGTTCTGGCTCTATGAAGTCCCGGGCGAGCGTGCTCCTGATGTCATCCACGATGCGACCGATCGCGTCCGGATTCTGGATAAGGACAGCGATGCGGTGGCTGTAGAAGACGAGAAACGAGAACGCTCCCAGGACAACGAACCAGCTCGTTATAAGCGAAACTTGCGGAATGAACGCACTGTGCTCGTCCTGATGAGTGACCAGGAACACCAGGAAAACATAGATGAAGGCGGCCATGAAAAGGCCGATGCAGACCTGCGTAACCCAGTCCTGCACGAAGCGATAGAGCAGACGAGGTCCAAAAAGATTTGCAACCATGGACAACACAAGCAATGCCACCGAGAAGATAAGTGCAAGAACGGTACTCACGCAGCCGAGCATGGCCCCAAGAATGGCACGAGCGTCGTCGATGCCTCCCATCGTGAACCAGTTCGGCAGATGGATTACATGGTAAGCAGCAAGCATGTCTGGCGTCATAGTCACTGCAAAGAGCAAAACCGCAGCCAACGACATCTTGAGCGGCACTATCCACAGATTTACATTATGGCGACGCAATTGTGCGGCTGCTTTTTTCATAACGGCTTGTTGAACAAAAGACGAGCTCCTACGACAAGCAGGACCGCAATCACGACGAGTCCAGCACCCACTAGAAGCCCCTTGATTTGAGCTTTCTGCCGGTGGACGCGCAGATCTTGAGTCGCCCTGTCGAAGCGTTGCTGAGACTGCTGTTGGAGTTCTTCTGTCGTATGTTGAATGATCATCGTTTGACTCCAAACGTGAAATACCGGTCAGTGGATGCAGGATGCGATTAGAAGACCAATGAGAGCGCCAACAACGCCGAGTGAAGCGAGTCCGATCGCCGAGTTCCTCAAGGATGTTTTTTAATGGGCCTTGGAACACTGCAGCAAAAACTCACGACTCTCGGAGACGGTAAAGAGCTCTAGCGTCCGCCACTCGCTTGCGCCTCGCATGCTTTCTCTAGCATGGCAGACAGTCCGTAAGGAACGTATGAGGATGACCCATGGATCCTTTATGCCTTCTTCACATCAATTTCCATCACACCCTGTGTTCTGTACCCACTCAGAGATACCAGGGAATGTTGATAACGATGATGCGCTGATTGCCACGTATGAGAAGAAGCAGCTTCAGCAACTGCGATCTCTGATTATGGAGGGGAGCTTCCCAAAAGTGGCGCACGACGAGCTCTGGAATGAGAACCGCAACCTGACGCTCCGGATGTTGGCGCTCTACATCAAGAATGTGTTGCACCAGTGGCATGAGAACAAAGCGGTACGGCGATGAAATGAAAGTCAGGCCTGGAACCGGCTTTCCCAACGCCTCCAGAGGGCGTTGCACATTCACTTCCCAGCTCTCTTGCACTTCATGGCTGAAGTCTTCAGCATCCACATGAACGACTTCCACGGCGTCGCTTAGTTTCATCGCAAAGCGCAATGCCTTTTCAGAGATCTTCGTCCACCGATCGAGCGGCACGACAACGAGCGGCTCCACGAGATTGTCTACCTGCATCGGCTGATCGACCGCAAGTTCCCGGGCAACACGGTCATAGTGGAGCTTTACGGCACCCATCAGGAGCATAAGCGCCGGAATGAGCAGCGCAATGACCCAGGCCCCTTCAGCAAACTTCGCAACCAGCACAACCAGCAAAGTAACCCCGGTCGCAAAAGCGCCGAAGGCATTCACGATCGCGCGATATCGGGCTGCGGGAGAAGCCTCTCTCCTCCAATGCACTACCATCCCCGCCTGAGAGAGTGTGAAAGCTAGAAAGGCGCCTACGGCGAAAAGCGGAATTAGACGGTCCGTTACGCCGCCGAAGGTAATCAGAAGAACCGCCGTAAAACCCACGAGCGCGTAGATGCCGTGCGAATACAAAAGGCGTCGCCCACGTATTTTGAAGACGTGAGGGAGATAGTCCTTCTGCGCGATCGCTCTCGTCAGACGGGGAAAGTCGGCGAACGAAGTGTTTGCCGAGAGAGCTAATACAGCAATGACCGCCGAGATGGAGCAGTAGTAGAACACCCCGCGGCCCATCACGGCTGCGATGAGTTGCGAAAGCACGCTCTGATATCCAGCCCCGTTCGGGTCGGTCGCTCCTATCCCGTAAGCACGGCAAAGGAAAGCGATACCAATCAAGAACACTGCCAAAATCACGATGATAATGGTCAGTGCCCGCTTTGCGTTGCGCTGGGTTGGCGCCCGAAACGCGTTCACTCCATTGGATACGGCCTCGACCCCGGTCATCGCGGTGCAACCGCCCGCGAACACTTTCAGCAATAGCCAGAGGGGAAGCACAGCAAGCCCCGGGGGCAGCGTAGGTGGCTGAACGATAGGCGCAGGATGGCCGTGAGCCAGAAACATCTTCACGCCTCCCACTCCAATGACCACCAGCAAGCAAGATATGAACGCATACGTCGGAATCAGGAACGCAGACCCTGTGTCTTTGACTCCACGCATATTGATCAGAGTCAGCATGCCTAGAATGATCAGCGACAGCGCCAGGATGTGAGGCTGCAGGCGAGGAAACGCGGACACTAAAGCCCCGACACCCGCAGAAATCCCTACAGCAGCATTGAGGATATAGTCCAGCATGAGAGCGGCAGCAGCGAGCAACCCAGCGGTCGCCCCCAGATTTTCAGAAGCGACTGTGTAGCTGCCGCCGCCGTTGGGGTACGCTTCGATCGTCTGCAAATAGGAAAAGAAGACGATGCCCAGCAAGCAAACGATCGCCAGGCTGATCGGCACGATGTGAGCCACACCGGCAAGCCCAAGCGGGATAAGGAGCGTCAAAGCCGCTTCAGGCCCGTACGCCGCCGAACTGAGCGCATCCAAACCAAAAATCGGAATGCCCGTTATAGGACCGATGTGCTCGGCACGCTCCTCGCTTGTTGCAAGCGGCTTTCCTATGAGCAAATCAAAGAAGAACACGTGAACGTCTCCATGTTGTTTTCGACGGATTGGTCAACGTCGCTATGATTGCAGAAAATGCAAGATTCTGCCTGTGACATAAAGTGTCCAGAATTCACTTCAGGCTAGGCTGCCTCAAAACTCTCACTGACTCTTCATTTGCCGTAGGCCCGTAGCGCCGCACCAATCCACGTACACGTGCCTGCAGCTCAGAGACGCTGAACGGCTTGGTAATATAAGCATCCGCCCCAGCATCGAGTGCCTCCACCAAAACGGCGGGTTCACGCTGAGCTGAGAGGACCAGAATGGGTACTTCCGAAGTTTTGCGCAAGGAGCGGCAAAAACCTAAGCCATCGTTGATCGGCAGCTTGAGATCAACAAGAACTAAGTGAGGAGCCCAATGCCCCGCTTCCAGCAATGCCTCCGCGCCATCTGAAGTGACGTGAACCTTGTGGCCGCCACTGCGCAGAACTTCCTTTAATGTAAGCGCCGACTGCAAATCACTATCCAAAACAAGGATGTTCATCTGGTTTGCCTCTGCAGGCCGAAGGGCTACAAGCTGAAAAAGAGCGGTGAGCAGGCCACACGAGCCTTGCTCACCGCCATGATCTGGACTAGAAATCCAGGCGCAACGCTAGTTGACCGGTACGGTTGCCGGCATTCTCCGCGGTTTGAGGAGCCGTCAACTTGCCGAACGTGCTGTTGTCGATCGCGGTCGCCGGTGCCGCGAAATTCGTGTGGTTGAGCACGTTTGTGAACGTCGACTCGAACCGCGCGTGCAGCCGCTCGCTGATCCGGAACGACTTTGCCACACCGAGACTCCAGGCTGCCGTACCGGGCCCCTGAAGACTGCCAACCGTCGAGTTGCCGAAGCGGCCAGCGTTATACGGAGTAGGGGAAAACGCGGCCAGATTGAAGTAACTGTTGCGGGATTGCCCTTTGTAGAGGGCACTCGACACCTGGTCAGGACGCAGAAAAGCTCCACGGCCTTCTACGTTGGTATTCGACTGGTCGGCGCTGGGGCTGATGCTCGGAGTCAGCCACGGACCCGTCTCCAGCACTGCGATGGTGTTGATATCCCAGCCTCCAGCCACCTCATTGAGCAGACGGTTGTGTGCGGAGAACTTCCGCCCATCGCCGTAAGGCAGCTGATAGATCCCGGTGAGCAGAAACCGATGACGGCGAGTTCCCTCCTCATTGCCGTAATCTGACCTCGTGTTGAACCGATTCGTGATTGGGATCCCGTAATTCACTTCTCCAGCAAAGCTGTTAGGCGTGTCTCCCTGGTTATCGGCCCGGTTGGTGGCGTAGGTGTAGTTGGCGTCATAGTAGAGGCCCTTCGCCATCCTGTGCGTCTGTTGGATTTCAAACGCATGGTAGTTAGCTACCCCATGATTGAAAGTGCTGTATAGGGTGGTCCAGTTCTGGTAGTGAGCCCGGCTATCGACGTAGACGCCCGCCGTGCCGGCTGCAGATGAGTCATAGGGCACGGTGCTTGCTGGAATCTGGTTCAGATCTTCGGTAATGCTCAGCCGGTAGGTGTGTTGACCTACGTAACTCACGCGCAGGGAATCATTTGCTCCCAACTGACGTTCAACGGTCAAGCTGTACTGATTCGATTGCGGGTCCCGAAAGTTCGGATCGACTCCCTGGTCAAGACCACCACCGCCATAAACGTTTCCACTCGCAGGCGGAGCCGTATTCGGAAATTGGATCACCGGCGTCCCTGCGGCATTGGAGGAGTTTGAGTAGACATGCAGATTGGAAGTCGGGTTACCACTGTTGTTGAACGAGAGCGGGCCCAAATTGGTCAGCGTGTAGATACCAAAGCCTCCGCGAATAACAGTTTTCGTGTCGTTGAAGGGCCTGTAGGCAAATGCGACACGCGGCTGAAAGTTGCCGTGGTACGTATTGCGAAGACCCTGCGGAAGGCCGGCCTGGCTGGCGGTAATGTAAGCGGTGTGGTAAACGGCACCAGGATTGGCGGCCGCGGGCGGCGCCTGGTTCACTCCTGTGGGATCCGTGGGCAGACTCGGATCATTAAAGGAGCGCCGAAAGGCCTGATTCGACGACACGATATTCTGCTGCTGCAGGTAGCCGGCGAGGTTGTCAGGAACTACGATCGAGTTCGTGCTTTGATCGAAATTAGCCAGGTTCCCCCCGTCTTCAACGAATGCGGGCAAAACTTGCCAACGCAGGCCGTAGCTGAGAGTCAACCGGCTGTTGACTTGCCACTCATCCTGAGCGAATAAGCTGTACTGCGTAGCCGTGCCTCCAACGTCCGGGCTTGAAACGGCGAAGTAGGATGTGGTGGGTGCTCCAATCAAAAAGTCGCCAAACGCATTCGGGGTGAACGTGGGTTCGAAGACGAACGTGCCGAAATCGTCGGAGTTGAATTCAGGAGCAAAGCTCTCCAGATCGAAATAGCGAAGATGCCGGATATCGACACCGCCCTTCAGGGTGTGTTTGCCGATCGTGTACGTAAGGTTGTCAGAAAACTGTGTAGTGCGGGACTGGGTAATCCCGGTTTTGTCACGCCCAATCGTGGCGAAGCCTGTGCCTGCACTGAAGTTGAACGTCGGGAAGGCATGGGTGAGCGGGTGCTGGCTGATGTCCACCCCTTGCAGGTCAAGGTTCTGCAGGGCTGTGGCACCGGCAATCGGAAAATTGACGCCAGTCGTCACGAAAGTGAATCCGTAGCGAAACTCGTTCAACAGACGTTGGCTGATCGTGTAGGTATCCGCCACCAGCAAGCTACGATTATGAATGCTGTCGGAATCATTTGGCAGAAACAGGTTTGCAACGTCAGAGGTGATGTTCTTCCGGCTAAACCTCGCATAGAGTGACTGATGCGAACCAATCGTCTGATCGATGCGAACGTCAGCGCCATCCGTCCTGGCGGGAGTCTTCTGGAAGTTCTCATAGTTGGGATTGCCCGAGGACACGGGCACCCCAGGCACATTGGGCAGGGGGTAGTAGGCAAGCAGCGCCGTCGCCGTCGGATTGATGGAAGTGGTGGGGATGACAGGCCCAGGCGTGCAGTTAGGAGCGCAGGTCTGGAGGTCGGAAAGATTTCCCATCCGGTCCTGAGCGGTAGGAACGACGGCCTGCTGCAGAGTCGCAAAGGCACGGCGGTTTCCCTCATAGTCGAAGAAGAAAAATGTCTTGTCACTCCCGTTGTACAGATGAGGGATGCTTACCGGCCCGCTCAGCGAACCGCCAAAGGTGTTGAACCGCTTCGGTGCTTTACCCGAAAATCCATAAGGCGCGGCGTCAAGAACATCATTCTGGAAATATTCAAATAGGCTGCCATGAATTTTGTTGCTGCCGCTCTTTGTGGTGAACGTTACGTCGCCCACCTGGGAAAATTCAGCGCTGTTGTTAAAAGATGTGATCTTGACTGCCGCAATGCCTTCCTGCGAGGGGTACGCATCTTGCAGTGCGCCGTTCTGGCGAACATTCACGGTTGAGACGCCATCCACCGAGAAATTCACCTCAGAGGCGCTCGAGCCGCCAATCTCGATGTTCCCGGAACTATCCTGTTGAACGCTCGCCGACGTGCCTAGCGCGCCGAGCGGGCTGGTCGTCGTCGCGCGGTTGTTAATCGGCAATTGCGTGATTAGCTGGTTGTCTTTCGAATCGCTGATCGTGGCACTCTCTGTATTGATCTGATCCGGTGAAGCGGTGACCTCGACAATCGTCGACTGCGAAGCGATGGCAAGCTGGACGTTCACCCGCAGATCCTGCCGGGCATTCAACGTGATGTCCTGTAGCTTGGTGGTGGCGAAGCCAGCCTCGGTCACCGTAATGGAGTAGCGGCCGGGTTTTACGCTGTTGAACAGGTACGAGCCATCAGAATCACTGGTGGTGGTTCGGTCGTTGTTTTCGTCAAGGCTATGCAAAATCACGGACGCGGCTGGAATGCTGGCGCCTGTAGGATCGGCCGCAATCCCCCTGATACTGCCGAAAGTAGATTGACCGTAGGCACAGGCGACGAGCAGCAAGAATGCAAAGAGCGTGCCTACTGATTTGAAAGCCCGGGAGCGATGCTCCAGCTTGAAAACTTTAGAGAACAGCCTCGAATGGAGAACATTGAAGAATGCAGGGACAGACATGTTGATACCCTCATGCGGTGTATTGACTTCCGCTTGCGCAAGTAAATATCGCGATTCATAAAGGAGGCATCTGTGACCTGCGCTTTATCCTTCATGCCTTCCTTATGCAGAAGGCTCTTTCCTATACAAGGGTTGACTGGAGGTGGCCGGAGCCCCGTGCAATTGCAACGGCGTATCATTTGAGTGGGCGGTTGAGTCCAGGTTCGATGGTGTTTATCCCGCACGCATAGGCTACAAAGAAAGTGTCAAAGCTTCGATTCCGGGACGCAATATGCAAGATCAAGCAGAGGATGAGCAGAGCACGAAGGGACTCAGCAGCAAGGAAGCTGGGCTGGCATTGCTCTTTTCCACGGCATCTCTTCTGCTCGCTACCGTGTGCTTTCACTTTCATCTCAATCTTTCCACGGCGGGTCTTCTCCAACTTCTGCTGGTACTTTCCGTCTCGCTAAAACGTGGATTTGCACACGCCGCGCTGGTTTCGATTACCGCCTTCCTTTGCCTCAACTTTCTGTTCACAGATCCGGTCTTCAACTTCCACGTCATCGATCAGCAAAACTGGGTTGCCCTTATCACTTTCGAAGTAACCGCTCTGCTGGTTGGTGGTTTGTCGAACAAGCTACAGTTGCAAGCTGCGTTGACTGAAGAACAGCGAGCACGAGCCGTAAAACTTTATGAACTCAGCCGCGCCGTGCTGTTGCTGGACGATCGCAGGCCCACCGGCGAGCAGCTGGCCGCTGTGATGCGCAGCGTGCTTGGTGTCGACAATGTAGAAATCTGGACGACGCACGACGCTTCGGATAATCAACGCCCTTCGTTCTCAAGGGTCGACAAGCAACGCCCATATCAGGCTTATCTGCAGAATCGAGACCACGACGATCTGGCCGCTCACTGCTCGGATCGCGTTCTGAGGCTAGGCACACACGCCATCGGCGGTCTTACGCTTAGCGGCTGGAGTGTCGATCCTCTTTCAGCGGATGCGGCAGCCTCTATCGCGGCGATCGCCTATGAACGTGCTCATGCAGCCCAGAAGGAGAGTCGCGCCGAAGCGGAACGCGACGCGGAACGGCTTCGCAGCGCGGTTCTGGATGGTCTGGCGCACAGCTTCAAGACACCCCTGACCGCGATCCAAACCGCCAGTTCCGGTCTGATTGCCATCGATCACCTCAACACGACTCAGCTGGAGCTTGTCTCCATCATCGACGAACGAGCAACGATGCTCGGCGATCTGACGACTCGCCTTCTGCAGACGGCGGCTCTTGAGGCAAGAGAAGTGCGCGTAGCTCGTCTTTCCGGCGTCATTGCCAATATGGTGTGCAATTTCATTGACGAGCAACCCGAGGCCATACGCAACCGGGTCCGCCTTGAGACGTCATCCAATCCAGGGCCTGACTTCTACGACGGCTCTCTCATCGAGCTCGCCCTGCAACAACTTCTGGACAATGCATTGAAATACTCTGCCATGGAAACACCCATCTTCATCCGTGTGACGCAGACCGCCTCCGAAACAGCCATCGCTGTAGAGAACACGAGCGTCGGTGGCGTCTCGATTCGATATGAAGAACGTGAGCGCATCTTTGAACGCTTCTATCGTGGTCTGGAGGCTGCTCAGGGACCATCCGGAACCGGCCTGGGGCTCTCGATCGTCCGCAAGATTGCAGATGCGCATGGTGGACGCGCATGGGCAGAGTGCTCCGACGACGCAACCCTGTTCACACTATCTCTCCCGCGATTCGAGAAGGCAAACAATGGATAACGCACAAGGTACGGTTCTTATCGTCGAGGATGATTCCTCCATACGTCGCAGCCTCAAGACGACCCTGTCCGCCCTGGATTTCGGGATAGGCGAAGCCACCACGGGCGAGGAAGCTCTCCTGCGTCTTCGCGCAGCTCATTACGATGCCGTGCTGATGGACCTCAACATGCCCGGCATCGGTGGCCTTGAAGCCTGCAGACGCGTTAGAACTGAGTTTCCTCACATACCGGTGGTTGTCGTCACCGTGAGAAACAGCGAGGAAGATAAGGTGGAAGCGCTCGAGGCAGGCGCGGACGATTACGTGACCAAGCCCTTCCAGATTCGCGAGTTGATCGCTCGCATCAGATCGGTAATTCGAAGGAGCCGCACTCCACTTCCAAATGTTGAAGAGATTATCAAGATCGGTATCTTCGAGCTTAATCGCGGGCGACGTTCCTTAAAAAAGCGGGGAGCGTACATCCGCCTTACGCCCACCGAATTCGATCTGATTGCTTTCCTGATCAGTCACGCCGGCCAGCCGATCTACCATAACAAGTTGCTGAGTTCTGTTTGGGGTCCCGAGTACGGAGATGAGCGGGAATACCTGCGTACCTTTGTGATGCAACTACGCAAAAAAATAGAGGATGATCCAAGCCGGCCCGCCTACCTGAAAACCGTGAATTACCTGGGGTATCTTTTTTCTGACGACGCGCAAGCCGACCCGGTCAAAGAGTCGTAAAAGCCGGCTTTATGCATCCGCATCGGTGTGCCGGTAAAGACGGCCTGCTCAAA
The DNA here is from genome assembly GCA_963693065.1 of uncultured Granulicella sp. Lineage (GTDB taxonomy): Bacteria > Acidobacteriota > Terriglobia > Terriglobales > Acidobacteriaceae > Edaphobacter. Next base: position 630,919 of record OY843766.1, on the reverse strand, counting down.
GCAGAGAGCCTGACGTATGCACGCGGCTTTCTGCCAGATCCAATTCTCGTTGAAGAACTCTGACCGTCTCATCGTTCGCACGGCCCTCGAGTTGGAGCTCCGATAAGGCAGCTCTTTCCACGGCGACGGCCGCCAGAGCGGCATTCTTCCTCTGTTCATGCAGCAGAAACGCGCCCCGAGCTGATCGTCCGGTCTTCTTACGAGGGATCGCCGCCAGCCGGCTCTCGTAGACAGACTCCAGCTCCTGGTAGATGTGTGTCAACTCCGGTCGCTCCTTATATCGTTTCCGCTCCACAGCGTCCAGCGCAGCAACCAGCAGCAAACGCCTGGTGTCTTCCTCCTCTCTGGTTTGATCTCCGTTCTCGGTAAGTCCAAGCCAACGGATGATTACCGGCAAGGTGAGCCCCTGCAGAACCAGCGTGGTCATGATGACCGAAAACGTTAGAAAGACAATGAGATTCCTCTGAGTAAACGGCCGCCCATCGGGAAGAAGTTGAGGCAGTGCTACGGCGGCGGTTAATGACAGCACCCCCCTCATTCCTGTCCACCCTAGTAAGAAGACTTCTTTGCCTTTCGGCCGCGTACCCTTGAAGGCCTCTTCAGTTTTTGGGTGAAGAGCCAAGCGCACAAAGTAGCGGCCATATCGAACACCAAAGACCCAGGCCAGGCGAAGGATGATCGCGCACGCACTGAAGCCAAGACCATAGGCAAAAAGTCTCCAGTCATGCATGCCACGAATCTGACTGCGGACATATGGAAGCTGCAAACCAATCAGCAGAAAGACAATCCCATTGAGCACAAACGTAAGCGCTTCCCACACAGCTTCAAGCTGCAATCGGACGGCGCCAGAGAGGAATTTGTCGTTCTGTCGGCTCATCACCATGCCGCACGCAATGACAGCAAGGACGCCTGAAGCGTGCATCCGGTCACCAGCAAGGTAAGCGACATACGGAACCAATACGCTGATCACGATTTCAACCGGGCCATCCTCCACCCATTGCTCGAACCAGGCGATCACGAAGCCGATCGCTGCCCCCACGCCGGTGCCAGCACCGATAAGGTAGAGCAGTCGCCCACTTCCCTCCACGATTCCGGGATGGGTGCCCTGCAGTAAAATCGCGAGGCCGAACTGTAGCGCAAGGAGGCCCGTACCGTCATTCACCAGGCTTTCCGCTTCTAGCAGATGAGCAATATGTTGCGGTAGCCCAATGCCTCGGGCCGTCGCAGTCGCCGCTATGGGATCTGTGGCAGCGACGACCGCGCCAAGCAGGAAGCCGGAGCGCCAATCAAAGTCGGGGAGAAGAAAACCAGCAAGAAAGGACGTCAGAACGACCGTAAACACTACGAGGCCCAGGGCGAGCCAACCGATCTCGACGAAGTCAGCGAAGAACCGCTGCCAGGAAAGCTGCCATGCCGCTGCATAGAGAAGCGGCGGAAGGAAGACGAAAAATACCAGATCCGGCTTCAGTTCCACTCTCGGTATGCCGGGCACCAAACTCAATAGCAGGCCGGCCAGCACCAGGATGATAGGGTAGGGCGTTCCGATTCGTCTTGACACGCCGGCGATGAGAGCGATGAATGCAAGCAACGCAAGCAACAGAGCCTCGAAATGCGACCCGCTACTGCCCCCCATGCCACCTCCCAGGAATACTTACTTTGTGAATTCATTCCATTCTAGTGTCACGTCTGCCTGAGTCCTAACGCGACGAGTTCCTGGCTCATCGTGACGATTGCCAAAGGTGTGCCCTTGAGGTCAAGAAATACCACGGATGCCCAGAAGAGCAAACCCTCAGCCGCCGACTTCCCAGTAATATTTCGGGACAGCTCGACTACGCTGAAATGTTCGACATGCGGTTCTGCGGATGAAAGCGTGGCATCAAAGCGTGAACAGGTTCTCCGCATTGCCATGCCCAATCTTTTCTTTTTCCTCCAGGCTGATCGGCAGGTTTTCGAGAAAGCTGCGCGCCCCACCCATTGTCAGATAAGGGTAATCGATGGAATAGAGGATCCGGTCAGCGCCCAGAACTTTATGAATGAACTCAAAATGCGGCAGATTGAGCATCCCACTCGGCGTCACATAAACATGCGATCTGTATGTCTCGCTCATCGTGCGCGACAGTCCAGATGCCTCCTGCGGAATCATGTCGTCCATGCGTTGCAGATAGAAAGGGACCATCTCTCCCCAGTGACCGCTGATGACCTGCAGCTTCGGGAACTTATCGAACTTGCCCGACAGCATCATGCGAATCACTTGTATCCCCGCTTCATGGTGCCAACCCCACCCAAAGCAGGACAACCTTGCACTGACTTCCCTGTCCAGCCCCCCGTAGTAAGGTTCGCGGACCTGCGGAAGCGGAATACCAGGATGGATGTAGAGAGGAACTCCAAGCTCCTCTAACGTTGCGAGGACGGGCTCGTAGCGCACATCATCCAGAAATGTCGAGCCCGGCCGCCCAACCAGAAGCGTCCCGCATAAGCCGAGTTCTTTCACGGAGCGTTCCAGTTCCTTCGCCGCCGCCGAAGGGTCTTGCCAAGGCAATGTCGCGAACCCGCCAAAGCGTGTCGGGTTGGCACTGACTGCAGCCGCCAGCCTGTCGTTCGCCGCCTTCGCCAGATCGCCAGCCTGCGCTGCCGGAGCGAACTGGGTCGGATTGCTGTAGGACAGCACCTGCATGTCGACGCCGTGCTCGTCCATAGCTGCGATTCGCCCCGAACCCATGTCCAGGCCCGTTTGCGACCACACGTCGCTGGATACCAATCGAGGACGCAAATCGTCGACCGGCGTGTCTTTGACGCGGCTGCCCCAGTCAGCAAAAAAGCTGGTGTCAGGAGAATGAACCTGGCGAATCGCGTTTGCGATTGCGGCATCGATGCCGTGTTCTTCAATGCAAATGATTTTCATTGCGCCTTCTCATCAAGAAATGCTAAACATGAACACGTTCGTTATCCTATCAGTCGTGGACGTTATCCTATCAGTCGTGGAGTGGATCGAAAATGAAATCCCTGGAGGGACGTACAGTCATCGTGACCGGTGGTGCTCAAGGCATCGGCGCAACTTATAGCAAAGCTCTGGCCGCACAGGGGGCGAACGTAAGTGTGTGTGATTTGCATTTGCCGCAGGAAACAGTGAGCAGCATCACCGAGAGCGGTGGCCAGGCCATGGGAACTGTCTGCGATGTGACCGACTCCGCCGCAGTCCAGTCGCTGGTTGCCGACACCCTTGCTCGCTTTGGGCGCATCGACGGCCTGGTCAATAACGCTGCCTTGTTCGCGTCGATCCGGCCCAGCCGCCTCGAAGACATCAGCTCGGCGGACTTTGACAAGGTGCTGAGCGTCAACGTCCGGGGTTCATTTGAATGCATCCGGGCGGTGTTGCCCACCATGCGACAGCAGGGCTACGGCAAGATTGTCAATGTGTCTTCCGGCACAGTCTTCAAAGGTACGCCCATGATGCTGGCCTACGTGTCCTCCAAGGGAGCCGTGATCGCCATGACCCGCGCGGTTGCTCGCGAGGTAGGCAAGGATGGCATCTGCGTCAACTGCATCGCTCCCGGGCTAACCCTGAGCGAAGGCCTCGTGAACAATCGCTTTTACCCCGAAGCCGCCATGCAGAACACGGTGAATTCCAGATGTCTGGTGCGGGATCAGCTTCCAGAAGATCTGACCGGAACGGTGGCCTTTCTGCTGTCGGCTGCCAGCGACTTCATGACCGGGCAGACGCTGGTCGTCGATGGCGGATCGGTGATGAATTAAGAAGTGCGGTGTAAGAGTATTCCATCATGACGCCTGCAGATACATCCATCACCGAACGGTTGAGTCTTAGTTCCGATGCGGACCTCCGCCGCAGGTTCATGGTGACGGATGAGCATGTGCAGGCAAACGTGCGAGTCGGGATGGTACTCGAAGTACTGGATAAGCTGGCCGAAGAAACCGCCCTGCGGTATGTGCGGTTATTCGAACCCCATGCCCGCGTCGTGACTGCCGCCATGGATGACCTCGATGTCCGCAATGCGCCGGACATCGAGCAGGATATGCTCCTCCACGCCCGGATAAATTTTGTCGGTAGAACCTCATTGGAAGTGGGCGTCCGGATCGAACAGGGGGGCGCCGAAAAGGTCCATATCGCCAGCTGCTACTTTACGATGGTGGCGCGCAAGGCTGGGCAGAGCCTCCTCGTACATCCGCTCGAATACAAGACCGACGACGAACAGCGTCGGTCGCGTCGTGCCGCTGACAGGAGGTCCGAACGCCTTCGCAACAGCAGCATCCTGTCTCCGGCTCTTGAAGAGTACGCTTTATTGCATGAGCTCCACCGGCAACTGGATGCTCCCTCGGAAGCCCGGCTGCTCGCGCGAAATCTGATTACGAGTGGTTGGGAGCGGACCTATCCCGAACACGAAAACGTTCCGCAAACCATCTTTGGCGGACATGTCATCCACCATGCCTACATGTACGCTCACATTTGCGCTGAAATGATTGCCGATCACCGCGCTCTCCTCGTATCTTCCAACCGGATCGATTTTTATCAGCCAGTACGAATGGGTGACAAGCTTCACTTTGTCAGCCAGATAACCTACACCGGCCGGACATCCATCACAGTCGAGACCTCAATTACAAGGATCAGCAGGGACAGGCTGATGACGGCGCTTAGCAACAACTGTGTCTTTACCTTCGTAAATGTCGACGCGGACCTGAAGCTCAGACCCGTCCCGAAAGTCTTCCCCGGCTCCTATGCAGAGGATGAACGATATCTAACAGCCTACCGACGTCACCAGGACCGCAAACATCAGCACGATGGAATGCAGTAAGACGGATCGGTCGGGAACGATACCGGACCGTGCTTCCGTACCCCACTTCTCACGAAATTGCACCTCCATCCGTGACCCCACGTTTGTTGGTTTCATCTTGCACCGACTCGGACCTCCTCACACGAAAGCTTCTCTGGCCCGTTACTATAAGTCGGATGCAAGTCGCTTATATCAACAACCTGTAGAGTTCAAGCATGTGCAGGGGGTGCGCAAGGGGACAAAGAAAAACGCGCCCACGGCGCGTCTACATGATGTTGGTTGCCCCCCAGGGATTCGAACCCCGATCGAGCGAGTCAGAGTCGCTAGTCCTACCATTGAACGAGGGGGCAACACGGTTACTGCGGAAGGGCGTCGCGCAGGCTGCACGCTGACTTCCCTGCTTCAGTGAGTGTACGGCTTTGGGCCGACAGGGTCAACCGCCGGATGTGGACAACCCCGCTACTCCACCGGCAGCTTTGCCTTGTACCCATCGCGAGCCACCACCGTGTATTTCAGCGGCTTCTGCTTTTCATCCTGCATCTTCAGCGGCTTGCCTTCATTGTCGACCAGCAGCACTTTCACCTTGCGGTATGTCCCGTCATTCTTGTTATTGGTCGGCCGATACGTCAGCACATACTGATTGCGAATCTGCGAATTGATCTGGTTGAAAATGTCAGGCAGCGCCCCTTGAAACATGGGATAAAAGTAGAGTCCGCCCGTCATATCGGCAAACGTCTTCATCTGGTTTTGTGCCTGCAGCGCGGTCATGCGGGAGATAGCGCCCAGTCCGCCACGTGCGTCCGTCAACTCCGTAGCGAGCGCACCGGTGGCGATCGAGAAAATCGTCACATTGGGCGTCGCTTTGATCTTGGCCAGCATCTTGTCCAGCGTTAGCTTCGAAAAAGTGTCGATACCCGAACCGATGAGGATAATGTACTTCCGGCCTTCGATACGCGACGTCCGATCGAGCGTTTCATACAGCGCGTCAAAAGTATTGGTTTCAGAAAAGCCGGGGATCGTCAGCGACCGGATCGACTGCGCAATCGTGTCCTTGTTGTTCGTAAAATCGGTCAGGACGTGCGTCCGCAGGTCGAACGTGATCACCGCAATGTAATCTTCCGGACGCAACGAACGGTAAAACGCCACCGAGGAATTCTGCATATCCTGGATATATGCGTAGGAATTGGCGGCAAATTCCAGCAGCATGACGGCGGTAATCGGCGTCTGCGTAATGCGTGCGGTCTGCACATCCTGCTCCACGCCATCCTCCAGCACCAGGAAATTCGCCGGCTTCAGCCCCGGGACAAACTGGTGCGTCTTGTCCAGGATCACCGAAACGTCCAGATTCACCAGTGGTACGTCCACTCGCAGCGAATACGTGGCACCATCTGGATTCTTGACCTTCGGCTGTTCAGGCGCGGCGGGCGCTGGCTCCGGAGCGTCCTTCTTTTTCTTCAGGATAATGCCGTTGTTGTCCTGCACCGGTCCTTCGTCCTGCTGCGAGGTTGGCGCTGCGGGCGGCGGCGGCGGCGTGGTCTGGGCGTGCAAACATGGCGCTGCCAGACCGGCCAAGGCGACGAGCGAGACAATCAAACGGAGTGAGAAACGAACGTTGAGCATAATGGGCACTACGTGTTGGACGCTTGGACTTTGAATTTTGGCTCAGCCAGCATCCCCACCTCATAGCAGCGATGCACAGGCACCCGCATCCGCGGTGTTGTAGCATCGGTGTATACCCGGAAAATGAGCAGCTTGCGTGGGTGAGGACAACAAACGGTGAGTGAAATACACGGACTTGCGGTACATGCGGCTGGTGCACATCTTTTGCCTTACAAATATGAGGCTGGCGAGCTCAACGAGAATGACGTCGAGGTCAGGATTTCGCATTGCGGTGTCTGCTACTCCGACATTCACCTGATCGATAACGATTGGGGTTCGAGCAAATATCCCTTCATCCCCGGCCACGAAATCGTAGGAACCATCACAGCCGTGGGCAGCCGCGTCACCATGCGCGCCGTCGGTGACCGTGTAGGCATCGGCTGGCAGGCCGACTCCTGCGGCGTCTGCGAATGGTGCAGCAAAGGCGAGCAGATTCTGTGCGCAAAGTCGCAGCCCACCTGCGTAGGGCGAAACGGCGGCTATGCTCAGGGCGTGCGCGTCAACTGGCGCTTCGCCATCCCGGTGCCGGCTGCGCTGGAAAGTGAGAACGTGGCACCCCTGCTTTGCGCAGGCATCACGGTGTACAGCCCGCTACGCAATCATGGCGTCAGCCCGTCCTCGCGTGTGGGCATTATCGGCATCGGCGGGCTCGGCCACATCGGGCTGCAGTTCGCACGTGCGTTCGGGGCGGAAGTCACCGCCTTTTCCAGCACCAAAGACAAGGAAGCCGAAGCTCTCAACCTGGGCGCTCATCATTTCGTCAACACCCGCGATACCGGTGCGCTCAAAAAAGTCGCCGGCTCCTTCGATCTTCTCCTCACCACAGTCAACGCCGACCTGGACTGGGCCGGCTATGTCAACGCGCTACGCCCCAAGGGAGCACTTGTCTTCCTTGGAGTTCCCCCCTCCCCCGTCACCATGCCCGTCTTTCCGCTCGTAGGCGGCTATCGCTCAGTCGCGGGCAGCGCGACCGGCAGCCCCAGCGACCTGGCCGAGATGCTCGATGTAGCGGCCCGCCACGGCGTCAAAGCCATCACCGAACGCTTCGCCATGGACAAGGCCAATGAGGCCATCGCCAAGGTCAAGAAGAATCAGGTCCGCTACCGGGCAGTATTGGCAAACTAAACGCGTCGGGAAGGCCGCGAGGAAGTCGCTACTTGCGTCGATGCTGGCGGGCACGGCTACCTTCAGCCCAGCACAGAATCCAGCACAGTAAACTTCTGAAATGTGGTTTGAGTTCTTCATCGCCGCGCGTTACCTCAGGGCCAAGCGGCGGCAGGCGGTCATCGGCGTCATCACCGGCATCAGCGTCCTGGGCGTGGCGGCCGGCGTGGCGTCGTTGATCGTCGCCCTCGCCATCACCAACGGCATGCGCCGCGACCTGCAGGAACGCCTCCTCGGCAGCACCGCCCACGTCGATCTCATGCGCATCGCCGGCGACGGCATCCGCGACTGGCGCCCGCTGCTCGCCCGCCTTCAGGCACTACCCCACGTCACCGCCGCCGCCCCCGGCCTCTACGGACAGGTCCTCATCTCACGCGGCGCACGCAGCGGCGGCGGCCTGGTCAAAGGCGTTGTACCAGCCCAGGAGCGCACCGTCGGCGACCTCCTGCAAAGCGTCAAAACCGGCAGCGCCGCCGCGCTCGAAACCGATCTTCCCCCCGGCTCCACACCCCCCATCGTCATCGGCAAGGATCTCGCCGAAACCCTCGGGGCCACCGTCGGCGACACCGTCCTCGTCACCAGCCCGCAAGGCGAGCTCACCCCTCTCGGCCTCGTCCCCCGCTACCAGCGGTTCCAGCTCGCCGGCATCTTCGCCTCCGGCTTCTACCAGTACGATTCCAGCTACGCCTTCGTCCGCCTCACCGACGCCCAGCGACTCTTCTCCGAGCCCGACCTCATCTCCGTCATCTCCTTCAAGGTCGACGATCTCTACCAGGCCAACCAGATCGGCACTCAGATCGAGCAGGCCGCCGGCCCTGGCTTCCAGGCCACCAGCTGGATGGAGCAAAACCGCGAGCTCTTCCGCGCTCTCAAGCTCGAGCAGGTCGTCACCTTCATCGTCCTCGCCCTCATCGTCTGCGTCGCCGCGCTCAATATCCTCATCGCCCTCACCATGATGGTCATGGAAAAGACCAAAGACATCGCCGTCATGATGAGCTTCGGCGTCACCGCCGGGCAGATCCGCCGCGTCTTCCTCCTCCAGGGCCTCATGATTTCGCTCCTCGGCACCTTCGCCGGCCTGGTTGTCGGTTACGCCGTGAGCTGGCTGGGCGGCCATTACCGCTTCATCCATCTCGACGCCAGCGTCTACTCCATCGACTACCTGCCCTTCGCGCCCCGCCTGCTGGACGCCCTCATCGTAGCCGGCGTAAGCCTCGGCGTAAGCGCACTCGCCACCCTCTACCCGGCCACCAGCGCAGCAAAGGTCCTGCCCGCGGAGGCCCTGCGCTATGAATAATTCGAAGAGTTCACCTGAAATCCGCGTCGAAGGCCTCCGCAAAGCCTACCCCGGCAAAGGCCTCGGCCACGGCGAGCTGGTCCTCTTCGATCAACTTTCCTTCACCGTCGCCCAGGGCGAGATGGTCGCCATCGTAGGCCGCAGCGGCAGCGGCAAAAGCTCCCTCCTGCACCTTCTGGCAGCGCTCGACCGCCCCACCAGCGGCGAGGTCTGGGTAGCCGGCAAGCAGCTCAGCACCCTCAATCCCGCCGCCGCCGCAGCCTTCCGCAACACCGTCGTGGGTTACGTCTGGCAGTTCCACTACCTCATGCCGGAATTCACCGCCCTCGAAAATGTAGCCATGCCTCTCCTGGCCGCAGCCGTCCCCCGCGCCCAGGCCATGCAAAGCGCTGCCACCTGGCTGGGCTACGTAGGTCTCGCCGACCGCGCTCAACATCGCTCCGGCGAGCTCAGCGGCGGCGAGCAGCAACGCGTCAGCCTCGCCCGCGCCCTCGTCACCCAGCCCAAAGTCCTCCTTGCCGACGAGCCCACCGGCGATCTTGACGGCCGCACCGCCGAAGAAGTCTTCGCCCTCATTCGCCGCCTCCACGCCTCGCTCGGCCTCACCAGCGTCCTCGTCACTCATTCCGAGGAGTTTGCCGCCCGCTGCGACCGTGTTTTGACCCTGCGCGATGGATCGCTCGCCACGTTGGCCCCATTTGCACCGTAATTTACACAGGCAACGTCTAATCGTGAGGGCTGTTATCGTAAATGTAAGTTTTGCCGGAGCTTCGCTTGCATGGGGCAGGGGAAGAAATCGGCTGGCGGCCTGGTTCCATAAGGGGGAGCATGTTCGAGCGTTATACGGAGAAGGCACGGCGGGTCATCTTTTTTGCACGCTATGAGGCCAGTCAATTTGGTTCGCCGTACATCGAGACGGAGCACCTGCTGCTGGGTTTATTGCGCGAAGACAAGGCGTTGACCAACCGCTTCCTGCGGTCGCACGCGTCGGTAGAATCCATTCGCAAGCAGATTGAAGGCCACACCACCATTCGCGAGAAGGTCTCGACTTCGGTCGATCTGCCACTCTCCAATGAATGCAAGCGCGTCCTGGCCTATGCGGCAGAAGAAGCCGAGCGGCTGTCCCACAAGCACATCGGCACCGAGCATCTCCTGCTCGGCCTGCTGCGTGAAGAGAAATGCTTTGCAGCGGAAATTCTGCAGGAGCGCGGCCTCCGTCTACCCGCCATCCGCGAGGAGCTGCAGCGCACCACCCAGGAAAAACCTGCGGCCCAGAAGCAGGGCGGTGCCCGCGCCGAGCAGTCCATGCTGGCCGAATTCAGCCGCGACCTCACCCAGAGCGCCATGGATCAGCAGCTCGATCCGCTCGTCGGACGCGACACGGAAGTCGATCGCGTCATCCAGATCCTCTGCCGCCGCACCAAAAACAATCCTGTGCTCATCGGCGAACCCGGCGTCGGCAAAACCGCCATCGTCGAGGGCCTCGCGCAAAAGATCGCCGACGGCGAAGTCCCATCCTTCCTCGCCGACAAACGCGTCCTCGCGCTCGACCTCAGCCTCATCGTCGCCGGCACCAAGTACCGCGGCCAGTTTGAAGAGCGCCTGAAAACCATCATGAAAGAGCTGATGGAGAATCAAAACTCCATCGTCTTCATCGACGAGCTCCACACCCTCGTCGGCGCCGGCTCCGCCGAAGGTTCCCTCGACGCCGCCAACATCCTCAAACCGGCCCTCAGCCGCGGCGAAATCCAATGCATCGGCGCGACCACACCAGCCGAATATCGCAAATCGATCGAAAAGGATCGTTCCCTCGAGCGCCGCTTCCAGGCCGTCAAAGTTCCTCCACCCAACGAGGAAGACGCAATCAAGATCATCATGGGGATCAAGGAAAAGTATGAGAAATTTCATGCCGTTTCCTACACCGATGATGCCATCACCTTCTCGGTTTCGCACTCCTCGCGCTACATCCCTGACCGCTTCCTGCCGGACAAGGCCATCGACCTCATCGACGAGGCCGGCGCCCGCGTCAAGCTGCGCCAGACTTCCCTGCCCGAGGAGCTGACCGAGGTGCAGAAGCGCATCAAGTTCATCGTGCACCGCATGGAAAACGCCATTGCGAACCACGAGTTCGAAAAGGCTCGCTTCTACTCCGACGAAGAACGCAAGGAACGCGAAAACCTGCGCGCCCTCCGCGACAAGTACCACCTCGACGATTCATCCGCTGGCATCGTCACCCGCGAGGACATTGAAGACGTCGTCAGCCGCTGGACCGGCGTCCCCATGACGTCGCTCAAGGAAGAGGAAACCCAGCGCCTCCTGCGCGTCGAAGAAGAGCTGCACAAGCGCGTCATCTCGCAGGAAAAGGCCATCTCCGCCCTCGCCCGCGCCATCCGCCGCTCCCGTGCCGGGCTCAAGAATCCTGCCCGTCCCATCGGCAGCTTCCTCTTCCTCGGACCCACCGGCGTCGGCAAAACCGAGATGGCCAGGACGCTCGCACAGTTCCTCTTCGGCTCGGAAAAATCGCTCATCCGCTTCGACATGTCGGAGTTCATGGAAAAGCATTCCGTCTCGAAGCTCATCGGCTCGCCTCCGGGCTACGTCGGCTATGAGGAAGGCGGCCAGCTCACCGAGCGCGTCAAGCGCAACCCCTACTCGGTCGTGCTGCTCGATGAAATCGAGAAGGCCCACCCTGACGTCTACAACCTCCTCCTGCAGGTCTTTGAAGACGGCCAGTTGACCGACGGCCTCGGCAACACGGTCGACTTCAAGAACACGATCATCGTCATGACCTCGAACATCGGCGCCAAGCACCTGCAGAAGCAGCAGGGTCTAGGCTTCCAGTCGAGCGACGAGAACATGGCGCTCGACAAGATGGAAGAGCTGGTCAAGGGCGAGGTCAAGCGCACCTTCAATCCCGAGTTCCTCAACCGTCTCGATGAGATCATCATCTTCACCAGCCTCAGCGAAGCGGACCTCATGCAGATCCTCGAGCTGCTCGTCCAGCAGCTCAACACCAACCTCGTCCACAAGGCCATCACTCTCTCCGTCAACGACGACGCGAAGCGTTACATCCTGCAGAAAACGGCCAGCGACCGCACCTACGGCGCACGTCCGTTGCGCAGGGCCCTGCAACGCTTCGTTGAAGACCCGTTGTCTGAAGCACTGATCGCCGGCGGCATCAAGGAGCGCCCCGCCTTCCTTGAGGTCTACCTCGAAAACAACTCACTCTTCTACCGCCCCATCCACGCCGATTCGGAAGAAAAGGCAGAAGGCCTGGCGCTCACCACGGTCTAGCCACCGCTTACGCCAAAGGTCTGGTTCGCTCCCAAGCGGACCAGACCTTTTCTTTTCCACACCTGAACAGCTTTGACTCACCTGCCTCCATGCGAACTCGGCCCCAATCTGATAGACTCCTCTAAGTCGCCCAGTTCTCGACTGACCAGTTCAGAACCAGGACGACAAGGTAGAAGTGGCACCGAAACCATCCGGCTATAGCCATCTTCTATGTGACATAGCCAGGTTGCATCAGCAAGCTTGGGGACGTAGCTCAGTTGGTTAGAGCGCTGCCCTGTCACGGCAGAGGTCGCGGGTTCGAGCCCCGTCGTCCCCGCCACTCACCCGAGTCGGCGTATCAGTACCAAGTCTTTCCACAAGGGCTGTTAGCTCAGTTGGTTAGAGCGCCTGCCTTACAAGCAGGATGTCGGGGGTTCGAGTCCCTCACGGCCCACCAACTCAATCTTCCCGTCGCTCGCGTCAGGGGGTTCGAGTCCCTCACGGCCCACCACTCATTTCTCACATCGCTTGCGTCAGGGGGTTCGAGTCCCTCACGGCCCACCAACTCACTTACATCCATCCACCGGCACTCCATGAGAAAATACCTCATGTCCGATCCCATCCCCACGCCCCCCGCCAAGCTCAAAGTAACCGGTCTCGGCCGCGCCGCCCAGAAGCTCCAGGCCGCCAAAGACAAAGCCGCCTACGTCAAGACCGGCGCCAAGCCCGCCCCCGGCGCCTCCGCCTCGTCCTTCAAGGCCAAGGAAACCTTCGCCAACACCAAGAAGTCCACCTTCCAGCGCAAAGCCGTCTAGCCAACATACAATCGGGGCATACCCATGCCCCCCCGCCTCATCATCAACGCCGACGACTTCGGCCTCACCCCCGGCATCAACCGCGCCATCATCGAGCTGCACCACGCCGGCGTCCTCACCTCCGCCACCCTCATGGCCACCGCCCCGGCCTTTGACGATGCCGTCGCGCTCGCCCGTCGCAACCCCACCCTCGGCATCGGCTGCCACCTCGTTTTCGTCGACGGCATCCCCATCTCCCACCCCCTCGACATCCCCACCCTCCTCGGTGCCGATGGCAAGACCTTCCGCCCAGAGCTCCTCGATTTCGCTCAGGCCGCCCTCCGCAACACTATCCGCCCGGTCGACCTCGCCCGCGAAGCCCAGGCCCAGATCCAGCGCATTCAGCGCGCCGGCATCGACGTCACCCACATCGACACCCACAAACATACCCACCTCTTCCCTTCCATCCTCGAGCCCATCCTTCACGTAGCCGAGCGTTGTGGCATCCCCTCGCTCCGCAACCCTTTCGAGCCCCGCTGGTCCGCCGAGCTTGCCCCCGCCCCCATCGCCCGCCGCCTCCAGCTCCGCGCCGTCACCCGCTTCGCCCCCACCTTCCGCGCCCTCACCGCCAACCACCGCGCCCACGCCCTCATCCCGGACGCCACCCTCGGCATAGCCGCCACCGGCACCCTCGACTCCATCACCCTCGCCGCCACGCTCGCAGCGCTCCCACCGCAAGGCACCTTCGAGCTCTGCTGCCACCCCGGCCACCAGGATCCCGAACTCACCCGCCAGAAGACCCGCCTCCGCGCCTCCCGCGAGCGTGAATACCTTGCCCTCCTCGAAGTGATCCCTGAGATACTCCGCACCCCGGACGCCCCCGAACTCATCCATTACGGCAACCTCGGCATCCCGGGCCTGCAGCGCGCCTCCGGCCAATACGCTCCCTACAACGGCTACGAAAAGGTCCTATGAACACCGCACCACTTACCCGCAAACTCAAGATCGGCATCACCTGCTACCCCACCTACGGCGGCTCCGGCGTCGTCGCCACCGAGCTCGGCATTGAGCTCGCAGCCCGCGGGCACGAAGTCCATTTCATCACCTCCTCCCCGCCCTTCCGCCTCACCGGCCGCGAGTCCAACATCCACTTCCACCAGGTCGAGCTCTTCCACTACCCCCTCTTCGAGCACCCCCCCTACGACCTCGCCCTCGCCACCCGCATGGCGGAGGTCGCCGAATTCTATTCCCTCGATCTCCTCCACGTCCACTACGCCATTCCCCACAGCGTCAGCGCCTACCTGGCCAAGCAGATGCTCGCCACCCGCGGCATTCACCTGCCCTTCATCACCACCCTCCACGGCACTGACATCACCCTCGTCGGCCTCGACCGCTCCTACCTGCCCATCACGAAATTCGGCATCGATCAGTCCGACGGCGTCACAGCCATCAGCGCTTATCTCGCCGACCGCACCATCGAAGCCTTCACCACTACCAACCCCATCGAGGTCATCCGCAACTTCGTCAACTGTGACGTCTACGTCGCCAAGCCCGACCTCATCGCCCGCATGCGGCCCCGCTACGCCGCACCCAATGAAGCACTTCTAGTCCACCTCTCCAACTTCCGCCCCGTCAAGCGCGTCGGCGACGCCGTCGAAGTCTTCGCCCGCATCGCCCACACCCTCCCCGCCCGTCTCCTTCTCATCGGCGACGGCCCCGAGCGCTCCACCGCCGAGTACCTCGCCCGCAAGCTCAACGTCCAGGACCGCATCCACTTCCTCGGCAAGCAGGACAACGTCAACGAGCTCCTCCCTCTCGCCGACCTCATGCTCATGCCCTCAGAAATGGAGTCCTTCGGCCTCGCCGCCCTTGAAGCCATGGCCTGCCGCGTCCCCGCCATCGCCACCCGCGTCGGCGGCGTCCCAGAGCTGATCGAAGATGGAGTCAACGGCATCCTCGCAGAAGTCGGCGACATCGACACCATGGCCCGCGCCGCCATCCACCTCCTCCAGCACCCCGCCCAGCTTGAAGCCATGCGCACCGCCGCCCGCAAAACCGCGCAGGACCACTTCTGCGCCACCAGCATCATCGCCAGATACGAAGCCTACTACCACCAGATCCTCAGCGGAAGCCTCTAGCGGCGTCGCCACCTGCGTCTTCTACCCTCCCCAGGCCGTACAACACTCCAGCGACCCAAGGACTCGCTCGCGATGCGCCGCCTCCTCCCCCTCGCCCTTCTCCTGCTCACCGGTTGCAGCCGTCTTCAGGTCCTTGTAGGCCTCCGCGTCTCGCTCCCGAAGATCCAGATCGCCAGCATAGAAGCGTCGCTGCCCAAAAATCCTGGCATAGCGCCCGGCGAGCGCTCCAAAATGATCGTCAAGGTCACCCAACCCAATGGCAAAATCCTCCTCACCGCGGGCGCCGGCCACGGCAAGGTCCTCTGGAGCGATCTCGCCGTCGTCACGGAAGTCGTCACCGCCAAAAAAGGCACCCTCTTTCTGGACCCGGACCCCCGCGGCACCGAAGGCAAAACCGGCCACGTCTCCATCACCGTCCCCAGCCACCCCGGCCTGCTCACAGAACTTACCGTCCCCATCCGCTACGACTACCCTTTCCTCGCCAACCACTCCGGCGGTGACGGTGCCAACGGCTCGGACGGCTCAGCCGGCACCCCCGGCTCACCCGGCAGTTCCGGCTCAACCGACCCCAACAACCCAAGCCCCGGCGGCAACGGGTCCGATGGAGGCAGCGGTGGCAACGGCACCTCCGGCGGTGACGGAGGCAATGGCGACAACGTAACCGTCCTCGCCACCCTCCACCCCGGCCCCCACCCGCTCGTCGAGTTCTCCGTAAACTGCCTCAATTGCTCCGAGACCTTCTTCCTCGTCGATCCGCAAGGCGGAACCATGTCCATCACCGCCCTCGGCGGCTCCGGCGGTTCAGGCGGCGCCGGTGGCAAAGGCGGCTCCGGTGGTTCCGGCGGCATCGGCTCCCCTAACGGCTCCGACGGCCGCGCCGGCTCGGACGGCTCCCCCGGCAGCGGCGGTTCGTCCGGCTCACCCGGCACCATCACGATTACCTACGACCCCAGCATCGCCCCCTACCTGGGCATCATCCGCGCCAACCCCACCCCCACTTACCACACCAGTACCATTGCCCCCCTCTGGTGAGCCTCCGCAGCCGCCCTACCAGATCGTCGTCACCGAGCTTGCCCGAATCTTCCCATCCCGGCTGATCACCGGCACCCCCAGCATCAGGCCCGTAGCAGCCACAATCCTGTCCGGCATATCCGGTACCTCGTCTCTCGATACCAGGCGCAGAGCATCCGTCACCTTGCTATCAAGCACAATTTCCGTCGAAACATGCAGTGGCTCGCTTAGGGCATCGCGCAGCTTTTCATACGCCTGCACGCTCACCCTGCGTTTCTCCACCAGGTAGATCACTTCAGCCAGGCTGATAGATGCCACACCCACTTTTTGGCCGCTGACCGCAGCCTACGCGAACAAGCCTCTCGCCTTGGCTGACAAACGTAGGTCGTCTTCCAGATACCAGAGGGCAGCGTGCGTATCCGCCACGCCGACGACGTTCAAAAATCCTCAGCAAAAACAGAGTTCTTCAACATGTCGCGCCGATTCTCATCAATCTCTTCTTCTGATAAGTTAAAGCCGTATTCCTTCCACATGCCTAACCCGGAAATCAACGGCTTCCGTGCATCACCAAGCCCACTCGCTTGCTTCAGAACGAACTGGATGTAAATCTCGGTCGGTACCCCAAGCGTAGCGGCCTCGGTCTTTAGAGCCGTCTCCAATTCTGTAGGAACCTCGATCACCATCACCGTCACCTCGTAGCAACATTCTAGCCTCACCGCCCCAACCCCCGCATCATCCCCTCAACCGCCTCCCGCATCTTCCCCCACCCTCCCCCCTCGCCCTCGATCACCGGCATCCGCAGCGCCACCTTCGTCCCTCGCCCCGGCCGGCTTTCTATCTCGATCTCCGCCGCTTCCCCGTACAGAACCTGCATCCGTTCCCGCACGTTCTTCATCCCGATCCCCGTCCCCGGCCGCCGAAACTCTCCCACCGTCTCCCGCCCCGGCGCCATCCCCACGCCATCATCCTCCACCTCCACCATCAGCCGCCCATCCTCCAGCAACCGGCTCCGCAGCGTGACCGTACCGCCTTCCATCCGCGGCTCCAGCCCGTGCTTGATGCTGTTTTCCAGCAGCGGCTGCAGCAGCATACTCGGCACCACCACCCCCAGCGTATCCTCGGCGATCTCCTTCACCACCCGCAGCTTCTCTCCAAACCGCACCTGTTCGATATCCAGGTAATCGTCCGTAAACGCCAGCTCCTCCGCAAACGGCACAAATGCCTCCCGCTCCTTCAGCAGCATCCGCAGAATGTTCGCCAGCTTCACGATCATCTCTCGCGCCAGCTCCGGCTTTGACCGCACCAGCGACGTAATCGAGTTCAGCGTATTGAACAAAAAATGCGGATTGATCTGCCGCTGCAGTGCATCCAGCCTCGCCTCCAGCAGCAGCCGCGTCTGCTCCTCCAGCTTCCGTTCGATCCGGATCTGGTTCCAGATCTTCAGCGGGATCCCCACCACCATCGGCGACACCAGGCAGATCGCCGCCTCCACCCACCAGTTCGTCGACCATAGATCGAAAAACCGCCGCGGATAAAAATGCGCCAGCTCACTACTTCCCAGCGCCATCACCGTAATCAGCACAAGCAGCAGAATCTGCCGGTCCAGCTTCGGCCGTTTCAAATTCCGCGTCACCCAGCGGTAAATACTGAGGTCGATCAGCGGGGAAAACGACCACACATCCTCCAAATCCGCAAACCGTGAAAAGCCCCCGGCCACCGCCGCCACCAGCAGGTTTACCGGCACCGCCCAGTACTCACCATGCAGCAGCGCCGGCACCGCCAGCACCAGCCCACCCGCCATAGCCGCGACCGGTCCCAGCAATATACCCAGCAGCACCACCGCTTCAAAGCTGATATCCGCCGCCAGAAAGTTCGGCACCCGCACCCGCACCAGCACGCCCAGCATCAACGGCCCGCAGATCAGCGCGACCAGCTTCGCCGTCTGCCCCACTGTCCGCGCCGGCAAAAGCAGCAGATCCCGAAACGTCTTCGACCTCGCCAGCGAGCTCGACACCGCCGCCGCAACCCCCAGCTCCACCAGCAGCGTGATCACAATCAGGTTGGTTGAAACGCCCGGCTTCACCCCCCTACTCTACTCCCAAAGTTTGGCGCGACGAAGGTTTGGGGTACTCCAGGCCACACGGCTCCATCGTGTGACCTGGGTTACAGGTAAACTGAATCTGTGCCTCACCAAAGCGAGTCAAACTAAAAGCAATGTCCATTCGCCAGCTAGCCGACGCAGACTTCCCCACCAGGCACGGCCACTTCCGCATCCTCGCCTTCGAGCGCCAGGTCATCAATCCCGTCGCCTGCAATGACAACATCCCCGCCCCGGCCCTCCGCATCGAAACCGCCGTCGCCCTCATCATGGGTGACCTCAAAGCGCCTGCGGCCGACGGAAGCCCCGCCGCACCCATCGTCCGCATCCACTCCCAGTGCCTCACCGGCGACGTCTTCCACTCGCTCCGCTGCGATTGCCACGACCAGCTCCACCTCGCCCTCGACATGATCGCCGAAGCCGGCGCCGGCATCCTCCTCTACGAGAACCAGGAAGGCCGCGGCATCGGCCTCATGGCCAAGCTCCAGGCCTACGAGCTCCAGGACCACGGCCGCGACACCATTGAAGCCAACCGCGAGCTCGGCTATGAAGCCGACTGCCGCAACTTCGAGCTCCCCGCCGCCATCCTCCAGCACCTGCACATCCCCGCCGTCCGCCTTATCACCAACAATCCCGAGAAAGTCCAGGCCCTCGAGCTAGCCGGCATCCAGGTCGTCGAACGCCTCTCAGCCCGCACCGCCCCCGAGCCCGCCAACGAGTTCTATCTCAAAACCAAGCACGAAAAAATGGGCCACCTCGTCAGCTAGCCCAGCACCCTAAGCTTGCACCCGGGAGGAACGCCGTCATTCTAAGCGAAGCTCAGAATTTCCGTATTGGCTCTTGCCGTTGCTTGTTCTTGCGACCGCCTCACTCCACCCCCCGCCGCCTCGCCCGAAAGCTATAAGTCAAGCTAACCGTAGGCTCACTAGTCACCGTATAGTTCTTGCTCGTCACCAGTACCGTCGGGTCATACCGCAGGTCCGGGTTCTTATAAAGCATCCCGCGATACTCCAGCCGTATCCCCCATCGCCGGTCGATCCGATAATCCACTCCCGCCCCAAACAATCCCATCAGCCGGAAATTCACATGATCCGGCTGATTCCGCAGCGTAGGCAGAAAGCTCAGGATCCCCGCCCCAAACTGCCCATAAGGGCTGAACCGCCGATACACCTTCGGCGCATGCATCACGTAAGACCCGCTCAGCTCGTACATCTCCGTCCCCACTGACCCATCCGAATACGTCGTCAACCCCGACCCCGCCGGCGTCACCACCAGGTTCAAAAACTGTTCCGCCATCCGCGTATACCCAAAGTTCACGCTGTACCCCAGCAGCGGCCCAATCTGCTGATGCACCGTCCCCAGCACGCCTTCGCTTGGCGAGCTCCCCTGCACCGTCCCACCGCCATTCGTCACCCGGTTCGGCGTCAACTGCGCAAACGCCCCCACCGACACGTCCATCGTCGTCGCGTCCGGCATATGCCGCAGACTCGTCTGTGCTCCCGCCGTCCCAACCAACAGCAGCAACCACCCGCACCGAACACCCCGCATCGCTCTAGCTTGCCACAAACCCTTGCCTTCCCGCTCCAATCTGCATCACACTTCTACAAAGGACAACACCACTTCAGTGAACCTGAAATCATGGCTCCTCTCAGACCTTAAGGTCCCCAACAATCGCCGCCCCGCCGGTGAGCCCGAGCCAGACGAACCCTCTGAACCCAAGCACATCTGGGCTCGCGTCATGTGCCTCACCGGCGTCGATTACTTCTCCACCCTCGGCTACCAGCCCGGCATCGCCTTCCTCGCCGCCGGCTTCCTCTCCCCCATCGCCACCCTCGTCCTGATCCTCGTCACCCTCTTCGCCGCCCTTCCCGTCTACAATCGCGTCGCCGCCGCCAGCCCCAACGGCCAGGGTTCCATCGCGATGCTTGAAAAGCTCTTCCCCGGCTGGGGCGGCAAGTTCTTCGTCCTCGCGCTCCTCGGCTTCGCCACCACCGACTTCATCATCACCATGACCCTCTCGGCCGCGGACGCCGCCGCCCACTTCATCCACAACCCCGTCATCCACCACATCGCCCCGCACTGGCTGCAATCCCAGATGGTCGTCACCTTCCTCCTGCTCGCCATCCTCGGCGCCATCTTCCTCAAAGGCTTCAAGGAAGCCATCAGCATCGCCGTCGTCCTCGTCGTCACCTACCTCCTGCTCAACGCCGCCGTCACCATTGTCGCCATCCGCGAGGTCCTCCACCACACCGAGCTCATCCCCCAGTGGAAGCAGGCGCTCTTCGCCCAGCACCACAGCATCTGGGCCATGATCGGCGTCAGCATGTTCCTCTTCCCCCAGCTCGCCCTCGGCCTTTCCGGTTTCGAAACCGGCGTAGCCGTCATGCCACTCATCTCCTCCTCCAACCTTCAGGAACGCATCGCCAATACCCGCCGCCTGCTCGCCACCGCTGCCATCATCATGAGCGTCTTCCTCATCTTCACCTCCTTCGTCACCACCCTCCTCATCCCCGCCGCCGACTTCAAGGAAGGCGGCCCCGCCAACGGCCGCGCCATGGCCTTCCTCGCCCACCATCTCCTCGGCCCCGCCTTCGGTGCCGCCTACGACGCCTCCACCATCCTCATCCTCGCCTTCGCCGGAGCCTCCGCCATGGCCGGCCTCCTCAACCTCATCCCCCGCTATCTTCCCCGCTTCGGCATGGCCCCCGAGTGGGCCCGCGCCTCCCGCCCCCTCGTCCTCGTCTTCATGGCCATCGCCACCGCCGTCACCATCCTCTTCCACGCAGACGTCGACGCCCAGGGCGGCGCCTACGCCACCGGCGTCCTCGTCCTCATGACATCCGGCTCCTGCGCCGTGACCATGTCGGCCCGCCGCGGCCTGCCCAAAATCCTCTTCGGCCTCATTTCCCTCGTCTTCATCTACACCACCGCCATGAACATCAGGGAGCGCCCCGAAGGCCTCAAAATTGCCACCTTCTTTATCCTCGCCATCATCGTCTTCTCGCTCGTCTCTCGCGTCCAGCGCTCCACAGAAATCCGCATCACCGAGGTAGAACTCGACTCCACCGCCAAAGCCCTCCTCACCGAAGATACCGACCAGCTCATTCGCCTCATCGCCTGGAACCCCAAGCGAGCCGGTGAAAAAATCCGCGACCAGGTCGTCGAAAATCTACTCGCCCTCCACTCCCTCCCGCCAGACGAGTGCATCTACTTCCTCGAAATCGAGCAAGCCGACCCCTCCGAGTTCGACCAGCAGCTCTGCATCTGCGGCCACCGCGAAGGCCCCCATCGCATCCTCTCCGGCAGCAGCCCCGCCGTCGCCAACGCCGTCGCCGCCCTTCTCCTCAACATCCAGACCCACACCGGCCACACCCCCCACGTCTACTTCCAGTGGACGGACATCAGCCCCTTCAACAACGTCTTCCGTTTCCTCTTCCTCGGCCAGGGCGACACCGCCCCCCTCACCCAGGAAGTCCTCCGCCGCGCCATCCAGGACAAAACCAAACGCCCCGTAGTCCACGTAGCCTGACCAGCACCCACCCCGCTTCGGCAATAAGCCTGGGGTGCCCCATCTCACGCGAGCCCTATCGCGTGACGTGGGGTTACTTCCTTGTCCCCGACCAGTATGGGGTGCCCCAGGCCACGCGGGCCTCATCGCGTGACCTGGGGATCCTCATTCCCCCGACTCACCCCGCAACCCCACCACCACTCTGGCCGTAGTCACCACCTGCCCCACATGCCGGCTGGTATGCTCCCCCACATGCACCAGCAACCCACCCAAGGTCGACGGCAAGCCTTCCCTCCCAACCCCCCGAAACTCCTCATACCCCCCACCCAACCCCCGCACCCTCTCCATCACCGCCACCATCTCAAGCCCAAACTCCTCCCGCGCCACCGTCCCCCCCACTTCCGATCTCAGCTTCTCCATCTGCTCCTCACTCAACCCCCCACCCTCCGCATAAGTAAGCAGCCGATCGCAACTCCGCACCATATGCCGCAAATGAAACCCCACAGAAGCCAACCCAAGATACCGCATCTCCACCTCCGCCTCCGTCAACCCACCACACCATCGCGAAACATCCTCCACCGCCAATTCCAAAGCATGCAGCACCTGCCGCCTTACCGCATCCACCTCCCCCAACGTCCCGCGCAACCAAGGCTCCACCATCACCGCTCCTTTTTTTGTCATCCCGTAGGGATCTGCGTTTGTTCTTGTCGTTTGCCTGTCCATAACCACGTTCGCCTGGGTGAACCCTCACAACCCCTTCCCCACCCGAAACCGCCTCACCACCACCCCCACATCCTCATGCCGCCCATCCACCGCATCGTTCATCCCTCGCATCTCGTCCGCGGACACCCGCCCCGCCAGCCTTCCCACCGCCACCCCAATCTCCGGATGCTCTCGAAGCGCATCCTCCCGAAACAGCGGCACCGCATCATAAGGCGGAAAATAATGCCGATCGTCCACCAAAGCCACAAACCCCAGCGCCCGTATCGGCCCATCGGTCGAGTTCCCCGCCACCACATCCACCTGCCCCAGGCTAAGCGACCGATAGAGCAACCCTAGATCCATCACCCGAGGCTCCTTGAACTCCAACCCATACGCCTTCTCCAGCCCCACCAACCCATCCGGCCGCGCCTGAAACTCATACCCAACCCCCAGCCGAACTGGGTGCCCCAGGTCTCGATTCTGAGACCTGGGTTCTGCGGAGTACTCCGGCCCTCCGCCCCAGCGCCCCAGATCCGAAATCGTCTTCAAACCATACCTCTCAGCATCCGAGCCCCGAACCACCATCGCAAACGTATCCTCAAACCCGAGCCCCGGCCCCACACGCACCTTGTACCGCGCCTTATACAGCCGCGCGATATCCGCCAGTACCTGCCCCCGATCCCGATCCAAAGGCTCTTTCAAGATAGCCGTCAACGCCGTCCCCGAATACTCCACATACCCATCGATCCGCCCGCTCACCAGCGCCTGCTGACAAAGATAACTCCCCGCCAGATAAAACCGCCGCTCTACCCGCTCACTCTTCCCCTCCGCCTGAAACACCGCCTCGATCTCCTGCGCCACCAACTCCCCCAGCACCACCTGCTCGGTAAAATTCTTAGCCCCCACCACCACCCCATGCCCCCGCGGCGGCCCACACCCCACCAGCAAAACCAACCCAAGCATCACCAGTCCTTCGCGCACTGGCTTTTCGCCGCGTCCGCCGCGCATCGCCGCGCCGCCGCGTTCGCCTTTGGGGTTGCGACTATCCACGCCGCACCGCCACTTTCCCCTCCACCCACCCCAACCCCCCATCCGCGACCAGCGCCAGCACTGCCGCCGGCACCGCCCCCGCCAGCACCAACCCATTATCCACACTGGCCACCCCACGAAAGATCAACTCCCCGAGCCCACCCGCCCCAATAGCCGCCGCAATCGTAGCCACCCCCACGCAAGTCACCGTAGCCGTCCGCAACCCGGCCAGGATCACACTAGCCGCCAGCGGCAACTCCACCTTCACCAGCCTCTGCCACCCCGTCATCCCCATCGCGTTGGCGACATCCACCAGCGCCGGGTCCACACTCCGAATCCCCGCATAAGTATTCCGAAGAATCGGCAGCAACGCATAGCCCGTCAGCGCCAGGATCGCCAGCCGCGCCGCATTCTCCCCCAGCCACGGCACCGGCAGCAACAGCCCAAACAACGCCAGGCTCGGAATCACCTGCACCACATTCGCCACCCCGATCACCGGCTTCGCCAGCCGTTCATACCGCGTCAGCAAAACTCCCAGCGGTAGCCCGATCCCCGCCGCCAGCACCATCGCAAACCCGGTCAGCCAGACATGCTCAAACGTAAGCCGCCCAATCTCCCCCGCATGCGCCCGCAAGAACTCCATCATCGCTGCATCTCCCCGCCGCGTTCGCCGCGCATCGCCGCGTCGCCGCGTTCGCCTTTGGGTTCACCGCCGCCCACCGCACCCACCCGCCGGATCGCCCCCACATACTTCCTCACCGCCTCATTCCCACTTCCCATCACCTCCCCCACCGCCATATCCGTCACCACCACCCCACCCTCCAGCAACACCACCCGATCCGCCAAAAACAGCGCCTCCTCCAGATCATGCGTCACCATCAACACAGTCTTCCTCACCCTCCCCAGCAGCCCCTTCAACATCTCCTGCATCTCCACCCGCGTCAGCGGATCGAGCGCTCCAAACGGCTCATCCATCAGCAGAATCTCCGGGTCCGCTGCCAGCGCCCGTGCAAACCCCACCCTTTGCCGCTGCCCCCCACTCAACTGCCACGGCCTCCGCCCCGCCAAATCCGCACTCAACCCCACCTGCTCCAGCACCTCCCCCGCCCGCCCGCCCACCGGCGTCCCCGCAAGCTCCAGCGCCATCCCCACATTTCGCTCGATCGTCATATGCGGAAACAGCCCCGCATCCTGGATCACATACCCAATCCCCCGCCGCAGCGCAATCAAATCCCACGCTGTCGTTCGCTTCCCCCGCACCGTCACCGACCCCGCCGTCGGCATACCCAACCCATTTACCATCCGCAGCAGCGTCGTCTTGCCCGACCCGCTCCGCCCCAGCAGCGCAGTCGTCGTCCCCGCCTCCAGCTTCAGCGACACGTCCTGCAACAACGCCCGTCCATCCGCCAGCCTGAGTCCCACCCGCTCGAACTCGACGCCATTCCCGCTCACAAGCGCTCCACAGAAAAGCCACTGCCCAAATCTGGTGCAATCACTCGCAAAGCCTATGCAATAAAGATTCTACAAACCAGAAACCCCTAACCCCAATCAAATGAAGATTTTGCACAAAACAAGGGGGGGGTGGTGCCTACTCCCCCACCACCTCCGGAGCATTCCCCGCAGGATCATCAACCGGAGCATCTCCACCTGAAGCCTCAGGCACCACCGCCCCCTTCACCCGCACCACCGTAATCTTGTCGAACCCTTCCTTGAACACCGGCGGTCGCAGACGAGTCGCCATCTGGTGCATCACCTCGTCCGTCACCTGCCGGTCCCGCTTGCTGTTCCGCTCCAGGCAAACCGCCAGCGGCACGTCGAAAAAAACCGCCTGCACCTCGTACCCAAAGCTCTTCGCCATCTTGATCCACTGCCGCCGCTCGTGCGGGCTCAGGTTCGTCGCATCCACATAATTCCAAGGCATCTTGGCAATCAGCCGCGCCCGCAGCAAGCTCCGCAACGTAGAAAACACCAGCCCCTGATACCGCTGATCCGTAATATCGTCGAACAGAATCGTCCGCAGCATGTCGCTCGAAAGCGGCGAAACCCCGCGCCGTTTATACCAGGTCGTCTTCCCAGAACCCGGCAGCCCAATCGTCAAAACCACATACCCCCGCGGACTCTTCGCCGCCGTCTGCTCAGCCGGCGGTGTCCCCAGCGACTCAGGCTGCGTCTCCACCACCATCTTCTGCGCCCCGTCCGCCGGAGCAAATCCCTCCCCCGGCCCAGCCTCCGCAGGCACTTCAGCCGCCGCCGGCACTTGAGCCGGCACCTCCGCTTTCGCCGCAATCGCAATCGGTTCCGGATAAGTCGGCCGCAGCGGAGCAAGCTGCCCTGTCGGTAATTCCTGGCCACTCTTACCGGTAGACTCTGAATCGTTCGGTCCACGCCTGGTGCGTCGTCTCATCTTTTCCAGTATCCAATCGCGCATCGTGCGCATGCTCTCTGATTGCCTCTCGCCTAAAACCCTCGCGAGCCCGGCACCTGTCTCAAAACGGCAAAATCCTCGCCGTCTCTAAACACGCTTGTAACACACCCGTTTCCCCACCGCAAATCCACCCCCGCCGTTTCCAAGCCGCTTATCGGACGCGCGCATTGCCACCCGTCTCTTCCGTTTGTTAGCCTCCCCACAGACATCAAGATCACCTCAGGAGCAACTCCAAATGGCAGTCAAGGTAGGTATCAACGGCTTCGGCCGCATCGGTCGCAACGTCTTCCGCACCGCGCTCGGCAACCCGGACATCCAGATCGTCGCCGTCAACGACCTCACCACCCCCGCCACTCTCGCCCACCTCCTCAAATACGATTCCATTCTCGGCAACCTCAAACAGGACATATCGGCCGACGCCGACTCCATCACGGTCGACGGCAAAAAGATCCAGGTCTTCGCCCAGCGCGATCCCGCCAACCTCGACTGGGCCTCCGTCGGCGCAGAAATCGTCGTAGAATCCACCGGCTTCTTCACCGACGCCGAAAAGGCCAAAGCCCACCTCGGAGCAACAGTCAAAAAGGTCATCATCTCCGCCCCCGCCACCAATGAAGACCTTACCGTAGTCCTCGGCGTCAACGACGACAAATACGATGCCGCCAAGCACAACGTCATCTCCAACGCCTCCTGCACCACCAACTGCCTCGCCCCCGTCGTCAAGGTCCTCAACGACACCTTCGGCATCGCCTCCGGCATCATGACCACCATCCACTCCTACACCAACGACCAGGTCATCCTCGACACCCCCCACAAGGATCTCCGCCGCGCCCGCGCCGCCGCCCTCTCCATGATCCCCTCCTCCACCGGCGCCGCCAAGGCCCTCAAGCTCGTCATCCCCGCCATGGACGGTAAGCTCGACGGCTTTGCCATCCGCGTCCCCACCCCCAACGTCTCCGTCGTCGACCTCACCTTCGTAGCCGAAAAACCCATCACCGTAGCCACCATCAACGCCGCCCTCAAAGCCGCATCAGAAGGCCCCCTCAAAGGCATCCTGGGCTTCACCGACGAAGAGCTCGTCTCCTCCGACTTCAAGGGCAACCCCCTCTCCAGCATCGTGGACAGCAAGCTCACCAAGGTCGTAGGCAACACCGGCAAAATCATCTCCTGGTACGACAACGAATGGGGCTACTCCAGCCGAGTAAAAGACCTAATCCTCTTCCTCGTAGCCAAAGGCCTGTAGTGCGCCGTCGAGCTATTTATAAGTAAGGCGCCGAAGCACGGCGCTTATAACCGGGTTATGCCGATGCACACGACAGCCCGCAAATTCACCGGCCCAGACGCCTTCCAACAGATGAAGGATGAGGAACATCTTTACTGGGCTAGCGTCTCCGCGCCCGAAAGCTTCGCCGCCGGCCATCAGATGAGTGTCGAGGGTTATCGTGCTTATGGTTACACCGCCGATGGACGAGAGCTTAAGACAGTTGCTCTCCGCGTTGAACGCCCATAGTGTTCAATACCTCATCATTGGTGGGAACGCAGTCTTCCTCCACGGTCAACCCCGTATGACCAAGGATCTTGATGTCTTCGTTGAAAGCACTCCCGCAAATGCAGTCGCTCTCTTCAAAGCGCTAGCTGAGTTCGGTGCGCCGCTCAGCGGATTCTCGATAGAAGATTTCTCCGATGGTAAGACGGGTGCTCGTTTCGGCAGCCCCCCCCCATCTGCTTTGACATTCTCCAGAAGATTGACGGCATCGATTTCGCCACCGCCTACGCCAACAGCATTCCCTTCCTGATCGACGGCGACCTGCCCGCCCGGTATATCTCAGCGGACGACTTCATCACCAACAAACTAGCTTCAGGCCGGCTTCAAGACCTCGCCGACGTAAAGCGGTCCGCAACCGTCAACACGCCGTGAACGCATCAAAGAAACTATAGCGAAACGCTCGAGCATTTCCAGCTAAAGACGGATCCAGGCATTTTAACGATCCCCGCCGCGCACCCTCACCACAAACGGCGCACCCCAAACACATCCAGTTTCGGATCCTTACCGATCACCGCAACATCGTCGGCAAGAGCCTGCGCCGCAATCATCCGATCGAACGGATCGCGATGCTCCCCCGGCAAACGCCCCGCGCGCAATCCATCTTCCACCGTGATCGCACGCAATCGATAACCCGCTACCTCCACCACGTCCTCAAGGAAGTTCGCTTCCAATTCCCTCGCTTCCGGCATCTTTCCATTCCTTACCTTGGTCGCAATTTCCCACGCAGACGCGGCGGAAACGAACAATTCATTCCGCTCATCTTCAAACAAGCCACGCGCCGTCTCACTCAGGGCTTCTGGTTGCAGCACCGCCCAGATCAACGTGTGCGTGTCGAGCAGAAATTTCACTTACCCCCACCTTCCCAGAATTGCAGCTCCGCCTCAGACAAAGGCTCCCAAAAGCCCTCGCCCAGCATGAATCCTGGCGTGTGCCGCGCCCCAAGTCGCTTGTACCTCTTGGGCGCGATAGCCTGCAGCCTCGCGACCGGCGTCTTGCCACGCCCAGAAGTGATAATCACTTCTTCCCCAGCCTGTGCACGCTTCAACAACTCTGATAAGTTCGTCTTGGCTTCAAAGATAGTCGCGGTCACCATAGCCTCCTGCTGCTAATATAGCCTAACCAACATGACCCAACGCCAGAACATCCCCGGCACCTCCCCCTACGAGCCCATCATCGGCTTCTCCCGAGCCGTTCGCGTCGGCTCCCACGTCATGGTCTCCGGCACCGGCCCCATCGGCTCTGAAGAGTGTTCCGTAGCCGAGCAAGCCGACCAGTGCCTCACGCTCATCGCCGCCATCCTCAAAGAAGCAGGCACCTCCTTCGAGCACATCGTGCGCACCCGCATCTACCTCACAGACGTCAACGACTGGGAAGCCGTAGGCCGCGTCCACGCCAAGTTCTTCTCGTTCATCCTTCCCGCCGCCACCATGGTCGTCGTCGCCGCTCTCCTTGACCCACGCTGGAAAGTTGAAATCGAAGCCGACGCCCTCATCCCAGGAGGAAATTCCTAAATGCCCAAGCTCTCCATCCGCGACCTCGACCTCACCAACAAGCGCGTCCTCATCCGCGTCGACTTCAACGTCCCCCTGTCCAAGGACGCCGAACCCCACATCCTCGACGACACCCGCATCCGCGAAACCATCCCCACCATCGAGTACGCCCTCCGCCGCAAAGCCCGCGTCATCCTCTGCTCGCACCTTGGCCGCCCCAAAGGCAAGGTCGTCCCCGCCATGAGCCTCCGCCCCATCGTTGACCGCCTCCGCGAGCTCCTCGACCACGTCCTCGGCGAAGACGAAAACGTAGCCTTCGCCCCGGATTGCGTCGGCGAAGTCGCCACCGAGCTCGTAGCCGGCCTTGAACCCGGCCAGACCCTCCTGCTTGAAAACCTCCGCTTCCACCCCGAAGAAGAAGCCAACGACCCCGCCTTCGCCGCCAAACTCGCCTCCTTCGCCGACATCTACATCAACGACGCCTTCGGCAGCGCCCACCGCGCCCACGCCTCCACTGAAGGCATCACCCATCACGTCACCCAGTCCGCCGCCGGCCTCCTCATGGAGTCCGAGCTCACCCACCTCGGCAAGGCCCTCACCACGCCCGACAAGCCCTTCGTCGCCATCATCGGCGGCGCCAAAGTCTCAGACAAGATCCAGGTCATCGATTCCCTCATGGACAAGGCCGACTCAATCCTCATCGGCGGCGGCATGGCCTACACCTTCCTCCGCGCGCAGGGCCAGCAGACCGGTAAATCTCTCGTCGAAGAAGACAAAATCGATGTCGCCCGCGCCGCCCTCGAAAAAGCCAAAGCCAAAGGCATCACCTTCCTCCTCCCCGTCGACCACATCCTCGCCGACCGCTTCGACCCCCACGCCACCGCCACCACCTTCTCCGGCACCGGCCCCTTCTCCGCCGACCTCATGGCCCTCGACATCGGCCCCGAGACCATCAAGCTCTTCGCCGCCCAGATCGCCGATGCCCAGACGGTCCTCTGGAACGGCCCCATGGGCGTCTTTGAGTTTCCCTCCTTCGCCAAAGGCACCAACGCCATCGCCAAAGCCGTAGCCTCCAATGAGGACGCCACCACCATCGTCGGCGGCGGCGACTCCGTCTCAGCCATCCAGAAGTCAGGCTTCGCCGACAGAATTACCCACATCTCCACCGGCGGCGGAGCGTCCCTCGAATTCCTCGAAGGCAAAACCCTCCCCGGCGTCGCCGCCCTCACTGAAGCCTGAACCGGAAGCCTCAAAAGCTGGCCGCATACCGCCCACTCCGCTTCCCCAACGCATAGACAAACTGGCATACTTACCCACCTATGCGCAAACCACTGATCGCCGGCAACTGGAAGATGTACAAGACCCCCAAGGAATCGCTCGCCTTCCTCGAGGCCTTCCTCCCCCTGGTCCGCGACCACGACCGCGACGAAATTGTCCTCTTTCCCACCATGTCGTCGCTAGGCTACGTCCTCGACGCCACCAATGACACCAACGTCAAAGCCGGCGCACAAACCATGCATTGGCTCAACGAAGGCCCCTACACCGGCCAGACCAGCCCCACCATGCTCGCCAGCATCCATTGCACCCACGTCCTGCTCGGCCACTCGGAACGCCGCATCTACGCTCATGAAACCGACGATATGGTGAACTGGAAGCTCAAAGCCGCCATCGCCCACGACCTCACCCCGGTCGTCTGTGTAGGCGAGTCCCTCGACAAGCGCCAGACCGGTCTCACCGAAGCCGTTTTGCGCTGGCAGGTAGCCTGCGCTCTCAATGGAATCGAAGCCGAAGGCTCGGAAAAGCTGATCATCGCGTATGAACCCGTATGGGCCATCGGGACCGGCAGCACAGCCACCCCAAGCCAGGTGCAGGAAGCCCACAGGATAATCCGTCGAGAGGTGGCCGCCCGTCTGGGAGAAGAGCGCGCCGAGCAAACTCGTATCCTCTATGGAGGATCAGTTAAGCCAGAAAATACCGCAATGCTCATGTCACAAAAAGATATCGATGGCGCGCTCGTAGGTGGCGCCAGCCTCGACCCGGAAACATTCTGCCGCATCGTCCGCTACGCCAGTTAGCGCAGCGGACACCTCACCTTAGCGGTAGTACCGATGACCATGACGGTAGTACGGATGACGGTGGTGATAATGATGACGATGCCCAATAACAATCACCTGCGCACTCGCCGTAGGAACAGCACCGGCCAGGATCACCACGGCTACCAGACTAAGCAATAGAACCTTCAAACGTGCCATGAATTCTTCTCCACAATCAGCGGTACATTCCCTGATTTGCTGGTGAGATGCACGCATTGTCCTATCTGTTGTTCACCTCACCGAACGACGCCGGCCTGGTCCACCGGCCAGTACACAAAAGCCGCCTTCCCATAGATCAGGTCCCGAGTCACCGGACCGAACTCACGGCTATCGCTTGAGATCGATCGATGATCTCCCATGACAAAATATTCATCCGCCCCAATCGTCACCTCCGGCTGTGAGCGATCGTCCGTAAACCGCTCCGGCACATAGGGCTCCTCAACCGCGAGCCCGTTCACATTCAGCCGCCCATGATCGATCCGCAAACGGTCCCCCGGCAAGGCAATCACCCGCTTGATATAGCTCTTCGTGTGGTCCCGCGGAAACCGGAAAACCACCACATCTCCCCGATGAATCTCGCCCACTCGAAAAGCCATCTTATTGATGAAAAGTCTGTCCTGATCCTCCAGCGCCGGCAGCATCGACGTGCCTTCCACCCTCACCGGTTGATACAAAAAAAGAATGATGAAGCCTGACACACCCACGGCGAGCACAAGGTCGCGCACCCACGCTCCCAGTCCCGTCCGCTTTACAGGCTTCGTTACTTGCTCATCCACACTCATCACCATACTCCTCTTAGACGATTCCCCTTTCCCTTCGCATACCCAACGCCGCCCCATTCTCCTATGCGAATGCACCCCAACCACGCGTCAGTCCTGCACGATATAGAACAAAGGTCTACTATAGATTCAAAGCGTTTTAACCTATGGCAACCATCCCAATGAACGAGCTCCCCCCAGCCGAAAAGGCAGAAAAGCCGGCAGCTAATCGCAGCCAGCGCGATATGTCCGTTCTCACTACCGAAAGCCCCAACGCTGCCTCCCAGGGCCTCGATACCAAGAGCGCTCTCGAGATCGCCCGCATCATCAATCATGAAGATGCCAAGATCGCCGCAGCCGTCAAGAAAGCCCTTCCGGAAATCGCCATTGTCATCGACACCGTCGCCCGTTCCCTTCGCGATGGCGGACGCCTCATCTACGTCGGCGCCGGTTCCAGCGGCCGCATCTCCTCGCTCGACGCCAGCGAGTGCCCCCCCACCTTCTCCACCCCGCCCTCGCAGGTCCAGTACATCATGGCCGGCGGCCCCAAGGCCCTCGCCTCCGCCTCAGACGTCAATGAAGATTCCCCCGAGATCGGCCAGCGCGACATCGCCCGCCGCCGCCCCACCCGCAAGGATATCGTCGTAGGCGTCTCCGCCTCCGGCCGCACCCCCTACGTCGTCGGCGCGGTCGAATACGCGCGCGCCCGCGGCGCAAAAACCGCATGCATCACCTGCAATGAAGGCACCCCGCTAGCCGACGTCTCGGACACCACCATCATCGCCGAGGTCGGCCCGGAAGTCCTCTCCGGCTCCACCCGCATGAAGGCCTCCACCGCTCAGAAGATGATCCTCAACATGATCACCACCGGCGCCATGACCCGTCTCGGCTACGTCTATGACAACCTGATGGTCAACGTCCACATGAAGAACGCCAAGCTCGTCGAGCGTGGCATCCGCGTCCTCATGAACGTCTGCGGCATCGACCGGGAAACCGCCGTCCGCACCATCAAGTCCGCCGGCAAATCCATCCCCATCGCCGTCGTCATGTTGAAAGCGAACGTGGACAAGATGGAAGCCGTCCGCCGCCTCGCCAAATCAGACGGCAACGTCCGTCTCGCCATCGACGACTCCCGCCTCGAACTCTAGCTAGCTGCGATCTCCATACAAGAGCGAATATCGAATGAGCGCATCGACCACAATCACTCATGACGGCCAGGTTAAAGTACCCAGTGAAGTCCTTGAGAGTCTCGGGGTTCGCCCTGGAGACCAAGTCGAATTCATCGTCATCGACGGACGTACCGTCTTCCGCCCTTCTGGAGATGTCGACAATCCCTTTGCCCAGTTCGCCGGCTGTCTCCCTGGTTTTACTTCGATGGAAGAGATAGTCGCTTGGGAGCGGGAAATGCGTGATCCTGAGGGTGAGTGCTTGTGAAGACCGCCCTGGACACGAACATCGTCTCCGGGCTCATCACAGAGACTTCCAGAACTGCTGAAATTGTAGGACACCTGAACCACTGCCGCAACGAAGATTCGCTCGTCATCTCAGCGCCTGTCTACTCAGAACTGCTCGCCCATCCTAGAGTCACCCTTCCGTTTCTCAATCGGCTACTGAATGTTACGGGCAGTGTGGTTGATTTCGATATGAGTCAGAACCTCTGGACGATGGCTGGCCTTCGCTTCTCACGCTACAGCCTCCGCCGCCAAAAGGCTACGCGCGAGATTCCGAAGCGTCTTCTTGCCGACTTCGTCATCGGTGCGCACGCACTCACCGCCGCTGACCGCCTCATGACCTATGACACCAGGGGTTACCGCAAGGATTTCCCCGAGCTCCGCCTCTACCCTGAACCATCCGAGTAGCCCCCTCACCCCCCTTTCCTCGTAACTCCCCAGTAAACTATCCAGATGGACAAGTTCGTAGTACGCGGCGGCAACCCCCTTCTAGGCACCATCAAAGTTTCCGGAGCCAAAAACTCTGCCCTCCCCTGCATGGCCGCCGCCATCCTCACCGAAGAAGAAGTCATCCTGGAAAACATCCCCCAGGTCCAGGACATTGAAACCGAGCGCAAGCTCCTCGTTTCCATGGGCGCCCATGTCGAGCTCGGCTACGGCCGCGCCCAGCACCGCACCCACATCAAGTGCGCCGTCCTCTCAGACCCCGTAGCCAAGTACGAAATCGTAAAAACCATGCGCGCCAGCTCGCTCGTCCTCGGCCCGCTCATCGCCCGCACCGGCATCGCCCGCGTAGCGGTCCCAGGCGGATGCGCCATCGGCGGCCGCCCCATCGACCTCCACCTCAAAGCTCTCGAAGCCATGGGCGCCACCATCACCCAGGACCACGGCTACCTTGAAGCCCGTACCGACCGCCTTCGCGGCGCCCACATCGTCTTCGACAAGATCACCGTCACCGGCACCGAAGACATCCTCATGGCCGCCACCCTCGCCGAAGGCGAAACCATCCTCGAAAACTGCGCCCGCGAGCCAGAAGTAACCGACCTCGCCGCCCTCCTGCAAGCCATGGGCGCAAACATCGAGGGAGCCGGCACCTCCACCATCAAGATCCAGGGCGTCTCCCGCCTCCACGGAGCCCGCCACCGCATCAACCCGGACCGTATCGAAGCTGGCACCTTCCTCATCGCCGGCGCCATCACCGGCGGCGACCTCAACGTAGACTGCTGCGACCCCACCCACCTCGGCTCCCTCATCGCCAAGCTCGAGCAGTGCGGCGTCAAGCTTGACGTGGGCAAAGACAACATCCGCGTCCGTTCCGGCGGAGGCCCCCTCAAAGCCGCCAACATCTCCACCGAGGAATACCCCGGCTTCCCCACCGACATGCAGGCCCAGTTCATGGCCCTCGCCACCCAGGCCGAAGGCACCACCACCGTCACTGAAAACATCTTCGAAAACCGCTTCATGCACGTCCAGGAGCTCAACCGCATGGGCGCCGACATCACCGTCCAGGGCCGCACCGCCACCGTCCGCGGCAAGACCGATCTCCAATCCGCCGCCGTCATGTGTTCCGACCTTCGCGCCTCCGCCTCTCTCGTCCTCGCCGCATTGGTAGCCGATGGCGAAACCATCCTCGACCGCGTCTACCACATGGACCGCGGCTACGAGCGCATCGAAGAGAAGCTCCGCAACGTAGGCGCCCAGATCCGCCGCATGGGCGATATCTTCGGCAAACGCTAAAGCACGATATCCATCTATGCGTGAACTCCCCTTTTTGTCATTCCGGAAGGGAGTCTGCGTCTGCCTTTGCCGTTGTCTTCCCGCCAAGGCAGCCCGGCGCCTACTTAGGACACGATGTTTCGTTCTCGTTTGTTGCACTTCGGACGAACCTGCTCTGCCCCTTGCCGTCGCCCGTTCCATCTACCGTCGTCGAATCAGCCCGAGCGCACCCCCTTCACGTGCCGCCAGTTTCGTCCCGCAGTTATTGCGATTCGCATATCACTAGCAAACGAAAACCACGTAAGTCCTTCCTAGTCAATATTTTGCCTAGAAAGTACGGGGGGGGCCTCACTCCCCCGCCAACACCCGTTCATACACCCACGCATCGACCCCGTCCCCGTAGAACCCCTTCCCCATCCCCACCCCCTTGAACCCAAGCCCCTCATAGAACCGAACCGCTCCCAAGTTCCCCACATGAACATGCAGCCGCACCACCACCCCCCCAGCCGCCGCGACATCCGCCACCGCCCGCTCCATCAATGCCCGCGCAACCCCAGCCCGCCGTAAAGCAGGATCGACATCCAGCGTAACCACGTAACCCTCGTCCCCCGCCACACTCACGATCACAAACCCCACCAGCACCCCATCCCGCTCCGCCACCAGAACGACCGCCCCCGCCTCACCCGCAAACCGCCGCATAGCCCGCAGCGAGAAGCGAAACACCGACTCAAAGCACACAACATCCAGCCGATGCATCGCCTTCCCATCATCCGCACGCCCCACCCGCAGCGTTACCCCGCTCATCACCCCTAAGCCGCAATCGTAAACGTATCTTCACTCCGCGTCACGGCACGATAAAGCGTATCCCGCTCTACCGGCACCCTGCCCGCTTCCGTAATCAGCCGCACCAGGTCGGCACGTCGCATCCCCTGCGGCGTCGTCGCCCCGGCCTCGTGGTAGATCTTCTCCTCCACCACAGTCCCGTCGATATCGTCCGCCCCAAACCGCAACGAGATCTGCGCCATCTTCGCCGTCACCATCTGCCAGTAGCTCTTGATGTGCGAGAAATTATCCAGCAGCAGCCGGCTCACCGCAATCTGCCGCATATCCAGCATTCCCGTCGTCTTCGGAATATGCGCCAGAGCCGTATTATCCGGGTGAAACGACAGCGGAATAAACGTCTGAAAACCCCCCGTCTCATCCTGCACAGCCCGCAGCCGCAGCATGTGGTCCACCCGATCCTCATCACTCTCCACATGCCCGTAAAGCATCGTCGCATTCGACCTGAACCCGATCTGGTGCGCCAGTTTCGCCGTCTCCAGCCACTCCCCACCGTCGATCTTGTGATCGCAAATGATATGCCGCACCCGATCCGCAAAGATCTCGGCCCCACCGCCCGGCATGGAATCCACCCCCGCCGCCTTCATCGCCAGCAGCGTCTGTTCAATCGATAGCTTCGCCCGCTTGGCCAGAAAAGCCACCTCCACCATCGTGAAAGCCTTGATATGCACCTGCGGAAACCGAACCTTGAGTCCCTTTACCAGATCCAGAAAGTACTCAAACGGCAGGTCCGGGTGCAACCCGCCCACAATATGGAACTCCGTCACCGCGTCCGTATACCCTGTGGCCGCCGTCTCCCACGCCTCCTCGAGCGCCATCGTGTACGTTCCCGCCTCGCCCTTCTTCAGCCCAAAAGCGCAAAGCCGGCAAGACGCCACACACACATTCGTAGGATTGATATGCCGGTTCACATTGAAGTAAGCCAAATCCCCATGCAGCCGCTCCCGCACCAGGTTCGCCAGCCAACCCACCGCCAGGATATCGCCCGACCGGTAAAGCGTCACACCATCTGAAAAATCCAGCCGTTCCCCGGCCTGCACCTTCTCCGCAATCGGCAGCAATTTGCGGTCATCTGTCTGGAAAGAGTGGCGCGGCTTACTCATCGTGTCCATATCTCTATTCTATGCCTTACCGCTTTGCAGACTCGGCTGCTACCACCGGCGAAGCGATCATCTTGGGCTGCACAACGATACCGTCAAACAAAGTTGCCGCCACCAGATGATCCCCCACCGGTCGTGCAAACCGCAGCGTCCAGCCCGCATTCGCATATGTGACCGTCCGCTCTGGCAGCTGCACCGTAAAGACAATCCCGTTATAAGTATCCAGGCCCCCCGTAGTCAGCGTTACCCGGTCTGTCGCCTCGTCATAGTAAAGGCTTGAAACAGAATTGACGTACAGGTTTTTCGGCGTAAGCCACATCTGGCCCCCATCTGAAGAAACAAATACGCCTTCCCGCCCCCCAACCCAAACCGTGCCGGACGGTTCGACCGCAATCGCCGCCACCCGGCTCAGCAGCTCAGGCAATGGCAATGCAACCCATGAAGCGCCCGAATCGGAAGAGAATTGCAACGATTGCAGTGAAGCCGCTACAACATTCTGCTTCGCCGCTGCCATATAAC
Organism: uncultured Granulicella sp.; assembly: GCA_963693065.1. Lineage (GTDB taxonomy): Bacteria > Acidobacteriota > Terriglobia > Terriglobales > Acidobacteriaceae > Edaphobacter. Next base: position 593,524 of record OY843766.1, on the reverse strand, counting down.
GCCAGTCCGCACTCTCCTTCGGTCCCCCGGCCGTCCACGTCATACCCTCGTCGGCACTCCGCAGCAAACCCTCGGATGTCGCCGCCAGCATGAATTCGTTCGATGTAGCCAGCACATAGACGCTGCCATCGAAGCCAGTCCGCTTTGATCCGGCCGCAGGCCCCGCGACCGTCCCAGGCTTGACTGTCGGCGCTGCCACCTGACTCGGCCTCACAGGCACCGTCGTCCGTTCGACGGACTTGCTGCTCCCCGGCTTCCGAACCAACCTCTTCCCGGCAACTCCCTTCGCGGTATGCCCCCCGGTCTTCTTCGCAGGCACCCCTTGCTTCGCCGTCCGGCTACCAGCCCGCTTTCTGGCCGCACCTCGCGACTTGGCTTTTAGCTCCGCAAAATGGTTCCGTCCGATAGGTACAGGAGGTCGGGTTGGCAGGGAAAGCGGTCGTGGCGGCACAGGACCACTCGCCACCGCTTCCGCCTGATCCGCGCCGTCCACCCGGCTCCAGGCATGGTCATCCCCGGCCAGCCTGAAAAGCCCGTGCGACGTCCCCGCAATCAAAGTCCCCTGCTGCGTCTCACCCAGCGCAAACACATCCCGCCCCTGCAACCCTTCGCTCTCCTGGTTCCAGTTCAGCCCACCATTGTCGCTGCGAAAAACCCCACCCCACTCCTTGTCATTCACCACACCCACGTAGAGCGTCGCCGGATGCAGACGGTCCGTCTTCAATGTAGTAATCTGCCTTGCAGAGAACCCACCATTCGCTGGATGAAACGTGTCACCGCCATCATCGGAAGCCATTACGCCGCCATGATCGATGGCAATGAGAACCCGCTGCGAATTGCCCGGATCGATTGCTACGTCGTTCACAACCACATCCGTCCCGGTCTTTGAGATCCAGGTCTTTCCCGCGTTTTCCGACCGAAACAGTCCTTCCGTCGTTCCCGCAAACACTACCCCACGGTGACTCGGGTCCTGCATCAACACCCGGGTTCGCCGCGCCTCATTCGGGATTCCCTGCACTTTGTCGAAGTGCAGTCCCGCATTCTCACTCTTGTAAATACCCGAGCAGGCACTCGCATAAACAATCTTCGGCTGAACCGGATCTACAATGATCGAAAACACATCCGAGTCATCGATAATCCCATCCTTGATATTGTCCCAGTGTTCCCCGCCATCGGTCGTCTTCCATGGCAGATGCCACGTCCCGGCATAAATCACGTTGGGGTCCACCGGATCGATCGCCACCGACTCTACCTCATGAATCTCCGCACTGTCTCGCGGGCTGATTCGGCTCCATCGCTGCCCACCATCCTTAGAGCGAAACACCCCTTGCAGGCTCCCCGCAACCAGAATATTCGGATCAGAAGGAGAGGCCGCCAGCGAACGGATCGACTGCCCCCGCATCTCCGCCTGGTTCAACCAGGACATTCCTCCATCATTGCTAATAAAAATCCCACCATCTGGATGGTCGACCGCCCAGGCCCCCACCACCAGGTGCTTCGAATTCTTAGGATCCACTACGATGCAATCCAGTACAAGATCGTCCCGATTCCCCACCCGCGTCAGCCGCTTCCAGTTCCCGCCTGAATTGTGCGATTCATACACCCAGCCATTCACCGTACCTAAAAACAAGTGCGCCGCATCCCGCGGATCACTCGTGATCTTCCGCGCGTCCCCACCGTCCGGCCCAAAGGGAAGCCACGGAACCGCCGCCGAAGCGACACAAACAATCGACGTAATAACGCTCATGACAACCACATGAAGTGCATGAGCCCGAAGCTTCGATACCATGAGTTTCCCGTTCCCTGACCACAATCCTACAGTTCCAGCCTGTCATTGCAAAGCAAAGGGCTGACTGAGCGAAAGCTCAACCAGCCCCTACCTTTTTCATACGTTAGCGGTTAGCTCTTCTTGTGATGATGCTTCTTGTGCATCGGAGCAGAAGCAGTCCGGGGACGAGCGATGATGACAGTCTCATCCACAGGCGTTGCCGTCATGGAGGAGGTATCCGCACCAGCCGGTACCAGGGTCGTCGTGACAGTCTTGGCATCCTGCGTTCCGGTGTAGACCATGATGCGCGATGCATCGATGCCCTTCTCCTTCACGAGGTAGTCCTTGGTGTTGACCGCACGTTCCGCAGCCAGCTTCGTACCCATCTTCTCGCTGGAGGCGGCATTACCCACCAGGGCCAGTTTCGAGTCAGTCGTACGCTGCAGGTTCAAGGCGAGGTCATCGAGGCAAGCCTTGCCTTCGTTGTCCACACGGTATGGACGCTTGGTGTCACGATCGAAGCTGATCGAGCAAAGGCTCGTCGTCATGATCTTCGGAGGAGCAACGACAGGCGCGGTCACGGTAACAGTGGTCATCTGCGTAGCAGTCTGGCCCTTGTCATCCACAACGTTGCAAGTCACAGTGATCGTGCCCGGAGCCGCGCCAGTCGTCGACAGGGTCGCCGTGCTGGTGTTGCCGCTGATCGTACCGGCCGAGGTGCTGTAGCTGTAGGTCAGCGGACGGTTCTGCGGGCTCACACCAACCGAGGTGATCGTCGAAGAATCGCCAGGCATCACGGTAGATGGGTTCGCCGAGCAGCCGATCGTCGGCGGATCGAAGTTCTTCACCATGAAGTCGGCCGAGCAGTCAGCCATCATGCCGGGCTTGTTGCCTTCAGATACGTGACCCTTCACGGTGTACGTACCCGCTGCCAGATCCTTGGTGTCGATGTTCGCCGTGCTGCTCGTACCGGAAACCGTACCGCCAGTCGCAGTCCACGTATAAGTGGCCGTCTTCTTGGGGTTCAGATTCACGGCCGTACCAGTCGCTGTGACCGGGTCGCCAGGATAAACCGACGTCGGTGCAACCGTGCAGCTGTAGGTCACAGGAGGAGGAGGAATAATGTGACCGAAATGCGTCACGATACCCGCGCTCAGGTCCACGCCCTGCAGGTTCGCACGTCCGCCAAGCACACCCGGGGTCGGGATGGAAACGGAAGGGCCATAGTTCTCGTGAATGTAGCGGAAGTCAGCCTCGAAGAGGCGCAAAGAGAAGCGGTGCGAGATGAACGGAAGATCGTAGTCCATGCCGCCGCCAGCCGTCAGTGCAGGACCATTCTGGTAAGGCTCGTGCTCCAAAACAGCAAGATTTTCATTGTTCGGCCCGCCGAGACGCGCGGCACCTGCAAGTCCATGAGCGAACAATGTGAAGTTGTTCATCGGCGCACGCACAATCAAACCGCCGCTGGCCGTGTAAAGCCCATCATTGTTCCCATCGGGATGAGCCACAACGACGATCTCACCACCTACATACTTGTTGAAGTAGTAGGCCACGCTGCCGATTGCACCTTCATTGATCGACGAATAGTTGATGCCCGCGGGCTTTACCTGTCCATGCGCTCCAAAGTACGAGAAGCCCGTGAACACGTCCACACGTGATGGGTTAGGCCCCACTGGGGCAGGGGCAGTCTGTGCGCTCAGGCTTGCCACGCCAAGACTGACTGCACATGCAGCCAGACCTAACCGGCCAATATGATGAAACGGGCGATAAACCATTCGACTTCCTCCGCTAAATAAAATACACACCTGCGAACTTAATTTCTGTTCGCTCAAAATTGTCAAGGTCTCACTGAGTTTACAGCAGATAGAAAGGGTCGTTACAAGAAAATGAATAACCTTCTCTATTTGCCACAATGTATCAGCACCAACTTCAATTCAAACCACCATCAGGCAAGACCGTACCACGTCAGTTATCTTCCAGGCCCGGTCCAGCGCAACTCACTAACTCAAATTCAACGTCCGCTTGATCGTACCGCGCTCGTTTTGAATCTTCTCCTGCAACAACGTGATCGCGTAGAGCAGCTGCTCCGGGCGAGGCGGACATCCCGGCACATAAATATCCACCGGAATAATCTGATTCACACCCTGCAGCAACGCATAGTTGTTGAAGACTCCGCCGGAAGTAGCACAAGCGCCCATGGAGATCACCCACTTCGGCTCCGGCATTTGCTCATAAAGACGTCGAATCACAGGAGCCATCTTCTGCGACACACGTCCCGCGATGATCATGAGGTCGCTTTGCCGTGGCGAGGGACGAAAGACCTCCGCTCCAAATCGTGCAATGTCATACCGCGACCCGCCCATCGACATCATCTCGATCGCGCAGCAAGCCAGTCCGAACGTCATCGGCCACACTGAATTCTTGCGAACCCAATTGATGGCCGCGTCAAGCGAAGCCAGGACGATTCCTTCCGGTTGTTCCTCACCCCAGCTCACTTCGCGCAGCTTGTCCTGGTTCTTGCCGAAGCTATCTAGCGACCCAAAAAAATATCGGTCGCTTGAAGCCGCAGCCCCATTCTCTTTGCCGTTTGCTTGTTGTTCTGGTATTTCGCTCATGTTGAAATCATACCTCCCGCTCCGTCGTTTCCTCTACGGGCCACTTCTCTAAGCAGGCGATACTGTGTGGATGCGACGCACCCTCGCTGGGTTGTCACCGACTGCCACAAACATGGGGCAAAACCTTCACCCCCCGTTTCACTACAAATCCCGGCGCAACTTCCATTTCCACCCGGAACCGAAACGCCAGCAGCTTGCCCAGCGCGCTCGATTCCCCCTTTTTTGCCAGCACAATCGTGTGCGCCGTCATCGTAAAGTTCTCTGAGACCGCCGCCGCCGCCTGCCACTGATCCGCCGTTCCCGGCTCGAGCTTCGCATCTACAATCCTGAAGATTCCATCCGGAGCCCGCGCCACCTCCGCCGCCAGCGACCTTTCCGCCGCAGCCTTCGCAGCCCCCGTACTTCGTTCAAATAAATCGTAAGCACCCTTCAATTTCCCATAAGCCTCCGCCGATGCCGCATAACGAAACCGCCGCGGATTCCACCCCACTGCATCCTGCGCCCGAAACGAAAAATCCGTCGAAATCGAAAGCGGCGTCACCGATTGATAAGGCGGCGTAGCCAGCTCCGCGTAATCCTGAAATCCCGCCCCGCCAATCTGCCCCGCCGGTGTCCCCTCCGGCACCACCCGCAAAATCCAACCCGAATGAATCGGCTGCAGCACAAACTCAATCCCGCCCCCCAGCGCCTGCACATAGGGCTGCCCCGCCTTCACCTCGCCCTCCAGCACCATCGTCCGGCAGCTCCCCACCCCCGCCGCACCGGCACTTGCACAAACCAACAGCATCCACCAACCCAACAACCTACCCCGCATGACCATTCGTCTCCACCGCCTCCAACAACTCGCGCCGCAGTGCATCCTCCAGCGCCCCATCCAGCTTAGCCCCCTTATGCCGCAGATAAAATACGTCGATCGCCATCTCCCCTTCTGTATCCACCAGCGCCACCTCGATACTGCATGCCTGACGCGCAAACGTCTGCGTCAACGCATGCAGCAGTCCCGGCGTATCCTGCGCCACCACCTGCACCAGCGTGCTGTGCGTGGAGGCCGCATCGTCAAAGTCGATCCGTGAAGTCACCACCACCTTCGGCGCCGCCTTCTTCCCCCTCCGCCGCGACGCCAGCCTCGCCTCCACACCACCCGTCTTCCCTGCCAACCCATCCCGCAGACTTTGCAGAAACGACTCCCGCTCCGGCTCATTCAACTCCAGCGTCCTGAACGGATCGGTAAACCGAAATGTGTCCACCACCACACCATGCGCATTTGAAAACGCATCCGCCGTCACGATATTCATCCCCCACGCCGCCAGCACTCCCGCCATGGTCGCAAACAGTGCCGCCCGATCCTTGGTCACCAGCGTCACCTCGCTCATCGACGCGCTGTACCGCAGCTCCACCTGGTCGCCTCCGTCACAGAGCCGCGCCATCCGGAAATGATCCCGCACCAGCTCCGCCGTCCTCGTCTGAAGATAGCGCCGCGGAAATCCATCCAGAAACCGCAGCACTTCCGCCGTCTGGCCCGGCAGCAACGCCTCAATCCGATACACCACCTCACCCGCATCCGACTCCGCCCGCGAAGCCACCCGCTCCTCATCCACATTCCTGTCGAGAAAGCTCGCCGTAGCCCCATAAAGCCGCCAAAGATTCTCCGCCTTCCATGGCGTCAACGCATCCGGATGCACCGCCGCCACATCCGCATACGTAAACAGCGTCAGCATCCTCAACGCTTCCGGCGCCTGCACCCGCGCCGCAAACGCCCGTATCGTCTCCTGGTCGAACACATCCCGCCGCAGCGCAGCCGACATCTCCAGATGATTCCGAATAAGATCCAACACCAGCCCCGACTCATAATCATCCAGCTCCAGCCGCCCCAGCACATGCTCCGCCATCTTTGCCGATTCAGCCGCATGCCCCGTCGTCGCCCGGCCCTTGCCCACATCATGCAGCAGCGCCGCCAGATACAGCAGCGCAGGATGCGGCAGGTCCCGCAGCACCGCCCCAAACTTCCCTGCCCAACCCTCCATGACCCCAACCTGCTTTTTAGCCAGCGCATGCAGCGTATCGATCACCACAAACGTATGCTCGTCCACCGTATACCGGTGGTATGCATCCCGAATCACCAGCGCGTCGATCCCATGAAACTCCGGCATCACCAGCTCCAGAATCCCCAGCGCATGCATGCCCCGCAGCGCCAGCCCCGCAAACGGCCCACCCAGCACCGCCTGCAACCGCCGCCAGAGCCCCGGCCCATCCTCCAGCCGCGCGCTCAATATCGGCAGCGATTGTTCCAGCCGCGCCTCAGTCTCCTGCGTCAGCCGCGCCCCCGTCCGCGCCACCGTAGCAAACACCGCCAGCGCCACCTCCGGATCATGCGCCGGATCTTCCTCCTCCCCCGCTGCATCCCGCAGCCTCACCCGCCCACCCCGCACCTCGATCGCTGCATGCGCCGCATCCCCCGCCGGCTTCCCTCCTCCAAACGACAAAAACCCAGCCTTCACCGGCGTAGCGTCATCCATCGCCTGCGCAACCCGCCGCTCCACCGCCCGCGCATGGCGAAAATAAAACCGCATCCAGTACGCCGCATCCAGCCCCGCATCCAATCCCGCTCGCTGCATCCCCAGTGCCGTCACCCCCGCCTCATCCTGGCTCTGCCAGTCCAGCACGTTGTCATCCCGCTTATGCCGAAAATGCAAAAAGCACCTCACCAGCAAAAGAAACTCACGCGCTTCCTCAAACTCCGCGCTCCCCCCGCCCGCCTCGCTCTCACTCAACTGTCCCAGCCACCCGCAGACGTTGCCGTCCCGCAGACCCCCCGGGCACTCCTTCACATTCGGCTCCAGGTGAAACAGCGTCCCCCCATACTTCGCATGACGACCCCGCGTTACCTCCAGCAGCCTCGCCGCAATCTTCTTCCGGCACCCCGCCACCAGCTTCACAACGCTCTTCTCCACCAGCTTCCGCCCAAGCGCCATGTCCCCCGCCACCACCCTCGCGTCCAGCAGCGACAAACTGAACTCCACATTCTCCGCGTCGAACTTCTCGCACTCCGCCAGCGTCCGCGTCATCGCCGAAACCCTTAGCCCGCAGTCCCAAAGCCTCTGGTTCACCTGCCGGATCGCCTCTTTCGCCGCCTTCTCCTCCACCTTTGCATCCAGCAAAAACATCAGGTCAACATCCGAGTAAGGCAGCAACTCCTGCCGCCCATACCCCCCCACCGCCACCAGCGCCACCCCACCCACACCCGGCAGTTCCCCCCAAACCCGCGCAATTAGCGCGTCCACCGCCTCCGCCCGCGCCGCCACCGCAGCCCTTCCCGCACCCGGCGCCCGGAGTCCTGCCTCAAACGCCGCCCGCACTCCGTCCATCGCGGCCGTATAAACTTCCCGCGCAGTCCTCATGCCGGATGGAAGGCTATCGTCTTCGTCCGCCATCGACCCACCTTTCTCACCAGCTAAAGCGCTATCTCCCCGCGTTCGTCGTTCCGGATCCGTATCGCTTCATCCACCCGCGACACAAAAATCTTCCCATCCCCAATCTTTCCCGTGCGCGCGCTCGTGATAATCGCCTGGATCGCCCTCTCCGCCATCGCGTCGGCGACAAAAATCTCCAGCTTCACCTTTGGCAGCAGGTCCACCGCATACTCGCGCCCACGGTAAAACTCCGTATGACCCTTCTGCCGCCCGTGTCCCCGGGCCTCCAGAACCGTCATCCCTTCCACCCCAATCTCAATCAGCGCATCCTTCACTTCGTCCAGTTTCGATGGCTGAATAATCGCTTCAATCTTCTGCATCACAAACCCTCTTTCAAAATTCTAGTGCGCCCAGTCATAGCCTTCTTCACCGTGCTGCGACAAGTCCAGACCCTCGCGTTCATCCTCTTCACTCACGCGCAGCCCAATCGTCTTATCGACCACAAACAGTATCACCACCGTCCCCACAATCGACAATCCCCACGCAATCCCGACCCCCGTCAACTGGTTCAGCAACTGGTGCCCATTGCCTTCCAGCACCCCCGTAGCCTTCCCCGCCCCAAAGATCGGGTTGATCGCCGAGTTCGCAAAAATCCCGGTAAGAATCGCACCCATCGTCCCACCCGCCCCATGCACCCCAAACGCATCCAGCGAGTCGTCATAGCCAAAAATATTCTTCACGAACACCACCATGAAGAAGCAGAACACCCCCACAATCAGCCCGATCCACAACGCACTCATCGGCGTCACAAAGCCCGCCGCCGGCGTAATTCCCACCAGCCCAGCCACCGCGCCTGAAATCGCGCCCAGAGCCGAGGGCTTCCCGTTCTTGATCCACTCCGCCGCCGACCACCCACAAGCCGCCGCCGCCGCCCCAAAATGCGTAGCCACAAACGCCGAAGTGGCCAGCGTCCCCGCTCCCAGCGCCGATCCCGCATTGAACCCGAACCACCCCACCCAAAGCAGTCCCGCCCCAATAAAACTCAGCACCACCGAGTGCGGCGGCATCGCCACCTTCGGATACCCCAGCCGCTTGCCCAGGTAAAGCGCCGTCACCAGCGCCGAAACCCCCGAGGTCACATGCACCACCGTCCCCCCCGCAAAGTCGAGACAAGGAAACCGCCCCCCAAGCGAAGCGTTGAGCAACCCACCCTTGCCCCAGACCATATGCGCCATCGGGCTATACACAAAAAGCGCCCAAAGCACCATGAACACCAGCATCCCAGAAAACTTCACCCGCTCCGCAAACGCCCCCGTAATCAGCGCCGGCGTAATAATCGCAAACATCAGTTGATAAATCATGAACGTCTGCAGCGGAATCGTCCCGGCATAATCCTTGTCCGGCAGCAACCCCACCCCATGCAGCAACACGTTATGAAACCCGCCGATAAAAGCATTCCCCGTTCCAAACGCCAGCGAGTACGTCACCAGCGCCCACAGCACAGTCACCACCGCGCACATGGCGAACGTCTGCATCATCGTGCCCAGGATGTTCTTCTTCCGCACCAGCCCGCCATAAAACAGTGCCAGCCCGGGAATGCTCATCATCAGCACCAGTGCCGCCGAAACCAGCATCCACCCGTTATCGCCCGCCATCTGCGCCGCCGCCGCCGCGGCCGTATTGTCCGCCACCTGCTTCTGCAGCGCGGCCATCCCGGCATCCGGAGCCTGTGCCCACACCGCACCCGAACCCAACCCCAGCATCATCACCACAACCATGAACACCCGCATAGCCGAACGCATCAAATCGTTACCCTCATCCAAAGGTCTGCTAGAAAAGCCGGGCAGTGAGCCGCCCATTCCAGCCTCCCGTCAACCAGTCATCGGGAAGCCCCAAACTGAAGTGCGTTTCGCTTACTCTACACAAGCAGCCGTCTCACACCAAGAGCCAAATCGAAAGCGAGCCCCCATGCCCCAAATCGCCCCCGACCAGACGACCCCCCAGCACCACCGCTGGGCCGACATCCCCCCCGAGCAGATGTCCCCCCTCCTCACCCGCCAATACGTTACCGGCGCCCAGGCCATGCTCGCCCGCATCATCCTCAAAAAGGGCTGCGTCGTCCCCGAGCACAGCCACCCCAACGAGCAGATCGCCTACATCGTCTCCGGTGCCCTCGAGTTTCAACTCCCCGGCCAGACCATTACCGTCCGCGCCGGCGAAATCCTCGTCATCCCCGCCAACGTCCCCCACTCCGCCACCGCCCTTGAAGACACCGAAGACCTCGACCTCTTCGCCCCACCCCGCCAGGATTGGCTTGACAACGAAGACGCCTACCTCCGCTAAACGAACTTCCTCACGCCCCCATCCACCCCATCGCCCTCATCCAGCTCATCAGCAACTCCGTCCAGCTTTTCAACTCCGGATACCCCTCCGCCAGCCCCGTCCCATGCGGCCCATGCGCGTACAAGTGCATCTCCGCCGAAACCTTGTTCCTCACAAGCGCCTCGTAAAACATCACGCTGTTCATCACCGGCACCACCGGGTCATCGCTCGTCGCATACAGAAAAGTAGGCGGCGTCCCCGCGGTCACCTGCTTCTGCGCTGAAAGCCGATCCACCAGCTCCGCCTCCGGATGCTCCCCCAGCAGGTTCTTCCGAGACCCCACATGCGCCTGCGGGTCCTCCAACGTAATCACCGGATAGCAAAGCACCAGAAAGTCCGGCCGGCTGCTTTGCCGCTCCACCACGTCTGCCGACCCCGCCACTCCCGCATCGAACGTCGTCCCCGTAGTTGCCGCCAGGTGCCCACCCGCGCTGAACCCCAGCATCCCCACATGGTCCGCCTTCACCCCAAAACTCCCCGCCCGCGCCCGCACCAGCCGCACTGCCCGTTTCGCATCCCCCTGCTCCACCGGGTAGTGGTATTTCGGTCCCAGACGATACTTCAGCACAAACGCCGCTACCCCCCGCGCCGCCAGCCACGGCCCAATCTCTGCCTCCTTCGCAGAAAGATGCCCATATCCTCCTCCCGGAGCCACAATCACCGCCGTCCCCGTCGCATTCGTTCCCGGCAGGAAAGCCGTCAGCGTCGGCACATCCTCCGCCCCATCCCCCTGCGCCAGCGGCGCCGCCCCATCCCAAAGCCGAATCACCGTCTGCCCATTTGCCTTCATAGCCGGAATTAGCATCACACCCCAAAGCACTCCGAACACCAGATATTTCGCCCACACCACACTTGCGCCTGCTGTCTTGCCCATACCGCACCTCTGTTCACTTACCGGCATGGCGAATTCTATCTTGACCAGCCAGCCCGCCTTTCCCTTTATACTGTTTGAGTCGCAGTAGCCTGTCCTACCAATTATCAAAGCCCCTCGGAGAATTTATGAATAACCGCGAACGCAAAATGTTGGAACTGCTCAAAACGGGCAAAGACAAATACGGCTACGTTGCCGTCAAAGCTGAATTCGAAGCAGAAGGAACACGCATCGACGAACTTCTCCGCCTCGTAGAAATCTGCCGTAAAGCCGACCTGAAGTTCGGCCTCAAAATCGGCGGCTGTGAAGCCATGCGCGATCTCATCGAATCCAAGCAGATCGGCGTCGACTACATCATCGCCCCCATGATCGAATCCACCTACGCCCTCTCCAAGTTCGCTGAAGCGGTCGAAAAGGTCTACAACGCCGAAGAGCAGGAAGAAACCGACTTCCTCTTCAACCTCGAAACCATCAACGCCTACGACCGCCTCAATGCCATGGCCGACGCCACCAAATCCCACAAGGAGCTCGCCGGCATCGTCTTCGGCCGCGTCGACTTCTCCCTCTCCGCCGGCCTCGGCCGCGACGGCATCAACGGCAAGGAAGTCACCGACTTCGTCCTCAACACCGCCGAAGCCTGCAAATCCCGCGGCCTCGACCTCGTCGTCGGCGGCGGCGTCTCCTCAGACTCCATCCCCGTCCTCAAGCAGATGGCTGAAGTCCACCTCACCCGCTTCGAAACCCGCAAGGTCATCTTCTCCGGCGAAGCCGCCACCGCCTCCCACCTAGAGCAGGGCCTGCTCAACGCCGTCCATTTTGAAATGCTCTGGCTGCTCAACAAGCGCGACTACTACGGCGCCATCCAGCAGGAAGACACCAAGCGCATCGACATGCTCGAAAAACGCTGGGCCGTCCTCAACAGCTAGTCGAGAAAGATGGGGTGCCCCAGGCCACACAGCTTCTTCGTGTGACCTGGGGTAGTTCACTCACTACAACGCCATGATCCCCACCCCCCATCTCCTCATCTTCGGCGCAACCGGCGCCATCGGCGAATCCATCGCCGTCGCCGCCGTCACCCGCGGCTGGCGCGTCACCGGCATCTCCCGCTCACTAGCCGCAACCCCCACCCCCGGCGTCAACCATCTCTCCCTTGACCCCCTCACCCCCGATTTCACCCCCGAACTCCTGCGCACAGAGGTCCCCTACACCGCCATCTGCTGGGCTCAGGGCACCAACCTCAACGATTCCATCTACGAATTCGATCCCACCGCCTCCGAAGCCCTCTACCGCGCCAACGTCCTCTACATCCTCGTCACCCTCAACGCCCTCCTCACCGCCCAGCTCCTCGCCCCCGCCACCCGCATGGTCGTCATCAGCTCCATCTGGCAAAACATCGCCCGCCAGAACAAGCTCTCTTACTGCATTTCAAAATCCGCCCTCCAGGGCCTCGTCCTCTCGCTCGCCGCCGACCTCGGCCGCGACCAACACCTCATCAACGCCGTACTCCCCGGCGCCCTCGACACCCCCATGACCCGCCAGAACCTCGGCCCCGCCCAGATCGACAAGCTGGCCGCAGCCACCCTCCACAACCGCCTCCCCGCCCTGCAGGATGTCGCATCCCTCGCCTGCTATCTCCTCTCGCCGGAAAACTCCGGCATCACCGGCCAGTTCATCGCCGCCGATTTAGGCTTCTCAAATGTCCGCATCCTCTAGCCTTACCATCGAGTCCTCCACCGGTCCCTACGGCGTCTCCATCGCCACCGGCTCCATCGATTCCCCAGACCTCCGTGCGATCCTCACCCCCGCCACCACCATCGCCGACGCCTTCTTCCAGACCCGCCCCCTCCCCGGCAAAACCCTTTGGGTTGAAGCCACAGAGCACGAGAAATCCCTCGACCGCGCCCCCGTCTACATCGAGCAGATGCGTGCCGCCGGTGCCAACCGCGCCACCCTCCTCGTCTCCCTCGGCGGCGGCATCCTCCAGGACATCTCCGCCTTCATCGCCTCCGTCTACATGCGCGGCCTCCCCTGGGTCTACATCCCAACAACGGTCCTGGCGATGGTAGATTCCTGCATCGGCGGCAAGTCCTCCATCAACGTAGGCCCCTACAAAAACCTCGTCGGCACCTTCCATCCCCCGCAACACATCTACATCGACCCCTCGCTCGCTGAAACCCTACCCCGCGACCAGTTCGCCTCAGGCCTCATCGAAGCCGCCAAAATCTGCTTCACCCGCGGCCCCGATTCCTTCCGCACCTACCTCGCCGCCAACCCCTCCGTCACCATGTCCACCCCGGCCCTCCAACAGGTCATCGCAGCCAGCCTCACCGCCAAGAAGCACTTCATAGAAATCGACGAGTTCGACAAAAAAGAACGTCTCCTGCTCAACTTCGGCCACACCTTCGGCCACGCCATTGAAGGCGCCTCCAACTACGCCATCCCCCACGGCATCGGCGTCGGCCTCGGCATCCTCTGCTCTCTCGCCTTCCAGCGCAGCCGAGGCATCACCCATGAATCCACCCCCATCGTCGCCGAGCTCACCCAACACCTCGACCAGATGATCCGCACCCTCCCCGGCCTCGCCACCCACCTCCAAAGCCTCGACGTCACCGAAGTCCTCGAGCGTTTCGCCTCCGACAAAAAACATTCCACCACCCAGTTCACCCTCATCCTCATCGACCCCCAGGGCACCGTAGTCCTCGAAAAAATCGACCGCACCCCAACCCTCGACCAAGCCATCCGCCAAGCCATCGAACACACCATCGAGACCTACACCAAATGACCAAGTACTCAGACCTCCTCGCCGACTGGCTAGTATCCCTCGGCTACACCCACTGTTTCTTCGTAGCCGGCGGCAACATCATGCACCTCCTCGAGTCCTGCTCCCGCCGCCTCACCTGCATCCCCGTCGTCCATGAGGTAGCCGCCGGCATCGCAGCCGAGTACTTCAACGAAGTCCACCTCGGCCCCGACGGCCAGCCATCCGACAACCCCGCCAAGGCCTTCGCCATGGCCACCGCCGGCCCCGGCCTCACCAACCTCGTCACCGCCATCGGCGGCGCCTGGCTCGAATCCCGCGAGCTCCTCGTCATCGGCGGCCAGGTCAAAGTCTCCGACCTCAACCGAGGCCAGGTCCGCCAGCGCGGCATCCAGGAAATCGACGGCGTCGCCATCTGCAAGCCCATCTGCGAGCGCGCCGAGCTCATCGACACCCAGGTCGACCAGGCCACCTTCGCCGCCCTCACCTACTCCGGCGCCCACGGCCGCAAAGGCCCCGTCTTCCTTGAAATCCCCCTCGACATCCAGGGCGCACAAGTCGACGAAGCCACCTTCAACACAACCGTCCCCGCCTTCGCCCCCATCTTCCCCCAACTTCCCCCCTCCGCCATCGACTCGCTCGCCACCCGCATCGCCGCCGCCCAGCGCCCCGTCTTCCTCCTCGGCGCCGGCATTTCCCGTGCCACCGCCGCCCACATCCAGCACCAGCTCCTCACCGCCGGCATCCCCGTCATGCTCACCTGGAACGCCGCCGACCGCCTCCCCGCCGATTCCGCCATCTACTTCGGCCGTCCCAACACCTGGGGCCAGCGCTTCGCCAACATCCTCCTCCAGCAGGCCGACCTCCTCATCGCCCTCGGCACCCGCCTCTCCCTCCAGCAGTCCGGCTTCAACTGGCAGCAATTCATCCCCGCCGGTGAAATCATCCAGGTAGACTGCGACCCCCAGGAGCTCGCCAAAGGCCACCCCCGCGTCACCACACCCCTCGCCGCCGACGCCAACCAGGTCCTCACCACCCTCCTCACCCATCCCCTCGGCGACCACACCGACTGGCTCACTTTCTGCCGCGACACCCGTACCGCCCTCCCCCTCGTCGAGCCCGTCAACAACACCGGCCCCGGCTACCTCAGCCCCTATCACTTTGCAGAAGCCCTCTCCGACCTCTGCACCCCGGAAGATCTCGTCATCCCTTGCTCCTCCGGCTCAGCCTTCACCGTCATGATGCAGACCTTCGCCCAGAAAACCGGCCAGCGCATCGTCACCAACAAGGGCCTCGCCTCCATGGGCTACGGCCTCTCCGGAGCCATCGGCGCAGCCTTCGCCGGCGGCAGCTCTTCCAACAAACCAGGCCGCCGCACCATCCTCGTAGAAGGCGACGGAGGCTTCACCCAGAACCTCCAGGAGCTAGGAACCGTCAACGCCAACCACCTCAACCTGAAAATCTTCCTCTTTGACGACAACGGCTACGCCTCCATCCGCATGACCCAGCGCAACTATTTCGGCGGCCGCTACGTCGGCTGCGACACCGAAACCGGCCTCGGCATCCCCAACTGGGAGCTCCTCTTCCCCGCCTACTCCGTCCCCGTCATGCGCCTCTACCCCGGCTTCCAGGACGATCCCGCCTTCGTAGCCGCCTTCGCCGCCGACGGCCCCGCCGCCTTCCTCGTCCACATCGATCCAACCCAGACCTACTTCCCCAAAATCAACTCCCGTGTCACCGAATCCGGCTCCATGGAGTCCAACCCCCTCCACCGCATGACCCCAGACCTCAGCCCCGAGCTCGAAGCCAAGGTCTTCCGCTACCTCTAGCCCATGCAGACCGCCACCGCCAAACCCGCCGCCGCCCCCATCCTCCCCCTCACCTCCGTGCGTTTCCTCGCGGCCTTTTACGTCGTCCTCCACCACAGCAATCTCTGGCGCTGGAACCTCGATGCCTCCACCTTCTTCGGCCGTTTCCTCCGCACCGGCCACATCGCCGTAGGCTTCTTCTTCGTCCTCTCCGGCTTCATCCTCTCGCTGGTCTACCTCGATACCGCCCGCCCTTTCGTCCGCCGCACCTTCTGGCTCGCCCGTTTCGCCCGCGCCTACCCCCTGCTCCTCTTCTCCGTCCTCGTCGCCGCCCCACCCATGTTCTTCGGCACCTGGCGACACCAGGGCCTCCTCCCCGCCCTCAAGGTCACCCTCACCAACATCGCCTTCGGAGCTCTCGCCCTCCAGGCCTGGGCCACCCGTTTCCGCCTCCTCAACGCCCCGTCCTGGTCGCTCTCCGCGGAAGCCTTCTTCTACCTCGCCTTCCCGTTCCTCGCCTTCTGGATCTGGCGCCGAGCCACCACCCAGGCACCCCGCGCCTTCGCTCTCCTGGCCCTCTTCTGGGGCCTCTCCCTCGCCGCCCCCATCCTCCTCGTCCACCATGACCCCACCCTCTTCTACCAGCAGTCCGATTCCCGCGCCCGCATCCAGTACTTCGTCCAGCTAGCCCCCCTCTTCCGCATCTTCGAGTTCTTCGCCGGCATCGCCCTTTGCGGCCTCCACCGCACCCTCACCCTCACCCGAACGCCCGCCCAGCGCAACCGCATTGCCTACGCGTCCTTCTTCGCCTCCATCGCCCTCTTCCTGCTGGTCGTAGCCTTCGCCGCCCGCATCCCCGTCATGGTCCTGAACAACGGCATTCTCCTCCCCGCCTTCTGCCTCCTCATCTACGCCCTCGCCAACATGCAGGGCTGGCTGCAACTCCTCTTCTCCCATCGCTGGTTCGTCATCCTCGGCGAATCCAGCTACGCCCTCTACCTCCTCCACAACCCTATCTACATCTACATCGATCACTTCCACCACATCGATTCCGCCCCCATCTGGCTCTTCTTCATAGCCGTCCTCCTTAC
This sequence comes from uncultured Granulicella sp., assembly GCA_963693065.1. Classification (GTDB taxonomy): domain Bacteria; phylum Acidobacteriota; class Terriglobia; order Terriglobales; family Acidobacteriaceae; genus Edaphobacter. The sequence goes on along the minus strand of OY843766.1, from coordinate 576,821 downwards.
CGCCAGCATCGCCAGCTTCTATCTCCTCGAGCGCCCCATCCGCATCAAGATCCTCGCCCTCACCGCCATCAAGCCCCGCGTCCTCATCCAGCAGGAAACCATCGCCCCCAACTAATCCAGAGAACCCAAATGCCCCTAACCACCAACCCAATCATCCTTGAAGACCTCGCCTCCATCGCCGCCGCGCCCCTCCCCTGGCAAGACCTCGCCGGCGCCACCATCCTCATCACCGGTGCCAACGGCTTCCTCCCCGCCTACCTCGTAGAAACTATCCTCTACCTCAACGACACCCTCCTCACCACCCCTGCCAAAGTCGTCGCCATCGTCCGCAGCCGCGCCCGCGCCGAAGAGCGTTTCGCCCCCTACCTCACCCGCCCCGACCTCGAAATCTCCGTCCAGAACATCGCCGACCCACTCCTCTACGCCGAGCCCTTCCAATACGTCATCCACGCCGCCAGCCAGGCCAGCCCCGTCTACTACTCCACCGATCCCGTCGGCACCCTCTCGGCCAACATCTTAGGCGCCTTCCACCTCCTCACCGCCTCCCAGCAGCAACAGCTCCGCGGCTTCCTCTACTTCTCCTCCGGCGAGGTCTACGGCAATGTCCTCCACGGCCAAAAGCCCACCGCCGAGCACGATTTCGGCATCACCGACTGCACCGAGCTCCGCGCCTGCTACGGCGAATCCAAGCGCATGGCTGAAAACATGTGTGTCGCCTGGGCCCACCAGTTCCACATCCCCACCCGCATCGTCCGCCCTTTCCACACCTACGGCCCCGGCATGCGCCTTGACGACGGTCGCGTCTTCGCCGATTTCGTCCGCGACATCCTCGCCGGCGGCCCCATCGTCCTCCAGTCAGAAGGCCTCGCCCGCCGCACCTTCTGCTACCTCGCCGACGCCACCCTCGGCTTCTTCACCGTCCTCCTCCAGGGCCAGAACGGCGAAGCCTACAACGTCTCCAACCCCGCCGGCGAGTGCTCCATCGCAGAACTCGCCGACCGCCTCGCCACCGAGTTCTCCACCACCGTCGACCGCCGCTTCCGCCCCTCTGCAACCAACTACGTCACCAGCACCATCCAGTCCACCGTCCCCGACATCGACAAGCTCAAATCCCTGGGCTGGTCCCCCCGCCGCGGCGTAGAAGAAGGCTTCCGCCGCACCGTAGAAAGCTACCGCTGACTCGTCGCTCTTACTTCTAAGATATGTTCGGGCTTGGGAAGGTCTGATAGCTCGTGTCTTTGCCGTTGCTTCTGAGATAGGTCCGGGCTTCAGCCCGGACATTCTGACCCTGCCCAGAACGCGGGCTTCAGCCCCTGGGATTTGCTCTCTTCTCCCCCGTCACGCGCTCAACCCTTTTACCAAACACTATCCCCAACCCATAAAGGGTAAACTGGTCAAGCACAGATGAGCACCCTTTCCGACAACTCCGTAGAGCAAGCCCCCCACGGCCTTTTCACCTCCCTCCGCCGCATCCTCCCCCGCGGCGAGGTCATCCGTTTCCTCATGGTCGGCGGCTTCAACACCGTCTTCGCCCTCGCCCTCTACGACGCCTTCGTCTACCTCTACACCCATCTCCTCACCCATCACTCCCAGCCCTTCATCGCAGACGCCGCCAACATCACCGCCAAGCCCATCGGCATCACCGTCGCCTTCCTCTGCTACAAACACTTCGTCTTCCGCACCCAGGGCAACTACGTCAAGGAATGGCTCCGCTGCTTCACCGTCTACGGCGTCAGCTTCCCCGCCGAGCTCGTCATCCTCCCCGTCGTCACCCATCTCTTCCTCCATCTCAGCCCGGTCTACGCGCCCTACATCGCCGGCATCGTCAACTCCGCCATGATCGCGTCCTACAGCTACTTCGCCCACAAAAAGTTCTCCTTCAAACGCTAACTCCCGGACACCAAACTCATGACTCTCGATTCCCTTCCAGAGAACGTCCAGCCCGACACCCGCCCCTTCATCTCCATCGTCACCGCCTGCTACAACGAGGAAGACAACATCGAAATCCTCGTCGGCCGCGTCAAGGCCGTCATGGACGCTCTCCCCGCCTACCGCTACGAGCACGTCTTCATTGACAACGCCTCCACCGACTCCACCGTAGCCATCCTCCGCCGCCTCGTCCTCCTCGACCCCCACATCCGCGTCATCGTCAACGCCCGCAACTTCGGCCAGGTCCGCTCCCCTTCTCACGCCCTCTTCACCGTCACCGGCGACGCCATCATCTCCATCGTCGCCGACCTCCAGGACCCGCCCGAGATGATCCCCGAGCTCCTCGCCGCCTGGCGCGAAGGTTATTACGCCGTCCTCGGCATCAAGCGCTCCAGTGAAGAATCCTCTCTCATGTTCTGGGTCCGCAAGCAGTATTACAAAACCGCGGAGCGCCTTTCCTCCATTGAAACCATCCAGAACTTCACCGGCTTCGGCCTCTTCGACCGCCGCGTCATGGACATCGCCCGTTCCTTCGGCGACCCCTACCCCTTCTTCCGCGGCATGATCGCTGAAATCGGCCTGCCCATCAAAAAAATCTATTACGACCAACCCAGCCGAAAGTTCGGCATCACCAAAAACAACTTCTACACCCTCTATGACATGGGCATGCTCGGCATCATCAACCATTCCCGCGTCCCTCTCCGCATGGCCGTCTTCGCCGGTTTCCTCGGCGCCCTGTTCAGCTTTATGATCGCCGTCATCTATCTCATCCTCAAGCTCGCCTTCTGGAACACCTTTTCCTTCGGCCTCGCTCCCATGCTCATCGGCGTCTTCTTCGTAGCCTCCATCCAGCTCGTCTTCCTCGGCATCCTCGGCGAGTACGTCGGAGCCATCTTCACCCAGGTCCAGCACCGCCCCTACGCCGTCGAGCTCGAGCGCATCAATTACCCCCCCCTAACCCAGGCCGAATTCGACGACCCCCTCCGCGCCCACAACCCCCACCTCTAACCAGCACCCAACTTCGAACCGTCTGGGAAAAGTCTGGGGTGCCCCAGGCCACGCGGCCTCATCGCGTGACCTGGGGTTACTCTCTTAAGTGCCACATCAAACACTCACACCCGGAGCCCCCATGCAAGACCCCCTGAAACATCTGGTCCGCCACCAGCTAGCCCAATCCATAGCCACCATGCAGCGCGTCCACGACGACGACCAACTCCACCGCACCCTGGAACTCGCCGCCCGCCTCACCGCCGAAGCCCTCCAATCCGGCCACAAACTCCTCGTAGCCGGCAACGGCGGTTCCGCCGCAGACGCCCAGCATCTCGTCGCCGAGTTCGTCTGTCGCCTCACCGTCAACCGCCCCGCCCTCCGCGCCATCGCCCTCACCACCGACACCTCAATCCTCACGGCCATAGGCAACGACCTAGGCTACGACCGCCTCTTCTCCCGCCAGGTAGAAGCCCTCGGCCAACCCGGCGACATCTTCCTCGGCATCTCCACCTCCGGCAACAGCCCCAACATCCTCGCCGCCATCGACCAGGCAAAGAAGCAAGGCATCATCACCATAGGCCTCACCGGAAACACCGGCGGCAAAATGGCTCCCCTCTGCGACCACAACCTCAACATCCCCTCAGACACCACCATGAACATCCAGGAATCCCACCTCGCACTCGAACACATCTTCTGCATGCTGGTAGAGCGCTACACCTTCGGCCCCACCTTCGACCAAGCCCCCCAAATCCTCAGCGAATAAAACATGACAGCCGAAGAACTCAACCAACTGGCCACCCGCATTCTTGACGCTGCATTTGCGGTCCACCGCGAATTAGGCCCAGGCCTACTTGAGGGCACCTACCATGCCTGCCTGGTGTATGAGTTGCGCAAGCGCGGCCACACAGTCGCCTCTGAAGTCCCAGTCCCGGTCACCTACGACGGCCAGAGGATTACAGAAGTCGGCTACCGCTTAGACCTTTTGGTCGACGAAACCATGTTCTTGAACTCAAAGCTCAAGAGACGTTGAGCCCGGTTCATCGCGCACAACTACTCAGCTATCTCAAGCACTCCAAAAAGCGCTTAGGTCTGCTCCTGAATTTTCACGCGCCTCTACTCAAAAACGGCATAGTACGCATAGCGAACGGCCTATAGCCTTGCCGTTCGCGCAATTGCCTTGCGCCGCGTTCGCCGCGGACCGCCGCGCCGCCGCGTTCGCCTTTGGGTTTCGGGACTACCCCAAAACCCGCATCGGAGCCACAGCCCTTTCCTCCGCAAACCTTATAGCCACGGAAGCAATATAATCCAGCATCCCCTCCGTCAACCCAGGAAACACCCCCAACCAGAACACCCGTTCCATCACAAAATCCGTGTTCTTCATATCCCCGATAACCCGGCACTCAATATCCTTATAAGCCGGCTGCCGCAACAGATTCCCGGCAAACATAAGTCTCGTACCAACCTTAGCCCGATCAAATTCCCGGGTAAGTTCATCCCGCGTAAACGGAGCATTCTCCTTCACTGCGATCGGAAACCCGAACCAGCTCGGATCCGTATCCGGAGCAGCCGTCGGCAAGAGAAGATACTCCTCCAGCGGCAACAATGCATTCTTCAAGTAAGCAAAATTCTCTTTACGCCGCGCAATAAACTTCGGTAATTTCGCAATCTGACTTACACCCAAAGCCGCCTGCATATCCGTTGCCTTCAAGTTATACCCAATATGCGAGTAAGTGTACTTATGGTCATACCCACAGGGCAGCGTCCCCAACTGCCAGTCAAACCTCTTCCCGCAAGTATTATCCACACCCGGTTCACACCAGCAATCCCGGCCCCAGTCCCGCCAGCTTTCAATCAGCACCTTCAGCGCCGGCTTATCGGTGAGCACCGCCCCACCTTCCCCCATGGTCATATGGTGCGCCGGGTAGAAACTCACCGTGGCGATATCCCCAAACGTCCCAACCATCTGCCCTTTAAAAGTGGATCCCGTTGCATCGCAGCAATCCTCCACCAGCCACAGATTGTACTTATCGCAAAAAGCCTTCACCGCCCCAACATTAAAAACGTTCCCCAGCGTGTGAGCAATCATCACCGCCTTCACCTTCGGGCTATACGCTTCTTCCAACCGGGTCACGTCGATTTCATAATTCGGCAAAGTAACATCCAGAAAAACCGGCACCAACCTGTTCTGAATAATAGGATTCACCGTAGTCGGAAATCCCGCCGCCACCGTAATCACTTCATCCCCCGGCTTCAACTGCCGCTCCTTCAGTGCCGGCGAGCACAACGCACTCAGCGCCACCAGGTTCGCGCTAGACCCCGAGTTCACCAGCGAAGCCGACCTTACCCCAAAAAACCGCGCCAGCTTCCGCTCAAAATCCTTCGCCCAACGCCCCGTCGTAAACCACGCATCCAGGCCCGATTCCACCACCGCGCAGATATCCTCCGCGTCGATCACCTTGCCTGAAACCTGTACGCCCGATTCCCCCGGCACAAACTCCCGGGCCGGAAAGGCCTCCGCATGATACTGCCGTGTCAACTCTAAAATCTGGGCCTTCAACTGTTCCGCTTTTTCCGTTGCCATGCATCCAAGTTTACAAGCAAGCAGGCCTCAAACCCCACTTCTCGCCTGCGTATAATCAACACTGCCAAGCAATAAAAGGAACCCAGCAATGAAAGCAGTCATCCTCGCCGGCGGTCTCGGCACCCGCATCTCGGAGGAAACCTCCCTTCGCCCCAAGCCCATGGTGGAAATCGGCGGCCGCCCCATCCTCTGGCACATCCTCAAGCTCTACTCCCAGCACGGCATCAACGACTTCATCATCTGCTGCGGCTACAAGGGCTACGTCATCAAAGAGTTCTTCGCCAACTATTTCCTCCACATGTCCGACGTCACCTTCGACATGGCCCAGAACAAAATGGAAGTCCATTCCTCCGTCGCCGAACCCTGGCGCGTCACCCTCGTCGACACGGGCGACTCCACCGGCACCGGCGGACGCCTCCGCCGCGTGGCCAAGTACCTCACCCCCGGCGAACCCTTCTGCATGACCTACGGCGATGGCGTCGCCGACCTCGACATCACCGCCTCCATCGCCTTCCATAAGCAGCATGGCAAAGCCGTCACCCTCACCAGCGTCCAGCCCGTCGCCCGCTTCGGCGCCCTCGGCCTCAAGGACACCCAGATCTACTCCTTCCAGGAAAAACCCTCTGACGAAGGCGGCTGGATCAACGGCGGCTTCTTCGTCCTCGAGCCCTCCGCCATCCAGGCCGTCACCGACGACGCCCAGATGTTCGAGCGCGAACCCATCGAATCCCTCGTCAATCAGGGCGAAGTTCACGCCTTCTTCCACCACGGCTTCTGGCAGGCCATGGACACCCTCCGCGACAAGCAACACCTCGAAGACCTCTGGCAAAAAAACAAAGCCCCCTGGAAATCCTGGTAGCAGCCTTTCGCCGCGTTCGCCGCGGATCGCTGCGTCGCCGCGTTCCGCATTGTTGTTCAAGGAGCCCCATGCACCCTAATACCTTCTGGCAAGGCAAGCGCGTCTTCCTCACCGGCCACACCGGCTTCAAAGGCGGCTGGCTAGCCCTCTGGCTCTCCCACCTCGGCGCCGAAGTCCGCGGCTACTCGCTCGAACCCTATACCACCCCCAACCTCCTCACCGAGGCGAAAATCTTCGACAAAATCCAAGACCTCCGCGGCGACATCCGCCACCCCCAAACCCTTGATCCCGCCCTCACCGACTTCGCCCCCGAGGTCGTCTTCCATCTGGCCGCCCAGCCCCTCGTCCGCCTCTCCTACGCCGACCCCATCGGCACTTACGAAACCAACGTCATCGGGACCGCCCGCGTCTTGGACGCCGTAAGGCGGACCCCGTCCGTCAAAGCCGTAGTCTCCATCACCACAGACAAATGCTACGAAAACAAGGAGTGGGACTGGGGCTACCGTGAAACCGATCCCCTCGGCGGCTACGACCCCTACAGCTCCTCCAAGGCCTGCGCCGAAATCGTCTCCGCCGCCTACCGCCAAAGCTTTTTCGCTGACAACAAAGTCAACATCGCCACAGCCCGCGCCGGCAACGTCATCGGCGGCGGCGACTGGTCCCTCGACCGCCTCATCCCCGACCTCGTCCGCGGCTTCCTTTCCGGCGCCCCCGTCCCCATCCGTCGCCCCCACAGCATCCGCCCCTGGCAGCACGTCCTCGAGCCCCTCCACGGCTACCTCACCCTGGCTGAAAAACTCTGCGGCCCCGACGCCCAACACTACGCCCGCCCCTACAACTTCGGCCCCGCTGACGACGACGCCCGCCCCGTCTCCTGGATCGCCGACCACATGACCCGCACCTGGGGCCCAGAAGCCTCCTGGTACCTCGACGAAGACCCTTCCGTCCATGAAGCCGGCTACCTCAAGCTCGATGCCTCCCGCGCCCGTGCCGATCTCGCCTGGACCCCCCGCCTCCACCTCGCCGACGCCCTCGACTGGCTAGTCCGCTGGTACCGCGCCCACGCCGAAGGCCACGACATGCAAACCTACACCCTCGAGCAAATCAAAGATTACGAAGCCCTCCTGGCCACCCCAAAATAACCGGTAAGAGTTTGGGGTGCCCCAGGCCACACGGTTTTATCGTGTGACCTGGGGTTAGTCACTCCAGCCAACAGCCAAATCCATCTGAACCAAACCTCCAGGCCCACATCCGCATCTACGCTTTTGAGACACAAACATCACCCAGCGGAGAAACAGCCCCTTGCCGAACCCAACCCTTCTCCCCGGCCGCCCCTACCCCCTCGGCGCCAAAGCCTCAGCCAAAGGCACCAATTTCGCCCTTTATTCCGAGCATGCCACCGCCGCCTTTGTCTGCCTTTTTGACTCAAACGACAAGGAAATAGCCCAGGTCGAGCTCAAAGAGCGTACCGCCTTCGTCTTCCACGGTCTCATCCTCGGCATCAAGCCCGGCCAGCGCTACGGCTACCGCGTAGACGGCCCGTTCGAACCCAACAACGGCCTCCGCTTCAACAAGCACAAGCTCCTCGTCGACCCCTACGCTGAAGCCATCACCGGCATCGTCGACTGGCAGGCCCCCATCTTCCAATACCCGCTCGAGTCCGGCGACGACCTCCAGTTCGACGACCAGGATTCCGCCGCCGGCGTCCCCAAATCCGTCGTAGTCGAGCACAAATTCGACTGGGGCACAGACTGCTCCCCCGACATCCCTCTCGCCGACTCCGTCATCTATGAAGTCCACGTCAAAGGCTATTCCCAGCGAAACGAGTGGATTCCCGAGAACCTCCGCGGCACCTACGCCGGCCTCGCCCACGAGCATTCCATCAACTACCTCAAAAAGCTCGGCATCACCGCTGTAGAGCTCCTTCCCGTCCATCACTTCATTGACGATGGCCAGCTCGTAGGCCGCGGCCTCGCCAATTACTGGGGCTACAACACCCTCGGCTATTTCGCCCCCGCTGGCCGCTACTCTTCTTCCGGCGACACCGGCGGCCAGGTCACCGAATTCAAGCAGATGGTCAAGGACCTCCACGCCGCCGGCCTTGAAGTCATCCTCGACGTCGTCTACAACCACACCTGCGAGGGCAATGAAAAAGGCCCCATGCTCTCCATGAAGGGCATCGACAATACTACCTACTACCGCATGGTCCAGGGCAACTGCCGCCACTACATGGACTACACCGGCACCGGCAACACCCTCAACGTCCACCACCCCCAGGTCCTCAAGCTCCTCATGGACTCGCTCCGCTACTGGGTCACTGAAATGCACGTAGACGGCTTCCGCTTCGACCTCGCCGCCACCCTCGCCCGCGAGCTGCACGAGGTCAACAAGCTCTCCGCCTTCTTCGAAACTATCAACCAGGACCCCATCCTCGCCGACGTCAAGCTCATCGCCGAGCCCTGGGACGTAGGCGATGGCGGCTACCAGGTCGGCCAGTTCCCTGTAGTCTGGGCTGAGTGGAACGGCAAATACCGTGACACTGTCCGCCGCTTCTGGAAGGGCGATGAAGGCACCCTCTCAGACTTCGCCTACCGCCTCACCGGCTCCTCAGACCTCTACCAGGACGACGGACGCAAGCCCTACGCCAGCATCAACTTCATCACCGCCCATGACGGCTTCACCCTCTGCGACCTCGTCTCTTACAACGACAAGCACAACGAAGCCAACGGCGAAGACAATAAGGACGGCGCCAACGACAACGAGTCCTGGAACATGGGCGCCGAAGGCCCCACTGACGACCCCACCATCAACACCCTGCGTGAAAAGCAGATGCGCAATTTCCTCGCCACCATCATGCTTTCGCAAGGCGTCCCCATGCTCACCGGCGGCGATGAAGTCGCCCGTTCCCAGCAAGGCAATAACAACGCCTTCTGTCAGGATGACGAGCTCACCTGGTACGACTGGAACCTCGACGAACCCCGCAAACGCCTCATGGACTTCACGGCGAGGCTCATCCAGTTGCGCCGCGAGCATCCCAACCTCCACCGTCGCAAATTCTTCCAGGACCGCAAGATTCGCGGTTCCGTCGTACGCGATATCGCCTGGTACAACCCCAACGGTGAAGAATTCTCCGACGCCGACTGGTCCACCACCTGGAACCACACCATCGGCCTCATGCTCAACGGCAAGACCCTGGGCTACACAGATGACGAAGGCAAAAACATCGTCGACGATTCCTTCCTCATCCTCATCAACTCCTACCATGAGGGTGTCGAGTTCACCTTGCCCAAGCCCCCCAACGGCCGCCCCTGGTCCCACATCCTCAACACGGACAACATTGAAGACCCCTTCGCCAAAGCAGTCCTGGCAGAAAACCTCATCGCCCCCGGCCGCTCCCTCATTCTCCTCAGCGATTGCGACTGACACCTCGGCTTTTATCTCGTAAGCCGCAAGAAACCTCAGACGTAACAGCTAACCCCGCACCCAATCCCAGCCTCATACCAGATAGGAGATTCACAATGGCAAAGCAGGACAGTAAAGAAGCAAAGAAGCAGAAAACCGATGACACCAAAGACCGCGCAGAGGCCGTAGCCGAGAAGGTCGCCTCCACCCCGGCACCAGGCCCCGACACTCACATCAACTCCACCATGTACAAAAATCGCGTCGCCTTGCCGGATGACACCAAGAAGGACGTCGTCGCCCGCATGCAGGTCACCTTGGCCTCTGCCAGTGACATGTACTCGCAGTCCAAGTTCGCGCACTGGAACGTCAAGGGCGACAACTTCTACCAGCTCCACTTGGTCTTTGATCATGTAGCCAAGGTGATCGGCAAGCAAGCTGACCCCATCGCAGAGCGCATCACCCAGCTTGGCGGCATCGCCAACGGCACCGCGCGTCAGGCTGCCATGACCTCCATCATCCCTGAGTATGCGGTTGATACCGTAGCCGGCATGGATCACGTCCGCGTCCTCGCCGATTCCCTCGGCAAGTATTGCGCCTGCCTCCGCAACGCCTCAGACGAAATCGATGACCTCGGCGACGGCGCCACCTCCGACTTCTACAACCAGCTCATCGTAGACGCCGAAGAACAGCTCTACTTCCTCGAGTCCCACCTTGAAGCCGGCGACGTCCAGTAGCCGAGTAACCAGCCCCATCCCCCAGCCCCACTCAGCGACACTGGGTGGGGCTTCTGCTTGCCTGCAAGCCACCTCTGACGCAACGTATAATCAACCCCGTGGACACCCAGAACAATCCCCTTTCCCCCGCCGACACCGAAGAAACCTACGACTTCGCCGCCCTCCTCCGTGAAGACTCCGCCGCCCGCGCCACAGCCATCGACCGCACCTCCGGCTCCAAGCAAATCGACGCCACCGTGATCGCCCTCTCAGCCGACACCGTCTACCTCGACATCGGTTACAAAACCGAGGGCATCCTCCCCCTCACCGCCTTCGCCAAGGATGAAAAATCCGTAGAGCCCGGCGACAAATTCCGCGTCACCGTCAAAGGCCGCGACCTCGACGGCTACTACGAACTCAACCGCCAGCGCGGCCCGGCCGCCCCCAAAGACTACTCCTCCCTTGAAGAAGCCTTCGAAGCCAAAGGCACTGTCCTCGGCACCGTCACCGGCGTCGTCAAAGGCGGCCTCACCGTCGATATCGGCATGCGCGCCTTCCTCCCGTCCTCCCGCTCCGGCACCCGCGACGCAGCAGAAATGGAAAAGCTCGTAGGCCAGGAAATCCGCGTCCGCATCACCACCCTCGACCTCGAAGGCAACTCAGACGACCGCGGCCAGTCGCGCCCCGACGCCGTCGTCGACCGTCGCTCCGTCCTTGAAGAGGAGTCCCGCGCCAACGCCGACGCTCGTTTCGCCGAGCTCTCCGAAGGCCAGACCGTCTCCGGCACTGTCCGCTCCCTCACCCCCTTCGGCGCCTTCGTCGATCTCGAAGGAGCCGACGCCCTCCTCCACATCTCCGACATCGCTTGGCACCGCGTCACAGACCCCGCCGACCACCTCACCCCCGGCCAGTCCCTCGAAGTCAAAATCCTCAAAATCGACGCCACCGACCCGGTAAAACGCCGCATCGCCGTAGGCCTCAAGCAGCTCCAGCCCCACCCCTGGGACACCGTCTCAGATCAATTCCATCTCGGCGACAAGGTCCGCGGCATCGTCACCCGCGACGCCGATTTCGGTTCCTTCGTCGAACTCGCCCCCGGCATCGAAGGCCTCATCCACATCTCGGAAATGGCCTGGGGCAAAAAAGTCCACAAGCCTTCAGACGTCGTCAAAGTAGGCGACCAGGTCGAAGCCGTCATCCTCTCCATCGACCCCGAGCAGAAACGCATGGGCCTCGGCCTCAAGCAGGCCCTCGGCGATCCCTTCGCCGAGCTCGTCAAAACCATTCATCCCGGTGCCGTCATTGAAGGCAAGGTCTCCCGCATTACACCCTTCGGTGCCTTCATCACCGTCACCGAGGGCGTGGAAGGCCTCGTCCACATCTCCGAAATCGTAGCCGACAAGCGACTCAACCATCCCACCGAAGCCCTCCACGTAGGCGAGCAGGTCAAAGCCAAAGTCCTCGACATCGACCGCGAAAAACGCCAACTCAAGCTCTCCATCAAGCAGATGATCCCCACCGGCATCGACGAGTTCCTCGCCGAACACAAAATCGGCGACACCGTCTCCGGCCGCGTCATCGACCTCGATTCTGCCGCCCAGACCGCCCGCATCGAGCTTGGCGAAGGCATCCTCACCACCTGCCCCCTCCCCCACACCACCCCTGCCGAACCCCACACCGCCCTCCCCACCAACGCCCCGCTCGACCTGTCAGCCCTGAGCAGCCTCGCCAGCAAGTGGAAAACCGCCGACACCCGCACCAAACCCACCAACACCCCAATCCCATCCACCGAAACCCTGGCCCCCGGCCAGCTCCGCACCTTCCGCCTCCTGGCCCTGGACCCCGAAACCAAACGCATCACCCTCGAACTAGCCTAATCAGCAGATCCCACCAACCCGTATAGGGTGCCCCAGGCCACGCAGTCTCATCGCGTGACCTGGGGTTACTCTTTGGTCAGAATCATTGGCGGCAACTAAGGCATGGGGCCCCAAGGCCATTGCCAGTCACCGTCAGCGACCTGGCGTTGCTCTTGCAGCATCCCCTGCAGAGCGCATCTAACTCCGCAGTCCAACCATCAAATCACCCCGCAAAAATCCCATACTTCTCTCCCAGAAACCCCCGCACCACCCCCGGCAAACGCCCCGCAATCTCCTGCCACGTCACCACCCCCAGCCGTCCCCTCACCTCACACCCCCGCACCGCCCCCACCACCCTCCCCCAAGCCTCCAGCAGATCCCCCCGCCGCCCATCGCAAATCAAACAATACCGCTCCCCAAAAGCCCACGCCGCCATCACTCCCCGCACCAGTTGGTACTCCTCCACCACACCATCCCGCACCACTCCGTCCCGCTCAAACACCTCGTCGAACCCCACATACCGTTCCACCATCCGCACCGCCGCCCGACCAAACCCACTCTCCGTCAGCTTCGCCTCCACCAGCAGCCCACCCACACGCATATCCACCTCTGAGCAATCCCGCCGCCCGCCCACCAGCGGCACCCGAGGCTTCACCCCAAACTCCGGCCGGCACCCCCTCTCAACCCCCAGCAAGCTACAAAGCCCCGGTCCAAACACCCCCGGATAGCAAAACACATTCATCAGCAGCGCATCCGAGCTCACCGCCGTATCCAGCTCCCGCCAATCCCGCCCCTTACCCCTCCCGGTATGCGCTTTCTTAAGCCGTCGAGACCACCCCGCATCCGCCAAAATCCGCCGATACGAAGCATCCAGAAAATTCCCATGCCGCCTCCCCTCCGCCCCATAAACCACCGCCGGCACCTGGCCCCGCGTCAGCTCATGCGCCACACCCGCCGCCCTCACCAGATTCCTCGCACTCACCTCCGCCCGCACCGCCCCACCCAGCCGCCGCGCCCCGGTCCGCCTCCCCGGCACCGGCACCACCTCCACCATCAGCCCCTCGTCCCAAATCCCATCCATGCCGCCATCTTCGCCTATACTTCGCCTCAAAGCAAGCAGATTATTCTTCCCGCAAAACCTCCAGCGGCTTCTGCCCCAATATTCTATGGCTCGCCACCCACCCCGTCCCCACCGTCAGCACCGCCGTCACCAGGATCCCCAGCAGACTCCACCCCCACTGCACCCCATTCGGAATCATCAACGCCCGCAGCAAACCCTTCACAATCACATTCGCAAAAAACACCCCCACCAACCCCGCCACCAGCCCCAGCACCGCAAACTCGATCGAAAAAATCGTAGCGATCCGCGCCCGCGTAGCCCCCAGCGTCTTCAGCACCACCACCTCCCTGATCCGCCGGTAACGAGTCCCCGCAATACTCGAAGCCAAAATCACCACCCCCGCAAAGATCGAGAACGCCGCCAGAAACTGCACCACATAAATAATCTGCACCACCACCCCACGGATCGTCTCCAGCGCCTGCGCTACATTGATCACCGTCACCGTCGGATAAGCCGCATACAGTTCCCGCTGCAGAATCGGCACCTTCGCCGGGTCCGCATGCACCCCGCCGTACCAGATCACCGGCAACCCCGCCAGGCTCTTCTCCGGCAGAATAAACTCCGCCCGGCTGAACGCATGCTGCCCATCGCTCTTGGTCAGCGCCACCACCTTCGCGTCAAAGTGCTTATCCTGCGCCGCAAAGCTGATCGTCGACCCCACCTTCACCCCCAGCCTGTCCGCCTGCACCTTCCCCACCGCCACCAGCGGCCGCACCCCAGCCTCTGCCCCCTCGCTCGCCGACCACCACTTTCCATCCACCACCGTCATCCCCGGCGGCGGCTCGTTCCTCCACGTCAAATTGATCGATTGCAGCATCCGATGCGGAAAGTTCTTCGTCTTGATCTCTCCCGCCGCCACCCCATCCAGCCCCAGTATCCGCGAGCTCACCACCGGCAGCAGCTCCGGTGGCGCCGTCACCGCACTCGAGCTCTCCAGCAGCTTCCGCATCCCGCCAATCTCATCGTTCGCAATATCCACCAGAAAAACATTCGGCAAATTCGGCGCCGAAGTAATATGCAGCTGCTCCACCACCGCATGCTGCATCAGGAACACCAGCATAATCTGCATGACACCCATCCCCACCGCCGCCAGCAGCGCCGCGGAAGGGTTCCCCGGCCGGTAAAGATTCGCCAGCCCATGCCTCACCGCCGACGGCAGATGCAACCGAGTCCGCCCCAGAAACCACTTCAGCCCCCGCAACACCGCAAACGACGCCCCCAGCAGCACCGCCAGCACCAGGCACAACCCCACCGAAAAATACTTCCCCACCTCCTGCGAATCAGACACCCGTGAAGCCAGCAGCGCCAGCCCGCCAAGTATCAGCACGAACGCCAGAATTTGCGCCCCATTCTTCTTCAGTCGCGGCCAGACCTGCCCCAGCGGCGGCATAAACCACCCCACCCCCACACTCACCACCATCATCCCAACCACCGCTACGCCCAGCCATGGCCGCACAAAAAGCGTCCGCGCAATGCCCAGCGCCTTCACCCCCACAAACGACAGCAGCAAAACCCCAAAAACCGCCGCCATCCTCGGCAGCCGTTCCCGCCAACCCACGGCTTCGCCCTCATCATCCAGCTCGTCCACAGCCCGCCGCAGAATCAAAATCGGCCGTACTCCCCGAATATCCAGCAAAGGCGGCAGCGTAAACAGCAGCGTCGTCAGCATCCCCGCGCCCAGCCCCGCCAGCATCGCATGCGGGTCCAGCCGCAGGTTAGGCACCACATCCACCAGGCTTTTCAGCAGGTAAGGAAACGCCAGCTGCACCCCCACTCCCAGCACCACACCCAGCAGGCCGCCCAACGCCCCCAGCAGCAACGTCTGGATCAAATAAATCTTGATAATCTGCCCAGACCCCGCCCCCAGCGACTTCATGATCGCAATCGTATCGAGCCTCTGCGCAAGGTGCGCCCGCATCGCCATCGCCACGCCCACCGCCCCCAGCACCAGCGCCACCAGGCTCATGAGCGATAACAAACTAGTCGCCTGGTCCAGCCCCGCCGTCAGCGCCGGGTTCGTCTCCCGATAATCCGTCACCTGCGCTTCCGGCAGCAGCTTGATCAGCCTCGCCCGCAGCCCCCCCACCGCCTCATCCGATACCCCCGCCCCCGCCCGCGCCGGCACCTTGAATAGATACCTCTGCCCCGCATGGCTTCCCGGTGCCAGCAGCCCGCTCTCCTCCAGCCCCTCACGAGAAATCAGCACCCGCGGCCCAGCCGCAAATTGGCTCGACAGCCTGTCCGGCTCGTTCACCACCACCGCCGCAATCCTGAAAAGCTTATTGCCAATCTTCAGCTGATCCCCCACCTGCATCTTCAGCCGCACCAGCAGATCATCCGCCACCACCACGCTGTTCGCGTCCAGCACATCCGCCAGCTTGCCCACCGGCTCCAGCTCAACCGTCCCATAATAAGGGTATTGCCCCGGGTCCACCGCTTTCAACGACACCAGCAGCGGGTCCAGCGTCTTCGCCGCGCTCGCCATCGAAAGCAGCTCCGTAATCGTCGTAACCCCCACCCCGTCCGCCTTCACCGCCGCCAGCCCCGCAACCTCGTTCGGCGTAGGCTGCACCGTCGTCTTGGCCGATAAATCCGCCGCCAGGATCGACCTTGCATGCTCCAGCAGCGTAGCCCTGAACGAAGAACTGAATCCCCGCACCCCCGTCAGCGCCGCCACCCCAATCGCCACCGACAAAATCACAAAAAAGAACTTCCCCCGCGAAGACCGCATCTCCCGCGCCGCAATCCGCGCCGCCGTCCCGTAGCTCAAACTAGCCAATCGAACTCTCCAGACTAGCCTTCGCCTCGTTCATCTCATCCGCCACCACCAACCCATCCCGCAGCACAATCTTCCGGTCCGCATACGTCGCCAGCACCGGATCATGCGTCACCAGCACCAGCGTCGTCCCCTCCGTCTTGTTCAACCCCAGCAGCAGCTCCAGCACCGCCGCGCCATTCACCGTATCCAAATTTCCCGTAGGCTCATCCGCCAGCACGATCGGCGGCCGCAGCACAAACGCCCTGGCCAGCGCCACCCGCTGCTGTTCCCCGCCGCTCAGCTGCACCGGGTAATGATCCATCCGGTCCCCCAGCCCCACGCTCCCCAGCAACTGCTTCGCCCGCCCCATCCCATCCGCGCCCCCATCGTTCAGCTCATAA
This sequence comes from uncultured Granulicella sp., assembly GCA_963693065.1. GTDB lineage: Bacteria > Acidobacteriota > Terriglobia > Terriglobales > Acidobacteriaceae > Edaphobacter. Next base: position 560,212 of record OY843766.1, on the reverse strand, counting down.
GGCAGCAGTACATTCTCGAGCGCCGTCAACGTAGGTATAAGTTGGTAACTCTGAAACACAAACCCAATCGACTTCCCCCGCACCTGCGCCAGCTTATCCTCCGCCAGGTAGCTGATCGCCACTCCATTCACCGTCACATCGCCAGACGTCGGCGTATCCAGCCCCGCCAGCAACCCCAGCAGCGTGCTTTTCCCCGACCCCGAAGACCCCATGATCGCCGCAAACTGCCCACGCGGTATCGCAAAGTCCAGCCCCTTCAAAATATCCACCGTCCGCGTCCCATTGCGTATCGATTTCCGCAAGTCCCGCACCGTAATCATCCCGCCCGTCACATCCTGCGATCCCGTCAAAGCATCTCCCCAAGCCGTTCTTACAGCCCCTCAACACCGTTTGGTAAACTTACGTATGCGGAAAGTTTTAGTCCTCTTCATTCTAGCCGGTGCCCTCGGCTGTAAAACAGACTCCGGTTCAAAAGCCGCTTCGCAACTCGCTGAAGACCCCGGTTTCACCCACCGCAACCTCTCCACCGCCCCCAGTCCAGACACCCCCCAGCCCACCGCCCTCGTCGCCAACCCAGACCCCCGCCCCCTCGTCGTCTGCTTCGGCGATTCCCTCACCGCCGGCTTCGGCGCAGACGACGGCCAATCCTACCCCGACTACCTCCAGCGCGACCTCGACGCCAAATCCTTCCACTACCGCGTCGTCAACGAAGGCATCTCCGGCAACACCACCAAAGACGGCCTCGACCGCCTCACCGACATCGTCTCCCTCCATCCCGCCGTCGTCGTCCTCGAGTTCGGCGGCAACGACGGCCTCCGCGGCCTCAACGTCCAGACCACCCGCCAGAACCTCTCCGCCATGATCGTCGCCCTCCAGGCCGCTGGCGCCAAAGTCGTCCTCGCCGGCATCACCCTCCCCCCAGACTACGGCCCCGACTACATCAAATCCTTCACCGCCAACTACGCCGACCTTGCCCACCAATACTCCATCCCCGTCCTACCCTTCCTCCTCGACCACGTCTACGGCGTACCCGGCATGATGCAAGCCGACAACACCCACGCCACCAACAAAGGCAACGCCATCGTAGCCCGCAACGTCCTCCCCTACGTAACCCCCCTCCTCCACAGGTAACTTTGGCGTCTTTGGGATTAGCGTGGGGCTTCAGCCCCACGAATAAGGCACGGGAGAGAGGTGGGGCTTCAGCCCCGGGCTTTTCGTGTGGACCGCACGAGAGCCAAGGGTTTCCACCCCTGACCACCCCCACCACTCACCCAATCATCACAAAAGGCTGCATCAACGTCCCCGCCACCCTCTTACAAACCCCAATCATATCTGTCGGCGAAACAAACACCTTCACCACCCCAACCCCCGAATACTCCGGCAAATTCACCTGCATCCCATTCCGCAGCCGCCCCGCCACCCCCTCATCCACCGTCACGCAGGGCATCTCCGGCAGCATCAACCGCGGATGCGGCAACAACCCCTCCGCCTCAGCCCCCAACTCCTTCAACCGATCCACCGTAAGCGCATCGTCCAAAGTAAAACTCCCCGCCCTTACCCGACGCAAACTAGCTAGGTGCGCCCCGCACCCAGCCATCATCCCCAACTCATGCGCAACAGATCTAACATACCCACCAGCCGAAACCGTCATAGCAAAACCAGCCGTATCCCCCACCAACCCAGTAAGTCGAAACTCCCGAATAAATATCCGCGCAGCCTTCACCGGCACCGGCAAACCAGCCCGTGCCAACTGGTGCGCCGCTACCCCATTGATCTTCTTGGCGGAATAAATCGGAGGCACCTGGTCCATCTCCCCATGAAACTTACTAGCTAACTCCTCTAACTCCCCCAACCCAAGCTGTAACTCGCTGACTTCCCCAACTAACTCCCCATCCGCATCGAAACTATCCGTAGCAAACCCAAACCGGATCGTCCCCGTATATTCCTTCTCCGCCTTCCCAAAAAACTGTGCCAGCCGAGTATATTTCCCCAGCAGCAACGGCAGCACCCCCGTCGCCATAGGGTCCAGTGTCCCCAGGTGACCAATCGCCTTCTCCCCCGTAGCCCGCCGCACAATCGAAACCACATCATGCGACGTCATCCCCCCCGGCTTATCCAGCACCAGCAACCCGTTCAACGCTTCACCAGCGACAGAAATTCATTCCTCGTCTGCATCTGCGTCTTGAACGCCCCCAGCATCGCACTCGTCACCGTAGCCGAGTCCTGCTTCTCCACTCCACGCATCATCATGCAAAGATGCTGCGCCTCCAGCACCACGCCCACTCCCTGCGGAGCAATCGCATTCTCAATCGCCTCCGCAATCTGCTGCGTCAGCCGCTCCTGCACCTGCAACCGCCGCGCAAACACATCCACCACCCGCGCCACCTTCGACAACCCAATCACCTTCTTCGTAGGCAGATACGCCACATGCGCCCGCCCATAAAACGGCAGCAAATGATGCTCACACATCGAGTAGAACTCGATGTCTTTCACAATCACCATCTCGTCATATTCCACATCGAACAGCGCCCCGTGCAGCACCTCCTCCACCGTCTGCCCATACCCCTTGGTCAAAAACGCCATCGACTTCTCCATCCGCGCCGGCGTCCGCAATAACCCATCCCGATCCGGGTCTTCCCCCAGCCGCCGAATCATCTCCCGGTAAAGCTCTTCCGTACTAACTCCCGCTAAGTCGTCCATAACTACCTTTCTCACTTCCCCTGATACTCAAAACTATTATTCCCAGTCTCTTCCACCCGCAAGCCAACTAACTCCGCTAACTCAAACTGCGCAAAAATCCCATGCAGCGCAATCGCTAAATTCTCAGTAGTAGGTACCTTCTCCAAAAACAATTCCGAACAATTCAAGTTACTCACATCGAACCGTTCCACCACCCGTTCCTTCGCAAACGCATCCAGCCCCCCCAGGTCCACCACCATCCCCGTCACCGCATCCACATCCCCACCAAACGTAACCTCCACCACGTAGTTATGCCCATGCCCATGCGGATTATTGCATTTCCCATAAACCGCCACATTCCGCTCCACGCCAAGACTCTCCGCATGCAGCCGATGCGAAGCACTAAACCCATACCGCCGTGAAAGATAAGCCCTCAAGCAAACTCCCCATAGAAATCCGCAAACAAATCCGCCATCTCATACACCCTCACCCGGTGTAGCTTCGCATGAGGGATCTTCCCATCCAGCCGCCGCCAAATCGCCACCGCAATGTTCTCCGTAGTCGGCACCATCGTCTTGAACTCCTCCACCTCCAGGTTCAAGTGACGATGGTCATACACTCCCACCACCTCCCGCTCCAGAATCTCCTTCAGCTCCTTCAAATCGACCACAAACCCTGTAACTCCATCCACCTCGCCCGCAACAGTCACTTCCAGGGTGTAGTTATGTCCATGCCCATTCTTATTCGCACACTTGCCAAATACCCGCACATTTTCTTCCGCCGGCCACTCATCCACCCAGTAGTAGTGCGCCGCAGAAAACTCCGCCTTCCGTGTCAAATAAATCATCGCGTCGAGTAACTCCTACCCTTCCATTCCACCCGCTTGCTTACCTTCACCTGCATATAACTAGTCAGCAACAAATAAACAAACAGCGGCACCCCCAGCACCGACAAAGCAATATCCCCCACCGGAAAATTCGACTTACTAACCCGAGCATAAAAGAACCAAACTCCCCGCAGCCAAACCACCCAAAGTAGTCCTCTTTGCAGCCCGTTCAAAAACGGATAAACCAAAGCCACTACCGGAATCCCCACCATCAATCCCAGCACCAGCGTCCGAATCGCCGCCATCCCCAGCACATTCGGAAACAGCAACGCCAGATTCTTCGTCCACCCCTCAACCATTGCACCCGTACTACGATACATTCGCGTACTCAAAGCATCCGGCGCATACCTGAACCGTATCGCCCGCTTCCCCCGCTTCATCAGCCGTGCCAGCGCCACATCCTCCAGCACTTCCTTGCCCACCGCCTTATGCCCCCCGACAGCAAAATAATCCTCCGCCCTCACCATCAAAAACTGCCCATTCGCCGCCGCCGTCCGGTCCCCCTCCGCATTCACCCGCGCCGGCGGATAAGCCACCGCAAGCTCCGCAAACACCAACGGCATCACCACCCTCTGCGCCAGCCCGCTCGTCAGCTGCCGCGGCGAGTAACTCAACAGCGCCACCTCATACTTCATCAACTCCCGCCTCGCCCGAGCCAGGTCTCCCACCTCATGCACCGTATCCGCATCCGTAAACAAAATCAGCTCCCCCCGAGCCGCCTGCGCCCCCGCCCAGCAGGCATTCGTCTTCCCCGTAAACCATTCCTCCAACCCCGGCGCCGCCATCACCGTCACCCCCGCAAACCCCTCCGCCACCGCCCTTGTCCCATCCGTCGACCCATCATCCACCACAATCAATTCCCACTCCCGCCCCAGCGCAAATCCATCCTCACTCTGCGCCACCAGCGACCGCAAACACTCCCCCAGCGAAGCCTCTTCATCCCTCGCCGGCACCACCACCGTCAACTCACACTTCGCAGCATCCATCACAACTTCGTATTATAGAAACTCTGGAGCTCAAAAATCTTGCCAGCCCTGCGAACCCCCATCCTCCTAGCCCTCCTCCTCACCCTCACCGCCTGCGACCGCGGCCAGCATCCCGGCAACATCGGCCGCCCAGCCCCCCTCTTTACCATCTCCGACGGCACCCAGTCCGTCTCCCTCGCCAACCTCCGAGGCCACATCGTCATCCTCAATCTCTGGGCCACCTGGTGCGCTCCCTGCGTCGAGGAGCTCCCATCCCTCCTCGCCCTCCAGCGCCGCAACCCCCAGCTCACCGTCGTCGGCATTTCCACAGACCAGGACGACACCCTCTACCGCCAATTCCTCCTCCGTCACCACGTCGACCTCCTCACCATCCGTGACGCCGACCAGCGCATCAACGCCCTCTACGGCACCGTCGAAATCCCCGAAACCTACATCATCGACCGCCAGGGCATCCTCCGGCGCAAATTCATCGGAGCTCAAAACTGGACCGGCCCCGAAATCACCGACTATCTTGCCAAGCTCTAAAAGGACACACCCATGATCACCGAAATCGCCCAGATCCACATCCTCCCCGGCACTGAAGCCGACTTCGAAGCCGCCGTCGCCAAAGCCCGCCCCCTCTTCATCGACTTCCCCGGCTGCCTCGGCTTCAAACTATGGCGCTCCGTCGAGCAGCCTCTCTGCTACCGCTGCCTCATCGACTGGCAAACCCTCGAAACCCACACCATAGACTTCCGCCAAGCCCCCGCCTACGCCGCCTGGCGCGCCGCCGTCTCCCCTTCTTCGCGCAGCCCCCCCACGTCGAGCACCAGCGCCACATCACCCTGTAAACTCTCCTCATGACCACCGTCGACGTCCTCTACCGCTACGGCACCCCGCCCACCGAGCAAGCCGCCCGCGCCATCGCCTCCCTCCGCGAGGTCTACGGCATCCGCCGCGTCTCCCTCGCCGAGCGCGAAAAAACCGCCCTCATCGAATTCGATTCCACCCGCCTCTCCGAGCCCGTCGTCCACCAGCTCCTCCGCCGCGCCGGCCTCGACATCACTGAAAAAGTCCCCCTCACCACCGTCCCCCCACCCGCCGCCCCCGCCGTGTAGCAGAAGAGACGCCGTCATTCTGAATGCCGTCATGCTTAAGAAAGGCCGTCATTCTGAGCGAAGCGAAGAATCTCCGTATTTCGCTTTTGCTGTTGCTTGTTCTTCCTTTCCATCGACGCGCCGATGACTCCAGTTGCGCCCACCCCTCCGTCTCCGGTATTCTAACCAAGTTGCATCCCCGCAATGTGCGCCCGTAGCTCAGCTGGATAGAGCATTTGGCTACGAACCAAAGGGTCGGAGGTTCGAATCCTTCCGGGCGCACCATATCAACAGTCTCGCGCCAAAGCGATTGACGACCAATCCAGTCCGCAATACACTAAACCCAGCGCCCAGAACGCACCACCTTCAGGGCAGACAGGGTTCCAACACATGCTCCAGGCATTCATCATCACCCTCCGGGAAGGCGTCGAGGCGTCCCTTATCGTAGGCATCGTCTTCGCCTACCTCTCCAAAATCGGCCGTCCTGAACTCAAGAAAACCGTCTTCTGGGCCCTCGGCTCGGCCATCGCCGCCTCCGTCCTCGGCGCCGTCATCATCGCCCGCACCGGCTTCAATTCCGACATCGTAGAAGGCTGGGTCATGCTCGCCGCCGCCGCCTTCGTCATCTCCATGATCTGGTTCATGCATAAGACCGCCCGTTCCATGAAGGGTGAAATCGAAGGCAAAGTCGCCCGCGCCCTCCAGTCCACCAACAAAACCGGCCTCTTCTTCTTCGTCTTCCTCCTCGTCCTCCGCGAAGGCGTAGAAACCGTCCTTATCTTGTCCGCTGTCTCGTTGAACTCGACAGAAATTATGTCCTTCACCGGCACCGTCCTCGGCATCGCCGTCGCCGTCGTCTTCGGCGTCCTCTTCATCCGCGGCTCGGTCAAAATCAACCTGCAACGCTTCTTCCGCGTCACCTCCGTCATCCTCTACTTCGTCACCTTCCAGCTAATCGTCTCCGGCCTGCACGAGCTGTCAGAAAACGGTGTCCTCCCCTCCTCGCAGGCCGAAATGCGCACCATCGGCCCCATCGTCCGTAACGATCTCTTCTTTTTCGTCACCATGCTCGCCCTCGCCGGCCTCATGATCCTCATGGAACAGCGCCGCCGCACCCCCGTCCCAGTCACAAATCCGGGTGCCCCAGGTCTCGCTTCTGAGACCTGGGTTTCCGAACCCCCACAAACCCCAGCCCAGGCCAGAAAAGCCGCCTGGACCCACCGCCGCGAGCGCCTCTGGATGACCGCCGTCGTCGTCACCTCCTTCCTCTTCATCTTCCTCTCCACCGCCGAGTTCATCTACGCCAAATCCTCCACCGCCCTCTCCGCCACCGCCCCCGTCACCCTCATCGGCGACCAGGTCACCGTCCCCACCGCCGACATCACCGCCGAGCCCGGCGAGTCCCAGCTCCACCGTTTCGGCGTCCACGTAGACGACGGCAAAGGCAACTCCCCCGAAGTCCGTTTCCTCCTCTACCGCAAGCCCAACGGCACCATCGTCTCCGTAGCCGACGCCTGCACCATCTGCGGCCCCGTAGGCTTCTACATCGGTTCCCAGGGCATCACCTGCAAAATGTGCGCCTCCCCCCTCGTCCCCGCCTCCATGGGCGAAACCGGCGGCTGCAACCCCATCCCACTGAAATCCACCAACCAGAACGGCCAGATCACCATAGCCGCCGCCGACCTCAAGGCACTAGCCCCCAGGTTCGAGCGCTAACATGACATCGCCCCCTTTGTTTGTCATTCCCGAAGGGAATCTGCTGTCGCCTTTTCTTTTGTCTTTGCTTGTTTTTTGTTGTCATCCCGTAGGGATCTGCGTTTGTCTTTGCTGTTGCCTGATCTTTGTACTGCGTCAGGAGGCCCCATGTTCCTCCGCCTCCTAACCGAATCCTTCCGCCGCCAAAAACGCCGCAAAGCCCTCGCCGCCGCCGCCATCCTCCTAGGCACCACCGCCGTCACCGCCATGTTCGCCCTCGCCCTCACCATCGGCGACCGCATCCACAACGAGCTAGCCGTCTACGGCGCCAACATCATCGTCACCCCCAAAGCCGCCAACCTCGACGTCAACATAGCCGGCCTGAACCTCAAACCCGCCACCGGCAACACCTACCTCCACACCTCCGACCTCGAAAAACTAAAAACCATCTTCTGGGCCAACAACATCACCGCCATCAGCCCCGAACAAAAACTCGATGGCATGATGCTGATCAACGGCGCCGGTACCGGCGGCCCGTTCTCACCAAAGGTCATTTGGCACAGCAGCGACGACCCTCGGATGCAGGGACTCGGAGCCACGCCGATCACCGCTACTGGTTACTGGTTTCAGCACAGATTTGGCAATTTGACGACTGGCGGGCCGCAGCTTCATCCTTGGTGGAAGCTAGAAGGACGTTGGCCCGTTGAGCATCCTATCTTGTCCAAGCATGCTGAAAGCGCGCAAGAAATAGTCCTTGGTGCCAGTCTTGCAAAGCGTCTTGGCCTCAAAGTCGGCGATTGGATCAGTATGGGCAATGAGTTTGAGGGTGACGTCGTAGGAATCGTCACATCGGGCGACAACACTGACCAACAGATTCTCTTCCCGCTGGAAGGCGACGCTCCTCCGCCGCCTCCGGTTGGCTCCGCTCCAGAGAAACCGGAGCGCGCATTCATCTCCCGCATAGAAATCACCGCCCGCACCCGCCCAGAAGACGCCTTCGCCCGCCAGAACCCAGACTCCCTCTCCCCCAAGCAACGCGACCTTTGGTATTGCCGACCCTACGCCAACTCCATCGCCTACCAGATCCAGGAAGCCATCCCCAACTCCAACGCCCAGCAAGTCCGCCGCGTCGAGCAATCCGAGGGCACCGTCCTCCGCCGCATCTCCGGCCTCATGGCCCTCATCTCTTTCGCCGCCCTCCTCGCCGCCGGGTTCGCCGTCTCCGCCGCCATGGCCACCGCCGTCCTTGAGCGACGCACAGAAATCGGCCTCATGCGTTCCCTCGGCGCCGGCAAGTCCACCGTAGCCGCCCTCTTCCTCACCGAATCCACCCTCCTCGCCCTCCTCGCCGGCACCGGCGGCTACCTCGCCGGCTCCCTCCTCGCCCACACCCTCGGCCGCCACATCTTCCCCACCGACCCCTCCCCCTGGTTCAACCCCGTCCTCCTCCCCGCCATCCTCGCCCTCGCCATCCTCGTAGCCATCGCCGGCAGCGCCCCCAGCCTGCGCGCCGCCCTCAACGCCAACCCAACCACCACCCTCCGCAGCTGATTTGTCATTCCCGAAGGGAATCTGCGTTTGCCCTTCGCCCAACTTACCTCAAATCCGTGCCCCATTCATCACAGTCTCACCGTGATGAGTGGGTCCACCCCAAACCCTCACCCAACCTCATGACCCTCACCACCCTACTCCGCCGCTCCCTCCTCCACCGCCGCTCCCGCAGCCTCTCCGCCCTCACAGCCCTCACGGTCTCCGCCGCCATCGCCACCGCTCTCCTAACCCTCTACGCCTCCCTCGACCAGAAACTCCACAAAGAATTCCGTTCCTTCGGTGCCAACATCGTTCTGACCGACCCCAACCTTTCCGCCAATCCAAACTCTGACTACCTTGCCCAGACGACAGTCGGGGGTGGCGCACGGGTCGTTCCATTCGCTTACGCCGTAGCCACCACGGACCGTGGCACACCCGTAGTGGTCGTCGGCACAGATCTGGCCGCTGTCCGCATCATGGATCCCTGGTGGCAGGTAAAGTCCTGGCCGGAACAAGACAGCAGCGGAATCGACCGGGGCGTTCTGCTCGGCGAGAAAGCAGCAGGCTTCATTGCAGACGAGCGACACCTGAAATTCACCTATGGCACCAACACCCTTTCCATTCAGCCCGACGTTGCAGTCACTCACCTCCAAACCGGCGGTGAAGAAGACAGCCGCATCTACATGGACCTCGCCGCATTCTGCGCTCTCACCATAACCGACGTCCCACCTGAAGGAGGCCAAGGCGCACACTGCATCAGACCCACCGTCCTCGAAATCCAGATCCCCGGCGGCACCCAGGCCGTCGAGAACGCCCTCACCCGCCTCCACCAGGCCTTCCCAGCAGCCCAGATCGCCCCCATCCGCCAGCTAGTCCAAGGCGAATCCCAAATCGTCGACCGCACCCATTCCCTCATGTTCGCCGCCGTGCTCCTCATCGCCCTCACCGTCGCCATCTCCGTCCTCTCCACCCTCTCCGCCTCCGTCCTCGAGCGCCGCCGCGACTTCGCCCTCATGAAAGCCCTCGGCTCCCCCGCCTCTCACCTCCTCCGCCTCTTCCTGCTTGAAACCCTCGCCCTCGCCCTCGCCGGCGTCGCCCTGGGCTACCTCCTCGGCTCGCTCGCCGCGTACACCATCAGTCAGCTCAACTTCGGCACCCCCACCTATCCTCGCCTGTCCGTCCTCCCCATCGCCCTCGCTCTAAACCTGATCATCGCCGCCCTCGCCGCCACCCTCCCCCTCCGCGCCCTCCGCGATCTCCAACCCGCCGCCATCCTGAAAGGGGAATAATAGTCCCATGGCAGAAGTCGTCACCCATCTCCCCAGCCCCGCCTCCACCACCCGTGACGAGTGCGCCGTCATCGCTCTCGACAACGTCTCCCGCGACTACACCGCCCGCACCGGCATCGTCCGCGCCCTCGCCGACGCCACCTTCTCGATCGTCGCCGGCGAGTGGGTCGCCATCACCGGCCCCTCCGGCTCCGGCAAATCCACCCTCGTCAATCTCCTCGGCTGCCTCGACCGCCCCACCTGCGGCTCCCTCAAAATCGACAACCGCGACCTCACCACCCTCAACCCCAAGGAGCTTGACCGCTTCCGCTCGGAAAAAATCGGCTTCATCTTCCAACAGTTCCACTTAATCCCCTACCTGTCAGCGCTGGAAAACGTAATGCTCGCCCAATACTTTCACTCCACCACAGACGAATCCGAAGCCCTGACAGCCCTCAAACGCGTAGGCCTCGCCGACCGCGCCACCCATCTCCCCTCCGAGCTCTCCGGCGGCGAGCAGCAGCGCGTCTGCATCGCCCGCGCCCTCATCAACAACCCCCCCATCCTTCTCGCCGACGAACCCACCGGCAACCTGGACCACGTCAACCAGAAAATAGTAGCCGAGCTCCTCACCGACCTCCACCACCAGGGCCACACCATCGTCATGGTCACCCACGACCCCGAAATGGCCGCCCTGGCCCAGCGCCGCATCGCCCTCGCCCACGGCAAAGTCTTCTGCCACCCCGTCCAACCCATCATCAAAATCCGCTAGCAAAAACCAGGAACGGTCTGGGGTGCCCCAGGCCACGCGGCCCTATCGCGTGACCTGGGGTCGTCACGAACCTACCGAACCCCCCACTTCAACTTACTCCGCAGCACATTGAACAACCCATTCGGCCGCAGCCGCAGCAGCCGCACACTACTCCCCGACCGCCGGCAAACCACCTCATCCCCCAGCATCAACTCCACCGCTTCCTGCCCATCCACCGTCAGGTAAATCTGGTTCGGAACCCCCTCCACCCGGATCGAAACACTCGACTCCCCCGGCATTACAATCGGCCGAATCGTCAGCAGATGCGGACAAATCGGTGTCACCACCATGCAGCTCACACTAGGCATCACAATCGGCCCATTCGCCGCCAGATTATAAGCAGTTGACCCCGTAGGCGTCGAAACGATCACCCCATCCGCCCTGAACGTAGCCACCAGCTGGTCATCGATCCCCACCCGATAATCCGCCATCCGCGCGATCGTTCCCTTCGCCACCACCACATCGTTCAGCGCGTCCCACTCCCGCAGCAGAACCCCATCCCTTAGCAGCCGTGCATTCATCATCGCCCGCAGGTCGATATCCGCCACACCCTCGCACCAAAGCTCCAGCGTCTGATACAGATCGCTCAGCGGAATCTCCGTCAAAAAACCCAGCGACCCCAGATTCACGCTCAAAATAGGAGTCTTCGTCCCCGCAAAACTCCTCGCCGCCGAAAGCAGCGTCCCATCCCCCCCCAGCACAATCACCAGCCCCGGCCCCTCAGCCGGCAGCGCATTCCGGTCGAACCCCGGCACCCCCAGGTAAGCCGCACTATCCATATCCAGCAGCGACTCATACCCATGCCGTCGCAGCCACTCCATCAACTCAGGCAGAAGCGTCGCAACCTCAGGCTTCTGCGGCTTGGAAATAATCGCGGCCTTATACATATTCCATCCAGTCTACCCCGCCCAAACCGCCCGCAGCAGGTACTCATGGTTCCCTTCCATCCCCCGTATCGGCGAGTCGATCAACGCCAGCTCCACCCCGCCCAGCACATCCACGCAATCCACCACCCGATCCACCGCAAACTGCCGCGCCGCATCGTCCCGCACAATTCCACCCTTCCCCACCGCCGCCTTCCCCGCCTCGAACTGCGGCTTCACCAGCACCACCGCCGTCCCGCGCCACCCTTTCCCTAGCGCTCCCAGCACCGCCGGCAGCACCAGCGTGGCAGAAATAAAGCTCACATCCATCGCAAAAAACTCAATTCCCCGCCCACTCAGCGCATCCTCCTCCAGCAACCGCGCATTCGTCTTCTCCATCAGTTCCACCCGCTCATCCCGCCGCAGTTTCTCCGCAATCTGCCCGTACCCCGTATCGATCGCCAGCACCGACCGCGCCCCCCGCTGCAGCATGCAATCCGTAAACCCGCCGGTAGAAGCCCCCACATCCAGGCAAGCCAGCCTCTCCACGCTGATCCCCCACGTCTCGAGCGCCCCTTCCAGCTTCAACCCACCCCGCCCCACAAACTTCATATCCTCACCCAGCAGGCGCACCACGGCAGATTCCCCCACCGGCGCCCCCGCCTTGGTTACTTTTTGCTCCTCAACCAGCACTCGTCCCGCCAGAATCAGCGCCTGCGCCCGTTCTCGCGATTGCGCAAAACCCCGCTCCACCAACAACTTATCCAACCGCATCTTCATCCCGTCGAACCCAATCCTTCCGCAATCGCACCAAACCCTATAAAGTCAGGATTGAACCGTCGCACCAACAGTTAGTCGCCTGAACGGTTGCACCATGCGACAGAAAGTCGGCAAGGCAAACAATCTGCTTTCGCCGTGGATACGTTTAATGTACAGAGAAACGGGAGTCCTGAACATGCCATCGCCGTCCGTCGCGGATGACGCCGCTCTTTTAGCCCTGGTCCAACGCGGCGACGAACAAGCAATGGCATCCCTCTTCGACCGCTACTCCAAAGTCGTCTACTCGGTCGCACTTCGCGTACTTCGCGATCCCGCTTCCGCTGAAGACGTTCTCCAGGAGATTTTCATGCAAATCTGGCGCAGCCCGGACGGTTTTATCGCCACCCGCGGCTCGCTCGGTGGTTGGCTCGCAGTCGTCTCACGCAACCGTTCCATCGATTCGCTCCGCCGCAAACGTCCCACAGAAGTCATCGATGAAATCGCCCTCGCTTCCCCGTTCAACCTTGCCGATGAGGCCGAACGCTCACTCATGATGGAAAAAACCCGCGCCGCCATCACTCTCCTGCCAACAGAGCAGCGAAAGACATTGGAAATGGCGTTCTTTGACGGACTTACACATTCCGAGATCGCTGAAATGACTGGTGACCCCTTAGGAACAGTAAAAACGAGGATCCGCAGTGCTCTGCTTACCTTGAGAAAGGCTTTCCAGTCATGATTCCTGTCAAACACATCGACCCTGACGATCTCGCACTCTACGCGATGCAGCTCCTCCCGCCGGATGAAATGGCTGAAATGAGCCTGCACCTCCAGCACTCCGCGGAAGCCCGCCGTGTGCTCTCAGAGTTCTACGGGGACCTCGCCCATTTCGCCCTCACCGCTGAAATGCACTCCCCGCCGGCCCTCGCCCGCCAGCGCCTCATGAAGCACGTCGCCCGCGAGAAGAAAGCCATCCCCGCCCACCTGCTCCCACAGCAGGAAGCCTCTACCTACACCCCGCGCCCCGTCCTCGCCTTTGATTCCGAAGACGCCCCGAAAAAGTCCGTAGTCTCCCGTACACTTCCCTGGGTCGGCTGGGCCCTCGCCGCCGGCCTCGCGGTCGCCTTCGTCAACCTCCACCAACAGGAGGAGCATTTCCGCACCGTCGCCATGCAGGATCACACCTCGCTCACCCAGAGCGCCCAGGCCGCCCAGGTCTCTGAAGACCTCGCCGCCACCCTCATGGACACCGTCAAGGATCCCTCCGCCGTCCACGTCGTCCTCACCAGCACCGGCATCCACCCCCCGCCGGAGGGCCGCGCAAGCTACATCGCTGACAAGGGCTCGCTCATCTTCCTCGCCTCCAATCTCGCACCCCTGGCTCCCGCCCGCACCTACGAGCTCTGGGTCATCCCATCAGACGGCCACGACGCCATCCCCGCCGGCACCTTCAAGCCGGACGCTAACGGCAACGCCAGCGTCGTCCTGCCTCCCATCCCCAAAGGCATAAACGCCCGCACCTTCGGCGTCACCATCGAGTACGACGAGGGCTCCAACCAACCCACCCTCCCCATCATCCTCAAAGGCACCGCCTCTTAACCCAACCCAAAGAATCTCGGGTGCCCCATCTCACGCGAGCAGTACCGCGTGAGGTGGGGTTACTCTTTGAGCCAACCACCCATCACCCAAGTGGCATAGGGGCTGGGCATGGGGCCGTTCACTGAACGACCCTTTGTCATTCCAGAAATCTACATCTACCCCAAACCGAAGGAAGCCGCGACCACCACTGTTTTGCTTAAGGGCACGGCTTCAGCCGTGCCGAAAGGTGTGTAGAAAGAACGCGGCTTTAGCCGCTGAGGGCAATGTATAGGCCTCGACCTGGCTTCCCACACCCTTACTGCCGATTCACCCTCACCGAAATCCCCGTCCCCTGCAGCGCAAGATGCGTCTCCACCTGGTCCGTATCCGTCCGAATAATCGTCAGATCGTTCGCATCCAGCGAAGTCACATAAACCTTCCCGCTAGGCGTCCCCGTAGTAGCCGCAATATAAGCCGGATGCCCATGCACCAGCAGGTCCGCCGGATTCGTCGAGGTTGCCCCCGCAATCGTAGCCGTCACCGTGTTCGTCGTCAGGTTCACCACGCTCACCGATCCCGCAATCCCCGCCGCCGCATTCCCCGCGTTCGCCACGTAAGCCCGCGTCCCATCCTGCAGCACGCTCACCATCACCGGGTTCACCCCGACAGGCACATTCGCCACCAGCGTCCCAAACCCCACCGCATCGGTCGGATTGTTCGGGTCGCAGTTCGGGTTCGTCACCACTGTCGCCCCAGAGCACAGCGGAATGCTGATGATGCTCAACGTCCCCGGAGTCGTACCATCACCGCTGTTCGCCACTACCACTTCCTGCAGCGTAGGCGCCAGGTCGGCCCAGATCGGCCCAATACCCACCGGAATCGTACTCGTCGAAACCCCATTCTGCGTAAACGTATCCAGCGCATTGGTCTGCGCATTGATCACGCTCACCGTGTTCGACCCATGATTCAGCACAAAAGCCCGCCGCGCCGGCGGCGTAGAAAACGAGTTATCCACACTCATCACGCCGTACACCGGGTTGATTCCCACCGGAATCTGCGCCGAAACCGTATTCGTCCCCGTCTCGATCGCCGCCGCCATCCCCGCAGCGCCCGCCGCACCCGGAACCAGCGCATAAGCCCGCACCCCGCTCGTCGATCCAACCGTATACACCGCCGCCCCCGTAGGCAGCACGCTCTTGATCGTCGGCGGCAAGCTCTGGAACTGCCCCACAGACGCCAGCCCCGGCTGCGCAATGTAAAGCGACATCCCCTGCGAGTAGATCGACGCCGCATTCGCCCCTGCCGGCAGCGTTGTCGTCAACACATCGCTCGCCCGCAGGCTCGTCGAAATCGCAAAGCTATTCAGCGTCCCGTTCGGGCTCAGCACGTAACCTTCGCCGCCGCCCGAATCCAGGTTCAGGTAGTAAGGGTTCACCCCCACCGCGGTCGTATCTAGAATCGTATCGCCCGCCACGTCCACAATCGTCACCAGCCCCGCAGACGAAGTACCCGTGCTCGCGATCGCCACCGCATACTTCGTCGGCTGCGCTGCCGGCCCCACCGGGTTGATCGACGTCACCACCGGACGATACGTACTGCCGCAGCCAGCCAGCAGACCGCTCGCCACCACACCCATCGCCAAAACCCCAACCCGCCCCATCAAAACTTTACGCTCTAAGTACAAAACCACTCCCGCGAACACTCTCGTCCGAACCACAGTCTCATTGTAAATGCTCCCCCGTTGGACGAACCACACACCGTTTCGTATTCGCCCTAGTCATCAAGCCACCGATGCTCCCCACCCTCACTCACCCCCATCCGCAGCAGCGTATACCCCACCACCTCGTGCCAGTACCGCAACCCCAAATCCCAATCCGAAATCCGCCCAAAACTCCCCCGCGGCGACGTATAAACATCCAGCCCCTCCCGCTCACACAGCGCCCGTATCCGAAACAAATGCGTCCCATCGCTCACCACCACCACATGCCGCATCCCGTGCTCCCGCGCAATCGCCGCCAGCCGCACCGCCTGCTCCCCAGTATCCACCGATTGCGTCTCCGCAATAATCCCCGTCAGCGGCACCCCCTGCGCCAGCAGGTAATCCCTCCCCACCCCACCCTCCGTCTTGCCTGAATCCTTATCCCCTCCACCCCCCAGCGTAATCACCACCGGCGCAATCTGCTTCTCATACAACGACACCGCATGATCCAGCCGCGCATGATAAACCGGGCTCGGCCGGCCGTTATATTCCGCCGCCCCAAACACCGCAATCGCATCCGCCGCCCGCGCCTGGTCCTCTGCCGCCACCGTGTTGATCTCGTGGACCACCCACCAGCACCAAGCCCCCGCCACGGCCAGCACCAGCAAAAAGCACCAGACCAGAAACCTCCTCATCGCCCTCCCTCCCTACCGCTGCAAACACAGGGCGATCTCGTGCGTAGGAACCGCGCCCTCCCGCAAAATGCTCCACGAGTTATCCCCATGGCTCAAATCCACAATCGTCGTCCCCACCGCCCGACCCGTAGGCCCACCATCCACAATCAGCGGAATCATCCCTCCCAGCTGATCCCTCACCCCCCCGGCATACGTACACTCCGGCATCCCCTGCAAATTCGCGCTGGTAGCGGTTATCGGCAACCCCAGCCGCTTCACCACAGCCCGCGCAATCGCCGCCTCCGGCACCCTTAGCGCCACGTTCCCCGTCATCGCGGTAACCCGCAGCGGCAGCCGGCTCCCCGCCTTCACAATCAACGTAAGCGGCCCCGGCCAGAACCGTTCCGCCAGCCGGTCGAACGCATCATCACATGCCCGCGCCAGCGAGTAAGCCTGATCCACGTCCGCCACCAGCAGGCTCAGCGGCTTGTGTTTCGCCCTCATCTTCAAGTCGTAAATCCGTTCCACCGCCCGCAGGTTCACCGGATCCACCGCCAGCCCATAGAACGTATCCGTAGGCAGCGCCACCACCTGCCCGCTCTCCAGGCTCTTCACCACCACCTCGATCAACTCCGGTTCCGGCTCATCCGGATCGATCCTCAGCATCTCCGCCGTCAAGTCATTCCCCCAAACCCACAACTTACCACAACCACTCCTTTGTCATTCCCGCCCTTTGTCATTCCGCCCCTTTGTCATTCCCGAAGGGAATCTGCGTTTGCCTTTGCGTTTGCTTTTGCCGTTGCCCTTTTGTTTGTCATCCCGTAGGGATCTGCGTTTGTTCTTGCCCTTGCTCTTCCGCGTAAACTCAAACCCAGCATGCCCGACCTCCTCACCTCCCGAGCCAACCCCCGCGTCAAGCAACTCCGCGCCGCCATCCTCGGCCAGCAACGCCTGGCCCAGGGCCTCATCGCCATTGAAGGCCCCAACCTCCTCGAAGCCGCCCTCACCACCAACCAGGCCATCAAAACCATCTTCCTCGCCGAACGAACCCCAATCCCCGCCTCGCTCCCCCACAACATAGAAATCCTCCGCCTAGCCCCAGACGTCTTCGCCTCCATCTCCGACACCCAGACCCCCCAGGGCATCGCCGCCCTCCTCGTCCCCCCCATCAGCACCGTCGCCAGCATGCTCACTCGCAATACCCTCATCGTCGTCGCCGTAGCCCTGCAAGACCCCGGCAACCTCGGCACCCTCATCCGTTCGGCCCTCGCCTTCGGAGCCACCGGCCTCCTCACCACCCCCAACACCGTCTCGCCCTGGAACCCCAAAGCCATCCGAGCCTCCGCCGGCACCGCCTTCCGCCTCCCCCTCGCCCACATCACCCCCGAAACCCTCCAAACCCTCGGCCCAATCCAAATCCTCGCCGCCACCCCCCACAACGCCCTCCCCGCCCACCAGATCGACCTGACCCTCCCCACCGCCCTCCTCATCGGCAACGAGGGCGCCGGCCTCGACCCCACCTGGCTCTCCCTCGCCACCGGCTCCATCACCATCCCAACCCCCGGCCCGGTCGAAAGCCTAAACGCCGCCATAGCCGCCTCCCTCCTCCTCTACGAAACCTCCCGCCAACGCAGCAGCCGATGACTCACCAAAATGTCTCGGGTGCCCCATCTCACGCGGGCCGTATCGCGTAAGGTGGGGTTACTCCCTGTCCCAAAGACCGAGTCTGGGGTGCCCCAGGCCACGCGGCATCATCGCGTGACCTGGGCTTACTCCCTCCCGAGTATCCTTGAACCCAGCATGAACCTCTTCGAAGACCAAACCCCCACCAACCCGATCACAACCACCCCCCTGGCCGAGCGCATGCGCCCCACCACCCTGGCCGACTACGCCGGCCAGCAACACCTCCTCGCCCCCGGCAAACCCCTCCGCCTCGCCATCGACACCGACGACCCCACCTCCATCATCCTCTGGGGCCCCCCCGGCGTCGGAAAAACCACCCTCGCCAAAATCATCGCCCACCTCACCAACTCCTCCTTCATTGAGTTCTCCGCCGTCCTCTCCGGCATAAAAGAAATCAAAACCGTCATGGCGCAAGCCGAAAAACTAGCCCACCACGGCTCCCGCACCATCCTCTTCGTCGACGAAATCCATCGCTTCAACAAGGCCCAGCAGGACGCCTTCCTCCCCTACGTCGAGCGCGGCACCATCCGCCTCATCGGCGCCACCACAGAAAACCCTTCCTTCGAGCTCAACGCCGCCCTCCTCTCCCGCTGCCGCGTCTACACCCTCCAACCCCTGACCCCGCAAGACATCGAAGCTCTCCTCCAACGAGCCCTTCTCACCTACAAAATAGAAGAAAGCCGTCATCCTGAGCGGAGTGCGCCCGTCTCATCGGCACACGGAGTCGAAGGACCCCGAGAGCCTGAAATGAGCCCCAGGACCTTGACCCTTTCAGCCACAAATCACGGTGTACCGGAGACCACGCTTTCCACAACCCTGACCATCACCCCCGAAGCCCTAACCCTCCTGACCAACTACGCCTCCGGCGACGCCCGCACAGCCCTCAACGCCCTCGAAGTAGCAGCCCACCTAACCCAGGCCGCACACGCATCCACCATCACCCAGGAACAAGCCGCCGAAGCCACCCAACGCCGCCTCCTCCTCTACGACAAGTCCGGCGAGCAGCATTACGACCTCATCTCCGCCCTCCACAAATCCGTCCGCAACTCAGACCCCGACGCCGCCCTCTACTGGCTCACCCGCATGCTCGCTTCCGGCGAAGACCCCATGTACTGCGCCCGCCGCATCGTCCGCATGGCCGTCGAGGACATCGGCCTCGCCGCCCCCGAAGCCCTCAACCTCTGCCTCTCCGCCCGCGACGCCATGCACTTCCTCGGCTCGCCTGAAGGCGACCTCGCCCTCGCCCAGGCCGTCGTCTACCTCGCCCTCGCCCCCAAATCCAACTCCGTCTACAAAGCCCACAACGAAATCAAACGCGACCTCCAATCCACCCTGGCCGAACCCGTCCCCCTCCATCTCCGCAACGCCCCCACCAAACTCATGCAGTCCCTCGACTACGGCCGCGACTACCAATACGCCCACGACCACGAGCACAAACTCACCAACATGCAATGCCTCCCCGACTCCCTCAAAGACCGCCAGTACTACCACCCCACGCAAGAAGGCCGCGAACGCCAACTAGCAGCGCGCCTCGAAGAAATCAAAGCCCTCAAATCCCAACCCGACTAGCCCCCGGGTGCCCCATGATCACGAGCCAGAGGCGAGTTATCGTGGGGTTACTCACTACCCATCCCCAAACGTCCACCAGACCAAGCGTCATTCTGAGCGAAGCGAAGAATCCCCGTATTTGCCGTTGCTTGTTCTTGCCGTTGCCTTTCGCGCTTTTGCCCTTCGCCGCGCCGCCGCGGACCGCCGCGCCGCCGCGTTCGCCTTTGGGTTTCGCCCATTTTGCCACGAACACCCCCGCCCTGCTAAAGTTCCCCCCATGCAAGCCATAGTCTGCAAAACCTGGGGCCCACCCCAAACCCTCACCCTGGAAACCCTCCCCGACCCAACCCCCAAGCCCAACGAAGTCCTCCTCCAGATCACCGCCGCCGGCGTCAACTTCCCCGACGTCCTCATGATCCAGAAAAAATACCAGATGGTCCCCGAGCTCCCCTTCATCCCCGGAGCCGAAATCACCGGCACAGTCCTCCAGATCGGCTCAGAAGTCACCACTCTCTCCGTAGGCGACCACGTCGTAGCCCTCTGCCAGACCGGCGCTTTCGCCCAGCAGATCGCCCTCCCCGCCGCCGCCTGCTTTCGCCTCCCCGCCACCCTCCCCAAAGAGATCGCCGGCACTTTCCTCTTCGCCTACGGCACCTCCTGGCACGCTATCCTCGATCGCGCCGCCCTCCGGCCCCATGAAACCATGCTCGTCCTCGGTGCCGCAGGCGGCGTAGGCCTCGCCGCCATCCAGATCGGCAAAATGCTGGGCGCCAAAGTAGTAGCCGCTGCCAGCACCCCAGAAAAACTGGCAATCTGCAAAGCCAACGGAGCCGACGAACTTATCGACTACACCCAGGAAGACCTCCGCGCCGCCATCAAACGCACCTGCGGCAAAGCCGGCCCCGACGTCATCTACGACCCCGTCGGCGGCCCCTACACCGAACCCGCCTTCCGTTCCATCGCCTTCCGCGGCCGCCACCTCGTCGTAGGCTTCGCCGCCGGCGACATCCCCTCCCTCCCCCTAAACCTCCCCCTCCTCAAAGGAGCCTCGGTAGTCGGCGTCTTCTGGGGAGCCTACGTCCAGCAGCAACCCACCCAGTGGGCACAAGACCTCGAAGCCATCGTCCAGGCCATCCAAGCAGGCAAGCTAACCCCCCACGTCTCCCGCACCTACACCCTGAAAGAAACCCCCCAGGCCCTAGAAGACATGGCCGCCCGCAAGGTAACCGGCAAAATCGCCATCCTCCCCTAACCCCATACCCACAGCAAGCATGGGGTGCCCCAGGCCACGCGGCCTCATTGCGTGACCTGGGGTTACTCCTCGAACTAATCACCCCACCTCAACGCTTACCATCCCACCCACAAGACCCTAAGCCCCGCCCCAAACACCGCCCCAACCGCCCCCAGCCCCCACCCCGCCCAAAGCCCCGCCCCAAAGCCCCGCCCCGAGACACGCCCCTACACGCCCTTACACGCCCCTAATAAGCCCCCAAGCCCCGCCCCATCCCGCCCCATCCCGCCCCGAAGCCCCAAGCCCCCACACCCCGCCGTCATTCTGGCGAAGCCAGAATCTCAGTATTGGCAGTTGCCGTTGCTTGTTCTTCTGTTTGTCATTCCCGAATGGAATCCCCTGTTGTTCTTGTTGTTGCCTTCCTTCGCGTACTCTGCGGATCTCCGCGCACTCTGCGTCCGTCTTTGCCTTTCGGACTCCCAAAAAATCCTGTCAACCCCCAACCCCTGTGCAAAACCTCGAAACCCCAACAAACACGCCAAAAAATACCCAAAAATAGTTGGCGTATTCACCCCCGCCAATCCGATAAACTTAAACCATACTCAAACAAAGCCCCGGGGCTCACCCGGGGCTTTTTCCATGCCCCCAGGAAAGGAGCGCCCCCCCATGCACCCACAACCCCAGTCGAATCAAGATTTTGCCCCCAAAGTACGGGGGGGCCACCCCCTACTTCGTATCCTTCCCGATAGCCTCCAGCACCCGATCCTTCGTCAGCAGCTCAGGCAGCACATCCACCGCACCACCCTTGCCATAAATCACATACGTAGGAACTCCACTCCTCCCAATGCTAGCCAGCTCCTTCGTAATCCCTTCATCGTATTGAGTCCAGTCCGCACGCAGCAGCACAAACTGCTTCTCCGCCAGCACCTTCTGCACCTCACTGGACTTCAGCACCACCTTCTCATTCACCTGGCAGCTCAAGCACCACGCAGCCGTGAAGTCGATGAACACTGGCTTCCCACCAGCCTGCGCAGCGTCCAAAGCAGCCTGCGAGTAAGGCTGCCAGACCTGCACTTCCTTCCTACTCTCCGTCAACGGGATCGCCAGCGCCAGCGCCACCAGCACCAAAGCAGCCACCGCCGAACCCCACTTCGCCGGCCACCGGCCGAGCGTCCAGCCCGCCACCGCCAGCACCAGGAAGCACCACAGCAGCCGTGCCATATGGTCCGATCCAGCGCCACTATCCGACGTATACAACCGTCCATAAACCCATGCCAGCCAGATCACCGTCCCAAAAAGTGGAACCGCAGTCAACTGCTTCAGCACCTCCATCCACGCACCCGGACGAGGCAAGATTCGAGTCCACGCAGGCTGCAACGTAAGCAACAGATAAGGCAAAGCCAGACCCAGTCCCAGCGCGGTAAACACAGCAAACGTCACACCAGCAGGCTGCGCCAGCGCGAACCCGATCGCCGCACCCATCAGCGGAGCAGTACAAGGTGTAGCCACCACCGTCGCGAGCACACCCGTAAAAAAGCTGCCTGCATAACCTTCCTTCTTCGCCAGCTCACCACCAGCGCTCGTCAGCGAGAGCCCCAGATCGAACTGCCCAGCCAGCGACAACGCAAAGAAGAACAGCCCAGCAGCCAGCACCGCAATAAACACCGGAGACTGCAGCTGAAATCCCCAGCCAGCCTGGCTTCCACCAGCCCGCAAACCCAGCAGCACCCCCACAATCACCCAGAAAGAAAACAGGATGCCCAACGTATACACCAGCCCATGCCCACGCAGCCGCTTCCGCTCCTCACCACCCGACTGCACAAGTGCCAGCCCCTTCAGGAACAGCACCGGAAACACACAAGGCATCAGGTTCAGGATGATCCCACCCAGAAACGCCAGCCCAATCGCACTCACCACCGTGACCTTCTCAGTCCCACCCGCACCCTTCGCTGCACCCGCGACCGGTGCCACCTCCCCAGGCACCACAGCAGCCGAAACATCGTAAAACTCAGTATCCGAGAGCTTGATCACCCCATGCAACGTCGCCGGCAAAGGGTTCGGAGCACCAGGATCGAGCGACCGCATCACTCGCAGCCTCACACCATCCGGCAGCGTCTCCACCACCTGGTCCGCTGCGTTCTCCACCACATCCGGATCGATCGGATAGAACTCCGCATCTTCTTCCGCGCCACCGGTCTTCAGCGTGAGCACAAACTCCTTCGCTCCGCCCATCACGCTGAACTTCATCCGCTCCGGCAGTGCCTTCGGCTCGTCGTGCAGCGCCTCGCCCAGCGCACCGACAGGCTGCCCAACCGCGCTCCCCGCAGCCACCTGCAACGTCAACCCCAGGTGCGCTTTCCCCGGGATGCAAACCTCACGGCAAACCTGCCACGTCACCGCCGCGTCCAGCTTGACCGGCCCAGGCTTCAACCCCGCAGCCGCCGAGATCGTCACCGGAAACGCAGCAGTATCCTCGTACCCGTAATCCATCAAAGGCCCATTTGGCAGCCGCATCGGCACCGCGAACTGCATCGGTCCAGCCGTAATCCCTTCTGGCAGCGTCCACTTGATCTTCGGCGGCGTCCCAGCATCCCCGGCGTTCACCCAGTACACATGCCAGTGCTGCTCCAGCGTAATCACCAGCCCCACAGTAGCTGTCCCACCCGGCGAGATCCCCGGCGCCAGCGACACCAACTCCACCGTCACATGCTGTCCCTTCACCGGCCCCGGCCCACCGTCCCCAAGCTCCTGCACCTGACCCACGGCACCCACCGTAAGCAACATCATCAAAATCCAACAAAATTGTCTAACGTGACTCATATCCCAATAAGTGTAGTCCCCAGCCTTCACCGCCGGCTCTCCACCATCAAACAACGATCCATCACCACCTTGATTCCATGCGCTTCCGCCTTGGCCGCAGCCTCCGCATGCACGATCCCCTGCTGCACCCAAAGCTGATCGAGCCCCAGTGCAATCATCTCTTCCACGATAGCGGGAACGTACTTCGGCAATCGAAACACATTCACCAGCTCAGGCTTCTCCGGCAACTCCGCTAACGACGCGTAACACCTCTCGCCCAGCACAAACGCCACCATAGGATTCACCGGCAAAATCCGATGCCCTGACCCTTGCATCGCCAAAGAAACATAATGACTCGGCTTACTAGCATCTTCAGAGATACCAATCACCGCAATCGTCTTAGCCCGCAACATCGCCCGCATCACATCCGGCTCGTTCATCCCGCCTCCCACACACCCAGCAACCGCCGCAGCATCACAAGTTCACCAACATGATAGGCATTATGGTCCGCAATCAGAAGCGCCTCTCGAAACAAAGTCTGCCCATCACCCCAAAGGAAAGGACGATGCAGATCAACCCCAGGCCGCGTCATCAGTGCCACAAACTTCGCCCGATCCTCAAGAATGTCGGCAATCGCACCATCCCATGCTCCCTGCGACGGAGGCACCGCCACCTTCGACCAATAAGCCTCAGGCCACTTCAGCCCATGGTACCCACCAGTAGGAGGCGCGCTGAAATTCAGAATATCCCTCTGCGTAATACGCATGTGATCCACCAACTGCCAGGCAGAATATGGCAATCCTTGCGGCACCAATCCACGAGCCTCCACCGGAAAATCAGCTACTGCCTTCTCAAAACCCACATGCGCCTGGCCACCCTCCAACAGCGCCAGCACCTGCTTCAGCACAGCCTCGTCAGCCATCCATCACCTCAGCTCATTCGATGCACAAGAACCCTCGAAGAACTTATATTCGTCCCTTGGTCATTAGAGGTCATCCTCGGCATCCACCGCAGCCGGCAGATTACCCTCCCGTCTCATCCGCAGAAAGCCCCGAATAAACGGTTCCAGGTCTCCATCCAGAACCTTATCCACATCCCCAACTTCCACCCGCGTCCGTAAGTCCTTCGCCATCCGATAAGGCTGCAGAACGTAACTCCTTATCTGAGACCCGAACCCAATATCCAGCTTGCTATCTTCCAGCTTCCGGGTAATTGCCTTCTTCTTATCCAGCTCATACTCGTACAGCCGCGAGCGCAGCATCTTCATCGCCCGTTCTTTATTCTTATGTTGCGACCGCTCGTTCTGGCACCCCGCAACCAGCCCCGTTGGAAGATGCGTAATACGCACCGCGGAGTCAGTCGTATTCACATGCTGCCCACCCTTCCCGCCAGATCGATACGTATCGATTCGCAAGTCGTCCGGCTTGATATCGATCGTGATCGTGTCATCGATTTCCGGGCTCACAAACACACTCGCAAAGCTCGTATGCCGCCGCTTCGCTGAGTCGAACGGAGAGATCCTCACCAGCCGATGAACGCCCGTCTCCCCACTCAACAATCCAAACGCAAACTCCCCGGAAATCGTGAAGGTAGCTGACTTAATCCCAGCTTCATCCCCATCCTGAATCTCATTGACATCGACCTTGAAATGCTGTCGTTCCCCCCACCGGATATACATCCGCATCAGCATCTCTGCCCAGTCCTGGCTCTCCGTCCCACCCGCCCCCGGATGCACCACCACGATCGCATTCAGCATGTCCGTCTCGCCCGAAAGCATCGTCTTCGACTCGAGCTTCTCGGAATACTCCACCAGCGCAGGTATTTCCCGCACCAGGTCAGGCTCCGTGTCCTCACCCTCACGTGCCAACTCAAAGTAAGCTTCAATGTCATCGCTTCGTCGAGCCAATTCGGCATCGTCGGCCAGCAAAGATTCAAGCCGCTTGCGTTCTCTCATCAATGGTTGTGATCGCGCCGCATCGGCCCACACTGATGGATCGGCAATCTTCTCTTCAACAACTTTTAGCTCATGACTCAGCCGCGCCGAGTCAAAGATACTCCCGCAGATCGCGAACCCTGTCACGAACCGGGGAGTACTGATATTCCAGATCACTTAACATACCGCTATTCTACAACCTTCTTATACGGGTCAGCCCTAACCCAAACGCTGTCACAACTAGACATAGATAGGCCAGCCAATCGCCAAACCGCGTATAAAACGTCATCCCACTTTCATACCCAAACCCAAACGCAAAGGCCCCACGAACGTGCCGCGGCGCTTCCACCTCCACCCGGCCGCGTGGATCGATCACCGTAGTAATACCAGTGTTGGTAGACCGCACCACGTAGCGATCGTTCTCAATAGCACGCATCCGAGCCATATTCAGGTGTTGCCACGGAGCCCCGGTATCGCCATACCATCCATCATCAGAAATATTCACCAGCACCTCCGCGCCACTCTTCACAAATTCCCGCACCTCATCGCCAAAAATAGACTCGTAGCAGATAAACACCCCATAAGTATGCCCGCCTGTAATAAACACCCTGCGTTCCGTTCCCGGGTCCATATTACCCACCCCTTGGGTCAACTTATCCGCAAAGGCAAACAGCTTCTTGTAAGGCACATACTCACCCCACGGCACCAGATGAATCTTGTCGTAATGCCCTTTATAAACTCCTGCCGCATCGAACCATGCAGCCGAGTTATACGCAAAGTACCCTCGCTCCGTACTGGCGCTCAAATCCACGGCGATGCTCCCAATAATTAAAGGAGCATCGGCCGCCTGCGCCAGCTTGCTCATAGCCAGGCGGAAATAAGGATCGTTCGTCAGCAGTTCAGACGGAGCTTCGGGCCACACCACAAGTCGTCCACCACCCACTGCTTGCGTTCCTGACATCTCAGGGTGCAAGCTCCGGTAAGAGTAGTCCCTCATCTCGTTAGCAGGATTGACCGGCCCAACACCCCGTCCAACCGCACCAACCTCTACATTGTCTTGCATCAAAACAGCCGTAGCCATCGGTACATCACGGCCCGCCTGCTCCAGCCCGTGGAGTCGACCACCTACCATCGCAATCACCAGGACAGCGAGACAACTTACTCCAGCGATCCACCGCGGCCTGCCCCGCAGTAACAGCGCACCCGCCAGGCCGGCATTGACAAGTACCACCAGAAAGCTGATGCCCATCACCCCCGCAACTACCGCGATCCGTGTAACCAGCAAATTATCGATCTGCGAGTTACCTAGTAAGTCCCAGGGAAATCCGGTAATTCTCGCTCGTGCAAGCTCCACAGCAACCCACGCAAAAGGAGCCATGATGAAAGCACCCGCCACGCTGGCCTTACTCGATCGCAGCACTCCAAACAGCCATCCGAACAGCGCGTGATACAACCCAAGATAAAGCGCAAACAAAAATAAAATCACCAGCGCTACAGGCTTCGGCAATCCGCCGTAAAGATACATCGTCTGGTAAATCCAATAGCAGTTCCCGGCATACCAAAGCACCCCACAAAAGTATCCCAGCCAACCCGCCGAAGAAGCACGCAAACTCCTTCCATCTGCATCACGCGAGCAAAGAGCACAAAGCAACGGCACCAGGGCTACCCACCCAAGCCCACTACGCAAGTAAGGCAAAGGTCCGGCAATCGGAAAGGAACCTATCTGTAGCAACGCAGAAAGTCCCGCAAGAACCCAGGCCCGTCCGCTGATAACTCGTATAGAACTAAAATTAAGCATCCCGCCTCGCATCCTAACTCTTTTCATTTAAAAAGTCGTGGACACATAAGGTGATCTTTAGCATCTACCCTCAACTACCCTGTTATGATTCATAAGTAGAACTGGAAGGCGAACGCGACACAATAATTCGTCGCTAGTTACAGGAGACTTTGACTAATGGCCATGTCCGAAGTAATTGCAGCAATTGAGGCAGAAATTGCCAAGCTAGAGCAGATGAAGGCGCTGGCAACCGGCATTGAACCGGTCAGAACACCCAAGGGTCCCGCCAAGAAAAGCACCAAGCCTACCGCTAAATCTGCCGGAACCGGCCGTGGCCGTCCCAAGGGCAGCAAGAACGGAAAATCCGTCGCAACCCCGGCCGCCCCCGCCCCAGCGGTCAAAGGCAGGCGCAAGCTTAGTCCAGAAGGTAGAACAGCCATCGCGGAAGCTATGAAGCGCCGCTGGGCGGAACGCCGCAAGCAGTCTGCAAAATAATCTCCTCGCACTGCACCCTAAGGTCTCAGGTAATTCCTGAGACCTTTTTCAACGTGTAACAAGCACTTCCCGCAATGCATCCTTCGCAAGAAAAAACTTGTACCCGGCATAGCGAGAAAACATCGTCTCCACCTGGCGATTCGTATAAGTCTGTAACAGTGGGTGCCCACCCACTCGCTGCAGTTCTACCTGTTCTGTATCGGTCAGGTGATAGCGCGTAAATGCCGTCTCATCACCGGTCGTCTTCGAGTGAAACAGACCCAGTAACTTCCCCCCCGGCTCCATCACATCGTAGATCCTGTCAACCACAGGTTGCAGCAGCACGTCCGGCAGGTAGTCCGCCGTATCCCAGAAAGCCACCACGTCGAATACCCGCCCGGCGAAGTCCATATTCACCCGCACAAACCGCTCGACGTCGAATCCTTCTTCCGTCTTGTACTCCGCCTTTGCCGCATCTTCCACAAGGTTCGCCATGTAGATGCTATGCCCCAGGTTCGTCACAAAGTTGATATTCCCCGCGGAGGTAGGCCCAATATCCAACACCCGCAGCGACTCCGCACCCTTCAGATGTTGTGACAGCGCGGCCCACCCACTCGAGTGTCGCTGCATACGCCCACCCTGCGCACTGGCATCCCCCTGCTTACTCCCGAACAGCCCCATCCCTTACTCTTTCGACTCGCCTGAAGCGCCCGTCAACTCCACCCGTCCCCGCACAGACGCACTCTCTTCAATCGACAGTCGGCTCGCAAAAATATCCCCATTCACCACCGCCGTTTGCCGCAGCTCGATCCGCCCCGTAGCCCTGACATTCCCATCCACCAACCCAAACACGATAAGATCGCGAACATGCAGGTCAGCCTTGATGCGAGCGTTCGGCCCCACCGTCAGCCGGCTTTCCGAAAGCGTAATCGTTCCTTCAAACGCACCATCCAGAAACAAATCTTCGCTCCCGGTAAGCTGCCCTTGAATACTCACTGATTTCCCGATAAGTGTCGAACCTTCGACTGGCTTCATCAACCTGTATTCTCCTCGAGCAGTCTCTTGCACAAGCCCGCACTTTCCCGAACTATACCCACTCCTCCGTCCCCGCGCAAACCGTAAAACTTACCCCGTGCCTCAAACGTCATACCACTCACGCTCATGCGCCCGCTAACCTCCTTCCTCTCCGCCGTCTTTGTTCTCACAACCGTACACACCCGCGCCCAGGCACCTCTCCCGCCCAACGCCTGGGCCGACAAAGCCATCGCCTCTCAACTCCAGGATTTGTCCGACTACACCACCTACCTCCGCTACCACATCCACTCCGTCGACCCCAAAGGCGACCTCCTCCGCGACCTCATCGAGTCTCGCGACGGCCCCGTCGCCCGCCTCATTCAAAAAGAGAACCGCCCCCTCACACCAGACGAGGACAACGCCGAGCGCTCCCGCCTCCAGCTCATGCTTGACGATCCCGCAGCCTTCACCAGGCACATCCGTTCAGAGCGCTCCGCCAGAAAGCAGGCCGCGGAAATCATCAAGCTCATCCCGAATGCCATGCTCTTCACCTACTCCCCCCAGCAGCCCCCCAACGCCATCGCCCTGGACTTCCACCCCAATCCCGCTTGGAGCCCACCCAGCATGGCCTCGGAGGTCCTAACCGGCATTGAGGGCCACGCCACCATAGACCCCGCCACCGGCCATCTCACCCATCTTGACGCCACCGTCTTCCGCCCCGTCAACGTCGGCTTCGGCATCTTTGCCCACCTCTATCCCGGCGGCTCCGTCTTACTCGACTTCACCCCCGCCGCCCCTAACCGATGGCTCGTCACTCACTTCATCCAGCACCTCACCCTCCGCGCCCTCATGCTCAAAACCTACAAGCAAAACGCAGAAATCCGTGTCGTCGACCCCTCCCCCATCGATCCCATGCCCTACCAGCAAGCCATCCGCCTCCTGCTCGCCACGCCTTCACCAACTCACTAACCAACCCGCTCCTTGGCCTCTCTCCACATCCCATCCAGCGCCTCCGCCCCCACTCCCTCCAACCCCTCCACCCCACCGGCTTTCTCTTCCATCGCTCCAAATCTCTTCCTGAATTTCGCGTTTGCTCCCCGCAGCGCAAACTCCGGCTCCACCCCCACATGCCTTGCCAGATTCACCACCGTAAACAGCAAATCCCCGACCTCATCGTTCAACCTTCCCGCTGATCCTCCAACCTCCGCCCGAATCTCCTCCGTCTCCTCCGCCACCTTTGCCAGCAGACCCTCCGCATCCGGCCAGTCGAACCCCACCTTGGCCGCCTTGGTGCCCAACTTCCCCGCCTCCATCAACGCCGGAACATGCCGTGGCACCGCATCCAGATAAGCCCCCTGCGCCTCACCCTTTTCCGCCCGCTTCACCGCCTCCCACGTCCTGTTCACCTCGTCCGGCGTAGTAGCCACCGCATCGCCAAAGATATGCGGATGCCGCCTCACCAGCTTCGCACTGAGCCCAGCCGCCACATCCTCAATCGCAAAATACCCAGCCTCCTCCGCCATCTGCGCATAGAACAGCACCTGCAGCAACAGGTCCCCCAGTTCATCCTTCAACTCACCCCAGGCCTTCCGCTCAATCGCATCGAAGACCTCGTAAGTCTCCTCCAGCGTATGCGGCATAATCGTCTCAAACGTCTGCGCCTTGTCCCACGGGCATCCCCCCACCCCACGCAATCGCGCCATAATCGCCACACATTCGGCCAGTGCCTTGGTCTTATCGCTCATTGGCGTATTCTAGCTCTCGTGAGTCGCCCACCCACAACCCGCGCCCGCACCGTCTGGAAGCTCCTGCTCCTGGTCCCCTTCCTCGGCCTCTGCTTCCCAGCCCTCTACGTCCGCACGACCCCCACGCTCCTTGGTTTTCCCTTCTTCTACTGGTACCAGTTCGCCTGGGTCTTCCTTGCCTCAGCCATCATGGCCCTCGTCTACCGCAAGCTCCGCTACTAAAAAAAGCCGGGTACCCAACTAAGGGCACCCGGCTCTCGCACAAGCATTCGTTCTACCGCATTGCACCAGAAGCCCCACCGTTATCGCCAACCGTTGTCATATTCGACAAAACCTGAACATCCACCCGCCGATTCTTGGCCCGGCCCGTAGCAGTCTTGTCACTCGCCACCTGCACATCCTTACCAATCCCCACCAGGTAGAACTTCCTCGGCGGCACATTGTACTTCGCAGCCAGGTAAGCGACAACCGCATCTGCACGCCGCTGACTCAGCTTGTAGTTGTAGTCCGCATTCCCCACCGAATCCGTCCCGCCGGTCACCTGCAAAATATACCCACGCGTCCCTCCCAGCGACCCAGCCAGCGCATCGAGCGAAGCCTTGTCACCCGCCGTCAGCACCGCCTTGTCGAACCCGAACGTCACGCTAACATCCTGCAGCGCCTTGTACTTATCCAGGTCGGCAATCACGCCCTGCAAGCTGTCCACCCGATTGGAAGCATTCTCCGCCGCGCCATTCGCCTGGTCCGCCGCCGTACCCGCCGCCAGCGCATGCTGGTTCGCCGTATCCGCCGCCGTCATCGCACCGCTGATCCCACGCTGTGCTCGCTCATCCGTATCTGCGATGGCCCGATGATCCGCCGCCGTCTTCTCATCCAACCCATTGATGTTCTGCACGATAGGTGCCGTTTGGGCCCGCACATAATTCTTCGTCGTACACCCCAGCAACGCGCCCCCCAGCAACACTACGCTCCCCACCACCGCCAAAGCTGTCAAACGCACACTCAACATCGGTGAATCCTGATATTTCTCAGACATAGTTCTACCTCCATCACCACACGTTGCAATCTCCGTGCCAAACCAAATCCCCAATAAAGCCGCATAATCTGCAGCCCTCACCCCGAACTTTCACCCCACACCCGCGAAGAATCTTCCCACTCACCCAAACCGTCTAAACTCACAGTAGCCGCATGGACCTCCTAGCAAAAATCCGCACCCTGCCCACCTCAGCCGGCTGCTACCTCTACAAAAACGCTGAAGGCGAAGTCATCTACGTCGGAAAAGCCAAAAACCTGCGCGCCCGTGTTCGCTCTTATTTCCTAGAAGCCAATCAGATCAACAACCGCAAAACCGGCTCCCTCATGCGTGAGGCGGTCGACGTCGACTACATCGTAGTCGACAACGAGCGTGAAGCCCTCGCCCTTGAAAACAACCTCATCAAGCAGCGCAAGCCACGCTTCAACATCCTCCTCCGCGACGACAAAACCTACCCCTACATCAAGCTCACCCTTACCGACCGCCACCCCAAAGTCTTCGTCACCCGCCGCCTCCGCAAGGACGGCAGCGCCTACTTCGGCCCCTACTTCCCCGGCAACCTTGCCCATCGCCTCGTCGACCTCATCCACCGCTCCTTCCTCATCCCCAGCTGCAAGGTAGACCTCAACCGCTACCACCCCCGCGCCTGCCTCCAGTACTACATAAAACGCTGCCTCGGCCCTTGCGTTGAAACCAACATCTCCACCGAGGCCTACCGCGAGGCCATTCGCGACGTCCAGCTCTTCCTCGAAGGCCGCACCGAAGAGCTCGAAAAACTCCTCACCCGCCGCATGACCACCGCCGCCGAGGACATGCAGTTTGAAGCCGCCGGCCGCCTCCGCGACCAGGTCATCACCGTCCACCAGATGCAGGACAAGCAGCGCATCGCCACCGCGGACGATGGCGACGCCGACGTCTTCGGCTTCCACTACGAAAACGAAATGCTCGCCGTCAACCTCTTCCACATGCGAGCTGGCAAAATCGTAGACCGCCGCGACTTCTTCTGGGAAGACCTCCCCGACCTCGAAGCCCACTTCGGCGAATCCCTCAACGAAGACGCCGACACCGACGCTCCTTCCCCCGCTCCTCCCCAACTCCGTCCTCCTGAGCGGAGCTCCTCGCGCACTTTGCGAGGAGCGGAGTCGAAGGACCCCGAAGAAGTTGACTCACCCCAACCGCTCGAACCTTCCAGCCCCGAATTCGCTCCGGCTTCCACTGACTGCAACTGCACCGAAGAATCCAACCCCACCCTCGAACCCAACCCCAACCTCACCGCCCCCGAAATCAACGAAGACTGCCCCCCCGAAACCCAGCACTCCGCCCTTACCCCTTACCCCTCACCCCTGGCCCCCGTCTTCTCCCCCGCCGTCTTCTTCTCCGCCCTCCTCAAGCAGCTCTACCTCGACCAGTCCTACGTCCCCCGCAGCATTTACGTGCCCGTCGACTTCCCCGACCGCGCCCTCCTCGCCGACCTCCTCTCCGAGCGCACCCGCCACCGCATCGAACTAGCCGCCCCCCAGCGCGGCGACAAGCGTTCCCTCGTCGACCTCGTCTGCCAAAACGCCAAGCAGTCTTACGACCAGCGTTTCCGCGTCATGGCCCCCAACCAGAAAGCCATCCAGGAAGCCCTCCAGGACGCTCTCACCCTTGAAGAGCTCCCCCGCCGCATCGAGTGCTTCGACATCTCCCACATCCAGGGCGCCGAAACCGTAGCCTCCATGGTCGTCTGGGAAGACGGCCAGATGAAAAAATCCGACTATCGCAAATTCCAGATCAAAACCGTCACCGGCAATGACGACTTCGCCTCAATGCGCGAGGTCATCCAGCGCCGCTACAAGCGCCTCCTCGACGACAAAGCCCCTTTCCCCAGCTTGGTTCTCATCGATGGCGGCCTCGGCCAGCTCCACGCCGCCCACGCCGCCCTCACCGAGATCGGCGTCACCCTCCAGCCTCTCGCCTCCATCGCAAAAAAAGAAGAAATCATCTACGTCTTCGGCCAGGAGCACGACCCCGTCGTCCTCGACCGTCGCTCCCCCGTCCTCCACCTCATGCAGAAGATCCGCGATGAGTCTCACCGCTTCGCCGTCACCTATCACCGCAAGCGACGCCAGATCCGCGACCGCGCATCCGAGCTCGACGCCATCCCCGGCGTAGGCCCCCGCACCCGCCAGCGCCTCATCGAGCACTTCGGCTCCGTCCGCGCCCTCAAACAAGCCGCCGCCGCAGCCAACACCGACGCCCTCCTCGCCGTAGTCAACGAAAAAACCGCCACCCGCATCCGCTCCCACTTCGCCGCCCCCGAACCGACCCTCCCCATTCTCCAATAACGGTAGAAGCGTGGCGCCTCAGCGTACCTGGGATGAGCGGTGGGGCTTCAGCCCCACGAATAGGGCCATCAGGAAAGAGGGGCTTCAGCCCCGGGCCGTCTCTTCCATTCTCACCATCTCCACCGGCACCCACAAAACCAACCCCAGCAAAGCCAACATAAACACCGTATTCACCTGCGCCGCATACATCCGCCCCCCCAAAATCACAAAGCTCTTCAACGCAAACATCACCCCCACGCAAATCATCTCCGCCCAAAGCACCTTCACAGGCAGCCTCACCGTCCCCCCCGTCAGCCCGAGCATCAACAGCGCCAGCGGCGCACACAAATGCAGCAACGTATAGTCCGCTGAAAACGGCGGCAGCAGCACCATGCAAAGCATCAGCGCAAGCAACTGATTCAGCAGCGGCAACCGCCAGATCCGCACAAAATACACAATCCCCGCCACCAACCCAGCAACCACCAGGTACCTCGACCCCAGCCGAACAAAGTCCACCGAGCTCCCCTGACAGACCACCTTGATCAGCGCCAGAATCCCATGATCGTACCCCACATATTCACTGATCCCCGTCACCGCCAGGTTCGAGAAAGCCGCAAAACCCACCACCGTCCCATGCAGCGAAGCCATCGGCGAAGGCGTCTCCAGACACAACCCCGCAAACGTCATCAGCCCAAACACCAGCCACGCCAACCCAAATTCCTTATACCGCTTCAGCGGTAAAAATATCCCGAACAAGATAAACGGAAACAGCTTCATCGAAGCCGCCACCCCAAACAACACCGCCGCCGGCGTATACCGCTTCCGCCAAATCATCCACGTCCCAAACGCCGTAAAGCAAACGATAATGAACTCAAGATTCGCCCGCAGACACTCAAAATGCAGCGGAAAGCTGAACAAAAGACTTCCCGCCACAAATCCCAAAGCCTCCCGCCCCGGCACCCCCAGCGCCTTGAATTTCCGCACCATAAACCGTCCGGCAAACACTACCACCACCAGCATTGCCAGCACATAAGGCACCGCCTTATGCCCGTACGGCCAGGTCACCAGCCTGAAAAAAATCGCAGCCGCCGGCGGGTAGTTGAAGATCGCTTTCCCCGTAAAAAAATGATCCGTATGCAGCTTCCCCATCTGCTCGGCAAATACCAGAAAATCCCCAAACCGATCCCCATGCGGCTCCGTCACCGTCTGGTGCGAAACATAGTACGGCCAGGAGTAAGGCTTCGCGAGCCCCCTGAAATGACACACCAGGCAAAACACCCACGTAAACAACGTGAGCCCAACCATGATCTTCAACGTAAGCCAAACCGCGGCAGGAATCCTGCGACTAGTAGTCGCCATTGCTACCGCCCGCAGCCGGGCTCACCTGCCCGTTGAACGTGGTGCAGGACTGAATCGTCCCCCCGTTCAACCCTGCCTGCAGCCACTTCTCCCGTGCCGCGCTGCTCCCATGCGTCCAGCTTTCCGGGCTCACCGCCCGCCCGCTCATGCTTTGCAGATGGTCATCCCCCACCGCCGCCGCCGCGCTCAGCCCAGCCGTCACGTCCTCCGGATGAATGATCCCCCGCTGAATCCCCGTATGCCCCCAGACCCCCGCAAAGCAATCCGCCTGAAGTTCCAGATCAACCGACAGAGGATTCCGCTCCGAGCTATCCCGCGAAACCAGCCGATCCTCCGCCGCCATAATCCCCAGCAAATCCTGCACATGGTGCCCAAGCTCATGCGCAATCACATAAGCCTGCGCAAAGTCCGCCGTACTCCCGCCAAATTTCTTCAACTCATCCCAAAAGCTGAGGTCGATATAAACCTTCTTATCCTGCGGACAATAAAATGGCCCCGTCTGCGCCTGCGCCGTCCCACACCCCGAGTAAGTCGCCCCCCGGTAAATCACCAGCTTCGCATGCGTATACGTCTTACCCTGCGCGGCGAATATTTGTGTCCATTCCTTCTGCACATCATCCAGCACAAAGCTGATCAACTGCACATCCCGATCCTCTCCCGCAGGATGCGGCTGCACAGCTCCTGTGCTAGAGCCATAAGCATCGTCACCCGTACTCTGCTGCGGCTGCTGCTGATAACTCGAGCTACCCTGCCCACCCCCACCGCTGAGCATTCCACCTAGAAAGTTATGCCCGGTAATCAGGCTGATCACCACCAAAATCACAAAGCCAATAATGCCAATCCCCCCACCCCCACCGCCGCCAAATCCGAACCCACCACCGCCACCACCCGACGAATCCCGCCGATCCTCAATATCACTGCTAACTCCACCAGGCGTCCAATCCATAACTCGTCTCCTTACTTGTTCGACTTATAAAAAGTATAAGTAGCAAAATAATCCATCCGGCTCACCGCACCTGCTTCACACTTACCAGCCTCAGGCTTCCCACCCTGCGTCTTCGATCGAACAATATAACTAACCCCACTCAATAATCCATTTCCCGCACCACCCACCCCACTCAGTAACAACCAGTCAACCCCATCCCGGCTCGCCGCCGCACTTACTTTCTTTCCCATTACCGAGCTACCATCCTTGTAGGTCCACACCGGTCCCGCCCCATGACTCCCCACCTTCAATCCATCCACAAATAAATCCGCATCCGGCTTATCGAAAACCCAACTCCCCTCCACGCATTTATAAATCTGCGCCCCCCGCCCTTGCACCGTCAGCACCGCCGTCTGCCCCGCCGGCACATCGATCACCTGCCCCCAGGCCGACACCCCCAACCCCATCACCACAGCCAGCACCATCTTCATCATCCCTAAAGTCTAATTGAACCAAATCGCTACCACCACGTATCCTCCACAAATGACGACCATCGTCCGCCCCGCGGACCCCGAACTCCGCGCCGCTCTCCGCCTCGCCGCCATCTTCGCCGCCGCCCTCTTCCTTTTCCATCTTCTCGCCAACCTCTGGCAAACCCATCTCACCTGGGGCTACTTCCGTGACGAGTTCTACTACATCGCCTGCGGCCGCCACCTCGCGTGGGGCTACGTCGACCACGGCCCCCTCGTCGCCATCCAGGCTCGCCTCGCAGAAACCCTCTTCGGCCATTCCCTCATGGGCATCCGCGCCCTTTCCGCACTCGCCGGCTCCGCTCGCGTCTTCCTCACTGGCCTGCTCGCCTGGTCTCTTGGCGGCCGACGCCCCTCCCAGTCCCTCGCCATGTTCGCGGTCGCCACCGCCCCCCAGTACCTCGCGCTCGATGGCTTCCTCTCCATGAACTCAGCGGAATCCCTCTTCTGGATGTCCGCCCTCCTCGCCCTCATTCTCATCATCCGCGCTTCTGAAGCAGGAAAGCCCAATCCCCGCTGGTGGCTCCTCTTCGGCGCCGCCTCCGGTCTCGGCCTCCTCAACAAGCCCTCCATGGCGTTCTTCCTCGTCGCCCTCCTCGCCGCCATCCTCCTCACCCGCCGCGACCTCCTCCGCACCCCCTGGGCTCTCGCCGGCATCGCCCTCATGCTCGCCATCGTAGCCCCCTACCTTCATTGGCAGATTGCCAACCACTGGCCCACCTGGGAGTTCCTGAACAACGGCCGCATCCAGCACAAAAACAAGTCCCTCGCCCCCATCCCCTTCCTCCTCACCCAGTTCGCAAACCTCGACCCCGCCTCCGCCCTCGTCTGGGTCCCCGGCCTCGTCTTCCTTCTCCGCCGCAAGCCCTGGCGATTCCTCGGCCTCACCTACATCTTCTTTCTCCTCGGCATGATGGTCCTCCACGCCAAGGACTACTACGTCGTCCCCATTTACCCCATCCTCTTCGCCGCGGGCGGCCTAGCCTGGGAGCAACGCTTCGCCCACCGCCGCCTCGTCATGGAAAACCGCACCTTCGCTTTCCCCGCCGCCATCGCCACCCTCGTCCTCATCTCCCTCGCCGTCCTCCCCATGGACACCCCCATCCTCACGCCCGCCGCCTGGGTCCATTACGCTGCCGTCACGCACCGATACAACGCCGGCTCCAACTCAGAATCCGCCGACTCCGGCCCCCTCCCTCAGTTCTACGCAGACCGCTTCGGCTGGCAGGAAGAAGTCGACGCCATCACCCGCGCCTACAACTCCCTCACCCCTCAGGAGCAGGCGGAAGCCTGCATATGGGGTTCCAACTATGGCGAAGCTGGTGCCGTCCAGTTCCTCGCCCCCCACCTCTCCACCGTCATCTCCGGCCACAACAACTACTTCCTCTGGGGACCACACAATTGCACCGGCCAGGTCATCATCTCCATGACCAACACGCCCGCAGAAGAACTCCAGCAGGAGTACCACCAAGTGGCTTTCATCACCCATCTTCACAACCCCTGGTCCATGCCCAACGAGCACCGCAACATCGTCCTCCTACGCGGCCGCATAGCCCCCGTCGCCCCGGACTGGCCTGAAATCAAACACTACGACTAACCTTCCCCCGGAACTATGTTTCGGGTGCCCCATCTCACGCGGGCGATATCGCGTAAGGTGGGGAGTTCCCTCATGCCTCGTCTCCTCTGCAAACTCTGCGATCTCGGCGTCCCGTGCTCCTCCATGTACCCTAAGAGCTCATGCCCAAGAAACCCAAACTAGGCCAGAACTTCCTCACCGACCACACCGCCCAGCAAAACATAGCCGCCGCCCTCGGCGACATCACCCAGCAAACCGTCCTCGAAATTGGCCCCGGCCACGGCGCCATCACCGACCTCCTCGCCCCCCGCGCCCGCCGCCTCATCCTCATCGAGCTCGACCGAGCCCTCGCCGCCGAACTCCGCTTCCGCTTCCGCGAACAGCCCCACGTAGAAATCCATGAAGCCGACATCCTCGCCACAGACCTCACCCCCTTCGGCCCCGACCTCCACGTCATCGGCAACCTCCCCTACTACATCACCTCAGACATCCTCTTCCACCTCTTCGCCGCACCCAACATCCACCGCGCCGTCCTCATGATGCAACGTGAAGTAGCCGACCGCGTCACCGCCCAGCCCGGCATCAGCGACTATTCCCTCCTATCCGCCACCACCGCCCTCTACGCCCAATCGGAGAACCTCTTCACCCTCCCCCCCACCGCCTTCTCCCCCCCACCCGACGTCCACTCCACCGTAGTCCGCCTACACATCGCCCCCCAATTTCAAACCCTAGGCATTACTCCCGAAACCTTCATCCCTTTTCTCCGCCAGGCCTTCGCCCAAAAGCGCAAAACCCTTGCCAACAACCTCCGCAACGCGAACTACGACCTACAGAACTGGCCCCCCGAAATCCCCCCCCAAATCCGCGCCGAAGCCGCCACCCTTCCCCAAATGGCCACCCTCTACAAAGCCCTCACCGCCGTTTGAGCCAAACACTTTCGTTTGTCATTCCCGAAGGGAATCTGCGTTTAGGACAAGCCACCCTCTCCAAGCGCAGCCCTACTTCTCCCCCACCCCGAACTCCACCAGCTTCCCCGCCTGCACCCTCACCCTCTCCAGCACCGCCGCATCATCCGCCAACCCCCGCAACGTCCCCCCGATACTTGCCAGCCCCACAGCCTGCCCATCCTTGACCATCTCGCTCAGCGTCGTCATATCTCCATCCAGCGCCAGCCGATCATACTTCTGGTCCCGTTCCATCTTCCGCCCCATATCCAGCGTAGCCGCCATCCCCTGAAACACATTCGTCAGCTCGACCACCGCCTTGTCCTCGCTGTAGTTGTAAGTACACGTATAAGTCGTAAACGACCCATCCGCCGCCGTCTTCCATGCCTCATGAAACCGCAGCGTCTTCGCCCCCGTATCGGCGATCCCCTTCCTATGGGCGTCGCAATGGGAAAGCCCGTTCGTTGCCTGAGCCAGCCTGAACACCCGCTCTCGCATGTTTACGGTCAACTCCACCGCCTGCCGCGTTTTCCCTCCGCCCACAGCTCCAGCAACCGAGTACTTATTCGCTGACGGAACCCCCGCACTCTCCGCCGAATACTTCCCCCCGCCACCCTGGTCGAGATAAATCGTGTACTCCGGCACCGGCAGCCCCGCCCGCACAAAGTGAAACTCTAAAAACCCGTGGTCATCCTGAGCCCCCGCCACCCCAACCAAAAGCAGCAAACAAACCAGCAATCCCCTCACCGCGGCACCCCCGCATGCTGCAGATGACAAATCGCAATCGCCAGCGCATCCGCCGCATCCGCACTATCCGGAGCCTCCTCAAGCTTCAGCAGTCGCATCACCATGAACCCCACCTGCTCTTTCTTAGCCAACCCATACCCCACCACCGCGCTCTTGATTGATAGCGGAGCATATTCCGCCACCGGCTTCCCACACATCGCCGCCGCCAGCAACGCCACTCCGCGCACCTGCCCCAGCTTCAAAGCACTCTTCGCATTGGCAGCAAAAAATACATCCTCGATCGCCACACAATCCACCCCAAACTCCTCGATCCTCGCGCACAATTCACGATGCACCACACACAGCCGTTCCCCAATCGGCCTCTTCTTATCCAACCTCACCGTCCCCCCCGCCACCCGCCGCATCGTCTCCGTCCGAGCCCCCTCGTCCGTCTCCACCACCCCCCACCCCGTAAACTCCGTCCCGCAATCAATCCCAAACACCCGCATGGCGAAAGTTTACCCCAGCTTTCTCTGTGCTCTCTGTGCGTCTCTGTGTCCCGCATTTCGCACGGCCTACCGCGAAATCCCCTCCATAGGCGAACTAGCCGTAGCATAAAGCTTCTTCCCCATCCGCCCCGCCAGAAAGCTCTCCCGCCCAGCCTCGACCCCCAACCCCATAGCCCGCGCCATCCTCACCGGCTCCCGCGCCCCCGCAATCGCCGTATTCAGCAGCACCGCGTCGAACCCCATTTCCATCGCCAGCGCCGCATCGCTCGCCGTCCCCAGCCCCGCATCCACAATCAGCGGCACCTCTGTAATCAACTCCCGCATCATCCGCAGTGTGCTCGAGTTCGCAATCCCAATCCCCGTCCCAATCGGAGCCCCCAGCGGCATCACCGCCGCCGCCCCCGCATCGATCAATTTCTTCGCAAAAACAATATCGTCGCTCGTATAAGGCAGCACCGTAAACCCTTCTTTCACCAGCACCCTTGTAGCCTCCAGCGTCCCCTGCACATCCGGATAAAGCGTCGCCACATCCCCAATCACCTCCACCTTCACCCAATCCGACAACCCCACCTCCCGCCCCAGCCTTGCTGCTCGAATCGCCTCCTCCGCCGTATAGCACCCCGCTGTATTCGGCAGCAAAAAGTACTTCGCCGGATCGATAAAATCCAGCAGACTCTCGCTCGTCCGGTCCAGATTCACCCGTCGCACCGCCACCGTCACCATCTCAGCCCCACTAGCCTCGATGGCGGCCTTCGTCTCCGCCCCATCCCGATACTTCCCCGTCCCTACAATCAACCGCGAACCAAACACCCTACCAGCAATGACAAGCTCATCCATACCCACATTTTACTCCGATACAAAACACAATCGGCCCACCCCGAAGGATGAGCCGACATGCGGTGAACTGTTGAGATTGGCTTGAGGCATCCACACTCGGATGATCCTCAACCGTTACAAAAATACCTAAGTAACGCCAGGACTAGAGCGGGATGCTCTAAGCCTCAGCCACCTCAAGTAGCGTTTTGTTGTAACAACTAGAACAGTCAGATTTCATAGGCTGGATCATCCTCCTTTCCCTTGTAGACCAAACATAAAGCCAACCCCCACCCCACGTCAACACCCTCATTTCATCCCATCGCAAACCCACATCATGCGACACTAACCCCAATGCCCCACCTCCTATTCAGCGCCCTCCTCGCGCTCCTCACTCTCCCCCTCGCCGCGCAGCTTCCAGACTCACCCGAACCCCCAACTCTCGCCCCCCACCCCTCAACCACCCGCTATTACATCGCCGGCCAGGCCAACATCATCTTCCAGGCCCACGCCCCCTTCCACTCCCCCTACCAGGCCGCCAACTCCTTCCTTCCCCGCGGCGAATACAAAACCTCCCTCCTCGGCACCCTCTACCTCGCCTACCAGCTCAACCCCAACCCCCGCTTCGCCACAGACGCCATCCTCAACGTCGAATCCTCCGGCGGCCGCGGCATCTCCGAAGCCCTCGGCCTCGCCGGCTTCACCAACCTCGACGTCGTCCGCAACCCCACCCTCGGCTCCAAGCCTTATCTCGCCCGTTACATCCTCCACCAGGTCATCGGCCTCACCTCCGCCACAGAGGATTCCCCCCGCACCTTCCTCTCTCTTCCCACCAAGCTCCCCACCCGCCGCTTCGAGCTCCAGCTCGGCCGCATGTCCCTCCCAGACTTTCTCGACATCAACTCCGTCGGCACAGACTCCCACCTCCAGTTCCTCAACTGGACCGTAGACAATAACGGCGCCTGGGACTACGCCGCCAACACCCGCGGCTACACCGACGCCGCAGTCCTCCAATATGTAGACCACGACTACACCGCCCGCTACGCCCTCGCCGCCATGCCCACCGTAGCCAACGGCATCGATCTCTCCTACAACTTCCACCAGGCCCTTGCCCAGAACGTAGAGCTGGAGCGCCGCCACAATTTCCATTCCCAACCCGGCGCCATCCGCCTCCTCGGCTTCGTCAACAAGGCAAACATGGGCGTCTACCGCACCCAGAACATGCTCGTAGCCGGCAGCACAAAAGCCCCCGTCATCACTGCCCACCCCCTCCAGCGCACCTACAAGTACGGCATCGGCCTCAACGCCGAGCAGCAGCTAACCCCCACCCTCCGCACCTACGCCCGTTTCGGCTGGAACGAAGGCCAGCACGAGTCCTACGCCTACACTGAAGTCGACCAGACCATAGCCCTCGGCGCCGACTACGCCTTCACCCGCTTCCACCGCCCCAACGACAAGCTCGGCCTCACCTACGTCACCAACGCCATCAAGCGAGACCACCAGTACTACCTCGCCCACGGCGGCATGGGCTTCCTCCTCGGCGACGGCCACCTCACCTACGCCCGTGAAGACATCATCGAGTCGTACTACAACCTAAGCGCCGGCCACGGCCTCTACTTCGCCCTTGACGCCCAATACATCACCCACCCCGGCTACAACCAGGACCGCGGCCCCGTCCTGGTAGAAGCCATCCGCACCCACATCGACTTCTAACCCCCACCAACACTCCTAAATCTCCAAGAGTCTGGGGTGCCCCAGGCCACGCGGCCCCATCGCGTGACCTGGGGTTACTCACTTCCCGGAGGGTGCCCAGACACGACCAGGAAAGATCGGACAGAATAAAGTTTGGGGTGCCCCAGGCCACGCGGCCCTATCGCGTGACCTGGGGTTACTCACTTCCCGGAGGGTGCCCAGACACGACCAGGAATGATCGGACAGAATAAAGTTTGGGGTGCCCCAGGCCACGCGGCCCTATCGCGTGACCTGGGGTTACTCACTTACAATTCTTCACACCCCACCTTATTCCTGAGTCACACCAAGACGGGTAATCAAAACCGGAGACTCCTCCCCAAACGCATGAACCCGAAAGCTAGACCACCGATAATCCTCCGGCTTCTCACACAAACCACGCACCACAGGGTTCCGATGAATATACCGAAGCTTCTCAATCCCTTTCTCAGCAAACCGGTAAACGTGGAAGTCGTGATAGCGAGGCAGCCAAAGCGGACTGATCTGCACCCTCAGCGCAGTCCGCCGCTTCACCACAGCCAAAGCAATGCTAAGAGGCTTAACTGAAGGTTCACTAACCAGCAAATGCACATGCTCCGGCATCACCACGTACCCATACACCTGAAAGTCATAACGACCGCGAGTCGCTTCTAGAGTTTCAAGAAACATTTCTTTCTCTCGCACACCTTCCAGCAAAGGCGCCCGCCCAAAGCAAGACATAGTAATGAAATGCATGTTCCCGGTTTGTTGACGACGCTCAAGCCTCGGTGGCATGTCAAAGAATAACCGCGTACAAGCACCCGACTCCAACCCATATACTCACCACAATGCCCCCGCTCTACCTCCTCTCCCTACCCGCCTTCCTCCTGGGCCTTCTCCTCGGCTCCTTCCTCAACGTCTGCATAGCCCGCATCCCCGCCGACCAAAGCATCCTCCACCCCCGCTCCCACTGCCCAAACTGTCACCACACCATAAGCTGGTACGACAACCTCCCCCTCCTCTCCTACCTCCTCCTCCGCGCCCGCTGCCGCCACTGCCAAGCCAGAATCTCCTGGCAATACCCCGCCGTAGAACTAGCCACCGCCCTCTGGTTCCTCCCCCTCGCCCACCGCCTCGCCCTCCTCCTCCAGTCCCCCGCGTCCGGCTCAGATCTCACCGAATCCTTCCTCGCCATCGCCCTCATCCAGCTCGTCTCCCTCGCCCTCCTCGGCCTCTTCCTCATCCCCCTCATCGTCATCGACTGGCAAACCCACCGCCTCCCCGACGCCTTCACCCTCACCGGCATCGCCACCGGCCTTTTCCTCATCTGCACCCAGACCATCTTCCTCCTCCCCGGCCAGGACCAGATCATCTTCGCCTCCAAGCACCTCCGCCTCAGCAGTCCCGGTAGTTTCGCCGCCAGAGGCAACGTCTTCCTCACCGGCACCGAAGCCCTCATCTTCGGCCGCCTCCTCGCCGTCTGCGCCGCCGCCCTCCTCCTCCTCATCATCCGCTGGAGCTACCGCGCCCTCCGCCACCAGGACGGCCTCGGCCTCGGCGACGTCAAGCTCCTGGCCATGATCGCCGCCTTCCTCGGCCTCGAGCTCACCCTCCTCACCCTCCTCCTCGGCACTCTCCTGGCCAGCCTCTACGCCCTCTACCTCGTAGCCCGCCGCCGAGCCACCGCCCACACCCGCCTCCCCTTCGGCT
Organism: uncultured Granulicella sp.; assembly: GCA_963693065.1. GTDB lineage: Bacteria > Acidobacteriota > Terriglobia > Terriglobales > Acidobacteriaceae > Edaphobacter. The sequence goes on along the minus strand of OY843766.1, from coordinate 515,369 downwards.
CCTTCCTCGGCGCCGCCGCCCTGGCCTCCGCCCTCCTCGGCGCCCCCCTCATCACCTGGTACACCCACCTCTTCCGCTAAAGTGGCTGCCCAAAAATGGTGCAACGCCCCATAACCCCAATCGTATGAAGATTTTGCCCAAACCCATCCCCACTAACCCCAATGGAATGAAGATTTTACCCAAATCAAAGGGGGAGGGGGCACCCCACCACCCCATCAAACCCCACCTTGACTCTTGACCCACCCCCTTCTACCGTAGAAACTGCCCATGCCGACACCTCATTACCTCTGGCAATACATTCCCCTCGTCCTCCAGATCCTCGTTGCCATCGGTCTCGCCGGCGGCATGGTCGCCGGATCCTACTTCATCGGCAAGCACAAGAACTCCCGCACCAAGGCAGGAGCCTATGAATGCGGCATGGACCCGGTAGGCGACGCCCGCGGCCGTTTCTCCGTCCGCTTCTACATGGTGGCCATGCTCTTCATCCTCTTCGATGTCGAAGCCGTCTTCATGCTTCCCTGGGCTGTCATCTTCCGCCGCCTCCCCACCATCACCGGCCAGCGTTTCTTCGGCTTCTGGGAGATGTTCATCTACATCGGCTTCGTCGCCGTAGGCCTCTTCTACGTCTGGAAAAAGGGCATCCTCAACTGGTCCAACGACAAGGGAGACCTCTAATGTCCGAGCCCCTCAAAGAATCCGGCCTCTACGATCCAGCCAGCGCCATCAAGGGCCTCGAAGCCGTCCGCGAAGCCCACCCCGAAAATCCCGCCCTCCAGCTCCTCGCCAGCCTCGCCGCCGACGCCAAATACGACCGCCAGGAACTCACCATTACCATCCCCAGCGAGCAGATCATCGCCGCCGTCACCGCCCTTAAGCCCACCTACAACTTCCTTGAAGACGTTACCTGCGTCGACTGGTACCCCTCCGAACCCCGTTTCGCCATCACCTGGCACATCCTCTCCCACTCCCTCAAAGCCCGCGTCCGCCTCAAGTCTCTCCTCCCCGGCGACTCCCCCTCCATCGACTCCATCACCTCCGTCTGGCCCTCCGCCAACTTCTACGAGCGTGAAATCTTCGACCTCTTCGGCGTCCACTTCGGCGCCCACCCCAACCTCACCCGCATCATGATGCCGGAAGACTGGCAAGGCCACCCCCTCCGCAAGGACTACCCCGTAGAAGGCTACCGCTAATGCCCACATTCGCACCTGAAAAGCCCGAAACCGCCGCCGAAGCCATCGCCCCCTCCATCGACCAGGTCATGGCCGAGGCCGGCAAGGATCACACCATGATCCTCAACATGGGCCCCCAGCACCCCAGCACCCACGGCGTCCTACGCCTCGTGCTTGAAATCGACGGCGAAACCGTCAAGTCCCTCGCTATCGACATCGGCTACCTCCACACCGGCATCGAAAAAACTTGCGAAGCCAAGTTCTTCCAGCAGGTCGTCCCCCTCACCGACCGCATCGACTACCTCTCCCCGATGTCGAACAACCTCTGCTATTGCCTGGCAGTTGAAAAGCTCCTCGGCCTGGAAATCCCCGAGCGTGCCCAGTACCTCCGCGTCATGCTCAACGAGCTAACCCGCATCCAGTCCCACCTCGTCTGGCTCGGCACCCACGCGCTCGATATCGGCGCCCTCACCATGTTCCTCTACTGCTTCCGCGAGCGCGAAGAGCTTCTCCGCATCTTTGAAAACGTTGCCGGCCAGCGCATGATGACCAGCTATTTCCGCATCGGCGGCGTCTCCGTTGAGCCACCCCTCGACTTCTACGCTCAGGTCCAGAACTTCCTCAACATCATGCCCGCCCGCATCGACCAGTACGAAGGCATGCTCAACGCCAACCCCATCTGGATGGGCCGCCTCAAGGGCGTCGGCTACCTCTCCGCCGCCGACGCCATCGCCCTCGGCGTCACCGGCCCCCCGCTCCGCGCCTCCGGCGTAGACTTCGACCTCCGCCGCGACATGCCCTACAGCGGCTATGACAAGTTCGACTTCAAAGTCCCCACCTCCACCGTAGGCGACGTATGGGCCCGCTACCGCGTCCGCATGGATGAAATGCGCGAGTCCATCAAGATCGCCCAGCAGGCCCTCTCCGGCATGCCAACCGGCCGCATCGTGGCCCATGCCCCCAAGATCATCCTCCCCGACCGCGAACAGATGAAGACCCAGATGGAGTCGCTCATCCACCACTTCAAAATCGTCACCGAAGGCTTCGCCGTCCCCGCCGGAGAAGTCTTCCAGGCCATCGAAAGCCCCCGCGGCCAGATGGGCTACTACGTCGTCTCCGACGGCACCGCCAAACCCTACCGCGTCCACATGCGCAACCCCAGCTTCGCCACCCTCCAGGCCCTGGAAACCATGTGCAAAGGCAAACTCCTGGCCGACGTAGTAAGCGTAATCGGCAGCATCGACATCGTTTTAGGAGAAATCGACCGCTAGCACTATGTTTAAGAAGCCGAGCAAAGCTGAAGATGAGAAGTTGCCCACCGCGCTAGAAGCAGCCAAATCTCAGCGAGGAAAATACTTGTCTGAGGTTCGTCCGCTATTCTTTGAGCAATTGCATGCACACTTGTTTGCGCACATATTTACAATCAACGCACAGTTGCGCGAGCCTAATCATCATTTGCTACTTGACGGAGATCATGAGAAGCAGAACATTCTTCTGCGGCAGAATGACGAGAAGTGGTTTTCGAAAGGCATTTCTTACGAGATAGGCGTGGGTACCTTTTCCGGTGAACTTCTTGAAACTCACCGACGACCAAAGGGAACGGGCGATTCACAGGACAAACTGTTTCTTTGGACTTCTTGGCGGGGACTGCTGGTGATAACCACTCATCGAGAGGACTACGATTCGGCTTCTTACGCGACCTACTTTATAAACAAGTACGTTGAAGATGCAAAGCTCCCATGTAAACCTCTAGATGTCTAGCACCCTCCAAACCGAACTTTGGACCTCCTGGGCCTCCATGCTCCGCGTCTACGCCGCCGCCCACGGCCTCACCAGCCCTCACCACGCCGTAGTCGAAATCGGTTCCGAAGAAATCCTCCTCCGCGTCGACACCCACTGGCTACGCTTCACCCGCACCACGTCAACCACCTCCGAAGACACCACCCAACCCTTTACCCTCAACGAGGACGGCACAGTCACCCTCGGCCCCGTCACCGAAGACCTTGACCTCGCCGCCGAAGCAGCCGTCCGCACCCTCTTCCAACCCGCCAAAGACTAAGTCGCAGCCAGCAGCACCCGCCGGCCCCTCACCCTCGGCCCCAGTTCCGCAACCGCCAACTGCACAAAGAACCCGGCAGCCACCGCCAGCAACACCGCCGACCCCCGCGCCGAAACCACCCACCACGTCGTCACCACCACCCCCACCACCGGCGCCGCCGCATCCGCCACCAGGAACCCCCAATCCACCCCACCAGGCTTCTCCCCCGCCGTAGCCAGCAGTACCGTATTCAGCCCATCCGCCAGGTCATGTGCCGCTATCCCCAGCGCCACCGCATACCCCGCATGGTGCGACAGCAGATAAGCCGCCCCAATCGCCATCCCGTCCCGCAGGCTATGAAAGATCATCAACCCCGCCCCCACCCGCCCCAGCACCTTCCGCCCCCCGCCCTGCCAAAGCCGAGCCAATCCCTGCAGCCCCCATTCCATCCCATAAAACACCCCGAACGCCCCCACCGCCACCAACCCCAGGCTCCCCGCTCCCAGACCCACCGGCCGCCCCAGCACCACCGCTTCCGGCAGCAGATCGAGTAACGCCGCCCCCAGCAGCAAACCCGCGCCAATCGCGCTCACCAGCGACAGATACCGTCGCAGCCGCACCGCCAGCAAACCACCCAGCAGTGTCGAGAAAACCGGCAAAAGATACAGCAGAGGCGGAGGCACAGCTTTATGATAACTCATTCTCATCAAGCCCGCTTCCGGCCTCATCAACACCGCTCCCCGGCCTCGACCGAATCTGCGTTACCTTATATCTATGGCCGCCATCGTCCAATCCATCTTCACCCCCGCCACAGCCGCCCGCTTCGACCATCTCGCCACCATCTACCCTCTCAAACGTTCCGCCCTCGTCCCCATGCTGCTCTACGCGCAGGACGAGCTGGGCTACGTCTCCGAGCCCGCCATCACAGAAATCGCCCAGCGCCTCGACCTCTTCGATCTCGACGTCCGCTCCGTACTCTCCTACTACTCCATGCTCCGCACCCGCCCCGCCGGCAAGTTCAATGTCCAGGTCTGCACCAACATCTCCTGCATGCTCCGCGGCGGCTATGAAATCCTCGATCACTGCAAGCAGACACTCGGCATCGGCCACAAGCAGGTCACGCCGGACGGCGTCTTTTCCCTTGAAGAAGTCGAGTGCATCGGCGCCTGCTGCTGGGCCCCCGCCATGCAGGTCAATTACGATTTCCACGACGACCTCACCCCCATCAAGGTCGACGCCATCCTCCAGGATTACGCCGAAGGCCGCAACCCCGCCATTCCGCAACCAGCCCAGCAGAAGGACGTGAAGTAATGCCCACCCTAGTCTCCCATCCAGACGAGTCCATCGTCCTCAAGCGCCGCTGGGGCCAGGGCGCCGCCAACATTGATAAGTACCTCGAGCTCGATGGCTACAAAGCCGTCCAGCAAGCCATCGCCCAGGGCCCCGCCTGGATCATCGACACCATGAAAGCCTCCGGCCTGCGCGGCCGTGGCGGCGCCGGCTTCCCCACCGGCATGAAGTGGTCCTTCGTCCCCAAGGTCTCAGAGAAACCCAAATACGTCCTCGTCAATGGCGATGAGTCCGAACCCGGCACCTGCAAAGACCACGTCATTTTCCTGGAAGATCCTCACTCCGTCATTGAAGGCACCATGATCGCCGGCCTCGCCATCGGCTCCAAGCTCGGCTTCATCTACCTCCGCGGCGAATACCGTTACCTCCTCGAAATCGTCGAGCGCGCCGTAGCCGACGCCTACGCCAAAGGCTTCCTCGGCAAAAACATCTTCGGCTCCGGCATGGACTTCGACATCATCACCCAGACCGGCGCAGGCGCCTATGAGGTCGGTGAAGAATCCGCCCTCATGGAGTCCCTCGAAGGCAAGCGCGGCATCCCCCGCATCAAGCCGCCCTTCCCCGCCGTCGTCGGCCTCTACGGCGGCCCCACCGTCATCAACAACGCCGAAACTATCGCCTCCGCCCCCCACATCCTGCTCATGGGCGGCGAGGCCTACGCCAAGCTCGGCTCCGAGCGCAACGGCGGCACGCGCCTCTTCGGCATTTCCGGCCACGTCGAGCGGCCCGGCGTCTACGAGCTCCCCATGGGCTACTCCCTCCACGACGCCATCTACAAGGTCGCAGGCGGTGTCCGCGGCGGCAAGCAGATCAAAGCCGTAGTCCCCGGCGGCTCGTCCTGCCCCGTCCTCCTCCCTGAAGAGCTCAACGTAGGCCTCGACTTTGACCAGATGGGCAAAGCCGGCACCATGCTAGGCTCCGGAGGCATCGTCGTCCTTGACGAAACCGTCTCCATGGTAGAGTTCGCCCTCCGCGTCATCAGCTTCTACCAGCACGAGTCCTGCGGCTGGTGCATCCCCTGCCGAGAAGGCACGGACTGGATCAAGAAAACCCTCGCCCGCGTCTACGCCGGCGGCGGCAACAAGAAGGACGTAGACAACGTCCAGTACCTCGCAGAAAACATGATGGGCCGCACGTTTTGTCCTTTGGGCGATGCAGCAGCAATGCCGACCCTCGCCTTCGTCAAAAAATTCCGCAAGGAATTCGAAGACTATATCGCCGGCAACAAAGCCGGCACCCCCATCCTCACCGACCAGTCCCATTCCGAAGCCCACGAGCTAGCCGGAGCCGCCCACTGATGAAGACCCTCATCCTCAGCCTTGTCCTCCTCGCTCCCGCCTGCGCCCTCGCCCAGCCGATGCCGCAGCAACCAGACCACCACCCGGCAGAAGCCAAGCCCGCCATCCACAACGGCATATGGTGGGAAGCCAAATCCGGCACCTTCCATGATGCCTTTATCACCGGCTACAAGTCAGGCTCTGCCCACGCCGCCGGCCACGCCGTCGACGTCAACCAGTTCCCCGCCAGCGAGCTCGTCGACGGCCTCGACCACTTCTATAAGGACTACCGCAACCGCAACATCCTCGTAGACGACGCCCTCAACTACATTGCCGACGAACTACGCGGCGCTCCTGACGACAAGCTCAAAGCCACTCTCCTGAAACTCCGCGCCGCCGCCGCGCCCGCAGGCGTCGAGTAGCGCAATGAACCCGCGCCCCCTCACCGTCCTCATCTGGATCGCCGTAGCCGCCGTCCTTCTCATCGGCGGCTACAAGCTCCTCACCCCACACCGCAGCCACGACCAGCAGATCCTCATCAACAAGTCGAAGTAGCAGAGGTCCAGACACATGCCAGACGTAACCTTCCAAGTAGACGGCCGCCAGATCACCGCTCCCGCCGGCACCCTCCTCATTGAAGCCTGCAAGACCGCCGGCATCGACATCCCCGCCTTCTGCTACTACCCCGGCCTCTCCCTGCAGGCCGCCTGCCGCATGTGCGTCGTCCGCATTGAAAAAATGCCCAAGCTCCAGACCGCCTGCACAACCCCGGTCGCCGAAGGCATGGTCATCTCCACCGAAACTCCCGAAATCGCCCAGGCCCGCAAAGCCACCCTCCAGCTCCTCCTCGGCAATCATCCCCTCGATTGCCCCGTCTGCGACGCCGGCGGCGAGTGCGAGCTCCAGGACATGACCTTCAAGTACGGCGCCGCCGAATCCTTCTACGCCGAACCCAAAAATCACCGCGAAGAACAGAAGTGGTCCCCCGTCGTCTACTTCGACCGCCCCCGCTGCATCCTCTGCTATCGCTGCGTCCGCATGTGCGGTGAAGGCATGGACGTCTTCGCCCTCGGCATCGAAAATCGTGGCTCCTCCGCCGTCATCGCGCCCAACTCCCCCGCCACGCTGAACCCCGAAGACCACCTCGCTCACGTAGATTGCGAGCAATGCGGCATGTGCATCGACGCCTGCCCAGTCGGCGCCCTCACCTCCGGCACCTACCGTTACAAAACCCGCCCCTGGGAAATGAATCACGTCGCCACCATCTGCACCCATTGCGGCGACGGCTGCAAAACCACCCTCGGCGTCCGCTCCACCACTGACGGCGCAGAAATCGTCCGCGGCGACAACCGCGACAAATCCGGCATGAACGGCGACTTCCTCTGCAACAAGGGCCGTTACGCCTTCGACTTCGCCAACCACGACGACCGCATCACCACCCCCCTCATCCGCAACGCCCAGGGCAAGCTCGAACCCGCCACCTGGGATGCCGCCATCACCCTCGTCGGCACCAAACTCCGTCAGCTCCGCGACACCCGCGGCGGCCAGTCCATCGGCGTCCTCGGCGGCAACCGCCTCACCAATGAGGAAGCCTACCTCCTCCAGAAGTACGCCCGCACCGTCCTCAACACCAACTCCATCGACCACCACCGCACCGCCGACCACACCACCTTCGCCCTCGCCCTTGCCGGCCAAACCGCCCGCACCGCCAGCCTCCGCGACACCCTCACCGCCAAATCCATCCTCATCGTCGGCGGCGACCCCTCCAACCAGTCTCCCGCCACCGCCTGGAACCTCCGTTCCAACGTCCGCATCAACGGCGCCAAACTCTACATCGCCAATACCGAACCCATCAAGCTCCGCCGCCAGGCCAAAGCCTTCGTCCGCCTCCAGCCCTTCGGCTACGGCCCCCTCGCCGCCTTTCTCGCCGGCGACCAGGCCGCAGCCTCAAGCGCCGTCAACGACACCGAGGCCCTCACCGACTTCCGCACCACCCTAAGCGAGTCTGAAGACCTCCTCATCCTCATCGGCTCCGAACTCCGCGGCCAGGATCTCAAGTCCCTCATCGACTTCGGCCTCACCATCCCCAACGCCAAATTCGCCCTCCTCTCCGACTACGCCAACTCCCGCGGAGCCGCCGACATGGGCCTCCTCCCCGACCTCCTCCCCGGCTACACCCCCCTGTCCTCGCCAGCATTCGCCGAGTACAAAGCCCCCACCACCCCCGGCCTCAACCTGCTCGAAATGTTCGACGCCGCAGCCGCCGGCCAACTCTCCGCCCTCCACATCGTCAACGCCAACCCCGTCCTCCGCTACAACATCGACCCGGCCACCCTAAAGAACACCTTCGTCGTCGTTCAAGACATGTTCATGACCGAGACCGCCGTTCTCGCCGACGTCGTCCTCCCCGCCGCCAACCTCTACGAGAAATCCGGCTCCGTCACCAACCATTACGGCGACCTCCAGCAGGTAGCCAAAGCCGGCGACCGCGCCGGCGTCCGCAGCGACTTCGAAATCATCGTCCGCATCGCCGACAAGCTAGGCGCCCACATCCCCACCCTCATCCCCTTCGGCAAAGGCCTCCGCGCCGACATGGGCCAGACCCGCGGCGCTCAGTCCGGCGAGGCCGACCGCCACGCCATCTGGCTCACCGCAAACAACCTCGAGCCCCGCCTCTCGCCCTTCGACCCCAACGCCCTCCTCGACGAAATCCAGCGCCTGGTCCCCGGCTACCACGACGTCCTCCGCCTCCAACTCCTGAGCGGCAACGACCAACACCTCGAACCCAGCGCCACCCTAATCCAAATCGAAACCGGCCCACGCAAAGACCTGGTCCTCCCCTCCGGAGACACCCTCTTCACCTCCGGCACCCTAGGCCACTACAGCCCCATGCTCCTAGACCTCCAACAAAACGAATCCCGCAAACAAACCGAACCCCTACAAATCGCCGCCGACTAAGTACATCCACGAACCCGCCGTCATTCTGAGCGAAGCGAAGAATCTCCGTATTGGTTGTTGCTTTTGCCTGTTCTTGCCTTTTGTTTGTCATTCCCGAAGGGAATCTGCTTCCGCAGTTCTCTGCGCTTCAAAGCCGTGCCCTGGACGATGCCGGCCTGCCCCCTTCCACTGTCGTACACTAAAACCGAGCCGACGCCCAAATGACCCACCTCACCCCATTCCAACTCTTCCTCCTCCTATCGATCCTCAAGATCGTAGTAGTCCTCCTCATCACCCTCACCACCGTCGCCTATACAGTGCTCCTCGAGCGCAAGCTCCTCGGCCGCATGCAAAACCGCTGGGGCCCCTCACGCACCGGCCCCTTCGGCCTCCTCCAGCCCCTAGCCGACGGCATCAAGCTTTTCCTCAAAGAGGACCTCACCCCCATCCTCGTCGAGCGCCCCCTCTTTCTCATCGCCCCCATGATCGCCCTCGGCTGCGCCCTCATCAGCATCGCCGTGGTCCCCTTCGGCGCCCTCACCACCTATAAAGGCGTGGACCTCTTCGAAATCGCCAACGTCAACATCGGCCTCCTCGTCATCCTCGGCGTCACCTCCATCGGCGTCTACGGCATCGCCCTCTCCGGCTGGTCGTCCAACAACAAGTTCGCTCTCCTCGGCAGCCTCCGCGCCACCTCCCAGGTCATCTCCTACGAGCTCGCCCTCGGCCTGTCCCTCGTCGGCGTCGTCCTCCGCGCCGGCTCCCTCAACCTCCGCACCATCGTCGCCTCCCAATCCGCCCACGGAGCCCTCTCCTGGAACATCTTCGGCGGCTTCCAGCTCGTCGCCTTCTTCATCTATCTCATGGCCGCCTACGCCGAAACCAACCGCTCCCCCTTCGACCTCCCCGAGGCAGAGTCCGAGCTGGTCGCCGGCTACCACACCGAGTACTCCTCCATGAAGTTCGCCATGTTCTTCATGGCCGAGTACGCCAACATGATCACCGTAGCCTGCGTCGCCACTCTCCTCTTCTTCGGCGGCTCCACCTCCCCTCTCGGCCACCTTCTGCCTGAGATCCACAACGTCATCCTCGCCTCCATCATCCCCATCCTCTGGTTCGTCGCCAAAATCTTCGCCTTCCTCCTGCTCTTCATCTGGGTCCGCGCCACCCTCCCCCGCTTCCGCTACGACCAGCTCATGACCTTCGGCTGGCTCTTCCTCCTACCCGTCTCCATGCTCAACATCCTCGCCACCTCCCTAGTCCTCGCCTTCCGCGGCTAACCCCATGCCTACGACAGCGCCCCCCACCCCTACGACTCCCCCACCATCCTGTTCACCGGCAGAGAAAGAGACGCAGATCAGGCCTCGACTACTTCGGGGCCAGGTACTACGGATCGAGTATGGGTCGGTTCATGAGTGCCGATCCCTCAGGACTCTACTATGCTGATCCGACCAACCCTCAGAGTCTAAATCTCTACAGCTACGCTAGGAACAACCCACTTATTGGGACTGATCCGACCGGCATGGCCTATTGTCAGTGGGACGATGGGTCGCATGATGATTCAGCGAACACTGGCATGTCCGGAGCCGTAAATTCGGGAAGCGAATGTACAGGTGCCGGTGGCACTTGGAGCCATGATTACGGTTTATTTGACGACGGAAGCCAGATGGGGTCTGAGCCAAGAACGTCGTTCACAGTAACGGCAAGTCTTTACACAGCGACAGACCGAACCACAGTGTCAATTGGAATATGTTCAAGCCCTGCCCAGCTTGTGAGCTCGACGACGGCGCTGTGGGTTGACCCGAGTGCTGGGGTTCCTACGCGGATAAAATGCTGGCCTCCCGAGGCGCGACTGCTGCTGCCATGCAGGGGAATATGCAAGCGGCTCTTGCAAATGCAGGAAAAGAGTGGGCAAGTATGCCTGGTTCGCCCTACGGACAGCCGGTACTGAGCTTAGCCCGCGAATCCCAAACCTTCCTCAATGCTTTATCAGGATGCAAATAGGATGGCAGCATGAGAGTTGTCAAAGCGATATCTGTATTGCTCTTCTGTGCGGTCCATCTGAGTGGGCAGGCGATGTCGGGCACGGCTTCTAACGACGCTAGTCAGGTGCACTTCAGCGCTGAAGACGCTGGGGTTAAGAAGCCGGTCACCATCCCGAATTCCGTGCTCCCTCTGCTGGCAGCCGATGAATTGGTGCGTGACGAACTCGACAGTGAACACCTTACGGCTGACAAACTTCCGATCTCGTGGTTTTCAGCCTCGGCAGTACACTTGGGCGAAAACGGAAATGAAGACTTGGTCGTTATGGCGGAGGGGCCTCTGAGAGGTGCCAACGTGACCAGTTTTTGGGTTTTTCGGAAAACTCCTCAAAGCTTCAGCCTCGTTCTCAAAACGGGTGCCCACGACCTTTTCATAAAGAACGCTCGATGGAAGCACTATTCACAGCTGCAGACTCTATCTGCGACAGCAGTGCGTGTCTCTACCACTTCGTTCAGGTTCGACGGTCAGGCTGAGCAATCCTCGAAAGAGATTCGGTAGGGTGCCATCCCAGAAATCTGATCGTCGCTCCGGGCACGCTGCTTCGCATCGGCTGGAGAGTGACACGTCACCCCAGAATGGCTCCTGCAGAGTAACCTTCCACATGTCCCGACTCTGTTGTCGCTCCAACTCAAAAGACTCGCAATCTCCGCATATGAGCCTCGCATGGCCCCCACCTGCCTACAACTGCACATCACGAATTCTCTGCCCAAACACCCCTCATGCTAACTTGAACTCGTGAGCCCAACCCTCTCCATCACCCGCCTCCTCCTACAAACCACCCTCCTCTCCCTAACCCTCACCACCGCCGCCCAAGCCCAGGACCCCAACCTCGGCATCGACCCCACCCTTGCCCGCCAGATCGCCGCCATCCCCGCCATCGACAACCACGCCCACCCCCTCCTCCCCCCGCCCGCCGACGCCCACGTCCTTCAAGAAGCAGACCGCGACTTCGACGCCCTTCCCGTCGACGAAATGGAACCCCAGACCGACGTCCTCGCCTGGCGCCCCGACAACCCCCAGCTCCCCGCCGCCTGGCGCGCCCTCTGGAACGTCACCGCCACCGTCCCCCTCACGCCCGAAGCCACCAAGCGCCTCCAGGCCGCCCGCGCCGCCGTCAAACTCCGCGAAGGCGCCCACTTTGACGCCTGGCTCCTTGCCCAGTCCAACACCCAGACCATGCTCGCCAACCGCGTAGCCATGGCTTCACCCTCCGGCACGGCCATGGGTCCGGGCTTCCGCTGGGTCCCGTACGCCGACACGCTCCTCTTTCCCCTCGACAACGCCACCCTCGCCGCCGCCAACCCCGACCGCCGCCTCTTCTTCCCCTTGGAAGATAAAGTCCGCGCCCGCTACCTCGCCGCCCTCCACCTCACCACCATCCCCCCCACCCTAGCCGACTACCTCACCCAGGTCGTCACCCCCACCCTCGAACGCCACAAAGCCGCCGGCGCCGTAGCCGAAAAGTTCGAAATCGCTTACCTCCGCGACTTCAACTTCACCGACATCCCCCAATCCCAGGCCGCCGCCATCTACGCCGCCAACCGCAACAACCCCACCCCCGACCTCACCGCCTACACCCAGCTCCAGAACTTCCTCTTCCGCTACATCGCCGCCGAGTGCGGCCGCCTCGGCCTCGCCGTCCATCTCCACACCATGTCCGGCGGCGGCGGCTACTTCAGCATCGCCGGCGACAACCCGCTCCTCCTCGAATCCATCTTCAACGACCCCCGCCTCCGCAAAACCGACTTCGTCATGCTCCACGGCGGCTGGCCCTTCGTCCGCGAGGCCGGCGCCCTCCTCCAAAAGCCCAACGTCTACCTCGACCTCTCCCAGGAGACCCTAACCTTCCCCCCCCGAACCCTCGCCACCTGGCTCCGCGAGTGGCTCGAAACCTTCCCCGACAAAGTCCTCTTCGGCACCGACGGCTACCCCTACAACGACGCCATGGGCTGGGAAGAGTCCACCTGGATCGCCTCCCGCAACGGCCGCGCCGCCCTTGGCCTCGCCCTCACCGGCATGCTCCACGACGGCGAAATCACCCCCCAGCGCGCCCAGCAGATCGCCGCCAAGGTCCTCCACACCAACGCCGCCACCCTCTACAACATCCCCTAGGCGTCCAGCGCAGCAAACATCTCCGCCACATCCAGATAGATCGACGTCCCCAAAATCTCCAGCCGATCCCCACTCAAAGCTTTCATCCCCCCACCCGAATAAGTCGCCGCCGACCGATCCGCCGGATCAAGAATCCAGATGTTCTCCACCCCCATCGCCACAAAGTCATCCAGCCGCCGCATCACCCGCCCCGGCCGATCCTCCGGCGAAAGTATCTCGATCACCAGCAGCGGAGCCGTCACCCTCACCCGCTCATTCTTCGCGCCTTGCCAAACCACACAAACATCCGGCAGCCTCACCCTGCTCTTTGAAGTCCTCGTCCGATACTCCGCCAGCACATCGATCTTCCACTCCACGCGATGGTTAAAGAACCACGCCCCAATCGCAATCTGCAAATATCCATGATCCCTCTCACCCATCACCTTCTCCTCAAGAAACCCATCCACATACTCAAGGTCCGGCTCATAGCTCGAAGCCAGGTACTCCTCAATCGGAATCAGGTGCGGAAGCGCGGAAGCGGCGGCCATGCGAATCTCCTAAACCTATTATGCACCGCACCCGCCGCCGACCCGCCGCCCGTGCTTTACAATCGAACTCTAAGCCCAAGAGCACCCCGCACCCCCGGAGAGTCCCAGCCCCGCATGCAACTCGCCCTCTTCATCATCTTCGCCGCACTCGCCATCGCAGGAGCCCTCAATCTGCTCCTGCAGAAGCACCCCATCAACTCCGCCCTGTCCCTCGTCGTCGTCATGCTGTCGCTCGCCGTCCTCTACTGGTCGCTCGGTGCCGAGTTCCTCGCAGCCGCCCAGGTCATCGTCTATTCCGGCGCCATCATGGTCCTCTTCGTCTTCGTCATCATGCTCCTCAACGCCGGCCCTGAAGAAAAAACCTCCGGCTCCCGCGCCGCCTATTTCGCCGGAATCCCCGGCGCCCTCGCCGTCTTTTGCCTCCTCGCCTTCGTCTTCCTCACCGAGTCGCACGCCATCGGCAACGCCCACCTCGGCGGCACCCTCGACTTCGTCAACAACCTCGCCCAACTCTCTGAAGTCCTCTTCACCCGACTCCTCCTCCCCTTTGAAGTAACCTCCGTCCTGATCCTCGTCGCCATCCTCGGTGCCGTTGTCCTCGCGCGCAGAGATGAAGTAGCCGAACCCATTGACGGAGACCCCAAATGAACATCGTCGTCCCCATCTCCGCCTACCTCATCCTCGCCGCCATCCTGTTTTCCATCGGCATCGCCGCCTTCCTCCTCAAGCGCAACATTGTCTCCGTCTTCATGTCCATTGAGCTCATGCTCAACGCTGTCAACCTCACCTTTGTCGCCTTCGCTCATCGCTGGGGAGCCGTCCAGGGCCAGATCTTCGTCTTCTTCGTCATGGTCGTAGCCGCCGCGGAAGCCGCCGTAGGCCTCGCCATCATCATCGCCATCTTCCGTACCCGCAAAACCCTCAACGTAGACCAGATCAACCTGATGAGTAACTAGCGCACTAGACCATGAACCCAAACTACCTCTGGCTCATCCCCGCTTCCCCGCTCGCCGGCTTCCTGCTCAACGGAACCCTCGGCCGCCGCCTGCCGCGCCCCGCCGTCACCGCCATCGCGCTCCTCTTCACCATCTTTCCCGTCGTCATCGTCGCCTTGCTGTGGTCGCACCTCCTCGGCGACCACATCGAATCCATCGAGACCATCTCCCGCCCCTGGATCGCCATCACGGGTTTTCAGGTCTCGTTCGCCTTCGCCGTCGACCACCTCACCCTCATCATGCTTTCCATCGTCACCGGCGTAGGCTTCCTCATCCACCTCTATTCCGCAGGCTACATGGCTCATGAAGACGGCTATTGGCGATTCTTTGCCTATCTCAATCTATTCATGTTTTTCATGTCCATCCTGGTCCTTTCCGCAAACTTCCTCCTGCTCTTCATCGGCTGGGAAGGCGTAGGCCTCGCCTCCTACCTCCTCATCGGCTTCTACTTCCGCAAAAAGTCCGCCGCCGACGCGGGCAAAAAAGCCTTCATCGTCAACCGCATCGGCGACTTCGGCTTCCTCCTCGCCATGTTCCTCCTCATCGCCCACTTCGGCACCCTGTCCTTCGCCCAGGTCTTCGCACAAATCTCTGCCGGCAATCAGCACGGCGGTTTCCTCACCTCCATCGCCCTCCTCCTCCTCGTCGGTGCCGCCGGCAAATCCGCCCAGATCCCCCTCTACGTCTGGCTTCCCGACGCCATGGAAGGCCCAACCCCCGTCTCCGCCCTCATCCACGCCGCCACCATGGTCACGGCGGGCGTCTACCTCGTAGCCCGCTGCCACACCATCTTCGACCGCTCCCCCACCGCCCTCATCGTCGTAGCCTCGATCGGCGCCGCCACCGCCATCTTCGCCGCCTGCATGGCCCTGGTCCAGCACGATATCAAGCGCGTACTCGCCTACTCCACCATCTCCCAATTAGGCTACATGTTCCTTGCCTGCGGAGTCGCCGCCTACTCCGCCGCCATCTTCCACGTCGTCACCCACGCCTTCTTCAAAGCCCTCCTCTTCCTCGCCGCGGGCAGCGTTATCCATGCCTTGTCAGGCGAGCAGGACATGCGCGTCATGGGCGGTCTCCGCAAGCGCATCCCCATCACCTTCTGGACCATGACCATGGGCGTCTTCGCCATAGCCGGCATTCCTCCCTTCGCCGGCTTCTTCTCAAAAGACGAAATCCTCTACCAGGCCTTCGCCTCCCCATCCCCCGTCGGCAAGCTCGT
The DNA here is from genome assembly GCA_963693065.1 of uncultured Granulicella sp. Lineage (GTDB taxonomy): Bacteria > Acidobacteriota > Terriglobia > Terriglobales > Acidobacteriaceae > Edaphobacter. The sequence goes on along the minus strand of OY843766.1, from coordinate 499,699 downwards.
TTGGGCCATCGGCCTCCTCACCGCCGGCATGACCAGCTTCTACATGTTCCGCCTCTGGTTCACAACATTCTTCGGCGCCTCACGCTTCGATGAAAAACCCCATCACGAACTAGCCCCAGTCCACGCCGGCAAATCCTCCACCCTCACCATAGAAGCCGAGCATGACGACGCCCAAACCCAAGCCCACCACGGCGTCCACGAATCCTCCTGGATCATGCTCTTCCCCCTCGTCGTCCTCGCCATCCTCTCCCTCATCGGCGGCTGGGTCGGCATCCCCGCCGTCTTCCACGGCGCCAATCACTTCGAGCACTTTCTCGACCCCGTCTTCGCCACCACCGCCATAGCCACCCCCGCCCTGAACGCCGACAACGAATCCCATACCCTCGAGCTCATCCTCGCCTGCATCTCTGTAGCCACCGCCCTCCTCGGCCTGCTCATCGCGTACATCTTCTACTACCGCCGCCCCGGCACCGCCGCCGCCCTCGCCAACCGCGCCAAGCCCCTCTACAACCTCGTAGCCAACAAGTTCTACGTCGACGAAATCTACCACGCCATCTTCGTCACCGGCCTACTCGCCTTCACCCGCGCCTTCCTCGCCGGCATCGGCGAGTACCTCGTCAACGGCTTCGGCACCCTCGCCACCTGGACCGCCGTCGACCTCGGCGAAGCCACCCGCCGCATCCAGTCCGGCAACATCCGCTCCTACGCCGGCTGGCTCGCACTCGGCGCCGCCGCCGTCATGGCCGTCATGATCTTCGGCCGAACCCTCTACCACTTCTAAGGTCCAATCCGAGCCCAATGCACATAGACCACCACATCCTCACCATCCTCCTCTGCACCCCGCTCATCGGCGCCGCCCTTTGCGCCCTCGCGCCAGACCGCAACAAGATCCAACCCACCATTGCTCTCGTCACCACCCTCATCACCTTTGCCCTCACCCTGCATCTCCCCTCGCACTACGCCACCACCGCAGCCGAAGGCACCTTCCGCTTTACCGAAAACCTCCCCTGGATCCCCTACCCCGCCATCCGCTACCACCTCGGCGTCGATGGCCTCGGCATGTGGCTCGTCGTCCTCACCGGCTTCCTCGCCCCTCTCGGCGTCCTCGCCAGCTGGAACAAGATCGACCACCGCCGCAAGACCTTCTACTCCCTCTTCCTTCTCCAGCAGGTCGCCATGCTCGGCATCTTCGTCGCGCTCGATCTCTTCCTCTACTACGGCTTCTGGGAGCTCTCGCTCGTTCCCATGACCATCCTCATCGCCGTCTTTGGCCGCACCAAGAACAAGCGCACCGCCGCCATCAAGTACTTCGTCTACGCCTTCATCCCCTCCGCACTCCTCCTCGTTGGCATGATCTGGCTCTACACCAAAACCGGCACCTTCGACCTCCCGCAACTCACCGCCCTCGCCCAGCAGCACGCCATCGTCGCCCGCCCCGTCGCCCTCTGGCTCTGCTCCCTCTGCTTCCTCCTCGCCTTCGCCGTCAAAGTCCCCATCTTCCCTCTCCACGGCTGGCTCAAAGACGCCATCGCAGAAGCCCCCACCGCCGCCGTCATGGTCCTCGCCGGCAAGACCGGCTTCTACTCCATCCTCCGTTTCTCCTTCGCCATTTTTCCGGAGCAGTCCCACCGCATCGCCCCCCTCATGATCGCTCTCGGCGCCATCGGCATCGTCTACGGCTCCCTCATCGCCATCACCCGCAACGACCTCAAACACCTCGCCGCCTACTCCACCCTCGCCCACCTCTCCTTCATCACCCTCGGCATCTTCACCTTCACCATCGCCGGCCTTGACGGCGGCATCTACCAGATCCTCAACCATGGCATCTCCGGCGGCGCCCTCTTCCTCCTCCTGGGCTTCCTCTACGAGCGTTACGGCACCTACGACATGCGCGATCTCGGTGGCCTCGCCGCCCGCCTCCCCTGGATGGTCACCCTCTACGTCATCACCACCCTCTCCCTCATCGGCCTCCCTCTCCTCAACTCCTTCGTAGGCGAATTCCTCATCCTCTCCGGCACCATGCGCGCCAACATCGCCGCCCATCACATCCTCTGGGCGACCCTCGCCACCACCGGCGTCATCCTCTCCGCCGCCTACATGCTCACCATGATCCAGCGCATCTTCTACGGCCACCTCGGCGTCGTGTCGGAGGAGCTCACCGCCCCCGACCTCAACGCACGCGAGCACCTCGCCCTCTGGCCCCTCGTCGCCATGTTCGTCATCATGGGCCTCGCCTCCCCCTACTGGTTCCGCACCCTCGACCACAACGCCACCGCTCTCGCCATGCAACCCCAGGCCACAGCTCCCTCGCCCATCACCCACGTCGAAGCTGAAACCTACCCCAGGCCCACTTTCCCCCAACCCTTCTTAGACCCCACCCTGGCTGCCGGAGCCCAGAACAAACCCGCCCCCACCGAACTCAAGGGAGCCCGCTACTAATGCGCCCAACCAGTCCTAAGAAAGCCGTCATTCTGGCGAAGCCAGAATCTCAGTATTTGCTTTTCTCCTCGCCTCAAGCCTCCAAGGGAGCCCGCTACTAATGAACCTCAACACCCTGGCCCTCCTCCCCGAACTCATCCTCACTGTCGCCGGCGTCCTCATCATGCTCGCCGAGCCCATCCTCAAGCCAGCCGCCTCCCGCAAGCCCCTCGGCTACCTCGCCATCCTCGCCACCGCCGCCTCGGCCACGGCCTCCTGGTACCAGCTCCACTTCGTCACCGCCACCCGCGCCGGCGCCCCCTTCACCGCCTTCTACAACACCCTCCAGATCGACGCCTTCTCCGTCTTCTTCCATCTCCTCATCGCCGCCATCGTCCTCGTCTCCCTGCTAGCCTCCCTCGACTTCTTCGACACGGCAACCGGTCATGCCGGCGAGTACTTCGCCTTAGTCCTCTTCGCCGCCACCGGCATGATGCTCATGACCTCCGCCACCGAACTCCTCGTCGTCTTCGTAGGCCTCGAAATCTCTTCCATCGCCACCTACATCATGGCCGGCTACCGCAAAGGCAACGCCGCCTCCGCCGAGTCCTCCCTCAAGTATTTCCTCCTCGGCTCCTTCGCCACCGCCTTCTTCCTCTACGGCATCGCCCTAGCTTTCGGTGCCACCGGCAGCACCCAGATCGCCCTCATCGCCGCCCGCATCGCCACCACGGATACGCCAGCTCTCGCCTTCCTCGCCCTCGGCATGATCCTCATCGGCCTTGGCTTCAAGGTCTCCGCCGCCCCCTTCCACGTCTGGACCCCCGACGTCTACCAGGGCGCACCCGCCCCCATCGTCGGCCTCATGTCTACCGCGCCCAAAGCCGCCGCCTTCGCCGTCCTGCTCCGCATCTGCTTCGTCGGCTTCGGCCCCCAGCAGCACCGCTGGGCCGCCCTCCTTTGGCTCCTCGCCGCGCTCTCCATGACCATCGGCAACCTCGGCGCCCTCAAGCAGCGCAACGTAAAGCGACTCCTCGCCTACTCCTCCATCGCCCATGCCGGCTATCTCCTCGCCGCCTTCACCGCCTTCGCCCCCTCCGCTATCTCCGCCGCCTGCTTCTACACCGCCGCCTACGCCGCCATGAATGTCGGCGCCTTCGCCGTCATCACCCAACTAGCCGGAACCGACGAACACTCCCGCTCCCTCGACGACTACACCGGCGCCGCCCTCCGCCGCCCCTTCCTCGGCGCCCTCTTCGCCTTCTTCCTCCTCTCCATGATCGGCATCCCCTTCACCGGCGGCTTCTTCGCCAAGTTCTACGTCTTCTCCGCCGTCACCTCCAACGGCCACTGGCTCCTCGCCCTCGTCGGCCTGCTCAACTCCGGTCTCGCCTGCTTCTACTACCTCCGCCTCCTCATCACCCTTTACAGCCGCCACCCCCACCCCCGCGGTAACGACGAATACATCTTCACCAAACTCTCCTTCCCCTCCATCGTCGCCGTCTCCGTGGCCGCCCTCGCCACTCTCTACCTCGGCATCCTCCCCGGCCACATTCTCAACCTCACCCACCGCGCCTCCACCGCCATCCTCACCCCACCCATGCACGTGCCAGACTGCGACGCCCCCGGCGTTTCCTGCCACATGACGGTGACCGTCATCCCAGCCCCACCCCTCAACTAGAACCTCACCACACGGAGTGTCGCTCCAAGAGCGCCTGCAGCCAACCGCCCAACAACTAAATCAATACAAACCTTCTACGTCCTTCTTACGCCCTTCTTACGCCCCATTCCCATACGCTAAGAGGTCGCTTTGTTTTGTCGGAAATCGTTCCGAAATAAAGCTCGACGGAAGGTAGCTGGTCGTTCCATGAAAGTCGTTCCTCGTACCTGCACATTGCTCCTCGTCTTAGCCACCACCCTTACCCTGCAAGCGCAAGTCGCCGAACCCTCGGCGAATCCCGGCCCACCTCCAGCGCTGGAAACACCCCTTCACGGTAACTTCTTCCATCGCCTCGTCGGTTACTATACCGGCGACTGGCACGGCACGCTCCCCACCTCACCCACACCCCCCCGCCGCGCCCTCCCCGCCCCGCTCGATTCCCCTCCCTTCCCCAGCTCGGACTGGGGCTATGGCGGTTCCACCGCACTCGGCGTCCCGGATGGCAACGTCTATCCCCTCATGATCGCCCTGCACAAAGAGAACGCCCGCACCAAGGTCTACGGTTGGGTCGATGCCAGCTTCAACTTCAGCACCTCGCATAAGATGAATTATCCCCTCATCTATGACACCTTCCCCAATTCCGTCGTGCTCAATCAAGCCGTCGTCTACGTAGAGCGTCTCCCCAATACCGTCCAGAACCAGCACTTCGACTATGGCTTCCGCCTCACCGCGCTCTTCGGCAACGATTACCGCTTCACCTTCGCCAAGGACTACTTCTCCCAGCAGGCCCTGCAGAAAAATCGCCGCTACGGTTTCGACCCCGTTCTCGAGTACCTCGACCTCTATTTCCCCGTAAAAGACGGCCTCAACATCCGAATCGGACGCTTCCTTTCCGTCCCCGGCATCGAGGCCCAGCTCGCACCCAACAATTACAACGCCACCCATTCCCTCCTCTACGCCATCGATCCCTACACCGACACCGGCATCTACGGCACCCTAAAGCTCAACAAGCAGTGGATCGTCCAGCTCGGCACCTCAGCCGGCCACGACGTCGCCCCCTGGTCTGACGACCGCAAGCTCTCCGGCATCGCCTGCCTCGACTACTCCACCAGCTCGAACAACGACAACTTCTACGCCTGCGCCAACGGCATCAACGACGGAAAATACGCCTACAACAACCTCCAGGATTACGACATCACCTGGTATCACAAGTTCAACGCCAAATGGCACTCCGCCACCGAGTCCTGGTACATGTATGAGCGCCAGGTCCCCAACGTAGCCGGCAACGTAGCCAACCCCATCTCCCCGGAGCTTGGTGCCAACGGAGCCTTCTGCGCCGCCGGACAGCAAACCTGCACCGCACCCGAGTACGCCATCGTCAACTACATCAATCGCGAGATCGACAGCAAAACAGCCATCGGCTTCCGCTCTGACTTCCTCAACGACAAGAAGGGCCAGCGCACCGGCGTAGCCACCAAGTACACTGAAAACACCCTCTACGCCACCAGGTACATCGGCAACACCATTCTCCTCCGCCCTGAAATGCGCTTCGATCATTCCTGGGATCGCAAGGGCTACGACAGCGGTAACGCCCGCAACCAGTTCTTCATCGGGGCCGACATCATCTATAAATTCTAGAGCCGTTCTCCTATTGGTGTAGCGGCTCAACCTTCAAACGCCGTCACTCTGGCGAAGCCAGAACCTCCGTATTGGATGTCGTGGCGGCTGCCGTCCGGGCGTTGCCTGCTCTACACCTTCACCCAAACTGCTCTAGGCAAAACAAAAGGCCTCCGCATCGAGCGGAGGCCTTCTCGTCATCAACACGGTTTACGTAGTGCGGATGAACAACAGCACAAACGTGAACAGGGTCAGCGATTCAATAAACGCCAGACCAAGAATCAGAAACAGCTGAATCCCAGGACGAGCTCCCGGATTCCGCGCCAGCGCTTCCGCCGCAGAAGCCGTCGCACGGCCCTGTCCAAGGCCGCAAAGCCCCGCCGCGATACCCATGCCCAGACCGACAGCCAGCGACCCGTAACCCGGGTGCGCCCCGCCGGCCGCATCCTGCGCGAACGCCGGAACGGCCAGCGCCAGAACTGCCATCGTCATAAAGAAGTACTTGGAAAACTGCAGCATACGAACCATTGTGATACTCCATGCCCCCGTCAGAATGTCGCCGCCAGTGGGTGGTTGATGCTCACCGTGCTGGCACCCTCACGCTATGCGGCGTTGTTGCAACCGGTCGAGAGGGGGCACCCCGCGACCAGCTAAATCTAAACTTTAATGATCGTGCGCCACGGCCAGCGAAAGATAAACCGTCGCCAGAATCATGAACACATAAGCCTGCACAATCGCCACTCCAAAGTGCAGCCCCAGAAACACCAGCGGCACCCCAATCGGGATCAGCGAGAAAAACGCCAGCGTCACCATGTCCCCGGCAAACATGTTCGCGTACAAACGCACCGTCAGCGAGAGCACCCGCGCAAAATGCGAAATAATCTCGATCGGCAACATCAGCGGATAAAGCCACCAGACCGGGCCCACAAACTGCTTGTAGTAGCTTGCGCCATTCGCCCGCACACCATGGTAGTGGTAGTAAAAAAACGTAACCAGTGCAATGCCCAACGGCACCACCGGGTTCGCCGTAGGCGATTCCAGCCCCGGAACCAGACCCATCATGTTGCCCAGCAGGATAAACAACAGCACCACCGTCAGGTACGTCGTGAACCGCTCATACCCATGCCCGATAATGCTTTCGCTCTGCTCCCCGACAAAGCCATGCGTGATCTCCGCCAGGTGCTGCACCGCGCCGGGCTTCTCTACGGATAGCGTAGCCCGCACCGCCACAAAGTAAAGCAGCAGCGCCAGAAATACCAGCAACTCCATCGCAAACGCGTTCGTAATCGGCGTCCGCGGATAAGCATTGTGTACATGCATCGCCGCCAGCAGGCTATCCACCGGACCGGCAAAGTGATGATTCAAAAATCGTGTAAACAGCAGCTGTGTCGGCATCCAACCCGTCTCAATCTCAATTTTTCAGCAGCTTCAGAGCTTCAACCGTTAGCGATACAACGCCCAGCCCCAACCCCGCCGCAAGTCCCAAAGGTGTCCCGTGGAGATACTTAAGACTAGCATAGAGCACCACCACCGTGACCCCCAGCCGCAGGAAAAACCCCGTTAGAATCAACCCCATCGGCCGTGCCGCCATCCCCCCGTCCATCTGTGCGTTCATCGCCGTCATCAACCGCAGCCACTCCCACAGGCTCGCCGCGGAAATCACCGCCCCAATCACCACCAGCAACCCGCTCTGCCACCCCCGCCACGCCCAGAATGCCGCTACCACCACCACGCAAAGCCCCGCCAGCAGCCGCATCGACTTCAACATCGTCGCTCGAAAATCCGCATCCGTCAGCGCCCGCCCCTCCGTCACTTGTCGTTCCTCATAGACCGCGCCGCATAAGTAAAGATCTGCACAAACCCACCCGCCGACCCCACCAGCATCCCCAGCACCACAATCCAGTGCGTATGAAATTTCCCGTCCAGCCACTTCCCCAGAAAGAGCCCCAGCACGCACCCCACCGGCACCGCCAGCGCCAGCTGCAGCATTGATTCCGCCTTCACCAGCCCACCCAGCGCCCCATCCGGTTCTTTCTTCGCCGGCCTCTGCTCGTCCTCTGCCATCCCTCCATTATCAACCCAAACAGGTTACCCTGAACACCAGAGGAATCCGCACTTGTTCGAGTCAGACTTCGAAGCCAACCTATACGCCGAGCGCCAGCAAAAGCTTACCGAAATCACCGCCCTCGGCGTCCAGCTAGGCCTCTCCCCCGCCGACGCCACCTACCCCAACGCCTTCCCCGCCACCACCACCATCCCCGAGCTCCGCGCCCACAACGCCGCCTTCACTGAAGATTCCCCCCGCGTGGAAGCCGCCATCGCCGGCCGCCTCATGCAGAAGCGCGTCCAGGGCAAAGCCGGCTTCGCCCAGCTCCAGCAGAACGGCCAGCGCTTCCAGATCTATGTCCGCAAAGACGACGTCGGCGAAACCCAGTTCGCCCTCTACAAACTCCTCGATCTCGGCGACCACATCGGCGTCCACGGCTACCTCTTCATCACCCGCACCGGCGAGCTCACCCTTCACGTCACCCAGCTCCGCTTCCTCGCCAAAGCCTTCCTCGCCCTCCCCGACAAGTACCACGGCCTGGAAGACGTAGAACTCCGCTACCGCCAGCGCTACGTCGACCTCTTCATGAACACCGGCCAGTCCGCCAAGCAGCAGGAGCATGGCCCAGCCCCCGAACTCGAAGCCGCCCCCATCACCCAACCCCTCCACGAAGGCCCCCCCCCCAACGTCCGCGAAGTCTTCGTCAAGCGCGCCCTCATCCTCCGCGCCCTCCGCACCTTCTTCGATACCCGCGGCTACCTTGAAGTCGAAACCCCCATGATGCAATCCATCGCCGGCGGAGCCACCGCGCGCCCCTTCACCACCCACCACAACGCCCTCGATCTCCCCCTCTTCCTCCGCATCGCCCCCGAGCTCTACCTCAAGCGCCTCGTCGTCGGCGGCCTCGACCGCGTCTACGAAATCAACCGCAATTTCCGCAACGAGGGCGTCTCCACCCAGCACAATCCCGAGTTCACCATGCTCGAGTTCTACCAGGCCTACGCCAACTACCACGACCTCATGCAGCTCACCCAGGACCTCATCACCCACGTAGCCCTTGAGGTCAACGGCACTCCCATCACCACCTTCAACGGCACCCCCATCGACCTCAGCCAATGGACCCGCCTCTCCATGCGCGAAGCCATCCTCAAGTTCTGGCCCGCCGAAGCCGGCACCCCACCCACCCACCAGTCCTTCGATTCCCCCATCACCCTCCTCGCCTGGCTCGACTCCGCCATCCCGGTCCTCAATGACCCCGTCCACACCATGCTCCGTGAGCGCGACCCCGGCTTCATCGCCGCCCGCCTCCACCACAAGGACCTCCACTCCACCCTCAAGCTCCTCCGCACCCGCCTCATCGCCGGCGACCCCCACGGCAAGATCATCGCCGAGCTCTTCGAAACCCTCGCCGAAGAGCACCTCATCCAGCCCACCATCATCTACGACTTCCCCCTCGCCGTTTCCCCCCTCTCCAAGCTCAAGCCAGACGAGCCCGAATGGGTCGAGCGTTTCGAGTTCTACATCGGCGGCTTCGAGGTAGGCAACGCCTTCTCAGAGCTCAACGACCCCATCGACCAGCGCCGCCGCTTCGAAGCCCAGGTAGCCGAAAAAGCCCGCGGCGACGCCGAAGCCATGGACCTCGACGAAGACTACATCCGCGCCCTTGGCTACGGCCTCCCCCCCACCGCCGGTGAAGGCATCGGCATCGACCGCCTCACCATGATCCTCACCGGCTCCCGTTCCATCCGCGACGTCATCCTCTTCCCCCTCCTACGCCCCCAAACCAGAACTCAGGAACCCCAGGCACCCAAGGAACCCCAGCCATGAAACGAACCATCGGCATTATCCTCACCGTCGCCTGCCTCGCCCTCGCCATCTTCACCGGCTCCCACCTCTACCAGTCCATCACCGCCCAGCATGAACTCCGCCACCAGGTCGCCGACCTCTCCCTGGCCGACACCGCCGGCCCCGCACCCACCAGCGCCCTCCACACCGCCGACGCCTCCCTCAACGCAGCCCTCCAGCAGGTCCGCCACACCGCCCACACCCAGGAGCTAGCCCTCACCGCCGAGCTCTTGGGCCTGCTCGCCGGCATCGTCATCCTCTTTGGCCAGCCACGTCCCCGCAGCATATAAGCACGCGCTTGCCTACCGCACAGCCCCCACCGCGTAATAGCTATCTCGCGTCCTCCCATCCAGGTTACCCGCCACCTTCACCTGCAGTGCATGGTAATCTGCCCCACCATCAGACCCCACCGGCCGAAAGGTCAACTCGTAATACTCGTCCGCATCCTTGGCGAACCGCTTGATCGCCTCTGAAATCCCGTTCGTCACCTCATCCACCACGCCTCCGCTATGCACGGCCAATACCTGCAATCCCAGATTGCCAATGTCCACCCGACGCGCATCCGGCTCGCCTTTCAAAAACTGCTGATAGTAGTCCGCACGCACCAGGCTCTCCCCTGCGCCTAGCGGGTTCACGTCATAGAGCGTCACATGCGCTTCCCGCATCGCCGCCGACGTTGCCACAATCGAAGCAAAAATCGAACCGCGCTCTTTGGCAGATAGATCTTCCCCGGGCCCACTCAACAGCGGCCAGCCCGGCGATATATAAATCACCAGCTTCCGCCCCGGCTCCGTCTTCAGCTTCGCCATCAATACCCCAAACGACGACAAAGAATCGTCCAGCCGCTCCTCTGCCCCAAACACCCCCGCCGCCCGCCCAATCTCCCGCAGCCCGATGACATCCTTCTCGAGCGCCGCATCCAGCTGCGCGCCGTCCCTCGACGCATGATCCTGCAGTTGGACGCCCTTATCCATCACCACCGCCAGCCGCGTCGGCTGCCCCAGCTTCCCGCCGTTCGCCAGCAGATACTTCTTCAGCTGGTTCCGTGCATACGCCACCGTCGAGTACCGCGCATTCACCGCATCAACCACCAGCACCACCTGCACCGCCGCCTCCGGCCCCGTCACCTCTCTGAAGCTGTCGACCGTCCGCGCCTCTCCGTTATCCAGCACCGTAAATGCGCCAGCCGGCAACCCGCTCACCGCGCCTGACTTCCCAGCCGGGACCACCACATCCAGCGTCATATTACGATCCTGCCCCCACGCCCCCACACCGGCCCCTGCCGCCACTACAACAACCATCAACCATCGCGCAAAACCAAACATGATGCCTCCCGCCGGCTCACAGCAGCGCCCGCACAAACTTGGATGCATCCCCCACCCCTGCAAGCCCTGCTTTGAGAAATCAGCCCTTCTTCATCCGCTTCACCACCGCCGCCAGCGTCGTCTCATTCATCGCCCCCACCACATCCCCCTTCACCTTCCCCAGCACGCCATCCACACCCTTCTCCCCCGCCGTCAACCAATCCCCAGCGGTCGCCGCAAACAAATCCCCCAGCCCAATCCCCTTCGCCGCCACCTTCAACCGCGCCCCCCCGCTAGGTCCCTTCCGCAACACCACAAACCCAGCCTCATGCAGCACTCCAAACAACCGCCGCACCACCACCGCGCTGCTCCCCAGCTTCTCCGCGATCACCGCCGAAGTCGTAAACCCTTCCGGCTCCATCGCCAGCAGCGCCAGCACCCGAACACTCAACCCAAACCGCCCATTCTGCGCCATCCCAGCAAACTACCACATCGACGATCAGCCTACCCGCAAAGCCAACGCCTCCACCTTGTACTCCGCCTCTTCCTTCGTCGCCCCATATACCATCACCCCCGGCAAAGAAGGTATCTCCGCAATCCACCGCCCATCGTCTTCCATCTCAAACTCAATCGTATAGCTCATCCCCACAGTCTACCTCGCCGTTCTGCTACCCTCACACAGTGAACATCCTCTTCGTCGGCGACATCTTCGGTTCAGCCGGCCGCCACATCGTCCAGGCCCATCTCCCTCACCTCGTCGAAACCAACGCCGTCGACCTCCTCGTCATCAACGGTGAAAACGCCGCCGGCGGCTTCGGCATCACCCCCTCCATCGCGGAAGACCTCTTCGACCTCGGCGCCCACGTCATCACCACCGGCAACCACGTCTGGGACAAGCGAGAAATCTTCGAATACATGAAGGTTCTCCCCGACTCCCACGTCCGCGGCCGCCGCATCCTCCGCCCCGCCAACTACACCCCCACCACCCCCGGCCACGGCCTCTACCAGGGCACCCTCCCCTCAGGCGAGGACTACGCCGTCATCAACCTCCAGGGCCGCGTCTTCATGTCCGCCTGTGACGACCCCTTCCGCAAAGCCGACGAGCTCCTCCGCAAAATAACCGCCAAGGTCATCCTCGTCGACTTCCACGCCGAAGCCACCAGCGAAAAAGTAGCCATGGGCTGGCATCTCGATGGCCGCGTCACCGCCGTCCTCGGCACCCACACCCACGTCCCCACCGCCGACGAGCGCATCCTCCCCCAGGGCACCGCCTACCAGACCGACGTAGGCATGTCCGGCCCCTACGATTCCGTCATCGGCGTCGAGGTCGAGCTCGTCCTCAACCGCTTCCTCACCGGCATGCCCGCCAAGTTCGAAGCCGCCAAGGGCAACCCAAAAATCGCCGCCACCCTCATCGCCTGCAACCCCCTCACCGGCCGCGCCCACCACATCCGCCGCTTCCTTCTAGGGGAGTAGCCTCCTCGGCGGGTAAAAAGTGACCCCTTCAGCCATGCGATTTTATATCTAACTCACATGGAATGAACATTTTGCGAAAAAGGTATGGGGGGGGGCGACCCCTACCGCCCAGTCACAGTAATCACCCGCGCCCCACAGCTCCGCACCCCCTGACAAGCCTCCCCCTTCAGCCCCTTGTCCAGGCAAACCTCCACCGCCGTCAGCCGATTATTCCCACAACTCACCGCAAAGCTCCCCGCCGGAAATCCCGGATTAGCAAGCTGCAACCGTGTCACCAGCACTGCCGGGTCCACCGTCCCCGCCGGCACATTCGGCAGCTTCACCTCGGTAAACGCCGCATGCACCGCCGAAAAATAAGCCTGCGCGCTCAACCCCGAGCACGTCCCATGCGTCTGCCACTCGTGCTCCACCAGCTCCGCCGTCGGATAGTCCTTATCGCTCCCCGGATCGCTCAGCCCCGGCGCATCGCTGCAATCCTCCGGATAGTCTCCCGTAGCATCCTGCGGCCACAACCCATGCACTACAAACCCCAGCCCCTTGCCACACTCCGGGCTGCTCCCATGCGTCGCACAATACTCCGGCGACCACGACAAATTCAGCAAATAAAAATCAAACTGCCCCGGCGCCACAGCCTCCTCCGCCCGCCCCCGCCTGCTCCGTCGCCTCCCCGGCCGCTGCTCCCCATACTCCTGCGCAGCCGTCTGCTCCTGCACCCGCGGCACCTCCACCCGCTCAGTTGAGACCCCACCCCCCGCCGGAGCACCCCCGTACTTACACCCACTCACCAGCACCAGACCCGCGACCAACGCCAAAGAAATCCTCATCGTCCCGCCAGTCTACCCCACTTACTTCCCCGCCGCCGCCACCTCCGTCACCTCCACCTTCACATCCGTCACATCGCCATCGCCCAGCACCACCACCGCGCTCCCCGGCCCATAGCTCCGGTTCGTCTTCTGCTTCGCAATGGTCGATCCGAACACCTTCCCCGTGCTCAGCGTCGTCGCATCCGCCGCATTCGTCACCCTCACCGTGTACGTCGATTGCCCCGGCACATAATCGAACCGAAACCCACCATCCGCGGCAATCTCCGCCGTATACCGTTGCCGTTCGTCATCCTTCCCATCCGCCTTCTGCAGCACCATCTGAACGGTCCCCGCATTCACCGGCGCACCATCCTTGCTCCGCACCACGCCTGCCACCGCATGCAGCAGATGCAGCGGCTCCACCAGGTCGTACCCCGTCTTCTCTTCCCCCGCCGTCACGCTCACCGTCTTCGCCTCTCCCAGCCGCACCACGTTCCCCGAGTACACCGTCAGCTTGATCCCCTGCATCCGCGTCATCATCCCCATCCCCACCGAAGGATTCAGTGAGCTCCGCCCCAGCGCTCCCGCCGTCATCCGCGCCTGCAGCCGATACTCCCCACTCGCCAGCCCCGCCACCCGATAATTCCCCTTATCGTCCGTCTTCCCCACCTCGCTCAGGTTGCTCAGGTCCATGTCGCTCGCATCCAGCCCCATCGCACTGAACTGTTCCGGCATCTCCCCCGCGGCCGCATGCACCGGCCTCACCGTCCACCCCACCGCCGGCGTCCCATCGTCATACAGTACCCGTCCGCTGATCGCCGCACCCCGCTCCAGCCGCAGATCCATCCGTCCCGGCTGCGTGCCCGTCACCACCACCGGCGTAGCCACCGCCGCCACCTTCGCCTTCACCGCCGCGTCCGCACTGGTCAGTTCCTCACTGGAAAAGTCCCCCAGCGGATCCACATACCCGGGCGCCATCGCATGCACGTAGTACGTCCCGGGCTTCACATTCGTGAACTCATAGCTGCCATCCGCCCCCACGGTCGTCGACGCCAGCATATCCATCAGCGGCCCCATCATCTTCATCGCCGCCGCCTCGCTCGCTTTCTGCTTCTGCTGCTGTTCCGGCGTCAGCACCTTCTTCTTCGCCGCTCCCGCCTTCCCCGTGTCGTCATCGTCATCGATAAGCCCGCCAAACAAATCCTTCATCGGATCCCCCGCCACCACCGGCTTCAGCAGCACCTTCGCAAACCGCGCCGGCCCATTCGTATCGGCAAACATCACCCTGCCCCGAATCGTCCCCGCCGTCACCCCCGCAGCATCCTGCGCCCGTGCCCCAACCGACACCAATCCCACCAGCAAACCGGCCAATATCCTCATAGTCCGCCAGTCTATCTCACCCGCAAGCAAAAAGCGGCCACCCCCAAAGGATGGCCGCCCCTCAAGCAAGAGAGAACTACCGCCGCCGAACAGGGGCCTTCTTGACCGGAGCCTTCACAATCTCTTCCCCGCCATCCATGACGATCATCAACGGACTCTGCGTATAAGAAGCATAGGTCCCGGTCAAGGTAACCTTCGCCCCTGCAACCGGCGTCGTCTTCAGCGGAGTCTTCAAATTGTAAGTAAAATCCGCCGTCTTGCTTTGAATCGCGTCGTCAGACACCGCAACCATAATCCTGTCCGAAGTCCCCGAGATAAACACCGCATCCGGGATCTCTGTCGTCTTCCCCTTGATCGTCGCAAACACCTTCTCTGCATCGTCAGGCTTGCCGTACTGCAGGATGAATTCCTTATCGCTCACGTTCAGCGTCGCCAGGTCCGGCGTATCGGCAATCGTCTTCTTCACAATGTCTTCGTTCGTCGGCGCCGCCACAATCGTAAAGTCAGCCGGCGGATTCACATTCGCCTTCGCCGCCGCAATCACGGCATCATAGCCATCCGTCCCACCGTGATACTTCTTGTAGCAATACGTGGCCAGCGGCTGTAGCTGCGGCTTGAACTGGTCCGGAGCCAGCACCGCCGCACGCGTCGCGTAGAACGTGCAGTTCACGTAGTCAGGCGGCGTCGAAGAGAAATAAGCGCTTCCCAGGAAGTAGGTCTCCTGCAACGCACTCGGCTGCGCCAACTGGTCCGCCGGCATCGCCGCCAGCTCCGCCTTGTAAGCCGTGACCGCACCCGCCGCATCCTTCTTGCCCAGATCGTCATTCCCAATCGCGCTATAGAACGTAGGCGTAAACTTCGTCTGCACCGTCGTAAAATCCGCCGCGCCCGCTCCAGCCGGAGCCGTCAAAGCAAGAGCCTTCTTCGCGTAGTCCGCAGCCGCATCGAGCCCAGCCTGCTTTGCCGCCGGGTCGGTCTGTTTTTGCGCCGCATCCTCGCGATAAGCCACCTCAATCACGTAAGCCTGGATATTGTTCGGCGTTACCGCAAGCACGTTATCCGCGGCCGTAATCGCCTTCGGCGGGTCGAACGTGCTGTAAGCCACCATGATCCGCTGCAGCACGTCGGCCTTCACCGGGCTCTTTGGATACTTCACCAGGTAAGCCTCCAGCGCCGGAGCCTGCGTCTGGGGCGTCGCCTGTTTCGTCGCCGCGTCATAGTCCGCAAACTCAGCCGGATCCAGCGTCACCTGACCCGCGGCCGCCTGCCCGTAAGCCATGCCCATCTTCGAAACAACACCCGGAGCGGCAAACAATGCCGTAACCGACAGGAGAGACGCGATTGCTGCCTTCTTCATTCAAAGCTCCTAAAAAAATCGTCTGCACTGCTGTCGATTTAGACGCCGCCACCGCTCATCTTGTTCCAAACCGCCACGCAAGGCACTTCCAAGGGTTATACCAGTTACCCTGCACAAACTCACAATCCCGTGCAAGTACGTTCCTTCTCCAGATGCGGATTACCCGGGCCGTGTTGCTCCCTCACCCCCACTCAGGCCACATCCCTAGTCATCCCGTCCCTCTTATCCACAATCCCTTGCGCTTCCGTCCTTGATTAGCCCCCCCGCCCCAACTACTCTTGACCCTGTACCCAGAGGTCCGCACGTTCATGCTCAAGCTAAAAAAAGTCCAGATTCTCGGCTTCAAGTCTTTCTGCGACCGCACCGAAGTCCAGCTCGCCGGCCAGGGCATCGCCGCCATCGTCGGCCCCAATGGCTGCGGCAAATCCAACATCTCGGACGCCATCACCTGGGTCCTCGGCGAGCAGTCCGCTAAATCCCTCCGCGGCATCAAGATGGAAGACGTCATCTTCGCCGGAACCCGCGACCGCAAGCCCACCGGCATGGCCGAGGTCTCGCTCACCCTCGTCGACCCCGAAGTCTACGAAGGATCCGACGACCATTCCGACTCCCCCGACATCGCCATCGACTCTTCAAAAGTCACCGACTGGAACGAGCAGCAGTTCCGCGAAGACCGCGCCCTCGAAACCGAAGAAGCCGTCGCCGAAGCCCAACCCGGCACCACCTTCGAAGCCGAAGCAAAATCCAAACCCACCCAGGAACCGGGTGCCCCACGTCTCGATTCTGAGACGTGGGTTTCCGACGAAACGCAGAACCCCACGGACCAGCCCCAGACCGGCGTCATCCTCAAAATCCGCCGCCGCAAATTCGGCCGAACCCCCATCCGCGCCGGCGAGCTCACCATCACCCGCCGCCTCTTCCGCTCCGGCGATTCCGAATACCTCCTCAACGGCAAAATCTGCCGCCTCCGCGACATCCAGGACATCTTCATGGGCACCGGCCTCGGCGGCGAATCCTACGCCATCATCGGCCAGGAGCGCATCGGCCAACTCCTCTCCGCCAAGCCCCAGGACCGCCGCTCCATAATCGAGGAAGCCGCCGGCATCACCCGTTTCAAAACCAAAAAACGCCTCGCCGAGCTCCGTCTCGAGTCCGCCAAACTCAACCTCTCCCGCGTCAACGACATCTTCGACGAGGTCGCCAAACAAATGGGCACCCTCAAGCGCCAGGCCGCCAAAGCCGAGCGCTACGGCGAGCTCCGCACCGACCTCCGCACCCGTCTCCGCGTCGTCCTCGCCTCCCGCATCACCCAGCTCGATACCGACAACACCGCCACCACCGGCAAGATCGCATCCCTCACCACCACCCTCGACACCCAGGTCGCCGCCACCGAAGCCATGGACGCCGAGCACACCGAAGGCGTCCGCCACGGCTACACCCTCGACGCCCAAATCCGCGACCACGCCGCCACCGCCAACCAATCCGCCGTAGAACTCGAACGCATTGCCGCCCGCACATCGGCCAATACAGACCGCGTAGCGGAGTTGACGGCCCGCCTGGCCTCGGGCGCGATCGAGCTCGAACAAGCCCGCGCCCAGCTCGCCACCCTCGCCGGCGAACAGGAATCCCACCGCGCATTTCTCGATTCCGCCGTAGCCGAATCCGCCGGCTCCCGCGACGCCGCAAACCAGCAAGCGCAGCTCGCGCAAGAAGCCGTCCGCACCGTCCAGGCCCATGAGCAGCAGGCCGAGCACGCCCGCCGCAACGGTATCCAGCTCCTCCAGCGCGTCGCCCAGCTCCGCAATGAAGAGGGCCAGGCCGCCGCCACCCTCAACTCGCTCGAGCAGGAATCGGCCCGCCTCATCGCCGAGTCCGCCACCGCCCGTGAAGAGCTTCAGACCCTCGGCCTCCAGCGCGGCCAGATCGGCCTCTCCTTTGAGACCGTCCAGGCCCGCCTCAAGCGCCTCGAGCTCGAGCTCGCCGACCTCCGCCTCCAGGTCGAATCCCACCGCGCTGAAGAGTCACAATCCAAGCGCCGCGGCGACCAGCTCCGCGGTGAAGTCGCTTCCCTCAACGGCCGCCGCTCCTCACTCGAAGGCCTCATCCGCGATCACTCCTACTCCACCGACACCGTAAAAACCATCCTCTCCCGCTTCAAAAAACAATCCCAAACCGTAGCCACCCTGGCCGACTACCTCGAAGTCGACGACACCCACGGCCAGCTCGTCGACGAGTTCCTCCGCGACGAGTTGAACTACGTTGTAGTCCCTTCCTGGCAAGCCGCCGACGAAGGCATCCGCCTCCTAAAATCCGAAGTAACCGGCCGCGCCACCTTCCTGCTTGCAGGAGCCCCGGAAGGTGTGGGTGCCCCAGGCCACGCAGCCTCATCGCGTGACCTGGGGATACTCCCTGTCGAAGGCCTAACCCCCCTCTCAAAAGCCATCCGCATCCTCAACCCCGAAGGCACCCACGACTTCTCCACCACCATCCTCTCCCTACTCCCCCGCCTCGCCAACGGCTACCTCACCACTACCCCAGACCAGGCCCGCGCCCTAGCCACCCAGCACCCCCAAGCCTGGTTCCTAGCCCCCACCGGCGAAACCTTCCACGGCCTCTCAGTCACCGGCGGCCGCCCCTCCTCCGGCGGCCCCCTGGCCCTCAAGCGCGAGCTCAAAGACCTCGAAACCAAACTAGCCACCCTCCAGCAAGACCTCACCCACACCGACCACCATACCGCCCAGCTCCAGGCCGAGCTCCAGACCCACAACGCCCAGATCGAAGCCAAAAACCACGAGCGCCGCGACGCCGAGCGCGAAGCCGCCAACTCCGGCGCCGCCCTCCGCCAGATGGAATCGGAAACCGCCCGCATCGAGCGCCGCCTCCAGGACTGGGTCCTCCACACCGACCGCAACCGCGACGCCCGCAACCAGAAAGCCGACCTCATCGCCGCCCGCCAGGCCCAGGCTGCCGAGCTCGAGTCCGAGCGCGCCAACCTCGAATCCACCCTCGCCGCCCTCACCCAGCAGGTAGAAAACCTCCGCGCCGAACGCGAACACCTCCAGGCCGCCGCCGCCCAGTCCGCCGCCGCCTTGGCCGGCCTGGAAGAACGCCGCCGCAATGCCCAGGCCAACTACGACCAGACCACCCGCCTGCTCGCCAACCAGCAGCAACGCATCGGCCAACTTGACCAGCAACTCGCCTCAGCCGTCCACGAGCGCCAACGCCGCGAAGAAGAATCCGCCGCCCTCGCCGGCCAACACGTCGAACTAGCCGAAACCCGCGCCACCGCCGTAGCCCAGGGCGCACGACTCACCGCCGAAGCCAAAGACCTTCGCGACCTCACCACCGCCCTCGACGCCAGACTCAGAGCCGCTCGATCGGAGATCGAGTCTCTCCGCGAACAGCGCGCCAACCACACCGCCCACCTCGCCAAGCTCACCAGCGACCTCGAACACCTCGAACAAACCTGCCTCAACGACCTGGCAGTCCCCGCGTCCGACCTCCGATCCGACCAAAGCATCGCCCGCATCGAAGGCACCATCCTCGCCGAGCAGGAAGCCGAATCCCGCGCCCTCAAGCAGAAGCTTGAAGCCATGGGCCCGGTCAACATGATGGCGCTGGAAGAGTTCGCCGAAGCCCAGACCCGCCACACCTTCCTCGAAACCCAGCGCAAAGACCTCCTCGACTCCATCGAAAACACCCAGTCCGCCATCAAGGAAATCGACGACGTCTCCCGCGTCAAATTCGACGAAGCCTACAAAATCATCAACGAAAACTTCTCCGTCACCTTCGCCAAGCTTTTCGGCGGCGGCCAGGCCTTCATGCGCCTCACTGACCCCGACAACCCCAATTCCGACTCCTCCGGCATCGAAATCGTAGCCTCCCCCCCCGGCAAAAAACTCCAGAACATCCTCCTCCTTTCCGGCGGAGAAAAAGCCCTCACCGCCCTCTCACTGCTCGTCGGCATCTTCCAATTCCAGCCCGCCCCCTTCTGCATCCTCGATGAAGTCGACGCCCCCCTCGACGAAACCAACGTAGGCCGCTACGCCAAAATGATCGCCGACATGTCCACCACCACCCAGTTCATCGCCATCACCCACAACAAGCGCACCATGGCCCAGGCCGACGTCATCTACGGCGTCACCATGCAGGAGCCCGGCGTCAGCAAAATCGTCTCCGTCAACCTCGGCCAGTCGAACCGCACCCGCCAGCGCGCCGCCTAGCCCTAAACTAAAACCACATGCTCAACCTCCGCCGCATCACCCGCGATGGCCGCTGATTCCAGAAGTCGACGGCCTTCGCTTCCTCGCCATCGCCTCCGTCTTCCTCTTCCATCTCTCCGGCGAGCTCGCCAACCGTTCCGGCCGTCTCATCCCCGTCGAGCCCCGCTTTCACTGGCTCCAGCGTCTCCTCACCGACGGCGACCGCGGCGTCTCCCTCTTCTTCGTCATCTCCGGCATGATCCTCGCCCTGCCCTACGCCCGCCAACACCTCCTCGGCGCCCGCCCCGTCTCCCTGCGCAAGTACTACCTGCGCCGCCTTACCCGGCTGGAACCCCCCTACCTCGCCTCCCTCCTCCTCATCCTCGTCCTCACCCTCATCTACAGCCACCTGCACCTGCCCACCGGCTACTTCGTCCACCTCCTCGCCACCGCTTTCTATTAGCACAACCTCACCTTCGCCAACATGAGCTCCGTCAACCCCGTCACCTGGAGCCTCGAAGTCGAAATTCAGTTCTACATCTTCGCTCCCCTCGTGATGCTGCTCTTCCGCATCCGCCCGCATCTCGTCCGCCGCGTTGTCATGCTCGCCGCCATCCTGCTCATCGGCCTTGCGCAGATACCCTTCGTCCACACATCCCACGTCATCCTCAGTATCGCCTTTTATCTCCAATACTTCCTCGCCGGCCTCTTCGTCGCAGACATCTTCACCCTCAACCTTGAAACCATGCCCTCCTCCTGGCTCTGGGATCTCCTCGGCCTCGCCGCCCTCGCCTGCGTCTTCACCACCCCGCACGACGCCACCTGGCCCCACGTCATCAACCCCTTCCCCATCCTCCTCCTCTGCATCGCCGCCATGCGATCCTTCGCTCTCCGCCGCATTCTCGCCTTCTCGCCCATCGCCCTCCTCGGCGGCATGTGCTACAGCATCTATCTCCTCCATTTCATCTTCATTGCAGCCTTTTTCAAGCTCACCCGCCACGCCATCGTCCCGTCCTTCAGCTTCCCCGCCAACCTAGCCCTCCAACTCCTCGTCACCGGCGTCCCCACCATCCTGCTCTGCGTCGCCTTCTTCGTCCTTATCGAGCGCCCCTGCATGGACCCCGACTGGCCCGCCCACCTCTACCACCGCCTCACCGGCCGCAACCCCGCCGAAGCCGCCGCCCTCGACACCAAAGGCATAGCCGGCTAAAACTCACCTGACCCCAAAGCTCGAACACAATCCCAATCGGAGCCCCAGCATCGCAGTCCCATCCTGTTGCGTGGTCACCATAAACTTGCCAGAACACCCGGACCTCTCGCGATTTCCCTACGCATCCACCCGAACAACCGGTATCATCAACCCACACAAACTCTGCATTGCCAAGGCTCCCATGCGCGCGAAAGCTCTCCCGATCCTCTTCCTGGCAGCCACTCTGACCGCTGCCGCCCAATCCCCAGCCGCCACCCCAGCCACTCAGGCCCCGGCCGCCTGCCCCGCCAAACCCAACACCCCACCCGCCATCGTCGCCGCCATCAAGGACGTCCAGTCCCTCCTCGCCGACGGCAAACTTACTGAAGCCCAGGCCGCCGCCAACGCCGCCGTAGCTGCCAACCCAAACTCTGGCGATGCCCAGGCTCTCGTAGGTCTCGTCCGCATCCGCTCCGGCAATCTCGGCGACGCCACCCAGGCCTTCCAGACTGCCGTAGCCCTCGACCACTGCTCTGCCCTCACTCATTTCGGCTACGCCCGCCTCGCCCAGCTCAATTCCCGCCACGCCACCGCTGCCAAAGAGCTGGCCGTAGCCCACACCCTCGCTCCCGCCGACCCCGAAATCACCCTCGCTTTCCTCACCAATCCCGGCGTCGATGAAAATCCCGCCCAGCCCTCAGACGCCCGCGCCACCGCCCTCGCCGCCTTCCTCGCCACCTCTCCCGCCGTCCCCGCCGACGCCCTAGCCCGTGCCCAGGTCACCCTCGCCATCCTCCAGCAGCACCTCACCTGCACCCCCGTGGAGGCCAACGCCAAAGCCGTCATCACCCTCAACCCCATCATGTACCTCGGCACCCGCGTCCGTTCCTGGGGCATCAAGGGCCACGTTGAAAACGCCGACCTCCCCATCCTCGAGCTAGACCCTTCCGTTTCCGGCATCGTCCTCAATCCCGGCGACGCCAAAAAAGCCGGCGTCAAGCCTCTCCTCGCCACCGCCCCCGGCAAAAATGACATCTATTACGGTGTAGCCTCCCGCATCAAGTTCGGCCCCGCGGAATACAAAAACTGCCCCGTCCGCGTAGCCCCCGCCGCCATGCTCGGCAACGCCAACTCCCTCATCGGCCCGGACACCTTCCAGGACCGCACCATCCGCATCGATTACGTCAACAAAACAGTCACCCTCAACCCTTTCTCCACCCCCGCCCCCACGGTCCCCACCAACCGCACCGTCACCGCGGAAGAGAAAAACTGGACCCCCGTCTACCTCAGCCATGGCGTCATCCTCGCCCCCACCCTCGTCAACAAGAAGGGACCCTTCCTCTTCATGCTTGATCCCGCCGAGCCGCAATCCATCATCACCAGCAAGGCCGGCGACGGCACCATCATCACCCTCCGCACTCTCGACACCAACATCCACGGCTACTCCGGAGCCATCGTCAAAGCCTTCCCCACCTACAACGGCTCAGACGACGACCACGCCCTCGTCCTCGCTCCCGACGGCAAATACCTCAAGGTCACCCAGCCCCTCAAAGTCCCCACCTTCAACTTCGCCAACACCACCTACCTTGACGGCGACACGATCGTCTTCGATCTGTCCCCCAAAAGCCGCGATCTCGGCGAAGACATCTACGGCCTCATAGGCCTCTCCACCCTCCGCGAATACTTCATCAACCTCGACTACCGCAACGGCCTCGTCCGCCTCGAATACGACCCAGACCACCGCTACTACAACCGTGAAATCAACGGCAACCAGCGCCAGAACTAACCCGCACCAACATCAACCCCGGCTAGTCAAGCCGGGGTTCTCCTTTGCCCCACCAAACCCTATACTTACCCCAATGCCCCAACCCCTCCTCACCACCCAGCTCCCCCTCCCCCTCATCGCACGCGGAAAGGTCCGCGACATCTACGCCACCCCCGACCATAACCTCCTCTTCATCGCCACCGACCGCCTCTCCGCCTTCGACCACGTCCTCGCCTCCGGCATCCCAGGCAAAGGCCGCATCCTCACCCAGCTCTCCCTCTTCTGGTTCAACCTCCTCGCCGACATCGTCCCCAACCACCTCATCACCGCCACGCCCCCCGGCCTCCCACTCGAGCTCGAAGGCCGCACCATGCTTGTCAAGCGCGCGGAGATGTTCCCCATCGAGTGCGTAGTCCGCGGCTATCTCTCCGGCTCCGGCTGGAAAGACTATCAAGCCACCGGCAGCATCTGCGGCATACCCCTACCCCCCTGCCTCCGTGAATCCGACCGCCTCCCCGAGCCCATCTTCACCCCCGCCGCCAAGATCAACACCGGCGGCCACGACGAAAACATAGACTTCGCCACCGTCATCCAGACCATTGGCGAGCCCACCGCCGACGCCCTCCGCACCCTATCCCTCGCCATCTACGACCGCGCCGCCGCCCATGCCCTCACCCGCGGCGTCATCCTCGCCGACACCAAGTTCGAATTCGGCCTCATCGACAACAAAATCACCCTCTGCGACGAAGTCCTCACCCCCGACTCCTCCCGCTACTGGCCCGCCGATCAGTATGCCCCCGGCGGCCCCACCCCCAGCTTCGACAAGCAATACGTCCGCGACTACCTCGAACAAATCCACTGGAACAAGCAAGCCCCAGCCCCGTCCCTCCCGGCAGACGTAATCGCCAACACCCTGGCCAAGTACCAGCAAGCCCACGACCTTCTGACCAGAAACTAAATGTCTGGGGTGCCCCAGGCCATGCGGCTTCATCGCGTGACCTGGGGTTACTCCCTTCAACCCTGAGAGGAGCCGAGAAAATCCCCATCCAATCCCTAACCCCCTTCGACTGGCTCCTCCTCGCCATCGTCCTCATCTCCACCCTAGCCGCCTTCCAGCGCGGCATCATCCGTGTCCTCTTCTCGCTCGGCGGCCTCATCCTCGGCATCCTCCTCGCCGCCTGGAACTACCTCACCCTCGCCCAGCGCCTTCACGCCTTCATCACCAGCTTCGCCGTCGCCCAGGTCGTCGCGTTCCTCGCCATCCTGATCCTCGTCATGATCGCCTTCTCCTTCGCCGCCCGCCTCGTCAAAAAGGCCGTCTCCACCATCGGCCTCGGCTTCCTCGACCGCCTCCTCGGAGCACTCTTCGGCCTCGCCCGCGGCATCCTGCTCGGCATCGCTGTCATGTTGGCCGTCACCGCCTTCACCCCAAATTCCCCCTGGCTCCGCGAATCGCGACTCACCCCCTATTTCCTCTCCGGCGCACATGCGGTATCCTTCGTTGTACCCGAGCATTTCCAGCAGCAGTTTTCCACCGGCGCCACATACCTCCTTCAACAAACGCCAGAACTTTTTCGACCACACACACTGCACCAACCGATGTAGCATGGTCTTCACGCAGCCGTTCATTTCATCCCCAAGGACAATCCTTTGAAGCGCGAACTCGACGGACTGATCACCCACATGCTAAACGCCGGCGTCTCCTACACAGACGCCGTCCGTCAGTTCAAGCGCCGCTACCTCGTGGAGGTCCTTCACAAGCACAAAGGCAATCAGTGCAAAGCCGCTGAAGAGCTCGGCATGCACCGCAACACCCTCAGCCGCACCCTCACCGAGCTCGACCTCGATACCGCCGCCATCAAATCCGGCATGCGCCGCCCCCCCACCAGCGAGCGCCCCCGCCCCACCCTTCCCATCCCCATCCAGATCAACAAAATCCGCTAGCTGGCATCGGCGCATTACTGGGATTAGCGTGGGGCTTCAGCCCCACGAATAGGATCCCTAGGTTGAATTGGGCTTTAGCCCCGGGTCCTCGCTCGATGGGCCGAAGGGCCGAGGGAGTCCCGAAGACTGTCACTCCGAGCACATGTTCTCTTCCCCCGCCACAAACGTCCAACCCAAAAGCATGCCCCACCTCCCCAAATCCCGCCTAACCCTCCTCACCGCCTGCCTCCTGGCTACCTCTGCCTATTCCCAATCCGACAACTCCCTCAAAGCCGCCCAGGCCTACCTGGCCGGCACCCGCGACCTCGACACCAAAACCCCCGACCCCAAGCACCTCGCCGAAGCCCAGCAGCACTTCGCCGAAGCCGCAGCCCTCGCCCCCACCCGCCAGGACTACGCCCTCGCCCTCACCTCCCTCCGCGACCACCGCATCAGCGACCTCGTCCGCGAAGCCGCCCACGCCCGTCTCTTCGGTGACCCCACCCACGCCGACTCCCTCCTTGCCTCCGCCCGCCTCATCGACCCCACCAACGAGCTCATCCTCCAGCATCCCGCCACCCCTCCCCCCATCCCCACCTCCTTCAACATCGCCCCCGCACCCGACCTCGCCTTTCTCCCCCCCATCCAGATCATCCCCAACGCCATCACCACAGACCTCCACCTCCACGCCGATTCCCGCCAGGACGTCACTCAGGCCACCCAGGCCTTCGGCGTCAAAGCCATCTTTGACGACTCCGTCACCCCCCAGCCCCTCCGCTTCGACCTAGAGCAAACCACCTACGACCAGGCCATCCCCATCCTCCTCCGCACCGCCCACCTCTTCGCCGTCCCCATCGACACCAAAACCCTTCTCGTCCTCAAAGACACCCAGGAAAACCGCGACCGCTACGAGCGCCTCGTCCAGGAAACCATCTACGTCCCCGCCCTCACCCCCGAGCAGCTCAACGAGCTCACCAACGTAATCAAGAATGTATTCGACATAAAGCAGGCCGTCGTCTCCCCCGCCGCCGGCACCCTCCTCCTCCGCGCCCCCGCCGCCGCCCTCCAAGCCGTCAACGCCACTCTCAAAGACCTCCTGGATGGACAGGCCCAGGTCGTCATGGAGCTCAAACTCATCACCGCCGACCGCTCCAACACCCACAACATCGGCGTCAACCTCCCCACCACCATCCAGGCCTTCAGCGTCTACGCAGAAGCCCAGAACGTCGTCAACGCCAACCAGTCCATCCTCTCCACCGCCCTCTCCAGCGGCGCCATCACCATCCCCTCCGGCCTTTCCGCCAACGCCATCATCCTCTATGAGGCCGCCGCCCTCCTCCTCTCCGGCCTCGCCACCGACGCCAACTTCACCAACCTCCTCGGCGTCATCGGCGGCGGCATCACCACCCTCGGCGTCAGCTCCATCGGCACCACCGCCTTCAACTTCGCCCTCAGCTTCTCAGATTCCCGCGCCCTGGACGACATCACCGTCCGCGTAGGCGACCGCCAGACCACCACCCTCCGCGTCGGTGAAAAATACCCCGTCACCTCATCCTCCTACTCCTCCGGCATCACCAGCGCCCAGACCGCCGCCCTTTCCGGAGTCACCGTAGGCGGCGTCTCCGCCGCCACCCTCCTCGCCCAGGCCAGTGCCTCCGCCATCCCCATCATCACCTATGAAGACCTCGGCATCACCCTTAAAGCCACCCCCACCGTCCTCAAGTCCGGCCTCATCAGCATGCACATCGATCTCAAACTCGAAGCCCTCACCGGCGCCTCCCTCGACAATATCCCCATCCTCACCTCGCGCAACTTCGTCTCGGACATCACCGTAGACGACGGCACCTCCGCCCTCATGGTCTCCAGCCTCTCAAAATCCGAAGAAGCCTCCCTCCAGGGCATCCCCGGCCTCTCCGAAATTCCCTTCCTCGGCAAAGGCTCCGCAGAAACCCTCCGCGAAACCTCCTCCTCCGAGCTCGTCCTCCTCATCACCCCCCACCTCATCCGCCGCCGCTCCAACGTAATCGCCGGCCCCCGCATCGCCTTCTACACCTCCGTCCCCCAGGACAACTAACCGGTAAACAAAATCTGCAGTGCCGGCGTTTTTAGGGCTGAAGGCCCGTCCCATCACAGCCTGGGCCGAAGGCCTGGGTAAGAGCCACACCAAACGCAGAGCGCTGTAAGCGCGACACACAGGGCCAGCGACACCCCCCTTTCCATCCACCCCCATCTGCGCTATAGTGGTTGAGGCACACAAGCGGGAGTAGCTCAGTGGTAGAGTGCTTCCTTGCCAAGGAAGATGTCGCCGGTTCGACCCCGGTCTCCCGCTCCAAAAACCCCTCACTGCTGTACACTTTGGCTCAGGAACACCCAGGGGCGCGGTACCCAAGTGGTAAGGGAGAGGTCTGCAAAACCTTTATGCGTCGGTTCGATCCCGACCCGCGCCTCCAAATTATCTCCGTAAAGTGAGCCACCTCTACAGGTGGCTTCATCTTTTAGGTCACCATCATTTCTATTCCGCTTCGTAGTTGCAGTCCCGCCACTTTTAGGTTTCAATCAGGGGTATTGCGTAGATTCGTATCCATTCTCCTGCTGCTGTTGTTCGGCTTCCCTTTCGTATCGCCTCTCTTCGCTTCAATGAGAGACGCCGACGCCAGTGTGCCGATCTGTTGCCGCAGGAATGGACAGCACCATTGCCTCGGCAGCATGGCAGAACGGTCTGACACCGCTTCAATGGGCACTCGATTCAGTGCTCCCGCCGAGAAGTGTCCGTTCAACCCCAGGTCTCTACCGACAACGCATGACGTTTTGTCCCTTGCACTCTCACCCAGGCTTTTCTTGGCTTTGGTAAGCCATCCCGCTGGAGTCGCTCAGACGGAATCCAAGTGGCGGCTTTCTCGCGACCGATCGCGCCAAAAGCGTGGTCCCCCTTCCATCCTCAGCTAAACTCCCCCCTCATGATCGCGTGCAGTTGGAGTGCATGATCCGGCAGCTAACATCGCCAGTGGTCTTATCCAATCCGTCATATCCTGCTTCCAGCGTAGCGTCTGCGTCCGGATTTCCGGACACGATCGCGTGAAGACTTTGCTTTAACGAAAGCTTCATGCCGCTGGCGAAGGTTTCCCCGCTTGGAAAAATGGATAACACGGCATGTTAATCCGTGTCCACCATCCCAAACCCGGTTGCCTTGTCCCTGATGCGGAAGCGATGTTGCTCGCTCTCCGTGGAGGTTTTATTTTGCGACCCTCGTATCTCGCCTTGCCTCTCATTTTCGTCTCTTCCTGCTGTGCGCTCGCACAGGAAGGTCTCACAACAGCCTCAGTCACGGGACGCGTGCTGGACCCCACGGGTGCAGCCATCCCTCACGTCACCGTCAACGCTCTTCAACTCGCGACGAATCAGGCCTACTCCGCACAGACAGATGGGCAAGGCCGCTTCCGGCTTCCCTACCTGCCCGTGGGCCAGTACCGCATTCACACGCAAACTTCAGGATTCGCCGAGACTACACGCGACGTAAAGCTCACCGTCGGCTCCGCGTATGATGTGACGCTGCAACTCGTCATGTCAGCCCGCAATAGCAGCGTGCAAGTGAATGCCGACTCACCCGTGCTGGAGGTAGATCGGAGCCAGACCGGTGAGACCGTAGAACAGGCCGAGATCCAGAACCTGCCATTCGAAGGCCGCAACTACCTCGATCTCGCTCTCCTGCTTCCCGGCGTTTCTCCTACGAACACGGCCAGCACGCAGACCCTTGCCGAAACCTCCGAAGTCCCGGGCCAGGGCTACTCGATCAACAGCCAGCGCAACTTCTCCAACAGCTTCATCGTCGATGGCGTCTCAGACAATGACGACGCAGCCGGCGTTGCCGGGAACCTCTTCAGCCTGGATGTGGTCCAGGAGTTCCAGGTCGTCACATCAGGCGGACAGGCCGAGTTCGGGCGCGCGTTGGGCGGCTACTTCAACATCATCACCAGGAGCGGAACCAACCAGGTCCATGGAACGGCCTATGGCTTTCTGCGCAATCAGCGCCTCAATGCCGACAACGCACTTTCCGGTACAAGGTTGCCGCTGACGCAAGGCCAGTACGGCGCAAGTCTTTCCGGTCCACTCAAGAAAGACAAGACTTTCCTGTTCGGAAACTTCGAAGAACAGCGCCTGAGGACCAACGGCATCATCACCGTCACGCCTGCAAACGCAGCCGCCATCGATGCTACGTTGAAGCTTGACGGCTACCTCGCACCTCTGCTGCCAATCGGCACCGGTGCGACAACTCAGTATCCAAATACGCTGCACACGGACACTGTTTTCCTGCGTGGAGACCACCGCTTCAGCGATAAGGACCAGTTCGAGGCCCGCTACAGCTTCTACCAACTGAGCAGCCTCGACGCTCGCGGCAACGGTTCCCTCAATGAGGTCAGCAACGGCACCTCCGTCTACGACACCAACCACACCATCGCCGTCAGCAACATCGCCACACTGACGCCGCACACCTTCAACGAAACTCGCGGTCAGTTCATCTACGACAACCTCTACGCACCAGACAATGACCAGCTCGGCCCCGCCGTCACCATCTCGGGCGTGGCCACCTTCGGCCGCTTTACCGGGTCACCCACAGGACGCCTG
Source organism: uncultured Granulicella sp. (assembly GCA_963693065.1). Lineage (GTDB taxonomy): Bacteria > Acidobacteriota > Terriglobia > Terriglobales > Acidobacteriaceae > Edaphobacter. The sequence goes on along the minus strand of OY843766.1, from coordinate 470,090 downwards.
AACTATCTCGGCGAAGCCGTCGACAACCTCGTCCTTCAGCGGGGATCCCACACCTTCAAAACGGGTGTCGACTTCCTCGTTAACGACGACACCATCACCTTTCCAATGTCGATCCGCGGCGCCTACACCTTTGGCGCATCGAGCGTCACTGCCGGTGGAGTCACGACCAACTACACGGCGCTCCAGAACTTTCAGAGAGGTGTCTACAACACGCAGGGCTATACGCAGAACTTCGGCAACCCAGTCGTCGAGCAAACCAATCCCAACGTAGGCTTCTATGCGCAGGACGAGTACAAGATCTCGCCCGCCTTTACGCTCAACCTTGGGGTCCGGTACGATCTCGAGTTCCTGCAGACCATCACCACGGACACCAACAACGTGTCGCCTCGTGTCGGCTTCGCGTGGTCTCCTTACAGGGATCGGAAGACGGTGGTTCGTGGCAGCTATGGCCTCTTCTATGACCGCGTCCCCCTGCGACCCCTGGCCAACGCGTTGCTCTCCGCCCACAACACGACCGACCCCAACCAGGCCGCGCTGTTGAGCTACACCTTCTCTCCCGGCCAGGCAGGCGCGCCGACGTTTCCCAACGTCGCTGTTACACCGCCCGCGAACGCTGTCGAGAACTTCTCCCTGGTGCAGCGAAACATTCAGAACCCCTACTCACAGCAGGTCAGCCTGGGTGTGGAGCAGCAGGTCTTCGACAAGACCACTCTGGGCCTCAGCTATCAGCATGTCCGGGGCGAGCACCTGATCGGCTCGCTCAACACCAACATCAACATCGACGGCACGCGGCCCGACCCGACGCGCGGCAATATCAAGCCATACACTTCCGCCTTCGATTCCTACTTCGACGGCCTTGAAATTTCCTTCCAACAGCGTCCCGTTCCTTGGGGTTCGGCTCGCCTGTCCTATACATACTCCAAAGCGATCGACAACATCAGCGAGTTCTTCTTCAGCGCGCCCATCAATAACTTCAACCTGCGTGAAGACAGGAGCCGGGCTGATGACGACCAGCGCCATCGTGTCGTGTTCGATGCCATCCTCACCTCATCGACCAAACAAGCAAACAGCTTCGCCGATCACCTCACCCACGGCTGGCGTCTGGGTGGCATTTTGCAGTATTACTCACGGTTGCCCTTCAACGTCACCACCGGAGCGAACACCAAACAGGCGACTTCACAACGCCCGTGTGCTGTTGGCTTCAGCCTGTCTGCGAACGGCGGCTTGAATCCCTGCACAGAAGGACTTGCCGGAGCCGTTATCGGCCGCAACGCCGGGACCGGTTTCGACTTCTTCAGCCTGAACGCACGTCTCAGCCGGACTTTTGCCCTTACCGGGCGCTTCCATCTTGAGGGCATGGCAGAAGCCTTCAACTCGCTCAACCACCGCAACCAGATGATTCCCAACGGAACATTCGGCACTGGTACTTACCCCGCAGCACCAACCTCAACTTTTGGGCAGGCCACTGCTGTCGGCGACCCGAGAAGCGTTCAGTTTGGCGCGCGGCTTAGCTTCTAAACCTGAGCCGTGGACCCGTGCGTGTTCCGGCGGCCCACCCTCAATCCAAGAAGCCCATCATGTCTTCTTCACGCGATGCAGCTGATTGGCGGGTGCCACTCTTCAATGCACCGGAGCCATTGGGGAATGTTCATCGGCTCTTGATACTCTCTTCATGAGTTTTTGACGGAAACAAGCTTTCCTCTTGACATGCCAATCTCTAAATCGTTCTTCACCATGGCGGTCTTGCCGATGGTTTGCCTTACTTCAGTGCTCGTCCCTCTTCACGCGCAGTATGACAACGGAAGCCTTGTCGGCACAATCAAGGACGCGAGTGGCGCAGCCGTTCCGGGCGCTCAAGTGACCCTTACCAACACCGCGACCGGCATCACCGCGACGACGATGACCAGCACCACGGGCGACTATCAATTTCCGGATGTCCGCGTCGGCGTTTACAACGTAGCCGCCGCCGCAACTGGCTTTTCGAAGGCCGAGGCCGACCGGGTAACCGTCTCCGTCGGCGTCCGCCAGCGCATTGACTTGGGTCTCAAGATCGGCGGCAGCGAAACCGTGGTAGAAGTCACCGGTGTCGAACTCCAGCTTGAGACTGAGAACTCCGAGCGCGACCAGACCATCACCAACTATCAATCGGAAGGCCTCCCGCTGGTCAGCCGAAACTACTCGGATCTGCTAGGCCTCGTCACTGGCTCCCGGCAGGCTCCGACTGCCGCCACCACGACCTCCATCAACTCGCTCGTCCGGGCAGGCGCCTACAACATCAACGGGGAGCGCAGTGTCTTCAACAACTTCCTGCTCGATGGAGTCGACAACAACTCCTACGGAGAATCCAACCAGGGCTTCGACAACCAGATCATCGCCATCCCACCCGACTCCGTTGCGCAATTCCAGGTCGTCACCAACAACGAGTCTGCCGAGTACGGCCGCTCTTCCGGCGCGACGATCAACGTCGCCAGTCGTGGTGGCACCAATCAATTTCACGCCACCGCATATGAGTTCTTCCGCAACACCGACCTCAATGCCGCGGGCTTTTTCAAACCGACCCTCAACGGCACCTCCGGCATCTCCGTTCCCTTCAAAAAGCCCACCTTCAATCGCAACCAGTATGGCGTGGACTTCGGCGGCCCGCTTAGCGTGCCACGCTTCAACACGCGTGACCGCCTCTTCTACTTTGTCGATTACGAAGGCTTCCGTCAGGTCCTGAAGCCGCTCAGCGTTTTCTCATTGCCCACCCAGAATGAGCTTAACGGAGTACTGGTCGTGCCCGTGCGCAACCCGCTCACCGGTAAGGTCTATGCCCCCGGCACCGCCATTCCAACTACCGATATCAACCCGGTTTCCCTGCAGATCATCAACGCTTTCCGCCAGGTTTCCAATCTCCCCACTTCGGGACTCGCCACCACCGGCCTCGCCCAGTACGACTACAACGTTCAGGTCCCGTTCACGGACAACTCCGACAAAGGCGACCTTCGACTGGATTTTCAGCAGAATCCCCATGCTTCCTGGTTTCTCCGCGTCTCCGACCGCAAGGAAGACGCCTTGAATGCGCCCGCCCTCCCTCTGCCGCTCGACGGACAGACCAACGGCCGCATCCGCGTCCTCGACCAGCAGGCGGTGCTTGGCTACACCCACCTTTACGGCTCGGACAAAGTACTCGACGTGCGCGTTGCCATCTCACGCACCAAGGCAGGCAAGTTCTCCACCTCCATTGGCAGCACCTCATTTCCCATTCCCGGCGAACCCACGAACCCATCCGTCGCCGGCGGTCTGCCCAGCACCAGCATCACGGGCTTCACTGGGTTCGGTCGTCAATCCACCAACCCGCAGTTTCAGAACCCCGCCCTGCTCGACCCCAAGGTCAATTTCACTCTCGTCAAAGGCAAGCACTCGCTCAAGTTTGGGTATGAGTACGAGCACCTGTGGGAGGGCATCAGCGACAACAATCCACTCTTCGGCTCCTTCACTTACGGTGGCGGTTACAGCCTCTGCCCGGCTGGAACGACGCTTGTCGGTTCGGCAGCCTGCCCCGCCAACAGCTCCGCCGCTGTGCCCAGCACCTCAGCCGTCAGCGACAACTATTGGGCGGACTTCCTGTTCGGCACCACCAGCGCCTACTCCGCCGCGAATGTGTACGAAGCGCACATCCGTCAGACGCTGAACAACGCCTACGCCCAGGACGACTGGCACGCGCTCCCCAACCTTACCCTCAACATCGGCCTCCGCTGGGAGTACGGCTCTCCCTACTCCGACGCCAACGATAACATTTCCAACTTCAACCCTCTCTCCCAGACCGTCGACACCATCAATAAGAACGCTATCCAAGGTGCCGGCGGTGTTGTCAATGTGTTGCAGAACAACAGCGGCATCGAAGGCAAAACGCTTGTCAACGCCGACTACAGTGACTTTGCCCCGCGTGTCGGCTTTGCCTATGCTCCCGGCACAAAGACCTCCGTCCGTGGCGGCTTCGGCATGAGCTATGTCCACTACACCCGCGCGGGTTCGGGTGACATCCTCGCCATCAATGCTCCGCAGGCCCTCTTCGTTGCGGTGAATCAGAACAACCTGAAGCCCACACCCACCAATCACTGTGCCGGCTCACCCACGGTCGCCAGCATAGGCACCTGCTACGTGTCCGAAGACCAGGGATTCCCCATTGGCCTCACCACGACCTTCAACCCGCTCACCGACAACGTGACCTACATCCCGCAGAACACCAAGGACAGCTACGTCGAAAGCTACTTCCTTTCCATCCAGCGCGAGCTATTCAAGAACTCCCGCTTCGACATCGCCTACGTCGGCAATCATGGGCTAAAGCTGCAGGGCTTCGTCAACGAGAATCAACTGAATCCTGCCATCGGTTTCGCCCAGACCAAGCGCCCGTTCCCAAAATTCTCGGATATCACCGAAGCGCTCAACGAATTTCAATCCAACTACAACTCGCTCCAGGTCCGCTATGAACAGCGCCTCGTAGTCGGCCTTACCCTGCTCAATTCCTTCACCTACTCCAACGCGCTCGACCAGACCAGCGCTTCGCTGGAGGGCAACACACCCTCCGTCCAGGACGCAAACAACCCTCGTGCGGATTATGGACAGTCCGACTACAACCTGCCTATCGACAACGTCACCTCTCTGCTCTATGAGCTGCCCATCGGCCACGGCCGTCGCTACCTGTCTTCTTCAAGCGGCTTTCTCGATGCCATCTTCGGCGGCTATCAGGTGTCGGTCATCAACATGATGCAGTCCGGTACGCCGTTCAACATCACCTACACTCCGTCCGCGACCAACCAGGTTTCGCCCACCATCTCCAACTCCTTCCGCGGTGCCAACCTCTACCGGCCCAACATTGTTCCGGGCGTCAATCCCAAGCTCAACACCCAGATCGCTTCAAGCGGTTACATCCAGTACGTCAACCCCGCGGCGTTCACCTTTCCAGTGACCAACACCCTCACAAACGGAGTCTCCACTCCCGCCAGTCCCTTCGGGAACGAGCCGCGGAACTACCTCCGCAATCCGGCCTTCTATGAGACCGACCTCGCCCTGAATAAGAAGTTTTCCACTCCGCTTGAAGGACTGAAAATCGAGTTCCGGTCCGAGTTCTACAACATCCTCAACCACACCAATCTGTACCTTCCCACTACAGTCGGAGGCTCCGTCGCGGCCAATCAAACTATCACCCCAAATCTTGCAAACAACAATGGCGGCGTCATCACCAGCACCTTCCAGCCCCGCGTAATCCAGTTTGCTCTCAAGCTGATCTATTAGCCTCGCCAAATCGAGAGCCCCAGACCACGCAGCTCGCCGCGTAGTCTGGGGTTCGTCATTTGGCATGAATGATCTCGCGTCTTCATTCCCTTTTCATGTCGTTCCGCTTCAATAAACTTCATGCGTCAAGCCCTTTCAATTCTTTTAGCCATCGCCGCTTTTTCTGTCGTGCAAGCTCAGCCGCCGCAACACCACCCCGTCCTCCTGATCTCCGTAGACGGTATGCGTCCGGACTACGTCACACAAGCCGACCAGCGACACCTGCGCATCCCCACGCTCCGCCGCATGATGGCGCAGGGAGCCTATGCTGAAGGCGTGCAGGGCGTGTTTCCTACCGTCACCTATCCCAGCCACACCACCCTGATTACCGGTGTCGCTCCCGCCGTGCACGGCATCGTCAACAACCAGCGTTTCGACCCTGACCGCCAGCTCTCCGGTGCCTGGTTCTGGTATGCCGACGCCATCAAAGTGCCGACCCTCTATCAGGCTGCCCGTGCTGCCGGCCTGCATACCGCAAGTGTTTCCTGGCCTGTCAGCGCCAACGCGAGTATCGACTTCCTCATCCCCGAATACTGGCGTACACCCTCGCCCGCGGATGCTTTCAATCCTGACGATCGCTACCTCATGAACGCCCTCTCCCGTCCTGACGGGGAACTCGCCCGCATCGAAGTCCGCACCGGCACACCGTACATGAAAGGCAACGAAACCACCATCCAGGGCGACGAAATCCGCACTCGATACTCGCTCGACATCCTCGCCCAGCACCGCCCCGAGTTCATGACCATCCATCTCTCTTCGCTCGATGAAGAAGAGCACTTGCATGGCCCCTTCAGCCCCGAAGCCAATGCCGATCTCGAGGCCATCGACGCCATGCTCGCCCGGCTGATCGCGCAGGAGCAGAAGAACTTTCCGGACGCCACCATCGCCGTCGTCTCTGACCACGGGTTTGCCGACATCCACACCGCCCTCAACCTTTACATCCCGTTCCTGCAGGCGGGTCTCATCCAGGCCGAAACCTCCGCCAATGGCACCACAACGGTCAAAGCCTGGCAGGCCGAGCCTTGGCTCGCCAGCGGCATGGCCTCCATCATGCTCCATGATCCGAACAATGTCGCAATCCGCGAGAAAACGCGGGCTCTGCTTCAGCAGCTCGCCTCCGATCCGAGTAACGGCATAGAGGCCATCCTTACCCCCGAGCAGGTTGCAACGCTTGGCGGCTTCCCACAGGCCGCCTTTGTCGTCACTCTGCGCGCGGGCTTCTACACAGGCGCCGCCCTTGCCGGACCCCTGCGCGTCGAAACACCCGGCCACGGCACCCACGGCTACAATCCGGCCACAACACCGGAGATGCGCGCCTCCTTCTTTCTCACCGGGCCGGGTGTCGCCCAACGCCGAAACTTGGGAGTCATCGACATGCGCCAGATCGCCCCCACCCTCGCGTCCATTCTTGGCGTGCCACTACTGGATGCCGTGCAGCCGATTTTGCCTATCCGCTGATGAGCTCTTGTCACGCCCCTTTCATCTGGCGAACATCGCCCTGTAACTCGCTACACGCTGCGCGCGGCAAGCACTCGCTCAAGTTCGGCTATGAGTTCCTGAAGCTCTCGACGCTGATTTCAACCTTCCATCCGCAGTTCGGCACCGACACCTACAAGACCCATTTCTCCCAGGGCACGGCAAGGCACCGACCATCACGGCAAACATCGCAGACCCCACCTGCAAAAACGCCTGGATTCTCGCGGACTTCACCTTTGGCGCGCGGTCCAGCTATGAGATCTCGAACGTGAACGCAGTCGGTGACGACCAGCAGGCGCACTCAGCCCCCTGAGCTTTGCGCCGCGACTGAGCTTCGCTTATACGGCAACCCCGAAGATCGCCTCTCTGGCGGCACTGCCTGGCGGAGCCTCAGGCATTGCTGCAGGAACTCACGTCCGTCAACCCAGCCGCCGCATTTTCGCAAAGTCGACAACCTGCCGAGCCACAATCTGCACCGCCGTGCGCAACTGCGGTTGAACCAGCGACCCATCCTCCGCAAACACAGTCTCCGCGGAATTCACCGTAATCCCCATCGGAGTAGGCCATCCCCGAAGCGCATGCACCACACTGCGCAACGCAGCCAGAGTCGTCACCGACGCCTGCCATCCAGCGGCAACCGCACAACATCCCACCGCACGCCCTTCCAGGTAAGGACGTCCATCCTTGCTCAAATCTTCGATGTAGTCCAGGGCATTCTTCATATGCCCTGAAATGGTCCCATGGTAGCCCGGTGAAGCGACCACAATTCCATCCGCCAGCCGAATCATTTCCACCATCTCCATTGCCAAAGCGCTCCGCTCCGGCCGATGCGGTGCAAACAGCGGCAGGTCGAGTGCCGCGCCATCCAGCATCACGCACCGCCCGCCCGCCACCACCACTTCTGCCAGCACCGCTCGCAACAAGCGTTCGGTAGAAGAACCCGGCCGCATCGTGCCGCCCAGCCCCACAATCAGCGGCCGAAAATCCGTAGTCTCTTTCTCGTCCATACTCTTCCCATCCAGTCATGTGCGATAGTGCGCACAGCCCAGTCTAAGCCTTCCACCCTATCCATCTCCTAAGCCTATTCGGGAACGCCCCCCAAAGCTCAGCAAACCAAAAGCGCCCCCAAACCGGAGGCGCTTCTCACCGCCCATGCACCACTACCACGGCACCACACCGGCCCGATCGAAGTAACCCCCCGTCGGCCCATCCGCCGCCAGCGTAGCCAGCCGCACAATCGCCTCCGACCCCTCCGCCACCGTCTGCGGACCACTGTTGTGGTTCAGATCCGTAGCCGTGTAGCCTGGGTCCGCCGCATTCACCTTGATCCCCGTATCCCGCAGCTCATATGCCAGGTGCACCGTCAGCATGTTCAGCATGGTTTTCGACGTGCAATACCCCAACGGCTTCACGCCCGCAAACGCCCACTCCCAGTCGCCATTCTGCGTCAGCGATCCCAGCCCACTCGACACATTCACAATGCGTCCCTGCTCCGCCTTCCGCACCATCGGCAGCATCGCCTGCGTCAGCGCCAGCGCACCAAAAGTTCACCTCGAACACCCGCCGCAACGCATCGAGCGGCACGCTGCTCACCACCCCATCGCTCGCATCCACAATCCCGGCGTTGTTCACCAGCACATCCAGCTGCCCATATTCACGCCCAATCAGCTCCGCCAGCGCGGCAATCGTATCCGCCTTCGCCACATCCAGGCCGACCGCCCGCACATCCAGTCCACGCCCCTTCAGCGTCGCTGCCGCAGCCTCGCCAAGCTCAGCGTTCCGAGCCCCCAGCAGAACCGTCATCCCCTCGCCCGCCAGCTGACTCGCCACCTCAAACCCGATACCCTTATTCGCTCCACTGATCAACGCAATCTTCTTCACCGGCATAGTAGCCTCCACACCTTAGAGCACCAACCCACCTCACCGGTTTCGCAAACTTGCGCAGTCTTTCTAAGCCAGATCCCGCAAAGCCCGCTCCGCCGCCCCAAAGCCCGCCATCCCGTGCACCCCACCCCCCGGCGGCGTACTTGCCCCACAAAAATAAAGCCCCGCCTTCCCCGTCTTGTAAAGCCCAGCCGTAGGCCGAAACAAAACCTGCCCCAGGTTCATCTTCCCACCACCCACATCCCCGCCGACCAGATTTGCGTCCCAGCTCTCCAGCCCCGCCGGCCCCCAAACCTTCCGTGCCAGAACACACTCCCTGAAGCCCGGCGCAAACCGTTCCATCTGCGCCTCGATCTCACCCAGATAATCCTCCCCAGACCCAAACGGCACATGGCAATACACCCAGGCCGTATGCTTCCCTTCCGGCGCCCGCATCTTATCCACTACCGAAGGCTGCACCACCAGGCAGAACGGCTTGCCCGACCGAAACCCCCTCTCTGACGCCGCCACTTCCTCCAGCGTCCCGCCCACATGCACCGTAGCCGCCCGCAGACACTCCTTCGCCCGCCACGGAATCGCCTCGCTCAGCGCATAATCCACCTTGAAAGCTCCCGCCCCGTACTTGAATCGCCCCAGCTCTCGCCGATACCCTTCCGGCAGCCCACTCGCTCCCATCGCCAGCATCTGCCGCGGCGTAATATCCGCCAGCACCAAACCCTCCGGCAGCTCCCTCACATCCACCCCTGTCATCACTCGCCCACCCAGCTCCCGCAGCCGATCCGCCAGCAGCCCCGTCAACACTCCCGCCCCACCACCCACCACCGGCCACCCCACCCCATGCCCCGCCCCCAGCAACACCAGCGCCACCGCCGCCGACCCCGCCTGCTCCAGCGGCAGCACACTATGCGCCGCCATCCCCGCAAACAGTGCCCTCGCCCGCACCCCGCCAAACCTCGCCCGAGCCACCGTCATCGCAGGCAGCAACGCCGTCAGCCCAAACCGCGCCAGCAGCACAGGATGCTTCGGCACATGCTGCACCGGCCCCAGCAGATCCTCCGCCAGCTCCAGAAAGCTGTCCCCCATCCAACCCACCAGCCGTTTATAAGCCGCCGCATCTTCTCGATCCAGCCCCTCCGCCGTAGCCTCCACACTCCGCTCCAGCATCACGGCCGTCCCGTCATCCAGCGGATGCGCACAAGCCGCCTCCGGCTGCACCCAAGGCACGCCCAGCTGTAGCGCCCGAAAAAACGGCGACGCCACGCCCATCGGAAACGCACTCGCCCCCAGGTCGTGCTTGAACCCCGGCAGCGTCACCTCCGCCGTCGCACATGCCCCGCCAATCGTCTCCAGCCGTTCCAGCACCGTGACGGAAAGCCCCGCCTGCGCCAGCCTGATCGCCGCTGCCAGCCCATTCGGTCCAGACCCAACCACCGTCGCCGACTGCACCTAGTTCACGCCCGCACCCTTGATCGGCACGCAATCCGGCGCAGGCTGACCCGGCACACTTGCCGGCCGCATCTGCCCCGCCGGGCAAGGCCCCAGCACCGTCTGCGGCCGCAGGCTTGCCGGCAGCGGCGGAGCCACCACGCCCTTACCCAGCACATTCTCCTTCGACCCCGGAAACGCATAAGGCGGCTTCCGCAAATTCCCATACCCCACCAGCGGCTGCTTCGTCGCCAGGCTGAATTCCCGGTCAACCGCCACATACGCCGCCGCAGGCTTCTTCCCCAGCAGCTTTTTATCCGAGTACAGCTGATACGTATGCTCTCCCGCCCGCACCGTTAGCGTGTTCTCGTTGAACGCATCCTTCTGCTCCGTAGCTCCCGGAAAAGGCTCCGATGAAACCACCGTCAACCCCACCCAGGGCGCATACAGGTAGATGTACTTGAAGTCGGCAATCTCATAATTCAAGCCCGCCTTGCCCGTCATCCCATCCACCGTCAGCGTCCCGTGCTCAATCGATACCGAAACCGTCTTCGGCGGCTTCTCCTTCACCGCCTTGATCCTGTGCCCCGCCTCGTCGTACCCCAGCTCATCCTTCGTCTGGAAGACCGGCTTCCCCTTATCGTCGAACAGCGGATGCCCTTTCTTATCCCGCTGCTGCTTCACCGGCGGATTGAACATCGGCTTCCCGTCAGGATCCGTCCGCTGCCGCCCTTCCTCATCCAGCATCGGCGTAGGTTCCAGCGTAATGATCTCCGTAGGCCCCGTATAAGCTTCCTTCTCCTTCTTCCCCTTCACCATCGGCGTCACCGCAACAGTCCCCGCGGAAGCCGGAGCAGCAGGAGCCTGATCAGCAGCAGCAGGAGCAGCCTGGTCCGGAGCAGGGGCAGCCGGCACCGCGGGAGCAGCCTGATCCACCGGCGCAGCCGGAGCCGGAGCATTCTGATCCGGAGGCAAAACCGGTGGCACCGTCTTCTGCTCCGGCACCACAGGCGCAGGCACCGGCGGCACCGCATCCTGACCCCACGCCCCCATCCCCACCGCCAACATCCCCACCAGCAATCCAGCCCGCACGTATCCGTTCATCGACATCTCAAAATTCTCCCACTCCAAGGTATAAGCGCAGCATACCGCCTCAACCCATCCCACACAAAAAGAAATCCACACCCCCGCCCCAACCCATACACTCACCCCATGCCCTCCCATCCACCCGACCAACAACAGGGCCTCCACCGCACCCTCTCCTCCGCCCAGCTCGCCATGATCGCCATTGGCGGAGCCATCGGCACCGGCCTCTTCCTCGGCTCCCGTTTCGCCATCGCCCTCGCCGGCCCCGCCGTCCTCCTCTCCTACCTCATCGGAGCCCTCATCACCCTCCTCCTCATGGGCTGCCTGGCTGAAATGTCCGTCACCCATCCCACCGCCGGCTCCTTCGGCGATTGGGCCTCCACCTACCTCCACCCCCTCATCGGCTTCCTAGTCCGCTACGCCTATTGGGCCGGCGTAGTCTTCGCCCTCGGCACCGAGGTCTCCGCCGTAGCCATCTACATGCGCCTCTGGTTCCCCACCGTCCCCGGCCTCCTTTGGGTCGTCATCTTCGCCACCGCCCTCGTCCTCGTCAACGCCCTCAACGTCCGCGCCTTCGGCTCCATCGAATACCTCTTCTCCGCCCTCAAACTCCTCGCCATCGCAGCCTTCCTCCTCCTCGGCACCTGGCTCCTCCTCCACCTCCACACCGCCTCCTTCCCCAACTACCACCCCGCCAACTTCCAACCCTTCGGCTTCCGCGGCACCTGGTCCGCCGTCCTCGTAGCCCTCTTCAGCTTCTTCTCCATAGAAATGATCGCCATAGCCGCCGGCGAAGCCCAGGACCCAAAGAGAGCCATCACCCGCGCCTTCCACTCCACCATGTTCCGCCTCGCCTTCTTCTACCTCTTCACCCTCGCCCTCATCCTAGCCCTCGTCCCCTGGCAATCCCTCATCGCAAGTGACCACCCCGAATCCCCTTTCGTCGCCGTCATGCGCGCCACCCACATCCCCCACGCCCCCGCCCTCTTCAACGTAGTCCTCCTCATCGCTGCCCTCTCCGCCATGAACTCCCAGCTCTACATCACCTCCCGCATGCTCTTCACCCTCGCCCGAGCCCGCCAGGCCCCAGCGTTCCTAGGCCGCCTCACCAAACAAGGCGTCCCCCTCCCCGCTCTCCTCGTCTCAACCCTCGGCATCGCCCTTGCCGCCATCCTTAACGCCCTCTACCCCGACCGCGCTTTCCTCCTCCTCTTTGCCGTAGCCTGTTTCGGCCCCATGTTCACCTGGTTCATCATCTTCCTAACCCACCTGGCCTTCCGCAAAAAACACCCCGCCGCCACCCTCCTCTTCCGCACCCGCGGCTTCCCCACCACGACCATCCTCGGCGCCACCCTCATGCTAGCCGCCCTCCTCACCACCCCCTTCGTCCCCGCCTTCCGACCCACCCTCCTCTACGGCATCCCCCTCCTAGCACTCCTAACCCTCCTCTACCCCCTGACAAAAAGAACCCCACCCCACACCCCATAACACCCCCACGCAGCACGATCCCGATTCATCCCGCCCTGATCCCGCCTTCATCCCCTCAGTCCTTTGCCGTTGCCTGTTCTCATCCGCCTTTCATCCGCCCGTATCCGCGTTCCCGTTTTCCCCAACCCGACGCACGCCCTCTCCCCGTTCCTGTTCTTCCTGCGACTAAACTCAAACAATGCAAGACCCCCTCCTCCGCTACCGCCCCGAGTTCCCCATCCTCGCCCACACCACCTACCTCATCTCCCACTCCCTCGCCCCCATGCCCAACCGCACCCGCGCCGCCCTGGCCGAGTACGCCGACACCTGGGCCACCCGCGGCATCCGCGCCTGGGAAGAAGGCTGGTGGGCGCTCCCCATCACCATCGGCAACCTCATCGCCCCCCTCATCGGCGCCCCCCCAGACTCCATCCTCATGCACCAGAACGTCAGCATCTGCCAGCAAATCGTCACCAGCTGCTTCACCTGGTCCGGCAAAAGAAACAAGATCGTCACCGACGGCCTAAACTTCCCCTCTAACGACTACATCTACGCCGCCCTCCGTCACCAGGGCGCCGTCCTCCACTCCATCCCTCCCGCCAAGTCCGGCCTCACCGTCCCCCTTCAAGACATCCTCGACGCCATTGACGACACCACCGCCCTCGTCTCCATCTCCCACGTAGCCTTCCGCAGCAGCGCCCTCACCGACCTGGCCGCTATCACCGCCAAGGCCCACCACCACGGCGCCCTCATCATCGCCGACCTCTACCAATCCGCCGGCATCGTCCCCGTCGACGTCACCGCCCTCAACCTCGATTTCGCCACCGGCGGCTCCGTCAAGTGGCTCCTCGGCGGCCCCGGCAACGGCTATCTCTACGTCCGCCCAGACCTCATCCCCCAGCTCCAGCCAGCCGCCACCGGCTGGGCCGCCCACGCCCACCCCTTCGACTTCGCCCCCGCCCCCATCGCCTACGACTCCGGCATCGCCCGCTTCTCCAACGGCACCCCCAACATTCCCGCCCTCTACGCCGCCCGTTCCGGCTATGAAATCATCAACGAAATCGGCGTAGCCCCCATCCGCGCCAAATCCCAACGCCAGACCCAGCTCCTCATCCAGCTAGCCGACGAAGCCAACATCGAAGTCCGCTCCCCCCGCAACCCAGCCGAACGCGGCGGAGCCATCATCCTCGGCGTCCCCGACTCCTTCGGCCGCCAACTAGTCTCCCAACTAGCCGAACGCCAAATCCTAATCGACTTCCGCCCCGGCGCCGGCCTCCGCCTCTCCCCCCACTTCTACACAGAAGACAACGAACTCCAACAAACCATCCAAACCCTCCGCCACCTCCTCTAACCCCATCTACAAATCAAAAGGTTTGGGGTGCCCCAGGCCACATAGTCTCACCCTGTGACCTGGGTCCGCCACCGAAGCACGAAAGGAACCCTCATGCTCCTATTAGCCCTCACCCTCCTCCAAACCCCGCAACCCAGCAAACCCACCATCGTGCGAAGCACCCTGACGAACGAGGCTCCGGCCACCAAGGCTCAAACCACTACGAGTGTCACCCAACACGAATACATCCTCCACAACTTCCACACCGAACTAGGTCCCACCATCCCCGAGCTCCACCTCATCTACGGCACCTACGGCACCCTAGACCCCCAAAAATCCAACGCCATCCTCCTCCCCAGCCACTACATGGCCGACATGAACGGCTACAACTGGCTCATAGGCCCCGGCAACGCACTACATCCTGAAACAAGCGACTTCCTCATCACCTCCGAGCTCTTCGGCAACGGCCGCAGCTCCTCCCCCTCCAACACCCCGCCCCCCTACGACGGCCCCCGCTTCCCCGTCCTCACCATCCGCGACAACGTCAACGCCGTCCACCAGATGCTCACCGACCAGCTAAAAATCAGCCACCTGCGCGCCGTGATCGGCTTCTCCATGGGCGCCCAGCAGGCCTTCCAGTGGGCCGTCTCCTACCCCACCTACATGGACCGCATCGTCGCCACAAGCGGCACCGCCAAAACCTACGGCCACGGCTTCGCCCGCAATGAGAGTCAAATCCAGGCCATCACCGCCGACCCCGCCTTCCTCCACGGCGACTACAAGTCCCCACCCACCGCCGGCCTCGAAACCTTCAACACCGCCTGGCTCGCCTGGCTCTTCGGCCAGGAATACTGGCGCCAGGAGCTCTGGAAATCAGACTTCCCCCCCGGAACCACCGTCCTCCAGGTCATCGACCACTACCGCCACGACTTCATCCACGGCGACGCCAACAATCTCATCCTCCAGCTCCACACCTGGGAATCCAACGACGCCGGCGCAACCCCCGGCATGCACGGCAGCATCGAGCAAGCCCTGAAATCCATCCAGGTCCCCGTCCTCTACATGCCCTCCGCCACCGACCTCTACTTCCCCCTCACCGACGCCCAATTTGAAGCCCAATACATCCCCCACTGCACCCTCCTCCCCATCCCCTCCGTCTACGGCCATCCCGCCGGCGCCGGCGCCTCCCCCGCCGACAAGCTATTCCTCAACCAGCACATAGCCGCCTTCCTGACAGAACCCAAACCGTAGTGGCTGCCCCAGGCCACACGCGCTTCATCGTGTGACCTGGGGTCATCCTGCAACCCGCATCCTAATCAGCATCTCCACGTTCTCAATCCGCGTCATCCGCGTAATCCGCGGTCGATCCTCCACCATGCCGACAACCGCCCCAACCCGCCACCCCACCCTCACCGCCACCCTCCGCGCCCACTACCTCCTCTACCTCTCCGAAGCCCTCGAACTAGCCGCCTTCATGTTCGCCGCCGTACTCGCCACCTGGTACCTCCGCAACATCCCCAACCCCTGGCTCCAACGATCTCTCATGGGCGCCGCCATGGGTCTCACCGCCATCGCCATCATCAAGTCCCCACCCGGCCGCCTCTCCGGGGCCCACTTCAACCCCGCCATCTCCCTCACCTTCTTTCGCCTCGGCAAAATCGGCCCCTGCGACACCCCCTTCTACATCCTCTTCCAATTCCTCGGCGGACCATTCGGCGTCTACCTCGCCACCCTCATCGTCCCCGCCCGATCTCTCGCCGCCCCCAACGTAGCCTACGCCGTCACCATCCCCGGCCTCGGCGGCCCGCCCGCAGCCTTCGCCGCCGAATTCCTCATGGCTGCCCTCCTCATGGCCGTAGTCCTCGCCTCGTCCCAATCCCGCCGCTTCGCCCCCTACACCACATACCTCGTAGGCCTCTGCATCGCCAACTACATCCTCTTCCTCGCCCCCATCTCCGGCTTCTCCATCAATCCCGCCCGCACCCTCGCCTCCGCCCTCTTCGCCCACCGCTACACCGCCCTCTGGCTCTACTTCACCGCGCCCCTCCTCGGCATGCTTACCGCCGCCCAGCTCTTTCTCCACCTCACCACCCCCGCTCACCCCTACCTCCGCCACCGCCACCTCCAGCACCGCTTGCATTCCTAAGTAAGGAAGCACACACTAGCATCAACCCAGGAAAGGGGCGCCGCACAATGTTCCCCGCCGTCCTGCCCAACGAACTAGCCTTTGCCATGACCCTCTTCGTCGCCACTGCCAACGGACGAAACCATCCCTCGCAAAAACCTCCGCCCGACCAGGCGCAAGCCGAATCCCTCTTCCTCGACCTCATCTACCCCGCCCACGCCCCCGTCACCCCTGCCGACCGCGTCACCGCCCTCCGCACCCCCCTTTTCCGCATCTTTCTCACCCTCTGGTCCGGCTACCACGCCCATCCCCACCGCGACTCTCTCTGCGCCCGCGTCCTCGGCTTCCACTTCCTCATGGAGCGCACCAAGGGCGCCCTCCTCGCTCCCTGGCTCACCCAACAGCCCCGCCAGGACCCTCACGTCCTCCTCGACCCCATCGTCATCGACGCCCTCGCCGCCGTCCCCCTCACCGCCTCCGGCGTCCTCCAGCAGTCCGTCTTCCTCATCGCTCTTGAGGCAGCCGGCCTGACCAAACCACCCCCCACCCCAATCCTTAACGACCCCACCTCCTGGCCCCCCGGTGCCGGCGAGCTCGTCAGCCTCATCCGCATCCACGACTGGTCAAGCTCCCCCCTCGGCGCAGCAAAATCCTGGCCCCATCCCCTCCGCACCGCCGTCGAACTCGCCCTCGCCTGCCGTTTCCCCATGATCGTCCTCTGGGGCCCAGACCTCCTCCAGTTCTACAATGACGCCTACCGCGACATCATGGGCATGAAGCACCCCACCGGCCTCGGCCAGCCCACCGCCCTCTGCTGGCCTGAAGTCTGGCCCTTCAACAAGCCCGTCTACGACCGCGTCCGCCAAGGTGAATCCATCACCTTCGAGCAACAGCTCTTCCCCATCAACCGCTACGGTTACCTGGAAGACGCCTGGTTCACCCTCTGCTACTCCCCCCTCCGCGACCAGCACGCCGCCATCCAGGGAGTCCTCGTCACTGTCTTTGAAACCACTCCCCGCGCCCGCCTCACCAAGCCCAGCACCGCCGCCTCCAAAACCTCACCGGAAGACGAATTGCTGAACTCCCCGCCCCCCCCAACCTCCGTCTTCAACATCTCCAAAACCCAGCCCACCCCGGGGTGCCCCTGATCACGAGCCAAAGGCGAATTGTGGTGGGGTTACTCCCTGCCCCACCTCCCAATGGTATCCACTACAAATCCCCCCCGCCGCCACACCACCTCCCCTCCCCCCCGCATCCCACCCTCATAACCATGTCCCTCTTCAAATCCCTCATCGAACCCCACGCCCCCACCCCCGCCCAAACCCAGTCCCTCCGCTGGATCTACGCCCCCTACGACCGCAACACCGACCGCACCGGCCCCCTTACCGAGCAGCCCGCGGAAGAAACCGGCCTCATCCTCATCGAAGCCACCGCCAAGCCCCTCCGCCGCCCCTACCACAAGAAAAAACTCGTCGTCCTCATCTCCAACATGCGTCATTTCGCCCTCGAGCAGGCGGCCCGCGGCGTCAAAATCCTATACCTCTTCTCCCCCGCCAACCACGGCCAGGCCCTCCTTCACGCCCAGCGCACACACTCCCTCCCCCCCATCACCGTCATGCACCCCGCCGAGCGCGAACTCCGCCTCGACCTCGCCGCCGCCGAAGCCGAAGGTCTTCTCCTCCACTACGTCCCCGACACCACCTGGGCTAGCACCCCTGAAGATTTCCAGGCCACCTACGGCCCCTTCAAGCCCGGCAAATCCTACGTCATGGACCGCTTCTACCGCCGCATGCGCCAGCAAACCGGCATCCTCATGACCCGCAAACCCAACCCCACACCCATCGGCGGCCAGTTCTCCTACGACCCCGACAACCGCAATCCCTACCGCAACGAAGTCCCCGTCCCCACCCCACCCACCTTCCCCCCCGACGAAATCACCCGCGAAGTCATCGCCTTGGTAGACCGCTACTTCCCCCATCACTTCGGCTTCACCACCGGCTTCGACCTACCCTGCACCCAACCCGACAACGACCGCCTCTGGAAATTCTTCCTCACCCAACTCCTCCCCCACTTCGGCCGTTTCGAAGACGCCATGCGCGACGACCACCTCCAGCTCTTTCACTCCAAAACCTCCGTCGCCCTCAACCTGGGCCGCCTCCTAGCCCTCGACCTCATCCGCGACGTAGCCGAGTACGCAGACGCCCCCGGCACCCCCCTGTCCAGCGTAGAAGGCTTTATCCGTCAACTACTTGGCTGGCGAGAGTTCATGCGCCACCTCCACACCGCCACAGACGGCTACCGCCTCCTGAGAGGCCACATCCCCAACGAACCAAGACAAGTCCCCCACGAATACTCCCCCGACCGCCCCGTCACTAAACCGGGTGCCCCAGGTCTCGCGTCTGAGACCTGGGTTCCTGGATCAGCACCAAACCTGACCGAAGACCCCGACCTAGACCCCGCCACCCCCTCCTACCTGGCCGCCTCCCTCCCCCTCCCCGCCGTCTACTGGGGCGCAAAATCCGGCCTCCACTGCATGGACACCGTAGTCGCCCAGGTCATTCAGGAAGGCTGGTCCCACCACATCACCCGCCTCATGGTCCTCTCTAACCTCGCCAACCTCTGCGGCTTTTCCCCCCGCGAGCTCACTGACTGGTTCTGGTTCGCCTACGTCGACGCCTACGACTGGGTCGTCGAACCCAACGTCCTCGGCATGGCCACCTTCGCCGATGGCGGTTTGACGGCCACCAAACCCTACATCTCCGGCGCCGCCTACATCAACAAGATGTCCAACTTCTGCCCCCACTGCCAGTACGACCCCAAAAAATCCCTGGGCCCCGGCTCCTGCCCCTTCACCGCCCTCTACTGGACCTTCCTCGACCGCAACAAGGACCGCCTCGCCTCCAACTTCCGCATGCAAATGCCCCTCAACACTCTCCGCAAAAAGAACCCCGACGAACTAGTCCAACTCCACGCCCGAGCCACAGAAGCCATCCAAGCCCTCCAATCCCAACCCCGCCCCCCCTACGGCATCCAGGCCAAACCAAACGTCTGGGGTGCCCCAGGCCACGCAGCCTCATCGCGTGACCTGGGGTCGTCACCAAAAATCTAAAACCGAGAAACCCACATCCCCGTCCCCGGCACCTCCACCCACCCGGAAGCCCCGTCGGGCGGCCGATCCCAACTCATCACAGCCGACGCTCCCGCTCCCCGAAACCGACCCAGCACCTCCAGCCGCCCACCCTCGTCCATCCCCCAGAACGCTTTCTCGTCCCCCGGCGAAGCGATCTCCGCCACAATCCTGACCCCCGCCATATAAGCCCAGTCACAATGCAGCGCCGGCGTCCAGCTCACCGACCCCACCTGCGCCCCCTCCAGCCCCATCGCCCTCACCCCATCCCCCGCCCGCCACTCCACATTCTCCCGAGGCGACCACCCATGCACCACCCGCCCCCAGACCCCACTCTGCGACCAGACCAACCCCACCACCGCCAACCCTATCACCACTCGCGCCACCCACCGCCGCTCCACACCAGCCAGCAAACCAACCCCCAGCACAGCAAAATACCCCGACAAGTACCGCCCCTCCAGATGCACCGGCAAATAAAGCAAAATCCCAAGAACAGCGATCACCACCACCGGCCAAACCCGCCGCAACCCCCGCCACCCGAACGCCGCCGCCACAACTAACCCCCAAAGCACCGCCGACCCCTTCACCACCCCCGCCAAATCCCCCAGATTCTTCCCCAAAGCAACCACCTGGTACCGCCACCGCACCACATGCTTATACCCCAAGTACCAATAAGCCGGATCATAGTACGGCACATACGTAGCCACCACCGGCTCCTCAAAAACATAAACCGTAGGAACCCTCCCCACCCGCACACTCGGATGCACTGGCACCCCAAAGTCCGGCGGCACCGCATCCCACTTCACAAACCGCCCAATCCAGGGCTTAGGCCAGGCCTGCTCAGCCGTCTCCACCCCGCCTTCCCAATGCACCCATTTCTGCAGCCGATCCACATGCCACGCATAGTTCAAACTCCCCGAATCCCCCAGCGTAGCTCGCCCCACCGCCCGCGAGAGCACCACCCCATACCCCCCCACGATCACCCCGAACACCACCACCGCAGCCACCATCACCCGCCGCCGCACCGCCGCCATCGCGACCCCCAGCACCACCACCCCCAGCACCAGAAACACAGCCTTCACCACGAACCCTACCCCCAACGCCACTCCCAACCCCACCGCCACCCCATACCCACCCCCCCGCCGCAGCCGCAGCACCAACCCACAAACCAGAAACAAAAACCCCGCCAGCAACTGATCCGGCCCCACCCGCGACACCTGGTCCAGACAAACCTGCATCCCCACAAACAGCCCCACCGCCGCCCCCAGCCGCCAGCGCGACCACCCCCCCACCTCCCCCAGCAGGAAACAAAAACACCCCCAGGTAAACCCGAAGCAAGCAAAGTTCACCACCCGCGTATCCAGCCAATCCCCCCAGGCCCCCTTGGCAAACAGCGGCCGCACCACCGCCACCACCGCCGGATACCCCTGGCTCCAAAGCGCATTCAGCGCCGAATGCCAATCCCCCCGCTCCATCGCCCGCGCACAGTCCAGGTACTGCACCCCATCCGACCCATAAACATCCCCCGAGTCTGTCTGCCCGTACCACCCCTCCACCAGCCCCAGCACGAGCACCACCGACGTAGCCCACCAAAGCCACCGTCGCGCCGCCAATCTATCCATCCGCAAACTATAACTTACTTAAGTCCCCCCACCCCCGAAACCCCATCCAACCCCGCCTGAAACGCAATCACCTGCTTCAGCGTTTCATAAGGAATATTCGTCAGCGGCAGCAGCCTCCCATTCACCGCCAGCATCGGCGTCTGGTTTACCCCCACTTCCGTCCCCAGCGCAACCGATTCCTTCACCCGCGCCTTAGCCGCCTCGCCCCCCGCGCAAGCCGCCACCGTCGCCGGCACCAGCCCCACCTTCGTCACTGCCGCATCCAGCGTCTTCTGCCCATCCTCCGCAGTCAGCGCCCCCTGCGAGTCATACACAGCCTGCACATACTTGAAGAACTTGTCGTCCCCGCTCTTCGCCACGCAAACCCCATACGCCGCCGCCTCGTTCGCAAACGGATGAATATCCCCCAGCGGAAAATTCTCATAAACAATCCGCGCCTTCGGAAAGTCCACCGCCAGCTTGTTCATGATCACTTCCGCATCCTTGCAGTGCGGGCATTGCAGGTCGGCAAACTCCACCAGCATCAATTCTTTCCCCGCCGCCCCCCGCGCCGGCCCATCCGCCCGCGCCTTCAGCAGCGCATAGTTTTCCCCATAAGGATCCGCTCCAAACGCAGCCACCCCCGTCCCATCCGCCAACAGGTGCTTCCCATCCGGCAGCACAAAAAACGTCGCATTCAAAACCTTCGCACCCGACGACCGTTCGCTCACCAGCGCCGTCACCTGCACCGTCCCCGGTGCCGCCGTCTTCTTGATCGCGACCACCCGCCAGATCCGTCCCGGGTCATACCCCAGCACCGCATGCAGATACTTGTCGACCGTAGCCGCCGTCGGCGTATCCGCCGTAAAGTTCTTCGGGTCGACTGCCGGAAATGGATCCGTCCGTGTAGCCGGCTCCAACGTCTGCAGCTGCAGCGGAGCCGCCTTCTGCCCCGCCGCCGGTGCCGCCTGCCCAAACCCAAACCCAACTAACCCCATCACCATTACCAAACCAAAAACTTTCATAACCAACCTTCCGCCGTCTCCGGCACCTAAAGAAAATCCCGCCTAAATCTGCACCTTCACCGCAATCGGAAACCTTCGCCCCGACCCAAAACTCTTCTTCGTCACCTTCAACACCGGTGCCGCCTGCTGCCGCTTATACTCACTCCGCTCGACGAGCCCAAGCACCTGCCGCACCAGTCCGACATCCACTCCCTGCTCCCGCGCAATCTCTTCCGCCGGGCAATACCGCTCCACATAAGCCTCCAGAATCGGATCCAGCACCTCGTAAGGTGGCAGCGAATCCGTGTCCTTCTGCTCCGGCCGCAGCTCCGCACTCGGAGCCTTCGTCAACGTAGCCTCCGGAATCACTACCCCCGCCCGATTCACATACCGGCTCAGCGCATACACCTTCGTCTTCCAAACATCGCCAATCACCGCCAGCGCCCCAACCATATCTCCATAAAGCGTACAGTACCCCACGCTCATCTCGCTTTTATTCCCCGTAGTCAGCACCAGCGCCCCAAATTTATTCGAGAGCGCCATCAGCATCACCCCCCGCAACCGGCTTTGCAGATTCTCCTCCGCCAGTCCAAACGGAGTCCCCAGAAACAGCGGCTCCAGCGTCGTCATCGCCGTCTCATATCCCGCCGCAATCGGCAGCATCTCAAACCCGATTCCCAGCCGCCCCGCCAGCTCCCTTGCATCGTCTTTCGACCCCTCCGAGCTATACCCACTCGGCATCCCCACCCCCATCACGTTCTCCGCCCCCAGCGCCTCCACCGCAATCGCCGCCACCAGCGCGCTGTCGATTCCCCCACTCAACCCCACCAGCGCCTTTTGAAACCCACACTTCCTCACATAATCCCGCGTCCCCAGCACCAGCGCATCCCATACCGCCTTCGTATCAACCTCTACCCCACTTCCTACCCCAACCCCCGCCGTATCGAACACCACAAGATCCTCCACAAACGACCTCGCCTGCGCCACCACCTCACCCCCCGGCCCCACCGCCACCGAGCTCCCATCGAACACCAGGCTATCGTTCCCCCCCACCAAATTCACCATAGCCACCACCGCCCCATGCCGTTTCGCCAGCGCCCCCAGCATCTCCCGCCGCACCGCCCGTTTCCCCTCCCAGAACGGAGAAGCCGATATATTCAGAATCACCTTCACCCCATCGCCCACCCAGCCTTCCATCAACCGTTCCACCGGGTCCACAGCGTACCGCCGCCGCGGCCAATACCCCTTATCGTTCCACGCATCCTCACAAACCGTAATCGCCACCCGCTGCCCCCGCACCGTGACAAGTTCCTGCTCCTTCGCCGGCTCAAAATACCGCTGCTCATCGAACACGTCATAAAACGGCAGCAGCATCTTCCCCTGCACCAGCCGCACCGCACCCCCATCCAGCAGCACCGCCACATTCCGCACCTGCTTGCCTTCCCCCTCCACCGGCATCACCGACCCCACCAGCACCGCCGGCCTCCCTACCCCCGCCGACCAAGCCCGTATCTCCTCCACCGCCTCCCCCGCCCTTGCGACAAACGAACTCTTCTCCAACAGATCCGCCGGCCAATACCCACAAACCGCCAGCTCCGGAAACATCACCAGGTCCACACCCAGCCCTGCCGCCCGCCCCGCAACCTCCAGTATCCTGCGCGTATTCCCCGCAAAATCCCCAACCGTAGGATTAACCTGCCCCAAAGCAATCTTCACACCACCAGTCTACCAACACCAGCGGACAAGGTCGTTAGGATTAGCGTGGGGCTTTAGCCCCACGAATCGACACCCGTGGGAAATGGGGCTTCAGCCCCGGGCCCTTCGTTCGAGTCCCCTTAGATCTCCGGCAGCCCCACCCCCATCCCGGCCTTAATCCGTTTTTATCCGTCTTTCATCCGCCCTGTTCCGCGTTCCTGTTTTACCCCACCGCGACTAACTCCCCGTCCCCGAAAGCACCACCGCCACCGTCCTCACCAGAATCTTCAAATCCAGCAGAAAACTCCAGTTCTCTACATAAGCCGTATCCAAAGAAATATAGCTATCAAACGAAGGATCCTGCCGCGCCTCCACCTGCCAAAGCCCCGTAATCCCGGGCAGCACATCCAGCCGCCGCAAGTGCGACAGGTCATACTGCTCCACCTCACTAGCAATCGGAGGCCGCGGTCCCACCAGGCTCATATCCCCTCGCAGCACGTTATAAAGCTGCGGCAATTCGTCAAACGAGTACTTCCGCAAAATCCGTCCAATCGGCGTAATCCGCGGGTCGTTCGATATCTTGAACAGCACCCCCTCGCGCTCGTTCATATGCTCCAGCGCCGCCTTCAGCCGGTCCGCATCCGCCACCATCGTCCTGAACTTGAAGCAATGGAACGTCCGCCCCTTGCGCCCAATCCGTGCCGCCCGGTAAAACACCGGCCCGCCCGCCGCCCCTGAGCCAAACTTCACCCCCAGCGCAATCACCCCCAGCAGAGGCGAAAGCACCAGCAACCCCAGCCCCGCCACCGAAATATCCAGCAGCCGCTTCATCAAATACGACCCAATCGGAAAGTCCCGCCGATGCAGTGGTATCGTCGGAAACTGTCCGATATACTCCACCGGCGCATTCCAAGCCAGACCGTCGTAAAGATCCGGCACCACCCGCACATCGATCCCCGCCGCCCGCGCCTCTTCCACCAGCCCAATGACCAGCTTCTTGTCCGCCGGCACTGAAAAGAAAATCTCATCCACAAACAGGCTGCGCGCCAACTGCATCGCGTTCCGCACATCTCCAATCACATCCGCGTCCCCACTCTCCGCCTCCCGCTCCGTCATCGCCAGGAACCCCTTGAACCGGAACCCCAGGTGCCGCAGCGATTCCAGGTGATTCCGCAGCGCATGAGCCACCCGCCCCGCACCCACAATCATCACGTTCCGCGTCTCCAGCCCCTCGCGATACCGGCTATATTCCATTCGCCGCCAAACATACCGACGCACACACAGCAGCATCGCCGTAATCACCACCGTCATCGCCACCACCGCGCGCGAAACCCGCAGATCGTGCGAGACATAAAGCGCTCCGCAAAGCAGCAACCCGGCCACCACCGTCGCCTGCACCGTCATCCTCTGCTCATGCAGCCCAGACCGGTTCTGAATCGGCCCATACACCCCATAAGACCGCGTAAAGAACACCAGCGCCACCCCAAACCACAGCAGATACCACAGGTCGCTCTGCTTGGTCTCATGCAAAATATGCGGCAAAATCGAGAAAACCGGGTACGCCCCCGTACGATCCATCCGCAACCGCGTCGCAATCATCGCCGCCACAAACACCGTCACCATATCCAGCGACGCCCACACCAGGCTCGTCACCGAGGGCCGTTGAAACAATCCACGCCGCGCAACATTCGTCCTTCCCACGCCTTGTCGCCGGCCGGAAATCACTACTTGCTGCAGGTAGTCTGGTGTCGCCATCTGCTTCTACTCCTGGAAATCCATTCAGATTCCGTGGCTAAGCGTTCCTTGAAACAACCCGAATAAAAAAAGTCCCGCAATGCAACGGCAGAATTTCTGATGACAAAGGCTCTGCCCATAACCTCGCACACGCTCTACAAACCCGCCATCCCCCAACTGGGCCCCAGACTCCCACAGAAGATTTCAATCCAGCATACAAGGCCCGCTGACCCCAAAGCACGTCAATCGCCAAAAGGAACCAAAGTTTCACCCAAAAAGCCTTGGGTGGAAGCGGGGGGCTTTAGCCCCACGAGCCACGCATAGGGGAAGGTGGGGCTTCAGCCCCGGGTCTTTCGTTTGCAGCGGCGAGAACTCGTGTCCGCACCTTCTCTACCCGCGAGACACTCCTCAAGCCGGCAAAACCAACTCATCCAGCGCCAGAAACTCCTTCAGCACCGGATCGTCACTCTTCTCCATCTCTTCCATCGTCCCAAAAAACTTCGCCTCTCCCTCATGCAGAAACACCACCCGGTCCGCCAGCTTCTTGGCAAACCGCATATCGTGCGTCACCACAATGCTCGTCAGGTGAAGCTGGTGCTTCAACCGCTCGATCAAGTCACCCAGCAAATGCGCCATCAGCGGATCCACCATCGTCGTCGGCTCGTCGTAAAGCACCGCCTCCGGCTGCGCCGCCAGCGCCCGCGCAATCGCCACACTCCTTTTCATCCCCGTCGACAAATCACTCGGCAGCAGGTTATCCATCCCCGCCACCCCCACCATCTCGAGCAGCCCCTTCACAATCTGGAAGATCTGGTCTTCTTCCATATCGCCCCGCTCCCTGAGCGGAAAAGCCACATTCTCCCCCACCGTAATCGAGTCGAACAGCGCCCCATTCTGGAACACCATGGAAACCTTCTTCCGAATCGCCTGCAGCTGCTTCTCCGTGAACCCGGTAATATCCTCGCCAGCCACCAGCACCTTGCCGCTATCCGGCTTCAAAAACCCCAGCAGCATCTGCAGCGACACGCTCTTCCCCACCCCGCTTCGCCCCAGAATACAAAGCGTCTCTCCCGGATTCACTGAAAAGCTCACCGACTTCAAAACATGAAAATCCCCAAAAGACTTCGTCACACCTTCAAACGATATATAAGCCCCAACCTTGTGCTCTTTACTTTCATGAATCTCCTCCGCCGCCGCCTCATTCTGCGCCGCGTTCTGCTCCATGAAATCGCCCACCGCCCCAGCCACATCCGGCGACAACTCATCCACCAGCTGAGACTCCCCCTCCACCTCCGCAATATGCGGATAAGACGCATGCTCCCCACTCACCCCACCCGCAGCCTCCCCCACACCCTTCTGCTTCTCCGCCTCACTATCCGGCAACCCATCCCCGTACTGTTCCCCATTCGTAGCCATACCCCATTATCCCCCACCGACCATCCCCGCAAACTCCTCCGGCGTATTGCAATTCCGAAACCACCCCTCCACCGGCGCTTTCCAATACCGCACCACCCCCGCCTTCTCCACCGCCACCCGCACCTTCAACCTCCCCCCCGCCAGCTCCTCCCGCAACACCGGCAGCGCCCGCCGCGAATAAACCCCACACAGCGGATTCACCCGCCCCTCCGTCTCCGTCAGCACCGCCACACACCCCGCATCCGCCAACCCCATCAACTCCCGCAGCGCGACCGCCGGCACCAAAGGCACATCCACCGGCAAAAACAAATTCCATTCCCACTCACTTTGCTCCAGCGCCGCCACGATCCCCCCCAGCGGCCCACACCCCGGCACCTCATCCGCCACCACCCGCCCAAACTCCTCCAGCCCAACCCCACCCGCAATCGACACGTCCTTACAAACCTCCCCCAGCTTCCTCACCGCCCTTGCTACCAGCGCCTCCCCCTCGTACACCAGCCGAGCCTTATCCCGCCCCATCCGCGAGCTCATCCCCCCCGCCAGCACAAACCCCGCACATTCGATCACAGCTGCCCCACCAACCCCATCCACCGCACAATCGATTCAATCCCCCGATGAAAATTACTCAAATTGAACTTCTCATTCGGCGCATGCAGATTGTCATCCGGCAACCCAAACCCCATCACCAGCGCCGGCATCCCCAGCACCCTGATAAAGTCCCCAATAATCGGGATCGACCCACCCCCCCGCACAAACACCGTCTCCTTCCCAAACACCGTCTTCATCGCCTCCGTAGCCGCCCCAATATAAGGATTATCCGTACTCACCACAAACGGCTCTCCCGAGTGAATCAACCTCACCTCCACCGTCACCCCCTTCGGCACAATTGCCTCCACATACCCCTTCAGCTTCGCAAACGCATCCCCCGGCGTCATATCCGGCACCAGCCGCAGGCTCACCTTCGCCACTGCCACCGCCGGAATCACCGTCTTCGCTCCCACCCCAACAAACCCGCCCGGCATCCCATGCACCTCCAGCGTAGGCCGCGCCCAAAGCCTCTCCAGCACACTAAAGCCCGGCTCCCCCACCAGCTCCGTAGACCCCACCGCCCCCGCCCGATATTCCTCCTCCACAAACGGCAGCGACTTCCACGCCCGCAACTCCGCCTCCGTAGGCTTGGCCACCGCGTCATAAATCCCCGGAATCAAAATCCTCCCCTCCTCATCCTTCAGCTTCGCCAGAATCTGCGCCAACGCCATAAAGGGGTTCGGCGCCGCCCCCCCAAACTGCCCGCTATGCAGGTCCCCCTTCGCCCCATGCACCTCGATCTCCGTATAGATCATCCCTCGCATCCCCACGCAGATCGTCGGCAGATCCGGCGCAAACAGATCCGTATCGCTGATCAGCGCCACATCCGCCTTCAGCGCCGCCGTCGCCTCCCGCACATAAGCCGCAATCCCCTCCCCGCCAACCTCCTCCTCCCCTTCGATCAGCACCTTCACATTCACCGGCAGCGTCCCACCCCCCGCCACCATCAGGCTTTCCAGCGCCTTCACATGCATCCACATCTGCCCCTTGTCATCCACCGCCCCCCGCGCATAAATATTCCCGTTCCGCACCTCCGGCTCAAACGGAGGCGAAACCCAAAGCTCCAGCGGCTCAGCCGGCTGCACATCATAATGCCCATAGCAAAGCACCGTAGGCTTCCCAGCAGCCCCCAGCCACTCCCCATAAACCAGCGGATGCCCCCCCGTAGAAGTTTCCACCAACCTCCCAGCCAGCCCGATCCGCCTCAACTCCGCCGCCACAAACTCCGCCGCCCGCCGCACATCCCCCGCCCGCTCCGGGTCCGTCGATACCGAAGGAATCCGAATCAGTTCCTTCAACTCCTCCACAAACCGATCCCCATTGTCCTTCGCAAACGCCACAGCCGCCGTCAACTCCGCCATCACCGATTCTCCCATTTCATCCCGCCATACTAAAGGTACGGCTTCAGCCGCTGAGGTACGCTGCCAAGGCAATGGTAGCAACTCTCCCGCTTCCACAAATCCGGGTGCCCCAGGTCTCGCGTCTGAGACCTGGGTTTTACCGGGCCACGGGTGTAAGAGTGCGACCTGATAAACTCAGGATTGCAAGACATGAATCGCCGCCTCCATCTCGTCTGTCTCCTCCTCCTTTTCGCCACCTTCGGCGTTCCAGGCGCGGCGCCTGCTTTCGCTCAACAGTATGCAGCCCAGTCCCTTACGGCAAGCACCGCACTTGAGTCTGTTGTGGCGCCCCTGTCCACCAGGCCGGTTGCCGGACGCACCTTTGTTCCCGCGCCCGCGGCTCGCATTTCCCGTGCCGCCACCCGCACCCTCACTCCCGCCCAGCAGACCGCCCAAGTCCACGCCGTCACCGCCCTCCGCCGCACCCGCGCCTAAGCCTCCCGCGCCCCGTCCTGGAAAACCCCCGCAAGCCCCGCACGCCCACCATAAGGAACCCCCGTGATCAACTCCGTCATCGCCAAAGTCTTCGGCACCTCCAACGACCGTGCCATCAAACGCCTCCTCCCCATCGTCACCCAGGTCAATTCCCTCGAACCTGAAATCGCCGCCCTTACCGACGACCAGCTCCGCGCCAAAACCGATGAATTCCGCGCCCGCATCGCCGAAGCCGTCAAAGATATCGACCCCAAAACAGATCCCGAAGCCCTCTACGAAGCCGAAAAATCCGCCCTCGACGCCCTCATGCCCGAAGCCTTCGCCGTCGTCCGCGAAGCCGGCAAACGCGTCGTCGGCATGCGCCACTTCGACGTCCAGATCATCGGCGGCAGTATCCTCCATCAGGGCAAAATCGCCGAAATGAAAACCGGCGAAGGCAAAACCCTCGTCGCCACCCTCCCCACCTACCTCAACGCCCTCGCCGGCCGCGGCGTCCACGTCGTCACCGTCAACGACTATCTCGCCAAGCGCGACGCCGAATGGATGGGCAAAATCTACGGCTTTTTGGGCCTCACCGTAGGGGTCATCGTCCACGACCTCTCCGACGAACAACGCCGCCAGGCCTACGCCTCCGACATCACCTACGGCACCAACAACGAGTTCGGCTTCGACTATCTCCGCGACAACATGAAGTTCGAGCTCGCCGACATGGTCCAGCGCGGCCAGTACTTCTGCGTAGTCGACGAAGTCGACTCCATCCTCATCGACGAAGCCCGCACCCCCCTCATCATCTCCGGCCCCACCGACCAGACCACTGACAAGTACGCCCGCGTCAACCTCATTATCCCAGAGCTCGAGCTCGGCGAATTCACCGAAACCGTCGACACCAAAACCTACACCGGCGACTTCACCATCGATGAAAAAGCCCGCTCCATCACCGTCACGGACGAGGGCTGGGAAAAAATCGAAGGCCTGCTCGGCATCGGCAACATCGCCGACCCCGAAAACTGGGATCTCAAGCATCACGTTGAAGTCGCCGTCAAAGCCCACAATCTCTACCGCCGTGACGTCGAGTACGTCGTCAAGGATGGCGAAGTCATCATCGTCGACGAGTTCACCGGCCGCCTCATGCCAGGCCGTCGCTGGTCTGACGGCCTCCACCAGGCAGTAGAAGCCAAGGAAGGCGTCAGCATCCGCAAGGAAGACCAGACCCTTGCCACCATCACCTTCCAGAACTATTTCCGCCTCTACAAAAAACTCTCCGGCATGACCGGCACTGCGGAAACCGAAGCCGCCGAGTTCGACAAAATCTACAAGCTCGACATCGTCGTCACCCCCACCAACCGCAAAATGCAGCGCCTTGAAAATGCCGACGTCGTCTTCCGCACCACCCAGGAAAAGTACTTCGCCGTAGCCGATGAAATCTCCCGCCTCCATGAGGTCAAGCAGCCCGTCCTCGTAGGCACCACAAGCATCGAAAAATCCGAGCTCCTGTCTGAAATCCTCAAGAAAAAAGGTGTCCGCCACGTAGTCCTCAACGCCAAATTCCATGAGAAAGAAGCGGAAATCGTAGCCCAGGCCGGTAGATTAGGCATGGTCACCATCGCCACCAACATGGCCGGCCGCGGCACCGACATTCTCCTCGGCGGCAACCCCGACTTCATGGCCCGCCAGGACCTCGTCAAAAAGCAGCTCGCTCGCGCCGTCTCCGCCGCAGAAGGCGCCATCCAGCCTACCGCCGGCCCCGGCATGATGCGCTTCTACTACGCCGGCCAGGAGTTTGAAGCCACCCAGCAAGCCTGGGATTCAGCCGTCGCCGACCACGAAGCCCAGGCCAAATCCGAGCACGACGCCGTCATCGCCGCCGGCGGCCTCCACATCCTCGGCACCGAGCGCCATGAGTCCCGCCGCGTCGACAACCAGCTACGTGGCCGTGCCGGCCGCCAGGGCGACCCCGGCGCAAGCCGCTTCTACCTCTCCCTTGAAGATGACCTCATGCGCATCTTCGCCCGCGAAGGCGTCTCCAAACTCCTCCAGCGCCTCGGCATGGAAGAGGGCGTCGCCATCGAGTCCGGCATGATCTCCAACCGCATTGAGGCCGCCCAGAAAGCCGTCGAGACCCAGAACTTCGAGTCCCGCAAGCACGTCCTCGAGTATGACGACGTCATGAACAAGCAGCGCGAAGCCGTCTATGGTCTCCGCAAGCAACTCATGGAAGGCATCGACCAGAAGCAGCTCATCACCGAGGACTACACCGCCAACATCCTCTCCAACATCCTCGATGAACACGCCCCCGAAAAATCCCTCCCCACCGAGTGGAAAACCGAAGAACTCTTCAACCAGCTCCACGACGTCTTCGGCGTCCGTTTCGACCAGGGCCCCAACGCCATCGACATGGACAACGTCACCCGCCACGAGCTCGGTGAAACCATCTTCGACCACCTCAAATCCCGCTACGACATCAAGGAACAAATCCTCTCCGACACCCAGATGCGCTACCACGAGCGCATCGTCATGCTCTCCGTCCTCGACGGCCTCTGGAAGGACCACCTCCTCGCCATGGACCACCTCAAGGAAGGCATCGGCCTCCGCGGCTACGCCCAGCAGGACCCTCTCGTAGCCTACAAAAAAGAGTCCTTTGAAATGTTCGAGTCCATGATGAACCGCTTCCAGGAAGACACCGCACGCCACCTCTTCCGCATGCAGATCATCGGCCCGGACGGCCAGCCCATCGAGTCAGCCGAGCAACTCCAGGCAGCCCAGCAAGCCCGCCAGCAAACCATAGAAGGCAACCCCACCGAACCGGGTGCCCCAGGTCTCGCTTCTGAGACCTGGGATGCTGGGAGCACCCCCACCCCAACCCCCGCCCCGGTCGTCCCCACCCGCCAGCCCCACACCACCATCGACGCCCTCGAGCTCGAATTCCAGAAACGCAAACAACGCGAACTAGACCAGGCCAAGCAAGCCGGCGCAGCCCTCCAGACCGACTCCGCCAACTCCCCCCACATAGCCGGCCAAAAGGTAGGCCGCAACGACAAATGCCCTTGCGGATCCGGCAAAAAGTTCAAAAACTGCCACGGCACCGCCGCCTGAAAGCAAAGGGGAAAGGTCCGGGGTGCCCCAGGCCACACAGTCTCACCGTGTGACCTGGGTTATCGCCGCGTAAGTGATCGAATCACCGCGTCATTCCACCTTTCGTCATTCCACCTTTTTGTCATTCCACCTTTTGTCATTCCCGAAGGGAATCTGCTTTTGCCTTTCGCTTTTGCCGTTGCCTGTTCTTTTTTTGTCATCCCGTAGGGATCTGCGTTTGCATTTGTCGTTGCCTGTTCCCACCCAAACGCATCGGGTGCCCCATCTCACGCTGTCTCATCGCGTGAGGTGGGGTTACTCCCTCATCCAGGCACTCCAGAAATTCCTGTCAACCCCCCAACCCTGTGCAAAACTAGCTAACCCCAACAAACCAAACCACATAAAACCCAAAAATAGTTGGCATGTTCACCCCCACCCATTCCCTATAATAGAAATATAGAGAGAAATCAAAGAGACCCCGGCCAACCCCCGGGGTCTTTCTACGTGCATAACACCAACCAAATCAAGAATTTACCCCAAAAAGTACCGGGGGGGGAGGGTCATCCATGGATCACTTACTAACATCATCCAGCAACACCTTAGCCTTCGTAGCCAGCGTCCACGCACCCTCACTATCCCCAGCCGCCAGCGCGCGCTTCGCCTCCCCCCAGAACAGCTTCACCCGAGCCACCTGCTCCCGCTGCCCATCCACCACGCTCGCCGGCAGCGCCGCCACCCGCTTCTCCACCACCGCTAGCAGATCCGCAGCATCCTTCCCTCGGTTCCCAGCGCTCAACGCACCCACCACATCCACTGAAGGAACCACCGGCCCGGCCACAGCCACCTGCACCGGCACAGCAGCAGCCGGAGCCGGAGCCACCACAACCTTCTTCTTCCGCTTCACCTTCGGCAGCTTCACCGTCGCCACAGGAGCCGTCACCACCGGCTGTAACGCCACTGTCTCCTGCGCATGCACCGGCTCCACCGGCACCGGCGCAGCCGGCGGCAGCGCAATCGCCACCGGAGCCGTCACCCGATGACGACACCCAGCCAACACCAGGCACCCAGCCAGCACCCACACCCGCACCCTCATGCCACCCTCCCCAACGCCGGCAGCCGCACCGTAAAAACCGCGCCCTGCCCAGCCTCCGACGCCACCTCCAACGACCCTCCATGCATCTGCACAATCCGGTACGTCATCGACAACCCAATCCCACTACCCTTGGCACGGGTCGTAAAGTACAAGTCAAAAATCCTCGGCAGCAACTCCTTCTCGATCCCCGAGCCTTCGTCCGCAATCGTCACCACACCCGCATCATGCGCCCTTTCCACGCCAATCCGCAACCGCCGCCCGCTCGTCTCCTCCATCGCCTGCATCCCGTTCAGCACCAGGTTCAGCATCGCCTGCCGCAGCAACTCACCATCACCACGCACCATCACCGGCTCCAGCCGCGTCTCCACCGTCACGCCACGTTCCGCCATCTCGCCACTCGTCAACTCCACCACAGCTTCCACCACCTTACTCAGATCCAGCGCCTCCAGCCGAAGCTCCAGCGGCCGCGTAAAGTCCGCCAGCGTCTCCACCACCCTGTCCAGCCGCTGCATCTCCCCAGCCAGCACATCCACGTGCCGCATCGACCCCTCCAGAAACGCCCTGCCCTCCCCTGCCACCTCCAGCTTTCCCCGCAGCAGTTCCAAATGCACCACCATCGCATTGATCGGGTTCTTCACCTCGTGCCCCACCCCGGCCGTCAGCCTCCCCACCGCAGCAAGCCGATTCGATACCTCCAACTCCTGCTCCATCCGATTCGCTGAAGGCACCACCGCAACCCGCATCAGCAACCCTGCCGCCGCAATCGAAATCGCAGCCGCCAGCAGCGCCAGCCAGAAAGCACCTTTTAGCCAAGGCACAAAATTATCCTTTAAAAACGACGATCGCACCCCAACATGCACCACCAGAAATGGCACCCCATTCCGTCCCAGCGGAGCCGCCACGTCCAGTACCCGCGCCTGCCCAAACATCTCCCGTGCCTGGAACAACACCCCACCATCTCGCACCCGGTCGAAGCTCATCCGCGCCGCCAGCGCACTATCCGTCAGCAAAGGGTCAGTCGACACCAGCCCAACACCGTGCGCATCTGTCACACTCACATCCTGCACCGCCGGGCTATACCGTACGAACCCATCCATCGTAGCCGTCAACGAACTCGACCCCGCCAGCGCCGTACCCACCGCCGCCCGCATTGCCTCGCCACTCCCATCCACAGGTGGCTTCTCACGGAGCCCAGTCACCACCGCCGACCGGGTCATCATCTGTACCTGCTGAGCCGTTACTTCATTCGTCGCTGCTGTCTGCTCAATTCTCTGCCGCAGCAGCTCTGCCAGAAACAATCCAGACAGCACAATCACAATCGCAAAAGTAACTCCCGTAGCTGCCAGCACTAACTTCGTCCTAAGTCGCATAGCAGTTATTGCTTTCCATAGACCTTCATTTTATTCTGTAGCGTCTTGGTACTTATTCCCAATATTTCCGCCGCCCTTGTTTTATTTCCCTGAGTAGAATCCAGCGTCTTCAAGATAAGTCTCTTCTCCGCCTCATCCACGGTAGTTCCTACTTCAACATGCACTCCCGTCGCACTAGACCCACCACTCACCAAAGCCCCGAATCCACTAGGCAGATGCTCCACATCCAGCTCCTTGCAACCCGCCAGCACCACCGCTCGCTCCACCGTATTTCGTAGCTCCCGCACATTACCAGGCCAGCTATAACTCAATAGCTTCGCGAGTAACTCCTCACTCATCCCACTTACCGTGCAACCATGCTTCGCGTTCATGTCGCCAATCATCTTCTCCGCTATTTCTTTGATATCTCCCAGGTGACTTCGCAGCGCTGGCATCTCGATATTAAAAACATTCAACCGATAATAAAGATCCGCCCGTAACTCCCCAGCTGCCACGGCCTCTAAAGGATCCTTATTCGTAGCCGCCACCACTCGCACATCCACCGGCGTCTCCACCTTCGCTCCCAACCGACGCAGCTTTCTATCCTCCAGCACCCGCAGCAGCTTTGCCTGTGTCCCTGCCGGCATCTCACCAATCTCATCTAGCAGCAGCGTCCCTTCTTCCGCCAGCTCGAAGCAACCTGCCCGCCGCTCCATAGCCCCTGTAAAAGCACCCTTCTCATGCCCAAAAATCTCACTCTCTATCAGCGTCTCCGGAATCGCCGCGCAATTCACCGCCACAAAAGGCTTGTTCCGGCGCGACGAAAGATCATGCAGCGCCCGCGCCACCAACTCCTTCCCCGTCCCACTTTCGCCCGTCACCAGCACACTCACATTGCTCCCAGCCACCCGCTCGATAAGCCGAAACACCGCCTTCATCTCCGGTGTGCTCCCCACCATGTTCCCCACCACGCCCGTCACCGGCGCCACAGCCAACTGTCGGCTAGCACTCTGCAAAATCCCCCGCAGCCGTCCCGTATCCAGCGGCTTCGGCAGGTAGTCCCACGCTCCCGTCCGCATCGCTTCCACCGCGCTTTCAATCGATCCCTGCGCGGTCAGCATCACCACGCAAACTTTCTCCGGCAGCATCCCGATCTGCCGCAGCAACTCCATACCATCCATCCGCGGCATCTTCAAATCCGTCACAACAATCGCCGGACCCCACGCTTTCACCGCCTCCAACCCCTCCACACCATCCGCCGCCCCACGAGCCTGGTAGCCCCACGAAGCCACCAGCTCCGTCAGCCCATTTCTCGCATGCGCTTCGTCTTCAACAATCAAAACCTTTTCCTGCATACCGATAAGATGCACAATAAAACCTATGGCCTCTCCTGAAACCCTGCCCCCTGAAATCACAGTAGACCAGTTCGTCACACTCCGCACTCACCCAAACCCGCCACTCCTGTTGGACGTCCGCGAACCCTGGGAGTTCTCCACCGCCCAGATCACCAACTCCACCCTCATCCCCATGGGTGACATTCCCTCCCGGGCCCACACCGAGCTCGACCCCGACCAGCCCATCATCGTCCTTTGCCACCACGGCGCACGTTCCCTTTCCGTCACCATGTGGCTCCGCAATCAGGGCTTCGACCACGCCCAATCGCTCGCCGGCGGCATCGACCACTACTCCCGCGTCATCGACCCCACCATCCCCCGTTATTAATGCAGCTACTGATGCAGCCGCTCGCCTCCATCCACCCCGGCCCACCCTCGCACATCACCGTCTGCACCCGTCCTTTCCGAGCCCAGGGTCCTCGCATTGAAGCCGAACGCCTGGGCTCCAAGCTCCTGGTCCACAATTACGGCCACGGCGGCTCCGGCTGGTCACTCTCCTGGGGCAGCGCCACGGCAGCCATGCAACTCGCCTTCGCCGATACCGGCACCTCGCCCGCCGGCCGCCCCGTGGCCGTCATCGGCTGCGGGGCCCTCGGCCTGACCCTCGCCACCCTCCTCCAGCAAGCCGGCGCCCATGTCACCATCTACGCCAGAGACCAGCCTCAGCAAACCCGCTCCTTCCGAGCCACCGGTGCCTGGACCCCCGATTCCCGCGTAGCCCTGGCCAAATCCCTCCCTTCCACCTTTGCCCATCACTGGCAACACATGGCCCGCATCTCGTGGCACCGCTACGCCCAATACCTCGCAAAACCCAGCCACCCCGTTGAGTTCACCCCCCGCTACATCCTCTCAGATCTCCCGCCCGACGAAGCCGAAGCGGCATACCTCGCCGCCGATCCCATCGGCTTCGCCCACCTCCGCCCCGCCATCGCCGACCTCCACCCCGAACTCCAGGACTTCCCCCCCGGTACCCATCCCTTCCCCACCCGTTACGCCCGCCGCGTCCCCCAGCTCACCTTCAACATCACCCAACTCGTCCACCTCCTCACCACAGACTTCCTCCAGGCCGGCGGCCACCTTGAAACCCGCACGTTTCTCACCCCCGCCGACCTGCTCCAACTCCCCCAGCCCACCCTCTTCAACTGCACCGGCTACGGCGCCCGCGCCCTCTTCGCCGACGAATCCATCATCCCCGTCCGTGGCCAGATCGCCTGGCTCCCACCCCAGCCCACCTGCAACTACAGCATCCTCCGCGGCCCCCTCAACCTCGTCTGCCGCCGCGACGGCATCGTCCTCCAGCTCTCCGCCCAGGGCGAAGCCACCGGCTACCAAGACCCCAACGAACTCCCCGACCCCCACGAAGCCGAGCAAGCCCTCCGCCACTTCAGATATCTATACAAGCAGCCGTAATCCGCACCACCTCTTAGTTTTGCGCCCGCGGATGCGTCTCCTGATACACCCGCTCCACCTGCCGCACACTCAACTGCGTATATCGCTGCGTAGTCGACAACCGTTCATGCCCCAGCATCTCCTGAATCGCCCTCAAGTCCGCCCCATCTTCCAGCAGATGCGTCCCAAAAGCATGCCGCAGCGTATGCGGATGCACATCCGCCGGCAGCCCCCGCGCCTGCGCCACCGCCTTCACAATCCTCCCCACACTCCGCGTAGTCAAGCGGCAATTCCCTCGCGTGGAAGCGTTGAGCAGCAAAGCCTTCACCCCCGCCTTCCCCGCCTTCGCCAGCCTCTCGGCCCGCCCCGCCATATACTCCCGCAGCGCGACCACCGCCTGATCCCCCAGCGGCACCATCCGTTCCTTCCGCCCCTTACCTCGCACCAGCACCGCATCGGCCTTCACACTCTCCAGGTCCAGCCCGCACAGTTCGGAGTTCCGAATCCCACATCCATAAAGCAGCTCAAAAATCACCCGATCCCTCTCCGGCCATACCCCACCCCCGCCTTCCAGCGAGTCCACCACCCGATTCACCTCCTCCGCACTCGGCACCCTTGGCAGCCGCAACGGCCGTTTCGGCGTACTCACCAGCAGCGCCGGGTTCGAGGTCAAAACCCCTTCCTTCGCCAGCCACCTAAACCAGCTCCTCACCGCCGCCAAAGCCCGCGCCGCACTGGCCTTCCCCAGCCCCCGCTCATACAGCACCCCCAGGTAAGCCCGGATATGCAGATGCTCCGCCGCCCCAATCCCCCCCTCACACTCCTTATCCAGATACTCCGCAAACGCCTTGACCTCCCGCGCATAAGCCCGCACCGTATGCTCTGAAGCTCCCCGCTCCACCTCCAGCGACCGCAAAAACCCCTCCACCAAACCTTCAAACTCGAGCCGCATCTGCCACCTTCTTTCCCCGCGGATGATGCGCCTGATGCACCTTCCGCAAGTGATCGATCGCCACATGCGTATAGATCTGCGTCGTCGCGATATCCGCATGCCCCAGCAGCACCTGCACACTCCGCAGGTCCGCCCCATGCTCCACCATGTGCGTCGCGCAGCTATGCCTCAGCTTATGCGGGCTCGCCGCCCCACCCTCCGAGCTCCGCCGCACCATCTCCCACACCAGTCCCCTCGTCAAACCCTTCCCCCTTACACTTAAAAACATCAGCCGTTGCATCCCGCCACCCACCCGCACCAGCCCCGGCCGACCCCGTTCCATATACCCGGCCAGCGCCGCCGCAGCCTTATCCCCAATCGGCACCACCCGCTCCTTATCGCCCTTCCCCCGCACCGTAAGCCGCTGCACATCCGCCCGAAAATCCTCCACCCGCAGCGCACAAATCTCCCCTACCCGCAGCCCGCCGGCATAAAGCACCTCCAGAATCGCCAGGTCCCGCAACGCCGTATGCCGCGCATCCTCCCCCGCGGCCTTACTCTCCGCCCCCGCCAGCACCCCCCCCATTTCGCCCTCACCCAGCGCCTTCGGCAACACCTTCCAGCTCGCCGGGCTCTCCACATTCACCGTCGGATCCACCGTCACCTTTTTATCCAGCAGCAGCCACTTATAAAACCCCCTCAGCCCACTCAGCCCCCGCGCCAGCGACCGCGACTCTACCCCATTCGCCCTTCGCTCCGCCATAAACCCTCTCACATCCTCCTGCGACGCTCCCGTCAGCACCGCATCCCGCTTCTCCACAAACTCCGCAAACTGCTCCAGGTCCCGCACATAGCTTTCCACGCTATTCGGCCGCAACCCCTTCTCCACCCGCAGGTAGACGTCATACTCCTTCACCAGCCGCACATTCCCCGCCCCAACACTCATCCCCCAATTATCCGCCGCAACCACCGCCCGCACCCGGGGACGAACCACCCAAGCCAAGTGCCTCTCTCTGTGCTCTCTGTGAATCTCTGTGCCCTCTGTGTCCCGCTTATGAACTCCCGTCCCCGGCTATACTTTAGACACCATGTTTGAAAACCTCTCCGAAAAACTCCAGCGTTCCTTCAAGACCCTCCGCGGCCAGGGCACCCTCACTGAAGAAAACATCGCCGACGCCATGCGCGAAATCCGCCTCGCCCTCCTCGAAGCCGACGTCAACCTCACCGTCGCCCAGGACCTCGTCGACCACATCCGCACCAAATCCCTCGGCACCCAGGTCACCACCGCCCTGCACCCCTCCGAGCAAATCGTAAAAATCGTTCACGACGAGCTCGTCACCCTACTCGGCCACGACATCGCCAAGTTCCGCACCTCCTCCCAGCCCCCATCGGTCGTCCTCATGGCCGGCTTGCAGGGCTCAGGCAAAACGACGACCTCGGCCAAACTGGCCCAGTGGCTAAAAAAGGGCGGCCACCGCCCCATGCTCGTCTCCGTTGACGTCTACCGCCCCGCCGCCCGCGAGCAGCTCGCCCTCGTCGCCAAGGCTACCGGAGCCCAGCTCTACGAAGGCAAACTATCCGACGCTTTTTTGTCGTCATCCCGCAGCGCAGCGGAGGGATCTGCGTCTCTTCTTGGCACCCCCGAGGTACTAAGGTTAGCCCGCGAAGCCAAGCGCGAAGCCGCCAACTTCGGCTGCGACATCCTCATCGTCGACACCGCCGGCCGCCTGGGAATAGACCAGGCCCTGATGGATGAAATGGCCGAGCTCAAAAAGCTCCTCAACCCCTCGGAAATCCTCTTCGTGGCCGACGCCATGACCGGCCAGGACGCCGTCAACTCCGCCAAGGCCTTCAACGACCTCCTCGCCATCACCGGCGCCATCCTCACCAAAATGGATGGCGACGCCCGCGGCGGCGCCGCCCTCTCCATCCGCCAGATCACCGGCGCCCCCATCAAGTTCCTCGGCACCGGTGAAAAACCCGACGCCTTCGAGCCCTTCCACCCAGACCGCATCGTCTCCCGCATTATGGGACTAGGAGACATTGCAACGCTCTTAGAGCGCGCCGAAGACAAACTCGACCGCGGCAAGTCCGAAGCCTTCGCCAAAAAAGCCCTCTCCGGCGGCGGCTTCTCCCTTGAAGATTTCCGCGACCAGCTCCGCCAGATCAAGAAAATGGGCAGCATGAAATCCATCCTCAAAATGCTCCCGTCGGTAGGCCCCTTCGCCGGCATGGCCCAGGCCGCGGAAAACGTAGACGAGTCCCAGCTCACCCGCGTCGAATCCATCATCAACTCCATGACCAACAAGGAGCGCCAGAACGCCGACCTCATCAACGGCAGCCGCCGCAAGCGCATAGCCCTAGGCAGCGGCACCAGCGTACAAGAGGTCAACAACC
This sequence comes from uncultured Granulicella sp., assembly GCA_963693065.1. Classification (GTDB taxonomy): domain Bacteria; phylum Acidobacteriota; class Terriglobia; order Terriglobales; family Acidobacteriaceae; genus Edaphobacter. The sequence goes on along the minus strand of OY843766.1, from coordinate 429,356 downwards.
TACTCCGCCAATACACCCAAATGTCCAAAATGTTCAAAACCATGGGAGGCGGCATGGGCGGCGGCATCAAAGCCCAACAACGCCTCATGTCCCAAATGCAACAACAAAAACAACGCTTCGGCCGCGGGTAATGCATGAAGAAGCAAAGAGCGGCCCTAGGGCCGCTCTACATCAGTTGAGAAGCGTTCTGAGATTTGCCGAAAGTACGGCTTTAAAGTTGTTGATGGAATCTGACCGCCCCTCATCTATCTCCCGAAGTTCGGCCGAAGCCATACTGAAGATGAGGAAGTCAGACGCGGTAACGGACCGAGACTCATCGATCTTGTCTCCCACGAAGCGTTGATAGAAAGGGTGCTCAATGTTGTACCTGATGACTAACTTCCTCCCTTCCATATCGCACTCGTAAATTTGCCCGTTGGGTCCCAGACGCTCCTCACGTATGACACAATTCAATTCACTTTCGACCGACTGAGTCCGGTTAAGTTCCTTTCTCTCTCGCTTTTGCTCTCCGCTCGCCATTTCTCGCGTCTTCGGATCTTTACTGGGCAATCTTTTCTCGATCACTGCCTTCGGCTTTAGCAGCAGCTTATTTTTTTCTGTAATCACTTTTACTGACTGGGCATGGACTCTCTGCTGTGCATCCGAGGTCTGCACCCTTTTCTTTGTAGCTTCCCTGCGCTTTATAGTTCGACAAACGGGTACAAGTTGCGCGTTGAGTTGATCTTGGATATTCTGATCGAACTCTACTTGCCTTTTCGTAAATTCAATGCCTACCACGCTATCCATTGAGCCCGGCAAGAATAGCTCACCCCGCATCCGGTTGAAGTCGTTGTGCTTAGTGAAAAAATTGAGGGCAGTCGCTGCCATGATTTCACGCTGGTTCCGCATAACATAGAAACCCTGCGACTTCATCGATCTGTTCACATCGAGTTCGGTTGCTGGTGTTTCAGGCAAGAGAACGATGCGCACCCTGATGTTTTCCGCTCTCTCACTGTCCAGCCCAAAATGCACAGAGATGAGATCGTCCATCACGCTTTCGGTACCCGCATCCGACAGTTGCAACGGGTCAATTGCTGGCGCCGGGTCATCGTTGACAAAAATATTGCTGCCAGCGTTTATAAAATAGCGGTGAACACGTCCGAGATGGTTCTTAAGGTTCGATGCGAAGGACGTAGTAGTTCGATTAGAGAGATTGTCACACTTGGTGAGTATGACGAGGGTTCCAGTTCCTGGCCCGATCTCTGCAGTGAGTAAAGCTTCCTCTTCGGAAGTGGCGCTATCTAGGTGTTTGACGAAGCTATTCTGCAAGACGATTTCGTCGACATCCCAAGCACTTGAGTAGCTTCCTTCGTCAGATCTGGTGAGTACATGGCATTTTCGGGCAAGTGACAAGCTAGCAGTCACCAACCCCATTCCAAACTTACCAAGGTCGGACCGCTGATTTCGCTCCGTCAGAGACCCCAACCTCATAGCTTCATCTAGAACGGACCGACTCATCCCACGGCCGCGATCCGCTATTGTTATCTGGATTTGGCCTTGCTTGGAATGCACCTTGATTGCGATTGTCTTTGCATCTGCATCGATGGAGTTATCGACGATGTCAGCAAGCGCTTCGTAATTGCCATATCCAAGATGGCGTAAAGACTCAACTAACCTTCCCGCGTTCGGGAGGTTGGGCGTTATATATTGCATTTTGTCTCCTTGTCGATGCTCAAGCACCAACAGACATCACTGCTAAATTGTTACCAGCAGAACCGATAACTAGCCACACCATAAGCCATGCCCCCAAAAAAAGCAAGCGTAAGAAGACTTCGCAAGGCAGGTGGCCCACACATCCGTGCCCCATTCATCGCAGCCTCATCGCGATGAGTGGGTTTGCGCTAGGCTACCCTCACGGAGGGACCCATGCTGCACCTCGAACTCCAACCCGATCTCGAAGCCCGCCTCACCCAACGCCCACCACCGCGGTCTCTCGCTTGAACAGTTGTTCGAAGAAATCACCGCCGACTACCTTGCCGTTCGCGAAGACCCCACCGCAGGCATGGACGACGTAGCCGCCGGCCGCACCCGCCCCGCCCGCGAAGTCTTCGCCGAACTCCACGAGCAATAGGTCATACGAGGTTAGGCTCTCCAAGCGCGCCGAAAGCGACCTCAGAAGCATCTAAAAATTCATCACGGCAGCGGGATCGCGCCCCGCCGAAAGCTGGTTTCTAGGCCTGCGCGACACCACCCTCAGCCTTGAACGCAATCCCATGCGCGGCAGCCTCGTAGAAAGTGTCCCGCTACTGCGCAAACCGTTCAGCATCCGAAGTCCTCGACGAGATGCGCACGAAATATGCCATACCTCGTTAGATCCTGCCCCAGGCGCAACGCGACCTCGCGAGCAATCGCGGCCATTTCCGCCGCGAGTAAACGCAATTCACCTCGCAATAGGCACACGAAGAACCTCTAACCCCAGTCGAATCAATATTTTGCCTCAAAAGTACGGGGGGTAGGGGTTACCTGACCAATGCCCGCCACAACCTTTGCCCGGTCAAACCTCCCAGGAAAGACACGCAGCCCGACGCCCGTTATAATCCTCGTCGAGGTAGTCCCGATGCCCACCAAACACCAAACTCTCCCCCTCCTGGCCCTCCTCCCCCTCCTCGCCGCCGCCCACACCACCCCCACCCCCAAATCCATAGAAGTCATCACCCCCATTTTCCACCAGCTGGTAGCCTTCCAACTCCCCACCCTCTACAACTTCAACGAGCCACCCCAGATGAACCAGAACTTCTACCTTCACGAGTTCATCCCCCGCAACGAAACCTTCGACAACTGGACCCGCATGACCACCGTAACCGGCGCCCACGGTGCCGTCACTCGCGGCGAAACCGCCCAGCAACGCGCCGCCACCATAGCCGCCGGCTTCCAAACGAATTGCCCCGCCACCTTCGCCACCACCGACGTCGGCCCCACCCCCATCTCCGGCCGCCCCGCTTTCCTGAAAATCGCAAGCTGCGGCTCCGTCGCCGACGCCGGCGGCAAACCCGGCAGCATCCACAGTGAAGCCGCTCTCATCATCGCCATTCAAGGCGACCAGGACCTCTACACCATCCAGCTCGCCGAGCGCGGCACCCCATCCGCCACCCCGCTCCCCGTCGACGTCCCCCAATGGAAGGCCGCACTCCACGAGATTCTTCCCATCCACATCTGCCCCATCGTACCCGGCGAGAGAGCCCCCTACCCAAGCTGCACCGCCAAGTAACTAGGTCACCGGGTGCCACAAACAAAAGCAAAGCGCCCCGGCAATCCCGTAAGCAATCACCAGCACCGGCCACCAAACTTCAATCCAACGTTCCTTCACATGATGCTGATCGCTCATAGCTGAATCTCCTCCCCAGATTCTAGCCCATCACGCCTGTGGCAAACTCTTCTCAGTCCCCCATGACACGACATCAAGCAATCCGTCCCCTGCCCCCCAACCACATCGAAATCTGGACCCTCGACCTAACCCAGCTTCCCACCGACATCATCGCCAGCCACCTCCCCCTGCTCTCGCCGGCTGAGCGAACCCGCTACCAGTCCTTCCACTACGACCACCACCGCCAAGAGTACCTCGCCGCCCATACTCTCCTCCGCCTCGCCCTCTCCCAATACGCACCCATCGCCCCCGCCGCCTGGACCTTCGCCCTCGACCCAGACGGCAAGCCCCACCTCACCAACCCCGGCGCCCCCCACTTCAACCTTTCCCACACAAAAAAACTCGTAGCCTGTGCCATCGGTCGCCTCCCGCAAATCGGCATCGACGTGGAATACATAGACGGCAACACAGATCTACTCGAAATAGCCCGCACAGCCTTCAGCCCAAGCGAATACACTACCCTCCACAACGCCCCAGTCCATGACCGCCGCTCCATCTTCTACCGTCTATGGACCCTAAAAGAGGCTTACATCAAAGCAGATGGCCGAGGCATGTCCCTCCCCCTCGGGTCCTTCACCATCCACCTAACCCCATTCATCCACCTGACCTCCGCCGACGGCCAACCACAAGCAGGCTGGCAGTTCCAGAACTGCCAGTCCACCACCAGCCATGAGCTATCCCTCGCCATAAAAACAGCGGAGGCGTCCATCACCATCACGAAGTTGGATGGACAATCCCTTTACACAAGCTTAGAAACTGAACGATAGCTGCAAAGTCAGCCTCCGAACCGCCGAGTCCGTAGTAAAAATATTCCCCGCCAGTTGATTACTCTGACCAAATGTCGGCGAGGTCAAAACACCTACCGGAACACTCCTGTCAGCCACATTGAACAGATTCGCGGCCTGAGCTCCAATAGTTAGATTATATTTTCGTCCACTGTTCGCTCCACCCCCGCCAAAACCTCCAGCTCCACCCCGAGCACCGCCGCCACCACCACCCCGCCCTCCTCCCGGAGGCCCGCCACCACCCGGCCCATTCTGACCCCCGCCCTGACCTGATCCAGACGCAGCCGCCGCGCGCGATTCCCCAAACCCAAATGTCTTTGAAACCCGCAGATTCAAGGTAAACAGAGCAGGCCCGGTGCAGTCATTCACCGGCGCAAGCGTCGTGTAGCCAAGCGTCCCCGGCGTCGCAAACGTGCCGCAACCGCCTATGGTCTTGACCGTTGCCGCGGAATAAACCGGCACTGCGGTACCTGAAGGCACCACCACCGCACGGCTATTGAAAATGTTATCTCTGTTCGCATCCAGGCCCGACGTAATGTTGTAAGGGTTACCCGACTGCGCTACCAAAAAAGGACTTACATTGATCAAGTGGGGAAATGGGAAGCTACCAAATAAAAACACCCGGTTGCGCACATCGAAACTAGCCCGCCCATAGTCGGCCGCCAGATTATTCGGCACCGAAGCAAAAGACCCTGAGCCAGCCGTATCGGACTTGGCAAAATTAAGCACATAGTAGCTACCCAGCGTGCCGTATTTACCCCGGTAGTTCACGTTCGTAACGAGCTGGTTCTGGTTGAACACACCGTTCGACTGAAATTGGTAAAGCAACGGGTTATTAGCCGTGCCGCTAGCTGTCAGATAGTTTGGCACGTCCGAATTGTATTGATGAACTCCACGAATATGCTGGTAATTTACGGACAACGTCGCGCCCTTGAAGAGTTGCTCATCCACCCCAACGTTAGCCTGAATCTGGTATCCAGCCCGCAGGTTCGTAAACCCACCGGTCTCATTCTTGGCAATGACTTGTTCGGTAAGACGCCCCGCAGTAGCCGGGCAGCCGGCTATATTTCCTGGATTACAGGTACCTGGGATAGCGCCGGTCGTCGAGCTCGAAGACAACGTGTATTCCTGTTGATTCACCCCGTTGTTACGAACCACACTCAGTTCATTTCCCAGCGTGAACCGGTCATAAAAAAATCCCGCTCCCGCCCTTATAACAGTCTTCTTCCCCAGCGCATAAGCACCTGACACACGCGGCGCAAAATCTTTATGATCGTTGATAAAGTTCTGCGTTTCATACCGCAAACCATAACTAAAAGTGAAGTTTGGCTTCACCTTCCAATCATCTTCGGCATAAATACCTAAGTCAGTAGTACGAACAGACACTGTAGGCACAGCAATATTCGTAACCTGGAAGCTGTCCAGATTACCAGCCTCATAGTCGGCGATGCTGTTATAAGAAAATTCCCCGTTTGCATTTGCGGTCGTTGTATTTGTTTCCGCGGTAGTGCGCAACCGCCCACCAAGGCGCAGAAAATGTTTCGCCAATGCGACCGACGTGTAATTCTGAAATTCGATATGCGACTGCACATCATTTGAAACCTGCGCCACGTCCCCGCCACTGGAGAATGCGCCTTGCACATTGACAGACGGCGCCGTAGAGAGTGGCGTAACGTTGGATGTCGGTCGCTGATACTCAAACCTCGTCTCATTGATAACCTTCGACGAAAAAATCTGTGTGTCCGAAACTTGTACCGTAGTCTCCTGTGAGCTGGTGTTATATCCCGTCGATGGAAGACTATTGCCACCGATCCCTTGATTCTGCTGGGAATTATGCTCAAACTGAAAACGCACCGTCAATGTGTTCTTGTCACCCAGCGCTAGGTCAAGCCGCGGCGAAATGTCATAACGAGTCTGTGGACTAAACTGCACAAAATTGTAATTGTTCGACTGCACGCACCCAGCAGTCCCCGGTAGGCAGACAACCCCGGAAGTCAGGCTCGTCTCATAAATCGAGTTAGGACGAACCACTGTATTGTCCTGAATATCCCGATAAGATCCACCCAGCGCATAGGAAGCCTTCTTATTAATCGGCCCCGTCAATGAACCAAACATAAGCAAGGTATGGTAGTCCGGCTGATAAGTGCCCGGCGCAATAAACACGCTACCCGTATTCAGAACCTTATCCGCTCCGTTCAACTGAATTGAACCATGCAACTTATCCGTTCCAGGCTTTGTAAATACTTCCACCCGACCAAAGCCCGGTCGATCATACTGCGCCGAAAAAGGGTTCTGATTAATTCGAATTTCCCGAATCGACGACTTAGGCGGAAGCTGCCCACCCGTAAACCCATCGATATAGATCTGGCCACCGTTCGGCCCAGCCGCCGGACCCGCCAATGCCGTCAGTTCTGCCGACAGCTCATCCGGGTCATCTGAGAGAGCGTCCAGGTCTTTGCCCTTCAACACCGTCTGGCTGGCATTCGCGTCCTGGTCCACTGACACCGCGTTCTGGTCCGCCGTCACATTCACCACGGTCTGCGCATTCTGGATCGCGAGCTTCGCATTCACCGTCTGCGCCGCCGTGCCGATCCGCACCCCCTGCCGCACGAAGCTCGCGAAACCCTGCATCGTTATCGTCAGGGAGTACACGCCTGCCGGTACGCCTCGCATCGTGTAGCTCCCATCAGCGCCGGACTGCACCGTAAAAGCTTTGCCAGACGCGGGCGTAAGCGTCACCGTAGCTCCGGGAATCTCCGCATTGTCCGGGTCGACGACATTACCTTGCAGCACCACAGCCCCACTCGTAGCCGCGCCGGTAAGAGGTTGCGCATTCTGCTGGATCGGCGCACTCGTCTGTGCACCTGACTGCTGCGCCTGCACAAGACCCGTCGAAAACACAACACCGGCAATCAAGCACATTCCGGTTTTTACACGAACAAACATGCAAACTCCCTCAACCATCACGCGCCAAAAGCGCGGCAAATACAACAATGAAGTAACGACTATTGCGACCCAGCCCCTTCAGGACTTATGTTCCAGGGCGACAACGTGATTGGCGTCCCGCCGCTGCTGGAAGCGGACAACAACTGCTCCACACCAGAAAGCATCGTGATCACCGTAGGACTGTCACCATGCCCCCGGGATGCGACAACCATCACAGCATCACCCGTATGCAGTTCCCCCACCGTCTCTGCCGGAAACCGCGCCAGCATTCTCGATAGATCCATACCCGCGCCCCGAGGCCGCGCCGTTCCCGCTCCCCCCGCAGCTGCGCCACCGGCTGCAGCACCACCACTCGCCGCACCCCGATTCGCAAACATAGCTCCAGCCTGTGCCGGCAGTTTCCGCACATCGGAGTTCGCCGTCACTTTCACCGTCACTGTCTGCTTTGTCGTCAGGTCTTTCAGCGTCACCGTCCCAGCCGCCGCATCCACCCCAGACAACACGCCGGACAGATTCTCAAATGTTCCCGTCACCACCTCGTCCGCGGTAATGACACTCCCGTCATCCGACTTCGCGCCACGCACACTCATCTGGTCACCGGCTTGCACCTGTGCCAGTGTCCCGGGCTTGGCATCTTCAAAGCTCACTGAATCATCCGCATACCGCCGAAAGATCGTACTGCTCGAAGTGTTCACCGTCAGCGTCTTCGCTCCCACCGCAATCGTCAGCGTAGTCCCATCCACGCCCTTCACCAGCCCACTCGTCCCGTGCTGCTGCCATTCCGCCTGCTGCTTCGCCCTGCAGATTGCACTATCGGATGCCTTCATCAGGATCACTCGGGAAGCAGTCGCCGTATCCCCGGTCTTACCCGTAATCACCCGGTCCCCACTTGCGATATCCGCAAAGGTAGCCGGTGTCGCCTGCTTCAAATTCGTCCCGCACGGCGGCAGTTTCAGCACCACCGCATCAGAGGCGACCGCCACCGGCATCTGCGTCTTACCGGCCGTCGTCACGCTAAGCGTATTACCCGTCACTCCCGCGACGGTGCCCGTCTGGCGCACCCCCGGTATCCCCTGCGCACAAAGCGCAACGGGCAGAACCGCCAAACTGCCAATCCAGATCTTCCACCTGCAAACCATGGCACCTCTTACGAACACCTGCAAGGCGTTCATTCATAAGTCTGTACGACTGACGAAAGCAAAAGTTTCGCCGAACTCGCTCATTCCAAGGGTTTTGTCACAAAACTTGTCACTTGCTCTCCATCAGCACCTTCACCGCACGGGCCAGCTGCGTATCCTCATGCGCCATCGTTTCCCCCAGCGACCGATCCACCTCGACATCCACCGGCCGCGGATGCATCTCCATCGTCTCACCCCGCAGGTCCTGCACCCGCGTGAACGGCACCCGTACGCTTGACCCATCGATCAACGCCTGCGCCCCCGTAAAGATAATCCACCCCGCCGTAGGCTCGCCCACCACCTTCCCCAGCTGCAGAGACCTATACCCTTCCGTAAAATCCTCCCCATCGCTCAGTGTCGATTCATTCGTCACCAGCACCGTAGGCAATCCCAGCGCACGCTGCCCCAGCTCCTGCCGGCTCGGATGCGTACCCATCCCCCGCGGCGTCATCTCCAGGTAGTTCTTCCGCGTAAACACATCCAGCGCATACCCATTGATGTACCCGCCATTGTTATTGCGCACATCCACGATCACGCCCTGCTTGCCTTCATTCTGCGCATCCAGATCCACATAGAGTTGTTGCAGGTCATCATCCCCCATCGCCGCCAGGTGTACATAACCAAGTTTCCCGCCGGAGATCCTGTCCACATAAGCCCGCCGCTCATCCACCCATTGCCTATAAAGCAGCCCAGTCGCCACAGCCGAGGTCACCGGCCGCACCACCACATCCCGCATCTTGCCCGCCGTCTCCACCCCCAACACCGTCCGCCGCCCTACCCTGTCCTCCAGCAGCCCATCCAGGTTCTGCCCGCCGATCACCTCGCCCTCCACCTTGACCAACTTATCCCCAACCTTGATCGAACCCTCCGTCGCCGCCGGCCCCAGCACCACCACTTCCTTCACCACCAGCCCACCGCCGCTCTCATAACGCTCGCGGTCGAATCTCAGCCCAAGATTCCCCACCCGTATCGCCGTCGGGTCTTCACGACCCCGCTCCGGCGCCGGCCGATTGATCCCGGAATGCGACGAGTTCAGCTCGCCAATCATCAGGTTGATGTCCCGGCGCAGCTCATCCGCCGTCTGCGCTCCCAGCACATACGGCAGCCATTCATCATGCAGCTTGCGCCAGTCATGATGGTTGAAGCTCGCATCGAAGAACCGCCGGTTCAGCGTCCCCCACGCTTCTTCAAACACAACCCGCTTTTCCTCATCGAAGCTCACCTGCACCCGTGCCGATACATTCACCGTCTTCGGCGTCCGCGCCTCGAGCGCAATCGACCGCACCCCGCCATTCTCCAGAAAGAACACTTCCTTTGAGTCCGCCGTAAACGCATAATCGCCCTTACGCCCCGGCGTCGACGTCAACTGCCGAGCCACCGCCGGCTCCCGCGCCAGCTCATCCAGGTTGTAGGTATACAGGCTCTGCTGATTCGCCGCCGTAGCCGTAAAGAGCAGCACCTTCCCATCCGGCGAGATCACCGGCCCTTGCGCCGACAACCCGAGCGGCAGCAGAGTAACCCGCCGCCGAATCTGCTCGAACACAATCTTCACCGGCTCCACCGGCTTCTTCTCCGCCGCCCCCGCACCCGCACCCCGACGCCCGCCCTCCGGCGCACTCACCGCATCCGGCGCAGGCGCTGGTGTCTGCGTCTCAGGCTGTCCCGGCGCCGCAGGCACACCCGGCGAACCCGGCGGTTTACCCGTCCGGAACAACTCCCGAAACTCATCCTCCCGAAACTTCGGCACATGCGGCAGCAAATCCACCCGCGCAATCTGCACCTGTTCCGACCGCTGCGCCGTATCGGACAAAATGTACTTCCCATCCGGCGACCACGCTATCCGGTTCCCCGTCTCCCCATTCGCCAGGAACGTGATCGGCGTCACCGTCCCACCCACCGCCGGCACCACGTTCAAATTCCGAAACCCCCTTCCATCCGCCGTGGTAAACACCACCCACTGGTTATCCGGCGACCACGCCACAGCCCCACCCATCTCCCCTTCCGCCAGCACCTTATCCACACCGCTGCCCACCGTCACCACATGCAGCGTCTTCTCATGATCTTCGTAAGCAATCGACTTCCCATCCGGCGACCACACCGGATCCTCCGCAAACCCACCCGCCGCCCCAAACCCCTGCACCTTCTGCGACCCGTAGTTATAAACCTCCACCTGGTGCGCCCCATCCGCCCGCTCCGCCACATAAGCCACCGCGCCAGAGTCCGGCGACCAAAGCGGCGCCGAAATCGCCACAGCCTCAGACATCACCCGTTCTCCTTCGCCCCCATCTTTCGCCGACGCCGCAAACAACCTGCCATGCGCCACCACCGCAACCTTCTTCCCGTCCGGCGACAGCGTCAAACCCCGGAAGCTCGTCTCCGTCGTCCGCACTGTTCCCGCCGCATTCCCAGACCCCCGCAGTTCGATCGCCACCTTCTCCGCCTTGCCGGAAGCCACATCCATCCGCCACACAGAAAAGTCCCGCTCAAACACAATCGTCTTCCCGCCCGCGCCCATCGATGGCCAAAGCACCCGCCCCTGCTTGAAGTGCGTCACCTCCTTCGCCGCCCCGCCACTCACCGGCGCCGCCCAGATATTCTCCGCCCCACTCGCATCGCTCATAAAGTAGAGCGTGCGCCCATCCCCAGACCACATCGGCCACGCATGTTTCGCATCCGCCGGCAACAACTTCCGGTACGCCCCGCCCTGTGCGACCGGCTTCAACCACACCTCCGTCTCGTCGATATGCGCATGCCCGTTCCGCCACCATTGCGAACTCGAAATCCCTTTCGCCATCAGCGCAATCTGCGTCCCATCTGGCGACGGCGCACTCTCAAACTCGTTCATATAGCGCTCTGCCGAAACCTCCAGCGGCGTCCCCCCCGCAGCCTTCACCCGAAAAATATCCCCCTGCCCCGCCACGTCATTCACCCCTGACGTGAAATAAATCCACTGCCCATCCGCCGACCATCCATCCAGCCGGTCCGCCACTTCTGAGTAAGTTAGCCGCTGCAGCCCACCCGTAGCCAGCGTCAAAATATAAATATTCCCCGCCCCGGTCCGCGTAGAAACAAACGCCAGCTTCTTCCCATCCGGCGAGTACAAAGGCCGCGACTCCGTTGCCGGATGCGTCACCAGCAAATGCGCCTCGCCGCCCCCCGCAGGCACTGACCAGATGTCCCCGCCCGCCACGAAACTGATCTCATGCCCATCCGGAGAAATCGTTGGATCGGACATCGAAGGCAAAGCCGCCTGCGACAAAGCAGGCACAGAAACCACCAGAACAGCCACCAACCCTAACAATCCGCGCATGCTGCCAGTCTACATCGCCATACTTTCCTCCTGCGACACGATCGCAAAACCGTCCGGCTGCAGCCTCACCTTGCCCTCCGCCAGCACACCCGCCGCTTCGTTCGTCAGCACCTCCTTATACCCGTCCGCCACCTTGAACTCTGCCGACTCCGTTCCCAGGTTCAGCATCACTGCAACCTGCCCGCGATCCATCCGCAGCGTCCTCGCCTGATCGGAGAACTGCACCTTCACATGCCCCCGGTCCCCATCGTTCAAACACACTGACCCTCTCCGAATCCTGATCAGCGTCTTCACCCAGTCCAGCATCTTCTGGTGCTCGCCCTCATGCACCTCGTTCCAGTTCAACTTGGACCGGACAAACACCTCCGGGTCCTCAGGATTTGGAATCTCATCCCCGTCAAACCCAAAATCCGCAAACTCCCGCTTTCTTCCCTCCGCCACCAGTTTCGCCATATCAGGATCTTCGTGATCCGCAAAATAAAGAAACGGAGTAGAAGCCGCATACTCCTCCCCCATAAAAAGCATCGGCACATAAGGCGCAGTAAGAATCAACCCCAACGCGGCTTTCGTTCTCTGCAACCCAATCGTCTCGTGGATCCGATCTCCAAAAGCACGGTTCCCAATCTGGTCATGATTCTGCAAGAAGTTGATGAAGTGATGCGCAGAAAGATTATCCACCGGCCGGCCATGCGACCGATCCCGGTACTTCGAATATTGCCCGTCGAACACGAACACATCCTTGATCGCCTTCGCCAGCGCCTCCATATCCTTGAAGTCGTCGTAGTACCCTTTATGCCCCGGATCGGTAAACAGAATCGTAGCCAGCGAGTGATGAAAGTCATCCGACCACTGCGCATCCATCCCATACCCATTCGCTTCCACAGACCGCACAATCTTAGGATCGTTCAAGTCCGATTCCGCAATCAGGAACAATTGCCGCCCCATCTGCACAGATAGGTTCTTCACCTCGGCCGATAACTCCTCCAGGAAATGTATCGCACTACGATCCATTATTTCGTGGATCGCATCCAGCCTCAGCCCATCCACGTGATAGTCCCGCATCCACATCAGCGCATTCTCCAGGAAGAACCGCCGCACCGCATCGGACCCCTCCCGCTCGAAGTTGATCGCCTCTCCCCATGGCGTCTTATGCTTGTCCGTGATGTAAGGTCCAAACTTCGCCGTATAGTTCCCCACCGGCCCAAAGTGGTTATAAACCACATCCAGAATCACTCCAATTTCATGCGCATGGCATGCATCCACAAAGCGCTTGAACCCATCCGGTCCACCGTAATGTTCCGTCACCGCATACAGGTTCACCCCGTCATAACCCCACCCTCGATCCCCCGCCCATTCCGCCACAGGCATCACTTCCACATGCGTAATCCCCAGGTCTTGCAGGTAGCCAAGCCGCTCAATGGCCGCGCCGAACGTACCCTCCTGCGTAAACGTGCCGATGTGCAATTCATAAAGCACTGCAGAAGCCAGCGAGATCCCACTCCATAACTTGTCTCCCCACACATGCGCCTTCTGGTCATAAGTCACAGACGGCCCATGCACCCCCTTCGGCTGCCACGGCGACCGCGGGTCCGGATACAACATCGCATCGTCATCCACCAGGAACCCATACTCCATCCCACACTCCGCCTCCTCTACCTTCACCCGCCAATACCCCTTCGCATCCGGCCCTTCCATCGCATGATCCACGCCAGCCACACGCACCGAGACCTTCTTGGGTACCGGAGCCCAAAGCACAAAAGTATGCATCCTCTAAACCTCCTCAAGTACAAGTAAAGCCACCGGAAAATCTTCCAGCAGCGCGCTCAACAGCTGTTCCCCACCCTCAACCAGCTCACCCGTCAGACGATTCCGCCACCGCCCCGCAGGCAGCGTAAGCGCCGTATCGCCCCAGTTACCCGCCACCGTCAACCATTGCACCGGTGCCACACTCAGCACCATCCCCGCCCGCAAAAACGCAACGACATGACCCGCCTTCTCACCCTTCGCCTCCACCGCCCCATAAGCCGCCTCAGCACCAAACCACTCCGGCCGCTCCCGCCGCAGACGCAGCGATTCATGCAGCACATGCAGCTTCGGCAGCCCATCTTCCATCCGCCCCAACACAGCCGCCGGCGTCATCCCCACCAGTTCCCCCAGCAGCTTCGTCCTCACTGCATAATCCACCGGCCGTCGGTTATCCGGATCAACCAGCGAGTGATCCCAAACCTCCGCCCCCTGGTACAAATCTGGCACCCCCGGCCCCATCAGCTTTAGCAGCGTCTGCGTCAACGAGTTCACCCGCCCAGCCCCATTGATCATCCCCACAAACCCCTCCACCTCGGCGACAAAGTCCGCATCCCCCAGCAACCCATCCACAAACCCACACAGCGCATCCTCAAACGGCTTGCAATTCGCCACCCAGGAAGTCTGAACCTTCGCCTCCCGCATCGCCTTCAACATATAAGCCTTCGCCCGCTCCGCATCCAGAGGCCACGCCCCAATCAACGTCTGATACAGAAAATATTCCGTATTCCCATCCACCAGCCCACCTGCATTCTTCCCCGCATTCATCCCCCGCCACTTGTCGATCGCCGCCGCAAACGCCTCCGGCACCTCACTCAGCACCGCAAGCCGCGCCCGCACATCATCCCCCCGCTTTGTGTCATGGGTAGACAACGTAGTCATCGTGCTGGGATGCGTCTCCTGCATCTTCACCTGGTAAGCATGAAACTCCGCCACCGACACCCCATCCCGCGCCGGATCGCCACCCACCTCACACATCGCCGTCAACCGGTTATAGCAATAGAACGCCGTATCCTCCACACCCTTCGCCATCACCGGCGACGTAAATTGCTGAAACCGCAACACGAACTCACCTTCCATCTTCCCCACGACCCGCAGCGTAAGCACGTCCTCAAAAAAGTCGAACAACCCGCCATCGATATCCACCCGCTTATTCCGCGCACATTGCACCGCCCGCCCAATCACCCGCCGGTCTTCATCCCCAATCTCCCCTCGCTGCGGCACCACATAGCTCCGATACACCGAAAAACAAGCCGCCAGCTCCCGTATTGCCCGCCGCACATCCGCCCGCGTAGCATCCCGCTGCTCCCGGTGGCTTTCACAAATCTCGACGAACAAAGACGTCAGCCGATTCACATCCGACCCCAGCGCCTCCTGCGTCACAGCAATCTTCTTCTCATGCGCCAGCGCCGCAAAATCCGTAGCAGCCCCCGTAAACTCCGCATACACCTTCGTCAGCGCAGCCATCCCTTCAGGCCGAACGAGCACACCTAGCGCTACATTCAAAAAGTCATACCCACTGGTCCCTTCAATGGGCCACTCCTCCCGCAAAAACTCACCCGCCCCCAATATCTTCTCGCCGATAATCCACGCCTCCGGCGCCGCCTCCCGCAGCCGCCTGAAGTACTCCAGCGGATCCCGCAGCCCATCCGGATGATCCACCCTCACCCCATCCAGCACCTTATCCCGCAGCCACCCGAGCACCACGCCATGTGTCTCCTCAAACACGTGTTCCCGCTCCATCCTTAATCCCACCAGGCTGTTCACATCGAAAAATCGCCGATACCCCAATTGCTGATCCGCCGTCTTCCAATAGGCCAGCCGATAGTTCTGCCCATTCAGCAAATCATCCAGCGCATCATGGTCCGCATTCACCTCACCCACCGCACGGTCGATCGCCCGGCAAACACTCTCTTCCTCCGCGCAAAGCCGTTCCAGCAGCCCATAGAGCACCACCTTATCCCGATGCCGCGCAAGCACCGTGCGCCGGTCCTCAAACCCCGGGTTCGGCAGCCGCCCAAACGACGCCGCCACAAAACTCAACGCATCCGATCCCGCATAAACAGCCGCTTTCCCCAGCACCGCCGGCAGCGACGTCGGAGCCACCGGCAACTCCTGCCCTGCCGCCTTCACCACAAACTTCGCACCCGTCCGCGCCAGCGTAATCTCTCCCGCCTCCAGCACCCGCCCATACTGATCCCCCAGCACCGGCACCAGCACCTTGTCCCTCAGCCGCTCCTCCTGCGGCTGCCAGTCGATATCGAAGAAAGAAGCATATCGGCTACTAGCCCCGTTCTCCAATACATCCCACCAAAACCGGTTTTCCACCCCAATCGCCATGTGGTTCGGCACGATATCCAGCACCTGCCCCAGCCCATTCTCGCCCAGCACCTTGCTGAACCGCGCGTGCCCCGCCTCCCCACCCAGTTCTTCATTCACTCGCTGATGATCCACCACGTCATACCCATGCATACTCCCCTTCGCCGCCTGCAGATAAGGCGAGCTGTACACATGCGTCACTCCCAGCGCAGACAGATAGGGCGCAATCGCCGCCGCATCCGCAAACGTAAACCCCTTATGAAACTGCAGCCGATACGTAGAACCCGGCACCCTCACCTTTGCTGACATACCGCGTTAGGTGCCTCTCATCCCAAACAGGTTGCAACCCCTAACCCTCAGCTTTCTCCGGAACCCAGACCCCACTCATCGCAAACGCCGCATGCGCCAGCGCAATATGCGATAACGCCTGGGGGAAATTCCCCAGCATCCGCTTCGCCTTGGGGTCCCATTCCTCACTCAGCAGGCCCACATCGTTCCGCAGCGCAAGCAGCTTGTCGAACATCGCCTCAGCCTCCGCCTTTCGTCCCATCAGCCACAGATTCGTCACCAGCCAGAAGCTGCAAGCCAGAAACGCCCCTTCCCCCGGAGCCAGCCCATCCGGGCTCTTCTTCGTGTCGTAACGCTGCACGAACCCATCCTTCATCAGCCCTTTCTCAATCGCCTTCACCGTCCCCACAATCCGCGGATCATCCATCGGCAAAAATCCCACCAGCCCAATCCGCAGGCACGAGGCATCGAGCGTCGAAGACCCATAACTCTGCGTAAAACTGTTCAGCCTCTTGTTGAAACCTTTTGCACAAACCTCTTTATGAATCAACTCCCGATTCCGCCGCCATCCCGTAATATCCCCATCACCGTCATACTGCTCATAGTGTTTGATCGCCCGGTCGAGCGCCACCCAAGCCATCACCTTGCTATGCACAAAGTGTTTCCGCCCTCCGCGCGTCTCCCAGATCCCATCATCAGGCTGGTCCCACACCTGGCACAGGTGATCGATCAACTGCGCCTGCACAGAGCTCGCCGAAACCTTGATGTCGTCGTCCTTCATCGGCGTCTTCGCCAGCGCTGTAGCCACCTCGCCAAACACATCCAGTTGAAACTGCGTAGCCGCCCCATTCCCAATCAGCACCGGCTTCGAATCCTCATAGCCTCGCAGCCAGTCCGCCTTCCATTCCTGCAGCTGCCGCTCGCCGCAGATCCCATAGATCGTCTGCACCTGGTCCGGCGCTCCCGCAATCGCACGCAGCAACCACCGCCGCCACGCCTGCGCCTCTTCCACATAGCCAGCACGCAGCAGAATCAGCAGTGTAAACGACGTATCCCGCAACCAGCAGTACCGATAGTCCCAGTTCCGCGCCCCGCCAATTTTCTCCGGCAGCCCCGTCGTCACCGCCGCCACAATACCCCCGCTCGGCCTGTACGTCATCGTCTTCAGCGCCATCACAGACCGCTGCACCGCCTCCTGGTACTTCCCCTTGTATTCATTCTTCGCATTCCACTTCTGCCAGAAAGTCACCGTATCCCCAAACGCCTCATGCACATCGAACGCCTTCGGGTCCTCAGCCTCCTCCCCGCCATCTTTGCCCAGGGACGAACCATACGTCAGCGCAAAAGTCATCTCCTGCCCCGCCCGCAGCGTAAACTCACTCACCGTCCGCATCGCCTCACCCTTCAGCTTGGCCTTCGTCCGCAGCAGCACCATATCTTTACCAGATACCGCGCGCAGCCCATCCTTCGTATGCGTCACCCACGGCACCGCCAGTCCATAGTCGAACCGCAATGCAAACTCCATCTTCAGATCGACCCGCCCCCGCACCACCCGCACAATCCTCACAATGTCGGAGTTCAACCCACGCGGCGGCATAAAATCCACCAGCACCGCTGTCCCCTTCGCCGTCTCAAACGTCGTCTCCACAATCATAGAGTCCGGCAGATAACGCCGTGTCGTCCCCGTGACCTTCCCCACCGGCGCAACCTTCCAGTAGCCATTCTCCGCCGTTCCCAGCAAGGCCGCAAAGCACGCCGGCGACGAAAAATTAGGCCAGCACAGCCAGTCGATCGACCCATTCCGCCCCACCAGCGCAGCCGTCTCGCAGTCCCCAATCAACGCATAGTCTTCAATGCGCATTCCGTGCAGCGGCTCTTTGCTCTTCTTCTTGCTTCCAAACATACTCACCTGTCTTCCAGAGAGGGGGTAAACCCAGCCCACGCAACATGCATCTGTACTTGCAACGGTGGCGGCAACGCTGCACACCGATCTCCCTCTTGGATGCAGACTGACGCTGACCCACCGCGTATGTTTCGTCTCTTCCTCTTTCACCGAGGCTAAGCAGTATGAACGTTTGGATCGAAAGCTGGACCGCATGAAACCACTGGAAGGTCGCAGCCGAGTCGTCATAGAAGATGTATCCCCCCAGGTCAACGCCGGCCGCTACCCCGCCCGCCGCATCGTAGGCGACACCGTGCAGGTCACCGCCGCCATCTTCGCCGATGGCCACGATCACCTCGCCGCACGCCTCCTCTACAGACCAAAATCCGATCGCCGCTGGCGCAACACCCCCATGACCGCCACTACCAACGACCTCTGGAGTGCATCCTTTGAAGCCAGTCAGATCGGCATGTGGGAATTCTCCATCCAGGGTTGGGTCGACCATTTCGACACCTGGTCGAGCGACCTCAAAAAGCGGCTCGACGCCCAGCCCGATCCCGCGAACCCCGACGACACCCGCCTCCCCCAGGACATCCCCCTCGCCCTTCGCACCGGCGCCTTGCTGCTTGAAGCCACAGCAAAACGCGCCCGCGGCGGCGACGCAAAACAGCTCAATGAAATTATCCTCTCCCTACGCTGGATGGCAGACCAGAACGCCACCTTCTACGAGTACCCGCTCAACCCCGGCGTAGACAAGCTCGTGGCCCGCTACCCGGACCTCTCCTTCGCCACCCGCTACCCCATCGATCTCCCTCTCTGGATCGACCGGGAACGCGCCCGCTTCTCCGCCTGGTATGAGCTTTTCCCACGCTCCGCCTCCCCCATCCCCGGCCAGCACGGCACCTTGGCCGACGTCCAGGCCCAGCTCCCCGAAATTGCCAACATGGGTTTCGACATCCTCTACATGCCGCCCATCCACCCCATTGGCACCGCATTCCGCAAAGGCAAAAACAACGCCACCACCGCCCTCGATGGCGACGACGGCAGTCCTTGGGCCATAGGCAATACCCGCACCAAGACCAGCGAGGGCGGCCACAAAGCCATCCACCCCCAGCTAGGCACCCTCACCGATTTTGACAACCTCGTAGCCGCCGCCAAAGAAAATAACCTCGAGCTGGCCCTCGACATAGCCTTCCAGTGCTCACCTGATCACCCGTGGGTCAAAGAGCATCCAGCCTGGTTCATCCAGCGCCCCGACGGCTCCATCCAGTACGCCGAAAACCCACCCAAAAAATACCAGGACATCTACCCGCTCAACTTCGAATCCAACGAGTGGCGCTCCCTCTGGGACGAGCTCCACGCCGTCTTCGAGTTCTGGATTAAACGTGGCGTCCACGTCTTCCGCGTAGACAACCCGCACACCAAGGCCTTGCCTTTCTGGGAATGGTGCATCGGTTCCCTGCGTGAAAAATACCCCGACACCATCTTCCTTGCCGAAGCCTTCACCCGCCCCCACGTCATGTATTCCCTCGCCAAGGCCGGCTTCACCCAGTCTTACACCTACTTCACCTGGCGCACCACTAAGCCGGAGCTTGAAGCCTACCTCGAAGAAATCACCAGGCCTCCCGTAAGCGATTTCTTCGAACCCAACTTCTGGCCCAACACCCCCGACATCCTCCATAAATCGCTCCAGGAAGGCGGCCGCCCCGCCTTCATGCAGCGCCTCATCCTCGCCGCCACCCTCACCGCCAACTACGGCATTTACGGCCCCGCTTACGAGCTCTGCGAAAACGCACCCAGCAAACCCTCCCCCGGCAAAACCGAGTCCGAAGAATATCTCGACAGTGAAAAATACGAGATCCGCCAACGCGACCGCAACGCCCCCGGCACCCTCGTCCCCCTCATCACCAACCTCAACAACATCCGCCGCGCCAACCCCGCCCTCCAGTCCAACCGCGGGCTCCACTTCCACCACGCAGACAACTCCAGCATCCTCTGCTACTCCAAAACCGCCGGCTCAAACGTCATCCTCGTAGCTATCAACCTCGACCCCCACAACGAGCAGGCCGGCTGGATCGACCTCGACCTCAAGCAGCTCGGCATCCCTCACGACCAGTCCTTCACCGTCCAGGACCTCCTCACCGGCACCCACTACACCTGGCACGACCGCAGCAACTACGTAGCCCTCCGCCCCGAAGTCCAGCCCGCCCACATCTTCCGCATAACCCCCAACCCATGACCCAAAGGTCCGAAACGAACAAATCCGGGGTGCTCCAGGCCCGGGGTCCCCGGCGAGCGCGCTTGCTCGCTGCGGTGGAGGCCACACGGCATCATCGTGTGACCTGGGTTTGCGCCACGATTCTCCTGGCTCTTACACCAATCCTCCCGGCCCAGTTCCGCGCCGCCCCACCCCCACCGTCCCTCACCGACCCCGCACCCCTCCCCGACATCCTCGAGCGCCTCGCCCGCGCCGAGTCCCCCGAACCCTTCATCCAGGAAATCTACCGCGAAGTCCAGATCACTCCCGCACTGCCCCAGTTCATCGGCGCCCGCGGAGCCAGCCACATCTACGCCCAGCCTCTGCTTGGCTCCATGTACAAGGAGTTCGCCGGCTCCACCCGCGCCTTCGCCGGCCGCCTGGACTTCCTCCCCTTCTGCTCCTGCCAGGACCCTTCGAATCTGATCCTCTCCCCCCTCACCCTCACCATCATCGACCCCAACCACACCGACGCCACCCTCCACCTCCACACCACACCGCCACCAACCACCGTAGCCCAGGCCGAACCAACCGACTTCCCCGCCCCCACCCAGCAAACTCCGCAACCAACCCCCCAACCAGCCCAGCCACCCCCGCAGGTCATCCCCGAAACCATCATCACCCTCCACCTGGTCCGCACAGAAAAAGGCTGGCGCGTAGACGACGTCTCCTCCGCCCGCGTCCACAGCCTCAAGCTCCTCCTCCGCGACCCTCCACCGACCCCCTGACCGGGTGCCCCATGATCACCGCAGACTTCATCGCGGTGATCGCGGGTTTATTCTCTACGCTCTGCCAATCCCGACACCCTCGAATGCTATCCTCGCCTCATCCACTCATTGAGGCACGCCCCATGACCTTCTCCCGCACCGCCGCCACCCTGGCCCTCTTCCTCACCACCGCCGCCTTCACCCAGCAAACCACTCTCCCAGCCGACGACCTCACCCCCAACTTCAAAACCCCCGCCATCCCCACCGACTTCGAAAAGCGCATCGCCATGATCCCGATGCGCGACGGCACCAAACTCTACACCGTCATCGTCATCCCCCATGGCGCCAAGGCCGCGCCCATCCTCCTCACCCGCACCTGCTACAACGCCGCCGCCCGCGCCAGCCGCAGCAAATCCGGCCGCATGATTGAGGCCCTCCCCCTCTCCGACGAGGTCTTCGTCGAAGCCGGCTACATCCGCGTCTACCAGGACGTCCGCGGCAAGTACGGCTCCGAAGGCCCTTACATCATGACCCCGCCGCCCGTCGCCTCAGGCTTCAACCCCACCGGCGCAGACGACACCATGGACGGCTTCGACACCATCGACTGGCTCACCAAAAACGTCCCCGAATCCAACGGCCGCGTAGGCATGATCGGCTCTTCCTACGAAGGCTTTACGGTAGTCATGGCCCTCCTCAACCCCCACCCCGCCCTCAAAGTAGCCGCCCCCGAGTCCCCCATGGTCGACGGCTGGCTCGGTGACGACTGGTTCCACTACGGCGCCTTCCGCCAGCCCAACATCGACTACTTCCTCGGCCAGACCACCAACCGCGGCGAAGGCGTCCACATCCCCCGCGCCGGCAAGGACGACTACTCCAACTTCCTCGCAGCCGGTTCCGCCAACGCCTTCGCCAAAGCCGAAGGCATGGACCAACTCCCCGGCTGGCAGACCATGATCGCCCATCCGTCGTACGACGCCTTCTGGCAAGCCCAGGCGCTCGACCACCTCATCGCTCAGCGTCCCCTCACCGTCCCCACCATGTGGGAGCAGGGCCTCTGGGACCAGGAAGACATGTGGGGAGCCATCCACAGCTACCGCGCCCTCGCCGCCAAAGGCACCCCCGACACCATCAACCACCTCGTCATGGGCCCCTGGTTCCATTCCCAGGTCAACCGTGAAGGCCGCTCCCTCGGCACCCTCACCTGGGCCACCGACACCACCGCCCAGTGGCGCCGCGAGGTCCTCCTCCCCTTCTTCAACCAGTACTTAAAACCCAACGCCCCCGTAGCCCAAACCCCCGCCGTCTGGATCTACGACACCGGCGCCGACCACTGGGACACCCCCAAAACCTATCCCGCCGCCTGCGAGCAAAACTGCCCCGTCGTCTCCAAACCCATCTACCTCGCCGCCAACGGCACCCTCTCCTTCACCGCCCCTACAAACAAAAAATCCCCAAAATCTGATTACGACGAGTACGCCTCCGACCCCGCCAAGCCCGTCCCCTACCGCCCCCGCCCCGTCGACTCCGCCGACCGCACCGGCTGGACCACCTGGCTCATCACCGACCAGCGTTTCGTTGACGGCCGCCCCGACGTCCTCACCTACATCACCGAGCCCCTCACGGCGCCCATGAAACTATCAGGCGAGCCAGTAGTCCACCTCACCGCCTCCACCTCCGGCACCGATTCCGACTGGGTCGTCAAGCTCATAGACGTCCAGCCCGACCGCACCGCTCCACCCACCGACCTCTCCGGCTACGAGCTCCCCATCGCTACCGACATCTTCCGCGGCCGCTACCGCACCTCCTTCGAGCACCCCCAAGCCATCAAATCCAACGAACCCCTCGCCTACACCTTCGCCCTCCCCATGGTCAACCACACCCTCCAACCCGGCCACCGCCTCATGATCCAGATCCAATCCACCCTCTTCCCCCTCTACGACCGCAACCCCCAAAAATACATCCCCAACATCTTCCTGGCCCAACCCACCGACTACACCCCCGCCACCCAGAAAATCTTCCACACCACCTACATCACCCTCCCCATAGTCCCCACCCCCACCACATAAGCCAGTATCACAAAGACACATGAGGACTTTCATTCTTTACGTTAGGAAGGACATTGAAAAAGATACCCTTGCTCCTGCTCGCTGCAGTAAGTCTGCCATTGTTGACAAAGACAGCCCTAGGACAGCATGACTGCGGGGAACTAAACCCCCACGTCAAATCTACCCGGCAGGTGAAGACCGGGCCTGACTACACAGGACCAATCGCGCTCGGACCACTTTCCATCAAAAATAAGGAAGGAGGAATTCCCTTCAAGAAGTTCGCATCAGCGCTAGGCCAAATGACTGTGGTCCCGGGCGACTATGCATGCTATCGCAATGCGTCAGACGACGCTCAGTTGGTTGTCGAACTCGGAATCGATGACAGGCGCTTACTTAGGGGACTTACCCTAAGCCGGATCAAACTGTGTCTAGGAACACGTGTCAAACAGGTAGCCGGCTTCTCGCGATGGAAAACAGAGAAAGGTATCGGGCTCGGAAGCGCAGCAACCGATGTACTCTCCAAATACGGAAACCCGACTTCAATCTGGGACTCACACACGGAACGAGCATTCACTCCCTATCCCAGAGAAGGAGATCGCTCCCGAATGACAAGCCAGGAGTGCATACTAGCCTATGTCCCGACCGAAGGAGCTGCGGATACAAGCCACGCATTCTTCGGCATTCGCAGCGGTCTCGTCGTCTGGATCACCGTATCTGACAACGAATAAGACTTAGTGGATTGAGCTTTGTGCTTTTTAGGAGTCGCCAAAGAAGATGGCTTTCGTTCATGTCAGGACGCTTCCTCCGCCTCCTTCGCCAGAGCCTTCCGCATAGCCGCCTTCGCCACCTTATCCGCCACCTTCATCCGCTCAATAGATCGCACCTTCTCCACCCAAGTCTTCCCCCGCAACATCACCCGCATCGACTCCTCCGACTCCCGAACCAACTCTTCCCGATCCTTCATCCCGCCCTCCCAAACCGAGCCATCACCGTAGCCAACCGTTCGTCATCCACAGCACCCTGCTCTCGAAACATCTCCACCCGCAGCAAATCCTTCTTACGCCCAACCTTCAGCGCAATCGCACACAGATACTCCGCCCGAAATACCCGCGCGTGCACCCCTTCATAATCAACCTCAATCGCCTCCCGAATAGCCTCCGAAATCAATCCTCCACCATCATCTGGCAACACCTGCAGAGGCCACATCCCAAACCTCACATGCTCCCGCTCGATCACGCCCCCACACCCAACCAAAGCCTCATAAACCCCGTTCAGCGACACCAATCCACTCATGGAAACGGGCAGCACCACAAACGCATCCACATCCTCCGTGTTGGCCGCCTCGATATAAAATGAAGCCCCAATCGCCCCCCCAATCGCATACCCACCCACCACCCCATCCGCCACAATCCGGTTCAGCGCCACCAGCACCTCACGCATTCAACCCTCCCTCTCACAACAACCTGCATCATAATCGTCTTGGGAGACAACACACCATTGAAGAAGCCAGGCAGCGCCACCGACCCCCTCTGGTATAAAGACGCCGTCATCTATGAAATCCACGTCCGCGCCTTCGCAGACGCAAACAACGACGGTATCGGCGACTTCCCCGGCCTCCTCTCCCGCCTCGACTACCTCCAGGAC
Source organism: uncultured Granulicella sp. (assembly GCA_963693065.1). GTDB lineage: Bacteria > Acidobacteriota > Terriglobia > Terriglobales > Acidobacteriaceae > Edaphobacter. The sequence continues at coordinate 404,789 of OY843766.1, read as the reverse complement.
CTCGGCGTCACCTGCCTCTGGCTCCTCCCCTTCATGCCCTCGCCCCTCCGTGACGACGGTTACGACATCGCCGACTACACCTCCGTCAACCCCTCCTACGGCACCTTAGCCGACTTCAAGCTATTCCTCGACGCAGCCCACCAGCGCGGCATGCAGGTCATGATCGAGCTCGTCATCAACCACACCTCGGACCAGCACCCCTGGTTCCAGGCCGCCCGCCTCGCCCCCCCCGGCTCACCCGAGCGCGACATGTACGTCTGGTCCGATACCGACAAGCTCTACGAAGGCGTCCGCATCATCTTCACCGACACCGAAAAGTCCAACTGGACCTGGGACGACACCGCCAAACAGTTCTACTGGCATCGCTTCTTCTCCCACCAGCCCGACCTCAACTTCGACAATCCCCGCGTCATGGAAGAAGTCCTCAAAGCCATGCGTTTCTGGCTCGACATGGGCGTCGATGCCCTCCGTCTCGACGCCATCCCCTACCTCATCGAGCGCGACGGCACCTCCTGCGAAAACGTCCCTGAAACCCACGTCATGATCAAGCGCATCCGTGAGGTCATCGACGCCGAATACGAAGACCGCCTCATCCTCGCCGAAGCCAACATGTGGCCCGCCGACGTCCGCCCCTACTTCGGTGACGGTGACGAGTGCCACATGGCCTTCCACTTCCCCCTCATGCCCCGCATCTACATGGCCATCCGCCAGGAAGACCGCCTCCCCATCACCGACATCATGGCCCAGACTCCCGAAATCCCCGAGTCCTGCCAGTGGGGCATCTTCCTCCGCAACCACGACGAGCTCACCCTTGAAATGGTCACCGACGACGAGCGCGACTACATGAATCTCGCCTACGCCGCCGACGCCCGCATGCGCATCAACGTAGGCATCCGCCGCCGCCTCGCCCCCCTGGTCGACAACAACCGCGCCCGCATCCAGCTCCTCAACTCCCTCCTCCTGTCCTTCCCCGGCACCCCCATCATGTATTACGGCGACGAGATCGGCATGGGCGACAACATCTACCTCGGCGACCGCAACGGCGTCCGCACCCCCATGCAGTGGAACTCAGACCGCAATGCCGGCTTCTCCCGCTGCGACCCCGCCCGCCTCTACTTCCCCGTCATCATGGACCCCGTCTACGGCTACCAGGTCGTCAACGTCGAGTCCCAGCTCACCGACCAGTCCTCCCTCCTCCACTGGACCCGCAACATGATCGCACTCCGCAAGCTCTTCCAGGTCTTCGGTCGCGGCACCCTCACCTTCCTCCACCCGGAAAACCGCAAAATCCTCGCCTACATCCGCGACCTTAAACGCGACGACGGCACCCATGAAACCGTCCTCTGCGTCGCCAACCTCAGCCGCTTCGCCCAACCCGTAGCCCTCGATCTCACCCCCTACAAAGACCTCATGCCGGTCGAGATGCTGGGCTACGTCTCCTTCCCAAAGATCACCCTCACCCCGTACCCCTTATCCCTGGCCCCTTACGCTTTCCTCTGGTTCGAGCTCCAACCCGCCCCCGCCCAGCAGGACCTCCCCATTCTCCCGCCCGACCACACCCAGGCCACCGAACAGATCACCCTCGACCTCCTCACCAAGGGCTGGGCCGGCTTCCTCGCCGGCCAGGGCGCCGACCTCCTCCACAAAGTCCTCCCGGACTACCTCCCCCGCCAACGCTGGTTCGGCGCCAAATCCCGCACCATCCAGACTCTCACCATCACCCACTACGTCGAGCTCCACCCCGCCACCCTCCTCACCCCCAGCAGCACCATCGGCGAAGCCATCCTCTTCCTCCACATCGCCTACACCGACGCCACCACCGACCAATACCAGCTCCCCATCGCCTACACCACCGGCGATAGCATCGGACAAGTCCCGCCCGCCACCATTCTCGCCACCCTCCAGTCCCCCACCGGCCCCGCCGTCCTACATGACGCCACCACCCGCGAGGACTTCCGCCAGTCCCTCCTCGCCCTCATCACCACCCAATCTTCCGTCCCCCTCCACACCCTCAAAGCCGCCGCCGAAGAAGTAGCCACCACCATCGTAGCCGCCCACACCGACCGCCCCGCCCACGACATCACCCCCACCGAAGCCCAACCCCTCACCGACAAAATCCTCCAGACCCACACCATAGAACCCCAACGAGTCGACCCCCAGCCCGACAACAAACAACTATGGGGTGCCCCAGGCCACGCGGCCCCATCGCGTGACCTGGGGTCGTCACCATCCCTCTCCGGCACCCACACCCCAACCTATACCCCACCCCCCACCCACCCCTCCCGCCTCTCCTCCGCCGAGCAATCCAACACCAACATCTTCTTCGGCGGCGACCTCCTCCTCAAGCTCTTCCGCCGTCTCCAGCCCGGCCTCAACCCCGACGTAGAAATCGGCCGCTTCCTCACTGAAACCGCCCACTTCGAGCGAGTCCCCGCCTACCTCGGCGCCCTCACCCTCACTTCCACCACCGGCGAACCCACCACCACCGCCATGCTCCAGCAACTCATCCCCAACGAAGGCGACGGTTGGCAAAACACCCTTGAAGAGCTGGCCCGCTTCTACGAGTCCGTCGCCACCTCCAGGCCCCCCGCCACCCCCGCCACCCCACCCACTCTCCTCGATCCCGACCAGCCCATCCCCGAAGAACTAGCCTCTCACGCCGGCCTCTCCCTCAAAGCCGCCGCCCTGCTCGGACGCCGCACCGCCGAGCTTCACCTCGCCCTCGCCACCCCCACCGACAACCCTGCCTTCGCCGCCGAACCCAACACCTCCGCCACTCTCCTCGCCGACGCCCAGCGCATCGACGTCCAGATCAACCTCACCCTCGATGCCCTCAAAGCCCAGCTCCCCACCTTCAAAGACCTCCTCGCAGACACCGCCGCCCAGGTCCTCACCCGCCGCATCCCCCTCTTCGCCGCCGCCCACAGCATCACCGCCAGCATTCCTTCCGGCCAGCGCATCCGCATTCACGGCGACTACCACCTCGGCCAGATCCTCATCAACCACAACGACTTCACCATCCTCGACTTCGAAGGCGAACCCGCCAAAACCCTCGCCCAACGCCGTGAAAAGCAATCCCCCCTCAAAGACGTAGCCGGCATGCTCCGCAGCTTCTCCTACGCCGCCTACGCCGCACTCGACGCCTACCAGCAGCGTCACCCCACCACCCCCGCCGCCAGCCAGGGCCTTGACGCCTGGGCCACCCTCTGGCAATCCGCCGTTTCCCGCCAGTTCCTCCAGGCCTATCGCACCACCATCGCCGCCAACCCCAGCCTCCTCCCCGAACCCACCCAGGCCCAGTCCCTCCTCAACGCCTACCTCCTTGAAAAATCCCTCTACGAGCTCCTCTACGAACTCAACAATCGGCCCACCTGGGTCCGCATCCCACTAGCAGGCATCCTCGCCCTATCCACCTAATTCGCTTTTTTGTCATTCCCGAAGGGAATCTGCGTCTCCCCGCCACCCCCCGACACCCGGAGCCCACACACGATGGACCAGCCTCTCCTCATCCACCTAGTTCCCCTCGACCACGAGGCCCTGACCACTCTCCTCGCCAACATCGCCGAAGCCTTCCCCACCCAGCCCTACCTCGTCCTCACGCCAGACCAGCATGAAGCCCCCAACCTCATCCCCTATACCCCCACCTCCCCCTACCCCAGCACCTTCACCCTCACCGCCGCCGATTTCCTCGCCGCCAACCAGCAACTCGCCCTCCATCCCGCCCAGGCCATCCTACAGCTAGGCGCCGGTGCCGATTCCCTCTCCCCCGCCGCCCTCGCCGCCCTCGCCCACCCCGTCCTCACCGGTGCCGCCGACCTCACCCTGCCCTGCTACGACCTCCCTCCCAACGCCGGCCTCGTCAACTCCGCCATCCTCTTCCCTCTCATCCGCGCACTCATCGGAACCCCCAGCCGTTTCCCCCTCGCGCTCGATCTCGCCCTCACCCCCCGCGCCCTTGCCCGTCTCGCCGCCACCGCCGCCCGCACAGCGCCTGACACCATCCTCTGGCCCCCCATCGAGTGCGCCGCCGCCGCCTTCACCGTCACCGAAGTCTCCGTTGGCCACCGCGCCCTCCCCGCCCCCTCCAACCAGGACCTTACTGAAATCCTCACCCTCATCCTCACCTCCCTCTTCACAGAAATCGAGCTCCGCGCCCCCTACTGGCAACGCGCCCGGACCGCCCCCATCTCCGTCCAGGGCAACCCCGGCGCCTCCGCCCTCCCCAACCCGGACATCAACCCCATGGTCGAATCCTTCCGCCTCGCTTACACCAACCTCCAGGAAATCTGGTCCCTCGTCCTCCCCGCCCAATCCCTCCTCGGGCTCAAGCGCCTCTCCGTCACGCCCGCCACCTCTTTCCTCCTGCCAGATTCCCTCTGGGCCCGCATCATCTACGATTTCCTCCTCGCCTTCCGCCTCCGCACCATCAATCGCGGCCACCTCCTTGGCGCCCTCACCCCCCTCTACCTCGCCTGGGTAGCCTCCCACCTCCTCCAGACCAGCCACGGCACCCCACCCGAAACCCACATCGAAGCCACCGCCAAAGCCTTCGAGGTCGACAAGCCCTACCTCGTAGCCCGCTGGCGCTGGCCAGACCGCTTCACTCCATGAGTTCGCCCACTCCACAAAGACGCCGTCATCAAGAAAAAATGCTTCATCGAAAAGACGCCGTCATTCTGGCGAACCCAGAATCTCAGTATTAGCCCTTGCCGTTGTTTGTTCTTGCCTTAGCACTCCACGCAACCCGCACCAAACCAAAAGGAGTCCACATGACCCTCATCCAGGACGCAACCCAGCCCTACACCCCCCAGTACGAAGCCCCCTCCACCCTCCACACCATCACCGCCGCCCTCCACGACTCCATCACCCGCGTCCTCTCGCTCCTCGTCTCCCTCCTCCCCGGCCTCCTCGCCTTCATCCTCGCCGTCGCCCTCCTCACCGCCCTCGGCATGCTCCTCAGCTACCTCGTCAAAAAGCTCCTCACCGCCCTCAAGTTCGACGACCGCCTCGCCACCAACAAGACCCTCGGTATCGCCGACTGGTCCCCCACCCATTCCCCCACCGCTCTCGCCGGCCGCGCCGCCTTCTGGCTCTGCGTCCTCCTTGGTCTCATCGTCGGCACCCTCTCCTTCGACGCCTCCTACACCACCGGCTCCATCCTCACCATCACCCTTCTCCCCTACCTCTCGCACACCGTCGGCGCCATCCTCATCCTCTTCGCCGGCAATCTCATCGCCCGCTACCTCGCCCGCACCGTCCTCATCGGCGCCGTCAACAATCAGTTCCAATACGCCCGCTTCCTTTCGATTGGCATGAAGTGGCTCGTCCTCACCCTCACCTTCGCCATGGTCCTCGAGCATCTCGGCATTGGCGGCACCATCATAGCCCTCGCCTTCGGCATCCTCTTCGGCGGCATCGTCCTCACCCTCGCCCTCGCCATCGGCCTCGGCTCCCGCGACCTGGTCTCCCGCTCCCTCGCCCGCACCACCGAATCCTTCACCCCCACCCCCAATCCCAACCCAACCCCGAAACCCACCGAATCCCTCCGCCACTTCTAAGCCCAACTGAAAGAACCACCAAAGTGTATCGGGTGCCCATCTCACGCTGTCTCATCGCGTGAGGTGGGGTTGCTACTCACCGATCCAACATCCACCGAAGCAAACCCAATCTTGTTCGTCATCCCGTAGGGATCTGCGTTTGCATTTGCATGTTCTTCCCACCCCTCGCACCCCTCTCACCACGACTCACCCTCCACACCCCGCTCACCCAAAAGTGCAATCCCCCCCAACAAAGGTTCCATGCAATAAACGCCTTCGTGCAATATCGCCCACCCCTCACATGCACGATCCTCAATCTTGTCAGGCAGGCCTGAGCCAGCCGACACTTGAGGTCCTCCCCATGCATGACTTGCTCGTAGCTGCCGCGTTCCTCCTGATGGTCATCCTTCCCTGCATCGTAACCATGGGCTCCGGCACCTCGGACCTCGACGGCGAAGACCTCTAACCCAAAATAGACCACCTACTAATGAGATATAGCGTTCTCGCTTCAGGGCCGAAGGCCCGTCACATAAAAGCCTAGGCCGAAGGCCTAGGTACGGGGATAAGGCGGCTCCTGAGCGCTGTAAGCGCGACACATGGCCCGCCCCCACACCTCGAAGCGAAACCACTACTCCCCAAACCGCCCCCGTACCGCTACCAGATCCTCCACCGTATCCAAATCAACCTCCCCACCCGGCAGAACAATCGCCTCGGCCCCCTGTAACAACTCCCGCGCCCCACGATCCCCCCCCAGCGACATCAACTCCCCAAAATATTCCACCCCAAAGCAGGCGGGAATCCCCCGCCTGCCGCCGTACGCAGAACCCACCACCTCACCTCCCTCCATAAGCCCCCGCAAATGCTCCACCGTCACCGCCGGCTGATCGCAAGCCATCACCACCACTCGTTCAACCCGCCCCAGCAGCGCCCGCACCCCCACCCCCAGCGATCCCCCCATCCCCGCCGCCCAATCCTCATTCACCACCGTCTCCGCCCCTCCGCAAGCCTCCCGCACCGCGTCAGCCCGAGCCCCCAACACCACCACCACCGGCTCACACCCAGCCTCCCGCGCCAGCCGGACAGCCCGTCCCACCAGCGTCTCCCCCCCCAGCATCACCAACTGCTTCGCCTCCCCCAGCCGCCGCGACCCACCCGCCGCCAGCACAACTGCACCTGTCTTTCTCAGACCAGCCCGTCTCATACGGCGGCATCCAGCGCACACCGCACCTGCAGATACCGCGATGCCCCACCCTCCGCCACATACCTTGCCACATCCTCAGCCCCCAGCCGACGCTCACTTCCCGCCCGCCCATTGCAAACCGCCTGCATTTCCGCCAGCATCGCCAGCGCGATAGCCTCTGGACCATCACCACCCAGGTCCATTCCCACCGGCGCAAACAGTCCCTCGCAACAATCCTCCACCCGCCACCCCAGCATCGCCGCCGCCTCACTCACCAGCAAGCTGCTTCTATGCCGAGACCCCAGCAACCCCAGATACCTTGGTCGCCGCGGCAGCATCTCCACCAGCAACCGCCTGTCCTGTTCATAGCTATGCGTCATCAACACCACCGCATCCCTCACCCCCACATCCAGCCCATCCGCTTCCACCACCCGTTCCGCCAGAGGAAACCGTTCCCCCCGCGCCAGTTGCACCCGCCCATCGGCCACCGTCACTCCCCACCCCAGTTGCGCCGCCATCGCGACCAGCGGCTTCGCATCGTCCCCCGCGCCCATCACAAACAGCCTCTGCGGAGCCTCCAGCCTCTCTACATATCTGCCTTCATACTCCTCGCCCGGCACAAGCCGCCGCGCACAACTCACCTTCTCCGCGCCCACCCCCGCACTCACAAACCTCACCTCATCCCCAACCGTAATCAGCCGCCGCAACCCTCGACCCCCACCCGGCAGAAAATGCACCACCGTAGCCTCTTCCCCCCTGAGCGACGACGCCATCGCCCCCAGCAGCGCCTCACTCTCCGCCGTCCCCATCCGCTCGAACAGCAAATCCACCGTCCCCCCGCACCCCAGCCCAAACGGTATCTCCGCCGTATCGTCGAACATCATCGAATACCGTTCCACCCTTGCCCCATCCCGCACCATCCAGGCCGCCTTGCGCAACACCTCCGCCTCCAGGCACCCCCCGCTGATCGTCCCCGCATAGTCCTGCGCGTCGCCGCTCACCAGCAGCCGCGCCCCCGGCCGCCTGTAGCTTGACCCCTCCGCCCGCACCAGCGTGATCATCTCCCCCCCGCGACCCGCCCGCCACAACTCCACAATCTCTCGCCGCTCTTTCACCTTCCTTCAGATGCACACCAGCCCCACCCGATTCTCTGCTAAACTTGACCAGTCGAGCGCAAGCCCAGCAGGAGCCTCCCAACGCTCCCGCACCACAAAGCCAGACGCACAATAATCGACACGGGTCCACCCAAAGATCCTGAATGTATCCGGTACGGAATGTAGCGCAGCCTGGTAGCGCACCTGCTTCGGGAGCAGGGGGTCGAGAGTTCGAATCTCTCCATTCCGACCATCCAAATCCCCAAAAAAGTGTTTCGGGTGCCCCATCTCACGATGTCTCATCGCGTGAGGTGGGGTTACTCCTTCCGCAGACCACCCAGCGCATGGGGTGCCCCAGGCCACGCAAGCTTCATTGCTTGACCTGGGAATACTCTCTTGCATCCCAAGAATCTCCGCCTTCTTACCCGCACCCATCTCTGCGATCTCCGCGTCCGTCTCGAATCCCGGCGAATCCCAGAACCCTTGCTCATCCCCAAACATTAGAACCCCCTGACCCCAACCACCCCGCCACGGCCCCAAACCTGCACCCTCCAGCCCACCGGAGCCCCCATGCACCTCATACACCTCATCCTCCTCCTCCAAGCCACCCTCACCGCCACCCCCCAAGAAATAATTCAGGACGACACCCCCCGCCTCCAACAAGCCCTAAACAATCAGGCAACAGTAGAACTAACCGGCCCCGCAACCTACCACGCCACCACCCTCCACCTCCCCGCCAACACCACCCTCACCCTCGACCCCGGCGTAACCCTAACCCTCTCCGCCCCCCTTACCGCCGGCCCCGGCGCCACCCTCACCGGCTTCGGGACCATCACCTCCACCACCACCCTCATCGACACCCAGGGCCCCATCACCCTCACCAACCTGACCCTCCGAGCCCCTCTTTCGTACTCCGGCGCCGCCGGCCTCACGATAGACAACCTCAAAATCATCACCCCCGGCCCCGCCATCACCATCGCCCCGGACTCTTCCAACATCCTCATCACCCACACCTCCATCCTCACCCCCGCCGCCAGCCTCATCCTCCCCCCATCGTCCACCGCCCGCATCGAAGACCTCGCCATCTACACCGGCCCCGGCCTAACTCCCATCGCCACCGGCCACAACCAATGCGTCGCCACCGCCATCCAATGCATCCCCGCCATCCTCCAAGACCCCATCACCGACCTGACACTCCTGCACAACACCCTCTATGCCATCCTCACCCCCACACCCCCAACCCAACCCATCACCTTCTACGACAACGCCCAACCCCTAGCCACCACCACATCTCCCAACCTACCCCTCCCACCCCTCACCCCCGGCCACCACATCCTCACCGCCCGCTACGCCAACGGCCCCGTCTTCGGCGCCATCCCCCTCGACATTCCCGGCATCGCCCTCACCCTGGCCCAAAACCCAATCCCCCTGAACGCCCGCATAACCGCCAACATCCAGGTCACCGCCGACCCCACCCCCACCGGCATTATCACCCTCCAATCCGGCCCGACAATCCTCGCCACCGCCCCCATCACCGCCGCCTCCGGGCCCACCGCCTACGCCACCCTCTACGCCGACCCCGCCCTCCTCGGCCCCGGCACCTACCCCCTCACCGCCACCTGGCTCACCACTACCTCCGCCACCGTCCCTCTCACCATCACCCGATCCCCCACCACCCTCACCCTCACTCCCTCCGCCACCCAGCTCCCCCTCGGCACCCCCCTCACCCTCACCGCCAACCTCACCGGCCAGTCCCCCGCCCTCACCCCCACCGGCACCATCACCTTCACCCTCGACGGCACCCCCTTCATCACCCTCCCCGCCGCCCCCACCGTCCAAACCACCATCGACCCCCAACCCATCGCCACCTACACCCTCGCCGCCACCTACAACCCCACCGGCATCTTCGCCCCCTCCACCGCCCCCACCCAGACCCTCACCGTCACTCCACCCCTCGCCGTCTCCTGGCCCACCCCCAACCTCTCCATGCCCCAAAACTCCACCGCCGACCTCATTCTCCTCATCACCCCCCTCTCCAACTTCTCCGGCCCCCTCACCACCACCTGCACCACCCCCGTCCCCTACCTCACCTGCACTATCACCTCTCCCGCCACCATAAACACCCCCACCCAAGCCACCCTCCACCTCACCACCACCCAGAACCTAGCCGGCACCCTCCCGATCCCCCTCACCCTCGCCGCCCTCCTCCTGCTCACCCGCCGCACCCGCAAGCTCCTACCCCTCCTCCTCCTCACCGCCTGCGCCCAGGGCGGCGATTTCGGCGCTATCCCCACCGGCACCCATCTCGTCACCGTCACCCTCACCGCCGCTGCCCACCCCCTCCAAACCCAATGCCAAATCAACATCCTGGCCAGATAAACTAAACCCATGCCCGTAGGCAAGCTAACCCTCGAACTCTCCATCCCCCACGCCCAGTCCCTCAAGGACCGCCGCCAGGTGGTCCGCTCCCTGAAAGCCAAGCTAGCCAACGGCTTCAACGCCTCCATCGCCGAGCTCAACGAAGGCGGCGTCGTCTGGAACCAGGCCACCATCGCCGCCGCCGTCATCTCCTCCTCCGCCGAAGCCGTAGCCAAATCCCTCTCCGCCCTCGACGAAGCCGCCAACCGCATCGCCCAATCCCTCGGCGCAGAAATCGCCGACTCCTTCGCCGAAATCCTCGACTAACCGTTTTCCCGGTGGAAGCGTGGGGCTTCAGCCCCGGGCTTTCCTTTACGCTCCCACGAGGCTCAACCAACCCACCCGCCTGATATCCTCATATCAGGAAACAACCATGCCCGAACCCCGCGCCCGCATCTACCACCGCAACCGCATCGCCCAATCCTTCACGGAAGAAATCGGCGCCATGCTCGAGGGCGAGCTCTCCGACCCCCGGCTCTACCCCGCCGTCGTCACCGAGGTCCTCCTCGCCCCCGGCGGCAAAGCCGCCCGCATCTTCATCTCCGTAACCGGCGGTGAAGAAGCCGAAGCCTCCACCCTCGAAGCCCTCACCGCCGCCCGTGGCTTCATCCGGTCCTCCATCCGCGACCGCCTCGGCGTCCGCCACGTCCCCGAGCTCAATTTCGCCATCGACCGTTCCGAACGCATGACCGGCCGCATGGACGAGCTCCTCGGCCGCATGCGCAAGCGCGAAGCCAAGTTCGCCGCCGCCCATCCCGAACCATCCCCCGCGCCAGACCCCAAACCATAATCCGCTACCCCCTCTCCTCGTGACCAGCCCGCCCCAACTCGATGGAGACCGCCCCACCCCACGCTTCCGCGCCTGGCGAGACTCCCTCCGCCGCAATCCCAACTTCGCCAACCCCCAGGAATTCCTGGTCCTCTTCGCCGTCGGCCTTTTCCTCCTCCTCTACGGCCTCGCCCCCCACGTCGGTGGTGACAAGCTAGGCCTCGTAGGCGCCGACGAGCCCCGCTACGCCCAGATCGCCCGTGAAATGCTCACCCTTCATGAGCAAACCTGCCACGCCCTGGACACCGGCATCACCCCGCACGCCTTCACCGGCCCGGCCATCAAGCGAGCCTACGACTGCCTCCTCGCCGGCACCGTCACCCCCATCCTTTACGGCCGCCCCTGGCTTGAAAAGCCCGCCCTCTACTACTGGCGAGCCATGTCCATGTTCCGCGAGTTCGGCGTCTCCGACTGGTCCGCCCGGCTCCCCTCCTCCTACGCCACCGGCTTCCTCATCCTCCTCATCTTCCTCCACATGCGCCGTTTCCGCCCCGGCGGGCACCTCGACGCAGCCCTCATCACCCTCTCATCCCTCGGCATCTTCGCCTTCGCCCGCGGCGCCTCCACCGACATGCAGCTCGCCGCCCCTTTCTGCATCGGCATGCTCGGCTGGTACGCCTGGTATGAGACCGGCAAGAAATTCTGGCTCTTCGACCTCTACTTCTTCGGCGCCGCCGCCACCCTCGCCAAAGGCCCCGTCGCCCCCTTCCTCGCTCTCGTCATCATCGGCCTCTTCGTCGCCCTCCGCCGGGAATGGTCCCTCCTCCGCCGCACCATCTGGTGGCCCGGCATCACCCTTTACCTCATCATGGTCCTGCCCTGGTACATCGCCGTCCAGCGCCGCAACCCCACCTTCTTCAAGGAATTCTTCTACCAGCACAACATCGAGCGCTTCGCCACCAACCGCTTCCAGCACCACCAGCCCCTCTTCTATTACGTCATCGTCCTCATCCTCGGCCTCATGCCCTGGACCGCCATCGCCTTCCGCGCCCTCATCGACGCCGTCCAGATCTCTATCGCCGAGTGGAAAGTCCGCCGCAAGCGCGTCCGCTACCTCGGCCACGGCCGCGCCGGCGATGCCTTCCCCGAGTTCCTCGTCCTCTGGGCCCTCTTCCCCATCCTCTTCTTCACCTTCTCCACCTCCAAGCTCCCCGGCTACATCCTCCCCTCCATCCCGCCCCTCACCATCCTCACCGGCGATTACCTCCACCGCACCCGTCGCAACGGCCTCGCCCCCTGGCTCCTCTGGCTCCACGCCACCCTCTGCGCCCTCCTCGTCTTCGTCCTCACCCTCGCCCCTCAGCACATGCGCTATGAAACCCTCATCCCCTCCCGCAACTGGCTCTTCATCGCCACCGCCGGAGCCATCGCCACCGCCGCCGTCATCATCCTCGTCATCCGCCGCTTCGGCATCCGCCAGGTCCTCAACATCACCTTGGTCCCCATCTGCATCATGCTCGTTTTCCTCCTCGGCTTTGAAGGCCACGAGCTCGACCTCAACTACTCCGCCCGCCCCCTGGCAGAGCAGATCGCCCAGGCCGCCCCCGGCACCCTCCCCGTCCGCACCCTCGGCGTCAAGCGCGACATGGACTACGGCCTCGCCTTCTACCGCGACCAGCCCATCCTCCACTACGACCACGAGGGCGTCCCCACCGGCGAGCACATCCTTATCCTCAAATCCACTGACCAGGCCAGCCTCGCCAAATACCTCCCCAACCGCGTCTACGAACCCCTCTTCCTCTACGAAACCCAGGGCCTGGCCGTCTACCGCGTCTACCCCGCCCGCTAGAACCCACCAAAACGCATCGGGTGTCCCATCTCACGCTGTCTTATCGCGTGAGGTGGGTGACTCACTCCCTGACGGAGCGTACCACATATGGTACACTCCGTCTGTGAAAGCGCAACGCCACGCTGTCAAGCGAATCAGCGCGTACTTCTTTCGTACAGCCGCCGGCGGTGAGCCTGTACGCGACTGGCTCAAGGCTCTGCAACCACCTGAAGATCGCAAGACCATCGGCTTTGACATTGCGGACGTTGAGTTCGGCTGGCCCGTCGGAATGCCGGCCTGTCGTTCACTGGGCGATGGTCTCTACGAGGTTAGATCAACCCTGTCCGACCGAAAGATTGCACGCATCCTCTTCTACATCGACGTGCAAAGCCGTATGGTTCTGCTCCACGGCTTCATCAAGAAAACCCAAAAGACACCAGCCAACGATCTCGAACTCGCCAGAACCAACAAACGTCTTCACGAAGCAGCCTTAAGGATAAAAAAATGAAAGTCACTCAAACACACGACATGCACACCGGCTCTTCCTTCTCTGACTTCCTCGACGAGCAAGGTATCCGCAACGAAGTAGAAGCATCCGCTATCAAGCGCGTCCTGGCCTGGCAATTCCAACAGGCCATGGAGCAGCAGAAAAAAACAAAGCAGGCGATGGCCAGAGACCTCAAGACCAGCCGCTCCCAGGTAGCACGCCTCCTCGACCCTGCCAACACCGCCATCTCGCTGGATACAATCTCTCGCGCCGCCGATGTCCTTGGCAAGCAGCTGGTCTTCGAGTTGCGCGACCTCCCCACACCCCGCGGGCCAAAAGGCAAACGATCCATCTCGACGAGGCACAAGCCGGACGTCTCTGCAAAAGCTCTCCGCTCCACAGCAGCCTAGTCGTCGGCCTCCCCTGCAAAATCAATTTCATCCGGTAAGCTGATACTTGCCCCGCCACCAACCGCCCTTTGTCCACCCCCCAACAAATCGAAATCCTAGACCTCCGCCACTTCAGCGCCCGCCAGCTCCGCCCTCTCCTCACCGAGCAGGCAGCCCTCTGGCAGCGCCGCCTCCGCTGGGACTACCGCGCCGCCACCGACATCCTCCTCAACTACCTCGACCAGCGCATCCTCCCCGGCTTCGTCGCCACAGCCCGCGGCAAAGTCACCGGCTACACCTTCTGCGTCTATGAGGGCACAAAAGCCGTCATCGGCGACCTCTTCACCACCCACACCAACCCCGCACCCCTCGCCGTCAACCACACCCTCATCCGCCACCTCCTTGAAACCCTCCTCCACTCCCCGGACATCGCCCGCATCGAGTCCCAGCTCCTCCTCTTCGACGCCGGCATCCTCCCCCCCGCCTTCCCCTCCTTCACCCCCTACCCTCGCCTCTTCCTCGAGCTCGACCTCCCCCCCAACCGCCCCGCCACCCCACCCACCTTCCCTCCCTCCATCGAGCTCCTCCGCTGGTCCCCCACCCTCTATAACTCCGCCGGCGACCTCATCCACGCCGCCTACCAATCCCACGTCGACGCCCAGATCAACGACCAGTACCGCACCCTGGCCGGCTCCCTCCGCTTCCTCCACAACGTCATCCGGTTCCCCGGCTGCGGCACCTTCGACCCCGAAGCCTCTTGGGCCCTCCGCTCCACCGCCACCGGCAAACTCGCCGCCCTCCTCCTCGTCTCCCGCGTCGCCCCGGACACCGCCCACATCACCCAGCTCTGCGTCGACCCCGCCTACCGCGGCGCCCACCTCGGCCCCAATCTCCTCCAGCTCTGCCTCAACCACCTCCCCGCCCGCCGCTACAACGCCCTCACCCTGACCGTCACTGAAGCCAACACCCAAGCCGTAAACCTCTACCGCCGCGCCGGCTTCCAACTCCGCCACCGCTTTGAAGCCCTCGTCCTCGACAAGCCCCCCCACCGCCACCTCTAACCCATTCGTTACACCGTCAGGCTTCTTGGGATTAGCGTGGGGCTTCAGCCCCAGGGAAAAGGTCCAAGGGAAGGGGTGGGGCTTTGGCCCCGGGGTACTTCGCTCAAGACTCCCACCAACCCGAAGGAATGGTTCGACGCGACCCATCACCCCACCCGCCGCCGCCCAAATACCACCCAAGCCAACCCACAAGCCACCACCCCCCCCACCCCATCCAGCAACACATCCCACCCCGTCCCCGTCCGCCCCGGCACAAACGTCTGGTGCCATTCATCCAACGACGCCACCACCACACAGCACCCCACCCCCAGCACAAAACACCGCCCCCACCCTCCGATCATCATCAGCCACGCCCGCAAAAAAGTGAGCGCCACCCCGCCATACCCACAAAAATGCCCAGACTTCCGAAACGTGTGATGGATCAGCCACCACATCCCATTGCTCACATGCCCAAACAAGCCCTCGAACCACGGCCGCATCGCGTGGCTCGTATGTTGCGCACCAAACTTCGCCGTACTCTCGGTCGCGATCACACTCACCGCCACCGCCACCGGCACCCACGCTGAAAGTATCCGCCAGATCCTCAAGCCCGCAACCACGCAGTCATCGCAGGATAGCCACCGTCCGTCATCCCGTACCACTGCAACAGCGGCACCCCAAAGTACCGCCCCTGCTCGAAATTCTCCGCAAGCGCCGCCCCACCGCCCTTGTACCCGTCCTCATGAAATACCACGCGCGCATTCATCCCCAGCGCCACCGCAGCCGCATACGACCAAGCGATCGCCGCCATCTCCGCACCCCCATCCGGCCCCGCATCCCCGTCACAAGCCGCACGATCCGCCGCCGTCATCACCGCTAGATGCCCCGCCTCATGCAGTAGATCCCCCGCATGTGCCAACGCCTCCTCATCACAAACCAGCCCACCCGCCTTCACCGAAACCCCCGGCATAAAACACTTCCCCACAATCCGTTCCCGCCGCACCGGCAGCCCGACCCCCGCCAGAAACTCCGCAATCCGCGCCGCATCGTTACTCCACATGATAGTTCGGAGCCTCCCGCGTGATCACCACATCATGCACGTGGCTTTCCTTCAACCCGGCGTTCGAAATCCTCACAAACCGCGCCTTCTCCTGCAGCTCCGCAATCGACCCACACCCCAGGTACCCCATCCCGCTCCGCAACCCACCCACCAGTTGATAAACCATAGCCTCCAGCGGCCCCCGGTGCGGCACCCTGCCCTCGATTCCCTCCGGCACAAACTTCGCCAGCCGGTTCGTCCCCGTCCCTTCCCTCGCCGTCAAGTTCGGCCGCTCACCAGAAGTGATCTCATTCATATCCTCCTTACCCTGAAAATACCGCTCCCCCGACCCCTGCGCCATCGCACTCAAACTTCCCATACCTCTATAAGCCTTAAAGGAACGCCCCTGATAAAGAATCGTCTCCCCCGGCGATTCATCCACCCCCGCAAAGAGCGACCCCATCATCACCACGCTCGCCCCCGCCGCAATCGCCTTCGTCACATCCCCCGAGTACTTGATCCCCCCATCCGCAATCACCGGCACCCCCCGCTCCTTACAAGCCCTGTAAGCCTCGCTGATCGCCGTAATCTGCGGCATCCCCGCTCCCGTCACCATCCGCGTCGTGCAGATCGATCCCGGCCCGATCCCCACCTTGATCGCATCCGCCCCCGCGTCCATCAACGCCATCGCCCCGTCATAGGTCGCCACATTCCCTGCCAGCAAGCACACATCCGGAAACGCCTTCTTCACATCCGCCACCGCCTCCAGCACCCTTGCACTATGCCCATGCGCCGAGTCGATCGCCAGCGCATCCACCCGCATCGCCACCAGCGCCGCCGCCCGTTCCAGGTAATCCCCCGTCGCCCCAATCGCCCCACCCACACGCAGCCGTCCCTGCTCATCCTTGCAAGCCTGCGGATACTTCAGCTTCTTCTGGATATCCTTGACCGTAATCAATCCCTTCAGCTCATACTCGTCATTCACCACCAGCAGCTTCTCCACCCGGTGCTGGTGCAATATCTCCTCGGCCTGTTCGAGCGTCGTCCCCACCGGCACCGTAATCAGGTTCTCCTTCGTCATCACACTGTCGATCGTCAAATCCGTCCGCGACACAAACCGCAAATCCCGGTTCGTCAAAATCCCCACCAGCTTCTTATCCTTTGTCACCGGCACGCCACTGATCTTGTACCGCCGCATCATCTCGAGCGCACTCGCAATCGTCAGGTCTGGTGAAATCGTCACCGGGTCCACAATCATCCCGCTTTCACTCCGCTTCACCTTGTCGATCTCCCCCGCCTGCTGCTCGATCGTCAGGTTCCGATGCACCACTCCAAGCCCACCCTGCTGCGCCATCGCAATCGCCAGCCGGCTTTCCGTCACCGTATCCATCGCCGCGCTCATCAGCGGCACATTCAACGTAATCCGCGCCGTCAACCGCGTAGCCGTATTCACCGTCGTAGGCACCACATCGCTGTACGCAGGCACCAGCAAAACATCGTCGAAAGTCAACGCTTCCGCAACAGGCATCAAGATCATCACATCGCTCCATCCCCGCGGCTCATCGAACCTCAAAGGCCCCGTAGGTTTGATAGATTGTACCCCTACCCCAGGCGCCACCCCAATAACGTCCCGTTCTCCACAAGCATTCACGCGCCCTTCACAAACCGTTCACAGCCCTTTCACCGACCGCCCATTACCCTCAACCTGTCGGCCCCATCCTGCCATCCCTAAGGACCCCCCGTGACACCCACGGCACTACGCTCCTCCCTCTCCACCCTCCTCTGCCTCCTCCCCGCGGCCGCCTTCGCCCAGACCACCACACCCGTCTTCACTCCCGGCAACCTCGTCGTCGCCGTGGAAGGCTGCGGCGTTCACAACGCCACCTGCACCATCACCAATGGCACCGGCACCAACTCCGGCAACGCCACCGCCGGCGGCTATGGTGACAACCAGGCCGGCCCCTTCACTCTCTTCCAGTTCACTCCCACCGGCACCACCAGCGCCGCCTACGTCAACTCCGTAGTCCTCCCCCAGGCTCCCTCCGGCGCCAACCTCCCCGTCTCCGGCGAGTACGGTTCCTCTTCCGAAGGCACCCTCCAACTCTCCGGCGCCGGCCAGTACCTCACCGTCGGTGCCTACGGCATCAACGCCGCCACCTTTGACGCCAGCCCCACCACCTACGGCGCCGCACCCTCCAACGCCCTGGCCCAGTCCGGCTCCCTCACCGGCCAGTCCTACACCCCCGTCGCCCGCGTCGTTTCCCTCATCGACCCCTACGGCAACGTCAACTCCTCCTCCGCCCTCTTCAACATCTACAACACCAACAATCCCCGCAGCACCTTCACCGCCGACGGCCTCTCCGTCTACATCTCCGGCCAGGGCTCCGGCTCCGACGCCACCGGCGGCGTCTTCTATACCACCCTCTTCAAAACCAACAACGCCCCCACCGCCATCACCGGCCTCGACACCACCACCAACACCGTCTCGCAGGACACCCGCGACGTCCAGATCTACAACGGCACCCTCTACATCTCCGTAGACAGCAAGGGCGGCACCGGCAGCACCCGTTCCTTCCTCGGAACCCTCGGCACCCCACCCGCCACCAGCCTCTACAACTCCAACGCCGGCCCCACCCAGCTCCCCTTCTACAACAACGCAGCCACCCCCGTCGCCGTCACCAGCAACGGCAAGCTCACCCTCACCGCCTCGGAAACCAACGGCCTCAACGCTTCCGGCCAGCAGATCAATCTCAGCGCCTCCGGCTACTTCTTCGCCAATCCCTCCACCCTCTATATCGCCGATACCGGCAATAGCAAACAGACCTCCGCCACCAGCACCCTCGGCAACGGCGGCCTCCAGAAATGGGTCAACACCAAAGCCGACGGCACCGGCAACTGGCAGCTCCTCTACACCCTCGCCGCCGGCCTCCACCTCATCGCCAACCCCACCAACACTCCCGCCAACACCTCCGGCACCACCGGCCTCTACGCCGTCACCGGCCGCGTCGTCGGCACCTCCGTCTACCTCTACGCCACCAACGCCACCATCGCCGACCTCGACTTCACCTACCTCTACGGCATCACCGACACCCTCGCCGCCACCACCAATCCCGGCACCTCCTTCACCCTCCTCGCCACCGCCCCGCAGGATTCCAACTTCAAGGGCGTAGCCTTCGCCCCCTCTCTCCCCACCGGCAGCACCACCATCACCACCGTCCCCTCCGGCCTCGTCATCACCACCGCCGGCACCGGCTGCGTCCCCGGCACCTACCCCACCCCGGTCACCCTCATCTGGACCCCCGGCAGCGCCTGCACCATCACTACCGCCCTCCAGCAGACCTCGAACACCACCCCCTACTACTTCACCCAGTGGCAGGACGGCACCACCAGCACCACCTACAACGTCACCGCCACCTCCACCGCTGCCGTCTACAACGCCACCTTCACCACCACCGATCAACCCGTAGGCGTCCTTGAAAAGGTCTACGACAACACCACCAACAGCACCACCGTCCAGCAGTCCGATTCCCTCCTCGTCTCCGGCTGGGTAGCCGACCCCAAGGACGGCTCACCCCTCGCCAACGTCAAGGTCTACATCGACGGCGCCTACTTCGCCACACCCACCCTCAACATCGCCCGCCCCGACGTAGCCACCGCCTACAACGCTGCCTACGCCAACTCCGGCTACCAGCTCATCGCCTCCGCCGCCGCCCTCACCCCCGGCACCCACGCCGTCACCGTCATCGCCATCGATACCGCCGGCAACTCCACCACCTTCGGCCCCGCGGCCATCAACGTCACCGCCGCCTCCCAGCTCGCCTTCACCGCCGCGCCCGCCACCCCCATCACGGCGGGCAGCTACGCCGGCGTCATCCGCGTAGCCCTTGAGAACGCCTCCGGAGCCGTCACCACCACCAGCTCCGGCATCGTCACCCTCACCGTCACCGGTCCCGGCACCTACACCCAGACCTACACCGCCGCCACCGCCAGCGGAGTCGCCACCTTCGACCTCTCCGCCTCACCCGCCCTCACCGCCGCCGGCGCCTACACCTACACCGCCGCCAGCCCCGGCATCACCTCCGCCGCGGCGCCTGAAACCGTCACCGCCGGTCCTCTCGCCGCCCTGGTCCTCACCGGCCTCACCACCCAGACCCAGCCCGGCGTAGCCCAAACCCTCACCGTCAACGCCACCGATTCCTACGCCAATCCAGTCACCACCTTCACCGGCACCGTCACCTTCACCAGCTCCGACCCCGTCGCCACCCTGCCCGCCCCCTACACCTTCACCGCCACCGATGCCGGCACCCACGCCTTCCCCGTCACTCTCAACACCGGCGGCACCCTCTCCGTCACCGCCACCACCGGCACCATCACCGGCGTCCAGTCCAACATCCTCATCCGCGATGCCATCTGGCTCCTCAACCGCACTGACTCCCTGGTCCGCCTCACCGACACCGCCGTCCAGACCACCACCGCCGGCTCCACCTCCGGCGCCTCGACCGCCGGCGCCCTCGCCTTCGATAACGCCGGCAACGTCTGGGCCACCCAGTCCGACACCAGCAGCTTCATCCGCTATTCCCCCACCGGCACCCTCCAGTTCTCCGCCTCCAGCATCGGCGGCCTCAACGCCCCCGTAGCCCTCGCCCTCGATGGCTCCGGCCAGGCCTGGTTCGCCAATCAGGGCAACGGCTCCATTTCCGTCATCAGCCCCACCGGCGCCGCCGTCACCCCCTCCACCGGCTACCAGCCCGCCACCCTCTCCGCACCCACCGGCCTCATCATCGATAGCTCCGGCTCCGTCTGGATCACCAACTCCTCCGCCAACACCATCACCAAGCTCATCGGCGCCGCCCCACCCGTAGTCACCCCCACCGCCGCCGCCACCACCAACAACACCCTGGCCACCAGGCCATAGCAACCATGACAATCATGACGATGCCGCCAACCCAACAAGTCCGCTCTTCCGGTGGAAGCGTGGGGCTTCAGCCCCACGAAACTACACTTCAGAAATTCATGGGGCTTCAGCCCCGGGCCCTTCGTCCAGGCTCCCCACCACTCCCAGGAACCCGTAAGACACACCCTGACTTACCCGTACCGCCGCAAACATTCAAGCACTCCCGGAGCTTCCCCATGAACCTCAAAGCCCTCCTCACCCTCGCCACCACCGCCACCCTCCTCACCGGCTGCGCCACCACCCCAGGCACCCACTCCCAGCCGACCACCCTCCCCGGCGCCGCCATCCTCGGCAACGTCCACGGCGGCCAGCAACCCGTAGCCGGCGCCACCATCCAGCTCTACGCCACCGGCACCACCGGCTACGGCACCGCCGCCTCCCCCCTCATCACCGGCACCGTCACCACCGACCCCAACGGCGGCTTCAACCTCCCCACCTACACCTGCCCGTCCGCCTCGGCCCCCACCTATCTCGTAGCCACCGGCGGCAACTCCGGCTACGGCTCCGCCAACCCCAACCTGGCCCTCATGGCTGCCCTCGGACCCTGCGGCAATCTCACCGCCTCCACCTTCGTCAGCATCAATGAGCTCACCACCGTCGCCTCCGTCTATGCCCTCGCCCCCTTCATGACCGGCCCCACCAACAGCTACACCAGCATCGGCACCAGCGCCGCCAACGCCCCCGGCCTCACCAACGCCATGACGGACGTCAACGTCCTCGTCAACACCTCCAACGGCAGCGCCCAGGGCTCCATCACCATCCCCGGCGCCACCATCCCCGTCCCTGAAATGAACACCCTCGCCAACATCGTCGCCGCCTGCATCAACTCCGCCGGCGGCTCGTACAACGACGGCTCCGCCTGCGGCACCCTCTTCTTCAACGCCAACCCCGGCGGCACCGCCTCTACCGCACCCGCCGACACCATCACCGCCCTCATGAACATCGCCCAGCACCCCGCCACCTCCCCCGCCAACATCGCCGCCCTCTACAGCCTCCCCCCCGCCAACTCCCCCTTCCAGCCCACCCTCACCCAGACCCCCAACGACTTCACCCTCGCCCTGACCTTCGCCGGCGGCTCCCTCAGCGCCCCCTCCGCCCTCGCCGCCGACGCCTCCGGCAACATCTGGATCGCTAACGCCGCCGCCAACACCGTCACCGAGCTCGCCCACACCGGCACACCGCTCTCCGGCTCCGGCTTCACCGCCGCCCTAAGCACCCCGTCCGCCATCGCCATCTCTGCCGACTCCACAATCTGGCTCACCAACCAGGCCAACAACACCGTCAGCCGCCTCGCCTCCACTGGCACCCCCTACTCCGGCTCACCCTACTCCGGCGGCGGCCTCAACCTCCCCCAGTCCATCGCCTTCGATTCACTCGGCACCGCCTTCATCGCCAACCGCACCAGCATCACCACCATCACCAACAACGGCGCCACCCTCACCAACTACACCCCCGCCGCCGCCACCAGCCCCCTCGCCCTCGCCGTCGACCCCCACTAGCCAGCGCTCAAAAGGCTGCTTACTTACTTGCCGTTGCGGATGAGCGCGCGGCTTCAGAGGCTGCCGAAAAAAGTCGTTCGGATTAGCGTGGGGCTTCAGCCCCACGAATAACTTCATGCAATGGATGGGGCTTCAGCCCCGGGCCGTCGCTCGAACGGCGAACACCCGTCTCCCATCAACCCCCCAGCCCGAACATCCACCAGCCCCACCTATATCCCCTTCTTCTGCTTCATCTTCAAACCCCGCATCGCCACCCACACAATCCCCCCGATCATCAACGCCAGCGCCAGCAAAGCAAACACAAACGGATGCCGCTGCCCCCACCCCGACTGCGCCGCCCCCACAATCACCACCGTCATCAAACCAATCGCCCCCAGCGCCATCCCAAACAGCGGCCATGAAAAATCCGTCCGCGCCGCACTCCGCCGGAAATCCAGCCACCAGCAAACCATCATGAACACCACCACCGCCGCAAAAATCATCCCTTACCCGCCTTCTGTATCCGCCAATAGCAAATATAAAACCCGATCACCAGCAAACTCCCCGGCCCAAACACCACCCACCCAAAGTCATCCGGGTGCGCCGCCAGCCAGGCCGAGTTCACCATCGGCACCAGGTATCCCACCGCAAACAACCCCAGCGCCGCAAAGAACCCCAGAAACAGCTTCCACGACCACGTCCCTTCGCTTTTCGCATAGTAGTAGGCCACATACATCCCCACGCAACACAGCACCAGTTCCAGAATTCTCCAGATCATTCGCCCATCCTCCTGCCCTATAAGCGCAAAGCCTGCCCGCAACCCCTCACCTTGATTCTTCCATCGCCCAGGAGTATAGTCGGAGTTGCAGACGAATCCGTTCTGCCGCAGAGTACCAGCCGTGCACAAACCGGCAAGCCGTGGCGGAAGAGACGAGTGGGCCAAAGCCCACTTTTTTGTGTCCAAAAACACATTTGCTGCCAAGGCAAAATGGCCCTCCAACTCGACACAATCCGTGCAGCAGCCGACCGCGTAGCGGCCTCGCACCACCTTGAAGTCGTCGAGCTCGAGTTCTCCGGCGGCGCCAAACACCGCACCCTCCGCGTCTTCATCGAAAAAGACACCCCCACCCGCGCCGCCTTGATCGAACTAGCCAAAGCCGCCGAAGCCGGCGCCCCGCTAGACCCCACAGAGCCGCTCCCCAACCTACCCTCCGGTGTCCCCGCCGAGCAGCTTTCCGGCGTCACCCATGACGATTGCACCGCCTTCACCCACGATTTCGGCACCCTCCTCGACGTCGAAGACCTCATCCCAGGCGCCGAGTACACCCTCGAAGTCTCCTCCCCCGGCCTCGAGCGCAAGCTCACCAAACCCGCCGACTACACCCGCTTCCTCAACTCACTCATAAAGCTCCAGACCTTCACCGCCATAGATAACAACCGCCAGTTCCAGGGCCGCCTCACCGCCTTCGACGGCACCGCCATCACTCTCGACCCCGCAGCCATCAAGCCCAAAGGCAAACCCAAAAAGGCCGCCACCCAGCCCCCCATAAACATCCCCTTGGCCAACATTGAAAAGGCCAGCCTGATCCCGGAAATCTAGCTCCACCCTCACCCAAAGGACGTAAACATGGCAAGCCCCCTCTACCAGTCCATTGAACTGCTAAGCCGCGAAAAAGGCATCGAACCCGAGGTCGTCGTCTCCGCCATCGAGGACGCCATCGCCCTCGCCACGCGCAAGTACTACAAAACCACTGAAAACATGCGCGCTGAAATGGACAAGGACACCGGCGAAATCCGCGCCTACGTCTACAAAACCGTCGTCGAAACCCCCGAGCTCATCACCGACGAAGCCAACGAGCTCACCCTCGATGCCGCCCGCGCCATGGCCCCCGAGGTCGAAATCGGCGGCGAACTCCGCTTCTACAAGGACACCTCCCCCCTCGGCCGCATCGCCGCCCAGATGGCCAAGCAGGTCATCTTCCAGAAGGTCCGTGAAGCCGAGCGCGACACCGTCTTCAACGAGTACAACCACCGCGCCGGCGAGGTCCTCAACGCCATCGTCAAGCGCCTTGAACCCATGGACGTCATCTTCGACCTCGGCAAAGCTGAAGCCCGCATGCCCAAGCGCGAGCAGTCCCGCCTCGAGCAGTTCGCCGTCGGCGAGCGCGTCCGCGTAGTCCTCCTGAGAGTCGACCGCGCCGCCAAGGGCCCGCAGGTCATCGTCTCCCGCGCCGCCCCCGCCCTCGTCCAGAATCTCTTCCAGTCCGAGGTCCCGGAAATCTACGACGGCACCGTCACCATCCGCGCCATCGCCCGGGAAGCCGGCGAGCGCACCAAGATCGCCGTCATGTCCCGCGACAAGGACGTCGATCCCGTCGGCGCCTGCGTCGGCATGAAGGGCATGCGCGTCCAGTCCATCATCCGCGAGCTCCGCGGAGAAAAAATCGACATCATCGAGTACTCCGAAGAAATCACCACCTTCGCCGAAAAAGCCCTCCAGCCCGCCAAGGTCTCCCGCGTCTCCATCACGGACCTTGACGACAAGCAGATTGAAGTCATCGTCGACGACACCCAGCTCTCCCTCGCCATTGGCAAAAAAGGCCAGAACGTCCGCCTCGCCGCCAAGCTCCTCAACTGGAAAATCGACATCAAATCAGAAGAAGAGAAGCGCCAGGAAGTCGAGAACGCCATGCAGGCCCTCACCGGCGGCCCATCCACACCCATCGAGCAGGTAACCGAGCTCGGTGAAACCATTCTCGAAAAACTCATCGCCGCCGGCCTCACCACCGTCGAAGAGGTAGCCGACATGACCGCGGAAGAGCTCGCCCAGGTCCCCGGCATCGGTGAAAAATCCATCGAAAAAATCACCGTCGCCGTCCGCCACTACTTCGGCCAGTATGAAGAGGGCGAAGCCCGCCCCGCACCCAAAACTGAGTCCGGCGAATCCAACCAACAGGACGTAACCAGCGACGTCCTCGACACCCCAACCGACACTCCGGAGACCTCCAGCATGGCCAAGACCCCCGAAGAAATCCTCGCCGAAGCCGCAGCCCTCGGCGAGCCCCCCGTCTACGTCGACGACCTTTCCACCGAAGATCTCGCCGCCGCCGAAGATGAAGAGTCCGATTCCGACGCCAACGATGACGCTGACCGCCGCGAAGAGATGATCGAGCGCGACAATGACACCGTAGACACCCTCGTCGACGACACCCAGGAATTCTCCGATGAAGGCATCTCCGACGAAGGCCATCAGCGTGACTAGCGCAGCCGGCAGTGCAATCGGCGCGGCCTTCTCGCACGCTCTCACAACAAATTCATCATTTTTCAGCCATAATAGCTATAACCAGACTTCCACTTCGATCGAGGCACGTATGAACGGCTAAGCGGCGCAGGGAAGCTACACAAAGGGACGGATGAGCAAAGTAAGAATCAACGATCTGGCACGCGAACTTGAAGTCAAAAGCAGGCCCATTCTCGACGCACTCGAGGCCATCGGGGTCTCCGGTAAAACGCATTCGTCCTCCATCGAGGAAGACCAGGCTCAGAAGGTCCGCGCCTACTTCGCCGGAGACCGCAGCAACACCGCGCCCAAACCCTCCGCCGGCGCACCCGTCAAAAAGTTTGACCTCTCCGGCGCTTCCAAGCCCGGTGACGCCATGCGCGCCATCCTCGAGCGCAAAAACGCCGAGAACGCCGCCCGCAACCAGCCCCAGGCCGTCGCCGCGCCCCGCCCCGTAACCAGCCCCGCCGCCGCCGCGCCCGTCGTTGCCCGTCCGCCCGTCCCCGCTGCTCCCGTGGCCGTGGCCGCCAGACCCGCCGTCAGCGTTGCCGCTCCCGTCGCAGCCGCTCCCGTTGTAGCTCCACCCACGCAGCCCCGGCCCGTGGTCGTAGCCGCACCGCCCGCACCCGCCCCGGCGCCGCCACCAGTCGCCGCCGCACCGGTCCCGGCTCCCACTCCCACTCCAGCCCCACCGGCTCCCGTCGCCGCGGCGCCCGCGCCCGTCCAGGCCGCAGCTCCCACGTCGGCCCCAACCCGCACCGTACCTCCGGTCCCCGGCCCTCGCCGCATCGTGCCGCTGCCCAACCAGGGCGCCCGCATCGTCGCGCCGCCGCCCCCGGCTGCCGCCATCAACAGCCGTCCTCCCACCGGCCCCATCGTCGTAGCGCGTCCTCCGGCTACCCCCGCCGCTCCCTTGCCCCCCGGCAGCCGAGCCCCCGGCACCAAGCCCGCCGCACCCGCCGTCCTCGGCCGCACCCCTGCACCTGAGCCGGTAGTCGCAGCCCCCAAGGCTCCCGAGCCCGAGCCCATCCCAACTCCCGTAGCCGCCGCGCCCGAGCCCGAAGCAGCTCCCGCGCCGCCGCCACAAAACCAGGCCCCGCGCCGCGTCATCATGCCTCAGACCGGCCCGCGCCCCATCTACACCGCGCCGCCACCGGTCCCCGGCGCAGCCCCTCGCGGCCGCCCTATCTTTGACCGCCCCCGCCCCGGCTATCAGGGTAGCAATCCCGGCGGCCCCGGCACCACTTCAGGCCAGCCCTACACCGGCGCACCCGGCTCCCGTCCACCCATGGGCGCCGCACCCGGTGCACGCCGCCCCATGCACCCCACCCGTTCCTTCCCGGGCGGTCCCGGCGGCCCCGGCGGACCTCCCCGCCCCGGCTTCACACCCGGCGCACCCGGCGCACGCCCCGGCTTTCCCCCGCGTCCCGGCATGGGCCCACGCCCCGGCGGAGCCCCCGGCTCGACGCCCGATACCAACTCCCCTCCCGCAGGTCTTCGCCCCGCCCGTCCCGGCCAGCGTCGCGGCGGCCAGCGTTATGAAAAGGTGAAGGAAGGCCCGATGAAGGGCTTCCAGCCGCCACCACGTTACGGCGGCGTCCAGATGTCCCGCGAGCCCATGCCCATCACCAGGACCATCACGGTCACGGAAGGCATCTCGGTCAAGGACCTCGCAGAAAAGCTCGACGTCCGCGGCAAGGACCTCATCGCCGTCCTCCTCATGAAGGGCGTGCTCGTCACCGTCAATCAGTCGCTTGAAGGTGAGCTCGTCAAGGACGTTGCCCGCCAGTTCGGCGCCGACGCCCAGATCATCTCGGTCGAAGAGCAGATTGAAAACGAAGCCATCGAAGGCTTCCTGGAAGATACCTCCGGCGGCGTTGAAGTCGTTCGCTCCCCCGTAGTCACCGTCATGGGCCACGTCGACCACGGCAAAACTTCCCTCCTCGACGCCATACGCTCTACCGACGTCGCAGGCGGCGAAGCCGGCGGCATCACCCAGCACATTGGCGCCTACAAGGTAAAAATCACCAAGCCCGATTCTCCCGCGTTCGGCCGCGAAATCGTCTTCCTCGATACCCCCGGCCACGAAGCCTTCACCCGCATGCGTGCCCGCGGCGCCAAGGTCACGGACATCGTCGTCATCGTCGTCGCAGCCGACGACGGCGTCATGCCCCAGACCCTGGAAGCCATCGACCACGCCCGCGCCGCCAAGGTCCCCATCATCGTCGCCGTCAACAAGATCGACAAGCCCGAAGCCAACGCCCAGAAGGTTATCCAGCAGCTCGCCGCCCGCGGCGTCCAGCCGGCCAACCAGGGTGGCGACACCGAGTTCGTCGAAGTCTCTGCCAAAAAGCGTCTCAACCTCGACGCCCTCGAAGAGATGATCTGCCTCGTAGCCGACACCAACGAGCAAAAAGCCCAGCCCGATCGCCCCGCCGTCGGCACCGTCATCGAAGCCAAGCTCGATCGCGGCCGTGGCGCCGTCGCCTCCGTCCTCATCCAGAACGGTACCCTCAAACTCGGCGACAGCTACATCGTCGGCAACACCTTCGGCAAAATCCGCGCCATGTTTGATGACCGCGGCCGTCCCATCTTGGAAGCCGGTCCCTCCACCCCCGTCGAAATCCTCGGCCTCGAAGGCATGCCCGACGCCGGCGACACCTTCATCGTCATGGCTGACCGCGACAAGGCCAAGGGCATCGCCCAGTACCGCAAGCTCAAGGAGCGCGAAGCCCAGCTCGCCAAGTCCTCCCGCGTCTCGCTCGAAGGCCTCTCCGAGCAGATCAAGCAGGCCGGCGTCAAGGACCTCAACATCATCGTCAAGGGCGACGTGCAGGGCTCGGTCGAAGTCATCGGCGAAGACCTCGCCCACATGTCCACTGAAAAAGTCCGCGTCCGCGTCCTCCACTCCGGCGTCGGCGCCATCACCGAGTCCGACGTCCTTCTCGCCTCGGCCTCGAACGCCATCATCATCGGCTTCAACGTCCGCCCGGATCGCAAATCGTCGGAAGTCGCCGAGCGTGAAAACGTCGACATCCGCCTCCACTCCATCATCTACGAGCTCCGCACCGAAATCGAGAAAGCCATGTACGGCCTCCTCGACCCCGTCTTCAAGGAAAACTACAGCGGCCGCGCCGAGGTCCTCAACATCTTCAAGATCACCAAGGTCGGCCAGATCGCCGGCTGCCGTGTCACCGATGGCCTCATGAAGCGCGGCGCCCAGGCCCGCGTCACCCGCGAGGGCGTCGAGGTCTGGAAGGGCAAGATCATCGGCCTCAAGCGCTTCAAGGATGACGTCTCTGAAGTCCGCGACGGCGTCGAGTGCGGTATCGATCTCAACAACTTCAAGGACCTCAAGGTAGGCGACTTCATCGAAACCTTCACCACAGAAAAACTCGCCGACGAACTCGGCGCCAACACCGCCGAGGCCAAAAAGCGTCAGCTAGCCGAACTAGCCGCCGCCAAGGCCGACGAGAAAACCATAGAAGCCGCCGAAGCCCAAACCGCCACCGCCTAACCAACCCCCGAAACGTTTCGGGTGCCCCATCTCACGCGAGCTTCATCGCGTGAGATGGGGTTTCTCTTTGCCCCAAACTCCAAACCCATGAGGGTTTCCGACCCCACCCAACGCAGTATAAGCAGCCACTCCCAGGGGACCCCTCATGCTCACTCGCTGCCTAGCCGCCATCCTCCTCGCCGCCGCCACCCTCTCTGCTCACGCCCAGGCCGCCAAGTCCCAGGCCTACGTCCTCAGCGGCGTCAACGGCACCCAGTTCTCCGTAGACGACGGCTTCATCCTCCAGGTCAACGGCGTAGAAATCTACAACGACGGCACCGCCCAATCCGGCCTCCGCGGCCCCATCAACTTCATCACCAGCCCCGGTGCCGCCCTCACCTTCGCCGTCCACGACACATACGGCTTCTGCAACGGCCTCGACCCCCTCGTCATCAGCTGCAAAAACTCCAAAACCTACACCCCCGTCACCCCGGGCCTCCCCGAAACCTGCGGCCATCCCCAGGGCGACAACGGCATCGTCTTCTCCGGCTCCTATACCATCCCCATGGTCCTCCCAGGCTGCACCGCCTCCACCATCGCCTCGGTCGAAGTCACCCAGGCCATCCAGCAATACCAGGCCCTCGTCGACCTCGAAACCTCCCTCAGCTCCTCCGGCGAGCCTCCCGTCCCCATCATCGCCAACAAGCCCGCCGTCCTCCGCGTCTACTTCGCCCCCGTCACCGACGCTTCCCAGGTCACCCTCACCCTCACCGGCACCCTCTCCGGCTCCAAGTCCATCTCTCTCCAGCCCAACTGCTCCCCCACCGACCAGCGCGCCGGCAACAACGGCTGCCAATCCGCCGATTTCTACTTCACCCCACCCACCGGCGCCTGGAACGTCACCCTCACCCTCACCGATTCCTCCGGCAACCAGCTCCAGCAGGAAGTCCTCAACTTCACCTCCCGCACCACCGCCTCCCTCATCCTCAGCGGCGTCAACGCCTGCCTCCAAAAGGCTACCGGCGACCTCGCCAAAACCTGCGGCAACGGCTTCCAGGTCTACAGCCTTCTCCAGTCCACCCAGGCCCTCATGCCCACCGCTAGCGTCACCCCCAGCTTCGATTTCGGCAACGTCTCCACCTACGATCTCGCCAGCCCCGACATCTACTACCTCCAGAAAATCCTCGCCACCCAGGCCGACGAGCTCTACGGCGGCCTCAACGCCGTCCAGGATTACAACGGCAACTCCCGCACCAACCACGTCGCCGTCTACCAACCCACCCCCACCTCCGGCTCCACCGCCTGGACCGCCTACACCGGTGCCCACGGCCTAACCATCCCAAGCAAATTCATCACACTTGGCGTCGACGACACCGCCGACACCCTAGCCCATGAAGTCGGCCACACCCTCAACCTCCAGCACACCAACTCCGTCACCCCCATGACCACCGCCGCCCCCGGCTGCGACCACATCGCCGCTTCCCCAATCAGCACCTACCCCTTCCCCAACAACTACATCCAGTCCACCGCCACCACACCCGAGTACGGCTTCAACGTCACCACCCAGACCATCATCAACGGCTACACCAACTTCGAGCTCATGGGCTATTGCACCCCCTCCTGGATCACCCCCTACGACTACAAAATCATGATCGCCGCCCTCAACGGCGGCCCCGTCACCTCCGCCAGCGCCCATCCCGCACCCGCCGCCGCCCAGCCCAAAGCCACACCCCCCACCCCCGTCGCCGGCCAGTTCTGGCAGATCGCCGGCACCGTCCCCGCCACCGGCCTCATAATCGACCCCGTCTTCCTCCAGACCACCACCGGCACCACCGACCCTGGCACCGGCGCCTACTCCATCCAGGTCCGCAACGCCGCCGGCACCCCCCTCTTCACCCGCGCCTTCTCGCTCAACACCACCGTCGGCGACCCCACCGCCGCCAACCCCACCACCACCGAGCTCACCACCTTCTCGCAATGGATCCCCTACACCGCCGGTGCCGCGTCCTTCGCCATCCTTGACCCCACCAGCGCCGTCCTCACCACCCTCCCCATCACTGGCGCCACCCCCACCGTAGCCTTCACCAACCTCGCTGGCTTCACCGCCACCGGCGCCCCCACCCTCACCTGGTCCATCACCGACCCCGACTCCACCGCCTTCTCCTCCCGCGTCGTCTACTCCCCCGACAGCGGCGTCAACTGGTACCCCGTCTCCCAAACCACCCAGACCGGCACCGCCCCCGGCGCCCTCACCACCGGCACCGACACCATCGACTTCACCACCCTCCCCGGCTCCGCCACCGCTCTCCTCCGCGTCTACGTCACCGACGGCGTCAACACCGGCGTCGCCACCTCCGCACCCTTCAACGCTCCCCGCCATCTCCCCACCAGCGTCATCATCACCAGCCCCGTCTCCGGCATCACCCAGGCCGCCGCCAACCCCGTCATCCTCACCGGCTCCGCCTTTGACCCAGACGACGGCTTCCTCCTCGGCCAATCCCTCGTCTGGTCCTCTGACATCCAGGGCGCTCTCGGCACCGGCTCCCCTCTCTCCGCCGCCCTCAAACCCGGCACCCACACCCTCACCCTCACCGCCACAGATTCCGACGGCAACGCCATCACCGCCACCTCCAAAATCACGCTCGGCGGCGCCGCTCCCGTCCTCACTCTCACCACCAAGGCAGTTACCGCCGCCTGCACCAACGCCACCATCGCCGCCACACCCGGCGCCCAGGGCGCACCCCTCGCCACCGTCCAATACTCTCTCGACGGCGGCGTCACCTACACCACCATCCCCCTCGCCAATCTCCCCTACACCTTCCTCGTCCCCGGCACCGGCGCCATCAACCTCGTAGCCCGCGCCTACGACGCCAGCAACCAGCTCACCGCCCAATCCACCCGCCTCACCCTCACCGGCACCTGCGTCACCCAGACCCTCACCGCCCTTTCCGGCTCCGGCCAGTTCGTCCCGGTCACCGGCACCTTCGCCCCCCTCAAAGCCCAGCTCCTCGATTACGCCGGCAACCCAATCCCCGGCGTGACCATCAACTTCTCCGCCCCCACCGGCACCGTAGCCTCCGCCACCCTCACCCCCGCCAACGTCGTCACCGCAGCCGACGGCACCGCCACCACCACCCCCACCGCCAACACGCTCCCCGGCAGCTACACCGTCACCGCCACCGGCCCCTCCGGCACAGCCACCCTCACCGCCCCCTTCAACCTCACCAACACCGACTTCTCCATCCTCGCCGCACAACCAGCAGTCACCATCCAGCACGGCGCCTCCCTCGCCGACACCATCACCCTCACCGCCCTCGGCGGCTTCAACTCCTCCGTAGCCTTCACCTGCACCAACCTACCCGCCGGCGTAACCTGCAGCTTCTCCCCGTCCAACCTCACCCCGTCCGGCGGCACCGGCACCACCGTCCTCACCATAGCCACCACCCAGAACGCCAAATCCGCAGCACTCCTCCAGACCAACCCCCTGACCACCAACCCCATCACTTCGACCCTAGCCACCTGCACCCTCCTCATCCTGGTCCGCCGCCGCAAACGCCTCGCCACCATCCTCACCCTGACCGTAGCCTTCATAGCTCTATCCACCATCACCGGCTGCGGCGGCTTCCCAGCCTTCACCTCCACCATTACCGTCAACGCAACCTACACCACCGGCACCAGCACCGTAGTCCGCACCACCCCCATCGCCGTCCACATCCAATAACCAAAGCCCACGATCAACAAGACCTTTGGGGCACCCCAGAAAGGTTTGGGGGCCCAGAAAGGTTGAGGGGCCCAGAAAGGTTGAGGACCCCAGAAAGGTCTGGGGTGCCCCAGGCCACGCAGTCTTATCGCGTGACCTGGGTCTGCCACAATCGCCCGTCGAGAGCCCCACCAAAACGTTTCGGGTGCCCCATCTCACGCGGGCCGTATCGCGTGAGGTGGGGTTAGGCACCATCCCCGCCCCACCCCGAGTCCTCTTTGATTATCCTCAAACCTCGTCATCCTGAGCGAAGTCTGACGCGCCTTTGCGTCAGACGCAGTCGAAGGACCCCGAGTCACTCCACCCCGCCCCCGCCGTCCGTACCTTTTCAACAGGAGTGCCGGGTCCGCTTCCAAGCCCACTGTCCACCCAGGACCCATACACGTCCCCGTTCCTGTTCTCCCCCCCGGACCCAAAGCCTTATCCACCCTTATCCACGTTCCTATTTTCTCCAAAAATCACCCTTCCCAAACCCCACTCCCCAATGCCATACTCCCATTTGAACGGAGAGTAACAAAAATGCCCGACCCAAGATCCCGCACCCACACCTGGCAAGACCCCACCCTCGGCGCCACAGCCGCCCAGTCCCTCTCCGGCCTCGACTACCTCCGCGCCATGGCCGCCGGCGACCTCCCCTCCCCACCCATCTTCCACACCCTGGCCTTCACCTCCATTGACGTAGCCCCCGGCCAGATCACCTTCCACTTCACCCCGGAGGAGTTCCACTACAACCCCATCGGCTCCGTCCACGGCGGCGTCCTCGCCACCCTCCTCGATTCCGCCTCCGCCTGCGCCGTCCACTCTCTCCTCCCCGCCGGCCAGGGCTACACCACCCTCGAGCTCAAGATCAACTACATCCGCCCCGTCTTCACCACCTCCGGCCCCATGCATTGCACCGGCACCGTCATCAACCTCGGCCGCCGCACCGCCCTCGCCGAAGCCAAGCTCTATGACGCGCAGCAAAAGCTCTACGCCCACTGCACCCAAACCTGCCTCATCTTCGACCCCAAACCGCCAAAACCCTAACCCTCCCCACAAAGGCATCGGGGTAAACAATAGATGTTGGGTGCCCCAGGCCACGCAAGCTTCATCGCGTGACCTGGGGTTACTCCCTGTGCCACCACCCACACCAACCAACCATCTCCCAATCACCCACTCCTTACCTGCTCCAGGCTTGACGAATAATCCGTTCCGCTTAAGGGCACGGCTTCAGCCGTGCCATAAATAGTCTGGATGCTATGCGGCTTCAGCCGCTGAGGTACGCTCCGCTGCAAGGCCCGTCCTCAGCGCCCTGTCCCACTCCAAGTCCCGGGTGCCCCATGATCACCGCGGGCCTCATCGCGGTTATCGTGGGATTACTCCCTTCATTCCCATAAAGCCCCCAATCGCACCGCCCACTGTTCAAGCCCGGTTACCAGCGGACCTCCGCCCCAGCGCCGCCCCCCCAAAAAACTATTTTCCTCAAAAACACTCAGCAAAATCACATGTCGACCCCCCAAACCCCCTAACTCCAACATTCCAAAGGAAATAAAGTTGGCATGTTCACCCCCGCCAATCCCCTATACTTAAAACAGTAGCAATTCCAGGACAAGCACCCGACGAACAATCAACCTAAACCCAACAGAATGAAGATTTTGCCCCAAAACACGGGGGGGAGGGAGGCACCCAGACCATGAACGTAGACCACATCCAACAAGCACTCCAGCAAGCCAACCTCGATGGCTGGCTCTTCTACGACCACCATCACCGCGACCCCATCGCCGAGCGCATCCTCAGCCTCCCCGCCCACGGCCTCGTCTCCCGCCGCTGGTACTACTTCATCCCAGCCCACGGCGAGCCCTCCAAGCTCGTCCACCGCATTGAGGCCGCACGCCTCGACACCCTACCCGGTGCCAAGCACGAGTACAGCTCCTGGCAAGAGCTCGAGCACTCCCTCAAAAGCATGCTCGCTTCCAGCACCAAAATCGCCATGCAGTACAGCCCACGCAACGCCATCATGTACGTCGCCATGGTCGACGCAGGCACCATCGAGCTCCTTCGCGAGCTCGGCAAGACCATCGTCTCCTCCGCCGACCTCGTCAGCCAATTCGAAGCCGTCCTCACCGACCACCAGATCGCCACTCACTTCGCCGCCCAGCGCAAGCTCGACCAAATCCTCCAGCAAGGCTTCCAGCGCCTCGGGCACCTCGCTCGCACCACCGGAACCGACGAGTACTCCATGGTCCAATGGCTCGCCGAAGCCATCGCCCGCGAGGGCCTCTACACCGACCACGGCCCCAACGTCTCCGCCGGCCCCAACTCCGCCGACTCCCACTACGACCCAACCCCAGCCTCTTCCAGAAAAATCGTCCCAGGCGACTTCATCCTCATCGACATCTGGGCCAAGCTATCCAACGACCCGCAAGCCATCTGGTATGATATCACCTGGACCGGCGTCGTAGACCGCGAACCCACCACTCGCGAAACCCTCGTCTTCAACACCGTCCGCGACGCCCGCGACGCCGCCATCCACACCATCCAGCAAGCCTTCGCCTCCCAAACCCAGATCGCAGGCTGGCAAGCCGACGACGCCGCACGCAACGTCATCCGCGCCGCCGGCTTTGCGCCCCAATTCACCCACCGCACCGGCCACAACATAGCCGCAGAACTCCACGGCAACGGTGCCCACCTCGACAATCTCGAAACCCACGACGAGCGCCTCATCCTACCCAACACCTGCTTCTCCGTCGAGCCCGGCCTCTATTTTCCCGGCGAATTCGGTATCCGCAATGAAGTCGACATGATCGCCTACCGCGACCGTGCCGTCGTCACCGGCCCAGCCCAGACCCAGCTCCTGCGCCTCTGAAATCAGCTGCCAGACTCGGCTGCTAGAATAGACCCTGAATGTCGACCCAACCACAAGTCCTGGCCAATCGCACCGCCCGCGCCGCCAACCCAGCCCTCTGCCTCATCGCCGGCTGGCTCGTCCCCGGCGCCGGCCACTTTCTCCTCCGCAAACCCATCCGCGGCGCACTCCTTTTCCTCTCTGTAGTCGCCATGTTTACCATCGGCATCGCGCTCCAGGGCAAGGTCTACACACCCACCAGCTCAGACCTGCTCGATATCCTCGGCTTCGTCGGCGAACTCGGCTCCGGCATCCTCTACTTCCTCGCCAACCTCCTAAACTGGGGCCACCCCACCGTCACCACGGCCGTAGCCGATTACGGCACAAAATTCATCGTCGTCGCCGGTCTCCTCAACATCGTCGCCGCCGTAGACGGCCATTCACTAGCCAACGGACGCAAAGCCTCATGACCCTTACCCATTTCAGCGCCGTCCTCATCTTCGCCCTGTTCACGTCCATCGTCTTCGGCATCACACAGCGCGCCGAACCCAGACACATGATCCGCTTCGGCCTCTTCACTTTCACCTGCCTCGTAGGCGGAACCATAGCCGCCAGTTGGCTCATGTTCTTCATCAAACGCTGAAAACGCATCGTCCACAAGACGCAAAACGCCCCGAACTCAACGAGTTCGGGGCGTTTCAGCTCAAACCGTTACAACTCTACGGTTCAGCATTCGGGTCAGGCGCCTCACCAGCATTCTGCTCTTCCATCATCTTCTGCATCTCCTCGCGCTTCTTCTCGCGAGTCTCTGCACGCTTGGCAACCTTCTCATTCAGTTCCTGCTCGGCGCCCAGCAGCTCGATCACTGCCATCTCAGCCGCATCGCCCTTACGCGTATACGTCCTGACGATCCGCAGGTACCCACCCGGCCGCGTCGCATACCGCGGAGCGACCGTGTTGAACAAGCGATGCACCGATTCATCCGTCATCAGGTAAGCAAGCGCCTGACGCCGCGAGTGAACATCACCCTTCTTACCGAGCGTAATCATCTTCTCGACGATCGGCCGTGAAGCCTTGCACTTGGTAATAGTCGTCTCGACGCGATCGTTGAGAATGATGGAAGTAACCAGATTGCGCAGCATAGCGCGACGGTGGGAAGTGTTGCGGCCAAGTTTAAAGCCGCCATTACGATGACGCATTTCAGTCTCCTTCGACTCGACCATCTGGCCTAAGTCGGCTTACATGATGTAACTCATTCGTAGAGGAGTTAGGAGTTTTCCTAACCCCTCCTAGTTGCAATTAGAAGTTCTCAGGCTCATTCGCAAGATCGAGGTCGTCATCTTCATCGTCCTCATCCTCATCGTCGTCATCATCGAAGTTCCCGTAGCTTGCCGCCAGCGTAGCCGCGGGCAGAACTGAAGTAGGACCAGGCTGCGGATTACCGTTCTCGTCGATCTTCATCCCGAGAGACAGTCCCATCTGTGCCAGGATCTCCTTGATCTCATTCAGAGACTTGCGGCCAAAGTTCTTGGTCTTCAGCATCTCCGCTTCAGTCTTCTGAATCAGCTCGCCGATTGTTGCAATGTTCGCATTCTTCAGGCAGTTATAGCTCCTGACAGAAAGCTCCAGCTCTTCAACCGAACGGTTCAAATTCTCGTTCCGAATCGAAGGACCATCGTGCCCGCCATCATGACCCGCTTCCATCTCTTCTTCGAAGTTGATGAAGATCGTCATGTGATCCTTCAGCAGCTTCGCGGAAAGACCAAGCGCATCAGCCGGCAGAACCGTACCATTCGTCCAAATCTCAATCGACAACTTGTCATAGTCGGTGATCTGACCGAGACGAGCCGCTTCGACAACATAGTTCACCTTGCGTACCGGCGAATGCACCGAATCCACAGGAATAAAACCAAGTCCCAGGTCCCCATCAAAATTCTTGTCGGCAGAGATATACCCACGGCCACGCTTCAGCCGCATTTCCATATCGATCTTGCCGCCTTCCGAGATCGTGCAGATGTAAACGTTAGGATCCAGGATCTCAACGTCGCCATCGGCTTCAATCATCCCGGAAGTAATCACGCCTGCCGTCTCGGAACGCAGATACAAAGCCTTCGGTCCTTCACCATTCAACTTGAAAGGAATCTGCTTCAAATTCAAAATAATGTCAGTCGCATCTTCCACCACACCGGTGATCGACTGAAATTCATGCAACACACCTTCAATGCGAACAGCAGTCACAGCAGCACCTTCGATCGAAGAGAGCAGCGTACGCCGCAAAGCGTTACCGATCGTCGTACCGAAGCCGCGCTCAAAAGGCTGCGCACTGAACTTACCAAACTTCGCCGTGAGTGTTTCGTTCTCGACTGCAAGACGCTTGGGCTTCTGAAAACCTCTCCAAAGCATACCTATTCTCCTCTTCCATCACGGTCGCGAAGCATTTTGCGACGGCTGGAACTTACGGTTGTCGTACCAAAAACTACTTTCAGCCACTAACTCCCGACCCCTATTCCTAGGGGTCAGGAATCACAACTGCACTGACTTACTTCGAGTAAAGTTCGACGATCAGCTGCTCATTCACCGGCAGCTGTACATCCTCACGCTTCGGCAGCGCAATAATCTTGCCCGAGAGGTTATCGCGGTTGATGTCGATCCAGGTCACAGACTGCAGACCACCCGCAAACTCCTTGGCCGTCTCGAGAACGCCCAAAGCCTTCGAGCCCTCACGGACCATGATCTCGTCGCCAACCTTGCATTGGAACGAAGGAATATTTACCTTGCGACCATTCACCTGCACATGCCCATGGCGCACAATCTGGCGCGCCTGCCGGCGGCTGGTAGCAAGACCCATCCGGTAGCAAACATTGTCCAGACGCGTCTCAAGCTGCTGCAACAACAGGTCGCCGGTAACACCAGTCTTGTTCGACGCCTTCTGGTAGTAAGCCCGGAACTGCGTCTCGAGCGTAAAGTAAATCCGCTTTGCCTTCTGCTTCTCACGCAGCTGCAGACCGTAGCCCACAACCTTCTTCACCTTGCGCGACTGCCCATGCTGCCCCGGGGGAAAATTACGCTTCTCTACCGGGCATTTCTCGGTAAAGCACTTCGGCCCCTTGAGGAAAAGCTTCACACCATCACGCCGGCACATCCGGCAGACAGGTCCTGTATAACGTGCCATTTCAATTCTCCAGTATCAGATGTCGATCGCTTTACAAGCCCAAGGCTCTTCCTCACGATCCCTAAGTTGAACCAGTAAGTGACTCACGACGAGTAAGTCACTTACCAGCAAAAGTCAAACGCGACGACGCTTCGGAGGACGGCAGCCGTTGTGCGGCATCGGCGTAACGTCTCGAATCGACCGTACATCAACGCCAGCCGTAGCGAGCGCACGAATTGCCGACTCACGCCCGGAACCCGGGCCCGAAACCCGCACATCCACAGACCGCAAACCATGCTCACGTGCTGCGTTCGCCGCACCGACAGCAGCCTGCTGCGCCGCAAACGGAGTGCCCTTACGCGACCCGCGGAAGCCAAGCGAACCAGAAGACTTCCAGCTCAAAGTGTTCCCGGTCTGATCCGTAATCGTCACAATCGTGTTGTTGAAAGAAGCCTGAATGAACACCAGGCCATAAGGAACATTCTTCCGTTCCCGCTTCTTGAACTTCTTGCCTTTGCCTGAAGCGGCTTTCCCGCTCTTCTGCTGATTCTGTGTCTTCGCCATTACTTGGTCACCTTCTTCTTACCGGCAACCGTACCCTTGCGAGGACCCTTGCGCGTACGTGCATTGGTGTGTGTGCGCTGGCCGCGAACCGGCAGCGAACGCCGATGACGCAGCCCACGATAGGACTGAATCTCGATCAGGCGCTTGATATTCAGCGAGATTTCCTTGCGAAGATCGCCTTCGATCTGCCCCTGTTTCTCGATGATCTGACGGATCGTGTTCAGCTGATCTTCATCCAGCGTCCCAACCTTCACGATAGGATCGATATCCGCCTCGGTAAGGATCTTCGCCGCACGCGAATCCCCGATCCCGAAAATATAAGTAAGTCCAATCCGTACCTGCTTGTTATTCGGTACGTCGACTCCGGCAATACGTGCCATGAGATTTCCTTTTCTCGTTAGCTCCCGGCTTCTGCCAGGCAGCGGGTTATTCTTTGCGGTTATCCACCAGGTTCAACGCAAGCCTTCAATGCGGCTAACTAGCCCGATAGTTCCGGTCCAACTTACAAGCACATTTAGCCCTGCCGCTGCTTATGTTTCGCGTTCTCACAAATCACGCGAACCACACCACGACGGTGGATCACCTTGCACTTATCGCAAATCTTCTTTACTGACGCACGAACCTTCATTGCTCTTCCCTTCTTCCCGGTCAGCGCAAAGCACCGCCGTTATTCCACAGAAGCGCGACCATCAGTCCGCTGACTTCCATGCAAACCTTAGTTGTAACTGGAGTTACCCTTGCACCCTCGCTACTTATTTATAGCGATACACAATGCGGCCGCGATTCAGATCGTACGGACTCAGCTCAATCGCTACCCGGTCGCCGGGAAGAATACGGATGAAGTTCTTGCGCATACGTCCAGATACGTGGGCCAGAGCCTGGTGCTTGTTCTCAAGCTCCACCTTGAACATCGCGTTCGGCAGCGTCTCGACAACTACCGCCATCACTTCAATTGCGTCTTCCTTCGACAAACGAATCTCCTTTGTTTCAGGCACACGCCAGCATGGCATGCACCACTCTCAATACTACCCTAAAGTCACAGCCTGCGCGACAGACTAACGCGTTAAAACCTGAGGACCGTCCTTCGTGATCGCTACAGTATGCTCAAAATGCGCGCTGTAGCTCCCATCCACCGTCACAGCCGTCCAACCATCCTTCAACACCTTCACTTCAGGCGCCCCAGCATTGATCATAGGCTCAATCGCAAGCACCATCCCAGCCTTCAGTCGCGGACCCTTCCCTCGCGTCCCAAAGTTCGGCACCTGCGGATCCTCATGCATCGTCTTGCCAATCCCGTGTCCCACAAACTCCCGCACCACCCCAAATCCTTCAGCCTCGCACATCTCCTGCACTGCCGCGGAAATGTCCCCGAGCCGTCCCCCAACCTTGGCCTCCAAAATTGCCGCCTCAAGCGACGCCTTCGTTACCTCTAGCAGCCTCTTCGTCTTCGCACTCGGAGTCCCAATCGCATAAGTCACCGCCGCATCCGAGTAAAACCCATCCACAATTACCCCGCAGTCGATCGAAAGAATATCCCCGTCCTTCAGCACCGTCCGCTCATTCGGCATCCCATGCACCACCTGCTCGTTCAACGAAGTACAAAGCGCAGCCGGAAACCCGTGATACCCCTTGAAAGCAGCCTTGGCCCCAAACGAATCAATCTGCTTGTTCGCTGCAATCTCCAGCTCCATCGTCGTAGCACCCGCCACCACCAAGGGCCGGATCGCGTCATGCACCTTCCGCAGAATCTGCCCTGAGTGGCGCATCTTCTCTATCTCCTGCGGCGTCTTGATCATGATTGCCATCGTTAAATCTCCCACCCTCTCAGCCGGCTTAGCTCGACATCGATACTCGCCGTCACCGCCGTCACAGACTCCATCCCATCTACTT
This sequence comes from uncultured Granulicella sp., assembly GCA_963693065.1. GTDB lineage: Bacteria > Acidobacteriota > Terriglobia > Terriglobales > Acidobacteriaceae > Edaphobacter. Next base: position 363,611 of record OY843766.1, on the reverse strand, counting down.
CTGCAAACCGGCCCTTCGCCCTGTAGTGTTCAATCACCGGCGCAGTAGAAGCCTCGTATGCTTTCATCCGCGCCCGGAACGCCTCTTCCGTATCATCGGTCCGTTGTACCAGCTCACTTCCATCCACATCGCACCGGCCCTCCACGGCGGGCGCCTGCGAGTAGATATTGTAGATATGCCCGCATGCTGCACAAGTCCGCCGCCCGGTGATCCTCCGCAGCAACTCCCCTTCATCCACTCGCAGGCTCACCGCCACCAGGTCCAGCTCCGTGCTTGCCGCCGACAGCCTTCCATCGAGCCACTCCGCCTGCGCCAGCGTCCGCGGATAGCCGTCCAGCACATAGCCTGACACAATGTCGGCCTGCCCAAGACGATCCGCAACCATCCCATTCACAACATCATCCGGCACCAGTGCCCCGCGATCCATCAGACCCTTTGCCTTCACCCCGAGTGCGGTCCCACGCGCAATCTGGTCCCGCAATATATCGCCGGTAGAAATCTGGGGGATCTCATATTCCGCCATCAACACCTTGGCCTGTGTCCCCTTACCCACACCAGGAGCTCCAAGCAGCAGAATCGGCCCGGCTACCTGAGCCCGGGCCGTCGTTTCTCTATGTGCAGAATCTCCCAAGTTCTTACCAGCTCCTGCGGCCGCGGATGCGCCCCGACTTCGGAGAGAACCCATCGTAGTGCCGCATGATGAGCTGCGATTCGATCTGCTGAATCGTATCCATTGCCACACCCACTACGATCAGCAGGGACGTCCCACCAAAGTAGAAATTCACTCCCAACCCATTCGTCACAAAGTTAGGTAGATGATCGAAGGCAGTACCAATCAAGGGAATGTGGTTGAAGTGAATACCACTGATAAGCAGGGTAGGAATCAGCGAAATGATAATCAGGTAGATCGCACCGACCAGCGTTATGCGCGTCAGCACATCATTGATGAAATCAGATGTTCTCCGGCCCGGCCGAATCCCCGGAATGAATCCGCCATATTTGCGCATGTTATCCGCAATGTCATCCGGACGAAACACGATCGAAATATAAAAGTAAGCGAAGAAGATAATCGCCACAATGTAAGCCAGCTCATAGAGAGGCTCACCCGGCGCAATCGCCCGCAGGATAGGACCGAAGAAAGTAGTGTCGGAAAGCTTCGCAGACCCGAAGAAGCTCATGCCGGAAAATAGCAGCGGCGCCGACAGAATTGAACTGGCAAAGATCACCGGCATGACACCACCGGAATTAACCTTTAGCGGCAGATGAGTGGCTCCGCCTTGTGTCATCCTGCGACCAACTATCCGCTTCGCATACTGCACCGGAATCCGCCGCTCAGAACGCTCGACGAAGATGATAAACGCAACCACCGCAATCATCATCGCCACCAGCACCAGCAGGGCAATCGGTGTCAACGCGCCCCAGGCGTTGGTGCTCGCCTTATCGTAGAGCTCAGCAATACCCTTCGGCAGACCGACCACAATACCCGTAAAGATCAGCAACGACATTCCATTGCCGATACCACGCTCGGTAATCTGTTCACCCAGCCACATGATAAAAGCCGTACCCGCAGTCAGCGTCAGTACGCACATCGGAATGAATGCACCCTTTGAAATCGTCACCATCGGCTGCCCGGTCGATGTATTCGTCAGTGTCAGCGCAATCGCGGTCGACTGCACTACACCGAGCATCACCGTCACGTACCGCGTCCACTGCGTGATCTTCCGGCGACCCATCTCGCCTTCCTTCTGCAGCTTCGCCAGCGGCTCATAAATCACCGTCAGCAACTGGAAGATAATCGACGCCGTGATATACGGCATAATCCCCAGCGCAAACACCGTCAGCTTGCGCAGGTTACCCCCGGAAAATAGATCCACCAGCCCCAGCGCGGACCCTGAATTCTGGTTAAAGAAGTCTGCGAGCAGCTTCGCATTGATTCCAGGCGTCGGAATATGCGCGCCCAAACGGTAAACCGCAAGCAGGCCCAGCGTGAACAACACGCGGACCCGCAAGTCGGGAATTCTAAAGATGTTTGCAATCTTCTCGAACATCGGCGTCCTTACTCTACGGCGATCAAGCCTGGGAATACATCCATTCTACTTCGCCTGCAAAATAGGCCACCAGCGCCCACTAGGCAGCAGCCGTCTCGCCAATCACAATAGCCTGCCCGCCAGCCTTCTCGATCGCTTCTTTCGCAGTCTTCGAAAACTTGTGCGCATGCACCGTAATCGCTGTACTGATCGCACCATTATTCAGCACCTTGATCAGCGAGCTCTTACGCCGGCGAAGGCCAAGCTCCACAATCTTGTCCAACGTGAACTCAGTCTCATTCAGCTCCGCATGCAGCTCGGCCAACCGATCCAACCCCACCACCGTGTACTCCACGCGGAAGATATTGGTGAAGCCCCGCTTCGGCAAACGACGATGCAGCGGCATCTGGCCGCCCTCAAACCCGCGCATCAGTGAGGAGCCCGAACGCGAACCCTGACCCTTATGACCACGGGTCGAAGTCTTACCCATACCCGAGCCCATACCGCGGCCCACACGCTTCTTGTTTTCGTTCGCCTTTTTCGGCGCCCGCAGATTCGATAGATTACGAATTGCCATGATTCCCTCGCTCAACGCCAACTTACAAAGTAAGTCGACTCGCATATAGAACTGTTACGTGAATAGTTAGTCGACAACCCGGACAAGGTGAGGAACCTTCTTCACCATGCCATGGATTGACGGAGTATCTTCGCGCTCGACAATCTGGTTCAACCGCGTAAAGCCGAGACCCTTCACGGTCAGCTTCTGCTTGGTCGGCGCACAAATCATGGAGCGAAAATACTGAAGCTTTACAGTTGCATTTGCCATGTTTCTTCTCCGGGAAAGCACTTACTAATTCCTAAAGCTCGTCGACGGTCTTGCCACGGCCCGCAGCCACTTCGGCCTTATCACGCAACTGGATCAGCGCATCAAACGTAGCCTTCACCACGTTGTGCGGGTTCGCCGTGCCAAGCGACTTCGTCAGCACGTTCTGGATCCCGCACGATGTCATCACCGCGCGCACGGTCTTACCCGCGATGACGCCCGTACCTTCCGGCGCCGGCTTCAACATCACCTCGCCAGCGCCAAAATGACCCAGCACCTGGTGCGGAATCGTCGTCTCGGTTAGGTTGATCTTGAACAGGTTCTTCTTTGCCGCTTCAATCCCCTTGCGGATCGCCTGCGGCACTTCCTTCGCCTTACCCGAGCCATAACCAACCACGCCCTCGGCCGGATCGCCAATCACAACCAGCGCCGCGAACGACATGTTCTTACCGCCCTTTACCACCTTCGTCACGCGATTGATCGAGACCACCTCATCCTTGAGGTTCAGCCGGTTCGCGTCGAGCTTTTTGCGCATTGCCATAATGTTTTCCTGTCCTGAATATTCAGTGCAAATCGTTATCGAAGGAACCGCTTAGAAATCCAGACCAGCCTCGCGTGCAGCTTCCGCCAACGCTTTTACCCGGCCGTGATACAGATAGCCGCCGCGATCGAACACGATCTTCTTGATGCCCTTTTCCTGCGCCCGCTCGGCAATCAACTTGCCCACCAACTTCGCTGCTTCCACGTTGCCGCCGTACGGCACCTCTTCACCCTTCTTGCCGGCAGAGGACGCAGACGCGATCGTGACGCCATTCGCATCGTCAATCAGCTGCGTGTAGATGTGGTTCAAAGAACGGTAAACATTCAAGCGTGGCCGCTGGGCCGTGCCGCTCATCTTCTCGCGAATCCTGGTGTGAACGCGCTTGCGAATCACATTGCGTTGCCTTGGATTGATCATCGTATTCCCTTCCTAGTAGCGTCGGCAGCTCCTGCCGACGTTCGGTTATAAACTCAATTACTTCGCGCCGGTCTTGCCGACCTTCTTCTTCAGCTTCTCGCCCGTATAGCGAACACCCTTGTTTTTGTAAGGGTCCGGCTTACGCAGGGAACGCATATCCGCGGCAATCTGCCCGACCTTCTGCCGATCGATGCCAGCCACCGTGATATGCAGCTGCTTCGCATCAATCGTCACGTCGATGCCGGTCGGCAGAGGAAACTCAATCGGGTGCGAGTAGCCAAGCGTGAACACAACCATGTTCTTGCCCTTCAGCTCCGCGCGATACCCAATCCCGACAATGTCGAGCTCCTTCGTCCAGCCCGTCGTAACACCGGTCACGGCGTTATACACCAGCGCACGAGCTAGCCCGTGAAAGCCGGCCTGAGAATCGTTCTCGCGCTCGACCAACAACTCGTTGTCCTTCTTGACCAGCGTGATTCCCTGCGGAATCAGTGCCGTGACCTTACCCTTGGGACCCTCTACCAGAACGGTATTTCCCTCGACCGTATACTTCACAGTCGATGGCATTGCAATCGGCTTCTTACCAATACGTGACATGATCTAATCCTTCTATGGCTTGCGAGTCCTGCCGGCATTCCGGCATTCCACTGCAGCCCAAACCTGTTCCGGAACCAGCTACCAGACTTCACAAAGCAGTTCGCCGCCCACGCCTTCGCGCCGCGCCTGCCGCCCAGTCATTACGCCCTTTGGCGTCGTCATGATCGAGATGCCGAAACCACCCTGCACCCTGCGAATTTCGTCCTTGCCCAGATACACCCGGCAACCCGGCCGCGACACACGCTGCAGGTCCTTGATCACCGACTGGTTGTTCGTGTCGTACTTCAGATACACGCGGATCACCTTCATGCCGGCTTCTTCAGTCGGCTTGTAGTTCGCGATATATCCTTCATCTTTGAGGATGCGCGCAATCTCTGCCTTCAACTTCGAAGCAGGGACATCCAGCTTCTGGTGGCGCGAGCGCATGGCATTGCGGATACGGGTCAAAAAGTCTGCTACCGGGTCGGTCAGATTCATCATTTCTCCTTCATCCCCCGTTCGCCTCGAGCGTCTCTCGAGGAACCTGCGGGGATGCTCACTACACCTTCAAATCAATTACCAGCTGGACTTCACCACACCCGGGATCTCACCCTTCAGGGCAAGCGAGCGGAAGCAAAGACGGCATACACCGAACTTGCGCAGGAAAGCCCGCGGACGACCGCAAAGCTGGCAGCGGTTGTGCTGGCGGGATTTGAACTTCGGTACTCTTGCATCTTTTACGCGTTTTGCAGTCGTTGCCATCGGTCGTCGAATCCTATCTTCTTTGCTACCTTAATCCTGCGTGAACGCCCTCGGCGGGCCTGAACAAACCTACGCGCCGACGCGGAACGGCATCCCGAAACCCTTCAGCAGGGCACGTGCGCCGTTATCATCCCGGGCCGTCGTGACGATCGTCACGTTCATGCCCTTCAACTTGTCGACCTTCGCATAATCGATCTCGGCGAAAATCAACTGGTCCCGCAACCCGAGCGTGTAGTTGCCGCGACCATCAAAGCTCTTGGTCGATACACCCCGGAAGTCACGCACACGCGGCAGCGCGATCGAAATCAGACGGTCCAGAAACTCGTACATCGTGTCGCCACGCAGAGTCACCATCGCACCGATCGGCATACCCTCACGGAGCTTGAACTGCGCAATCGACTTCTTCGCCTTGGTAATCACCGGCTTCTGCCCGGCAATCGACGCCAGGTCAGCAACCAGCGGATCCATGATCTTCACGTTCTGGGTCGCTTCGCCCAGACCCATGTTGATCACAATCTTTTCGATCTTGGGAATCGCCATTGCATTGGTGATCCCAAGTTCCTTCTGCAACGACTCCCGGATCTCGGTGTCGTACTTGGTACGAAAACGGCTTGCCATTGGATACTTCGCTTTCTCACGGTTTCGGGGTTCTCACTGCGGTCTGGCTCGTCTGCTCCTGCTGCCGCAACACAAGCCACTCACAATGCGTACCGTTTCGTGGGGTGAACCGTTATTTAGAATATCGAGTTTTCACCCGATTGTCACGCTAAAACTACTTCTTGGCATTCTTGACGGGCAACGTCGCGCCGGTTGTCTTCGCAAAACGCACTTTCGTGTCGCCTTCCACGCGAGAACCCGTCCGGGTCTTGTTGCCATCCGCATCCACCAGCATCACGTTCGAGATGTGAATGGTCGCTTCCTGCTCAGCAATCCCGCCCTTGATATTGCGCTGCGGGTTCGGCTTTACATGCTTCTTCATCATCATGACGCCTTCAACCAGCAGGCGATTCTTCTCGCCGAGCACACGCAGCACGCGGCCCTTCTTGCCCGCGTCCTTGCCCGCAATCACAATGACCTGATCGTTGCGCTTGATCTTGCTTTTGAAAATCTTCTTTTCCTGTACACGAACTGGCATGATACTTCCCTTCCTCGGCCATCTGTCAGAGCCGGAATCCGCCTTGTAAAACTGTTAAATGACTTCCGGTGCCAATGAAACGATCTTGAGAAACTTCTTCTCACGAAGCTCACGCGCCACAGGCCCAAACACACGCGTGCCCACCGGCTCCATGCCGTCGTTCACCACGACTGCGGCGTTCTGATCGAAGCGGATATACGTGCCGTCACGGCGACGATATTCCTTCCGCGTCCGCACAATCACAGCCTTCACAACCTTGCCCTTCTTGACTGTGCCGTCGGGGGAAGCTTCCTTCACCGCCGCCGTCACCACATCGCCCAGACCAGCCTTCTTGCCCAACCCGCCGCCCAGCGGCAGAATCACCTGCAGCTTGCGGGCGCCGGAATTATCGGCCACATCGAGCATCGTACGCATTTGTACTGACATCTTGTTTCTCCTGGCCGCTTAGGCCGTGGGCGCTTGACGCCTCAATCTCTTGCTACAACCAGCCTGCTACTTGGCAGCCGAAACAGCCGCATCCGTCTTCACCGGCGCGGGCTCAGACAACGACGAACGCCGCACAATCTCCTCAAGCGACCAGCGCTTCAGCTTCGACAACGGACGCACTTCGCGGATGCGAACCATATCGCCCATACGCGCTGAGTTCTGCTCGTCATGCGCGTAAAACTTCTTGTTCGACTTCATCACGCGCTTGTACTTCGGGTGCGCCTTGCGCATTTCGATCTCAACCACGATCGTCTTCTGCATCTTTGTCGAAACCACGATGCCAATCTTTTCATTGCGGCGATTCGGAGTCGATTCCGTCGCCTGCGCCGCTACCGGGGTAGTCTGTGTCTCTGCCATGATTTATGCCTTGCCTTTCAGAGCGGCCTTGCGCTCGTTGCGTGTGCTCTTGGCCGGCGCCGCGTTCTTCACCACCGGGTTCGCGGCCTTCTCAGCCGCCAGGCTGCGCTCGCGCACCACCGTCTTCGCACGGGCGATATCCAGCTTCAAGCCCCGCAGCTTCTTCACGCCCTCCTGGTTACCCAGGCTCTTCTGAAAGCGTAGCCGAAACAGCTGTTCAGCCGCGCTGTTCTGCGTGCCAACCAACTCCTCGTCACTTTGACTCCGAATCTTTTCCAGTTCCATCTCTTCCAACCTTCTCGCCTGAACGGCAGTGCAGACGTGCTTTGAAATCTCTATTGAACTACTTCGCCGCGACCGCGACCTTCACGTCATGACGCATGACAAAGGTGGTCTTCAACGGCAGCTTGTGCGCGGCCAGCCGCATCGCTTCTTTGGCCAGCTCCGGCGTTACGCCTTCCATCTCGAACAGGATCCGGCCCGGACGCACAACGCAAACCCAGTGATCCGGAGCGCCCTTACCCTTACCCATACGGGTCTCGGCCGGCTTCTTCGTGATCGGCTTATCCGGGAACAAACGCAGCCACACCTTGCCGCCACGCTTGATGAAACGCGTCATCGCGATACGGCTGGCTTCAATCTGCCGGTCCGTAATGTATCCGCACTCCAGAACCTTCAGGCCATAGTCGCCAAAGCTCAGATCCGAGCCGCGCCATGCCTTACCCTTCATCCTTCCGCGCTGCTGCTTGCGGAACTTTACCTTCTTCGGCATCAACATAATCAAATTCCCCTTACACTTCTCGTTGAAGCAAACCTATGCCGTGAACGCGCCTGCGGTCGCCGTCGCAGGAGCTGACGCACCCTGGTCCCGCCGCTTCTTCTGCTCGTAAATATCTCCGCGATACACCCAGGTCTTGACCCCGATGATCCCGTACGTGGTGTTCGCCTCGGCAAAGCCGTAGTCGATATCGGCACGCAGAGTGTGCAGCGGCAGACGCCCCTGCAGATACCACTCCGACCGCGCGATCTCGTTGCCGTTTAAACGGCCCGATACCCGAACCTTGATGCCCTTGCAGCCGAAACGCAGCGCGGAATCCACGCTCTTGCGCATCGCACGCCGAAAGCTCACACGCTTCTCCAGCTGCAATGCAATGTTCTCCGCCACCAGCTGCGCATCCAGTTCCGGCTTGTTCACCTCGAGGATGTCGATGAACACCTCGCGCGAAGTCCGCTTCTGAATATCAGCCTTGAGCTTGTCGATTTCCGCGCCCTTGCGCCCGATAATAATCCCCGGACGGGCCGTGCGGATGATCAGCCGCAGCTTGTTACCCGGCCGTTCCACTTCCACCGAGCTCACGCCCGCCGCCTTCAGCTTCTCGCGCAGCTCAGCCTTCAGCTTCACGTCCTCAACCAGCAACTTGTCGTAGCCACGTTCTACAAACCAGCGCGACTTCCACGGCTTGTTGATCCCGAGGCGAAACCCATACGGATGGACTTTCTGTCCCATAATTCCCTTACTCTCCAGCCGGCCGGTTGAGCCGGCTTGGCATCAGTTCACGAAACTCTAAGTTTACCCTGTTCGCCCGCATCCTGCCAGGCACAAACCGGAGCAGTTATGCCTTGGCCTTTGCCGTCTTCTTCGCCGTCGTCTTTTTGGCAGCCGTTTTCTTCGCAGCCGTTTTCTTGGCGCTCGCCTTTACGGGAGCGGTCGCAGTCGTCGCCGCCGGCGCAACCTTGCCCTTCTCCGCCACGGTCACAATGATGTGGCAAAGCCGGCGCTGATACCGGAACGCCCGACCCATCGGAGCCGGCCGAATGCGCTTCATGCGCGGGCCTTCGTTGGCAATCGCCGTCCGCACATACAGGTTGTCGACATCCACATCCAGACCCTGCTCCTGCGAAACATAGCTCGCATTTGCAATCGCCGACTGCAGCACCTTCTCCACCACCGGCGCCATGCGCTTCGTGCTGAAGTGGATCGTGTTAATCGCCTGCTCGACCCGCAGGCCCTTGATCATGTCAAGAACCAGCTTGGCCTTCTGCGGACTGGTGCGCTGAAACTTGGCTTCCGCGCGGAACTCCTGAATTTTTACTTCTGTCTTCGCCATCGTCTTATCCTTCACAAGCTTCGTATGCCGCTCTCTTAGCGGGGTTTCGCCGAGCTCTCGCCCGATTTGGCCGAGTGGCCCTTGAACGTCCGTGTCGCCGAGAACTCACCCAGCTTATGGCCCACCATGTTTTCCGTCACGTACACCGGGATAAACTTGCGGCCGTTATGCACCGCAATCGTGTGCCCCACAAACTCAGGGAAAATCGTCGACCGCCGAGACCAAGTACGAACCACCTTCTTGTCGTTCGTCTGGTTCATCGTCTCGACCTTCTTCATCAGGTGCCCGTCAATAAACGGACCCTTCTTCGTAGAACGCGACATACGCTTGCTCCTTACTTCAGGCTGAATAAAACGAATCCGTCGGCTGGTACCCGTACACCTAAGGACTTGGTCTTGCTTTTACATCCCTCAAACCAAACTCGGCTTACTTGCTGCGCCGCGAGACGACAAACACGTCCGTCCGCTTGTTATTACGCGTCTTGTAACCACGCGTCGGCTGGCCCCACGGTGTAACCGGGTGACGTCCGCCTGAAGTCTTGCCTTCACCACCACCGTGCGGGTGGTCGACAGGGTTCATCGAAACGCCGCGGTTGGAAGGACGAATCCCCTTCCAGCGGTTACGCCCGGCCTTGCCGATCGTGACATTCTCATGGTCCGTATTGCCGACCTGGCCAATCGTCGCCATGCAGTCCACCAGCACCTTGCGGGTCTCGCCGCTGGGCAGCTTCAACAGCGCATACTCATTTTCCTTGGCGATCAGGTTGACCTGCGCCCCGGCCGAACGAGCCATCTGCGCGCCCTTGCCAGGCCGCAGCTCGATGTTATGCACAATCGTACCCAGCGGAATATTCTTCAGCGGCAGCGCATTACCCACCAGAATATCCGCCTCCGGGCCCGACATCACCTGCTGGCCCACCTTCAAGCCGACCGGCTGAATGATGTAGCGCTTCTCGCCATCCGCATAATGCACCAGCGCAATGCGCGAGCTGCGGTTCGGATCGTACTCGATCGTCGCCACCGTGCCCGGGATCCCGAACTTGTTGCGCTTGAAATCGATCAAGCGCAGCTTCTGCTTGTGTCCGCCGCCCTGGTGGCGCATCGTCATCGCGCCGGTGCTGTTACGGCCACCCGTGCGGGGCTTCACACCCAGCAACGGCTTATGCGGCTTATCGGTCGTGATGTCGTCGTTCACCAGCTTCGTCTGGAAGCGCAGTGTCGGCGTAATCGGTCTAAAAGATTTAATCGGCATTGTTCTATTCTCCTGGCGCCAGGTCCTTCACTCCAGACCTCACCAGTTAGTTACATCGTTCAAACCACTCACAGCCACCTACTAAATGCTGTTCAGATATTCGGGCATCTTTTCGCCCTCTTTCAGCTTCACGTACGCCTTCTTCCAGTCAGGCCGATAGCCGGTAAACTTCCCGCGCTTGCGTTCCTTCCCTTCCACAATAGCCGTACGAACGCCCGCAACCTTCACCTTGAACAAGCTCTCAACCGCCTGTTTCACTTCGGTCTTGGTTGCCTTCTCGGCCACTTCGAACACCAGAGTGTTCTCCGTTTCCTTCACAGTCATGCCCTTCTCGGTAATGAGCGGGCGGCGAATCACGGTATAAAGAGTCGGCATTATGCGACCTCCTTCGTGGCAGCGGCGTGCTGCCGTTTCGAAACGCTCTTCTTCAACGTTTCCTGGATCGCTTCAAGCGCATCCTTCGAGAAAATGGCATGCTCATAACGCAGCAGGTCATAAGGGTGAACCTCGCTCGAAAGCACCAGCTCCACACCCTGCAGGTTACGGCTGCCCAGGTAGAGCTTCTCTTCCAGCTTCCGGCTCGACTCCACCAGTAGCGTCGTCTTGCCCGCATCCAGCTTGGTCAGCGCTTGCCGGTACAGCTTGGCCTTGCCCTCGGCAAGCTCAAACGTATCCACAACCGTAAACTTGCCATCATGGATCTTGGCCGCGATCGCCGAACGCAACGCGCCCATCAGCTTCTTGCGCGGGAAGGCATACTCGTAGCTGCGCGGCTGCGGTCCGTGAACCGTACCACCAGACCGCCAGAGCGGGCTGCGGATCGAGCCGATACGCGCACGGCCCGTGCCCTTCTGTTTCCAAAGCTTCTTGCCCGAACCGGAGACATTTTTGCGCGTCTTGGTCGCTGCCGTACCCTGCCGCAGGGCCGCGCGATAATGCTTCACGGCCTCCCAAAGCAGAGCGTCGTTGATCTCGCCTGAGAACACATCGTCGGCAAGTTCAAACTCACCAACCTTCTCGCCAGCCAGACTTACCACATTGATGTTTGCCATCTCGTTATCCTTTGCCGGCGATCGATGCCGCCGGCCCTTCGTTTGTTTGTCCGCCATCAGCGCGGCTACTGTCTTGCCAACTACCCAACTGAAGAAACTACTTTTTCTTCGCCGGAGCAGCCTTCTTCGAAGCCTTCAACGCATCCTTGGTCGCCGCACCGGCAAACCCGCGACGCTCGCGCGGTGGCGCCTTCGCCTTCGAAATCAACACAAACGCATCCCGATGTCCCGGAACCGCGCCCTCGACCAGCAGGAGATTATCTTCGAGATCGATTCCACGAATGCGCAGGTTGCGCACCGTAATCTGCGCCGCACCCATGTGACCCGGCATCCGCTGCCCGGGAAATACGCGCGAAGGAAACGACGAAGCACCGATCGAACCCTGCACCTGGAACATATGCCCGTGTGACTTCGGTCCGCCGCCAAAACCGTGGCGCCGGATCACACCCGCAAACCCACGGCCCTTCGAGGTGCCAATCACATCGACAAAACGCTCGTTCTCAAAGATGTTCACCAGGATACGATCGCCGGCCTTGACGCCTTCTTCCTCGCCATCCACGGTCACATTGTCGATCGCCACTTCCTTGATCATCTTGACCGGCGGCGTGTTCGCCTTGGCAAAGTGGCCCGTCATCGCCTTGTTGATCTTGCTCGCCTTCACAAAATCCACATAGCCAATCTGCGCCGCGTCATAGCCGTCAATCGCCATCGTCTTCAGCTGCGTGATCACACACGGGCCAGCCTTCAACACAGTGATCGGATGCACGTCGCCGCGCTCGTCGAAAATCTGCGTCATGCCAATCTTCTTGCCCAAAATTCCAACTACTGACATATCGTTTCCCTTTCCTCATCATGCCCGTCTGGGCACTGCCGGTCTAACTTAATACTTACTTCCGAACTACTTCTGAACCGTCTTGATTTCGACGTCCACGCCGGCCGGCAGATCGAGCTTCATCAGCGCGTCTACGGTCTGCTGCGTCGGCTCCAGAATGTCGATCAAGCGCTTGTGCGTCCTAATCTCAAAAGCCTCGCGGGACTTCTTGTCCACGTGCGGCGAACGCAGCACGCAGTACTTGTTCTTCATCGTGGGTAGCGGAATCGGCCCCGCAACCTGTGCGCCCGTGCGCTTTGCCGTCTCCACAATCTCACCGGTCGACGTGTCCAGCACCCGGTAGTCATAAGCCTTCAAACGAATTCTGATTCTCTGTCCAGCCATGTCACTCACTACTTTCCACTTACAAGCTAAAGATCGTTTTGAGTAACTGGCGGCGATGAACTTCTACACCAACCACCAGTTCCCGTTCCACTACCAACGCACTACTTGATAATTTCCGAAATCGTCCCAGCGCCCACCGTCCGGCCGCCTTCACGAATCGCAAACCGCAGACCCTTTTCCATCGCCACCGGCGTATGCAGCGTGATCGCCAGCTGGATGTTATCGCCAGGCATGCACATCTCGGTGCCTTCCGGCAGCTTCGCCGAGCCCGTCACGTCCGTGGTCCGGAAGTAAAACTGCGGACGATAGCCGTTGAAGAACGGGGTATGCCGGCCACCTTCTTCCTTGCTCAGCACGTACACCTCGCCCTTAAACTCGGTGTGCGGCTTGATCGAACCAGGCTTGGCCAGAACCATCCCACGCTGCACCGCTTCCTTCGCGATACCGCGCAGCAACAACCCGGCATTATCGCCCGCCAGACCCTCATCCAGCTGCTTCTTGAACATCTCGACGCCCGTGCAAACCGTAGGCTGCGTATCGCCAAAGCCCACAATCTCGCAAGCCTCGCCAACCTTCACCTTGCCCCGCTCGATACGGCCCGTCACCACAGTCCCACGCCCGGAAATCGAGAAAATATCCTCGATCGGCATCAGGAACGGCAGGTCGACCGCACGCTCAGGCTGCGGAATAAACTTGTCCACCGCCTCCATCAGCTCGTCGATCTTCGCTTCCCACTCAGCCTCGCCATTCAGCGCGCCCAGTGCAGAGCCACGAACGATCGGCGTATCGTCGCCCGGATAGTCGTACTTCGACAGAAGCTCACGCACTTCCATCTCAACCAGTTCGATCAGCTCTTCGTCCTCGACCGCATCGCACTTGTTCAAAAACACCACGATGAACGGAACGCCAACCTGCCGCGCCAGCAGCACGTGCTCCTTGGTCTGAGGCATCGGACCGTCGGTCGCCGCAACCACCAGGATCGCGCCGTCCATCTGCGCCGCACCGGTAATCATGTTCTTGATATAGTCCGCGTGGCCCGGGCAGTCGACGTGCGCATAATGCCGATTCGGCGTCTCATACTCCACGTGGCTGGTCGAAATCGTAATGCCGCGCTCACGCTCTTCAGGAGCGTTATCAATCGTGTCGAACGAACGAAACTTGTTGTGCGGGTTGTGCTTGCTCAACACCTTCGTAATCGCCGCGGTCAACGTCGTTTTGCCATGGTCGATGTGACCAATCGTGCCAATATTCACATGCGGTTTAGACCGGTCAAACTTTTCCTTACCCATTGCTTTTCTCCTCTAACCTATAACTCGCAGTTACTCAGTTCGACTTACTTGACTTACTTATCTTACTTATCTTTGCCCGTCTGCTTCGCAATGATTTCTTCTGAAACCGACCGCGGCGCTTCTTCATACTGCTTGAACTGCATCGAGTAATTCGCTCTACCCTGCGTCGCGCCGCGCATGTGCGTCGCATATCCAAACATCGTAGACAGCGGCACACTCGCACGAATCGCCTGCGTATTGCCAACCATCTCCATGCCTTCAATGCGTCCGCGACGGCTGTTCAGATCGCCAATGATCGTACCCATGTAATCCTCGGGCACAGTCACTTCGACCGCCATCACCGGCTCCAGGAGTACCGGCTTCGCCTTGCGAGCAGCTTCCTTGAAAGCCATCGATCCGGCAATCTTGAATGCCATTTCATTCGAGTCCACATCGTGATACGAACCGTCGTACAAGCTCACCTTGATGTCGACCATTTCATAGCCGGCCAGCACGCCGCCCTGCATCGCTTCCTGGATCCCCTGGTCGATCGGCTTGATGTATTCCTTCGGCACCGTACCGCCCTTGGTGTCGTTGGTAAACTCATAACCTTTGCCAGGCTCGTTCGGAGAAATGCGGATCTTGGCATGGCCGTAGTTACCCGAGCCGCCCGTCTGCCGAATATATTTCCCTTCAGCCTCCGCATTCGAACGTATCGTCTCACGATAGTTCACCTGCGGCTTGCCGACATTCGCCTCGACCTTGTACTCGCGCATCATGCGGTCGACGATGATCTCAAGGTGCAGCTCACCCATCCCGGCAATAATCGTCTGGCCGGAATCGATGTCAGTCCGCACATTAAACGTAGGATCTTCCTGCGCCAGCTTCGACAACGCGACGCCCATCTTCTCCTGGTCGGCCTTGGTCTTCGGCTCGACGGCAACCTCGATCACAGGCTTCGGGAAGTCGATCGACTCGAGCACCACCGGCGACTTGTCCGAGCAGATCGTATCGCCCGTCACCAGGTTCTTCAGCCCGACCGCGGCGCAGATATCGCCCGCCATAATCTCGGTGATCTCTTCGCGCTTGTTCGCATGCATCTTCAGCAGACGCCCAATACGCTCGGTCTTGCCGGTCCGCGGATTCAATACCGAATCGCCCGTCTTCAACACACCCGAGTACACCCGGATAAAGATCAACTGACCCACAAACGGGTCCGTCATGATCTTGAAACCAAGCGCGGAAAGCGGCTCGGAATCTTCCGGCTTGCGGATAATTTCCTTCTCCATGTCGTCTGGGTCATGACCGATCATCGGAGGAATATCAAGCGGGCTCGGCAGATAGTCGACCACCGCATCCAGCAGCGTCTGCACACCCTTGTTCTTGAACGATGACCCGCACAGAACCGGGAAGATGTTCATCGCAATCGTCGCCTTGCGAATCGCCGTCTTCAACTGCGCCTCGGTCGGCTCTTCGCCCTCGAGATAGAGGTTCATCACCTCATCGTCAGAGTCCGCGACCGCTTCGATCAGCACCGCACGCGCCGTCTTTGCCGTCTCGAGCAGGTCGGCCGGAATCTCTTCAATCGAGTACTCCGCGCCCATCGTCTCGTCGTGCCACAGGATGGCCTTCATCGTCACCAGATCGACCACGCCAAGGAACTTCGCCTCCGCGCCAATCTGGATGTTGATCGGAATCGCCCGTGCACCCAGCCGATCGACAATGGTCGACGTCGCATACACCGCGTCCGCGCCGGCCTTATCCATCTTGTTGATGAAGCAGACCCGCGGCACCTTGTACTTGTCCGCCTGGCGCCACACCGTTTCAGACTGTGGCTGCACACCGGCCACCGCGTCGAAGCAAGCCACCGCACCATCCAACACCCGCAGGCTGCGCTCTACCTCAGCGGTAAAGTCCACGTGGCCCGGGGTATCGATGATGTTGATCCGCTGGTTCTTCCAAGTGCAGGTCGTCGCGGCGGAAGTAATCGTAATGCCGCGCTCCTGCTCCTGCTCCATCCAATCCATCGTCGCCGTGCCTTCGTGCACTTCGCCGATACGGTGCGTGATGCCCGTATAAAAGAGAATGCGTTCGGTCGTCGTCGTCTTTCCGGCGTCGATGTGCGCCATGATCCCGATATTCCGGCAACGATTGAGCGGTATAGTGCGTGCCACGGTAGTATCTCTTCTCTGCAGACCTTCAGCCTGCGGTTAGAACCATTTCAAAAACAACTGCTTACCAGCGATAGTGTGCGAAAGCCTTGTTCGCCTCAGCCATCCGGTGAACGTCTTCCTTCTTCTTCATCGCCGCGCCGCGCCCGTTCGCCGCATCCAGCAGCTCCGCCGTCAGCTTGTCGACCATGCCCTTTTCGCCACGCGACCGGCCATAGCTCACCAGCCACCGGATCGCCAGCGAAGTCCGCCGCTCGGGCAGCACTTCAATCGGCACCTGGTAATTCGCGCCACCCACACGCCGGCTCTTCACTTCGAGCAGCGGCTTGCAGTTCTCGACAGCCTTCTTGAACAGCTTCAGAGCCTCGTCGCCGCCCTTCGCCTCGAGGTTCGTCATCGCCTCGTAGAAGATGCCCTGCGCGGTCGACTTTTTGCCGCCCCACATCATGCTGTTCACAAACTTCGTCACCAGGGTCGACTGATAGATCGGGTCCGGGCTCACTTCACGCTTTGCAATATAACCTTTTCTAGGCATAACTCTTCTCTTTCTCGTCTTCCTTCAGGGCCGGACTTCTCAAGCCACTGAACCTGTAAATCTCTGCTGTTGCTGACCACGGACAACTGATCACTCACTACTCTTACTTCGCAGCCTTCGGACGCTTCGCGCCATACTTCGACCGGCTCTGCATCCGCTTGGCCACGCCAACCGAGTCCAGCGTTCCACGCACTACGTGGTAACGAACACCCGGCAGATCCTTCACACGGCCCCCGCGGATCAGCACAATCGAGTGCTCCTGCAGGTTATGCCCGATACCCGGAATGTAGGTCGTAACCTCAATCCCGTTCGTCAGCCGTACACGCGCAACCTTGCGCAGCGCAGAGTTTGGCTTCTTGGGCGTCTGGGTGTAAACGCGGGTGCAAACCCCACGCCGCTGCGGCGAACCCTGCAATGCCGGCGAGGCGGTCTTATAACGTGTCGGCGTCCGACCCTGCTTGACGAGCTGATGAAACGTAGGCACTGTACATCCTCCAAAATCAAAACCACAACCACAACCACAACCACAACCACAACCACAACCACAACGCACGAAAACGTGAGGACGCTGAAGCGCCTCGCGTAGAAATTTTCCCCAGGGTGTACGCCTGTCACAGGATGAATCATCCATTCAGACGAAAACACAGTCGACGGTGACCGCACACTGAACCGGTCAAACCACAACCAGAATCTCAGGCCGGCTCCGTTTCGCTGTTCCCGACCGCATAGCCCATTCAGGTGAAGGGTATTCGCAGTCGCGTTTGCGAAGGGCCGCGGAAAACAATCTCTCAATGCAGCCGAAAGATACCGCGGTACAGCTATTGCTCAACTAGACAAGTATACCGCAAAACAGCCTGTATCGTACCCACAGACCGAACGAAATACGGTAATCCTGCAACCACATAAAGATAGCAGCCCTCCCCCTGCCCGGTCAACAGGTCGCTGAAAGCGACTTCACCTTCACCCCATCCCCCAAAGGCCTCCTCCTCACTCGCCTCGAGTCCGAATCCCACGCACCACCCTCCGCCCCCGCCACCCACGTCGTCATGAACGCCACCTACGCTCCCGTCGATACCTTCCTCCTGCCCCAGAACGTCAGCTTCACCGTCACCAACGTCGCCAGCTTCGCCTTCAAGTTCGTCGATTGCCACGTAACCCGCTAGTTCCCTTAGACCCTGGGCGAACCCCGTGATACCGTTCCACCATGCACCCCTGCCACCGCCTGCTCGCCCTCGCCGCCCTCGTCCCCCTCGCGTTGCACGCCCAATCCGGCACCCCCGCCGCCATGGCCCCGCTCGCCAACCCCGACCCCCGCCTCGCCGCCATCCACGCCAAATCCACCGGCCTCCACGCCCCCGGCCAGGTCGCCATCTCCCCCGATGGCACCCTCATCGCCTACACCGTCCG
Organism: uncultured Granulicella sp.; assembly: GCA_963693065.1. Lineage (GTDB taxonomy): Bacteria > Acidobacteriota > Terriglobia > Terriglobales > Acidobacteriaceae > Edaphobacter. The sequence continues at coordinate 345,479 of OY843766.1, read as the reverse complement.
CCAGCGTGAAGGCAACACCCTCCACCTCATCGCCGCCACCAACCCGGACCCCGCCAAAGAAAAACTCGTCGCCCCCAACGGCCAGACCGCCTGCTCCAACTCCTCCCCCGTCTGGAGCCCCGACTCCCAAACCCTCGCTTTCACCTCCTCCTGCACCTCTAAAGACGACGCCCCGGGCCAGGATCAGATCTTCCTCTACTCCCGCCCCACCGGCGAAGTCCGCCAGCTCACCCACCTCAAAGGCCTCTTCCAGCAAGCCGCCTTCTCGCCCGACGGCGGGTCCATCGCCTTCCTCTTCGTAGAAAACGCCACCCGTTCCGCCGGCGCGCTCGCCGCCATGACCCCCTGGTCCGGCGTCATCGGCGAAGATGGCGTTGAGATTCAGCGCGTCTACGGCGTGCCGATAGCCTCGGGCAAAGGTCAATGGATTAGCCCCCCAGGCCTTCACGTCTACGAGTTCGCCTACAATCCGGCTAAGCCCGAGGTCACCTACATCGCCGCCAATCCCCCGGGCGAAAATACTTGGTGGATCGCCAAGCTCTACACCCAAAGCCTATACAACCTGAATGCCTCCACGCCCCACGTCCTCTTCGACCCCGCCACCACCCCCACCGCCCTCAAAGGCCTCCAGATCGCCGTCCCCCGCTTCTCCCCCGACGGCAAACAGATCGCCTTCATCGGCGGCCTCATGTCAGACCAGGGCTCCACCGGCGGCGACATCTGGACCATCCCCGCCACCGCCACCAACAACACCCCCACCGACGTCACTCCCAACATCGACGGCACCCCCACCTACCTCGCCTGGACCGGCAATAACTCCATCGGCTTCGTCGAAGAGCGCCGCGGCCACGACCTCCTCACGGACTACACCGTCTCCACCCGCACCCAGGACGCCCAGGCCGACCTCGGCGAAGTCTCCGTCTCCGGCGGACCCATCAAAAACGCCATCTCCGTCTCCACCACCGGCAAGCTCGCCTTCGTCGCTTCCGGCCACGCCCAGGCCCCCGAAATCTTCACCGGTCCCTTCGGCAAAACCACCCAGATCACCCACCTCAACGACGGCATCCACTCCACCGCCCACGTAGAAAATGTCAACTGGACCAATGAAGGCTTCAACGTCCAGGGCTGGCTCACCTACCCCGTAAATTACGACGCCACCAAAAAGTACCCTCTCCTCGTCATCGTCCACGGCGGCCCGTCCGCCTCCGCCGGCGCCGGTTTCGCCAACCCCGTCTGGTCCGAACTCGGCTACTTCGTCCTGGCCCCCAACCCCCGCGGCAGCTTCGGTCAAGGTGAAAAATTCACGGCCGCCAACCGTAAAGACTTCGGCTACGGCGACCTCCGCGACATCACCGCCGGCATGGACTCCATCGAGTCCAAAATCACCGCCATCGACAAGCACCGCGAGGGTCTCATGGGCTGGTCCTACGGCGGCTTCATGACCATGTTCGGCGTCACCCAGACCACCCGCTTCCGCGCCGCCGTAGCCGGTGCCGGCCTCTCCGACTGGCTCTCCTACTACGGTGAAAATTCCATCGACCAGTGGATGGTCCCCTTCTTCGGCGCCACCGTCTACGATGACCCTGCCGTCTACGCCAAATCCTCCGCCATCAACTTCATCAAGCAGGTCAAGACCCCCACCCTCGTCGTCGTAGGCGACCGTGACGGCGAATGCCCCGCCCCCCAGTCCTTCGAATTCTGGCACGCCCTCCGCGCTGAAGGAGTCAAAACCCAGCTCGTCGTCTTCCCCAACGAAGGCCACGGCTTCCGCGACCCAGCCCACATCCGCGACCTCGAAGCCCGCGAAGTAGCCTGGTTCACAGAAAACATGCCCGCCCAGTAAGCCAGCCGAGCAGCGGGGTGCCCCAGGCCACGCAGGCCTCAGCGCGTGACCTGGGTTTCCCGGAAAGCCCCCGCACCCCTTTCCCCCCGCCCCACGTCTAAACCCACAACCCTCCATTTGCTTCCATCGGAGCGAACTTCTAAACTACTCTCTGGGAATCCCCCAGCACTTTCGCAACACCCGTACCCCCCAGGGCTGCTACGGACAAAGGTCGACCAACGCATGCGCCGTATCGCTTCCCTCATAGCTCTCCTGTTCTTCGCCGTCCCCTTCGGCATCTCCCTCTCCGGCTGCAGCAAATCCGCCCCCACCGACTATTGCAACGGCGCCAACAACGGCCTCGTCGTCGGCCAGCTCACCAGCATCGACCTCGAGCCACGTCTCACCGGCCTCTCCTTCAACCAGGGCGCCATCGGCTCGGCCAGCACGCCCTCCGGCAAGGATTGCAAGGGCTCCTCCGTCACCCCCACCGCCGTCGTCTACGGCACCACCAATATCAACCTCGTCGATATCGTCCCCGCCTCCGGCCGCATCTGCGCCGGCTCCTGGAACCGCAATACCGGCAACATCCCCGACTACACCACCTGCACCCCCGCCACCACCACCGGCACCGCCTTCATCACCGCAACCTCCGGCGGCGTCGTCTCCAACGCCATCCCCGTCTTCGTCCACCCCATCGTTTCCAGCATCATTCTCGGCTCGCCCTCCACCAACTGCACCTTGGACCCAGCCAGCAACTGCTACACCACCACCCAGGTCAACGCTTGCCTCACCGACGCCATCACCGTCACCAACGGCTACAGCGGTGACCGCTGCGTCTCCCAGAACAACGCCGCCCAGCTCGCCGCCCGCACCTTCTCCGGCGCCGCCAATATCTCCTGCCAGGTAGGCCCCCTCACCTTCTCCTCCACCACCCCCGGCATCGTCACCATTGACCAGAACGGCATCGCCACAGCCGCCGCACCCGGCTCCACCATCATCAACGCCGCCACCTCGCAGTCCTCCTCGAACGTCGGCTTCTTCTCCACCTGCCCGCCCAAAACCATCACCCTCACCACCGTCGGTTCTACCACCGCCCCCACGGCACCCATTACCATCTCGCAAAACGTCACCCAGAACCTCGTTGCCACCGTCCTCGACACCAACAACAACCCCATCACCAACGTCGCCCTCGAGTACACCTCCACCAATCCCGTCGCCATCCCCGCCACCACCGCCGCCATCACCCCCACTTTCCCCGGCACCGCCACCATCACCGCCCTCTGCCAGCCCAGTTCCTGCAATCCCTCCGCCTTCAACCAGATCGGCCTTTACAACAACGGCACCCCTACCACCTCCAATCCCGTCATCATCAACGCCACCGGCACCGCAAACTCCACCATCCTCTACATCGCCTCCACCCAGTCCCAGTACCTCCAGCCGATCGATTTCACCCTCACCACCCAGCCCGCCCCCATCCGCCTCCCCTACGCCCCAAACTCCATGGTCCTCTCAAACGACCTCTCTGAAATCTACATGGGCACTCCCAACGAGATCATGGTCCTTACCGTCTCCAACTCCTCCATCGTCCTCTCCCGCCAGGACATCCAGCTCTCCGGCCTCGTCATCGCCGTCGCCCCCAACAACGGCACCGTCGTCGTCACAGATCCCACCCGCAACCTCATCTACCTCTACAGCGCCGGCGGCACCATTCAGACCCAGTATGGCGGTGTCGCCACTCGCGCCACCTTCACCCCGGACTCCCAGACCGTCTACATCACCACCACCGACGGCCGCCTCCTCACCTACACCGCCCAGACCGGCTGGATCGCCGTCCCCCTCGCCAGCGTCGCCTCTGACGTCACCGTCACCGTCCCCAACGCCGGCATTTACCTCGGCAACGGCGTCACGAACCCCATCACCGCCCGCACCAACTGCCCCACCGTCGTCACCAACGGCACCGGCTACAACACCACCACCTCAGACACCTTCTATCCCCTCGCCGACGCCGCCGCCGCATACCCGGCGACCCGCGTAGCCGCCACCAACGACGGTGTCCATATCCTCGGCGCCACCCCCACCAACTTCGTCGCTCTCAACACCAACGCCAAATCCGGTGCCTGCCCCGTCCTCTTCACCGACGCCCCCGCCGCCAACCTCGCCTTCACCGTCGCCAAACCCATCCCCTACGCCACCACCAACCCTTCCTACAACGTCAGCACCGCCACCGGCGCCGGCATCGTAGACGTCCTCCCCACCTCCGACTCCGCCTTCGCCTTCGTCACCTACACCGGCACCGGCGCCGTAGTCCCTCAGTACAACGTCGGCACCATGGCCCTCACCAACATTCCCCTCCAGACTACCGCCGCCGGCACCCCCATCGCCCCCGTCAAAGGCGTCATCTCCACGGACAACCAGACCCTCTACACCGGCACCTCCGGCGACAACGTAGTCCACCGCCTCACCCGCGGCACCACCGGCTTCACCGACACCCTCACCCCCGTAGTCCCCGCCCTCCCCAACATCAACGGAGGCACCACCCCCGCCACCCCCGACCTCCTAGTCCAACGCCCCCGCAAAGCCACCAGCTAACCCCTGCACAGGTGTCGGAAAATGAAACGCATTGGGTGCCCCATCTCACGCTGTCTCATCGCGTGAGGTGGGGTTTATCATGGCACAATGCCGTTCCGGTGGGTGCGTGGGACTTCGGAGGCTGCTGAAAGCCCGTTTGATTAACGTGGGACTTCAGCCACACGAATAACTTCAATGGCTTGAATGGGGCTTTAGGTGGTATCTGACGAATCGCTGGTGCCATTGTTTTTGCTTCTGAGATAGGTCCGGGCTTTAGCCCGGACATTCTAACTTACCGGCTAGGCGGGCTTCAGCCCCTGGGATTTGCTGTTTTCTGGGCTTCATCGGGCTCCAAAGGATTCGTCGACACTACCTAGCTCCGGGCCTTCTAAAGGCGCGGCACTCAATAGTTTTCAGCCGCCTCTTCAGCCTCGGGCTTTTTCGCGCTTTCCCAACCAGACGCGATTCACCCTACCCCAGCCGCGCCTTCATCAAATCCCTAGCCACCGCATCCAGCACCCCATTCAAAAAGTGAATCGACTCCGGCGCAGCATACCGCCTCGCCACCTCCAGCGATTCATTGATCACAATCGCAGCCGGCGTCTTCGGAAACCCCAGCATCTCCGCAATCCCACACCGCAGCAAATTCCTGTCCACCACCGGCATCCGTTCCAGCCGCCAGTTCTGCGAGTGCGTCTCGATCAGCGCATCCACCTCAACAGCCCGGCTAGTAGCCACCCGATGCAGATCCTCCGCAAACCCCCGCGTCTCATCGTCCACATCCACCACGCTCGCCCAGAAAAGCTTCCGCACCTCATCCGGCGTCTGCTTACCTAAATCGCCTTGGAACAACATCTGCATCGCCAGTTCCCTGCTCTTGCGCCTCGTACCCACTAGCGTTTGCCTCGAATCTGTCGTTGCACCGAAACCATCTCCACAGCCGCACTCGCGGCTTCAAAACCCTTGTTCCCAGCCTTCAGCCCAGCCCGGTCCAGCGCCTGTTCCAGCGTCTCGCACGTCAGCACGCCAAACGCATGCGGCACGCCCGTCTCCTGCTGGCTTTGCCCGATTCCCCGCGCCACTTCCGTATAAATCGCCTCATAATGCGCCGTCTCCCCCCGCAACAGGCACCCCAGCGCGATCACCGCATCCACCCGCCCACTCTCCGCCAGCGTCCGCGCCGCATTCGGCACCTCCCACGCACCCGGCACCCGCACCACCTGCACATCTTCGCGAGCCGCACCGCTCCGCCTGAGACAATCCAGCGCCCCCTGCAGCAGTCTGTCCGTAATCACCGTGTTCCACCGCGTCGTCACAATCGCAAACCGCATCCCCTCCGCCGTCACCCCACCCTCGATCGCCGGTTCCACCCCATGCATAGGGTCTTCGCTCTCCCAGAACCCAACCTCCATCTCCCGCGATAGCTTCACCCGGAACAGCCGCGAGTTCCAGTGCGTCGCTTCCACCGGCCCCAGCCCACCCGCGCCGTCCATCCACTTCGCCACGGCCGCGTGCACATGGTCCAGCTGCGTCACTTCAATCAGCACCTTGGGCACCGCCGGCATCCGCCCCGTAACAATCTCCAGGTTCCCCAGCGGAGCCAGAAAGGCGCTACCCTCACCCGTAGCATCCTTCCAGCCCTTGCCCGCCTCAAACCCCAGCGAAGCCAGGAGCCCCCGCAAACTCTTGTATTCATCGTCGCTCCCAACCCGCTCGACGATCGTCATCCCTTTAATCATAAGTTCGATTGTAACCGCCGCGCCCTCACCCATTCCATCCCGCCCCCCTCGTGCCTTACACTGGTCATCCATGCCCTACGAAACGCTTCTCCTCGCCACCGAAGGCCCCATCGCAACCGTCACCCTCAACCGCCCCCAGGTCCTCAACGCCCTCAACAAGCAAGTCTTCAATGACCTCGAAGCCGTCTTTACCCACCTCATCGCCGACCCCGCCATCAAGGCGATCCTCCTCACCGGCGCCGGTGAAAAAGCCTTCGCCGCCGGCGCCGATATCAACGAGCTCGTCCACGCCACCAGCGCCACCGGCCGCCAGTCCGCCCTCCGCGGCCAGGCCGTCATGCACCTCATCGAAACCTCCGGCAAGCCCACCATCGCCTGCATCAACGGCTTCGCTCTCGGCGGCGGCTGCGAGCTCGCCATGTCCTGCACTCTCCGCCTCGCCTCTGAAACCGCACGCCTCGGCCAGCCTGAAATCAAGCTCGGCCTCCTCCCCGGCTACGGCGGCTCCCAGCGGCTCCCCCGTCTCATCGGTCCCTCCGCCACCCTCCGCCTCCTCCTCACCGGCGACATGATCTCCGCCACGGAAGCCCTGCGCCTCGGCCTCGTCGACCAGGTCGTTCCCCCCGCCGACCTCCTCCCCACCGCCCACGCCCTCGCCCTCAAAATGGCCGCCTTCGGCCCCCTCGCCCTCGCCGCCAACATCCGCGCCGTCCGCGACGGTGCCCACCTCCCCCTCGACGAGGCCCTCGCCCTCGAAGCCCACATCTTCGGCCAGCTCTGCGACACCGAAGACAAGCGCGAAGGCACCAACGCCTTCCTCGAAAAACGCCCCCCAGTCTTCACCGGCAAATAGACGGAACTGGTCCCCGTGCCCCATTCATCGCAGTCCCATCGCGATGAGTGGGTCCACTCCAACCAGGATGCCGTCATTCTGGCGCAGCCAGAATTTCCGTATTTGCCGTTGCCCTTGCTTATTCTCCCCGAGCGTAAGTTATCCTGACTAACGTGCGCACTCCCATCCTCTTCCTCACCCTGACCCTCGCCCTCACCGCCTGCAAATCCTCGACCCCCACCACAGCGGCCGCCTCCTCAGACCGCCGCCAGCTCGACGTAGTCCGCCAGGACCTCGACCAGATCCCCCCACCCTCCAAGACCCGCTACCTCGCCATCAAAACCCTCACCTCCTGGGAGAACCCCTACCTCACCATCCAGGGCTCCATGGTCACCCTCCACGTCACCGTAGCCGACGCCAACTCCTCAGACCTCGGCGTCGGCGGCATCCTCCGCCCCGTCGGTGCCCGCCGCCAGGACCTCAACGTCCGCACCGCCGACCTCCCCGCCGCCCTCAACGCCGTCCCCACCACTGCCTGGCCCTATGGCCGCGTCATAGCCGTGGAAGAAGCCCACGACGCCCCCCAATCCGCCCGCCCCGAGCTCCGCCGCAACATGGAAGCCGCCATCAAAACCCTCGGCGACCTGGGCATCGTAGTCTACGAATGGCAAGAAGGCGGCCCCAGCCTCAAGTAGCCCCAGCCACCACAAAAACGCTTCGAAGGCCAACCCACCACCACCGCGCAACAAGCCGCCGTCATTCTGACGAAGCCAGCGTCTCCATATTGGTTCTCGGCTGTTGTCTGTTCCGGCCACTGCCGCTGCTTGTTGGCCCCAAGACGTCCAGGGCCGCCCGTTACCGTACCTGTTCTATCCGCTTTTATCCCGCCGTGATCCGCCCTGATCCGCGTTCCTGTTTCCCCAAAATCGGCTACCATTCTCCTCATCCATGCAAACCACCGCACTCGCCGTCTTCCTCCTCTTCTTCGCCCTCGTCACCCTCGCCGGCTTCTACGCCGCACGCTGGCGACGCCCGCTCGACATGCACACCCTTGAAGAATGGGGCCTCGCCGGACGATCCTTTGGCACCTGGGTCACCTGGTTCCTCATCGGTGGCGACACCTACACCGCCTACACCGTCATCGCCGTCCCCGCAGCCCTCTACGGTGCCGGCGCCGTAGGCTTCTTCGCCGTCCCCTACGCCGTCCTCGGCTACCCCCTCATGATGTTTTTCCTCCCCCGCATCTGGCAGGTCTGCAACCGCCACGGCTACGTCACCCTGGCCGATTTCGTCGCCGGCCGCTTCTCCTTCCCGCCCCTCACCATCGCCGTCGCCCTCACCGGCATCATCGCCACCATGCCCTACATCGCCCTCCAGCTTGTAGGCATCCGCGTCGTCATCGCCGCCCTCGGCATCCACGGCGAGTGGCCCCTCGCCCTCTCCTTCCTCATCCTCTCCGCCTACACCTTCTCCTCGGGCCTCCGCGCCCCCGCCGTCATCGCCATCGTCAAGGACTTCATGCTCTACATCATGGTCCTCGTCGCCCTCACCTACATCCCCCACAAGCTCGGCGGCTACGCGGCCATGTTCGCTTCTGCCTCGCACGCCCTCGCCCTCCACACCCCACCCGCCTCCATCGCCCTCCGCCCCGCCCAGTACCTCGGCTACAGCACCCTCGCCGTAGGCTCCGCCATCGCGTTGATGCTCTACCCCCACACCGCCACCGCGGTCCTCAGCGCCGGCTCAGCCAATACCGTCCGCCGCAATGCCGCCATGCTCCCCGCCTACTCGCTGCTCCTCGGCCTCATCGCCCTGCTCGGCTACGCCGCCCTCGCCGCCGGCATTGAGACCAAAGACACCAGCTCCGTCGTCCCTCTCCTCTTTCTCAAAATGTTCTCCCCCGCCTTCGCCGGCTTCTGCCTCGCCGCCATAGCCATCGGAGCCCTCGTTCCCGCCGCCATCATGTCCATCGCCGCCTCCAACCTCTTCACCCGCAACCTCGTCGGCGAGCTCCGCCCCCTCTTTGGAGCCAGCCCCATGACGCCCCGCCAGGAAGCCTCCCTCGCCAGGTTCGTCTCTCTCGCCGTCAAGTTCGGCGCCCTCGCCTTCGTCCTCAAACTCCCCGCCCCCTACGCCATTGAAATGCAGCTTCTCGGCGGCATCTGGATCGCCCAGCTGTTCCCCGCCGTAGCCCTCTCCGCCTTCACCCGATGGTTCCACCCCTGGGCTCTCCTCGCCGGCCTCCTCACCGGCATCGCCACCGGTTCCTCCATGGCCATCTCCCTCGGCATGAAATCCTCCGTCTACCCCATCCCTCACATCGGCCCCATGTACGCTGCGATACCCGCGCTCGCGTTGAACCTCGTGATAGCCACCCTCCTAACCGCCATCCTCCGCCCCACCCGCATAGCTCCCGCCATCGACCGCACCGACCCCCTCGCCTACATCGAATAGCGCCTGCCTCAGACACGTTTGGGGTGCCCCAGGCCACGCAGTCTCATCGCGTGACCTGGGTCTCTCCCCAACCTCTAGCCACCCCACCAACCACCCTCATCAAACCCGCATCACACCACCCGAGGCCCCACCCATGACTTCCATGCCCGTCAACATGCTCGTAGACTTTGTCGAGAAAAAACTCGCCCAACCCGCCGAAGCCCAGTCCCATGAAACCGTCCAGGACAAGTCCCTCGCCAAGGGTCTCATCGCCGGCCTCTTCGCCGGCATCGTCGCCACCGCCGCCAAAACCGCCGCGGAAAGGCTCTACCCGCCCCGCACCCACGGCGAGCCCGAGCCCCCCGCCGTCCTGGCCGAAAAAGTAGCCGGCCACCCTCTTGACGAGCCCACCAAAACAATCGCCACCGAAACCATCCACTGGGCCTTCGGTGCCGCCGCCGGCGCAGCCTACGGCGCCCTAGCCGAGTACTACCCCGCCGCCACCGCCCGTGACGGAGCCAACTTCGGCATGACCCTCATGGCCCTCACCCATGAAGGCGCCCTCCCCGCCCTCGGCCTCTCCGCCGAACCCGCCAACCAGTCCACTCGCGAAAAAGCCAGTGAAATGGCCACCCACGTACTCTTCGGCTTCGTAGCCGAAACCACCCGCCGCTTCATCCGCAAAAACCTCTAACCCACCCAAGAGCGACCGGATTAGCGTGGGCTTCAGCCCCACGAAAGTCTGCAGAGAAGGATTGAAGATTTAGCTAGTGTCTGACGAATGGCTGGTGTCGCTGCTTTTGCTTCTGAGATAGGTCCTGGCTTTAGCCCGGACATTCTGACTTACCGCCTAAGCGGGCTTAAGCCCGTGGGATTTGCTGTTTTTTGGGCTTCATCGGGCTCTAAAGAACGAGCCAAACAGTACCTGGCCCTGCTCTTCATTCAGGGTCGCCGACGGATCCACTTCTAACGCCTCATGCAGCCTCAACGGACACCCCTCTAAACCGCCCCACTCCCCCGCAAAACCGCCGGCACCGTCATCATCAAAATCTTCGCATCCAGCCCCAGCGACCACCCATCGATATATTCCAAATCCAACTTGATCCACTGATCAAATGAAGTATCGCTCCGCCCCTTCACCTGCCACAAACAAGTCAGCCCCGGCCGCACACTAAACCGCCTCAGCAACCAGGCCTCCTCAAACCGCGAAACATCCCGCGTAGGCAAAGGCCTCGGCCCCACCAGCGACATCTCCCCCCGCAGCACATTGAAAAGCTGCGGCAACTCATCGATCGACGTCCGCCGCAAAAACGCCCCAACCCGCGTCACCCGGGGATCCCGCTTCAGCTTGAACACCGGTCCCGCCGCCTCGTTCGCGCTTTCCAGCCCCGCCTGCCGCGCCTCCGCATCCACCACCATCGACCGAAACTTGAACATCGGGAACAGCCGCCGATTGCACCCATACCGCTTCTGCACAAACAGCACCGGCCCCGCACTCGTCAGCCGCACCGCCAGCGCCGCCGCCATCATGACCGGCGCAAACACCACCACCAGCGCCGCCCCGCCCACCAGGTCGATCCCCCGCTTAACCAACCGCCCCAGCGTCTGCGTCTCCACCCCCACCGCATCCCCCCGCCGCACCAACCGCGGCCGCGTCCGCCGAAAAGCCTCCTGCATCGTATGCGACTCCACCCCCGTCGCCTCGCACACATCGATCACCCGTTGAATCTCGTCATACTTGCTCTTCACCGGCAGCCCGATCAGCACCACCTCAATCGGATACCGCTTCAACAAATCAGCCAGCCCGCTGATCGGACCCAGAAAGTTATCCCCTGCCTCATCGTCACCAAAATATTCATCATCCACGCACCCAAAAATCTCCAGCCGCCCACTCTCTTGAAGCAGCGCGTCTTTCATCATCTCCGCCCTGCGTCCCGACCCCACCACCAGCGCCATCCGCCTGCGCCCCAGCCTCGGCAGCACCATCGCCCCCGCTACAAACACACCCAGCAGAGCGTATGAAACCAACAGCAAACCCGCCGTCGTCAACTCCCCCAGCAAAAACCCCTGCCCATACAATCCCCTCGCCAGGTTCTCCCCCAGCGGCAACGCCCCGCAAGCCACACTCGCCCACGCAACCCGCTTCAACTCCGCCGCCATTCCCCGCTCAGCCGAGTACCCACTCAGCGTCAGCCAAACATTCCACAACGTAGCCAACCCCACCGCCACCAGCAAATGCCGTATACCAACCGACCGGTTCATCAATCCCCGCACATCCCCCGCCGCACCCAGGTTCACCAGCAGCCACACCCCCGCCATCACCACCACCGGCACCAGCGTCCGCGCATTCGTATAAACGCTCCCATCCCGCAGCTGCACCGTCCCCACCCGCTCCAGCGCTGCCCTCCACGGACCCTTCGCCGCAGGCACCCGGCCAGCCACCAGCACCGGCCCGCCGGCCACACCCGCCGCCGCCAGACCAAACCCGTCGCTCATCACCCTGCCCGCCCGTGGACTCACGCCTACCCTGCCCTCCTCATGTCTAAACCGCTTGGCAACACGCCGATAACCCATGTTGCATCACCTAAATCCCTACCGCACCTACCATCCCCAGCCTGTTAGCTCACTAGCCAAGTAACAATCCAGGTTCCCTCACCCATACCGCACATCCGGAACCTCAACCCCCTCGTCCTGCACCTGCGGCCGCCAAACCCGCAACCACTGCGCCGCATACATCCCCACATAGCGCGTGTTCGTAAACAGATACCGTTTCCAAAGCCGTCCCGGCTCCTGCACCAGCCGGTAAAGCCATTGCAAACCCGCCGCCTGCACCCATCCCGGCGGCTCCGCCAGCAGCCCCGAATAGTAATCGAACGCCGCCCCCACCGCCAGAATCGGCATCGCCATCAGCTTGCTCATCTCATAAGCAAACACCTCCTGCCGCGGACACCCCAGCCCCGCAAACAAGATCTTCGCCCCCGAATCCCTCACCCTCGCCGCCGTCGCCACCTGCTCCTCCGCCGTCAGCAGCCTGAACCGTGAGCTCTCCGCCCCCGCAATCAACAGTCCCGGACAAAGCACACGCATCCCCTCACAAAGCTTCTCCAGCACCTCCGGTTTCGACCCATAAAAATAAACCGGCACACCCTCCCGCGCCGCCGCCTGGCACACCAACAGCGTCATCTTCGGCCCATAAACCCGGTCCGCCAGCTCCGTCCGATAAAGCCAGTTCAACCCCCACCGCACCGGCTGCCCATCCGGAGTCACCACCTCAAACGTATTCAACCGCGCCCGATGCGCCCTGTCCGTCGCCCCCGTAATCACCCCATGCACCGCCAGCGCTGTCGTACAGCAGCGCCTGCCCGCCTTCGCCGCGTCCATCACCTTCCCCACAGCCGCCTCATAGTCCAGCGCACTGATCCCTATACCAAGCAGATTCTTCTTCCCCAAATCCCTCATGCCGCTGCCTTCCAACGCTCCACATTGTTCTCATAAATCGCCGTCAAAATCCCCCGCACATCGAAGCGCTGCACCCACTCCGGATAATGCCCCTTGAACTTCCCCGTATCGCTGATCCACCAGATATGGTCCCCCACCCGGTTCTCTTCCTTGTACGTCTGCTTCAGCTCGCGCCCCGCAATCTCCTCGCACAGCGCAATCGCCTCCAGCATCGACGCATTGCTCATCCGCCCCCCGCCAATGTTGTAAACCTCTCCACTCCGCGGAGCCTTGAAGAATTCATGAAAGCACCCGATCAAATCCGCGCTATGAATGTTGTCCCTCACCTGCTTCCCCTGGTATCCGAACACCGTATAAGGCAGCCCCGTCGCCGTACACCGCATCAGGTAAGCCAGAAACCCATGCAGCGCCGTCCCGCTATGATTCGGCCCCGTCAAACACCCCCCGCGAAAGCAAGCCGTCTTCATCCCGAAATACCGCCCATACTCCTGCACTAGCACATCCGCCGCCACCTTGCTCGCCCCAAACAAGCTATGCAGCGTCTGGTCGATCGACATCCCCTCATCGATCCCCACGCTATAAGCATGAGCCGGGTCAATCTCCCACCGCGTAGCCTCTTCCCTGAGCGGCAGCCGGTTCGGCGTATCCCCATAAACCTTATTGGTCGATGTAAAAATAAACGGCGCGTCCACACAGTACTGCCGCGTAGCCTCCAGCAGGTTCAGCGTCCCCACCGCATTCACCCCAAAGTCCACCTGCGGGTCCCGCACCGCCCAGTCATGCGAGGGCTGCGCCGCCGTATGCACCACCAGCGCCACACTTTTCCCCAGCCGCTGAAACAACCCATTCACCCGCCCCACATCCCGAATATCAAAATCCTCATGCCTATACCGCCCCCCCAGCTCCGCTTTCAACCGGCTTTGATTCCAGGCCGTTGAAGCCTCAGCCCCAAAAAACTCCCGCCGCATATCGTTCTCGATCCCCACCACATCCATCCCCAACCCGGCAAAAAAACTAGAAGCCTCCGACCCAATCAACCCTGCCGACCCCGTGATCACCACCACACTCATGCGCAACTCCTCCCACTAACCTCTCACGCAAACACCCACCCATCCCCACCAAACCACACCCCGAACCAAACCATATCCCCCCAACAAATTGCATGCCCCCAAACAAATCCACCCAAGCCCTTGACCGAAACACACAAAGACCAACGCGAAGGCCCTCTCCCGTCCTTTCCCGCCGTCTCCCCGTTCCTGTTCTTCTGACATAAACCCAGGCCCGATCCGCTCTTATCCCGCCTTGATCCCGCCCTTATCCGCGTTCCTGTTGTTCCCACCCATAAGCCTCCTCATACCCCTCCGCCACCCCATCCCACCCAAACCCCCGCACCGCCTCCCGCCCCCGCTCCCCCACCTTCACCGCAAACTCCCGATCATCCCGCAACCTCTCCACCCACCCCCTCACATCCCCATGAAGCACCACCTCCGCCAACTCCCCCGGCGTCTCCGCCGACACCGTAGTAATCACCGGAACCCCATTCTCCATCACCGCCAGCAGACTCCCCCGCTTCCACGTAGCCCCATCCGGAAACGGCAGGTAAGCCCCCATCGCCCCCGCCAGCCGCTCCGCCACCCCGGCCATCGGCGCATCCACCACAAACCCCACCTCCGGCGTCCTCAAGCCATCCAGATACCCCTTATCCAACCCCGCCCCCATCACCACAAACTTCACTCCCGCCACACCCACCCTCGCCAAAGCGAGAAACTCCTCGATCCCCTTCCCTGGCCGGATCTGCCCAAAGTAAACCATCACCTTCTCCCGGACCCGCGCATTCCCCTCCGGCACATTACTCCCAATCGGCACCACCGCACCCGGCCCCCCGAACCGCTTCTTCTCCCCCTCGGTAGTAAACAAAATCCCCTCAGCCGACCACCGAAACAACCGCATAGCCACCCTCTGCACCCAAGGCAAACTCCCATACTCATGCACCGTAACAAACACCCTCCCCAACCCCATCCATCCCAGCATCATCGGCCACAGCGAGTACCCAAACCCAATCGCCGGATACTGCACATGCACCACATCGAACCCCTCCCCCCGCATCGCCGCATAGAACTTGAAAAACTTCCCCTTCTCCCACGCCACCACCTCCACCTCATGCCCCCGCCCCCGCAGCGCCTCCGCCAGCCGCAGCGCATAGTCCTTCACCCCACAGAACTGCGCCTCCCGGCTCCCGACAACCATCGCAATTTTCATACCCCCAGCACCTCGCTCACACTAGCGACCACCGCCCCCACATCATGCCGCATACAAACCACCTCATGCGGACACTCCTCCACCAGGTTCAACTCACACCCAAAGCACTTCACCCGCTCATAAAAGAAAGTATCCCCCGCCCGATCCGAAAACCATTTCCCCGGCTCATTCCGCGCGCTATAAACTCCCACCACCCGCGTATCCACCGCCGCCGCCATATGCAGTGACCCCGTATCGTGCCCCACAAACACCTCCGCCCGCTCAATCACCGCAGCCGATTCCCGCGGCGTCAACAACCCACAAGCATTCACCACCGGCCCAGCCCACCGCCGCGCCAACCCCTCATTCCTTTCCCGCTCTTCCCCCGACCCCACAAACACCGCCCCCACCCCCGGCCGCGCCGCACTCACCTCCGCCAGCACCCGCCCCCAGTTCTCATCCCCCCACTCCTTCACCGGAATCTTCCCCCCCACGCACACCACCACAAACCGCCCCATCCCCCCCAGCACCTCCGCCGCACGCGCCCGCTCCCCCACCGTCAACCCCATATCCCTGTCCGCCTGGTCCATCGTCTCAACCCCCAGGCACCGCAACAGCCGCCGCCCTTCCGACTCCCACAACACTCCCTCCCGCCGCACCATCCGAGCCTCCTCCCGCCAAGGCACTCCCACAATCTTCCCCACTCCACAAGCCTTGAAGAACACCCAGTGCCGCACCATATTCGCCGTCCGTTTCTCCGGCGTCAGGTAGTACATCGTCCCAATCTTCAGCGCACGAATCTGCCGCCAAAGCCCCCAGATATTCTTCGCCCCCCTGAGCGGCATCGGATACTCCACGCTCTCCTCCACCAGCCCACAAGGCTTCAGCAGCGCCGCCGCCTGCACCATCTTGCTTTGCGGAAAATTCGTCAGCACATACCGCACCGCACCCGGATGCCGCCGCGCAATCTCCCGGTAGCAAGGCATCGCAATCACCGTATCCCCCAAGCTTCCAATCTGAAACACCATCACCCGCTCACTCATAAACTTGCACCCGCTTCACCGCCATCAAACCCACCAGCATCGCCACAAAAAATGAAATCGGCGAGGGCTTCACCAGCAACACACTCTCCAGATACCCACCCGCCAGGTAGATACAACAAAACACCCCACCCAGAAAATACACCAGCTCCCGCGTCCGCCAGTAAAGCACCAACCCACAAACCATCCCCACCACCAGCGCCGAAGTATGCAGCACCACCCCCACATACCCCAGCGTCAGCAGGCTCTCCACATACCCGCTATGCGCCGCGTCAATCGACCAGTGCTGATCATCCGACACATCATCGATCGTCGTATCCGTCCAGAATCCCTCATACCCATACCCCGTCATAGGCCGCCTGACCACATACGTCATCAGCTCATCCCAAAGCGGCGCCCGCCCCGTCAAATTCTCCGCCCCTTCCCCCTTCCGATTCAACCCATCCACCACCTTCTCTCCCACCCCCGTCATCAACATCACCGCCACCAGCGTCCCCCCCACCAGCACCGCCGCCACCCTCCCCTTCGGCTTCATCACCAGCACAAACCAGAACGCCAGCCCAATGCCCAGCCCAATCAGCGATCCCCGCGACCGCGTCAGCAACAAAAACACCAACCCAAACCCCACCACCCACCTGTACTTCGCCTCCCGCACACACATCCCCGCCAGCACCGCCGCCATGCACAGATAGCCCTGCTGATTCCACCGCAGCGTCCCCCCAAACCGATAGTCACTTTGCCAGGGTGTAAAGTACCCATAAACAGACTCCGCCACCACCCCCACCGCCACCTGCAAAGCCGCACTTACCGCGATAAACCGTAGCACCTGCTCCTTCGTCCAGCTCAACCCCAATCCCACCGCCCCCACACTCATCAACACCACCACACCCAGCCGCTTCACCGTGATCCCCGGCGTATCCGACCACACCACACTCAGCCCCGCCCAACCCACCAGCAACCCCAGCGCCCCCGCCAGCCACCAGTTCCAAACCAGCTTCCCACGCGTCCGCAAGATCCCCAGCAATCCCAACCCACCCAGCACCACATAAGCGATCTCCCGCGGCACCTGCCCACTTCTCTCCGCACTGATAAACGCCCTGTCCAACACCTCCCCATGCATATCCTGAGCCCCATGATGCTCCGCAAACAAAAGACAAACCGTCAGCACCGCAACCAATCCCCACCCATACCGCAACGACACCCACGACATCCAAGCCCGTTCGTCCACCGCGTTGGCGTCAGATCCGATGCTGTGCACTCCCGGATTAGCGTGGGGCTTTAGCCCCACGAATAACCCCTCGCCCAGAAATGGGGCTTTAGCCCCGGGCCCTCTCTCCCCAAGCCCCAGACTCATCCTCAAGCCATCACCGCCACTCTCTCCGCCTGCCGCACCACCCGCTGAAACAAAACCACCCGCATCCCCAGCGCCACCGCCTGCACCAGCGCAAAAGACCACGCCGCCCCCATCACCCCCATCCCCCGCACCATCCAAACCCCCACAAAAAGAAAGCTCCCCAAACACCCCACATTCACCGCAAAATCCACCCCCGGCCGCTTCAGCGCCAACATCCCATACGGAAACGTAAGCGACAACGCATAAAGCCAAAGACCCCCCGCCAGAACCGCCACCACTCCACCCGCGCCCCCAAACTTCCCGCCATACATCAGCTTCACCAGCCGCCCCCCAAACACCACCAGCACCAGCAGCACCGGCAGCGTCATCACCCCCGCAATCCCCGCCGACCGCCAGACACTCTTCCGCAAGCCCTCCAACCCACCCGCCGCAAATGCATGTGAAACCCGCGGCGCCGCATCGTTATTGAGCGCCAGCACAATCGGATTCAAAAACGCCATCACCCCATAACACGATGCCCAAACCGCCGCCTCCCCCGGCCCTCTCAGCGATGCAATCACCCACGGATACTGGTCGATACAAACCGACCAAAGCACACTACTCGCAAACAACCACCGCCCCAGCCCCCAGTTCACCCGCGCTCCAGCCGCCACCTCCCGCAAGCTAAACCGCATCGACTTCCAATTCACTCCCAGCCACATCCCTCCCGCCAGCGTCGATGCCACACCCACCGCCAGCAGCGCCCTCGTCGCACTCAGTTCATGCCGCCACGCCAGCACCCCCACCACCGCAATCTGCGCCACCGCCAGCAACCCATCGATCACCAGCGCAAACCCAAACCGCAGCTCCGCATAGCTCACCCGCCGCGCAAAATCCCTGAAGCAGATCACCCCGCTCACCACCGCCAGCGTCCCCAGCACCCGCCCCAGCTCCCCGCCCCCACGCCACCATCCAACCCCCGCAAAGACCCCCATCCCCACCATCACCAGCCCCCACTGCTGCAGCACCGTCGACCCCTTGTAAACCGCCTTCCCTTCCCCTCCAAACCCCGGCGATGAAATCGTATAAGGCACACTCAGCAGCGCACTCTGCACCGCCGTCAGCAGCAAAATCAAGCTCAACCCCGAAGCATAAAGCCCCAGCTCCGCCTTCACACACGTCCGCCCAATCAGCACGCTCGTCCCCATGTTCGTCGCGCTGATCACAGCCTGGTCCACCAGCGAAAGCATCCGCCGCCCCCGCGCCAGCCCCAGTAGTTTAGAGAGGATAATAGGCCCCCACATTCGCCAGCTTCACATACCGTTCCACCTTGCTCAGCTTGTTCTGCGGCACTACGATCACATCGCCATCCCGCAGCGCAATCAACTCCTGCCCCTTCTTCGCATGATCCAGCCGTTTGAAATCCAGCAGCTGCGTCTCCCCCACCGTATCGCTCACCCGGTGGATCAGCACAATCTGCGTATGCCGTGCCGAGCTCTTCAACCCCCCGGCAATCGCCACCCCATCCACCGTCGAAAGCGCCCCCCTGAGCTCATACCTCCCCGGCTTCTCCACCTCCCCCAGCACCGTAAAGTGCGGCCGCTCGTAGTCCTTCAGCGCCAGCGAAACCACCGGCTGATTCAACCGCGTAGCCGCCGCCGCCACAATCCGTAGCCGCGCCTCCTCCACCGTCAACCCCCGCACCGGAACCGTCCCCAGCAGCGTCAACGCCACACTCCCATCCGGCTGCACGTTCACCGTCTGGTCGTATTCCGGCGTATACCGGTACAGCACCTCGATCGCATCCCCAGCCTGCAACCGATAAGCCGCATCCTGCCCCAGGCAAACCCCGCAAACCAGCAATACCCAGAACCACCTCATCCCACCCTCCGCCACTCACTCAGATACCCCATCGCCAAACTCCCAAACATCGCAAACAACAATCCGGTCCCCCAGTTGAACGGCGAAGGCGCCGCCAATGCCGGCACCACCGGCGCATCCGCCACCATCACATTGCTGATCTTCGCCGCATCCAGGTCGTCCGTGATCTGCGCACTCACCGCCTTCTGCCTGTACAGCGCCAGCGTCTCCTCCAGTTCCTTGATCTCCCTGTCCAGATCGTCCACTCCAATACCCGCCCGTTCCATACTCACCATCTCCCCACGCCGCCGTTCCACCTGCAGATTCAGCGCCCCCCGCCGGCTCACCAGCCCCGCCCTCACCTCCCGCAGCCGGTCCGCCTCCGCATCCAGCGATTGCCGCAGCGGATTCACATCCGTCACCCGGTCATCGCTATGCATCCCCTGCGCCCCCTTGAGCGCCGCCCGCGTATTCGATATCTCCTCATCCGCCTGCACCAGCAGCCTGTCCCCCGGCACAAACTTCGTCGCCAGCTCCGTCCGCTTGTTCTCCAGCTCCGCCAGCAGTGTATTCAGCCGCTCCACGCTGTATTGGTTCGCTGAGCTCTTCTCCTGCGTCACCACCCTCGGCTCCCTCACACTTTGCTGCCGCATCACCGTCTGCAGCCGGCTCTCTGTCTCCGCAATCTGCGCATCCGCGTCATCCTTCGCCTTCCGCTGATCCAGCATCTGCTGCACCGTCGCCTGCTCCTGCACCGGCAGCATCGCATAGCCGTTCTTCGCCAGCACCGCCGCCCGCCTGCTCTCGGCATCGTCCAGCTCCTGCTGCAACGCCACGCTCTTCTCCTTGAAAAACCCCGCCGCCGTATCCGCCGCATGCAACGTCAAATGTTTCGCCAGGTACTCCCGCGCCATCTCGTTCAGCACCAGCACACTCCGCTCCCTATCCGGCGAAGCATAACCCACCGTAATCAACGAAGACTTCCTCACCGGCGTAACCGTAAGATTCTTGCTCAACTTCCGCGTAGCCTTCTCGACAGCCGCCCCCGTCTCGGCATCCCCAAACTCCCGCCAAAGCCCACAAGCCTTCACCACCCCGTGCAGCAGCTCCGTACTCCCCAGCAGCTCCACCTCGCCGTTGATCTGCTCCTCCGTCACATCTCCCATCTGGATCGCGTTCTGATGCGGGTCCGCACTCACCAGCGGCTCGGCCCGGTCGTTCCTCACCAGATAGCTCATATGCGCCTCATACTTTTTCGGCTTCAACATCAGCCCCAGCGCCACCAGCCCAACCAGCACCACAAAGCTGACGACGATTACCCGCCAGCCCCGCACGAAAATTGCCCACACATCCCTCACAGACGTTACTCGCCTCGCCATTACCAATCTAGGAACTCCCCCATCTTCCCACGCCCGCCATAGGAAACCCACCGACACCTTCGTAACCCGGACTCACCCGAGGTTCACCGCAGTCCAACAATTCACCCAATCCAAACCCACTTCCTCACTCTTCCCAAACCAGCTAAACTAACCCCTTATGCCTCTGTTCCAGTCCTTCCTCATGGGCGGCTTCGAGTGTGCCACCCACCGCCGCACAGACCGCACCCAGATCGACGTCACCGCCGCCACCCAGCACGACACCCAGGCCGCCCTCGACTACCAGCTCCTCGCCCAGGCCGGCATCCGCACCGTCCGCGACGGCCTCCGCTGGCACCTCATTGAAGCCACCCCCAACCAGTACGACTGGTCCTCCTTCCTCCCCATGCTCCGCGCCGCCACAGCCACCCGCACCCAGGTCATCTGGGACCTCTGCCACTGGGGCATCCCCCACCACCTCGACATCTTCTCCCCCGACTTCATCACCGCCTTCACCGCCTTCGCCACCGCCGCCGCCCGCCTCATCCTCGCTGAAAATCCTGAAGAAATCCCCCTCTATTGCCCCGTCAATGAAATGTCCTTCTGGGCCTGGGTCGGCGGCGACATGCAAGCCTTCCACCCCCACCGCGAATCCTCCGGCGGCACCCTCAAGCGCCAGCTCGTCCTCGCCAACCTCGCCGCCATCGCAGCCATCCGCCAGGTTGACCCCCGCGCCCGCTTCGTCCAGGCCGAGCCCATCATCCACATCGCCCCCGAGTACCGCGACCTCCCCGAGTACCCCAACATCCTCGAAGACACCCGCCGCCACGTCGAATCCCAATACCAGGCCTGGGACATGCTCCATGGCTCCCTCGACCCCGAACTAGGCGGCTCCCCAGCCTCCCTCGACATCCTCGGCGTCAACTACTACTGGAACAACCAGTGGGTTCACGGCGGCGACCGCACCCCCCCCGGCCACCCCGACCACCGCCCTCTCCACCTCATGCTCCTCGACCTCCACCAGCGTTACGGCCGCCCCATCGTCATCACAGAAACCGGCGCCGAAGCCGATGCCGGCCCCGGCTGGCTGGGCTACATCGCCGCCGAAGTCCGTCAAGCCCAGCGCCTCGGCGCAGAAATCCTCGGCATCTGCCTCTACCCCGTCATGGATTACCCCGGCTGGGACGACGACCGCCACTGTCCCTGCGGCCTCATCCAGGCCTCCCCCGACTGGCAAACCCACACCCTCCGCCCGGACCTCGCCGCCGAAGTCCAAACCCAGCTCCGCCTCCTCCCCTGATCCAAACTCGGCCAAAAGCCCAGCCACGAGCCCAGCCACAAGCCCAGCCACGAGCCAAAGCAAAGGAAGCCGTCATTCTGGCGTAGCCAGAATCCCCGTATTTCGCTTTTGCCGTTGCCTGTTCTTGTCGTTGCCTGTTCTTGCCGAACCATCACCCCCGAATCGTCCACAAATCATCCGTAAGCGCACGATCCGTCAGCACCGCATAAGCCATCGTCCCATACCCACCATCCCCCCACCCCGACCCCCACGAATTCCGAAAACTAAAACTCTCCGTAGCATCCGAATACCCCACAATCAAAACCGTATGCCCACCACTCGCATTCCCACCGGCCAGATCAGCCGCAGTCGGCATCACGTAAGCCCCCGTCTCATCGTCGACGGCAAACCAATTCATCGCCGCCACAAACGGAAACCCCTCCGCCAGGCAAGCCTTCAGCTCCTTCAACTCCAGCCGCAGCCGCGCATAGCTGCTCAACACCTCACTCTTCGCCGCCGCGTACACTTCCGGCGCAGGCCGCACACAAAGCGTCTCCTGCCGATTCGGCCAGGCGCTATAAGGCGCCAGCCCAAGCCGCGCAGCCGCCTTGATATTCTGCCGCGCAGACGTCCCGATCTGCTGCTCCTCCATCCCCACCAGCAGCCGCGCATTGTAAAAAAGAAACTGCGTCGAAGGCTCGCCAAACGCCTCCCCCGCCTTCAGCCTGCAAAAGTGAATCGCCCCCGCCACCGCATTCGACTCGCAGCTTTCCCCCAGCTGCGAATACACCGGCGGAAACCCCGCCCGCAAATCCATCGCCTCCGGAACCACCAGCCCCGCAGGCACCTCATACATCCTGTCCCGATCATCCGGCGCATCCCGCAGCCATCCACGCGGCAGCCAGATCTGCCCGGGGTGTGCCGCCTGCAACGCCGTCCGTTTCTCCCCGTGCCCCGCCCGCATCGCCTCCCGCACGCCAACCGTATAACCCGCAGGCGGACTCGAGACCACTACCGGCGCAGCCGCATCCGCTGCCTCAGCCGCCTGTGCAGCCGCTAGCCCCGCAGCAGCAGCCGCAACCTGCGCCCCAGACGCCGCACCCCCACCCTGCAAAGCCGTCACCGCCGCCTGCGCCGCAACCACTGCTGCGGCATCCGCATACACTTTCTCCTCAGCCACCTGCCGCGCCCACATCTGCTCCCGCGCATCCACCTCGGACTGCGACACCCCACTCCCTGCAACCATCGACCACTCTCCCCGATCAACACCAAACCCTACGCCACCGACTCCCGCCCCCGCAAAAGATCGCACTCCCCCCGCTCCAGCACCCCAATCGCCTCTCTCTGCCCCATCGCCCGCCCCGCCAGCGCCCGCTTCACCGCCGCACGCACCGGCCAGGCTTCGTCCACATGCGCCCGGCGCGCCTGAAAGTACTCCGCATTCACCCCACACCCTGCCAGCACGCCATCAAACGAGAACACTGAAAAAATCGCATCCCGGTCCATCCTCTTGTAGAGCGGATGCTCCGGTGCATACCCCAGCGGCCCATGCTCCATGAAGTAATCCAGGTACTCCGCCACCCCCGACACATCCACCGTCTCCCGGCAGTGCCGCCAGAACGCCGTATCCCCCTGCCGGTTGAACCGGTAATGAATCGAAATAAACCACCTCAGGTGATCCCATAGCCGATTCGTGGCCCGGTTATACCTCTCCCGGCTCCCCTTACCCTCCAGCACCCGGCCCAGCGTCTCCAGTTGCGTCAGAATCATATGGATCGCCGTACTCTCCAGCGGCTCGATAAACGCAAACGCATTCCCGATCCCCACCACATTCCCCACCCAGCTAGCCCCATACCTGCCCGTCCTGAACCGGATCACCCGCGCATCGTTCACCGCGCTGCAATGTTCCTTCAGCTCCGCCCGCGCCTGTTCATCCGTGCAAAATTCCGAGCAGAAAACATACCCCAGGTGGTCTTCCTCCTGCATCGGCGTAGTCCAAAGCCACCCATGTTTCAGCGTCCGCGCCGTCGTGTACGGTTCGATCTCCCCCGTATGCGCCCGCGTCCCAATCACTGCCCGGTCCGTCTTCAGGCTCGACGCATAGCTCACCCACTCGCTCCCCAGCCCCTCCCCCAGCAGCAGCGACCGGAACCCCGAGCAATCCACATACAAATCGAACCCCAGCTCCCCGCCTTCCTTCGTCCGCAGCCCCACCACCTCCCCACCCTCCACCTTCACCTCGCCAATCTCCGCATCCACCCACTCACACCCCAGCTCCAGCAGCTTCCGCTTCAAATAAGCCAGAAACCGCCGGTTATCGATGTGGTAGCCCACCTCCGCCGGCAGCCCCAGGTGCTTGTACCCCGTCTCCGTCACCATCAGCGGCGCATGACCCGCCTCCATCAGCTGCGACGCAAACGACAAATCATTGATCTCTCCCGAGTGATACAGCGCGTTCCCCGGCGAGCTCACGCCAAACGTGCTGTTGTAGTGATATTCCCCCGGCAGCCCCCAATCCAGCCTCACCCCCAGCTTCAGCGTAGGCTTCGTCTCCCGAAAAAACTCATCCACCGCAAACCCCATCTTCAAATGCAGAAAATCGATCAGCAGCGGCGTAGTCGATTCCCCCACCCCAATCACCGGCACCTTCGAGCTCTCCACCACCGTCACCGCCACCTCCGGCCGCGTCTTCTTCAGATACAGCGCCGCCAGGTAACCCGCCGTCCCACCACCCACCACCCCAATCGTCTCCACCGCTCGCCCGATCCCCAAATCGCGATCCTCCCCCTTTAGTGTGCCACGCCTCAACTCCCCGCCCGCACCGGTCGATGTTATATTCACCTACATACCCGAACACCCGCACCACCCACACGCATCATTCGACATCATTAGTTCAGACCCGTGCATTCAGGAGTTTTCCCCTTGTCCCAGACCGTTTGGCAAAGAAGAGATTGCGTCAGCGCAGAAATCGAAGATTCCCTCGTCCTCCTCGACCTCGAATCCCTCACCTACCACTCCCTCAATCCCACCGCCGCCGCCATCTGGAATATCCTGGAATCGCCCCAGCCAGCCCCAGCCATCGTAGACGCCCTCTGCAAGCAATACCGCGTAACCCCGGAAGTCTGCACCCCGTCCGTCGACCGCCTCCTCGCCGAACTCACCACCAACAACCTCGTCAAACCCACCGAATAACCTTTTTTTGTCATTCCCGAAGGGAATCTGCGTCTCGGACCAGCGATAATCCCAGGGCCTCCCGTCCAGTTCCCACCCACAACTATTGCGATTCGCAAGTCAATAGCCAGCCCCAAACCACCTAACCGCAATCGAATGAAGATTTTGCCCTGAACAGCAGGGGGGGGCCAACTCACCGCCCCAACCCCTCCCGCAAACCCACCACCCTCCCCCTCTCCGCCTCCACCGCCGCCCCCTTCACTCCCCCCAACACCCCCAACCCTCTCTCCAGATCTCGCGCCGCCGCCCCGCGATTCCCCGCCCCAGCCTCCAGCTTCCCCAGCTGTTCATACTGCTTCGCCATCTCCACCGCCAGCACCGGATCCCGCGTCCCTTCCGCCGCCAGTTTATCCAGCGTCCCCGTGGCTCCCTGCAGCAGCGTCGCCCGCGCACCCTCCGCCCGCGCCAGTCCCTGCACCGACCCATAAAGCTCCCCATCCAGCTCTCCCGTCAGCCTCACCAGATCCCGCAGCCGGCTCTCCGTCACCGCCCGTTCCCGCTCCGCCCTGGCCGATTCCACCGCCACCCCCGCCACGCTCCCCACCAGCACCAACCCCACCGCCGCCACCACCACCGCCGCCGCCCGGTGCCGCCTCATCCATTTCCTCGCCCGGTAAGCCGCGCCACCCCGTCTCGCCCCCACCGGCCGGTGCGCCAGCACCGCCTCCAGCTCATCCGCAAAATCGCCCGCTGAACGATACCGCTCCTCCGGCTCCGGCCGCGTAGCCTTTCGCAAAATCGCCAGCAAATCCGCCCCCAGCACCTCACCCTTCGGCACCGTTGAACCACTCAGCAGCAAACTCCCCAGCACACCCATCGAATAAATATCGCAAGCCGGCGTCACCCGCCCCCCCGCAATCTGTTCCGGGCTCGCATACTCCCGCGTAAACCCTCCTGTCCCCATCGCCCCTTTTTCCGCCAGCGGATCCACCAGCGTAGCGATCCCGAAATCCAGCACTTTCGGCAACCCATCCGCCATCACCAGAATGTTCCCCGGCTTCAAATCCGCATGGATCACCAGCCGCCGATGCGCATATTCCACCGCCCGCAGAATCCCCACCAGCAGCCCCAGCCCCACCTCCCGCCCCGGCTTCGCCTCCACCCTGTACTGCTCCAGGTCCCGCCCCTCCACATACTCCATCACGATGTACCGCAGCGCCTCCCCACCAATCCCCACCCCCTGCGTCCCCTTATCCAGCAATCGCACAATCGCCGGATGATCGAGCGAAGTCAAAATAGCCTCTTCCCTCTCCAGCACCCCCTCGCCCCCGGCCACCACCATCTCCGGACGCAGCACCTTGATCGCCACCTGCTGGGTGAACATCTCCATCCGTTCCCCCAGGTACACCCGCCCCATCGCGCCTTCGCCCAGCACCCGCACCAGTCGAAAAGGCCCAATCGTCTCCGGAAACTCCCGCACCACCAAGCCGTCCGCCACAAACCCTCACACCAAAGAATTCGGGAACAAAGCCACTCTACCGCCTAAACCGCCCCCGTCTCCATAAATCGCGAGAAAAACCCACCAGCCCCCTCACCTCACCCAACCGTATCTGCCCTTATCCCGTTGTGATCCGCCCTTATCCGCGTTCCTGTTTTTGCCTGGTCCACCCCACGCCCTCTCCCGCCCCTTCCCGCTTTTTCCCGCCTTCTCCCCGTTCCTGTTTTACCTACCCGCCACCCGGTCATAAAGATAAACATCACTCGTAGTCCCCAGCGCCTCGTTATAAAGCGCCATCTCCCCCGTAGCCTCATCCAGCTCACGACTAAAATCATGCAAAGCCCGCAAAATATCCGCCGTAGCCACAATCTCCAGCTTCGACGTCTTCAAAAACTTCTGGTACCCCTTATCCACCAGCCGGCTGATCTCCCCGCCGATCACCCAGCCCGGCTTCGCGATCAACATCGCCTTCCCATCGTTCGTTTTCCCCAGCGTCGCCGCGCAGCCATACTTGCTCACCCGCCGTGCACCCTCCGCGCTTCCCGCAACATCAAATCGCTGCGTCCCCAGTTCCGCCAGCACCTCGTCGAACGTCCGAACCTTCTTCGCCTTTGCCATACGTTAGACTTTATATCGAGCGAGCATCCTCTCCAAAATGACATCCGCACCCACACTCGTCGGCACCTCCCTCGGCTCCACTCTGCTCGAGCGCATCGGCAACACGCCCCTCGTCCGTCTCGACGAGCTCACAACCCATCTCCCCGGTATCCAGATCCTCGGTAAAGCCGAGTGGGCCAACCCCGGCGGCTCCGTCAAAGACCGCGCCGCCTCCTACATCGTCAAAGACGCCATGGCACGCAACCTCATCGGCCCCACTCAATCCCTCCTCGACGCCACCTCCGGCAACACCGGCATCGCCTACGCCATGCTCGGCGCCGCCATGCACTTCCCCGTAACCCTCTGCATGCCCTCCAATGTCTCGCCCGAGCGCAAAAAATACCTCGCTGCCTACGGCGCCAACATCGTCTGGACAAACCCTGCCGAAGGATCCGACGGCGCCATCCGCATGGCCCGCAAGCTAGCCGCTGAATCCCCCGAAGAGTTCTACTACGCCAACCAGTACGGCAACGACAACAACTGGCTCGCCCACTACCACACCACCGCCAACGAGATCTGGCGCCAGACCGACCACCAGGTCACCCACTTCATCGCCGGCCTCGGCACCTCCGGCACCTTCATGGGCACCACCCGCCGCCTCCGCGAGCTCAACCCCCGCATCCGTTGCATCTCCATGCAGCCCGATTCCCCCTTCAACGGCCTCGAAGGCCTCAAGCACATGGCCACCGCCATCGTCCCGCCCATCTACGACCCCACCCTCGCCGATGAAAACATCGACCTCGAAACCGAGCGCGCCTACCGCATGTGCCTCCGTCTCGCCCGCCGCTCCGGCATCCTCGTCGGCATCTCGGCCGCAGGCAACGTAGCCACGGCCCTTGAAATCGCCCAACGCGAGCACGCCGCCGGCCGCGAAGCCGTCATCGTCACCATCCTCTGCGACGCCGCCGAAAAATACATGTCCGAGCGCTTCTGGACCGAAACCAGCAGGACCGAGACCAATGACAATGCATAGCCCCTGCGTTCCGGCGCATTGCTTAAGGGCACGGCTTCAGCCGTGCCGTACCACCAGCCACGCGCTGACGGCTTTAGCCGCTGAGGTACGCTTTCCCTGTCGCCCCAACCCCGCCCGTTGTCGTTGTTGTTGCTCCTAGGCCATTCATACCCCCTCGCCGAAGACCCGAACACGCCAACCCTCAAAAGGACCACCCATGCTCCGCATCTCCTTCGCCAACTACACCCAACTCCGCGCCCACGGCGAGCAAACCTACCCCCACGAGTGCTGCGGCGTCCTCCTCGGCCACACCCTCCCCGACGCCAACGAAGTCCACCGCGTCATCCCCGCCGGCAACACCCGTCTCGATTCCGCCCACAACCGCTACAACATCGACCCCGCCGAGCTCATCAAGATCCAGCGCGAAGCCCGCCGCGACCAATACGACATCATCGGCTTCTACCACTCGCACCCCGACCATCCCGCCCAGTGGTCCTCCACCGACTTCGCCGAAGCCCACTGGCTGGGCTGCTCCTACCTCATCACAAGAGTAGCCAAAGGCAAATCCGAAGATAGCAACTCCTTCCACCTGGAAGGCACCTCAGAAGAAAACAAAACCTTCCAGGACGAACCCATAGAAATCCTCATCGAACCATCGCACGCCGTACCGGATTAGCGTGGGGCTTCAGCCCCACGAATTGAACTTTGAAGAAATTGGGGCTTCAGCCCCGGGCCTTCCTCAATTAGCCCACACAATCTTAGGAGCCTCATGACCATCCACATCCCCACCCCTCTCCGCACCTACACCGCCGGCCTCTCCTCCGTCACCGCCCAGGGCGCCACCATTGCCGAAGCCCTCGAATCCCTCGTCACCACCTACCCCGCCCTCCGCCCCAACCTCTTCGACAAGGAAGCCAAACTCCGCTCCTTCGTCAACCTCTACCTCAACGACGACGACATCCGCTACCTCCCCAACAAAGAAGCCACCCAAACCAAACCCACCGACGAACTAACCATCATCCCCAGCATAGCCGGCGGCCTCTAGCCTTTCGCTGCGTCGCCGCGCACCCGCCGCGTCGCCGCGTTCGCCTTTGCACTCTCCAAGGAGCACCCAAGATCATGATCGACCCCACCACCCTCCCCAAGCTCACCAACGAAGAAATCGCCCGCTACTCCCGCCACCTCATCCTCCCCGAGGTAGGCTACGAGGGCCAGCAAAAACTCAAAGCCGCCAGGGTCCTCTGCGTAGGCACCGGCGGCTTAGGTGCCCCATTGGCCTTGTACTTAGCCGCCGCCGGAGTAGGCACCTTAGGCCTCGTAGACTTCGACACGGTCGACGCCAGCAACCTCCAGCGCCAGGTCATCCACAGCACCGCCACAGTAGGCAAGCTCAAAGTAGACTCAGCCGAAATCATGCTGAAGGGCCTCAACCCCAACCTGAACGTAGTCAAGTTCAACACCATGCTCACCAGCGCCAACGCCCTCGAAATCTTCCGCGACTTCGACATCATCGCCGACGGCACCGACAACTTCCAGACCCGCTACCTCGTCAACGACGCCTGCGTCCTCTCCGGCCACAAGCCCAACGCCTACGGCTCCATCTTCCGCTTCGAAGGCCAGGCCAGCGTCTTCGCCACCGAGGACGGCCCCTGCTACCGTTGCCTCTACCCCGAGCCCCCACCCCCCGGCCTCGTCCCCTCCTGCGCCGAAGGCGGCGTCCTCGGCATCCTCCCCGGCCTCGTAGGCATCATCCAGGCTACTGAAGTCATCAAGCTCATCCTCGGCATAGGCGACCCCCTCATCGGTCGCCTCCTCCTCGTCGATGCCCTCGGCATGAACTTCCGCCAGCTCAAGCTCCGCAAAAACCCCACCTGCCCCGTCTGCGGCCCCAACCCCACCGTCACCGCCCTCATCGACTACGACCAGTTCTGCGGCATCCCAAAGCCCACAGACACCACCACCCCACTCGAACGCCCCCAGGACATCCAGAACCTCGAAGGCATCCCCCAACTCACCGTTGAACAGCTAAAATCCCGCCTCGACCAGGGCGACCAACCCTTCATCCTAGACGTCCGCGAGCCCCACGAGTACCAGATCGTCAACCTCGGCGCCCCCCTCATCCCTGTAGGTTCCCTCGCCCAGCGCCTCGCGGAGCTCCCACAGGACAAATCCACCGAAATCATCACCCACTGCAAAACCGGCGGCCGCAGCCAGCAAGCCGCCCAGATCCTCAAGCAAGCCGGCTACACCAACGTCCAAAACCTAGCCGGAGGCATCACCGCCTGGGGCACACGCATAGACCCCACCCTCCCCACGTACTAACCCCCAGGAAGCATTTATGTGCCCCAGGCCACGCAGCCCCATCGCGTGACCTGGGCTTTTCTTTCGCGGGTATACCATTCCACAAGATGGCCCCCCACTCTCAAACCGTCGCTCTACAGGCCTCCCACCGACAGCGAGCCCAACTCCTCCGCAAGGTCTCCGCCTCAACCGACCTCTCAAAGACCATGCGCAGAGCCGTACGCGTCCTCGCCGAAGCTGGCATCCCCTCCCTCATCGTCGGCGGCTACGCCGTTCAAGAGCACGGTTACCCCCGCTTCACCTCGGACGTCGACATCGTCGTCCCCAGCGTCCCCGCCGCCCACCAGGCCCTGACAGCTTACGGTTTTCGACCAAATCCCGGTTCAAGCATGACCGTCACCGACCGCACTACAAAGATCGAAATAGACCTGCTACCCGGCGGAGGCGCTGTCGGCCCCGGCCCTCTCCTGCTTCCCCTACCCACAACTCTCTCCCCCAGCCCCACAATGACTGACCTTAGAACACTCATAGAGATGAAACTTTCCAGCTACCTCGGCTCTCCGTTATCCCGTCTTCAAGACCTCGCCGACGTCATCGCCCTGATAAGAAGCAACCGGCTTTCCGCCGACTTTCCCTTGGCGCAACAAGTGAGTGCAAAATATCTTGAAGTCTGGACAGGCCTCAAGGACGAAGCAGCCCGCTAACGGACCATCCGCCCCACCCACCATCCCAGCACCCCACAACTCCCCAGCACCATCACACTCCGCAAAGCACTCACCCCCACCAGCCGCCTCAACCCCGCCTCATCCAACCCATCCCGCATAAATCGATCATGCACCGGCCCCGCCACCACCAAGCTCACTAGCACAACCCCCGCATCCAGCCCAAACACCACCCAGCAAGCCCAACCCGGCATAACCCGCCACCAGCATCCCGCCGCCGAGCTGAAAAACATCACCACATGCGGCACCGTAATCACCGGCGTCAGCCGAGCCATATATTCCCGATGCACCACCCCAAACCGCTCTCCCGCCACACCCCACACCGGATACCCTACCAGCCACGTATAAACATTCACCCCCGCGCAAAACGCCGTCGAAAGCACCGTAGCCACAAACACCCAAGCCGCCACATCCACCCCTAAGCCGTCTCTTCATCCTTATCATCCACCACCAGCATCTGCAGCGCCAGCGGCCTCACCAGCATGCAATCCATCGCTGCTAACTCCTCCACCGCACGGTCAATCACAGACCCCATACAAGGCTCCGTCGTCACCACAAACGCCAGCCTTGTCTTCGGGTACCCCGGCCGTTGCAGCAGCGAGTCGATATTGGCCCCCACCTTCGCCAGCGCTCCCGCAATCGCCGCCACAATCCCCGGCTTGTCATCCACAATAAACCGCAGATAATGCGGTGCCACCGAGTCCCCCGTCACCTCCATCGCCTCCACCGCCAGCCTCACCGGCCGGCAACCCTGCGCCACCGCCAGCAAATCGCTCACCACAGCCACAGCCGTAGCATCTCCACCCGCCCCATGCCCTGAAAACACCACATCCCCCCCCAGCTTCCCCGTAGACACCACCATATTCTGCGTCCCATGCGACCACGCCATCGGCGAATCCCTTGGCACCAGCATCGGCCCCACCCGCGCATACATCCCCGTCGCCTCCCGCTGCACCCGGCTCACCTGCCGAATCGTACACCCCAGCTCCTTCGCATAAGCAAAGTCCACCGCGTCGATAGCCGCAATCGTCTGCGTAGCCACCGCCTCCGGGTCCAGCGCCACATGCATCGCCACCCGCGCCAGGATACACAGCTTCGCCCGCGCATCGAACCCACCCACATCCGCCGTCGGATCCGACTCCGCATACCCCAGCCGCTGCGCATCCCCCAGCACATCCGCGTACCGGTCCCCTGCCTCCATCCGGCTCAAAATGTAGTTACAAGTCCCATTCAAAATCCCACTCACCCGCGTCACCGTATCGCCTTGCAGACCCTGCAGCATCCCCGGAATCACCGGCACCCCGCCCGCCACCGCCGCCCCGTACACCAGCTGACCGCCATGCTTCTCCGCCAGCGCAAACAGCTCCGCCCCATGGTAGGCAATCAACTGTTTATTCGCCGTCACCACGCTTTTGCCCGCCGTCAACGCCCTCACAATCCAGCTCTTCGCCGGCTCCACCCCACCCACCAGCTCCACCACCACATCCACATCGCTCGCCAGCACCTCGTCCACATCGGACGTCCACCGCACCTCCGCCCCCACATATACCGCCCCCGCGTCGCCCCGCTTTCGCGCGACATCCCGGTTATAAATCCAGGCCAGTTCCAGCCCCGGCGCGCCAATCGCATCGAGCGCCTTCGCCACGCCCTGCCCCACCGTTCCAAATCCCAGTATCGCCACCGTAGCCATCAATAATCCACCCGATCCGCGCAAACCTGCCACGCCGCAAAGCTTTCCCCCGCCTCATCCCGCAGCACATTCTCCGTCGGCAAACTACGCTCCCCCACTGGCAGCCTCACCTGCTCATAAAACGCACTATCGTCGAACCCCGCCGCCGCCGCATCCTCAGCCGTATTGCCAAAATAAAGCGCATCGCACCGCGCCCAAAGGATCGCCGTCAGGCACATCGGGCAAGGCTCGCAGCTCGAATAAATCTCACATCCCCGCAAATCAAAAGTCCCCAGCGCCTTGCACGCATGGCGAATCGCCACCACCTCAGCATGCGCCGTAGGATCGTTCGTCGCCGTCACCTGGTTCGCCCCCGTCGCCACCACCTCACCGCCCCGCACAATCACCGCCCCAAACGGCCCTCCACAGCTCGCCCGCACATTCTCCGTAGCCAGCCCGATCGCCATCCGCATAAACCGTTCATCTGCCATGAGCCCCAATTATTCCACACCCAGCCAACGCTTAGGCTTAGGCTTGGATCGTTTGCAACCCAAGCTGACTCGCCGCGCTGAGAAGCTGCACATCACCATAAATAAAGCGAGTTCCAAACCCCTCGTCGGACGACCACGTCCAGGCCGCCGCCAACTGCAAAGAGTCAGCAGCCTTGAGCGGATACCGCGCCAGCAATTCCTTCGCATGCTCCCTGAGCGAATCGCTCGGCTGTACTTCCCGCCAACTCTCCTCGAGCTGCTCCAGACGGTACCTTCCCGCAAAGTATTCCTGTCGATCCAGCAAGCCAACTCGCAAGAGTCGTTCGAAAGCCCCCATGATTTCGACCCCGGTAGCCCACCACACAGTCATCGAATATTGCTGCCGCAACGCCTGAACCGCTAGGCTTGATGGCTGATTCACACACAAAGGCACCAGGCTGCTGGAATCCCAGAATGCCTGGATCACCTGTCCCCTCGACTCTCAATCAGTGCCTGCACCGCATCTTCATAAGACACCTTACCCGCAGGCAAAGCATCGAACGCCGCCCAATCCATCTCCTTTCGCGGCAAACGAATCTTCCCTTCCGCCACCAGCCGCGCCTCCTTCTCCTGCCGCGTCTCCACCCCTACCGGTGAAATCCGTGCCACCGCCAATCCCGCGTCCTGCACCAATACCTCTTCACCCTCCCGCACAGCCTGCAGCAACCCACCTAATTGCTCTCCCAACTCGCTTACAGACACAGTTCTCATCCCCAAAGCATACGCCTCATCACACCCAGCTCCTCACACTTGCTAAACTGAAATCCGCACCAAAACCCGAGCGACCCCTCATGCCCATCCAGTCCGTAAATCCCGCCACCGGCGAGCTCCTCCGCTCCTTTGATCCCCTCACCCCCGAAACCCTCCAGCTCAAGCTAGCCCTCGCCCGCCAGGCCTTCCTCGACTTCCAGGACGTCCCCCTCGACCACCGCGCCCTCTGCATGCGCAAGCTCGCCGGCATCCTCGAGCATGAGTGCGATGAAATCGCCGCCATCCTCACCATGGAAATGGGCAAAACCCTCGCCTCCGCCCGCGCCGAGGTCCTCAAATGCGCCGTCGGCTGCCGCTACTACGCTGAAAACGCCGCCCGCATCCTCACTGAAGAGCCCATCGAAACCGAAGGCAACTCCTACGTCCGCTGGGACCCCCTCGGCGTCATCCTCGCCGTCATGCCTTGGAATTTCCCCTTCTGGCAGGTCTTCCGCTTCCTTTGCCCAGCCCTCATGGCCGGCAACACCGGCCTGCTCAAGCACTCCTCCAACGTCCCCCAGTGCGCCCTCGCCATCGAATCCCTGGTCCGCCGCGCCGGCTTCCCCCGCGGCACCTTCCAGACTCTCCTCATTGAAGCCCGCCAGGTTGAGTCCGTCCTCGCCGACGACCGCGTAGCCGCCGTCACCCTCACCGGTTCCGAGCCCGCCGGCCGCGCCGTCGCCGCCCAGGCCGGCTGGCTCATCAAGCCCTCCGTCCTCGAGCTCGGCGGCTCCGACCCCTTCATCGTCCTCCCTTCCGCCGACTTCGACCTCGCCGTCACCACCGCCGTCAAAGCCCGCTGCATCAACAACGGCCAGTCCTGCATCGCCGCCAAGCGCTTCATCATCCATGACGACATCTACGAAGCCTTTGAAGCCAAATTCGTCGAGCTCACCGAGGCCCTCAAAATCGGCGACCCCACCCTCCCCACCACCGACATCGGCCCCCTCGCCATGCCCTCCGGCGTCACCGATCTCGAAGCCCAGGTAGCCGCAGCCAAGGCCGCCGGCGGCCGCATCCTCTGCGGCGGCGAGCGCATGATCGGCATCGGCAACTACTTCGAGCCCACCGTCATCGCCGGCCTCCCCACCTCAGCACAGATCGCCAAGGACGAGTTCTTCGGCCCCGTAGCCCTCCTCTTCCGCGTAGCCTCCCTCTCTGAAGCCATCACCCTCGCCAATGACTCCCCCTTCGGCCTCGGCGCCTCCGTCTGGACCCAGGATGCCGATGAAATCAAACGCCTCACCACAGAAATCGAAGCCGGCCAGGTCTTCGTCAACGCCATGGTAGCCTCAGACCCCCGCCTCCCCTTCGGCGGTATCAAGCGCTCCGGCTACGGCCGCGAGCTCTCCGCCGCCGGCATGCGCGAGTTCCTCAACGCCAAAACCGTCTACATCGCCCAGCCCACCCAGCAAACCACCATCCCCTTCGAAGCCCACGAACCAGAAAACACCCAAACCGAAGAAGCCACACTCAACCTCTCCCGCACCCCCTACGACTCAGGCCAATTCTCCCAGGCCTTCCGCACCGCCCTCAACGAATCCGAATAATTTGTCCTTCCCGAAGGAAATCGGCGTCCGCCTTTGCTTCTGCCGTTTCGTTTGTCATCCCGAAGGGATCTGCGTTTGCTCTTGCCGTTCTCTGTGTCCTCTGTGTACGTCTGCGCTCTCTGTGTCCTGTATTTTGGTTCCCCCGCCTACCCCACCGCGTCATAATTCAAATTCTGCCCCAACCACCGCTCCACCTCCTCCACCGTCATCCCCTTCCTGACGCTGTACTCCTCCACCTGGTCCTTCGCAATCTTCCCCAGGCTAAAATACCGCGCCAGCGGATGCCCAAAATACAACCCACTCACACTAGACCCCGGCCACATCGCAAACGACTCCGTAATCTCAATCGAAGTATTCGCCTTCACATCCAGCAACTCCCAAAGCGGCCCTTTCTCCGTATGATCCGGGCACGCAGGATACCCCGCCGCCGGCCGTATCCCACGATACTTCTCCTGGATCAGCTCCTCCGGCGTCCAACCCTCCGCCAGCCCATATCCCCACTCATCCCTTACCCGCTTATGCAGACACTCCGCAAACGCCTCGGCCAGCCGGTCCGCCAGCGCCTCCGCCATAATCGCGTTGTAGTCGTCATGCTCCA
The DNA here is from genome assembly GCA_963693065.1 of uncultured Granulicella sp. Classification (GTDB taxonomy): domain Bacteria; phylum Acidobacteriota; class Terriglobia; order Terriglobales; family Acidobacteriaceae; genus Edaphobacter. The sequence continues at coordinate 309,120 of OY843766.1, read as the reverse complement.
GCCGGAACCCTTCCGTCATCGCCTTCAACCCGATCCCCGTAGTCACCGCAAACCCACCCAGATAGTCGCGAAGCCCAGTCTCCTTCGGCGCCACAAAGTCCACCAGCGACCGGCAAGGCTCATTCCCTTCCCGGTTCGCCTGCTGCCGCAAAAAGTGAAACCGCTCCAGCACCTCGGTCCGAGACTCATCCGTATAAACGTCGACATCCTCCCCCACCGCATTCGCCGCAAACAACCCATAAACCGCCCGCGCCTTCAACAGCTTCTGGCTGATGATCTTGTCCAGCAGCAAATTCCCCTCGGCAAACACCGACCGCGCATGTTCTCCCTGCTCCGCGTGCTCCAGAATCCGCGGATAAATCCCCTTCAACCCCCACGTATGAAAGAACGGTGACCAGTCGATATACTCCCGCAAAACCTCCAGCGGAAAATCATCCAGCACCTGCACCCCCAGCTTCGCCGGCACCGCCAGATCCTCCACCTTCCACTCGATCGGCGTCCGCCGCGCACGAGCTTTCTCAATCGGCACAATAGCCTGCTTCGGCGCCGCATGCGCCTTGCGCAGCGCCTCATACTCGGCCCGATGTGCCTTCACAAATTCGTCATGCCCATCCTCACTCAACAGGCTCGTCGTCACCGGCACCGCCCGGCTCGCGTCCAGCACATGCACCACCGGCTCGCTGTAATGCGGTGCGATCTTCACCGCCGTGTGCGCCCGGCTCGTCGTCGCCCCACCCACCAGCAGCGGCAGCTTGAACCCCTGCCGTTCCATCTCCTTCGCCACATGCACCATCTCGTCCAGCGACGGCGTAATCAGCCCACTCAGCCCGATCATATCCGCCTTCTCTTCCCGCGCCCGATCCAAAATCTTCTGCGCCGGCACCATCACACCCATGTCGATCACTTCATAGTTGTTGCAAGCCAGCACCACCCCCACAATATTCTTCCCAATATCGTGTACATCGCCCTTCACCGTAGCCAGCACAATCTTCCCCTGCGCCTTCACCACCTGCCCCGCCGCTTCCATCGCAGCCTTCTCCGCCTCCATAAAAGGAGTCAAATGTGCCACAGCTTTCTTCATCACCCGCGCACTCTTCACCACCTGCGGCAGAAACATCTTGCCCGCCCCAAACAAGTCGCCGACAACGCTCATCCCATCCATCAGCGGCCCTTCAATCACCAGCAGCGGCCGCCCCAGCTTCACCCGTGCCTCTTCCGCGTCAAAGTCGATATACGTGTCGATCCCCTTCACCAGCGCATACGATAGCCGCTCCTCCACCGACCCGCTCCGCCACTCCTCCGCCTTCTTTTCCTGCGCCACCGTCCCCACGCCCTTCAGCGCTTCCCCATGCTCCACCAGCCGCTCCGTCGCATCCTCCCGCCGGTTCAGCAGCACATCCTCCACCAGCACCTTCAGTTCCGGCTCAATCTCCTCATACAGCTCCAGCATCCCCGCATTGACGATGCCCATATCCATCCCGGCGCCAATCGCGTGATACAAAAACGCCGAGTGCATCGCCTCCCGAACCTTATTATTCCCCCGGAAACTAAAGGAAATATTCGATACCCCACCACTCACCTTCGCATGCGGCAAATTCGCCTTGATCCACCGCGTCGCGTTGATAAAGTCCACAGCGTAGTTGTTATGCTCCTCCATCCCCGTCGCCACCGTAAGGATATTCGGATCGAAAATAATATCCTCCGGCGGAAACCCAACCTCATCCACCAATATCCTGTAAGCCCGCTCACAGATCCGGATCTTGTCTTCAAACGTCGCCGCCTGCCCCTGCTCGTCGAACGCCATCACCACCGCCGCCGCGCCATACTTCATCACCTTGGCCGCATGCTGCCTGAACTTCTCCTCACCCTCTTTAAGCGAGATCGAGTTCACAATCCCCTTGCCCTGCAAACACTTCAACCCCGCCTCAATCACCTCCCACTTGGACGAGTCCACCATGAACGGAACCTTCGCCACCTCCGGCTCACTCGCCAGCAGTTGCAGGTACCTCGTCATCGCCGCCACCCCATCGATCATCCCTTCGTCCATGCAGATGTCGATCACGTTCGCGCCATTCTCCACCTGCTGCCGCGCCACGCTCACCGCGTCTTCGTACTTGCCTTCCTTGATCAGCTTCGCAAATTTCGGCGACCCCGCCACATTCGTCCGCTCCCCCAGCATGATGTAAACCCCCATCTGCTGCGTAAACGGTTGCGACCCCGAAAGCCGTAGCGGCTTCTCTTCATAGCTCATGCGTACACCCGCGGTGCCGCATGTTCGAGTGCCTTCGCAATCGCCGCAATATGGTCCGGCGTATTCCCACAGCATCCACCCGCGATATTGATCAACCCACCCTTGGCAAACTCACTGAGATACCGCGCCATATCCGGTGGCCCCAGATCAAACCCCGTCTCTGACAGCGGATTCGGCAACCCCGCATTCGGATAGCAACTCACCGCTACATTCGCCTTCGCGGAAAGCTCACTCAAAAACGGATACATCAAATCCGGCCCCAGCGAGCAATTCAACCCCACGCTCAGCGGCTTCACATGCGCGACCGCGTTCCAGAAAGCCTCCGTCGTCTGCGCTGAAATCAAAGTCTCCCCACCCCGTCCCACTGCCGCTGAAATCATCACCGGCAGCTCCGTCTTATCCTCGTCATACACCTCGCGAATCGCCACCAGCGCCGCCTTCGCATTCAACGAATCGAAGATCGTCTCCACCAGCAGCACATCGCTTCCCCCAGCCATCAACGCCCGCGCCTGCTCCTTGTAAGCCGTCACCACCTGGTCGAACGTCACCACCCGAAACCCCGCATCGTCCGCATCCGGCGAGTTTGAAAGCGACACCGTCAACGGCCCAATCGCACCCGCCACAAACCGTTGCCGGCCTGTCTCATTCGCCACCCGGTCCGCCCATTCCCGGCACTGCCGCGCGGACGTCTCATTGATCTCCCACGCCAGCTCACTCAAAAACTTGTCTTCGATAATCCCCTGATAAAACGCCGGATCCTTCCGCCCACCCGTCTCCCGCGGATCCTCCACAAAGAACTCACTCTGCGTGATACTCGTAGCCCCAAACGTATTCGTCTCGATGATGTCCGCCCCGGCCTCCAGAAACCGCCGATGAATATCGCAGATCATCGCCGGCTGCGTCAGCGAGAACAAATCCCCATTGTTCAAAAGGTCTTTATCCGAGTCCTTGAACCGTTCCCCCCGCATATCCGCCTCGGCCATCCCATACGTCCGAATCGTAGTCCCCATCGCCCCATCGATGATCGCAATCCTCTCTTGAAGAATCGCCTCCAGCGCATGTTGTCCGCTCTTGCCCATAGCTCCCATCACCACTTCTTCCCGCCCACCCGCAACCCCAATTATAACGTCGCCGGCAGGTATGGGGTGCCCCAGGCCACGGGGTCTCATCGCGTGACCTGGGGTTATTCTTTGAACTCAACCACTAATCCATCGAAAACTTCTCCCCCAGGTAAATCCTCTTCACATCCGGATTCCGCCCCAGCTCACCCGGCGACCCCGTCGCCAATATCTTCCCCTCATTGATGATGTAAGCCCGATCCGTCACACTCAGCGTCTCCCTTACATTATGGTCCGTAATCAAAACCCCAATCCCACTCGCCTTCAGCTGATACACAATCTCCTGCAGGTCCAGCACCGCAATCGGGTCGATCCCCGCAAACGGCTCATCCAGCAAAATAAACGCCGGCTCGATCGCCAGGCACCGCGCAATCTCCACCCTCCGCCGTTCCCCGCCGCTCAGCGCATACCCCCGCGTCTTCCGCACATTGCCCAGGCTCAGCTCTTCGATCAGCTTCTCCGTCCGCGTCCGCCTCACCTCCCACGTCAGGTGCTGCGCCTCCAGCACCGCCAGGATATTCTCCTCCACCGTCAGCTTCCTGAACACGCTCGGCTCCTGCGGCAGATAGCTGATCCCATGCTTCCTCGCCCGCAGGTACATCGGCAGCCGCGTCAAGTCGACATCATCGGTCATCACCCGCCCCGCATCCGGCCGCACCAACCCCACAATCATGTAGAAGCTTGTCGTCTTCCCCGCCCCATTCGGCCCCAGCAGCCCCACCACTTCCCCCTGCGTAATCTCAATCGAGACCCCCCGCACCACCTCCCGCTCCCCATACCGCTTACTCACCGCCTCCGTCCGCAAAACCCGCAATCCCATCCTCCCAATCTAAATCAACCAAAAATCAGTTGACATCCTCCACCCACAAGCATCAAATTGCATCAGTACGGCAGGACAAGTAAGTGCTCCCCGAGTTGTTGGTGCAACCCGAAGAGCAGTTGAAAGACGAGCTTACTTCAAAAGCCATACGGCCATTGCAGCAAGCACAGCGAGCAAAGTAACCAGTGCCAGGATGAGAGCTCCCGGCACAATCACCTTACCCGAGGCCTCGACAGCGAATCTTCTTCGCATAAAAGGTCTTCCTCAGTGACGGATCGGTCCGGCCTAATCGCCGGGCCGTTCTGCTTCATCAGGGCAGAACTTGTCGATTCCCTAAACCCTGAACTCCAAAGCACAACCAACACCACTGAGACCCCAGGAATTATCTCACTGCGTCTCCCGAGTCTCCTCCTCCCCCCTCGCACACCATCGGAAAGCAAAACCTATCGAGCGAAGACGATAGGCTTTACCATTGTCGGTCTCGTTCTCGCCCTTAATCCGTTCTTATCCCGCATTGATCCGCCCTTATCCGCGTTCCTGTTTTGCCTTCACCACAAAATTCCAAGAGCCACCCGTCTCCCGCCCCTTCCCGCTTTTTCCCGCCTTGTCCCCGTTCCTGTTCCTGTCTTCCTGAAGCACGCGCCCTCACTGCTTCTCCCGCACCCGAGGCTCCGACCGCACCCGCCCACCTTCCCCACTCACCACCACCGTATCCTCCCCCCGCCTGAACCGTATCGACGACCCCGCCACCGTCCCCTGCACCGCATCCACCAGACGTGGCGAGCCCGTCAACAAATAAGTCTCATCCCCCGCCGTATAAACCAGCTTCTCCCCCTTCGCCTCCCGCCCCGGCTGATCCACCACCACCCCACCCTGCGCCACCACCCGTTCCACACTCCCACCCAAGCCCCCCGGCCCCAGATAAACCACACCGGACTCCGCCTCAACCGTCCCCCCCGCGTCCACCACCCGCACCGGCCCGCCCAGCTCCACCGTCCGCGCCGCGTCCGTATACGTCATCTCCGACCCAAAAACCCTCACCCCGCCCGCCAGCACCGCCCGAGCCCCACCCTTCGCCACCACCTTCTTCCCCGTCCGGTCAAAGTCGATCACCGGCGCCTCCACCGCCTCCCCACCCTCCCAAAGCCTCACCTTCCCCCCCGCCGCCGCCGTAAACTCCGTCACCCCCGTAGCCTTATTCCCCACCGCCTTGCCCGCCGTCACATGCACAGGCTCCCCCTTCTCCTGCACATAGCTCACCCTCACCGAGCCTTCCGCCACCCCAACCCCCGTCCCCCGGTCCGCCGTCACCCTGTCCGCCAGCAGCACTCTCCCTTCATCCGACACCTGCACCCCACCCCGCATCACCATCACATCCGTCCCCGCGTCATAGTCCGCCTCATCCCCCTTCCCCCGTTCAAGAGTCTTCCCCGCCTCCCGCACCGTCACCACATTCCCCTTCTGCATAGCCCGCGCCAGCTCCATCTTCCCTCCCTTCCCCGGCGCAAAATCCATCCGCAGCACCGCCCCCTCGCTCAAATCCCGGTACTTCGCCGACACCCGTTCCACCGCCGTCCCCCCCGCTCCATCCAAACCCTCCACCACCCCCGCCCCGCTAAACCTTCCCGTCAGCTTCTCCCCCCGCACCTCCGTAGACCCCGTCTGATCCACCAGCCGCAGCACCGCCCCACCCTCCGCCACCCCACCCCGCAATAACGTCTTCCCCTTCCCCCCGCCCCCCCCACCAGTACCCAGCGACACATCGAGACTCCGGCTCAGCAGCCGCCGCGAAACCGCCCCCTCCACCACATCCAGCACCACACCCCCCACCATCACCGCCCGCACCGGCCTCCCCGCCCCGTCAAAATTCACCCGCGCATCTTCCGCCCGCCCCCGTTCCTGCCGCACAGCCGAGTCATTCCAATATGAAACCCCACCCCACAAATGCCCATCCTTCACCCCACCCTTAGCATTCAGGTCCGCCTCCATCCGCTCCGACGTCACAATCCCCCGGTTCTCCCCGCTCAACCCCACATGCCCTTCCGCCTCCACCCGCTCCGCCACCCCCTGGCCGTTCAGCCGCACCACCGCCCGATCCGCCACCATCTTCTGCGCCCCGCTATCCCCTTCCGCCGTATACCGCACCCCCTCCAGCTTGACTATATTCGCCGCCTTATCCAGCTCCGCCCGTCCCGCCGTCATCACCATCGGCTTGTCGTTCTTCACCCCGCTCACCTTCACCGCATGCTCCAGCACCACCACCCCGGTCCCCCCGTCATAGCTCGCCCCCACGGCTTGCCCGCTCAGCCCCCCCGCCATAAATTCGATCGGCTCCGCCGTCACCGCCGTCTTCTCCTTCGCCCGATAAACCATCCCACTGGTCTTCACATGCACCACCCGCCGCGGATCGTCGTTCTTCGCCCCCAGGTCCAGAAACGCCTCCCCCACCGCCGTCAGCATCCCCGCTTTCTGGTCATACAGAAACTCCTGCCCATGGATCTTGTCCGCCCGCGTCCCATCTTTCCCGTACAGCACAATTCCCACATCCCGCAGCGTATACGTCCCATCCGACCGCTGGATCTGCTTCGCCGCATGCACCGTATAAATCGTTCGCCCCTCAAAACTCTGCGAGTAAGTCACCCCATCCGACTCCTGCCGGATATCGATCCCCAGCCGCCCCGGCAGCCCCAGCAAAAACTTCTGCGCCCGCCAATGCGCATACCCGATAAACCCCAGCACCACTCCCAGCACCAGCACCGCCGCCACCACCAGCCCCACCCGCAGACCCTTCGTAGAAACCATCTAGTCTCTCTCGTCTTCCGCTTTCGCCGCCGCCCGTCTCTCCGCCACCCGCGTCATCCGCGTCGTCATCCCAATCGACCGTTGCAGATTCCCCGGCGTCAGAATCCCCACAATCCGTTCCCCCTCCAGCACCGGCACCAGCTGGGCAGAAAAACCAACATCCCCACCAGCCGCCGCAGCAGCCCCCGCATTCACCCGCCCCAGCGTCTCCGAAACCCTATCCTCCGGCCCCGCCGTCGCGAACTCCTTCGCCATAATCCCCTGCACATACCCGTTCCCCGTCCGCTCCAGTGCCGCCAACACCTCCGCCCGGCCCACCGCCCCCACCATATTCCCCGCCCTTACCACCGGAAACACATCCTGCAGCGTATGCCGGCTCTGCTCCAGCGCATCTTCGAGCGTCGCACTCGCGCTCAAAATCGAGTACTCCGTCAGCATCACATCCCGCACCTTCACCGACTTCCCCGCCACCTGCATCGCCCCCACCCCATCCCGCCGAATCCGCGACCACAAAAACACCCCCACCCCGCCCATCAGCAGCCACGAGTTCCCCCTTGCCATCCCCAGCACCACCAGCACCAGCGCCATCGCCTGCCCCACATTCCCCCGAACCCCCGCCATCATCCCAACCGGTGCCGCACTCGCCGCCTTCCCCGCACCCACCCGCAAACCGTCCGCCCCCATCGCACCAACCGCCCCACCGCCTTCATTCGCAGTCACCTTAACAGCCACCGGCTCCGCCAGATACCCCACCCCATCCAGCGGCCACACCGGCAGCAGGTTCAACCCCGCCAGCAGCAAATTCAACCACACCAGCGACCGCACCAGGTGCCCAGGCGAAATCCAATCCATACTCACCAGGTCCACTCCCGGCGCCACCGTCAACATCATCCCCGCCATCGTCAAAGCAAAGACCGCACTCGCCGCCGGCCCCGTCAGCGCCACAATCTTCCGCGCCCGCGCACTTACCCTCGCGCCCTCCTCACACGTCTGCAGCCCCCCCGTAGGCAGCAGCAGCACCTGCTTCACCGGCAATCCTACCCACGCCGCTGCGATAGCCCGCACCGCCTCCCGCACCATCACACTCAGCAGCAGCAGCACCCAAAGCCCCGCACCCCGCCCCACCCCCAGCCCCGCCAGCGCCGACCAACCCATCGCAGCCGAAAGCAGCAGCGGAAAAACGAGATGCATCCGCACCTCCACCCCAAAAATCCGCGCCACCCCAATCGACCACAACGTCATCCCACCATTGTAGTCCGCCACCAGCATAGCCCTCTTCAAAGTTGCTTTGCCGGATTAGCGTGGGGCTTCAGCCCCACGAACCCGAACTCTGATATGGGCGGGGCTTCAGCCCCGGGCTCTCGTCTGAAGCGCCTCCACGGTCAAGGCCACACCTCCAATCCAACCCACCACCTACCCTTGTACCATCGACAAATGCGCGTCATCGCCGGCACCTACCGTTCCCGCCTCCTCGCCTCCCCACCCGGCACCCTCACCCGCCCCACCTCAGACCGCCTCCGCGAAACCCTCTTCAACATCCTCGGCCCCCGCATCCCCAACTCCCGTTTCGTCGATCTCTACGCCGGCACCGGCGCCGTCGGCATTGAAGCCATCTCCCGCGGCGCCGCCCACACCTGGTTCGCCGAGTCCGCCCCCCCAGCCCTCAAAATCCTCCGCCAGAACCTCAAAACCCTCGCCATCGCCCGCCACTACGCCCTCGAAGACCGAGGCACCGGCACCCTCCTCCAGCGACTCCTGAAACTCCCCGACCCCCTCGACATCATCTTCCTGGACCCCCCCTACGAAGCCGAAAACGAATACACCGCCACCCTCTCCTTCCTCGGCAGCCAAGTCGCCACCAAACTCCTCACGCCCGACTCACTCGTCATAGCCGAGCACGCCACCAAAACCAAAACCCCCCTCCGCGAAACCTACGGCCTCCTCACCCAATCCCGCACCTACAAGCAAGGCGACACCACCCTAACCTTCTTCACCCCCACCCCATAACGTTTCGGGTGCCCCATCTCACGCGGGCCTCATCGCGTGAGGTGGGATCGTCACGATCGGCCAAAGGAAATGTCCAAGCCTGTCGCGAATCACCCCCAACCCCCACCCACATGCCCCCCCGACCCCAGATCCACCCGAAACTCCACCTCCCGATCCGTCCTCATATCCCACCCAAACCCCACACACTCCCCGCCCCCCACCGAAACCACCCTCAACCCCTCCCAGCTCAATCGCCCCGTCTCCCACTTGACACCCCCGACCCCAAACCCCAGCAGCGTCTGAAACCCCACAAACACCAACAACCCCTCAGCCTCCCAAACCTCCACCACCGGCTTCATCCCCAGCAGCGTCACCTTCTCCGGCTCGAGCGTCGAAGCCAGATACCCATACCCCCCCGCCACCACACAAATCCAATCCTCCCCCGGACACCCCCAAACCCCCGTAGGCATCGCCGGATCCCGGAACCCCAACGCACAAGTCAGCAAAAACATCCCCCCCACCCGAGGCCGCACCATCACCCTCACCGCCCCCCGCCCCATAGCATCTTCCTCCCCCGCAATCGCCATAGGCCACACAAACTGCCGCACCGGCGCAATCATCGGAGCCTCCCGCAACACGTCAGCCTCCCAGCTCCGCTTAAACAAGCGCCCCTCCAATATCCGCCAGCAAATCCTCCAGCTCCTCACACCCCGCGCTCAACCGAATAAAACCCTCCCCCACCCCATCATGCCCCCACCGCCGCCGCCTCTCCGCCGTGGTCGACACCCCCCCAAAACTGGTAGCCACCGTCACCAGCTCACACCTCCCCAGAAACCCCTCCGCCGCCGCCCGCGTCCCCAGGTCGAACCCCAGCACCGGCCCAAAACAACTCATCTGCCCCGCCGCCACCCCATGCCCAGGATGCCCCGCCAACCCTGGATAAACCACCCCCTCGATCCCTCTCGCAATCAGCATCTCCGCAATCCCCAGCGCATTCGCCGCACTCCGCTCCAGCCGCAACCCCACCGTAGCCAACGACCTAAGCGCCAGCCAAGCCTCCATCGGCCCCGCAATCCCACCCGTAACATTCCGCCAACGGTCAACCTTCCCCAGCCACTCCTCGTCCCCACAAGCCACATGCCCCAGCACCAGGTCGCTATGCCCACAGATTGCCTTTGAATCCGAACAAACCGAAAAATCCGCCCCCAGCCCCAGCGGCTTCTGCCCCCACGGGCTCGCCGTCGTATTATCCACCGCCACCAACGCCCCCGCCTCTCGTGCCCGCCCACAAACCTCCCGCAGATCCACAATCTCAAGCACCGGATTACTAGGCGTCTCCACCCAGGCCAGTCTCACCCCGCGCAGATCCCCCAGCCCCATCCGTACCGTCACCCCCATCGGCTCATAAACCTCCCGCAGCAGCTGCCGAACCCCAAAATACCCATTCTGGATCGCCACCGTATCTCCCGCCCGCAGCACCACCCCCATCACCGCCGCCCCCGCCCCCATCCCCGACCCAAACACCCTCACCCCCCCGCCTTCCAGCCCCCCAATCGCCTCCTCCAGCTCCGTCCATGTAGGGTTATGCGCCCGCCCATACGTATACCCCTCGTTCTCCACCCCCAACTGAAACGGCGAAGCAAACACCGGCCCCGAGTGCAGCGGCTCCCCCACACCCCGCGCCCGCAAAGTCCCCCTTACCACCCGCGTCCCATCCCTCATCACAACCTTCTTCCCTTGTCATCCCGCTTTTTCTTTGTCATCCCGTAGGGATCTGCGTTTGCCTTCGCTTTTTTTGTTTGTCATCCCGTAGGGATCTGCCTTTGCCTTTGCGTTTGCCTTTGCCCTTACCCTGCCAATACTCACACCACAGCCAACCCCAGCTTACCCAAAATGCTCCCACCCGCGAGCACTCAATTCCTGCCCCTCAAAAGTTACCCCCGACCCCGCCACCACCGTCCCCACCCGAAAACACCCTCGCGGCACCCTACCCCTCGCCGTAAACAGCAGCTCGTAATCCTCCCCCCCATGCAAAGCCTGCTCCAAAGTAGCCCCCTCCGCCACCGGCACACCCTGCAACTCCACCCCAACCCCCAGCCGCCTCACATCACTCGACAAACCATCACTCAAATCCATACAACTAGTCGCCACCCCCCGCAACTTCAACCCCATCGCCACCCTCGGCTCCCGCCTCACCCCAACCACTCGCTCCCCCGCCATCCGACGCCCCAGCTCCGTCGCCGCCCCCCCCAGCCGCCCCGTCACATAAACCCCGTCCCCCACCTTCGCTCCCGTCCTGAGCAACGCCCGCCCCCGCCGCACCGCCCCCACCACCACCACATCCGCCACCACCGTCTCCCCCACCACCTCCGCCGTATCCCCCCCCGCCAACCCTACCCCATACTTTCCCCCCAACTCCCGAAATCCCGCCAGAAAACCATCCACCCATCCCAGATCAAACCCCCGCGGCAGCCCCAGCGACAAAAACGCCGCCACCGGCCGACCCCCCATCGCCGCCACATCCGACAACCCCCGCAGCAGACACCCCCACCCAATCTCCTCCGCCCCCTGCCAGTCCCGCCGAAAATGTCTCCCCTCCAGGCAAAAATCCGTAGTCACTACCACGTCCTCCCCCGTCTTCACCCGCAGCACCGCACAATCGTCCCCGATTCCCACAGCCACCCCCGCCCCCAAATCCCCACCCCCAAGCCGTATCCGCTCAATCAAAGCCAATTCCCGCATCCCACCCCCCTAGGCAGTACCCACCCACCTAGGTTACCCTTAGAAGGTTGTGCTGAACCAAATGACATTCACCAATCGTCATTCCCCCAGCCCAAACAACCCACGAAAAGGACCGTAGACCGTGCCACCAAAAAAACGCTTCTACATCCTCTTCGTCAGCCGCGACGCCGAAGGCAACCTCAACAAGGTCCCCGTCCCCCTCCATTACGCTTACCTCTTCGTCGCCGCCGCCGCCATCGGCCTCTTCACCATCGCCGGCCTCGCGGGTTCCTACTCCCGCATGCTCATCAAAACCTCCCACTTCAACCAGCTCCGCCACGATAACCAGACCCTCCAGCAAAACTACGCTCACCTTGAAAAGCAAGCCCACGAGAAAGACGTCCAGGCCGCCTCCCTAGGCTCCCTGGCCACTGAAGTATCCGCCCTTTACGGCATCACCACCGGCAAACTCTCCGCTCTCAAGGCCCCCCGCTTCGGCAAGTCCTCCACCCTCAAAGAAACCCCCACCACCCTCACCACCGAGTCCTACTTCAAGTCACTCGACGCCTTCTACGCCCTCCGCTCCTCCGCCCTCTCGGTAGATCATTCGGATCATTCAGACCAGCCCGCCATCGACATCCCCACCCCCATCACCGCTCTCGGCCACATGCGCAACCCCCTCATGCCCGGCCACGACGTCCCCGGCCTCGGCGACGAAACCTCTGACGCCCTCTCCGACACCCCCTCCATCTGGCCCATCGACGGCGAAATCTCCTCCTCCTTTGGCGAGCGCGAAGACCCCATCCTCGGCAACGGTGAAGGTGAGTTCCACCCCGGCATCGACATCCGCGGCCCCCAGGGCATGCCCATCCACGCCACCGCCGACGGCGTCGTCTCGAACGCCGGCATCGTCAACGGCTACGGCCGCTTCGTCTCCATCGACCACGGCCACGGCGTCGTAACCGGCTACGGCCACATGAGCGGTTTCGCCGTCACCACCGGCCAGACCATCAAGCGCGGCCAGGTCATCGGCTACGTCGGCCACACCGGCCGCACCACCGGCAACCACGTCCACTACGAAGTCCGCATCCACGGCACCCCCGTAAATCCCCACAAATACCTCGGCACCACCCTCGCCCAATTCACCACCACCCCCACCCCCGCCTCCTAAGCTGTATCGCTGGATTCCCGTCGTTCTCTGCAACTACTCAGAATCCGTCATCCTGAGCGGAGTCTGACGGCCTTTGCGTCAGACGCAGTCGAAGGACCCCGACACACTTCAATGCGCCCACGACCTTCTGTACCTTTCCACCGAAAATGCTGGGTTCTTTGACCGCCAATAGTCGCCCATGAAAACGTTTCGGGTGCCCCATCTCACGCGGGCCTCATCGCGTGAGGTGGGGTTACTCCTTTACCCAGACCCCCACCGGGTGCCCCATGATCACCGCGGGCTTCATCGCGGTTATCGTGGGGTTACTCTCTCCACCGACAAAACACCCAAAGCAAAACGTCTGGGGTGCCCCAGGCCACACAGCTTTATCGTGTGACCTGGGGTTGCTCCTTACTTTCCACCTACCCACCCCAATCCCCCCACCCAAAAAGCCCTTCCCCCCCCGCCCCAAACCAAATACCCTCACACCATGCGCAGACTAGCCCTCCTCGCCCCGATCCTCCTCGCCCTTATCCTCCTCGCCCCCACCCTCGCCCACGCCCAGATCCTCGCCTTCTACGGCACCTTCTCCCCCCTCCACGCCTCCAACGTCCAAACCGGCGTCTACATTCCGGCTGGCATTGCCGTTATCAATCAGGAAGCCTACACCAGCTTCTGGACCCCGGCCTTCGGCGGCGGCGTCACCTTCGGCATCGTCTCCCTCGGCCCCGTCCACGTAGGCTTCGATCTCCGCGGCTCCACCAAATCCGGCACCACCGGCGCCGACACCGCTCTCGGCGGCATCAAGCTCCAGCTCAAGCCCCCCTTCCTCCCCATCAAGCCCTACATCCAGGGCTCGGTCGGCTACCTCGCCACCCGCACCCCCAACGTCACGCCAAACCAGGGCGGCACCTTCACCAACCAGTACCTAGCCTACGAAGGCATCGCCGGCCTCGACTACCGCCTCAACCACTTCTTCGACGTCCGCGTCGTAGAACTAGGCATAGGCCAGGGCCTCGACATCCTCGGCAACGCCAACTCCAACACCACCCTCTTCACCGTGAACACCGGCATAGTAGCCCACTTCTAGGTGAAAGCGTGGGGCTTCAGCCCCACGAAATCGATCTCACAAGCGGTGGGGCTTCAGCCCCGGGCCCTCTGCCTGGAAGTCCCCATGTCCTCCGTCATGACCGGCGCGATCCCTAAGCCCCATCCTGCCTCTTCCCGCGTTTATCCCGCCTCTATCCCCGTTCCTGTTGTTCATCCCCACAAAAAACTCACCCCGCCCCAAGGCGTATCCTAGACACAAGAGGGCCCCCACACATGAAGCGCACCCGCTACACAAAATTCAACGGCGACCTATCCTCCTCGGTCGATCTCGACGACCTCATGCAAGCCCTCTCCGACTTCCTCCTCGATTCCGGCTTCCACGATCCCATGTCCCGTTTCCAGTCTCTCGACGGCGACCAGACCATGGAAAACCTCCGCGAAGCCATCAAGCAGGCCCTCGATTCCGGCGAGCTCTTCGACGAAGAAACCCAGGAAAAATACGAGTCCCTCGACGCCGACCAACTCGAAGACCTCGTCGACCAGATCATCCAGAAAATGCAGGAACAAAACATGATCAACGCCGAGCAGCCCAGCGAAGGTCAAGGCCAGCAGGGCGACGGCGAAAACTCCCGCTTTGAAGTCACCGACAAAGGCATGGACTTCCTCGGCTACAAAGCCCTCCGCGAGCTCCTCGGCCCCCTAGGCAAATCCTCCCTCGGCCGCCACGACACCCGCCATGAAGCCTCCGGCGTTGAAACCAACGGCTCCTCCAAACCCTACGAGTTCGGCGACTCCCTCAACCTCGACATCACCGCCACCCTCTCCAACGTCTTCGCCCGCGAAGGCACAGACTTCGCGGCTCACAACGGCAAACTAAACCTCGAGTATTCCGACCTCCAGGTCCAGCAATCCGACCACCAGTCCTCCTGCGCCACCGTAGTCCTCCTCGATTGCTCCCACTCCATGATCCTCTACGGCGAAGACCGTTTCACCCCCGCCAAGCGCGTCGCCATGGCCCTCGCCCACCTCATCCGCACCCAGTTCCCCGGCGACACCATCGACCTAGTCCTCTTCCATGACACCGCCGAGCACATCCCCATCGGCCAGCTTCCCCGCGTCAAAGTCGGCCCCCACTACACCAACACCCGCGAGGGCCTCCGCGTCGCCCAGCGCATCCTCCAGCGCTCCAACAAGGACATGAAGCAGATCGTCATGATCACCGACGGCAAGCCCTCCGCCCTCACCCTCCCCGACGGCCGCATCTACAAAAACGCCTTCGGCCTCGACCCCCTCGTCATCTCCGAAACCCTCGAAGAAGTAAACCGCTGCAAGCGCAGCAACATCATGATCAACACCTTCATGCTAGCCAGCGACTTCCAACTAGTCCAGTTCGTCCAGCAAGTCTCCCAGATGTGCCGCGGCAAAGCCTACTTCACCACCCCCGAAACCCTGGGCAGCTACCTCCTCATGGACTTCATGTCCCGCCGCCAGAAAACCATCCACTAAACCTCAAGGCAATCAGCGAACCGCCGTTGTTGTTGTTCCTGAGGTAGGTCGAGGCTTTAGCCTCGACATTCCCCTCTGCCCCAAACGCGGGCCCTTATCAAGGGCGGCCTCTCCTTCCAACTCCGCAAGCAACGCACCGGCGAAACATGGCAACCCGGCCACCATGGACATCGCATCCGCGACGCCGAAGACCTCCACATCCAAACCCGCTACATCGAACTCAAGCCCCAACGCAAATTCCTCACCGACTACCCCCACATTCACACCCGCCATCCTCACCTCATTGACCCATGGAACGTCTCACCCACCGCAACCGTAATCCCCCAAGAGGAAACACCATGACCCCCCAGGAACAGCAACTCCTCCAGGACCTAACCGCCAAGATCAACCAGACCGTCCTCCCCGACAAGGACCCCGAAGCCGTCCAACTCATCACCCAGTCCCTCGGCCGCAATCCCGACGCCCTCTACATCCTCGCCCAAACCGTCCTCGTCCAAAATTACGCCTTGGACCAAGCCAAACAACAACTAGCCCAGCAGCAAGCCCCCCCACCCCCACCCCAAAAGCACACCAGCTTCCTCGGCAACCTCCTCGGCATGAACGACGAAGCCCCACCCCAACAGCCCCAATACGCGCCCGTAAACTACGCCCCACCACCCCAGCAATACGCTCAACCTCCCATGCAGTACGCACCGCCCCAGCCCATGATGCAGCAATCCGGCGGCTTCCTCCAATCCGCCCTCCGCACCGCCACCGGCGTAGCCGCCGGAGCCCTAGCCTTCCAGGGCATCGAGTCCCTCATGCACGGCTTTGACCACCACGCCGGCTACGGCTCAGGTCTCGGCAACTTCGACGGAGGCATGAACCAACCCCGTGAAGAAGTCACCAACAACTACTACGGCGACCAAGCCCAATCCGACAAAGACACCGGCTTTCGCGACCGCCTCTCCAACGACCTCGAAGACCGCCGCGACGACAACACCCGCAACGATTCCGACACCGCCTCCTTCGCCGACTCCGACGACTCCATCGACGACTCAAGCTCTAACGACACCAGCAGCGCAGACGACAACTACGACCCCTCCGGCAACGACGACTCCTTCTAACCCCCACCCGTTTCGGGTGCCCCATCTCACGCGGGTCTCATCGCGTGAGGTGGGGTTTCGACCTTAACCCGTGCTACTATCGCCACATCCCAAACCTCCACACCACGGAGCCAACTTGACCGCGACCACCCTCCTGAAAGCCGCAGCCTTCAGCATCCTCGCCGCCGCAGCCGCCCATTCCCAGACCCCCACTGACCTCGTAGTCAAAAATGCCACCGTCATGACCGTCACCCACGGCACCATCCCCAACGGCCAGATCTGGATCCACAACGGCAAAATCGCCGCCGTAGGCCCCACCGTCCAGGCCCCCGCCGGCGCCGTCATCGTCGACGCCACCGGCAAATTCCTCACCCCCGGCATCATCGACCCCCACTCCCACTCCGCCCTCGGCAACGACGTCAACGAGGCCACCAGCCCCGTCACCCCCTCCATGATGATGATCGACGCCTTCGACAACACCGACCGCGCCCTCTACTTCGCCCTCGCCGGCGGCGTCACCACGGAACTCCTCCTCCACGGCTCCGCCAACATGATCGGCGGCCAGAACATCTCCATCAAAAACCGCTTCGGCCGCTCGCGCGATGAAATGCTCTTCGCCGGCGCACCCCGCACCATCAAGTTCGCCTCCGGCGAAAATCCCAAGCGCGTCTACGGCTCCCGGAACCAGCTCCCTTCCACCCGCATGGGCAACTTTGAAGTCATGCGCCAGGCCTGGGAAGACGCCAAAGTCTACCGCGCCGAGTGGGACACCTACAACGCCAAACACGACGCCAACACCAAGGTCCCCCACCGCGACCTCAAGCTTGAAGCCCTCGCCGACGTCCTCCGCGGCAATCTCCTCGTCGAGATCCACTGCTACCGCGCCGACGAGTTCCTCACTGAAGAAGCCATCGCCCACGAGTACGGCTACAAGATCCGTGGCTTCCACCACGCCCTTGAAATGTACAAAGTCGCCGGCAAAATCGCTGCCGAAAACACCGGCATCGCCACCTTCGCCGACTGGTACGGCTTCAAGGACGAGGCCTGGGACGCCATCCCCTGGAACGCCGTCATGAGCATGCGCGCCGGCGTCACCGTAGCCCTCAAGTCAGATTCCAACGACCACATCCGCCGCCTCAACCAGGAAGCCGGCAAAATGATTCACTACGGCGGGGCCACTGAAGAAGAAGCCCTCCGCATGATCACCCTCAACGCCGCCTGGATCATGGGCCTCGAAAACAAGGTAGGATCCCTCGACATCGGCAAAGACGGCGACCTCGTCCTCTGGAACATGGACCCCCTCTCCACCTACGCCCGCGCCGAAAAGGTCTTCATAGACGGCGACCTCTACTTCGACAGCTCCTTGCCAGGCTTCGGCCTAACCCACTTCACCGGCGTCATGCACTCCGCCAGCTCAGAAGGCTCCGACGACGACGGCGACGGCGACTAATCCCTCGTCCCCCTTTTGTCTTTCCCCCTTTTGTCATTCCCGAAGGGAATCTGCGTTTCGCTTTTGCCTTTTTGTTTGTCATCCCGCAGGGATCTGCGTTTATCTTTTGTTTGTCATCCCGCAGGGATCTGCATTCGCCTTTGCCTTTCTCTGTGTCCTCTGTGTCCTCTGTGCTCTCTGTGTCCCGCACTTCGCCCTCTCTCCCCGCACTTTGCCCTCTCAAGGAGCCACAAAAATGTCCCGCCTACCCATCGCCGCCATCGCCGCCACCCTCCTAGCCACCCCCGCCTTCTCCCAGGCCATCATGGTCGACGTCTCCAAGCCCGCCCCCACCGTAGCCATCACCGGCGGCAAGCTCCTCACCATCACCCACGGCACCATCGAAAACGGAACCATCATCCTCGCCAACGGCAAGATCACCGCCGTAGGCCCCGCCGGCACCCCCATCCCCAAGGGCGCCACCATCGTCGACGCCCACGGCATGACCGTCTATCCCGGCCTCTTCGACTCCGAAACTCAGCTAGGCCTGGTCGAAGTCCAGTCCGACCAGGTCAACTCAGACCTCGTCGAAACATCCGAAGAAATCTTCCCCCAGATGCACGTCTACGACGCCTTCCACGCCGAATCCGAGCGCATCCCCATCGGCCGTTATAACGGCGTCACCAACGCCATCGTCGCCCCCGCCGCCCGCGACACCATGCCCGGCCAGGACTCGCTCATCCAGCTCGCCGGCCGCGACCGCGACCAGATGATTCTTAACCGCGACATCGCTCTCGCCATGAACTTCGGCGAAGGCCCCAAGCGCGGCGGACGCGGTGAAGGCGGCGGCGGAGCACGCTACCCCTCCACCCGCATGGGCGAAATCTCCCAGCTCCACCAGGCCCTCATCGACGCCACAGAATACATGCACGCCCGCGAGCTCGCCGCCAAAAAAGGCCCTGAGAAAGCCGACACCGACCCAGCTCCTGCAACACCCAGCCGCGGCGGCCGCGGCGCAGCCCCCTCCGGCAAGTTCGATCTCAAGCAGGAAGCACTCCTCCCCTACCTGCGCGGCGAACGCCCCGTAGTCATCGGCGTAGATGAAGGCCACGACGTAGAAGCCATCATGGCCCTTGCCACCGAGTACCACCTCAAGGTCATCCTCGACCACGTCAACCACGCCCAGAACGTTTACGACAAGATCGCCAGCTACCACGTCCCCGTCATCGTAGGCCCCATCTACGAGCTCCCCGAAGCCGGCGAGCGCTACGACGCCGTCTACTCCGTCCCCGCCGAGCTAGCCAAACGCGGCGTCAAAATCGCCATCGCCTCCTACCAGCTCGAGTTCAACCGCAACCTCCCCTACGCCGCCGGATACGCCGTAGCCTACGGCCTCCCCTATGACGAAGCCATGAAATCCATCACCCTCAACCCCGCCGAGATGTTCGGCGTAGCCGACAAGCTAGGCTCGCTCGACGTAGGCAAAACCGCCAACGTCGTCATCGCCAACGGCGACCCCCTCGACGTCCGCACCTCCGTCAAGCAGGTCTACATCCAGGGCATCTCCATCCCCATGGTCACCCGCCAAACCCGCCTCCGCGACGAATACACCCGCATCCCCAAATAACCCGGCGAACCTCAAAAGGTATGGGGTGCCCCAGGCCACGCAGCCTCATCGCGTGACCTGGGCTTACTCCTCACGTTCACGACATCTACGCAATAAACCAATCCGCCGTCAATCTGGCGAAGCCAGAATCTCCGTATTGGTCGTCGCTTGTTGTTGCCGTGGTCGTTGCCTGTTCTTTTGTTTGTCATCCCGCAGGGATCTGCATTTGCCTTTGCTTTCTCCGAACTCTTCGCTCACTTTCTGCGCTCACTTTTTGGCCGCCCCTCAATTCCTGTCAACCCCCCACCCCTGTGCAAAACTCACCAAACCCGCATAAACACTACCAAAAATACCCGAAAATACTTGGCACGTTCACCCCCGCCACTTTAGTAAACTAGATATAGCAAATCAAGAAAAGCCACACGGACCAAACCGTGTGGCTTTCCTATTGCCAACCATAACCCCCCTGCAATCAAGATTTTGCCCCAAAAGCACGGGGGGGCACCACCTAAAACACAGTCCGAACCGAAGCCTCCCGATCCCAGATCCGACCGTTCCCAGCAGCAGCACAGTAGTCGACATCCGAGACACCAACCAGCACCCCAGCATCTGCCACAACACCAGCAGCATCCAGCAGCGCCTGCGCATCAGCCGAAGCACCAATCACCTTCAAGTGTGCAAAAGCATCATGCACCCAGCCAACAGCAGCAGCCTCGGTAGAAAGCATCGCAGCACCACTCTCACTCAAAGCAACATACACAGCATCGAACAGCACGCTAGGACCGCCGGCCAACTGAAAATCAGCCTCCAGCACCTTGCCATCCGCAGCCACCGCACCACCAATCTTGGGAGCCACAATCTTCACATGACCTCCAAGCTTGCCAACCGCTGTCTCGAGCGCCAGCACCTCAGCCGAGTCCGTCCCGTCAGCCACCAGGCAGCCGACCAGCTTCGTCTCCAACCCAGGCTTCATCTTCTTCAGAATGCTTAGCATTGGTGAAGCTGCCAGATCGGTCCTCGCCGCAACCGTAGTCGGAACAGCCTTGATCGGCTCCAGCATCCCGAGCCCATCAGCTACTCGCTGCGCAATCGCCATACTCACATTCGCAAGCTGTCCAACCATCCGCGCACGCACGGCCTTGGTATCCACCTTGCTCAGCTCGAAAATAAACGCAGCAACAATATGGTTCTGCTCCGTCTCCGTCTGCGAGTTGAAGAACAGCAAAGCCTGTGAAAAGTGATCGGCAAATGAAGCCGAACGCACCCGCAGCTTGTCGCCACTTTCAGCAGCCTTGAACGAGTGAAACCCATTCTTCGGATCCTGTCTCGGCGAGTTCCCCTCGAGCGAACTAGGAGAGTAACTCACCCGTCCCTTCTGTGGAAGCATCGTCATATGTCCATCACGCTGCATGTTCATCACAGGGCAACGTGGCCGATTCACCGGAATCTGCTCATAATTCGGTCCACCAAGCCGAGTGATCTGCGTGTCGATATAAGACAGATTCCGCCCCTGCAGCAAAGGATCGTTCGAGTAATCGATCCCAGGAACGATGTCCGTCGTCGCAAACGCAACCTGCTCCGTCTCCGCAAAGTAGTTGTCCACATTGCGGTTCAGCACCAGCTTGCCCACGATCCGCAGCGGAATCACTTCCTCCGGAATCAACTTCGTAGAGTCCAGCACATCGAACTCGAATTTCGTCGCAAACTCTTCATCGAACAGTTGCACGCCCAGTTCCCACTCAGGAAAATTACCTTCGTCGATGTTGTTCCAAAGATCTCGCCGATGATAATCCGGATCAGCGCCCTGAATCTTCACCGCCTCATCCCAGATCACAGAAGCCAACCCAAGCTTCGGCCGCCAATGAAACTTCACATACGTCGAGTTCCCCTCGTCGTTGACCAAACGAAACGTGTGAACGCCAAACCCTTCCATCGTCCTGAAGGACCTTGGAATCGTCCGGTCCGACATGATCCACATCAACATATGCGTCGATTCCGGCGTCAACGAAGCCCAGTCCCAGAACGTGTCATGCGCCGTCTGCGCCTGTGGGAACCCACGATCCGGCTCTTGCTTCGCCGCATGAATTAGGTCCGTAAACTTGATCGCATCCTGGATAAAGAACACCGGAATATTGTTCCCTACAATGTCCCAGTTCCCTTCATCCGTATACATCTTCACAGCGAACCCACGCACATCGCGCGCCGTATCGGCAGAACCCATGTTGCCCGCAACCGTCGAGAACCGCACAAATGCAGGCGTCTTCTCCCCAACCTTCTGCAGCACCTTGGCCTTCGTGATCCCGGCCAGCGAGTCCGTCAATTCAAAATAACCATGCGCCGCAAAACCCCGCGCATGCACAATCCGCTCAGGAATCCGCTCATGGTCGAAGTGCTGCGTCTTCTCGATATAGAACTGGTCCTCAATCAAATGAGGTCCACGCTCGCCAATCTTCAGCGAGTTCTCATCATCCCCAATCACCAGCCCACGCTGGTTCGTCATCGCCGGATGCGTCCCGCCAGCAACCTGGTGCAGCTCGCCGCCATTGCCGATAAAGTGATGATCCGGATGCTCACCAGCCCCATTCACCATAACCTTCTGCATCGCTTCAGGAAGCTTAGGATCCGTCACATGTGGCTTCGCCACTTCGTCCGTCAAGCCGCCATCATTCGCAGTTCCGATCACAACATCTGCCGGGTCAACTCCCGGAATTGCTTTCTGATTTGCCATTTCTGCTCCCCTACTCATGTGTATGAGTCGGACCGTGAGATGCAGAAATTAAGCAGGACGTAACTCTCGCTTTTTCACCCAGATCAGATAGCAAGCCCATGCCGCAGCCGTACAGTTATCCACCACTCGACCATCCAGCAGCATCGCCTCAAACTCCTTCACCGTCACCCGATGCTGCGTCAGATCATGCTCCTCCGGATCCGGATCCGTCGGTCCCGGCGTCAGATCTTCGGCCACAAACACATGGTGCGTCTGGTTCATCGCCCCATAAGCGATGCACAGGCTCGCAATCTGCGTCATCCGCCCCGCGCGCAGGCCCGTCTCTTCCATCAGCTCGCCGCGTGCCAGTTCTTCCGGCACAATGTCTTCCATCTCCCAGCCACCCTGCGGAAACTCGATCGCCATCCGCTGCACCGTATACCGATACTGCTCCACCAGGTGAACGAACTCCCCCTCCGCCGTCCGTTCAATCGGCACCACAATGCACGCCGGAGTTTTGTCCATCACTCCATAAATCCCGCGCTGCCCGTTCGAGCGCTCGATCTCATCCTCGCGCACGCTGCACCAGGGATTGCTGTAAACCACCCGGCTGCTGATCGTCCTGATCGAAGCCTTGCCGTCGCTCAATCTACTCAGCCACCGGCGTCTCGAACTCCAGCCGGCTCCCACCATAAATCTTTACCGTAGCCGCCTTGTAAGCGCCCGCCGGAGCCGTCATGATGTTCGCAACATAAGTCTGCGGATTCCGGTCATACAGCGGAAACCAGCTCGACTGAACCTCCACCATCATCCGATGCCCCTTCAAAAACGTGTGGTCCGCCCCATGCAAAGACCACTTGTATTCCTCCACCTTGTTCGCCTCAATAGCCGACGGCGTCTCAAAGCTCTTCCGATAACGCCCCCGAAAAATTTCATCCACAATCATCGTCTGCGTCCCGTCCGGTGCCACATCGATCAGCTTCACCACCCAGTCCGCATCCGTCCCGGTCGTCGAAGCAAACAGATCCGCCTTCACATCGCCCGTCACGGTAACGTCCTTCTCGAGCACCGGCCCCTTGAACTCCGCCAGGTCCTTCCGGCCCTCCACAAATCGCTGATCCTCCACCAACCAGGTCCGCCACTTCGACCCCTCACCATAAGTAGACTGCACCGGCCGATTCCGATAAGGCACCGGATCAGCCGGATCAGCTAAGTAGCTAGCAAGCTCCGGCTTCGATACCTGAACAGTCGTCTGCTGCGGTTCCAGACTTTCGTATCTCACAGAAGCTTCTTTCCCAAGATATAGACTAGCCGCCTTAAACCCACTCACCGGCGGCCAAACATCATACCGCTCCCACTTGTTCGCCCCAGTCCGATAACTAGCCACTCCCTTCAAGTCATACCCACTCTTCCCCTTCAGGTAGTACTCAAAAAAAGGAGCCTCAAACTTCTGCCGATACTCCGTCCCCGTAGCCTCCCCAAACTCCACCTTCCCCAACGCCCCCCCCAAATCCCGGCCCGGCCCACCCCAACCCCCATGGTTCCAGGGCCCCAGCACCATAAACACTTCATGCTTCGTATCATGCGCATGCAGCCTCATGTACTCTTCCTGCGTCCCCCACATGTCCTCCTGGTCCCACCATCCACCCACTTCCAGCGTAGGCACCTCCACCTTCGTCAGCCGATCCTCCACCGCCATATCCCGCCAGAACTTCGTATAGCTCGGCTCGTTCAAAAACCGCGCAGCCGTAGGCAGCGTCGTCATCCCCGCCGTCTTCGCCGCTCCCGCAAAGTTCACATTCTGTAGAAAGAAGTCGTACTGATCTCCTTTCGCATCCACCCGCGCATCCGTCTTCTGCGCTTCCAGCTGCTGCACATAATCGAACCCGTACGTCTCCCGAAACGCCCCATTATGAAAAAAGTCATCCCCCATCCAGACATCCGTCATCGGAGCCTGGGGCGATATAGCCTTCACCGCCGGGTCCGCATCCACCCCCGCCATCATCGCCAGAAACCCCGGATAAGAAACCCCAACCACACCCACCTTGCCGCTATTCCCCGGCACATTTTTCAGCAGCCACTGCACGGTATCGCGCGTGTCCGTCGTCTCGTCCACATCCGTCTTCGCGGTGTGCGCCACCACAGGACGATTCATCACGAACGTACCCTCGCTGCCATACCGCCCGCGGATATCTTCGAACACGAAAATGTATCCGCTCTGCGCCAGCTCCGGCTTGCTCATGTTCACGCTACGGCCGCTCGCTCCGTCCACGCCGTAGGGGGTGCGCTGCATCAAAAACGGCAAGGGCCCGGCCATGTCCGCAGGCCGCACGATCACAGCATGCAGCTTCGCGCCATCGCGCATCGGGATCATCACCGAGCTCTTCACGTAGTCCGGAAAATGGTTCAGCCGCGCCGTGCTGTCGCCCACGCGATGCAGCGGCGGAATCGTCATCCCCGTCACCGCGATGCCGTAGCCGTCGACCAAGCCTTTGGCATTCTGGTGAAACTTAAATGTGGCCACGCCATCGGCCATAAACGTGTCCGCCGCACCCGGCGTGGGCACCAGCTCGCTGCGCGGTACCTGCGCTGACTCCTCGTAAAGCTTCCCGTTTTCGACATACACGACGTACACCGGGCTGGTCGCGTCCGTTTCCTGGTACTGGCCCGCGTACCGCTGCAACGGAGCCTGCGCCCAGCTCCCCACGCCCAGACCTTGACCCAGCCCCGCAAGCAAAATCCACGCACCGAAACGAAGAATCGTCACAAGCACTCCTTGTCGTTCACCCACGTTGTGGTCGTCGTTACCCCTGAGCCACAGGCTCCACCGGAATCGGCGAAGCATCACACTTCCAACCCTCGCGCCCATGTGTCCCATCGCAGAAAGGCCGCTTGCTGCTCAACCCACACCGGCAAAGTGAAATCGCCGGCTTCCCCGTCAGATCCCACTCCTGGCCGTTCACATCCACCAGCGAGATCGGTCCCTCAACCCGAAACGGTCCATTCGGCCGAACCGTAATCTTCACAGCCGGTACACTCGTCGTCAAACCCAACACTTCATCCGCCATCGTCAACCTCGCTTTCACCCAGCATAGCAAACCCTTACAATCTCCCCATGCGCTACTTCTCCGCCAGAGAAACCGAGTGGCTTCAGGAGCTCGATACCATCGAGCTCGCCAGCTTCCACCGCCGCGCCATCGCCTTCCTCATCGATAGCTCCATCGCCGGCATCGCCACCGCCGCCCTCACCGCCCTCGTCACCTGGAGCTTCTACTCCACACTCCACGCCCTCGGACACATCGTCCCTGACTCTGTTCACATCGAACTCGGCCATGGTGAAGAGCACAGCCACATCATCAAGGAAATCATCGTCCCCATCCTCTACTTCGGCCTTCTCACCTGGCGCGGTAAAGGCCAGTCCCCCGGCAAGCGCTGGATGAAAATTCGCGTCGTCTCCCTCGTCCACCGGCATCTCAGCCTCTGGCATTCCGTTGAACGAGCCCTCGGCTACGGCGCCGCATTTCTTGAGGGCGGCTTCGGCTTCTTCCAGTTCTTCATCCACCCCTACCGCCGCTGCGTGCAGGACCGCATTGCGGAAACCATCGTCGTCACGGAAGCCTCCTACCGCGCCATGCAGTGGAAACCCGAGCACCCTCTCCTGCCTGACACCGGCCACCAGCCCGCCGCCCGCCAGGCCGACGAACTCCCACCTCCACCCCCTCCTCACATCTCCAGCATCACCTCATCCACATAGCACCAGCCCCACTGTTCTCCCGGCTCCACACTCTTCATCACCGGATGCCCCGTCGTCTTGAAATGCTTCGTCGCATGCTTGCCCACGCTTGAGTCGCAACAGCCCACATGCCCGCACACCAGGCATTCCCGCAGATGAACCCATTGCATCCCCAGCTTCAGGCACTCCACACATCCCGCGCCGGACTTCGTCACATGTTCCGGCAGCTCCGCCACATGCTTGCACACACTCGCCATCACCTCACCTCACCCCCAAAGCTTACGCCAGTCCCTACGCCGCCTTCCCGCTTGACGCTATCCGCAGCCTCTCCCGCAGCGACCCCGCAAGCTCCACCAGGTGGCGCAGCTTCGGCTCAAGCGTAGCCGAACCCTTCGGCTCCCTCAACGCCAGTTCACTCTCCAGCAGCAAGCCCGTCACACTGCTCTTCAGCTCATTCTCAATCTCCACCGCCGCCGCCCGCCGCGCCAGCGCATATTCGCCATCCCGCCTCGCCAGCGCGGCTCTCACCTCACGCACCAGCCGCGCCGCCCCGCTGATAGCAAAGTTCACCTGCACCGGCATCGCCAGCCCCGCCTGTTCCCACACCATATCCGCCCACACCGCATCGCCCTCTACCAGGCTCTCTTCAATCACCACCACCTCGAACTCACTTCTTCGCAGCGCCATGAGGCCCATCCGCCTGGTAGACGCCACCTCGACCCGTGTTCCCAACTGCTCCGCAATAGCCTGCGCACAGTTCTCCACGCCTTCAATCGTTGCAATAATCAATACATTTTTCGTCATGGCCCGTTCTTTCTCTGGGTGCAGCGCCAATGTCGTCACGTTCTTTACTTACAAGTTCTATCTGCGAATCATCGATTTCACCGTGCCTTGCCTTACATAGCTCCCATTTGCAGCTCCCAGGCCCACGTCTCACTCGTTATCCGGAATCCCATATTCCTTCAGCTTCCGGTAAAGCGTCGTCTTCCCGATTCCCAGCAGCTTCGCCGCCATCAACTTGTCGCCCTTCAACTGCCGTATCGTACCCAGAATCGCCTGCCGTTCCATATCGGCAATCGACACGATCTTCCCCGCCCCCACCTCGCTCCCCGCCTCCTCCTCTAGCCCCGTCCGCGTCTGCGCCTTGAACGCATGCAGCTGCGTCGGCAAATCCCCCATATGCAGCACCGGCCCACTGCTCAAAGTGCACGCCCGTTCGATCGCGTTCTCAAGCTCTCGCACATTGCCCGGCCAGTCATAGCTCATCATCGCCCTCAGCGCGTCATCGCTGAACGTGTACGCCACCCCCGTCTCCTTCTGCACCCGATCCAGAATATGTTGAGCCAGCGCCGGGATATCTTCCCGCCGGTCGCGCAGCGGAGGAATCCGCAAATTCACCACGTTTAGCCGAAAGTAAAGATCCTTCCTGAACTTGCCCTGCTCCACCAGCATCCCCAGATCGCGATTCGTCGCCGCCAGCACCCTCACCGTAATCGGCACCGTCCCCGCCGCGCCCACCGGCCTCACTTCCTTCTCCTGCAGCGCCCGCAGCAGCTTGGCCTGCAGGTCAAGCGGCAGCTCCGCAATCTCATCCAGAAAAACCGTGCCCCCATCCGCCGCCGCCAGCAGCCCAACCTTGTTATGCACCGCTCCTTCAAACGATCCCTTCACATGCCCAAACAGCTCACTTTCCATCAACGCCGGCGCGTGCGACCCACAATCCACCGGCACAAACGGCTTCCGCGCATGCGGCCCGTTAAAGTGAATCTGCCGCGCCACCAGCTCCTTCCCCGTCCCACTCTCACCCAGTATCAGCACCGGATGGTTTGACCCCGCCACCTTCGACAAAATTCGGTAAAGCTTCTCCATCTCCGGCGATTGCCCAATCAAATGCCCCGACCCTTTCTGCTGCCGCAGCTTCTCCCTGAGCCGCCGGCTTTCCAGGTCGAAATGCCGCCGCTCCCCTCCGCGCTCCAGCACCATCACCAGTTCTTCCAGCGCAAACGGCTTCGTCAGGTAGTCCCCCGCCCCCACCCGCATCGCTTCCACCGCGCTTGCAACCGTCGCAAAAGCCGTCATCACAATCACCACCGTCTCCGGGTTCAGCGACTTCACTTCCTCCAGCAGCACCAGCCCGCCCGTCCCACCCACCGCTCCCGGCAGCTTCAAATCCAGCAGCATCAGGTCCACCTTCTGGTGCTTCAAAATAGCCTGCGCCGAGGGCACATCATGCGCCCCCACCACCGCAAACCCCATCTTCCGCCCGATCTCCAGGCAGGCGCTCCGCACCGAGTCATCATCATCCACTACCAGCAGATGCAGCTCCGGCAAACCCTCTACCCCACCACCCGCTTGTCCTGAACCAAGCATCGCCCCATCGAACCCACTCGCCGGCACCGCTCCCGCAACCGCCGGCGCGGCAACACTCCTGTCGTCGCGCGATCCAGCCCGCACCCCACTCACGGAGTTCCAGCCTCGCATCATGCCGTCCTCCCTGCAGAAGACCGCGCAAAAACGAGAAAATGGTAAAGCAAGGCTGATGTCCTACTCTGAGTAGCCTGCATAACGTTCCACAACCATATCGGAAACGAAGAATCTTTGGTAACACGGCCCAAAAAAGAACTTCACTCAGTACCAAATTGGAACTACCCTCCTCCACAACCCCCTGCCTTACACTCAACCCATGCCCCTCTTCCGCCCAGACAGCCGCTCCGCCGACCAGCTCCGCCCCACCCGCATCACCCCCCACTACATCTCCACCCCAGAGGGCTCAGTCCTCATTGAAGTCGGCCACACCCGCGTTCTCTGCAACGCCACCGTAGAAACCGGCGTCCCCGGCTGGATGCGCAACTCCGGCAAGGGCTGGGTCACGGCCGAGTACGGCATGCTCCCCCGCGCCACCCTCACCCGCTCCCCCCGCGAGTCTGAGAAAGGTAAAGTCGGCGGCCGCACCCATGAAATCCAGCGCCTCATCGGCCGTTCCCTTCGTTCCGTCGTAGACATGCGCGCCCTAGGCGAGCGCACCATCATCCTTGACTGCGACGTCCTCCAGGCCGATGGCGGCACCCGCACCGCCGCCATCACCGGAGCCTCCGTCGCCCTCGCCATCGCCCTCGGCCGCCTCACCGCCGCCGGCACCCTCAAGCAAAACCCCCTCACCCAGATGATCGCCGCCACCTCCGTGGGCATCGTCGACAGCAACTCCCTCCTCGACCTCTGCTACGAAGAAGACTCCCGCGCCACCGTCGACATGAACGTGGTCATGCTAGCCTCGGGCGGCCTCGTTGAAACCCAGGCCACCGCCGAAAAGGACTCCTACTCCCGCCCCCAGCTCAACCAACTCCTCGACCTGGCCGAACAAGGCATCCACCAGCTTTTCCAGATCCAGCAGCAAGCCCTTTCAGCCGCACTCGCCTAAGCAGTTCTAACATTCACTTTTGCTTTTGTTTTTGCTTCTGAGATAGGTCCGGGCTTTAGACCGGACATTCCGCTTACTGATAAAAGCGGGCTTCAGCCCATGGGTTCAAGCTCTTTGCTTCCTCACCAGGCTTCAGAAATTCGTCCGGTGCGCCAGCTGATGAATGCCGATATTCGCCCCACACTCCACAACCGTCATCCCCACTCTGTAGAATTGGCCCCTGTCAGCTATCCTCCAGAAAAATCAGGAGCCCTCTCCAAAATGACCCTCACTCCCGGCAAGCTCGCAGGCCTCAAGGCCGTCTCAGACTCCCGCGGCGTCATCGCCGCCGCCGCCATGGACCAGCGCGGCTCTCTCCAGAAGTCCCTCGCCAAAGAGCGTGGCGGCATCGTCGACTCCAACGACCTCGGCGAGTTCAAAACCCTCGTCACCGACGTCCTCACCCGCCACGCCTCCGCCATCCTCCTCGACCCCGAGTTCGGCCTCCAGGCCGCCAAATCCCGCAATGACGCCGGCCTCCTCCTCGCCTACGAAAAAACCGGCTACGACGCCGCCACCCCCGGCCGTCTCCCCGACCTCCTCGATCTCTGGTCCGTCCGCCGCCTCAAAGAAGCCGGCGCCGACTGCATCAAGATCCTCCTCTACTACACCCCCTACGAGAAATCCGCCGTCAACGATCTCAAGCACGCCTGGATCGAACGCATCGGCGACGAGTGCCTCGCCCACGACATCCCCTTCTTCCTCGAGTTCGTAGGCTACGACGCCGAAGGCGGCGACGAAAAGTCCCTCGCCTACGCCAAAAAGAAGCCCTCCATCGTCTCCGGCTCCATGTCCGAGTTCGGCAAGGCCCGCTACAACGTAGACGTTCTCAAGGTAGAAGTCCCCGTCGAAATGACCTACGTAGCCGGTACCAAAGCCTTCAAGGGCGAAGCCGCCTACACCCGCGCAGAAGCCCTCCAGCATTTCCGCGACGCCGAATCCACCACCCACAAGCCCTTCATCTATCTCTCCGCCGGCGTCTCCAACCCAGTCTTCATCGAAACCCTCGAGCTAGCCGCCGAGTCCGGCACTAAATTCAACGGCGTCCTCTGCGGCCGCGCCACTTGGAAAGACGGCATTCCCATCTTCGCCAAACAAGGCCCCGCCGCCTTCAAGCAATGGCTCGAAACCGTAGGCGTAGAAAACATAGGCAACGTCAACAAAGCCCTCCAGGCCGCCAGCCCCTGGTACCTAAAATTCGGCGCCACCTCCATTGCAGAACTCGGATAGACCTTGCTACGACGTAGGTCTGACAACTACGATTTGGGGTAAAATTCAGCATGGCTCTATTGAGACAAGTCGGCAACTCCAGCGCGGAACGTGAGCTTACCCGAGCGGTGAAGCGTGTCCAAGAACGCTACGGCTCGGATTTGCATGCATTTTTCGAGGATGTTAAAAGGGCCCGCTCGAAGGATCTTTTACCGCCCGAACGGGATCTGAATACGCTCGAGGATAACGTTGAGCAAGAACCCTGACTATCGGCCAAACAGCTCTCGTGCTGTCTTCATCATTGGTGTTGTGGATCAGGACGCAAGCGAAAAGGTGACTCGCGAAACATTGCGATTATCCTCAACGCCGGAACCGCTCAGCGTCTTCATCGACAGTCCAGGTGGTTCCACTTACTTCGCGGAGAGCATCTTCCGCATGCTCAGAGTTCCGGACCAAGACAGTGCTGAAAAGCGACGAGTGATCACCGTTGGCCTGAATATGACGGCCAGTGCTGCGTGTGACCTGCTCATTGCAGGGGACTACGCACTGGTCTACCCACATACCACGCTACTTTGTCACGGAGTCCGCCGGTCCGGCGAGGGCCTTGAGGTGACTCGCGAATCGGCAATAGACATTGCAAAGAATCTCGCAACATCTAACGAGCAATACGCACTTGAACTTGCAAACAATGCGATCTCTCGCTTTATTTTTCGTTTCGCAGCATGCCGGTCCTTATTCGACGAGATACGCAAGCAACCAGGGCAAGGCGACAAAAGCGATATAGAGTGCTTTCTTGAGGTCATCGCGCTACATATTTCACAAGACCTCCAGGTACTGCTAAGAAACTCGTACCTAGACACCTTGAAGACAGACAACATAGATCTAAGGATGAATGGCAAACTTCATCAGCTTGGAGAAATGCCGGCGAGCCCCATCGAATTTGAGGCGATGATTCTTCATTGCATCATTGAACATGATATCGATCTAGCCAAGCTGAATCCGGGATGGTCGTTTCGCACCGAAGGTATACAAGAATTCGAGAGCAAATTTTCCGCCCTCCTCTCGAGTCACGGTGAAACCCATCGCAAGCAAATCGAAAAACTTGTTGTTCGATGGGGGGAGTTCCTGCTCTCGGAACAAGAGCAGCAGCAATATGGAGGAATTGAAGAAAGTGAACGTGAAGCTTGGCTTAGTGAAACTGTAACGCCACTTTTGCGCTCACTTTGGTTCTTCTTCATCGCACTCGCCCGAAGGCTACAGCAGAAAGATAATTACCTTACAGCGGAAGAAGCGTACTGGATTGGTCTCGTAGACGAGATCATTGGCCGCACAGATTTACCTAATCCAAGAATTATTGTCGAGTTGGCCGAAGATATCTACCCGCAATCCAGCCAGACGTAATCGCTGTCGGCGGCCATTCGATCATTCCCGGCCGCTACCGCGTAGGATCGTAACCATCCGTAAGCCCCAAACTCATTCACAATGATCGATGGAATTCACACGGTCCCCGGAAGAAGGTGGGGCTTCAGCCCCGGGCCTTCGTTCAGAATCACCACCTTCCCAAAACCCCACCCCAACCCGCATAATCATCAAGCCATGCCCCCCATCCAATACCTCTCCGGCTTCGGCAACGGTTTCGAAACCGAAGCCCTCCCCGGCGCCCTCCCCATCGGCCGCAACTCCCCCCAGCGCTGCCCCTACGGCCTCTACGCCGAGCAGCTTTCCGGCTCCCCCTTCACCGCCCCCCGCACCGCCAACGAGCGCACCTGGCTTTACCGCATCCGCCCCACCGTCCAGCATTGGGGCCGCATGACCCGCGTCGAAGCCCCCCTCTGGCGCACCGCCCCCTGCATCGAAGTGGAACTCCCCCCCGCCCCCATGCGCTGGGACCCGTCCCCCATCCCCACCACCCCCCAGACCTTCCTTCAATCCATCACCACCATCACCACCACCGGCGACGCCGCCCAGATGACCGGCATCGCCACCCACCTCTATGCCATCACCGCGTCCATGCGCACCGACTATTTCTACAACGCCGACGCCGAGCTCCTCTTCATCCCCCAGCAAGGCAGCCTCCACCTCGCCACCGAGTTCGGCATCATCCAGATCGAGCCCGGCGAAATCGCCATCATCCCCCGCGGCGTCAAGCTCCGCGTCCAGCTACTCGACAACGAAACCCCCGCCCGCGGCTACCTCTGCGAAAACTACGGCGCCGCCCTCACCCTCCCCGAGCGCGGCCTCATCGGTGCCAACTGCCTCGCCAACCCCCGCGATTTCCTCACCCCCGTCGCCCATTACGAGGACCGCGAAGAACCCTCCACCCTCACCGTCAAGTGGGGCGGCACTCTCTGGCAAACCCCGCTCGGCCACTCTCCCCTCGACGTCGTTGCCTGGCACGGCAACTACGCCCCCTACAAGTACGACCTCCGCCGCTTCTCCCCCATCGGCCCCGTCCTGTTCGACCACGCCGACCCCAGCATCTTCACCGTCCTCACCTCCCCATCCGAAACCCCCGGCACCGCCAACCTCGACTTCGTCTGCTTCCCAGACCGCTGGCTCGTCGCCGAAGACACCTTCCGCCCCCCCTGGTACCACATCAACGTCATGAGCGAGTTCATGGGCCTCATCTACGGCCAGTACGACGCAAAGCCGCAAGGCTTCGTCCCCGGCGGCTTCTCCCTCCACAACATGATGCTCCCCCACGGCCCCGACGCCGAAGCCTTCGAGCGCGCCTCCACCATCCCCCTCGCCCCCCACCGCCTCACCGGCACCATGGCCTTCATGCTGGAAACCCGTTTCCCCCAGCGCGTAACCCCCTTCGCCGCCCACTCCCCCACCCTCCAACCCCACTACGCCGACTACGGCCAAACCCTCAAAAAACGCTTCAACCCCAACACCCCCTAGCCCCACACTCCGTCATTCCCGAAGGAAATCTGCGTTTGCTTTTGTCTTTGCGTTGTTCCTGCCGTTGCCCTTTTCTTTGTCATCCCGTAGGGATCTGCGTCTGCACTTGCCGTTCCGTTCTCATCATGCCGAGCCCAAACCATGCCCACAGACCAAACCCACAACCCGGCCCTCCAATCCTGGCTCCCCTCCGCCAACGCCCACCCATCCTTCCCCATCCAAAACCTCCCCTTCGGCATCTTCTCCCCGCCAAACGCCACCCCCCGCCCCGGCATAGCCATCGGCGACCACATCCTCGATCTAACCCTCCTCCAAGCCTCCAACCTCCTCCCCGCGGCCATCAACTCCCTCATCCCCCTAGCCCCCACCCTCAACGACTTCCTCGCCCAGGGTCCCACCCCCCGAACTCTCCTCCGCCAGGCCGTCTCCCACCTCCTCGCCGCCTCATCCCCCCCCCACCCCGAACTCCTGCACCCCGCCACCGCCTGCACCCTCCACCTCCCCGCCCACATCCCCAACTACACCGACTTCTACGCCGGCATCCACCACGCCCTCGCCGTCGGCCGCCTCTTCCGTCCCGACGCACCTCTGCTCCCCAACTACAAATGGATCCCCATCGGATACCACGGCCGCGCCTCCTCCATCCGCCCTTCCGGCACCCCCGTCACCCGCCCCGCCGGCCAGCGCAAACTCCCCCACGAGCAACAACCCACCTTCGGCCCCACCCGCGCCCTCGATTTCGAGCTCGAACTAGGCATCTGGATCGGCCCACCCAACCCCCTCGGCCGTCCCATCCTCATCGCTGAAGCCCACAACCACATCGCCGGCTTCTGCCTCCTCAACGACTGGTCCGCCCGCGACCTCCAATCCTGGGAATACCAACCCCTCGGCCCCTTCCTAGCCAAGTCTTTCCACACCACCATCTCCCCTTGGATCATCACCCCGGAAGCCCTCGCCCCCTTCCGCCAACCCCAGCCATCCCGCGACCCCACCGACCCCCAACCTCTCCCCTACCTCGCAGACCCCGAAGACCAAGCCACCGGCGCCCTGAATCTAATACTTGAAGTATTCCTCTTAACCCATTCAATGCGCACACAAAACATCGCACCCTACCCAATCACTCAAAGTAACGCCCACCACCTCTACTGGACCCCCCAGCAACTCCTAACCCACCACACCAGCAACGGCTGCAACCTCCTCCCCGGCGACCTCCTCGGCACCGGGACCATCTCCGCCCCCAACGCGACTGGCCCCGGCTCCCTCCTCGAACTCACCCAGGCCGCCACCCAACCCCTCACCCTCCCCACCGGCGAGCAGCGCTTCTACCTTGAAGACGGCGACGAAATCCTCCTCCGCGCCACCGCCCACCGCCCAGGCTTCACCCCCATAGGCTTCGGCGACTGCCGCGCCCTAATCCACCCCGCTCAGAACTAACTCCCTCTTTCATCCCCTTTTTTGTCATCCCCTTTTTGTCATCCCGCAGGGATCTGCGTTTGCCGTGGCCGTTGCATTTGTCGTTGCTCGTTCTTGCCTTAAGGATTAGCGTTGGGCCTCAGGCCCACGAAACAAGCTTCCAAGAAGGAAGGGGCTTCAGCCCCGGGCCCTCTCTTCCGCGCCCAGAAGCCAGCCCAACTACAAATTCCCCCGCGCCGCCTGCTCCCGTTCGATCGCCTCAAACAAGGCCTTGAAGTTCCCCTTCCCAAAGCTCCGGCTACCCTTCCGCTGGATGATCTCATAGAACACCGTAGGCCTGTCCTCCACCGGCCGCGTAAAGATCTGCAGCATATACCCCTCATTATCCCGGTCGACCAGGATCCCCAGCCGCTCCAGCTCCTCCACCGGCTCATCCAGCACCCCAACCCGCTCCTGCAGCTCCGCATAGTAGCTATGCGGCACTGTCAAAAACGTGACCCCCTGCGCCTGCATCTGCGTCACCGTCGCCAGAATGTCATCTGTCACCAGCGCCATATGCTGCACTCCCGGCCCCGCGTAAAAGTCCAGGTACTCCTCGATCTGGGACTTCCGTTTCCCCTCCGCCGGCTCGTTGATCGGGAACTTCACATACCCGTTCCCATTCGCCATCACCTTGCTCATCAGCGCCGAGTACTCCGTAGAAATATCGCTATCGTCAAAGTGCTGATAAAGCTGGAACCCCATCACCTTCGCATAAAAATCCACCCATTCATTCATCGCATTCCACCCCACATTCCCCACAATATGGTCGATGTGCAGCAGCCCCACCGGCTTCGCCACCTTATCCTCCGCCACCTCCTCGTACCCCGGCATAAAGGTCCCGTGATAGTTCTTCCGCTCCACAAACGTATGCAGCGTATCGCCATAAGCCGCAATGCTCGCCGTCACCACCGTCCCATCCGCATCGCTCGTCTCGGTAGGTTCCTGCACGCTCGTCGCCCCGCGGCTCGTCGTCGCCAGCCAAGCACTCCGCGCATCCTCCACCCACAGCGCAATCGACCGCACCCCATCCCCATGCTTATGTACATGCTCCGCAATCGGCGTGTCACTCCGCAGCGCCGTCGTCAGCACAAACCGCACCTTCCCCTGTTCCAGAACATAGCTAGCCCGGTCCCGCCGCCCCGTCTCCGGCCCCGCATAAGCCACCAGCTTCATCCCGAACGCTGCCCGATAGAAGTAAGCCGCCTGCCGCGCATTGCCGACGTAAAACTCCACATGGTCGGTCCCCTTCAACGGCAGAAAGTCCTGCACTTCATTCAACGCCGCCGGCTCCATCACTTCAGTCGCACTCGCCATCGCACACGCTCCAGTGGCCAATCATAGGCCTACCTTGTAAGACGCCGCAAACCGCCCCACGCGCACGCAGAAAAGTCACTGCCCGAAAATAGTGCAATCACCCGTAACTTCCCTGAAGTAAAGATTTTACAATTCGGATTCTACTCACCCCAATCGAATGAATATTTTGCACGAAAAGGGGGGAGGGGCCACCCCCTACTCCCACTCGATCGTCCCCGGCGGCTTGCTCGTAATGTCGTAAACCACCCGGTTGATCCCCCGCACCTCACTGATAATCCGCGACGAAATCCCCCGCAGCACCTCATAAGGCAGCGGAGCCCAATCCGCCGTCATCCCATCCTCACTCTCCACCGCGCGTATCGCACAAGTATTCGCATACGTCCGCTGGTCCCCCATCACCCCCACCGATTTGACCGGCAGCAAAACCGCAAAACTCTGCCAGATCTTCGTATAAAGCCCCGCCTTCTTGATCTCCTCCACCACAATCGCATCCGCCTCCTGCAGAATCGCCACCCGCTCCGCCGTCACCTCTCCCAGGATCCTCACCGCGAGCCCCGGCCCAGGAAACGGTTGCCGATCGATAATCTCCGCCGGCATCCTCAGGTCCCGCCCAATCCGCCGCACTTCATCCTTGAACAGATCCCGCAGCGGCTCAATCAGCTTCAGCTTCATATCCTCCGGCAGCCCCCCCACATTATGGTGGCTCTTGATCGTATGGCTCGGCCCATGCACACTCAAACTTTCGATCACATCCGGATAAAGCGTCCCCTGCACCAGCCACGCAACCTCCTCCCCGGCACTCGCCTCCGCCTCGAAAATCTTCTTCGCCTCGTCATCGAACACGGCGATAAACTCATTCCCAATCGCCTTCCGCTTGCCCTCAGGATCGGTCACCCCAGCCAGCTTCCCCAGAAACCGCGCCGCCGCATCCACAGCCACAACCCGCAGCCCTAGCTGCTCCCGCATCGTCTTCTGCACCTTCTCGAACTCGTCCTTGCGCAGCACCCCATTGTCCACAAAGATACAAGTCAGTCTATCCCCAATCGCCCTCGCCACCAGCACCGCCGCCACACTCGAATCCACCCCGCCGCTCAGCCCGCAGATCGCATGCCCCGTAGCCCCCACCTGCTCCCGCACCCGCGCCACGGTCGTTTCGATAAAGTGCGCCGCCGTCCAATCCGCCTTCGCCCCACAGATCCCGATCACAAAATTCCGCAGCAGCTCCGCCCCCTGCGGCGTATGCGCCACCTCCGGATGAAACTGCACCGCCCACATCCGCCGCGTCTCATCCGCAATCCCGGCCACCGCGTTCGCCGTCCGCGCCGTCAGCTCGAACCCCTCCGGCAGCACCGCCGCATGATCGCCATGCGACATCCACACCGGCAGCGTCCGCGGCAGTCCCGCAAATAACGCCGTCTCCCGCACAATCTCAACCTCCGCATGCCCATACTCCCGGCTTGCCGCGCTCTCTACCCGCCCCCCCAGGTGATGCGCCATAAACTGCAGCCCATAGCAGATCCCCAGCACCGGCACTCCCAGCGCCAGCACCCCCGCATCCGCCGCCGGCGCATCCGCGTCGTACACAGAGCAAGGCCCCCCGGAAAGGATTACCCCCACCGGCCCCAGCGCCCGCACCTTTTCCAAGTCCACCGTACAAGGCAGCACCACGGAAAACACGTTGAACTCCCGTATTCTCCGCGCAATCAGCTGAGTATATTGCGACCCAAAATCCAGTATGACTATCGTCGAGGTATCCACCTCCACAGTCTACCGAATCTCTAGTTCGGATCCTTCCCCCGCGTATTCTGCACGCCCGTCACAATCCCGATTCCCAGCAGAATCACCGCGATCCCAATAATCCACGTCTGCGGAATATGCATCAGGTGCGCCACATAGATCACCCCGCCAATCACAATCAAATATCCCAGCGCATACAGTCCAAATGACATCGGTAGTCTCCTAGTATTTACCGTGAGATGCAAAAATCCACCCCTCGCCTGAACTATTTGTCACCCTCATAAAGCCGCAGTAGTTGCAGATAACCCACCAGCCGAGCCACATGGAAAAAGTCCGACCAGAGCACATACAGCAACCCCACCCCACACCACCACCACGCCAGAAACCCCGGCGTAGTCACCCCTTCAAAAGGCAGCGGCGTAGCAGAAAACACCATCGCCAGCACAATCAGCGCGATCTTCACCACCGCCAGCACCAGGTTCACCTCCGCCAGTTTCGCCCGCACCGCGCCCAGCCCCAGCGCCGCCCGCAAGCTCGCCAACACACCAAGCCCGCGGCTCATCGCCAGCAGCGGCGCTACCTGCACCACCCAGCTCACAGCCGCCCAGCCCACAAACAGCCCCAGCGAAAGCACAATGACCGCTGCACAGAACCCCACCAGGTTCGGATCCTCATGCCGCCCCAGCGGCCCGGTCACCATCGCCCGCGCCGCGGCCCCCGCACCCAGGTACCACGCCCCAAACACTCCCGCCAGCCCCGTCATCCGCACCGCCTGCAACCCCATCAACGTCCCCACCCGCGCCCGCAGCCCTTCATCCACCCGCCGCAACACCACCGTCCTCCCCACAGACGACACCACAATCCACCCCACCACCAGCACCGGCCCAACCCACCAGCCCAGGCTCCAAACCGTCCGCACCACAACCGACACAGCCCCCGCAATCTTCC
The DNA here is from genome assembly GCA_963693065.1 of uncultured Granulicella sp. GTDB lineage: Bacteria > Acidobacteriota > Terriglobia > Terriglobales > Acidobacteriaceae > Edaphobacter. The sequence goes on along the minus strand of OY843766.1, from coordinate 270,132 downwards.
CCGCCGCCCCCACCGTATCCGCCGTAATCGCCCCCACCGGATCATTCAGCAACGCCCCGTCCAACCCCAGATTCCCACTCCAAACCACCCGCGTAGACCGCCACCAAACAAACCCCAGCGCCACCACCCCAAAGCACCACCGCCAAAGCACCTCCAGCGCCGTCACCCCCGGCCGCCGCCAGCAAGCGCTCAAAGTCCCCACAAACGACTGTGTCCCCCGTACCGGCCCACCCACTACTTCACCACGAAATTCACCAGCTTCGCCGGCACCACAACCACCTTCACCACCATCTTCCCGACCAGCTTCGCCGCCACCTTCTCATCCGCCTTCGCCGCGCTCTCAACATCCTCCCGCCCACTCTCCGCCGCCACCTTCACCACCGTCACCAGCTTCCCGTTCACCTGCACCGGAATCTCCACTTCATCTTCCCGCGCCAACGCCTCATCCGCCTCGGGCCAGGCTGCCCGGAACACCACGCCCGACTCCCCGATCGTCTCCCACATCTCAGCCGCAAAGAACGGCGCAAACGGTGCCAGCATCTGCACCAGCGCCTTCAACACAGCCTTCACCGTCGCAGCAGAAACTTGTCCCCCGTCGATTGCCGCCTCAGCCGACTGCACCTCGTTCACCAAAATCATCACAGACGAAATCGAAGTATTGAAATGCCACCGCCCACTGAAATCCAGCGTCACCTTCCCAATCGTCTGGTGCAGCTTCCGCAGCAACATCTTGCCCACATTCCCATCACGCCCGCCCGCAAACCCCGCATACTTGCCAACCAGCCGATGCACCTTCGCCAGAAACCTTACAATCCCCGCAACCCCATTCTCATCCCACTCCAAATCCCGGTCCGGCGGCGCCGCAAACAGCGCATACATCCGTGTAGCGTCCGCGCCATACCGTTCGATCATCAAGTCCGGGCTCACCACATTACCCTTGCTCTTGGACATCTTCGCCCCATCCTTGATCACCATGCCCTGCGTAAACAACCGCGCCGCAGGCTCATCATTGGCAATCAACCCCAGATCCCGCATCACCTTCGTCCAGAACCGCGAGTAGATCAAATGCAGAATCGCATGCTCCACCCCGCCAATATATTGGTCGATCGGAAACCAGTACCCCACCTTCGCCTTGTCAAACGGCGCCGTCGCGTTATGCGCATCCGTATACCGGTAAAAATACCAGCTCGAATCCACAAACGTATCCATCGTGTCCGTCTCACGCTTCGCCGGCCCCCCACACTTCGGGCATACGGTATCGACAAACGAAGGCACCTTCCCCAGCGGAGACCCACCCTCCTGCGTAATTGAAATCGCCTCCGGCAACAGCACCGGCAGATCGCTCTCACTCAACGCAATCGGCTCCTGCCCCCCACCCGTACACGAGCAATACACCATCGGAATCGGCGTCCCCCAATACCGCTGCCGGCTCACTCCCCAGTCCTTCAGCCTGTAAGTCACCGTGCTTTTCCCAAACCCACCCGCCTCCGCAAACGCGGCCATCTTTCCCTGCGCCTCCAGGCAGCTCATCCCCGTCCACTCCGCCGAGTCGATCAAAACCCCATCGTCCTCAGCCAGAAACGGCAACTCCATCCCCGCCCCATCCACATTGCCCGCCACCACCCGCACCACCGGCAGCCCATATCTCGTGGCGAACTCAAAGTCCCGCTCATCATGCGCCGGCACGCTCATGATCGCGCCCGTCCCATAGTCGGCCAGGATATAGTTCCCCACCCACACCGGCACCCTCTCGCCATTGAACGGGTTCACCGCAAACCGCCCCGTATCGAATCCTTCCTTCACCAGCGCACCCAGCGCATCGCTCTCCCGCGCCACCTTCTGCTGCGCAATCATCGCCTCGATCTTCATCGCCAAATCAGGCTGAGACATCAACTCCTTAGCAAACGGATGCTCCGGCGCAATCTGCACACTCGTAGCCCCAAAGATCGTATCCACCCGCGTAGTAAACACCTTGATCGTCGTCCCGCTAGCCACCACATTGAAGTCGACGAACGTCCCCTCACTCCGCCCGATCCAGTTCCGCTGCATCGTCCGCACCTTCTCCGGCCACCCCTCCAACGTATCCAGCCCCGCCACCAGCTCATCCGCATATTTCGTAATCCGCAAAAACCACTGCGTCAGATCCCGCTGCTCAACCAGCGTCTCTTCATGCCGCCAGCAACGACCATTGATCACCTGCTCATTGGCCAGCACCGTCGCACACGCCGGACACCAGTTCACCTTGCTCTTCTTGCGGTAAGCCAGCCCCGCCTCAAACATCTTCAAAAAGAACCACTGGTTCCACCGGTAATAATCCGGCAGACAAGTCGTCACCTCCGTCGCCCAGTCAAACCCCATCCCCAGCCGATTGAACTGTTTCTTCATCGCCGCAATATTGCTCAACGTCCATTCCCGCGGCGGAACCCCATTCTTCAACGCAGCATTCTCCGCCGGCAGCCCAAACGCGTCCCACCCCATCGGGTGCAGCACGTTGTACCCCTTCATCCAGTGGAACCGAGCCAGCGCATCGCCTATCGCATAGTTCCTCACATGCCCAATATGCAGCGCGCCACTCGGATACGGCAGCATCTCCAGGCAGTAATACTTCGGCTTCCCACACTCATGCCCTTCGGCCGCATACAGCGTCTTATCCGCGTCCCACCGCGCCTGCCATTTACTCTCAATCTCCGCCGGTTCGTATCCACCACTTATAGCCATCTTCTGATTGTAATCCGCCCATCCTGCATAATAGACACAAGCCCTGCATGCCCACTTCCACAAAGCCGCAAGACCACATTCCCGCGCTCGATGGCCTCCGCGGTCTCGCCATCCTCCTCATCCTCGTCGACCACCTCATGTGGTCCAACTTCGCCACCGGGTCCCGCCTCTTCGATTTCCTCGCCCAGGTCCGCGAGTCCTCCTGGATCGGCGTCAACCTCTTCTTCGCCCTCTCCGGCTTCCTCATCACCGGCATCCTCCTCGGCACGCTCGGTTCCACCACCTACTTCCGCACCTTTTACGCCCGCCGCACCGTTCGCATCTTCCCCCTCTATTACGGAGTCCTTTTCCTCCTCTTCGCCCTCACCAAACCCCTCCACTTCCACTGGAACGGCTGGCAATGGTACGAGCTCACCTACACCCAGAACCTCGCCCTCTGGCGCTGGAACACGCCCCTCGTCCTCCACTGGGTCAACATCACCCACTTCTGGTCGCTCAACATTGAGGAGCAGTTCTACCTCGTCTGGCCCTTCATCGTCTATCGCCTCCGCGACGCCCGCCGCCTCATCACCCTTTCCCTCTTCCTCTGCCTCGCCACCCTCGCCCTGCGCATCTGGCTCCTCTCCATGGCCGGCCGCCCCCATTTCACCAACCCTTTCCTGGCCTATTCCTTCACCCCCGCCAACTCCGACACTCTCCTCTTCGGCTGCACCCTCGCCCTGCTCATCCGCACCCCCGTCCGCAAACGCGTCCTCGCCGCCGCCCCCGCCGTCTTTACCGTCTGCGCCCTCGCCATCCTCGCATTCTTCTTCAAAGACAACGGCCTCGACCCGATGAAACTCCTCATGGGCAGCCTCGGCGTTACTATCCTCGGCATCGCCGCCACGGCACTCATCGCCATGGCGCTCACCCCCGCCTCTCGCACCGCAAATATCTTCAGCCACCCCTTCCTGCGCTTCTTCGGGCGCTACAGCTACGGACTCTACGTCTTCCACTTCTCGCTCGCCGCCCTCAACCCTCCCATCCGCCTCTGGATCGCAGCCCACACCCATTCCAAAGCCGCCGCAGTCGCCGGCTCCTTCCTCATCATCACGGGCCTCGCCGTCGTAGTCGCACTCCTCAGCTACCACCTTTACGAAGTCCACTTCCTCCGCCTCAAAAAGTTCTTCCCCAACGCCGGAGCTCAATCCCCCGCAGCCCTCACCCGTTAACCACTTACACACGATAGGATCCCCATATGCCCAAACCTCAATCCGCCGCCTCCCATACCTCCTCCGACCCCATCTTCCTCACCACCGGCATCTTCCTCCTCCTCAACTTTGCCTTCGCCGTCTACTACACCATCCACCAGTGGCCCGTGCATTCCCGTTCGCATCTCTGGTGGATCGTCATGTCCTGCGTCTTCATCTCCATGCTTATGACCACCCGCCGTTACGCCATCAAAAATCAGGACCGCATCATCCGTCTTGAAGAGCGTTTCCGCTACGCCGCCGTCCTGGACATGCCGCAAATCAACGCCGCCGCCGCCCTCACTCTCTCCCAGATCATCGCCCTCCGCTTCGCCTCCGACCCCGAACTTCCCGCCCTCATCCGCCGCACCCTCCAGGAAAACCTAACCCCCAAACAAATCAAAGCCGCCATCACCACCTGGATCCCCGACCACAACCGCGTCTAGACACCCGGCGGAAGCGTGGCTCCCCCTCAAAGCCCTCTTCCCGCCTAGCCCCCAAATTCCCGTTCTTGCCGTTGCCTGTTCTTTTCCCGCCTTGATCCCGCCTTTATCCGCGTTCCTGTTTCTCGCCCCAGCACCACTGATAAAATCAAGCCAGCCCTTATGCCTTCCATCACACGCAGAAAATCCGTAAACGTAAACATCGGCGGCGTCATCGTCGGCTCCGGCGCCCCCGTCGTCGTCCAGTCCATGACCAACACTGACACCGCCGACATCGAATCCTCCATCCAGCAGATCGCCGCCCTCGCCCGCGCCGGCAGTGAAATGGTCCGCATCACCGTCAACAACGACGCCGCCGCCGCAGCCGTCCCCGCCATCGTCGCCGGCATCCGTGAAAAAGGCTGGAACACCCCCATCATCGGCGACTTCCACTACAACGGCCATCTCCTCCTCCGCAAATATCCCGAATGCGCCCGCGCCCTCGCCAAGTACCGCATCAATCCCGGCAACGTCTCCATCGGCCGCAAGGATGACGACAACTTCCGCACCATGGTAGAAGTTGCCGTCGAGCACCAGAAACCAGTCCGCATCGGCGTCAACTGGGGCTCGCTCGACCAGGCACTCCTCACCCGCATGATGGACGATAACTCCCGCCTCCCCCACCCCCTCGACGCCCGCGACGTCATGATGGAAGCCATGGTCGTCTCCGCCCTCGACAACGCCGCCGCCGCCGAGCGTTACGGCCTCCGCCGCGACCAGATCATCCTCTCCGCCAAGGTCTCCGGCGTCCGTGACCTCGTCGACGTCTACACCGAGCTCGCCTCCCGTTGCGACCACGCCCTCCACCTCGGCCTCACGGAAGCCGGCATGGGCATGAAGGGCATCGTCGCCTCCACCGCCGGCCTCAGCCCGCTCCTCCTCGCCGGCATCGGCGACACCATCCGCGTCTCGTTGACCCCCACCCCCGGGGGCGACCGCTCCGAAGAAGTCCGTTGCGGCCAGCAAATCCTCCAGTCCCTCGGCATCCGTTCCTTCATGCCCCAGGTCACCTCCTGCCCCGGCTGCGGCCGCACCACCTCAACCTACTTCCAGGAGCTCGCCGAACGCATCCAGGACTACCTCGTAGAAACCATGCCCGAGTGGAAATCCAAATACGCCGGCGTAGAAGAAATGAAGCTCGCCGTCATGGGCTGCATCGTCAACGGACCCGGTGAATCCAAGCACGCCAACATCGGCATCTCACTCCCCGGCACCTTTGAAGAGCCCGTAGCCCCCGTCTACGTCGACGGCAAACTAGCCACCACCCTACGCGGCGACCGCATCGTAGAAGAGTTCCAAATCATCCTCGACGAGTACGTCCAACGCACCTACGGCGGCAAGGAATCCACTGCCGGCTACGGCAAACCGAAGCTCCCCACCCCTAGCCCCACCACCCCCAGCACCGTCCACGCCGACGCCCCCACCGACCCCCTCGACCCCACCATCCCCCCACCCATCTTCGCCGTCCTCCCCTAGCCTCGGCGACCGTTCACCCAGCTCTGTTACCCGCTCAGAATACCGTCATCCTGAGCGGAGTGTGACGCGCTTTTGCGTCGGACGCAGTCGAAGGACCCCGAAGAACTCCAACCCGCCGCCCCCTTCCACACCTTTCCAACCAGGAATGTACGCTCCCTACTGACCCCTATCCGCACTCCCGTTTTCTCCCGCACTTTCCCGCCTTGTCCCCGTTCCTGTTCTACCCAGCCCAAACCCCTACCCCCGCCTCTTCCCCACCAGCGGCGAAGCCATCCTCCGCAACTCCCCCAGCCCATAAAATGTCCCCCGCCACGTTACCCCCCCATCCCACAACGTCACCACGGTCGACCGCAGCAAAACAAAAACAAAAACCCCCGCCGCAAAAGGTGCCAGCAAAAAATTCCACCAACCCAACCCAGTCAACCGCCCCAGCAACCGATACCCCACCCCCATACTCCCAATCACCACCAAACAAGGCCACATAAACCGAGGCCACCAAACCAGAACAAACGGCGCCACATAAAACCCACACAGCCACAAACACCCCAGCAAAATCAAGCTGACATGGTAATTCGTAGCCGCAAAAACATTCTTCGTCATCACCCCAATCAACCCCCGCGCACCACTAGCCCAATGCACCCTTACCAGCCCCACCCCATACGCAAACCGCTGCCGCAACCCGAACTCCTTCACCCGCCGCCCCAGCGCCAGGTCTTCCACCACATCCATCCGCACCGCCCCAAACCCACCCAACTCACGATAAGCCGCCGTCCGCAGCAGATTGAACCCACCGATCCCAATCGCATCCCGCGCCTTCGGATCGGCCACCTTCCACGGCCGCGCCGCAAACAGCCCGAACACTGAAAACAGCGCCAGGATCGCACCCTCATCCCACCGCCGAATAATCGTTGTAGGCCCCACCACCAGGTGATCCGCCCCCGTAGCCTCCGCATAAGCCACCGCCCGCCTCAGCGCATCGGCCCTGAAGAAAATATCCGCATCCGTAAACAAAACCCAATCGCTAGTCACTCCGTCGGCAGCGACGGCCATCGCATGCGTCTTCCCCAGCCACCCCGCCGGCAGCTCCCCAATCGTCACACACCGCAGTCCCGGCCCGGCCAGCGACCGCATCACCGCCCCCGTCCCATCCGTACTCCGGTCATTCACTGCGATAATCTCGACCGGATAATCCTGCCCCATAAGCGACCGCAAGCACTCCCCGATATCCCGCTCCTCATTCTTCGCCGGCACGATCACGGTCACACTCCCGCCAGGCGCCAAATCATGCTCCGGCCGCGTCAGATCCTGCACACTCGGCAGCCCAACCGCTGCCCCCACCACCTGCGTCAGCCACGCACCCGCCACCAGCCACCCGGCAATCAATCCCAAAGGAATAGTCAAGCTATCCAGCCGTTTCCGGGTGCAGCGTCCTCGCCCCTGCGAACAACAGCACCGTCGCCACCAGCATACTGATCAGCGTCACCCCAAGCCCCGTCGCCAGGTTCGTGTGATCGGAAACCATCCCAATAATCTTCGGACTAGGCGTATCCCCCAGCGCATGAATCAGCAGAATCTCAAACGCAATCGCCGTAGACCGAATCGTAGCCGGCACCGCATTGATGATCGCCGCGTTCAGCGGCCCCGACCCCAGAAAAATCAAAAACATCGCCACCGCCAGCGAAGGCAGCATCAACCCCCTCGGCCCAAAGAATGTCACCACCGCAAACGGCACCGTAGCCAACGCCGACCACGCCGAAATCAAATAAAGCGCCCGCGGATTCGTCCGCAACCACCGTTGCGCCAGCCACCCCCCAAACGCCGTCCCCCCCAGCCCCCCACCCGCCGTAATCGCCCCCAGCGTAATCCCCACCGAGTTCGGCGAGAACCCCGACCGCTGCAAAAACGAAGGCATCCAAGCCGAAATCCCCCCCAGCGAAAACGTCACAAACGCCATCCCCAGCGAAGCCGTCAGGTAAGGCGCATTCTTGAAAAGCTGCCCCGTCTGCCGCCAGCTCGATTCCTTCGACTTCTCCACCACCCCCCCATCCGCCTCCCCCCGCGTCGGCTCTTTCATCATGAAAAGGATGAGCACCGCAATCAAAAACCCCGGCACAGCCGAAACATAAAACGGCATCCGCCACCCGTACTTCGACCCCACCACCTCCCCCACCAGGTACCCGATCGCTGCCCCCACCGGGATCGCCGTATAAAAAATCGTCAGCACCTTGTTCCGCTCACGCTCCGGGAAGAAATCCGAAATCAACGCCGGTGCATAGATCCCCAGCGAAGCCTCCCCAATCCCCAGAATTGCATGCCGCACCAGCAGCGCGTCGAACGAGTGTACCGTCCCCGTGAAAATGTTGATCGCAGAGATCAGCAGCGCACACCCGATAATCAGCGGCTTACGCGGAAAATGATCCCCCAGCCACCCCGTCAGCGGAGCCGCAATCATATAAGTCAAAAAGAAATAAAACGTCAGCGACCCAATCTGCGAGTCGCTCACCCCAAACTGGTGCTTCACCAGCTCCTGCACCCCCGGCAAAATATACCGGTCGATGTAGTTCACAAAGTTCAGCGCCGTCAGCAGCACCAGCGCAACGACAGCTCCTTGTATCGCGGACGGCTTGGCAGTAGCTCGCATAACCTTCGCAGATGTTAGCAGCAGCGCGTCACAAAGCCGCCACAACCCTCTTCGCCGGCGCCCGTTTTTTCAACCCCACCCAAACAACCCGAGCCAGCAACAGCACCGTCAGCACCAGCGTATCGGTCAACGGAGTCCTTACCCCCGCCTTCACCAGCCACCAGTAATGCACGCAAGCCGCAATCGCCGCCACATACACCAGCCGATGCAGACGCTGCCAGTTCTTCCCACCCATCGCCCGCAGCACCCGTTGCGGAGAAGTCACCGCCAGCGCCAGCAAAATGACATAAGCCAGCAGCCCAACCTGGATAAACCGCCGCTTCTTCAAGTCATCCCAAACGCTCGGCCAGATCACCACCCATTGCCGCCAAACCTCACCCACATGCCCTGCCCGCACCCCCGCCAGCGCCGTAGCCACGTCATAGCCTGAAAACAAAAACACATAAGTAGCCAGGTGCAGCGACGCATAGAAGAACGCGTACAAACCCAGCAGCCGCCTGAACCGAACCAGGTTAGAAAGCTTCGCATGCAGCCTTCGCAGCGGCGTCACCACCAGCGACGCCAGTAGAATCCAAAGCGCCCAGTTCCCCGTGGCATGCGTCAGAAAGTTGACCGGATCGGCCTGCGCCGCCAGCCACCCGCTCTTGTACTGGTACACCAGTCCAAGCACCGGCACCAGGCACACCAGGTGTACCAGCACCTTCACATAGGGGATCCACTTCGTCGGCATGCGCTAATAATACTTCGTCAAATCCATCCCGCTATACAGGCTCGCCACCTGGTCTCCGTACCCATTGAACATCTGCGTAGGCACCCGCTTCTCAAACAGGCTCGCATCGATCCGCCGTTCATAAGCCTGCGACCACCGATGGCTGATATTCGGGTTCACGTTCGAATAAAACCCATACTCCTCCGGGTTCTGATCGTTCCACGTCGTCGCCGGCTGCTTATCCGTAAAGTTGATCTTCACAATCGACTTCGCCGACTTATACCCCCACTTCCACGGCAACACCACCCGCACCGGCGCCCCATTCTGGTTCGGCAACCCCTGCCCATAGCAGCCAAACGTCAGCAGCGTCAGCGGATGCATCGCCTCATCCATCCTCAAGCCTTCGCTATAAGGCCAGTCGAACCCACCCGGCAGCTCCGGCATCTGCTTCTTATCCACAAAGCTCACAAACTGCACATATTTCGCGCTCGGCAGCGGCTGCGCAAAGTTGATCAGCTCACTCAGCGAGTACCCATCCCAGGGAATCACCATCGACCACGCCTCCACGCACCGATGCCGGTAAACCCGGCTCTCCAGCGGCTTGAAATGCAGCAGGTCGTCGATCGAAACCGTCTGCGGCTTCTTCACCAGCCCCGTCAGTTGAATCGACCACGGCCGCGTATGCAGCGTATGCGCATTCTTCGCCGGCAGATCCTTATCGATTCCAAATTCATAAAAATTGTTATAAGTCGTAGCCTTCGCAAACGGAGTCTGCGCATCGGTCGCCTGGTACTTACCCGCCACCGTCGTCAGCTTCTCATCGTCCAGCCCGAACGCCCGCCCACCCAGCATCCCCGCCCCCGCAACCGCCGCAGCCTTCGCCAGAAAACCCCGCCGCCCCATCCGTTCCTTCAACCCAGAAGGCACCCCCCGCTCAAAAACCTCCCGCGGCGTAATCTCAGACGAAGCAATCTCCCCACCAACTTTGATCAACATAAAAACACCTCACACCTAAGACTAACGTCCCAACGAAAAGTATGGATGCCCCAACAACCTTCGGGTGCCCCTGACGCTTCGGGTGCCCTATCTCACGCGGGCCGTATCGCGTGAGGTGGGGATACTCCTTCCCCCCCAACCGTGCTACCCTCCACCTCAACCCCCATGCCCACCCGCCGCCAATTCCTCGCCACCTCCACCGCCACCCTCCTCACCCCCTACCTCCCCGCGCAACTCCCAAGCCAGACCACCCGCCCGAACATCGCAGAAATCGACCGCATCAAAATCCTCGCAGCCGCCTCCACCGCCCTCACCCAGCCTCTCCCCACCTCCTTCCTCGCCTTCACCCTTGAAATTCCCACCCTTGCCGCCGCCGCCCACATCGACCCCAACCTCGCCCCGCCCTGCGGCACCCGTGCCGCTTCCCTCCTCCGCCGCGCCTTCGTAGACCGCGCCACCGCCTTCCCCACCACCCTCCCGCCAGAAGCCGACGTCTCCGCCTCCATCGTAGACCGCGCCGCCCTCGCCGAGGTCCTCGTCGCCCTTCCCTTCCTCCCCCTCCCCCCCGACCTCCGCGATTCCCTCTACCCCTGGTTCATCCGCTACCAGAAGTACCTGCAAGAAGACCGCGCCGCCCTCCTGGTCCGCGACGCCAAAGACCACACCGCCTCCGCCTGGCACCTCCAGTCCGCCGCCATAGCCCGCCATCTTGACGACCAGCCCACCCTCACCGCCCTCCGCCACGCCCTCAAGTCCACCATCCTCCGCCCCCAGGTCCGCGCCGACGGCTTCTTCCCCCACGAACTAACCACCCCCAACCCCTACCGCAACTCCCTCTTCAACCTCGACCTCCTCGCCGGCCTCTGCCAGCTCCTCACCACCCGCTTCGACCTCCCTTGGAACGACGAGCTCCCCGACGGTCCCGGCATGCGCGCCGTCATCGCCCGCCACGCCCCCTTCATCGCCTCCCGCACCGCCTGGCCCTTCCCCGCCGACACCGCCCTCTTCAACCAGCTCCCTCTCCGCCGCCCCGCCCTCGTCTTCGCCGCCCGCGCCTTCACCCAGCCCGACTACGTCACCATCTGGCGCGCCCTCCCCACCGAAACTCCCACTACCCCACCCGAAATCCTCACCACCCTCCCCATCCGCCAACCCCTCCTCTGGCTCACCCAACCCCACCCTCTCATCACATAACCAGGCATTGGGGTGCCCCAGGCCACGCAGGCCTCATCGCGTGACCTGGGGTTACTCCGTACGCCAGCGCGCAGGTTTCATCCCACCAAACCCACAAAATCACCCCTCCCCACCCCCAGGCATCCAAAGCCCTCATGCCGTCCCGCAAGTCCACCAAACTCGCCTCCCACATAGACCCCCACGACTCCGCCCGCGCCGCCGGCCTCCGCTACACCACAGACCACAAACCCGGCATCCAGCGCATCCGTCACGGCAAAACCTTCCGCTACCTAGGCCCAGACAACACGCCAATCCAGGACGAAGAAACCCTCCACCGCATCCACTCCCTCGTCATCCCCCCCGCCTGGGAGCAGGTCTGGATCTGCCCCATCCCCAACGGCCACCTCCAGGTCACCGGACGCGACGTCCGCGGCCGCAAGCAATCCCGCTACCACCCCCTCTGGCGCCAGGTCCGCGACGAAACCAAGTACGAGCGCATGAAAATGTTCGCCACCGTCCTCCCCTCCATCCGCCGCCACGTCGACCACGACCTCCGCCTCCCCGGCCTCCCTCGCCGCAAGGTCCTCGCCACCATCATCTCCGTCATGCAATCCACCTTCATCCGTGTCGGCAACGCCGAGTACGCCCGCGACAACCAGTCCTACGGCCTCACCACCATGCAGAACAAGCACGTCGACATCCACGGCAACCACGTCACCTTCTCCTTCCACGGCAAGTCCGGCGTCGCCCACACCATCGACCTCCACGACAAGCGCCTCGCCCACATCATCCACCGCTGCCACGACATCCCCGGCCATGACCTCTTCCAGTTCGTCGACCACGAAGGCACACCCCACCATCTTGACTCGACCGACGTAAACGAGTACCTCCGTGAGATCACCAACGAGCACTTCACCGCTAAGGACTTCCGCACCTGGGCCGGCACCGTCCTCGCCTGCATGATGCTCCAGCAGCTCGAGCCCGTAAACTCCGGCACCCAGGCTAAAAAGAACATCGTCGCCACCATCGCCGCCGTAGCCCAGCGCCTCGGCAACACCCCCTCCGTTTGCCGCAAATGCTACGTCCACCCCGCCGTCCTCGAGCACTACCTCCACGGCACCATGGCCACCCTCACCCCCCTCCAAATCGCAGAAGCCACCGGCACCGAGCCCCACGCCCTCCGCCAGGAAGAACTCAACCTCCTCCACCTCCTCGACCAGCAACTCAAGTAACCAACCCATCACCACACGGTTTGGGGTGCCCCAGGCCACGCAGCCTTATCGCGTGACCTGGGGTTACTCACCTCAAAAGGATCACCAGAAAGGTTTCGGGTGCCCCATCTCACGCGAGCTTCATCGCGTGAGGTGGGGTTACTCATTGACCCAATCCACCCTCCTACCCAATTCACACATCAAACCATCCGAGGACAAAAAACCATGCCCCAATCCACCAACGTCACCGCCAACCAGATGCGCAACATCCCCGAGCAGGCCGCAGAAGCCGCCGCCACCAACCACGGCAAGCAGACCCACCTCTCCGCCCACGAAGAAACCGTCCAGGCCGAAGAACAAAGCCACAACCAATCCGAGCAAGCCGACAAGCTCCACCACGGCAAAGCCGTCCTCCACAACCAAAAGTAAGAAGCTTGGGGTGCCCCAGGCCCGGGGTCCCCAGCGAGCGCACTTCCTCGCTGGGGTGAAGCCCACGCAGCCCCATCGCGTGATCTGGGGCTACTCTTTATTAGGACCCATGCGAATACACTTCGACGACCTCCAAACCGCCATCGCAGCAGTCCTGAACGCCCACGGCTTCGTCACTCCCCGCGCACACCTCTGCGCCCGCCTCTTCGCTGAAACCGACCTCGACGGCGTCTACACCCACGGCGTAGCCCGCCTCCCCCGATTCCTCGCCCAAATAAAAAGCAAAGTAGTGGACCCCCAAGCGACCCCCACGCTCACCTCATCCTTCGGAGCGATCGAGCGCTGGCAGGGAAACCATGGCCCCGGCAACCTCAGCGCCTACGCCTCCATGGCGCGCGCCGTCACCCTCGCCCGACAGCACGGCATCGGCTGCGTAGCCCTCGCCGGCACCAACCACTGGATGCGCGGCGGAACCTTCGGCTGGCAGGCCGCCGCCTCCGGCTGCTTCGCCATGTGCTTCACCAACACCCTCCCCAACCTCCCCGCCTGGGGCACCGCCCAGCCCATCCTCGGCAACAACCCCCTCGTCCTCGCCGTCCCCCGCGCCACCGGCGCCCACATCATCCTCGACATGGCCACCAGCCAGTTCTCCTACGGCACCCTCTCCGCTTACATCGCCCAGGGCAAGCAGCTCCCCTACCCTGGCGGCTTCGACGCCCAAGGCAACCTCACCACAGACCCGGCCACCATCGAGCAATCAGGCCGCTCCCTCCCCATCGGCCTCTGGAAGGGCTCCGGCCTCTCCCTCACCCTCGACCTCATCGCCTCTATGCTTTCCGCCGGCCAGCCCACCCATGAAAAGTCCCGCGACCCCCTCCATGAAACCAACCTTTCGCAACTCTTCCTCGCCATCGACCCCACCCGCATCACCCAAGACCCAAACCAACTAGAACAAACCGCCATCGCCGTCCTCGCCAACCTCCACGCCGCCCAGCCCCTGACCCCCGGTCATCCACCCCGCTACCCCGGCGAGCAAACCCTACGCACCCGCACCGAAAACCTCGCCCAGGGCATCCCAGTAGACGACCACCTCTGGCACCAGCTCCGCACCAACACCCTCTAGAATCGAACCAGATGACCCTCGAACAAAAATCCGTTCTCCTCCACCAAACCCTCGCCGCCACCGGCTCCCTCCTCATCGCCTATTCCGGCGGCACAGACTCCGCCTTCCTCGCTCACGCCGCCCACCTCGCCCTCGGCTCCCGCATGCAGGCCGTCATCGCCGATTCCCCCTCCCTGCCCCGCGCAGAACTAGCCGCCGCCCTCGCCTTCACCGCCGCCCACGCCATCCCCACCCACATCCTCAACACTCAGGAACTAGCCAACCCCGCCTACACCCGCAACGACGCCCAACGCTGTTTCCACTGCAAAGACGAGCTCTTCACCCAGATGCAAGCCTACCGCGCATCCTCCAACTTCACCCACCTCGCCTACGGCATGAACCTCGACGACCAGGCCCCCGGACAAGCCGAATTCCGACCCGGCCAACAAGCCGCCGCCCTCCACGGAGCCCTCGCCCCCCTAGTCACCGCGCAACTCACCAAGCTCGAAATCCGCGAGCTCGCCCGCCGCGCCAATCTCACCCTCGCCGACAAGCCCGCCTCCGCCTGCCTCTCCTCCCGGATCGAATACGGCCGCCCCGTTACTACAGAGAATCTCTCACAGGTAGAGCAAGCCGAGGCCGCCCTCCACACCCTGGGCTTCCCCCAGGTCCGCGTCCGCCACCACGGCCCCCTCGCCCGCATCGAAATCGCCCGCCACGACCTCCCCCGCGCCCTCACCCTCGACACCCTCGACCGCATCACCGCCGCCCTCAAACCCCTCGGCTTCCTCTACATCACCCTCGACACCGAAGGCTATCGCACCGGCAGCATGAACCAAACCCTCACCCAAATCACCACCTGACCCTTCGGGTGCCCCATGATCACGAGCCACAGGCGAGTTATCGTGGGGTTATTCTCTCCCCACCTTCCCCCGTTTTTTAGCCGCCTTTTTCGCCACCCCTTTCTTCGCAGTAGGCACCCCCGTCTTCTTCTCCGGAGCCACAAACTTCCTCACCTCCTTCACCTTATCCCGCTCCGCCGCAATCCCCTTCGGCTGCGTCCCCGCATACTCCCCCGTCATCGCCACCCCCACAAAGTGCGTCCGCAAAAACTCTCCCGTAAAGCTGCCCTCAACGGAAGCCAGCTGCTCCGGCGTCCCATGCCCCACCATCCGTCCCCCGCCTTCCCCACCTTCCGGCCCCATGTCGATCAAGTAATCCGCATTCCGAATAATGTCCAGATTATGCTCGATGATCACCACCGTATTCCCCAGGTCCGTTAGCCGATGCAGCACATCCAGCAGTCGCCGTACATCATCGAAATGCAACCCGGTAGTAGGCTCATCCAGCAAGTACAAAGTCCGCCCCGTCTGCCGTTTCGAAAGCTCCCGCGCCAGCTTCATCCGCTGCGCCTCACCCCCACTCAGCGTCGTAGCCGATTGCCCCAGATGGATATACCCCAGCCCCACATCCACCAGCGTCTGCAGCTTCACATGCACCGTTGGAATATCCTTCAGCACCGGCACAGCATCCGCAATCGAAAGCTCCAGCAGGTCCGCAATCGAGTACCCGTTGAACCGCACCTGCAGCGTCTCCTGATTGTATCGCCGGCCGTTACACACTTCGCAAAGCACATAAACATCCGGCAAAAAGTTCATCTCGATCCGCCGCTGCCCTTCGCCCTGGCAAGCCTCGCATCGCCCGCCCTGCACATTGAAGCTGAACCGCCCCGGCTTATACCCTCGTTCGCGACTCTCCGGCAGCATCGCAAACAAATCCCGTATCGCCGTAAACACCCCCGTATACGTAGCGGGATTCGACCGCGGCGTCCGCCCAATCGCACTCTGGTCGATCTGGATCACCTTATCCAGCTGGTCGATCCCGATCACCTTCCCATGCTGACCCGGTTCTTCCCTTGACCCATACAACTCCTTCGCCAGCGCCCGGTAAAGAATATCGTTCACCAGCGTAGACTTCCCCGACCCACTCACCCCCGTCACCACCGTCATCACCCCCAGTGGAAAATGCGCCGTCACATGCTGCAGATTATGCGAGTGCGCATCCTCCACCGTCACCCACCGCCCCGTCAGCGGCCGCGGCCCAAAGTCCTCCGTTCCATCCTCCAGCTTCCGAGAAGGCCGCGTCACGATCTCGATCTTCCCCGCCAGATACTGCCCCGTAATCGATTTGGGATTCGCCATAATCTCCGCCGGCGTCCCTTCCGCCATCAGAAACCCGCCATTCTTCCCCGCCCCCGGCCCCAGGTCCAGCACATAGTCCGCCTTGCGAATCGTATCCTCATCATGCTCCACCACCAGCACCGTATTGCCCAGGTCGCGCAGCCGTTCGAGCGCGGCGATCAACCGCTGGTTATCCCTCTGGTGCAGCCCAATCGATGGCTCATCCAGCACATACAACACACCCCGCAGCCGTGACCCGATCTGCGTCGCCAGCCGAATCCTCTGCCCCTCGCCCCCACTCAAAGTAGCCGCGCTCCGGTCCAGAGAAAGATACCCCAGCCCCACCGCATTCAAAAACTCCAGCCGCTCGATCACTTCCTTCTGCAGCCGGTCCGCAATCAACCTCTCCCGCCCCGTAAATTGCATGCTCTTCGCACCCACCAGCGCCCGCTCCAGGCTCAATCCCGTGAACGCCGCAATGCTCGTAGGCTCTGCCGTCTCCCCAAACGTCTTCACCTGCACCGTCACCGCCAGCGACTCCGGCCTCAGCCTCCGCCCCTTGCACTTCGGACAGCTCGTCGCGCTCATGTACTGCATCATGTATTCGCGATATCCCTCGCTCTTCGTCTCCTCCAGGTTCGACCGCAGATAAGCAAAAATCCCATGAAACCCCGTCCGCCCCGCCTCACCCGCAGGCGGCCCATACAGCAGCAGATTCCGCTGCTCTTCCGCCAACTCCCCAAACGCAACCTTCAAATTGATCTTGTACTTATCCGCCGCCAGCTTGATCAGCTTCAGCAGATAAGTCGACCCTGACCCCGGCCCCATCGCCCCATCCAGCAGCGGTTTCCCCCAGTCCGTAATCGTCTTGCCCGGGTCGAAGTCATAAATCGACCCCAGCCCGTGGCATTCAGGGCAGGCTCCATAATTTGAGTTGAACGAGAACGACCGCGGCTCCAGCTTCGGCACATTGATCCCGCAATCCGGGCAAGCCATACTAGAGCTATACAGCGTCTCCTCCATCACCCCGCCCGCCCCCGTCTGCAGCCCGATGATCACCAGCCCATTCGCCATCGCCAGCGCCTTCTGCACGCTCGCCTCCAGCCGCCGCGTGTCATACTTCACCGGCGAAACCCCAGCCAGCGCCGCATTCACATCCGCCTCCACCGGCAACGCCTTCAAAATAATCCGGTCGACCACCGCCTCCACCGTATGGTTCTTCCGCTTCTCCAGCCGCATCCCCTCCGTCAGCTCGGTCATCTCCCCATCGATGCGCGCCCGAAAACCCTGCTGATCCAGCGCCTCCAGCTCCTCGCGAAACTCACCCTTCCGCCCCCGCACAATCGGCGCGAGCACCGTAATCCGCTCCCCCGGCGCAAGCTGCACCACCCGCTCCACAATCTGCTCCGCGCTCTGCCTTGAGATAGGCCGATCGCAATTCGGACAGTGCGGCTGCCCCACACTCGCATACAGCAGCCGCAAATAGTCGTAAATCTCCGTAATCGTCCCCACGGTAGACCGCGGCGACCGCGAAGTAGTCTTCTGCTCAATAGAAATAGCCGGGCTCAGCCCATCGATCGCATCCACATCCGGCCGTTCCATCTGGTCCAGAAACTGCCGCGCATACGCGCTCAGCGTCTCAACATAACGCCTCTGCCCCTCGGCATAGATCGTGTCGAACGCCAGCGAGCTCTTCCCGCTCCCACTCAACCCCGTCACTACCGTCAGCGTATTCCGCGGAATACTCACGTCCACGTTCCGCAGGTTATGCTGCCGCGCACCCTTCACCGTGATATGCGTAATGCCGCGCCGACCCGTCTTCACCAATCCAGCCTTGTCCGTACCCGCCGTCCCTATCGCCATGCCACCCCCGTCGAACCCATCAGCAAACACCAATAACTAGAATAAGGCATCAGCCCCGCCAATACCTCCAACCGCACGTATCCCCCTTCACAACATTGGCAGAAATTTCAACAGCCACAACGCCCAACAACTGCGACAATGACACTTGCCGGGCGCATCCGTCTAACGCGTCCGCCAAGAGGCCAGGCTCGTGATTCTCTCCATCATCCTCATCTGTGGTGTCGCCGCATCTCTCGCCGTCGGCGTACTCATCGCGTATGCCATCCTGGTCGCCATGTTCACCGCCTTCCGCATTCACGCCCGCACCGTAGCCGCCGCCCGCGCCACCCCCCGCCCCGCCCTCGCCCGCAACTAACTCCCGCTTTATCGGATTAGCGTGGGGCTTCAGCCCCACGAACACGACGTCCGAGATTCGTGGGGCTTTAGCCCCGGGCCCTCGCTAAAAACCTACTTAGGCGCCTTCTGCTGCTGCCCCTGCAACTGCATCAACTGCTCATAAATTTGCTGCGGCGTCTTCACACCATTCGGACTACCCCCAGCCGCCGGCACCGCAGCCGGAGCATCCACAGCAGGCGCCTGTGGCACCGGAACAGGCGCCGGAGCCACAGGCACAGCCGCCACCGGCTCAGCCGGCGTCTTCCGCGAAAGCTGCGGTGGCACATCCGGATCCTCCCGCTCATCGTCCCGCGCACTAGCCGCCGGACTCGGCGGTGAAGCCCCACCCGTTCGCTGCGTCAGAATCAGCTCCGCAGGCATCTCCCGCGCATCCAGCATCAGCAGCATATTGCTCCCGGTCCCACTCAGCAGCTTCGCCAGCACACTCCCCACATCCCCTGGCCCATACTGCCCATACACCCGTTCTTCCGTCACCCCACCCGAAATCTTCATCCCCGTAACCCGGCTCACCTCGCGCAGTATCTGGTTGATGCTCGAGTTATCCGCCGTCACCTCCAGCGTCCTGCCCGCAAACTGCACCTTCGCCCTCTTCACCGGCAGCACCGGAGCCGTAGGCGTAGCCAGCACCCTCCCAGGCATCACCGCGGGCGAAGGCTGAGGCACCGTAGGCGCCGTAGCCGGCAACCCCTGTCCGCCCGCCCACCCCCAGCACCCCATCAACACCACAGCCCAAACCTTCATACCCATAAGACTACCCCCAATCCATTCCGTAAGACTCCATCGTCTAAACTCAAACCAAGAGGCCCCATGAATCTCCCCACCATCCTCCTCCTCGCCCTCACCCTCCCCGCCGCCCACGCCGCCGACTCCTGCCTCTCCCAATCCCGCATCCCCCCCGCCACCCGCGACCCCCTCGCCGCCGCCGCCACCACCCTCGCCCTTGAAATCGCCGCGAACAACTCCACCGCCATCCGCGCCGCCGCCATCCCAGACCTCCAGGCCGACTTCCCCTCCGTCGCCGCCCTCATCGCCCAGACCGCCCCCCACCTAACCCCCGGCACCCCCCAGCTAGAGCAACTCTACTTACTAGACGCAAGCACAAACCCCACCAACCAGGACACCCAGTTCTACTGCACCCTCAACGCCTCCACCGCTGAAGCCGATTTCACCATCCCCCAGCTCCCGCCCGGCCTCTACGCCTTCGCCATGCTCGCCTTCGACACCCCCGCCAACCCCTACCGCCTCTCCATGCTCCTCCGCCAGGAATCCGGCGCCTGGCATCTCGCCGGCCTCTACCCCAAGCCCCTCACCGCCCAGGTCTCCGGCGTCTCCCACGACGGCCTCTACTTCTGGACCCAGTCCCGCGCCCTCGCCAAGGAGTCCTACCCCTGGTCCGCCTGGCTCTACCTCCAGCAGGCTCAATCCCTCCTCATCCCCGCCCCCTTCGTCTCCAGCACCCACCTTGAAAAGCTCGCCGCCGAGCTCTCAACCGCCACCCCACCCGCCGCCGCCAACATCTCCGCCGAATCCCCCCTCGTCCTCAAAGCTCCCTCCGGCACCGAGTTCCGCCTCACCGCCCTCTCCGTCACCGACACCCTCGGCCCCGACAAGCTCGACATCGCCGAGCACCTCAAAGTCGACGCCCTCGGCGACCCCGCCCTCGCCCGCCAGCGCAATCTCGACGCCGCCCAGGCCCTCCTCGCCGCCCACCCCGAGCTGCGCAAATTCTTCCACGGCGTCCTCGTCTCCGCCGAAGCCCCCAAAACCCCGCCCTACGCCACCGAGCTAGCCATGTCCGAAATCCACTAAACCACTCCCCTACACTTTCACCCAGCCAACACCCGAACCCGCACCCTCTGCTATCGTGAGAAAGCGTCGCAGCTTCCATTTCCCACGCGCCAGAGGTCCAGAACGAAATGCCCGCCATCGATCCCCGTCCCCTAGCCGAAGCCATCAAGAACCGCCGCTCCACCCCCTCCTTTGACGGCGCCCCCATCCCCCCCGCCGACCTCCGCCAGATCCTCGACGCCGGCCTCCTCGCCCCCAGCGGCTACAACATGCAGCCCTGGCGCTTCGTCGTCATCCAGTCCCCGGACAATCTCCGCAAGCTCCGCGCCGCCAGCTACAACCAGGCCAAGGTAGAAGAAGCCTCCGCCGTCATCGTTGCCTGCGGCGACATGGACGGCTGGCGCAAAGACCTCCCCCTCATGCTTGAAATGGGCCGCGAAGGCGGCATGCCCGAGTCCTACGCCGCCCAGGCCCAGACCAGCGTCTCCTCCTACATGGCCTCCTTCACCCAGGACCAGATGCGCACCTGGCTCAACAAGCAGGTCACCATCGCCGCCACCTCCATGCTCCTCATGGCAGAGGTCCTCGGCTACGACACCGCCCCCATGGAAGGCTTCGAGCAGGACAAAGTCCACGAAGCCCTCCGCCTCCCTCTCAGCTACCACGTCGTCTCCCTCCTCTGCCTCGGCCACCTCAAAGGCACAGACAAGTTCGACGGCGGCCGCTTCCCCCTCAACCACACCGTCTTCGCCGAAGAATACGGCAAACCCCTCAAATAGTTTTGCCATGAATAGTTTTGTCATTCCCGAAGGGAATTTGCGTTTGCACTTGCCGTTGCACTTGCCGTTGCCGTTGCACTTGCCGTTGCCGTTGCACTTGCCGTTGAAGTAGCCCCTACCACTCATCGCCCCTCCACCGCCGTCATTCTGAGCGAAGCGAAGAATCTCCGTATTGGCTTTTGCTGTTGCTTGTTCTTGCCGTTGCCGTTGCTATTGCCGCTGCCGTTGCTGTTGCGTGTCCCTTTGTTTGTCATCCCGTAGGGATCTGCATTTGCCCTTGCCCTGACCGTACACCCCACCCCATGACCCGCCCCTTAAAACTCGCCCTCCGCACCCTAGCCATCCTCCTCCTGCTAGCGATCACCCTCGCCATCGCCTTCTACACCAACCCCCTCTTCTTCGCCGACCTCCAGATCCGCAACCACCTCCGCCAGCAGCACGTCCAGTCCCACTACGTCCAGGTCGATGGCTACAACCTCCATTACTTTGAGGCCCAGCCCGCCCACTCCCCCGGCACCCCACTCATCCTCATCCACGGCCTCGGCGCCCGCGGCGAGGACTGGTCCCCGCTCATCCCCACCCTCGCCGCCCAGGGCTTCCATGTCTACGCCCCAGACCTCCTCGGCTACGGCCGCTCCCCCCGCCCAGACGTCGACTACTCCATCTCCCTGCAAGAGCAAACCATCGTCGACTTCCTCCAAACCCTCCACATCCCCCCCGCCGACGTCGCCGGCTGGTCCATGGGCGGCTGGGTCGCCCTCAAGCTCACCATCGACCACCCCCAGCTCGTCACCCGCCTCATCGCCATGGATTCCGCCGGCATCTATTTCCCCCCCACCTTCACCGCCTCCCTCTTCACCCCCACCGACGCCCCCGGCCTCACCCACCTCATCGCCATGCTCACCCCCCGCCCCATGCACCTCCCGCCGTTCGTCCAGCGCGCCGCCATTCGCAAGCTCCAGGCCAACTCCTGGGTCATCCACCGCTCGGTAGCCTCCATGATCGAAGGCCACGACCTCCTCGACTTCCAGCTAAGCAAAATCAAAGTCCCCACCCTCATCATCTGGGGCCAGCAAGACGCCCTCATCCCCCTCGCCGTAGGCCAACAAATGCACCAACAGATCCCCAACTCCAGCCTCCTGGCCGTAGAAGGCTGCGGCCACCTGGCCCCCGCAGAGTGCTACCACCCCATCCTCAAAGCCACCGTCCAATTCCTCCGCACCACCCCACCCCCCACCCCCTACACCGAAACCGTCCCCGCCAACTAACCACATCCCCCTTTCGCCATCTTCCCCTCCCCCTTTTTTGTCATTCCCGAAGGGAATCTGCGTTTGCAGTTGCACTTGCCTTTGCCCTTTTGTTTGTCATCCCGTAGGGATCTGCGTTTGCTTGTGCTCTTGCCTTTGTCTCATCTCCGCCGTCATCCTGAGCGCAGCGAAGAACCCCGCATTCCCGCCACCGCATCCCAGGCAAACCACTCAAGACGATGCCACCAGGTTGCCTAAGCGCAAATGAAAAATCCGAAACCAAACTCTTGCCGAGAATGTCCCAGGAACAGGCAAGAGGTTGAGCGGATCGATATACTCCTTACACACGACATGCGAAGTACAATTCTTTTCTTGATGGCGGGAATCTTTGGCGGGGCGCTAATCTTCGCTGCTATCTCCGTTTATATGTTCCACGATGTGGATCAGGATAAGCTCGGCCATTGGAATGAAGCATACATAGGGTTGTGTGCCGAGAGTGTTCTGTTCACCCTCGTAATCGGTGGAGGAGTGGCGCTTCTTACGGTGCTGGGTCGACGGCTTCTTCACCTCAGTGGCGAATTCCCCCGTGCCATGCTGGGTTTTCTTCTTGGCGTCGGCGTTACGCTATCGCAATACCCTTGGGACTATGCCGTGAGGAGACGACTTCCAAAGCTATCGGAGACATCCCTCTACCTATACCTGATTCTTGCAATTGTCTTTTGCACCATTGTGATAGTCCGTGATCAAGTCAGGCAAGCGAAGCTAAGTGAAGCACCTGCCACATCATCGACTATTGATACTTCTGCCTGAGAACGGCGTTTCGGCAAAACCCGGCCGCCCTAAGGACATCCGACCAACACCGCCACCCTCACCCACCCCACTCAAAAACCCCCTCCTGCCCCAACCCCACATGCCCCAGCACCCTCCGGCAAAACTGCACCGCCATCGCCCCCGCCGTCTCTGCCCCATCATAAAACGCCGGCATCACCGGATAAACCGTAGCTCCCGCCTCCGTCACCGCCACCATATTCCTGAGCTGAATCAAATTCAGCGGCGTCTCCCGCACACACAAAACCAGCTTCCGCCGCTCCTTCAAATACACATCCGCCGCCCGTTCCACCAGCCCCCCTGCCATCCCATGCGCGATCCCTGCCAGCGTCCCCATGCTGCAAGGCAGCACAATCATCGCAGCACTCGGATAACTCCCACTGGCAATCGAAGCCCCAATATCCGCATCCGCATGCTGCCTCACCTTCCCGCTCACCCCACCCAACAGTTTCTCCACAATCACCCCCCGACCCACAACCCCCAACTCCTCGGCCAACACCCTCAATGCACTCTCGGTCGCCACAAAATCCACCCGCCCCACCCGCTCATCCGCCACCAGCATCCGCAGCATCTCCCCCGCGAACACCGCCCCACTAGCCCCCGTAACCCCCAAAGTCACATTCCGTAGCTCACTCATAAAACAATTATCGCTTTTCTCTGTGCCCTCTGTGGACCTCTGTGCCCTCTGTGTCCCGCACTTTGTTCACGCCACCCCAAACGCAAAAGCCACAATCGTAGCCCCACTCCCCGCCTCCACCTCATCCTGCAATCCCCGCCACGACGAATCCATCTCACACCGCGCCGTCTCTTCCTCCGTCGCCCCATCGAAACAAAGTTCACAAACCGCCAACCCACCCTCATCATTCTTCACCGGAGGCCCAAACGTCCGGCACAAAATCGGCCGAGCCCCATACAAATCACAAGTCCCGGTAAAAGGGTCCAGCACCGGACAAACCTCATCCGCCGCAAACTCCTCAAACAACTCCACCGCCTCCTCATCCATCCCCAGCTCCCCACTCGCCGCATCCCCCGGAAACCAGCTCCCCAGCCTCTCCCGCGCCGCCCCCACCCGCTCCCTCACCCGCGCCGCCACCCCTTGTTCAGCCGACGCCAACCCCACCCTCAACCTCTCCGCATCCACCCCCGAAATCTGAAACACCCCCGTACAGCATTGTGAACACCCCGGCCGGCAAGCCAGCCAATCCCCACTCCGCCGCACAGCATCCGCCAGCGCCCCATCCACAATCTGCACCAAAGCATCCATAAGATCCGCGTCCATCCGCGTCAATCCGCGGTCGATTCCCTCTACCCCAGCACCCGCCCAAAAATCGCATCCACATTCCGCAGCTGCCGCCTGTAATCGAACACCCCCGCCAACCTCTCCGCACTCAACCGAGAAGTAATCGCCTCATCCTTCCCCACCTCATCCCGAAACACCAACTCCTCCTTCCACGCCCGCATCGCATGCCCCTGCACCAGCCGATAAGCATCCTCCCGGCTCATCCCTGACTCCGCCAGGTCCAGCAGCAACTGCCCACTGAACACCAGCCCCCCCGTAGACTCCAGATTCTTCAACATCCGCGCCGGATAAACCATCAACCGCTCAATCAAATTCGCCGTCTTATCCAGCAAATAATCCGCCAGCGTAGTAGAGTCCGGCAAAATCACCCGCTCCGCCGACGAATGCGATATATCCCGCTCATGCCACAACGCCACGTTCTCCAGCGCCACCTGCGCATTCGCCCGCATCACCCGTGCCAGCCCGCTGATCTGCTCACTCACAATCGGATTCTTCTTATGCGGCATGGCACTCGAACCCTTCTGCTTCTCACTGAAAAACTCCTCCGCCTCCCTTACCTCCGTTCGCTGCAAATGCCGCACCTCGGTAGCGATCTTGTCCAGCGACGACCCCAGCACAGCCAGCACCCCAACATAGTTCGCATGACGATCCCGCTGGACTACTTGAGTCGCAACCATCACCGGCGTCAACCCCAGCTCGTTACAAATAGCCTCTTCATGCTCCGGCTTCAGATGCCCAAACGTCCCCACCGCCCCGCTCAGCTTACCCACCCGCAGCTCTTCCGCCGCCGCGTCGAACCGCTTCAAATTGCGTTCCATCTCTGCAAACCAAAGCAGCATCTTCAACCCGAACGTCGTCGGCTCCGCATGCACCCCATGCGTCCGCCCAATCTGCGGCGTATGTTTGAACTCCACCGCACGCGCCTTCAGCACCTCACACAGCCGCACAATCCCTGCCCGAATCAACGCGCTCGCCTCCACCAGCTGCAGCGCCTGCGCCGTATCAACCACATCAGTCGAGGTCAAGCCATAATGCAGCCACCGCGCCTCCGGCCCCACATGCTCCGCCACCGTCGTCGTAAACGCAATCACATCGTGCCGCACCTCGGCCTCGATCTCGTTGATCCGCGCCACCGTAAAGTCACCCTTATCCCGGATCGCATCCGCCGCCGCCTGCGGCACCATCCCAGCCCTGGCCAATGCCTGGCTCGCCGCCACCTCCACCCGCAGCCAGCACCGGTACTTGTTCTCATCGCTCCAGATCCTGCCCATCGCCGACCGCGTATACCGTCCAATCACGTCTATATCCTCCCTGACAGTCTAACCCTTCCCCACATATATCGCATTACGATACAATCACATCAAGCCCCATGAACCCCCACATCCCAGCCCTGGTCGACTTCCGCTTTCACCTCCGCCACTTCCTCGCCTTCTCTGAAGCCGCCAGTGAAAACCTCGGCATCACCGCCCAGCAATACCAGCTCCTCCAGGTCGTCGCCCAGTCCCCACTGCCCATCCGTGAAATCGCAGACACCCTCCTCATCCGCCACCACTCCGCCGTCGAGCTCATCGACCGCGCCGCCCTCGCCAACCTCCTCACCCGCACTCCCGACCCCGCCGACCACCGCCGCTCTCTCATCCGCATCACCCCCCACGGCCGCACCGTCCTTGACCGTCTCCTCGCCGAGCACGTCCGCTTCCTCCGCCAGCAGGGTCCCACCCTCATCCAATCCATCCAGGCCGTCATCTCGTGCTAGAATCCCTCCTCTCCCGCTTCCGTCCCCATCCCCCCACAGGCCTCAGCGACTACTCCGTAGACGCCCGCATCCTTTACACCTCCGCCCTCGCCACCGCCATCGGAGCCGTCGCCACCGTCGCCGCCTGGGCACTGCTCAACCTCATCAACCTCGCCACCAACCTCTTCTATTTCCATCGCCTCAGCTTCATCCCCGTCGAGCCCTTCGCCCAGACCATGCATTGGTACCTCGCCCCCATCCCCATCCTCGGCGGCCTCGTCGTCGGTCTCATCGCCCGCTTCGGCAGCCCCAAAGTCCGCGGCCACGGCATGCCGGAAGCCGTCGAAACCATCGTCTTCAACCAGGGCAAAGTCCAGCCCCGCCTCGCCATCCTCAAGCCCATCGCCACCGCCGTCGCCATCGGTTCCGGCGGCCCCTTCGGAGCGGAAGGCCCCGTCATCATCACCGGCGGCGCCCTCGGCTCCCTCCTCGGCCAGCTCCTCCCCATGTCCGATACCGAACGCACCATCCTCATGGTCTCAGGCGCCGCCGCCGGCATGGCCGCCACCTTCTCCTGCCCCATGTCCGCCACCCTCCTCGCCGTAGAGCTTCTCCTCTTCGAGTGGCGTCCCCGCTCCCTCGTCCCCGTCGCCATCGCCTGCGTCACCGCCGGCGCCCTCCGACGCCTCCTCCTCGGCTCCGGCCCCATCTTCCTCATGCCCCCCACCACCCTCGGCATGTCCCACTCCGCTATGCTCGGCGCACTCCTGGTCGGCATCGTCGCAGCCATCGCCGCCTTCGGCCTCGGCAAAGCCATCCAGTTCTTCGAATCCCTCTTCCACAAGCTTCCCATCCATTGGATGTGGTGGCCCGCCCTCGGCGGCATCGGCGTCGGCCTCCTCGGCCTCATCTTCCCCCAGGCCCTCGGCGTCGGCTACTCCGTCATCGCAGACCTCGTCAACGACCGCATCACCTGGCACCTCCTCATCGGCGTCCTACTCATCAAGTCCCTCATGTGGACCTTCGCCCTCGGCTCTGAAACCGCCGGCGGCATCCTCGCCCCACTCCTCATGATTGGCGGAGCCATCGGTGCCGCCCTCGGCCATTCCCTCCCCTACATTTCGCCCGGAGCCTGGGCCGCCGTCGGCATGTGCGCCATCCTCGCCGCCGCTCTCGGCGCCCCGCTCACCTCCGCCATGCTCGCCGTCGAGCTCACCCACAACGGCGGCCTCATGCTTCCCGTCCTGCTCGCCTGCATCGCCGCCTACGCCGTCTCCGTCCTTATCCAGCCCCGGTCCATGCTCACAGAAAACCTCTCCCGCCGCGGCCTCCATCTCTCCCGCGAGTACGGCGTAGACCCCCTCGAGCTCGTCATGGTCTCGAAAGCCATGCACACCTCCGTCTTCGCCCTACCCCTCACCGCCACCCGCGCCGACGCCCGCACCTGGTATGACTCCATGCAAGCCAAAGGCCCCGAAGCCTGGTCCCACTGGCAACGCATCTTCCCCATCCTCAATGAAGACGGCACCCTCGCCGCCATCCTCACTCGCACCCAGATGATCACCCAGGCCCAATCCCTACCCCTCGGACAGCCCCCAATCCCCGCCTCCGGCCCCATCACCGCTCAAAGCGAACCCAGCCTCCTCTTCCACTCTCTCCAGGCCGCTGCCAATCAGAAACCCGCCACCCTCACCACCGACCAGACCCTCCGCCAGGCCGCCATGCTCATGGCCGAATCCAAACTCTCCTCCTACCCCGTCCTCACTCCCGACAACAAGTTCGCCGGCATCCTCAACCTCGCAGACCTCCTCACCGCCCGCACCCTCGCCGACCACCGCGAAACCGCCCGCGAGCGCACCCTCAAGCTCCACTGGCCTTTCCGCCCCAAACCCACCCCAAGTGCTTAACCGAAAGTATGGGGTGCCCCAGGCCACGCAGGCAATATCGCGTGACCTGGGGTCGTTCACTCCTCCAGCTACACCTCCCGCAGCATCTCCCGCGCAATCACCATCCGCTGAATCTCACTCGTCCCTTCCCCAATCGTACAAAGCTTCACATCCCGGTAAAACTTCTCCGCCGGATAGTCCTTGATAAATCCATACCCCCCATGGATCTGCACCCCTTCATCGCAAATCCTGCAAGCCACCTCACTCGCATAAAGCTTAGCCATGGCTGATTCCTTGGTCACCTTCAACCCCTGATCCTTCATCTGCGCCGCCCGCATCGTCAACAACCAAGCCGCATCCAGCTCCGTAGCCATCGTCGCCAGCTTGAACTGGATCCCCTGAAACTCACTGATAGCCTTGCCGAACTGCCGCCGCTCCGTCGCATACTTCAACGCCGCATCCAGCGCCCCGCGCGCAATCCCCAGACTCAAAGCCGCAATTGAAATCCGCCCTCCATCCAGCACTCGCATCGCATCCTTGAACCCCTCGCCTTCCTTCCCGACAAGGTGATCCCCCGGCACCACGCAATCCTGAAAAATCAGCTCCGCCGTATCGCTTGCCCGCAAGCCAAGCTTGTTCTCCTTCTTCCCACTAGAGAATCCAGCCGTCCCCCGCTCCACCAGAAAAGCCGAAATCCCACCCCGCGTCCCCTTCTCCCGATCCGTCACCGCCAGCACCAGCGCACAATCCGCATAGGTCCCATTGGTAATAAAAACCTTCCCACCATTCAGCACCCAGTCGTCGCCCCGCCGCACCGCAGTAGTCCGCATCCCCCCCGCATCAGAACCCGACCCCGGCTCCGTCAACCCCCAAGCCCCCAGCCATTTTCCACTAGCCAGCTTCGTAACCCACTCTCGCTTCTGCGCCTCATCCCCCGCCAGCATGATGTGGTTCGTACACAGCGAGTTATGCGACGCCACAATAATCCCCACACTCCCATCCACCCGGCTCAGTTCCTCCACCGCCAGCACATATTCCACGTACCCCATCCCAGCCCCACCCAGCTCTTCCGGAAAGATGATCCCCATCAACCCGAGCTCTCCCATCTGCTTGACCACGCCGGCCGGAAACACACTCCCCTCATCCCACTCTGAAACATGCGGAGCCACCTGATCCGCCGCAAACCCCCGCACCATCACCCGCAACGCTTCCTGCTCCTCAGTCAACCCAAACATCATCGCAAGTCTCCCATAACCAAAATCAATACCCCCATAAGCATACCCTATAACGAAGAACGTTTGGGGTGCCCCAGGCCAAGCAGCCACATCGCGTGACCTGGGGTTACTCACTCCTCGAAATCCCATCGACCCAAAACCGTTTCGGGTGCCCCATCTCACGCACGCTTCATCGCGTGAGGTGGGGTTACTCCCTACTGAACGTCCGTCTTCACCCACGATCAACACGAGCGTTCACCCCACCCAGCCCACTCCCGCCCCTTCCCGCTTTTTCCCGCCTTGTACCCGTTCCTGTTCTCCGTCCCCCCGAGTTCTATCCGCCCTTATCCCGCCGTGATCCGCCCTTATCCGCGTTCCTGTTTTTCCTACCTCGAAGTTTCCCGGGAACATTCCACTCCCCCAAACGGTCTAACCTAAAAACCGGAGCTCCCACAAATGCCCAGACCCCTAACCCTCCTCCTCATAGCCACCGCAGCCACCACCGCAGCCGCCGCCCAGCAAGCCCCCACCCCACCCCCCGCCCAGCTCCCCATCACCCGCGTAGCCCTCTACAAAAACGGCGTAGGCTTCTTCGAGCACTCCGGCAAAATCTCCGGCGACAAAGCCGTCACCATCGACTTCACCTCCGCCCAGCTCAACGACGTCCTCCAGTCCCTCACCGCCATCGACCTCTCCGGCGGCCGCATCACCGGCGCCACCTACAACTCCACCACACCCCTCGACCAGCAGCTAAAAGCCCTCCCTCTCGACCTCTCCGCCAACCCCTCCGACACCGATTTCTACAACGCCATCCGCGGCGCCCGCGTCACCGCCACCGGCCCCGGCCTCGCCATCACCGGCCGCATCCTCTCCCTCGACCTGCGCGAAATCCCCACCACCAAATCCGACACAGGCATCACCGAATCCCACCGCTTCCTCACCGTCATCGCCGAAACCGGCGCCACCCGCACCTTCGAGCTCACCCCCGCCGTCACCGTCCGCCTCCTCGACCCCGCCCTCCAGCTCGACGTCACCCACTACCTCGAGCTCCTCGCCGCCAACCGCTCCCAGGGCCTCCGACACCTCACGTTGCTCGACAGAGGCACTGGCACCAGAGACCTCCGCGTCTCCTACATCTCGGAAGTCCCCATCTGGAAGTCCACCTACCGCATCCTGTTCACAGACACCAAAGCCAGCAACGCGACCCTGCAAGGCTGGTCCGTAGTAGACAACACCACCGGCTCCGACTGGATCAACGTCCACCTCGACCTCATCGCCGGGGCCCCCGTCTCCTTCATCCAACCCCTCTCCACCCCCTATTACACCCGCCGCCCCGAAATCCCCCTCCCCCAGGAAGCCCAGCTAGCCCCCCAAACCCACGATTCCGGCGACGTAAGCATGACTGGTTCGTCCGCAGGCTCGCCCGGCGGAGTAATGAACGGTGTCACTGAATCCGTTCAAGTTTCCGCTGATAACGTAGCCGTCGACGCGCAACAAATTCAAAACTTACCCATGAACGACCGCAAAGCCGCATCCCTGGGCAAGATGAGGCAAGGAGTCGCAGGCGGCTACGGAGCCGGCATCGCCGGCGGCATCCGTGCAATGCCCGCCGTAATGGCCCCACCACCAGCCCCCATCGACTACGCCCAAGCCGCCCAAACCTCCCTAACCCCCCAAACCACCACCGCCGCCTTCGACGACTTCTTCCAGTACTCCCTCACCGATCCCATCACCATCCGCAAAAACGAGTCCGCCCTCGTCCCCATCCTTCAAACCAAGCTCCCCATCGAGCGCGTGACGTTATGGTCCCCCCAAAACCCACAAGCCCTGAGAGCCCTCTGGCTGACAAACTCCAGCAACCTAACCCTCGACCGAGGCTCCTTCTCCATCGTAGAAAACGGCTCCTTCGGCGGTGAAGGCCTCCTCGACCCCATCCACCCCAACGAGCGCCGCCTCCTCTCCTACGCCGCCGACCAGGCCGTCCGCGTCACCATCGCCAACAACTCCCAGACCCGCCGCGTCCAGCGCATCACCATCGCCAAAGGCGTCCTCACTGAAACCGTAGCCGACGTCCGCGACTACACCTACGACATCCGCAACGCCTCCCCCGACCCCCGCACCGTCATCCTCGAAGACACCAAGTCCCCCGGCTTCACACTCGACGCCACCCCCAAACCAGACGAATCCACCCCCACAGTAGACCGTTTCCGCGTGGCAGCCGCCCCCAACGCCACCGCCCACCTCCACCTCATCTCCCGCCGCACAGACTACGAGTACATCCGCCTAGTCGACCGCACCGAAGACAACCTCATCCTCCTCCTCCGCGACGCCAAAGTCTCCCCCGCCGCCCTCCAGCAGCTCCAGCCCGTCTTCGACGCCCACCACGCCGTAGTAGCCATAGACGATCAAATCCGCGCCGCCCAGGCTGAAATCAACACCATCACCCAGGACCAGTCCCGCCTCCGCGAAAACCTCAAATCCCTCAAAGGCACCCCGGAAGAAAAAGCCCTCGCCACCCGCTACACCGCCGAGCTCAACACCCAGGAAGACCGCCTCGCAACCCTCAACACCCAAATCACCACCCTACGCCAACAACGCCAACTCGCCGACCAGGACTTCCAAAACAAATTAGCCGCCGTAAACTTCGAACAAACCCTCTAACCCACCCCCATGGAACCAGAAAGGTCTGGGGTGCCCCAGGCCACGCAGCCTCATCGCGTGACCTGGGGTTACTCCCTTCGTCATCCCCTCAGGCTGACATTCCCTTTACTTGTCATTCCCGAAGGGAATCTGCTGTGGCTGTTGCCGTTGCAAGTTCCCGCCCCACCCCCGTTCCTGTTCTACCGCGGCATATCCCGATGCCCCGTCCTCACCCGATACCCCTTCCCCTCCAACCGCCGCTTCATCTCCTCCGCAATAAACACACTCCGGTGCTGCCCCCCCGTACACCCAAACGCCACCGTCAGATAGCTCTTCCCTTCCTTGATATAGTGCGGCAGCAGAAACTCCAGCAGATCCTCCGTCTTCTCCAGAAACTCCTCCGTCTGCGGAAAGCTCTGCACATACTGCGCCACCTTCGGATTCTTGCCCGTCAGCTCCCTGAACTCCGGCACAAAATGCGGATTCGGCAAAAACCGCACATCGAACACCAAATCAGCATCGGTCGGCACCCCATTCTTGAACCCAAAGCTAACCGACTGCACCGCCAGATTCCGCTCCGCCGACTCCCTCTCCTCAAACTGCGCATTGATGTGCGCCCGCAGCTCATGCACATTGAACTTCGTCGTCTCCAGCACGATATCCGCGACATTCCTCACCGGGTCCAGCCGTTTCCTCTCCGCCCTGATCGAGTCCACCACCGTGTCATTGCGCCCCATCGGGTGCGGCCGCCTGGTCTCGCTGAACCGCCGCATCAGCGCATCATCCGCCGCATCCAGAAACAGAACCCGCGTCGGCAGCACCTTGCGCACACTC
This sequence comes from uncultured Granulicella sp., assembly GCA_963693065.1. Taxonomy (GTDB): domain Bacteria; phylum Acidobacteriota; class Terriglobia; order Terriglobales; family Acidobacteriaceae; genus Edaphobacter. The sequence goes on along the minus strand of OY843766.1, from coordinate 237,276 downwards.
TTCAAAATCGACGGAAACTTCTCCAGCCGAATCCCTTCCCGCACATCCACCACCAGCGCCGCCCGCTCGATCTCCACCGACTGCCGCACCAAATCCGCAAACTGCGGTATCAGTTCCAGCGGCAAATTATCCACCGAGTAGTACCCCAGGTCCTCAAACGCCTTCAACGCACTAGCCTTCCCCGCCCCGCTCATCCCCGTAAGGATCACCAGCTCGCCGTCCCCCAGCCCTTCCTTCCGCACCACCTTCTTCGCCGCCACCTTCTTACCCTTACTCGCCTTAGCAACCATGCAGAAAATCCTAGCACCTTCAACCCATCACCCACGCCCCTCATAAACCACATACCGCCCCTTCCCCGCACTCTTCGCCTGGTACATCGCCCGGTCGGCCCGCGTCAGCAGCGCCTCCGCCTCCTCCCCACCCTGCACCGCCATAGCGATCCCCAGGCTAGCCCCCACCCTCGCCGCCACTCTTGATCCAGCCCCATCCACCACCACCTCCCGTTGCAGTTCCGCCAGGATCCGCTCCGCAACCCTCCCCACCTCCTGCTCGCTCGTCGTCTCATCCAGCAGCAGCGCAAACTCATCCCCGCCCAGACGAGCCACCGTATCCTGCGGCCTGACGCATAGCCCCAGCCTCTCGCCCACTTCCCGCAGCAGGCAGTCCCCGGCCCCATGCCCCAGCTCGTCATTCACCTTCTTGAACCCATCCAGGTCCAGGTACACCACCGCGAACCCCCGGTCCGGCCGCCGTTTCAACCGCGCCAGCGTCAACCGCACCCGGTCCATAAACAGCGCACGATTCGCCAGCCCCGTCAGCCCATCATGCAGCGCCCTATGCTGTAGCCTCGCCTCATCCAGCTTCTGCACCCGTATATCCCGATACGTCACGAACAGCCCATCCCCCGCCTCCCCCAACTCCACCACGCACACCATCACCGACACCTCCACCAGCGCTCCCGTCGCCGTCCGCCGCATCGTCTCCATCGTCGTCCGCCGCCTTGACCCCAACGCATACAGCAGCATTTCACTCTCATGCAGCCGTCCATCCGGCATCACCAGATCGTCCAGCTCCTGCCCCACGCATTCCATCCGTTCATATCCAAACAGCCGCGTAAACTCGTCGTTCACATGCACCAGCCGCCCTCGCCGCGTAATCGCAACAGCCTCCGGCATCGCCTCCAGCACAGCCTCCAGCAACGCACCAATCTCCATCGTCGGAGTTCTCCTCCCCCATCTATCGGCAGCCCACCCTGCAGCCATAAGCCAAAAAAGGACCCCGAACCCGGGGCCCTTCAAACATCCTGCACAATCAAATCCCAAGCTCGATCAAATTCCAAGCTCAATCAAGGGCTCAGCCGAATCCGGCTTCGCATGCCGTTCCACCGTCGTCCGACGTTCCTTATGCTTCACCGCCTGCTGTTCGATCTTGCGCAACGCCCCATGCAGCGCCTTCTCCATCTCCGTATCCTCACACGTCGCCACCAGCGTCTCGAGCGGAGCCGTCATCGTCACTTCCGCAATATGCCGGTGCCGATCCACGCTCAGAATCACATGCGCACTCACCGTCCGCCCAATGATCCCATCGATCCGCGCCAGTTCGTCATCCGCCATCTTCTTCCACTTCGCCGTCACCGTAAGTCCACGTCCCGTGTATTCAATCGTCATGCAATCACCTCTCAGTCATACGATGCCAATCTACTCCACCAGGTACCCCTACCGCACCCGCCGCTGATGCGTACTCGGTATCTGCAGATCCTCCCGATACTTCGCCACCGTCCGCCTCGTCACATTGATCCCCTGCGCCTTCAGCTCAGCCGCCAGGTGATCGTCCGTCAGCGGCTTGCGAGGGTCTTCCTCCTCGATCAGCTTCTTCACCTTCCGCTTCAGCAGCACCAGCGGCAAATCCCCACCCTCCGGCCCATTCACCCCTTCAGAAAAGAAGAACCGCAGTTCATAGACTCCCTGCGCCGTATGCACATATTTGTTCGCCACCGCCCTGCTCACGGTGGAAGGATGCACCCCAATCTCCTCCGCCACCTCCTTGATCATCATCGGCTTCAGGCTTTGCTCCCCATGCTCCAGAAACTCCCCCTGCCTTCGCACAATCGCCTCGCACGTCCGCACAATCGTGTTCTTCCTCTGCTCGATATTCCTCAGCAACTGAATCGCACTCTTGTACCTCTCCTTCACATACTCGCGAACCTCCTTCTCGGTCGTCTTCGCCCTTAGCATCCGCCTGTAGCTCCCACTAAGCCGCAGCGTAGGCATGTCTTCCTCGTTCATCAAAACCACCCAGCTGTCGTCCCGTTTCACAAACGCCACATCCGGCTCGATCAGCCGCGTCTCGCTCACGTTATACCGTTGCCCCGGCCTCGGGTCCAGCGTGCGAATGTACTCGACCGCCGCCTGCACATCCTCCGCATCACGCCCGCAGCTCTTCGTCAGCTCCCGCATATCCTTCTTCTGCAGCAGCTGCAAGCAGTTCCCCACGATATGCCGCGCCACCCCAAACACACTCCACGCCCCCGCCACCCCGGCCTCCCGTTCCTGCGCGCAAATCTGGATCAGCAGGCACTCCCGCAGATCCCTCGCCCCCACCCCCAGCGGATCCAGCTGTTGCACAATCTCCCGCGCCCCCACCACCGCCAGCATCTCGTTTTGCCCGGCAGCCAGCTCCACCACCGCCCCCGGCAGCCCGCGCTCAAAAGGGATCGGCTCCCCCGCCCGCATCGTCGCCACCAGCGCCTGCGCCAGCTCATCATCCTCGGCCGTCAGATACCCATTCCCATCCAGGTTCCCCACGATTAGCTCCGCCGCCGCCCGCACCTCACGCGTCAGATTCAACGACCCCAGCTGCCACAACAAATGATCCGTCAGCGTACTCGGTTGCGACAAAAAATGTTCGAACGAAGGCTTGTCATAATCCTCAAAGTTCGAAGCCGTCTTGAACCCGGGGTCCAGATAATCCTGAAAATAACTGCCAAAATCTATCTCGTCGAACGGGTCTTTCTCCACCCGCTGCGCCTCCTCGGCCACAGCCTCCACAGACCGTTCCCGATCCCCCTCCAACCCTGTCCGCTCGTCCAGCGACGCATGCGCCTCTTCCAGCTCTTCCAGGACCGGGTTCTCCACCATCTCTGAGTTGATCATGTCCTTCAGCTCCAGCTTGTTCAGCGCCAGCACGCTGACCATCTGCACCAGCCCCGGCGTCAGGACCTGTCGCTGCGACACCTTCATATTCAGTTTCGGCTGCAGATACATTCCTGGGAACCCTCTTCAGGCCAAGTCTACACCCGCCCAACACCCCACCATCCATCCCAGACTCTAAGCCGTCCCTCATGAGAAAACCCCAATCCAGCCGCCTCTTTCCACCGCACCGCTGAGGGCACGCAGCCCACCGCAACGCGTATCAGCTTGAGTCCCATGAACCTCTCCCAATCACCTCCACCCCGCTCATCCCCCCATCGTTTCAGCCGATACACCCATCAGCCCGCGCCATCACCACACCGGGGGATATCTCACCCCGTTACCCCGCCCTAAGCTCAATCCAATCAGGAGATTCACCATGACCTTCCAAACCCCAACCCGCCTCGCCCTCGCCGCCCTCCCTCTCCTGCTCCTCACCGGCTGCAACGCCACCTCCAATCCCTTCTCGCTCGACCTCGCCCCCCTCCACCGCACCGCCGCCGAATCCACCGCCACCCTCGGCCCCCGCCAACCCATCGACATCCACGCCATCCCCGCCGCCGACCACCACGCCTTCACCGCCGCCCCCACCTCCCCCGTAAGCCGCCACACCCCCCACACCACCATCTAAGCGCCGTTGGGATTAGCGTGGGGCTTCAGCCCCACGAACCAGCCTCTCGGACGATTGGGGCTTTAGCCCCGGGCCTTTCGTACGTGTCGCCACAACCCACCCCTACCGCGGAATCACCGTAACCACATCCATACTCTCCCCCCCCGCCAGCACCCCACCCCCCGCCTCCAGCCACGCATGCGCCCGCATCGTCCCACTCTCCTTGTGCCCCACCCCAAGGTGCACCGTCGCCGGATACCCCCGCCGCGCCAGAATGACCTTCCCCGCAATCGCATTCGGCAAGCAAAGATTCTCCCACGGCATCCATTTCCCCACTGAATCCAACGCCATCTGCACCTGTGCCTCCAGCTCCGGCGGAGCCACCGGCGCCCCCGCATCCCTCACCCGCAGCACCCACGGCGCCACCCGCTTGAAGCACACAGCCACCGCCACCCGCGCACACATCACCAGCACCAGCGCCTCCAGATACACCTGGTCATGCTCGGTCATCACCAACTTCCGCATTGACGTACCAATCCCCAAGCTCCACAATCTCCCTCCCAAAACCATAGCACCGCCTTTGGGATTAGCGGGGGGCTTCAGGTAGTCTCTGACCAATCGCTTTGCCTTTGCTTTTGCTTCTGAGATAGGTCCGGGCTTTAGCTCGGACATTCAAATTCACCGGCTAGGCGGGCTTCAGCCCCTGGGATTTTGTTTTTTTGGGGCTTCATCAGGCTCCAAAGCATTCACACTACCTAGTGCCAGGCCGTCGCTCATACCCGCAACCACTCATGTTCCGCCGCCTTTTCACCTCGTCCCGCCCCACGCCCATCCGTAACCCCCACCCCACCGAACCCTCTGGTCAAGACGCCCCAAACCCGCTAAACTCACCCCATACACATTCATTCCCAGGGACGATTTTCTGCTCCAGATCGAGACGGGCTCATGACACCATCTGTTGCTGAAGAAACCGCGGCGGCTCCGCTTCATCTTCGCATCCAGCCCCCCCGTACTCTCACCTCGTCTGAAGAGCTCTCCTTCTTCCGCGCCGCCCTCGCCCGCAACCCCCAATCCGATAATCTCCGCTACGCCCTCGCCGAGCAGCTCCTGCTCGCAGACCTCTTCGACGAACTCATCGAAGTCCTCCGCGCCAAACCCATCGACCAGTACCGCTTCCTCATGTTGGAAGTCGAAGCACGCATCAGCCGCGAGCTGCCCGAAGAAAACCTCACCGCCCGCGACCTCTGCCTCCGCGCCCTCGACCTCGCTCAAGACCACGAGGAAAAAGCCGCCACTCTCGCCGCCCTCGCCAAAATCTACGCCCGCCTCGGCCACACCGCCCAAGCCCTCGCCTTCGCCGAAGACGCACTCGCACTCGACACCACGGAGAAAAACGCCTTCAAACGCGCCGCCGCCCTCGAGCTCAAAAACGGCACGCCGGAAAACGTCCTCGCCCTCGTCGAAAGAACCTTCGCCCAGGGCGTCTTCCATTCCCGCGTCATCTCCGCTCGCGCCCTGGCCTTCGCCACCATGGGCCGCCTCGACCAGGCCCGCGAAACCCTCGGCGAGCAACACTTCTCCCGCAGCTTCCACCCCGCCCCGCCAGACGGCTGGCCCACCCTCCAGGCCTTCACCCACGACCTAGCCGAAGAGCTCGCCACCCATCCCGGCATGCGCTACAACCGCTACGGCACCGCTTCCGCCCACACCTGGCGCATCGACGAGCCATCCCTCCAGCGCAGCCGCGTTTTCCCCGCCCTCCAGCGCATGATCGCCCGCGAAGTCCAGACCTACATCGACCAACTCCCTGCACAAGATCACCCTTTCCTCGATGGCCGCCCAAAGCACGCCATGCTCCGCAACTGGTGCGTCATCACAGAGGGCGACGGCCATGAAACCTGGCACGTCCACCAGAACGGCTGGCTCAGCGGCGTCTTCTACGCCTTCGTCCCGGACCACATCGCCCTCGGCGCCGGCAAGGAAGGCTGCATCGCCTTCGGCCTCCCGGAGGACATCATCGGGGAAGAAAACGCCCGCCTCTTCGGAGAAACCATCGTCCGCCCCCAGACCGGCCTCATGATGCTTTTCCCCTCCCATGTCTTCCACCGCACCTACCCCCATCACGGCACCGGCCGCCGCATCTGCTGCGCATTCGACATCGTCCCGGCCATCATGCCCGCCAACGACACCCCCAATTCAAGAGCCTGACTCCATGCTCCTGACCGAATCCCCACGCACCCTCCCTGCGCCCGCCCCCCAGTCCTTCCAGGCCACCGCCTTCGGCCACACCTGGCTTAGCGACCTCCCCCTCCCTCCCTTCACCCCCGGCGCCAGCTCCAGCCCCGCGCCCTTCCCCCCCATCACCATCCGCACCACCCACGCCCCGCCCCCACCCCAAGACTTCATCCGCACCCGCCGCAACGTCCACTTCGCCCCCAACCTCTTCCGCTACACCGCCGCCCCGCACGGCACCATTGACGCCCACCACGGCAATCTCATCCACATCTACCCCGGCCCCGCCTTCACCGGAACCCCGCCGCCGCCTCTGTTCAGCACCATCACCGCCCTCCTGCTGGCCTTCCGCGGCTTCCTCCCCATGCACGGTTCCGCCGTCGTCCAGGATGGCCAGGTCACCCTCATCTGCGGCGAGGCCGGCATGGGCAAATCCACCACCGCCGCCCAACTGATCGCACGCGGCGCCCTCCTCCTTTCAGACGACCTCTCCGTCCTCCAGGCCAACCGCGCCGGCGGCCCCCCCGTCCTCTACGCCGGCCGCCGTTCCATCCGCCTCCATCCAGATTCCGCCGCCGCCCTCGCCCGCGCCGTCCCCTGCCACATCCCGCCCCACCCCGCCGACGGCAAAGTCGCCGTCTACCCCCCCCAGGCCGACCCCCACCGACCCTACCCTCTCGCCCGTATCATCCTCCTCGGCCACCCCGCCCACATCCCTTCCGCCCAGGTCGCCCCCCTGCTCAACAAACACTTCTTCCGCCCTGAGTGTCTCCGCCTCATGGACAACCACGACCGCCGCATCGCTCTCATCGCCATCGCCTCCCGCTTCCTCGAAATCACCGGAGCCCCACCCTATGACCCCCACCACTAACCACCAGCCCGACACCCCCACCGAGCCCTTCCAGCTCCATCTCCGTCCCCGCCGCCACCTCCCCGATCAGGAGGAGCTCGCCCTCTACCGCGCCGCCTACCAGGCCGCCCCCGCCGCCACCCCTGTCCGTCTCAACCTCGCCCGCTTCCTCAACGCCCTCAGCCATTTTGAAGAGTCCGCCACTCTCCTCGCCGCCTGGGCCATCGACCAATTCCCCTTCCTCCACCTCGCCATCAAGGCCAACCTCGGCATCAAGACCCCCGCCGCCAACGAGCAGGCCCGCCTCCTTTGCCTCCACTCCCTCACCCACTGCCGCACCGACGCCGAGCGTTCCATCGTCCACACCCTCCTCGCCGAAGCCGCCTTCGCCCAGTTCGACTTCCCCACCGCCCGCGCCGAGCTCCTCACCAGCCTTGAACTCGGCGGCTACCAGCACGAGCCCTACGCCCTCCTCCTCCGCGCCGACATCGCCCAGGGCCGTGCCGCCGAGGTCCTCGCCTACGCCGACGCCTGGCTCGATCACGGCCCGCCCACCTCCGGCATCATCGCCTCCCAAATCCTCGCCCACGCCCAGCTCGGCCACATCCAACAAGCCCTCGACCTCCAGGGTCTCCCCCGCTTCATGCGTCAGTACCAGCCCGACCCACCCCCCGGCTGGCCCACCCTGGAAGCCTTCAACCTCGACCTCGCCGCTGAAATCGCAAACCATCCCAGCATCCGCAGCCGCGTAGAAGGCACCTCGTCCCGCAAAACCAACCACGTCCCCCAGCCCGACCTCGCCCGCTCCCACGTCTACCACGCCTTCCAGCAGATGATTCAGCGTGAAATCGCCGCCTACGTGGCCGCCCTCCCCCCCGACACCGACCACCCTTTCCTCCGCATGCGCCAACCCGCCGGCACCCTCGCCAACTGGTGCGTCCTCACTGAAGGCGAAGGCCACGAGCGCTGGCACCAGCATCCCGGCTGGCTCTCCGGCACCTATTACGTCCAGGTCCCCGATCACATCGCCTCAGGCTCCGGACTTGAAGGCTGCATCGCCTTTGGCCTCCCCGAGGCCACCGCCACGCCCCAGAACATCAACCTCTTCGGTGAAACCCTCTGCCGCCCCCGCCCCGGCCTCCTCGTCCTCTTCCCCTCCTACGTCCACCACCGCACCTATCCTCATCACGGCCCCGGCCAGCGCATCTGCTGCGCCTTCGATGTAGATCTTGTCCAGTAATCCACTTTGGTAACGGGTTGCCTCAAAAAAAAGCCTGGCGAAACTAGTTGGTAACAATTACACTGAGCATTCACACAAAGTTCATTGATCGCACAAAAGTCAACGTTCCCGGGAGAAAATATGCCAGAGCCAACCGCACAGTCCGCCACGGAAGTCACCACCGCGATCCAGGATAGCCGCCTCGACTGGATCGAACCCACCCTCACCCAGCTTGACGTGCGCGAGACCTCCATCAACCCCGCCCGCGGCCTCGATTACGGCATGTACTACCGCACCGGCGCACCTTACGTCGACTGCACCCGCTCGTAAGACCCACCTTCAGCTCCCAATTCGCTTTGCACGCGCCCAAAGCCCGTGCAAAGCGAAGTAGCTACTACAACCGCACCCCCAGCGATAGCAGCCAAAGCAGAAACTCCGCATGCTGCGCCGTAGTCTGCACCCCATAAAATAACTCCGTATCCCGTTCCGCGGACGAGTGCTCCAGCCGCTCCAGCCCCCCCGCCAGCCATTCCAGGTCGATCCACCGCCCAACCCCCGCCTCCCGGAACAATCCCAATCGCTCGCGCGCCTCCCCCGCCTGCTGCTTCAGCTGCGTCGCATAGCTCGGTGAATACGCCCGCCCCTGCTCGCGCCCCCAAATCGCCTCCGGCACCCGTCCGCGCAGCAGACGACGCGCAAATGGCCGCGACTTCCCCTCATGCAGCAAAAACTCCACCGGCATCCCCGCCGCCAACTGCATCAGCCGCCTGTCGCGATACGGTAAGTATTGCCGCAGCCCAAGCCCGCTCGCCGTCCCGCCCTCCGCGTTCTTGTACCACATCGGGCTTATCCCGATCACGCCCCCCTGCCCGCCCTCCTGAACGACAACCGGCCCCCACACCGGCCCTTTCCGCCACACCTTTGCCCATTCCTTTGGCAGGCCCGCCAGAAATTCCCGCGTGAGCTTCGGCGCAAACGCCTGTTCCGGCCAGCCCCCGCCGCGTTTCCGCATGGCCTGCCGTTCCAGCGCTCCGGCAACCTGCCGCCGCAACCAGCTCCGCGTCTCCGGAATCTCGAACCCCGCCGAAACATGCATCTCCCCCAGCGCCCCGCACACAACCGCCCGCGCCCCGCCCGCCACCGCCGCCTCGTCCATCGCCTCCTGGGTCAGGTACGGTCCCGACACCGGAGCCGCAAACTCCGCAAACAGCTCCGCGGGCGAGCGGAACAAATCCCCTTCCCGTCGCGGCCAGCACTCCGTCACCCGCACCCCCAGCGCACCCGCCGCCCCCCGGATAAACCGGCTCTCATCCGGCAGCTTGCTCCCCGGCGGCGCTACCGACGCCACGCAAAACATCTCCCGCCCCACCCCCTGCTCATACGCCCCCCAGCTCACCAGCAGCGTACTGTCCAGCCCCCCGCTCAGTTGGAACGCCACCGTCCCTTCCCGTTCCATGATCTGCCGCACAATCCGACGCCCCATCGCCTCCAGCGCCTCCGCAGCCTCTTCGAACGTCCCCCCAAACCGCGCAAACTCTGTTCTGGGCGTTACCCGTCCAGACACCCTCCCCCCCGCGCTGAACGTCTCCGTCCCCCCCGCCACCACCAGCCGGATCCCCCGCCACATCGTCTCCTCCGTCCGTATATGCCGCAACCCCGCCCGGCTCACGTTCAGCGCATACCCAACCGGATCCAGCGCCAGCCCCACCCACCCCAGCCGCGCCAGCGTCATCACATCCGGCGCCACCGCCAACAAGCCATCTTTGAATCCGAAAAACATCGCATCCCGCAGCGTCACCGATGCCACCAGTGTCAGTTCGCGCGACCGCCCATCCCACCCCAGCAGGCTCCACTCCCCAAGCATTTCCTCCGCAGCCTGCTTGCCGAAGCGCCTTACCGCCGCCCCCGCCAGCGCCGCCGCGCCGCTCCCCGCATCCATCCCCAGCCGTCCCGCCAGCTCCTCCGCCTCATCCAGAAATCCCGCGAATATCCAAACCCGTTCGCCATCGCGCGCAATCGAAATCGCTCCTTCATGCGCATCCAGACCCCGCGCCGCAAAGGATTCCGCTTCCGATTTGAGACGAAAACGCTCCTCCCCTTCCGCCAGCCCCAGCGCCGCCACATCTTCCGCAGCCAGAGCCCCGCCCCTCAAGTTCGCCAAAGCGTAAAGTCCAGGCTTCCTCCCAAACTTCATGCTGGCCCGCCAGAGATGGCCCATCCCGCAAAGATCCGCCGCGGACCACCCGACACCAGCGGCAATACCCTGTGCTCCACCTCCCGGCCCACCTCGAAAATCAATGCAGACCCCACCCGCTCATAATGGTGCTCCAGCAGCGGCGTCTTGTCCTCGCGCATCCGCAGCTGAAACTCCCCACCCTCGTACTGCTCCGTACTCATATCGATCACCACAGCCAGCCGCCGCAGCTCCCCCTTGCTGTAGTCGTCATGCCAGACCAGCTCATCGCCCTTGCGCCGGAGCGTCTGCGCCAGCTTCCCTGCAAAACTCTCCAGCCGCTCGCATCCCGTCACCTCTTCCAGCCACCGCAGCAATTCCGGCCGGTTAAGCGCCAGGCTTATCACCCGGCCCACCCGCTTCGGTGGCAGTTCCTTCTCGCGGAAACCTGCATTCGATTCCTCCGGGCCAAACACCGTCTCCGCGCTGAAACGCAGCAGAGTCTGCAAAAATCCCGGCTCAAATACCTGCCCCAGGTGCATCGCCCGATAGCGCGCAAACTGTGCCTTCGCCTCCGCCACATCCCCTGTAAATTCCGTACGCGACGGCCCCACCCGCACCCATTCCCCTGCCACCGGCGCTGCCGGAAATTCCTTCACCGCCCCTGTCTCAGACATCTTCCACCTCTCCGTCCCCAGCTGCAACCTTTGGCCCCATCCTACCCCATTCAGATACCCAGAAAGCCCCGCATCCTGCCCATCCAGCCGCCGCAGCTCTGTTGGAGCCGCCGGCACCATCAGCACCCCCTCCACCTCCCACGCCCGTGTCATAAACGTAATCGTCCCCGAGTTCTCCATCCTGCCTTCCCGGCGGCTCCATCGGCTCGCGCCCACCACCGCCGAGTCCGGCCCCACCGCCAGCCCCCGCGTCATAAACGGGCTCACATGCATCGCAAAACCATCCGTTCCCAGCACCCGCCCTTCCATTGACCCCGTCGTCAAAACAGTCCCATCCTCCTGCAACGCCAGCCCATGGCATCCCGTCCCATTCACCGTCACCTTCGCCTTCACCACCCAGTCCCGGTCACAGATCGCGATCTCGCTCTTCCGCCCCACCTCGCCCGCCAGGTTATGCAGCAGCAGCAGCCTGTGTTCCCCCACCGCCAGCAGCGAGTTCGCATGATGATAATCGCTCTCGCCCTCCCGCCATTGTTTCGTAGGGCTTACCGGCAGCGGCCGCAGCACCTCGTATTCACTCTCCTCCAGAGACAGCTCCTCCCCAAACCGCAGCAGCTGCTGGTTGTACGTGTCCACCACCACCAGCCTCCCCTCCACAAGGTCGATCTGGTGGCACCCATTATCCAGCCCCCGCGCCACCACCTCTTCGCTCACAATCCTCTCCCCGCGAACCGTGAGCTTCACAATCCGGCCCATCCGCGTCGGCCCCCGCGGCAAGTCGCAGCACTCGAAAACAAAAATCTCATCACCCCGCAAAGTAATTCCGAAGAAGAACCCCGCCACCACCAGCCGCCACTCAAAGCCGTTCACCACGTAAAGCCCCTGCCGCGAAGCCATGATATGCGTAAAGCCCCGTAAATCCCGCTCCACCACCCGCACCGTATCGCTCTTATAGGCCGCATACCCCAGCGCCACCATCTCCGCACTCCTCGCGCCCCGAACCGTACCCTCGCCCATCCCCCATTCTCCCACGCCCACCCCCCACACCAACTCCTTGCGATTCTGCGGGGCCGCAAAAGGTATTGAAAAGCAGCCTCGCTTAAGGGCACGCTTCAGCCGTGCCATAAGTCCGCTGAATGCAATGCGGTTAAGCCGCTGAGGTACGCTCCGCTACAAATGCCGTCCCGGATTCTTCGCACGAAGTCCCCCCGCCGAGTACCCGTCCCACAATCCCGCCCACCAGAACCAAATCCCCCGCCCCCGCATCCAAAGGAAAGTCGGCAAAATAAATACTTCAAAAACACCAGCAAATCCGCATGTCAACCCCTTAAACCACCTAACCCCAACAAAACAAAGGAAATAAACTTGGCATGTTTACCCCCGCCAACCTGCGATACTGGTAATAGATCAAAAAAACAAAACCATGCACCTCCAACGGGCCGCGTAAACCCTTTCGTTTGAAGACTTTACCTCTAAGGCTTTTCGAATGAAGAATTTACCATCTGCCTACGCATCTAACCCAACAGAATCAATAATTTAGCCCAAAGAGCCGGGACGGAGCCCCACCCTCCACACCCGCCGAACAGCCAGCACCGCTGGAGAATCGAAACCTATGTCCGAGTTGACCGTTGAACGAGCACCAGCAGACCAGCCTCTCGCACAGGACCTCGATTCCCTCGTCGCCCGCGCCCAGGTCCTCGCCGACGATCTCGCCGCCCGTCCCAACCTCGGACTCCGTGAAGCACCCCGCCGCGAGCTCGAGCGCTGCCATGAGATCGGTCTCCTCACCGCGCCTTTCCCGCCGCACCTCGGTGGCCTCGGTCTCGGCACCGCGCCAGGCACCCAGCGAACCCTTCTCCGCCTCCTCTCCATCGTAGGCTCCGCCGACCTCGCCCTCGGCCGCCTCTACGAGGGCCACGTCAACGGCTGCCTCCTCGTCCTCCAGTACGGTACGCCTCAGCAAGCCAGGCAATTATCAGAGGAAGTTCATCAGGGTCATCTCTCCGGTGTCTGGAACACCGGCAAGCCTGAGCTCATGCGACTCCAGCCTCAAGGTGACAACTTCCGCTACGAAGGGGAGAAGACCTTCGCCACTGGAGCAGCCTTCGTCGAGCGTCCCATCGTCACCGCAGACATCCCAGGACGTGGCTGGCAAATGACCATGCCACGCATGCATTCTCTCGGCGCCAGCATCGACCGCTCCTTCTGGCACCCTTATGGCATGGAACGCTCCGAATCCTTCGGTGTCGATTTCACCAACGCCATCGTTCACCCTGACGAGCTCATCGGCAACCCAGGCGACTTCTACCGCGACCCGCTCTTCCGCGGCGGAGCCATCCGCTTCGCCTCCGTTCAGGCAGGTGCGCTCCTGCGCCTCCATGCCCTTTTCGCCGAGTGGCTCGAAGATCATCGTCGTGGTGACGATCCCTACCAGATCGCACGTCTAGCCGAGGTCGCCATCGCAGCCCAGCAAAGCGTTCTATGGATTGAAAAAGCAGCAGCCGTCGCCGAAGAAAGCTTCTTCCGCTCAGAGCCCGAGCACGTCGAGCGCATGATCGAGTGCGCCAACATGATGCGAATCGCCATCGAGCGCCTCGCCACCAGCACCATGCAGACCGTCACCGCCGGCGTCGGCGCCCACGGCCTCCTGCAGCCTCTCCCCTTTGAGCGCGTCATTCGCGACCTCACCATGTACCTTCGCCAGCCTGCACCGGACCAGACCCTCGCCACCATCGGCCGCGCCTCCCTGGACAAAGCCCACAAGCGCGCTGGTGGCACGGCCTGGGGTTTTTGGGCAGACGACCAGATCCTCCATTCCCTGCCACCCAACTACTTCCGCCGCATCTACGCCCGCAAGGACGATCCATGGAACTTCGAAACCAGCCCTTACGAAAACGACAAGTACAACACGACCGTCAGCAGCCTTCCACGCGAACGCTATCGCAATGGCCTTGAGGTCGGCTGTTCCATCGGCGTCCTCACTGAACGCCTCAGCCACCGTACGGACCGTCTCCTCGGCCTCGACATCTCATCGAAAGCTCTTGAAACAGCGCGTGAACGATGCGGCGGTTCAGGCCGCGTCAGCTTCGCTTGCATGCAGGTTCCAGCCCAGATGCCTGAAGGCACCTTCGACCTCATCGTCGTTTCGGAAGTCGCCTACTACTGGCAACTCCCTGACCTGGAACGTGCCGCCACCAGCCTCGCCCAACGCCAAGAGCCCGGCGGCCATCTCGTCCTGGTCCACCTCACCGAACCCGTCCCCGATTACCCGCTGCGCGGCGACGCCGTCCACGACTACTGGCTTTCACGCCCCGAATGGAAGGGTATCCACCATGAACGCCATCACCGTTTCAGGCTTGATGTTCTGGAACGTCTAGCGCACTAATCTTGTCTTGGAGTTTGCTCAGCACAACGGTTATCTCGTCGTGCCGCTCACCGCAAAATGTCTCACAGATCAGGCGATCGCAATCCACCACTTCAAGAAAGCGTCCATCGCCCAAACCCTGCGCTCGAGCAGCAAACAGCCTGTCGAGCCAAGGCTCCGGAAAGATCCCAGGACTCAATGATGCTCCCGCGTTGAACAGACGCAGCAGATGCAACGAGCGGAAGCGGTGTTCGATCCACTCAGCCGAGTCCACCATCTGTGGTCTGCCTTGCGCATGATCTTCACGCCAGTGACGAAGCTGTCCAGACAATCCAACTTCAGCCCGGCCGTCAAGCCGTGCAGACGTATAGATGTGTACATCAGTCGCATGCCGAATCCTCGCGCCCACCTTGCGCAGTGCATCGACAAAGGCCACATCTTCCAGTGGTCGCACAGCAGGCAAGCCGCCACTTCGACGATAAACCGCGCAAGTACAGGCAAGCGACGCACCAAAGTGCTCCAGATGACGCGGCCAGGGATCAGCTGGATCAGGATCCAGCAGCGACTCCAACCGCGCCACAGCGGCCTGCAACTCACGGTCCCGCTCGTAGCACAAGCGCAACCCTTTCTCGAGCCCATCCAACTCATCCGGCAACAGGTGAATAACCCCGCCGACAACCTCCGCACCCGCAGCCACATGCTCCAGGTTGCGTGCAATCCAGTCCGGTGCCACCACGGTATCAGCGTCCGTGGAAAGGATCACCGCATCACCCATGCCACCCCGCTCCAACCGCTCACAAGCCACATCCATCAACATGCGGCGAGCGGTCCCGACATGAGCCACCGACGCCCCAAGTTCGCAGATCTCTAAACCAATCTGCATTTTCGGGTACGCCACTTGATAGGACCTGACTATCGCTTCACTACTGTCCGAACAATTGTTCAGCAGCACCAAAACCTCGAACGATTCGACATCAAGAGCACACCCATTGAGGTCGACCTGCATTCGAAGCGCATCGAGCGTCCTGACTAAGGACGAGGCCTCGTTCCGAGCCGGGATAATGACCGAAGCCCTGCACACCGGCGAGAACCGGATGCCGAAAGTCATCTCTGAATTTTCTACTGTGCTTTGCAAGCTCATGCAGGTAGCGGCTCCGCCTCTATGTCCCGCTGACGTGTCGACAGGTGTTCAGCGGAAGCAATTCCTAGCCACGCCTGGTTGGCCCACAGCCGCTCGCCACCGTGATAGCGATGACAAAAGTTGGCAATCAGCTGAGCCATCTCTCCATCGATCTGTGACGCGTATAACATGGCGATTCGCCTCTTCAGCTCGGTCGGATGCGTGTTGGTACCGTGGCAGAGAACGGGAAATAGAGGCTCGTGCAGTCGGGTATTGGTGTCTTCGCGAAAGCGCGAGAGGTCGATCCGCACGCCATCGCGGGTTGCATACGGTAATTCCTCATAGAAAGCGCACGGCAGAGACGTCGTGAGTGGCAACGAAGCGTCACGCGCGGTACGGTGATCGACATGGTGACCTAATCCAAGCGGCAACACCAGAGCGGCGAACGCGTGTTCCTGATCGGCTAGGCGAGCAATCGCCTTGCGAATCTTTGGAATGGCCGAATCTTCAGGATCAACATCCATGTCACAAACAATAGAACTGTCGCAGTGCAGACGAATCGGAGCATCCTTGATGTTCAGATCGATCATCGTGGCACCTGGTATCTGCTTCAGGAACTCCTCGTCTTCCCGCCGACGCAGTGCGGAAACGTAGCCTAGGCGATCATTCTCATGCACGCTCTCAGCGTCAGAGTAAGGCGCGTAAAGCGATCGGGTAAAAACATTCAGCAAAGTCACCTTGTGGCCAACCGCTAGCCAGTGATGAATCGAAAGCGACAGGGAAAAGGCAGCATCATCCCTATGAGGTGATAAAACAAGAATATTCAATGCAGATGACTCCGTCTGGTTTTGGCATCTGTCGCATATGCGACATTCAACTCTCTGATGTCGTGAAGAATCAATAGCAGCAGTCGGTGCGATGCTGGAATAACAAGAACAGTTAGCTCCCAGACAACACCACCGGCTTTCGATCATACGCAAACCGAAAAACCAACGCCGGGTCGGTTCGCAACATCTGAGCTTTCTAGCAAGCGATACTGTAATTCAACACCAAATCTTAGACACGCCGAGGCCCGATTTGTTGAAAAGTCAATACGATGATAACGACGCTTACTCCAATATGTCCGAGCGTCATCTGGAAAGTTTGGATCTCCTCTGCTTCAGTCATCTGCGTTGGCATTTCGTTACACAGCGGCCGCAGCACCTGCTAACGCGTTGCGCCCTCGCACGTCGAGTCTTCTACTGGGAAGAACCGTATTTTGACGCAGATGATAATGGAGACGGGACCCCTACATTAGAAGCCATTCACGAAGGTGCTCAGCTCTGGGTTTTACGCCCACACCTGCCTAGAGCTGGCAGCGCGGACGACATGCAAAAACAATTGCTGGACGAATTCTGCATCGCTTCGGGGCTCAAAACCTTTGTTACTTGGTATTACACGCCGATGGCCTTGGCCTTCTCACGGCACTTGCAGCCGCAGGCGCTGGTGTATGACTGTATGGATGAACTCACCGGCTTCCTCGGTGCGCCCCCAGAACTGGCGGAACGCGAACGGGAACTTCTGGACAAGGCAGACGTCGTCTTTACAGGCGGGAGGAGCCTCTATGATGCCAAGAAAAGCCAGCACCACAACGTACATGCCTTCCCAAGCTCGATTGATGTAGCGCACTTCGCTCAAGCGCGCACTATTGAGACGGATGCCCGCGATCAGCAGCATATCCCGCATCCGCGCGCAGGATTCTTTGGCGTTATCGACGAGCGCCTCGATATCGTTCTGGTCAGCAAGGTTGCAGAGCTTCGACCGGACATGCAATTCATTTTCATCGGACCCGTCGTCAAGATTGAGGCTGCTCGCCTGCCGACCGCTGCAAATATTCATTACCTTGGCAGCAAAAGCTATCAGGAACTTCCTCAATATCTTGCGGGCTGGGACGTGGCCATGCTCCCCTTTGCGCTCAACGATTCAACGAGATTCATCTCGCCTACCAAAACACCTGAATACCTTGCCGCAGGGACCCCAGTTGTCTCAACGGCAATTAACGACGTCATCAGCGATTACGGCAACGAGCACTTGGTGGAGATCGCCCGCACGCCCGAAGAATTTGCTTGTGCGTTGGACCGTTCTCTACAACCGCGCACCGAGCAATGGCGTGAGGCTGTTTCGCGAAAGCTGGCCAGCGGATCCTGGGACAAAACTTGGAACGCTATGTGGAAGGAGATAGAGCGCACCTTTGCCCTCAGCACTCAGCATAGATCGCACTCGGTGTCTTCTTTTCGTCTCGACAACCCGTCGTCCGGCCGTCCCGTCCGTCAGGACGACTTCGACTACCTCGTAGTTGGAGCCGGTTTCGCAGGGGCAGTCCTTGCCGAGAGATTGGCAAATGATCTGAATCAACGTGTTCTGGTGATCGATAAGCGCGAACATGTCGCGGGCAATGCTTTCGACTTCTATGACGAGGCAGGACTGCTGATTCACAAGTATGGGCCGCACATCTTTCACACGAACAGTACAGATGTGGTGCAGTACTTGTCCCACTTCACAAAATGGCGCCCTTTTGAACATCGGGTATTGGCGAGCGTCGACGGCAAGTTGCTGCCAATCCCGATCAATCTCGATACTATCAACGGGCTGTACGGTCTCGGGCTCGATTCAGAGGGCATGAAAGAGTTTCTGAAGGCTCGCTGCATCGTTCCCGCAAGCATTCGCACTTCTGAAGACATCGTAATGAGCCGGGTCGGACGAGAGTTGTACGAAAAGTTTTTCCGAAACTACACACGCAAACAGTGGGGTCTTGATCCGTCGCAACTTGATGCATCGGTGGCCGGCCGCATCCCGGTCAGATTCGATCGCGACGATCGGTACTTCACAGACACATTTCAGGCTATGCCTGCGCAGGGCTATACCTGCATGTTCAACCGACTACTCGACTCAAAGAACATTACTGTCCGGACCGGTACGGACTACGCAGATTTAAGAAAAACATATGCCGGTGTCCGAACTATCTTCACTGGCCCAGTAGACGAGTATTTCAACTACAAGTTTGGACCGCTGCCTTATAGATCGCTGGAGTTCAAGCACCAGATCATCGACACCGAACAGTATCAGACGGCTCCGGTTGTAAACTTTCCAAACGAGCACGCGTACACCCGAGTTACGGAATTCAAATACCTGACGGGACAAGTCTCGAATCGAACGAGCGTCGTGTTCGAATATCCCAGGGAAAATGGTGACCCTTACTATCCGATCCCGAGACTTGAAAATGCAGCCTTATACGAAAAATACCGAAGTTTGGCAGATAAAGCGGAAAACGTCCATTTTGTCGGAAGGTTAGCTACCTACCGCTACTACAATATGGACCAAGTGGTCGCACAGGCCCTTACACTCTACAGAAAGCTGTCCGGCACACAGACGAAAGTATCAGTAGCGTCTATCGAAAAGCTTGTTACTGCTTCGATCTGAGCGCATCCTGTTCCGCGAGGGCAAACTTGCGAATATGAATCTTCACCGGATAAAGAGTCCACCTGCTCAGCTCGCCTGTTCTCGCTATACTCTGGCTAGCGGTCCTCGTATATGTAATCGGAGTAGTGAATGGGCAGTGAATCACGACACGTTGTCATCGTAGGAGCGGGACCCGGCGGTCTCGCTGCGTCATTACTGCTTGCCCGTTCGGGCCTGAAAGTCACCATAGTTGAGAAGCTCAATCATGTGGGCGGGAGAACAAGTACACTTCAAAAGGATGGATTTAATTTCGACGTAGGTCCCACTTTCTTCCTATATCCTCGCGTCTTGAAAGAGATCTTTGCCTTTGCCGGATACGATCTCGACAAAGAAGTTCCGATGACGCGACTGGATCCACAGTACCGGCTCGTCTTCGGCGCAGGCGGCGAGTTGGTGGCAACGCCGGATGTAGCCAAGATGGAGCAAGCAATAGCTAAGCTATCGCCGGAAGACGCTGGCCGCTTCCACGAATTCATCGTGCATAATCGACATAAACTGGAAAAGTTTCTACCATTTCTCCAAAGTCCTTTCTCCAGCTGGCGCGATCTGCTCAAACCGGAAACGATCAAGTTGCTGCCGCTGCTCGCACCTTGGAAATCGTTGGACGACGCACTCCAAGTGCACTTCAAGGATGAGCGTATAAGGCTCGGTTTCAGCTTTCAATCGAAATACTTGGGAATGTCTCCGTTCAGATGCCCAAGTCTTTTTTCTATCCTGTCATTCCTCGAGTATGAGCATGGAGTTTTTCACCCGACCGGTGGCTGCGGTGCGGTGACCGCAGCCATGGCCCGCATCGCGCAACAGATGGGGGTCGAGATATGCCTTGATGAGCCGGTGGAAGAGATACTTACTAGCCGCGGTAAGGCTGTTGGCGTTAGAACAAGCAAGCGCATCCTAAATCTGAACGCAGTCGTTCTCAATGCAGATTTTGCAGGTTCAATCGCGAAATTATTGCCCGAGAGCTCACGTAGCGGCTGGACCGACCGTACCCTTGCAAAGAAGAAGTACTCATGTTCGACTTACATGCTGTATTTGGGAATTAAGGGTCGCTTTGAAGATATTTCACACCATACGATCTATCTGGCAAAGGACTACAAAGAGAATCTAAAGGACATCGAAGAGCGCCACGTCCTCTCTGAAAATCCGTCCTTCTACGTACAGAATGCATGCGTCACTGACTCCTCTTTGGCTCCTGAGGGGTTCAGCACACTGTATATTCTGTTGCCTGTTACCCATGACGTCGGCTCGGTGGACTGGGCTATACAGAAGGAAAAATATCGCGCTATTGCTATCAAGCAATTAGAAAAGATTGGCATTTCGGACATAGAAGACCGAATTGTAACCGAGCAGGTGTTCACGCCAGCAGACTGGGAAGATGAATTCGGCCTTTATCGAGGTGCTACATTTTCGATGGCCCATTCGCTTGACCAGATGTTACATTTGCGCCCAAATAATCGATTTGAGAATTTAGATGGCCTCTATTTAGTCGGCGGCGGCACTCACCCCGGTAGCGGTTTACCTGTGATTTTTGAGTCAGCTCGCATTTCCTCGCGTTTACTCCTAGCTGATCTGGACATGACCGCGGAATGGGATAGCCATGCTGTCGCTGAAGAAGAACTGGTCGGTTCGTCTCCGTTCTAACAGGTGTTCATTTTGTTTCCTAGACCGATGAGACGAGGAGTTGTCGATGAAGGTTGGTGTCATTGGAAGTGGATTAGCAGGACTCTCAGCAGCATGTACACTTGCCGCCAGAGGTCATGAGGTCGATGTCTTTGAGAAAAATTCCTGGCTGGGTGGAAAAGCAGCTCAAATTTGCGAAGATGGTTTTCGCTTTGACATGGGACCGACCATCCTTATTCAGCCGTCTGTTCTGCGCAAAGTCTTTGCGGAGTCCGGACGTAATCTTGAGGACTACATCCCTTTAACGCGTCTCGACCCGCAATGGCGATGCTTTTTTGAAGATGGAAGCACACTCGATCTCAAGGATGGCGAGCGAGAAATGGCCGCTTCACTTGATGCTATCTGGCCGTCCATGGGACTTGGTTACACAAATTTTCTACGAGAATCGAAACAGCTCCAATCTACCTCTGACCGCTTTTTTTTCTGGCGTTCCATTGGCTCCATGCGGGACACCATGGATATCAAAGGAGCCTTTGACATCAAGGTCTTGCGTGACGTTATGCGGATGCGGCTGGGTAAATCTGTGACTGAAGTAATTCGTGAACACATTTCCGATCCGAACGTGGCGCAGATGCTGGAACATTTTGTGCAATACGTTGGCTCATCGCCAGATGCGTCGCCCGCTATTTTGTGTGCTATTGGCAGTATGCAAATGCAGGAGGGCATCTCTTACCCACTCGGTGGAACTCGTGCGGTTCCCGAAGGACTCGTTCGGCTTGGCAGAGAGTTAGGAGTGCGATACCACTTGGGTGTTGATGTGGAATCGATTAATACGGATAAGGATAGGAGCGGCATCGCCAAGAAAGTGACAGGTTTTACGACCACCGACGGAAATATTCACAATGTCGATGCAATCGTTTCCAATGCTGACGCAGTACGAACCCATCGTGAACTGATCGGCGGTAAAGTAGGAAGGCACTTTGATCACAAACGGACCTATGAACCAGCCTGCTCAGGCGTTGTTCTCTACCTCGGCTTGAATAAGCGATATGAACATCTTGCTCATCACGATTTCGTATTTTCTCGTGATGCTCGAGAAGAATTTCACGCCATTTACGAGTTGGGAATTCCTGCACCCGATCCAACCTGCTACCTTGCGGCGACTGCTGCAACCGATCCCACCAGTGCGCCGGTGGATGGTGAAGCGCTTTACGTGCTGGTCCATACTCCCTACCTACGGCCGGGACAGGATTGGCAGTCCATGTTTCCCGGGTATAGACAAGTGATTCTAGATAAGCTCAAGCGAACAGCGGGGTTGGTTGACATAGAGGAGCGCATAATCTTCGAGAGACACCTCACTCCCCAGGACATACACGACAGATATCGTGTACTCAATGGTGCGATATATGGAATTTCAAGCCATGGTCTTTTCCAGGGCGCTTTCAAGCCGGCCAATCGTTCAACCGATCTGGCAGGTCTTTATCTCGCAGGTGGCGCTGCTCATCCAGGTCCAGGAATGCCGATGGTTTTGATGTCGGGCTGGATCGCTGCAGATTCACTGGATCAAGATGCGAATGCTGGCGTACTCACCAGTGCGTGATATGCGGCGCAGCTTGGAGTAGGCTTCAAGAAATGGACACGCCCAGAATCTCTAAGCCCATCTTATGGATGTTTCGCAAGATTGTGCGACGCTATTTCCGTCGACACTTTCGAGCAGTCCGCATCAGCAATGCGGAAGCATTCGCGAGCCTTGGCTCTGGTCCGATCATTGTGTTTGCCAATCACAGCTCATGGTGGGATCCGATGACCTCGGTTTTGCTTGCATCGACCTTCCACCCATCATGCAGGCACTTCGCTCCAATGGACGCGGATGCTCTTGAGCGGTACGGCATCCTGAAATCGATTGGTGTTTTTGGTGTCGAGATGAACTCATTACGAGGCGCTGCCCAATTCCTGCGCACCGGTATCTCCGTACTGCAGGATCGCTGCTTCCTTTGGATTACGCCACAAGGACGATTTGCTGATCCGCGCGAGCGCCCTGTTTCTTTTAAGCCAGGCTTGGCCGCGCTCGCGAGGAAGGTGAAAGGTGGCTGTACCGTCATTCCGCTGGCTATCGAATACCCTTTCTGGGATGAACGCCTGCCAGAGGTGTTACTCCACTTCGGAGAAGCGATCCGCGTAGATGAACGTTGTGAAACGGATGTAGAAAGTCAGCTTCGGCTTTCGCTGGAGGAAAGCATGAACGTGCTCGCAGCCAAATCTGTCCGACGCGATCCTGAAGACTTCGATCTGTTACTCGCCGGACGTGTTGGTACAGGCGGTTGGTACCAGCGCGGACAGCATGCTTTTGCGCTCCTGCGTGGACGAACATTCCAACCAGAGCACACCAAGACGAGTCTTCCAGAAGGGCACGGATGATTCTTGCCCTCTTCGTGATCGCTTTTGCTAGTTCCGTCGTTCCTGCTACGCTTTTCCTCATTAATATCAGGTCCTACCCACAGCCGCCTGCGCCGCAAAACATCGCGGCAGTTTCCGTGTTGATCCCGGCCAGGAATGAGGCTGCTGGCATTTGTGATGCGGTCCGATCGGTCCTGGCAAGTACTGGAGTCACGCTGGAAGTCATCGTGATGGACGACAGTTCGACAGACGGGACCGATATGCTCGTACTTGCGCTTGCAGCTTCCGACTCGCGTTTGCATCTGGAGCATGCTCCTTCCCTGCCTGCCGGCTGGAATGGCAAGCAGCATGCATGTTGGGCATTGGCAAAGGCTGCGACCCACCCAATTCTCTGCTTCGTCGATGCAGACGTGAGGCTTGAATCCACGTGCGTTTCTCGCATGGCAACCTTCCTCGAAGGGAAGAGTCTGGTAAGCGGCTTTCCGCGACAGACGACAGGGACAGCCCTAGAGTGGCTCTTGCTCCCAATCATCCACTTTGTCCTGCTCGGGTTTCTACCATTAAATCGCATGCGGCGAGGCACAGATCCGGCCTTCGCGGCAGGTTGCGGTCAGTTCATGATGGTGCGTTCAGACGACTACTTTGCCTGCGGCGGTCACAGTGGCATCAAGCTAACGATGCATGATGGATTGCGACTTCCACATCTCTTTCGTGAACACGGTTTTGCTACTGACCTTGCTGATCTGACCGCTCTGGCACGTTGCCGTATGTACACCTCGGCCGGTCAGGTCTGGAGCGGCCTGGCCAAGAACGCGACGGAAGGAATTGCTGCTCCTGCAAGGATCGTTCCGATTTCCCTAGTGCTATTTCTGGGTCAGGTCTTGCCTTACATTGTTGCCGTCGTCGCACTTGTCTTAACATCAACTCCGCTGAACCACGCCTCTAGCAAGCCCGCGATAAGCAACTTTGTTCTGACCCTCATGCTACTCGCGATGCTTGTGGACCTTGGGGTGCGTGTGGTTGCGGCAATACGCTTTCGGCAGGACTGGCGGTCGGCTTTGCTCCATCCGGTCGGCATCGTTCTGTTGCTAGCTGTGCAATGGTATGCACTCATCAGGAAAATTCTCGGACGGCCTGTCAGTTGGCGTTCGCGGGCATATCAGGAGCAGTGACTCGGTTACTTGAGCGTGCCTTTGAGCCATGCTTCGATAAGCTTATGTCCGCAGCGCCAGGCGTTTTCAAGCGCGGGTAGATAGGCGGAATAGCTCGCGACCTTGCTTTGCACCAGACTTTCAGCGGCTGTGACATGCTCTGCTTGCTGGTCAAAATTTGAAGCTGCGCGCGCAATGAGCACATGGTTAAGATTTACTCGGCCAGCGCCGGCTAAATTTGTGAGCGCCTGCAAGATACCTGCGTCTTCCATGGCGGTGATGGTATACACAGCTTGCGAATCGCTTTGATACTCGACCCAATGACGTGCGCGTTCACTCAGCAGCTTGCCATGCCAAAAGGTAGTACATGCTAGTTCATCGCCGCGCTGTATTTGGGGCGGACAGTGCGCAGGGTTTGCGGGCTGAAAGTGCTTGCGACGCGAGGCCATGTTCTCGGTGTCCAGCAGCGGTTCGTCGCGGAGCAGCTGGAAGGCAGACTCGATGAGCTTTCGGTTGAGGTGGAAACAAATGCCGTCGTCACCGTTGAAGCGTGGTTCTCGCGGCTGCTCGTAGGGGTACGACTTGCCGATGGGAACGAATCCGTCCGGCCACTCAGGCGGGATTTCGCGGGCGTCGAGCTCGTGGGTTAGGCTGCCATCCACGACGTATTCCGGCAGAATGACCGAGGCGAGCGAGCCGCGCGCAGGGTCAATGCCGGCGACGCCTGTGATGAGCCAAAGGGCTTGTGTGAGGTCGAAGCGCGGGTCAAGACCAAGCGCCATGATAGAGGCCGCGGCGCGTGCGGCGCCAACGCCGGTGACGATGCCGAGAATGCCTGATGCGCTGAGGTGCAGAGGACGATAGCCGGCTGGAAACGGCAATGTCTGGTTGAGGTTTTCGCGTTCGCGGAAGTAGCGGAGCTCGCCAGGAACCGGACCTTGGTCGGGTTCGAAGGCTACTACGATGACTACCTTGATGGCAATCGGCAACGGCTACACGCCTTTCTTCTGCGGCTCCCAGATGAACTTGTGAATCTGGAGCGAGAGGCGTGCGTCGACTCCGTCAGCCATCATCCACTCGACGAGGGTTCTGGGATCGAGAGTGGCATTTTCGGTGGTGCGAATCGGACTGGGCGCCTTCGAGAAGGCTGGGCTGAGCAGGATGCCTCCGACTCGCTGGCGCAGGTTGTGAGTTGCGATGAATTGCTTTGCGAAGTCGTAGTCTTCGCGGTGGCTGAGGACGAATTTTGCTTCATCGCTTTGCGTGAGAGTCTCAAGATTGTCGAGGCGGAAGCTGTTGGCAGCGGAGCCAGCGCCAGGACATTTGACGTCGACAATTTTGTGCACTGCTTTGGGGACGTCGGCTAGGGGTCGCTCGCCGCTGGTCTCCATCATGAGGGTGTAACCTTCGGCGAGCAAGCGGTCCATAAGCGGCAGGAGCTCGCGGGCTTGCAGCATGGGTTCACCGCCGGTGAACTCGATGAGCTTGCAGGGTGCGAGGAGCTCGATCTGCGCTACGACTTCATCCTGGGTGAACGGCTTGCCACCTGAGAAGGTGTACTCGGAGTCACACCAGGCGCAGCGCAGGTTGCAGCCGGCGAAGCGGACGAAAATACAGGGAAGGCCGGTGAAGGAGGACTCGCCCTGAACGGATTTGTAAAGTTCGATAAGGTACATCAGCCTACTCGTAGTAGCGGGCGAAGCTGGTGTCGGTTTCGTAAAGGGTGCAGTCTTTGACTTTGACTCGTCCGTTTGTCAGTTCGTCGAGCTGCGTGGCGGTGTTGTCAAAGAAGTACTTGGCAAGGTTTTCGGCGGAGGGATTGACTTCGTCGAAAGGCTTGAGGTCGTTGATCATCTGGTGGTCGAGGTACTCGACTGTGGGTCTGAGGACCTGTTTGAGGATCTTGAAGTCGAGGAGGAGACCAGCCTCGTCGAGCTCGGCACCTTGCAGGGTGACGAAGACTTTGTAGTTGTGACCGTGCGGATTCTCGCACTTGCCACGGTAGTTGCGGAGGTAGTGTCCGGAGGAGAAACCTGCCTCGACGGTGACTTCAAACATGGTTGCTGCTTCCCTTCTTTGCCAGACCCTTCCGGAGAGTGCCGTGAGGTCCAAGTTGAGTTCGCCTGCGGTATCCTCCCCCCCCGGGTGTTTTGCGGCAAAATCTTCATTCGAAAAGGCTTAGGCTTCGAAATGACGGACCGCTGAGGCTTTGGGCGGACAAGCAAAAGGCTGCAAAGCTGATGTGCCTTGCAGCCCTTTTTTCTTCTCTGTTTCAATTATACCAAGGTGAGCGGAGTGAACATGCCAACTTTATTCTCTTTGGTTTGTTGGAGTTACGCGGTTTAGGGCTTGACAAGTTTTCCACAGGTGCGTTCAGATGCGTTTGCGCCGGCGTTCGGCGCGGTCTGCTTCGGCGCGTCGTTCGGCTTGCTCAAACATGTGGGAGAGGGTGCCGGCGAGGGTGATGAGCAGGGCGAGGATGGTGAAGGCGATGGCCATGGTGCGCCAGAGGGCGACATCGCCGGGGGAGCCGGGCTGCTGGGCGATGTTGGAAAAGGAGATGGCGAGGGCGAGCAGGGCGAAGAAGAAGAGGGTGCCGGCGAGGATGTAGAGGTTGCGCGCCATGGGTGGTTCAAGGATAACGCGGCGGACGTAGGTTGGGGGGGACGTTTCGAGGGGGTGTAGGACGGGAGCTGTGGCGAGGGTGAAAACAAATGCAGATCCCTGCTGGATGACAAAAAGGGGGTGCGGCGAGAACAACAACGGCAACGGCAAAAACAAACGCAGATCCCTACGGGATGACAAAAAAGGTGCAACGGCAAGAACAAGCAACGGCAAGGACAAAGGCAGAAGCAGATTCCCTTCGGGAATGACAAAAAAGGGGGAATGGCGCAAAAGGGGAATGGCACGAAAGGGAATGACAAAAGGGGGAATAACAAAAAATGCTCTAGGTCTGGAAGAAGGCCTCTACTTCATGGATGTCCTGGGTGAGGGTGTAGGGGGGGAGGGAGTCGAGGAAGATGCGGCCGTAACGCTGGCGCTGGATGCGGGGGTCGAGCAGCATGAGGACGCCGCGGTCGCTCAAGCTGCGTATGAGGCGGCCGAAGCCCTGCTTGAGCGTGATGACGGCGGCGGGGACCTGGAAATCGAAGAAGGGTTTGCCGCCGGCGAGCTCGATGGCTTCCATGCGGGCTTTGATGATGGGGTCAGACGGGACGGCGAAGGGGAGACGATCGATGATGACGGCGGAAAGCTGCTCGCCCTGCACGTCAACGCCCTGCCAGAAGCTGCTGGTGCCGAAGAGGATGGCGTTGGGGGTTTCACGGAACTGCTGGAGCAGGACGTGGCGGGGGGCGGTGCCATGGAGGAGAAGCGGGTAGGGGAGCTCCTGGGCCATGCGGTCATGCATCTGGCGCATGGCGGCGTAGCTGGTGAAGAGGCAGAAGGCGCGGCCGTGGGTGATTTCAAGCAGGCGACGGGTGCGCTCGGCGGCCTGGGCGAAATGGCCGGGCTCGCGGGGATCGGGGAGGTTGGGCGGGAGGTAGAGGAGGGCCTGGGTGGGGTAATCGAAGTGCGAGGGGACGATGAGCTCGCGGGTGCTGGTGAGGCCTAAGCGCTTGGTGACGTGGTCGAATGCGTTGGCTACGGTGAGGGTTGCGGAGGTCAATACGATACTTGGATACACGTCGAACAGTGAGGTGGCGAGGAGCTCCGAGACGTCAATGGGGGTGGCCTGGAGATGGGTGCTGAAGGACTGTTGGCCGGGGGTACGGGCTAGGTTGCGAACGCCGGCTGAGGCGCGGCGCTCGATCCAGAAGACGATGTTGGGCTCGCGGGATTCAAGGAGGAACTTGAGGTGCTGGCGGATGTCGCCGGTGCGCTTGATGAGGCCTTTGGTCTCTTCGACACCCTTGATGCGTTCTAGCTCGGCGGCGAGGCGCTCGAGGGCGTTGAGGGTGCCGAGATAGATGTCGCCATCGGACTCGAGGAAGGACTCGCGCTGGGAGAACTCCATTCTTCCGAGTTGGTTGGCTTCACTTGGTAACGCGGCGAAGAACATGCGGGCTCGGTCTTTGAGGATGGCGGCGAGCGATTCGACGGTGCTGGTGAGCTCTTTTTTGGCGCGGAGGGTGGTTTCAATGTCGCGGGTGAGCTCGTCAAACCGGGCGTGGGAGAGGCCGATGCCGAAGTAGTTGGAGGCGATGTCTTCAAGCTCGTGGGCTTCATCGAAGATGACGGCGGCGGCTTCAGGGAGGATGCCGGCGTCAGGCGCGCCGGCGGCCTGCTGCTTGATGTTGAGGTCTGCGAAGAAGAGGTGGTGATTGACGATGATGAGGTCGGAGTCGATGGCTTTGCGGCGCATCTGGGTGATGAAACAGTCTTCCCAGTTGGGGCAGGTGGTGCCGAGACAGGTCTCTGTGCGGGCGTCGAGCTTGGACCAGAGGGGGGAGGACTCGGGGAGGTGGTTGAGCTCGGCGCGGTCACCGGTGGGGGTGGTTGGCTCCCAGGTGGCGATGTGGTGGAACTGCTCGATTTCCTCGAGGCCGTTGAGCAGCGGGGAGTCGCGGAGGGCGTAGAGCTTTTGCTTGCAGAGGTAGTTGGCGCGGCCCTTCATGTAGCAGACTCTGAGGGGGCCGAGGAGGGACTCGAGGAAGGGGACGTCTTTGAAGTAGAGCTGCTCCTGGAGGTTTTTGGTGCCAGTAGAAATGATGACGCGCTGGCCG
Source organism: uncultured Granulicella sp. (assembly GCA_963693065.1). GTDB lineage: Bacteria > Acidobacteriota > Terriglobia > Terriglobales > Acidobacteriaceae > Edaphobacter. The sequence goes on along the minus strand of OY843766.1, from coordinate 208,453 downwards.
CGCTCGCGGGCGAAACGGAGCGCGGGGAGGAGATAGGCGAGGGTTTTGCCGGTGCCGGTGCCGGCTTCCACGATGAGGTGGCGCTTGTCTTCAAGGGCGGACTCTACGGCTTTGGCCATGAGGAGCTGGCCGGGGCGGGGCTCGAAGTGGAGGGTGGAGCGGGAAAGGAGGCCGGTGGGGGAGAAGAAGTCGTGGAGGGATGGGAGTTGGGGTTGGGCTGGTTTGGTGGACGGCGGGATGGTGGGGGTGGAGGACACGCTGGGATGATGATATATGCGAAAGGATGGCGAAAGGTGTCAGGCGGCTTTATCCCACTGCAAGGACACCACCTTCTTACGCTTTGTGTGAGCAGCTTGCCAGAAGTCATACTTGTTTTGAAGCTTGAACCAAAGGTTCGGCTGATCTTGTCCGAAAGCCTCACTCAATCGCATGGATAGTTCAGGGGACACTGCAGCGCGGCCGTTCAGTACGCGGGAAAGCTGCACGCGCGAGACACCGAGATGGGCTGCAAACTTGGTAATGGTCATGGGGACGTTTTCGAGGACATCCTTGAGGACTTCACCGGGATGAGGGGGATTGTGCATCATGTTCTACTCCTGGTTCTACTTCTGGCTTCAGTGGTAATCGCAATAGTCGACGAGTATGGCATCCTCGCCTTGAAAACGAAAGGTGATGCGCCAATTTCCATTGACCTTGACGGACCAATGGCCAGCTAAGTCACCTTGAAGCGAGTGGAGGTTCCAGCCAGCGAGGTCCATCGCTTTTGGGCCTTCGGCATCGTCAAGCGCAGCCAGTCTGACGCGAAGTTTCTTGTCATGGGCGGGCTGGATTCCTGCTTTAGAGCCTGTTTCGAAAAACTTACGGAGCCCATCGTGCTTGAAGTTCTTGATCACTCTTCGAGATTTGTATCGCGTAGCTTTACAAGTGTCAAGCTGAGCGGTCCCTATAATGGGATTGAGAGAAGGTGTGCGATGGCGGTGAAGAAGACGGCGAAGCGGTTGGGGAAGAAGCACAGGCAGGCGAGCACGCGGCCGCATAAGGGGAAGGCGCCGAAGAGTGTGGCGACCACGGGGGCGACGCGGGTGGGCGAGGCAGACCCACGCAAGCGGAAGGTGATTGCGGCGAAGAAGGCGAAAGAGACGGAGGCGAGGCGGGTGGCGCGGCGATCGCCGGAGTTCGAGCAGAAACGGACGATTACGGGTGACGATGCGGAGAAGGTGATTGGGCCGAAGAAGGATGAGGGGGCTGCGGAGAAACGGGCACCGGGGCGGAGCTTCAGGGCGGATAGTGAGCGGCAGGCGGCGCGGGAGCGCGAGGGTAAGGGGTCGGGTGGGCTCAGGCGGCGGATTACGACGAATAAGCCGGATAGTCCGGAGGCGGCCTGGCGCGAGGCGGAGTTGCTGGCGCTGCAGCAGAGCGTGACGATGGAGCATGCGGCGAGCCGGGCGCAGCCGTTGATTGCGATTTGCGGGCGGCCGAATGTGGGCAAATCTACGTTGTTCAATCGGCTGACGGGGTCAAGGCGATCGATTGTGGGGGACGAGCCGGGGATTACGCGGGATCGGATTTATGGGGAGATCGAGTGGCAGGGGCGGGATGTGCGGCTGGTGGATACGGGTGGGGTGGTGCCGGATGACGAGGCGCTGATCCCGAGTGAGATTTTTCGGCAGGCGCGGGTGGCGCTCGAGGAAGCGGACGCGATCGTGATGGTGGTGGATGGGCGGACGGAGCTCGCTTCGCCTGATATGGAATTGGCTCGGCTGCTGATGAAGGGTGGCAAGCCGGTGTTCCTCGCCGTCAACAAGATCGATACGGAGCAGATGCAGACGGCGGCGGAGAACTTCAGGCGGCTGGGGTTCAGGAATGTGCAGATGATTTCGGCGGAGCATGGGTCAGGAATTGGGGACCTGCTGGATGAGGTGTTTGCGGTGCTGCCGGAGGATCGCGGCGAGGAGGAAGCAGAGCCTACGGCGGAAGAGGAGGCGGAGGCTTTTGAGGAAGAGTTCGAGCCGATGGAGGAGGGTGAGGCGAAGCCGGTAAGGAAGCAGAGGACGCATGGAGAGTATGAATCGCGGGAGACGAAGGTTGCGATTATCGGGCGGCCGAATGTGGGGAAATCGACGCTGCTGAATGCGCTGACGGGAACGGATCGGGCGATTGTTTCTGACATTGCGGGGACTACGCGGGATGCGGTGGATGAGATTGTGGAGCGGAAGGGGCATCTGTTCCGGTTTGTGGATACGGCGGGGATTCGGCGGAAGGGCAAGACGAAGATGATGGCGGAGAAGCTTTCCGTGATCATGGCGCGGAAGCACCTGGAGGCGGCGGATGTTTCGTTGTTGGTGATCGATGCTGTGGAGGGGGTGACGAACATCGATGCGAATATTGGGGGGTATGCGCATGAGGCTGGGCGGAGCGTGATTATCGTCATCAATAAATGGGATTTGATGACGACGGCGCGGAGCGATGGCAAGCCGCCGGCGGATCAGAAGATCTATGCGCAGCAGGTGCGGGATGCGTTGAAGTACCTGGATTATGCGCCGCTGCTGTTTATCTCTGCCGGGCCGGAGAGTGGCGGGGCGAAGAATATCAACGAGGTGTTTGCGAAGGTGGAACTGGTGGCGCGGGAGCGGCGGAAACGGGTGTCGACGGGGCAGATGAACAAGTTTCTGGAGCAGGTGGATTTTCAGCGGGCGAGCGTGCCGATGAACAAGCGGGTGAGGATTTATTACATGACGCAGGCGCAGGTGGCTCCGCCTACATTTGTGCTGTTTACGGATCGGGATATCAAGATGCACTTCTCGTTTGAGCGCTTTTTGGCGAATCAGATTCGGGAGGCTTTTGGGTTTATTGGGTCGCCGATCTGGTTCAAGATTCGGGCGCGGAATAAGAAGAAGGTGGAAGAGTAGGGCGGTTAGAGGGTGGTTTGGTGGGTGGGTTGGGGTTCGGGGGTGGGGTCGATTCCCTGCTCCTGCGTGGTGTGGCCCTGGCGCCATTGGTTCCAGGCGGTGAGGGCGCGGTCGCACTGGATGCGGTGGCGCTCTTTCTTGTCGCGGATCTGTTTGCGGAGGTCTTCTTCGAGCGGAGGGAGGAGGTCGAAGGTGATGTTGGCGGGTTGGAACTTTTTGCTCTCAGCATGAGTGATGTAGTGGATGAGGGAACCGTGGGCGGAGAGGCGAGGGCATGGGATGGGGGTGCGGCCGTTGAGGATCTGGGCGGCGAAGATGCCCGCTAGCATGCCGCCGGCGATGGATTCAGTGTAGCCTTCGACGCCGGAGAGCTGGCCGGCGATGAGGATATCGGGGCGGGCGCGGAGCTGGAGGGTTTCTGTGAGGAGGGTGGGGGCGTGGATGTAGGTATTGCGGTGGATCTGGCCGAAGCGGAGGAATTTTGCGTTTTCCAGGCCGGGGATGAGGCGAAGAATGCGGGCCTGCTCGCCGAACTTGAGGTGGTTCTGGAAGCCGACGAGGTTGTAGCTGTCGGCGCGGAGATTTTCCTGGCGTAATTGCACGGCGGCGTAGGGCCAGCGGCCGGTTTTGGGGTTGGTGAGACCGGCGGGCTTCATGGGGCCGAAGCGCAGGGTATCGCGGCCGCGGCGGGCGGTTTCTTCGATGGGGAGGCAGCCTTCGAAGTATTGGAGTTTTTCCGGAGACATGGGTGCGGGCTCGGAAGCCCAGGTCTCAGAAGCGAGACCTGGGGCACCCGAATCTGCGGTGGGGATTTGTTCCCAGGGTTTTGGGGGGACGGTTTCGGCGGCGGTGAGGGCGTCGATGAAGGTGTTGTATTCATCCTTGGTGAAGGGGCAGTTGATGTAGTCGGCGGTGCCTTTGTCCCAGCGGGCGGCGAAGTAGACCGTGTCCATGTCGATGGTGGCGGCGTCGACGATGGGGGAGATGGAGTCGTAGAAGGCGAGGTGCTCGGAGCCGGTGATGGCCTGGAGGGCGTCGGTGAGGGGGCGGGAGGTGAGGGGTCCGGTGGCGAGGATGGTGAGGGCGTAGGGGCCGGGATCGAGCGAGGTGACTTCTTCACGGAGGATGGTGATGAGGGGGTGCTGGAGCATGGCGGCGACGTGGGCGGAGAAGGCTTCGCGATCGACAGCGAGCGCGTGGCCGGCGGGGACGGCGGTGGCGTCGGCGGCGCGCAGGAGGTGCGAGCCGGCGAGGCGCATTTCCTGCTTGAGGAGCCAGGGGGCGGAGTTTTCCGACTCGGATTTGAGGGAGTTGGAGCAGACGAGTTCGGCGAAGTCGGCGGTCTGGTGAGCCTCTGTGGAGCGGTGCGGGCGCATCTCGTAGAGGTGGACGGGGTGGCCGGCGTGGGCCAGCTGGAGGGCGGCTTCCGGGCCGGCGAGGCCTCCGCCGATGACTCGGATAAGGTTCATGCTTTGAGGGTACCGGAGACTAGCGGGTGTAGGTGAAGGTGCCGCAGAGATTGGTGGCGGTGGCCATGGCTTCCGGGGTGAGGTCGGGGATTTTGTCGCCGGAGAAGAAGGCGGTCTGGAGGGTTTTGCCGGAGACGGAGGTGACGAGCCACTGGACGTCTTCTGAGCCGCAAAGGGTGTTTTTGTGGAGGAATTTTTTGGCGCCGGGGATGTTGAGGCGGTAGAGGTTGGCAATGGCTCCGGGCGTGTCGAAGGTGGCTGCGGCTTCTGGGGCGGTGAGAGTGCGGATCTGGGCGATGGGGTAGGTGTTGAAGTCGATGGTGAGCTTTTCAGGGGCGAGGGCGAGGTCGCCGGTGATGCTGTAGGCGGTTTTGCTGGCGGCTCGCCAGTTGCCGCGTTCCTGGGGGAAGGCGGTGGGGGTGAGGAGGAGGAGGGTTATGGCGGCGAGCTTCATGGGGTTGAGCATGACAGCTTGAGTAGGCGATATGCAAGTCTGTGGCAGTGGGCGAAGGGATGGCGCGATGCACCAAAAGCAAACGCAGATCCCTTAGGGAATGACAAAAAAGGGGAATCACAGAAGAAGGGGAAGACAAACTATTTTGTGGAGTTTGCGAGGGTTTGGAGGGATTGGTCAGCTACGCGCATGATGTGCCAGTCGGTGAGGGTTTGGGCGCCGAGGCGGTGGTAGAAGTCGATGGCGGGCTGGTTCCAGGTGAGGACGTCCCACTCGAGGCGGGGGCAGCCCTCGGCTACGGCGATGCGGGCCAGGTGGGTGAGGAGGGCGCGGCCGGTTCCCTGCCCGCGGGCGGCGGGGGTGACGTAGAGGTCTTCGAGGCGGATGCCGTGGTGGCCTCGCCAGGTGCTGTAGGAGGTGAAGAAGAGAGCGAAGCCGATGGGTTGGGTGGCTTGCTCGGCGATTAGGCAGCGGAAGCGGGGGGTGGGTCCGAAGCCGTCGCGGAGTAGGTCTTCTTCTGTTGCGAGGACGGCCTGGGGTTCGCGTTCGTAGTCGGCCAGCTCGTGGATGAAGCGGAGGATGGTGGGGACGTCGGCGGGGGTGGCGGGGCGGATGAGTGGGGGCATGGAATTCCGGTTGGAAAGGGTGAGACGGTATGGGTGAGTGGAGTTCGTCGGGGTCCTTCGACTGCGTCCGTCGATGAGGCCGACGGACTTCGCTCAGGATGACGGAGTTATTTTTGGTACAGATGGTGGTGATGGAGTAGTGTCGAGGACCTTGGAGCTCGCTCGGGATGACGGGATGTCTTGGCGCCAAGTGCGGCGGCTTATTTGGGGGCGGGGGTTTTGGAGTCGTCGGACTTGTTGTCTTTGTCGTCGTCGGGGAGGTGCTCGGGGGCTTTGGCACGGGGGGCGGGTTTGGGTTGGGCGGCTAGCCAGGTGTCGAAGGGGAGGGTGAAAGGGTAGAGCTCGGTGCGCTGAGCGTGGGCGTCGGTGTAGTGGATCATTTTGAGCAAGAGTTCGCCGTGCTGGAGGACGGGGTCGTCGATGCCGCGGGTGTCGTAGAAGACGTAGCCGGCGCGTGTGCTGTGGGCGGGGATGATGGTGGAGACGAAGCCGAAATCGGTGTCGTCATTGATGATTTTCTGGTCTACGGGCTCCTTTTTGATGCTGTAGGGGATGAGGGGGATCTTGGTGGGCTGGGCGGAGCGGCGGGAAAAGAGGCGGCGGTTGAGGTCTTCGTCGGTGGCGGCGGCTTCCTTGCCACCATCGGCGGGGGTGAACTGGATGCGGACGTCGTCGAGAACGAGGGCTTCGTCGCGGTCGTTGGTGATGATGACGCGGACGGGGAGGAAGCCGTGCTGGACGTATTCGAGGCGGAAGAATTTGCAGGCTTCGGGGTCGGTGCAGGGGTCGGCGGCGATGGTGACTTTTTCGTTGGGGTGGGTCTCGTGGAGGGTGTATTCGATGGCGGGTTTGACCGGCGGGGCGGGGCGGGGTTTGTCGGAGGCGAAGGCGGCCAGGGGCAGGAGGAGCGCGAGGTGGGCGAGGAGTTTCATGCTGGATTGATTATGATGGGCGGGGAGACGGGGGTAAAGCATGGTGATGTGGACGTTCGAGCGGTGATGTTGGTTTACAGCTTGGTGCTGACGGTGGGGCTGGTGGCGGCGGCGCCGTGGTGGCTTTGGCGTTGGAGTCGTTATCGGGCCGGGCTGGGGGAGCGGCTGGGGCGGGTGCGCGGGGATTTGCGGGCAGCGGTGAATGGGCGGGACGTGATTTGGGTGCATGCGGTGAGCGTGGGGGAGGTGCTGGCGGTGGAGCGGTTGGTGGGGGAGCTGCGGGCGTCGCTGCCAGGGTGGGTGGTTTGTGTGAGTACGACGACGGCGACGGGGCAGGCGGTGGCTCGGGAACGGTTTGGGGTGGGGACGATGTTTTATTTTCCGCTGGATTTTGGGTTCGCAGTGAGGGCTTATGTGCGGGCGCTGCGGCCGCGGCTCCTGGTGCTGGCGGAAGGCGAGTTGTGGCCGCGGGTGCTGTACGAGTGTGGGCGCGCGGGGGTTCCGGTGGCGGTGGTGAATGCGCGGGTTTCCGACCGGAGCTACAGGCGGACGGTGCGGGTGAAGGGTCTGTGGTTGCGGATGGGTCGGCGGGTTGCGGTGTTTCTGGCGCAGGGGGAGGAGACGGCGGGGCGGCTGCGGGGGTTGGGAGTGGCGGCGGAGAGGGTGAAGGTGGTGGGGAATTTGAAGTTCGAGGGTGGGGATGTGGGGGTGCGGGACATGGTGGGGGTGCTGCGGGAAGCGGCGGCGGGGCGGCAGGTGGTGGTGGCGGGCAGTACGTTGGAGGGCGAGGAGGCGTTGGCGCTGCGGGCGATGGAGGATGTATGGAAGGTGCGGCCGGAGACGATGCTGGTGCTGGCGCCGCGGCATCCGGAGCGGTTTGCGGAGGTGCTGGCGTTGAGTGGGGGAGTGTCGGCTTCGCGGCTGGCGGCGGGCGAGGGGCTGGTTGGGCGGGTGGTGGTGCTGGACACGCTGGGGGATCTGGCAGCGGTGTATGGGGTGGCGGCGGTGGCGTTTGTGGGGGGGAGCCTGGTGGCGCGGGGCGGGCATAATCCGCTGGAGCCGGCGCGCTTTGGGGTGCCGGTGCTGGTGGGCGGATCGTTTGAGAATTTCCGGGAGGTGGTGGGGGAGATGCGGGCGGCGCGGGCGATACGGATTGTGGCGGATGGGGGGTTGGGGGAGGCGGTGCTGGGGATGCTGTTCGACGGGAAGGCGATGGGGGAACGAGGGCGGGTGTTTTACGAGGGGCAGGTGGGGGTTACGGAGCGGACGGTAGCGGCTTTGCTGGAGTTGGTCAATGCGTAGGCCTTGGGGGTTGCCGCTGGTGCCGTTGTATTGGCTGGGGACGAAGCTGGGGCGGCGGCAGGTCAAAAAGCTGCGGGGGCGGGTGATTTCGGTGGGGAGCTTGTCGGCGGGGGGGGCTGGGAAGACGCCGGTGGTGATGGCGCTGGGGGAGCTGCTGGGGCGGCGGGGGGTGGGGGTGGATGTGCTTTCGCGGGGGTATGGGCGGGGGTCGGACGTGGTGGAGGAGGTGGATGCGGCGGGGACGGCGGCGCAGTTTGGCGATGAGCCGATGGTGATGGCGCGGGCGGGGTTGCGGGTGTTTGTGGGGGGGGACCGGTTTGCGGCGGGGACGCTGGCGGAGGAGGGTGGGGTGCGGGTGCATGTGCTGGATGATGGATTTCAGCATCGGCGGCTTTGGCGGGATGTGGATGTCGTGCTGGTGACATTGGCGGACGTCCAGGATTGGTTGTTGCCGGCAGGGAATTTGCGGGAACCGCTTTCGGCTTTGGGGCGGGCGGATGTGGTGGTGGTTCGGGAGGAGGAAGAGGCAGCGCTGGCGGGGGTGACGGCGGGGCGGGAGGTTTGGGTGGTGCGGCGGGAGCTGGTGGTTGAGGATGTTGGTGGGATGGTGGCTTTTTGTGGGATCGCCCGGCCGGCAGGGTTTTTCGCCATGGTGCCGGGGGTGGTGGGGAAGGTGGCTTTTGGGGATCACCACCGGTATGTCGGTGCGGATTTTGAGCGGCTGGTGAGGGTGGCGAAGGCGGTGGGGGCGCGGGGGTTTGTGACGACCGAGAAGGATGCGGTGAAGATTTCGGAGGAGTTTATAGGGGTGTTGGCGGAGGTGGGGCCGGTGGTTGTGGCGGGGTTGCGGGTTTCGTTTTTGGATGAGGGGCGGGTTTGGGAGTTTTTGCGGGGGCGGGTTGGAAGTGAGTAACCCCACCTCACGCGATACGGCCCGCGTGAGATGGGGCACCCGAAACGTTTCTGCGTGAGAAGATTGGGGATTGCGAAACGGGGTTCCAAGTCGGGATGGTGAGGGGTTGCGGGTGCTAGTGGTGAGGATTGGGTCGATGGGGGACGTGCTGCATGGGTTGCCGGCGGTGGCGGGGTTGAGGAGCTTGCTGCCGGGGTGCCGGATTGGGTGGGCGGTGGAGCCGCACTGGGGGGCGCTGCTGGAAGGTGGAGGCATTGTGGATCGGGTGCATGCGGTGCCGACGAAGGTCTGGCGGGAGCGGCCGCTGGAGTTCGAGACGGTGGGGGAGATTGCTGCGCTCAGGCGAGAGATGCGGGCGGAGGGGTATAACGTTTGCGTGGATCTGCAGGGGTCGGTGAAGTCGGCGGTGGTGGGGTGGTTGGCGGGGGCGGGGCGGAGGGTGGGGCCGGATGCGCCGAGAGAAGGGCTGGCGCGGCTGCTTTATGGGGAGCGGGTGGCGCTGCAGGCGCGGCAGGTGACGGCGCAGGCTTGTGAGCTGGTGAGTGCGGCGGCGCGGATGCGGGTGGCGGCGGCGGCGGTGGAGTTGCCGGTGGATGGGGAGGCTGAGGCTTGGTGTACCGCGGCATTGGCTCGGATGGATGCGGCGGAGGGGTTTGTGCTGCTGGTGCCGACGGCGGGTTGGGGGGCGAAGGAGTGGGGTACGGAACGGTTTGGGGAGCTTGGTGTGCGACTGAGGCGGAGAGGGTTGCGGGTGCTGGTGAATGGGTTTGCGGACGATGTGGCGGACGACGTGGCGCGGCTGAGTGGGGGGGCGGTGGTGCGGTCGAGCGTTGCGCAGCTGGTGGCCTTGACGCGGCGGGCGGGGCTGGTGGTGGGGGGGGATACGGGGCCGGTCCACCTGGCGGCGGCGCTGGGGCGGCCTGTGGTGACGCTGTTCGGGCCGACGGATCCGGAGCGGAATGGGCCTTATTTTCCTGGCGCGAAGGTGACGGTGCTGCGGGATGCTTCGAGTGTGACGAGCTATAAACGGAGTGCGGCGACGGAGGCGGGGCTGGCGAGGATTACGGTGGATGCGGTGGAGGCGGCGGCTGGTGCGTTGCTGGGAGGTTGGGGGCGATGAGCGAATTGACTGCAGGGCAGAAGCTGGCGAAGAGGATCCGGGTGCCGATGGGTTTCGTGTTCGCGGTTGTGTTTTTATGGCTGGCGCGGCCCACGTGGGGGACGCTGGGGCTAAGCTTGGTGGCGGTGCTGCCGGGGCTTTGGCTGCGGGGGTATGCGGCGGGGTACGTGAGGAAGAATGCGGAACTGACCTCGACGGGTCCTTATGGGTATACGCGGAATCCGCTTTACCTGGGGTCGATGCTAATTGCCGGGGGGTTTGGCGCGGCGGCGGGGCGGTGGTGGCTGGTGGCGCTGCTGGTGGGGCTTTTTGCGGCGATTTACATTCCGACGATCCTGGGGGAAGAGCGATATCTGCGCGGGGTGTTTCCGGGCTTTGACGCCTACGCGGCGAGGGTGCCGCGGCTGCTGCCCAGGCTTACGCCGGCGGGGGGCGGCGCGGGCGCGGGCGCGTTCGCGTGGGAGCGATACCTGCATCACCGCGAGTACAATGCTGCTATGGGGGCCGGTGCGATTTATGCGGTGCTGGTCCTGAGGCTGATCTTTTTCCGCTGAGCGCTGGCGGCTGCCTGTGCGTGTGCATCGCGTCATAAGAAGCGAGCGGCCACGGCGACAACTCTTTAGATTCTGGTGATGGCTCTTGGCGCTTTTTGGACGACGTTTGCTGGTGTGGTTTGTGTTGGCGGCTGGAGTGGCGGGTGCGCAACTGCTGGGGCCGAAGAAGCCGGTGACGCCGGTGGTGATCCCGGTGCTGGAAGCGCCGGAGCCGGGGTATGTGTTTCCGGCGCGGCAGACGCTGACGTTCAGTGTGGACTTTCGCGTGTTTACGGCGGGGACGGCGGTGTTTCACCTGGAGCAGCAGGGGTCGGTCCAGAAGGTGACGGCGACGGCGGATACGATTGGCGCGACGAACATGATCTTTCCGGTGATCGACAAGTTTCAGGCGGGGTTCGACACGAAGACGGGCTGCTCGACGGGATTTGCGAAGCAGTTGCAGGAGGGTCGGCGGAAGGTGACGAGCGACCTGACGTTCGACGTGAAGGATGGCAAACAGAATGAGGTGAGCAAGAACCTGGTGAAGGGTACGACGACGACGCGGCAGGCAAACGTACCGGCGTGCGTGCAGGACTCGCTTTCAGCGATTTTTTATGTGGCTTCACGGCCGTTGATTATTGGGCAGCAGGTACGTTTTCCGCTGGCGGATTCCATGCGGACCGTGACGGTGGCGATGAAGGTGGAAGGCAAGGAAGAGATCAAGACGCCGGCGGGGACGTTCCAGACGATACGGGTTCAGCCCACGGCGGATGAGGGGATTGTGAAGAACCGGGGGAATATCTGGATCTGGTATACGGACGATGCGCGGCACATGCCGGTGCAGATCAGGGCGCGGTTGTTCTGGGGGACGATTACGTTTCACCTGCAGTCCTATGAGGCGAAATAGTGGACGATCTGGTGATGGTGGGGCGGTACCTGGACCCGGCCGAGGCGCAGATGGCGAAGGGTATGTTGGAATCGCAGGGGATCGAGTGCTGGCTTGCGGGAGCGAACGCGAATGCGCTGGTGCCGCTGGCGTTCCGGGTGAGGCTGCAGGTGATGCGGGCGGACGAGGCGGAGGCGCGCGAGCTGCTGGGCGAGGTGGCGGATGAGTAAGGCGGTGCTTTGTTTATCGGGCGGGATGGATAGCTGTGTGTGCGCGGCGCTGGCTGCGCGGGACTATGACGAGGTGTACGCGGTGCACTTCAGGTATGGGCAGCGGACGGAGGCGCGGGAGCTCGAAGCGGCGCGGGCGGTGGCGAAGGCCTTGGGGGTGAAGGAAGTGATGGAGCTGCGGATGGATTTGTTTCGGCGGATTGGTGGGTCGGCGCTGACCGATAGCACGATTGCGGTGCCAGAGGGTGGGGAGATTGGCGGCGAGGTGCCGGTGACGTATGTCCCGTTCAGGAATGCGCATTTTTTGAGCGCGGCGGTGAGCTGGGCGGAGGTACTGGGAGCGGAACGGGTGGTGATTGGGGCGGTGGAGCAGGATAGCTCGGGGTACCCGGATTGCCGGCCGGCGTACTATCAGGCATTCAATGAGCTGATTGCGCAGGGTACGAAAGAGGGGATGATCCGGGTGGAAACGCCGCTGATCGCGTTGAAGAAGCGGGACATTGTGCGCCTGGGAGTTGAACTTGGTGCGCCGTTAGATGTAAGTTGGTCATGCTACACGGGTGAACAGAAAGCCTGTGGGGTGTGCGATAGCTGCGTGCTGCGGCTGCGTGCGTTTCGCGAGGCGGGGATGACGGATCCGATTCCGTATGCGGTACGAGATTAGAGGAGAAGCGACGGAATGGGCAAGTTTGGGACATATACACGAGGGATTACGGCTGTTGCGGCTTTGGCCCTGGCGATGCCGGTGGCGATGAACGCGCAGGAACTGGCGAAGATTCACGGCAAGGTCATCAATCCGGCAGGCTTGGCGCTGAATCACGGCGAGGTCAAGCTGACGAACGAGCTGACGACGCAGCCGAAGGACCGGAAGTATCAATTCACGTTTCCTATCGGCAAGGATGGAACGTATAGCGGGGAGAAGGTTTCGCCCGGGGACTACTCGGCTGTGGTATTTGCGGATGGCAAGACGCCTGATTTTGCGGATGTGAAGCTGAAGTACGGCGAGGACAGGACGCTGGACTTCGATATGTCGACGCCGGAGTATCTGAAGACGATGAGCCCGGAAGACAAGGCGGCGCTGGAGGAATACAAGAAGAAGAATGCAGCGATCACCGGGGAAAACGCGAAGATTGCCGATATCAACACGACGTTGAAGCAGGCGCGGCTGGATGAGAAGAACGGCAAGGCGGATGACGCGGTGAAGGCGCTGAGTGCGCTGACGGCCCAAAAGCCGGATGAGGCCGTGCTGTGGGCGAGCTTGGGTGAGGCGCAACTGGCGTCGGCGGATGCGGCTTCAGCAGCGGCCAAGGCGGCGAAGACGAGCACGAACGATCCGGCGATTTTGTCGAAGTACGGGGATGCGGCGACCTCTTACCAGAAGGCGATCGATTTGAATGCGACGTCGAAGAAGCCCAGCCCGGATACGGTTTCGGCTTCGTATCTGAACATGGGTTCGGCGCTGGCGAAAGAAGGCAAGCTGCAGGAAGCGGCGGCGAGCTATGACAACGCGGTGAAGGCTCAGCCGACGGCGGCGGCGGCGGCTTACTACAATGAGGCGGCCACGTTTTTCAACGCGAGCAAGCTGGATGAGGCTGCGGCGGCGGCGGATAAGGGGATTGCGGCCGATCCGAAGGGACGTCCGCTGCTCTATTACATCAAGGCGCAGTCACTGATACCGAAGGCGACGCTGGACCCGAAGACCCAGAAGTTTGTGGCGCCACCGGGTTGCATTGAGGCTTACCAGGAGTATCTGGAACTGGACCCGGCGGGTGCGCATGCGGCTGAGGTGAAGGAGTTGCTGGTCGGGCTGGGACAGCCGGTTAAAAACTCGTTCAAGGCCGGCAAGAAGTAGGTTCACGCAAGTGGGAGGCCCTGGGCGGATGCCTGGGGCCTTTTCGTTTTGGAGGGTGCGATGGTTGTGGACTTTGAAGAGGCGTTGCGGATTGTGGATGGGGCGGTGTCCCAGTTGGATGGGGTGGAGGAGGTTGGGCTGCTGGAGGGGCTGGGGCGGGTGCTGGCGGAGGAAGTGAGGGCGGACCGGGATCAGCCGGGGTTCGACCGGGCTACGCGAGATGGGTTCGCGGTGCGGGCGGGCGAGATGGCGGCGGGGGTGCGGGTGGTGGGCGAGGTTCGGGCTGGGGAGAGCTGGCGGGGCGAGATCGCGGCGGGGTGTGGAGTGGCAATCATGACCGGGGCGCCGGTGCCTGAGGCGATGGATGCGGTGGTGATGGTGGAGCATGTTTCGCGTGTTGGGGATCGGGTGGAGTTGACGGCGGGACGGCAGATCAGGGCTGGGGAGAATGTGGTGTCGCAAGGCAGTGAGGCGAGGGTGGGGGATGTGGTGGTGGCGCGGGGGGTGCGGGTGGGGGCGGCGGAGGTGGCGCTGGCGGCGGCTTGTGGGGTGGGGCGGCTGCGGGTTTACAAGCGGGTGCGGGTGGCGATTGTGGCTACGGGCGATGAGCTTGTGGAGGTGGCGGAGGTGCCGGGGGCGGAGCAGATTCGGAACTCGAACAGCTATGCGATTGCGGCGCTGGTGACTGCGGCCGGGGGGGAGGCGGTGCGGCTGGGAATCGCCAGGGATGTGCGGGAGGAGGTGCGGGCGAGGGTGCGGGAGGGGCTGGGGTGCGATGTGCTGGTGCTGTCGGGGGGCGTGTCGATGGGGGAGTATGACCTGGTGGAGGAGGTGCTGGCGGAGTTTGGGGCGGAGTTTTTGTTCACCGGGGTGAAAATGCAGCCGGGCAAGCCGGTGGTCTTCGGTCGGTTTCCGGGGGGGAGTTACTTTTTTGGCTTGCCGGGGAATCCTGTATCGACGCAGGTTACGTTTACCTGTTTTGTAGAGATGTTTTTGCGTGGGGTCGGCGGTGAGGTGGGTGCGGGGCCGCGGTGGGCGGGGGCTGTGCTGGGCGAGGCGGTAGAGGGTAAGGCGGGGTTGACGCGGCTGCTGCCGGCGCGAAGGACCGGGGTGGAGGTGTGGGTGGTCGGGTGGCAGGGGTCGGGGGACCTGGCGGCGAACGGGCGGGCGGACTGTTATGTGGAGTTGCTGCCGGGGCGAGGGTATTCAGCCGGTGAGATGGTGCGGGTGCTGCTACGCTGAGGCTATGGACAAGCTGAGTCATTACGACGACGATGGGCGGGCGCACATGGTGGATGTGAGCGCGAAGGGGGCGACGCGGCGGGAGGCGGTTGCGGGGGCTTTCGTGGAGCTGTCGGAAGCGGTTTTGCAGGCGCTGCCGGAGAATCCCAAGGGGAATCCGCTGGAGGTGGCGCGGTTTGCGGGCATTCAGGCGGCGAAGCAGACTTCCCTGCTGATCCCGATGTGTCATCCGCTGGCGCTGAGCTTTGTGGATGTGCGGGCGGAGGTGGTTGCGGGAGGGGTCAGGATTGAGGCTACGGCGGCTACGGTGGCGGGGACTGGCGTCGAGATGGAGGCGATGGTCGCGGCGAGTGTGGCGGCGTTGACGGTGTATGACATGACCAAGGCGCTGGATAAGGGGATTGTGATTCGGGAGGTGGTGCTATTGCGGAAGACGGGGGGGAAGAGTGGGGAGTATCGGCGGGGCGGTGAGTTACCCCGCGGGGATTAGATGGCTTCGGCGAGGGTTACGGCGAAGAGGGATTTGGGGTCGGTGAGGGTTTGGGTGGTGCGGTAGCCGGAGGATTTCAGGAGCGTGGCGATGGTGGCGGGGGTGAATTTGTAGCTGTTTTCAGTGTGGATGGTTTCGCCGGCGGCGAAGGCGATGGGGGTGCCGGCGAGGGTGACGGTCTGGGCGATGAGCGATTCGAGGTGCATCTCGATGCGGGATTCGGTGGGGTTCCAACGGGCGAGGTGGCGGAAGCAGTCGAGATCGAAGTTGGCGGCGAGCTCGCGGTTGAGGTGGGTGAGGATGTTTTTGTTGAAAGCGGTGGTTATGCCCTGGGCGTCGTCGTAGGCGGCGAGGAGGGTGGAAACTGACTTGTTGGGGCCGGGGGCGAGGTCGGTGCCGAGCAGGAGAGTGTCGCCGGGGTGGAGTTGGGTGCGGAGGCTGGTGAGGATGGCGCGGGCTTCCGCGGGTGCGAAGTTGCCGATGGAGGAGCCGATGTAGAGGGCGAGGACGTGGCGGTGGGGCTCTCGGGTGATGGTGTAGGGCTCGGTGATGTAGTTGGCGACCTGGGGCTGAACGCGCAGGCCAGGGATGGTTTGCTCGAGGTGCTGGGCGGCGGCGAGGGCGGAGGGGCTGACGTCAATGGGCTGGTAGAGGACGCCGGCCTGGGTGCTTGCGGCCTGGGTTAGGAGGATGCCGGTCTTGGTGGCGGTGCCGGCGCCGAGCTCGACGAGGGTGACTTCCCTGCTGAGGATCTCAGGGGCGTTCTCGGTGAGGATCTGGCGCTCGGTACGGGTCAGGTAGTACTCGGGGAGGTCAGTGATTTGCTCGAAGAGGGCTGAGCCGCGCTCGTCATAGAAGAGCCAGGGGGGGAGGGTTTTGTGGGGAGCGGTGAGGCCTTCAAGGGCTGCGGTGAGGACGGGGGACGGGGCTTGGACTTGGGACACTTTTGGGGACTCCGGAAGAAGGGCAAGACGGGACTCAAAGTTCGCGAAGCTCCGCGAAGATCGCAAAGGAAGGCTATAGGTCCTGGGCGAGGCGAAGGCCGCTGAACTGCCAGCGGGTCGCGGGTGGGAAGAAGTTTCGGTAGGTGGCGCGAATGTGGGAGGCGGGGGTGACGCAGGAGCCGCCGCGAAGGATGACCTGGGAGGACATAAATTTGCCGTTGTATTCGCCGAGCGCGCCGGGGAGAGGTTTGTAGCCGGGGTAGCCGGTGTAGCCGGAGGAGGTCCACTCCCAGACGTCACCGAAGAACTGAGAAGTGAGGGCGGGGGTAGGGTGGAGAGCGGCGGACTCGAGCATGTTGGATGCCATGGGGGAGGATGCGGTCAGGGTGCACGCGTGCTCCCACTCGAACTCGGTGGGGAGTCGACAACCGGCCCAGCGGGCGTAGGCGTCGGCTTCAAACAGGCTAAGGTGGCAGACGGGGGTGTCGAGGAGGTCGGACAGCGGGACGTAGCCATGGAGGGTGAAGATGTGCCATCCCTCTGGGGTGAGGGTCCAGTAAAGCGGTGCGTGCCAGCCTTCGCGGCGCATGGTTGACCAGCCTTCAGAGAGCCAGAGCTCAGGGCGGGTGTAGCCGTTGTCGTCCATGAAGGCGAGGTACTCGCGTGCGGTGATGAGGCGGTTGGCGATCTGGAAGGGCTGGAGGTAGACGGTGTGGCGGGGGGTCTCGTTGTCGAAGGCGAAGGCGAGGGGGTCGGTGGGCGAGGGGGTGATGCCGATCTGAGTGAGGCCGCCGTGGAAAGGGATGAAGGTGGTTTCTTCGGTGATGGTTGAGGGTTTGGTGGCGGGCTTTTGATCGAGGCTGGTGTAGGGCGGGTGGAGGGGGTTGGTGAAGAGGGCGTGCTTGATGTCGGTGGCGATGAGCTCGAGGTGTTGCTGCTCGTGCTCGAGGCCGAGAGCGACGCAGCGGAGGGTATCTTCTTCATGTTGTGCGGGAATGTCGGCCAGCAGACGCTCGATGGCGGCGTCTACGTAGGTGCGGTAGGCGACGATGTCGGCGAGCGGCGGGCGGGAGAAGGAGGCGCGCAGGTTCTTGGCGGGCATATCGCCGAGCGAGGTGTAATAGGAGTTGAAAAGCCAGTGGAAATCCGGATGAAACGTTGTGTAACTGGGTGCGTACGGGGTGAGGATAAAGGTTTCAAAGAACCAGGAGGTGTGGGCTAGATGCCATTTGACGGGGCTGGCGTCCGGGCTGGACTGCACCATCATGTCCTCTGGCGAAAGCGGCGCGGTGAAGGCGAGGGTGGCGGCGCGGGTGGCTCGGAAACGGGTGAGCAGGCCGGTGAGGAGGCTGGTGGGGGAGTCGAGTTGGGCTGGCATGAGGGCTCCTGCGGTCATACGTTCGATGCGGTTTAGGCGATTGCAGTAGTTTGCCACATTGGTTGGCGGGGGACATTTGTATGTAGATATCGGACGAGACGCGTCTTTCAGGGGGCCGGGGCGTCTTTAGGGTATGCGAAAGTGGATGCGGTTTGTAAGTGTTGCGGTTGTGCTAATGAGTTGGGTGGGAGCCGTGGCGGCAAGCGCGCAGGATGATGCCCCGCCGATGGCGATGGGGCAAGGCGGCCGCATGACGCGAGGCACGGTGACGGCCGTGGCGCCGGATCATCTGACGGCCAAGACGGAAAAGGGTGACGTGTTCCAGATTGCGATCTCAGGCAATACGCAGGTGCGCAAGGGTCGCGAACTGATGAAGGTGGCGGAGATCAGGCCGGGCGATGGCGTGGGAGCGATGGGCGAGCTGGATGCTTCGACGAAAACCATTCATGCGCTGTACGTGTTTGTGGTGGATGCGGAACAGATCAAGAAGCTGAAGGAAGATATGGGCAAGACCTATATCGCGGGGAAAGTGACGGCGATCGACGAGCTGAAGATTACGGTGATGCGGACCGATGGGGTTTCGCAGGTGATTGCGGTGGACGAGGACACGAGCTTCAAGAAGGGCGGGCGGCAGATGCAGATGATGATGAGCCCGGGGATGGGGGCGGGGGCGGGGCCTCGTGCGGGTGCGGGCGGGCAGGGCGATGGCGGGGAAAGCATTACGCTGGCGGATGTGAAGGTGGGCGATACGGTGGGGGGACAGGGGTCGCTGAAGGGCGGGGTGTTTGTGCCGAAGCAACTGATGGTCGGCGACCCGGCGGCGGGTGGGCGGCGCAGGCAGCAGCAGGGTGAGGTGCCGAAATAGTGCGGACCGGACTGCTGGCACTGGGGTTGATGGTGGGGGTTGCGGGCGCGCAGGAGGCGGCGCCGGTGGCTGCAGTCGCGACTGCCGGCGGGACCATCAAGGGCACCGTCAAGGCGGGCGCGGTGCCGCTGCCGGGGGTCGCGATCACGGCGACGAATACGTTGACCGGCAAGAAGTATGCGACGACGACGGATGTGGATGGCACGTATGCGATGGCGATTCCGCGCACCGGCCGTTACGTTGTCAAGGCGGAGCTGGCGGCATTCGCAACGGCCACCAACGAGGTAAAGATCACGGCGGAGGCGGCGGACCAGACGGCGGTGTTCGGGCTGGAGCTGGCTTCACGGGCTGCGGCGGCGACCGGTGGAAGCACGGCGGTGGCGGGGCTGGCGCAGGGGTTGGCACAGGCGTTGGCGCGGGGGACGCAGTCTTTGAATGTGGCCGGGGATAGCGGGTTGAGCGATGCGAGTACGGGTGGGGCGGCGGCTACACCGACGCTGGGACCGGATCTGGGTGGGGGTGATTCGGTCGCGGTGAGCGGGCAGCAGGGTGTAACGAACGGGCTGGCGGGGTTGAGCGAGGACCAGATTCGCGACCGGATTACGGAAGCGGTGGACAATGCGCGGCGGCAGGGTGGGGCGGCGGGGGACCAGGCAGATGCGGTGGTCTCCATGCTGGGCGGGATCATGGGTGGGGGTGGTTTTGGTGGTGGCGGACGTGGAGGCGGCGGCGGGGGTGGACGAGGCGGTGGGGGTGGGGGTTCGTTCAGGGGATTTAGCCCGACCACGCCGCATGGGTCCATCTTCTATCAGGGTGGGTTTTCGGCGCTGGATGCGCAAGCGTTTTCGCTGACCGGGATTCAGACGCCCAAGCCGAACAGCTACCAGAACCGTTATGGGGTGACGCTTTCGGGGTCGCCGGGGATTCCGGGGTTGTTCAAGGCGAGTACGAAGCAGTTTGTGTTCGTGAACGTGACCGGGCAAAGGAATGTGACGCCTCTGAATCTTTATGGGACGTTGCCGACGGCGCTCGAGCGGACGGGGGATTTTTCTGAGTCGGGGCCGGTGGTGAATGGGGTGCAGGTGAACCCCACGCTGTATGACCCGGCGACTGGGCTGCCGACGGTGCCGCTTGCCGGTAAGACTTGCGCGGCGCAGGTGGCGAATCCGGTGGCGAGTTGCGTGGGGCACGTGGTGCCGGCGCTGACGCCGCAGGCTATCGCGCTGCTGAATTTTTATCCGCTGCCGAATGTGCCGAACGCGACCACGCGGAACTACCAGACGGTGACGACGCAGGGTACGAATAGCGACAATGCCTCGGCGCGGTATGTGCGGAATTTTGGGGCGCAGCCGCTGTTTGGCGGGCGCGGCGGCGGGACGGCGCGGAGGAACCAGCCGGCGGCGCTGCGGCAGAATATCAATGCCAGCTTCAGCTACTCGCATAGCGCTTCGGATCAGCGGAATATCGTGCCGATCCTGGGGGGCAAGACGGCAAGTACGGGGTATGCTCTTTCCGCGGGTTACACGGTGGGGTATGGGCGGCTTACGAATAATGCGTCGTTGAACTGGAACCGTGCGCATGCGCTGCAGACGAACTTCTTTACTTACCAGCCGGTGAATCCTGCGGTGGCGGATGGGATCACAGTGCCGAGTCAGACGGCGGCGATTGCACAGGGTGGGTTCTACAATGGTATCCCGAATATTTCAGTGACGAACTATACGGGACTTACTGAAGTACAGCCGCGGGATGCGATAAATCAGACCATTTCTTTTTCGGACTTTGTAAGTTACTCGCATAAGAAGCACAATATGCGGTTTGGGCTGGATATTCGGCGGGTCCATGCGGACCAGGTGGGTGGGAATAATGTGGTGGGGACTTTCTCATTTTCAGGGTTGAATACGGAGAGTCCGGCGGATCAGTCATTGACTTACCACAACCTGACTTCGACTACCGCTACGCCAACTACTGGTTTGTCGCTGGCTGACCTGGAGTATGGATTGCCGCAGCAGACGAAAATTCAAGCCGGGTTATACAAGACGTATCTCCGGGAAAATGTATATGACTATTATGCGCAGGACGACTACCGGGTAACTTCAGCAGTTACTTTGAACTATGGGTTGCGCTATGAATATTTCGGACCCTATACGGAAAAGAATAATCGGTTGGCAAACCTGGATCATAATGCGGATTTTACGGTGGTCGACTCAGTGCAGCCGAATGGGACGGGGACGTTTGAAGGCCGGTTCCCTTCTTCGCTCGTTAATCCGGATCGAGCGATGTATGCGCCGCGGCTGGGTGTGGCGTGGAAGCCGAAGTTTGTGAAGGATACGGTGGTGCGGGCGGGGTATGGGATCAACTACAACACGGGCCAGTTTGCTACGTTTGCGCAGTCGCTTGCCTTTCAGCCGCCGTTTGCTACTACGCAGAATAATGTAATTGCGACCGACAGCAATGCTACGGGATGCCATACAGAGTCGCCTCTTACGACCGGCCAGCCAGTAAATTTGACGCTTGCAAGCGGATTTAGTTGTGCGACGAAGGCGATTCAGAATACCTACGCGGTGAACAAGGATTATCGGCTGGGACATGTGCAGGTTTACAACTTGGATATTCAACATACGTTGCCGCATGGGACGGTGGTGAATATTGGATACAACGGATCGAAGGGGGGTGACCTGGATATTGTGCGTGCCCCGAATAGCACGGCGACGTCAGTCACGACGCCGGGTGCGCAGGCTTTTACCTATGAGGATTCGGCGGCGGAATCGAGGTTGCAGCAGTTGGTGGTAAGTGCACGGAAGCGGCTGGAGAAAGGGGTTTCGTTGCAGGTGGTGTACCAATATGGACACTCTATCGACAATGCATCTTCGATTGGTGGGTCATCCGTGTCGCAGGTGCAGAATGACAAGCGGCTGGATCTCGAAGAAGGTAACTCGAGCTTCGACGTGCGGCATAAAGTAACTGGGAATTATGTGCTGGAGTTACCGTTCGGGCCGGGGCGTGCGTTCCTGAATAAAGGTGGAGTAGCTTCGCATATTCTGGATGGCTTTGGTTTCAGTGGGAACTTTACTTTTGCTACGGGGACTTACTTTACGCCGCAGTACCAGAACACGGCGGCGCAGTTGGCGGCCGGCGGAACTTACACGCTGCGTCCCGACCGGGTATTTACGCAGCCGATTCAGGGACCCAAGACTAGTACGAACTTCTTCAATAAGGCGGCGTTTGTGGCTCCGGCAAATGGATTTGGAACGGCATCACGGAACTCGATCGAAGGGCCGGGAACGGTATCTTACGACGCGGCGCTGAGCCGGACTTTTTCCTTTGGCGGGACGAAGTCGCTGGAGACGCGGTTGACGGCGGCCAATGCGTTCAACACGGTGCATTTCAGTTCGATCGATACGCAGATCAACTCGGGGACTTACGGGCAGGTGACGGGGACCGCGTCGCAACGGCAGATTTCGCTGCTGGGGCGGTACCGGTTTTGAGGCGCCTCGGGATGTGGTTGGGGGCTCTAAGTGCCGGGCTACTGCTTGCGCTCACGCCTGTAGCGCGGACGCAGGACGCGGGTGCGGGGCAGACGTTCACGTTGAAGGTGAATACCGACATCGTGCTGACGAACGTGATTGTGCGCGATAAGAAAACGGGCGCGGTAATCAAGGATTTGAAGGCAAGTGACTTCACGATCCTGGAGAATGGCAAGCCGCAGAAGATCGCCAGCTTCGACTATCAGAATGTGGACCAGGCGGCGGTGCTGGCGGAGAAGACTACCGTCAGCGGATCTAACAGTTCGTCGAAGATTGCCGACCTGTTGAATCGCGATCTGGCAGCGGACCCGAAGGACCTGCGCGATCACCGGCTGATGGTGTTCTTTTTCGACCTGAGCAGCATGCAGCCTGAAGACATCACAAGAGCCGTCGACAGTGCGAAGGACTTTATCAATAAGAAGATGCAGCCCGCCGACCTGGTAGCGCTGGTGAGCCTTTCCACCGGGCTGACGATGGATCAGGATTTCAGCCAGGATAAGGCCGCCCTGCTCAAGGGGCTGGGCAAATATGACGGGAGCGAAGGCACCGGCTTTACGGCAGGCGGGACGACGGGTTCGACCGATGGGACGAGCGACGATGCGAGCAGCTATGCGCCGGATGACAGTGAGTATGCGAGCCTGAACACGGATCGTGAGCTGTATGCGATTCAGCAGATTGCGAAGTCACTGGAGCGGGTGGACTCGCGCAAGAGCATGTTGTATTTTTCCGGTGGGCTGACGCGCCAGGGGATCGAGAATCAGGCGAGCCTGCGGGCTGCGACGAATGCCGCGGTGAAGGCGAATATGGCGATCTACTCCGTGGATACGCGGGGTTTGCAGGCGCTGTCTCCGCTGGGCGATGCAAGCAAGGGGAGCTTGCGGGGGACGAGCGCGTATAGCGGCGCGGCGATGCAAAGTCAGCTGAGCAGCAACTTCGGTTCGCAGGAGACGCTGGGTACGCTGGCGTCCGATACGGGCGGGAAGTTCTTTGGCGACTCGAACGATTTTGCGCCTGCGTTTCAGCAGGTGCAGCATGATACGGAGGCGTACTACATCGTTGGGTTCCGGTCGACAAACCTGGCGCGGGATGGCAGCTACCGGCACCTGACGGTGAAGCTGAACCGGAGCGATGCCAAGCTTGAGTATCGGCCTGGTTATTATGCGCCGGCGGACTTTCAGCACTCGAAGACTGAGGACCGCGAGGCGCAGTTGACAGAGCAGTTGCGGAGCGATCTGCCGGCTACGGATGTTTCGGTTTATCTGCAGGCGCTTTACTTCCGGGTGGCGGATGGCAAGTATTTTGTGCCGGTGAGCCTGATTGTGCCGGGGTCGCAGATACCGTTTTTGAAGAACGGCGATAAGGATAAGGCGAACCTGGATGTGCTGGGACAGGTGAAGAATGCGCAGGGGATCGCGGTGGGGAATATCCGCGACACGGTGAAGCTTGCGCTGGATGCTTCGCTGGGGGTGAAACAAAAGAATATTCAGTATTCGACCGGCTTTACGCTGGCGCCGGGACGCTACCACCTGAAGTTTGTGGTGCGGGAAAATCAGACGGGGCTGATGGGCAGCTTTGAGACGGACCTGAATGTGCCGGATCTGAAGAAGGCGCCGCTGAAGCTCAGCTCGATTGTGCTGGCGAGCCAGCGGGTGCCGAACACGGCGCGGCCGGCAAAGGGTGCGGAGCAAAATCCGCTGGTGCGCGATGGGCTGGAATGGGTGCCGAATATTCCGCATGTGTTCCGGCAGGATCAGCACCTTTATTTTCTGTACGAGGTTTACGACCCGGCGAAGCAGAAGGGTGCGGTGACGCCGGTGCCGGTGGCGGGGATGACGCGGCGGCCGGAGGCGGGCGGGGTGAGGGTGCTGACGAGCATCGAGTTTATGCTGAGCGGGACAAAGGTTTATGAGACGCCGCTGGTAGAAGCGACGACGATCAACACGCCGGACCGCGGGGCGCAGGCGTTTCAGTTCGACGTGCCGCTGGCGCAGTTGAAGCCCGGGACGTATCTGTGCCAGGTGAACGTGATCGACGATGCGGGCGGGAGCTTCAGCTTTCCGCGATTGGCGCTACGCGTGACGGGCGATGCGCCGGTGACGGTTGCGCCCGCGAATTAGTTGTTGACAGGGCTGGTTGCGGGGCGGAGTATGTAGGCCTCCAGGAGGTTCTGCGATGAGCGTCAGGCGTGCGCTTTGGGTGGTGATGGTTTGCCTTTGCTGCGCGGGCTTGCAGGCGCAGATGTTCAATGAAGCCGACGCGGAACGGGACCTGCGGCACCAGAGGACGGAGTGGGCGATGGTAGGGCCGCACCTGCCGGACCTGAAGACGGGAGCGCCGGCGGACCTGGTGATGGCGGGAGATGTGCTGCGGGCGCGCCGGATGCCGGAAGATGCGGTGGATTACTACAGGGCGGCGCTGCTGCGGGGTGTGGACGAATCCCAGGTGCTGAACCGGCTGGGGGTTACACTGCTGGAATTACGGGAGCCATTGCAGGCGCGGGCATGCTTCCGGAGAGCTACGCTGCTGAAGAAAAAAGATGCGGAGGGATGGAACAACCTGGGTGCTTCAGAATATGTGATGGGGAACTTCACCAGCGCGGTTTACTACTATCAGCGGGCGGTGAAGCTGAACAAGAAGATGGCGACGTTCCACTCGAACCTGGGTACGGCTTACTTTGATCTGAAGAATTATGAAGATGCACAGAAGCAGTTTGAGACGGCGTTGAAGCTGGACCCAAGCATCTTCCAGAAAGCTGGATTTGGCGGGGTGCAGGCGCATGTGCTTTCGCCAAACGATCGTGGGCGGTTTTGCTTTGAGATGGCGCGGCTGGCGGCGAGGCAGCATCAGGATGCGATGGTGATCGAGTGGCTGGGTAAGGCGATTGAAACCGGGTATGACATCAAGGTGGAGATGCGCGGTGACAGCTCGTTTGAGGGGTATTTGCACGATGCGCGGGTGGAGATCTTGATCAAGAACGCGAAGGCGATGCACGGCGGGCAGGTGGCGGCGGTGGGACCGGCCCCGGCGCTGCCAGCGGAATAGCTACTTGTACGGGCAGTGGCGGCAATCGGAGTTGCAGCAGTAGCCGCGCTTGAGGTGGTAGGCGGCGGTGAAGACCATG
This sequence comes from uncultured Granulicella sp., assembly GCA_963693065.1. GTDB lineage: Bacteria > Acidobacteriota > Terriglobia > Terriglobales > Acidobacteriaceae > Edaphobacter. Next base: position 183,663 of record OY843766.1, on the reverse strand, counting down.
TAAGGGCCGTCGAAATAGAACTCCTCGGGGGTGAGGTCGGCGGGGGCTTCGGCGGGTTCCAGGGTGTCTTCCACTGTAACTATTGTAGGGGGAGTTGGGTGGGGGCGGGGGTGGCGGGTGGTAGAGGGGGTTCGGGGTTAGGGGTGCTGGGTTCCAGAACGGCGCCGTTGAGGAAATGAAGATGGCGGCCGGGGACGGAGGGGATGCGGGTGCCGGGGACGACGATGCCCGCTAGATTCATGGGGTCGGCGGCGGCTACGGTGATCTCCGGCTGGGCGGTGTTGCGGGTGAGGCGGAGGCTTTCGACGGCTTCCGGCAAGGCGAACTGCTCGCCCGAGAAGCCGGAGACGAAGCGGCCGCCGCGTATTTCGCCGCGAGCTTCTAGACGGCGCAGGATGTTGAGCAGGTCGCGCCACTTGGGTGCGTTGGACTCGCGCTCGAGGAGGTCGCGGAACAAGACGCCGTAGCGGCAGAGGAGCATGCGGGCGGCGGATTCATGTGCGGCGTCGAGGCGGCGGGCCTGCTCGATGGATTCGGACTGGCGTTCGGCTGGTGTGGATTTCTGGAGCGGGGCCGGCTCGGCTTCGTCGCAGAGCAGGGACCAGCGGCCGGCGGTGGTGCGACCGGCGGCGCGTTTGGCGAGCGAGGTTGGGGACTGCGCGGCCTGCTTGCGCCGTGGGTCCATCATGCCGCGGAGCTGGTCGAAGCCGTCGGCTGACGCGATGCCGGCGGTTGCGAGCTCCCAAAGGGCGTGCTGGGTCTGCGGGCGGGTGAAGTTGAGCAGGCGCTGCAGGTCGTTGGAGAAGCAGGCGCCGCGCTGGCGGAGGAGGGTGCGGACGGCGAGGGCGTCGGGCGAGATGGCTTTGAGCAGGGTGGATTCGTCGACGCACTGGGCGGCGAGGGCGTGGGGGAGCCAGTCGGCGGACTCGCGGACGAAGAAGGTGATGGGGGCGGCGTTGGTGGGGATGACTCTTCTTGGGGCGCTTCCCTGCCCTGCGGACCAGGCGGGGTGCGGTGAGACGCGGCCCCAGCCTACCGCGCCGGAGAGGCAGAGGGCGTCGAGCCAGCGGGGGTCGTAGGCGGCGATGCGGGCGGGGAGCAGGGTTCGTTCCCATTCGACGGCGGGGGCTTCGAAGCCCTCGAGCTTGGAGAGGACTTCAAGCAGTCCCTCCTCGCCTGCGAGTTGGGTTTGCGGCGCGAGGTGTTGCCAGGTGAGGAGCCAGCGCATGAAGACGGCCGGGGCGACGGGTTCGACGCGCTTGCGGGCCGTGCCGAGGGTGAGGCGATGGATGCGCTGGAGGATGCGGCGCTCGCACCACTCGATGGCGTGGTCGTCGGTTGTGGGTGGGTGCTCGTAGACGCCGCGCAGGAGCAGGCCCTGCATCTCCATGGCGAGGAAGGCCTGGAAAATGGGCGCGGGTGGGATGCCGAGGGTGTGGGCGAGATCGTTGGCGGTGACGGGGCCGAGAATTTGTAACCAGCCTTGCACACATTTCGCAACGGCTTCTGAATTTGTAACCGTGGTTGTTGCTTGATCGAAAAGGGCTTGTGCGTAGGGGAGTCGCTCGGTGGCAACCCAGCACGGGTGGCCACCGAAATCGAGGGTCTGGGCGCGGCCGGCGCGGAGGAGACGCTCGTAAAAGATGGGCCAGTCGTGGGTTTTGTCGTGGTCGAGGAAGCGAAGGGGAAGGACGACGAGCGTCAGTAGCAGGTCATGGAGTTCGTGGTCGTCGCGAAGGTCGGGCCAAAGTTCGGCACGGACGGTGTCGATGGCTTGCTGGTCTAAATGGCCCGCATCACCCTGAGCCGACGCGGGTAAGGCCCGGCGGAGGGTGGTGGCGCGGGCGCGGCGGGCTTCGGCGTCGGCCTCATCCAGATACGCGTAGGGCATGGCGTTGATGAGCTCGTGGGCGAAGACGCTGGGGTTGGGCGTGTCGACAGCCAGGCAGGTGATGGTGCCGTCGGCGATGCCGCGCAGGATGACGACCAGGCCTTCGAGGTCCATGGCCTCCTGGAGGACGTCCTTCATGACCTCGCGGACGAGCGGGTGGTCGGGAATCTGAATGTCGCCGACGATGGTTTCAAAGCAGGCCGCGGCTTGCGGGAAGACGTTGGCCATGAGGTCGTCGGACCGGGTGCGCTGAATCTGCGGCGCGATGCGTTTGCCCTTGGACATTCTGAGCAGTTGGAGGGAGCGGCCGGCGGCCCAGCGCCAGCGATTTTTGAAGATGGGCGAGGTGATGGAGGCCTGTTCGAGCAGCTCTTTGGCGGTGTGCTCGGAGAGGAATTGCCAGACGTCGGCGAGTGGGAAGGAGTGCTGCTCGGCGAGCGAGATGTTGATGCCGTTGTCGGTGGCGGCAGCCTGCAGCTCAAAGTTGAAGCCGCGGCAGAAACGCTTGCGCAGGGCCAGGCCCCAAGCCTTGTTGACGCGGCCGCCGAAGGGGGTGTGGAGGATGAGTTGCTGGCCGCCGCCATCGTCAAAGAAGCGCTCGGCGATGATGGTGGTGGCGGAAGGGACGGCGCCGAGGACGGCCCGGCCGGCCACGACGTAAGCGATAAGCTGCAGGGCTCCGGAGCGGCAAACGCCGGTTTCCTGCTTGAGCCAGACGATGCATTGGGCGACGATGAGATGGGTGGGGTGGACGTCGGCGGGGGCTACGTCAGGTGTGCGGTCCGCGATGGCTACTCGGAGGTCGGCGACGCCGGAGGAAAGGACGGCGGTGCGTTGCGGGGCTTCACCCTCCCAGAACGGGATGGTGGGTGGGGCGCCGTGGGCGTCTTCCACCAGGACGCGGCCGACGGATTCGATCTTCTGGATGCGCCAGGAGTTGTTGCCGAGCAGGACGACGTCGCCGGGTGAGGAATCGACCGCGAAGTGCTCGTCGAGCGTGGCGATCTGGACGCCTTCCGGTTGCAGGATGACGGCGAAGAGGCTGGTGTCCGGGATGGCGCCGCCGTTGGCGATGGCGGTCATGCGGGCACCGCGGCGAGGGTGCAGGTGGCCTGCAACTTGATCGCGCAAGAGGTACGCGCCATAGCGCCCGCGGGTGGATTCGATGCCCTCATGGAGGAGGTGGAGGAGCTCTTCGAAGTGCTCGCGGGTGAGCGAACGGTAGGGGTAGGCGCTACGAAAGGTTTCGTAGAGGAGATGCTCGGGCCAGGGCTCGGCGGCGCAGGCGGCAACGATCTGCTGCATGAGCACGTCGATGGGGGCGTCGGGGATTTCGAGCAGGTCGAGCTCGCCGGCACGCATCTTGCTGATGAGCGCGGCTTGCTCCATAAGATCGTCGCGTGTGGTGGCGAAGAAACGGCCCTTGGGAATGGCTCCGCGCCAGTGGCCGGCGCGGCCGACGCGCTGCATGGCCACGGCGATATTGCGCGTGGTGTTGATCTGGCAGACGAGGTCGATGTCGCCGATATCGATGCCGAGCTCAAGCGAGCCGGTGGCGATGAGGATCTTGATTTCACCGCGTTTGAGGCGTTGTTCGGCGTCCAGGCGGAGCGTGCGGGAGAGCGAGCCGTGGTGGCCGGCGACATGCTCCGGGCCGAGCCGGTTGGAGAGCTCGAAGCCGATTTTCTCAACCAGCCGGCGGGTGTTGACGAAGACGAGCGTGCTGCGGTGATGGTCTGTGACGGCGGCGAGCTTGTCGAAGATTTCCGTCCACATGGCGGTGGTGGCGATGGAACCGAGCTCGTCCGATGGCACTTCAATGGCTAGGTCAAGGGTGCGGCGCTGGCCTACCTGCACGATGGTCGCGGGCTTGCGTTTGCCGGTGAGGAAAGCGGCTACAAGCTCGATGGGATTCTGCGTGGCGGAGAGGCCGATGCGTTGCGGCGGGGTTTGCAGGCCGGTGAGCATCGCACCCGGGGATAGCGTATTGGTGCCGCAGACGAGAGCTTCGAGCCGCTCGAGCGAAAGTGCCAGGTGGGCGCCGCGTTTGTCGTCGGCGACGGCGTGGATTTCATCGACGATGACCGTGCGGACGCGGCGCAGATTCTCGCGGGATTTCTGCGCGGTGAGCAGAATGTAGAGGCTTTCGGGCGTGGTGACCAGGATGTGCGGCGGGTGCTTGAGCATGGCGACGCGATCCTTGGTGAGGGTGTCGCCGGTACGCACACCGGTGCGGATGGTGGAGGCGAGAAAGCCGCGCTCGAGAGCGAGTGCGAGGATCTCGGCGAGGGGGCCGTCGAGGTTCTTCTGGATGTCGTTCGAGAGGGCTTTCAGGGGCGAGACATAGAGGACTTCGGTGCATGGGGCGAGGGTGCCGGCGATGGCTTTGCGGAGGAGGTGGTCGATGCAGACGAGAAACGCCGCGAGGGTTTTACCTGACCCCGTGGGGGCGGAGATGAGGGTGGTTTCGCCACGCAGGATGGCGGGCCAGCCGGCCTCCTGCGGCTCAGTGGGGGTGCCGAATTTGCTGACAAACCACTCCTGCACGATGGGGTGGGCCCAAGTGAGGGATTGCGGGATGGCCGGCGCGGCAGCGAGCATGGGCTATGATAGCCGATTCGCAGTTTGTTCGCCTGCGGGCGCTTAGTGCCCGGGGAAGATGGTGATCAGGTCGGCACGTTTATCGGCGGAAAACTCGAAGGCGATGCCGTTGTCGTAGCTGCACCAGCTACGGCTCATGCGCTTGCGGGGCATGGGATAGCTGGAGCCGACCTTATCGGGTTTGCCGAGTTTCTCGATGATTTCGGCTTCAGTGGAGCCTGGCCTTATGCCGGAAACGGTGGCACCGTTGAAGTCCAGCCGCTGTCCTGCCAGGGTAAATAGAATGCCGATGGATTTGAGTTTGTTGGTGCGGGCGTCGATGCAGAGGTCGATGCCGGAGGCCTCGAAGAGCAAGGACCGCTCGTTCAGGTCATGGCTGACGCGAGGCTTGTAGCCATCGAGCTTGGTCTTTGCCAGGAAAGGCTTGCCAAGTAAAAGCTCGCCGACGCGAGAGCCCGGAACGATGAGACGGGGGTGACCGGAGAAGGACATAGGACCCTTAAATTTTGCTAGATAGGTGGACTCGCCAATGTCTCGGATTAGGAGCGAGCTTGGGTCATGATAACTGACTAGTGGCTGATAGATGTTAAGAGTTGAGAAGAAGCGACCCGGCCGGGCGTTTGCGACCTAAGACGGGGGTGGCAGGGCTTCCACGCTGATATTTTTCACTACCTTGCAATCATTGAGGTCGTATTGCCAGATTTCCGTGCGGGCGGGTGTAACGGTGACGTGCGTGGGCAGGTGCAGGCCTTGCACGGGCTCGTAGCTGTAGGTGAAGGTGGCGCGTTGATCGAGTTCTGAGTCGGTGGTGTCGCCGGTGCGGACGCTGGTGAGCAGGAAGCCCTGCGGGCCACGCTCAAAGGATGTCTCAAAGCGGACGGGTTGCGGCTGCTGGGCGACTCCGCTGGTGAGGCGGAAATCCGACGCAAGCACCAGTTGCGCCTGGACGCCCTGCCCGCTGAGCGAAAGCTTGTAGCCGGTGGGTAGCGTCTCTACGGTATAGGGCGTTTGCCCCACGGGCAGGATGACGTTGGTGGCGAAAGGAAGCCATGCGTTGAGGCCATTGGCGACCATGCTGGTGAACACCTTCTCGAGCTCCTCGGCGTGCGGTACGGCGTCGAGATCCGCGACGGCATGGACCGGAGAGACCGTCGCGCTGTTGTGGTCGACCACGACGCGATGGCCGATGGTTTTGAGCAGGCGGATGGCGGCCTGCGCGGCCGGCGGCACCTCTCCCAGCACCGAGATGTAGTGCTCCTGCCAGTCGAAACGGACGGAGCAATCGAAGGTGACGAGTCCGCGGCTGAACGGCGCATCGTACAGGGCGCGGGTGGTGGCCAGCATCTGCTGAGCCGTGAATTGGGCTGGGGTCGACTGGGCGCTTGCAGAAGGCAGCAGGCAGACGGCTGCGATGAAAAGGAAGGCGCGCATGCTACATGGTGCCGGTGCCGATGTCGCTGGCACGGGCAGTGGGGTCGTCAGGGTTGAGGTATTGCTCGATAACGCGACTCAGGCTGCCTTGTGATTCCAGGAGGAAATCGATGGCGTCGCGGCCGGCGCCTTCTCCGCCGGGAAGCGGAGTGATCCACTGGGCGGCGGCTTTGACCTGCGGGCGGGCGTTGGCGGTGGCGATGGCGAGGCCACAGACGCGCATGACGGGCAGGTCGACAATGTCGTCACCGACATAGCAGAGCTCGTCGAGTGTGATGCCGGCCTTGTCGCAGATTTCCTGCGCGGCCTGCAGCTTGTGGGCCTGGTTCTGGTAGACGAATTCGATCTTGAGGTCGCGCGCGCGGATGGCGACCGTGGCGGACTGACGCTTGGTGATGATGCCGATGCGAATGCCGCCGAGGCGCGCGAGTGAGATGCCCAGGCCATCATGGGCGCCAAAGGCCTTGACCTCGAGGCCGGAGCCATCGGGCTGCGGGATCATGGTGATGTCGCCATTGGTGAGGACGCCGTCGACGTCAAAGACGAGGACCTTGATGTTGCGTGCGCGGGCCTGGGCGTCTGCGAGAGGAATCATAAAGCCATGATAACGGCGGCGGGAAGAAGCCTGATAGTAACGAGTTAGTTACTAAGGTGCGAGACGTTTGCCGCGTCAAACCGGCTAGACTACAGGCGCACAGCAGATAGTAAAGCTTGCGGCTGAATGAGGGCCTGATGGATGCGATTTTAATTTTGCTGTTTTTTCTCATGTTGATGGCTCCATGCATCGTCGCGCTGCGGGGGCGTTGGCTCGAGCATGCGGAAGATAAAGCGGCGAACAGGCCGGTGATGGCTGTGGCGCCGTCGATACTATCCGCCGAGCCGGTGGCTGGGCCTGTGCGACAGATTTCGCCAGCAGCGGTGAAGATTGCGGAGGCCATCCGGGCGGCTTCGCCGGTGGTCACGGCTTCCCCCGATGGAAGAGTAGTGGAAAGCGAAGTGCAGATCCGGGCGGAGCCATCCGCGGTCGAGAGATTGGAAGGGCTGCTGGAACGTGCGGCCGTGGAAGCGATGATGGCGCGGGAAGCCGCGTTGCGAGCCGATGCGGCAGCGCAGGAGGCGAATGCGGCCGCGGCGGAAGTGCGGGCGGAGATGGCGTCGCAGGCCGCGGCGCTGGCCCGGCAGGACGCCATGCATGCGTTGGATGAGGCAAGAGCCGCGCAGCAGGCTTATGACGCGATGGTGTCATGGCAGGACGAGCCGGTGCGCCTGGTGCAGCCCAAACGGGCGGCCTGATCGAGTGGCAAGCTCGGCTCCATGTATGGTGGACGCATGCGTGTGCGGCTTGCGTGTGGGGTGATCGGGTTGGCGGCTTTGGCGGCGATTGCGCCGATGCTGTTTGCCGGGCCGAGCTGTGGGCATGATTTCGACTTTCACCTGCTGAGCTGGCTGGAAGCCGCGAACCAGATGGCGCATGGGGGCTATCCGCACTGGGCTTTTACGCCGGCTTACAACGCTGGCGAGCCGCGGTTTCTGTTTTATCCGCCGCTGTCATGGCTGCTGGGTGCGGGCTTGGGACTGGTGCTGCCGTGGGCTGCGGTGCCGCTGGTGTTTACGTGGGTGTGCCTGGCGGGCGCGGGGTTGGCGGGCTACAAGGTGGCGCGCGAGTATGTGGGCGAAGGTGCGGCGACGCTGGTGGCGGTGGGCTATCTTGCCAATCCTTACGTGCTGTTTACGGCGTACGAGCGCACCGCGTATGGCGAGCTGCTGGCCGCGGTGTGGATGCCTCTGCTGCTGGCCGCGGCGCTGCGGGCGCGCGTGCGGGTGCTGGGGCTTGCCGTGCCCATTGCGCTGCTGTGGCTGACCAATGCGCCGGCGGCGGTGATGGGCTGTTATGCCGTGGCGGTGTTGCTCGCGCTGCGGCTGGTGCTGGTGCGAGAGGGCTGGGGGGTCTTGGCCGGGGCGGTGGGTGGTGCAGCCCTGGGGCTGGCTCTGCCCGCGTTTTATCTGCTGCCGGCGGCGTATGAGCGGCGCTGGATCCAGTCGGAGATGGCGATGATCGGCGGCATGCGGATCGTCGACAACACGCTGTTTCATCACATGCTGCCGGCGACCGATGACACCATGTTTCATGATGCGGTGCTGCGGAAGGCTTCGTGGATCGCGGTCGGCTTGCTGGTCGCAATTGCGCTGGCCGGCGCAATGCTTTGGCGGCGCAGGGAGTGGCGTGTGCGGGCGTTGCTGGCGCTGGCGGTGGGGATCGCGGTATTGCTTACGCCGCTGGCCTTGCCCGTATGGGCGCACGTGCCGGAGCTTGCGTATCTGCAGTTTCCCTGGCGGCTTTGTGCGCTGCTGGGGACGGTCTTGCTGTTGCTTGTGGCGTGGTCGCTGCCGCAGATGCAGAGGAGCAGAGCGCTGGTTGGCGCGACGGTTCTGGGTTGTGTGTTGATTGTGCCGGCGTGGCGGATCTTCCATCAACGCTGCTATGCGGAGGACACGGTGCGGGCGCGCGTGGCGCTGTTTCACTCGACCGCCGGGACCGAGAGTACCGACGAGTACACGCCCGCGGATGCCGATGCGGATGCGCTGCGACCGCATGATCCGGGCTTCTGGAGCGTGTGCCTGGGAGGCGATGTGAATGTGGCCGCGCCGGTTGCGCCAGGCGGACCGGTGGCGAGTGAGTTTACGGTGACACTGCCCTGCCCTTCGTTGCTGGTGTTGAACCGGCGGCAATATCCGGCGTGGCGTGTGCTGGTGAATGGCGTGGCGGCGCAGCCTGTGGAGCCGGAGCGCAACGATGGGCTGCTGGCGGTCGCGGTGCCGGCGGGCGAGGATCAGATCACGCTTGTATTTGCACGCACGCGGGACCGGACCCTGGGGCTGATGATAAGTTTGTTGGCGGCGGTAGCTGCGCTTTGGCTTGCCTGGTTTGCGCGACGGCAGGCATCCAACGCAGGTGTAGAGTCGCTCTAATGCTTACGTTTGTGAAGAAGGAATTCTATGTCGAACCAGCCCGGCCAGCATCCCTCGCTCGATACTCTCGTCGATGTTCCCCGTTTGATTACCGCCTATTACAACCTTCACCCGGACCCCGGGGTGGCGGCCGAGCGCGTGGCGTTCGGGACCTCGGGGCATCGTGGATCGGCGTTTTCGACCAGCTTCAATGATGACCATATCGCCGCGATTTCACAGGCGATTGTGGAGTACAGGACAAGCAACAGGATCAGCGGGCCGCTGTTCCTCGCGATGGACACCCATGCCCTTTCCGCGCCGGCGTTTTCGACTGCGCTCGAGGTGCTCGCGGCCAATGACGTGACGGTGATGGTGGATGTGGAGCTGAGCTTTACGCCGACGCCTGCGCTTTCGCATGCCATCCTCACGTACAACCGGGACCGGGTGACTGGGGTTGCGGACGGCATCGTGATTACGCCGAGCCACAACCCACCCGAGGATGGCGGCTTTAAATACAACCCGCCCAACGGCGGCCCGGCCGATACTGCCGCGACCAAGTGGATTGAAAATCGTGCTAACGAGCTGATCACTGGCAAGCTTGCCGGTGTGAAGCGCATCCCGTACAGCCGCGCGCTCAATGCGGATACCACGCACCGGCATGACTATGTCACGGCGTATGTCGATGACCTGCGCAACGTGATCGATTTCGATCCGCTGCAGAACTCTCGGTTGAAGCTCGCGGTCGATCCGCTGGGCGGCGCGGGTGTGTATTACTGGCCGCGCATCATCGACCAGTACAACCTGTCGGTCGAGCTGCTGAACCCCTATGTCGACCCGACGTTTCGCTTCATGACGCTCGATTGGGACGGCAAGATCCGCATGGATTGCTCGAGCCCGAACGCTATGGCTTCCATGATTGCGAACAAGGATAAATTCGACGTGGCGTGGGCGTGCGATACGGACCATGACCGCCATGGCATCGTGACGCGCTCGGTTGGTTTGCTCAACCCGAACCACTACCTTGCCGTGGCGATCGAGTACCTGTTTACGCATCGGCCGGAGTGGTCGGCGAGCGTGGGGATCGGCAAGACGCTGGTCTCGTCCAGCATGATTGACCGTGTGGCGAAAGGGCTGGGGCGGCCCATGCTGGAGGTGCCGGTAGGCTTCAAATGGTTTGTCGATGGACTCATCGACGGCACGCTTGGTTTTGTTGGCGAAGAGTCTGCGGGGGCGAGCTTTCTCAGGCGCAATGGCAAGGTCTGGACGACCGATAAGGACGGCTTGATCATGGGGCTACTTGCGGCAGAGATGACGGCCGTCACGGGCAAGGATCCGGGTGAGTTGTACAAGTCGCTGACGGCTCAGTATGGTGACCCGGTGTACCAGCGGATCGACGCCGCGGCAACCCCGGAGCAGAAGGCGAAGCTGAGCAAGTTGAATGCGTCGGACGTGACCGCAACCACGCTTGCCGGGGACAAGATTACGAGCGTGCTGACGGAGGCGCCGGGCAACCATGCGGCCATCGGCGGGCTTAAGGTGACGACGGCGGAAGGCTGGTTTGCGGCGCGGCCCAGCGGCACCGAAGATGTGTACAAGATCTATGCCGAAAGCTTTAAGGGCGAAGTGCATCTGAAGCAGATCCAGACCGAGGCGAAGGCGCTGGTAAATACGGCTATTGGCTGACGGCCGGCGTAAGCGTCGGTACGATGCTCTGGCCTTCAGGTTCGCCTTTGACGTCGGGGCCGAGCTCGACCTGGGTGCGGATGAGCTGGTCGGCGACCATGCGGCCGAACAGGGCCTGGCCGAGCGGGTTGAGGTGGGTTCGGTCGAGCTTGGCGGGGCCGGCGTTTTCGGCTTTCTCGTCGGCGTGTCCGGTGGCGTCGTAGGCGTCGGCCTGCTGCTGCGTCATGTGGTTGAGCAGGGCGGTGGAAAATGCGTTGAGGTCTATGACGCTGATGCCGTCCTCTGCTCCTACCTTTTTAGTAGCGGCGGCGTAGTCTTTCAGGTCTTCAATGATCTTGCCATCCTTCATGCTGCGGCGTGAGAGCGACGTGACCAGCACGGGCGTGGCGTGTATGGCGCGGACGTCCGCGACGTAGCGTTCGAGGTAGGTTTGGAAGCTGCCGTCGGCATCGGTGTGGCGTGCGAGGTCCGGCTTCTGGTCGTTGTGGCCGAACTGGATGAGGTAGTAGTCGCCATGCAGCGCGAGAGCTTTTGCCCAGGCGCCTTCCTCGATAAAGCTTTTGCTGGAGCGGCCATTCAGCGCCACATCCAGGCAGGTGACGTTGGGTGTGAGGACCTTGCAGAAGCCCGGTCCCCAGCCTCCGCCGGGGGCTACGGTGGAGTCGCCCACGAGGATGATTTTTACCGGTGCGCCGCGCAGGATCGCCATGGCGCGGACGCCATCCGGCGGCAGCACGGCGGGGTCCGGGAGCACGTAGGGCCTGAGCCTGGGGACGACGCGGCCGAGGTCCTCTGCCACCATGCGGCCGAAGACGTAGCTGCCCCACCAGTTGAGGTGGGTCTTGTCCGTGATGGTGGCGCCATCCTTGTCTTTTTTGGTGATGGCGAGGCGGTTCGCTACGGTTTCGCCGAGCTTGTCGAGGTAGGCGATGCTCTCGCTTTGCAGGTCGATCAGCGGCACCTTCATATCGGCGGCGACGCGCTTCATGATGTCGGTATGGGCGAGCAGGTCGGAGTGAATTTTGCCGTCGGGGCCGAAGTAGCGGCGGGTGATGGGGGTGCAGAGCACGGGCGTGATGTGGGCGGCGCGGGCCTCGGTGATGAAGGCGCGGAGGTTGGCTTCATACTCGGCCATGGTGGTCTGGCGGGCGTTGTGCTCCGGGCTTTCCATGTCGTTGTGGCCGAACTGGATGACCATGTAGTCGGGCCTGGTCTGGAGCGCGCGGTCCCACAGGCCGAGTGTGCGAAACGTCCTGGTGCTGGCGCCGCCGCGAGCCATGTTGACGCAGTCCACGGCGGCGGTGAGGTTGGCGCAGAAGCCGCGGCCGTAGCCGGCATTGTCGGTCTGGGTGGAGTCGCCGATGAGATCGATACGCACTGTGGTGCCGGGCTTGCGCTGGGCGGCGGTGGCGGGGTCAAAGGCGCGCGCCGGATCGCCCTGGCCGGCGAGTGAGGCTGCAGCGGAGAGCAGGAACAAGGCGCAAAGCAGGGCTGCGGGAAGCTTGGGCATAGGGCAGAATTCTCTGACGACCAGCTTACTTGAAAGTGGACTGACCATTGCGAATGCGAATTACCGTTCGTTATCCGGCCAGGTTGCCGTGGGAAAGTTGACAGTGCTTCATCGCTGGGAAAAGACTTGATGGCAAAGGAATTCGCTCCCCTATGCCGACCATGCTCGCTCCGCAGACCAACAAGCCCGCAGTTCACGCAGATACTGCCTTTACGCCACAAACCCCGCCAACCACCAACAAGCACCTGGTGCGCTGGGTGGAAAAGATGGCCGACCTCTGTCAGCCGGCCCGTGTTTACTGGCTGGATGGGTCAGATGAGGAAGACGCGCGGCTCAAGCAGGAACTGGTGGACGCGGGCACGTTTACGCGGCTGGATGAGAAGCTGTGGCCGGGCTGCTACTACGCGCGTTCGTCGCCGAACGATGTGGCGCGGGTGGAAGACCGGACGTACATCTGTTCGCTTTCGAAGGACAATGCCGGGCCCACGAATAACTGGGAAGATCCGTTTGTGATGCGCAAGAAGCTGAAGAGCCTGTTTAAAGGCTCGATGCGCGGGCGCACCATGTACGTGATGCCGTTTTCGATGGGGCCTGTCGGGTCGCCGATGTCGCAGATTGGCGTGCAGCTTACCGATTCGGCGTATGCGGTGGTGAACATGCGGATCATGGCGCGGATCGGCAAGCCGGTGTACGCGGAGATCGACAAGGATGAGAAGCGGGTGGTGCCGTGCCTGCACAGTGTGGGGGCACCGCTGGCACCGGGTGAGAAGGATGTGGCCTGGCCGCAGAACGATACGAAATACATTGTGCATTTTCCGGAGACGCGCGAGATCTGGTCGTACGGCTCGGGCTACGGGGGCAATGCGCTGCTGGGCAAGAAGTGCTTCGCGCTGCGAATTGCAAGCAACATCGCGCGCGATGAAGGATGGATGGCGGAGCACATGTTGATCGTCGGCGTGGAGTCGCCGCAGCATGAAAAGACGTATGTCGCGGCGGCGTTCCCCAGCGCGTGTGGCAAGACGAACTTCGCCATGCTGATTCCGCCTGCCGGCTTTGAAGGCTGGAAGGTGTGGACGGTGGGCGACGATATCGCGTGGATCAAGCCGGATGCGAAGGGCCAGCTGCGCGCCATCAACCCGGAGTACGGCTTCTTCGGCGTGGCGCCGGGGACCAGCGACAAGACCAACCCGAACGCCATGACGACGCTGAAGAAGAATTCGATCTTTACCAACGTGGCGCTGGTGACCAGGGACGGCAAACCCACCGGCGACATCTGGTGGGAGGGCATGACGGACACACCGCCGGCGGAAGCGATCGACTGGCGCGGCAACCCGTGGACGCCCGCCTCCGCCACGCCCGCGGCGCATCCCAACGGGCGCTTCACGGCGCCGGCCAGCCAGTGCCCCACGATCGACCCGTCCTGGGAAGACCCGGACGGCGTGTTGATCTCCGCCATCATTTTCGGCGGGCGCCGGCCTACGACGATGCCGCTGGTATACCAGGCTTTCAACTGGTCGGGCGGCGTGTACACCGGCGCCACCATGGGCTCTGAGACCACTGCGGCCGCGGGCGGCAAGGTCGGCACGGTACGGCGCGACCCCATGGCCATGCTTCCCTTCTGCGGTTACCACATGGGCGACTACTTCCGGCACTGGCTCAAGATGCAGCGCAACCTGACCTCCACGCCGCGCGTGTTCCACGTCAACTGGTTCCGCAAGGATGAGGAAGGCAAATTCCTCTGGCCCGGTTACAGCGAGAACATGCGCGTGCTGAAATGGATCGTGGACCGGGTGCGGGGCCGGGTGCTGGGCAAGGAAACGCCCATTGGCTGGACGCCAAGCTACAGCGATATGCAGTGGGATGGGATGGACTTCAGCGAAGCGCAGTTCAACGTGCTGCAGACGGTGGATCGTGAGGCCTGGAAGAAGGAAGTGATGGGCCATGAAGAACTCTTCCTGCTGCTGCATGACCACCTGCCGCCGGAAATGATCTACGAGCGTGAACTGCTGATCTGCCGCCTGTAGCGCGGTCGCATCGATGGGGACCAGACGGGCCGGGCGAACTTTCGTCCGGCCCGAAACTCTGGGGGATTCTGCTCGTATACTTTTCCTAGACCCACCATTTCAATCTGCAAGGAACCCATCGACCTTGATCATTCTGCGCTTTGTAGTCGCTGCTGCTGTTGTCACCGTGCCTCTGGCCGCGATGGCCCAAAGTAATGTTTTCGACCTGGGCCTGGATGGCAAGAAGATCGGCACGTCAAGCTATACGCTGGAGCCGGTCAAGGGTGGCATCAAGATGGTGGAGCGCGGCCGTTTCCGCCTGGGCGGCGCGGATACGGACACGACCGATGAGTTCAAGTACAGCGACACGTACAGCTTTCTGGATGGGAGTGCGGTCGATCACAACACCAATCTGCAGAGCGCATTTGTGCCTTCGAAAGCCCGCGACATCGTGACGCTGGGGCGCGTGCTGGGCGGCGCGCACCAGACCAACATCGCGCAGGTCAAGCCTGACCTGATTCTGCTTACGCCGTTCGATGCGGGCGCCGTACAGGCCGCACTGCTGTTCGTCAAGGCGCACCCGACGGAGAAGAACACCTATAGCCTGCTGATCCCAGGCGGCGGCGCGTTCGGCGGCGGCGGCGGTGGCGGCGGCCGTCGCGGTGGCGGCGGCGAGACGCCTGAACCCGGCGCGGCCGCGGATGGTCCTCTGCTGCCTCCCAACGGCGATGCACTGGAAGTGGTCATGCTGCAGGGCAAGGATACGTCCGGGTCCATCGGCGATGGCAAACCCTTCCTGCTGCATACCTATGTGCTGGGCGCGGGCAAGATGCGCATCATCATGTATGCGGACGAAAAGGATCAGCTTATGCTGGTCAATGCGCCGGCTTTCCACGCGAGCTATGTGCGGCAGAACTTCAAGATCAACATGGGTACGCCGTCGCAGCCGCCGGCTGCGGCACCGCTCGCCAAGCCCTAGCCGAAGGATGAGGTTCGTATGATTCGTAAAGTCGTCTTACAGGCCCTTGTTGCTTTTGCGGCGCTGCCCTTCGCGCTGGCGCAGGCTAACAGCTTTGATGTGGTGGCGGGCAAGCGTTCCATCGGCCATGACACGTACACGCTGAAGAAGACCAAGAGCGGCTATCAGCTTTCCAGCCGCATCGGCACCAAGCTGAACGGTAACGATACGGACCTGGGCGACGAGTTCAAGTACGACGAGACCTACCTGTACGTCGAAGGCGGGTCGACTGACGTGGCGAATCAGGGCCACACGTCCTACAACCCCAACAAGGCGCGGACGCAGCTCACCATCGGTACGAGCTCCGGCAGCGTGCAGGAAGCGCACCAGCTTGCCGTGAAGCCGGCCTTTACCCTGCTGCCCATGTACGACGCGGGTGCGGCCCAGGCTTTTCTGTTGCACGCAGTCACGCACCCAACCGCCGACAATTTGTACAGCATCGTGGTGCCGCACCAGGGCGGCGGCGGCGCTCCCGTGGACCCGGAAGGCGGTAGCGCCGGACCGGCCGCCGGTAGCGGCAACAATGCGTTCGATGCACTGTTTACCAAAGGCCCGGACGCCACCGGCACACTCGACGGCAAACCGGTTGCGCTGCACACGTTTACCCTGACCGCGGGCAAGTCCACCTGGGTGTTTTATGCCGATGGATCCAACCTGCTCATGCAGCTCGACAGCTCGATGAGCCGTGCCTCCTGCATCCGCGTAAAGTTCAAGCTGGACGCGGCTTCCTGAGTTTTTGGCGAGGTTTTTCCTCAACCCCCCTTGACGTGCGGCTTCAACTTACGTAAAGTCTTTTTAGGGCATGGCTCCTCGCGCTTGCGTTGAGTTGAGCCGGCCTTAACGAAGTCCACCCACTTCGTTGCTTTACCGGAATAGCCACGCAACAGCCCCCACCGCGCTGCGTGGCTTTCCTCTTTAAGCCAGAGGCAAGTCAGCCTCTCGAGCCCCAAGTAAACTAACCCCGTGCCTCTTTCTTCGCCCGATACCGCCCCCGCCGCTGAAGCTGCCGCGCCCGCCATCACCTCAGGCTTCGCGCCGCTGCGCATCGCCCTGTTTCGCGACCGCTGGATTGCGTCCACGGTCTCTTCGGTCGGCACGTGGATGCAGGATACCGCCGGCACCTGGCTGATGACCGCGCTGACCAGCTCGCCGTTGCTGATTGCGCTCATGCAGACGGCCGCATCCTTGCCAGTGCTGATCTTTGGCCTTATCGCGGGTGCGACGGCGGATATTTTCGACCGGCGCAAGCTGCTGATCTTCTGGCAATCGTGGATGCTGGGCTCGGTGGTTTTGCTGGCGGTGTTCACGTTTTTCGGCCACATTTCGCCTTGGGCGCTGCTGGGCTTTACCACCCTGCTGAACGTCGGCTCCGCGCTCAACAACCCGGCTTGGCAGGCGATTGTGCCGGAGCTTGTGCCCCGCGAACTCATCCCGGATACCGTCTCCCTCAACGCGGCCTCCAACAACCTGGCGCGTGCGGTGGGGCCTGCACTGGGCGGGCTCATGGTGGCCGCCTTCAAGTCCACGCACGATGGCGCCGGCGCGGTGTTCGCCTTGAATGCCATCTCCTTTGCCGGCGTCATTTACGTGCTGGTGAACTGGAAGCGGATGCCGCTGTTCAAGTCCGCTTTGCCGTCCGAGCGCATTGCGGGGTCCATCCGGGGCGGTCTGCGCTACGTGCGCTACTCACCGCCGTTGCAGGCCACGCTGGTGCGTGCGTTTACGTTTCCGTTTTTCGTCTCGGCTATCTGGGCGCTGCTTGCCGTGGTGGCCAAGCAGGATCTGCATCATGGGGCCATCGGCTACGGCATCCTGAACGGCGCGCTGGGCCTGGGCGCGCTGTTGGCGGCCACCCAGCTGCCGCGCATCCGCAAGCGCTTTACGACGGACCAGCTACTCACCGCGACCTCGCTCTACCAGGCGCTCGCGCTGTTTCTACTCGCGTTCGTGCCCCGGCCGTGGGTCATCATCCCCACGCTCATCCTGGCGGGCGCCGCTTGGACCAGCACCATGTCCTCCATCAACACGTCCGTGCAGCTTTCCGTGCCGCCCTGGATCACGGCGCGCGCGCTCGGCACCTACATGATGACGTTCCAGGGCGGTATGGCGCTCGGCTCTGTGCTGTGGGGCTCGCTGGCGGAGCACCTGTCTCCCCGCTTTTCGCTGGCCGCATCCGGCGCCGGCCTGCTGGTCACGCTGCCGATCGTCTATCGCTTCCGCATCCTGCATGGGCCGCTGCCGGACTTCACCCCGCATCAGTACACCCGGCCCGCGCCGGAGCTCATCGGCGTGGAAGATCAGGGCCCCGACCCGACCGAAGGGCCGGTTCGCATCTCACTCGAGTACCTCATCCCGCTCGAGCACTATATTGAATTCACTCGCCGCATCCATGAGCTGCGCGGCGTGCGTTTGCGGGACGGCGCGGTGCGCTGGGGCATTTACCGCGATGCCAACGACCCGACGCACCTCAATGAGACGTTCATCATGGAATCGTGGATCGACTACCTGCGCTCCCGCGAACGCACCACGCACGCCGATACGGAGATCCGCGACCGCGTCTTTGCCCTGCACCAGGGCGACGCGCCACCCCGCGTCTCGCACCAGGTGTACGCACGCGAAATCAGCGAACGGTTCCGTGAGGAGGCTCCGGCGGGCCTCACTATGTAAGGTAGCTTGCAAAGGCGGCTGTGGCGAAATGGTACGATCGCGCTCAACCGATGCGGGAAGGGTGGTTCGCCTTGCAAGCCCGAATTTATCGTAATACCCTGCTGAACGCCTTGCCGTCAGACGTGATCAAGCGGCTCGCCTTGAAGCCTGTGGAATTCAAGGTAAACCACGAAATAGAGTTTCCCGGCTCCACCGTAGACCGTCTTTATTTTCTAGAGACGGGTATGGCTTCCATGACCAACACCTTTCGCGATGGAAGCCAGGTGGAAGTCTGCATGTTCGGCTTTGAGTCCGTGGTCGGGGTCTCCGCGCTGATGGGAACGCGGCGCAGCCTGAACAGGGTCTACACCCAGATTGGCGGCGACGGGTACTTCTGCACACTCGAAGCTGCCCGCGCGGAATTCGAACTTGGCGAGCTCTTTCACGATCTAACCCTGCGCTATGTGCAGGCGCAATTGCTGCAGGCTTTCCAATCGGCCGGCTGCAACGCCAAGCATGGCCTGGAGCAGCGCCTGGCCGGCTGGTTGCTGCTTTGTGCCGACCGCGCCAATTGCGACACTTTCAGGATCAAGCATGAGTTTCTGGCCGACATGCTCGGCAGCTCCCGCCCCAGCGTCTCCTTGACGGCCCACCTCTTCAAGGAAGCAGGCTTGATCACCTATGTCCGGGGCAACCTGCGCATCCTGGATCATGAAGGTCTGCTCAAGCGATCCTGCGAGTGCTACACGATCTTGAAAGACCACCTGGATAACTACGCCGAGTTCGACGCGACGTCGCGGGCTGAGGATCGAATGCCTATCGTGTCCCCAGCACCGCAGCATCATTCCCCGGCTGGCTTTTCGGCGTGAAGTAATTTTTGTCATACAGCGACCGATAGAACTGCCCGGTCAGCTCCGCAGCCTTGGGGCCAAAGGTCGGACGACCGCCCTCCAGAAAAATCACCGTGACGATGCGCCCGTTGGGCGTATTTGCATAGCTGCCGAACCAGCCGAAGCGCGTACCGTTGTTCGAGCAGGTGCCGGTCTTGCCCATCACCGGGAACTCGGTAAAGCTGGCCTTCAGGCGGCGCGCCGTGCCGTAGTTCACCGCGCCCTGCATCCCATCCAGCATCTCCGGCAACAGCGGGGCGATATCCAGCGTGCGCTTGATCCTGGGCTGGAACGCGGCGACTTCATCGGTCGTCTGGGGGTGCTGCAGGTAATAAAGTGTGCCGCCGTTGGCAATCGCAGCCACGATGGCGCCAAGCTGCATGGGTGTCATGCTCACGCTCTCGCCAAACGAGCACATGCGGCCGACGCCGCCCATGGCCTGCGGCAATTCCTGGTCGGGATACGTACCCAGCTGCTCGCCCGCGATGTTGTAGCCTGCCAACTCACCCAGGCCGAGCTGGTTGGCGTAATGCTTTACACGTTCAAAGCCGAGCGCACGGCCCAGCGTTTCAAAGTAGAGATTGTTCGAGTGCGCCAGCGCCTCGGTCAACGTCAGGTGATAGCCGCCGCCAAGCGCCACCGGCGTATCGTGCTTGACAATGCCTTCCTGCAACGCAGCCAGCGCGACGGTCAGCTTGATGGTCGAGCAAGGCTCCGCACCGCTTGAGAGCGCGAGCTTCTGGTTGACCATGGCCAGCACGCGGCCGGTCGCCGGATCGATGGCCATGGCGGTGCCATTCATATTACCCAGCGCCTCGATGGCCGCGGCCCGCACGATGGGGTCTTCGCCCGCGGTGACATCGCCCGCGGTCAAATTATCAGCGAAGGAGCTGGCATAAAACCGCTCCGCATAGTGCACCTTGGCAGGCGCTGCCGCGACCCGCACCACGCGGCCGTGGCGACCGCGTACCAGGCGCGTGGCAGAAGCCGACTTCACACGGCCCCGCGCGCTGCTGCCGCGCTCCCGTACGGCAGGCGTTCGGCTATGCCGCGAGGCAGTCCTGACCGAGCCCCGGGCGCTGTGGCTGGCGGCATGCGCGCTGGAATGGGCACGGGGCCGGCTTGCCGCATGCGCCGGAAAGCAAAGCAGCAGAACCGTCAACAGGCTCATGAGCAGAGACATTCGGTTGTGCGCAGGCGATAGCTTCGGCGTAGCGAAACGAATCATGTGAACTCCCAAGGCAAAAGTTAAGACAGGCCTGCAGTGCGTCTTGCCTTTTCATAGAAAGACCGGCGGCAAGAAAGGATAAGCAAGCCACCGGCCAAAGACGCCAGTCCCAGTTTACCAATCTCTAACCATGGACGAACGAACCGGCAAACAGTTTGTCCGCCTGCGCCTTACGACTAGTGGCCGCGCCGCAAAAACGCGGGGATATCGAGCTCATCGGACTGGTCGGCATCCGCCGGCTCGACCGCCAGCACGCCGGTAAATGTCGGCATTCGCACAGCCGGATCCGCGACACCCATCGCCTGACCGAGTTCTGGCCCGCTCTCGGTAAACTGCACCCGCAGCGGCCGCGTGCCGTCCGGCGAGTCGAACCCGCGCGCCGAAGGCATCCGCGTATCCTGAACGGCCGGGACGGCAGAGGACTCCGCCTGCTGCATGCGCCGCGAGGTCTGGAAGAAATCATCGTCGAACACGGAACGCGGAACGGGCACAAGCTCCGGCAAACCAGCCGCAGGCTCCGCATGCATCTCGACCAGCGGACGCTCCACAACTTCAGCGGGGCCTGCCACTTCTTCCTGCAGATCGGTTTCTGCGAATGCCACTGGAGCCGGCGCCTCAGCCTGCACCACAGGTTCAGGCCCAGCCACCACCGGCGGCCTGGAGGTCACCACACGCGGCGCAATCGGCACCTCACGTGACTCGCGATACATCGGCACATCATAGCGCACTGTAGGCAACGTGGACTCGGCCAGCATGCGTTCGCGGCGGGCGCGCGCGTCCTGCGTCTGCACCTCCTGCTGGCGGAACCCGGTGGCGATGACGGTGATCTTCACCTCGTCGCCCATGCTCTCATCGAGCACCGCGCCGAAGATGATGTTGGCATCCTCATGGGCCGCGTTCTGGATGATCGTCGAAGCTTCATTGACCTCGCTCAGCTTCAAGCTGGAAGAGCCCGTAATGTTGATCAGAATGCCGCGCGCCCCGTCGATCGCACCGGCCTCGAGCAGGGGCGAAGCCATCGCCGCCACCGCCGCATCCTTGGCCCGGCCCTCGCCGCTGCGTGCAGCCGTGCCCATCACGGCATAGCCCATGCCGGCCATGGTGGTCTTCACGTCGGCAAAGTCGCGGTTGATGACACCGGGAATCGTGATGATGTCGGAGATGCCCTGCACGCCCTGCCGCAGCACATCGTCGGCAATGCGGAAGCTCTCAAAAAAGCCCGCATCCTTGGCCACGGCGAGCAGCTTTTCGTTGGGGATGACGATGACCGTATCGACCGCGTCCAGCAGCTCCTGCATGCCGCGCTCCGCCTGCATCATGCGGCGCTTGCCTTCAAACGCAAAGGGCCGCGTCACCACCGCGACGGTCAACGCGCCCATCTCGCTTGCCAGCGACGCGATCACCGGCGCCGCGCCCGTCCCCGTGCCGCCGCCCAGGCCGGCCGTGACGAACACCATGTCGGCACCTTCGAGCGCCTCGATAATTTTGTCGGAATCCTCAAGCGCCGCGCGACGACCGACATCGGGGTTGGCCCCCGCGCCCAGCCCGCTGGTCAACTTCACGCCAAGCTGCAGCTTCACCGGCGCGTTCGATACCTGCAACGCCTGCACGTCCGTGTTGGCCGCGATGAACTCGACGCCTTCCACATGCGCCGCAATCATGCGATTGACCGCGTTGTTGCCGCCCCCGCCAACGCCGATGACCTTGATGCGCGCGCCCCGCGGCATGGCGTCATGATACTGAATCCGCAAATCATGTTCCGGCTCAGCGGCCGCGGGCGTTGCGGATACGGTAGGGACGTCGTTCCATTCGGACATGGGAAAGGGGTTCTCCTGAAGCTAAGATCGAGCTGAATACCAATTCGCGAAACGCATTCGCGATTCCTCATTCTGTCATTACGCCGTCAAAAAGGCTGCACACGTTTTCCACGTACCGTACCCAGCTTGGTTCGGATGTCCCGTTTGAGACCTAACCAGCTTAGAAGCTGCCCGCGAAGATCGACTTCAGCTTGGCCTTGAGCCCAAGCTCTTCACCCGCCCGCCGTATCTGGGTGCGATGCGTGTACAGCAGCATCCCCACAGCGGCTGAGAATGCCGGCGTCTCCAGCTCTTTGGGCATGCGCGACATGTGTACCGGCGAGCCCACACGCGCCGGCACCCGCAGCAGCGACTCCGCATTGTCCAGCAGCCCCACCAGCAACGCACCGCCACCGGTCAGCACGCAGCCCGCGCCCAGCGCCTCCAGCACGCCGCCCTGACGCAGATTATCGCGCAGCATCGTGAAGAGCTCACGTGCACGGGGTTCGAGGATTTCGGCAAGAAACCGCTGCCGCACCAGGCGCGCCGCGGAGCCAGCCCCGGACAGACCCGCGCCCTTGCCGCCGACCTCGATCTCAGCCAGCGTCGGCACACTGGTCACCACGCAGTTGCCATACTGCTTCTTCAGCTCTTCCGCCTCTTCGACAGACACATGCAAGCCCACCGCAAGATCGTTGGTAAAGTGATCCCCGCCGATCGGCAGCACCGCCGTGTGTGCAATCGAGCCCTCAAAGAACACCGCAAGCTCCGTCGTCGCGGCGCCGATATCCACCAGGCAGACACCCAATTCGCGCTCGTCAGCAGACAACACCGCTTCAGCCGATGCGATCCCTTCAAACACCGTGTCGGTCACCTCGAGCCCCGCGCGGTTGGCGCATGTAATCACGCTCTGCGCGATGCCGCCCGAGCACGTGGAGAGGTGCAGATTGACCTCCAGCCGATTGCCTACCATCCCGACCGGGTCGTGAATGCCGGCCTGGTCGTCAAGGATGAACTCCTGCGGCAGCAGGTGCATCACTTCGCGGTCCGGCGGCAACGGCACACTGCGCGCACGGTCCACCGCGGCACGCACTTCCTCCCGCGTAATCTCCCGCATGCGGCTGCCCATGGAGATGCCGCCGCGTGAATTGATGCCGCGCACATGCGTCCCGCCAATGCCGATCACGGCCGTCTCGATGCTCGCGCGCGCCGTGCGTTCCGCCGTCAACGCGGCGCGGTTGATCGCCTCCGCCGCCGGCCCCAGCTCGGCAATCAAGCCCTTGCGCATACCCCGCGATGGCTCCACGCCATGCCCGCGATAACGCAGCACGCCGTCAGCCACCTCGGCCACCAGCACACAGCTTTTCTGGCTGCCCGCGTCCAGCACGGTGATCAGGTTCTCAAGCTTCGGATTCATTGCGGCACCGCCTGCGTGGCATGAGGTTTGGTTGCGACCGCACCGTGCGCGGGCACTGCGAACGAAGTCTGAAGATGGCCGCCGGCGGGCGGCGCCGCGGCGGGCTTTGCCACTACAGGCGCAGGCTTTTTCACTGCATGTGCGACGGGTTTGACCACAGGCTTCGCAGGCTTGTTCGGAGCTTTGGCCGCCGGCGCAGCAGCTACAGCAGCCACCGGCGCGGCACTCTCCGGCGCATTGGGCGCCACGGCCGTGCCCGCCTTCATCTCCAGCACGGCCTCACGGTCATACCGCATGTCGACCGACGCAAGGTTCGGATGCGACGTTTTCCAGTCGCCGATGTTTTTCTGGAAGCGCAGGTAACGCGCCAGGAAATCGTCGTCGCCAAGATGCACCAGGATGTCCGACCCGCCGCTCGGGATCAACGCCATCACATCCTCGGGGCTGGAGAGATCGACCTCGCTGAGGCTCTTCGAAATCTTGTCCGTACCGCTGTCCAGATCTGCCGTGAAGCGGTCATAAAGCTTCATCCGCGCCGCCCGCGTGGAGTCCGGATCGGTTGCCAGGATCCCCGTCACCACGGGAAACGAGTAGTGCTGATCGGACGGCGTGTCCGGGCTCATCTCCAGCAGCACGCCATTGCCATCCACCAGCCCGATATGGGTGCCCTGCCGCACAAACGCCACCGGCACCCGCTCCGTGATCGCGATACGGATCTTGTTCGGCAGCAGACGCATCACCGTCGCATGCTCCACCCAGGGCAGGCTTTCCAGCTCGCGCCGACGCTCCGCCAGCGGCACCGTCATGATGTTTCGGTCTACATCCTCGCCAAAAATACTCAGCAACTGCGCCCGCGTCAGGTGATTGTTGCCCGCCGTTTGGATGGATGAGCTGGAGGTGATAATCAGACGCGGATCATGCAGCATCGCCGAGCGCGCACCCCACAGCACCGCCACAAACGCCGCGCAGCCAAGCACCACGCCGCCGCCCGCCAGCACGCGACCCAGCGTACTGCGCGGTACCCCGCCCCGCAGCCGGAAGCGCAGCCCGCTGAAGCGCCGACGCGGCACATATTCTTCTTCATCGCCGGCGGCCCGCACTCGCGAGCTCCGCGCAAAATCATCGCTCAGATCACGCCGCAAGGCCGGTGCGCCGGACACGCGACGAGGCGCGACCGGTTTCGCGGTCTTTTCGCCCTTCGCTACCCGATCTGTGGTTGGCGCTTCGAGCACCGCGGTCCCATCCTTCGTAAACACTCCGCCAGGTCGCAACGAGCCCATCAACAAGACCGCAGGAATCGCCACGCTTAACTGCCGTTCCTCAATATAGCGCGACCCCGGCCTGTGGCTCGCTTGCAAGTGTCAGGGGAGTATCGCCGCTGCTACCGCGCAGCCTGTGCAGCCAGGGCCTCCAGCACCAGCGGCGCAATCTGCGACACGCTGCCCGCGCCCAGCGTCATCACCGCATCGCCATCCCGCGCCTTGGCGACGAGCGCCGCCACCGCATCCGCCACGGTCGCCGCATAGCACGCCTCGCAGCCCTCAACGCGGTCCGCCAGCGCCTGGCCGCTGATGCCTTCGATCGGCTCCTCACTGGCCGCATAAATATCCAGCACCTCCACGGAATCCGCATCGTGAAACGCCGCCGCGAACTCCGCCATCAGGTCTCGCGTGCGCGTATAACGATGCGGCTGAAACACCACATGCACCCGCTTGTACCCGCACTCCCGCGCCGCCTTCAGGGTCGCGACGATCTCGGTCGGATGATGCCCGTAGTCGTCGATCACCGTCACGCCGCGGACCTCCCCCTTGATCTGAAAGCGCCGGTCGACGCCGCGAAAAGTAGCAAGCCCATGCGCGATTTCCGCCGCGCCGATGCCAAGCTGCACCCCCACCGCGATCGCCGCCGTAGCGTTCAGCACGTTATGCTTGCCCGGCACATGCAGCTCAAACGTGCCCAGCAGCAGGCCGCGATAATTGACCACAAACCGGGCATGGCAGCCGTCGGTGCGCGGCAGCATCTGCAGGCGAAAATCCGCGTCCGTGCTCTCGCCATAGGTGAAAACCTTGCGCCTGACCCGCCCCAGGACCCCGCGCAGGCGGTCATTGTCGATACACGCCGTGGTCGCCCCATAAAACGGCAGCTTGTCCATAAACTCCACGAACGCCGCGTCCACATCCTCCATGCCCGCATAGCAATCCATGTGCTCGCGGTCCAGGTTGGTCACCACCGCGAGCACCGGGCTCAGCTTGAGGAAGCTGCGGTCACTCTCATCGGCCTCCGCCACCAGGTACTGGCTGGTGCCCAGCCGCGCATTCGAACCCAACGCATCCACCCGCCCGCCAACGATCACGGTCGGGTCCAGCCCGCCACCCGCCAGCACCGCCGCGATCATGCTCGTGGTAGTCGTCTTGCCGTGCATGCCCGCCACCGCGATCCCGTACTTCAGCCGCATCAGTTCAGCCAGCATCTCCGCCCGCTGGATCACGGGAATCTTGCGCGCGCGCGCCTCCATCACCTCCGGGTTGGCCGCGTTCACCGCACTGCTCGCCACCACCACATCGCTTGCCGCCGCGTTGCCCGCCGCATGCCCTATGTACACCACAGCGCCCATCTGCTCCAGCCGCTCGGTCACGCTGGACCGCTTGAGGTCAGAGCCGGAAACGCTATACCCCATCGTCAGCAGGATCTCCGCAATCCCACTCATCCCAATCCCGCCGATCCCGATAAAATGCACCCGCTGCGACGGCGCAAGAAAGATATGCCCAGGTAAAAACATCGTCGAACCCCACCTCAATCCCCCACTTTACCTCCAGCCGCTTCAGGCGTCTAATCGTTAGAGAGGCCGCACCCATGAATTACGACGTCAACCGCCAGATCGACCCGCGCACCGGCACCTGGTCCACCACCATCGACGTCCCCCGCGAAGAAACCGCATCGCTGCTTTCGAAGGTCCTC
Organism: uncultured Granulicella sp.; assembly: GCA_963693065.1. Lineage (GTDB taxonomy): Bacteria > Acidobacteriota > Terriglobia > Terriglobales > Acidobacteriaceae > Edaphobacter. Next base: position 157,642 of record OY843766.1, on the reverse strand, counting down.
GCCATCACCGCCTTCGGCTTCCTGGTCACCGCCGGCGGAGTCGCCACCTCGCCCGTCTGGGGTTCGATGGTCGGCTTCATCGCCGTACTATGCCTGATCTTCGCCATCAATGGCGCGCGCAAGAGCAGCAATCCCTACCTCGCGCTCGGCCTCTTTTTCCTCCTGACCTACTTCATGGGCTGGGAGATCGGCCCGCTCATCCATCGCTATATCGCGACCGCCGGCCCCGCCATCGTCTTCCAGGCCGCCGCCACCACCGGCCTGGGCATGGGCGCCATGGGCATCGTGGCGTACCTGTTCCAGATCAATTTCCGCAAGCTCCTCGGCATCGGCACCGCCGCGCTGCTGCTGGTCCTGCTGGCAGGCATCGTCAACATCTTCTTCCACTTCCTCCACCCTGATACCTACTCCTGGCTCATCCTCGGCGTCTTCACCCTGCTCACCATCGGCGATTTCGCACGCATCCGCGCCGGCGGCGACGGCCAGCCCGCCGTCTCGCTCGCCCTCTCCATTTACCTGGACGCCATCAACATCTTTATCGCCATCCTCTCCCTGCTCGGCGGCCGCCGCCGCGACTAAGCCGCGCCTCTAGTTCGCAGAGGGCCGGTCCACGTGCTGGACCACCAGAACCTCTACCGGCCCCTTCGTTCGCTGAAGCTTCAACCCAAGTTGCTCCTGCAACGCCGTAAACAGAGATGGCCCGCTGGCATCCTGCTCCGCGTCGCTGCCCGCAGGGGTCCAGTTCAGCGACCAGTCAAAACTGCCCGTCAAGCCGGTCTTATCAACCACCAGGTCGCCGATCGTGAAGCCGCCATCGGCACCCAGTTCTGGCATGCGAGAGATCGTGTCATCGAGCAGCGCCATCGAGACGCCCGTAGCCTCAAGCTTTCCCCTGCCTTTCCGCGCAAGCGTCGGCCCAGCCACCGGATGGACTACATTGATCCCATTCGGATCGGCGGGAGCCATCACGGAAGGTCTCAGCTTCGACCCGCCCCTGGCCTGCACCAACTCAAAAAAGCTGGACGTCCGGGTCGACGAGTCGAGCTTGAGCCCAAACCGCTCCGCCAGCAGCGACTGCACCATCAGGCGAATCTGATCGATCTTCGTCTCCATGGCCATGTCCGCGAGATGGGTAAAGTCAGCATCCTCCAGCCTCGCCTCCACGTCGAACTTCTCCGTCGTCATCCAGCCGGACGCGCCCAGAATCTGGCTGGTCGACTTGACGTTATACCCTTCCTGGATCAGATCGCGCAGCGTCGCGTTGGTCGTGACAAACACATGCCCCCCTTCGCTAAAGCGCATGCCTGAGACTGTCTCATCCGGCTTGCTCGGCTTGATGGTCGCCACCTCAAAGGCGGGTCTCGGCCCGGTCGCATGCAGGATCTGGCCCAGCGCCGGCAGCCCGAAAGCCATGCCGAGGGCCACCAAACACCCTGCCGCGGTGCTCGCCGAAAAACGAAGTCTCGCTCGCCGATTTGATGTCACACGTCCTCCGTAATCCGTAGAAGATAGACCGCCCTTGTTCCGCCTCAGCGTAGTATAAAGCTCTTTTCGGCCCAGTTCGCCCGGGAATCGTGCTATACCAGACCATGCGTCAGCTCTTGCTTGTCTCTCTGCTTGTCCTCCCGGTGGCCCGCGCTCAGCAGCCCCAGCCTGCTATCCAGACTCTGCTCGCCACCCCGCAAACCGTCGTCTGGGGCAATTACAACGCTGCCGCCAAGCCCGCCCTCACCGTCCATTCCGGCGATACCGTCACCATCCAGACCCTTAGCACCTGCGGCCCGCCGCAGCGCCTCATCTCGCTCGGCGTGGCCCCGGCTGACATCCCGCCCTACGTCGAGGACATCTACAAGAATTTTCCCGCCGACCAGAAAGGTCCCGGCGGCCACATCCTCACCGGCCCCGTCGCGCTCGATACCGCAGAAGCCGGCGACGTGCTCGAAGTCCGCATTCAGAAAATCGCCATCGACGTCCCCTGGGCCTGCAACTCCTTCGGCGCCGGCCGCGGCTTCCTCCCGGATGATTTCCCCTACTCCCGCACAAAAATCATCCCGCTCGACCGCGCCCGCATGATCGCCCACTTCGCCCCCTCGGTCGACATCCCCCTGCACCCCTTCTTCGGCTCCATGGGCATCGCCACGCCAGGCGGCAAAACCGACTCCGCCCCACCCTGGATGAACGCCGGCAACATGGACAACAAGGAGCTCGTCGCCGGCGCCACCCTCTACATCCCCGTCAACTCGCACGGCGCCAACTTCGAGGTAGGCGACGGCCACGCCGGCCAGGGCAACGGCGAAGTCGACATCACCGCCATGGAAACCCAGCTCACCGGCACCTTCCAGTTCATCGTGCATAAGGGATCACTCGACAACCCCAACCGCTTGCTCTGGCCGCGCGCCGAAACCCCTACCCACTACATCGCCATGGGCTTCCATGAAGACCTCAAGCGCGCCACCGAAATGGCCGTCCGCAACATGATCGACTTCCTCGCCAACCCGGAAATGAGCCCCGCCCACCCGGCCCTCTCAAAGGCCGACGCCTACGCGCTCATCTCGGTCAGCTGCGACGTCGACATCACCCAGCTCGTCGACCTGCCGCGCGTCGGCGTCCACGTCCTGTGCCCGAAAAGCATGTTCACGGCCAAGCCATGACACCGGCCGATGCGAAGATGGCCGCCATGCTTGCCGCCATCTGGCAGCGCAACCAGCCCCAGGTGCTGGAGCGCCTGGCCCTCATGGACGAGGCCGCCAAAGCCCTCGTCGAAGGCCATCTGACCGCGTCCCTACAGGAAGAAGCCATCGCCACCGCGCACAAGCTTGCCGGTACGCTTGGCATGTTCGGCTACCCGCAAGGCACAGAGCTCGCCCGCCAGCTCGAGCAGCACCTCGAAAGCGAAAGCCCCAATCCCCGGCAGATACAACACCTCACCACCACCCTGCGCAGCACCCTTTTCCCATGACCAACCGCTAGTTACAGCTCACCGCCGTCCACACCCCCACCGGGTTTGAATCCGGGTGCGTGATGCCGATATCGACGAAGCCGCCCGCCGCCACCGCCACACTCCCGGTCGCCGTGCAACTTGCGCCCGTGGCCACCTGGCAGGTCAACGCCGAATCCGCCATCGCGCCCGGCAGCCCCGTCCGCAACGTCACCGTGATCGTCGCCGCCTGCTGTGAGAACACCACCAGCCTGGTCGCCGTGCAACCCGCCGGCACCCAGGTCAGCACGCTCGCCGTCTCGTTCGCGCTCTGGTTCGTGTTGTTCACCGAGTAGTACGTTGCCGCGTAGCTCACCGCGTGATACATACTTGCAAACGTCACGCCGCTGGTGCCGCCGCCCCCGCCCGTCCCCGTCCCCGAGCCGCCCGCCGCCCCGGTCGCGCCTTGCGGAATCGTAAAATTCAGCACCGCCGCCGATCCGGTCCCGCTGTTCGTCACAGTCGCGCTCGACCCCGCCGCGCCGGTGGTCACCGTACCCACCTGCACCGTCGCGCCCGCGCCCGTCGGGCCTGCGGAGCCCGTGGCTGCAAGCACGGTCCAAACACTGGCGTTCGTCCCCGGCATTACGGACGCGTTACTCACCTCCGCCAGGTAGGTCGAGCCGCCATAGGTCACCGCATCATTGGTCGCATAGCCCGAGCCCGTCACCCACGCGCCGCGAAAGTTGATTCCCGCCGCGCCCGTCGCACCGGTAGCGCCCTGCGGCCCGGCCGGTCCGGTCGCACCCGTCGCCCCGGCCGCACCCTGCGCCCCGGTCGCGCCTGTAACACCCACGGCACCCATCTGCGCCAGCACCGCCCATGCGCTCGGCGACCCATCCGGCGCATTGCCATGATTCCCTGCGACCAGCGAAATATAACTCGAGCCGTTATAAGTCACCGCGTCGTTCAACCCATAGTTAGCCGCCGAGCTATAAGCCCCTTGGTACGTCAACCCCACCGCCCCGTTCGCACCAGCCGCGCCCGCCGCGCCCGCCGGCCCCTGCGGCCCCGCGGCACCGGTCGCCCCGGTAGCCCCATCGCTACCATTCTGCCCCGCCGCGCCCGTCGCCCCCGTAGCGCCAGCGCTTGCCAGCAACCCCCAGTAGGCAGGCGAGGACCCCGGCGTATTGCCCGCATTGCCCGTCTGCAAAGACACATAGCTGCTCCCGCCAAACGTCACCCCATCGTTCAACTGGTAGTTCGTCGTCGAACTATAAGCCCCCTGGTACGCCAGCCCCGCAATCCCCGTCGCACCCTGCGGACCAGCTAATCCCTGCGGCCCAGCCGGCCCCGTCGCCCCCGCCGGACCCAGCGGCCCCACAGGCCCTGCCGCTCCCGTCGGCCCCGTGGCGCCGGTCAAACCGGTTGCACCATTGCTGCCATTCTGCCCGGCAGCCCCCGTAGCGCCAGCCGCCCCCGCACTCGCCAGCAACCCCCAGTAAGCGGGCGAGAGCCCCGGCGTGTTCCCTGCATTGCTCGCCTGCAACGAGATATAGCTGCTGCCCCCAAACGTGACCCCATCGTTCAACCCATAGTTCGTCCCCGAGCTATACGCCCCCCGGTAAGCCAACCCCGCAATCCCCGTCGCACCCTGCGGACCAGCCACACCCTGTGGCCCCGCAGCCCCCTGCGGCCCGGTCGAACCCGTCGCGCCAACAGGCCCCGCCGGACCCGCGGACCCGGTCGCGCCAGTCGGTCCCGGATACCCCGTAGGCCCCTGCAGCCCGGTCGCGCCGGTCGGCCCCGCCGGTCCTGCCCCACCGCTCTGCGCCAGCACCCCCCAGTAGAGCGGCGAAACATCCGGTTCACGCCCCACATTCCCCGCCAGCGCGATGTAACTCGACCCACCATAGCTGACCGCATCGCCCACCGCATACCCCCTGCCCGTGGCCCATCCGCCGATGAAGCTCACCGGCGGCCCCTGCGCCCCGGCCGCGCCCGCGACGCCGGCAGCCCCCGCCGCACCCGCAGGCCCGGCAGCCCCCGCCGCACCGGTAGCGCCCGTAGCGCCCACTGAAACCAGCACCGCCCACTGCCCCGGCGACTGATCCGGCGCGTTCCCATGGTTCCCCGCCGCCAGCGACACATACGTCGAACCACCATAGCTCGCGGCATCATTCAGCCCGTAATTCGTCGCCGCATTGTAAGCACCCGTGTAGGTCACCACCTGCGGCCCCGCGACACCCTGCGGCCCCTGCGCCCCCGTCGCGCCCGGAAACCCCTGCTGCCCCTGCGGCCCGGTCAAACCCTGCGCCCCTTGCGGACCCGCCGCACCCACGGCCCCCGCCACCCCCGCCGCCGCAAACAGCGCCCATTGCCCCGGCGACTGGTCCGGCGTATTGCCATGGTTGCCCGCAACCAGCGACACGTAACTTGCCCCGCCATAAGTCACGCCATCGGCCAGCGCGTAGTTCGTCGCCGGGCTATAAGCTCCCTGATAAGTCAGGCCCACCGGCCCCGCCACACCCTGCGGCCCCGCCGGCCCGCTCAATCCCTGCGCACCGGTCGCACCCGTCAGCCCCTGCGCCCCGGCCTGCCCGGCGATCCCCTGCGAACCCTGTTCACCCTTCTCGCCCGGCGGACCCACCGGCCCCAGCGCCCCGGTCGCACCCGTCGGTCCCGCCGACCCCTGCGGCCCCACCGCACCCGTCGCTCCCACCGCCGTCAGCATCCCCCAGTAAGCCGGACTCGCACTGGGCGTGTTGCCATGATTGCCCGCCACCAGCGAAGCCCAGCTCGCCCCCTGCCAAAGCACCACATCGCCCAGCGCATAATTGCTCGCCGACTGATACGCCCCCTGGTAAACCAGCCCCGGCGCACCCGCCGCTCCGGCCGCGCCCGCCGCCACAAACTCCGTCCACTGCCCCGGCGACTGGTCCGGCGTATTGCCATGATTGTTCGCCACAATCGACACATAGCTCGCCCCGCCATACGTCACACCATCGGCCACCGCATAGTTCACCGTCGACGAGTAAACCCCCTGAAACGTCAGCCCCACCGGCCCCGCCACCCCCTGCGGCCCCGCCGGCCCGCTCAGCCCTTGCGCGCCCGTCGCACCCGTCAAGCCCTGCGCACCCGCCTGCCCGGCAATGCCCTGCAAACCCTGGTCGCCCTTCTCGCCCGGCGGGCCCACCGGCCCCAGCGCCCCGGTCGCACCCGTCGGTCCCGCCGCACCCGTCGCGCCTGTCGCACCGGTAGGCCCGGCAGAGGTCAGGATGCCCCAGTAACTCGGGCTGAAGCTCGGCGTATTGCCATGATTCCCATCCACTAGCGAAGCCCAGCTATCCCCTTGCCAAAGCACCACATCGCCCAGTGCATAGTTAGTCGCCGAAGCATAAGTCCCCTGGTACACCAGCCCCGGATAACCTCGCGGCCCAACCGCTCCTGTACTGCCAGTAGCTCCGGTAGCGCCGGTAGCTCCCGCTGGCCCTGTAAGTCCCTGTGGCCCGGTCGGTCCGGTAGCTCCCGTAGCACCTGTAGTTCCTATCCCCGCCGCCGCGATGACAGACCAGTAAGTCGGCGACAAGCTCGGCGTATTGCCATGGTTACTCGCCACCAGCGAAATGTAACTCGAACCTTGCCATGAAACGACATCGTCCAAACCATAGTTATTCGCGGAACTATAAGCTCCTTCAAACCCTAGCCCCGGCAAACCCTGCGCCCCGGCTGCTCCTGCAGGTCCCGCCGGTCCCTGCGGACCAATTCCTTGCCCGCCAAACGCAAGCAAGCCCCAGTAGGTCGAACTAAGATCTGGCGTATTGCCATGGTTGCCGGCAAGCAGAGAGATATAGCTCGACCCGGAATAAAGCACAATATCGTTCAACGCATAATTCGTAGCAGACGAGTAAGTCCCCTGGTAAGTCGAAGCTACGGTAGTCGTCCCACCACCGCCGCTGCTTCCGGTAGCTCCTGAAGCTACTAATCCCCAGTAACTCGTACTGAGATCCGGAGTATTTCCATGGTTACTCGCAACCAGTGAAATGTAACTCGATCCCGAATAAATAACCACATCGCTCATCGCATAATTCGTCCCCGAGTTATAAGTCCCTTGGTAAGTAAAGCCTGAAGAGCCTTTGGCCCCCGTAGCACCAGCAGGCCCAGCCGCACCCGCCGGTCCAGCCGCTCCCGTAGCACCCACAGGCCCAGCCGCGCCGGTAGCGCCGGTAGCCCCGGTCGCTCCAATCGGGCCACTTGGCCCCTGCGACACGATCTGCACATCCAGCGTAGGCGCATGCGCGGTTAGATCATTTTCCTTGCTGTCGAACGCCGCTACCGCCGTCCCGGCCGTCAACGCCAGCCCATGATTGCTGCCGGGCGTGGTCACCCAGCCCTGCACCATCGCCGTCACATCTACCGCCACGTACCCGCCACCCTGTGCGACTGAAAACACCTGCGTCGCGCTCCCCAGAGCAGGCAGCGTGGCAAACGTCACGCCATACTCGGTCCAGGCCGCGTTCACCGGCTGCAGGCTCACCAGCCCCGCCGTATCCACCCGGTTCACATACAGCCGCAATACGGCACGCGAGACCTGCGCCGCCGTAGTCCCGCCCGGCAGCAGGCTCAGGTCGAACTGCATCAACCCCGTATAACCGCCGCCCACATTGATGTTGGAAAGGGTCCCGCTGTTCACCGCCGGCAGCGCCGCATTCACATGCGCATCGGCCACCAGCGTCGCCTGCTCTGCCCGCGCCACCCACGGCAGCAGGAACAGCAATCCAGTAAGCCAGACGCCCAGGGCCCTGCCAGACATACTCTCTCCAAAGTTGGAAGCGAGACCCGCTTCCCCAACGATTCCTGCTCTGCTATGCACGTGGCCGCGACACCCTGGAGCTGACGTCGCGAAGACTCCTTCATTGAACCCTAAACCTTGCCCTCAGGCAAGCCCGAACCCACAAAACGATAGATCATGCAAAGCTCATCACCCGTCGACCCATACTCCACCTGCCCCTCGATCTCCGCCAGGTCCGCCAGGTGATCCACCCCGCTCATCACCACCAGCCCGTCGAACACCCGCACAAAACCACCCGTCCGGTCCACCGTCGCACCATGCTCCGCGTTGACATACAGCAGGTCGAACTCCCGTGGCCCATACAGCCCGGCCACCCGCCTGAGAAACCGCCGCAGCACCGGCGCCTCAAACGGATGAAACATGAACGCCACCACCGGCCCCTTCGGCAGCGGCACCTCCAGCGCGTCGCCTTCGACCACCCTCACCGGCGCCAGCGCACTGCCCGTAAACGCCGCCGCATTGGCACGCGCCACCGCCGCCAGACCCGGGTTCAGCTCCACCCCCACCACCTCCTTGAACGGGTGCAGCGACGCCCCCAGCATCGCCCGCCCCTTGCCCGCCCCCACGTCCAGAAACGTATATCGATCGATCGAATACCGCGGCCCCGTCTCCAGCCAGCGCTCGATCAACCCATCCAGAATCGAGGGCGCGACCGCGTAATAAGCCGTCACATGCGCGTCATTCGCATGCCCGGTTACCAGCTCCGCCTTGCGAATCAGCCCACCCGTCTCCGTCCCATAAGCCCGATCGAACGGATGGACCGGCGGCCCCTTCAGCTGAAACACACGCCCTCGCGTAGCCATCAAAGCACCCTGTTATTCAGAACCCGAAATGGCCCGAGGTCGAGCCCCAGCGCCTTGCGCCCAACCGCTGAAATCCGTGCCGCCGTCCATCCCGGCACCAGCTCCACCCTCACCCGCGACAAGCCCTCCACCCCGCCCAGCCGATTCATCACCTGCGCCCGCACCATTTCTTGCTTTGCTTCATCCTCACTCGTCGTCATCAGCGTTACCGCCAGCCGCTGCCGCACCGGCACCCCCTCGATCCCCGCCCCCGGTGCCTCTTCATCCACCGCCAAATCAACTCCCGCAACCAGCCCAAGCTCCACCACATTCAGCGGGATCTCCGGGTCGAAGCAAGCCCGCAGCGCGTCTCGAATATCCGCCTCCGTCAACATCAGTTCTTCCGCGTCGTCAGGTAAGTTGCCAGCGCTTTCAACGACTCGGCACTCGCGCCAAACGGCTCCAGCGCCGCAAACGCATCCGCCACCAGCTCCTCCGCATCATGGATCGATTGCTGCACCCCAAACACCGCCGGCCACGTCGCCTTGTCGCTCGCCGTATCCTTGCCGGCCGTCTTGCCCAGCTGCGCGGAATCCTGCGTCACGTCCAGCACATCGTCCACAATCTGGAATGCCAGCCCGGCCTTCTCACCGAACGTCCGCAGCCGCGCAATCGTATCCGCACCCGCGCCCGCCAGGTACCCGCCCGCAACCACCGACACCGTAATCAAAGCCCCCGTCTTCGCCCGATGAATCCGCTCCACCAGCTCCGCCGTCGGTTTGCTGCCTTCGCCCTCCAGGTCCATCACCTGCCCGCCGATCATCCCAGGCGCCAACCCGCCCGGCAGGTCCGCCCCCACGCCCGTCCCCACGGCCTCGCTCACCGCCCGCAGAATTGCGACCGTCCTGTCTGCCGCACAGCCAAGCCGGCCGATCGTCTGGAACGCCAGCGTCTGCAACGCATCGCCCGCCAGGATCGCCGTTGCCTCGCCAAACACCACGTGGCACGTCGGCTGACCCCGCCTGAGATCGTCATTATCGAGCGCCGGCAGGTCGTCATGGATCAACGAATAGGTATGCAGCATCTCGAGCGCCGCGCCCAGGTCCGCAGCCGCCGCTTCATCCGCAGCACCCCCGACCATCCTGGCCGCCGCCATGCAAAGCACCGGCCGCAGCCGCTTGCCGCCTGCAAACACCGAGTGCCGCATCGCCCTATGGATCGAGTGCGGAGCCGTATCCGCACCCGGCAACAGCCGCTCCAGCGCAGCATCCGTCGCCGCCGCGCCCGCCTTCAACAAGTCCTGCACAGATTCCATCACTCTCAAATCATAGCGGAAGCCAACCGCCATCCCCACCCCGGCGTCCTAAGCCTCAGCCACCTCTGGAAAAGGAACCTTCATGGATCTGCTGCACATCATCATTTATCTCGTCATCGTGGGCGTCGTTCTCGGCCTCATCAACCGCATCCCCATGGCGTCCAGCATCAAGTCCATCATCAATCTCATCGTCGTGCTGTTCATCGTGATCTGGCTGCTGCAGATCTTCGGCATCATCAGCGGCGTACCCGGCTTCCCCACCGTACACTTCACCCACTGATAGCTGGTTACTGGAGCCGCTCCGATTGCAGCCAATGGCCCGCCCCATCCATCGGCCACGCGCGGCTTTCCAACCCGCGCTCCGTCAGAAGCTCGTAGATGGTCGAAACCAGCTTTGCCGGCCCATGCTCTTCCGCCACGGTCGCGTCCGCGCTCGCATGCGGCCCGCTGTCATATCCATTCATTTTGACCACCAGCATCGTCGGCGCCTGCTCCCGCACCCGTTCCACCCAGTCCTGTCGCTCGCCGTCAGGCAGACTCTGGCAAACCACCACCAACTCCGTGTCCAGCGAAGGAATTGCGCCCACATCGAGCGGAACAGTAGTGATCGGCCAGAAGTGCCGCAGAATCGCAGCCCGCGTCGCCAGATAATTTTGGCCGTTCCCAATAATCGTTACCCGCGCCGCCGACTCTGCCATTCCTAAAGCCTAGCGCAAACCGGACCGCATCTCCCACGTGTCAAACGAGAAAAATTGCCCTCACCCAAAACTTGTCGCTTGCCTTTCCGTCGCCTCCATTACTCACGCCAACGCACCCGAAAACTTCGCTCGTCGCCCTCCAACGCCTCGAGCGCAACCTCCGCATCCGCTCGCGCCAGCACACTCGCAAACTTTTCCCCCCACTCCACCAGCACCACCGCATTGGCCGCGTCGGCCATCTCGTCCAAGCCCAGCGCTTCCACCTCCCGCTCCGTCTCCAGCCGATAAAGATCCAGGTGAAACACCTTTACCGCTCCACCCTCTCCGCCATATTCATGCACCAGCGTAAACGTAGGACTGGTCACCTCATCCGCCTTGCCTGCCCCGAGCGCCTCCACCCAGCCCTTCACCAGCGTCGTCTTGCCCGCGCCCAGATCGCCTTGGAGAATTACCACCCGCGGCGCCTTCAGAATCTCCGCAATCGTCCCCGCAATCGCCAGCGTCCCATTCACGCTGCGCGTCTTGAACCTTTTCTCCCGGCTAAACTCCGTCACGCGTCCCCCTCACCCCACACAGCCACGTCAACCCATCCTCATCCACCACCCGATAGCCGAACGCCGCACTCAGCTTCCCAATCACATCCGTCGCAAGCATGCACTTTTCATCCATCGTCTGCGCCGCCAGATCCGCCGCCAGCCCATGCAGATACACCGCCGCCTCCACCGCCGCGGCCACATCGTGAGGATGCTGCGCCAGCATCGCCGCCACGATCCCCGTCAAAATATCGCCACTCCCACCCTTCGCCAGCCCCGGGTTCCCCGTCGTATTCACCGCGATCCGGCCATCCGGATGCGCCACCAGCGTCCGCCAACCCTTCAGCACCAGCGTCACCTGGTGCTCGGTCGCGAACCTCCGCGCCAGCCCCACGCGATCCGCCTCCACCTCCGGCACCGTCATCCCCACCAGCCGCGCCATCTCGCCCGGATGCGGCGTCAACACCAGTACCCGTTCCCTGCCGTCCAGCCCCTTCGCCTTCTCCGCGTCGAACGCATTCAATCCATCCGCATCCACCACCATCGCCAGACCCTTAGCCGCCTCCACCAGCCCACGCGCAAACTCCCCAGCCGCGCCCAGAGTCGAAAGCCCCGGCCCCAGCGCCACTACCTTGATCCCCTTCAGCAGCGCCTCCAGCTCAGCCGCGCTTGCGACAGCCGCACTTCCCTCCGCACCCTGCGCCAACCCCCGCACCATCAATTCCGGCGCGATCCCACCCACCAGCCCCACGATCTCCCGCGGCACCGCCGCCGTCACCAACCCAGCCCCCGCCCGCATACACGCCAGCGACGCCATGCTCGGCGCACCCGCCGTGCCATAGCTCCCCCCAACCACCAGCACGTGGCCATACTTGCCTTTGTTGGAGTTGATCGGCCGCTTCCCTTCCGTCAACCCCTTGCTCGCGCCCGTCCACGTCACCCCCAACTCACTCGCAATCAAATCCTCCGGCGACCCGATATCCGCCACCACCACCGGCCCAAAAACATCCGCTGCCCCGTCTTTTGACACAAGATGCCCAAACACATGCGCCACCTTCGGCGCAGTAAACGTAACCACCGCATCCGCCCTGAATGAACCCGCAAACGTCTCGTCATAGCTATCCGCATCCCACCCACTCGGCAGGTCGACCGCCACCACCGGCGCCGTCACCCGCCCCACCGCCTCACGCAACACCGCCGCCACCCCACGCAGCGGAGGCTTAAACCCAGTCCCGACCACCGCATCCACCAGCAGGTCCGCCTCCAAGAGCACCTCCACCAACTCCTCCACATCCACGCCATCCACAAGCTCCGCCACCACGCCCTCGTCCGTATCCTCCAGCAGCTTGCGCAACGCCTCCGGTGCCTCACCCTTTACATTATCCTTGCGCCCCACCAGCAGCACCCGCACCCCCACACCCTCACCCGCCAGCAACCGCGCCGCGACAAATCCATCCCCCCCATTGTTCCCCGTCCCACAAAGCACCATCACCCGCGCCGCATCAGGATATTGCCGCAGCACAAACGCCGCCACCGCCGCACCTGCATTCTCCATCAGCGTCGTCGTCCCGACCCCACCCGCCACCGTGGCCCGATCCACCGCACCCATCTCCGCCGCCGTCAAAACCTTCATCCAGCCTCCAGACAAAACAGAACCCACCTACTCAGATGCAAGCAGATGGGTCCTCATCAAAATAGCTGCGGTTTGGCTTAGCTCTTCGCCCCAAACGCCAAGTCGATCAACGCCTTCTCCTCCATCTCATGCGCCTTCGCAGACCCCGTCGCCGGGCTTGCACTCGCACTCCGCGTCACGTTCACCACCACCCGGTCCCGAGCCATGCGCCGCAGGTGCGGCATCACGTAAAACTTCGCGCCCATGTTGGCCGGCTCTTCCTGCACCCACACCACCTCCGCCTTCGGGTGCTGATCGAGCGCCGCCTGCATCTCCGCTTCCGGCCACGGATACATCTGCTCCAGAAACACGATCCCCACCGACATATCCTTGCGCTTTTCCCGTTCCACCCGCAGGTTATGCCCGATCTTGCCCGAGCAGATCAGCACCCGCCGCGGCTCCGTCACCGCGTCATCCGGAATCACATTCCTGAACTGTTCGGCCGCAAAGTCCGCCACACTGGACGACGCATCCGGATGCCGCAGCATGCTCTTCGGCGTCATCACCACCAACGGCTTGCGCCAGCTCCACATCGCCTGCCGCCTGAGCAGATGAAAGTACTGCGCCGCCGTAGAAGGCTGCGCGATGACCATATTCTCCTGCGCCGCAAGCTGCAGAAACCGCTCCAGCCGCGCACTCGAGTGCTCCGGACCCTGCCCTTCATACCCATGCGGCAGCAACATCACCAACCCGGAAAGCAGATGCCACTTCGCTTCCCCGGCAGAGATAAACTGATCGATCACAATCTGCGCGCCATTGGCAAAGTCCCCGAACTGCGCCTCCCAAAGCACCAGCGCCTCAGGATAGTCGCGGCTGTACCCATACTCGAAACCCAGCACCGCCGCCTCACTCAGCAGCGTGTTATACACCTCGAACCGCGCCTGGTCGTCTGCCATATGCTCGAGCGGAATGTACTTCGCCTCGGTCTCCGTATCGGTCAGCACGCTATGCCGCTGGTTGAACGTGCCGCGCTGCGAATCCTGCCCGGTCAGCCGCACCGGCGTCCCCGCCTTCACCAGCGAAGCAAACGCCAGCAACTCCGCCATCCCATAGTCGAACGGCCGTTTGCCATCAGCCATCTCAGACCGCTCTTTATACAGCTTCGCCACCTTGGGATGGATATGAAACGTCTCCGGCACCTTCACCAGCCCGGCCGTCAACGTCTTCACCATCTCCGCGTTGATGCCCGTCTTCAGCGCCTTGTCCGCCTCGCTCAACGCCCCGCCATGATACGCATCCCAGTAGTTGGGCAGCCTCGAAAGCTTCGGCACAACCTCGGCCTCATGCGCCTTCTTCTGGTCCGCGATGAACGCTTCCTGAATCGACTTCACCTCTGCGGCATAGTCCACGCCAATCTGCTTGGCATAGGTCTTGTACAACTCCGGCATCTGCTTGATCAGCGCATAACGCCGGGGTGATGTCACCGTCGGATCATCCACCTCGCTATGCCCATGCCGCCTATAACCGATCAGATCCACCACCACATCGGAGTCGAACTTAGCCCGATACGCCGCCGCAATCGCCGCCACCCGCATCACCGCGTTCGCATCCTCCGCATTCACATGGAAGATCGGCACCGGCATCCGTTTCGCCACATCCGTCGCAAACCGCGAGCTGTTCGATTCCTCCGGAGTAGCCGTGAAGCCCAGCAGGTTATTCACAATCACATTGATCGTCCCGCCTACGTTGTACCCATGCAGCGTCGCCATGTTCAGCGTCTCCGCCGTCACGCCCTGCCCCGCAAACGCCGCGTCACCATGCATCACGATCGGCAGCACCATGTGCTTACCCTTCTGCCCGTCATCATGCAAGTGTTCGCTGTCGTCGATCCGCGCCTGCTTCGCCCGAGTCCGCCCCACAGCCACCGGCGCAACCACCTCCAGGTGGCTCGGGTTGCTCACCAGGTGCAGTGCCACCGTCTTCCCCTCCGGCGACCGATACTCCCCCGTCGCGCCCATGTGGTACTTCACATCGCCGCCGCCCATCGTGCTGCGCGGGTCCACATCTTCAAACTTGGTGAAGATGTCCTTCGTCCCCCGGCCCATCGTATTGGCCATCACGTTCAGCCGTCCGCGATGGCTCATCGCCAGCACCGCCGTCGTCACGCCCAGCCCCGCGCTCACCTCAAACACGTGGTCCAGAAACGGTATCAGCACCGTCAGACCCTCGAGCGAAAACCGCTTGGTCCCCAGGTACCGGGCCTGCGCCACCTGCTCGAAAATATCCGCCTTGATCAGCTCCGTCAGCACCTTGGCTTCATTCACCCTGGGCGCCGGCTGCTCCATCGCCGCCTCGATAAACTCGCGCCGTTCCGCATTGGCAATGTGCATGAACTCCACGCCGATCGTCCCACAATAAAACCCGCGCGCTTCCGCCGCCGCATCCTCCGATCCCTCCGGCAGCTCCGCCGGAAACGGCTCCTTCGCCAGATACTGCCCCAGCGGATCGAGCGTCGTCTGCAGATATCCCCAGCGCCGAAACACATCGAACGTCATCGCCCGCCGCGCATCCGTCCCATTGCCATTGCCTGCTCCCTGCTCCGCCGTCACCACACCACCATTGCCCGTCTTCTTCGTCTTGATTGCCATTTCTTCCCTCATGCGAGCGCCACGTCTCGCGTCACTTGGTATGCTAGACCTTCCAACATCGGGTTGTAACCTCTTTCATGCGATAAACGCACACCCGAAACCAGCCCACCACCACGCACGTCACACAGTCCCTGCACCATAAACAAAAGGGGAATCCCGTAGCCATGCACCCCAGCTTTCCGCCCTGTCTTCTACGTTGCTTGCTCGCCCTGCCGTTCGCCTTCGCGGTCGCACCACTCCACGCGCAGACCGCCGAGCCCGCGGCACCCGCACCACCCGCAACACAGACCCCCAGTCAGCCCCCAGCTCAGACGCCGGTCACACCTCCCGCCGAGCCCACCCCCGCCGACATCAACCGCCCCATCCCCCAGCTCGCCGCCTTCATGCATGAAGTCGAAGCCCGCCAGCACCAGGCCGAATCGGCCGAAAAAGACTACATCTACCACTCCTTCCACCAGTCAGACGACACCGACAGCAAAGGCGACATCAAAAGATCCGAGTCCGCCGACTACGACGTCTTCTGGATCAACGGCGTCCGCGTAGCCCGCCGCACCGCCACCAACGGCAAGCCGCTCACGCCAGACGAGCAGAAGAAAGAAAACGACCGCATCGACAAGCGCATCGCTGAAGTCCGCGCCAAACGCGACAAAGCCGCCGCCGAAGGTAAAGACCCCAACCACGGCGCCGATGAAATCTCCTTCGCCCGCATGCTCGAGCTCGGCGACTTCACCAACGAGCACCGCGAGTTCATCGACAACCGCCCCACCATCGTCGTCGACTACACCGGCCTGCCCAACGCCCCCACCCACAACCCCTTCGAGAACGCCTTCAAAGACCTCCAGGGCCGCGTCTGGATCGACGAGCAGGACAAAGTCATCCAGCACCTCGAAGGCCATTTCGTCCGTGACTTTAAAATCGGCGGCGGCATGATCGCCTCCATCGCCAAAGACACCACCTTCAAAGGCACCTTCCGCAAGGTCAACAACGAAGCCTGGCTCCCCCAGTCCTACGACGCCCACGGCCACGCCCGCATCCTGCTCTTCTTCGCCTTCACCGGCCGCGACTTCGGCCACAGCGACAACTACCGCAAATTCAAAGCCACCTCCACCATCTCCCCCATCTTCACCAAAGTAGACCCCGACCCCGAAACCCCCAAGCCTCAGTAGCAGAGCATGGGGTGCCCCAGGCCACGGATATCTTCATCGTCCATGACCTGGGTCTGCCACGTCCCTCAACACCCAACCTTTCGCCGAGGCCCCAGCAACTTCACCTGCCGCCCCACCGGAGCCTCCACCCCCTGCCCCGCCGCCGCCACCCAAGGCTGGCACCCCCCACACCAATAGGTCGACCGCGCCTGCTCCCCCTGCTTCCTCATCTGCACCAAACCCCCGCACCGCCGGCATTCCTGCCCCTGCCGCCCATACACCCAAAGCCTCTGCGTCCGATCCGTATTGCCCGTCGTCCGCCGGTTCCCGCTGTACGTCACGATCCCGTCCCCCGCCCCATCCAGCACATTCACCTTCAGCCACTTGGCGCTGACCTCCGCCATCACCTCCAACTCTTTGTCTGTAATCGTCCGCATAGCCCGAAAAGGATTCACCCCCGCCGCAAACGCAACCTCGCTTTTATAAACATTGCCCAGCCCGGCAATCACCCGTTGATTCAGCAGCACCACTGCAATCTCCGCCTCCGGATGAGCCTCGCCATAAGCCCGCAGACTAGCCACCCCCTTCTCAACGGTATATTCATCCGAAAGCGCATCCACCCCCAACTTCGGTATCTGCGAGTACCTCTCAAGCGACCGCGCGGTATGAAACTCCGCCACCGGCACATTGAACGCCACCGCCTGCCAATCGGCGGTCGCAATCACCGCCCGCATCCGGTCCTTCCCCATCCACCACTTCTCCCCCGTCCGATATAGATGCCACGACCCACTCATCAGCATATGCGTCACCAGGATCAGGTCGCCGCTGAAATAAACCAGCAGCCACTTCCCCCGCGACTCCACCTTCTCCACCATCCGCCCGGCCAGCGGAGCGTCATCGTTCACCCGCGCCAGCGGCGCCAACCCCGCCTCAAAGCCCGTACAAACCTTCCCCCCAATCGCCCGCTGCATAGCCCGCGCCGACCGGTAAATCGTATCTCCCTCAGGCATAGCCCCTCCACCTCAGATCGGGTGCCCCAGGTCTCGAACTTGAGACCTGGGTCTTCAGCTAAGCCACGCCTTCCCCACCCGTAGCCCCATACACCTCACCAGTAATGTAACTCCCTTCCTGACTAGCCAGCAGCACATAGATCGGCGCAATCTCCACCGGCTGCCCCGGCCGCTTCATCGTCACCTTCGCACCCAGCGCAACGATGTTCTTGTTCGGCTGCCCGGTCGGCTGGATCGGCGTCCAGAACGGCCCCGGCGCCACTGCGTTTACACGAATCCCCTTCTCAATCAGCTGCTTGCTCGCGCCCTTGGTAAACGCCACGATCGCGGCCTTGGTCATCGCATAATCCACGATCCCCTCGCTCGGATCGTAAGCCTGAATCGACGCCGTATTGATGATCGACCCACCCGGCGGCATCAACGGCACCGCGGCCTTCGTGATCCAGAACAGGCTGTAAACATTCGTCTTCATCACCTTGTCGAAGTCTTCCGTAGGGATATCCAGCAAGCTCTCATGCGACATCATGAACCCGGCATTGTTCACCAGGATGTCGAGCCCGCCCAGCTCCTTCTCCGCCGTCTCCACCATCGTCTTGCAGAACGTCTCGTCCTGGATATCGCCCGGCAGAATCACGCCTTTCACGCCCGCCGCCTGGATCACCTGCATCACCTCCCGCGCATCCGCCTCTTCACTCGGCAGATACCCGATCGCCACGTCGGCACCCTCGCGCGCGAACGCAATCGCAACCGCCCGGCCAATGCCCGAATCCGCTCCGGTCACCAGCGCCTTGCGCCCCTTTAACTTGCCCGCGCCCACATAGCTCGTCTCGCCGCAATCCGGCTGCGGATCCATCTTCTTCGAAAGCCCCGGCGCCGCCTGCTGCTGCGCCTTGAATGGCGGCTGCGGATACTGCTTCACAGGGTCCTGCATCTTCAAACGTGTATCGGACATTGGTTCTCTCCTGTCCGCTTGGATGCCCAGCCCAACCCCCGGGTCAACTCAACCCTGCGGCAGATAGATTTGAAACACCGTCCCCCGCCCCAGCGCGCTCCGCACCTTGATCCGGCCACCATGCCGCTCCACGATTTCCTGCGAGATCCAAAGCCCCAGCCCGCTCCCCGTCGCCCCCTTGGTCGTATAAAACGGCTCGAACAGCTTCGCCAGTGTCTCCGGCTTCATCCCCCCGCCGGTATCGGCCGCCGTCACCATCACGCCCGCCCCATACGCCCTCGCCCGCATCGTCAGCACCCCGCCCTGCCGCATAGCGTCGACGCTGTTGCCCACCAGGTTCGCCAGCACCTGCCGCACCTCGCCCTCCCAGCACGTCAGCTCCCGTTCACGCGCAAAATCCTGCACCACCGTGATCCCCGCACCCGCCAGCCGCCCGTGATACAGCGTCAGCACCTGCCGTGTCAGCTCGCTCACCCGGCACGCCCGCTGGTCGGTCGCCTGCCTGTGGAACCGCAGCGTCTGCACCACAATCTGCGTCACCCGCTCCAGCTCCGACTGCGCCATAGTCACGTACTCACTCACCGGCTGCACGCTCGCCGTTTCCTGCCCGATCAGGTAAAGCAAATTCGTCACACTCTCCAGCGGATTGTTGATCTCATGCGCAATCGAGCTAGCCAGCCGACCCACCACCGCCAGCTTCTCGCTTTGCCGCAACGCCGTTTCCGCCTGCCGCTGCTCGTGCACATCCTGCACCATGCACGCATACCCCCGCACCCGGTTGCTTTCTCTATCGACATCCGGCGCATACGTCACCATCACTCGCCGCAAGCCCTCTTCCCGCGGGTATTCCGCCTCGAAACAAACCGTTTCCCCCGCCGCCGCGCGCTCCCGCCAGCCTTCCGTCTTGGCCCAGTAAGCATCGCCCATCGCCGCCCGGATCGACACCCCTTTCCGCGCCTTCGTCCCCCACGCCGCATACGTCCGGTTCACCCGCACAAACCGCCATTCCGCATCCAGATAGCTGATCAGCGTAGGCAGATTATCCGTCACCAGCTGCAGTTCCCGTTCGTTCCTCGCCACAGTCGCCGCGCTGGCCGCACGCCCACGCGCCTCCCGGTTGAGCGCAAAAGAAACCACCAGCAACCCCGCCACCGCCAGCGTCACCAGCGTCGAGGCGAACACCGCCAGCCCAAATCGCGGCCCGCCATAGTCCAGCCCCGGCCGCAGGTACAACCAACCCAGCAGCACCGGCACCACCACCACAAACAACAGCGCCCGCCGCGTCAGCACGCTGCCCACCTCATGCCCCGTCATCAGCCGGTAAAACCGCGAGTCCCCTTCCACCAGCAACAGCCCAACGCCCAGCACTACAAACCCCACACCCGTATGCAGCGCCATCGAGTGCGCCCCATCCTGCTCGGTCGCCCCATACAGCACCGTCACCCCATACAGATAGCCCACAATGCTCGTCACCGACGACACCAGCATCAGCACCACGCACGTATAAGCCCACCGCCACCAGCGCCTGGGCAGCGTCAGCACCCACAGCGCCACCGCACCCAGGCAAAAATTCATCGCCGAAACCCAGGACATCCGCCCCGGCAAAATCGCCTGCCACGGATCGTGCACCAGCACATCATCCAGCCGCAGATTCATCCGCGTCGCAAACTCTAAAAGCGTCACCGCCCCAACGGCGAACACCAGGCCCACCAGAACCTTCACCCCCACCCGCAGCTTCAGCTTCTGAGCCCCCAGCCCCAGCCCCATGAGCAGAAAACATACCGCCGTATTGACCTTCATCGCCGCCCGGCCCGGCAGCACTTCGGTCAGCGCCCTGCTCCCCACCTCCCACCCTGCCAGCACCACGCATCCCAGCGCCAGCAGCAGCAACACCATAACCCATACCAGCCCGCTCAGCAGCCGGTCTGCATCCCTCCGTCGAGTGCCATCCACGCGAGCCATCCCTGACATTCTAGGACACAACCACTCCCCACCAATCTGACCGCCCGTTCACCTGCTATATTTCCTCATGCCGCCAACCCGCATCTCCATCCCCCGCAATAAAGAGAACGACTACACCGAAGCCGCCGCCCTCGCCCGCCGCACCTTCGCTCAGCAGCAAACCGGCGCCGCCCTCACCCACCTCGCCCACTACTCCATCGACCCTGCCGTCCTCCCCGGCAACATCGAAAACTTTACCGGCGTCGCCCAGGTACCCATCGGCCTCGCCGGCCCGCTCCGCATCCTCGGCGAGCACGCCCAGGGCGACTTCTACATCCCACTCGCCACCACCGAGGGCACCCTCACCGCCAGCTATAACCGCGGCATGCGCCTCCTTACCGAATCCGGCGGCGTCACCACCACCGTCGTCAAGCACACCATGCAGCGCTCCCCCGTCTTCGAGTTCGCCACCGCCCTTGAAGCCCGCACCTTCTCAGAATGGGTCCAGCAACATTTCGCCACCATCAAAGCCGCCGCCGAATCCACCACCTCCGTCGGCCTCCTCACCGCCATCACCCCCTTCCACATCGGCAACCTCCTCTACCTCCGCTTCGACTACACCACCGGCGACGCCGCCGGCCAGAACATGGTCTCCAAAGCCACCCTCGCCGCCTGCGAGCACATCGTCGCCACCCACCCCGGCACCGTCAGCTACGTCCTCTCCGGCAACATCGATACCGACAAAAAACACTCCGCCATCAACACCCTCATGACCCGCGGCAAGCGCGTCATCGCTGAAGTCACCCTCCCCGCCGAGCTCCTGAAATCCATCATGGGCGTCACCCCGCAGCAGCTCTTCCGCATGCGCCAGGTCTCGAACGCCGGAGCCTTCCTCGCCGGTTCCGCCAACAACGGAGCCCACGCCGCTAACGGGCTGGCCGGCCTCTTCATCGCCACCGGCCAGGACGCCGCCAACATCGCCGAATCCCACGCCGCTATCACCTACGCCCAGCTCACCCCCACCGGCGACTACTACTGGTCGATCACCCTCACCAGCCTCATCGTAGCCACCTACGGCGGCGGCACCGGCCTCCCCACCCAGCGCGAGTGCCTCGACCTCCTCGGCTGCTACGGCAAAGGCAAAGCCGACAAATTCGCCGAGATCTGCGCCGCCACCGTCCTCGCTGGAGAAATCAGCCTCTCCAGCGCCATCCTCGCCGGCCACTGGGTCTCCAGCCACGACCGCCTCGGCCGCAACCGCCCCTAAGGATACGCCTAAAAAGATGGGCACAGCCCCACCCTCAAACGCCCACGGAACACGGCAGCCAAGAACCACCGCGGCAAGAAACCACCGCCGCCAAGAACCACCGGTGCCACGAAACCACCACCGCCAAGAACCACCGGTGCCACGAACCCGCCACCCTCCACCAACCACTGCCGTCATTCTGGCAAAGCCAGAATCTCAGTATTGGCTTTTGTCGTTGCTTGATCTTGCCTTCGCCGTGGCCCTTTTGTTTGTCATCCCGTAGGGATCTGCGTTTGTACGTGCCACTGCACTCGACGCCCCACTCCCTACCCCATCTTCAACTTGGGCACCGTCAGCATCCCTCGCATGAACCCCCCAAACGTATCCCCCAGAAAGCTCAAACTAGCCCGCAGCACAAACAGATCCATAAAGATCTCGCCGCCGATCAGCGCAAACGCCGCCCCGCGCAAATCGAAGTAGTGGCAAAGCACCCACGCCGCTACCAGCGATGCGCTCGTAGCAATCAGATAAACCACCGCCAGCCGCTGATGACGATTGGTCGCCGAAAGCGCCACGCTGCTCGTGAACCAAAGCGAAGAAAACACAACCAGCAGCAGCATCAAATCCAGGAGAGCCCGATCGGTCGGAAACCGGTGCATCGTCCACTTCGCCCAGATCGAAGGCCCCAGCAGCACCAACGGTATGATCACCGCCAGCCCCAGCGCAATCGAGATCTGGCAGGACCGCCGATGCAGCGTCCGCGCCAGCCCAAAATTCCCCGCACCCACCGCCGCCGACATCTCCGGCCATACCGTATTGTTCACCAGCTGCATCACCTGGATCGCCGTCCGGCTTACCGTCCGCACCGTCGCAAAAACCACCACCGCCACCGGCCCCAGCACGTGCCCAATCACAATCAGCATGCCCTGCAGGCTAAGCGCATTGCCCACCGGGAACGCCATGAACGAGATCGCCGGCCACCACAGCCGCTTCAGCGTAGCCCACCGCGCATGCTCGAACCCCAGCCGGATCCACGGCACGTTCCGTCGCAACTCAATGTAAAGCACCAGCGTCCCCACCGCATTGGTCAGCAGAAACACCTCGGCCGCCCGCACCACGCCGCCCCCCAGCAACACCGCCAGCGCCACGCCCACAAACGAGCCCAGCTGCACCAGGCTCTTCAAAAACGTGCCGTAAGAATATTTCGCCACGCACCGGAAAGCCGCCTGAAACAGGATCTCCTGCATACTCAGCAGCACACTCAGCGCCAGCAGCAGAATCACTACGCTGGTGTCATGCCATGAAATCGTCTGCACCTTCAGCCAGCGATTGAACGGCAAAAACCAGATCATCGCCATGAACAGCGCGCCAATCGTCGTCGTCACCACCGTCGTCAGCCCGAACACGCTCTGGAAAACATCCAGCGCCTCTTCCTGCTTGCCCGCCGCCATCAACATCGTCATTTCGTTGCCGGCGGTCGAACCAAACCCGACGTCCGACATCCCCACATAATTCGGAATCGTATTCAGCAGCAGCCATTCACCGTAAAGCGTCACCCCCCAGTGACTCAAAAAAATCGGCACAGACAGGAACTGGATCAGCGTCGTCACGCCCCGGGCAAAAATCGTCACCCCAAACGCCGTCGCCATGCGCTTCTTCAGCCCGGCTATGCCACCCCCGCCAGCCCCGCCGCCTGAGCCCGTGCTGGAAAGCTCCGTTTCAGCCTTGGACTCTTCCGTCTGCATTCCCTCAGCTTACCATGCACTATTCGCCCCCACCCTCCCGCCGCAAGTCCGCCTTGCCCCCTCGACTCTCCGCATCGCCCCCATAAATCACCTGCCCATATTCGATCAGCGTCACCATCCCCACCCCGCCGCACACGTTGCCCAGCACCGCCGCCCAGAACCAGTGCGGATACGCCGTCCACCCCAGATGTCCTGTCAGCACCGCCGCCAGAATCTCGCCGGAGGTCGCAATGCAATGCGCGAAATCGCCCAGCCCCACCAGAAACGTCAGCAGCCAGATGATCACCACGCTCCCCGTAATCGAGTGCGACCCCGACACCAGCCACGCCGCCGTCGCGATCATCCACCCACCCACCACCCCACTCCAGAAAATCACCCCGATCGGCTTGCCTGCCGCCGCCACCCCAAGCTCTACAATCTGCTGCAGCACCGGCCCGCCCAGCGCCGGCGTCAGCGCCGCCAGGCACGCAAACGCAAACGCCCCCGCCACGTTACTCGGCAGCACGACCCCCCACAACCGCAGCGTATTCCAAAGCTGCCGCCTCTCCGCCAGAACCAGCGCCACCGGGTAAAGCGTGTTCTCCGTAAACAGCTGCGACCGCCCAACAATCACCACAATGAACCCAATCGGATAGAACATCCGCGACACAAAATGCACCCATCCCGCATCCACATGGTTGCCCAGCAGGCTCAGCGCCATCGCCGTCCCCAGCGCGCTCAACCCCATAAACGTCCCACCCGCAAACCCCGATATCCCCAGCGACATGCTCGACCGTTTCAGCTCCTGCCGCGCATTGGTCGCAACCTGCTTATAAATCTCCTCGGCACTAGGCCGCGCCAGATTTTTCTGATGCCCCTCCGCATTCCCCTTAGCCTCAGCCATTGCCCACTTCCCTCTGTGCTCTCTGTGCTTCTCTGTGTCCTCTGTGTCCCGTACTGTTCTTACCCCACCACCAAAGCCTCCGGGAAAGCCTCCCCATCCGCCCGTTGCGCGAATCACCTCGCCTCTCCATGCAGCGCCACAGCCTCTGGGAAAGCCTCCCCATCCGCCCATTGCGCGAATCACCTCGCCTCTCCATGCAGCGCCACAGCCTCTGGGAAAGCCTCCCCATCCGCCCAAACAACCCCATCCGCAAACGTCTCCCGTTTCCAGATCGGCACCTGCTTCTTCAGCGTATCGATCAACCACCGGCAAGCCTCAAACGCCACTCCCCGATGCGCACTCGCCACCACGATCAACACACTCGTCTCCCCCACCACCAACCGTCCCAGCCGATGCACCAGCGCCACATCCCGCACTCCAAACCGCACCACCGCCTCGCTCGCCAGCTCCTGCATCTGCCCCAAAGCCATCTCCCGATAGCTTTCATAATCCAGTGAAAGCGTCTCCCGCCCCCGCGTATTGTTCCTCACAATCCCGTCGAACACACACACCGCCCCATCGGCGCCATCTTTCATCGCCGCCATCACCGCCGCCGTATCGATCACCTCATCCACAATCTCAACCAGCATAACCACCCCCACTCACCGGCGGCAGCAACGCCACCTCATCCCCATCGCGCAACACTGTTTCACGGCCCGCATATTCCCGATTCACCGCCACCGCCATCACTCCCCAAACCCCACCCACCCGGCTTCCCTTCACCCTTGTCACCAGGTCCGCCACCGTCGCCCCATCGGCCAGCTCTAACGCATCCCGTTCCCCACCAAACGATTCCCGCAAAACCCCAAAATAAAGCACATCGACTCTCACCCCTCCATCCTAACCCGTTTACACTGAACCCACGCCATGGTCGAAGCCCCCGAACCACCACACCATCATCACCACCCCACCCGCATCCCCTGGTTCGACTTCGTCGTCCCCATCGCCATCATCTGCATTTCCGTCGCCTCCCTGCTCACCTCGCTCCAGTCAGAAAAGTCCATGCACGCCCTCGTCGAGCAGAACTCCCGCCTCGTCAGCGCCCAGTCCACCCCGCTCCTCATGCTCGATTCCGGCAACGTGAGCAACGGCAAGCCCGTCCTCACCATGACCCTCTCCAACGTCGGCACCGGCCCCGCCCAGATAGCCTGGTTCCACCTCACCGATGAAGCCGGCACCGACTACACCGGCGGCTCCCTCACCCAGCGCGTCAGCGAGCTAGCCCCCACCGCCGGCGGCGTCGAAACCCAGCGCATCGCCAACACCCTCATCCGCACCGGCGACAGCCGCACCATCTTCTCCTGGCCCAAACCCCCCGCCAACTCCCCCGCCCTCCCCGCCTGGAACAGCCTCAACCAGACCCGCTTCCACCTCAACGCCTCCGCCTGCTACTGCTCCCTCTTCGACGAATGCAAAATCACCCACTTCGCCGACTCCAAACCCCAACCCGTCCCCACCTGCCAAAACCCCTGACACATCGAGGACTCCTCTGACTAAGCATGGGGTGCCCCAGGCCACTGACGGCCTCATCGTCAGTGACCTGGGGTTACTCTCCTGCGTACGCATCGGGTGCCCCATCTCACGCGGGCCTCATCGCGTGAGGTGGGGTACTCAATTCCTACTTCTCCCCCTCAGCCTCCGCCAGCAACTTCCGCCCCTTCGCTGCCAGCTTCTTCTCATCCCCCTCCGTCTTCGGCACAGCCTCCCCCCACGCCGCAGCCTGCAACGCCTGCCGCGTAGGCTTCCCATCCTTCACCACCGGCCCCGGCGGCGTAGTAAAGTGCCTGGTCAAAAACGAACCCTTCCGCTTCTTCTCCTCCGCATTCTTCGGCTCACCCTTCACCCCCGCCTGCAGATGCCCACCCGTCGCATCGTTATAAGCCTTGCGCCCCGCCGCCGTAAGCCCACCCTTCGGGTCCTTACCGGCCTTCGTCAGCGACACACTCTTCTTACTAGTAGCCTTCTTCGCCGGTGCCGATTTCTTCGCAGCAGTCTTCTTAGCAGTAGCCATCTCAAGCCCTCCACACCTAAGACATCCCAACCCCGGAACCCGTTGCGTCCCCCAAAAAATAATCCGCGTTCATCCCGCCTTGATCCGCCTTTATCCGCGTTAAGCCCCGCGCAGCGGAGGAGCGCCCCAGAAACTCCAGGGCACCCCCCCAACGACTAAGCCACAGCCGCCAGCACTTCCTCCCGCACCATCTCATCCTTCACTTCTTCCCGCGGCGTCTGCGGCAGCGCCACCGCAAGCACGTCCTCGATCCGCCGCGCATAGTGGATATTGATCCCTTCCGTCTGGTCCGGCGTAAGGTCTTCATCCACCTGCTGCTTGCAGTCCCGCGGCATGATCACATCCCGCACGCCCGCTCTCTTGGCCGCCAGGAACTTCTCCTTGATCCCGCCCACCGGCAGCACATCGCCAGAGAGCGTAATCTCGCCCGTCATCGCCAGCAGCGGCCGCACCGGCTTGTCCGTCAGCAGAGAAACCAGCGCCGTAGCCATGGTCACGCCGGCACTCGGACCATCTTTCGGAATCGCTCCGGCCGGCACGTGAATATGGATATCCACGTCCTTCGTGAAGTCCTCCTCCAAACCCAGCGAAAGCGCGTTCGATCTCACCCATGTCAGCGCCGCCTGCATCGATTCCTTCATCACATCGCCAATCTGCCCCGTGATGTTGAACCCGCCCTTCCCCTTCATCTTGTTCGCTTCAATGAACAGGATGTCGCCGCCGGCAGGCGTCCACGCCAGCCCGACAACCACGCCAGCCCGCTTCGTCCGCTCCGCAATCTCCGTGTCGACACGCACCTTGATCCCGCCCAGAAATTCATGAATCACCTCCGGCGTAATCACCAGCTTCTCCGTCCGACCCTCAGCGATCTTCCGCGCCAGCTTCCGGCAAACCGTGCCAATCTGTTGCTCCAGCTTGCGAACCCCGGCCTCCCGCGTGTAATGCCGTGCCACCAGCGCAATCGATTCCCGCGGGAACTCGATCATCTCCACCGGCACGCCGTTCTCCTTGATCTGCCGCGGCACCAGGTACTTCTCCGCAATCGCAACCTTCTCCTCTTCCGTATACCCCGTCAGCTCGATGATCTCCATCCGGTCCAGCAGCGGCCCAGGAATTGTATCCAGCTGGTTCGCCGTGCAGATAAACAGCACCTTGCTCAGGTCGAACGGCTGATCCAGGTAGTTGTCCCGAAACGTATTGTTCTGCTCCGGGTCCAGCGTCTCCAGCAACGCGCTCGCCGGGTCTCCGCGAAAATCCCGCCCCAGCTTATCGATCTCATCCAGCATGAACACCGGGTCCTTCACCTCAACCCGCTTCAAATGCTGAATAATCTGCCCCGGCAACGCCCCAATATATGTCCGCCGATGCCCGCGAATCTCCGCCTCATCATGCATCCCGCCCAGCGAAATCCGCGAGAACTTCCGGTCTAATGCTCTTGCAATCGATTTCCCGAGCGACGTCTTACCCACACCCGGAGGCCCCACAAAGCAAAGAATCGGCCCCTTCATATCCGGCTTCAAACGCCGCACAGAAAGATAATCCAGAATCCGGTCCTTCACCTTCTTCAGCCCATAGTGGTCCTCATCCAGGCACTCCTTCGCCTTCAAAATATCCACCTCACCGGACGAAGTCTTGGCCCACGGCAGCACCGCCAGCCACTCCACATAGTTCCGCGTCAAGCTGTAGTCCGCCGCCGCCGGGTTCATCCGGCTCAGCCGCCCCAGCTCCTTCAGCGCGTCCTTCTTGGTCTCCTCCGGCATCCCCGCGTTCTCAATCTTTTCCTTCAGCTCGGCGATATCCTTCTGCGTATCGTCCAGGTCCCCCAGCTCCTTCTGGATCGCCTTCATCTGCTCGCGCAGGTAGTAATCCCGCTGCGACTGTTGCACAGAATCCTGCACCTCCGTCTGGATCTTGTTCCGCAGCTGCTGCACCTCCAGCTCCTTCGCCAGGTGCTTGTTCACCCGCTCCAGCCGCGCCGTCACATCCGGCAGCTCCAGCAGCTCCTGCTTGTCGGTCGTCGTTAAAAACGGCAGACTACTCGCAATAAAATCAGCCAGCCGGCCCGCCTCGTCGATATTGATCGCAATCGTCTGCAAATCATCGCTCAGCGTAGGCGACGAAGTCACAATCTGCTGAAACTGGCTCACCACATTGCGCTGCAAAGCCTCAAGCTCCGGCGACTTGCTCGCCTCCACCTCGTTTAGCACCTCATACTCCGCCGTCATAAACGGCGTTACCTGTCGGAACTCGCCTAGCCGCACCCGCTCATTGCCCTCTGTGAACACAAAAAGGCTCTGATTCGGCATCTTCACCACCTTATGCACGGTAGCCTTGGTCCCCACCTCATGCAGGTCGCCACCCTCCGGCAGGTCCAGACGCGCATCCCGCTGGGCCACCACCAGGATCGACTTCTCTTCCCCCAGCGACTGAATCAACGTAATCGAGCTCTCCCGCCCAACTGTCAACGGCAGAACCGCATGCGGAAACAGCACTGTATCCCTCACCGGCAGCACCGGCAGTGCACCGCGCCCGCCCTCCACCCGCGGCAACACTTCACCATTCTTCCCGGCGGTAGGTTTAATCACACTTACGAAATCGTTCGGCATTGTTGAGTGTCCTCGTATCAACTTATCAGCTATTCGACGCAGCAGCTTTCAAAAAGATTCAGCCCTCACCCCTCATCGGCCCGGCAAACCCAAAACAACAGCTACACTGACCCAACCCACCCATGAACCCGAACCCGAAACGTCCCATCGGCATCCTCGTCGCCACCATCGCCCTCACCCTCGCCGCCCTGCTCAACCTCCTCATCACTTTGTCCACAGCCTCCGCCGCCGTCCTGTCCCGCCGGCCGGACTTCCTCGCCCACCAGCCGCCCGGCGCCGCCATGCCTCCACCCGGCTTCCTCACTGCCATCCTCGTCGGCGTCACCATCTTTTTCCTCCTCATCAGCGTCTGGATCGTTACCACGACCATCGGCATCTTTCGCCTGCGCAACTGGGCTCGCTACTCAGTCCTCATCCTCGGCGGCCTGCTGGCTTTCTTCGGTCTCGTCTCCGCCGCCATCATCCCGGCTATGTCGGCCGCGCCGTCGCAACCCGCCATCTCCCCTACTGTGATGCACGGAATGTTCGCCATCCTCGCCCTTTTTTACCTCGCCATCGCCGCCATCGGCATCTGGTGGCTCGTCTACTTCAATCTCCGCTCCACCAAAACCTATTTCCTCCCCGGCTACGCACAAGACGACGACTACACCGCTCAAACCCGCGCCCCCTACCCCTACCCTTCCGCCGCCTCGCTCGCCACCCCCGGCGGCCTCCCGCTCCCACCCCCACCTATCCCCGTCCTCACCGCCCCCAAGGCTCCTACCGCGATCGTCATCATCGCCTGCCTCTTCTTCATCCTCGCCCTCTGCTGCGCCGTCATGACTTTCCTGCCGTTCCCCGGCTTCTTCCTCGGCGTCATCCTCACCGGCGCGCCCGACCACATCCTCTACGCCATCCTCACGCTCCTCACCGCCACCCTCGGGCTCGGCCTCCTGCGTCTCGATAACCGCGCCCGCCTCGCCACCTACGCCCTGCTCGCCCTCGCCACGCTCAATCTCTTCCTCGCCATGACCCCGTGGTTCCGCGCCCGTTCGCTCGTCTATCAGGCCACTATCCGCAACATCATGCACGTCCCCAACGCTCCCAGCCCCATCGACCCCAACTCACTGGCCCTCCTCATCCCCAGCATCCTCCTCAGCCTGGCCATCTACGCCACTATCGCCTGGCTCCTCCACCGCCATCGAGCAGCTTTCACCCAATAACCCAAAGCACGCGCAGCGTCCAGCACCGTGCGAAGCACCGCCCGCCCGGCGTCAGGGCGCCTTTGCACTTGCCTCTACACAACCACCACCGCCCCCACCTCCGCCTCCGTCCCAAACACCTGCCGATACCGCTCCACCAGCGCCCGTTCCCCCACCGCCTTCCGCGCATTATCCGAAAGCTTCACACACCCAACCCCATCCGCCGAAGTCAACTTACAAACCAGCGACAGCGGCTCCAAAGTATCCTCCCCCCGCGGATGGCACCCACGAAAATCGTTCGTCAGCAAAGTCCCCCACCCCGCGGAAAACCGAATCCGCCCCGCAAAATATTCATGCAGCCGCACGATATCCCCCACATCCAACCCATCGCTCGCAATCAACCGTTTCCCCCTGGCGTCTTCCCCCCGCGACCCCAGCCAGTCGATGTACTCATCCCCACCCACAAACGGGTCCTTCGAGTCCACCCGAATCCCCGTCCATCCGGCCACAAATTCCGGCGCCCCCGCCAGAAACTGTGCCGTCCCAAACGTATCCGGCAGCATCACCAGCAACGCCCCGCCATAGCTCTGCTGCCACAACCGCAGCACCTCATATTGCGACGCACGCAGTTCCTCATCGTTTCCCCGCGAAGCCATCGCCGCCATCGCCATCGGCAGTTCATGCGCGTTGGTCCCAATCGCCTCCAGGTCATGCTTATAGGCCAACGCCGTATTGCTGGTCCCCGTAAAGCATTCCTCCTCGCCGCCATTGAGCGAGACCCGCATCGCCTGCACACAATATTCCTGCCACAAAAAACTATGCCGCCGCCGCGTCCCGAAGTCTGAAACGCTCAGGCCTTCCACCCCCTTCAGTATCTCGATCTTGTCCCAGAGCCGCGTCTTCGCCCGCGCATACAGCACATCCAGCTCCAGCTCGCTCAGTTCTGCCAGCGCCGCCCGCGTCTTCAGCTCGCTCACGATAGCCAGCGCATACACCTCCCACATCGTCACCGCGCTCCACAGCCCGCTGAACCGCAGCACCAGTTGCCCGTCCGCTTCACTGATCTCATAGTCTGAAAGCGCAAACTCATCCTCCAGCCAAACCAGAAACGCCGGCTCGAAGATCCATCGCGTGCCATAAAAAGTATTCCCCGCAAGCCACACCAGCTCACTACGCCGGAACCGCAGACCCCGCACATGCTCCATCTGTTCCCGCAGCGCGGCCGCACCCACCCGTTCCGCAAGCCTCACCCGCACCGTGCGATTGGTCACTTCGCTGGTCGCCACGGTCTGGGGAAAGTTCTTCCAGATGAACTGCAACATCAGCAGCTTATAAAAGTCCGTATCCAGCAGCGACCGCACGATGGGGTCCAGCTTCCAGTTGTGGTTATCTGCCCGCCCAGCAAAATTCACGTCCATCCAGATAGCCTAAAGCAAATCCAGCCAGCCCCAAGCACGCGCAGCATCCAACACCGTGCGAAGCACCGCCCGCCCGGCGTAAGGGCGCCTTTGCCGTTGCACTTGCTTTTCGAAAAAAGAAGACAAGCACCCTTGACAGAATCTGACCTCTATAAGTAAAGTTAGCTTGTCACTAAGTCAAGGGAGCCAATCATGTGCAACACTCTCCGCAACCCCGCCAACCGACCCTATATCCGGCGCTGCCAAGCCGCCGCCTGCCTCTCCCTGGTCGGCTACCTCCTGCTCTCGCAGGCCTCCCTCCGCTTCCCCGTCGGCCCGCTCCACACCACCCTCGCCGGCCTTTCCGGCGTGTGCTTCTTCGCCGAGCTCATCGCCGTAGCCCTCCTCGCCTACCGCAAGTTTGACGAGTTCCAGCGCATCCTCCTCGTACGATCCTTCCTCTGGGCTACCGTCATCACCATGGGCCTCACCACCATCTGGGGCTTTGCCGAGCTGGGCTCCCACAACACCCTTCCGCATTTCCCCCTAGCCATGCTGGTCATCGTCCTCATCGTCCTCACCGCCTTCACCAAGGTCCTCATCTTCCGCCGCAACCGTCCCGACTAGCACCCCCACGCGAAGCGTCCATTACCGTCCGAAGCACCGCCCGCCCGGCGTAAGCGCGCACTTGCACTTGTCCTAACCAAAGGGAGACCCACATGCCTAACCGATCGAAATCCCCCGCCGCCCGCCCTCACACCCTCCGCATCGCCAATGACTAACCGCCTCCGCGTCCTACGGGCCGAGCGCGGCTGGTCCCAGGCCGACCTCGCCGACCGTCTCCAGGTCTCCCGTCAATCCGTCAACGCCATTGAAACCGGCAAGTACGACCCCTCGCTCCCACTCGCCTTCCGCATCGCCCGCCTCTTCACCCTCCCCGTAGAAGCCATCTTCTCTGACGCCGGCACCCCCAACTTATGACACCTGTCACCTTCAATCGCTGACAACCCCCACTAACCCTCCAGCCCCACCCGAGCGACCATAAGTCTTCGGCCAACCCCCGCTGTACACAAAGGAGCCACAAAATGCTGACCCGCCTCGCCGCCGCCGTCCTCACCGTCGCCGCCATCCTCCTCCTCGTCCCCTGCGTCCATGGCCAGACTCCCGCCCAAACCCGCTTCACCGTCGTCACAGAGGGTAAGCCCGAAGGCCCCGCCATCCTCCTCCTCCCCGGCCTCACGAGCGGCCGCGAGGTCTTCGACGCCGAAGCCAAAATCCTCGCACCAACCAACCACCTCTACCGCGTCCAGCTCGCAGGCTTCGCCGGACAGCCCGCCGGCCCCAATGCCCAGGGCCCGCTGCTCGCGCCGGTCGTTGAAGAGCTGCACCAATACATCGTCGCCAACCACCTCCATCCCTACGTCATCGGCCACTCGCTCGGCGGACTGCTCGGCCTCATGCTCGCCCAGGCCCACCCTGAAGACGTCCGCAAGCTCCTCGTCGTCGACGCTCTGCCCTTCTACGCCCTCATCTTCAGCCCCCAGGCGACGGTCGAAATGGTCACCCCTCAGGCCAAATCCATGCGTGACGCCATCATCGCCTCCCCGCCCGATGTCTACGCCCTCGGCGCCCAGAAAACCGCCACCATGCTCGTCAACAACGCCTCCGGCCAAAAGCTCGTCGCCTCTGAATCCATCGCCAGCAACCGCACCGTCATGGCCGACGCCATGTATGAGGACCTCACCACCGACCTCCGCCCCCAGCTCGCCGCCATCAAAACTCCCACCGTCCTCCTTTACCCCTACGACCCCACCCTCCAGGGCCCTGACCCCGCCACCGTCGACACCCTCTACCACAACGCCTACGCCACCATGCCCAACCTCACCCTCCACCGCATCGACGCCAGCCGCCACTTCATCCAGCTAGACCAGCCCCAACTCTTCGACACCCAGGTCCAGCTCTTCCTCAAGAACTAGCAGCTCCGGGGTGCCCCAGGCCACGCGGCCTCATCGCGTGACCTGGGGTTACTCTTTTCCCCACCCACCCCCCCCCACCCGCTAAAATAACTTTCGATGAAGTTTCTAAAGCAAACCCTCCTCCCCCTCACCTTCCTCCTCGCCACAGCCACCCCCGCCCGCCCCTACTCCCTGCTCACCCACGAGCAGCTTGTCGATCTCACCTGGCAGCGCTCCGCCGTCCCCTTCCTCCTCTCCCGCTATCCCAATCTCACCCCCGCCCAGCTCGATGAAGCCAGAGCCTATGCCTACGGCGGCTGCGTCATCCAGGACATCGGCTACTACCCCTTTGGCGACGCCTTCTTCTCCGATCTCACACACTACGTCCGCACCGGCGACTTCGTCGTAGCCCTCTTCCGCAACGCCAAAAACGCAGATGAGCTCGCCTTCGCCATAGGCGCCCTCTCCCACTACATCGGCGACACCATCGGCCACGCCCAGGCCACCAACCTTGCCGTCCCCATCGAGTTCCCCAAGCTGGCCGCCAAGTACGGGTCCACCGTCTCCTACGAGCAAGGCGAACACCAGCATGTCCAGACCGAGTTCGCCTTCGACATCAATGAAATCTCCCATCACCGCACCGCCCCCATCCACTACCTCCGCCACATCGGCCTCGGCGTCTCCACCCGTCAGCTCGGCGTAGCCTTCTTTGAAACCTACGGCCTCGGTGAAGACTTCTCCAAGGAACGCAACCGCCGCATCAACGTCAGGGGCTACCGCTTCGCCGTCCGTTCCTTCATCCCGCGCATCGCCTACGCCGTCAACATCCTGCATCGCCATCACGAGCCTACCGAAATCCAATCCACCGACCGCGCGGAGCTCGACAAGGAAATCGCCATCGTCGACCAGCGCGAAAACTGGGACGCCTACCGCAATAAACCTGGCTTCGGCACTTACTCGCTCGCCTGCTTCATCAAAATCCTTCCCAAAATCGGCCCCCTTAAGCTCACCGCCATCAAGGGTCCCACGCAGGATACGGACCAGCAATACGCCCACTCCGTCCTCCTCGCCGCCAACACCTTGTCGGCAACCCTGGCCCGCTTCACGCCGGCAAAGTTCCAGACTCCTGAAGGACGTCTCGCCGCCCACGCCGCACCCGCCCTCAACCTTCCCACAGACGGCACTCCCGAC
Source organism: uncultured Granulicella sp. (assembly GCA_963693065.1). Lineage (GTDB taxonomy): Bacteria > Acidobacteriota > Terriglobia > Terriglobales > Acidobacteriaceae > Edaphobacter. Next base: position 122,983 of record OY843766.1, on the reverse strand, counting down.
ACCCGGCACCCGCTCCCCAACCGTGACCTCGACACCGGCCAGCAAACCCAGCCCGGCACCTATCGCCTCACGGACGAAACCTACGCCAAGCTCCTCCACCGTCTAGCCGCCCAACCCAAATCCCCCATCCCGGAAACCATCCGCAACTCCATCCAGGCCTTCTACGCCAACCCCGTCGCCCGCACACCCGACCCAAAACACCCCGGCAACCAGCCCCAGATCACCGCCGACCTCCTCATCCTCCCCACCATCCCCCTCACCACCGAGTTCGACCCTTTCCCAACCTACGACGAAGACCCCACCCCACCCGTCACCCCACCCGCCGGCGGCGACCCCCACGACCCCGGCATCCCCAACCCCAAACCCGTCACTCCCACGCCCTAAGCCATCCAACCGTTGTGAGTCCGTCCTGGCTTTAGTCATGCAAAGCTTGACCGAAGCACCCGTCATGACGCTCATCACGCGGACTGTATTGTTCTCAGGGCCGAAGGCCCGCCACATCATAGCCTAGGCCGCAAGGCCTAGGTGCAGCCCGGACGCCGCGCCCAAGCGCTGTAAGCGCGACACGAAGAGCTACCGGCAAACTAAATCAACGCGCTTCCACTCAATCCCGCCCTCAAGTACCATCGTCAAAGAGGTGACCGAATGCCTAACCTTGATTGGTCCCAATGCCCCGCCGTTGAAAGCATCCCCGGCAAAGTAAGCGGCGCCTGGACCTTCCGCAACTCCCGCACCACGGTCCAACTCGTCTTTGAGAATCTGGAAGACGGCATGACGATCGACGAGATCATCGAACAATACGCCGTTTCCCGCGAAGAAATCCGCGCCGTCCTGGCCTTCGCCTCCCGCAGTCTCGATAAAGAACCAACCTACGAAGAGTGCTGATCCTATTCGACAACAACGTGCCGCGCGGCCTCTCTCATGCGCTCCCCACTCATCAGGTCACCGAAGCCAGACAACGTGGCTGGGCTGAACTGAAGAATGGCGCACTTCTACGGGCTGCGGAAGAAGCAGGCTTCGAATGCCTTATCACCGTAGACAAAAATCTCCGTCATCAACAAAACATGGCAGGACGCAAAATCAGTCTGGTCGTCCTCACCCAGCAGCGTTTTCAACTCCTCCGCAATCACTTGCAGGAGATTGAAGCAGCCGTTCAACGCGCCGAACCAGGAACCTTCACCCTGGTGGAGATTCCATACGCCTGACGAACCTACCCCAGCCCATCCCCCACCATATGCAGCCGCATAAAGTTAGTTGCCCCACTCTTCGTCCGCGTACCCGCCACAATTCCCACCACCTGCCGCTCCTTCACAAATCCCCGCTCCACCAAAATCGATTCCGCCATCTCCACCAGCTTGTCCGTATCCGTAAACCGCTCGCACAAAATCGGATACGTCCCCCACAGCAGCATCGTCCGGTTGATCACCTTCTCATACGGGCTCAGCGCGTAAATCGGCGGCTCCGGCCGGTATTTTGACAGCAGCCTCACCGTACTCCCGCTCTCCGTAAAAATCGCAATCGCCCCCAGCTCCAGATCTTCCGCCGAGTGCGCCATGCACTCGCAAATCGTCTCCGCCACACTTAGCTTCGCACGGCCGCGCGACCGCTGCCCCGGCGCCGGGTCCATGCGCATCTGGTGCTCCGTCTCGCTCACAATCTTCGCCATCATCGCCACAGCTTCCACCGGATATTTCCCCGCCGCCGTCTCGCCTGAAAGCATCACCGCGTCGGTCCCGTCATACACCGCATTGGCCACGTCGCTCGCTTCCGCCCTTGTAGGCCGCGGGTTTTCAATCATCGATTCCAGCATCTGCGTCGCCGTAATCACCGGCTTCCGGAACTCCGCCGCCCGCCGGATAATGTGTTTCTGGATCGCCGGCACCTTCTCCGGTGGCACCTCCACCCCCAGGTCGCCGCGCGCCACCATAATCGCGTCCGCCACCTCCAAAATCGAGTCCAGATGCTCGATCGCCTGCGGCTTTTCCAGCTTCGCAATCACCCAGCAATCGCTCTTCAACGCCGCCAGCCGGCTCTTTACATGCCGCACATCCGCCGCCATCCGCACAAACGATACCGCCACCGTATCCACACCCTGCCCTACCGCAAAAATCAGGTCCTCTTCGTCCTTCTCCGTCAGCGAGGGCACCTTCACCGGAATCCCCGGCAGGTTGATTCCCTTCTTCTCCCCCAGCAGCCCGCCGTTCACAATCCGGCAAACTACATCCTCGCCGTCGAGCCGCTCCACGCTCAGTTCGATCAACCCATCCGACAGCAGAATCCGCGACCCCCTCTCCAGATTTTCCGCCAGCGTCGTAAACACCGTACTCACCAGCTCCGCCGTCCCATCGATCTGCCGCGGCGTAATCGTCAGCAGCTTGCCCGCCTCCAGTAACACCGGCTTGCCGCCCACCAGCTTGCCCGTCCGGATCTTCGGTCCCTGCAGGTCGGCCAGGATGCAGATCGGCTTGCCTTCCTCCTTCGCCACCTTCCGCACCATGGCGATCAGCTCCGCCTTCTGTTCATGGCTCCCATGTGAAAAGTTCAGCCGCGCCACATCCAGCCCGGCCCGCACCAGCTCACGAAACGTCTCCACCGTGTCACACGAAGGGCCCAGCGTAGCCACAATCTTCGCCCGCCGGCTCCGCTCATACCCGCTATCCATCAAATTACTCATGCGTCCCGCCCAAATCTTTCACCCCATCGCAAACGCAACAGGTACGACCACACCAATTTGCCACCGCCCCCATTCTACCCGACCACACCACCACCCTCATCGATCACTCCCAAGTTTCGAGGTGGGGAGTCAATTAGACCAAGCTTCAACTCTGGAACTAAAAAGTTTTGCTTAAGGGCACGGCTTCAGCCGTGCCATAAGAAGTCCAAGACGCAGTGCGGCTTCAGCCGCTGAGACCGCTTTGCCGCGAGCCCGAGACTATTGCATCACCCCTCCCACCCTGACGCCTGTGGAACATGCTGAAACACCACGACACCTATCACCGAAAACAGTCGCCATCTCCCGCACCTTCCCGCCTTTTTCCGCCCTATCCCCGTTCCTGTTTCCACCCAGGCCAAACCCTCCCTAAGCCTCCACCCGCGCCCCCCGCACCTGCACATTGAACTCAGCCCCCACCAGCACACTCAAAAACACGAGGTACAACCACACCAGCAGCGCAATCCCCGTTCCCAGCGACCCATAAACCTGGCTGTAATTCGCAAACCGAGTCACATACCACCCAAACCCCAGCGTACTCACAAACCAAAGCCCCGTAGCCACCACCGCTCCCGGCAGCGTCCTCCCCCAATGCCCTCGCCGCTCGACGCCTAGGTGATAAATCAGCGCCGTCACCCCCGCCACCCCACCCAGCGCCAGCACCCACCGCACCAGCAGCGCCCCCGCCATGAACCCTGCCCGCGCTTCCACCGGCAGCGTCCCCGCCAGCCAAGCCGCCAGAAACTGCCCAAACATCACCAGCACCGTAGCAAGCAGCAGCGGCACCAGGCTCAGCGGCACCAGCAGCAGCGCCCGCACCCGTCTCTGCCCAAACGACCACACCTCACCCCCCACCCCCTCCGCCCGCGCCAACCCCTCCATCAGCGTAGCGATCACACTCGACGCCCCCGCCAGGCTCACCACCCCCGCCAGCACCAGCGCCCTCACCGTATGCCCGCGCCCCGGCGAGCTCACAAAATAGCTCCTCAGCAGCGGATACACCGCCCCCGGCAGCACTCGCTCAAAAAACTCCGCCACATCCGCCCGCAGCGGAGCCACCTCCGGCAGCATCGTCATCGCCGCAGCCACCAGCACCAGCGCCGGAAACAGCGCCACCATCGCCGAGTAAGCCGCACTTTGCCCCAGGTTCAAACAATCATGCCGCGCAGCCGAAGCCACCGCCCGCTTCAACAGTACCGGCAGCCGCAGCGCCCGGCGCGCCAGCCGGTGCAAAACGCGCATTACCCCTTCCACTTCACCAGAAAGTCATGCACGCTGGACGATTCCATATGCCGCACATCGCTGAAGCTCGAGCTCCTCTGCGCATACAGCACACTCCCATCGCTGTTCAGCACCGCCAGCGCCGGCACCCCCTTGCCGATCGCCACCCCGTACTGCGCCGCCACCTCCGGATGATTATCCATCGACTCATTCACAAACACATGCACCACCACATAGTCCTTCGCCAGCAAAGCCTCATTCTCCGGCTGCCGAAAATAAATATCCAGCACCTGGCAATCCCCACACCAGTCCCCGCCAAAATCGAGCAACACCCGCTTGTGCTGCGCCCTAGCCTGCTTCAGCCCTGCCGCGATCAGCGTCTTCGCATCCGCCTTCTCGTCATAAAGATGACGCCGCGTAAACTGCCCGTCCGCCGCCACCATCGCCCCCACCACCAGCAATCCACCAATCCAGCTCGCAATCCGCATTCCTATACCTCCACACGATCAACATACACGATCCATCAAACAATCAGCCCATTCTTCCAAAGCGCCAGCACCACATCCATCTGGCTCGCATGCTGCACCTCTTCCCCCGCCGCCACCGCCGCCCACAGTTGCGACACCGTCTTCAGCTCGCCCACCTTCAGCAGCCGCACCGCCTCCACCGCATAATCCCGGTTGCGATTCCCCGCGCTCGTCATCCCCGCGCTCTTCGCATCCACACCCTTCACCAGCCCCGCCTCGCAAAGCCCCAGAAACGCTCCTCGCGGCGCACTCTTCTTCTGCCCCGCCGTCGTCGTCGCATACACCTTCCGCACCGCGTCTTCCCAGCGATCCCCCGCCGTCAGTGCCTTCCCATACGTCTCCATCCGCACCGCCAGCAACGCCGCTTCTCCATATTTGTTCGCCATGCTTCTAACTTACTCCAAACCCAACCGTCTCGAAATATATCGCACTACGATACAAATCTAAAACCGCAACAAATAACTAGCCTTCACAAAAAACTGTCTCCCTGACTCTAGGTACCCATCCGCCCGCCCCAGAATCGGCTGCGTAGGATCGCAAGCCGCCGCCACCCGGCTGCATAGCGAGTGGTTCAAATTCTGTAAATCATCGTTATACCCCACATAAATCGCCGTCCCCGGATGCGGCAGCCACGTAAACAACACCTGCGCCTGCACCTCCTTCGTCCTCACCAGCGCCGTCTCCAGCGGGTTCGCCAAAGTCGAGTCATACTCCACAATCGCCCGCGCAGAAAACGCCCGCGTAAATTGATAATTCAGCTTCGTCCGCAGCGTCTGCACCTCGTACACAAACTGCCCATCATGCGAGTTGAAGTCCCGGTCCAGCAGATACGTATTGTCGATCGTCAACGCGCCAATCGGCTGCACCGTCACCAGCGCCTGCACATAGTTCTGATTCAGCAGAAACGGTGCCGCCCCCGCCGGCGGGTTATAGTTCACATTCCCACTCCGCAGCGCCACAATATTAAAGCTCACCTGCGACACCGGCGCACTCCGCAGGATCAACCCCCCCAGGTTCTCCGTAAAATTCGTATACCGCGTCAACGCCGGATAGTTCACCGGCGACAAAGTATCCGAGTTCTCCCCCACCAGAAACGCCGCCACCGTATTCCGTGCCAGAATCACAAACGGATCGAACGTGTTGTAGTGATATACCCGGTTTCCTTGCCGGTCGAACGCCAGCTGCCCATTCTCTTCCAGCCCAAACTGCTGCACCGGGCCGCTTTTCGGATACCACTTGTAATGCGCGTTCGTATCATCCTCCCTGAACGCCGTCGTCTGGATAAACCCCACCGTGCTTTGAAACCCCTGCGCATAATCCCGATACGTCGTCTGAAAATCCCCCTTATGGCTCTGAAAAGCAGCCGTCAACTTACTTGCCGGCCCAGCCGCATAGCTGTCCGCCGTCCCCCCGCCTAAAATCCCTTTCGTCGAGCTCTCCACCGCCTGCCCGCTCAGCGTCCATTCATTGCTCAGCCTCGCCGTAAAGTCCACCCCACCAATCCGGTTCCAGCTGCCCGCAAACTCCTCGTCCGTATACAGCACCCCCACGTTCGAGTTCTTCCCCAGGTCCTCGCTCACCCGCCCAATCGCAAACAGCGCCTTCCGCCCGTACAGCGGGTCCGTCTTAGCCACCACCTCCCCCGGCCCCCGGTCGTCGATAGCCAGAAACCCCAGATTCGTTTTCCCAATCTTTCCCGTAGCCCGCCCGCCAAATTCCGGATGCACAATATTCCGCGTATAAACCAGGTCGATCGGCGTAGTGAAAAAATTGGCATTTTCCAGAAAGAACGGCCGCAGCTCCGGGAACTGCACCGGATACCTCACGTTCACCGTAAATTGTGGCTGATCGCTCTCCACCTGGCTGAAATCCGGGTTGATCGTCGCATCCAGTACCAGCGAGTCCTTGATAATCGCCTTCGCATCCCCACCCACCGTCCCCGCCAGCCGCCGTGAACTGAAAAACGGGTTCTGAGAATCCAGGCTATTCAACTCATGCTCATTCTGCAGCAGCCCATAGGGGTTCAGCTGCAGGTTATGGCTCCCCGTCACCCCTGCGATCCCCGTCAGCGTCCCCTCCTGGCTCAACGTCCCCGTCACATTCTGGCTGATCGCCGGGTAAGCGTCCGTCTCGCTGTTACGCGGCAGATTCCGCAGCGCCACAAACCCCCACGGCAGCCCACCTTCCCTGAACCGCAGGCTCGTAAACGGAATCGACATCACCGCAACCCAGCCCTTCGCCGTCACCTCCGCCCCGCTATCCCACACCTGGTCGTAGCTGTAATCCGGCCCATCCGGATCCGTCCAGGCCGCATCCGCCTGCACCCCCACCGCATTGATCTGGAACAGCACCCCATGCCGCCGGTCCGCAAACGTATCCAGAATGATCCCCACATTATCGTCCGTAAGAATATTCTCCCGCCGCGCCAGATGCCGCCGAATCAGCGCCGGACGCGCATCGTGGCACACAAAACCCACCTGCAGCGACGTCCGCGTCCGCCCCACATACACCTCCGTCATCTCCGTAGGCACCCCTCCATTCGTAGGCGACTCCTGCGTAAACCCCGAAATCTCCGCCAACCCATCCTTCACCTCAGCCCCCGGCGCCATCCCCGCAAAATCCTGCAGCCGCAACGCCCGCGCCAGCAGCGGCACCTTGAAGCTCGTCACCGCCTTCGCCTGCGCCGTCTGCGCCGCCCGTTCCGGCACCACCGTAGGCTTGTTCTCCTGCGCCCCCGCCCCCGCAAGGCACCCTATCACCCACCCAGCCAGTCCCAAAATCCTCGTCCCAAATCGCAAGCCAAACCCCATCTCGTCCTAATCAATCCTACGCAAAGCCCAAGCAAATTGTTCCCCACAGATGGACTCTCCTTTTTTGTCATTCCCGAAGGGAATCTGCGTTCGCACTTCTCGTTGCCCTTGTTTGTTCTTCCTGATCCCCGCCCCAAAGACGTTTCGGGTGCCCCATCTCACGCGGGCCGTGTCGCGTGAGGTGGGGTGTCAACGCGACCGCTCATGTCCAGGGTCGAACCAAGCGGCCTTTCGCTGGCAGCCCGTGGCTTGAACCCCGTAAGGCCGTACGAGGAAATGAATCTCGAGGGGGCTAAAAAGCAGTCTCGCCTAAGGGCACGGCTTCAGCCGTGCCATAAGCGCTCCGAAGCAATGCGGCTTCAGCCGCTGAGGTACGCTCCGCTACCATTCCGCAAGACGCTCCTTACCCGCCGTCCTCGATTCGCCCCCGAAGCACCCACCCATGAGGGCAAATTCCACACCACCACGCATCCTCCATCAGACACACCACCCGGAGCCCCCTCTTGCCCCTGACCCTCCTCCTCACCGCCCTCCTCCTCACCCAGACCCCAGGCACCACCATCACCGTAGCCCACCCCTACACCAGCCCCACCGCCCCCTTCACCCTCATGCTCCCCGCCCAGTGGGAAACCGAACCCGAACCCAACACCTCAGAAGTCACATTCCACCGCGGCGACGTCTCCGTCATGGTCTCCGGCGACAAGATGCCCCCCGACGACCCCATCGGCTTCTACCTCGACGTCACCAGATACGGCCTCAAAAAAGCCTGCCCCACCGCCCAGGTCATCGGCCAGGGCGACCAGACCGTCGCCGGCCATCCCGGCCGCTACTTCGCCATGCGCTGCCAGGGCCCTCCCGGCCAACCCACCGACGTCTGGACCGCCGCCACCTACGTCGACGGCCGCCTCTACTCCTTCTCGACCACCGTCATCACCAAATACGCCCCAGACGTAAAGCCCGTCTTCGATGAAATGCTGGCCAGCTTCCAGATCATCCCCGACCGCTCCCAGGAAACCAACGGCCAGAAACAAGCCCGCTACGCCTCCGCCGAAGCCACCTTCGCCCAGGCCCACGCCCAGGCCAAAACCCTCTGCGCCCACAGCACCCAGGCCGACTGCTCCGCCCACCTGGCCCGCCTCCAGGCCAACCGCGCCGCCGCCGAAGAAGGCACCACCGCCACCACCGGCCAGGTCATCACTTTCTAATACGAGCCATCCCACAAGTTTCGGGTGCCCCATCTCACGCGGGCCTAATCGCGTGAGGTGGGGTTTCTCCTGTGTTTCTCTGTCATTCCCGAAGTGTATTTGCTTCTCCTTTCACGGTTGCCTCTTCTTTATTTGTCATTCCCGAAGGGAATCTGCGTCTCCTGCGCCACAGAAGCGCAGGTTCAGCCCGACTTCATCGGATGAGCGTCGGGCTTCAGCCCCACGACATTTGCTCGGAGATGGATCGGCTTCAGGTAGTGTTCTAACGACTCGCTGGTGTAGTTGTTCTTGCTTCTGAGATAGGTCCGGGCTTTAGCCCGGACATTCTAACTTACCGGCTAGGCGGGCTTCAGCCCCTGGGATTTGCTAATTTCTGAACTCCATCAGACCCTAAAGCATTCGTCAGACACCGGGAGAAACTTGATGCATCGGTCCTCGTGGCTTCCTCATAGATCAGACTTCACTCCAACCGGCCCGCCCACCGAAAACACCAGCTACCAGATCACATCCACCCCATACTCGCCAAACACCTTATCCTGAGTCAGCACTGGCAATCCTTCCTGCAAAGCCTGCGCAATGATCATCCGGTCGAAGGGATCGCCGTGAAGACGAGGCAGTTGTTCCAGTCGGAGGACGTGAGCAAACCGCACAGGTACCAACTCCATCCCATACGCCTTCGTCTGATCGCGCACATAGGCCACAGAGGACCCCAACCCTGTTAGCTTGCCCAGGCTCATCTTGATGCTGGTCTCCCAAAGAGAAACTAAGCTGAAGACCAGTTCATCATCGTCCGCCGTCAAGATGCGCTTTGCCGTCTTCGATATTCGCGGATCAGCCTGCAACGCCCAAAGCAGCACATGGGTATCCACCAAAATCTTCAAAAGGAGTCGTCACCCTCAAACATCTTCTGAATCAATAAATCGGTTTCAGCCGAATCAAAGTCTTCGGCCATGCTGAACTTACCCACACCAGAACCAAAAAGGTCCTTTCGAGATTTTCGTTTTGGACTGTCCGCCAGCACCAGCTTCACCACGGCCTTTCCCGCACGCGCAATGACGACTTCTTCCCCGCTTTCCACCGCAGCAATCAACTTCGAGAGATGCGTCTTCGCATGATGTACATTGACTTCCATTCCCCACATCCTAGCTAACCCACCTGACTAAGGCAAGGCAACAAATTCCTGTCAAGCCCCCCAGCCTGTGCAAAAACCCGCAACCCCAACATCTCAAACCGCTTACAAGTCAAAAATAGTTGGCATGTTTACCCCCCGCCATTTCGTACAATTAAGACATACATAAAAAGCCCAGGCAATCCCACCCGGAGACCCCTCCGCCGCAAAACCACGTAACCGCAACCGAATCAATATTTTGCCCCAAAACAGGGGGGGGAGGGGTACCACCCAGAACGAAGAAGGCAGACTCCGAAGAGTCTGCCTTCACGCGAAGCGTCCAAGACGGCACGAAGTGCTATTCAGCAGCCATCTCTTCCTGTTCGCCTTCCATCCGCATCTGTTCCAGCTCACGCTCCTCAGCTTCGATCGCAGCAGTAACCTCCTGCTGAACCTGAGCAGCAGCTTCCTCGAGCTCCGGCGACAGCTGCACGTTCCGGTAGTATTCCATACCAGTTCCCGCAGGAATCAACCGTCCGACGATCACGTTCTCCTTCAGCCCGCGCAGCGTATCGATCGAACCATTGATCGAAGCCTCCGTGAGCACACGTGTCGTTTCCTGGAAGCTCGCAGCCGAGATGAAGCTGTCGGTCGAGAGCGACGCCTTCGTGATGCCCAGCAGCAACGACCGTCCAATCGCCGGCCGACCGCCAGTCATCAACACACGCTGGTTCTCAGCATTGAACCGGAAACGGTCCGTCTGCTGATCGACCAGGAACGTCGTATCACCGACATCCTCGATCTTCACCCAGCGCAGCATCTGCCGCACAATCGTCTCAATGTGCTTGTCCGAAATCGTCACACCCTGCAGCCGATAGACTTCCTGGATCTCGTTCACCAGGTACATCTGCACTGCCCGTTCGCCAAGCACTTCAAGCACGTCATGCGGGCTACGCGGTCCGTCGATCAGCGGATCGCCAGCGCGCAGACGTTCACCTTCCTGCACGTTGACATACACGCCACGAGGAACCGAGTACTCTTCCTCCTGCCCATTGTCAGCCGTAACGTAAACCTTACGCTGCCCCTTGGACACATCGCCAAACCGTACCACCCCGTCGATCTTCGAAATAATCGCCGGATCACGTGGCTTACGCGCTTCGAACAGTTCCACAACGCGTGGCAAACCACCCGTGATGTCCTTCGTACGAGTCGTCTCACGAGGAATCTTCGCAAGAATGTCGCCCGGGAACACCTCGTCGCCATCCTGCACCATAAGGTTGGCACGGCTCGGCATCAGGTAGCGTTTCGTGCCGCCACCAGAAGCCTTGATGTTGATCTGCGGCTGACGCTTTTCATCCGGTGAGTCCGCAACGACAAGCCGTGAAAGCCCAGTCACTTCGTCCACTTCCTCGTTCAGCGTCACGCCTTCCTGCAGGTCCTTGAACTGCACCGTGCCGGCAATTTCCGTCAGCAGCGAGAACGTATAAGGATCCCACTCGCCGATGACATCGCCCTGCTTCACCTGTGTGCCGTCTTCGATCTTCAGCTTCGCGCCGTACACAATCGCGTACCGCTCCTTCTCGCGGCCCTTCTCATCGATGATCGCAATCGAGCCGTTCCGGTTGAACGCAACCAGACCGCCATCCTTCGACCTCACCGTGACCAGGTTAATGAAGCGGATCGCACCAGCATTCTTGGCTTCCAAGTGCGAAGCATCATGCACCCGCGAAGCCGTTCCGCCGATGTGGAATGTACGCATCGTGAGCTGCGTTCCAGGCTCGCCGATCGACTGCGCCGCGATAACACCAACGGCCTCGCCCATCTCAACCATCTTGCCCGAGCCAAGATTCCGGCCGTAGCAAAGGATGCAGACACCACGCTTCGATTCGCAAGTCAGCACCGAGCGAATCTTCACCTTCTCGATACCCGCAGCCTGAATCGCAGAAGCCAGATCTTCGTCGATTTCCTGGTTCACTTCGACAATCGTCTTGCCTTCAAAGTCCTTCAGCTTCTCGAGCGACACACGGCCAATGATCCGGTCGCGCAGAGGCTCAATCGTCTCGCCGGCCTCGATGATCGGCGTCACATAAATGCCTTCCACCGTGCCGCAATCGTTATGCGAAATGATCACATCCTGCGCCACGTCTACAAGCCGGCGCGTCAGGTAACCAGAGTCCGCCGTCTTCAACGCCGTGTCCGCCAGGCCCTTACGCGCGCCGTGCGTCGAGATGAAGTACTGCAACACCGTCAGCCCTTCACGGAAGTTTGCCGTGATCGGTGTCTCGATGATTTCGCCGGAAGGCTTGGCCATCAAGCCACGCATCCCCGAAAGCTGCCGAATCTGCTGCTTTGAACCACGCGCACCGGAATCCGCCATGATGTAAATCGGATTCATGGCGCCTTCCTTGTCGGCCTTCTTCATGTTGCCGAACATCTCATCAGCAACCTTTTCGGTCACGCCAGACCACAGTTGAATCACCTTGTTGTTGCGCTCGCCGTTCGTGATCGCCCCATCAAGATACTGCTGCTGCACGTTGATCACCTGCTTCTCAGCATCGGCAACCGTCGTGTACTTCGAATCCGGAATGACCATGTCGTCAAGCCCGACCGAAAGACCCGACCGCGTCGCATAACGGAACCCAAGCTCCTTCACCCGGTCCAGCGTCTTCACCGTCGTCTCGAGACCAAGGTTCAGATAGCAATAGTTGATCAGCTGTCCGATGCCCTTCTTCTTGAGCAGGCCATTCACAAACGGCATTTCGTCCGGCAGCGAGTCGTTGAGAATCGCACGTCCAACAGTCGTCGAGATGAATTGTTTGTTGTACTCGACAGCTTCGGTATGCGTCAGGTCCTGGTCGTCGTACGCCGTCGTCATATCGAGCACCTTGCCCGTATAACGCAGACGAATCGGCGTCAGCGTCTCCACCTGCTTGGCCTCGAGCGCCATCAGCACTTCTTCAATGTTCGCAAACACGCGGCCTTCGCCCTTCGCATTCACCTTGGCTTTCGTCAGGTAGTAGAGACCAAGCACCAGGTCCTGCGTCGGCACCGTAATCGGCTGCCCGCTCGCCGGCGAAAGAATGTTGTGCGAAGCCAGCATCAGCACTGAAGCTTCAATCTGCGCCTCAGGGCTCAGCGGCACGTGTACCGCCATCTGGTCGCCGTCAAAGTCCGCATTGAACGCCGTGCAAACCAACGGATGGATCTTGATCGCCTTGCCTTCGACCAGCACCGGCTCAAACGCCTGGATACCCAGACGATGTAGCGTAGGCGCACGGTTCAGCAGCACAGGATGATCCTTGATCACTTCTTCAAGAATGTCCCAGACAATCGGCTCCTGCATCTCGACCATTTCCTTCGCCTGCTTGATCGTCGTGCAATGCCCTGTCTGCTCCAGACGGTGATAGATGAACGGCTTGAACAGCTCGAGCGCCATCTTCTTCGGCAACCCGCACTGGTGCAGCTTAAGCTCCGGCCCAACCACAATCACCGACCGGCCCGAGTAGTCCACACGCTTGCCCAGCAGGTTCTGGCGGAAGCGACCCTGCTTGCCCTTCAACGTATCTGAAAGCGACTTCAAGGGACGATTGTTCGCGCCACGCAACACACGTCCACGCCGGCCGTTATCGAACAGCGCATCCACAGCTTCCTGCAACATGCGCTTTTCATTGCGCACAATCACTTCAGGAGCATGTAGATCCATCAGCTTCTTCAGCCGGTTGTTCCGGTTGATTACACGCCGATAAAGGTCGTTCAAGTCCGACGTAGCGAACCGGCCGCCATCAAGCGGAACCAGCGGACGAAGTTCCGGCGGGATCACGGGGATCACATCCAGAATCATCCACTGCGGCAGGTTATCCGACTTGCGGAACGCCTCCACAATCTTCAGCCGCTTGCTGTACTTGAGCTTCTTCTGCAGCGAGGTCTCGGTCTTCATGCGCTCGCGCAGCTCGATCGAAAGCTCAATGATCTCCACGCGCTTGAGAAGTTCCTTGATCGCCTCGGCGCCCATCATGGCCTTGAAGCCGGACGGCCGATACTGCTGATCGAGCTCGCGGAACTTCTGCTCGTCCTTGATCACTTCGCGTTCTTTCACCGGCGCATCGCCCGGATCGACAACGACGTAGCTCTCAAAGTAAAGCACCGCTTCCAGCTCACGCAGGCTGATATCCAAGAGGTGGCCGATGCGCGAAGGCAGGCCCTTGAAGAACCACACATGCGAGCACGGCGAAGCAAGCTCGATATGTCCAAGCCGCTCACGACGAACCTTGCTGAGAGTCACTTCCACGCCGCATTTATCGCAGATCACCCCGCGATGCTTCATGCGCTTGTACTTGCCGCAAAGGCATTCCCAGTCTGTGATGGGTCCAAAAATCCGCGCACAGAACAAGCCATCGCGTTCCGGCTTGAACGTACGGTAGTTGATCGTTTCAGGCTTGGTCACTTCACCATGCGACCACGAGCGGATCTTCTCAGGGCTGGCAAGTTGAATCTTGATCGCGTCAAAATCAGCGATCGGTCCGGTCAATTCAAAAGGGCTGGAGCGAAACATATTTTGCGTCTCCGTATTCCATAGGCAGCTTCGGCTGCGGTTCACTACATGCACTGCTCAAGCGATGGACGGCAAAACTCAAAGCCTCATCGCCCGCTTCTATCCCCATCCGAACCCTTCTCTCAGGCCGGTCCTCATGAGCATTGAGCTTGCGCCTTGCTCAGGAGGACCTTGCCGTGAGGCTCGGACTTCCTGCGTACCGCTTAGTCAGCCGCCGCAATCTGCGGCAGCGGCGCCTTCTTCTGGTCGGCCTGCTTGATCAATTCCACATCCAGGCACAACGACTGCAACTCACGAATCAACACGTTGAACGACTCCGGAACACCCGGTTCGATCGCCGCTTCACCCTTCACAATCGCCTCGTAAATCTTGGTCCGGCCGAACACATCGTCCGACTTCGCCGTCAGCAATTCCTGCAGGATGTATGCCGCGCCATACGCTTCAAGCGCCCACACTTCCATCTCGCCAAACCGCTGCCCGCCGAACTGCGCCTTGCCGCCCAGGGGCTGCTGCGTAATCAACGAGTACGGTCCGATCGACCGGGCATGGATCTTGTCGTCCACAAGGTGGCTCAGCTTCAGCATGTAGATGTAGCCAACCGTCGCCGGCTGCTCGAACTCATCGCCCAGCATGCCGTCGTAAAGCTGCGTCTTACCCGAACTCGGCAGACCCGCCGATGCCAGAAGCGCCTTGATCTCGCTCTCCTGCGCACCGTCGAACACCGCCGTCCCGAACCAGATGCCGCGCTTCATGCCGGCAGCCACGCGCATCGTCTGCTCGTCGTCCAGGTCCATCAGCTGGTTCAATGCAGCCGTCTTCGCAAAGCGCGCCTTGAACAGCTCACGCACCTCGTTGGCCGACTCCATCGTCTCAGCCAGCTCGGCAATCTGTTTGCCCAGCGTATGCGCCGCCCAGCCCAGATGAGTCTCCAGGATCTGTCCGACGTTCATACGTGAAGGCACTCCGAGCGGGTTCAACACGATCTCGACCGGCGTACCGTCTGGCAGGTAAGGCATGTCTTCCTCAGGCAGAATGCGCGCAATCACGCCCTTGTTGCCATGCCGGCCGGCCATCTTGTCGCCGACGCTCAGCTTGCGCTTCATCGCGATGTATACCTTCACCATCTTGATCACGCCTGGGCTGAGCTCGTCGCCCTTCTGCATCTTGCTGATCTTCTCGTTCGTGATCTTGCGCAGCACGTCGATCTGACGCGACGTCATCTCTTCGATCTCGTCGATCTGCTCGTTCACCCGCGGATCCTTATCCGCATAGCGAATCCGCTTCAGGTTCCGCGTCGAAATCAGTTCGATCATGTCGCGGTCCAGCGACTCGCCCTTGTTCAACAGCTTCTTGTTCGTACGTTCGTCATGCAGGTCGGCCAGCACTTCCTTCCGGCCCAGAATTGCCTCAAGACGCTTCAACCGCTCGTCCGTCAGAATGCGGATTTCGTCAGCCAGATTGCGCTCCAGCTTCTCGATCATTTCCTGCTCGATCTGCTTGGCGCGCTCATCCTTCTCCTGACCCTTGCGGCTGAAAATCCGCACATCCACAACGGTTCCCTCGATACCCGGAGGGCACGTCAGCGAAGCATCCCGCACGTCGCCGGCCTTCTCGCCAAAGATCGCACGCAGCAGCTTCTCTTCCGGTGTCAGCTGGGTCTCGCCCTTCGGCGTCACCTTGCCGACCAGGATGTCGTTGTGCCCGATCTTCGCGCCGATCCGGATAATGCCCGACTCGTCCAGATCACGCAACGCATGCTCCGACACGTTCGGGATATCGCGCGTAATCTCTTCCGGCCCGAGCTTCGTATCGCGCGCTTCAATCTCGAACTCCTCAATGTGAATCGAGGTGTAGTAGTCCTCGCGGACCAGCTTTTCCGAAATCAGAATCGCGTCCTCAAAGTTGTACCCGCGCCACGGCATGAACGCCACCAGCACGTTCCGCCCCAGCCCAAGCTCGCCCTGCTCCGTGCATGGCCCGTCCGCGATCACCTGGCCCTTGAGCACTCGGTCGCCCTGGCGCACAATCGGCTTCTGGTTGATGCATGTGTTCTGGTTCGAGCGTTTGAACTTGGTCAGCTGATAAATGTCAGACCCAACCTCACGCGACAACTGCGTCGGATGATGTTCGCCTTCCACACGCACGATGATCCGCTCGGAGTCGACCGAATCGATGATCCCGTTACGTTTCGCAAGGATCACAGCACCAGAGTCGCGCGCCGTCACGCCTTCCATCCCGGTCCCGACAAACGGCGCTTCCGCAACCAGCAAAGGCACACTCTGCCGCTGCATGTTGGCGCCCATCAACGCACGGTTCGCGTCGTCATGCTCCAGGAACGGAACCAGCGACGCAGCTACCGAAACCAGCTGCTTCGGGCTCACATCGACGTAGTCGACCTCGCTCTTATTGACGAGAACGAAGTTGCCTTGACGCCGCGCATCGACGATGTCCTGCACGATGTTCAAGCCTTCATCGAGTTCGACATTGGCCTGCGCAATCGTGTGGCGATCCTCTTCCCACGCCGAAAGATAGAAGCTGAACGGCTCCAGATCCATCGTGCGCTTGCCCGCCGCACGCAGCTCTTCGTTCTTCGCCTGCGCCTCCGACGTTTCCAGGTGATCGCCCTGCCGCATGCCGCTCTCGCCGGCGTTGGTCACCGCCACAAAGTCCAGCGCGGTCCCATCCTTCACGCGACGGTAAGGCGACTCGATAAAGCCATACTCGTTGATCCGCGCAAAGCAGCTCAACGACGAAATCAGCCCGATGTTCGGACCTTCCGGCGTCTCGATCGGGCAGATCCGCCCATAGTGAGTCGGATGCACGTCGCGCACTTCGAAACCCGCGCGTTCACGGCTCAGACCGCCAGGTCCAAGGGCAGAAAGCCTCCGCTTGTGCGTGATCTCCGACAAAGGATTCGTCTGGTCCATGAACTGCGAAAGCTGCGACGACCCAAAGAACTCGCGGATCGCGGCCATCACCGGCTTGGCGTTGATCAGGTCGTGCGGCATCGCCGTCGACATCTCCTGATACACGCTCATCTTCTCCTTGATCGCCCGCTCCATGCGCACCAGGCCAATGCGGAACTGGTTCTCCATCAGCTCGCCCACCGCGCGCACACGCCGGTTGCCCAGGTGGTCGATGTCGTCCACCACGCCGATGTTCTTGCGCAGCTTCAGCAGGTAACGAATCGTCCCGTAGAAATCCTCCGCCGTCAGCGTCCGCTTGTCCAGACCATCCGGGCTCTGATCCTCGTACAGCTTGATGTTGAACTTCAACCGGCCCACACGCGAGAAGTCATACTTGCGCGGGTCGAAGAACATGCCTTCAAACAGCGCGGTCGCCGTATCGAGCGTCGGTGGGTCGCCCGGGCGCAGCTTGCGATAGATCTCGATCAACGCCTCTTCCGGCTTGCGCACCGAATCGCGCCGCAACGTATTCGTAATGATGTTGCCGACGTCATCGCGCTCCGGGAAGAAGATCTCGAACGTCGTCACACCACTCTGAATGATCTTGTGCAGCTTGTCCGCGGTCAGCTCCTGATTCGCCTCATACATCAGCTCGCCGGTCGACATATCGACAACGTCCGAAGCCGTCATCGCGCCATCGAACTCGCTCGTCTCCACCGCAACCGACTCGACCTTGCCGGCACGCAGCGCTTTCATCACACTCGGCGTCACCTTCTTGCCCGCCGCGCCAATGTCGTTGCCGTCGG
This sequence comes from uncultured Granulicella sp., assembly GCA_963693065.1. Lineage (GTDB taxonomy): Bacteria > Acidobacteriota > Terriglobia > Terriglobales > Acidobacteriaceae > Edaphobacter. The sequence goes on along the minus strand of OY843766.1, from coordinate 105,138 downwards.
CGCTCTTCGCCGCAGCCGCCGGCCGCGAACCCAGCAGATTGGTCAGCTTGCCCTCTTCGGCAACCTTCCAGCTCAGCTTGCCGTCTGCCAACGTAATCGTATCGACCGTGTAGAAGGTCTTGAGAATTTCCTCATCCGTCCGCAGACCGAGCGCACGCAGAAAGATCGTACCCAGGAACTTCCGCTTGCGATCGATACGCACGTACAGCGTGTTCTTCTGGTCATACTCAAACTCCACCCAGCTGCCGCGATACGGAATGATCTTGCCCAGAAAGTAAGTGCGGTTATTCGCCGTCTCAAAAAACACACCGGGCGAGCGATGCAGTTGCGACACGATTACCCGCTCGGTGCCGTTCACGATGAACGTACCGTTCTGGCTCATCAACGGGATATCGCCGAAGAAGACTTCCTGCTCTTTCATATCGCGCAGGCTCTTCACACCCGTTTCCGGGTCCTTGTCGTAAATCTTCAGCCGGATCGTCACCTTTAGCGGTGCCGAGTACGTCATGCCGCGCTCTTCACATTCCGCCTGGTCGTACTTCAACTGCAAACCCACCGGGTCGCCGCACTTGGTGCAGAAGTCCGGCGTGTTTTTGTTGTAAGTCCCGCAAAAATTGCAAAGCACGTCGCCCGGATGGAACGGGTCGGTGATCACCATGTGACCGCAATTCGTACAAGCCGTCCGCAAGTGGTTCAGCCCCTTCAAGTAGCCGCACTTGCACTCCCAGTTGCCGATCGAAAAATCGACAAACTCAAGCTCACTCACGTTGCGGAAGTCTGTGATTGGAAACACGGACGTGAACACGGACTGAAGTCCATTGTCCTCACGCTCCTGGGGCAGCTTATCCATTTGCAGAAAACGCTCATAGCTGCGGCGCTGCACTTCAATCAAATTCGGAATCTGAATGGCGGTAGGAATTTTAGAAAAATCGAGACGGCTGCGAATCGGACGCAACGCGGTGGTCTGGCCTGCGGGGTTCTGCTCGGACATGCTCTCTCCTCAAATACTCAATGCTGAAAACCGTTACTGCTGCGAGGTCGATGGCGTTGCTGTAAATTGCCTCTTTTCAGCTTCGAACAAAACGCCCTCGCGTGCGCCCTGTCCCTTACGCCTGCCACTCCAGACTTCTGCTGAAGTCCGCCCTGCTCTCTTGCTCTGCTTTGATCTTTGCGCCAGGGATCTCGAAGCATTCTGAGATCGCGCCCGCACCTGCCCGCCCTGCTCTTGCCCTCACGGATTCACGCATTAACTCCGAAAGTCCCTGCAAACCTTAGGGCAAATTCTCAGCCCAATTTTTCTTTCTCCAACGACGGGAACCTGTTATAACGATTCCATTCCGCCTGCGACTCTACTGTCGGTGCCACGGCAAACACCAACACGCCCTGAGACGAGAGGTCCCAGGAGCGCGATTGAAGCATTACCTTTTGTATCTTTCCTTGAGAGATGCCTGCCACCCCTCAGAGCTCGCCGTGCCCTGAAGACCGCTGCCGTCTGCCCGTTTCACCCTATCCATCCGCCGCTTGACCGATAGAGTGGCCGGCCCCCTAACCCGCATTCGCAGGATGGACCGGAAATTACCCGACTCTGAACATCTGATACCGCTCGCACGCAAAGGCAGAAGCGATATCCACAAAAATAAGGATACCGCGTTCTGCCTTTCCGTGCAACTGCTGATGCTTACTTGATCTCGACAGCAGCGATCCCGTCGAACTTCTTGGCGATGGCCGCCGCGTCGTCCTTCGAAACGCCTTCCTTCAAAGGCTTCGGTGCGCCGTCAACCAGATCCTTCGCTTCCTTCAAGCCGAGCGCCGTCACTTCACGCACAGCCTTAATGGTCGCAATCTTGTTCGCGCCGGCATCCTTCAGGATGACCGTGAACTCGGTCTGCTCTTCAACCACCGCAGCCGCCGCACCAGCGCCGCCGCCGGCCGCCGGGGCCGCCGCTGCTGCCGCTGCCGAAACACCAAGACGCTCTTCGAGCTTCTTCACCAACGCCGAAGCCTCAAGCAGGCTCAAGCTAACGATTGCATCTTCCAACTGCTGAATGTCCGCCATGTTATCTCCAATTCAAAATCACTGAAATTTGTAAAACTTTATTGATCCCGAAAGCCATCTTCCGCTTCGGCTGCTCACACTCCGCCAGAGTTTCCGTTGCGCCCAGACAAGCGCACCCCGCGGCGTGTAGCAAAACTTTATGCGCCTTCAGCCGGATCGGTGTTCGCCGCTTCACCAGCCTGCGATGCCGTACCATTTTCCGGCTGAGCCGACTCGCCGGTAGCCACCGGATCAGCCTCAGACGCCGGATTCGCCGCAATCTGCTCGGTCGGCGTCGGAGCCTCTTCCGCATGCGCGGCCGCAATTTCGGGCTCGGCCGCCGCTTCAGGCGCCGCCTGAGCAACAGGCGCTGCCGCCGGAGCCGCACCAGCAGCGAACTTGCCCTTCTCCACGCCCTGGTTGATCACCACCGCCAGGTCGCGCCCGGTAGCGTTGATTACCGTCGCCAGACGCTGTGCCGGAGACTGGATCAGAAACAGAAGCTTCGCGAACAGCTCTTCCTTGCCCGGCATCGTCGCCAGCTCGCCAATCTGCTTCACGTCCATCAGCTGGCCGTCGACAATGCCGAGCTTGAACGTAAACTCGGAATTATCCTTCACCCAGCCAGACAGTGCTTTCGCCAGCGCTACCGGGTCGCCGGACGTGTAAGCCACAGCCGACACACCCTTCAACCCCTGCAGCGCCTTTTCGATCTTGGAACCCTGGCTCGCCTTCGCCGCCAGCTTGTTCTTCACCACGTGGTAGCTGCCGCCGGCCGCCCGCACCGTCTTGCGCAGATCGAAATCCTTTGACGCCGTCAAACCGGTAAACGTCCCAATAATTGCAGAGGTCGAGTTCTCGAGCTCCTTGGTCAGCATCGTGACCTTCTTCGTCTTTGTTGCCCTGCTAATCGCCATAACTAACCCTAGCTGCCGGCCCAAACCGGCTCGAAATCAATGTCTGAGAAATTTATGCCTTGCCCGCAAGATCCGAAACAGAGCTGTCGAGCTGCACGCCAGGCCCCATCGAAGAGCTGATCGTCATGCCCTTGATGTACTTGCCCTTGGCCGCCGAAGGCTTCGCCTTCAACACGCTCGTAATCACCGTCATCGCGTTGTCGATCAGCTTCTGCGAATCAAACGAAAGCTTGCCGACCGGCACATGCACCAGCGCCGTCTTGTCCGTGCGAAACTCAACCTTACCGGCCTTGATCTCGCGAATGGCACTGGCGACATCCGTCGTGACCGTCCCGGTTTTCGGGTTCGGCATCAAGCCCTTCGGCCCCAGAACCTTACCCAGGCGGCCAACCGACCGCATCATGTCCGGCGTAGCGATCAGCGCGTCGAAGGCCGTCCAGCCCTCTTTCTGAATCCGCTCCACCATCTCTTCGCCGCCAAAAAACTCCGCGCCCGCCGCCTCGGCTTCCTTCACCTTGTCGCCAGACGCAATCACCGCAACAATCTTCGACTTGCCCAGACCATGCGGCAACACAACGGTCCCGCGCACCATCTGGTCCGCGTGCCGGGGATCCACGCCCAGTCGCAGCGTGATGTCTACCGTCTCGTCGAACTTCGCATACTTCGCCTTCTGCAGCAGCGGTACGGCGTCAATCAACGTATACGGACGCGGCTCAACCATCGCACGCGCCTTCGCCAAATTCTTTGAAATCTTCTGTGCCATGTAGGTTTACTCTTCCTCTGAATCTTCCACCCTCAATGCCCTGTTCTGCATCAGCGTGGTTCGATGGCCTCGACAGGAGTCAAGGCAACTCTGTAAGTATGTCAACTTTCGTCGCGGGAGTCAAGCATGATGGTCGCAACTCAGCCCCAAATGCGGCTCATTACCAGAGTAAATCCCATCACCGGCCCGGATCCCACCACACTCACCGGATCAGAAAGATGTTCCGGCTCCTTCCCTTCGCGGAAAACCACCACGGACTTCGTCTTCGGATCGATCAACCAGGCCACCTGCACCCCACTCGGCAGCCACTCCTGCACAATCTTCTTCTGCACATCACTCACCCGGTCGGAGGATGAAACGAGCTCCACAATAAAGTCCGGGCACATCCCAAAGCCATCCTGCTCTTCCTCCGACAACGATTCCCATTTCTCATTCGCAAGCCACGACGCATCGGGCGACCGCACCGACCCGTTCGGCAGCTTGAACCCGGTGTCCGAATCGAACGTCACCCCACGCCCATCGGCCTCCGCCCACTCATCCAGCAGTCTTCCCAGCCTCTGGTTCAACTTGCCCGTACGGTTACCGGTAGGCGTCATAATGACAATGTCTCCATTTCCCTCGCGCTCCATGCGCAGCGGCCGATTCGCCCTGCTGAACCGCAGCAGCTCCAGGTCGCTCATCGGAACCGCCGGCGTCACCCGCGCAGGCAGCGGCAGGCATGCAATGTCAAAGTCCATGGCGCTAGTGTACCCTCAAGGCGCCACCCGCCGCCGCCCCTTCAAAAGCACATCCACCGCCTCCGGCCCCTCCGCCCAATACTCCAGCCGCACCCGCCCATCCTCAAGCGACGTCACCGTAGCCGGCTCCGCACTGCCCGAGCAGAACCACCCGCTTGGCAACACCACAGCATTCCGCGCCCGCCCCAGACTCCGTTCAAACATCAGTTCCCCGCCCTCTATCCGGTAGCTCACCGGAGCCGTATAAGTCTCCGCAATCCGCAGCCGCAAGCTCTCCCCCGCTTTTACCGGCGTAAACGGGATCACCACTACCGACGCCCCATCCTCCACCTCTTCCCCCACGTTGTAATGCGCCGCCTTCATCGCCGCTCCGGTCATCGTTTTCGCCGTCAGCACCTCCCCCGTATCCACTACCACCGCGGAAGGCGCACTCGCCGTACTCCCTTCCCGCACTACATTCCCGTAAGCATTGATCCCCGGCCTCGTCTCCGTATAGTCGTGATACAGGCTGAACGCATGCGTCTCCGGCTGCTGCAAAAAGTAAACGATATCCCGATCCTGGTGCGCCCGCTCACTCATCCGCGCCCGCTCCGGCAGCCCCTGGTACGGCGATTCCCAGCTCTTCCCCGCCCCCGCCGTCCCCGCCACCTGCCCCGCCGGCACATCCTTCACCGCATGCAGCACCAGCGGAGTCTCCCCGCTCCCCACATGCAGAAAACTCACCGCCATCCGTCCATCCGCCTCCATCAAAATCTGCGACGGCACCGTCAGCCCCGTCACCTCGTACCCCACCGGCAACACCACCTTATTGCGCTTGATCCCCAGCCCCCGGCTGAACACAATCCCCTTCCCGTCCGTGTAATAACTCTTCGCATCCTTATACGTCTTGACGATCACCACCCGCCCCTGCCCATGTTCCGGCACCGCGCGCGCCAGCGTCACCTTGATATAGTCCGTATCCAAATCCGCCTTCGCCATTAACGGATCCTTCCGGGCCTCAGCCCCATGCACCACCGTAAACACCAGCGGCTTGCCCGTCATCGCGTCCGTCACACTCTCGTCGGTAGCCACGCTTCCCTTCCGAATCGGATTGTAAAAGTACTTCGCCCCCGCCGTAGTAGCCGTCACCTCGTAGTAAATCTTGAAGCTAGCCGACTCCGGCGCCAGCAGCTCGTACCGCGTATATTCGTCCGTCTCCGTCTGCTCCGCCTCCATCCCACCCGGCAACACCACACCATCCTTCACTCCCTGCGCTCCAGCCGACAACCCCGCCACCAAAATTGCCCCCACCACAATCCAGTTCTTCATCCCGCCAGTCTACGACAACCCTTGACTTCTGCCACCAAGTAAAGCACCATCTTCACAGAGGCGAAGAAATGGCGAACACGCAACCAAACCCGACAACCCTCTTCCCCATCCTCCCCCCGCCCGCCACCGGCCTCGCCCGCCTTGCCGCAGACGCCACCCACGTAGCCGACGGCCACGACATCACCTTCCGCGCCCTCGAAACACGCTCCCTGCTCAACAAATCCATCTCCCGCCGCCAGCTCTCCCTCGCCTACTCCATCAACCCATACCGCGGCTGCGAGTTCGCCTGCCGCTACTGTTACGCCCGTTACACCCACGAGTTCCTTCAGCCTAGCCCCATCCCTGACGTCCCGGACCAGCCCCAGCCCTGGGCCACAGCCTTTGAGCGCGAAATCTACCTCAAGGAAAATGCCCCCTGGCTCCTCGAGCAGGAGCTCCGCAAGCTCGACCCCCGCGAAGAAATCGCCCTCGGCACAGCCACCGACCCCTACCAGCCCATCGAGCGCACCGCCAGAATCACCCGTTCCATCCTTGAAGTCTTCGCCCGCCGCTCCGGCTATCGCCTCGGCATCATCACCAAATCCAAACTCATCGAGCGCGACATCGACCTCCTCCAGCAGATCGCCGCCCGCAACACCCTCGTCCTCCATATCACCATCACCACGCCCGACACCGAACTCGCCCGCCTCCTCGAGCCCCGCGCCCCCCGCCCCGACCTCCGTTTCCAGGCCGTAGCCAACCTCCGCGCCGCCGGCCTCACCACCGGCATCCTCTGCTCGCCGCTCCTTCCCGGCATCACAGACAACGCCCACGCCCTCGACCGCATGGCCTCCCGCGCCGCCAGCGCCAACGCCAGCTTCTTCGCCGCCGAGCCGCTTTTCCTCAAGTCGTGCTCCCGTCCCACTTTCCTGAGCTTCGTTCGGGAGCACTTTCCCAAGCTGGCGAGCGACTACGAAAATCGGTTCGCCAGCGAGGGTTCCGCCTTCGCCACACCAGCCTACCGCGAGCACCTCCGCCGCCTCGTCCTTCAGGCCTGCCGCAACCACCGCCTGACACCCCGGTCCACGGACGCTCTCCTTACCCGCGACGTAGGCCCACCCCGCAAAGCTGCCGCCTCCGCCTTCGCCCCCCAGCAGACCCGCCTCTTCGCCTGACCTACTTCGCGTTCACGGGCTCCCAAAGCTGCATTCCCTGCCACCGCAACCCACTCTCCGCAGGCCGATAATGCTCTGCGATAAATTGGCAGTACGGTTCAGCCGCAGTCGACGCCCGCTTCAACTTCGGCGTATAAAGCGGCAAGAGCACCTGCCGCATCAGCCGCCGTTCCGCCACCAGATCATACCCGCACGGCAGCGACGACCCCACCGGAATAACCAGTTCCACCTCCGGATGAGCCGCAAGTTCCGCAATCTTTTCCTGCACCTCCGCCCTACTCATCAGCGGCAGCAGTCCCGCGTAACGCCCGCCCACCGCCTCATTGCCCTCCGCAAAATCAAACGCCGTATGCGAATCCCCAAACGGCATCAGGATCACACGCCCGACAGGCAGCCGTCCTGCCGGCGTCCGGCTCGCCACCTTCGCATTCAGCGCCTTCCCGAACACGTTCCGATTCGCATAAGCCCCCAGCGCAAACCAGCAAATCGTAAACGCCACAAACGCCCTCGTCGCCACGTACCACAGCCGCCTCTCCGACCGCAGTGCCACAAATCCCGCAATCAGCGCACCCAGCAGGTTCAAGATCAAGTGCCCCGGGTCCGACCGCCCGAAAGCCGCCGGCGCCGAAGCTCCCGAAAGCAGGCAGAAATACAGCAGCGGATGCGACCAATCCCGCGCCCGCAGGCAGCTCACCACCGCGCACGCCGCCGCCACAAGCAACAGCATCACCATCACATTCTGCAGGCTCAACGCCAGCGGAAACGCCAACCCCCCGTTGCCGAAAGCTTTGACATCGTTCAGCCACCCCAGCCGGTTCGCCACCACCATGGCACCCGCCATGGTCCCCACAAACAACACCATCCCCGCTGCAAATCCTTCCCGCCGCCGCCCCTGCATCCCCAGAAAAACCAAGCTCGCCATACCAAACCCAATCGCCTGCTCCGGCGAGTAGCAAAGCAATCCCACCAGACCCACCGCCGCCACCCCAAACGCCGGCAGCATCGACCCCCCGCGCACCACCAGCCGCTGCACCCAAAGCGCCAGCAGTAGCGTCCCGCAGTACCGCACCGGCGTATATTGCGCCCCGCCATCCATCAAAAACGCCAGAAAGAAAAACCAGAGCAGCAGGTAAATTGCCCGCCCAGCCCCCGTCCCCACCGTCGCCAGCCGCACCATCTTCCACAGCATCCAGCTACCCACCGCCCACTGCAAAAAGAATCCAAGCAGGTAGCTATCGCCCCACGGCAATCTGACCAACGCATGAATCACGGCAGGGTAGTAAAACAAAATCGGCCCATACGGATACTCGAAATCCCTGTACACCGTAGCCCCACTCTGCTGCATCAGCATCCGGTCCGCAAAGTAATTCGCCTCGTTCAGCGGCCCTGCATAATGCATTCCAATCCACACCACCCCGGCGCCCGCCAGCGTGATTGCCCCCGTCCAGTAAAGCGTCCTGCGCGATACTTCCCCCGCCCATTTCATCCCGGACCTGAAACCCAGGCCAGCCCCCCTCGTCCACCACGCAAACCCCATCGTCACGCCCAGTAGCAAAAGCAGAGCGACCCGCGTACTAAATCCCGCCATGTAAGCATCGGAGATCACCCCCGCTGGCCGAAACCCATAAGGCACCACGAAAACAGCCGCCAGCCCCAATCCCAGCGCACCCCACTGCACCGCGCTCACCCGAGCCGTCATTCTGCTTTCCATCGCAAGCTCCCACCGTCTCCGGCTTAAACAGAAAAGCGGACAAACTCTCGTTTGTCCGCTTCTTCCAAGCCAGGCCTACGCCGTGACTTCAATACCCATCGAACGGGCCGTCCCGCGGATGCTGCGCGCCGCCGCCTCGACCGTGTTCGAATTCAGGTCCGGCATCTTCTGCGTCGCGATCTCCATGATCTGCTTCTCCGTGACCTTGCCCTTCTTCTCCTTGTTCGGAGTCCCCGAGCCCTTCTCGATGCCCGCCGCCTTCAGCAGCAGAACCGCCGCCGGAGGAGTCTTCGTAATAAAGGTAAACGTACGATCCGCAAACACGGTAATCACCACCGGAATCGTTAACCCAGCCATCGCCGGCTCCTTCGTCCGGTCGTTGAACTGCTTCACGAACTCCATGATGTTCACCTGCGCCTGACCCAGCGCGGGTCCAACCGGCGGTGCAGGCGTAGCCTTGCCGGCCATAATCTGCAGCTTCACATATCCATTGATCTTCTTCGGTGCCATTGTCTCAAATCCCCTTCAGCTTCTTGCAAGCGCAACGCGCCGCGAATTTGTACCACTCCAAGCTTCAGTACCCAATCCGAGAAGCCCGCCCTGTACGTCCTACTCAGGTCGGCGGTTCGAGCACCCATCCATCCAGCCAACTACTCCATCTTGTCGACCTTCGAAAATTCAATCTCAACCGGCGTAGGCCGCCCAAAGATACTGACCATCACCTTCAGCGTCTGCTTCTCCTCGTTGATGTCGTCCACGCTGCCACTGAAATTCGCAAATGGCCCTTCGTTGATCCGAACCTGCTCGCCCTTGGTGAACTTCACCTTCAGCGTCGGCTTGTCCTTCGCCACATCCGCGCGGTTCAACATCCCCGCAACTTCCTGATCGCTCAGCGCAACCGGCGAGTCCCCGGTCCCCAGAAAGCCCGTAACCCGCGGCGTATTCTTGATCACGTGCCACAGGTCGTTGTCCAGATCCATCTCGACAAACACGTACCCCGGCAGAAACACCCGATCGACCACGACCTTCTTGCCGTTGCGCAGCTCGCTCGTAGGCTCCAGCGGAATCTCGATCCGCCCAATCTTGTTCTCCAGGTTATAAGCCCGAATCCGGCTCTCAAGCGACTCCTTCACCTTGCGCTCAAAACCCGAGTAAGCATGAATGATGTACCACTTGAAATTCTCATTCGCCGGAGGAGCCAGCAGCTCACCCTCAGACACCGCCTCGGCGTCATCCGCCCCAGGCATCGCCGGTTCTTTCAGAGACAGATCTTCACCCTCGTGAAGCAGTTCGTCCGTATTCGTCTTGCCTGCCGCCATCGTCTACCTTCTCGCCAACGCCTCAGCGTCGCTTACTCAAACTAGTTCGTCTTCGCCAGATGCTTGAACAGCAAATCCACACCGTGTCCAACCACATTATCGACAATCCAGAAATACGCCGCAAAGATGAACACGGTCACAATCACGACCGCAGTCGTAGACTGAACCTCTTCCTTCGAAGGCGTCACCACCTTCTTCATCTCCGCACGGACATCTTTCAAAAACTCACCCAACCGCGCAGGCCCAGTCTTCAACTGGTTCATTGCCGTATTGGGCTGTTCCACCACTGCTATCGTCTTGGCCATCGCTGCCTCAAACATTCTTCTGGAATTACAAAACTGGCGGGGGAGCTCGGATTCGAACCGAGAAGTTCGGTTTTGGAGACCGACAGTTTAACCGTTGAGCTTACTCCCCCAAAACTGAAAGCCGAGGGGCAGGGTCCACCCCGCCCCTCATCCGGCTACTTGGTCTCTTTGTGGTCCGTATGCTTCCGGCAAGTGTTGCAGAACTTCGAAAACTCCAGACGCCCGGTCGTCGTCTTTTTGTTCTTGGTCGTCGAATAGTTCCGGTTCTTGCACTCAGGGCATTGCAACGTGATAATTTCGCGCATCGTGTTTCTCCTTGGAATCAGCCCGAAAGCTGAGGTTTGGCCAGCCACTCCGGCTGGCAAGCAATGCCCCGGGATCACACCCGACACACCGCAACGCAGGGCTCAAGGTGCCCGCAACCTTATTCCTGATTGTAGAACGGATGCCAAGCGGTCAGGCCACGCTCAACTCTCCTATTATCCCTCAAAACCCGCACGAGCGCCAGTCGCGTCCTACGCCAGCTCCCACATTTGTGCTGTCTCCAGTCGAAAGCCTGTGACAACCGAATCTGCCTCCACCCACTCTGGCCGCACGAGACGTTCAGGCTCAACATCAGGGCGGTAGATCATGATGTCCGCGTCATAAGGATCGATCATCCAGGCCAACCGCACACCAGAATCCATCCACAACTCCATCTTCTTCAACAACACCCGTCTTGAATCGGTTTCTGACCGCACTTCGATCAGGAAATCAGGAGCGAAACGCGGAAACCCACGCTTCTCCCCAATGCTCATCCCGGCAGCTCGTTCCTTGGATATCCACGCCGCGTCAGGTGATCGCACGGAGACTGCGTCGAGCTTAAAACCGACATTTGGGCCCATAGCAACTCCACCGTTTTCCCTCGCCCACAGGTACAACGTCGCTCCCACAAACATCTCGCGCCGACTAACCTCATACCCTACTGGCGACGTGATCTCAAGATCCCCATCAGCATTACTCTCGATGCAAAATAGTTTGTTCTCCCGCGAGAAAGCCACAAGTTGCACGTCGGACATAGGACATGGCAGCCGAAGCACCACAGGAAGAGGCAGGCCACGAAACGAGAGCCGGTCCTCACGCACCGGCACGAAGTTCGGCCCGTAATCTGTAAGCAATTCAGCGAGTGCAGCCATGGCGCTAGTCTACGCCTGCGATCGATAGATGAAAATCAGCACATAAAAAAGAAGCGGCGAGCCCAGGCTCGCCGCATATACAACAACATGACCGCCAGTTTACTTGATAATTTCCGAAATCGTCCCAGCGCCCACCGTCCGGCCGCCTTCACGAATCGCAAACCGCAGACCCTTTTCCATCGCCACCGGCGTATGCAACGTGATCGCCAGCTGGATGTTATCGCCAGGCATGCACATCTCGGTGCCTTCCGGCAGCTTCGCCGAGCCCGTCACGTCCGTGGTCCGGAAGTAAAACTGCGGACGATAGCCGTTGAAGAACGGGGTATGACGGCCGCCTTCTTCCTTGCTCAGCACATACACCTCGCCCTTGAACTCGGTGTGCGGCTTGATCGAACCAGGCTTGGCCAGAACCATCCCACGCTGCACCGCTTCCTTCGCGATACCGCGCAGCAATAACCCGGCATTATCGCCCGCCAGACCCTCATCCAGCTGCTTCTTGAACATTTCGACGCCCGTGCAAACCGTAGGCTGCGTATCGCCAAAGCCTACAATCTCGCAAGCCTCGCCAACCTTCACCTTGCCCCGCTCGATACGGCCCGTCACCACAGTCCCACGCCCGGAAATCGAGAAAATATCCTCGATCGGCATCAGGAACGGCAGGTCGACAGCACGCTCAGGCTGCGGGATAAACTTGTCCACCGCCTCCATCAGCTCGTCGATCTTCGCTTCCCACTCGGCTTCGCCGTTCAGCGCGCCCAGTGCAGAGCCACGAACGATCGGCGTATCGTCGCCCGGATAGTCGTACTTCGACAGAAGCTCACGCACTTCCATCTCGACCAGCTCGATCAGCTCTTCGTCCTCGACCGCATCGCACTTGTTCAAAAACACCACGATGAAAGGAACGCCAACCTGCCGCGCCAGCAGCACGTGCTCCTTGGTCTGGGGCATCGGACCGTCGGTCGCCGCAACCACCAGGATCGCGCCATCCATCTGCGCCGCACCCGTAATCATGTTCTTGATATAGTCCGCGTGGCCCGGGCAGTCGACGTGCGCGTAATGCCGGTTCGGCGTCTCGTACTCCACGTGAGAAGTCGAAATCGTAATGCCGCGCTCACGCTCTTCAGGAGCGTTGTCAATCGTGTCGAACGAACGAAACTTGTTGTGCGGGTTGTGCTTGCTCAACACCTTCGTAATCGCCGCGGTCAACGTCGTTTTGCCATGGTCGATGTGACCAATCGTGCCAATATTCACATGCGGTTTAGACCGGTCAAACTTTTCCTTACCCATCACATTCTCCCTTTTTGCTCTAACTCAACCAAACTCAGTAGTACGCGTACAGCTTGAAAAACTTCTGCCGCAACTCCGGGCTGACCCGTTCCAGGCTATCCAGGTAATACTCCCGAATCTGGCCCTGGTCCGCATTGCCCAGCGCTGCATAGTCCGTCTTCGCTGCTGCGCCCAGCTTACCCCGGCCCAGCACAGACTCGAAATCCCGAATGCGCATCCCGCTCAGCGACTTCAAAAACTCCGCAACCCGACCCGTCGCAAACGAGCTTTCAATCGCCGACCGAACCGCCGCGAACGCCCGCGGATCGCCAATCTCCAGCACCGGCTGATCGAAGTTCCCAATCGGCTGTCCCGATTCGCTCCTCTGTCCCAAATCCGCAGAACTCAAGTAAAACTCCTAACCGCAAAACGTTTGGAGCGGGAGACGGGAATCGGACCCGCGACCAACAGCTTGGAAGGCTGTGACTCTACCACTGAGTTACTCCCGCCTTGCACTACCAAAACCGCAAAAATCTGGAGCTGACGGAGAGGCTTGAACTCTCGACCTCTCCCTTACCAAGGGAGTGCTCTACCACTGAGCTACGCCAGCACAACTCTTCTATCTTACCCCAAACCTAGCGCCCGGAACGCATCCGCCCAAGCACCACCCGGAAACCAAAAAACGCAAGCAGCACCCACGTCAGCGTCCGGTACTTCCCCGGCTCCATCGTCCACCAGACCGACAACGCCAGCACCCCGAGAACCCCCAGCGAAACCACCAGCCGTCCGGTGCCCGCAGGTTCAAAATCCATTCTCAAAGCTCCTTCTCGCAACACAGCCGTGAAGATGGTGCACAGGGGAGGATTCGAACCTCCGTAACTCGAAGAGTGGCAGATTTACAGTCTGCTGCCATTAACCGCTCGGCCACCTGTGCATCCCGCGCTAAATCCCAAGCACCCGCACCAACCGCCCAATCCATCTCAAAATCCTAGGGGGGTGTGGCACGCTCGGCCACAAAGGATCAAGCAAACACAACCGCATTGCTCTTACAACAAGCCACAACCAACTATCTGGAACTGGAGCTGACGAAGGGATTTGAACCCCCGACCCTCTGATTACAAATCAGATGCTCTACCAGCTGAGCTACGCCAGCCCAAACAGCCGCAAAACCGGTCCAAGCGAGCGCTGCAGCCACCCGCATCAACCAACCTGACTTTACCACACACCCCTTACACCGTCCAAGCCCGCAGCACGTGGCCACCACGCCGCGCCGCGCCCTGCCCCCGGCCCGGAAAGAACCTCTCCACCATCTGCCCCGGCCGCAAATCCTCCACCTCCAGAAAACCCAGCCTTAGCAGACGTGCCCTCAGCGGACCAGCCTCAAAGTAGGTCACCCAGCTCTCCCCCACCGCCGCCACCCGCGCCGCCCGAGCGTCATGATAAGCCCGCGCAGCCGCATCCAGCGTCTCCGGCGGATCGCCATAATCGAACACCACCTCCGCCCCACCCTTCAGCCCCGCGATGTACCCCAACGTGGCGAAGACCGCCTCCTCCCGCAGATAAGGCACCACCCCCAGCCACGTAAAAAACGTCTGCCGCCCAGCATCGAACCCCGCCCGCGCCATCCCGTCTTCCAACGTCTCCCGTTCAAAATCCACGCCGACATACGTCACCCACCCCGGCACTTCGATCCCCGCCTCTCCCAGCCGCTCGCGTTTCCAAGCCTGCGTAGCCGGAAAATCCACCTCAAACACTCTCACCCCATCCCCATACGGCGATCGATAGGCAAACGTATCCAACCCCGCCCCCAGCACCACCACCTGCGTCGTCCCCGTCGCCACCGCGGCCGCCAGCGCATCCTCCGCAAATCGCGTCCGCATCGCGATGAACATCCGCATCTTCCTTTGCGCCTCCCCCGCAGCCTTCTCCCGAACCTCCGCCTCACTCACTCCCAGCACCCGCAATGCCAGCGCATCCGCAAACAAAAACCCACCCTCCACCACCTGGTGCGCTGCCCGATGCATCGCCGCCGCCCAAGCCGTCCTGCTCGGCTTCCCCGTCTCCATAGACAGCAGCCTACCAACCAACCCACATCTCGTCTAACCTGAAACCATGCGAGCCCTGCTCCTCTTCTTCCTCATCGCAGCGACCCTCCCCGCCCAGCAACACACAGACGGCGCCCCCGCCGTCATCGAAGGTCCACAAACCCCAGGCGCCATCCCCCGCAATCCATCGCCCGACCCCACAGACCCCGCCGTCATGACCAACGACACCGTCCTCCGCATGCACAAAGCCGGCCTCACCGACGACCTCATCCTCCAGACCATCGCCACCCAGCCCGGCCGTTACGACACCACCCCCAACACCCTCATCGACCTCAAGCAGGCCGGCCTGGCCGATCCCATCCTCGCCGCCATGTCCAACCGCCAGCGCAAGCAGATCACCAACACCCCCGCTCCTATAAACCTCCCTCCCGTGGACGAGATCGGCGTCTACTATAAAGCCGCCAACGGCACCTGGCAGCCCATGGAATCGGAAATAGTCCACATCAAATCCGGCGGCTTCATCAAGTCCACCCTCTCTGACGGCATCATCAAGCAAGACCGCAACGGCACCGTCGACGGCCCCACCGCTAAGCTCGTCCTGCCCGCTCCCAGCGAGTTCCTCCTCTACACCCCAGACGGCACTACCGGCGACGAATACCAGCTCGTCCTCTTCCGCCTCCATGAAAATCGCCGCGAGTTCCGCATCTACACCGGAGGCATCATCCACGGCGGCACCGGCGCTGACCGCGACGCCGTCCCCTTCAAGCCCGTTCGCATCGCCGCCCGCACCTACACCTTCTCCATCCCGCGCAACGTCGGCGGCGGCGAGTACGGCATCCTCGTCCCCGGCGCCGGCAACGTCACCAACGCTGGCAAAATCTACACCTTCGCCGTCACCGAATAGCCCCATTACCGCCGTAATCCCACCTTCTCGCCATTCCCCCGTTTTTCCCCCACCGTGTACCTTGTTGTCATGGCAACCGTTCCGCAACTCAGTTCGCGCTCCTTCACCATCCCGCCGCTCGACCCTCCTCTCTTCCCCGACACCCTCGTCGACCGCGCCCTCTTCACCGCCAACTTCCCCCACACTCCCTTCCTTTTCCGCCACTCGCTCGATACCCACCCCGCCTTCCAGCTTGAAGCTCTCCTGGAAGCCGCCGAGCGCATCAACGCCGACCCAAAATCTCTCGCCCGCGCCCACTTCGAATCCGGCGCTCCGGACCGCAACGCCTGGTTCGGCGCCCGTCCTGAAGGCGAAACCCTCGTCTCTGCCCTGGCATCCATCCACTCCGGCCAGAACTGGGTCATCCTCAAGCGCATCCATCAGGACCCCACCTACAAAGCCGTCCTCGATGAGCTCATCCCCGAGCTCGCCACCCTCACCACCGTAGACATCCCCAACACCTTCTACGACCCCACCATGACCATCTTCATCACCTCGCCCGGCCGCGTCACCCCCTACCACATGGACGGCGAAACCAACTTCCTCGCCCAGATCCGCGGCACTAAGGCCGCCTACATCTACGACGGCCGCAAACCCGAAATCCTCACCCCCCAGCAGCTCGAAAAGTACTGGACCGGCAACCTCCCCAAAATCGACTACCCCGAATCCCTCCCCCACGGCAACTGGCAATACGCCCTCGCTCCCGGCAACGGCGTCTTCAACCCCGCCATCTTCCCCCACTGGCTCCAGAACGGCCCGGAAGTCTCCATCTCCGTTTCGATCAACATCAAGCGCAAAAATGATGAAATCATCGCCGCCCACCGCACCAACCATTTCCTCCGCCGCACCGGCCTCACCCCCACCCAACCCGGCCAGTCCCCCACCATCGACCGCGCCAAGGAAGCCACCTTCGGCCGCCTCTACCAGGCCGCCGAATCCACCGCCAAAACCCTCAAATCCAAACTCAAGCAGTAACCCTCCTGATGGGTTTGGGGTGCCCAGGCCACGCTGGCTTCATCGCGTGACCTGAAGTTTCCTCGCAAACTGATCGGACAAAGCACCAAGGCAATCGATCATTGCACCTTGCGCCAATTGGCGCTATCCTGAACGACATCATGGTAAACGAACTCAGCGCCGTCGTAAGCGAACTGGGCGGACCCCTGGCCATCGGTCGTGATGTGTCGTCCGACGAAGACATGAGCGCAGCCATCCGCGATGGCTTCCCGCACGCCGCCGTCGAGGGCTTGCTAAAGTCCTCCGGCTTTTCCCTCCATGAAATCGCCTCGACCCTTGATCTCTCACTACGCAGTCTGCAGCGGCGCAAAAATCAGGGTCGCCTCGCACGCTACGAGTCCGACCGCCTCTACCGTCTAGCCCGTCTCGTCTCGCTCGCCGGCTACTTCCTTGGCGATCATCAACTCGCCCTCGATTGGCTCAAACGCCCAAACCTCGTCCTCGGCGGCGTAACCCCCCTCAGCATCATCGACACGGAATTAGGCGCCCGTCAGGTCGAAAATATCCTGGGCAGAATCGGCTACGGCGGGGTGAGTTGAAGACGGTTTATCGCCTGCTACGCAAGCCCTTCGCTGCCACTCCGTTCGATGGCGAAGGGAGCTTTCAATTCGGTGGCCGATGGTCCAGTCAAGGCACCCGCGTGGTTTACACCGCCGAGCATCTCTCCCTCGCCATGATCGAGTACCTGGCCCACCTGGACGTCAACCGCCCCCCCACCGACCTCATGCAGGCAACAGCAGACATCCCCGACGACATCTCCATCCTGCGCCTCACACCTTCCCACCTGCCGGCAACCTGGCGCAACTACCCAGCACCCGACGCCCTCCAGGCAATCGGTGACAGCTTCGCCCAGCAACAGAAGGCCTGTGTCCTGATCGTGCCGTCGGTACTCGCGGTCACAGACAGCAACTGGATCCTCAACCCAGCCCATCCTGACTTTCAAAAAATTACCTTTAACCCCGCAAACCCCTTCGACTACGATCCCCGCCTCACCAAGGTGCCCTAGACTGGTTCAAAGGCGTGCCTATGACAATCAAGCTCACTTGGGTTGAACGCAACCGTCGTGGCGAAGAACTAAGTCGCCGCGAAGCATTCCTGCACGCACAATCAGCGAAAGAACCCACAAGAAACTATGTAGGCAGGTTGATCGCGAGACACCATCCAGAACTGACCCACGTCGGCAAGACACATCTCATTGACTCCTTCGAAATAGGCTTCCGCTGGCGCGTCTACTCGTCCGAGACTGGCCGAAACAGCTGGACGACCGTGTATGCCGATCCGCTTGTGAGCGAACAACTACCAGCCCTCTCTACCCCCGTCCTGTAAACTCCTCACAACAATGCGCCGCCGAACCCTCTACACCCTCCTCGCTGTCCTCCTCCTCCTCTGCGCCCTCGCCGCAGCCTTCTACCTCCGCCAGAAAGCCCCGCCAGAAGCCGCCCGCCTCCTCCCCGAATCCGACGCCATCGTCTACATCAACCTCAAGCCCTTCCGCGCCGCCACCCACTTCGACCGCAATCCCCCCACCCCCAGCCCATCCCTCCAGCAGTTCACTGACGCCACCGGCATCGTCCCCGAGCGCGACCTCGACATCGCCGCCTTCGCCCTCCACGCCATGCCCGACCCCGCCGGCCCCAATGGCCCCGTAGCCTTCTCCGAGGTCTTTGAAGGCCGCTTCGACACCGCCCGCCTCAAGCGCTACCTCGCCGCCCTCGCCGCCCGCACCGGACAGGAAGACTACGCCGGCCAGACCATCTACTCCATCCCCTCCCAGGGCCGCATCCTCCGCGTCACCCTCCTCTCCTACGACACCCTCGCCGCCTCCAACATGCCCACCCCCGAGCAAATCCACTCCATCATCGACCGCCACCGCACCGCCGCAAGCCCCTTCGCCGGCTCCGGCCTCCTCGAGGCCCGCTACAAGGACGTCCCCGCCTTCGCTCCCGCCTGGGCCATCGGCCACATCGGCCTGCCCTTCGCTGAAAACAACAAAATCACCCTCCTCGGCCTCGAGCTCCCTCTCCCCGCCGACACCACCTTCGTCGCCAGCCTTCGCTACGCCGGCGCCGTCCACCTACGCATCGACCAGATTCTCCCCACCGAAGCCGAAGCCGCCCAATCCACCCAAGCCCTCAACCAGCTCCTCAACCTCTTCCGCAACCTCCAGCTCTCCCAGCAACCCACCACCCACACCCCGGAGGACGCCGCCGTCCACCAGTTGACTGACTCCATCCTCATCGAGCAGCACAAAGACCGCACCACCCTCACCGCCACCCTCCCCACCGAAACCCTCAAACACCTCAGCCAATAGCAACCCCGCACGAAACAAGTGTGGGGTGCCCCAGGCCACGCAGGCCTCATCGCGTGACCTGGGGTTACTCCCTTCCCCGCAACCTCCCAACCCCAACCCCGCGTCCAACCCTCAGAGGCTCAAATGAAAACCCCCATCCTCCTACTAGCCGCCCTCACCCTACCTGCAGCCGCCCAGCAGACCTCCACCGGCCAGGCCGCCTTCGCCAACTGGGACCAGCAAACTCCCGGTGCCCGCCGCAAAATCACCCTCAAAGATCTCCCCGAACCCGCCCCCGATGAAGCCGTCGACAACACCCCCCACCTCATCGACCGCCCCCAGAACGCCTGGCCCCAGGCCCCCGCCGGCTTCAAAGTCACCCTCTACGCCGGCGGCGACGCACCTCCCATGCAGCGCGCTGAAAACAAGCAGCAAATCTCCCAACCCTCCCAGGGCACCTTCAAAATGCCCCGCCTCATCCGCACCGCGCCCAACGGCGACCTCTTCCTCGCCGACTCCGGCGCCGGCGTCCTCTGGGTCATGCGCGGCACCGCCCCGGACGGCAAAGCCGCCCACATGGAGCGCTTCGCCACCGGCCTCGACCACCCCTTCGGCATAGCCTTCTACCCCGCGCAAAACCCGCGCTACGTCTACGTCGGCAACGCCACCACCATCCAGCGTTTCCCCTATAAATCCGGCGACATGGTCGCCACCGCCGCCGCCGAAACCATCGTCCCCGACATCCCCGGCTACGCCCAGCTCAAAGGCGGCGGCCATTGGACCCGCGACGTAGTCTTTTCGCAAGACGGCACAAAAATGCTCATCTCCGTAGGCTCCGGCTCCAACGTAGACGACCCCGACACCCACCCCCGCGAGTTCCACCGCGCCGACGTCCTCGCCTACACCCCCGAAGGCAAATTCCTCAAGGTCTACGCCTCCGGCCTGCGCAACTGCGTCGGCGAAGCCATCAACCCAACCACCGGCGCCCTCTGGTGCTCCACCAACGAGCGCGACAACCTCGGCAACCACCTCGTCCCCGACTACGTCACCTCCGTCCCCGAAGACTCCTTCTTCGGCTGGCCCTGGTACTACATGGGCGGCCACCCTGACCCACGCCTCGCCCAGCCCTGCGCCGACGGCACCGCCGCCAACCCCCAGGCCACCTCAGAATCCCCCACCGCCGCCACCTGCAAACGCACAGACCTCCACGCCAAAGTACGCTCCCCCGACGTTCTAGTCCAACCCCACATGGCCAGCCTCCAAATGGAGTTCTACCCTACCCACGGTGAGTTCCCCACCCCCTACGCCGGCGACGCCTTCGCCGCCGAGCACGGCTCCTGGAACCGGGCCCAGCGCGCCGGCTATGAAGTCATCCGCATCCCCATGAAAAACGGCAAAGCCGACGGCACCTACGAAGATTTCCTGACCGGCTTCGTCACCAAAGAAGGCCAGGTCTGGGGCCGCCCCGTAGGCGTCACCATCGCCAAAGACGGCAGCATGTTCGTCACCGACGACGGCTCCCGCTCCGTCTGGCACATCACCTACGAATCCAAACCGCAAACCACCAAAGCCTCAAATTAGTTTGTCATTCCCGGAGGGAATCTGCTTCTGTCTTCGTCCGGACCACCACAACTCCGGGTGCCCCAGGTCTCGCTTCTGAGACCTGGGTTCCCACTCACCCCAAACCCTCAATTCAACCGCTGCAACCTCGCCACCAGCTTCTCCGCCAGCGGCTCCCCACTCTCCGTCCACAACAACCGTGAAGAAATCCCACAATGCTTCTCCACGCTCAACGTAAACGCCAGCAACATCTCCACATTTTCCTTGATCTTCCCCGCCGCCTCTTCATCCTCCGCGGCCGCCTCATCCTCAATCACCCACGCTGAATCCAGTCCAAAATCCACCCGCACCTGCCCATTCTGCTCAAACGTAGCATCGTCGAACTCCGGCCCATACCCCAGCACCGTCACCACCTTCGGCACCCGCCGCCACACCCCATCCAACCCGCCTTCCCCCGCCTCATACTCCCAGAGCCGCCAAAGCATTTCGAACTCATAAGCCGTATCCTCATGCAGCAGCTCCATCGCCTCCGCCACCGCATTCTGGATCAGCGAGTCATCCTTCCCCGGCCCCTCTTCCGCCCGTTTATCCAGCACATATTGCCGCTCATACACAGGAGCCTCCGTAAAGCTCACCGGATAAGCCGCCGCCGCCCGCACCCTCGGCAACCCGCTGATCTTCGCAAACTGTCCCAGCACACCCATCACCGCAGCCGGCAAATTCACAAACCGAAAGTTCGGATACCACAAACTCAAATAAAGCTGATCCGCCATAACTTCAGTTTAGCCCCAACCCAAAAGAAAACCTAAACCGCCCAGGGCGACGCCGCAACCCTGCATATCGTTCTTAAATCCGCGTTCCTCCGCGCCATCCGCGGTCGCTGTGCCTCTTCTTGCGCGACACTACTAACGTGGACAAACCCTTATCCCCCGGCCTCTACCTCGTAGCCACCCCCATCGGCAACCTCGAAGACATCACCCTCCGCGCCCTCCGCGTCCTCCGCCAGGCTGACAAGATCGCCTGCGAAGACACCCGCCAGACCCAGAAGCTCCTCAACCACTTCGAAATCCACACCCCCACCGTCTCCTACCACCTCTTCAACGAGCAAGCCCGCACCGAAGAACTCATCGAATCCCTCAAGCAAGGCGCCCGCATCGCCATCGTCTCAGACGCCGGCACCCCCGGCATCGCCGACCCCGGCACCCACATCACCCACGCCGCCATCGCCGCCGGCATCCCCGTCTTCCCCATCCCCGGCGCCAACGCCGCCCTCTCCGCCCTCATCGCCTCCGGCCTCCCCGCCGAAACCTTCCTCTTCCACGGCTTCCTCCCCAGCAAATCCGGCCCCCGCCGCACGCTGCTTGAGACCCTCAAACCCCAAACCCACATCTTCTACGAGTCCCCCCACCGCATCCTCGACACCCTCACCGACATCGTCGCCACCTTCGGCCCCCAGCAGCCCATCGTCCTGGCCCGCGAACTCACCAAGCTCCACGAAGAGTTCCTCCGCCAACCCACAGCCGACCTCCTCGCTATCCTCACCGCACGCGCCGCAGCAAATGAAGGCCGGCTCCGCGGCGAAATGGTCCTTCTCCTCCCCCTGACCGATGCCCCCGCAACCCCCACCACCCAGACCATAGCCCAGGAAGTAGCAACCCTCATGGCCTCGCAATCCCTAACCGAAAAAGAAGCCCTCAAACAAGTGGCCCGCCAGCGAGGCATAGGCAAATCAGAAGCCTACCGCGAACTCCAGCGCCACCAATCCCACCCCAAAAAACCTAACCGCGGATAACACGGATGACGCGGATTAGAAACTAACCTAAGTTCTCAATCCGCGTTCATCCGCGTTCGTCCTGCTTACCCAGCGCCGGATAGTCCGTATACCCCTCCGCCCCATGCGTATAGAAAGTAGCCACATCCGGCTCATTCAGCGGCGCCAGCTTCGCAAAACGCACCGGCAAATCCGGATTCGCAATAAACAGCTTCCCAAACCCCACCGCATCGCACTCCCCATCCTCAATCGCCTTTTCCGCGCTAAACAGGTCGTACTTTTCATTGGCGATATACGCCCCGCCAAAAGCCTTCTTCAACTCCGGCCCCAGCCTGTCCACGCCAAAATATTCCCGAGCCATCAGGAACGCCAGCCCCATCTTCCCCAGCTCCGCCGCAAGATAGGTAAACGTCTCCCTCGGATTCGCATCCCCCATCCCCATCACATCCCCACGCGGAGCCAGGTGCATCCCCACGCGCCCCGCCCCAAACACAGCACTAGCCGCAGCAGCCACCTCCAGGTGCAGTCGAGCCCGATTCTCAACGCTCCCCCCATACTCGTCGTCCCGATGATTACTTGGCGTCTGCAGAAACTGATCCAGCAGATATCCATTCGCCCCATGAATCTCCACCCCGTCGAACCCCGCCTCCTTGGCATTCCTGGCCCCTTGCGCAAACTCCTCCACCACCACCTTCACCTCATCGGTCGTCAGCGCCCGCGCCACCTCAAACTCCTTCTTCGGCCGCAGCAACGTCACCGTCCCCGGCGCAGCCAGCGCACTCGCGCTCACCGGCTGCTTCCCTCCCAGAAACGACGAATCACTCACCCGCCCCACATGCCATATCTGCGCAAAAATCCTTCCCCCCGCCTCATGCACCGCCGCCGTCACCGGCTTCCAAAGTTCCGTCTGCTCGGCGCTCCAGATACCCGGCACCTGCGCGTACCCCACGCCCATCGGGCTCACCGGAGTCCCCTCCGAAATAATCAGCCCCGCCCCCGCCCGCTGCCTGTAGTACTCCACCATCACCGCCGTCGGCAGATGATCCACCGTCCCCCGCAACCGCGTCAACGGCGCCATGATCACCCGGTTCGGCAACTCCAAATCCCCCATCCGCAAAGGCTCCAAAAGCTTACTCACAAACCCTCCAGTACATCGCTCTCATAAGATGCCCCCCAGTCCCCAAAGCTTCACCGGCATCCTGAGCGGACTTCGCCGGCTTCATTGGCGAACGCAGTCGCAGGACCCCGACGATCTCCACCCACCACGATTGCCAGAACCTTTCCACCCACGAAGCAAACTCCTACCCCGCCACCACAATCTCCCCAAAGTCCGCAATCCCCCCAAAGTCCCCCAGCACCCGCTCCAGCAACGCCAGCCGATTCCCCCTGACCGCCGCATCCGCATCCATCACCATCACCGCCTCAAAGAACCCATCCACCGCGCCCCGCAAACCAGCAATCAATTCCAGCGCCCCACGATAATCCCCGCTCCCCCGCAGCCGCGCCACCTCCGGCTTCACCTCCGCCGCCTTCTCCGCCAGCGCCAGCTCCGCCCCATCGGTCAGCATCGCCACATCCAGCTGCGCCGCCGCCACCATCCCCTTCTCCCCCGCCTGCGCCAGGATATTCTTCATCCGCTTGAACGCCGCGCTCACCGCCTCAAAATCCCCGCTCCCCCGCACCGCCGTCACAGCCTCCGCCCGGGCCACCGCATCCCGCACATCATCCGCCCCGACCGCCAGCACCGCCTTCACCACGTCGTAAGCCTGCCCCTTCGCCTCCCGCAGATAAAACTCCAGCCGCTCGGCAAAGAAAACCTCCAACTTCCGCACCAGCCCCTCATCCTCACCACAAGCGTGCCGTGCAATTTCGCCCAAACCCAATGGCACCGCCGTCTCCGCCAGCGTTTTCACCACCCCATTCGCCGCTCGCCGCAACGCAAACGGATCCTTCGACCCCGTAGGCTCCATCCCCAACCCAAACATCCCCGCAATCGTATCCGCCTTATCCGCAATCGCCAGCAGCGCCCCCTCCGTCGTCCGCGCCACCCCATCTTCCATCGCGACCGGCTTGTACTGGTCATTGATCGCCGCCGCCGCCGTCTCTCCCAGCCCCTGCGCCCGCGCATAAAGCCCGCCGACAACCCCTTGCAGCTCGGTAAATTCCTTCACCAGCTCCGCCGTCAAATCCGTCTTACACAACCGAGCCGCCACCTCCAGCCCAGCCAGATCGACAGCCGTCCCCCGCCCCGCGACCATCACCCCCAGCTCATTCGCCAGCCGCCGCACCCGCCCACTCTTCGCCGCATAGCTGCCCAGCTCCTTCTGAAACGTAACCTTCTCCAGCAACTCAACCCGGTCCTCCAGCGACACCCGCTGATCGAACTCCCAGAAAAACCGCGCATCATTGAACCGAGCCCGCAGCACCCGTTCATTCCCATGCCGAATCACCGCCTCACCCGCCTCATCCGCCACCGTATTCAGCACTGCAAGAAAATGCGCCGCCAGCACGCCCCCGCGCTCCACCGCAAAGTAGTTCTGGTGATCCCGCATGACCGTCACCAGCACCTCTTCCGGCAGCGTCAGATAAGCACTCTCAAACCCCCCAGCGATCACGCTGGGCCACTCCGTCAAATGCGTCATCTTATCCACCAGCCCATGGTCCTCCCGCCACCGGCAACCATCCAGCCCCCTGCAAACCCGGTCCAGCGCCTTGCGAATAAATTGCCGCCGCACTTCCACATCCACCCGCACAAACGCCGCCGCCATCTCCTCTACGTACCCCGCCGCCGTCACCTTCACCGGCCCCGCCCCAAACAGCACCCGATGCCCAAAACTCACCGCCCCCGCCGTCACCCCACCAAACTCCACCGGCACCACGTCCCCGCCCAGCAGCGCGACCAGCCACTTCACCGGCCGAACAAACCGTTCCGGCTTCCCCGCCCGCCAATACATGTTCTTCGCCCAGTAAATCCCCGCCAACTCCTTCGGCAACCCCTCCGCCAGCACCTCCCCCGCAACCCGCCCCTCCTTCAAACTCGTAGCCGAAACATACTCCCCCTTAGCCGTCTCCACCACCTTGAGTTCCTCAACGGACACGCCATTCTTCCGCGCAAACGCCACCGCCGCCGGCCCCGCCACCCCATCCTTATAAGCGATCTTCACCGCCGGCCCCATCACCTCTTCCCGCAAATCTTCCTGCCGTCCCGCCACCCCCGTCACCACCACAGCCAGCCGCCGCGGCGTCGAGTACCCCCGCACCCCGAACCCTTCCCCCGCCAGCCGTTCCCGCTCCAGCAAACCCCGCACCCGGCGCACCAGCTCATCCATCGCCCCCGCAATCATCCGCGCCGGCACCTCTTCCAACCCAACCTCAAACAAAAAATCCATAAGCTCCTCGCGTTCTCTGCACAAACATATATCCGTCATCCTGAGCGAAGTCCGGCGCTTTTGCCGGACGCAGTCGAAGGACCCCGACGCTTCCTACTGACCCTCACCGCCTGAAGCTATCCGCCCAAAACTCTCCCCCACCAACTCCCCCTGCGCCGCATAAGCCTTCGCCACCCCCACCACCAACGTCCGAATCCTCCCCATCACCCCCACCCTCTCCGTCACACTGATAGCCCCCCGAGCATCCAGCAAATTAAACAATTGCGAGCACTTCAGCGCCAACTCATAAGCCCCCAGCACCGGAAACCGCCGCAGCTCCAACCCACCCATCTCCGAGAATCCCTTCGCCTTCTCCAACAACCCCAGGCACTCCGCCTCATAAAGCTCTAAGTGCTTCCACAGCGACCCCACATCCGCATAATCAAACCCATAGCTGGAGAACTGCTCCTCCTCCCCCAGCCGCATATCCCCGTAAGTCACGTCCCCTTCAGGCCCCCGCGCCCAGACAATGTCATAGATCGAATCCACATCCTGCAGAAACCCCGCAATCCGCTCCAACCCATACGTAATCTCGCCACAAATCGGGTCCAGATCCATCCCGCCACATTGCTGGAAATACGTAAACTGCGTAATCTCCAACCCATCCAGCATCACCTGCCAACCCACGCCCCACGCGCCGCCCACCGGCCACTCCCAGTTATCCTCTTCAAATTTCAAGTCATGCTGCCGCAGATCAATCCCCAGCGCTTCCAGCGATTGCAAATAAAGCTCCTGCACATTCTCCGGTGGCGGCTTCAAAATCACCTGCATCTGCGTATGCCTGAAAAGCCGGTTCGGATTCTCCCCATACCGCCCATCCGCCGGTCTGCGCGATGGCTGCGCATAAGCAATCCTTACCGGCTTCGGCCCCAGCACCCGCAGAAACGTATCGGGCGACATCGTCCCCGCCCCCATCTCCGTGTCGTACCCCTGCTGCAGCACGCATCCCCGCTCCGCCCAGAACCGCTGCAGCGCAAACAGCAGCTCCTGAAACGTCAACGCCTTCTTTTCACTCGCGACCATCTCCAAATCATACCCGCCTTTCCCACCGTCTACCCGTACCCCTATAATGGTCCGACCTCCGAATTCCGCCGGAGCCAAGGGTCCCCACCATGCGCCGTCTCGCTCTCCTTCTCGCTCTCGCCGCCGCTCCCGCCTTTGCCCCCCACCCAGCGCACGCCCAAGATCTCCGCACCGTCACCGAGCCCACCTTCCCCACCATCTGCTCCCAGGTCACCGCAGACCTCACCATCACCGCCGGCGAGCCCTCCTCCGAGCTCAACACCGCCCACGATACCTCCCTCATCCAGACCGCCCTCACCAGCGCCAAAACCAATTGCGCCCAGGGCACCGCCGTCGAGCTCATAGCCTCCGGCGCCAACAACGCCTTCGTCATCGCCCCCATCTTCATCCCCGCCGGCATCACCCTCCTCGTCGATGGAGGCGTCACCCTCTTCGGCTCCCGCAACCCCGTCGACTACCAGATCACCGGCAGCACCTCTACCTGCGGTTCCACCGATGGCGGCTCCGCCTGCAACCCCCTCATCACCGTCGGCCAGTCCATCGTTAACGGCTCCAGTAACACCTATTCCACCAACGCCAACACCGGCATCATGGGCTATGGCATCATCAACGGCCGAGGGCAGGACAAGCTCATCACCGTCAACAGCCAGACCAATCCCACCTCCTTCACCACCGGCACCCAATCCTGGTGGGATACCGCCGTCGGCGGCAATGAAGACGCTCC
Source organism: uncultured Granulicella sp. (assembly GCA_963693065.1). Classification (GTDB taxonomy): domain Bacteria; phylum Acidobacteriota; class Terriglobia; order Terriglobales; family Acidobacteriaceae; genus Edaphobacter. Next base: position 77,650 of record OY843766.1, on the reverse strand, counting down.
CGTCCTCATCACCGTCCCCAAAATCGCCAACGTCATCTTCTACAAGATCACCCTGCTCAACTCGCCCCACTTCCACGTCCGCATCCAGGGCCAGGGCAATCTCTCCAGCTCTAAATACGACACCAATTTCACCGCCTGGGGCCTCAAGCTCATCACCCCCTGGACCCCACACAACACCGACGGCATCGACCCCACCGGCGTCAACAACATGACCGTCACCAACTCCATCATCGGCGACGGCGACGACGAGCTCGCCATCTCCGGCTCCTCCATCGACCAGAACATCACCTTCTCCAACCTCCTCCTGCCCTCCGGACACGGCATCTCCATCGGTTCCATCACCACCTCCGGCATCGCCAACGTCGCCGTCTCCAACGTCAACTTCCCCGGCCAGCCAGCCGACGCCAACCAGATCGCCCTCCGCATCAAAAGCTACTGCTCCAGCGGTGGCCCCGTCACCAACGTCCAGTACAACGGCGTCTGCGTCCGCAACACCTACACCTCGCTCGATATCGACCCCTTCTACTCCACCACCTCCGCCACCACCTCCTGCCCCTCCTTCGGCACCGCCGCCGCCCCCATCACCTACAACAACATCTACCTCACCACCGCCAACTCCCGCATCAACTACCAGGGCCTCAACGCCTCCAACATCAGCTACATCACCCTTGGCAACATCTTCAATAACAGCGCCACCCTCAACCTCCGCGTAGCCCAGTCCAACGACACCGCCGCCACCCCGTCCAACGACGCCATCACTCTCAACAACTCCTACTACCCCGCCCAGTGGGGAACCCTCGCCAACACCGCCAACAACGTCACCGAAACCGTCAACGGCACCGTCGCCGCCGCCTTTCCCACCGCCTACTGCGCCAACGCCTTCCCCGTCCTCAACGGCGAACTATACGCCTCCACCCCCACCGCCAACAACGTCAACCAACCCACCACCCTCACGCTGCCCGCGACCCTCTCGCTCAACGCCATCCTCCAGCCCGTCAACTCCACCACCACCTACAGCTCCTACACGGGCGTAGCCGTTCCCACAGCCTCCATCCAGTTTCTCGATGGCTCGAACGTCGTAGGCACCGGCACTCTCACCGCCAACGGCACTTTCGCCTCCGTCACCCTCACCAACCCCACCGCCGGCACCCACACCTACACCGCAAACTACATCGGCGATACCACCTACGCCGCCACCCCCTTCGGCACCACCACCTACACCGGCACCCAGAACGGCGCCGTCCCCGCGCCCACCCCACTCGTCGTCACGGTCAACGCCGGCCCTGCCAGCGTACTGGCCTTCACCCCCGCGCCCGCCACCCCCATCACCTACGGCACCGCGCCCGGCACTCTCACAGTCGCCATCCAGGACGCCTACGGCAACACCAGCACCAGCACCGCCTCGGTCGTCCTCACCGTCACCGGCCCCAACGCCTACTCCCAGACCTACACGGCCACCGCCGCCAATGGCCTTGCCACCTTCACTCCCGCCGCTCCACCTGCCGTCGGAACATACACCTACACCGCCACCAGCGGAACCCTTACCGCCGCGCAGGCCTCTGAAGCTGTAAACCCCGCCAACCTCACCGTCACACCCAACAACGCCACCCGCGCCGTCGGCACCCCCAACCCCGCCTTCACCTACACCATCACCGGCTTCGTCAATGGCGACACCGCCTCCGTCGTCACCGGCACCCCCACCCTCACCACCACCGCCTCCAACGCCTCCGGAGCCGGCACCTATCCCATCACCGCCACCACGGGCACTCTCGCCGCCGCCAACTACATCTTCACCTTCGCCACCGACACCCTCACCATCACCGGCAATCCGCCCCAACTCATCCTCTTCCCCCCCCTGCCCAACTTCTCCCACGTGCACGCCTTCCAGCTCACCGCCCGCACCACCTCCGGCAACCCGGTCACCTACACCGTCACCAGTGGCCCAGCCACCGTCACCGGCTCCACCCTTGTCGTCACGGGCCCCGGCCAGGTCACCGTCACCGCCAACAGCGCCGCCACCGCGGTCACGTCAGCAGCCCCATCGGTCTCCCAAACCTTCACCGCCCAATAACCTCACCATAACCCGTTGGGGTGCCCCAGGCCACGCGGCATCATCGCGTGACCTGGGGTTACTCCTTCCATGGCACGGTCCCAGCGCTTTCTCTACGTCCTCTGCGTCCCGCACTTCGCATCCCACTCACAAAAGAGCATGGACAAAATCACCCAATTCAATCTCCTCACCGAACAAACCCTCCCCACCCGCGCCCGCGAGCTCCACTGGCCCATCCGCCTCGACCACTGCTTCAAACGCATCTGCCTAGACCACGCCTTTCAGGCCCCCTGGCACACCAAAATCCCCCGCCCAGCCTACCGCCACCTCACCGGCGACCCCTCACCCGAGCCCTCACCTGCGCCCAATCCCTCACCACCGGCACTCGCGAGCTTCTCGACCGCCTCAACCGCGAATCCCTAACCTACCGCAACAAGCTCAAGCCGTAACCGAACCACTAGCCACCGGCAACCGCGGCAGTTCCCGCCGCACATTGAACCCCATCGGCGCCGCCACAAACCCGCTCTCCAGCAACGTCCGCGCCATCCAGCTTTCCGCCACCGCCTGACCATTCACACTGGTCAGCAGCATCCCCCCCTCCGCCTGCGCCCGCTCCACGAAAAACCCCGCCAGTGCCTTCGCCGCCTGCCCCCGCGCCGGCTCTTCTTCCGGCAGAAACACCTGCACATTCGGATTCCCCCGCCGCAGATAAGCCACCAGCGCCCCATCGCAAAGCACCACCCGCGCCCCCACACTCCGCGTCAAACTCGACCCCGAATCCCCCCCCGCCGGCCACTTCAACAAGCTCCCATAAGGATTCGCCGGGTCCGTCGCGGCCAGCATCAGCATCTCGCTCTTCTCCCCATCCCGCGCCACCCGCAGCGACCGCAGCAAATCCACCGCTGCCGGCATCGCAAACTGCGTAGCCCCCAGATCCGCCGCAAAGTACCCCCGCCGCACCTTCCCACTCTCCTCCAGCGCCTTCATCACGTCATAAATCGCCGAGAACCCCCCCGGCAATCCCTCCGCATGCGCCGTCTCCCGAAACACCACCCCATACCGCGCCAGTAGCTGCTGCGCAATCGCATAGCTCCAATCCGTAGCCTTCCGCCCCTCTTCAAACGCCACCCCATTCAGCGACCACCTACCCTGAGCCGTAGGCGGCGTAGTCCTCCGCGACCGAAACCCAGTCTGGTTATGAACCCTCCGCACTGGCTTAGCATTCCGCCTGTCTGAAGTCGTCCGATCCCCATAAGCCCGCAGCGCATGCAGCGCATCGTTGGTCAGCAACCCCCGCCAAACCAGCCCCCAGATCGCCTCCAGCGTCTCTCCCGGATACCCACCCCCCACTCCCTCATGCACATCCGCAAAAAACGAAGCCCCCCTGACCCGCAGCCACTCCACAATCGCCGCTTCCTTCTCACCCAGCGGCTCCCCGGCCTTCAAATCCTTCGGCGCCCAAAGCAGCGGCAGCTTCTCCGTCAGGTAAAGTGCCACCCGCCCATCCTTCTCCCCAATCGGCTCCAACCCCACCCACGTCACTTCCCCCGCCGCAATCAAAGTATCCAGATCAGCACTCCGATACCCATACAACCGCGCCGGCAAAACCTCGCTTTCCAACATCGAAGCCGGTATCGGCGCCCCCTGCAGATTCTCCACCACATCCAGCAGCGCATCCAGCCCTCTCCGCGGAGTCACCACTCCCTGCCACCTCGTAAACAGCCGTGCCAGCGTAGCCTGCTCCACCGGCTCCACCTCCTTCCGCAGCCGCGCCAGGCTCTTCCGCCGGATAGCCCGCAGCACCTCATGGTCACACCATTCCCGATGCGTCCCCCCCGGCCTGAACCCACCCTCCACCACCCTTCCCGTCCCCACCAGCCGATTCAACACAGCCTCCACCGTCTCCGCGGCTAACCCAAACCGCTTCACCACATCGCCAGTCGTAAACGGTCCATGCGTCCGCCCATATCGCCGCAGCAGATCGAGCGAAGCATCCGGCACCGCTACCTGAAAAGCCGTCGGCAATCCCGGCGGCAGCGGCACTCCCAGCGCATCCCTGTACCGCCCCGCATCCTCCACCGCAATCAGCCGTTTCTCCCCCGCAACCTGCACCTCCAGCACCCTGAGCGACTTCCGCAGCCGCTCCACCGTCAACGCAACCTCCGGCGACACACACCGCACCAACAGCTCATCCCGCCGCAGATCCCCCAGCTTCAGCAGCAGGTCATGCACCCCATCCATTGTCCGAGCCTTATAAGTCTCCGCCAGGCATTGCAGCTGCTCCTCCGTCTCCTCGATCGCATGCAGATCCAGCAGCTCCCGCAGATCCGCATCCCCCATCAGCTCCCGCAGCTGATCCTGGTCGATCGACAACGCCTGCGCCCGCCGCTCCGCCAAAGGCGCATCCCCGTCATAGATATAGTTCGCCACATAGCTGAACAGCAGCGCAGCCGCAAACGGACTAGGCGTCCGCGTATCTACCGTATGCACTCTCAGCTGCCGATTCCCAATTGACCGCATAATCTCCATCAGCGCCGGCATATCGAACACATCCCGCAGGCACTCCCGATAAGCCTCCAACAAAATCGGGAACGAAGCATACCGCGAAGCCACCGCCAGCAGGTCATAAGCCCGCTTCCTCTGCTGCCACAGCGGCGTCCGCCCATCCGCTCGCCGCCGCGGCAACAGCAAAGCCCGTGAAGCACTCTCGCGAAACTTCGCCGCAAACAAAGCCGTAGACCCCAACTGCCGCAACACCAGCTCCGCCGCCTCTTCCGGCTCCAGCAGCAAGTGGTCCACCGTCGGCGGTTCATCGCTCTCAGGAAACCGCAGCACAAACCCATCTTCCGACCACATCGTCTCCACATCCGGCCCGCCATTCGCCCGAATCCGTGCCGTCACCGCCATCGCCCAGGGCGCATGAATCTTGCTGCCGAATGGCGTCATGCAGCAAACCCGCCAATCCCCCAGCTCATCCCGCACCCGCTCCACCACAATCGTCCGGTCATCCGGAACCTGCTCGGTCGCCAGCTCCTGGTCCGCCAGGTAGCGCATCACGTTCTCCGCCGCCTTCGCCTCCAGGTCATGGTCCGCGACCAGCGTAGTAATCGCCACACTCCGCGGCATCTCCCGCAGCCCCCTCACCAGCGCTCCAATCCTCCGCCCAAACTCCAGCGGCCGCCCCGCCTGGTCCCCATGCCAGAAAGGCATCTTCCCCGGATCACCCGGAGCAGGCGAAACCAGCACCCGGTCATGCGTAATCTCCTCCACCCGCCACGTGCTCGCCCCCAGAATGAACGTGTCCCCCGTCCTCTGCTCGAACACCATCTCCTCATCCAGTTCGCCCACCCTTACCGGCTTCCCACCCGTCCCCGCCAGAAACACCCCATACAATCCCCGGTCCGGAATCGTCCCGCCATTCAAAATCGCAATCTTCTTCACCCCTTGCCGGGGCGTCAGCCAGTTCGTCGTCCGATCCCACGTAATCCGCGGCCGCAGCTCCGCAAACTCGTCACTCGGATAACGCCCCGCCAGCATATCCAGCACCCCATCGAACACCCCCTGGCTCAACCCCGCATAATTCGCCGTGCCCCGCACCAGCCCCAGCAGGTCCGCATAGCTGATCCCGCCTTCCTCAATCTCTTCCTCCGTCACCAGCACCTGCACCTTGCTTTTCTTCTTCCCCTTCACCACCTTCTCCGCCGCCGCCGCCACCGGCGGTTTCGCAATCACCGCCACCATCTGCTGCGCCAGCACATCCAGCGGGTTGCGCAAAAAGCGCGTCGACTCCACATGCCCTTCATGCATCGCCCGCGTCACCGCCGCACAAGCCACAAGATCAGCCCGATACTTCGGAAAAATAATCCCATTCGAAGGCATCCCCACCTGGTGCCCCGCCCGCCCAATCCGCTGCATCCCACTCGCCACGCTAGGCGGCGCCTCAATCTGAATCACCAGGTCGATCGCCCCCATATCGATCCCCAGCTCCAGCGACGAAGTACAAACCAGCGCCTTGATCCTTCCCGCCTTCAACAGCTCTTCAATCTCGCTCCGCTGCGCCGCCGCCAGCGACCCATGATGCGCCCGCGCAATCGCCTCCCCCGCCAGATCGTTCAGCGCCCCGGCCAGCCGCTCCGCCACCCTTCGCGCATTCACAAAGATCAACGTAGACGTCCGCTCTCGCACAATCTCCAGCAACCGCGGATGAATTGACTGCCAGATCGAAGTCCGTTTAGGCCCTTGTGAAGCCGGCCCGCTCGGCTGCTCCTGGATCTCGCCCAGCTTCGCCATATCCTCCACCGGCACCTCCACCCGCAGGTCCAGCACCTTCCGCGCCCCCGCATTGACAATCGTCACCGACCTGAACCGAGGCCCACCCCCACTCACCTCGACCTCATCCCGCGCTACCTCCATCAGCGCACTCGGCACCTCCCCCGCCACATTCTCAGTAAGCAACGCATCACTCTGTGCCCCATTCATCGCAGCCTCATCGCGATGAGTGGGTCCGCCCCCACTCTCCGCCCCGCCCAGAAACCTCGCCACCTCCTCCAACGGTCTCTGCGTAGCGCTCAACCCAATCCGCTGCAACCTCCCCCCCGGCCGGCTCGCCGCCACCAGCGCCTCCAGCCGTTCCAGCGACAGCGCCATATGCGCCCCCCGCTTGCTAGGCACCAGCGCATGAATCTCATCCACAATCACCGTCTCGACAGTCCTAAGCTGCTCACAAGCATTGCTCGTCAGCATCAGGTAAAGCGACTCCGGCGTCGTAATCAAAATATCGCCCGGATGCCGCAAAAACCGCGCCCGTTCCTTGGGCGACGTATCCCCCGTCCGCACGCTGATCTCCGGCATCTTCACCGGCACCCCACGCTGCTTCGCCATATTCGCAATCCCCGCCAGCGGCGACCGCAAATTCCTCTCCACATCCGCCGCCAGCGCCTTCAGCGGCGACAGGTAGACCACCTTGCACCCCGGCCCCTGATCTGGCCCCAGCATCAACTTATTCAAACACCAGAGAAACGCCGTCAACGTTTTCCCGGTCCCCGTAGGAGCCAGGATCAACGTGCTCTCCCCCCGTGCAATCGCCGGCCAACCCTCGATCTGCGGCGCCGTAGGCCCTTCGAACACAGCCTTGAACCAGTCCGCCGTCACCGCATGAAACAGACCCAGCGCCGCCTCCGCCCCCGCCACGGTCCCCACCCCCGCAGCCTCCAGCCCCGTCTCCGTCACCGAGACAGCCACAGCCTCCTTCACCGCACTTTTAGCCGCAGCTTTCCTCTTCCCAGCCATATTCACTCAGATGCAAACCATCACGTAAACTACCCGGGCACTTTCATCAGGCCAAAGATGTGCGTTCGCCAGTAGAGGCAAACATCAAGGTTGCGAACGCAACAACGGCCCCGCGCAAACAGGGACGTAATCTCTAAATGAAAGAAGGAAAAAGCCATGTTCCGAATCAGCATGAGCTTGAACCTTGCAATCCATCTGCCTTTACGCATTCTGGATAGCGCGCTGTACTTACCTCGTCAGGTAGAGAAGGTGTAACATTCCGGCGGGCGGCAACCCGCCGGAAACAACACAACAATACACCGAACTCCCGCCACCGCCCGATAAAAATAACATTCACTCGCAAACTCAGCCGTAGACAAATCCGTAGAATCCCTTCCGCCGACCCCACATAACGGTTCAGAGACATCCCACGCCCCACAATCCAGTAAACTCCCAAAAGCGCTTTCAGCAGGGCTTCACAGATGTGCGTTTGGTCGAGTACGCGCGAACAACCGAGGTTGCCAAAAGCAACACGGCCCCTGCGCAAACAGGGGCCGTCATCTCTTGCCGAAAGGAGGAAGGGACATGTTGCGTCTACGCATCCGTCTCAACCTAGCAGTCCATCTTCGCGTCAGATGGATCGCCGCTCTACTCTATCTCTTGCGGTAGAGTAGGTTTCCAACCCTCCGGTGCGTGGAGCCCACCGGAGACAACAAAAGAATACACCTAACTCCCCGCCACCGCCCGATAAAAATAACATTCACTCGCAAACTCAGCCGCAAAAAGATCCGTAGAATCCTCCGCCTGTTCCGCATTCCCCAGCACCAGATACCCCTGCGGGCGCAGTTGCCGATACACATCGCTGAACACACAACTTCTATCCTGCTGCGGAAAATAAAGCAGCACATTCCGCAGCAGCACAATATCGAACACCGGCAACTTCGGCAGCGCCGCACAAAGATTCGCATATTGAAACTGGCACAGCGCCTTCACCTTCGCCGCCACATTCCACTCGTCGCCATCCCGCTCAAAATACTTCACCAGCATCCGCGCCGGCAGCCCCCGATTTACCTCGATCCGCCGATACCGCCCACGTTGCGCATACTCGATCACCCCACGCGAAACATCCGTCCCAATCACCTTCACATCCCACCGCGTCAGCTCCGGAAAATGCTCCAGGATCATCATCGCCACGCTATACGCTTCCTGCCCCGTCGAGCTCGCCGCACTCCAGATCCGCAGCTTCCGCTCGCCCTCCCGCTGCTCGATCACCTTCGGCAGAACATTCACCCGCAGCGCCTCGAACGGCTTCACATCCCGGAAGAAGCTCGTCTCATTGATCGTCATCGCCTCAGCTACCGTACGATGCAGATGCCTCGGACGATCCTCCTTGAGCATGCTCACCAGCCCTTCCAGATTCGAGGCCCCCACCAGCTGCGCAATCGGCGTCAGCCGCGTCTCAAACAGCGCATTCCGTGACGGGTCAATCAAGTTAGCCGACTGGTGCAGCACCAGCTCCCGCAGATACGCATAATCGTTATCAGAGCACGCCATAAGCCATCTCCCGTCTCGTCTCCCGCGCCAGCCTGCGTAAAATCGCCTGTGCCATTTCGCCCAGCGGCAACGCACACGCCGCCACGCCTTCCTTCACCACCTTGCCCGGCATTCCCCACACCGCACTCGTCTCTTCATCCTGCGCCAGCACCGTTCCGCCCGCGCGCTTCACCGCGATCGCTCCATCCAGCCCATCCTGCCCCATCCCCGTCAGCACCACCGCCAGCGTACCGCCGCCCAGCACCTTCGCCGCGCTTTCAAACAGGTAGTCCACACTCGGCTTGCAACTGTTCCGCGACGGCCCCTGGTGCAGTCTCACCGCCAGCGTCTCGCCCGCCCCGCGAGCCAGCTCCATGTGCGCATCGCCCGGCGCCAGCAGCACCGTCCCCCGCCGCACCGTCATCCCATTCGTCGCCTGCATCACAGGCACATCGCATAGACGATCCAGCCTCTCCGCCAGCGCACTCGTAAACAACTTCGGCATGTGCTGCACAATCATCACCGGCACCGGCAACTCCTTCGACAGCGCCGGCAACATCGCCTCCAGCGCCGCCGGTCCACCCGTCGAAACCCCAATCACCACCATCTCCGCCGGCTTGCCCACAAGCACCGGCCCATCCATCCGCCGCCCCCCGTTTCCACTCGCACACGGCTTCACCAGCGCCGCAATCTTCGGCAGCATCTGCTTCATCAGCGCATCCAGCGCACTGGCAAAATCACGCGATTGCGCAGGCTTCATCACATAATCCTTCGCCCCCGCCGCCAGCGCATCCAGCGTAGCCCGCGCCCCTCGCTCGGTATGCGCGCTGCACATGATCACCGGCAACGCCGGAGCCGTCACCCGCAGCTTCTCCAACACTCCCAAACCATGCAGCCGAGGCATCTCCAAATCCAGCAGCAGGACATCCGGCTGCATCGTCCGCACCGCTTCCAGCGCCTCAATTCCATCACACACGACCCCCACCAGCTCCATCGCCGGCACCCCATCCACCGGCGATCCCGCACCATGCATCGCAAACACCATCCGCAATACCTCCCGCATCACCGCCGAGTCATCCGCCGCCAAAACCCGCACCTTCGTCTTCATCGTCACTCCCATCACGCAGCCATCTCGAAACCCATCAGCAGCAGCTTTTCCCGCAGACTCTGCAGCGTGAAAGGCTTCATCAGAAACTCATCCGCTCCGTACTCCAGCGCCTCCGTGATAAAGCTGTTATCCGCCTCCGTCGTCACCATCATCACCTTCATCCGCGGTGCCAGCTTTTGTTCGCGCAACGCCTTCACACATTGCAACCCGTTCATCACCGGCATGTTCACATCCACCAGCATCAGGTCGAAATCATTCACCCCCCGCAGCACGCCCAGCGCCGCCTGCCCATCCTCCGCTTCTTCACACACCGCGCCCATCCGCTGCATCTGCTGCCGCACATACTCCCGTATAAATTTCGAGTCATCCACTATCAGCGTCCTCATCGCACTCCCTCATTGCCTTTCCCGAACAAACCCGTAGCCGCCAACCGCCCCGGCCGCAAGCGCACCGGATTCACCTCCACCAGCAGCCCCGTCGCCAGCCGGTAAGCCCCATCGAACAGCGCACGGCTCACCCCATCCAGCGTCGACGGATTCTCCGTATGCAGCTTCCGTTCCACCGTCACCACCCCGCCCACATCATCCACCATCACCCCGAACATCTCGCCGTCCTCCTCGCCATCCAGCACCAGCACGCAGCTCTCTCCTTCCGCCGCCGCCATCCCCAGCAGCGACCGCAAACAAACCGCCGTCAGCACCTCTCCCCTGTACGGCACAATGCCCCCAATAAAGACCGGTGCCAGCGGCACCCGCTGCAGCCTCCTGTGCCCCAGCACCTCGCGAATACTCCGCGTATCGATCCCAAACACCCGCCCACCCGCCGTCAGCGAGCACATCGAAACCATAGCCTCATCCATCACGCAACCTCCCGCAAACCATACCCCGTATCGAACGATTCCCGAATCACCGTCACCCGATCCCGCACCAGCGCCAGCCGCTCCTCACAAAGCCGCGCATCCGCCTCCAGCTCCGTGCCGCTCGCCACATCCAGCACCCGCCGCACCACCAGCCCCACCCGGTGCCCATCCGCCTTCCGGCAGATCAGCACCGTCACACAAGCTTCATTTTCTGTCGCCTCCCGCAGCATTCCACCCACGTCCTCCAGCTTCAGCAGCTCTCCGCGATACTGCAACACCAGCCGCCCCCCCACCCGTTCCACCGCGCTCACCCGCACACTTTCAATCCGTTCCACTGCCTTCAGCGGCAGCGCCATTCTCTCCGCTTCCCGCCCATACTCCCCATCCTCGAAGATCAAAAACGAAGTCCCCAAACCCTCCACACTCGATTCCAACTTCCTCGGCAAGACCTCGGCTCCCGCCTTCGCCGCAACACCCTGGGCTGCCCGCACGCCCGCCCGCTGCGCCGTCGCTGCCACATCCAGAATCATCGCCAGCGCCCCATTGCCCAGCACCGTCGCCCCGCTGAATAATCCGATCTCCCGCAGTACCGCGCTCACCGGCTTCACCACAATTTCTTCCGGCGCCATCAGTTCATCCACCACCAGACCAAACCGGCATCCGTCTGCCTCCAGCACCGCCAGGTAGAAGCCCTTCGCACAAAAGGTCTCCCGATTGTCCGCCAACCCCAGCAAGCTATCCAGCCACACCATCGGCAACAACTGGTCTCGCAGCCGATAAAGCTGCACCTCCCCAATCCTCTCCACCGCCGTCTCCGCCTCTGCCGACATCACACAAACCAGCTCCATCAGCGACCCCTGCGGCAAACAAAACGTCTGCCCGCCACTCTGCACCACCAGCGCCGGCACAATCGCCAGCGTCAGCGGAACCCGCAGCCGCAGCACCGTCCCCTTGCCCTCTGCCGACTCCACCTCAATCGTCCCGCCCACCTTCTCCACATTCGTCCGCACCACATCCATTCCCACGCCCCGGCCGCTCACATTCGTCACCGCCGCCGCCGTGGAAAATCCCGGCATGAAAATCAACTGCTGCAACTCCCGCGCCGTCATCGCCCCTGCCAGCTCTTCCGTGATCAACCCCTTCTCCAGCGCCTTCGCCATCACCCGCGCACTGGAAATTCCCGCCCCATCGTCTGCAATCTCCACCACCACATAACCGTTCTGGTGCTGGGCTGAAAGCCGTACCACTCCCTCAGCCGCCTTACCCGCCAGCACCCTGTCCGCCGCGGGCTCGATCCCGTGATCCACGCAGTTCCTGAGCGCATGCGTCAAAGGGTCCTTGATCGCTTCCAGCAGGCTCTTGTCCAGCCCCGTCTCCTGCCCATAAAACTCCAGCCGTACCTGCTTTCCGCAGCTCTTCGCCAGGTCCCGCACCATCCGCGGAAACTTCCCGAACAGATGCCCCACCGGCTGCATGCGCGCCTGCATCACCGTCTCGCGCAGATCCGCCGTCACGCTATCCAGACGCCTCGCCAGATCCGGAAAGTTCTCTGCCCCCACCTGGCTTTGCATAATCTGGTTCCGCGTCAGCACCAGCTCGCCCACCAGGTTCACCATCCGGTTCAGCACATCCACGTCGATCCGCAACGTCTTCTCCGACGCCTGACTCGAACCCACCGCACCGCCGGTCTTCGCCTCCGCGATCACCCCCTCATTGCCTTCCCGCAGCCGACCCATCAGCGCAATCAGTTCCGAATCCTCATCCTCCGCCCGAACCCCTTCTTTCCCCGTCTGCTCGATCAGCCGCAGAATCTCCCGCAGCCCATCCATCAATTGCAGCAGCCCACTCACCACCGTCGCCGACGCGCGCAGTTTCCCATCCCGCAACGCCCCCAGCAGATTCTCTCCCGCATGCGCCAGCTTCTCCAGCCGCCCAAACCCCAGAAAGCCCGTAGTCCCCTTGATCGTATGCACCGACCGGAATATCTCCCCCAGCAACTCCCCATCCGCCGGCCGCAGCTCCAGCTCCGTCAAGCACCGGTCCATCCGGTCCAGACCCTCAACACTCTCCGCCAGAAACTCTTTTGTCAGCTCATCCACATCCCCCTTATCGGCCACCAGCCCCTTCCCATGAACCCACCTCAAGAGTGTGCCAAAACACCTTCAGATACCGTCGGGCTTGAGAGCTTGCTGGCCAACAGTCTTGCTTAAGGGCACGGCTTCAGCCGTGCCAACAATGCGTTGGAAGCAATGCGGCTTCAGCCGCGGAGGTACGCTCCGCCGCGAGTCCGCGAGTCCTCCAGCACTCTTTGGCCCCACGCCTTTGCTCGTAACAGCAAACATTCGTTTCCTGCACCACTGAAGCCGACACCCTCGCGCCCTTCCCATCAACTTGCCCTCCCCACCCCACACCCCGTACCCTCACAGAACACATGCCGCTAACCCAAACCCAAATCGAACACCTCACCCACGCCGCCGCCCAAGCCGCGGAAAACGCCTACGCCCCCTACAGCAACTTCTTCGTAGGCGCCGCCCTCCTCCTCTCCACCGGAGAAATCGTCACCGGCTGCAACGTAGAAAACGCCTCTTACCGCCTCACCACCTGCGCCGAGCAGACCGCCATCGCCGCCGCCGTCGCCACCCACGGCCCCGCCATCCGCATCCACGCCGTAGCCGTAGCCAACCGCGCCGCCACCCCCTGCCAACCCTGCGGAGCCTGCCGCCAAACCATAGCCGAGTTCGCCTCCCCCGAAGCCATCATCCTCTACCCCGGCCCCAACGGCGCCCAGCAACAATGCACCCTCGCCGACCTCCTCCCCGCCACCTTCAAACTCCTCTAACCCCCCTTTGTCATTCCCCATTTTTTTGTCATTCCCGAAGGGAATCTGCGTCTCGGACCAGCGATACACTCAAGGGACCGGCCCGTGCTTCGTCATGCCCTTTGTTTGTATTCCAGCAAGGCATCTCATTGCCCCGCCCTTTCCGCCACACCCACCAGGAACCCACCCCATCATGATCCAGATCCACCCCATCGACGTCATCCTCCGCAAGCGCAACAACCTCCCCCTCACCGACCCCCAGATCCAATCCTTCATCCAGTCCGTCACCACCCGCCAGGCCACCGACCCCCAGATCGCCGCCTTCCTCATGGCCGTCTTCCTCAACGGCCTAAACCCCCAGGAACTAGCCACCCTCACCACCGCCATGCGCTTCTCCGGCGAGACCTTCGACGCCACACCCCTCCAAACCTTCACAATCGACAAGCACAGCACCGGCGGCGTAGGCGACAAAACCTCCCTCCTCATCGCCCCCATCCTCGCCGCCGCCGGCCTTCAACACCCCACTGAATCAGGCACCCCCGGCATCGTCGTCCCCATGATCTCCGGCCGCTCCCTCGGCCACACCGGTGGGACATTGGACAAGCTCGAAACCATCGCCGGCTTCAACACTCAGCTCCCCCTCGACCGCTTCGAGCAAATCCTCCGCCAGCACGCCGCCTGCCTCATCGGCCAGACCCCCACCCTCGTCCCCGCCGACCGCATCCTCTACGCCCTCCGCGACCACACCGGCACCGTCGAGTCCCCCTACCTCATCACCGCCTCCATCATGAGCAAAAAGCTAGCCGAGAGCCTCAACGCCCTGGTCCTCGACGTCAAATGCGGCTCCGGCGCCTTCATGCAGGACCCCGCCGACGCCCGCCACCTTGCCAACCTCATGGTCTCCACCGGCAACCTCGCCGGCACCCGCACCATCGCCCTCCTCACCCAGATGGACGAGCCTCTGGGCCGCTTCGCCGGCAACTGGCTCGAGGTCTGGGAATGCCTCGACATCCTCCAGAACCGCCGCCACCCCCAGTCCGCCACCCTCATCCAGCTCACCAACATCCTCGCCGGCTGGATGCTCCACCTCGCCGGCCACGCCGAAACCCCCGCCGCCGGTGCCCTCCTCTCCGACCAGATCCTCCAATCCGGCGCAGCCTACAAGTCCTTCCTCGCCATCACCCAGGCCCAGGGCGGTGACACCACCCACTTTGAAAACCCCGCCGCCTTCCACACTCCCGGAGCCACCACCCAGCTCCTCGCCACCCAATCCGGCTACCTCTCCTCCATGGATTGCACTGAAGTAGGCTGGGCCATCCAACGCCTGGGAGCCGGCCGCCTAATCCCCGGCGCCCCCGTAGACCCTCACGCCGGCCTCGAAGTCCACACCCGCCTGGGCGACCAAGTCACGATCGGCCAACCCCTCCTAACCCTCCACGCCCCCACCCCCGAGCAACTCACGGAACCCCTGGAAATGCTCCGAGCCACCTACAAAATCACCTCCCAAAAACCCACCCCAATCCCCCTCATCCGCGAAACCATCACCCCCTAACCCCACCCCCCACCAAACCGCATGGGGTGCCCCAGGCCACGCAGCCTCATCGCGTGACCTGGGGTTACTCCCTCCTTCTTTGTCATCCCGCGTGAGGTGGGGTTACTCCCTCCTTGTTTGTCATCCCGTAGGGATCTGCGTTGCCTTTGCCTCTTTCCCCCGGCACCACGACCCCAAAAACCCCCGTCCCCAGAAACCTGTCAACCCCCCAACCCTGTGCAAAAACCGCAAACCCCGCGCCAACCGCCCACTTCAGCCCCAAAAATAGTTGGCATGTTCACCCCCACCAATCCAATAGAATAGAAATATAGATCGAAACAAACGAAGCCGCCCATCAAGCCTGGCGCGGCTTCTTTCTTTGCAAACCCAATCAAATCAGGATTTTGCCCCAAACCATGGGGGGGAGGGGCACCCCACCCACCAAACAAACTGAAAGGTGACCCAACATGAAGCTTCTCCTCTCCCTCATCCTGGTCATCCTCTCCACACCAGCTCTCGCCGACGAGATCCAGATCCGCTACCCCCAGGGAGCCACCCACGCCTTCCTTCTCATCCGCTCCGAGTCCGGTGCCATCCTCGGCTACGGTGAAGACATCCAGCTCACCCACGGCGACCGCATCACCACCCGTCTCACCCTCCACTTCAAAGACGGTTCCCTCGACGACGAAACCACCATCTACACCCAGCACGCCACCTTTCATCTCATCAGCGACCACCACATCCAGCACGGCCCCTTCTTCGCCAAACCCATCGACGTC
Source organism: uncultured Granulicella sp. (assembly GCA_963693065.1). Classification (GTDB taxonomy): domain Bacteria; phylum Acidobacteriota; class Terriglobia; order Terriglobales; family Acidobacteriaceae; genus Edaphobacter. The sequence goes on along the minus strand of OY843766.1, from coordinate 61,704 downwards.
CTGGTCGAAGACACTGGCCAGATTACCCTTCGCTCCACGGAAAAAGACGGTCAAATCAAAGTCGAAACGAATCATCTCGACCTCCCGCCCGACCTCTCCAACGGTTTTGTTGGCACCCTGCTGCTAAACGTCCGCGCCGGCTCCCAGCCGTTCAAGATCGGTTTGCTCGCCCCCACCGGCAAAGGCCGCCTTATCCAGCTCTCCATCTCCGCCGCCGCCGCGGAAACCTTCTCCCCCGTTGCCGGCGTTCGCCGCAAGGCCACGGTCTTCCGCATCCATCCCGAACTCGGCGGCGTTGCCGGCGTCGTCGCACCCATGATCGGCAAGCAGCCCAGCGACATCTTCGTCTGGATCCTTGAAGGCGACGTTCCCGGCGTCGTCCGCGAAGTCGGCCAGCTCGCCGAAGGAGGACCCACCGTCTCCCTCGAGCCTGCCGGCACCACCTACCCGCCTGCAGCTGTCAAAAAGAAATAGCCTATGGCACCGCTGGCGCGACAACTGGTACCGCTGCTGGTGCCACCGCCGGCACGACCACCGGCACCGGTCGCGCCACCCGCAGCGACTTCGTATACCACTCCGGAATTGGCAGATGCGGAAGGAAATGCCCGCCAAATAATTTCGCGATATCCGGCGCATATTCCCGCGCCACATTGGAAAACACTAGCCCGCCAAACCGCGTCGCCGAATCCTTCACCCCATCGCCCGTGCTGTTATAGCCATCCGGCAGAATTGCCACCGCCGTGAACCCACCTGCCGCCGCACCCGCAAAATTACTTATAGCCAGCCGCCTGTGCCCACTGTCGGATGAGTCCACAAACGTATACCCAATCGCATACAGCAGCCGCCCAAACCCCTTCGCCGTCTCCGACCGCCTGTAGCGAAAATCCTCATGCAGCACAATCGCCGTGCCTGTCCTCGCCGTCTGCAACGCCACCTTACTCGCCAGCGCCTCTCCATAGTTCCGGCCAAACGCTTCCGCCCCATCCTTCCAGTCCCTTGGAAATCCGCTCGGCGGACGCGCCATCCGGAACGCCGCGGAAAACGCCGGCGACACCACAGCCCGCGGCCCGAACGTCAGCACCACATAAGTCTCCAGCTTCGTCTTCGCCGTCGCCGGACCCACAGCCAGCGGCGCATAGATCGCATCGCCCGCAACTGCCTCCGGGCCCTGCTGTCCCACCTGTGGTTGTGCGGAAGGCGCATCCGGCAGCTTCTGCCCCATCGCCGCGCACACGCTCAAGCAAACCCAAACCAGACCGATTCTCAGCATCACTTCATCATACGCACCGCTCAGAAAGTTCGGCACCGTCTGCAATCTCCGTTACACTCAACCCACACCATCTTTCAGCGCGCAGGAGATCTTCCTTGGGACGTTTCACAGGCTTGCTCGGCCTCTTCACCTTCCTCGCTTTAGCCTACGCCTTCTCCACAAATCGCCGCGCCATCAAACCTCGCACCATCGCCTGGGGGCTCGGCCTCCAGATCCTCTTCGCCTTCGCCGTCATCAAGTGGAACACCGGCCAGATCATCCTCGCCAAGGTCTCCGGCTTCATCACCGGACTGTTAGGTCACTCCGTGGACGGTTCGAGCCTCGTCTTCGGCCCTCTCGGCATCCCCGGCAACGCCCTCGCCGTCTTCGCCTTCGCCGTCCTACCCACCATCATCTTCGTCTCCGCCTTCTTCGCCATCCTCTACCACATCGGTCTCATGCAGCAGATCATCAAGGTCGTCGCCTGGGTCATGCAACGCACCATGGGCACCTCGGGAGCCGAATCCACCAACGTAGCCGCCAGCATCTTCATGGGCCAGACCGAAGCTCCGCTCACCATCCGCCCCTTCCTCGCCGGTGCGACCCGCTCCGAGCTCATGACCATCATGACCTCCGGCATGGCCCACGTCTCCGGCGGCATCATGGCCGCTTACATCCTCTTCGGCATCAACGCCAAAGACCTCCTCTCCGCCGTCATCATGACCGCGCCCGGCACCATCCTCGTCGCCAAAATGCTCGTCCCTGAAACCGAAGTCCCCGCCACTGCCGGCATCGTCAAAATGCCCCCGCAGGAAGAGCACCGGAACGAAAATTTCATCGCAGCAGTAGCTCGCGGCACCATCGACGGCGGCCAGCTCGCCTTCAACGTAGCCATCATGCTCCTCTCCTTCGTAGCCCTCGTAGGCCTCTTCAACGCCATCATGCTCGGCATCTCGGACTTCGCCTGGGCCCACGGCCACATTCCCTTCCCCCACTCCCTCAACAACGTCCTCGGCGTAGTTGGCGCCCCCGTCGCCTGGCTCATCGGCATCCCCTGGCGCGAGTGCCACGTCATCGGCAACCTCCTCGGCACCCGTACCATCATCAACGAGTTCCTCGCCTTCAACGAGCTCGGCAAACTCAAAGCGACCCTTTCCCCCCGCACCTTCTCCATCGCGACCTTCGCCCTCTGCGGCTTCGCCAATATCGGCTCCATCGGCATGCAGATCGGCGGCATCGGCGCCCTCGTCCCCAACCGCCGCAACGACCTCGCTCAACTGGGCCTCCGCGCCATGCTCGCCGGCACCATGGCAAACCTCATGAGCGCCTCCATCGTCTCCATGCTCCTCAAATAACCGCATATAATCTACCTTATGACCCATGACGAGGAGCAGGACCAAATCGAAATTCAAAAGGCCGAGCAATTCATCGCCGAAACCCCACAGATCGAAGGCGTAGAAACTGTGCATGTCCGCTTGGATCGGGACTGGTCAGGCGATCCTGCAATGTATCTCATCTTCACTCTGCGCAAAAGCCTTGATGCTGACAAGGAGTGGATTCATCGATTCATCGATTACTCAAGTGCCATTCAGCAGAAAATCATCGATAGCGGTCTGACCCGATTTCCTTATACACAGTTGGATCGAGCTGCTTGAGCTATTCACAGCAACTCATGGAGCACGCAGTACTGCTTGCATATGCTGAACAACAGGACCAGGATGTTCAGAATGTAAATCGCAGAAGGGCAGTATCAGCCGCATATTATGCTCTCTTCCATAGGCTTTCAGGTGATGCCGCCGCACTGCTTGCTCCAAACGTTTCACTCGAAACTAGATACCGCATTCAGCGCTGGTTTGATCATGCAGAGATGAAGAGAATTTGCATTCGCTTTCTTCCAACGTCCCTTCAGGAACCTTTGCACAGTTTGATTGGCGCATCTGCTTCTACGGATTTGAGATTCGTCGCGAGAACCTTTATCCAGCTTCAGGAAGCAAGGCACAAGGCAGACTACGATCTGGCTTCCTCCTTCTCATCAGATGCAGTAGGGGAACTGCTGGAAACCGCACTCAAGAGCCTGCAAGCGTTCACTCGTCTCCAGGCCTCTTCTGAAGCCAACATCTTCCTTCTCTCCCTCCTCCTCTGGAGAAACTGGGAACGCGACCGCCCCGCATGACCCTCCCCACACCAAATCCCCGCATAGCCATCCAGGGCGACCTAGGCTCCAATTCCCACGCCGCCGCCCTCCACGCCCTCGGCCCCGCCATCACCCTCGTCCCCTGCACCACCGCCGCCCAGGTCTTCGAGTCCCTCGCCAACAACTTCGCCGACCAAGCCCTCCTCCCCATAGAAAACTCCCTCCACGGCTCTGTCTTTGAGCACTATGACCTCCTCCATGAAGCCCCCGTCCACATCACCGCCGAAACCCAGATCCACATCTCCCACGCCGTCATCGCCGCCCCCGGCGTCACCCTCGCCGCGCTCACCTCCATCTCCTCCCACCCCGTAGCCCTCTCGCAATGCCGCCGCTGGCTCCACGACCACCCAGCCCTAACCGTCATCCCCGGTTACGACACCGCCGGCGCCGTCCGCCAGCTCATGGCCTCCGGCTTCCGCACCGCCGCCGCCATCGCCCCACCCCTCGCCGCAGAAATCTACCAGGCGCAAATCCTTCAGCACTCCATTGAAGACCACCCCCAGAACTACACCCGCTTCTACCTCCTTACCCCCGGGCCTCCACCCGCCCCACCCTCGCAAGCCAACAAGTTCTCCGTGGCCTTCACCCTCGATCACACCCCCGGCGCCCTCCTCCGCGCCCTCCAGTCCCTCGCCGCCGTCAACCTCACCAAAATGGAATCCCGCCCCGTCCACGGCCGCCCCTGGGAGTACGTCTTCTTCGCCGACGCCCGCTTCGAAACCCTCCCGCAAGCCCAAGCGGCCCTCACCGCCCTCGCCCAACACTCCCATCATCTCCGCACCCTCGGCATCTACCCCGCCGCCACCCAATAAAGCCGTTACCCAATAGAGTTGTGGGTGCCCCAGGCCACTGACGGCTTCATCGTCAGTGACCTGAGGTTACTCTTTCGCCCGACCCGCCCGTTATACTGCCTCCATGCCTATCCGTCCGGCCCTCCGCTCCACCCTCCTCCTGACCTTCCTCCCCATCCTCCTCGTCCGCCAGTCCATCGCCTGGGGCGCCGACGGCCACCGCATGATCAACCGCCTCGCCGTCCAGACCCTCCCCAAAGACACTCCCGAGTTCCTCCGCTCCCCTGAAGCCCAGAACGCCATGGAGTACTACGGCCCCGAGCCCGACCACTGGAAGTCCCCTGCCGAACCCGAGCTCTCGGCCGCCGGCTCCCCAGAGCACTTCGTCGATATTGAATACCTCGACCTCATCCCCAGCCCCCCACCCCGCAAGCGTTACGACTTCATCCGCGCCCTCGCCGTAGCCCAGAAAGCCCACCCCGATCTCGCCCTCACCCCTGAAAAGGTAGGTCTCCAGCCCTACGCCGCCTCTGAGGCCTGGGAGCGCCTCAAATCCGCCCTCCGCGACTACCGCACCCTCCAGGCCGACCACAAAGACGTCAAGCCCATCGAGTGCGAAGTCCTCTTCCTCGCCGGCATCCTCGGCCACTGGGTCGCCGACGGTTCCCAACCCCTCCACACCACTCTCCAGTACAACGGCTGGACCGGCCCCAACCCGGAAAACTACAACACCGGCCACGCCATCCACGCCTACTTCGAGTCCGACTTCGTCAAGGCAAACGTGAAGCCCGAGCGCGACATCCTCCCCCTCATCCCCGCCAAACCCGAGCTCCTCGGCGGCCCCACCGGAGACGTCTTCACCCAGTACCTCGCCTACCTCCACACCTCCAACTCCTTCGTCGAGCCCCTCTACAAGCTCGACAAATCCGCCGCCTTCACCGGCCCCGGCACCCCAGAGGGCAAAGCCTTCGTAGACGCCCGCATCGCCGCCGGCGTCACCGAGCTCCGCGACCTCATCTACACCGCCTGGATCCGCAGCGCAGACCCCGTCCCCCAATACCGCAACAGCCAGAAATCCACCCCCACCGACAACTAAAAACCCCAACTCCGCTAACTCCGAAACCACACCGCCGTCATTCTGGCGAAGCCAGAATCTCCGTATTGACTTTTGCCGTTGCTTGTTCTTGCCGTTACCCTTTCCTTTGTTTTCCCAAAGGGAATCCGCTTCTGCTCTTGCCATTACATCTTCTAACTTCCACCCGCCACAAAACCCGCAGGAGCACCCGTGAACTTCCTCCGTTCCCTCTGGGGCATGACCAAAGTCGTCGCCATCTTCGCCTTCTACTTCACCGAACTCATCCTCCGCCGCCCCAGAACCCGCCCCGCCCGCGCCAACTGGCTCCACCGCTTCTGCACCACGATGCGCACCCACATGCACATCGCCCTCACCGTAGAAGGCGCCTTCCCTTCCGGCGCCGGCTCCGTCATCTCAAACCATCTCGGCTATGCCGACATCATCATCTACGCCTCCATCCACCAATGCGTCTTCTGCGCCAAAGCCGAAATCCGCCGCTGGCCCATCGTTGGCTGGATGACCATGATGGCCGGCACCGTCTTCATCGACCGTGGCCGCGGCGGCAGCGCCCTTGCCGCCAAATCCGGCATGCAGCTCACCGTGGAAGCCGGCCTCCCCGTCATGTTCTTCCCCGAAGGCACCACCTCCAACGGCGACACCGTCCTCCCCTTCCATTCCGGCCTCCTCCAGCAGGCCCTCTCCGTCGATGCCCCCATCACCCCCGCCCGCATCCGCTACACCCTCGACCAGCCCAACACCCCCGGCACCACCGTCCGTGACGACGTCCACTACTGGGGCGACATCCCTCTCCTCAAGCACCTCTGGCGTTTCTGCTCCCTCCGCGGCGTCCACGCCCACGTCCGCTTCGCCCCCACCCCCATCGCCTTCAGCGTCCCCAACATCCACCGCAAACTAGCCGCCGTAGAAGCCCGCGAAGCCCTCCTCCAACTCCAACCCTGACAAGCCTCAAACCCTCCTCCTACCCCCCACCAACCCCATCCCCCGCAACATCCCAATCACCTGCTCAATCGACCAATCCAGCGAGTCCGTCCCCTCCACCGTCAACGTCGCATTCCCTTGCGATGGCAGCACAAACTCCAGCGCCATAGGCTGCGCCGTAGCCCAGAACTGTTCCCTCACACTCTCCGCCGTCCTACCCCTCTCCTTCACATCCCGATGCACCCGCCGCGCCAGGCAAACCGCATCCGGGGCATTGACATAAATACTCGCCGTGTAAAGCGGCAGCAGCTCCGCATAATGCAGCGCCAGGATTCCCTCCACGATCACCACCCGCCCCGGCACCACCCGCTCAAACGCCCCCTCCACCCGCGAGTGCGTCTTGAAGTCATACACCGGCCGGTCGATCGCCTCCCCCGCCGCCAGCCCCCGCACATGCTCAAAAATCAACTCCGACTCCAGCGAATCCGGATGATCGAAATTCCGTTTATGCCGCACATCCAGCGGAAACCGTGACAAGTCCCGATAATACAAATCCAGCGGAAACACCGTCGCATCCACTTGCCGCGCCAGCTCCACCGCAAGCGTCGTCTTCCCACTCCCCGAGCACCCCGCAACCCCCAGCACCACCGGCTTCATAGTCTCCCCACCACCCCCGTAACCAGCGCCGCAAACCGGCCCGCCACCTGCCGCCCCACATCCATCACCTCTTCATGATGAATCACCTCCGCACTCACGCCCGCCGCCGCATTCGTCACCAGCGAGATCCCCAGCACCCGCATCCCCATATGCCGCGCCACAATCACCTCATGCACCGTCGACATCCCCACCAGCGTAGCCCCCAGCGTCCGGAACGCCCGTATCTCCGCCGCCGTCTCATAGCTGGGCCCAATCACCCCCAGATAAATCCCCTCCGGCAGCCGAATCCCCTGCTCCGCCGCCACCACCTTCGCCACCTCCCGCAGCCCCGCATCATAGGCCGTCGTCATATCGAAAAACCGCAACCCCGCCCCCGGCGCCACCGCGAACCGCTCCTCATTCGGCCCCACCGCCGCATTCATCCCCGTCAGGTTGATGTGGTCGGCAATCAGCACCAGCTCACCCGCCCCATACCCCGGGTCGATACCCCCCGCAGCATTCGTCACCACCAGCGTCTCGCATCCCAGCAGCCCAAGTACCCGCACCGGAAACGTCACCTCCCCCATCGTGTACCCCTCATAAGCATGCACCCGCCCCTGCATCACCGCGACCGGCACCCCGGCCACCGTCCCCAGCACCAGCGTCCCGCTATGCCCTTCCACCGTAGACCGAGAGAACCCCGGAATCGCCCCATACGCAATCCGAACCGCACCCTCCACCGCATCGGCAAACTCCCCCAGCCCAGACCCCAGCACGATCCCCACCCTCGGCGTCACCCCACCCTGCGCCCGCACATACTCCACTGCAGCCATAGCCCGCTCAAACAAAGCTTCCATCCAACCTCCTAAAGCTGCTCAAACCGCGTCCGCAAGATAGATTCCACATCCTGCCCCGCACCCGTTATAGAGACGATGATCAGTGGCTTCGAGTCCACAAGGTAGCTTACAGGGCTTGTTCCCACAGTCCAGAATCTGACATTTTCCACCTCCGTAAGGTCCTCTCGAAGATGTCCCACCTCAGGCCACTCTGCAAGGAACTGAAACGTTCCTTCAAGCTCCAAGGCAAAGTCTCAGAGAAGCCTTGGCGCTTCTACTCTCCAGGTATTCCAGCGTCTCTTCTATATCAGCGAGCGCACTCTCCGTGACGCGGAAGGCCAGAGTCATCAACGTTCTCGCTTGCCACTCGCAGCCGCTCGCATACGGCGCACGGCTGTCTCAGCATCCACCAGTCGTCCGGCGTCCGCATCACGCAGTCCGCGCGCAACCCTCCCCTTCACCTCTTCCATCCAGTGCTCCTCCTCCTCGATCCGGCGCAACCCCGCCCGCACCATCTCCGAGGCCGAGTTATATCGCCCAGTCTCCACCGTCTTCTCAACGAACCGTTCCAACTCAGGTGTAAGCGAAACATTCATGGCACCCTCCAACTCTCCCGAGAATAACAAAGATTGACATCATTCACCCGAAACCTTCCACAGCTCCCCCACATCTCATCCCTCCAGGAGACCATCATCACCCATGAACCTTAAAGACAACACCATCTTCATCACCGGCGGCGGCTCCGGCATCGGTCGCGGCCTCGCAGAAGCCCTCCACAAGCTCGGCAACCAGGTCATCATCTCCGGCCGTCGCACCGCCACGCTCGCCCAGGTCACCGCCGCCAATCCCGGCATGCAATCCATCGAGCTCGATATCGAAGACCCCGCCAGCATCGCCGCCGCAGCCCAAAAGCTCATCGCTGACCATCCCAAACTCAACGTCCTCATCAACAACGCCGGCATCATGGCCCAGGACACCGTCAACAATCCCACCGACGACGCCCTCGTCACCTCCACCATCACCACCAACCTCCTCGGCCCCATCCGCATGACCTCCGCCCTCATCGAGCAGCTCAAAGCCCAGCCCGCCGCCACCATCATCAATGTCACCTCCGGCCTGGCCTTCACCCCTCTCGCCCCTAGCGCCACCTACTGCGCCACCAAGGCCGCCCTCCATTCCTTCACCATGTCCCAGCGCTACCTCCTCAAGGACACCTCTGTCCGCGTCCTCGAGATCGCCCCGCCCTACGTCCAGACCGAGCTCGGCGGCGACCGCCAGCTCAACGACCCCCGCGCCATGCCTCTCCCCGATTTCATTACTGAAACCATGCAGGTCCTCGCCACCGACGCCGACGAAATCCTCGTCAAAATGGTCTCCATGCTCCGCAACAACCCCGGCCCCAACGAGTACGCCTTCGTCCAGAAATTCAACGACATGATGACCTCCCACTAACCTCCTGACGGTGGAAGCGTGGGACTGTCGGTTTTTATCACCGGATTAGCGCGGGCTTCAGGTTGTGTCTGACGAATCGCTGGTGCGATCGTTTTTGCTTCTGAGATAGGTCCGGGCTTTAGCCCGGACATCCTAATTTACCGACTAGGTGGGCTTCAGCCCCTGGGATTTGCTGTTTTCTGGGCTTCGTCGGGCTCGAAAGGATTCGTCAGACATTACATAGCCCAATGAAATAGCCTTCGCGAGAGGTGGGCTTCAGCCCGGGCCGGCGCGCGGGCCTCCACACTTTCAAATACCGCCCCATCATCTCAATCCTCCTTTGCGACACAAACATTTTCATCAAAAGCTTCCATTCAGACAACCCACCCTAACCCACAAGCAACCTATGGTTTGAAGGCCATTGGCCAGGCAGCAAAGCCCACGGCAGAAAATATGGCCGGGCGCATAGGAGTCACACCATGCTTTGGACAGTCACCGTAGTTCTCCTCATCCTTTGGGCAGTCGGCTTCTTCGGGTTCGGTCAGGCCGTCGGCGTCTGGATCCATGTCCTCCTCGTCCTTTTCGTCATCTCCCTCATCTTCTCGCTCCTCGGTGGCCGTCGCGCCCTCTAAGCTCGACGCGAACCAACCCCACGCACCGCAAATCACCGCGAACCGTGGGGTTTTCCTTTGTCGCCAATCGACGATTTCGCATCCAAGCACTCAAGGAGCAAGCCATGAACGAGTCCCACGTAGAAGGCGCATTCGATAAGCTCAAAGGCAAAGTCGAGCAGGCATTCGGCGAAGCCACCAACGACCAGTCCGCCGCCAACCAGGGCGCAGCCGACCAGGTCAAAGGCAGTGCCAAGGAAACCTGGGGCGACGTCAAAGACACCGCCCACGACGTAACTACACCTCGCACCACTGCCGCTCAAACCGAAACCACCAACACCAGCCACAACCTCCGTGACGACATGACCAACGCCGCCGAGCATGCCAAGGAATCCATTCAGCACGGACTCGACAACATCCGCAACAAAACCAACAGCTAACCTACAAGCGTTCAAATTCGTATGGGGTGCCCCAGGCCACATGGCTTCATCGTGTGACCTGGGGTTTCTCATTGCCCATAGATTGCAAACTAGCCTCCTAATCCTTTAGTACCAAACCCACTCCCAACCGTCCAACCCGGAACCAGACATCATCCCCATCCGTAAGGACAAGCATGATCCCCAGGCTCCTCCTCACCACCATCCTCCTCGCCACACCCCTCCTCGCCCAGGGCTCCACCACCTACGACGTCTCCGTCATCCACCACCCCAAGCCCGACGCTGAAGGCTCCCGCATGAGCGTCAATGACGCATCCCTCGAAGCCACCAACGCCGACCTCAAGCGCCTCCTCGAGTACGCCTACAACATCCGCCCCGACCTCATCACCGGCATTCCGCCGGCCCTCGAATCCCAACACTACGACGTCACCGCCAAGGTCCTCGACCCTGATATGAAGGTCCTCGAAGCCCGGAAATCACCCCAGCGCCGCGCCATGCTCGTCCCCGTCCTTGAAGATCGCTTCGCCCTCAAAGCCCACGTCGAAACCAGGGAACTCGCCGTATACGAGCTCACCGCCATCGGTCCCACCAAGCTCACGCCCCTGCCGCCCGGCGGCACCGATCACGGAACCAACGTCTCCCGCACTACCATCGACGCAACCGACATCACCCTCACCGAACTCTGTGGAACCCTCGCCGATATCCTCCACAAGCCCGTCATCGACAAGACCAGCCTCACCGCAGGCTATGCCATCAAGCTCAAGTGGTCCCCTGAAGACAACAACGACCCCACCAATCAGGACCCTCCACTCCTGACCGCCATCCAGGAGCAGCTGGGCCTCAAGCTAAAAACCTCCCGCGGCCCCGTCCCCACCCTCGTCGTAGACCACATAGAACCCCCCACCGAAAACTAAACCCTTACTCCAAAACGGTTTCGGGTGCCCCATCTCACGCGGGTCGTATCGCGTGAGGTGGGGTTACAGATTCCTGCTACCATCCAGAAAAACCCCATGCGCCTCCTCCTCCCCCTCACCCTCCTCATCGCATTCCAGCAGTCCACCGCCTTCGACGTAGCCGTCATCCACCGCAACAAATCCGCCTCCACCCAGTGGGGCATCGACTCCGACTACGCCAAATTCGAAGCCACCAACGTAACCCTCAAGACCCTCCTGGAAAGCACCTACGAGATCAAGTCAGACTACATCTCCGGCATCCCCGCCCCCCTCGAGACCATGCGTTTCGACCTCACCGCTAAAGTCGTCGACCCCGACATGCCCGCCCTCAAAAAGCTTTCCGACAAGCAACAATCCCTCCGCCTCGTCCCCATCCTTGAAGAGCGCTTCCACCTCCAGGCCCACACCGAAACCCACCAGCTCCCCGTCTACGAGCTCGTCCTCCTGCCCGGCACTGCCAAACTTCAGCCCCTCCCCGCCACGCCGACCGGCGGCGGCGGCGTCGAAATCAAAAACCACGAGCTAACCGCCACATCCGTCGACATGGAAGGCTTCGCCAAAGTCCTCACCGACATCACCCACAAAACCGTCATCGACCGCACCAACCTCACAGCCCGCTACAACCTCAACCTCCTCTGGTCCCCAGACGACAACATCAACCCCGACAACCCCAACCCACCCCTCATCACCGCCCTCCAGGAGCAGCTAGGCCTCAAACTAAAACCCGCCAAAGGCCCCGTCCAAACCCTCGTCGTAGACCACATCGAACTCCCCACCGAAAACTAGCACTTCGTCATGTCCTCCTTCCCTTCGTACGCCATTCCTCCGCACCTCACTCCCTACGTACGTCATTCCCTTCGTACGTAACTCCTTCGTAGGTCATCCCGGGCACAAAAGCGCCGTCATTCTGGCGAAGCCAGAATCGCCGTATTGGCTTTTGCTGTTGCCTGTTCTTGCCGTTGCCGTTTGTTTGTCATTTCCAAACGAATCTGCTTCAGCTTTTATCCTCATTCCCACCCGGCACACCCCCATTTCGTCCACCCACCCCTGCACAACTCTTGGAGCAACCCCGCCCCAACCCCAATAGAATGAATATTTTGCCCCAAAGGGGGGAGGGGGGATCCCCGCTCACATACGCCTACCCTACCGCCGCACCGCCACCCCCACCGCCGTAAACAAGAAGAACACCACCGAGATCACCCCATTCAGCATGAAGAAGGCAGCATTCATCCGCCGCAAATCCCCCGGCCGCACTAGCAGATGCTCATAGAGCAGCAGCGCCCCCACAACCCCCGTCCCCACAAATCCCACCACTCCCAACCCGAACAAAACATCCAGCCACACCGACAGCACTACCACCCCAACATGCATCCCACGCGCAATCCAGAACGCACCCTCCAGCCCAAAAGCCGCCGGCACGCTATGCAGCCCTACGCTTCGGTCATGCTCAAAATCCTGGCAGGCGTAAAGCACATCGAAGCCCCCCACCCAAAGCATCACCAGCCCCGTCAGAACCACCACCCGCCAGTCCAACGACCCACGTATCGCAATCCAGGCCGCCGCCGGCGCAATCCCCAGCGCCACACCCAGCACCACATGCGACCACCGCGTCACCCGTTTCATTAAGCTATAAGCCAGCACCACCAAAAGCGCCACCGGCGCCAGCCACAGACACAGCCGGTTCAACATCCCCGCCGCCAGCACAAACACCACGCTAGCCACCACCACAAACCCAGCCACAAAACCCCGGCTCAGCGCACCGGCCGGGATCGCCCGCATTGCCGTCCGCGGATTTGCTAAATCCAGCCGCGCATCCACCAGCCGATTGAACGCCATCGCAGCCGACCGCGCCGCCACCATGCAAACCACAATCCACCCCAGCTTCCCCCACGCCGGCCACCCCCCCGCCGCCAGCACAGCCCCACTCAGTGCAAACGGCAGCGCAAAAATCGAGTGCTCCCACTTAATCATCTCGAGCGTAGCAACCGTATCCCTTACCAGCGTAGCCACTATTTCGACCCGCTCGCCGCACCAGCAACCTGCAACTCATTGACCACCTTGAACACCCCCGCCACTCCATTCGCACGAATGTTCGCCGTATCTTTATCCGCCTGCGAATCCACCACTCCGGTCAGCGTCACATTCCCATTCACCACCGTGATCCGAATCGGCTTCGCCGGATCGACAGCATATTTGTTCAAGCTCGGAAAACCATAAATCGCCCGCGCCTCCGCCAGTCGAATCCGGTCGTCGTTCGGTGAAAGAGGCGCGACTTCTATGTTGTCCACCACATCCTTCACCCCGCGATAGTTGGCCACCAGGCTCAGCGCACTGTCCTTATCCGTAGGCCCATAAGCCACCCCACCCAGCGTCACCACCCCATTCTGCACCCCGATCGTGATTGAGTTGAACGCCGTCGTCCCATACCCAACCCGGTCATAAGCCAGCTTCTCCGCCAGCTTATTCCTCAACGTTCTGTCATCGACCTCCCCACCCGCCACCTCGATCTCATTCGCCACCCCCCGCACGTTTTTCCGGTGATGCACCTTCTTGTCCGCATCTTCCTTATCCGCATACGTTTCGACCGTACCCGTCAGCGTCACCACCCCACCCTGCACCGTCTCCTTCACATTGGAAAAACGCTTGTTATCCAGCGCCTTTGCCACATCCGCCTGCACCGCGCCATCACTAACAGCCTGCGCTCCCGCACTCACCGCCACACTCAGCAACACAAGCATCAACGTACGCATAGACCCTCCAACATCATTAGACGCTAGCGGTACCGCTTGCGAATCTTGTAAACGATACTGAACACGCCCGATTCATCCCGCGCCGCCACCAGCGACGTCGTAGGCGACAAATCATATTGCACCTGGATCAGCTGCTGCGCCGACGAGTTCACATTTGTCGCATACGTCAGCGTCAACTGCCGCGAAAGCTGCTGCTGCACCGTAATCCGAGCCGAAGAGTTCCCCAGCGTCCCCACATAAGACGGGTCGATCTTCACGCTCCCCACCCCAAACAGCTTCGATACCCTGCTGCTCACCGTAGCATTGAGCGCACCACCCAGCAGCGAGCTCGTCGTAGGATCGGTCCCCGCCGCCACCTGCTGCTCCTGATAAATCTGCGATTCCTCCTGTGTCCGCCCCAGTGCCAGCAACGAAAACACATCCGTCTCGCTCAGCGGCGGCTCTGAACGATAGGTCGGCTTTAGATTTGCCGTCGTCCCATGCAGCCCAACGGTTACGTCATAATTCTCCACCCGCGCCGTCGCATCCAGGTCGATCACCGGGTCGATCCGCACCGGATTCGTAAAGTAAATATCCCCTCGCTGCAACTGATACTTCGTCCCCGCAAACGTCGCCGACCCGTCCGTAATCTGAATCCGCCCCAGCACCGTAGGCTCGGAAACCGTACCACGCACCGTCAGATCCACCGTCCCCGCCAGCTTCGCATAGCTGTTCTGGAAGTCCAGTTGCGGTGAGCTCGTCACCCGTACATCCATCCGTATCTTGTTCGCTGCCGCTGAAGGATCAGGCGGAGCCTGCACTCCACCCGCACCCGCAAACGCCGCAAAATCCACGTCCGCCCCCACGCCAAACCGAGTGAGCAGCACCGTCCCGCTCAACAACGCACTTTGCGGTCCACCCTGCAGCCGCAAGCTCGTGTTCGCCGTCGCACTCAGCCCATACAGCCGAACTCGCACGTTATCGCCCGTAGCCGTAAGGTCCGCATAAACCCCGTCTCGGTACGTCAGGAACCCGCCAATCTTCAACAGCCCCCCACCCGTATTCGCCGTCAGCGTCTGCACCACCAGCCTGTCCTGCGTAAAGTTCAGCGTCCCGTTCATGTTGCTCAAACCGTTTGGAATCCCATCCACCGCCACATTCACCTGCTGGAATTCCACCTTGCCCGTAAGCGCCGGGTCTGCAATCACGCCGCCAATCCCAACCGCCACCACCACCTTCCCGCTCGTAATCAGGTCCGGGTCAAACGATTGCAACAAAGCCATGCTGACATTGCCATTAGCCTGAACATTCAGCTTCCCGGCCTTCGCATCCGGCAGTCTCGTCTTCTCGTTCACCGCGCCAAATACCTGCGCCGTCCCACTTGCCCGCACGTCCGTATCCGGCCCCGTAATATGCACCTGATCCAGCGTCGCCAACCCATTCTTCAACCCGATCGTCAACGGCTCCGCAGCCTTGAACGTAAGCCCCTGCGCCGTCACATCGAAGTTTGAAAACTGCGCCTGTCCCGCCAAACCGATCGGCGTCTTCAGCGGCCCACTCACCGTAATCACACCCGTAATGTTCGATGTCGCCTTCAACCCACCGGGGCTGAACAACGCGAGCGGCTTGCCCACATCGAACCCGGCGATCGTCAGCTTCGCCTTCGTCTCGTAGTTCCCCGTAAGCTCCGTCTGCCCATTCGCCGCAATCTGCGTCCCAATCAGCGTGGAGGTCAGGTCGTAATACACCAGCTTCCCTTCGCTATGCGCATTCACATTGGCCTCGCCAATCGGCTTCCCATCCACCACCACATTCGCCAGCTTCACCTGCGCCTTCAGCCCCGGCTCTTCTACCGTCCCATTCGCATCCGCAACAATGCTCAACACCCCATCCGCATTGATCTTCTGATCCTGCACCAGCTTGAACTTCGATAGCTGCAGATTGTTCCCCTGAATATGCGCATGCACCCGCTCCGACCCATAGTCGTACCCGCCATTGCCTGCAATCGTCATCCCGTGCAGCTTGACGCTCAGCGTGGATGCCTCGATATCCTTCCCCTGCACCGTTAGCGCCGCATTCACCGCTTCATAGGGCTCCCCATAAGCCACCCCGTTCACCAGCGCAACCGTCCCTCCGCCATTCAAATCGCGAAACGTCCCCATCACATGCGCATCTACCGCAATTGTCCCGCTCACTGGGATCTTCTGCTGCTGCCCGGCAATCGTAAGCACGTCGTAAAGGTTCGCATTCGCCAGTTGCACCTTGGCATCCACCGACGTCCCATCGTCCCAGACAAAGGTAGTTACCTTCCGCTTCACCACCGCCCGCGGCTTGAAGGCACCTGAAACATGCAGCACCGCAGACCCCTGTGTAATCGTTGAACTCCCCACCGCCAGCCCCTGCGGAGTATATTCCGCATCCGCCACCAGCGAGTCCACATGCACATCCGTCACCGGCGTCGGCGCAGCAACCGCCGGCCCCTTTGCATTCGTCACCAGCTGCGCCACACTCCGCACCGCCCCCCCCGCCGGCACCGGAGCCGCCACCGTTACCGGCGCAAAATCCCCCACCCGCACATCCAGATCGCTCGCCACCAGATGTCCCTTCACATCCAGCTTCGCAATCGCGCCCCGCGCCGTGCCATGAAACGTAGCCGCGCCATGCAGTGCAATCGGAATCGCCGCCGCACCCTTCTTTCCATTACCCGTCAGCCCCAGCGACACCAGCAACTGGTCATACTCCGCCAGGTTCCGCAGGTTCAAATCCACGTTCAAGTTCGTCAGCGGATCGCCCAGGTTCACCCCCAGCGTCCCCGTAGCCACCAGCGACGATTGCGGCGTATTCACAGTCAATTCCTTCAACGCAACCGTCTCACTCTTCCCGTCATAATGCCCCAGAATCAGCCCTGAAACCGGCAGATCGCGCCCCGAAATCCCCCGCGCCCCCGTCGGTGCCAGCCGCAGATCGGCATCCACCAGCACAGAGTCAGCGATGTCCGTCACCGGTCCGCCCCACTCCACCTTCACCGGCCCCGTGATCGACGTGTCGAACCCCAGATCCCGGTAAGGCTTCGTAGCCGTAATCTCCAGAATCGTTCCCAGCTTGATCTTATCCACCGTGACCGTCAGGTAAGCATGCGCTTTCCCGACCGGAGCTACGGTAGGCCCACTCGCCGCCACCGCCGTCTTCCCCGTAATCGCTACCGCGGTTTTATTTGCCGTCGTTGTAGCGCCCTTCACGGTCGGCGAGGTAGCAGGCGTATTCGCCGGCACCTCCCCCAGCCAGTTATCGATCTTCAACTGCCCCGTAGCACTCCCACCACCGGGCAGATAACCCGTCAACGCCGTAAACAATAACTCGGTCGGCGTAATATGCAACTGAGCCCCGCCGTTTATATCGTGTAACGATACATATTGATCCCGGTATGCCGCATCATGCAGCTTCGCCGAACCCACCAGCAGATAACCCGCCTGGCATTCCGGATCGGGCGGCAACGCCTTCACCGCCGGGGCCTCCGCCGCTTTACGCTTCAAATCCCGCTGAAAAAACGAAGGCTTCTTCTGTGCCACAGCCGGAGCCACATAGCAGTTATGCCCGCCGATATCCAGGTCCACCGACCCCGCGTCCAGCCCATCCACTCCCGCCAGGATAGAGATCTGCTTCAATTCCAGCGACCCCACCACCTTCGCCTGCCACTCAGGGTTCGCAAAGTGATTCAACCCAGCCGTAGCCTGCAGTTCCGAGTGCTCGCCGGAATGGAAATCAAACGCCTTCAGCAGCGCAATGTCCCGCCCCACCTCCGCCTCTACATGCAGGCTGCTCTTCGCCTCCGGCTCCTTCTGCATCTGCGTCCGCAAGTCCTTCAGGTCGATCGTCGCCCCATACCGGTCCGTCGCCGAAAGATACTGCACCTGCGCATTCAGATCAGCCGCCGCCAGGTTGAACGGAATTGCACGATCGTTCAGCAGCGCCACCCCATGCACCAGCTCCACTTCCTGCGCCTTCAAATCCAGCAGCGTATCGATCACCGGCGTAGTGCTCGTAGTCGGGTGTGCCGGCACCGGCTGATTCGTCTTCCCGTCCTTGTCGATAATCAGATGCACCCGCGGCGCTTCCACCCGCAGCAGGCTCAACCCAATATGCGACGCCACCCCGGTCCCCGTCGTATGTTGCAGAAAGCTGATGATCTTAACCCGCACCATGATCTTGTCGGCCGCCAGGTAAGGCGCTTCGCCCGGCCCTTCTAACCCATGAATCACCAGCCCATCCACCTCGATCGCGAGGTGCCACAAGCTGAACTTCAACCCACCCAACTCCACCTTCCCACCCGTCGCCTGCTCCAGCGTTGAAACGACCTCGGCACCCACACGCCGCTGAAAATCCGCCGTCGTCGAGTACCAGGAAAAGCCCGCCACCAGCACCGCCAGCAGCAGCAGCAAACTCCCCACCAGCCACGCCACACCGCGCGCAATCTTCGCGCCTGTACTCCGCTTCACCACCACCTGTTCTTCGCTCACGGCTGCACCTCACCCGGCCGCATCACCCGCACCGTACCCTGCGCCTTCAGCGCCTTCAACCAGTCGCCCAGCAGACTTCCCACCTGTTGCTGCAGCAAAATCTCCTGTATCCGATCCGCGATTGCAGCCTCTTTCGGCGCCGTCGCATGTTGCCGTTGATACTCTGGCAGTAACGTCTTCTCGTAGTAATCCTTGATCTGGTCTTGGGAGATCAAAATTCCGCTGCGAAACCGTATCTCGATAAACTTCAGAATCTCCATCCTCTGCTGCCAGTGCGACACCAGCTCATCCATCGTCAAGCCTTGCGCCGAGACAAACTTAGCCCAGCCTGCATCCGTCTCACAATGCGCAGCCTTGCATGCCGGAATATCCTTCCGCAGCGTCTGCAACTGCGCCACCGCGTCATCGCGAGTTACCGCATCGTCCGGTTGCAACTTCGCCTGCTGCAGAATGAGTGTGCGGTCAATGAGTCTTTCCACGGTCTGATCCCGAGAAAATTTCCCATCCGCATAAGGCTGGAAGGCCGCAAACCGGCGCTCCTCATCCACATCGCTCTCCAGCACCAGGTCGCCATTCACCACCGCCAGCACCTGGTCCACCAGCGTTCCTTTCGCTGAACTGGTAGCCGAATCCTCTACCATCGGCGAACTTGCCTGCACCGTCCCCTGCGACGCCGCCACCCCATGCGCCTGCGCCCCGGCATGCACGCCTCCGAGCACCAGCAAGGCCGCCGCTACCATCACCACCGCCCCGCGTTTGTCCCGCCCCATCTCCATGCTCAAACCCTTCTAGAAACTCTGGCCAATCGAAAAGAAAAACCCAAAATGCGACCCCTGTCCAACATAAGGATTCACGCCCGGCGTATGCACCCCACCCGTACCGAGGGTCGGAATCACCGGATAACGGGGCGGATTGAGGTTGTATGGCAGGTCCACGCGAATTGGCCCTACCGGCGTCTTGTACCGCAGCCCAAGTCCGATCGCATGCGAGTAGTAGTTGAAGTTACAAGTCCCAATCGAAACATTCACCACATTCTCGCAAGTCCCTTCGTTCGGCTGCGAGACGTTCTTGATGCTCGTAAACAAATCGCCCACATGATAAAAAACGTTCCCCATGTCATGAAATAAAACGAAGCTCACCGAGTCCCCAACATAAGGCAAAGTAGGTGGCGGCAAGCGCAACTCAAACGTATTTACCAGCACAGCCGACCCGCCCACCGGGAACCCCGTCTGTAAGTCGCGCGGCCCCGCCCCGTTGATTGGAAACCCACGGTGCGACGTGGCGCCACCAGCATAAAGCCGCTCCGGCAGCGGCACCGCGTTACAGCTCGCATTCTGTGTCAACAAACTACCCACACAGGTACTTACACCAAGATTAGGATTCACTCCGCGTGAAGCAATAAATCCCACTCGCGTATTCCGCGCAAATACATACTTACTCCGGCCCTTCCCAAACTGGTAGTAAGTCGAGTTGGTGATATCTGTCCTGTTAAATTCCGTCTGCGATCCAAAAATACTGGACGCCAGAAACTCATCCACACTAAGGTAGTAGCCTTTGATCGCATCCAGCTGGCTAGGCTGCCGGGTATCCCGAATCCACGTAATCCCCGGCCCGCCTACGCGTACGGGCTCAGAAAGTAACGGGATAAGATCAGCCGCAATCGCCAGGCTATTCGGGTTCACAGCCACCCGGCGATATTGAAAGTCATAAACGAAAGTATCTTTCTTGGTAGCCCGCTGCGTCACGCGGAAATCACCTTGCAACTTGGAAGACTGAAAAGTAGAAATATCCTGCACATTCGAGTACCCACCCGATATCTGCCCGGAAAAATTCTTGTGCCCAAATAAATGTGGGTTCTGAAACGTCAACGTAGCCACTGTCTCCAGCAACCCATATTCCGTATGCAGGGTCAGCGAGTCATCGGTCCCAAACAAATTAATCCGGCTTACATCCAGCAGCACCCGCGGACTAACTCCCGCCTTCCCTTCCTGCGCTTTCGTAGTGCCTACCTGCGTGCAATACTGCCCGCAGCTCGGCGTCCCAAGCTGCGCTTCAAACCCAAAACCATACGTCACATCCCAACGTTTCGCCTCGGTAATTTGCAGCAGCACATTCTTCAATTCCGCATCGCCGGCCGGGTTCTGCACCGCGGCCACAACTTCATTGAACAACGCCAGATTATAGAGGTTCCGCTGCGTCTGCAGCAGCGCACTTTGATCCAGCGGATCGCCCGCATGAACCGTTACCTGCTGCTGCACCACAGAAGGCTTGGTATGCACAACCCCGCTCCCCAGCACCTTCCCGATAAAGACCTGCTTGCCTTCCGTAACGTCAAAGCCAATATCCGTCTTCGTCTTGTCGTTCTCGTCGACATCCTGCGCCACCTCCACCCGCGCCTGGTCGAAACCATTACTGAGGTAGTAACTCAGAATCACGTCCCGATCTCCACTCAGCGTTACAAGTGAAAACGGCTGCCCTTCCCGCGCTGCAAGCAAAGGCTCAAGGTCCTTCATCCTGCTCGGGTCCACACCCTTCAGCGAAACATCACCAAATTGCTGCTGGTCGCCTTCTTCAATCTTGTAAGTCACCTTGATTTCGGCGACCTTCGCCTTCTTGCCATTCTTCCCGTCGTCGATATCTTTCACACTGGAAGTAACCTTCGCGTTCTTGAATCCATTCGCCCGATAAATAGCTTGAATAGAATTCTGGTCGCCAGTGACGAGCTGCGCGCTATACCGCCCACTCCTTTGGTAAAGGTCGGCCTTCTGCACCCGCAGGCCTTCCTTCAATAACTCGCTTGAAAAATACTTATTCCCTTCCACGTCAACTGATAGGACCTTGTGCTTCTCCCCTTCATTCACCGTGTACAACACGGTCTCATTGCCTGACACAGGGTTTTCAGTCTTAACCGAGACCTTCGCATCAAAGTAGCCTTCCTGCTGCAGATAGTCCTTCATATTGAAGCTACCTTCATTCAGTAGGTCGATATCCACAGTACCTTCTTCATAAACGGGCACCAGCAGCTTCAACCGGCTCTTACTGAACTTGGCTCCATCCACCTGCACGTTCACCACCGGCCCTTCATCCAGGGCAAACGTGTAGTTCAATTCTTTCTTCACCTTGTCATAATCTGACTGACGCAAAGTAGCAGTAGCTTCCAGCCGATTCTTCTTCTGGAAGTAAGTCCGCATATTCCCTAGCGCCGTACTCGCCGTCTCCCGATCTACCTTCACCGGGTGATGAAAGAACCGCGAAACCAACCTACCCTTCTTCCTGAAATCCTCGACGCTGATCCCCGGATCCTTCCCCAGCAGCGTCACACTTCCCACACGCGCCTGCGGCCCTATAGCGACGGTATAAGTCACGTCCACCTGCTGGTTCGCGTCGTCCGTCGTCGTCACTACAGAGATAGCCGGCTCGTAATACCCATTCTGTGCCAGTACCTGCTTCACCGCTTCGGTGCCCGCCGTCACACTCGCATTCGTAAACGGTGCCCCCGGGTCTAGCTGCGATCCATACTCCAGCAAAGACGCCAGCCGATCCTCCTTCACCCCATTGATCAGCACCCGCCCTACATAAAATCGCGGCACACCAGCAAATACCAGCACCACACCATTGCCGTCCTTCACCACCCGCACCGCAATCGTCCGATACCGTCCCGTAGCAAACAACCGCCGCGTCGTCTGCCGCACATTCTCCACATCAAACTTCGCCCCAGCCTTCTGCTGCAGCTCCCCACTCAGCTTATCCGTGACCGCGAATTCCACCCCTTCATAGCGGATCGCGGTCACCGTCAAACCCGCATACTCATTCAAATTCGCGGTGAGCGGTGTAAGCGTCGGTTCCGGCTTGGCCGTCGCCGCATTCGCTCCACCATTCGCCGTCCCCGGCTCCACCGCCTGCGCAGCCTGCGGCACAGCAGCCGGTGCATTCGGAGTCAGACCCGCCTGCCCACCCTGCCCACCGCCCTGCACCGTAGCGGGGCTTCCCCCGGCCTGCGCCTCGCTCCAACCCGCACCACCGAGCAGCACCGCGCTCAACAGCACAACGCCGCCCGCCCCTCGCAGGCACGCCGCCTTCGCGTACGAAAACACAATTTCATCCCTACCCTGCCGCGAACCTTGCAACCTTAGGACCCCTCGTCTTGCCTCAGCTCTGCCCGCGTGCCCAGCCAGCCGAGATAAATTACTCCATTGCCGGAGACTTTCTCTTAGTTTACCGCTCAGATGCCAAAACCAACCGTCCCGGCCTCACTCCCCTTCTATACTGTCTCTGCACCCCCATGCAACCAGACGATTCCCGCTACTCCCGCCAGATCCTGTTCCCCGGCATCGGTCCCGCCGGCCAGGCCCTCCTCGCCCGCGCCCACGTCGCCATCGTCGGCGTCGGAGCCACCGGCGCCGCAGCCGCATCTCTCCTCGCCCGCGCCGGCGTTGGCACCCTCACCCTCATCGACCGCGACTTCGTCGAACCCTCCAACCTCCAGCGCCAGGTCCTCTTTGACGAGGCCGACGCCGCAGCCGCCCTCCCCAAAGCCATCGCCGCTGCCCGCAAAATCGCCCTCTTCAACTCCCACATCACCACCATCCCCCTCATCACAGACCTCATCCCCGCCAATATCCACACCCACCTCGCCCCCGCCCACCTCATCCTGGACGGCACCGACAACTTCGAAACCCGCTACCTCCTCAACGACTACGCCGTCCAGCAAGCCA
This sequence comes from uncultured Granulicella sp., assembly GCA_963693065.1. Classification (GTDB taxonomy): domain Bacteria; phylum Acidobacteriota; class Terriglobia; order Terriglobales; family Acidobacteriaceae; genus Edaphobacter. The sequence continues at coordinate 38,591 of OY843766.1, read as the reverse complement.
AACCCTGGATGTACGCCGCCGCCCTCGGCGCCTATGCCGCCACCATGACCATCCTCCCCGGTCTCACCGCCTGCCTCGCCTGCCTCTTCCCCACCCCGCCCTCCGGCCCAGTCGATACCTGCGACACCGCCGGCATCCTCGCCTCCGCCGTCAACCTTGCCGCCTCCATCCAGGTCGCCGAGGCCCTCAAGCTCCTCACCAACCAGCCCAACCTCATCCGTCGCACCCTTTTCTCCATGGACCTCTGGACCAGCCGCCACTCTGAAATTTCCACCGCCGCCCCCACCCCAGACTGTCCCGTCTGCGGCCTGCATCAATTCACTCACCTGGCCGGTGCCGCCCGCCCCCACATCACCCTCTGCGGCCGCAACTCCGTCCAGATCCATGAGCACAACCGCCCCATCGACCTCCACGCCCTCCACGCCACCCTTTCCCACCAGCCAGACCTCGCCGACCTCCGCGTCAACCCCATGCTTCTCCGCTTCCGTCGCGGCCCCCACACCGTCACACTTTTCCCCGATGGCCGCGCCCTCATCCAGGGCACCACAGACCCTGCTGTCGCCCGTACCCTCTACGCCCGCTTTATTGGCACATAACGTCTCCCTTGCACAACCTTTCCCCCGTACCTCCTCTCCTACCCGTAAGTTGCAAATCAGCCCTGTGCAAGCCAGGCGTTGAAACCTCACGTTTTGCGTTACCCTTGGGAAGGCGAGAATCGGCATGAACGTTTCCGTAATCGAGCCCGCAAACAATTTTCACGCCCTACCCCAAGGCTTATTCATGACTGAAATAAAGACTGAAGCAAAACCCGAAGCAAAACCAAATACCGGCTTATTCAAGCGCAATCCACCCATTGCGGGTGAAGCGGAAGCCATTGAAGCCGCAAAAAATGGTGATCCGGACGCTTTTTCTAAGCTCTACGCCCTGCACAAGCGGCGCGTCTACACCCTTTGCCTCCGCATGCTTGGCAACGTCTCTGAAGCCGAAGACATGACCCAGGAAGCCTTCCTCCACCTCTTCCGCAAGCTCGGCAGCTTCCGTGGTGAATCGGCTTTCTCCACCTGGCTTCATCGCCTCACGGTCAACCTCGTCCTCATGCATCTGCGCAAGAAGGGCCTCAACCTCGTCTCTCTGGAAGAAACGATCAGCCCGTCGGAAGAAGACGCACCCAAGCGCGATTTCGGCTCTCGCGACCCCATGCTCGCCGGCTCCGTCGATCGCGTCGCCCTCGAGCGCGCCGTAGCCTCGCTTCCCCCCGGCTACCGCATGGTTTTCGTCCTTCATGACGTGGAAGGTTTTGAGCATAATGAAATCGCCACCATGCTCGAGTGTTCCACCGGCAACTCCAAATCCCAACTCCACAAGGCACGTCTCAAGCTGCGCGAACTCCTCCGCCTCCAGGCCCAGACTGCCCAGCCAACACCCTTCAAGGAGGTCTCGGCATGAACGATCCCGAGAACAAGAGCCCAAGCAACGGTCATGCCACCAGCATGCAGCCCGACGACCTGCACGATCTCTTCGCAACCCCGGCCAACTTCGATCCCAACGATGAAGAAGACCCCCTGGCCCAGCTTCGCAACGACCCCAACTACTCAGCCCTCATCCGCGATCTCGAGATGATCGCCAAGCAGGCCCGCGAGCTCTTCCAACCCGCCACCGATTCCCCCAGCGACGATCTCTGGAAAAAAATCGAAAGCCAGCTCCCCACCAAGCCCGTCTAGCACCATCGAAGTCTCGGGTGCCCCACCTCACGCGGGCCGTATCGTGTGAGGTGGGGTCGTCACACGCACACCACCTAAAACCGAATTACCCCATGCCCCACGCACATCTCCCCAGCCTCCACCACCAGCCGTTCCACCAGCCCATCCCCAAACCGCCCCAGAAACCAGACCCCACCGATCACCCGTTCCTGCGCGTGCCCACCCGGGAACAAATGCAGCATCATCGCCCGTGCATGCTTGCCCAAACTGGCTTCTTTCTGCAACTCAAATGTAGCCGCCATCCGTCGCAGCCTGTTCATCTGATACCGCATCTTGCTCGCCGAAACCCCCGCCGACCGCCCCAGGCTCGCATCCATCGCTCCCATGTACTCGGTCAGCGCCGTCAACTCTGCATCCATCGCATTCCCTACCGCCGCCAGCTTCCGCTTGCCTTCAATCGGCATCGCCCGCGCCCCCAGCCTCTGCGTCAGGCCCTCCGCCGTCCCAGCCTCAAAAACGTCTTTCAGCGACACCTCATCCTTTGCCATCACCGCCGCCACCGCAGGCTCAATCAACGTAGCGGAAAGCCGTGGCAACACCGTCGTCACCCTGCCCAGAATCGCCTTGAACAAGACCGCACTCTGTGCAAAATAAGCCACCTCCGCCGGTCCCCCCACATAAGCCGCCGTCGGCAGGATCGTATCCTGAAACACCGGTCGAAGCAGCGCATTCGGGCTCAACCGCTCCGGCTCCCGCTCCAGAATTCCCAGCAGATCCTCGGTCGTATAAGCCACCTGCCCGGCCTTCCACCCATCCCCCACCCGCCTGAGCGCAACCCTCACCCCATCCTCGATCAAAAACAGCAGCGAAGCCCCCGCCTTCACCAGCACCTGCGCATGATACCCCGCACCCTCCAGCTCCTTGGTCCTTTCCAGCAGTGCCGCTTCCAGCTCCGCCGCCCGTTCGATCCCCGCCCGCAGCGCCCGCGCCCCCAGCCTGTGAAAATCCCTCCCCGCCGCATCGATCACCACCAACCCCTGCGCCGCGAAAAGCTTCGTCATCAATCGCGCAAACGCCCCGCCCAGCGTCGCTCCCGGCGTATAACACTCCCCCAGCAGATCGCAAACTGGCCCATAGCCCAGCAGCTCGCTTGCCTGCTCCAGCATTGCCGTCACCTCATCCCCCAGCACCACCCCGCCGACCTCCCCGCCACCCCCGCGCAGCCCCAGCCGCAGCGTCTCCAGCTCATCCTTCCCCGGCAACGACACCTGATCCACCTCCGCCAGGTCATGATCCTCCGTTGCCAGCCAGAACACCGGCACATGCGCCACACCCGTAGCCTTTTCCGCCTCACTCGCCCGCGCCACAGCCGTAGCCGCCTTCAGCAGCGTTAGCAGCGGCCCGCCGAACAATCCCACCTGCTGCCCCGTCACCACCGCCCTCGCCCCACCCCGCAGCCGTTCGATATTCCCCAGCGCAGCCGCCCCCGCCCCAAAACCCTCATTCTGCACCCGCAGCGCATCCGCCAATCCCTCGGCATCAACCTCCGAACCCGCACCCGTCATCCAAGCCGCATCCCCATACCACCCGCGCACCCCCGCGGCCCCCGCCAGGTAGTCCCCGTACAGCCGAGTCACACCCGGCAACACCGAAATCGGATAACACTCATCACTCATATCGTCACTTGGATGCTACGCCCATCCCACACGACGCAGAATGATACCGTACACCCATGCCCAGCAAATCCGCCCCAGCCACTTCAAAAGCCACGCTCCTCAAATCCAAAGTAGCCTTCCAGGGTAAAGTCTTCTCCGTCGTCACCGACACCGTCACCGAGCCCGGCGGCGTCACCAGCACCCGCGACGTCATCCGCCACAATGGCTCCGTCGTCATCCTCGCCGTCGACACCGCTACCAACCCCGCCGACCCCACCATCCTCCTCGAGCGCCAGTACCGCCACGCCGCCGGCCGCTTCCTCCTCGAGCTGCCCGCCGGCCGCATCGAGCCCAACGAAGCCCCGCTCGCCGCCGCCAAGCGCGAGCTCATTGAAGAAACCGGCTTCCGCGCCCGCAAGTGGTCCCGCCTCGTCCGCTACTACGCCAGCCCCGGCTTCCTTGGTGAAACCATGCAGGTCTTCCTCGCAGAAGACATCTGCCCCGGCATCGCCCAGCCAGAACCCGACGAGAAAATCACCCTCCTCCACGTCCCCCTCTCAGACCTCCTCCAGCAAATCCATTCAGGCAAAATCCTCGATGGCAAGACCATCCTCTCAGTCCTGCTTTTTGCGTCAAATCGTATAAAAACCATGCACAATTTGAAGTGATAAACCTGTCACTATTGCTCACCGCAAAATTTACCCCGACACTGTCAGCCACCGTACAGAAACAAGTTCGCCGTCGTATAACACTTTTGATGTAGTCGTTTGTTGCACCCAGGAGTTCACCTCAAAAGCCGAAAGGGAGGCATCAATGGCACAGTACAAAGGCCAGGTAAAGTGGTTCAATAACGCAAAAGGTTTCGGTTTCTTGGGCCGCGAAGACGGCCCAGACGTATTCGTCCACTACAGCTCCATCCAGCTGGAAGGTTACAAGTCCCTCAAAGAAGGAGATGAAGTCGAATACGACGTAATCCAGGGCACCCAGGGTCCACAGGCTGATAAGGTGGTCAGAGCGAAGTAGTTCATCCTCTTAAACATCTGCACAGATCCTTCCCAGATCTGTGCAGTCTTCATCAGATCGGCTCACATGCCCCAGCCCACCATCGTCTCAGTCGATCACCTCGATGGCGACCTCATCGTCATCGAGCTCTCCGACAACACCTCCATCCATCTCACCGTCGAGCAGCTCCTCGCTCTCGATCTGCCCCGCATCGCCTCCGCTGAAGGCCCCAAGCCGACCCGCACCCCACTCGACTAAAATCCATGCAGCCCCATGGATAACATCACCCTCGCACGCCTCCTCGATGAAACCGCCGCCCTCCTCGAAATCGATGGTGCCGACCCCTTCCGCATCCGCTCCTACCGCCGCGCCGCGGAGGCCGTCGAGCAGCAAACCCAGCAGCTAGCCCCCCTCACCCTACCCGAAGCCGACCCCAAAACCCTCCTCGCCATCCCCGGCATCGGCAAGGCCATGGCCCTCAACCTCCGCGACCTCGCCGCCACCGGCACAATGCCTTTGCGCGACGAGCTCCTCACCCGCTATCGCCCCACCATGCTTGAGCTCCTCCGCCTCCCCGGCATGGGCCCCAAAACCGTAGCCCTCGTCTGGTCCGCCCTCCAGGTCTCTACCATCGACGAGCTTGAAGCCGCAGCCCGCGCCGGTTCCCTCGACAAGCTCCCCCGCATGGGCGCAAAGTTCGTAGAAAAACTCCTCAAGGGCATTGAAGATCACCGCCGCAACTCCTCCCGCTTCCGCATCGACAAGGCCCGCGAGTTCGCCGCCACCATCTCCGCCCTCATCCTCGCCTTCCCCGGCATTGAAACCATCACCCCCGCCGGCTCTCTCCGCCGCGGCCGTGAAACCGTAGGCGACCTCGACCTCCTCGCCACCGGCCCCGCCTGCGAACCCGAAGTAGTCGCCGCAGCAGTCGAACACGTAGCCACCCTCCCCCTCATCGACAAGCTCCACGCCCGCGGCCAGAACAAGGTCACCTTCACCCTCCGCAACAACCTCCAGGTCGACGTCCGCCTCCTCCCCCGCAAATCCTACGGCGCCGCCCTCCAGTACTTCACCGGCTCCAAGCACCACAATGTAGCCCTCCGTCAGCGCGCCATCAAGCAGGGCCTCACCCTGAGCGAGTACGCCCTTACCCGCCTCGACACCGGCGAAATCGTAGCCTCAGAAACCGAAGCCGCCATCTACAACGCCCTCGGCCTCGACTACATCCCCCCCGAGCTCCGCGAAAACTGCGGCGAGCTCGAAGCCGCCGCAGCCGGCTTTTGCGACCCAGAGTCGCGCCACTCCCTCCCCGACCTCATCACCCTCCCCGACATCCTCGGCGACCTCCACATGCACACCATCGAGTCCGATGGCACCCGCACCATCCGCGAAATGGCAGAAGCCGCCCTCGCCCGCGGCCGCCGTTACATCGCCATCACTGACCATTCCAAGCTCCTCACCATGACCAACGGCATGGACGACCGCCGCGCCCTCGCCCACGCCGCCCGCGTTCGCCAGGTCAATGAAGAGATGGAAGGCCGCATCCACCTCTTCACCGGCATCGAGTGCGACATCCTCACCGACGGCTCCATGGACCTGGCCGACGAAACGTTGGCCCAGCTCGACATCGTAGTAGCCAGCGTCCACAGCAAATTCGACCTACCCGAACCCGACCAGACCGCCCGCGTCCTCCGCGCGCTCTCGAACCCCTACGTCAACATCCTCGGCCACCCCACGGGCCGCAAGCTCCTCAAGCGCGACCCCTACAAAATCGACATGCAGCAAATCCTCACCCAGGCCGCCACCGTAGGCTGTGCCGTAGAGCACAACGCCGCCCCCGCCCGCACCGACCTCTCCGACGCCCACATGCGCCTCGCCAAATCCCTCGGCTGCAAAATCATCATGGACACCGACGCCCACGCCACCGAAGAACTCGACCACATGCAACACGGCATCATCCAGCTCCGCCGCGCCTGGCTAACCAAAGCCGACGTCCTCAACACCGCCGAAACCTGGCAACAATTCCAATCCCAACTCCGCCCCCGCTAACCCAGAAGCTTCGGGTGCCCCATCTCACGCGCGCTGTATCGCGTGAGGTGGGGTTACTCCCTCAACCGATCCTCCACAGGTCTGGGGTGCCCCAGGCCAGGCAGCCCCATCGCGTGACCTGGGGTTGTTCACTCTCTCACATCTCACAACTCCCAGGACAAAACAGGCCACCCCAAAAGGGCAGCCCGTCCCAGTCCCAGGTCGATTAAACAGCCCCAGCCAAAGCCTCACCAAGTTCCTTGATGTGCTTGCTCGTAACCGTCTCCTCATCCCCAGCCACGGCAACCGTATCGTGCCCCAGCTTCTTCACCAGCTCAGAAATCGCCGCCCCATCCAACTCCTTGGCATGCAGCGCCTTCTTCAGCTTACCCAGACCCTGCACAACCTTCTTCACACCTTCATGGTCATGCTTGCCCAGGTACTCTTCCCACCCTTCGATATTCTTCGTAGCCTTATCGATTGTAAAGCTCTGCGCGCCTTCTTTGATTGCGTTCAACGTAGTTTCAAAACGTGATGTCGACATCTGTATCTCTCCTTGGCCCTTCTCAACAACCCCCCGTCAGATGCCCCAACCTCGCCGCCCCGTTCCCTCACCACCCCAGACCCATTACCATCCCATCGTCATTCCTCAGACCAATTTGAAACCTCAGGCAAACAGTTCCACTGCTAGACTTTCCACACATGGCTCGCCTCCTGTTCATCCCCGCAACTCTCCTCGCCTTCACGCTGATCGCATGCGGCGGCACCCCCCTGCCCACTCCCATCCCGTCCTACTCCGCCGTGGATGGCAACTGGAACATCACCGGCACCCAGGCCGCCGCCAGCAACCCTCGCATCAGCACCACCCTCGCCGTCCAGGGCTCACAAATCACCGGCCACGGTAACTTCGACACGTCATGCAACACCAGCTCCGGCACCTTCATCGCCGGCGTCGGCGGTTCCCTCTCGCTTAGCGGCCTGGTCGATTCCACCGGCGCCTTCCAACTCACCACGCCATCCGGCGATTCCGTTCAGATCACCCTCACCGGACACGTCCCCGCCACGCCAGGCGCGCCATGGCCCGGCACCTACACTCTCACCGGCCAGGCGTCCTCCACCTGCATCTTCAACCAGTCCGGCTCCGTCACCGCGCAACCTCTACCCAGCTTCACCGGCACCTATACCGGCTCGATCGCCTCGGGCCAGTTCCCCGCCGGCTCCACACTCTCGCTCAACCTCACCCAGGGTGCCCTCTCGGTCGACAGCCGCGGCAATGCCTTCTACCGTCTCACCGCCAGCGCCATCGTCACCGGCACCGCGTGCTTCACCTCTGGAAGCTTGCCCACCACTCAAATCGCGTCGGTCGCCGGTGCCAGCGTCCTGTTCAACCTCATCATGAGTGACGGCTCAGATGTCCTCATCAACGGCTCCTACACTGACACCACCGGCAAGACCATTCTCCTCCACTCGTTCTTCGTCCAGGGCGGAGCCTGCAACAACTACGCCACCAATAGCAACGCCGTCACCCTCACCCGCCAATAACGCCACGCACGATAAACTAGCCCCAGAGGCCCATCGTGACGCCGCACCTAGCCCCCGCCATCGCCCCCGCCCCCACCAGCCGTTACGCCCATGCCTGGCGAGCCCTCCGCCATCCCAATTTCCGCCTCTATTTCGCCGGCCAGACTGTCTCCCTCATCGGCACCTGGATGACCCGCATCGCTACCGGCTGGCTCGTGTACCGCCTCACCGGCTCGGCTTTCTTGCTCGGCCTCATCGGCTTTCTCGGCCAGCTCCCCACCTTCCTGCTCGCCCCTTTCGCCGGCGTCTGGATTGACCGTCTCGACCGCCGCAAGCTCCTCATCTGGACCCAGGCCCTCGCCGCCGTGCAGTCCCTCGCCATGGCCGTGCTCATCTTCACCCACATCATCACCATCCCGCAGATCATCGCCCTCAGCATCCTCCAGGGCGTCATCAACGCCTTCGACATGCCCGCCCGCCAGACCTTCGTCATCCAGATGGTCGCAGACCGCAACGACCTCCCCAACGCCATCGCCATCAACTCCTCCATGGTCAACATCGCCCGCCTCATCGGCCCCGCCCTCGCCGGCTTCATCATCGCCTGGCTCGGTGAAGGTCCCTGCTTCCTCATCGATGGCGTCTCCTACCTCGCCGTCATCGCCTCGCTCGCCCTCATGGTCCTCGCCCCCGCCGCCACCGCCCGCGCCACCACCTCCATGCTCCACCAGCTTGCAGAGGGCTGGACCTATGTCCGCAACTTCGCCCCCATCCGCGACATCCTCCTCCTCTTCGCCATCAATTCCCTCATGGGCATGCCCTTCCTCATCCTCGCCCCCATCTTTGCCACCCAGGTCCTCCACGGCGGCCCACACACCTACGGATACCTGATGGGCATGTCCGGCTTCGGTGCCCTTTGCGCCGCCCTCGCTCTCGCCACCCGCAAAACCGTCCGCGGACTCATCCGCTTCATCCCCTTCGCCACCCTGGTCTTCGGCATCGCTCTCGTCGGCTTCGGCCTCTCTCACTCGCTCCCGCTCTCGCTCATTTTCATGGCTCTCACCGGCGCCGGCATGATGCTTTCCCTCGCCTGTTCCAACACCGTCATCCAGACCCTCGCCCCCAAGGACAAACTCGGCCGCGTCATGAGTTACTACACCGTAGCTTTCGTCGGCATGGCACCCTTCGGCTCCTTCATCTCAGGCGAGATGGCCCACCGCATCGGAGCCCCCCACGCCGTCGTCATCAGCGGCCTCTGCGTCCTCGCCGGAGCCCTCTGGTTCCTCACCCGCCTCCGCCAGATCGCCACCATCGTCCGCCCCATCTACGCCGAAATGGGCATACACCCTTCTCCGGCACGTCCCGTAAACTAATCCCACCCATGCACCCCAAACGAAACTTCGGCCTGGACCTCGCAAGAGCCCTCGCCATCTCCATGGTCTTCCTCTCCCACGGCGTCACCGCCCTCGATACCCTCGGCGTAGGCGTAGACCTCTTCTTCGTCCTCTCCGGCTTCCTCATAGGCCGCATCTACCTCCGCTCCCAAACAAACGCTCACGAGCAACCCGGCACCTTCACCCTCTGGTCCTTCTGGTCCGCCCGCTGGTTCCGCACCCTCCCCCCTTACCTCGCCGCCCTCGGCCTCTTCGCTCTCGCCCAGACCCATTTCCACAACAATCCCATTCACCCCTACTACCTCCTCTTCCTCCAGAATTACCTCGGCATGGCCGGCTTCGGCCCCTCCTGGTCCCTCTGCGTCGAAGAGCACTTCTACCTCGCCCTCCCCCTCCTCGGCTACCTGGCCCTGAAGCTAGGCCGCCGCCATCTCCTCTGGCTCCTCCCTACCCTCGCCCTACTCCCCGAGCTCCTCCGCAACACCCTCCCCCTCCCCGACAACTGGTATTGGCGCACCCATCTTCACGCAGAAGGCCTCATCCTCGGCGTCTGGCTAGCCCACCTCTTCGTAGACCGCCCCGCCCTCTGGCAACGCTTCCGCCCCGCCGCCCTCACCCTCTCCCCGCTCCCCATCCTCCTGCTTGCCTACCAGTTCGCCCACCCCACCCAACCCCTCGCCTTCCAGAAGTCCGTCTTCCTCCTTTACGCCCTCGGCTACACCGCCTGGCTGCGCCTCTTCTACGACCTCCGCTGGGCCCCTGAGAACCCCCTCGCCCGCGCCGTCGCCGCCACCATCCACTTCCTGGCCCTCGCCTCCTATAGCATCTACCTCCTCCACACCCTCCTCTTCACAGACATCCGAGTCCTCCTCACCAACCTCCCCCGCGGCTCCCTGAAATCCACCGTAATCCTGATCACCACCCTCGCCCTCAGCACCCTCTTCTACTACGCCGTCGAGCGCCCCACCATCACCCTCCGCGACCGCCTCCTCAAAAAATAACCGGCGTTACTCCCTCCCCCACCGCAACCTATAATCGAGATGTGCCAAAGCTAGCCGCCATCCTCGCCCTCACCCTCGCCCTCCCGCTCTCACTTGCCGCCCAGTCATCCCCCGACGCCAACGCCAAAGAACCCGGCCGCATCGTCCTCGTCCTCCCCTTCGACAACCGTTCCGGCAATCCCTCCCTCAACTGGATCGGCGACTCCTTCCCCGACACTCTCAACCAGCGCCTCATCACCGTAGGCTTCCAGCCCGTCACCCGTGACGACCGCCAATACGCCCTCGACCACCTCGGCCTCCCTCCAGACTTCCGCCCCACCCGCGCCACCACCATCCGCATCGCCCAGAACCTTGACGCCGACTACGTCGTCGTCGGCTCCTTCAACATTCAAGCCAACAAAATCACCGTCCAGGCCCAGGTCCTCGAGGTCGATCGCCTCCACCTCTCCGCCCCCCTCCAGGATTCCTCCGACCTCCCCCGCCTCCTCGACGTAGAAAACGCCATCGCCTGGAAAGTCGCCCACCAGATCGACCCCAAACTCGCCGTAGCCGAGCAGACCTTCCTCGCCGCCAGCACCGGCGTCCAGCTCAGCGCCTTTGAAAACTACATCCGCGGCACCGCCGCCCCCAACCCCACCGAGCGCGTCCGCCGTCTCGAAGCCGCCGTCAAAGAGTCCCCCACCTACTCCCCCATCGCCCTCGCCCTCGGCAAGGAGCTCTACACCGACCGCGACTACGACCAGGCCGCCGCCGCACTCGCCCGCATCCCCCGCACCGACCGCCTCGCCCTCGAAGCCAACTTCTACCTCGGCCTCTCCCGCTTCAACGAGGCCAAATACGCCGACGCCGAGTCCGCCTTCTCCTTCGTAGCCTCCCGCCTTCCCCTCCCAGAGGTCGTCAACGACATCGGCGTAGCCCAGGCCCGCCAGTCCCGCGACGGCACCCCTCTCCTCCAGCGCGCCTCCAACGCCGACCCCGCCGACCCCGACTACCACTACAACCTCGCCGTCTCCCACTACAAGCACGGCGACCTCCCCGGCGCCACCCGTGAGCTCGACGCCACCCTCAAGCTCCGTCCCGCCGACCAGGACGCCCTCCAGCTCCGCAAAATCATCGCCTCCAACCAGCCCAACACCACCGGCTTCGAGCCCACCGAGCGCCTCCGCCGCAATTACTCTGAAGCCTCCTTCCGCCAGGCCGCCTACCAGCTCGACCAGGTCCGCGCCATGCGCCTCGCCACCCTCCCCCTCGCCCAGGCCGCCGCGGAATACGTCCAGCAGGGCCGCGACTACCTCAACCAGGGCCTCCTCCCTGAAGCTGAAGAAGAGTTCCACGCCGCCCTCCAGGCCGACCCCCAGTCCGCCCCCGCCCACGCCGGCCTCGCCCAGGTCCGTCTCCAGTCCGGCAACACTCTGGAAGCCCGCAACGAAGCCAACGCCTCCCTCCGCGCCAAACAAAACGTCGAAGCCTACCTCATCCTCGCCCGCATCGATCTCGCCTCCAACGACCTCCCCGCCTCCGCCGTCGACGTCAAATCCGCACTCCACCTCGACCCCGCCAACTCCGCCGCCCAGGGCATGCGCCAGGCCCTCGCCAGCCGCGGCCAGGCCATCCCCCAATGAACTTCCTCCCCCAGTACATCCTGCTCAATCCCGACTACCTCGTCCTCCTCCTCCTCGCCGGCATCCTCCTCCTCTACACAGAATTCAACGTCCCCGGCACCGTCCTCCCCGGCGCGCTCGGCGCCCTCTGCACCATGCTCGCCCTCTTCGGCCTGTCTCGACTCCCCGTCAGCCCAGCCGCCGTAGCCCTGCTCGTGGTGGGCCTCGCCGTCATGCTCCTCGAGCTCAAAGCCCCCACCCACGGCCTCCTCGCCTTTACCGGCACCGCCCTGCTCATCTGGGGCCTACTCCATCTCATCCTCGGCCCCACCCCCATCCATCCCGCCGTCGCCATCGCCGCCGGCCTCACCTTTGCCGCCATCACCTGCTGGCTCGCCTGGATCGCCCTGCTCGCCCGCCGCAATAAATCCCTCCTCGGCCCCCAGGCCATGCTCGGCAAACTAGCCATCGCCCGCACCCCCCTCAACCCCTCCGGCCAGGTAGAAATCCGCGGCGAGCTTTGGCAGGCCACCCTCACCGGCGCCCCCTCCGCCCTACCCGGCACCACCCTCATCGTCGACTCCGTCACCGGCCTCCACTTACAAGTCCACCGCGCGGAGTAAACTCATACCTGCACCACCTTTCACCCTTAAGGGAGTCTGTACCAAATGACCAAAGCATCACGCCGCCGCCTCACGATCATCGGCATCTTCGTTCTGGCCGCAGCCGCCGCCCCAGCCTTCTCGCAGGAACTCACCCCCGCCACCGCCTTGGACAAGCAGCTCGCCCGCATCGACTTCGGCGTCCAGGCCAACGGCGTCTTCACCACCAACACCTCCGGCACCACCCCCACCGGCCAGACGGACTTCCTCACCCCCACCAGCACCATCGGCTTCATCGCCAACATCCGCTACATCCGGTCACCCTTCGTCGGCCTCGAGTTCAACTACGAGCACGCCCGCTATGACCAGGACTTTACCTACACCAACGTCAGCCCCACCGGCACCCTCAACGCCTTCCTCAGCGTCCAGAACAACGTCACCGAGTACACCTTCGGCTACGTCGTCTCCGCGCCTAAAACCTACTACACCGTCCAGCCCTTCGCCTCCGTCGGCGCCGGCACCGTAGCCTTCCGCCCCAGCAAGGGCGGCGGTGAAGGCAACACCCCCCAGGGCCGCGCCGCCTACTACTACAACGTAGGCGCCCAGGCCCCACTCTACGGCGAGCACTTCGGCATCCGCGCCGGCTTCCGCCAGGTCTTCACCCTAGCCCCGGACTTCCAGCAAACCTACCTCCGCCAGCACCAGCGCCAGGTCACCACAGAACCCACCATAGGCTTCTACATCAAGTTCTAACCCCAAAACCCCGTTAGAGAAATAAGTCTGGGGTGCCCCAGGCCACGCGGCCCCATCGCGTGACCTGGGGTTACTCATTTGTCCCAAACCCCCACACCACGACCACCACACCACGACCCCCACCCCACCCCCGCCGTCATTCTGAGCGAAGCGAAGAATCTCCGTATTGGCTGTTGCCGTTGCTTGTTCTTGCCCTTGCTATTCCTGTACTCCCCCACACTCTCAAGACAAAACCCAGGTCTAGGGTGCCCCATGATCACCGCAGCATCATCGCGGTTATCGTGGGGTTACTCACTGACCCCACCACCCAAACCCCAAAAGGTCTATCATCAAACCAGAATCAGGAAAAGACCCCTCATGCCCCTCTCCGCCCCCATCCTCATCGCCATCCTCATCATCGTCTTCTACCTCCTCAACTCCATCAAGATCCTCAAGGAGTACGAGCGCGCCGTAGTCTTCCGCCTGGGCCGCATCCAGCAATCCTCCGGCCCCGGCGTCATCTTCGTCTTCCGCCCCCTCGACCAGATCGTCCGCGTCTCCCTCCGCCAGGAGGCCATGGAAGTCCCCGCCCAGGACATCATCACCCGTGACAACGTCACCCTCAAGGTCAACGCCGTCATCACCCTCCGCGTCGTCGACCCCACCAAGGCCGTCGTCGAAGTCGCCAACTACGTCTACCAGACCAGCCAGTTCGCCCAGACCACCCTCCGCAGCGTCCTCGGTGAAGTCGATCTCGACCAGCTCCTCGCCCACCGCGAAAACCTGAACACCCGCATCCAGACCATCATCGACGGCCACACCGCCCCCTTCGGCGTCAAAGTCGTCTCCGTTGAGGTCAAGCAGGTCGACATGCCGGAAACCATGCTCCGCGCCATGGCCAAGCAGGCTGAAGCCGAACGCGAGCGCCGCGCCAAAATCATCCACGCTGAAGGCGAGTTTGACGCCGCCCGCAAGCTCGTCGATGCCGCCGCCCTCATGGCCACCGAGCCCATGACCCTCCAGCTCCGCTACCTCCAGACCCTCACCGAGATCGGCGTCGAGAAAAACACCACCATCATCTTCCCTCTCCCCATGGAGCTCATGAACCTTCTCAACAAGACCCTCAACCCCAAACCCGTACCCACCTCGGCACCACCCGCCACCCCGGCCCCCATCCCCGCGCCCGCGCAAGAGTAAAATCACCACGTGAACTCCCTGCTCAACAGCGACCGCGACGAAGACATTGACGACTCCGACAACCGTCGCTCCTACAACGCCGGCACCGATCGCGAAATCACCCTCGGCACCACCATGGTCCTCGGCATCTTCTTCGCCCTCGCCATCTTCGCCGCCGTCTTCTTCGGCTTCGGCTACTCCATGGGCGCCAAGCACGCCGCCGGCACCACCACCATGGCCGGCGAGTCCTCCAGCACCTCCTTCAGCACCTTCAAGCCCGCGCCCGGCAGCCCCCTCGGCGCCCCCATCACCAAGCCCGGCCTCACCGACACCACCCCCCTTCCCGCCACCGTCCCGCCCAAGTCCGCCACCCCCAAAGCCGCCCCCAGCGCCTTCACTGAAACCACTCCCGCACCCGCCAACTCCGCCTACATTCCAGCCGTCCAACCCATTCCCCGCGCCGCCCTGGCCTCCACCACGCCGCCACCTCCGCCCCCCGCCGCCGCACCCGCACCCGGAGCCGGAGCCGTCTCCGCCGTAGTCCAGGTAGCCGCCGTCTCCCACCAGGAGGACGCCGACCTCCTCGTCACCACCCTCAAGCGCCGCGGCTACAACGTAGCCATCCACTCCGAACCACAGGACCGCCTCCTCCACGTCCAGATCGGCCCCTTCCCCTCCAAAGCCGAAGCCAACGCCATGCGCCAAAAGCTCCTCGCCGACGGCTTCAACGCCATAGTCAAATAGTCTGGCTGAAAGTTTGGGGTGCCCCAAGCCACGAACGGCCCCATCGTTCGTGACCTGGGGTTACTCATTTCGCCCAAACACCCCCGCACAACTCCCGGTGCATTCCGCCCCCCAACCCCTATCAAATCAAGATTTTGCCCCAAACAAGGGGGGCCACCCCACCCTCGAATCACCCCTGAACCGGCCGCATCCCCTCCGGCAGCGCAGCCGCAATCGCAGCCTTCACCGCCACCGCCAGCGCCTCCCGCGACCCATAATTCCCCGGCTCCACCACCGGCAGAATCCGCACCTGAGCCACCCCCGGTGTCATCGCCGAGCTACCCTTCCCCATCATCTCCCGCGTCCCCCAGATCGCCATCGGCAGCACCGGAGCCCCTGTCTCCATCGCCAGAAAAAACGGTCCCTTCTTGAACTCCTGCAGCCGCCCATCCGGCGACCGCGTCCCTTCCGGATACACAATAATATGCAGCCCCGCCGCCAGCGCCTTCGCCGCCGCCGCCACCCCCGCCTTCGCCGCCTCACGGCTATGCCCTCGCTCCACCGGCACAAACAGCGCCATCTTCATCGCCGTCCCCAGAATCGGAATATCCGTAATCTGCTTCTTCAGCAGCACACTGCATCGCGTAGGAATCAGTGCAATCTCAATCGGCGGGTCCAGGTTGGACACATGGTTTGACACGATAATGCAGCTCCGCCCCACCGGAATATTCTCCATCCCCTCCACCTCATGCCCAATCCCCCCCGCCTTCAAGCCCGTCCGCACAATCCACATCGCCACCCGGTAAAGCCGGTTGATATCCTTCACCAAAAATGAATAAGGAATCCCAATAATCCCCGCAATCGCCCCAAAAATCACCCAAACCGAAAGCACCTTGAACGTAGTCCACATCCCTAAAGCCTATCAGCCAATCAGGTCCCGCAAAGCCTCCGGCAGCAGCTTGTAAATCCCCCCAAATCCACCATTGGAAAGTATCGCCACCACATCCCCACTCTTCATCCTCGCAGCTACTCCAGCCACAATCGCCCGCGCATCCGCAAACGTCTCCGCCCGCACCCCCCGCGCCCGCAGCCGCTCCACCACCACCTCCGGGTGCAGCCTCTCTCCCTCCGGTATCTTCGCCAGGTCGAACACCCCCGCCACCACCACCTCATCCGCCAACGCCAGACTCTCCACCAGCGCCGCCTCAAACACATTCCGCCGCAACGTATTCGACCGCGGCTCCAGCACCGCCCACAGCCGTCTCCCCGGGTAAGCCTGCCGCAGCGCCCGCAGCGTCTCCCGTATCGCCGTAGGATGATGCGCAAAATCATCGATCACCGTCACCCCACCCACCTCCGCCACAATCTCCAGCCGCCGCTTCACACTCTTGAATGTCGCCAGCGCCTCCACGATCGGCCCCACCGGCACCCCCTGCCCCGCCGCCAGCGCCGCCGCCGCCGTCGCATTCATCGCATTGTGCTCGCCCGCCATCGGCAGCGCCAACTCCGCAAACGCCGCCCCACCCCGTGCCAGCTTCCACCGCACCCCGACACCCTCATGCACCATCTCCGTCACCCGCCAGTGCGACTCCTCCCCAAACCCATACCGCTCCACCGCACAAAAAGCATGCGCCACACACTCCGTCACATTCTCCGCCCCATCGAACGCCACCACCCGCCCCCGCCGCGGAATCAGATTCACAAATCGTTTGAAAGCCGTCTTCACCCCCCGCAGATCGTCATAAATATCCGCATGATCGAACTCCACATGCGTCAAAATTGCCGCATCCGGAAAGTAGTGCAAGAACTTAGGCCCCTTGTCGAAAAAAGCCGTGTCATACTCATCCCCCTCAAGCAAAAAAGGTCGTGTATCCCGAACCATAAAGCTAGTCCCAAAATTCTCCGCCACCCCCCCAATCAAAAATGAAGGCCGCAACCCCGCCACCTCATAAATCCAGGCCAGCATACTCGTCGTCGTCGTCTTCCCGTGCGTCCCCGCCACCACCAGCGACTCCCGCCCCACCAGAAACTCATCATGCAGAATCGCCGCCATCGAGCAGAAAGGAACCCGCTCATCCAGCACATATTCCAGCTCCGCGTTCCCCCGCGAAATAGCATTCCCCACCACCACCAGGTCCGGCCGCGGCACCAGGTTCGAAGCCCCATAAGGCTCCATCACCGCGATCCCCATCCCCGCCAGTTGATCGCTCATCGGCGGATAAGCCGCCATATCCGAACCCGTCACCCTATGCCCCACCGCCCGCAACATCCCCGCCAGCGAAGCCATCGCCGTCCCGCAAATCCCAATCAAATGAATATGTTTCCCCTGCATCAGCCGCATTACCCCGAACCCCCAGCCTACCCCTCCACCGCCGCCTCCAGAAAGTGCATCCGCGGGTTCCCCACATCTTCGAACTCCAGCCTCACCCTCACGCCCCACGGCAGCGTCACGTTCCCCCGATCCACATGCCCGCTCCTCAGCCCAATCCCTATCGGCCCCGCAAAATCCCGCAACGCATAAAGCACCGCCTCCTCCAGCAACCGCTGCTCCCCCGCTTCACACGATTGCCCCATATCCCCCAGCACAATCCCGCCAACTCCCTCGAGCCTCCCCGCAAACCGCAGGTGCGTCAGCATCCTGTCCCACTGATAAGGCTTCACCCCAATATCCTCCAAAAACAAAATCCCACCCCACGCCTTCACCGCATAAGGAGTCCCCAGGCTCTCCGCGTAAATCGCCAAACACCCTCCCGTCAGCACCCCTTCCGCCGTCCCCGCCCGCAACACCCGCAGCCCCTCCCCAGCCCCCAACGACCACTCTTCCACCCCACCCAGCGCCGCCCCCCAGCTACCCAGATCGACCCCACCCTCCTTCGACCAGTCCGCCGCCACCATCGGCGCCTGAAAGCTCACCAGCCCGCATTCGTTCAACATCCACGCCTGCACCGCCGTCAGATCGCTGTACCCCAAAAAAGCCTTCCCACTCCCACAAATCAACTTCGTATCCAGAAACGGCAGCAGCTCCGCCGACCCCCACCCACCCCGCGTACAAATCACCGCATCCACTTGCCGGTCCGCAAACGCCGCATGCAGATCCGCCACCCGATCCTCCACCCTCCCCGCATAGTAGAGCGGCCCACGATCCAGCGCATGCCCAAACACCTTCACCCCATAGCCCGCCACCTCCAGCGCCCTCACTCCCGCCGCCACCTTCTCCGCATTCGCCGCGCTCGCAGGCGACACCACCCCCAGCACCCCACCCTTCCGCAGCGCCCGCGGCTTCACAAACGGATAGCTCAAAACGCCTCCCCCACACAAACAATCTTCGCCGGCCCCGTCAGCAGCATAGCCTCGTTCCCTCCCGCCCAAACCACCCTCTGCGATCCCCCCTCCGCCACCGCCGTCACCTCACGCCCACACCCCCGCAACACCATCGCTGCCGCCGCAGAAGCACAGGTCCCCGTCCCCGAGCTCATCGTAGGCCCACACCCCCGCTCAAAAATCCGAAACTCAAGCTCCCCACCTGACCGCACCCGCACAAACTCCACATTCGTCCCATGCGCAAACAGCGGACTCGAGCTGATCTTCCCCCCCAGCGCCTGCCAGCTCAACCCATGTGCCCCAAAATCCTCACTCTCCACAAACACCACATAATGCGGATTCCCCACATTCACCATCGCCCCCTCCACCACCCCCACACCCTCCAGCTCGATAGCCCGCTGCATCACCCGCGGAACCCCCATCCCACTCTCAATCCAATAAGTCTCCCCCGCAGACTTCACCACCCGGCAATCCCGCACCCCCCCATGCGTCCCCAGCTTCACCTCCCGCAGACCCTCACTTTTCGCCAGCCAAGCCGCCACACACCGCGTCCCATTGCCGGACAGCTCCGCCTCACTCCCGTCAGAATTGAACAGCCGGATAAACATCTCGCCCCCAGCACGCCTCTCCAGAAACTCGATCCCATCCGCCCCCACACTGGTATGCCGAGCACAAAGTCGCTTCGCCAACTCCGCATGCCGCCGCCCCGCCACCGCCTCCTCCATCACCAGAAAGTCATTCCCACAAGCATGTGCCTTCACAAACTTCATCACCGCCCACCCTTCCTGTCCGATTCATACACCCGCACACAAGGCTGCCCCGTCGAACACAAAATCGTAAGCTCCGTCAGCCCTTCAGGGTGCGCCTTCACCGCCGCTGAAATCGCATCTCCCGCCACACTCACCACGTAGTCCGCCGCCCCCGCCGGGCTCACCATCGCATCCCGCCAGCGATAGTAATCCCCCGGCCCAATCGTCTGCCGCAGCGGTATCCCCGCCATCTGCAACGACCCCACATGCTGGCTATTCTCCATCAAAATCACAGCCCCCGGCTTGAACAACCGTAGCTGACCCGCCAAGGGCTCCTCGAGCGCCAGCCGCCCGCGCGAGTTCACCATCGCCTCCTTCAGCACCAACGGCGTCGCATGCAACATCAGCACGCTATTCACCACCACCGCACCCAGCGCCAGCGGCACCCCCACCCTCATCCCCAGCAGACGTTCCTTCTCCCCCAGCATCCCGATCCCTCGCCATATCGCATACGTCATAAACAACGCCAGGCAGGGCAGCATCTCCATCCCATACCGCGAGTTGTAAAACGAGTGCGGATAAAGCTGCGGAATAAAAATCGGCACCGACCCATAACTAATCGAGTAAACATAAAACGGCAACGGCAGCCAAAGCAGAAACACCGCCCCATTCACCTTCGCCTTCCAAGCCTTCCACGTAGCCCACAGCGCCGCCGCCGCCACCACCCACCCCGTCTCCCACCACGCCGCATCCACCTGCGCCGTCCGCGCATAAAGCATCAGCGACCACGCAGGATTATGCCACCCCCAATACTTATGCGCCCCCGGCGGCGAAGTCTTCCGGTCAATCTCCTTCGCAGAATACGGCCCCCGCATAAAGTCCAGCCAGTCATGCCCAAACACATGGTTGTACCAGAACCAAAGCACCGGCCCCACCGCCACCAGCACAGTAAAAATCACAAACACCGCCCCCACCCGCACCCGCGCCTTCCTCACCTCCCACGCCGCCACGCACCATACCGCCGCCCCCAGCACCCAGCCGTCGTACCGCGTCATCGTAGCCGCCAACACCAGCACCCCCACCACCAGCATCCGACTACTCGCCACCAGCGCCAGCCCTGCCCGCAACGCATCCACCATCTCCATCGTCAGCAGCACAATCCACACCAGCAACGCCAGAAACAGCGGCTCCGTCATCGCAGTCGACGAAAGATAAAGCAGATTCGCATTCAACCCAAAGAACGCCGCAGCCACCATCGCCCACCGCACCGGCACCACCCGCCGCGCCAGCCGATACATCCCCATCACCCCAATCACATAGCACAGCAGCGAAGGCCACGCCCCCGCCATCCCGTTCTGCCACCACTCCATTCGCCCGATGAACGGCAGCATCAAAAGGTGCGGCAGCGGCAACCAGACCCCACCCAGGTTCTGCAGCCACGCATACACACCCGTCGTGTCCGTATCCACAATCCGCCGCGCGATCCCCAGGTGCGCCACCGCATCGCCATACAGCAACATGTACCCGGCCTTGGCTGAAATCGCCAGCGCCAGAAACCCAGCCACCACCGCCATCAGCCCCACCGGCATCGTCTCTTCCCGCGACGCCGGCCTCACCGCCTCCGGGTCAGTCGCCACGGCAAGAGACCGCCGCCGCCGCGTACTCAAGCCACCAGATCCTCATCTTCCAAATGAGAGATCTGCTTGAACAACCCGAACCGCTCCGCAATCTCTTCCTGCGTCACATTCTGCAGCCGTTCCGTGCCAAACTTCTCCACCGCAAACGACCCCATCACCCCGCCATAAAACAGCGCCCGTTGAAACGTCCTTAGCGTCAGCTCCTTCTGCGACGCAATATACCCAAAGAACCCGCCCGCAAACGAGTCCCCCGCCCCCGTCGGATCCACCACCTCCGCCAGCGGCAGCGCCGGAGCCCGAAACGGCTTCGGCGCCTTCACCCCTGGAAAGCTCCGATCGCTGAAAAACGCCGTAGCCCCATACTCCCCATGCTTGATCACCAGGCTCTTCGGACCCATCGCCATCACCTTCGCCGCCGCCTTCACCAAATTCGTCTCGCCGCTGAGCATCTTCGCCTCGCCGTCATTGATCAGCAGCACATCCAGCTCTTTCAGCACCACCTCCAGCGCCGCCCGATGATCCGCAATCCAGTAGTTCATCGTGTCTCCGCAAACCATCTTCACACCCGGCATCTGCTTGGCCACCTTCGCCTGCAGCACCGGGTCGATGTTTGCCAGAAACAGGTACTCACTATCCTCATAACTCGCCGGAATCTTCGGTGAAAACGTAGCAAACACGTTCAAATCCGTCCCCAGGGTCTTGGCTTCGTTCATGCTCCCGCCATACTCCCCCGTCCAGTGAAAGCTCAGCCCATCCGCATGTTCGATCCCCGTCGTATCCACCCCGCGCTTCGTCATCACGGCCTCCTCCGCCGGCCCAAAGTCAGTCCCCACCACGCCAATTACCCGCACATCCGTAAAGTAACTCGCAGCCAGAGAAAAATGCGTAGCCGCGCCACCCAGAATCTTCTTCACCTCACCATGCGGCGTTGAAATCGAATCGAAAGCCACCGAACCCACAACCATAATCGACATGCCATTCTCCATTTCCTGTTTTGTCATTCCCGAAGGGAATCTGCTGTTGCTGTTGCTTGTTCCTTTGTTTGTCATCCCGTAGCGATCTGCGTCTGTTCTTGCCTTTGCTCTTCTACAAACACCTACAGATACTTACCAATCAACAGCTTCAACTTTTCCTTCGTAGCCGCCGGAATCATCTTCTTATCCGTCATAATCGCGTACTCCATCACGCCCGCAAACGGACTAACCTGATCAACCGGCAACGCCGCCACAGCAGCCCTTACCACCTTCCCCGCGTTCTCACTGTTCTGATGGATCACCGCCACCACCTGCTCGACCGTCACATCGTCATGCCCTTCCCGCCAGCAGTCGTAGTCCGTCACCATCGCCAGCGTCGCATAGCTCATCTCCGCTTCCCGAGCCAGCTTCGCCTCCTGCAGGTTGGTCATCCCAATCACATCCGCACCCCAGCTCCGGTACAGATTGCTCTCCGCCCGCGTAGAAAACTGCGGCCCCTCCATGCACACATACGTCCCACCAACTTTCCCCACCACACCCACCGCGTCACACCCCGTCTTCAACGCCTTCGCAGTCAACGCACACACCGGATCTCCAAACCCCACATGTGCCACCACACCATCGCCAAAAAACGTCCCCACCCGCGCAAATGTCCGGTCGATAAACTGATCCGGAATCACAAAATCAGTAGGCTTATGCTCCTCCTTCAAACTCCCCACAGCCGACACCGAAAGCACATACTCCACTCCCAGCATCTTCATCCCATACATATTCGCCCTGAAGTTCAGCTCACTCGGCAGTATGCGATGCCCACGCCCATGCCGCGCCAGAAACGCCACCGGCCGCCCATCCAGCTCCCCAACCATATACGCATCGCTCGGCGCCCCAAACGGCGTCTCCAGCACAACTTCCTTCAGCCCCGTCAGCCCCGGCATCGCATAAAGCCCGCTGCCACCGATAATCCCGATCGCTACCTTCTCCACTCGCCCATCCTTCACAAACTAACGCTGCTTCGAAGTATATCGCCCAATATCCATCCCCACTTTCAACAGCCCAAAATCCCCCACTGCCCCCAGCCCAAGCTCCTTCCCATAAGCCATCTTCAACGGCCCACTCCCCTGCGCCGCCTCGCTCTGATCCCGCAGCTTCCGCGCCGCCGCCAGCCCTATCCCTTCCGAAACAAAAAAATCATCCCCCTGCAACCACAGCAACACATCGCCCTCTGAAGTCGTAAACACCTGCTCTCCATCAGCCTCCTCCGCCTTCCGTTCCTTCACCCCGTCATACTTTCTCGCCAGCTCCGCGCCATACAACTTCGCAAACGTACTCGCCGCATCCTCACTCCGCCAGCGTGAAAAGTACATCACCCCAAGCGACCCCGTAGTCGCCTTCTCCGCCACCGTAGCCGCCCGCCTCTGCCCCGCATAGTAAACCCCGCCCGCCCATTGCGGTGCCAGAGCCGTCCCCATCTCCGGCCCGCCAAAAAGACTCGCCATCATCTCCACATCCAGCTCCCCCATCACGCCCACGTCATACGGTTCGAACTCCCCATCCAGCACCCCATGCACATCCGGCAGCCGCAGCGCCGGCACCGTCACATGCGCCAGGTAAGCCTCCGGATGCATCACCTGGAAGCTCGAGTCCGGCGGATCGTCCAGCACCGCCGCAAACGCCAGCTTCTTCCCGCCTTTCATCAGCAGCGCCTGCTCAAACCCCAACCCATCCGTGTAAGGAAACTCCAACGACCGTTGTAACAACAGCGGCGCCCTCGCCATAATCGGCGACGAGCTCTGATCCGCCGCCGCATCCTTCAGCACCTTCCCAATTTCGGGCGAATCCGCCAGCGTCTTGCCCGTCCCCTTCAGCCCCCAGTCCACAAACGTCACCATCGCCTGGCCTTCGGTCACCGCCTGCCGCGCCGTCTCCAGCTCATCCACCTGCACCCGCGCCGCGTCTTCGCTGGCAGTTTTACTCTCCCCCTTGAACCCCGTGCTCGACCACTTCTCCAACCCCACCTTCTGGTCCTGCACCGCATGCGTCAGCTCATGCGCCATCACCGGCTTCTGCTCCTCCGGCTCCACCCAGCTCAGCAGGTTCACCGTCTTGGTCTTATCGTCGTAGTAGCCCGCAATCTGTTCCGTCAGCAGTCTCAGCAAGAACGGTTTCAGATCGAAATCCCGGCTCAGCAGCCCAAACTTCTTCAGCACAATTTCAGACTGCTGCAGCTTCTTCGCACTCTCATCTTCGCTAAAACTTTTCACCAGGTACCGGTTCACTTCCTCCCGGCTCACCAGCTTCCGCTTCACCTTCTCGACCGGCGCCAGCCCCGTATCCGCACTCACAAACTTCATGATTTCATCCACAGAAGCCAGCAGATCCCGTGCCTCCTGCTTCGTCATCACATGGTCCTTCGTGTCATCGACTTTCGCCCCCTGCGTAGCCACCCGCGGCGGCGTAGAAGGATCACCCTGCCCCCACGCACTCCCAGCCAGCACTCCAAACACCACAGCACCCAGCACAAACTTCCGCATCGCCAAACCCCTCATCCCCAAAGCCTATAATCGAGTGTACGCAAATGCCCTTCACCCTGCCCCCACTAGCCCCGCAAGACCCACCAAGTTTGTCCGATCCATTAGACGCCCTCCTCCACCGCGCCGCCTTCGCCCCCATCACCACCACCGGCTGGCTCCGCATCACCGGCCCCGACCGCGTCCGCTGGCTCAACGGCATGACTACCAACGCCATCCAGTCCCTCGCGCCCGGACATGGCTGCTACACCTTCTTCCTCAACCCCCAGGGCCGCATCCAGGCCGACGCCTACGCCTTCCTCCTCGCAGACTCCATCCTCCTTCAAACCGCCAACCCCACCACCCTCGCCGAGCTCCTCGACCGCTTCATCATCATGGATGACGTAGAGCTCGAAGTCCTCGGCCAGTCCCGAGCCGGCCTCCTCCTCGCCGGCCCCCAGGCCCCCACCCTCCTCACCACCCTCGAACTACCCACCCCAGCCCCCCTCACCCTACTTTCCACCACCTGGCAAACCACCTCCCTCGACCTCCTCCAAACCCACTCCCCCCTCGTCCCCACCTTCGAGCTCTGGTCCGACCCCGCCACCATCGGCCTCCTCACCGAAACCCTCCGCCACCTCACCGCCATCGAAGCCACCCCCGAATCCCTGACCCAGCTCCGCATTCTCTCCGGCACCCCCCTCTACGCCACCGACATCCGCGACAAAGACCTCCCCCAGGAAACCAACCAGACCCGCGCCCTCAACTTCTCCAAAGGCTGCTACATCGGCCAGGAAATCGTCGAGCGCATCCACGCCCGCGGCGCCGTCCACCGCACCTTTACCGGCTTCGTCCTGACTGGCGAAACCCCCACCCCCAACACCCCCCTCACCGCCAACGATAAAAGCGTAGGCGAACTGACCTCCATCACCACCATAGCCAACCAAACCATAGCCCTCGGCTACATCCGCCGCGAAGCCCTCAACCAGACAGCCCAGACAGTCCTCAAAACCCTCATCACCTACCCCAACGGCATCGCCGCACCAACTTCCCTCCCCTTTCTCTAAAGCACGGCAACCATCGTTCAAACAAGACTGCCGTCATTCTGAGCGGAGCGAAGAATCTCCGTATTGGCTTTTGTTGTTGCTTGTTCTTGCCTTTGTTTGTCATCCCCAAAGCAAATCCGCTCTTGCCCTTCCGATCGCGTCGCTAGCTGTCATCCCGCAGGAATGCGCCTTCCCGTCACCTGTTCTTTCCCGCCCTGTCCCGCCCTGTCCCCGTTCCTGTTCTTGCCGTTGCCTGTTCTTATCCCGCTTTGATCCGCCCTTATCCGCGTTCCTGTTGTTCCCATCACACATTTCCGCCACCCACCCATGATCACTCCAAAACACAACTAACCCCCATCGAATGAAGATTTTGCCCCCAAACATACGGGGCGACCACCCCCAACCCAACCCCCACACCCCGCATCCCATCTACACTAGTACCAGAGAGAGACCCCCACATGTCCGACAAGCCACTCCCCTTCGTCATCACCGACCGCCGCAAGTTCAACACCGCCGGCGAGCCCCGCCCCGACGCCGACCCCTCCCCCGCCAAGCACCGCGACCCCGTCCCCCCCGCGCCACCCCCCCCCACCCCCATCGCAGCCGTCCCGCCCGCACCACCAGCCGAGCCCGAACAAGATCTACCCCCCGCCCCCACCCCCGAGCAGATGGAGCAATCCCGCCTCGCCTTCAACGCCACCGCAGACCGCCTCGACACCGCCATCCGCGCCGCTAACCCCGGCGCCGACCACCCCCCCGCCCTCACCTTCGAAGGCATCATCCAGTCCGTCTACATGCAATGCATCATGCAGCTAGGCGGCGGCACGCCTGAAGGCCAGCAGCCCCAGGTCGATATCCTTGGCGCACGCCAGTCCATCGACATGCTCACCATCCTCACAGACCGCACCGCCGGCCAACTCACCCCCGCCGAAAACCTCCTCGCCACCAGCGCCCTTTTCGAGCTCCGCCTCGCCTTCCTCGAAATCACCCAGGCCCTCAGCCGCAACGCCCAGCAACGCGCCCAGTCCCCCGACGCCCCCCCACCCCCCCGCCCCGGCCCCAGCCTCATCCGCTAGAGGCCGGAAGTCTAACCGCGTGCCTTCACCGGCGCAAGAAGAGTTTTGCTTAAGGGCACGGCTTCAGCCGTGCCAACAAGCCACCAAAACAAGCGCGGCTTTAGCCGCCGAGGTAAGCTTTCCCACCTCATCCCCTGAACACCGTGCTCCACAAACCGAGACTCCAGAACAATGCAAGCCACCCTCACATTCCTCGGCAGCGGTACATCCATGGGAGTCCCCACCCTGGGCTGCACCTGCGCCGTCTGCACCTCCGCCGACCCCAAAAACCGCCGCACCCGCCCCAGCATCGCCGTCCAATACAACGACCACACCGTCCTCATCGACACCGGCCCCGACTTCCACGCCCAGGCCCTCCGCGAGCACATCTCCCGCGTCGACGCCGTCCTCTACACCCATCCGCACGCCGACCACGTCCTCGGCCTCGACGACCTCCGCCCCCTCTCCTTCCGCACCCCCGCCGGCATCCCCCTCTTCGCCGACCCCACCACCACCGCCGCCCTCCGTCGCGTCTTCGACTACACCTTCGACCCCGCCCATCGCTATCCAACCAGCGCCCGCGTCTCCCTCCACCCCATCCCCCCGCCCGGTCAGTCCGTCCCCCTCTTCGGCGCCGAGTTCCTCCACATCCCCGTCATCCACGGCCGCCAGAACATCGTAGGCTACCGCTTCGGCTCAGCCGCCTACCTCACAGACCTCTCCGACCTCCACCCCGAAGCCTACCCCCTGCTCGAAAACCTCGACATCCTCATCATCGACGCCCTCCGCCGCGAACCCCATCCCAGCCACTCCCACCTCGCCAAATCCATCGCCTTCGTCGAGCGCATCAACCCCCGCCGCGCCTATTTCACCCACATCTCCCACGATCTCGACCAGTCCGAAATCGAAGCCATCCTCCCTCCCAACATCCACCTCGCCTACGACGGCCTGAAACTCACCTTCGACATCACCCCACCCCAGGCCCAGACCAGAATCTTCCACTCCCTCGCCGAAATCCCACCCGGCTTCGGCCAGGTCGTCGCCACCATCGGGAACTTCGACGGCGTCCACCGCGGCCACCGCCAGGTCATCACCCGCGTCAACGCCCGCGCCCGCGCCCTCGGCCTCCGCTCCCTCGCCATCACCTTCGATCCCCACCCCGTCCGCGTCCTCCGCCCGGACGCCCCCCATTCCCTCATCACCCCGCTGCCCGAGAAACTCGAGCTCCTCGCCACCACCGGGGTCGACGCCGTCCTCGTCCTCCCCTTTACCCCCGCCCTCGCCGCCCTGACCCCACTCGAATTCGCCCGCGACCTCCTCCGCGACTCCATCCACACCGCCGAAATCCACGAAGGTGAAACCTTCCGCTTCGGCTACAAAGCCTCCGCCGACATGCACGCTCTCGAACTCCTCGGCCAGGACCTCGGCTTCAAAGCCACCATCTGCCCCCCGCAATTCCTCCGCGGAGCCCCCATCTCGTCCTCGCGCATCCGCACCCTCATCGCCGCCGGCTCCCTAGCCCAGGCCCGCGCCCTCCTCGGCCGCTCGTTCGCCATCCGCTCCACACCAGCCTCCGGCCGCGGCTACGGCACCCGCTACACCGTCCCCACCATCAACCTCGCGCCCTACCCCGAGCTACTCCCCGCCAACGGCGTCTACATCACCACCCTCCGCATCGGACAGGAGTGCTTCCGCGCCGTCACCAACGTAGGCAACCGCCCCACCTTCGGCGCCGATTCCTTCACCGTAGAGTCCCACCTCCTCAACTTCCACCCAGTCGGCCTCACTGAAGACACCCCCCTCGAACTCACCTTCCTCAAGCGCCTCCGCCCCGAGCATCGCTTCCCCACCCCCGACGCCCTCCGCACCCAGATCGGCCTCGACGTCCAACGCGCCAACCGCTTCTTCACCCTGGCCAGGCTCTAAGAATTACCGACCCCGACGGGTGCCCCATGATCACGAGCCGCAGGCGAGTTATCGTGGGGTTACTCCCTTCGGTCCCGGAAACAAACCCAAAACCATGCCAGCTTTTGGTGCAAAAACCCCATTAACCCACCCCTAACCCAAATCGAATGAAGATTTTGCCCTGAACACCCGGGGGGGGCACCCCACCCACGATCAGGCCGGCGGAGCCCCAGTAGCCGGACTCACCGGCACCCGCACCACAGGCGCAGGCACACTCGCCGGCGGAGCCACAGGAATCCCCGGAACCTTCTCAGGAGCCGCCGGCTTCGGCGCAGCAGGCAGCAACTTCACCCCACCATCATCCGGATCGTCCGCATCGGGAGCATCGCCATCATCAGTCTTCTTCTCTGCGGTCGGCGTCCCAGCCCCCACCGGCACATCCAACTGTTTCTTCGGCATATTCCCGGTCGGAAACGCCTCCGTATCCTTCCCCGCAATCGCCGCCTTCATAAAGTCGATCCACATCGGCAGCGCCGCCTTCGCTCCCTGCTCGCCCTTGCCCAGCGATTGCCGGTCATCGAACCCGATCCACGTCCCACACGTCACACTCGGTGAAAACCCTATAAACCACGCATCCGTAAAGTCGTTCGTCGTCCCCGTCTTTCCACCCAGCGGATGCTTCAAACCAGCCGCCTGCACCGCCGTCCCATGCTGAATCACAGCCTGCAGCAGGATCATCATGCTCCGCGCCGTCTCTACGGAGATCACTTCCTTCACATCCGCATTCTTGCTATCGAGCGGCACCCCGTCCGCCTCCGTCACCTTACGAATATAGTGCGGCGCAATCCGTATCCCATCATTTGGAAACACGCTATACCCTGAAACCTGTTCCGCCAGCGTGATATCCGCCGCACCAATCGCGATCGGCAAAAACGGCGGCAGGTTGCTTGTAATCCCAAACCGCTGCGCCACCTCGATCACCTTCCGGATCCCCACCCGGTCCGCCAGCTTCAGCGCCGGAATATTTCGCGACTCCTGAAAAGCCTGGATCAGCGTCATCGCGCCCCGCCAGTTCGGCTCATAATTATGCGGCGTATAAGGCCCATTCGGCGTCGGAAACGTAGTCGGCCCATCCACGATAATGTCCGTGGGCTTCGCACCCGCCTCAATCGCCGCCGTATAAACATACGGCTTGAAGCTCGACCCCACCTGCCGCTGACTCTGCGTCGCACGATTGAACTGGCTCAGCGCAAAGTCCCGCCCCCCCACCATCGCCAGCACCTCGCCATTCGAGTTGTCCAGCGCCATCATCGACCCCTGCACCCCCGTATCCTGCTGCAGCGTCGCCTTCCCAAACCCGTTCGCCTCCATCGCCGTCACCTGCACATACACCAGGTCCCCAACCTTCAAAAAACTCTCAGCCGATTTCTGCTGCGTCCAAGCCCAGTCCTCGGGCGTCATCACCACCTGCTGCGGCCCCACCTTCACCATCACGCTCTTTGCGGAAACCTGCGTCACCATCCCGTGCAGATAGTCGTCCTTCACCACTCGCTGCGCCCAGTCTGGATGCTTGTACGTCACCGGGTCCAAACCACCCGCAATCACATTCTGCAGGTTCCCCTTCCACCCATGCCGACGCTCATACCGCGCCGTCCCATCCAGCACAGCCTTGTTCGCCACCTGCTGCAGGTCCAGGTCCAGCGACGTGTAAACCCGCAACCCCGCCCCATGCACCTCATCCACCCCGTATTCACGCTCCAGTTGCTTCCTCACCTCTTCCACAAAGTAAGGTGCCAGCGAGTTCGGCGGCGTCTCGATCTTCAACCCCAGCGGAGCCGCCTTCGCCGCCGCCGCCTGCTCTGCCGTAATCTTCCCATCACCCAGCATCTCGTTCAGCACCAGGTTCCGCCGCTTCAGCGCACGCTCCGGGTTCCGCAGCGGCGAGTACAGCTCCGGCCCCTTCGGCAGCGCCGCCAGCAGCGCCGCCTCCGCCAGCGTCACATCCTTCAAATGCTTGCTGAAGTAAAACTCGCTTCCCGCCTCGAACCCATACCGCCCATGCCCCAGGTAGATCTGGTTGACATACAGCGTCAAAATCTGTTCCTTGGTAAACCGCCGCTCAATCTGCACGGTCAAAAACATCTCCTGCAGCTTCCGGCTATAAGTCTTTTGCGACGACAAAAACAAGTTCCGCGCCAGCTGCATTGTCAACGTAGACGACCCCTGCGCCCGGCTATGCTCATGCAGGTCCGTATAAGCCGCCTCCACCGCCCGCGCCAGGTTGATCCCCCAGTTGCTCTCAAAATGCTTGTCTTCAATCGAAATAATCGCAGCCTTCAGGCTATCCGGAATATCCGTATAAGGCACCACCACCCGACGTTCCAGCGCAAACGACCCAATCTCCCGCCCCTTCACGTCCAGCAGTTCCGTCGTGGTGTTGGGCCTGTACTTCGCCAGGTCTTCCATCTGCGGCAAGTCGATCGAATACACCACCGCCAACCCCGCCACCGCCCCGAACAGCGCCGCCATACCCACCAGCACCAGAAACGTCCGCCGGCTCGCAATCCTCCGCGAAGGATAATCCGCCCCGCGCAACGTGCCGCGCAGCCACAGGTGATGCAGTCGCACCTTCCATGCAGGCACGACCGCCTCCCCAGTTTCCTCGTCCTTGAATACGCTGTTCACGGCCATCAAAACGATAGCACGGCCCCAACCCGGCCGCGCTGCCGAAAACTAGGCCGCCTTCGCCTTCAGCAGATCCAGCGCCTTGCTCAACTGTTCATCCACCTGCACACTCGGCTTCACAGGCGCGGGCGTCGTCGCAGTCACAGGCGTCGCGTCCTCACTGTCAGTATCATCCTGATCCGGAATATTCCCCGCCACCAGCACACCCGGAGTAACCCCATCATCCTGCAGCTTCTTGCCGGAAGGAGTCCCATACTTCGCCACAGAAAGAATCAGCGCCGCGCCATCCGCCAACTCGAACGTCTTCTGCTGCGCGCCCTCGCCAAACGTCTTCTCCCCCACCAGCTCCGCCCGCTTGTCATCCAGCAGCGCCGCCGCCACCAGCTCGCCCGGGCCAGACGTTCCGCGATTCACCAGAACCTCCATGCTTGCCGTCGGGTCGATCACCTTCGCCGGATCAGCCGTAAACGTCTGCTTCTCCACCCGCTGCCCTTCGAGCGTCGCGATCGTCCCACTCTTCAAAAAGAAGTTAGCCAGCCGCGTAGCCTCGCTCATATCCCCTGCCGCGACATCCCGCAGATCCAGCAGAACCTTCTTATTCCCCGTCTTGCCCGCCGCCTTCAGCTTCGCTTCCACTGCATCCACATGGGCCTTATCCAGTACCACCGGCTTCAGGTAAAGAATGGTCGAGTTCTCATACAAAGTCTCTCCCACCGGCGGAGCCTGCACCATCACCCGCGTCAACGGCAGCTTATCCGGCACCGGCTTCTTCGGCCGCACAACTGAAATCACCACCTCAGACCCCGCTGGCCCTTCCAGCATCATGTCGATCGCGGCCAGCGAAACATCCCGCGTATCCCGCCCATCGATCGCCTCCACAATATCCCCATCCACCAGTCCTGCACGATCCGCCGGCGTCCCCGGCACCACGCTCACCACCGTCGCGTAGCCATACCGTTTCGACACATTGATCCCCACCTGCGCCTTGCCTTCGTTCTTGGCCTTCGCCGCCTTGTAGAGCTTGTAATCCGCCGGCGTCAGGTAGCTCGAGTCCGCATCCAGCGACTCCAGCAGCCCACGCAGCGCACCATTCGTCACCGCGGGAATATTCGGGTCTTCCACATAGTCCGACTGGATATGCCGCAGCACCTCGGTATAAACATTGATCTGCCGGTAAGACCCTTCCTGCGGTTCCGACGCCGCCGCCACCCCGGTCGAACGCACGCCCATCAAAACCGTCAGCACCAGCACGGCCGAAACCACCAGCAAAGCAATCTTCGAAGTCTTAGGCATTCAGCAACTCTCCAACCGGCTCAATCTGAAATTCTGAAGTCTCGGGTTAGACGCACCCCGGTAGCGAAATGATACTCCCACATCACACCACCGCAGGAAACCAACCCCGCTGAAATTATTCTGCTCCCACGCCCCACATCGTGTGCTACTTTGACCACACAGATTCCAAACGTATAGCACCATCCTTCCGGTTCAACCCCACACATCAGCAGTGAGTCCTGGCGTCCAGCGTCGTCGCCTCTCAGCGACCGTGCGCCACCTTCCTCACTCACAGGCCCCGCTGTCGCACTCAATCCAATCCAGAGGGATCCCATGAAGAGTCTTGCCCTTTCTGCCTTGCTTCTCGCCGCTGCGACCATCCACGCCCAGACCCCACCCGCAACCCCGCCCAAAGCCAACAAATCCTCAGCGACCAAGCCACAACCGGCAACTACAACCTCCCTCCCCCAGGCCCAGCTTGGCATCCCCTATTCCATCAGCATCACCGGCGTCACCGGCCCTGAAATCGCTCATTTCACCTGCAAGCTACAGGCACCCGCAGGCCTAACCCTCGACTGCCCCCACCTCATCCTTTCCGGCACCCCCCTAACCGCCGTCGCCGCAGCCCCCGTCCAGATCGACATCACCGACCCAACCCACACCGTCACCCTCAAGTACACCCTCACCATCACCGACGGCCCCATCGCCGTCGCCGCTACCAAGCCCGCCCCCGCAACCACCAAACCCAAAGTCACAGCCCCACCGCCAGCCACCCCATCCACACCCGTTGCCCTCAGCGATCTCACCCTTGAAATCACCAGCCCTCTCAAGGCCGGCCAGCCCGCAATCTCCGGCATCCTCCACGGCCTGCCCGCCGCCGCCCCGGCACCACGCATCCAGCTCAAACTCGCGAACGGCACCGACGATCCACTCCCCGTCGCCCTCAATTCAGGCACCACCGCCGCCCAGATCAATCCCGATGGCACCTTCACCCTCCAACTCGCCGCGCCTCTCCCCGCCGGCGCCGCAGCCTCCTTCGAGCTTCTACCCGCCTCCGGAACCACGATCACCGCCGCGCTCTCCACCGGTCTCCACCCCTTCACCACCTTCGCCACGCTCCCAGTCCCCACCATTACGCTCACCTCGGTCCTGCGCGATGGCGTCACCAACATCACCGGCACCATCTCCCCTCTACCCAGCCCCGCCATCGCCGCCAACGCCTCCGCCACCCCTCCCATGACCGGCAACCTCCCCACCATCGTCGTCCTCCTCTGCGACGCGCAAACCGTTCCCACTGGCGCATCGACACCCCCTTGCGTTTGGTACCGCGCCCAGCAAAAGCTCGGTACCAGCGCCAACCTCGTCACCCAGCAACCACTCACCTCAACCGACGGCACCTTCGCCATCACCCTCCAGAACCCTCTCACCTCCGGCCAGCAAGTAGCCATCCAGTTCTTCCCACCGCAGAATCATCTTTTCGATGACCCCACCCAAGCCTTCGCCCAGCAAACCGGCGGACCCACCACCGTCGTCACCTCTCTCGCCATCACCACCATCCTCATCAAAACCCAAATCGCCCCCGGCGCCATCACCATCACCGGTAGCGCGACACCGTCCCCCGCCGGCGCCACCGTTAACATCGCCATGGTCTCTGACGACGACTACCTGGACACCACCATCACCCCCGGCACCCCAACGCCCGCCTCCAAAGCCACCTTCAACACCGACGACCGCTACCTCCCCACCTCCCGCTTCCTCCCCATCACCACCACCTCAGGCGTCCCCGGCACCCTCGTAGCCACCGACACCACCGGCAATTTCTCCCTCACCCTCGCCACCCCTCTCGTCGAAGGTCAGCGCTTCCACCTCATCCAGATCCTCCCCGCCCACACCGTAACCCTCGGCAAGGACGACCTCACCTACACAACCGCCATCCTCACCGTCCCCGGCGCCCTTGATTGGGGTCGCGTCCACGTCGACTTCGCCGCCGGCCTCCTCATCAGCAACGACGCCGGCAATTCCGCCACCGGATCCACCAACCAGGGCAATTTCTCACAAGCCCACCAGTTCTACGCCCTCAATGTGGAAAAGGCGTGGGGTCTCCCCGGCTGCTACCTGCGCATCCCCCCGCACCGCGCGGCCGGCCCCGACGCCGCCTTCGTCCGCGCCAAATGCTACGACCCCGACACCAATCTCCTCACCCCCGCCCGGCGTCTCGACCACCTCAAGCCCGGTTTCAGCACCTACTTCCAAACCCGTCTCACCGCCATTCCCGTCAGCACCCTCGCCTCCAACAACTCCAACACCCCCACCACCAACGTCCTCACCGTCCCCCAGACCGCCCGCGTCGAAGTCGGCGCCTACCTCCCCTATTTCATCGGCCGTTGGGAGTACGCCCACAAGCCCAACGCCCTCTTCTTCGCACCCCTCGGCAAGGTCGGTTTCGACACCCTTACCGCCCCATCGACCATCACCACCATCGCCTCGGGCAGCAACATCACCCAAACCCAGACCCTCGAGCGAGCCTACAACTACTGGGGCTACGGCGCCCGCATCGGCCACATGGAGCTCACCCGCTCCACCAGCCGCGCCCCTGAAACCTTCAGCTACCTCGACATCACCATAGGCCCCTACAGCAGCCTCCAAAGCTACGTCTGCGACGCCACCAACGCAGGCTCCAATCGCGATCCCGCGGTAGGAAGCACCAGCAATGCACCCGCGGGTTGCTCCACCTACAGCCTCCCAGCCGGCCAGGTCTTCTTCGATTCCCGCAAACGCCTCTACCGCCTCGACATCGAAGGCCTCCTCAAAATCCCCGCCACCCCCCTCTATGTCGGCCTCAACGCCAACATAGGCCAGAAAACCGTCGGCGCTGAAAAGCTGGATCAGGCCTTCACCGCCCCGGACGACATCCGCTTCTTCTTCGGCACCAAGTTCGACATCGCCACCCTCCTCGCCAAGTTCAAACTAGGCACAAACTAACCCGGAGGCCCATGCCGCGCAGTCCACCGCACAGCATGGGCCACACCCCGCCCCAACCAATATCTACAGTTCCACCCAATCCTGCCGATAACCACACAGAACCAAGTTCAAACTTGATTCGGTCGACAGGAGCCACCCATGCGTCGTCTTAACCCCCGCCTCACCTTCCTCCTCCTCGCCATCCCCGCCATCGCCCACGCCCAGGTCAACTCCTCCGCCTCCAGCGTCTCCCTCACCGCCACCATGGCCGAATCCCTCACCCTCGCCGTCTCACCCTCCTCCGTCTCCTTCTCTCTCGTGCCCAACGGCGGCGTCTCCACCGGCAGCACTGGCATCCAGATCGTCACCACCTGGGTCCTCGCCCAGGGCCGCGCCAACGTCGTCCTCGATGGCTACTTCGCCAGCTCCGCCGCCGCTCTCAGCTACGCCGGCACCACCACCGTCAACATCCCCTCGTCAGACGTCTTCGGCCAGATGACCACCGGCACACCCTCCACCTACACCGCCTTCACCGCGAGCGCCGCCCTGGGCCCTTCCGGCGCCGGCCTCACCCTCTTCACCCAGCCCATCTCCACCTCCAATCGCGAGTCCAACCGCACCGATACCCTCACCCTCCAGATCAACACCACTTCCCTCCCCCAGCTCCCCGCCGCCTCCTACACCGGCACCATGATGCTCCAGGCCCAAGCCCTGTAGAACCAGCCCTTTAACCCGCCCCACCCCGAGCCCAAATGACCCCCTCCCTCCACCTCGCCGCCTTCCTCCTAGCCGCCGCCGCCACCTGTGCCGCCCAAAGCATCCAGCCCGTCATCACCGAGTACAAAGGCGCCGCCGAAGGCAAGTTCGCCGTCACCAACAACTCCCTCATCCCCATGGTCGTCGTCCTTGAGCCACGCTCCTTCGACGTAGACGATCAAGGCAAAGGCCTCTACCGCGACCTCGACCCCGAAATCCACGTCGAGCTCTCCGCCATGTCCTTCGTCCTCCAGCCCCAGCAAACCCACTACGTCTTCTACCGCGCCTCCGCCGAGCGGCTCCCCTCATGGTTCACCGTCTACGCCACCTTCTCCTCCCCCTCCCACAGCCCCGGCGTCGACCTCCGCCTCATGCTCCCCCACACCGTCTACCTCTACAGCAAGCGCCCCTTTGACCAGACCCAGCTCCAGATCACCGCCATCAATTACGACGCCACCACCGGCCACATCACCGGCACCATCGCCAACCAAAGCGACTCCCTCATCCGCGTCCAGTCCGTCACCCCCACCGGCCCGCACGCCACCGGCGATCTCGGCGGCTTCCCGCTCCTCCCCGGCCGCAAGCGCCAGGTCGATCTCGCCTGGACCGCCTCCACCCCACCCACCGGCCTCGAATTCCACTTCCCCGGCTTCACCCTCAAACGCCCCATCACTCAAGCCCAAGTCCTACCCGAATAACCCATGCCCCTACGCCCCACCACCCTCGTCCTGATCCTCGCCTGCGTTCCCGTTATCCGGGCGCAGGTCGTGCAGGTCTCGGGCGGCACCTCAACTCTCGATCAAGCCTCCGGCGGCCAGCTCTCCCTCCGCTCCCAGGATTATTCCGCCAGCCTCGGCGGCGGCACCATTGGCGGCCACTTCTACGCCGGCGGCAGCGCCGTCCGCCACTTTGAGCGCGGCGAGCTCGCCCTCGGCACCCAGCAGATCCCCTTCGATCTCCCCACAGACCTCTTCGAAACCGGCCACTACCTCACCGGCCTCGGCCTCGCCTACAAGACCGCCTCTGACACCTCCTCCACCTACCTCTTCGCCGGCACCACCGCCACCGGCTTCAACACACCCTTCTTCACCGCCTCCACCGTCGATGATCCCACCTTCATCCTCAAAGCCTCTGACCAGGTCGGCACCAACACCCAGCTCTCCACCACCCTCCTCGTAGCCCAGAAGCCCACCGTCCTCGCCTCCCTCGCCTATAAATCCGACTCCGCCCAAACCCAACTAGCCGCCACCCTCGGCCTCGGTGCCGGCGAGCCCTACAGCGCCCTCAGCTTCTCCGCCCACCGCCGCCGCTTCGATCTCGACGCCTCCTATATCGCCGCCGCCGTCAACTTCCGCCGCACCAACGTCCAGACCCCCATCAACTCAGAGCCCGACCGCGAAAATCTCCAGCTCGTCCTCCGCATCACCCCCAAAATCGGCCTCACCCTCTCCCGCCAGAACTTCCTCACCCCCGTCTACCAGTCCACCGCCAACACCCGCAGCCGCGTCACCCAGGCCACCACCAACGCCCAGCTCTTCGGCATCAACCTTGCCGCCACCGTCTCTCAATCCTCTGACTCTACCCACAGCAATCTCGCCTCCTTCATCTCCGCCTCCCGCGCACTCAGTCCCCACACAGACCTCCAGCTCGCCTACCTTGTCAGCCGCCCATCCGCCTCGGACTCTAGTGCCGTCTTCATCTCCACCGTCCGCCAGACCATCACCCCACGCTGGAGCATCTCCGCCGTCACCAACGCCTCCAGCGGCCAGGTCACCTACGGCGCCGGCGCCGCCTTCCTCTCCAACCTCGCCACCCTCTCCGCCGACTACGAATTCTTCTACGTCCCCGCCCGTCTCGACGACCCCTTCGAGCGCGTCCTCATCGCCAACCTCCAGCTTCATCTCTTCGGCCGCGTCACCCTCACCGGCACCAGCTTCGTCGCGCCCGATGGCAAACTCCTCTACACCACCGGCGGCACCGGCCTCCTCTCCCGCAACCCCGCCGCCGAGCCCTCTACCCTCCCCGGTTCCCGCGACGCCATCGGCCGCATGCTCCTCCGCGGCCGCGTTATCACCATCACCGGTGAGCCCGTCCCCGGCGCCGCACTCCTCGTAGACCACCTCCTCATCTACACCGATTCCCGCGGCCGTTTCGAGCTCCGCGAGCACAAATCCCACCAGCACTCCCTCCTCCTCCAGTCCGACCGCTTCCTGGAGGGCGGCCTCTACCAGACCATCTTCGCCCCCACCGTCGCCTGGAGCGGCCCCATCCCAAACCCCGCCCAGGAAAACCAGAATCAGGAAGAAACCTTCATCGTCAGACGCCTCCCCAGCCCGCAGACCCATCGCTGAAATGAAACACCTCCTCGCCATCCTCATCCTCGCCACTGTCCCCGCCAGCCTGCAAGCCCAACTCGTCTTCCACTCTCACCCCACCGCCACCACCGCCCGCATCGTGACTCCAAAGGTCGCTGACTCTCTTACCCTCAGCGTCTCCCCCTCTACCCTGTCCTTCTCCCTGGCCCCCCACGCCAGATCGAACGGCGGCGCCCTCACCCTCACCATCGCCTGGAACTTCTCCCAAAACCGCAG